>NZ_CP124527.1:0-44871 GCF_029953575.1 Psychrobacter maritimus | reverse complement strand
AGAGCTTAATGAATCTTGGCCGAGAGATATTGCCAGTGATGAATGTGTAAATTCAGGCACTAACGACTGCTTATTACTTTTAATAAAAGTGTGTGAGTATAAATTAGGATCTTCTGTCTGTTGATATGGAATCACATCATTAAAAAAACTATTTATATACTGCAACGTTGCAGCAGTTTTTTGTGTCTTTTTATAACTTATCGCTGATTTATCAAACTCCCCTATGGGGCTAATACGACTCATTCCTAAGTATATCGTTGGTAACTCTACCTTAGCTGCTTTCGATTGGGTTCCTTGCGTTCTAGGTATCAGCCTTACCCTAAGAATATAAATGAATTTTTCCTCAGGTTCTTTCGCTGACTTAGCTTCCAAATCCTCAATTTGTTTTTCAGTTAAATCTGATTTATTAACCTTGACCATAAAAGGTCTATATTGTTTCTGGTTGATAATAATTTTATGTCCAGCTGTTACAGTACAAACTTTTGTAATTTCTGTATCATCTACCTCATACACTAAGTTCCCTGTTGATGCGCCATTATTCCTTAGCGCAAAGTCACCTTGATAGTCCAAATAGAATATTTCGCTGAAATCAGAGCTAAACTTCTTATTTAATAAGGTTTTATTAGCTTTATATTCTGTCCCATTTGCAATTAGCCCAAGAATTGTAGACTTTCCTATACCGTTATGACCTGCAATCACAGTAATTCTTGGAGCAATATTAATAGTCAGATTGCGTAAATTTCTAAAGCCTTGATCATTGAAGATGACCTTTTTTAACTTCATGCTAGAATTTCCTTATCCAAATATTTATGTAGCTTGTTAGTTTTCATCATCCTACTACATTAGCAATAAAGCTATTTGCTCAGCTCTAGAAAAATGGGTAATTTTTAATCTATAAAGATTTATTTCAATGATTAATGGTTGTGTCTTTCTGACCAAGAGTACGTTTTCGAGAACTGTAATATATAGACCTCTTGCATGTGCTCAAACAGGGAAAATATATCACAGTTCTCAAAACACGTTGGGGACACATCAAACCCAACCACTAAGCAAATAATCAGGTAGTCGTTATGGCTATATTCATGGCAAGCACTAAGTCAGTAACAAGAGCAAAAGGACAAAGTTTTAAACCGCCCCAACTACATCGTAATCTGGTTTACTGTAGTCAGACTGTGATACCTGACGGCATTGAATTATCTTTATAGCATATTCGAAATTAAATAATTCATACATAAACTATGTCTGAGTATAACTAAACCACCCTATTCTTCTTAAAGTTCTCAGCCTGCTCAAATATCTCTTTATAGACCTCTTTGGAATCAACAGGTGGATATCCCCACTCATCGAGAAGCACCATCAAATCAAACTGTAGCTCCGCTTTGATGTCGTCGCGTTTGTTCCAGTCGGTGTATTTGGCTTTCTCATCGATAAGCTTTTTCACTTCTTTAGACAGCTCAAGCAGTTTGTCTTCAGGATAGGTAAAATCGTACTTATGCGCCAGTGACAGCAGGATGTCGTAAAACGCCTTTTCTTCAAAGTCGATACCCATCTCACCAAACGACGCCATCTCTTCGCGCAGCTCGTGATACAGCTTGATGATCTCATCAGAGAAATCGCCAATGACTTCAGCGCGTAGTACATCTTGCTCGTCACGGTCGTTATATTTCTCAACCAAGGCATTCATCTTCTTACTGAAATCGACGCCCTTAACCTTATTGGTCTTTTTCAGCTCACCAATGGCTTTAGCCAGTAGCTGCTGTAGTAGCTCTAACTTGGTATTAGGCTGTTTAATCACCTCAAGCTTGGCTAGGTAGTCTTCATCGAAGATATCAATCTCACCGTCGGTATTATCACCGAGCTTAAAGATTTCTTCCACCCCATCACTAAGTAGCGCGTCTTTCACTAGGTCACGTACCTTTTGGTTCATCTGCTCGACGTCAGGAGCGCCACCAGTAGTGATTTTAAAGATGATGGTACGAATGGCTAGGTAGTAATGAATCTTGTCCTTGTGCGCTTTTGTGAGCTCACTGCTACCGACGCAAATGTCATAGGCAGACTTCAAACGCTTGGCTAAATCCATAAAACGTTTTTCTAGCTTTTTAGATTGCAGCGCAAAATCAGCCGCCGCGTTTAAGCAATTAAGTTGCTGCAGTGGTGTGCCATTAAAGTACAGGCTAGAGTCAAACTTATGGTAAACCGTATCCAATAGATTCAAATGGTCTTTTACCACCACCACTGACTTTTGGATATCTTCTAGGTTTTGAATCTGACCGCCAGTGTAATGCGAGAGCGCCAGGTTCATCTGCTTTTTGATGCCGATATAGTCCACCACTAAGCCGCTTTCTTTACCTTCAAACTTACGGTTGACCCGTGAGATGGTTTGAATCAGGCTATGCTTTTGCAAAGGTTTATCAATGTAGATGGTATCGAGAAAAGGTACGTCAAAGCCTGTGAGCCACATATCGACGACGATGGCGATTTTAAAGTTCGATTTGCCGTTTTTAAACTGACGATCTAGCTCTTTGCGGTAGTCTTTATTACCAAGATTATCCCACATGCCTTTTGCGTCATCCTTGTTACGAGTCATAATCATCTTGACGCGCTCCATAGGTTTAACTTTTTTCTTGTCGCTTTCAGATAAGGTTGAACCTTCTTCGCACGCTCGTACCTCATCCCATTCAGGACGCAGCTCTATGATGTCTTTATATAACTGATAGGCGGCTTCACGGCTGCTACAGACAAACATCGCCTTGCCTTTTTGTGTGGTGCCCTCAGCGACTCGTGCTTCATAATGCTGAACAAAGTCTTCAGCAATGGCTCTAATGCGGTCAGGGTCACCAAGAATGGTAGACATGCTCGCCATGGCTTTTTTGCTTTTCTCGATCTGATACTCATTAGCACCAGCGTCGGCGCTTTGTTGATAGTATTTTTCGACTTCATCAAGCTGCTTGCTATCGAGCAGTACTTTGGCGGCGCGACCTTCATAGACGATACGCACGGTGATTTCATCGAATACCGATTCAACCATGGTGTAGCTATCAACGACTGCGCCGAAGACATCAAGGGTGGCATCAATCGGCGTGCCCGTGAAGCCGACGTATGTGGCATTGGGTAATGAGTCATGCAAGTATTTAGCGAAGCCGTAGGTCTTTTTGACGCCATCTTCGGTAACGGTGATTTTTTGCTGGAGGTTGACTTGGCTACGATGCGCTTCATCTGAGATACAGATAACGTTGGTACGCTCTGTCAGTAAGGCTAAGTCTTCGGTGAACTTGTGAATGGTGGTTAGGAATACGCCGCCACTCTTACGTCCTTTGAGCTCTTCTCGTAGCTCAGCACGACTCTCGACACTGATGATGTTCTCATCACCAATATAGGTCTTGGCATTGGTAAAGGTTTTGGATAACTGATCATCCAAATCGGTGCGGTCAGTGATTAAGATGATGGTTGGGCTACCAAGCGCCGCGTCTTTCATCAGCAGACGGGCTAAAAACAGCATGGTAAAGCTCTTACCACAGCCAGTCGCGCCAAAGTACGTACCGCCTTTACCGTCACGTAAGCCATTATCGTTTATTAAATTACCATGACTGTCGAGCAACTTCATGTGCTGCTTGATATTGTCGTATAGCTTGGTGGCGGCATAATACTGCGGATAGCGACAAACGATTTTTGCATCAAAGCTTGATTTGTCAGGTACGTAAATAAAATTACGGATGACATCAAGCAAGCGCGCTTTATCAAATAAACCGCTCATCATGGTCAATAAGGAATGGATACCGTCTTTCTCTAACTTCTCATCGCCCGTGACTTTGCGCCAAGAGTAGTAGAACTCATAAGGCGCAAAGAATGAACCCATCTTTGAGTTGACGCCGTCACTAATCACGCATAGGGCGTTATATTTAAACAGCTCTGGGATATCGCGCTTATAACGGGTGGTCAGTTGGGTGTAGGCATCAAACATAGTCGCATCTTCACGGATGCTGCTCTTAAATTCAAACACCACCAGTGGTAAGCCGTTGATATAGAGAATGCCATCAGGAATACGCAGCTCAAAGCCTTGTATCTCCATTTGATTGACGATGCGAAAGCGATTGTTATCGAGTGCTTCATAATCAATCAGCTGGATATATAAGTCTTTTTGGGTATATTCCTCACGCTTGAGTGTGAAGCCATCAGCAATAAGCTTCATAATGGCTTTATTGGTATCGTACAAATCAGACGCAGGAAGGTACTCAAGCTTATGAATGATGGACTCAATCTCGTACTCTGTGATCAAGTCATCTCTATAACGGGTGGCTAAAAACTGTCGAAGATCAGACTTAATCAGCACATCGTCAGGATTACGATCAAGTGCTTCACCAACCGTATGTGGATAGCCCTCAGCTGCTAGTAGTTCGATAATGGCCTGTTCAAGTCGGTCTTCAGTAAATTTCAATGGTAAGTCCTTTTTATTATTCTGTATTATCTTTCTCGATAACTAATACGCCAGTCCACGGCTAAACCAAAGCTAAATTATTCATAAGCCTTTTTCACCGGATTGAACTTCACAATCTTGCTGTAATTGACACTATTGATACGCTCATAGTCGTCAGTAGGTTTATCGCCTTTATAAGTCAATTTAATAGGATAATAAGTAGTGTTTTCAGGTATGACTTTAAAAGCAACATCATAGCTGTAGTACAGAGGTGAGTCTTCCTCGTAATTTCCGGCATTGTTTGAGCCAGCATCACCTAACGTATATATATTGATAAAGTCATTTTCAGGTAAGAACAATACATCCCACCAGCTATCCGTTGTCCCAGTAGAGGTATAACCATTCATAAATATACTGCCCATTAGGTTTTTCCCCAACGGCTGTAGGCCGTTCTGAATATCTTCGGCATAAAGTCCAACTCGCCCCCAGCTAGTAGAAAACTCCACATCGTTTGGTGTTTTACTTACCAATTGAAACTGGCCATTATTTAGCTTTTGAAAACTGTATAAATCAGCTGTTGCACCACAAACATGGCAAGAAACCAATGAACCATTATTGACTTGAACTTTTTCGATGATGGTCAAATAACGTGGCTCACCTACTACGTTTTTATAAGGCAATACTGGATGCATTAAAGCAACTGTTCTCTCTCCATCGCTATCAATACTGTCTAAACCAATATTTGGCATCGACTCAATATATTCATCATCAATAAACTCATAACCCATACGCCCACTATAAAACTCACGCATAACCTCTTTAAAGCTCAAGTCTTTGATTTTGACCTGAGCCATTTGACTGGCAGAGAAAGCAGGAGCGGCAGCCATTGCAGGAGTTACTGATAAAGCACCTAAACTAAACGCCAAACTAAGTAAAAGCTTCTTCATCTTAAACTCCATTAATGATTATATTTTTGGGATAAACGTTTACTGTCAAAAGCTATATAGCTTCATCCACCAGTGCCACAGCGTCTGCAATACGTAGCTCACCTGACATAAACTTAGGTAGAAGCGTGTCGCGAAGCTTAGCGAGGGTGATATTTTGCTGAATATTGAAGGCGCTTTTATCTGAATAACTCAAAAACGACTTTTCAACAAATTCCTGTAACTTTATAGGAGGAACACATACAACTAATTCTCCTAAATGAACTCTACTTAATTCGGTCTGCCCAGTACTTCCTAAACCCATCGACTCAACTAATGGTTCAATGGATAGCATCAACCTGCCAAACGTATAAGGTTTCACTAACTCAGTGTTAGGTCTAACTATTGTTACATGAGAATCCACGACAGCTGGTTCATCTAAATAAAGAACTTGAGCCATTCGTCCTAAGGTTCCAACGCCTGTTGAATTCACAACAACATCTCCAACCTCAAGGTGGCGACCTTCTACTTTTCTAAGACTTTCGTCATTCAGCCTACATACCGAATAATCTATACTATGATTTCTAATACATCTCTGATTAACAACTCTGACACCATCAACTTCAGTGTATTTTGGGGAAATACCACGGCGTAGTTCTGTAGTTAAGTCATCTAAAGTTGAAGCACCCCACCCCTTCGGAATCCATCCCATATCTTCCGTAAACTCAAACTCATCAGGAAATAAAGCCTGAATATCTGAATTATCTTTTTTCTTAATGCCTTTACGTTGCTCGGCACGTTCAGCCGCCTTTTTTTGTAAGGCATCAGGAATAGCATTACCAGCCGCAAGCGCATTATCAATCACCGGATCAAAATCAACAAACCAGCTTTTAAACAACGCCTGCGCCATCGCTTCTAGCGTTTCGTTCATTTGACGGTTAAGTTCGATTTTGTCATCTAAAGTTCCAAGAATATGAGCGATAGTTTTTTGCTCGGTGACTGAAGGAACTTTTATTTCGACTCTTTTAATGTCACGAATGGGAAGTTGTGGTTGTGCGCTTCCTGATTGAAGAGCAATAACTTGATCTTCAAATAATTTAGAACGGAGAAATAAATACAAGTAGCGTGGTAATATCTTAGTATCGTCAGACCTTAATATAACCATGCCTGAATTAATACGGATGTGATCAAAAGGAATAGAGCTATCATAATAAGCAACATTTCCAACAGTGCCACGAGTTGTTAATACCACATCTTCCCTTTGAAGCTTTCCTTTTCTTAATAGCTGATCTCTTTCTGAGGAAATAAATTCTGTAGATGAGAATTTAAACCCATCTTTAGTCACATTTCCTGTGTTTAGAAAAAGACAATATCCAGACTCAGTGAATTCTGATTTTTTTGGATAATTCTTTCCTCTATCTCCATCTAGAATTTCAATTGAGGACTCTTCAAATGTAGTTGTCTTCCAATCACTCGCCATAACCCAACACCTCCAAGTTCTGACGAATAGTCTCATCTAGCTTTTCAGATTCTTGCATCTGTCTATATAGCGTTTTGCTAAGCTCAAACATTTTAGTCTCAAACGGAATGCCATCGTCTTCTATTGCCGCAGCACCGACATAACGCCCAGGCGTCAGCACATAATCATTGGCTTTGATATCGTCAAGCGTAGCTGATTTACAGTAGCCTGCTTCGTCTGCGTAGGCTTCATAGCCGCCAGCTTCTTTCTCACCGCGCCATGCATGATACGTCTTGGCAATCGCCTCGATGTCATCAGTAGTAAATTCTTTATGCGTACGATCAACCATACTACCGATAGCACGCGCATCGATGAATAGCGTCTCACCGCTACGATTACGCAGCCCTTTTGCTTTACTATCAGCGGAGGTGGCGGCTTTGTCTTTACTGATGAACCATAAGCACACCGGAATCTGCGTGGTATAAAACAGTTGACCTGGTAGCGCAATCATACAATCGACTAAATCGTTTTCGATGATTTGCTGGCGTATCTCACCCTCACCACTGGTAGTGGTAGACATTGAGCCGTTTGCCAGTACGAAACCAGCAGTCCCATGCTCAGAGAGCTTAGATATCATGTGCAATATCCATGCATAGTTGGCATTGCCCGTAGGCGGCGTCGGATACCCTGCCCAGCGTGGATCATCGACCAGCTCATCAGAGGCGCGCCAATCCTTTTGGTTAAACGGTGGGTTTGCCATGATGAAGTCCGCTTTGAGGTCTTCATGCTGATCTTTAAAGAACGTATCGGCTGCCACATCGCCCAAGTTGCTAGAGATACCACGAATAGCAAGGTTCATCTTAGCGAGCTTGTAGGTCGTGCTGGTATACTCTTGCCCATAGATAGACACGTCTTTGGTATTGCCGTGGTGACTCTCAATGAACTTAATCGACTGCACGAACATACCGCCCGAACCGCAGCACGGATCATAGATTTTGCCTTGATACGGCTCAACCATTTCAGCAATTAGATTAACCACAGACTTAGGCGTATAGAACTCACCACCGCCCTTGCCTTCAGTCGCGGCAAACTTACCCAAGAAATACTCGTACACGCGCCCTACCGTGTCTTCTTCTGGATTACCGATGGTGTCGATGTTATTGACGACATCAATCAAAGCGGCAAGCTTACTGGCAGTTAAGCCAAGACGAGAGAAGTAGTTATCCGGCAATGCGCCCTTCAATGATTGGTTAGTCTTTTCAATCGTGCTAAGTGCCGTATCGATTTTAAGGGCAATATCTTCTTGCTTGGCATTCTGCTGGATAAAGCTCCAACGGCTCTCTTCTGGCAAATAGAAGACGTTGTCTTTGGTATAAGCTTGCACCATGTCGATGTGCTTCTCATAGCCCGTATCGATGAGCTTCTGTCTTTGCTGCTCAAAGGTATCGCTGATGAATTTCAAGAAAATCAGGCTTAAAACAATGTGCTTATATTCTGATGATTCGACGCTACCTCGTAGCTTGTTGGCAGCATCCCAAAGGGCTTCTTCAAAGCGACCATCTTTTATGTTGTCGTTCTTATTTGCAGGTGTTTTAGCCATGTTTTTTTGTTCTCTATGTTCTGAGGGGCAGTATTAGTTAAAGTTTGAATTCAGTTAGCCAGTTGTTTTAATAGATATTTATAAAGCTAACCTGTAGAAATATCGGACTAAAACAAATCTAACCTGTAAAAAGTACAATCCTTCTACAGGTTAGGTAGTAAAAGATGGTTTCTAAATAGCGCATAGATAGCTTAACAGTAACAGATCAACAATAAAAATAGTCATCATTAGTCTGTCGCTAAAAAAATACTGGCTGAGTGGGTGTTGAAAAAATCAGCTCTAAAATCCTATAACCGATATAGATTTTATGTCTTATGCTTATCGCTCAACCAACTTTTCCTCAATCATCTCAGTCAACAGCTCAGTAACCGTTTTGCGGCTCTCAAGCGCATACCGTTTGAGTGCAACATGCTTATCTTCATCTAGATTGAAATTCACTCGTACCGTCTTTTTGGAACTATCCGTCACATCTGATAGCGCTAACTGATCCTTAACGTTCTTACTAGGACGACCTGCTGATAAACTCATGACTTACTCCTCACCAAAAAATATTTGAATCTCACTGACCAATGCGGTTATCTCTTGTATCGCATTGCTACTAGGCGATTCGGTATCAAATACTGTCTTACCAAGGGCAGCACTATTAGGATAAGCAACTCGCTGCATCACTCTGGTCTCTAATACCGGAATATTATAATCAAGCAGCGCGGTTGCAACCTCTTTACCAATATTGGTATTTTGAATGGCGCGTGAGACAACAAAGGCTGCCTTTAGTTGGCCATCCATCATCTCAATACGCTGCTGCACTAAATCAACCAAATCGCTGGTCGCCCAGATATCATAGGGGCTCGGCTGCACCGGAATCAATATAAAATCAGCCGCTTTTATAGCAGAAATAGCCAGACTAGTAGCTTGCGGCGATCCATCGATCACCACATAATCTTTATCAGAGACGTTTTTTAAATCTTTATCAAGTGTTGGTCTGTCGAGCCCGATCACTGGTACCGGATTGTCTTCATCAACTGCTCTCCAGTCACGCGCACTGCCCTGTTGGTCGCTATCTACCAGCAGCACACTATGACCTTTTAGCTGTAGTCCCCGTGCTAAATGCGTTGCAATGGTGGTCTTACCGCTGCCGCCCTTCTGATTCAATACCGCAATTACCTTCATAAATACAGATCCCTGTAGTATATATTAAGTATATAAGTATATAAGTATATAAGTATATAAGTATATAAGTATATAAGTATATAAGTATATAAGTATATAAGTATATAAGTATATAAGTATATAAGTATATAAGTATATAAGTATATAAGTATAACTAAAAATGTACGTCACATCACTACTAATAGCAATACTTCATAGTAAAAATAGCATCGCCTTTTCTAACTAGCGCATATCCATCATGATAGACGTCCTGTATCAAAGACAGCATAATAAACTGCCTACTACTAGGTAAATTGCCGCTATTGGATATCAATTTGAGCTACTAAAAGGAATACTTTAGCCGCTCATATTCGTTATAATCCGCTCACCAATCAAAAACCACTAATCGTTAATGAGGAAACCATTATGGTGAAGTGTCACTTATCGACCATCATGGGCGAAAGACGCCTTAAAATTGCCGATGTCGCAAGAGATACTGGTATCAATCGTGGCACCATTACTCGCATGTATCATGAAGAAGCCACCCGAGTTGATCTAGATGTCATCGAGTCTTTATGCACGTATCTTAGAATCAATGTTGGTGATTTATATGAAATCATAAATGAGGACAGCAGTGAATCACCTGAGTGAACACCTTCGCTCATAAGACATTATCACCTTTAAAAGTATAAAAAGACCTATAGAAGGTCATTTTCTCTTGCAATAGATTAAAATGTAGGTATAATTTGACCTGTAGGAAGTCATTTTATCCATTATTTACACACAATAATCTGCAGGAGAATACTAATGAATAACAATCTATCGCGGCTCAACAGCTGCACATGGTTTAGCGAACAGACTAAAGCCTTAGCTTCTCAGCTGTTATCAAGCTTACAAATACAGCAAGGCGTACAGCTGGCATCATTACTGGGTGTTGACTCTATTCTTTATAATGATGAAGCGGTTTATGTCTGGGTACAACGACAGCTGGATGATGGTCTTATCGTTGACGACTACACTTTAAGCATCCTTGAAACCGCCTTTATAGATTTGGTCACAGCTTATACTGACCAAGCAGCCTAATCGTTTTAGCTGATATTCACAGATATCTTGTTCGACAAGAAACAACAATCTTTAAAGCCAGATAAAGTTTCATTATCTGGCTTTTTTCTGATATGGTTATAAAAATTTAACAGACGCTATACTAATGTCTTTTTAATATAGACAAAGATAACGGCAGTCAACCAAACCTTTTTTCATTGATATATGTTTTAGAAGACTCATTTTTGACCAAGGCCATCTGCTACCAGTATCTAGCCTAAAAATGCCCGTACAATTATCTACGCTACCCTAACCCTATAAAGGCCTCTTTGGGGAGTATGGTTCACTATTACCATAAACCTTTACTCAGTCGGTTTTGCGCGAGTCGACCCAGCTATTTTATAATAAACAAAGCCTTTTTCATCTCTCAAAAAGCTTTTACTGTCTGCTCTGACACACCAGCTGATCACATCAGGCTGATCTTTATTAACATCACAAGCCAAAATAAACTGCGCACTTTGAGCATTATTAAAGGCCTGTTTCCAACCCGTTTCAAGCTCATCGATGCCGCGCTGTAGCTCTGCTTGCTGCTGTCTCATCTCTGCAATCTTATCAAAGCTTGGTACATACCAAAATATCAGGGCCATAAGGCTCATTACCACTGCTGCCGTACACGCAGCGGCTACTGCTGCTATCCTTTTAATACTCATGGACTCAATAGACTTGTAAATCTTACCCAAGTCTTCATCAGCATCCTCTTTTACTTCTCCAATCCGCTTTTTTGTAGCGGTCTCAAAATCCTTGATATCTTGAACAATCTGCTCATGACCGGCTTGATACTGACTGGTGAATAGCGCAAGACTGTCCGCACTAGCGCCAAGCTTATCAGCCACCGCTTGCATGGCATTCACTTTCGCCTCTATGCTGTCGTTTTTAGCAGTGATGACCGCCTGTACAGCCGTATCAATCTGCTGTTTCATATTGGTGATGATGTCCGCTATTTTGTCATCATAACGGCTCGGCATCTCAGTGTCAGTAAAGGTAGTCACTGCCGCTTGTAGCTGTTCTAACACCAGATTCTGATACTGACTCAATGCTTCTGAGGCACTGTTTGCGCTACCATCCAGCTTTTGAGTAACGGCAGTCATCTCCTCTATCTTGGCATCAATATGGCCAAGCGATTGATCAAGGCGCGTTGCCACCGCATCATCGGCTTGTCCAATCAATGCTCGCAGCGCTTCGATCACAGGTTTGAGTCTGGTCACGAGATTAATAAGCTCGTCGTGAATGTCGTACTCATTGCTATTGTCTTTATTCATAGGATACTCATTATCATAATGCCGCCTAAAATGGGCGTGGAGATGAATAGCGGCGTGTTTGTGCTTGTTCATGCGCTTGGATGGCGCTCTTCGTTTTTTGCAGGTGATCTGTCACAGTTTGCGTGAGCGTTGCCCCACCTATGGTGATAGCGGGAACATGCTCAAAGCGCTCATTGATCTTCGTTAACACCTCGACCTTATCTTGATTGTCAGACAAGCGCTCAAGCTGTTGCCATAGCGTCGTTGCTGCTTCCCGCACCTGCGATGCAGCTTTTTTGGCATCAGTGTCTCGTAAATTCTTTTGTAGCACGGTAAAGCTGTCAGTGCGTTTTAGAGTGGTAAATATAAATGCTTGCGCGGCAACTGCCTCAGCCGCGTTAATCACTTCGATCGATGCATCAATGACCTTAAAATCAAGGCTATCAACGCGGTCACGCACTCTTACCAATAAATTGTCAAATCGATTTCGATATGCTTTGGTCTCATTGATTCGCTGACGCTTAAGAGATGCCTGCTGCCGCCTCTGTTGTAAGGTTGCTCGCCGCCTGATCAAAGCCTCCTCTCGTGCGCGCTCAGCCTCTTCCTTAAGCAGTGCCTGTTCATGATCGTTAATGAGGCGCTGATGCAGCGCCATCATACGGTTACGCCAGTCCTCAAGCCGATCTGCATTTAGTTGAGTGGTCTTGGTTTGAGTAATCTCATCGTATAAATCATTATCTTGCACGATTACTGCTTCACTTTGATCAAGCAAATCGATACGCTGCTCATAAAACGGCGATAGGCGCTGATAGGTTTTCTGACTGGTATTAATTTGCTGCTTTAACTGTTTGATGTCGTTATCATTGGCAGTCTTAAACGCTTTAATATCGGCAGCCAAGGCCGTCAAACGAGTGTCAGTATCCGCGTCTATCTCTACCGCTTTTAATGTACTGAGCGCCTCACGTTCTTTTTCAAGGTACTTAAATCGCTCAATATCCAGATCTGCAAATGCAGCAAACTTATGATAAGTATCCATGTTATTGGTGACGTCTATGTCTTGTAGATCCGCAAACGCTTGATCCCACTGTAAGGATAAGTCGGATTTTTCAATATCAATCTCATCAAGTGCTTTAAAGCCAGTCGCCAGTTTATTCAGCTTTGCGGCAAAGGGTTTTAGGGTGGCCTTCAACCCTTTGTAGTCAGCAATGACTTCATTATTAAGCGGGATCAGCTTTTCTAGCATCGCTTTATTATTCAGCACTATTTTATCAATCTGTGACAGCTGCTTCTCAAGATTGGTAACGGCGCGGCGCGTTTGTAGGGTATCATCTTGTCTAAACTCCTCAACCAACGCTAAAGCCGCCTTTAGTGCCTCACTTTGCTCTTTTGTGCTTATCTGCCTGGCAAGCTCAATCATTTTTTGGCGGGACGTGCTGTAATCCTGTCCCACCTCTTCGGTGAACCGCGGTGTGCTTTTAATATTTTCGTCAATGGTGATGGTCTGTTTGGACTGGTGCGCTAACTCTTCATGCAGCCTATCAATGGTTGAAAATAAGGCGCTGCGCACCATCTTTTTTTGCTTTTCAAAATCGTCTGAGATCACTAAAAGCTCATCAAGTGTTTGATCATTGGCCGCATCACTATGAGACTGACTGTCCTCTTTAGGAGTAGGGGGTGTAAGTTCAGCGGCGGGATCTACCAAGCGAATGTTACTAAGTTCAAATCGTGCAAAGGGTTTACGTTTTTTATAATGTACTGTAACGCCATCAATCTCTTGTACGTTGCTCTCAAGATCAATACGACCCTTGTCGTCATACTCAATTACTAAACCATTTTCTTCGATGTAGGCGTTGATCTCATCAATCGTCTCGTTGTACTCATGAATCACTGAACGCTTACCTTTTAAGATATCCTTATACAATGACTTGCCCAGTTTCATTTTTGGTAAACGATTAATGCCCTGCTCACGGTATGATTTCTCACTGATACTTTTATTCTCAGGCAATAGCTTATTAGCCATATCCGCCCAAAGTTGGCGTTGATATTTAAGCTCATCACCGCGCCCATTTAGTCCTTTGGATAACCGCTCCTCCGTTGACCACTGCAACCAATTCTTGCGTGCTGATAAAGCATAACCCTCAACATCCGCTACTATCTCACGGCTTGAGAGTAAAATATGGGCATGAAAGTTACGACTGGTCAGCTCAACCACTTCAACCTCCCCCACATGTTTCTCGTGACTGTGGGGCCGATGAATGGCCACATCGACAAGCACGTTATAGCGATCAGATAAGGTTTGAGCGTAGCGCTCGGCCAGAACTATACGCTGATCCGCGGTGATCCCATCAGGAAACATCACATCAATCTCAGTACCCAATTGCGCGTTTTTACGAGTCTCAATGCGTTCGATATCATTCCAAAAACCCTCACGTGTCACTGCTAGATTCCCAGCAAGAGTTGGCGTTATCAACGCCGTATGCATCACATTTTTCTCAATAACTTGCGTGTATTTAGTACCATCACTGTCCACTAAATTTAAGATTTTGTCTTTAGCTTTACTGGTGTAATCATGTATCTCTCCCAACTGCTTATCGATCAGTTTTGAGCCAGAATTATAGGCAGATTTTGCCAACACACTATGATTTTTCGCTTTGCTAACAGCGCTAACCGACAGATGAAACCCTTTATTATTCATAGCAAAAAACCCGGAATTGAAAAATGTTTTTTTGGGGGTTGTAGGGGGTTCGCCCCCTGCCGAACGACGGAGTTTATGTAAAAAAATAGTACCCCTTGTGGGTCTTTTTTACATAAACTCCTAAGTTCGCTCTTAACAGAGGGTTAAAATACTACTGCGCCCACGAAAAGATGTGGTCTTGTGTATTTTACTACCTTGCATACCTTTGTGTGTACTGCTAGGATCAACTCTATCATAGTTAGCTGAAAAAGGATGAGATAATGTCAGTAATATCAGATGATCTATTCGCAGATAAGATCAAGCAGTTGCAGGCTCTTAAAAAAGAGATTGATCAGGACAGGCTTGAAGCACATAAAATATTAGGGGAGTGGTTGGCCAACGCATTAGACGATGATGACAATCATGAACTGCAAGCTATTTTTTTAGACGCACACGATAATGAAAATTACGTTCGTTTAAAAAAGCACCGTGAGTTTTTGAAAGCAATTGCCAATAAAATACAAAGTAAAGCTGAGGTGGTACCAAGCAGCTTTACACCGCCTAAAAGCAGTCACAACAGTGATCACGGTTCATTGTTTGATGATGATTCATCAGCACAGTAGCTGCTAGAAATCGCTTAATTGACGGTACAGCTGGATCGTCTGCTAATTAGCGAAAGGTTAGGAGACGATTATCGGCTGTTTTAAGCGTTTTAGAACAGCTTTAGCTACCATCGTATCGAACAGAGTGTAAAACACATATAAGAGTGGTTTTTAGGCTTTTTGGCAACGATTTAAAAGGAGTTTACAGAGGTATCGATAATGGCTACTGAAAATGAAGACAAACTATCTACAAAAAATGAGACTGATATTGAGAATGTGAAAACAGGGTTGTCCAGAATGACAGATGAAGATATTCAAAATATCTTTGACCATGCTTTTGAAGATTTTCAAAGATCCAAGCTTGATCCGAACTATGTGAACGAGGATTAACATCAAGTAAATGGACAATTGCATTCTGGGCTACTGATAAGTTTTATAAGTGATTGGTCGCTCATATTATCATCTCAAATCCGTCAGTTCTTGAGCTTTTTTCCTATTATTTAATATAAAAACATATTTTTTACTTTTAAAGACTTTTAAAGACTTTTAGGACGCTCTCAGACCTTACCAATTAAGGGCTTCAAGATCTATAAAGCTACAATCAGCTAGGTTAATGCTACAATCAGCTAGGTTAATGCTACAATCAGCTAGGTTAAAAGCTACAATCAGCAGGTATTATGCTACAATTAGATAGATTTGAGCATTAAGGCGTAGATATGACTAACCAAGTTGGTTTATATGAGAAGAAATACCCTGCAAATTGGGTTGTTATGCAAAATCGTATTCTACAAGCGTTTTATGAAATGACACTTGATGAAAAACGGTTGCTGTTGCTTGCTAGTTCAGTAGTGCGTTTGATAGATGCCACTGAAAAAGACACTATAGAGATAACCGCGAAAGCATTTGCAGAGGCTTGCAACATTCAAGTGGATTCTGCTTATACTCAATTAAAAGATGCTAGTGAAACGATGATGAGGCGATTTTTTAGCTATAGAAATGAACGCGGTAGCCGTGTCAATGTACAGTGGGTCATCAGATCAATATATGAAGATGGCTATGTGTCTCTATGTTTTACAGATGAAGTGCTACTGATGTTGAAGGTTTTTGATGAAAATAATCCATTCACTAAATATAAAAAAGAAGATGTACTTAAACTGAAGGGTGAATATTCAATAGATATATACCATCTGGCCAAAAAACATGAGGCAATGAGCTCGTGGACAATGTCACTTGAAGAAATTAGAGAGGAGCTAGCTCTTTCTAAATCTTACGAACGTATTAACAACCTAAAAAGTCGAGTCATCAACCCAAGCGTTGAAGAAATAACAGAAAAGTCAGATATTAAAATCACCTATGAAAACGTTAAACGTGGTCGTACCGTCACAGGACTAAAATTTAATGTCAAAGCTAAGCCCACCAAGAAAAAAAGTCTGGAGGACTTAAATCAGAATAATGAGAATAGAGATATACCATCCTTAACCGTCAAACAGATCGACCGTTTTGCGCCTCTATTGGCTAACTATGCCCCATTTGGTAGCTATGCGCCTTCAGGAAAAAGTACCCAAGAAGTGATCAGCTGGTTACACACTCAATTAAGAGATGAAGCTTTTTTAAAGACCCATAAAAAGCATTTGCTGGCGGTAGGTTATACGTTCCCTAAGCAAAAATCATAGCAAAGAAAAAAGAGTGATTAATCTGGTACTGTCTATACAAATGGTTTATATTATATGTACACAGATAAGCCATTTGTAATGCCATGACGACAACTAATTATAATATCAGGCTCGATCAAGAGCTAAAAGAAAATGCTTTTGCCGTGTTTGAAAGCTATGGTCTAACGCCGTCTCAAGCGATTAAATTGTTCTTGACCCAAGTGGCGCAAACCAATCAAGTACCGCTATCTTTTGAATACCAGAAAGTATCAGCTGTCAGTCAAGATGAATTGCTAATCTATAAAGAGCATACTGACAGAGAGAACAGATAAGCATTAGATTTGAATGGGATGAACAAAAAAACACCAATCAGCGTAAGCACCGTTTATTATTTGAGGCAGCCGCCCGAGTTTTTCTAGACCTTTTATGCCTGCGTCAGCAAGACAGGTATGAAAATGATGAAAAGCAGTGGCAAGCGCTGGGTACAGTAGACGGTACCGCCGTCCTATTGGTAGCCCATACGCAAACAGAAATAGATAATGGTGAGGTTATACGCATTATCTATCTCAGCTAGACGTGTCAAAAAAATTAAAGGGAGCCAGTGTGAACAAAGTTAGCTATCAAATAGACGAGCTACCACCACTAACGGCCAAGCAACAAGTAGATTTAGAGCATTTAGCAACGCTTAATGATGACGACATTGATCTATCAGACATTCCAGAAGTCACCGACTGGTCAGGTGTTAGCCGTGGCAGTATTAAACCATAAGCGTTCTTTACTGAGGCCAGTATCATTGCCAAATTTAAGGATAAAACCAAGCAAACAGGCGCTAATCATTAATAAATGATAGTAATGCGCTAGAAGAGTACTTAACTGATCGTTAGCCCTAATCTAATGATTGTGACCTCAAGATTACTTGAGGTTTTTTTAAGCCTTATATTGTAGTATGTTGTATATTGTATTATACTATATACAACATACTACAAACGCTACATATTTACTCATACAAAATTAAGGACAATAATTATGGCCATTACTACACAGCAAATTCATTCTATTGCTGATCAACTGCACGAACAAGGTATCAAACCTACTTTAGCCGAAGTGCGTAAGGCGCTGGGTGGTGGATCATTCACGACCATCAGTGAAGCCATGAAGTCTTGGCGTCAGGATAACCAACAAGAAGAGCAGCTAAGACAGGTTGAGCTACCAAGTAGCATTGCTGAACGCTTACAAACGCTTGGTGCAGATATGTGGCAGACGGCCATTGATATTGCCAATGATCGTCTGGTTAAAGAACGGGAGGCTCTAGAGAGTATTAAGGCCAAGTCGCAAGCTGAGACAGATGAGGCTCAAGAAGCGGTTAAGACGCTAGAGAGTGAACAAGCTAATTTGTTGCTAGAGCTCGATGAGGTCACAGCAACTGCAGAGGCAGCGGCAATCACTTCGGCTCAGATTACTGCTGAACGTGACACGCTGATACAGACACTCAGTGATACTCAGCACGCGCTTGAGCTTGAGCAAGCTAAAACAGATGCAGCCCAAGCTCAACTTGCAGATCTGCGCCATACCCTTGATCAGCAGTCAAAAGAGCTTAACGTCAACTTATCAAAAGTGGCCACGCTTGAAGCCACTGCTAGTAGCGATAAAGCAGAAATTGCACGTCTACAAACAGAACTGACAGTGACTAAGGGTGAGCTAAAGACAGTCACCACTGAACGCAATGAGATAGCGACTGACACAGCAGAAGTCAAAGGGGAGTTAAAGGCCATAGTCGCTGAGCGTAACAAGCTATCAGGACTCAACGATCAGCTGACCCAAACACAGGCTAAGCTTGAAGCTGAGCATAGCGTACTGAATAAGCAGTATAGCGAGCTATCAAGCCGTCATTTATCAAAGCAGGAACAAGTGACTCTGTTACAAGATCAACTTAAGAAAGCTCAAGATGATCTCATACTTATTCAAAACAAAGATAATACTTTGGATGCTGACTAAATAAAAGTATTCGAGGTTTCAGTTTAATTAGGATTTCAAGATAAAGAACAGTTATAAGTTTGGGAGGTAGTTTACCCAAGGCATAGATCTCGTTCTATTCACACTAAGCTTATGAATCAACCATGACAATATCGACTCACTGAATAAGTGACTGCTGTATAATAACTATTCTAAATTTTTCTCTGGACTCTTATAGTATATAGCCGAGTGGGCTATATACTACTTAAATTAGCCTAAGTGAATTTATGCTGATTTTGGAGCCTTGAGCAGATTTCAAGGAACACTCACCCTAAAGCGATTATGAGTAGATAAAACACTCACAAACGCTTTAGTGCATTCCTTGGATTTGATGTGATTAGTCATGCCGACTTCATCGCCCATCGCGTCATCAAGACCGTATCACTGTATCAAGCTACGGTTGTTAAGATTACGGCTGATAGCACCGCCTAGACACGCTCTTAACCGCTACTGTGCTGTCATACGCTAGCAAGGGCATAAACCCAATATACCGCTACGATATGCACGAGTAACCACTCATTGCGTTGCTCTGATCCTTTGTCTAGTCACCCCTGTAGGGAGCTCACCCTTATGTCAAACGCAGTCGTCGCCGAGGCCTGCCACCCATTTGACGGGTAACAATTACAGAGAGAGCAGCACAAGGAGGTAACGAGCGAACAAGCAGTTTTTAAAATGTATAGTGAATAAGGTTGATATGAAAGCATATTTTGGATAAAATGCACCTACACGGGCATTTAATGCTGTTCAAATAACGCACTGCGTATGCTTATTTGTTCGTTACAGGGTGTTGACGCACACTGTAACCGTTAATTACATTAAAAACTAAATGCCTCTAGGAGTCAACTCCCAGAGGCATTTTTTTGTTTGTCATATAGATTAGGTTTTTAATATCTAGGGCATTTTTAAATTACTTAGGCTAAAGCAGAAAATAAACATAGAAGCCGTAGACCCGTTACTAAGAAGCGTCAAATCATCGCAAGTCTCTTAAAGGTTGACCATAGCTATTCTGAAATACAAATCGTGGCTAAGTACTCGCGTCAGTTGATTGCTGAGATGTCTCAAGAATTAAAGAACGTTTCTGGACATTAACTAACTACCTATCACTATGAAAAAGTGCCTAATTATAAATCAGGCACTTTTTGAGCTGTTATACCTTTGCTTAGTAATGATAACGGCACTGGACGATAATGATCGCATCATCTTGAATTTCATAAACCAGCCGATGCTCTTGATCAATTCGACGAGACCAGTAGCCTGCAAGGTCATGTTTGAGTGGTTCAGGTTTGCCAATACCCTTAAATGGGTCACGTTTGATGGCTTTAATCAGCTTACCGATCTGTTTGACTTTCTCTTTACTGGTTCTTTGCCAGTACTCATAGTCCTCCCACGCGTCTTCCGTCCAAGATAGTATCAAGCGTCTACCTCATCATCAAAAGTGAGTGGCATATCTTTGGCATCAATCTCACGTTCAATCAAGCGACCAGCTTTAGCATCAGCAATAGAGCGTCTGAGACGCTTGGCATTGGTAGGGCTGCTTAAAAGATGCAGTGTTTCCTCATACGAGTTAAACTCTTCTAAACTCATTAATACCGTCGGTTTAGCATTTTGTCTTGTAATTAATATCGGGCCTTTATCAGTGTCTACCTTATCGATATACTTTGCTAAGCTCTTTCTAAAATCAGTGTAGTTCACAACGTCCATAATAATTACTCCACGTTTAATTATGTTGGTTATATGACCTATCATTATAGGTTGAATGTTATACTAGTATATACTATATCTGTACTTATATCTGTACATATATTAGTAAGAAGCAAAGGGATAATTTGATATGTCTTCATGTATCTTTTTAAAACGTACATATGAAAGCTGACATATTGCTCTTAGTTTAAATTTCTTGGCACGTTTGCCGCCTTATATTGTCGAAAGAAACAAATTTTACTCATATACTCATACACTCATATACTCATACACTCATACACTCATACACTCATACACTCATACACTCATATACTCATATACTCATATACTCATATACTCATATACTCATATACTCATATACTCATATACTCATATACTCATATACTCATATACTCATATACTCATATACTCATATACTCATATACTCATATACTCATATACTCATATACTCATATACTCATATACTCATATACTCATATACTCATATACTCATATACTCATATACTCATACCATTTTGCAGAAAAGCAATTATGAATGCAACATAATGGTTATTATCAAGCCTTACTGCATTAAATCGATTTTTATATGGCGTTGTGATGCCTTTAAATAAAAATCAAAGGGCGTAGTTTTATTTTTTTATTGTCGTATTCTCTCAGGATGTTGAGTCTCCGACAATCTCAGGGCGGTTCACAGCGTGTCAGGAAATCCAATATCGAAGTCCCGCCCCGTGTCAAAGTAGGGCATTTCATGATCAAAGGACGAAGCTTCCCAGGCCACTTCCCTAATATTCCAGCCGCTAGAAACAAGATTTCGTACGACTTCATCAACTTTTTTGCTTTCCAACTTGTCACAAAGTGCATAGGCAAGAGCTTTGGCGGCAGACACGTGCGTTTCCTCTTAAACATAGGTCGAACGGATACCCGAGGCAAAGCGGAGCATTAGTCCCAAAGCATCTCCGGTAGATCCGGAGGCTCCATACTGAAGGCATGGCATCTTGGGCATTGATATTTGAAACTTCTCTCTAGATAGCAGGGATTTCTTGGCCTTGCCTCATGCTGATAGCTTGTAAATATCACACGATCCTTAGCCCCACAAAGTGAGCATACTCCGTAGCTTTCATTTATAGAAATCGTCGTTAGATTGTCGCAGCATGTGCACGTTCCGACTATTTGCTCAGGAAGCATCGCCATACCTTGGCCTAGGTAAAGAAGATCAGACTCGTAGCCACATCGGTGGCAACTGAGCTTGTACGCAATGCCCATCTGGTTGTCTCACCTGAATCGTAACGTCAGAGCTATTCATCCATCCATTCGGCATCAATGTATGCCACTAAGCCGACCAGCTGACCGTTTGGACTGAAGTATGTTGCCTGCACCCCACTTGACATCTCATCAATACCACCGCACTGCGCTAGGCGCCGGTCCCACTTGCCCACAGAAGCGTCAGGATCGGCTGAGTTCCCCAAGACCCTTGTGAGCCATGCCTCCTTTAACTCAACCTCTCGAATGATTGCGTCGGCCAGCTCCTCCGCGTTATCTAGTTCGACATAGTCTGGAATTCGGACGTACGTTCTGAACACAGCTGGATACTTACTTGGGCGATTGTCATACATGACATCAACAATGTACCCGTTTGTGTAACCGTCTCTTGGAGGTTCGTATGACACTAGTGGTTCCCCTCAGCTTGCGACTAGATGTTGAGGCCTAACATTTTATTAGAGAGCAGGCTAGTTGCTTAGATACATGATCTTCAGGCCGTTATCTGTCAGGGCAAGCGAAAATTGGCCATTTATGACGACCAATGCCCCGCAGAAGCTCCCATCTTTGCCGCCATAGACGCCGCGCCCCCCTTTTGGGGTGTAGAACATCCTTTTGCCAGATGTGGAAAAGAAGTTCGTTGTCCCATTGTTGGCAATGACGTAGTAGCCGGCGAAAGTGCGAGACCCATTTGCGCTATATATAAGCCTACGATTTCCGTTGCGACTATTGTCGTAATTGGATGAACTATTATCGTAGTTGCTCTCAGAGTTGTCGTAATTTGATGGACTATTGTCGTAATTGCTTATGGAGTTGTCGTAGTTGCTTGGAGAAATGTCGTAGTTGGATGGGGAGTAGTCATAGGGAAGACGAGCTTCATCCACTAAAACAATTGGCAGGTCAGCAAGTGCCTGCCCCGATGCCATCGCAAGTACGAGGCTTAGAACCACCTTCAACAGATCGCGCATAGTCTTCCCCAGCTCTCTAACGCTTGAGTTAAGCCGCGCCGCGAAGCGGCGTCGGCTTGAACGAATTGTTAGACATTATTTGCCGACTACCTTGGTGATCTCGCCTTTCACGTAGTGAACAAATTCTTCCAACTGATCTGCGCGCGAGGCCAAGCGATCTTCTTGTCCAAGATAAGCCTGCCTAGCTTCAAGTATGACGGGCTGATACTGGGCCGGCAGGCGCTCCATTGCCCAGTCGGCAGCGACATCCTTCGGCGCGATTTTGCCGGTTACTGCGCTGTACCAAATGCGGGACAACGTAAGCACTACATTTCGCTCATCGCCAGCCCAGTCGGGCGGCGAGTTCCATAGCGTTAAGGTTTCATTTAGCGCCTCAAATAGATCCTGTTCAGGAACCGGATCAAAGAGTTCCTCCGCCGCTGGACCTACCAAGGCAACGCTATGTTCTCTTGCTTTTGTCAGCAAGATAGCCAGATCAATGTCGATCGTGGCTGGCTCGAAGATACCTGCAAGAATGTCATTGCGCTGCCATTCTCCAAATTGCAGTTCGCGCTTAGCTGGATAACGCCACGGAATGATGTCGTCGTGCACAACAATGGTGACTTCTACAGCGCGGAGAATCTCGCTCTCTCCAGGGGAAGCCGAAGTTTCCAAAAGGTCGTTGATCAAAGCTCGCCGCGTTGTTTCATCAAGCCTTACGGTCACCGTAACCAGCAAATCAATATCACTGTGTGGCTTCAGGCCGCCATCCACTGCGGAGCCGTACAAATGTACGGCCAGCAACGTCGGTTCGAGATGGCGCTCGATGACGCCAACTACCTCTGATAGTTGAGTCGATACTTCGGCGATCACCGCTTCCCTCATGATGTTTAACTCCTGAATTAAGCCGCGCCGCGAAGCGGTGTCGGCTTGAATGAATTGTTAGGCGTCATCCTGTGCTCCCGAGAACCAGTACCAGTACATCGCTGTTTCGTTCGAGACTTGAGGTCTAGTTTTATACGTGAACAGGTCAATGCCGCCGAGAGTAAAGCCACATTTTGCGTACAAATTGCAGGCAGGTACATTGTTCGTTTGTGTCTCTAATCGTATGCCAAGGAGCTGTCTGCTTAGTGCCCACTTTTTCGCAAATTCGATGAGACTGTGCGCGACTCCTTTGCCTCGGTGCGTGTGCGACACAACAATGTGTTCGATAGAGGCTAGATCGTTCCATGTTGAGTTGAGTTCAATCTTCCCGACAAGCTCTTGGTCGATGAATGCGCCATAGCAAGCAGAGTCTTCATCAGAGTCATCATCCGAGATGTAATCCTTCCGGTAGGGGCTCACACTTCTGGTAGATAGTTCAAAGCCTTGGTCGGATAGGTGCACATCGAACACTTCACGAACAATGAAATGGTTCTCAGCATCCAATGTTTCCGCCACCTGCTCAGGGATCACCGAAATCTTCATATGACGCCTAACGCCTGGCACAGCGGATCGCAAACCTGGCGCGGCTTTTGGTACAAAAGGCGTGACAGGTTTGCGAATCCGTTGCTGCCACTTGTTAACCCTTTTGCCAGATTTGGTAACTATAATTTATGTTAGAGGCGAAGTCTTGGGTAAAAACTGGCCTAAAATTGCTGGGGATTTCAGGAAAGTAAACATCACCTTCCGGCTCGATGTCTATTGTAGATATATGTAGTGTATCTACTTGATCGATCAGGCTTTTGTATATCTCCCCACCACCTGAAACAATGACATGATCCGTTATTTTCTTTAGGTTGGTTAAAGCATCTTTAATTGATGGAAAGATCAATACGTTCTCATTGTCAGATGTAAAACTTGAACGTGTTACGACCGCATACTTTCGGTTGGGTAATGCTCCCATTGATTCAAAAGTCTTGCGTCCAACCAACAGCCATTGGTTATAGGTAATAGCTTTAAACAGGAGCTGTTCACCTTTGGCACTCCATGGAATATCAGGGCCATTCCCGATAACTCCATTCTTCGATATAGCTACCATTAGTGATAGTTTCACAATTCTTCCTCAGAGGTTAACATTTTATTAGTAAGCATGCTCGTTTTGTCACCCGCTGATGCTTACCGTTAATTAATATAATCACTTGTATTAAATAGACTTTCTTTAAAAATACAAGACACTCTGTTATTACAAATCGTGCATGCCGTCTATCCTGCTTGCACGATGCACATTATCTCACCCAAAGAACTCATAACATTTTAATTTATTTAGCATTAAATTAAAACTCTACCGGTAAACAAGCATCTCTAGGCGTAAAAAACAGGCACTTTTTTAAATCCCAGCTAGAATAGGCTGTATAGGCAGACAGTTGCAAGACAAGGAGCGTTTTATGTCTAACAGTCCATTTTTAAATTCTATACGCACGGATATGCGACAAAAAGGTTATGCGCTGAAAACTGAAAAAACTTACCTGCACTGGATTAAGCGTTTTATTCTGTTTCACAAAAAACGTCATCCTCAGACCATGGGCAGTGAAGAGGTCAGGCTGTTTTTATCCAGCTTAGCAAACAGCAGACATGTAGCCATAAACACGCAGAAAATCGCTTTAAATGCCCTAGCTTTTTTGTACAACAGGTTTTTACAACAGCCGTTGGGCGATATTGATTATATCCCTGCAAGCAAGCCTAGACGGCTACCCTCTGTTATCTCTGCAAATGAAGTGCAACGCATTTTGCAGGTTATGGATACTCGCAACCAAGTTATTTTTACGCTGCTGTATGGTGCAGGTTTGCGCATTAATGAATGCTTGCGTTTGCGGGTTAAAGATTTTGATTTTGATAATGGCTGCATCACTGTGCATGACGGTAAGGGTGGGAAAAGCAGAAACAGCCTACTGCCCACGCGCCTAATCCCAGCAATAAAATAACTCATTGAGCAAGCGCGGCTTATTCAGCAAGACGACAACTTACAAGGCGTAGGGCCATCGCTGCCTTTTGCTTTAGATCACAAATACCCTTCTGCTTATCGACAAGCGGCGTGGATGTTTGTCTTTCCCTCCAGCACGCTCTGCAACCACCCGTATAACGGCAAATTATGCCGCCATCATCTGCATGACTCCGTTGCGCGAAAGGCATTGAAGGCAGCCGTACAAAAAGCAGGCATCGTTAGCAAGCGTGTCACTTGTCATACATTTCGTCACTCGTTTGCTACGCATCTATTACAAGCGGGGCGTGATATTCGCACTGTGCAAGAACTCTTAGGGCATAACGATGTTAAGACCACGCAAATCTATACGCATGTGTTGGGTCAGCATTTTGCCGGCACCACCAGTCCTGCGGATGGACTGATGCTACTTATCAATCAGTAAAAGTAGATAAATATCTTTATGTAGCCCTGAGTAGCCCCTGATACTTTTTATGGTGAAAAAGATAAACAATCATAGAGGGGATAAATATGAGCCAGTTCTACCATTGTTCAGATAAGTTTAAGCAAGATACTGTCAATCACAGTGACCATTCATGGTCATTACACTTCCTCCAGTTGCCAGACAATGCCTAACATAAAAACGCAAAAGCCCAAAAGTCAGAGCTTAGGTGTTCTAGGCGTTTTCTAAGCGCTGAAGAAATACGTCTTACCGTAGATTGCGTGCGTTTCTGAAGCACATTTTCCTTATACATGGCTTTATCCCAGGCAGCTTCATCAAGCTCTTGGAGTAACAAGCCAGTAATAATGCGACACTCTCGGGTTTGTAGCGAGCCGCTGGTGAGATCGGAGTTATAGCGGAAAGGGGTCATTTGTAATTATTTGTGGGTGGAGGATAGTTAACTTATTATTGTAGTTGGAAGAGGCTGCTTTCCAAACATTAGCACCTCGTAATGCTTGTTACTGTATATTAATTTATGCTCTTAGCGCATGTTAATGGGCTATTACAATGCATAATGTCCACATCAAGATAACTGTGGCTTAACACCTGTACAAGCGAAAAAAATCAATCACCTGTCCGGAAATACGGGATCACTGTAAAGTGTTGGTGAGGCAGTCTAGGAGGGGGATTTAATTTGGGATACTGATGAAAGGATTATGATCAGTTGGATATAGGATCGTACTAAGCTGAGCGGCAGGTTAGCTAGATTAGTTAACCAGATAAGTGAAATCTAGTTCCAAACTATTTTGTCATTTTTAATTTTCGTATTAGCTTACGACGCTACACCCAGTTCCCATCTATTTTGTCACTCTTCCCTAAATAATCCTTAAAAACTCCATTTCCACCCCTCCCAGTTCCCAACTATTTTGTCCGCCCACACCTTGCACCATCCGCCTACGCGACGTGCTGGAGCGCATGACCGATGCTGAGCTAGCATTGCAGCCGGGCGAGATCGCCGACCAGGAGCGTGAACGCTGCCGGCGCAAGCCGTGTTCAACCTCATGATCTGGTCATGGTATTTTTCATGGCACTGAGCCTGATAGTTCTTGCAAATTGTTGTCACTAAAGGGTTTTGTGTGCTTGTTTACAATCGAGTGGGAGTGACGGGCACTGGCTGGCAATGTCTAGCAACGGCAGGCATTTCGGCTGAGGGTAAAAGAACTTTCCGCTAAGCGATAGACTGTATGTAAACACAGTATTGCAAGGACGCGGAACATGCCTCATGTGGCGGCCAGGACGGCCAGCCGGGATCGGGATACTGGTCGTTACCAGAGCCACCGACCCGAGCAAACCCTTCTCTATCAGATCGTTGACGAGTATTACCCGGCATTCGCTGCGCTTATGGCAGAGCAGGGAAAGGAATTGCCGGGCTATGTGCAACGGGAATTTGAAGAATTTCTCCAATGCGGGCGGCTGGAGCATGGCTTTCTACGGGTTCGCTGCGAGTCTTGCCACGCCGAGCACCTGGTCGCTTTCAGCTGTAAGCGTCGCGGTTTCTGCCCGAGCTGTGGGGCGCGGCGGATGGCCGAAAGTGCCGCCTTGCTGGTTGATGAAGTACTGCCTGAACAACCCATGCGTCAGTGGGTGTTGAGCTTCCCGTTTCAGCTGCGTTTCCTGTTTGCCAGCCGGCCCGAGATCATGGGGTGGGTGCTGGGCATCGTTTACCGCGTCATTGCCACGCACCTGGTCAAGAAAGCGGGCCATACCCACCAAGTGGCCAAGACGGGCGCGGTCACCCTGATCCAGCGTTTTGGATCGGCGCTCAATCTGAATGTTCACTTCCACATGCTGTTTCTCGACGGTGTGTATGTCGAGCAATCCCACGGCTCAGCGCGTTTCCGCTGGGTCAAGGCGCCGACCAGCCCAGAGCTCACCCAGCTGACGCACACCATCGCCCACCGGGTGGGTCGCTATCTGGAACGGCAAGGCCTGCTGGAACGGGATGTCGAAAACAGCTATCTGGCCTCGGATGCGGTGGATGACGACCCGATGACACCCCTGCTGGGGCACTCGATCACTTACCGTATCGCTGTCGGTTCACAGGCGGGGCGAAAGGTGTTCACTTTGCAAACTCTGCCGACCAGTGGTGATCCGTTCGGTGACGGGATTGGCAAGGTAGCCGGGTTCAGCCTGCACGCCGGCGTGGCGGCCAGGGCCGATGAACGCAAGAAGCTCGAACGGCTGTGCCGGTACATCAGCCGCCCGGCGGTATCCGAGAAGCGGCTGTCGTTAACACGAGGCGGCAACGTGCGCTACCAGCTCAAGACGCCGTACCGGGACGGCACCACGCACGTCATTTTCGAACCATTGGATTTCATTGCAAGGCTGGCCGCCCTGGTACCGAAGCCCAGAGTCAACCTAACCCGCTTCCACGGGGTGTTCGCACCCAACAGTCGGCACCGGGCGTTGGTCACGCCGGCAAAACGGGGCAGGGGCAACAAGGTCAGGGTGGCTGATGAACCGGCAACACCAGCACAACGGCGAGCGTCGATGACATGGGCGCAACGGCTCAAGCGTGTTTTCAATATCGACATCGAGACCTGCAGCGGCTGCGGCGGCGCCATGAAAGTCATCGCCTGCATTGAAGACCCTATAGTGATCAAGCAGATCCTTGATCACCTGAAGCACAAAGCCGAAACCAGCGGGACCAGGGCGTTACCCGAAAGCCGGGCGCCACCGGCTGAGCTGCTCCTGGGTCTGTTTGACTGACGAGCCTGAAGGCCAACGATACCAATCAAAATGCTGCGTTCACAGCGCCGCGGCAGGGATCCGCCGTGCTGGTTGTCGGAAAAGGAGCCGCTAGTGGGAAAGAGGAGGGTAAATTTTCAGCGTTGCTGGCTCCCCGTCAGCCGGATTGGGTTGCATCGCAGGGGTGTCGAAAGAGTCAACTGCGGTCCAAAGCTGTTGGACTTGGGTGAAAAGGGCGTTTATTCTTCCTATACGTATAAATAATATCCGTTTTTCATTATTTTTTTTCACTATTTTTTTTATAGCTTTTTGTCTTTGAATAACCGTTATTGCGATTTCGATGTATTTTGTGCAGGTTCTTCTGACTGTTTTTTAAATGTTTCTCCGACCCTCTAATAATTTCTTTCTTTTCGTTCGAAACGAATTTCAAGAACACATCATATAAATTTAGCCATCCCTCATATGCAATAGCGGTTACAGACGAGTCCATTGAGATTTTGATTTGTTTGCAAATGCGTTTCTGCTGTTCGTAAGAAAACAATTTCTTCGTTTTTTCCTTAAAACTATTTCCAGCCGCAGAGAAAACATATGATAGAAAGTTCTTGTAATCAGTGCCTTCGGTTATATCTGGAGTGCATTTTTTCTGAAAGTGAACAAAGCAAATTCTTGCATTGGGTACGGGATGAAAATCTGAAGGTTGAAACTCATGGATCAATTCTGCTGTAAACCAAGGCTTGTACAATAAAGAGCGGAGGCTCTCACAATAATACGGCTTTCCAGCGTATTTCAAGAATGCTTCATATTGCATAATGAAGTAGATATCAGTTGGAGGATTTTCAAATTCCAACACCTTCTTCATGATATCCGCAGTCAAATTGAAAGGAATATTCGCACAAATCTTGTAAACTCCATTGTTAGGCAATTTGTATTTAAGAAAATCCTGTTCGATAATCTTGACGTTTGATTTGTTTGTGAAAGATTCTTGCAACAAATGTGCTAATTCTTTGTCATATTCAATTCCTATAACTTGTCCACATTTCTTTGATAATTCTTCCGTAATTATTCCTTTGCCGGGGCCTATTTCAATTACAGTATCTTCGCTTGTTATATTGCTTTTTGATAGCAACTCCGACACAAGGCGTTTGCTATGTAAAAAATTTTGTGAATGTTCAATCCTCATAAGTGTCTCCTTATCGCTTCTTGTATAGTTGTCCTGTTTGTACTTTTCCTAAATTGTTTTAGCCTCACTAGTTTTGAGTTCAATCGAACTTCCGTCTTCAAAATAAAGCTTCTGCTCATGGACCACTTTCAATTTTAAAAAAATCACTGATAGTTCTTCGTCGGAAACAGTATTTCTCAATATTTTCTTGTTGAAATTTTGCGGTGTTTGTCCGATTTTTCTTGCAAGTTCCGAAAGGCTGATATTGTTTTTTTGACAAATAATTTTAATCAGTTCTGATCTTGTCATAGTATTCCTTCCAAAAACATATTTGTGTATTATATTATAAACCATTTGGTTGTCGTTGTCAAGGTTATAATTGTAAATATGAGTATTTTTATAGAAATTTATATTTTAGGGTTGTATGGATGCAAATTATTCTAATGTTTCTATAGCAATTTGCATCCCCAACTTGAACGCATATTCAAAGATGGCTGCTTCGGCAAGGCTTACGTACTCATCCCAGCAATCGTGGAACTTCTCGAAGATTTCCTTCTGCTCGTCGGTGAAGGTCTTTGCCAAGTCCTCGTGATGCCTTGCCATGTATCCGAGTAGCTCCTTCATCTCCTTTGAGTTATTTCTGCAACGGCAGGCATTTCGGCTGAGGGTAAAAGAACTTTCCGCTAAGCGATAGACTGTATGTAAACACAGTATTGCAAGGACGCGGAACATGCCTCATGTGGCGGCCAGGACGGCCAGGACGGCCAGCCGGGATCGGGATACTGGTCGTTACCAGAGCCACCGACCCGAGCAAACCCTTCTCTATCAGATCGTTGACGAGTATTACCCGGCATTCGCTGCGCTTATGGCAGAGCAGGGAAAGGAATTGCCGGGCTATGTGCAACGGGAATTTGAAGAATTTCTCCAATGCGGGCGGCTGGAGCATGGCTTTCTACGGGTTCGCTGCGAGTCTTGCCACGCCGAGCACCTGGTCGCTTTCAGCTGTAAGCGTCGCGGTTTCTGCCCGAGCTGTGGGGCGCGGCGGATGGCCGAAAGTGCCGCCTTGCTGGTTGATGAAGTACTGCCTGAACAACCCATGCGTCAGTGGGTGTTGAGCTTCCCGTTTCAGCTGCGTTTCCTGTTTGCCAGCCGGCCCGAGATCATGGGGTGGGTGCTGGGCATCGTTTACCGCGTCATTGCCACGCACCTGGTCAAGAAAGCGGGCCATACCCACCAAGTGGCCAAGACGGGCGCGGTCACCCTGATCCAGCGTTTTGGATCGGCGCTCAATCTGAATGTTCACTTCCACATGCTGTTTCTCGACGGTGTGTATGTCGAGCAATCCCACGGCTCAGCGCGTTTCCGCTGGGTCAAGGCGCCGACCAGCCCAGAGCTCACCCAGCTGACGCACACCATCGCCCACCGGGTGGGTCGCTATCTGGAACGGCAAGGCCTGCTGGAACGGGATGTCGAAAACAGCTATCTGGCCTCGGATGCGGTGGATGACGACCCGATGACACCCCTGCTGGGGCACTCGATCACTTACCGTATCGCTGTCGGTTCACAGGCGGGGCGAAAGGTGTTCACTTTGCAAACTCTGCCGACCAGTGGTGATCCGTTCGGTGACGGGATTGGCAAGGTAGCCGGGTTCAGCCTGCACGCCGGCGTGGCGGCCAGGGCCGATGAACGCAAGAAGCTCGAACGGCTGTGCCGGTACATCAGCCGCCCGGCGGTATCCGAGAAGCGGCTGTCGTTAACACGAGGCGGCAACGTGCGCTACCAGCTCAAGACGCCGTACCGGGACGGCACCACGCACGTCATTTTCGAACCATTGGATTTCATTGCAAGGCTGGCCGCCCTGGTACCGAAGCCCAGAGTCAACCTAACCCGCTTCCACGGGGTGTTCGCACCCAACAGTCGGCACCGGGCGTTGGTCACGCCGGCAAAACGGGGCAGGGGCAACAAGGTCAGGGTGGCTGATGAACCGGCAACACCAGCACAACGGCGAGCGTCGATGACATGGGCGCAACGGCTCAAGCGTGTTTTCAATATCGACATCGAGACCTGCAGCGGCTGCGGCGGCGCCATGAAAGTCATCGCCTGCATTGAAGACCCTATAGTGATCAAGCAGATCCTTGATCACCTGAAGCACAAAGCCGAAACCAGCGGGACCAGGGCGTTACCCGAAAGCCGGGCGCCACCGGCTGAGCTGCTCCTGGGTCTGTTTGACTGACGAGCCTGAAGGCCAACGATACCAATCAAAATGCTGCGTTCACAGCGCCGCGGCAGGGATCCGCCGTGCTGGTTGTCGGAAAAGGAGCCGCTAGTGGGAAAGAGGAGGGTAAATTTTCAGCGTTGCTGGCTCCCCGTCAGCCGGATTGGGTTGCATCGCAGGGGTGTCGAAAGAGTCAACTGCGGTCCAAAGCTGTTGGACTTGGGTGAAAAGGGCGTTTATTCTTCCTATACGTGCCGCGTTCCAGGCGGCGACTATGAGGGCTATGTCGATGCCCATGTGCGCCGGCTGGAGGCGCTACGCCGGGCCGGTATCGTCGAGCGGATCGACGCCGACCAATGGCGCATCCCCGATGATCTGGTCAGCCGTGCCGCCGCCCATGACGCCGGCCGAGACAGTCAGGCCAGCGTTCGCGTCCTTTCCCCGGTCGATCTGAACAAACAGATCGGATCGGACGGCGCGACCTGGCTGGACCGGCGGCTGATCCACGGCGAGACGGCCGACCTTGCGCCAACCGGCTTCGGGCAACAAGTCCGCGAAGCCATGGACCAGCGCCGCGAGCACCATATCGAACAGGGCGACGCCACCCGCAGCCGGGACAGCCGCGTCTTCTACCGGCGCAACCTTCTCGCCATCCTGCGGGAGCGCGAGGTAGCCGGCGTCGGATCGGATATGGCTTTGAGTAAGGGCCTGCCGTTCCGCGCCGCCACGGACGGCGAGAGCGTCAGCGGCAAGTTTACCGGAACCGTGCATCTATCGAGCGGCAAGTTCGCCGTGGTCGAGAAATCCCATGAGTTCACCCTTGTCCCGTGGCGGCCGATCATCGACCGCCAACTCGGCCGCGAGGTTATGGGCATCGTGCAGGGCGGGTCGGTGTCGTGGCAGTTAGGGCGGCAGAGGGGGCTGGAACGCTGAGTGCGCCCATGCCGCATTGCGAAGCAAAAGATAATCGGATATAATGTAGCAATTCATATTCGTAAGCGTGGAGTAATCAGATGGGAAATTCCAAGTCAGCAGACAAGTAAGCCGCAACAACCAGTATTGTTGTTGCGGCGCTCTGTAAGGCTAGTCTCATCTGATTGCTGACGAGCAGACGTCGCCCGGTATTCCTTAATCGAGGATTGATTCGTCATGACCACCACACGCCCCGCGTGGGCCTATACGCTGCCGGCAGCACTGCTGCTGATGGCTCCTTTCGACATCCTCGCTTCACTGGCGATGGATATTTATCTCCCTGTCGTTCCAGCGATGCCCGGCATCCTGAACACGACGCCCGCTATGATCCAACTCACGTTGAGCCTCTATATGGTGATGCTCGGCGTGGGCCAGGTGATTTTTGGTCCGCTCTCAGACAGAATCGGGCGACGGCCAATTCTACTTGCGGGCGCAACGGCTTTCGTCATTGCGTCTCTGGGAGCAGCTTGGTCTTCAACTGCACCGGCCTTTGTCGCTTTCCGTCTACTTCAAGCAGTGGGCGCGTCGGCCATGCTGGTGGCGACGTTCGCGACGGTTCGCGACGTTTATGCCAACCGTCCTGAGGGTGTCGTCATCTACGGCCTTTTCAGTTCGATGCTGGCGTTCGTGCCTGCGCTCGGCCCTATCGCCGGAGCATTGATCGGCGAGTTCTTGGGATGGCAGGCGATATTCATTACTTTGGCTATACTGGCGATGCTCGCACTCCTAAATGCGGGTTTCAGGTGGCACGAAACCCGCCCTCTGGATCAAGTCAAGACGCGCCGATCTGTCTTGCCGATCTTCGCGAGTCCGGCTTTTTGGGTTTACACTGTCGGCTTTAGCGCCGGTATGGGCACCTTCTTCGTCTTCTTCTCGACGGCTCCCCGTGTGCTCATAGGCCAAGCGGAATATTCCGAGATCGGATTCAGCTTTGCCTTCGCCACTGTCGGGCTTGTAATGATCGTGACAACCCGTTTCGCGAAGTCCTTTGTCGCCAGATGGGGCATCGCAGGATGCGTGGCGCGTGGGATGGCGTTGCTTGTTTGCGGAGCGGTCCTGTTGGGGATCGGCGAACTTTACGGCTCGCCGTCATTCCTCACCTTCATCCTACCGATGTGGGTTGTCGCGGTCGGTATTGTCTTCACGGTGTCCGTTACCGCGAACGGCGCTTTGGCAGAGTTCGACGACATCGCGGGATCAGCGGTCGCGTTCTACTTCTGCGTTCAAAGCCTGATAGTCAGCATTGTCGGGACATTGGCGGTGGCACTTTTAAACGGTGACACAGCGTGGCCCGTGATCTGTTACGCCACGGCGATGGCGGTACTGGTTTCGTTGGGGCTGGTGCTCCTTCGGCTCCGTGGGGCTGCCACCGAGAAGTCGCCAGTCGTCTAACCGACGACTGGTAGCAGGCCCGCTCCGATGCGGCGCACTAACCATCGAAACCTCGTGAATGTCGGTATCCTGTCTGGCAGGATACCGCTCATTTCCCTTGTTCAGTTCATCGCCGTCGCCGAGCATCTGAATTTTCGGCATGCGGCCAAGGCACTTGGTATCAGCCAGTCGAGCGTCAGCGCGCGTGTGAAAGCGCTGGAGGATAACCTTGGTGTCCTGCTATTTGAGCGCCATGCGCGGGGCGTTCGGCTAACAGACGCAGGCAGGCACTTCATGGAGCGTGTCACGGCGGGTGTCGATCAACTCGATCACGCAGTGAAGACCGCGGAGTGACGGGCACTGGCTGGCAATGTCTAGCAACGGCAGGCATTTCGGCTGAGGGTAAAAGAACTTTCCGCTAAGCGATAGACTGTATGTAAACACAGTATTGCAAGGACGCGGAACATGCCTCATGTGGCGGCCAGGACGGCCAGCCGGGATCGGGATACTGGTCGTTACCAGAGCCACCGACCCGAGCAAACCCTTCTCTATCAGATCGTTGACGAGTATTACCCGGCATTCGCTGCGCTTATGGCAGAGCAGGGAAAGGAATTGCCGGGCTATGTGCAACGGGAATTTGAAGAATTTCTCCAATGCGGGCGGCTGGAGCATGGCTTTCTACGGGTTCGCTGCGAGTCTTGCCACGCCGAGCACCTGGTCGCTTTCAGCTGTAAGCGTCGCGGTTTCTGCCCGAGCTGTGGGGCGCGGCGGATGGCCGAAAGTGCCGCCTTGCTGGTTGATGAAGTACTGCCTGAACAACCCATGCGTCAGTGGGTGTTGAGCTTCCCGTTTCAGCTGCGTTTCCTGTTTGCCAGCCGGCCCGAGATCATGGGGTGGGTGCTGGGCATCGTTTACCGCGTCATTGCCACGCACCTGGTCAAGAAAGCGGGCCATACCCACCAAGTGGCCAAGACGGGCGCGGTCACCCTGATCCAGCGTTTTGGATCGGCGCTCAATCTGAATGTTCACTTCCACATGCTGTTTCTCGACGGTGTGTATGTCGAGCAATCCCACGGCTCAGCGCGTTTCCGCTGGGTCAAGGCGCCGACCAGCCCAGAGCTCACCCAGCTGACGCACACCATCGCCCACCGGGTGGGTCGCTATCTGGAACGGCAAGGCCTGCTGGAACGGGATGTCGAAAACAGCTATCTGGCCTCGGATGCGGTGGATGACGACCCGATGACACCCCTGCTGGGGCACTCGATCACTTACCGTATCGCTGTCGGTTCACAGGCGGGGCGAAAGGTGTTCACTTTGCAAACTCTGCCGACCAGTGGTGATCCGTTCGGTGACGGGATTGGCAAGGTAGCCGGGTCCAGCCTGCACGCCGGCGTGGCGGCCAGGGCCGATGAACGCAAGAAGCTCGAACGGCTGTGCCGGTACATCAGCCGCCCGGCGGTATCCGAGAAGCGGCTGTCGTTAACACGAGGCGGCAACGTGCGCTACCAGCTCAAGACGCCGTACCGGGACGGCACCACGCACGTCATTTTCGAACCATTGGATTTCATTGCAAGGCTGGCCGCCCTGGTACCGAAGCCCAGAGTCAACCTAACCCGCTTCCACGGGGTGTTCGCACCCAACAGTCGGCACCGGGCGTTGGTCACGCCGGCAAAACGGGGCAGGGGCAACAAGGTCAGGGTGGCTGATGAACCGGCAACACCAGCACAACGGCGAGCGTCGATGACATGGGCGCAACGGCTCAAGCGTGTTTTCAATATCGACATCGAGACCTGCAGCGGCTGCGGCGGCGCCATGAAAGTCATCGCCTGCATTGAAGACCCTATAGTGATCAAGCAGATCCTTGATCACCTGAAGCACAAAGCCGAAACCAGCGGGACCAGGGCGTTACCCGAAAGCCGGGCGCCACCGGCTGAGCTGCTCCTGGGTCTGTTTGACTGACGAGCCTGAAGGCCAACGATACCAATCAAAATGCTGCGTTCACAGCGCCGCGGCAGGGATCCGCCGTGCTGGTTGTCGGAAAAGGAGCCGCTAGTGGGAAAGAGGAGGGTAAATTTTCAGCGTTGCTGGCTCCCCGTCAGCCGGATTGGGTTGCATCGCAGGGGTGTCGAAAGAGTCAACTGCGGTCCAAAGCTGTTGGACTTGGGTGAAAAGGGCGTTTATTCTTCCTATACGTGAACCGCATCCTACGGAATGAGTAACCCTTGCCCTATTGTGAGTAGAACGTCGTATAATTCAAACGAAAGCAGTTAATAGGTATGAAATATCACAGCACAAAAGAGCGACAGGACATGTTTAGATGATGTTATTATAAAATAATAACATCATGGATGAATAAAAAATAATTTTCTATCTTTACAACTATGTTATACTTCTATGATAAGGCTATGATGGCAAAGCCTTGGTTTTCCTAATCAAATAGTCGCCGAGATGGCTTCAATGCGACAGTAGGTCTACTGTCTCACAATTAATTCATGTATCAGATTTTTGTTCCCTGATGGGAAGTGTTATCCATACGAAAAGAATATGGGTAAAGTGTTACACCTGTATATGACATTCAGAATGTCCTGTCGGGGGAACTGGTACCAATTTAATAAAAGAAAACAGTATAGAAATGACAATCGAAGATATGCAAACATTAGCCCTAGAGCATGGGCTGAGAATTTCGGAAGAGATGAGCGTCAATGAGATGGGCATCGACTTTAGAGTTGCCTTTGTAAAGGAAGTAAACGGTGAGAACTGGGTACTCCGTATACCTCGAAGAAGCGATATGCTTGAACAAATCGAAAATGAAAGTAGAATATTGGATTTAGCCAAAAGAAACCTGTCGATCAATGTCCCTGATTGGAAAATTGTATCGGAGCGCCTAATAGCCTACCCTTTACTGGAGGATGCGCCTGCTCTGACATTCGATGCGATAACACATGAGGTTTCTTGGAACATAGATCGCGATAGCATAGCTTATGTGGAGTCTCTGGCAAAATCATTGGCCGAATTACATCGTATTACAGCTGACGATGTGAGAAAGAGCAACTTGAAAATAATGACTCCAAGTGAATTGAGGACCGAAATAGCTGACCGTATCCACTTGGTGAAATCTGAGATAGGTATCAGCGAGCCGTTGGAAAACAGATACCGTAGATGGTTGGACAATGACCCTTTGTGGCCTGAATTCACTTGTTTCATCCATGGCGATCTCTATGCAGGGCATGTCTTAACCTCGAAGGAAGGTAAGACCTCTGGTATCATAGATTGGTCTACTGCGCATATGGGTGATCCTGCACTGGACTTTTCTGGTCACGTATCGGTTTTTGGAGAGGATAGCCTGAAGAGTTTGATAACGGAGTATGCTAAACAAGGCGGAACGATATGGGATAGGCTCTACGAACAATCTATAGAGAGGGCTGCTGCAGCTCCATTAGCATATGGCGCTTTTGCGGTAGAGTGCAACGACGATAATCATATCAATGCCGCCAGAGCAGCCTTAGGTATTGTTCAATAAAATGATGTGAGGATACTTTTTTAAATGCTAAAATAGGAGTTCGATTGGTGCCACTTAAGAGTATCATTGATTTCTATTTTAGCCAGTATCCTCCACTTTTAGGAGCTCCTCGAAACTCGATTTTATGATCATCTCTTAAGATTTTGAGCCACCGCTCTACTATCTTGACAGGAACTAATAGCTCGTTTACTAAAAATGGTGCACGCTTTCCTGGATTAGTTCTTATCTGATTAAATAGTAGATTTACTCCCTCACTTACTCCCTCATTAGATTCGAAAAGTAGCTTTGATGAGACAATAACTCGAAAACCGTGCTGGAAATTTTCAAAGACAGGGGGACGCAGACCATAGGATGCGAAGCCTTCTTGGATTCGTTTGATGCCTGACCCATATTTTTCAATAAAATGCGCTTCTTTGAACGTGGCAGATATCCTTTTATTGCGCGCCCATGGCGAGTAATCTTCACGAAGAAGCTGATCAATCGTTAAGTTATCAGCTAAACCACCTGGATTGAAAAACTCTATGGAATTGTAATACACCCTGATTATGGAATCGGCAAATTAATTTGGACTTGGGTGAAAAGGGCGTTTATTCTTCCTATTACGTTGTCGGCAGCGGGCCAAAAAGGAATACGTCCATGCCCATCGAGGTGAAACCGGCTGTGAGCGCGGGTTCAAGCATATAGCCCGACAGGCGCGTATCCTTGCCGATCACGACACGATGGCGGTGGTCACCGCGACGAAAGACACGGCCAGCCGCCATGCCGACGCGCAAGGCGGTTTCCGCCGTCATCGCGCCTTCGTTGGCTTTGCCACGAATACCGTCTGTGCCGAAATATTTGCGCACCATAAGGTCGATTATCCTGTCGTCGGGTCGCCCTCAAAGGGGACATGCCTGCTGAACCGCGAATATAGAGAAATATCCCGAATGTGCAGTTAACGAATTCTTGCGGTTTCTTTCAGCGCCGCCAATACCGCCAGCCCGTCGCGCAAGGGGCGCGGCTCGTGTGTGCGGATGAAGTCAGCTCCACCTGCGGCGGCGGCAAGCTCTGCAGCGAGTGTCGCGGCCCCGACATCCCCCGGACCACGGCCTGTGAGCGCGCGCAGAAAGGATTTGCGCGAAACAGACAGAAGCACCGGCAAATCGAAGCGCAGCCGCAATTCATCGAACCGCGCCAGCACCGAGAGCGAGGTTTCGGGAGCAGCCCCCAGAAAAAACCCCATGCCGGGATCAAGGACAAGGCGGTTGCGTTTGATACCGGCACCCGTCAGCGCCGCGATGCGCGCGTCAAAGAACGCCGCAATGTGATCCATGATGTCGCCAGCGGGTGCCTCGCGCCGATCTGCCTGCCCGTCTTGCACCGAATGCATAACGACGAGTTTGGCAGATGATTTCGCCAATTGCGGATAGAACGCAGCGTCTGGAAAACCGCGAATATCATTGAGATAGGCCACACCACGCGACAAGGCATAGGCTTGCGTCGCGGGTTGATAACTGTCGAGCGAGACGGGAATGCCATCTGCCTTGAGCGCGTCCAGCACCGGCGCGATACGCGCGATTTCTGTGTCGGACGAAACAGGCGCGGCGTCGGGATTGCTGGATGCCGGACCGAGGTCGATCACATCTGCCCCCTCGGCCATCAGCTTACGCGCCTGCGCAATGGCTGCGTCTGGCGCCAGATACCGGCCTCCATCGGAGAAACTGTCCGAGGTTATGTTGACGATGCCGAAAATGATGAGCGATTTATTCATGGGGGCTTCTCTCTGTACACGACAAAAAACAAAAAAGCTGACTAAGGACAAGGCATAATAGTAATTTTTCTTACTAACCACACTATGCCAAACCTTAATCAGCTCATAAATATATTATCGCAAAACCTAACCATGAACAAGGCAAGATTGACGTGTTTAGCCTTAATTACTCTAGCGATAATACAAGTACAAAGTAGTAACCTCAAACAAATAGCAAGAGGATTTGTCAAAGGTAGGACAAATAGTAATTACAGACGGCTACAACGCTTCTTTGCACAAGTTGACATAGACCAAGACCAGTTAGCCAAATTCATCTATCAACTCTTTGACTTAGACGAAGTCATCATCAGCATAGACAGAACCAACTGGAAATGGGGTAAAAAGAACATTAACATCTTTTTGCTCAGCGTTGTTCATCAAGGAATCGCTATTCCCTTATACTGGACCCTACTTGATAAAAAAGGTAACAGCAATAGTAATGAGAGATGTGAGCTCATACAAAAGTTCATCAACACCTTTGGCGCAGACAAAATACAGTATGTATTAGCCGATAGAGAGTTTGTTGGCAAAGAGTGGTTTCAATGGCTAAATAAAGAGCAAATAAAGTTTTGCATTCGCATCAAACACAACACCCTAGTAGCCAATCATCAGGGTAAATTGGTACAAATAAAGACATTGTTACGTCATCTATCCCCTCATGAAACGTTTATGTTAGCCAGAGTTGTTCCCGTATATGGCGTTAAAGTTCGTCTATTTGCAAAGCGTGATGCTGACAACGATTATGTCATCATAGCGACCAACAATTTAGATCATACGGATGCTATGGCTCTTTATAGCAGACGCTGGGAGATTGAAACCTTGTTTTCTTGTTTTAAAGGACGAGGGTTTAATCTTGAAGATACGCATCTTACACAGTTGGATCGGGTAAGTAAGTTAGTGGCGGTTTGTGCGCTAGCATTTTGTTGGTCATATCGCATTGGGATTAAAACTGTACAGCAGCACCCTAAAAGACGAAAGCTTAAGAAACATGGTCGACCCCAGCAAAGTTTGTTTGCTATTGGTTTGGATGTTTTGATTGATGGTTTGCGTGAGTATTTCTTTGCTGGCAATCGACGTGTGTTTGAGGTCCTAATAAGTTATTTGTCTCCTAGTCCACGACCTTTGAGACTTTGAGCATTTTTGTCGTGTACAGAAGGGGCTTCTATAATAATAATAATCGAGCATGAGTCTCATACGGATGCTCGGGTCGAAAGGGAATCCCCAGGCGAGTAACCTGTTTGCGGTGATCCATTAGCTGCAGGAGCAGAAGAGCATACATCTGGAAGCAAAGCCAGGAAAGCGGCCTATGGAGCTGTGCGGCAGCGCTCAGTAGGCAATTTTTCAAAATATTGTTAAGCCTTTTCTGAGCATGGTATTTTTCATGGTATTACCAATTAGCAGGAAAATAAGCCATTGAATATAAAAGATAAAAATGTCTTGTTTACAATAGAGTGGGAAATGGTAGTTAAGTGAATCATTTACTTCGGTTGCAACGAATCAATTATTGGGCAGTGGCTATCGTCATCATTATTTTGGCATTGTCCTAAATGTTCTTCCAAAGCGTGTTCTAACAACAACAAGTCAGCCATCTTTTTTTGTACTGCGATCAGTTTTTTATTAGCTAATTCTTGTACTTTACTACATGGACTATCGTTTAACGCAAGTAACCCTTCAATCTCATTTAGCGTAAAACCTAATTCTTGAGAACGCTTGATAAAATGTATTCTATTTACCGTTTCTTTCGGGTAATGTCTATAGCCCTGCATAGGCTTTGGTGGTTGTTTAATTAAGCCTTTGCGTTCATAAAAGCGAATTGTTTCGACATTTACACTCAGTTCTTTAGCCAACATACTTATGGTTCGTTTAGACACGTTATCAATTACCTTACTGACTTTTTGTTTACTTACTTTATATCTAATTAAAGTGACCATCAATGAATACCAGTTTAAACATCGCTAATTGATTTTGTTTTTTCTTCTATTAAATAAGTAAAGTTACCGTTGTTACAACAATATTAAACCACAACAATGTATGGTTTATCCTTTTTCATTATCAAAGTCCAAATTAGTGTTATTACATGCAGTTCTACATGAGTATACCCCAAGGGAACCAGCTATTTCACCACTCAAACGTATTAACAGACTACTTAAAGCAGACTGTTAGCATGGAACCATCTATAACAGACTTTTGAATTATAAGACTGGCTGCTGTGCTTTTTTCCTATCATTAGCCTATACCCAAAACATAAAACCTTTAAATGATAATCTATCTATCATTAGACTTTTTTATATTATTAAATGATAGTAATATCTTGTTATTATCAATGAACATTAATTATTAAGTCTAATTAATAAAGGTGGCGTTATGACCGTTCGTATTTATGTGAGAGCCAGCACTAAGGATCAAGATGCTAAGAGAGCCTTGTCTGACTTGATTAGCTTTAGCCAAAGCTATAATGATAACCATGTTGAGTATGTTGAGCATTTCAGTGGTACAAAGCTCGATAGGCCAGTATTAGCTAAGCTATTAAAGGACGCTGATCAAGGCGATATTCTGCTGGTTGAAAGCGTGGACAGATTAAGCAGGCTATCTCAAGATGATTTTGCAATTCTAAAGCAGCGTATCAAAGACAAAGGCTTGCGATTGGTGGTGGCTGATCTACCAACCACGCATACGGTAAGTAAGGGCATGACAGGTGAGATCCTAACAGTGATTAACCATATGCTGATCGACTTGTTAGCAACGATGGCAAAGCTTGATAACGATAAGCGTAGAGAGCGGATTAAGCAGGGGTTAGCGAATAGTGGTTATAAGCCCACAGGTAAGAAAGCCAATACAGTGAAACATAATCGTATTAGAGAGTTGGCCAGTCAAAATAATATGACGAAAGAGGAGATTGCTAAGGCGGTTGGTGTTGGGGTGGCTACGGTTTATCGGGTGTTAAAGCAGGGCTAGACGACACTATGTTGGATGGTCTCCTCAAATTAGCAGCCAAACTTTACCTATGTTTTACGCCAATCTCAACTTATCGTAGGCTTTTGATTTTTATAGAATTTAAAATTTTAATTGTTTTAACTGAAATGTTAAAAACTAAGTAAACCAATACCTTAGAAAAATAAGTTGAGAGTGGGGTATACCTTACTAAGTTTTAAGCCGTTTTCAGTCTGTCATGTTTAATATAGTCAAAGTATGGAGAGGTAATAAAAAGCTCTTTACCCATCCGCTTTTTCGCTGCACTGTAGTTAATATCAAACTGGTATTGCTTGAAATTTTTGTATAGTTTGCTAATTTCTGGAGTATTGTCATAGGTAAGAAGCCACGGCAAACAAGTTTCCGCCAGCTTTTTTGAAACCGAAGCATGATCTTCATGATTATAGAAGTTCGTATACAAAGATTGTCCCTTATTATAATAAGGTGGATCTATCATGAGCAAAGGTTTTGGTAATCTAAGGCTTTCTAGTTTTTCAATAAAATCAATCGCATCAAGGTTATATATATGGATTTTATTTTTAATTTTAGCAATTTGATGGACTTTTTTAATCAGAGCTGACTTATTGAAACGGCAATCCATCCTGTATGCACCATCCTGTTTTTTCCCACCTATCACACCAGCTTTTATAATGCCAGAACGGTTGGTACGATTCAGATACAAAGTAGAAAAAGCCAGATCTAATGGATCAATGCTATCTTTCAGGTTCTGGATACCTTTCTGCTTGTACCATTCTTCCATATCGAGCTTAGCTGTACTAATAAGCTGCGACAATTCCTCAGGCTGTTCAATTATACAAGCCCATAACGAAGCAATAGAGCGGTCAATGTCATTGAGATGCAGCTCATCAACTAAATTATTAACTAATAGTTTCAATGCTAAGCCACATCCACCCGCATAAGGTTCAGCATACTGACATAACTCCATATCATGACTTATCATAACATCATGAGTTATATCGTAGATACTGACTTTACCACCAGGATACCTTAGTGGGGAAATTGATCTCTTTTTCATTATTAAACCTTACTCAAGTATAGTCACAACGCATTATTTAATCGGTATATTCACATTTTGTGCAGCCGCATCGATTGCTTTACCTAAGCTTTTGATAAAATCTTCTACTAAGTGAGTGTTCTCTTCGCACCACAACTCTACAATTTTCATATCGTCAAAATAGCGAAGGTTAGCATTAAACCATTCTTTCATAGAAGCTCTATTTTTTTGTTCTTCAGGCTTCTTGTTAACGACGTGTTCACGCACATGATCAGTAGTAAAGATACCTGAGTTATTCCAAAAATCACGATAAGTTTCTATATCATTTAATCTGGACTCTATGAATTTATACAGTATCATTTCTGGGTTTCTAAGATAGGAAGCTGTATTTGGCGTAAAGTCTTTGTTACCAGGTAGAACGCAAAAATTATCGTATTGCTCTATAGTGCTTCTATTTGATGCTTTACTAGCTACATCATTATCAGCAATCAATACTGCGCTTTGAAAATAACCATCCGTTTTCACTAGTTTTGTCAATATTTCGCAACCTATTTTCAATGAAATAGGTTCAAATTCTCTACCGAATGCAGAGTCGCTATTGGTAATACCTAGAGCCTCAAGGATTTTTTCAAAAAAATATTTAGCTTCATCGTCCTCAAAATAAATCTTAATTTTCGGTACAACATCTATCTCAGAACTATGATCTTTTTTCAGAAGCATATCGTTCTTTATCTTGCTATATGTAGGGTTGCTCATCGTTCTGGGTATTAATGTATCCATCAAATATATTATGCTGTCTTGTGGATTAGGATTTTTCTCTGACATGATGTCAAATATAAACTTAAGAATAGTTAGAGAGTGTGACGTAACGATTATTTGCAAATCCAAATTTCTCGCTTCCCTTTTGATCACATTCATCAGCTTCAATTGCGCTTTAGGATGAAGACCTGCCTCTATCTCATCAATGACTAGAATTCCACCTCTATATGCATCAGCTATTTGATCTTTGAGCGATTTAAAAGATGCAAATGCAGTAGCAAT
>NZ_CP124528.1:0-7492 GCF_029953575.1 Psychrobacter maritimus | reverse complement strand
ATGAGCAGACTATTACCCCTTAGATTAGCGAGAAGATAGAACGCTAAAGTTATTGAGGTTTAATCACCTTTCGCTTATATTGGGGGTACGAATATAAGCGAAAGGTGATTGCTATGACTACAACTAATTATAATATACGGCTTGACCAGGATCTGAAAGATAGGTCTTTCTCTGTTCTTGAAAGCTATGGTCTAACGCCTTCACAAGCCATAAGACTGTTCTTGAACCAAGTAGCCGATACTAATGCGATTCCTCTGTCTTTTGACTATCAACAACCTAAGCTCAACGCGCAAACACTTGCTGCTATTGCAGAGGTCGCGAGCGGTAACGGCACTAAGTACGATAGCTTTGGTGATTTGATGGATGAGCTAGAAGGCGAGGCTGATGAGATCCATTGAAGTATCCAGTCAGTTTAAGAGAGATGCCAAAAAGAATTATCTAAGCTTGCTCACTCCTGCATGGGGCGAGGTGCTTAATTGTTTGACGAACGATATACCGCTACCGGCTAAATACAAAGACCATGCGTTGACCGGCAATCATAAAGGGTTTAGGGATTGCCATATTAAGCCTGATTTGGTGCTTATCTACCGTGTTCAGAGCGATACGGTAGATTTTGTTAGGCTGGGTAGCCATTCAGAGGTGTTTGATTAGCCTGTTTTAAGTGGTTCCACAATGACAGTCTGTTTTGAGTAGTCTGTTAATAGGTTTTTGGAGTGAAATAGCTAGTTCCGCTGGGGTATACTCTATTCACAGACCTGATATCAATTTAGCTGAAGGTAAACCGTATATAGCAACTGTAAAACTTCTTAACTTTTGACCACTAGCCAAGTTCCTGCAAGTCCCATAAACGATGTGCCAGCTCAGTTGAAATTCTAACGAGATTTTGGGCTTTTTAATCATTGTCGAGCATAGCCTGCCATAATGACATATATCATTACACCAATTATTGCACATGTAAATATCAATGCAGGTAGTGTCACTACTTCAAGTCCCTTCAGGTTCTGTACAGGGAAAAACCAGTAATATACTTAAATAAAACAAGATGACTTAAAAGCTTTGCTTTCAGCTCATCAACTCAAATAAATCACTTAGCGTTATAATCTTTCCGGATTCTATGCTGACCCATTAAGGAAATTTAACATAAAAAATTCACAAATTTTATTATGTATACCAACCAGTTGGTATGTATAATAGGGTTTTTTCCTACTGGTTAATTTTATGAACTCGCTTTTATCCTATGCTGCTCTGTTTTTTGCCATCGTATTTGAAGTCATCGGTACTACGTTTTTAGGCAAATCTGAGCATTTCACTCGCCTTGTGCCGACTCTTATCTGCGGGGTGTCTTATGGAGCGTCATTTTTTATGCTAGCACAGGCATTACGCACCTTACCCATTGGCATTGCTTATGCAACTTGGGGTGGTCTCGGGATTATCTTAACAGTGGTTATTGGCGTCTTGGTCTTTAAGCAAAAACCAGATATGGCAGCTATTGTAGGTATTGCACTGATTGTGATTGGGGTAGTAGTGATTAATGGCTTTTCTAAAATGAGTGGGCATAGCTAATGACTAATCTGAATAGACCAAAAAAAAATCCTGAGATGGTGCGGCATCGCTTATTACAAAGTACCGCAAGTTTAATGACCACGTGCGGCTTTGCAGGGGTAAGTATTGATAAGGTGGCAACTGAGGCAGGGGTCACTAAAGGGGCTTTATTTCATCATTTTCCCAATAAAAAGACTCTAATTGGAGCTGTATTTGACCGTGAATTAGCGATGCTTGACAAGTTGCTTGACGACTTATTAGATAAAGATACAGGCGATTACGGTCGTTTTACTAGAGCCTATATCCATGCCACTTTTTTTGCCTGTATTGATGATAGATTGTCTTCAGCTTTGACATTTTCGCTGTGTGCCAGACCTGAGCTAGTTGAGCGTTGGGATGTGTGGATGGCAGGGCGTATGGTGAAGCATCAAAAGACCGATAACAGCCTACAGCTTGAAGTAGTCAGAATGGCAGCCGATGGCATTTGGTTCACCCATTTATTACACGGCGGCAAGCTCACTGCCAAAAAAGATTTACATGCCCTTAAACAGCAATTACTTGAGATGACGCATGCTACTTAATGACGGGAGTCACTCATGAAGCAAGAGAATACTATTCCCTATAGCCCTTATATTCCTTTTTTTAAAGACGTTGCCGATTACAATGTGGCGTTTGGGCATCTTTATCCCTATCAATTTATGGACTGGAAAACAGAAGTCCTTTCATGGAAAGAGAGCTGTTACTTGCACGCTGGGCTAAACCCACCAATGCCTGCACGCATCACAGGACCCGATGCATTAACATTGTTTCGCGATCATTGTATCAACGATTTTAGCCGATTTAGCGTTGGTGCATCAAAGCATGCCGTGATGTGTAACTATAAGGGTAATGTGATGGCGGATGGTATGCTGCTTCGCACAGAGGATAATGCGTTCGTATCATATTTTTTATCACCTTACCTAGAATACATTGCCAGTCGTGGCAACTATGATGTCAATATTGAAGATTTGACAGGCAAAACCTTTCTGTTCCAACTGGGTGGTTCCTTATCTTTGAAAATTCTCGAGGCAGCCACCCAAGAATCCCTCAGCGATATTAAATTTATTTGGCATCGCACAGTGCATATCTACGGGGATGAACTACCACCAACAGGTATTGCTGTGCGGATTTTTCGGTTGGGCGTAGCAGGCACACTGGCATATGAGGTGCATGGGGATATCAAAGATGCTCCGTTGGTTTACCAAGCCTTAATGGCAGCAGGACAACCGTTTAACTTAGTTCGTCTAGGGATGCGTGCTTATGGTATGAATCATACGGAAAATGGTTTTGCCCAAGCCTTTATCCACTTTTTACCTGCTTGGACCCAAGATGAAGACTTTATGGACTATCTAAATGGCAAATACGATGCTTTGCTTGCCAAACTGCCAGGCAGTGCAGGTGTCGATATCACCCGTCGTTATTTTAACCCTATCGATTTAGGTTGGGGGCATATGATCACCTTTGATCATGACTTCGTTGGCAGAGCCGCCCTTGAAGTTGCCATGCAGCAGCAAGCAAAAAAAATTGTAACGCTTGAATGGTATGCGGACGATATTAAGGATATCTATGCCTCTTATTTTGAGTCTGGTGAGCCTTTTGAGTTTATGGAATTCCCAGCCAATCCTATTTGGACAACGCAGAGTTCTATTGTTGTGGCAGATGAGGTGCAGATAGATAGTCGCAGTATAGGTATTTCAAGCGGACGTATTTATTCGTTTTATTACCGTCGTATGATTTCTTTGGCGGTTATTGAAACCGAGTATGCCATCGAAGGTACCACCTTAGAAGTTATCTGGGGTAATCCAAGCAAACGACAAAAAAAGATACGGGCCAAGGTGAGCCGTTTCCCTTATCTTACCCTACCTCGTAACCGTGATATTGATACTAAGGCGTTGCCTTGAAAGGCGGTTTTGTGTCAGCACAGAAAACAAAAAAATATGAAATATTGCTATCCATTCGCATTAGTCGCTGATAGTTAATTTGGGCTTCAATGGAATAGCCCTCAACATCTCCAATAGTTTCATTAGGCAAATCACCAATCGCCTGTTCACAGGTAATGAAGCTTTGTGTGGTAGGCTCTGGAAAACTAAAGGTTTTACTATTTTTTAGACCAACAGAACAAGCCCTACGTCTGTTTTGGGGTACACCATATTCAGAAGCCAATAGTATTTTATAGGTTGCGGTATAGTTATTTAAAACTAGATAAAAATTATATTTTTAAGGTTATAGTATGGAATCTGATACATCATTCTTATTAATAGGAGCTTTAGCAACACAAGCTAACACAACCAAAGATACTATTCGTCATTACGATGAGATGGGGCTACTGAAATCTCGAAAACGCCAAGCAGGATCACGCCTATACACCGAATTTCATCCTGAATGTATTGAGCGTATTAAAATGATTAAAGACGCACAAGCCATCGGTTTTACTCTTAATGAATTTAAAAGATACCTTAATGATCATTTCAATGGCACTCTCAATATTGATAAATATTTAATTACTATTTCCGAAAAACTTACTGAAGCGAAACGTCAAAAAACTGAGATCATTAATACTATTAACCAGCTTAGTGCTTGTTATACTATTTTAGAAGAAATAAAGTCAGAAAATATTGGCTTCATTTCTAACTCTGAATGGGGAAAACGAATAGCGGCGCATCTCTCCTTAACCTGAATCGCACCAATCACTAATAGAATATGTGTGGTAAGTACACCATGAAGTACACTGTGCTTATCTCAGCAAGTTAAAACGTTAATACCATTAACCCACAGTTTAGCGTTCAAGTCCTCACTAGGGAACCGAACCCATCTAACACACTCATCAGACCTAGTATTCAAGATATTCTTTGATAGGACGTTTATTAAACTGTGTAGGGTCTTTTTTAAGGCGGTTAATCATTTCAAATTCCCATCCTTGTTGTGACTGTCCAGCTAGGCTGGTAGGACTTACTAAATGATTGTATTCCGCCATAAAAGCAGGGTTACGAGCAATACGCCCTAGCTGCTTATCATTCAGTCCATCAACCGTGAACATATCTGCTGTACTGGCGTCGCGCTCCTTACTAACTACATCAGTCTTAGCTTTTGGCTTTTCATGAACAGTGAAAGTAAAACCTATAATTTTGCGTCCCTTTTTTACGTTCTCATATTTGACTTTAAGATCCGATTTTTTGTTAATCTCATCTGTAGCAAGGTCTAAAACACGTTTCTTAAAATCACACATCGCTTTGTATTCATTGATTCCTAGCCCCATCTGGTCTCTAAAAACCCCTATCTCAAAACATGGTGTTTTTTTAGCTGTGCGCCATTGCGTCAATAACTCATAAAGGCGTACTGAATAAACACTATCAAACTGTGTCGTTTGCTCTAGCAAATACGAGGTAAAAAACTGTTCTAAGCCATTGATACGGCTGATACCTTCTACAACAGCAAGAGTAAATACTATTTCTATTGCGCCCTCACCATCATGATATTGTACCTGCTGCAACCAACGGCTTTTAATCGGCTTACCATTATCATCAAGGTAGGTAAAACGTCTATTAAATAGGGTTTCTTCAGCTTCTTTCATGCGTTTATAGCCATTTTGCCGTGTAGTTTCAAATACCTCTGCATAACGAGTGGCATCAATTCGTAACGGCTTGTCTGTACTTAATCCTGTGGCTGTCTCTCTAGCATCAACTATGGCTAGTTGAATAATTCGCACTTCAGCCAATGATAAAGTTTGTAATGCCTGATTCAGTTGATTAGTTTTTACGACTAGGTTTTTTTTAGTGTGCATAACCATCTTATCCATAAGTATTTAATGACATATTACATTAAGTCATCTAAAGGTCAAATTATAAATAGTCCTTTAATGGTAACTAAACGTCCTTTAATGGGTAACTAAACGTCCTTTAATGGGTAACTAAACGTCCTTTAATGGGTAACTAAACGTCCTTTAATGGGGTCTGAAAGTCAGTAACAGTAAGGGCTACAGCGAGCTTAAAAGCTATTAAAAGCATTAAAAGCATTAAAAGCATTTTCTTATTTTTTTTACTAACTGAAAAGATAAAAGAAAAAAGCCCTAGTTACCTCGAAATATCAGAGGCTTTTTTGTTCTCTTTTGGATCAGATAATCGATCAACACTTTCAAAATTATTTATCAGTTTATTTTTGACTTCATCCAAAGCAGTAGGTTTTTTAAAATTTATAAATTTTTTAGCATTCTATTGATTTTATTTTTCTTTAACCTTAGTAATGAGGTATAGAAACCACTCTATATGCCTACGTAATTAGATTTAACAGCCTTCATTCTCTATTTTGATAGATACCTAGCCCTTTCATATTTAACTCTCTCTATGGCGATTTTACGGCTTTCTAGCTGCATTGCTTCATTCAATCTAGCGATTTCCTCTTGATTTAAACCTTGAATTGCCACTAGGTAAGGCTCAACACGTTTTTTAAGGGTGTCATAGCTCGCTTCCGCAACGTTTTTATCCAATCTAGCCTTCTCGTAGTCCATCAGGATGCTGTTTGCTGCCTTCACAGTGGGTTCTACTTGCTCAATAACGGCTATTGTGACCTTTTCCCCATATCTAGCCTTGCTTTCAAACATTTCAGGCTTAGGCGCTACGGTCGTAATACTAAAATCTCGCGCGTGATTGATGTCGTGGTAATACTCCTTGATGCTGGTATGTTTGGCTTTAGAGCCTTCCTTGCCCCTCGTTAGCCCTAAATCAGCGACCGTGTTGGCAAAATCGGTTTGCATCTGATTTAACTTAACCCTGCCGCCTAGAAAACCCTTACAGTTGAGCTTCCCTTTTTGGTCAATAGGAACGACATAAGCGACCAGCTGCGGTGTACTTATGTCCCGATGAATACTCATACCTGCAATATTTCCTTCTCCATGTTTATCCATGAGCCACTGAGCAGATCGCTTAAAAAATTCAGCTTCTTGGCTTTTTCCCCAACCTTCCCATTCAGGACTGGCGGTGATCAAATACTCAATACATAGCACCGCATCAGCGCGTCTTTTTTCAGGAAGTCGATCTTTTATTATCTGTTTGACGGCTTCAGGGGTAGCAACGCTATGATGATTTTTAGGGGTGAGGTTGGGGTCAGCATTGGGCGTTTCTATCATTCGGTAGCTGTGTGCAAGACTGCCACCAATGTTGCCCATCGTCTTTAATTTTGCCGTCCTCAAAATTGCATAGTTCATCGCCATTTTTTTCCTATAATTGAGTGTTATTTTACTAAAGTGTACTTACTACACCATAAATTCGCTTGTTAGGAAAGCGTGATTTTTGCAGCAAAAGGCGGTAAAAAAGGGCTATTTTTCACTGTTTTTCAACTTGGCTGTTTACAGATTGTAAACACCTTTTTTCTTTATAAATCAATAACTAAGAACGATTTTGTTTGCACTTTGCAAACACTTCAATTTCAATAAACCTAACAATATCAGCTATTTGGCAGTCCCTTTAGGGTGCGTATGGTGTAGTCATTAAATTAGGTAGAAAATAACGGGTCTTTTATCTGTCGTAAAATCTGCTACAAAAAAGGGATTATAAGAGCGTTACTTCTCGTCATTCACTGGCATAATCTTAGGCTGGTACAAACAACTTATTAACCTAAAAAAATCATCTGTAGCTACAGATGATTCTAGTAGCGGAGTTATTTATGAGCATGATCGGTGTATCAGTAGCTAGCAATAAAAGCCTTCAACTTGAAGCCACTCAAGAAGCCTACAATAGAGCTGTCGTGAAGCTTAATTTGCTGTTGATTGACGATAAAACACACGAAGAAGTGGTCAGAAGCAAGCTGTTTGAAGTCATGGATGAAAGAAATCAGCTGGGGAAGTACTCCACTTCTGATCTGTATGTCATGCAAAAAAGCATTGAGAAAACGGTTGATGATTTTCTTGCTGGATTAA
>NZ_CP124526.1:0-3141819 GCF_029953575.1 Psychrobacter maritimus | reverse complement strand
AAAATACAGGGTTATAATCAACATCAGCGCCGCGTAAGTTGGTCAACCAAGCGATATCATCTAAGCTTGAAAGCAAATGATGGGTTGCGCCTGCATCCGCCATACCTGCGCGCACGGCGGCAAGTTTTGAAGTCGCAGACTGCGCAACAAATTGCTCATCGTGTTGGTATAGTTGTGCCGATGGTAGCGCTGGACGATCGCTCCATATATCTGTCAATACATCGCGTTCAGTGATTAAGGTAATTTCGTTGGCATCAAAAGCATCAAGCAATCTGTCTTGCTCAGCGATAGACAGCACATTACCATCAACCGCCACACTATCGCCCTCGGCCAAGTGCGCAGCAAGCCAATCGATATGGTTTGGCTGACCGGGTGCCAGCTTCTCTAAAGTAATACCGGTGCCTGCTAATTGATGAGCGGCGTGTACCCAATAGCGGCTATCTGTCCACAGTCCCGCAAAATCAGCAGTAACGACCAACGTACCGACTGAACCGGTAAACCCTGATAACCATAAACGCGCTTGCCAATATTCAGGCAAGTACTCAGATAAATGTGGATCTGCTGACGGCACAATAATCGCGGTCAGGTCTTGCGCCGCAATAGCAGCACGCAAGCTGGTAATACGTTGTTGAATTTCAGTTTTTGGAGTGACTTCTTGAGTAGACATAACGTCCCTTATTGTATATAAAAAATTAGTATAAAAGCACGAGCACCATGCTATTTAAAACGCTGCATAAAATGCTGCATAAGTAGAAAAAACCTCTCAATACAGCGCCGCAGAATCGATAGGTTCTCGATATATTGTTATTATAAACTGACATCATCAGCTGATTATTAGCGGTTGATTAAGTGGGCGTTTATTAAGTTTGCTACAGATACAATCTAGCGCATATAACGATATGGGGATGATAACTGACTTATAAATGCCTTTAACAGCAATACCTATTTAATCGTGAAAGAATCGTAAAGGAATCATGAACGAATCGTAAAAATGACGGATGACTCAAAATAAAAGAAGCCACTGTTTAGTAGCTTCTGTATGTTTATCACCTATCAAACGACGGCTATAAAGAGTGCTATAAATAGTACTAATACTCTTGTGCTTATATTAGCCTCTTACTTACATTCTTTGCTTACATTCTGATATTACTGCTGTTTTTAATCATATTGCTCATCGGTTTTGACAATGCTAATAAAATCAGCGCGGTCACTACCAAGAACATGGTCATAATAGAGAATAAATCCGGTAAACCTTCGATTTTATCAGCGGTGACATGGCTACCAAAGAAGGCGGCGACCAAGTTACCCATCGCAATAGAAGCAAAAAACAGCCCCATGATTTGACCTTGCATACCCTCAGGTGCCAAGCGTGTCATTGACGACATACCAACAGGGCTTAGCGCCAGCTCACCTAGCGTCAGTAAAAACAAACTGCCAACCAACCACAGTGGTGATGCCAAAGCACCGGGAGCGACCAAGATACTTTTTGATGCCATAATCATCAGCCCAAAACCTGCAGCGGCTAACAACATACCAAGCGCAAATTTTACCATGCTATTAGGCTCAAGACCTTTAGCACCGAGCTTCACCCACAAAATACTGATAATGGGCGCTAATAATAAAATAAATAATGGATTGAGCGACTGAAACCAGATACTTGGGATATGAAAACCCATGACTTCTAAATCCGTATAACGGTCAGCAAATAAGTTAAACGAGGTCGGCTGCTGATCAAAACTTGACCAAAACAAGGTCGAACCAATAATCAGTAACAGACAGACCAGTAAGCGTTTTTTATCAGAGGAGCTCAACCGTGATGACATAAACATCACCGCAAAATATAGCAGTACCACAGCTGCGATGGTATAGGTCATATACTCTGCGACCAATATCGGATTAAATGGCATCAAACCGGTGCTAATGAGCACAATCAATACCACAAAAATAGCCGCAACGCCTAATACCCAGCGCCCTATATTTTGGAAGCGGTCATTTGCATGTTCCCAATCAGCGGTGATGTTTTTGGCACGCGCATAACGATTTAATGTCTTTCTGGCTGAAAAACGGTAAATCAGTAACGAAGCCAGCATACCAATACCACCGACACCAAAGCCTGCATGCCACATGCCTTTTTCTCTAAACACCCCAACAATCAGCGCTGCCAAGAGCGCACCGATATTGATGCCCATATAAAACAGCGTAAATCCTGCGTCACGGCGATTGTCCGTTTCGGGATATAACGCCCCAACCATGACCGTAATACAGGTCTTAAACAACCCTGACCCAATGACAATAAACATCAAACCGACAAAGAATAGCACCATGCCAAACATGGCTGACAACGCAATACATAAATGCCCAAGCGCAATAATGATACTGCCCCACCACAGCGCCCGCTCCTGACCAAGCCAGTTATCCGCCAACCAGCCGCCCGGTACTGCCGCCAAATATAATGAACCGGCGAAAATACCATAGATGGCAGAAGCCGTTGCTTCATCAAAACCGAAACCACCACTGCCAACTGTCGCCACCATAAAGAGTACTAATAATGGACGAATACTATAATAAGAAAAACGCTCCCACATCTCGGTGAAAAATAACGAGCTTAAGGGTTTAGGATGCCCCATAAAGCCATTATCTAATGCTTCTAATTCAGCAGCACTAGCGTTCGATTGTGAGTCTGTGCTCATAAATCTATTCCTTTAAAAACCACTGTAATGATGACCAAACTTCTAATTATTCTGCTAGGCGGTCACATAGGCGCATTATTGTTTCACTTGCCTAGAACCAAGTAAAGAAAAAAAGGTTTAATAATTACACAAGTACCCACAAAAAAACCCGCCCTCAATTCGCTAAGGGCGGGTTTTTTTAGCTGTACAAATAAAACAATCGCCATGACCGTTTTAATTAATCAATATCAGAGACATTAGAAGCAATATTATAAGAGATAGGGCTATGACAAACTCTATTGCTAGGTCTAAAAATTGAAGCAGCAGCTATCTAAATAAAAATTACTCTGCAGGCGCAGCTTTTTCAGTCGTGCCAGCATCCAAATCTGCATCGGCTTGCTCGGCTGTCACGTCAGCATCAGCAACCGCTGCTTGATTAACAGTACCTTCAGCCGTGGCTGTACCAGCTTCAGCGCTAACCACAGCACTGTCCGCATCGGTAGCTGGCGTTGCGTTAGCATCCGCTGCAGTATCGCTCGTTGCTGCTGCATCAGTCTCTGCAGCAGGCGCAGCCGCTGTTTCAGCAGTCGCAGCTTCTTCCGGAGCAGCAGTTGCTTCTGCTTCCTCGGCGGCTGACGCTTCAATGGTCTCAGGAGTGATATGCTCACCCGCTGGACGCAAGAAACCAGAAATGCCAATCAATAAGACGATACCTAAAAATAAGGCAACACCGCCTAAAGCATATAGGAACTCTTTCTTGGGGTTGTTATTAACGATATCTTCTGACATACCTTATCCACCTTGCACAGAATATTTAAAATATTGGGCTATTATATCGCAATTTATACTGATTTGTGAAAACCCTTAACTATTTAAAGGTTTTATTCATAAAAAAAGTGAAATCCGCTCTATATTGCCATGCTTAACGTATCAAATTACTAAATGGCAACCTAGGCAACCAAACGCGTCCGCGGGGTCGCACGCTTGCCAAGATAGCTTAATAATAATAGAAGCGCAATAAGGATTAAAATAGGATAATTACCAAAATTCATAAACGGCGTATTACCCACACGGGCTTGAATATCACCGCGTAATACCGTGCGCTCAAACTGCGGGGCGCGCTCAACGATACGACCTTTATGGTCGATAATAGCAGTAACGCCCGTATTGGTCGCGCGCATAAACCAGCGACCATTTTCTAACGCGCGCATTTGTACCATTTGCAGATGCTGCAGTGGACCTGCTGAAGTGCCAAACCACGCATCGTTTGAGATGGTCAATAAAAAGTCAGTATTGATGGCGTTTTTACGGGTGGTATCAGGATAAGCAACCTCGTAGCATACCGCCGCGCCCAAGTTATGTCCACGAACCCGCAGCGGCGATTGATTGTCACTACCGCGACTGTAGCTTAAAATTTCTTGGCTACCCGCCAGATTAGGCAGAATATCTAACATGCCTTCAAACGGAATATATTCGCCAAACGGTACTAAGCGCTGTTTTTTATACAGCCCTTCTGCTTCCGCGCCTAACGCAATCACACTATTATAAAACGGTGGATATTTGTCAGTTTTGGCATCAAAAGCCGCTTCATCTTTATAAGGAATGCCGGTCACCCAAGTGGTATTGGTTTCTTTGGCCATTTTTACCATTTCGGTGATAAAACCAACCGCATCAGTCTGAAACATCGGAATCGACGATTCAGGCCATAAAACAATGTCACGCCCCCACTCGGTACGCGTCAAATTTGCATAGATTTTTAGCGTTTCTATCTGATATTCAGTCAGCCATTTTAAATCTTGCGGGATATTGCCTTGGATTAATGACACCGATAAATCAGGCGTGCCTTTTGGCTTCGTCCACTGTGGATTTATCAACCATAATGCGCAGCTTACCACCAACAACGCGCTGGCAGGAATCATATAACCGCCGCGACGACGTAACAGCTCGACCAAACTTGCCGCCAATAATACCGCCACAAAGGAGACAGCAAACACGCCAGCAACGGGCGCTAATGACGATAGCCAATATTGCTCAGTAAAGGCATAACCGACAAATAACCACGGGAAACCCGTAAATAGCCAGGTTTTCATCCACTCTTGTAGCACCCAAAGCGCCGCAAATGATAACGGTTGCTTGCCGACCACCCGATTAAAAACCAACGCCAAAAAGCCATGGAATAATCCCATGCCCAAACCCATTAGCGCAATCATAATCAACGCTAACCAGACGGGCGTATCGCCATAAACATGGATAGAGGTATAGAGCCAAAATGCCCCGACACACCAAAGTCCCGTGCCATAAGCCTGACCAATGACAAACGCTCGCTTGCCGCTCATCTGCGGCATCAGTAACGCGTATAAAATAGCAGGTGATACCAAGGCGACTGGCCAAAAGCCATATGGCGCGAGCGCAAAGATAAACACTGCCCCTGCCAGCAACGCAATCAATATAGTCAGCACCATAGGTAAGCCCTTTGGCTTATCGGGGTTCAGGCGTTTTTGCAAATCAACAGTAGACAGACGCATAGCAGTTATCCAAAACCTTATTATTCAGTAATTTAAAACTTATCAAACTCAAATGTTAACTTTGAGCGATTCAATCAGTGGCGCATTCTGCGCTTACTTGATAGCCCTCTATATAACGATAAAGATATTACTCAAAAATTAAACCTGCCCATGATACCAGTCTGTACCACTCAATGGGTAAATTTGCGTTGCAAAACACGGCTTTTAAAAGCGAAAAAAAACACGACCGCAATCGTGTTTTTTATAGCTATAAAGACATCAAATGATAACGTTACTGATAAACTTGCTAGGCCGTTATGAAAAGCTCAGTCATAAAAACTCAGTCATAAAAAGCTGAATAATAAATTAATGGCTACCTATCAGTATTTGCTGGTCAGCATTGATTTTAGTCAGCTCTAAATTCTGAATAAAGCGCCCTTCGACATCGGTAATGGTGATTTGCCAATCATCGATAACCACGCTTTCACCTTCCAAATCACCAACGTAACCAAGCGCCTGCATGACCAAACCGCCCATGGTATCGACATCGGTATCATCGAAGTGGCTACCTAGCTCATCATTACAGTCTTCTATCACGGTCGACGCTTGCACGCGCCAGGTGTTTGGCTTTTCAGGGTCGGCAACAATATTATTGATATCACTGTCTTCATCGAAATCATCATGCTCATCGACGATATCACCAACGATTTCCTCGAGTAAGTCTTCCATGGTTACCACACCGCCAAAGTTACCAAACTCATCGACCACAATCGCCATATGCACTTGGGTACGCTGCAATGAGCGTAACAAAGTATCAGAACGCGCGGTTTCACTGATATAGAGTGGCTGACGGACGAGGTCTCTAAGACGTTTGCTGTCGATTTTGTCTTCTTGGTCGCGCACCATATGCACGAGGATAGGAATCAAATCTTTTGCCAATAAAATACCGATAACAGCGTCGTCGTCTTGGCTATCAAACACCGGATAGCGCGAGTGCGTGGTCTCAAGAATGATGTCCATTACTTCAGCAAGACTGGTACTTTCATGCAACCCAACCACTTGCGGGCGCGGAGTCATAATTTCGCGAACTTGGGTCGCAGGCAGGTCGAGCACGCCTTCTAGCATATCGACGGTATCAGGCTCTAAGAATTGACGCGAGTCCTGTACCAAACGAATCAGTTCATCACGGGTTTCGGGGGCGGTCGATAGCCAGCGTTTTAAGCCGCGCATCGACCAACTACTCGGGCTGGGAGTGTCGTCAGACATGGTGATGTGATTTAACCTCTTTAGTTAATAGCAATTAGTTAATAGCAATTGTGAATGTCATGTAAAATCATAAAAAATGTAGATGGGGATTAAAGTAATAAATAAAACCGGCCATTTATCATTAGATGATTAAATAATAAATATAAATAGACCAGCTTAATGTGTTTCACTTTATCGCAAGGCTTGCTGACATTCAACGACAAATTCACTCAAATTGTATTGTCAGTGTGTTATAAACTTTGCTATGGTCAAAGCCTTTATTTATCAATAACAAACACTATGTCCCTACGCGCGTTTTTCTCTCGCCTGCTCACGCCGCTTTCAAATAGCCATCGCTCAGAGAATGGCGCCGCTCATGGTCGCCAGCAAAAGCGGACATGGCGATATTACCTTGTGCAGTTTTTGATCGTTACTACCCTGCTGCTATCCGCTATTTGGCTATTGATGGCGCTTTGGTATCAGTTTGGGATGCGCGCGCTTATCACGTGGCTGGCAACTATCGTGATTGTCGGCGTACTGATAGCCTTGCTTAGTAGCCGTTATTGGCCTAAAACCGCTAAACAATTGAATAACCAGCAAGCGACTAGTCAATCAATTACTAAGGCAAAAACAAGCAAAAATAAAAAATCAGTAAGCAAATGGCTAATGGGTTTATATGCCGCTATTTGGTTTGTCGGTCTTGGCTGGTTTCTATCTATCGAACCAAAGCAAGATCGCGATTGGATGCCTGAAGTCAGTGAGCGAGTCACGTATGAGCGTGATGCCAATAATACTGATTTGGTTACTTTCAGCAATGTACGTAACTTTGATTGGCATACGGATCAGGAAGCGACCGAGCACTGGGACACGCGCACCATTGATATGTCTAAATTATCTGGCGTCGATGTCACCAACTCTTATTGGATGGGACCGCTGATTGCTCATACTTTGGTCAGTTTCCGCTTTGAAGATGATAGACCGCTTGCCTTCTCATTTGAGATTCGTAAAGAAAATGGCGAATCGTTTTCGGCATTGGCAGGGTTTTTTAGACGTTTTGAATTAAGCCTGATTGCCGCAGAGGAGCGCGATATTATTTACACGCGTACCAATGCGCGTGGCGAGCAAGTTTATCTGTTTCCGGTCAGCAACCTACAGCAGCATGAGGTCAAGTCATTATTTGAATCTTACTTAACCGCCGCCGATGAATTGAATGCCAAGCCAGCGTGGTATAACACCTTGATTAGCAACTGTACCAATATTATTTTTTATATGGCGCGTATTGTCAGTGGTGACCGTCTGCCATGGGATTACCGGATTTGGGTATCTGGTTGGCTGCCAAACTATTTATACGATGTCGGCATGCTCGACGCCAATCCTGAAAAAGACGGTCAGTCTTGGTCAATGGATACTTGGTACGAGCGCACCCATATCAACGCCAAGGTTCGCAGCTTTGATAATCAGGCTAACTTAGAATCTGACATTAACAGTCGCGAAAACAGCCGCCAGTTCTCTGAGCAGATTCGGCAAGGTATCCCTATGCCGCTATTAGCTGATTCGCAAACGGATGCCGAAGCAAGTGCTAAATTGGCGGCTGATGCTAAGGATTAACCCAATTTACCACCCGCGTTTCCATCTCTTCATCAAACATACCAATCTCGGAAACACAGCGCCCTGCTACGCCAACATTGGCAGCGCGCATTTGCTGCTGGGTTGCCACTGCATCTTGGGTTAATAACAAATGCCAACTTGGCAAACCTTGTCCTTTATACAAGCGCTTATAAGCGCAGTGCGACGGTAGCCACATCATCTGCGGCAAATTCTCCATGGTCAGCTGAATACAATCGGGCACATGTTCTTGGCGCGTGTCATAGTGCTGACAATAGCCCGTCGCACAATCCATCAGCTGGCAAGTCACATCGGTATATTCGACCATTTCTGCTTCATGACTATTGTCATCGTCGCTGACGTGCTCATCGTCGATATATTTGATGAGACAGCAACTGCCGCAGCCATCACACAAGGCTTCCCATTCGCTATGGTTTAATTCTGACAGCGCAAAACGTGACCAAAACTGCGGACGCAATGTTTCAGTCGATTTATTGTCGCTGTCCTCGTCATTGGCATTGTCGCTGCTAGTATTGCTAACAGGAAATAGGCTCACAATTGGCTTTAGCCCTGAGCTTATTCCTGTATTTGAAGCAGCTTTGTTCTGCGAGGCTGAATCAGAATCTAAGTTGGCAGCAGATTGATTTAACAAGTTGATAGTCATAGCGTTGTAGTCGATTTTTTATAAAGAGATATTTTGATAAAGAGCGTTACAGTATTATAGCTGTTTTTGCTCAACTTGGGCGTTAAGGTAGTACGAGTAAGCAAAAGGATTGCGCTAGCATACGCATTATTCATATTTATAGAACAACACTCATAACATAAAAAAGGACAATAATATGTCAATTAAGACCTTTGAATTAATCAGTACCACTGAAAACAACGTCCAACTGATCAGCTATGTGGCGCTGCCAGAATCTGCCTCAGATGATAATCCGGTCACTGGGATTTTGGTCGCGCCAGAATGGTGGGGCGTGGTCGATCACCCAAAATCGGTGGTTGAGCGTTTGGCAGAAGCAGGCTATGCTGCCGTGGCGATGGACGTTTACGGTGAAGGCAAACTGACCACTGATGCGGCCATGGCAAACATGTGGATGACACAAGTACTTGAAGATCAAGACATGCTGATGGATCGCTGTCGTTTAATCCTCAATGATTTTGGTGACCAATTGGCCGTTAATCGCGATAACTTAGCAGCGATAGGCTATTGCTTTGGCGGTAAAGTCGTCCTCGATATGGCGCGTGAAGGCATGCCATTAAAAGCTGTCGCCACCTTCCATGGCAACCCATCAGCAAAACAGCCAGCCGACAAGAACTTTAAAGCTAAAGTATTGGTCGCTCATGGTCGTGATGATTCAATGGTATCCATGGAGGCGATAGAAGGTCTAAAATCTGAGTTAGATGCTGCCGATGTCGATTACACTATCGATGTCTATGATAACGCCAAACACGGATTTACCAATCCACATGCTGATGAACGCGCTGCCAAAAATGGCGTCGACCTTGGCTATAATGAAGCCGCGGCTAAGCAAAGCTGGGAGAATATGCTTGAGTTTATGAAAACCAACTTGGCATAAATCTCTGCAAAAAACGCCTATAATAGGTAGTTAAAAAAGGGTCGCTTTGAACTGACCCCCAAATGTTGGACGGTTTAGTTTATAACAAGGACTGAGTTCTGTATTGCACAGGACTCAGTCCTTTTAATTTAAGTTGAATACGCTCATGATTATAATAATGCATATACTCATGAATCTGTTGTTCTAACTGCTCAATCGTTTTCGGTTTCTCAATATAAATCGTCTCGCACTTCAGCGTACCGAAGAACCCCTCCATAAGCGCATTATCTAAGCAATTGCCTTTTCTGCTCATACTTTGCTTAATGCCATGCTGTTTAAGCGTCGTGCTAAACGGTTTCATTTGATAATGCCACCCTTGATCTGAATGCAGCATTAATCTCTTACCACGGCACGCCTTTGTCTTATTTAAAGCACTAGCTAGCATCTTACCAACTAAGTCATAAGTCGGTCTCTTTGAGAGCGTATAGCTGACAATCTCATTGTTATAACAATCAAGTATGGGCGATAAATACAGCTTATGATCACCCACCTTAAACTCAGTAATATCGGTGAGCCAGCGTGTGTTCGGTTTATCTGCAGTAAACTGGCGCTTTAAATAGTTCTTTGCAATCTTACCTTGTTGTCCTTTATAAGAGCGGTACTTCTGACGTCTTATCTTTGCGCTAAGCTTCATGTCATGCATCAGCTTAGCAATGAGCTTATGGTTATGATAAACCCCTAACTGCTTTAGCGCTGCCGTAACTCTACGATAACCATACCTGCCTTTGTGCTTGTGGTATATCTGAGCAATATGATGTTTTAAGTCTGCATATTTGTCTTTAACATCAAACTGACACCTATGGTAGTAAAAGACACTCTTAGCCATCTTAGCGATGTTTAGCAAAGCAGATAAAGGGTGCTCTTGTCTTAGTCCTTCGATGAGCCTTGCTTTTTCAAAGCTTGTTTCTTCTTCTGTTTGAGCAAGGCATCTAGCTTTTTTAGGTAGGCATTCTCTGCACGCAAATATTCCAGTTCACGCTTAAGCTCTGCTAAGCTCTTTTCATCATCTGGCTTGTCTGTAATAAAGGGTTTACTCATCATAGTGGCTCTACCTTTAGGTTTGGATATGAGGCCAGACATGCCGTGTAGTCGATAAGCTTTGTGCCAATGACTAATGAGCGCCGGTGAGCTGATGTTAAACTTCAGTGCCACCTCAGATTGACTTAAATCTTCTTTAAGCATGGTGGTTAGTACGTTAAGTTTAAACTCACTGCTGTATTTGGCCTTACTTGTCTTTGGCTTAATGGCATTTATGCCACCGCTTTGGTATTGCTTAACCCATTTGAGTACAAACTCTGGATTGACGTTAAAATTCTTAGCGGTGGCGTGACTACTATGGCCTTGCCGATAGTATGCGATGACTTGCATCTTAAAGTCTAGATCGTAACGCATAAAAATACCCCCATAAGTTGTGTCCAACTTATGGGGGTAAGTTCACTTATCTATTAAGCGGCCCTTTTTATTTGTCTGATCGATTTTATGTTTATGACTTATCTTGTGCTTCTGATTAAATCGCGTCATTATCACTTTATTATCAAGTGGATTGAGTGACGAGGATGCTATATCTATTAATGAGCCCGTTGGGTTGGCTGGCTTTTATTGTTCTATTAATTGTGGTTGTGGTGCTATATAGCAAGATAAATCGGCAAATTGAGCAGTTGCGCCATGATATGACGGCGCTACAAGCTGAGCTTGAGCAGCTTGTAGATAGCGTGAATACAGCAAAACCCTCGCACTCTGCATATATGAATCCTATTCAAGATAGTAGTTCTGAATCAGTAGAACCATTAACACAGTCAGCAGCAGAATTGGCTACCTCCGCTGTTCTCATTCCCGATGCTACTTTTATTCCTAATGTCGAATCTACAAAAAATCAGTACCTCGAAACAACACCTCCAGAGCTGCCGATATTATCAAAGTCACCACAATCGCCCTCACCGCCACAATCGAAAATCCCACAAAACACCACCGCAACCATAGAGCCAGACGAACGCTCCTTGCCTATCGTCACCTCACTGATTCACTCTATGCAAAATTGGTTTTTTGGCGGTAATTTAGTAGTGCGCGTTGGGGTATTGGTGTTACTCGTCGGCGTGGTGTTATTGCTGCGCTTATTAAGCGATTATATCGAAATCCCTATTACCGCTAAGCTTATTAGTATTGGTATTATAGGCTTAGGACTTGCGGCACTAGGATTAAAATTAGCAAAAAATCGCTTTGCTTATGGTATTACCCTGCAAGGAGCAGGTTTAGCGATTGCTTATTTAACCACCTTTTTTGCCTATAGCGTCTATCAAGTGCTGGCGAGTGTGCCGAGCTTTATTGGACTTGGCATCTTGTCAGCCATCACCATTGGCTTAGCTGTGCGTCAAAATGCTTTACCGTTGGCATTGTTAGCGCTTTCTGGCGGCTTCTTTGCCCCTATTTTGACCAGTAGTGATATTGGTAATTTAGTGACATTATTCAGCTACTATCTATTATTAAACGTCACCATTGCCATTATCGCCCATTACCGTACTTGGAAAATGCTCAATCTACTTGGTGTGATGGTTACTTTTGGACTGGCCTATTATTGGGGTACGACTGAAAACTTAAGCGCTGTTATTGAGGCGCAGCGCTGGTCATTGGTATTACTAGTGACGCTTCATGTACTGCTATATTTATTTGTCGTCATTCGCTACGCGCAACAAATCATCGCTTATAACACGCTTAATGAAGCAGGTTTCGCTGATACAGATGCTTTAGATACTTTTAATAGTGTAAACAACGTCAACTACCTAGATAAGGTTCATCTAGGAAACAACTCCTATGTATTTCCTATTGATACCGGTTTACTATTTTCCGTACCGATACTAGCCTTTGGTTTATTTTCAGCATTATTGGATGGTATTCCTAACGCGTTAACCATCACCAGTGCTGTTTTAGCAGTGATTTATTTGGGCATTGGCTGGGTGTTTGTCCAGCGTAGTCAGCGTTATGCCTTAATCACCGAGGGCATGCTAGCGTTAGGGTTTGGCTTTTTAGCGTTGGTCATCCCACTGGCATTCGATGCTGAATGGATTGCCTTTGGCTGGTCGGTACAAGGGCTGGCGCTGGTATGGTTTGGACGGCGCTCGCTACGTGCATGGTCAGTATTGTTTGGGTTGTTATTACAGCTGCTCAGTATCGCCATGCTGATGATAAACGTGGTCTTTACGATCAAAGATTATCCAACGCTGGCATTAACGATTTCAGCTCTTAGCTATCTAGCAACGATGTTTATTTTACGCGCCAGTAACTCGCCTGCCGTTTTAGACGATATTGAAAATCTTCCTGCACAGCAAAATACGACTACAGATTCAATGTCTGTAATGTCTGACGCAACAGCCACCGTCGCTCAGTCGCTAGGTATCAGTAGCCAAGCCGCTCAGCAATGGCTTACCAGTATTAATAGCCAAAGTATGGCGTTTAACCTGATGTGGCGTAGTCCGGTTTTGAGTCGCTGTTTGACCTTTACCGCAATGGTTTGGCTGCTGTATGTATTGGTCATCGATTTTGCCCAATGGCTTACCAGCTGGCACTTAGCAACGACGGTACTGCTAGGATTAGCCACCTTAACCAGCCTAGTTATTTATCAAGCAATTAATCACTATCATTCGTGGCGGGAGATTAGGCAGTTTAGCCATGGTTTATTGCTGCTATTTTATGCCATGTTACTGTTTCAGCTGCCGCAAAAATATGAATTTGATTATCAATGGACAACCTTTCATTGGCCGATATTTATTACCTTACTCATAGGTTGGTTGGTCGTTGGGCAACTATGGTTAAAGTCATGGCATAAAGAAGCGGAATTAAAAAGTTTTGATAGCGCAAGCTGGCTTGGCGCTGGAATTATCCTGTTGGCAGAAGCCATGCATTATGGCTTGCCCGATTCAAAAGGCGTCATGACTATTTTAGTGCCGGTTGCCTTTATGCTGGCTGGATTATGGTGGACACAGCGTCATGCCGTAACTCAATACAATGACAACCCATCAAAAGCAGCTAATTCAGCGCTTGCGCCTTATTGGTTCGACTGGCATCAAGCCCTGTTAGATAGTGCCAAAATATTTGTACCTATTGCTTTAGGCTGGGCTATTTTTACCAACTTCCCCTACGATGGTATTATTTGGGGATTGCCCTATTTCCCCCTATTTAACTTATATGATGTGACGTTATGGCTAGTGGTATTTTACAGCTTGGGCGTTTATTTGCTCCGTCAGCCATATGGCATGAAATCAAGGAACCTATTAAATACCATTCCTAAAAACGATATGCTATTAATTATCTTAGCGCTGATTGGCCTTTGGATAGGCTCTAGTATGTTGGTTAGAACGCTGCATGCATTTATCGGCACGCCGTTATGGACTGGCGGTTTATACGACGTTACAGGGGGCGCTTGGAATAGCGAGCAGGTACAGACGGGGCTAACCATTTTATGGACGCTCATTGCTTTGGTCGCCACTATCATCGCCAGCCGCTATGGACAGCGAACACTATGGTTTATGGGCATTGGACTGTTGGGCGTTGTCGTGCTAAAACTGGTAATTGTCGATTTATCACAGACCGAGGCGATTTGGCGGGTGATTTCCTTCCTTGGCGCGGGTAGCTTAATATTAGTCATTGGTTATTTAGCACCATTACCACCAGCGCGCGAGGATTTAACAGACGAATCTGCAGGATAGTCTGCTCTGAGCGTTAAATGAAATTATAACGTGATAACTTGATAACGTTGGGTGATAGCGCTGGTTGTGTAGTAAACTGGACATCATTAAAGAGTAAGCAAAGAGTGTCTTACTTTTAATATTTTTTATAAAAGGTTATAAAAGCAGATGGATAAGAGAGCAAGTATTCAGTGGTTCCCTGGGCATATGAACAAGGCCCGTAACGAAATCAAAGAAATCATGCCGCAGATGGACGTCGTCATTGAAGTGATTGACGCGCGTATTCCTTATAGTAGCGAAAACCCAATGGTCGCGGCATTACGCGGCGAAAAACCAGTCATCAAAATTTTAAACAAAGCCGACCTTGCTGATCCTGAATTGACCAAAGCGTGGATGGAATATCTTGAGCAACAAGATGGCGTTAAAGCTATCGCGTGCGACAATAATAAAGCCGATGACGTCAAGCGTATCATTGCGCTATGTAAAAAAATGGTGCCCAATAAGGTCGGCACCGGTCGTCAAATCAAAGCCATGATAATGGGTATTCCAAACGTTGGTAAATCGACCTTGATTAATACCTTAGCTGGACGCGCGGTGGCAAGAACCGGCGACGAGCCAGCGGTGACCAAGTCGCAGCAGTTGATCAAGCTTGATGATGACATCATGCTCTATGATACCCCCGGTATGCTATGGCCAAAGGTTGAAAACGAAAATTCTGGCTATCGTCTAGCAGCGACCGGCGGCATTCGAGATACGGCTTTTGACTTTGCTGATGTGGCCAGTTATACCGCTGAGTATTTGCTGACAGCCTATCCTGAGCTACTAAAAAGCCGCTATAAAATTGAGGAATTACCTAAGACCGATTGGGAGTTTTTTGAGATAGCTGGCCGTAATCGCGGTTGTGTTCGCGCGGGCAATCAAGTCGATACTTACCGCATGTCTGAGATTCTGATTAACGAGTTACGTAGTGGCAAGCTTGGCGATATCACGCTCGAAACACCAGCCATGACGGAAGCTGAAGAATTGGTCGTCGCCGAACAACGCATCGCTGCAGAAGAGAAAAGAATCGCTAAAGAAGAAGAGAAACGTTTGCGCCGTTTAAAAACGCGGAAGAATCGGAAGTAGGTTTGAGGCTGTTTCTAAATATATTTGAGGGTTAAGATGACAGATTATAATGAAATGAAAGCCTTAACCTTTGATGCTAGAGACGAGTTCTCACGTAAGCCAATTGCTGAAAAAATAATTAGGCTATTGAACTCAGACATTGATGTCTCCCCTTTGATAATCGATGGTAAATGGGGTACAGGAAAAACTGAGTTCTGCTTTAAACTTAAAAATCTGATTGAAGACGATAGCTCTAACGATTATAAAGTTGGCTATGTTAATGCTTTTCAAGCTGACCATGCCAATGAGCCACTTTTGACACTAATCGCAGAGGTAGCAGGCTTCTATGGTGAAGATGATGATAAGCGAAAAAGCTTTATCAAGAACGCTATCCCCTATTTGCGTTTAGTCTCAGGTATAGGTATAAAAGCGATAGCAAGCTTAGCATTTGGCAAATATGCAGCAAATCTTCCTGAAGAATTCAAAGAAGGTTTGGAAGCCATAGAAGATGGTTCAGATTCATTAATTGACCAATCACTTGAGTCTCTGATTAAAGATCAGGTAGAAGCTGAAAAGAATTTAGCTACTTTGAAAGATGCACTCATCAAGATATCAGCAGAAACCCCAATCATTTTACTGATTGATGAGCTTGACCGCTGTCGCCCTGACTTTGCAGTGATGATGTTAGAAACCATCAAACATGTTTTTGACGTTGAAAATGTGCAGATTATTTTAATCACTAATGCTGAACAACTAAAAGCCACTATCAAACACAGCTATGGTAGCGAAACCAACTCTCATGATTACCTATATAAATTTTTTAAATATCAGATTAACTTACCAACTGCTACCAAAGATACTGAAGGTAGCTCAATCGAAAATAACGTCACTTATTTTAGAACTACAGTACAGGCTAGTAAGGTTATTCCACAAGAGCTTAAAGACAACGAATTTATTTATGAGATTTCAACCTTTCTTGATGTTAGCGCGCTTTCTCTAAGAAATATTGAACAAATCGTCCGCTGCATAGAAACTCTAATAATTTTTGAAGATAAAGAGCAGAGCCAGTCACCGACTGTTGAACAAATTTTGATGGTATTTCTATCGTTTGTTTATATGATGGATAAACAATTATTAGATGAAATAGCCAATAAAAAAATCAATCAAACTATTTCAATAAACTTTATTAACTCGTCAAAGATAACTCTACCCATATCACAGCGTATATTTGAAATTATGGATACTTCTCATTTATTGACAATAATCTTGAATAAATACTTAGATGAAAGTTATCTGAATTTGCCAGACCCTAATGACTGGATTAAATACGAAAGTGCTGGAAAACAGCTGTATAGCTTTTTAAGTAAATATGATTTACATGGAGAAGTATCTTTAATTGCAAATGGTAAAGATAGTAATTCTTACATTTATGCTTATATCAATCATATAATCAATAACCTCTTGCTCTTCGATATCGTTAAGTAGTTATTTTTATTATATTATTTACTAGAAACTTCTCATAGCTAGGTCGTAGAAAATACCTATATAAGGTATAATTACTTACCTTAAAATCACTAAACAATAGAGCCTATGACCCAGCTAACTGCCAACTCTACCTCTTCTGAAATTACCTTTAGCCACTCTACAACCTCTCTCAACTCCCTCGCCCCACGCCTTCTCGACTGGTTTGCAATTAATGGACGCCACGATTTACCTTGGCAACAGCACCAAACTGACACGCCCAATCCTTATATCGTTTGGCTATCAGAAGTAATGCTACAGCAAACGCAAGTAACGACAGTGCTGCCCTACTTTGCGCGTTTTATGGAGTCCTTTCCGACCGTGCAAGATTTAGCCGCAGCAGAATGGGATATGGTGGCGGAGCATTGGGCGGGGCTTGGCTACTATGCGCGCGCGCGTAATTTACATAAAGGCGCGAAGCAATTGGTCGAAGTAATTAATGAGACGGGCGACTTTCCGCAAACCTTAGCCGGTTGGGAGGCGATTTCTGGCGTTGGTCCGTCGACTGCTGGGGCAATTATGGCAATGGGATTGCATCGTTATGGCGTTATCTGTGATGGTAATGTCAAACGCGTCCTGACACGCTGGGCAGCAATTGATGGCGATATAACTAAATCTGCCACCACTAAAGAGTTGTGGGCATTGGCAGAACGTCTAACGCCTAGAGAGAACTCAGGATTATTTGCACAAGCGATGATGGATATGGGAGCAACCTTGTGTACGCGTAGCAAACCTGCTTGTCTGTTGTGCCCACTACAAGATGATTGCTTAGCGCACGCGCAGGGTCGCGAAACCGATTATCCAGTCAAAGCAAAAAAGCAGCCCAAACCTAGTAAGTTTAGTAATGCGTTACTGATTAAAGATGCAGATGGCAATATCTTATGGCTACAGCGTCCTGATAATGGCATTTGGGGCGGATTGTGGAGTTTACCGCTAGAATTTATAGAAAGGATTAGCGGTAAAGCTGGTGTTAAAAATACTGGCAAGAATATAGATAAAAAACTGACGGAAGCGACTGCTGAGCAGCCTTTAGAAGTAGCCAGTAATAAAAAAATATATGAAAAAGTCTATGAAACAGAATTTACCACGGCTGAGCAGATTATCAATGAATGGCTGATAAAGAATAATTTAGCAGCAGCACCCACTAATAAAACCTTACTTGATGACGCGCCTATTAAACACTCATTAACCCATTTCCATTGGTATTTAACGCCGCAATCAGTGACTTTAAATAATGAGCAAGCTGCAGAAATAACCCAAGCATTACAAGCAGCAGAGATTAATATTAATTGGTTAAATGCTGATGCTGCGCAGGCGACACTAGGATTGCCGCGCGCGATGGTTAAGATTTTAGAATAATGAGTGAATGCAACTAAATAACATTTATAAAAAAAGCGACTCACAATAAATCATGAGTCGCTTTTTTAATTTATACAATACTAAAAACTTAAGACTTCGGCACCCGTAAGCGCATCAAGCCTTCTTGTTGTACCGTTGCTACCAATCGACCATCTTGCCAAAACTGCCCATGGTTCAGACCCATGGCATTGGATGTGGTATCACTCCACATGTCGTATAGTAGCCAATTATTTAAGTCAAATTCACGATGAAAATGCATCGAGTGGTCGATACTCGCCGCTTGCAAGCCACTGGTCATAAAGCTTACACCGTGTGACATCAGCCCCGTACCTACTAGGTAGAAGTCGGATGAAAATGCCAATAGTGCTTGCTGAATTGCTATGGGTTGATTGCCCAATTCACGAATACGCAGCCAGTTTGCTTGCTTAGGTTTCATCGGTTCTGGATGAATGGGGTCACGCGGTTTGACCGGTTTAATCTCGACGTGACGACGACGCATAAAGCGCGCTTTAAGCGCATCTGGGACTTTACCGACGTACTCTTCTTTTAAATCCTGCTCGGCAAGCAAATCCTCTGGCGGCGGATAAACGGGCATATCTTCTTGATATTCTAAGCCCTCTTCCATCGGTGAAAACGACGCAATCATCGAAAATATCACTTGCTCAACAGGCGCTTTACCGCGTACTTCTTTATATTGAATCGCCGTTACTTCGCGCGCAGACAGGCTGCGACCATCACGCAGGCGGCGTACTTTATAAATGACCGGCTGATTGATATCACCACCGCGCAAAAAATAGCCGTGCAGTGAATGACAGGGTTTGTCTTTATCCAGTGTATGCGCCGCTGCCATAATCGCTTGCGCCAGCACTTGCCCACCAAAAATACGACTGCCAACATAGTCGTGGCTTTTACCTTCAAAAACATCAGGGCTGACTTCAATAAGCGCGACAGTAGCCAGCAGCTCATCTATCAGTTGCGGATAATCAGACATGACGATACGTTTCCTTATTTTTATCAATAACGCCAAGCATCTGGGTATAAGCACCTAACGATATTGATCTCGATACCATATGCTTAAGCCAATACGGCGTTTTAATTTAAAATAATATGAAATGGCTTGCAGTAAACTACAAGATAACGCTTAGAGCGCGCAATAAATGACCAGTAAAACGATTGCTAAGAACTCATTATAAAGCGAAAAGCCAATCATCTTAACGAATATTAACGGCTTTGACTAGGCAGTTACCGCTCAATGTTAAGCATAAAACAACTATCTAGGATAGTGTTAATAAATAAAAAACGAGATGCCTACTGCCATCTCGTTTTTATATTTGCTAAATTTATGGTTTCACGGCCACGAGCACACGGATAGAGTCTGGCACGAGCGATAAATTACCTAGTGCTTGTTCACCTTGGGCTTTTAATTGCTCTAGACGCTCAATCTCTTCTGGGCGGACGTTAGGATTGATGGTTTGCAAATGCTTTAGGCGTTTGATTTCACGCGACCACTGCTGGCTAAAGCGCGCACTGGCTTGCTCGCCAATCTCCGCTAACTGCTGGCGGGCAATGTCTTCGGCTTCATAATAACGCTGCTCAATCACATCGCCGCGTACTTTTATCACTTGGCGGGCGCGGTTTTTATCCAAACGTTCAATATGCGGCATAATCATATCGGCGCTGATACGCGCGGATAAATCACTGCCCTGCTCACTGATAAAGACACGGATATTTTGTGTGGTTAAAGTCGCAGGTAAATTGAGCAATCTTGGCGCAATCGCTTCGACGCGGAAATTTACCTCGAGCAGCACCATACCTTGCGGGACGGCAGCGCTTTTTAACATCGCAACGGTGGTATTACCAAAGGTGCTGGTACTTGCCAGCTCATAAATCGCACGCATCAACGGATGCTCGTGAGTGATAAATTCGATATCTTCACGCTGCAGCGCTTGCTCACGCTCAAAGGTCAAGGTCATACCATCTTCATCACCAAGTGGCAGACCGTCGATATAATCGCTAATCTCAGTGCTATCAATTGGTGCAATCACCCATGAGCCATCACGCTGAATATTGTGATCGATATTTGCGGAAGCAAAAAAGCGCTCGATAAATTGCGGCAATAAATTATGCCCATCAAAATCACGCATGGCATCAGCAATACGCCCAGCGACACGCGGACGGCATGAGTTATACTCTAAAAGACGATCGCGACCGGCTTGCAACTGCGCCTCAAGATCCAAACGCGTTTGTAGCGCGTCATCAATGATATCTTGCAAAGTGGTGCGGTTAGCGTCGTTATCCGCACCTTCAAGCATCGGCTTTAGGTCTTGGATATACTGCTCTTGCACGCTTTGGGCGGTTGGTGAAATCTGATTGAACATATTTAGCGCGTCGTTATACCACCGATATAGACGCTCTTGCGCCGTACCTTGTACATAAGGAACGTGCAGCATAATCTGCTGCGTTTGTCCGATACGGTCTAGGCGACCGATACGCTGCTCTAAAGTATCTGGGTTGGCGGGCAGGTCCCACAATATCAGCTGGCTTGCAAACTGGAAGTTACGACCTTCTGAACCAATCTCCGAGCACAATAATATCTGCGCGCCTTCACTATCAGCAAAAAACGCCGCCGCTTGGTCACGCTCAAGCAAGGTCATCTGCTCGGTAAAGATAGCAGTCTTAATGCCGGCATGCAGACGTAAGACGGCTTCTAAACTTTCAACCGTCGCACCACTACGGGCAATCAGCAATACTTTTTTATGCTTAAGCTCACCCTTTAAGATATCAATCAACCACGGCACACGTGGGTCATCTTCTAACCAGCTACCGTCAGGTTGGTTTTCTTCGCCCCAAAGCTGCTCGCGCAATTTACCCTTGGTTTGATAGCTGTCAACCCATGCTTCAGGTAGCGGCAATGGATACGGCTGGCTGCTACGACCATAGAAGCCTTTGACACTTTCACGGGTATTACGGAATAAAATACGCCCCGTACCATGACGGTCAAGGAGTTCATTGAGCGCATAAGTACGCAGTTTTTCATCTTCATTAATATTTGCTAATTCATCAATACTAATAGTAAGCAGTTGACTTAACGCCGCAATTTGACCATCACTTAACGGCTTATCTTCGATTAAGACACTCGCAACCGCTGCGGTTTCGGCAAAGGCTTCTTGACCATCGATAAACTCATCCAAATCATCAAAGCGATCGGGGTCTAATAAACGCAAACGGGCAAAGTGACTTTGTGCGCCAAGTTGCTCAGGCGTCGCGGTTAATAGCATCACACCCGGTGTTTCTTCAGCGAAATCAGCAATCAAATCATATTTATCATTGCCACCTTGCGCTTCATCCCAATGCAGGTGATGCGCCTCATCGACGACCAATAAATCAAAACCGGCTTCCATCGCTTGGTCATACAAGTCAGGATGGTCGAGCAATAAATCCATACCTGCAATAATACATTGCTCAGTAGCAAAGACGTTTTGCTCAGGGTCGTGCTCTTTAATCGCTGCCGTACGTACCAAATCAAATAAGGCAAAATTTAGATTAAAGCGGCGGCGTAGCTCAATCATCCACTGATATTGCAAACTGTCTGGTACAAGGATTAATACGCGCTCAGCTTTGCCCGTCAATAGCTGCTGATGAATAATCAGACCCGCTTCAATGGTTTTACCCAAACCAACTTCGTCAGCAAGCAAGACACGCGGCGCGATACGCTTACCGACTTCATGGGCAATATACAGCTGATGCTCAATAATATCGACGCGCGCGCCCATTAGACCTTTGAGTGGGTGACCTGCTAGCGCCGATTGCATACGCAAGATATCTTGACGCAGCTCATACCAATCGCCACGTTCAATACGACCAGCAAGCAGACGCTCAAGCGGCTTGGCAAGCGTGATATTGGCCGCCAAACGGGTTTCCATAATGCCTTTTTCATGCTCATCGACACTGTATTTGAGCACGCCCATCACTTCTTCGACCGCGGTTACGGTATAGGTTTTACCGGCTTGGTCAGAAATGCTATCGCCTTCTTTGAACACCACGCGCGATAACGGCGCAGAGTTTTTTGCATAGACGCGGGTCTCTTCACTTTGTGGAAATAAGATATGTACACAGCGGTCATCAACATCGATGACCACCCCCAAGCCAAGCTCAGACTCCGTATCAGATAAATAACGTTGACCAACGGCAAATTCGGTGCTGTGCAATGAAGCGATAGAGATAGTCATAAGGCGATGTCTTTTGTACTCAGATGATAAGAAAATAGATAGTTAATGAGGCAAGCTACGTTTACTGGCCAAGCTAGCATTACTGGCTCGATAGCTCAATGTCATTAATAAGCTGCTGGTCATTGGCGATATCAGCAACGCCCAACTTAAAAGCTAGGTCGATTGATAAAACAGACCATTATATAACGTTAGCGCTTAGATGAGTGCGTTAAGTTGACTTTTCAAGAGCAGATTTTGCCAAGATTGCCGCAAAGCCAAGCATAAGTTGATCTTATAAAACAACAAGATAACGACTCGCAAGTAAACAAAAAATATTGCCATCATATAATTGTTGCTGTATTGTTAAAAAATGCAATAAGTTATTTCTTTATGCGGCTCATTCGGCTAAGTGTTTCTGATTAATCATCTCTGGCTAAGTGTCTCTAGATAAATGTCTCTGGCTAAATACCTCTGACTGAATCTCTACAATGTTTAGCTGAGCCATATTGAAATGACTGCCTGCGTTGTCTAAGTTTACCAAGTACCTATTATCTATCATCTATATTTAAGCATTAACGGTATTTAATCCCACTTTTATAGATTCACAGTCGTTATAGATTCATAGTCGTTATAGATGCAGTCTAAACGCTATAGAGATAGTAGTGCTTATTACAGTCCATTTAGTTATCACTTATAATATTATACATAATTATATTTTATGATAGTGATGATAACTTTGAGTGTCATATCGCATTAATCCCTTTAATCCCATTAACAATCTTCTTTGTGCTTCTTATCATCCAAGGACAAACCCCATCATGAGTGCCTCCAAAAAAGTTGGCTTTTTTAACCAAGTCAGTACCCAAGTGACGACCATTCTATTTATCGCTTTTGCGGTCGTACTGGCGGTCGTCGTCTATGTTGTTGATAAAGAAGGCTATGAGAAAATTCGCCTTGAGTCAGCAAAACTGGTCGCTGAGCGTGGTAATACTGCGGTCAATAGTATCTCAGCCGATATCAATCGGGTGATGCGTAGTGCCCTGCTACTGTAACAAAGCGCGCAAACGCTGCCACCACAAGAAGCGATTTTACAAGCCAGTACCGCCAATGCCTTTGATAAGCGTGATTATAACTTATTAGGTAGTGGCGGCATTTGGCCTGAAAAAGGCGCACTTGGTGTCAATGCTGCAACCCATCCGTTTTTGATGGTACGTCAAAATGGCGATTATCAAGCGGTACTCAGCGATCCAAATCCTGCCAATCCTTATTATCAAGAAGATTGGTTTAGCGTTTTAAAGTTGCTCAAACCTGAAAGCTGTATCTGGAACCATGTCCGCGCCAGCCAAACCAAAGGCGAGCTGGCAATGAGCTGCGGTGTTGCTATCGAGCGTGACAATCAGTTCTGGGGTGCCAGTACGGTTAACTTTACCCTAAACCAGCTACAAGAAAACATCGTGAAGTTAAGCGAAAGCTCGGGCTCAGGTTATATTTTATTGCTGGATAACAGTGATAAAGTTATCGCTTCATCCAACCCTGAACGCTTAAGCTATATTGATGAAAAAACCGGTACGCCGCTTGATATCAAACAAGTTATCAACTCTGACCCTGCTTGGAATCCGGTATTAAACTTCTTGGAGACGCAGCGTAATGAGACTATCGAGCGCGTTGCCGCGAGCGTATCGCCGCAAGTTCAGCAAGTATTGACCACGCTTGATAAAGCCGAAACGGGTACGTCAAAAGGCTATTATCTCGTCAACTACGCCGCTTATCTAAACAACGGTGAAAACAAGCAAAATGCGATGGACAGCCACTTGTTACAGAGCTTTGAGCTGACTAAAGACAGCTACTATAACGGCAGTCAAGCGTACGTGTTTGAGATTCCTGAGACTTATTGGAAACTTATCGTCGTCCAGCCTGACGCTGAAATTAACGCTATCGCCGATAATCTCAGTGAAAACTTGATTAACTGGATTGCCTTGGCGCTATTAATCACAGCTGGTGTGATTTACTTTATGTTGACTTTCTTAGCCTTTAAACCGCTAAAAGAAACCACTGATAAAATCTCGCAAGCAGAAAAGCTGATTAACGACAAGCAATACAATAAGCTGAGCGAGGTTAAATTCGCTGAAGGTCGCAACGAGATTGGACTGGTGAACGGCTCTATTAATGACCTACTAGACCGTATCCAATCTAACGAAGGTAAGCTTGCCAATATCAATCAGCAGCTAGAGATTAAAGTCGAAGAACGTACCGCTGAGCTGCAAGATACGCTAAAAGAGCTGAAAAACTCACAGCTGCAATTGATTCGTTCAGAAAAAATGGCGACGTTAGGTCAAATGGTTGCTGGTGTTGCTCATGAAGTAAATACACCATTATCTTATGTGCAAAACAACCTTGAAATTATCGGACAGCTAACTGAGCAATACGAAGAGCTGATTGAACTGGTACAAGGGTTAAAAGCCGTTAAAACTGATGCCGCTGCTGATGGCAAAATTGATAAGCTATTGGCAGATATCGTCCGTGCTTCCGATGAAATCCAAGAAGATGATTTGTCCGCTGAGCTCAAAGAGCTGATTAAAGATTCGTTATTTGGCGTTGAGCAAATTACCGAGATGGTACTAAATCTGCGTAACTTTGCCCGTCTTGATGAATCAAAAGTGAAAACCATCGATGTGCGCGAATGTATCGAAGCCTCATTGAAAATCGCTGGTAATTCTATCAGGCATCAAGAGATTGTCACTGATTTTGCCCCGACTCCTGAGATTAAATGCTCACCGTCACAGATTAACCAAGTCTTGGTGAACTTGCTCAATAACGCCGCACAAGCCATGGGAGAAAAACCGGATGGCAAAATCGAAGTGCGTACGCGCTCTGATGACAGCAATGTCTATATCGATGTCAGCGACAACGGCAAAGGTATGAGCACAGAGATTCTTAATCAAATTTTTGAGCCGTTCTTTACCACTAAGGGCGCAGGCGAAGGTACGGGACTTGGTATGGCCATCAGTCAGCAGATTATGGAGCAGCATAATGGCGACATTAAAGCGGTCTCAACCGAAGGCGTTGGCACCACCTTTACCTTAACGTTACCGATTGATAATGATTTAACGGAACAAAGCCTAGCAGCGTAAGCGCTAGGTTCTGTCTTATTTTAATTGCTATTTTAATGATTATATAAAGCTATAGCACTATTATTCATCATAAGGATACCATCATGAATGAATTGGAAATGGAAACCCCTAGCACGGAGTTAGGGTCTGAAGCGAAACCGAAGTTGGCGTTCATTGACGATGAACAACGTATTTTACGTTCGATGAAACTGCTGTTTCGTAAAACGCATGACGTTTTTATCACCACTGAACCGACTGAATATATCGACTATATCAAAAACAACCACGTACACGTGGCGGTCAGTGACCAGCGTATGCCTGAGCGCGTTGGTGTCGATATCTTGCGCGAAGTCAAAGAAGTATCGCCCTCTACCATGCGTATCTTATTGACCGGTTATGCTGATTTGAACGCGATTATCGGCTCTATTAACGATGGAGAGATTTATCGTTATTTGACCAAACCTTGTAAATCTGAAGAGCTGCTTGCCGTCGTCGGTCGCGCCACCGAAATCGCTTTGACCTATAACCCAGACGAAGACGCTGAACAATTCGACAGCTCAGGCAACAAGCAAACGCTATTGGTCATCGATGAAACCAACGATCTGATTGAGCAAATACGTAAGCAGTTTTCGAACAGTTATAGAGTCCTGCATGCTAAGGGCTTAGAAGAAGCTTATGATTATTTGGCGAATGAAGATATTGGTGTTTGTATTACCGACATCAATGTCAGCGGCGAGAACATCGCGCCGATTATCTTTACCTTAAAACAAGATGCGCCGCACTTGGTGGTTTTAGTACAAACTGAATTCCAAGATGCAGGCTTGTTAATTGACTTGATTAATAAAGGTCAGGTCTATCGCTGCTTACCAAAACCAATGCGCGCTAGCCTGCTTGAGATTAGCGTCAACCGCGCCTTCCAGCATCATACAAAATTGAAAGCCAGCCCTGAATTGGTTAAGCGTTATGAAGTCGAGCACGACCCTGAAAACGATGTGCGTATTGATTTAAGCAGTCGCGTACGTAGTCTGATTGGCAAATTGCGTAAGCGCTTTTCTTTATAAGCATTTTTCTTTATAAGCATCAAAACGACATAAGCACAAAAACTCTTGTCGCAAAAAATAAAACCTCTATTTCAAGTTGAAGTAGAGGTTTTTTACTGTGCGCTTTTTGACGTGCTTTTTGACATGCTTTTTGACATGCTTTTTGACTAAACCCTGCAACGTGCTACATTAAGCGAATAACTATGTCAGCCTATTTAAAATGCAAGACCATTTAAAACGTACTCTATTTAAAATATCATCTATTTAAAATAACAATGAGATAAGGAATCATCATGCAAGCGGTTTTTTTAGACAAAGGTACTTTTTCTGATAATGTCGACTTGCCAGCACCCGTTGGCGTTACCGACTATATTACTTACGACGATACGCCTCAGGAGCTGATTATTGAACGCTGTCAAAATGCCGACATTATTTTTACTAATAAAGTCCAAATCAGCGCTGACATCATCGCCAATCTGCCCAAGTTGAAGCTTATCCAACTGACCGCAACAGGTATGAACAACGTCGATCAAGATGCCTGCGCTAAGCACAATATCGCGCTATATAATGTCGCTGGTTACGCGGTCAAAAGCGTGCCCGAGCATACCTTTATGCTCATGCTAACTGCGATGCGTGCTGGCATCCATTATCATGCAAAAGTTGCTGACGGCACGTGGGCAAACAATGGTAATTTCTGCTTGCTCGATATTCCACTGATAGATTTGGAAGATAAGACACTGGGGATTATTGGTGTTGGCACTATTGGTAAACGCGTCACTGACATCGCCCGCGCTTTTGGGATGACGGTATTGTGGGCAGAGCATCAAGGGCGTGCGCCGCGTAATGAGGATTATACGGCGTTTGAAGACGTACTGGCGCAGTCTGATGTACTGAGCTTACATTGCCCATTAAACGAGCAAACCAAGCATCTTATTAATGCAGATACTTTAGCAAAAATGGCTAAACAGCCGCTGATTGTGAATGTCGCCCGTGGTGGTATTGTCGATAGCCAAGCGCTAACTAATGCGATTAACAACGAGCAAATTATCGGTTATGCCACCGATGTATTTGAGCAAGAGCCGATTGTCAAAGACGACCCTTTATTGACCCTTGCTGACCATCCGCGGGTGATATTTAGTCCACATAATGCGTGGGGCAGTAAAAGCGCGCAAGAAACCTTGTGGCAAATCTTAAGCAAGCAAGTGTCAGAATTTATCGATAAGCATTAAAAGACAATCACTAGGGCGCGTCCTCATTTTAAAAATGGTGATAAAAATGAGATAAATTGTAGCCAAACAAGGAAAATAGTGCAGTTAATATCGGGATATTACCAAGCTATTTGACGAAGTTTGGCAAAATTTAGCCATTTTTAGACCATTTAGATGTCCATCGATTGAATTGAGGACACCCCCTAATAAAGCTTAACGGCTAAAGCGCAACCAATCGTCTTTTATGTTACGGTATTTGAGCATCACACGGTCACTAAGATAATTGTTAGTGACCCGCCAAGGATAAATATCGCCTTGTTTTGGTAGCTCGTGTTGCGCGCGCTGGACATAGCCTGCCGATAGCGCACCCATGACCGTATCTGGCTGAGCATGTGCCTCGCTATGCGCAGTTTTTGCTTGCGGCACTGCCACTTGATAACGATGCTTATGCATATGGTTGAGCAGCCGCAGCACATATTGACAAGCCAAGTCGATTTTTAGTGTCCACGACGCATTGGTATAGCCAAATAGCGCCACCATATTTGGCACGCCTTCAATCATAACCGCCTTATAAGTCATGCGCGAGCCGATATCGATTGCTTGCCCATCGACATAGACTTTAGCGCCGCCAAGCATTTGTAGTTTTAGCCCCGTTGCGGTGACGATGATATCAGCCTCAAGGTGTTTGCCAGAGTCAAGCATGATGCCAGTCTTGGTAAAGTGGCTGATTTGATCGGTCACTACGGCAGCTCGTTTGCCATGTAGCGCCATAAATAAATCACTGTCTGGCACGGCACAAAGCCGCTCATCCCAAGGATTATAAGCGGGCATAAAATGCGCAATATCAACCCCGCTGCCTTTTAATTCGGTTTTAACGCCACGTTTTAATAATGCTTTCATCACCTTGGGCGCAAACACAGCCGCTCGATAAGTCCCTTGTTGCATCAACACATTGCGCGTGCGCAGTAGCTTATAAGCTTGCGTTTTCGAGAGTGGCGAAAACTTACCTGCCAGCCAATCAAGCGCATAATCATCACCCGGTACACTTGCCACATAGGTCGGCGACCGTTGTAGCATGGTAACGTGCTGCGCGCACTGCTCGCTTTCTTCATCGACCATAGCGGGCAGTAGCGTCATCGCTGTCGCACCACTACCAATTATGACCACTTTTTTGTCGTCATAATTCACATTTTGCCAATGCTGCGGATGAACAATAGCACCCTGAAAGTCCTCTTCTTTATCAAAATGAGGCCTGTAACCTTGCTCATAATCATAATAGCCTGTTGCACCGACGACAAACTTTGCCGTCAAGGCAAATACCTCACCGCTTGCATGATTTTTTACCGTTGCCGTCCACTGCTGACTATGGCTTGACCAAGACAGCTGCTGCACCTCATGCTGATAGCGGATATGTTCAGTGATACCAAACTCGCGCGCCGTATCAGCAATATAGTTTTTAATATCACCGCCTTTTGCCAATACCCGATGGTCCAACCACGGACGAAAGCTATAGCCAAAGGTCAAAGCATCAGAGTCGGAACGCACCCCAGGATAAGTAAATAAATCCCACGTACCGCCCAAATCTGCGCGTTTTTCTAATACCACAAAGCGCTGGGTAGTTTTTTGCGGCTTCCTTTTTGTTAGCTGTTTTAAGCGACTTCGGCTTCTATGACCAAACAGCCCTTTGTGCTTTTGCTGCTGCAATCGACTGGCCATGCCGATACCGGCAATCCCAGCGCCGATGATAAGCACCTCACAATCGACGGGCGTATTCAAGGCTGCTGGCGATGATTTAGATCTAAAGCGCTTTTTAATTGCCTGTTTGCCGGCAGTCATATCAAGCATAATACAATCCTTGTTTTTGCATGATGGCTTTTAATTTACATGGTGTATTTAAAATCAATCTATTTCAAAGAGACCTATTTAAAAAGGGCTTGGACTTTCCCAATCCATCCAAGCGCCAAGTGTGGGATGTTTTAGGCGTAACTGCTGGGCATGTAAATTCAGTCTTGGCGCAATCGTTAATGCCGTACCTTCTGCATAAATCGGGTCGCCAATCATCACATGCCCGACGTGCACCATATGTACACGCAGCTGATGACTGCGACCGGTAACAGGCTTTAATAGCACGCGCGTGACGGTTTGACCGTTGCACTCTTCATGGGCTAGCACCTCATACAGCGTTAATGCATGCTTTGGCCAATTGGGATCGACGATATGCCGCGGTTTGGTTGCAGGCTCATAACGTACTGGCACTGATATCTCACCTTTGGCACCGACGCTTTGCCATTGGCCAAAGACACGCGCTTGATAACTTTTTTGTGGCAGCCGCTCAATAAACTGCTTACTAATATGGGTTTGCGCGGCGGCATTTTTGGCAAAAATCAGCAGCCCTGAGGTATCCATATCTAAGCGATGAATCAACTTAACCGCTGGATTGGCGCGCTCAAGTCGTGCCAACAAACTCACCTTGAGCGTTTTACCATCGACGCTTAACAATCCTGCAGGCTTATCGACGACCCAAATATCATCATCTTCATAGACGGTAACGGCTTGCGCAAATTCTCGAAAAAACTCCGGTGGATACGCATTTTCTTCAGCATTCAGGGCGTCTATCTTTTCATCAGTGAAAGGCATAAAATTTAGCTACTTATAGTAATGGGTTCTATATTGATAAGGTTTCGATATTCATAAGCTTCGATGTCAAAGCCGTTGTTAATAAAACTATCCTTAATTTTGGATAAAGTTAACTTTGAGCAAAATGGGTGGTAAGTGCGCAGTTAAAAATAATAATAAATCGGTATTCGCCCAGTATTCAAAGCGACGACTGGATTTGCGTTAAAATGACGATAGCGATGGCAAGTGACAGATAAAACATAACCTGTGTCGTTATGTTTCGATTTATTGTGCTAATAGTAATTGTTAAACAATTTAACCGGCCTGCATCTGTCAACTTTGAGCAAACATGTTAATATAATGGCAGAATTTCACCCCTTCTTAACCATTCTTTAGCCATTCATCTGTTTAATATGACCCTCATATTTATATAGACGGCTGGTAATAGAAATAATAAAACAAGAGAGAAAAATTATGTCAGACCTTATTGTTAACACCACCGATGCAAACTTTGACCAAGATGTTCTACAATCAGACGTGCCAGTTCTAGTAGACTTTTGGGCAACTTGGTGTGGTCCTTGTAAAGCCATTGCACCTATTTTAGAAGATTTAGCGACTGAGTACCAAGGTAAAGTTAAAATCGTTAAAGTCGACGTCGATAGTAACCCACAAGCGGCGAGCCGTTTTGGTATTCGTAACATTCCTACCCTGTTTGTCTTTAAAGACGGCGAAAAAGTTGATTCAGTGATGGGTCTACAGCCAAAAGCCGCATTAGCAGCCGTACTAGATAAGCATCTATAATCGTTTTTAGTAATTGTTTACTAAAAGGTTTTTATATAAAAATCGACACCGAAAAAGCTATTGTCTACAGCAGATAATGGCTTTTTTGCTGCTTTTCTGAGCAAAAAACGAGATTATGCGAATTTTTTGGCAAAAATTATTGACAATGCCAGCTTGAAGCCCGTATAGTCTGCTGACAAGAGAAAACTAACCATTTTCCTAAGTGTCTTGTCGCTATTCTCCTCGTGTTTATCAACAAAAACACAATCGTCATTATAAAACACCACTACTGAACGCAATGACTAAACACAATTACTGATATTGAGTTTTTGACGCAGACTCTTATGTAGACTTCTTTATCTTTACCTCTTATGAGCGTGCCTGACTTTCTGGCAACGCATCCATAAGCTGGCACGTAAAATCCAACCTACATAAACCCCAATGCTGTGCATATACCCGCTATCGCCCTATACCCGTTGTTTTAATCAATGTCTTGATTTGTGCTGATAATGGCATCTCTCATCTGATCAACTGCTAATGACCTATCTATGAATCTTACTGAATTAAAGAAAAAAACAATCGCTGAGCTATTGGCCATCGCTAAAGAAATGGGTCTTGATAATATGGCGCGTAGCCGTAAACAAGACATTATCTTTGCGATTTTAAAAACCCATGCCCGTAACGGTGAAGCCATTTATGGTGACGGCGTGCTTGAGGTTCTTCCTGATGGCTTTGGCTTTTTGCGCTCATCTGAAGGCTCTTATTTAGCAGGTCCTGACGATATTTATGTCAGCCCCAGTCAAATCCGTCGCTTTAGCTTAAAGACTGGCGACAGTATCGCGGGCACCATTCGTCCGCCAAAAGACTCTGAGCGTTATTTTGCGCTATTAAAAGTCGGTGAGATTAACTTTGATACGCCAGATCGCTCGCGTCATAAGCTGATTTTTGAGAACTTAACGCCGTTATTCCCAACTGAGCAATTAAAGCTCGAGCTTGGTAATGGCACGACCGAAGATTTGACCGGTCGTATTATTGACCTGATTGCCCCAATTGGTAAAGGTCAGCGCTCGATTATCGTTGCACCGCCAAAAGCCGGTAAAACCATGCTGCTACAAACCATTGCGCAGTCGATTACTCGTAATAACCCTGAATGTTATTTAATCGTACTCTTGATTGATGAGCGTCCAGAAGAAGTCACCGAGATGGTGCGTACGGTACGCGGTGAAGTGGTTGCATCTACCTTTGATGAGCCGCCACAGCGTCACGTCCAAGTGGCTGAAATGGTCATCGAAAAAGCCAAGCGTTTGGTTGAGCATAAACAAGACGTGGTCATTTTACTGGACTCTATTACCCGTCTTGCTCGCGCCTATAACACCGTGATTCCATCATCAGGTAAAGTATTGACCGGTGGTCTAGACGCCAATGCTCTTGAGCGTCCAAAACGCTTCTTTGGTGCGGCGCGTAACGTTGAAGAAGGCGGCAGCTTGACCATTATTGCCAGTGCGCTTATTGATACCGGTAGTAAAATGGACAGCGTTATCTTTGAAGAGTTCAAAGGAACCGGTAACCAAGAGATTACCCTTGAGCGTGATTTAGCAGAAAAACGCGTCTTCCCAGCCATTAATATCAAAAAATCGGGCACACGTCGCGAAGAGCGCCTACTTGATGAAGATAAATTGCGTAAGGTTTGGATTTTACGTAAGCTGCTTCAACCAATGGATGGCGTCCAAGCCACTGAGTTCTTGCTAGACCGTCTAAAAGAAGCCAAGACCAACGACGAGTTCTTTGAACAAATGAAACGTAAATCACAAAACTAATTGATAGTTATTGTTTATCAAATTGATTAGATAGTGAACTATCCAAACATAAAGACTGCCTTAGGGTGGTCTTTTTTTGCTTTTTAAATACTCGTTTAAAGACTTTTTCGCTATATAGTCGATTCCACTTAAAAAGAATACAGGGCTGTGGGGATAATCCTTAGAAACAGTTAGCGGACTTTCATTATAAATACAATAACTCCAAGCAAAAGCCCTACCAACGATACAGTGAAGCAACATACTTTACAGGTTATTTGCAAAGCTTAGCGTTTCTACTACGCCGCGATAGACATAAACGGGCTACTATGCAAAGTAGTACTAACATCACTAGATACATATTGTATTTTAAACTGTATATTGTATTTTAAATTTGACTACTTAATAGGTGATAATATGAAATTTGCTAAAACTTTTGCAATGACAGCCATTACTAGCTCAGCATTAATCATGACTGGTTGTAATACAGGCCCATACGGTAACGCAAACAACACCGTAAGAGGTGCTACTGCAGGCGCTGCTGCTGGTGCTCTAATCAGAAGTAAAGGCGATAGTAAAGACATCGCACGTGGTGCATTAGCGGGTGCTGCTCTTGGTGGCGCTGGTGGTTATATCTACGACCAAACCAAATAATATATTTTAGATAGCTATCAACAGACGGTTATCAAAATAAAAGCCTGCAATTAAATTGCAGGCTTTTTTATGTTTATTTATTAAGCAATGAAGCAATACTTTTATAATGCCTCACTATTTATCATGCTCTCCTACTTATAGTGCCCCACTAAAAGTATCGCAAGATTGAATATTGCCACTCTCTAAACCACGGGTAAACCACTGAACGCGCTGTTGACTGGTACCATGAGTGAAATTATCAGGTACGACTGCCCCACCACTGGCACGCGCCAAGCGATCATCACCGATTTGACTGGCGGCATTGATGGCTTCATCGATATCACCGGCTTCTAAAAACTGCACGCGCTCTTGATTACGCTGTGCCCAAACGCCCGCAAAACAATCCGCCTGTAGTTCTTGTAATACCGACAGCTTATTGGCCTGTGCGCGCGTAACTTGACGACCCGCTTCGTTTACTTGTTGGGTAATACCGAGCAAGGTCTGTACATGATGACCAACCTCATGAGAGATCACATACGCTTGCGCAAAATCTCCGGCCTTCCCTTGGTTTTCGCTATCACCTGAGCCTTGCTCATCGCCTGTAATGCCTAAGTTTTGGCGCATCTCTACAAAAAACGACGTATCCAAATAAACCGTTTGATCACCCGGGCAATAAAAAGGTCCTGTTGCTGCACTGGCGCTGCCACAAGCGGAGCTGACTTGCCCATTAAATAAAATCAGGGACGGCTCTTTATAGATACTGCCGGCCTCATTGAATATCTGATGCCAAACTTCTTCCGTATCCGCCAAGACTACTTTGACAAACCTTGTATCACGGTCGTCACTGGTCGCAGGCTCAGTAGAGGTATTGCTGCCACCACCTGCCACCACCTGACCGGTCTGTAGTGCAGTCATTGGGTTGACCCCAAACACCAACCATAAGATACCGGCGATGATAATCCCGCCGATACCGCCACCGATCATCTTGCCGCCACCACTACTTGTGCGCACATTAGAGCTGCCGCGTCTGCCTTGCCATTTCATAAAATCTCTCCTAAAAAACACCATAGTCATCGCTATGCGTATCGTCGTTAGTCCTGCTATATAGTTATGGATATTTAATAATTTTAAGCGCAGTCCCTTAATTGCCTATTTTATTTAGCTATTTTTCATTTTTCATTCAGCCATTAACCGTAAAAAACGAGGTCAAACAACGCTTCTTATGCTGCTATTGTTTTGTTGCTAAGACTTCGTTTCTTACTACTTTTATAGACGGTTTTTATTGATAGCTTTTACGAATACTACCGCTATTTATACCCTGCTAATATTCATCATTCAATGGCTATATTTGATGATAATTGTACTGACAATAGGCCATAAATGGGTATAAACTAGCACCTTAGTCATGAGAGAAAACCTTTTATAGGGAAACCCTTAAATCGTACTGATGTCATTGATTATACGTCGATTAATTTGGCTTGTTGTATTAAAAGTTATATTAAGTAGACCATGTAAACCCCTATTTACAATTTTATTGTTACTTAATTGTACAAGCTCTTTCCATGCAGAAAGAAATCATATAGAATGCGTGGAAGCTGAGTAGCTGCGATTAATACTAGTTGAATTCTGAGACATCTCGGATATTCAACCTTTTTTGCTGCTACTGATCATTTCATTTTCCCGGAGAAAACCTTATGAACTTAAAATTACTTGCTCTAGCTGGTATCATGACTGCAACTATGGGCCTTACTGCCTGTGACAGCAACAAAGAAAACGCTGCTGAAGATTTATCTGACGCACAAGAAGAAGTGCAAGATGCTTCTGAACAGTTAGACGAAGCTGCTGCTGAAGGCGAAGCTGTTCCTGCTGATGCAGAAGCTGCTGTTGCTGACGCTGAAGCTGACATCGCTGATGCACAAGCTGCTACTGCTACTGACGAAATCGATGCTGAAGTACCTGTAGACGGTACTACTACTAGCGTTGACGTAGCTAGCGAAACTCCTGCAGTAGACGCAGCTGACGAAGTTGTAGTTGAAGAACCAGCTCAGTAATTTTTATTTTTCATAATAAAAATACTGTAGTAAAAAAAAGAGAGCTTATGCTCTCTTTTTTTATGTCTGTTATTTAGGATTTTATTAGCGCTTCAAAGGTTAGGCAGAAAATGCATTAGGCTATGGTGCTATATAACATTGACTACCCTATCTTGTAAATCATTTGCTTGATAAATCTAAAAAGCCAATAGAATGACTTTCATCATCGCTATTGGCTCAACAGAAATAACCTATTAAAAAAAACTTATAACAAAACCTATTAATAATAGTTTACTCATCAAATAAACGTTCATCGACCTGCTGACGAAATTTTTGACCAGTTTTAAAGGTAACCACACGGCGCGCAGACACTGCAACAGGCTCACCTGTCTTTGGGTTACGACCGGGACGGCTGTTTTTATCTTTCAGCTCGAAGTTGCCAAAGCCTGAAAGCTTGACCTCTTTGCCATCAATCAAACTTTCTGACAATTCATCGAAAAAGTTCTCCACCAAACAGCGGCCTTCTTGGCGTGTCAGGTTAAGATGACTCATCAAATGCTCAATCATGTCAGATTTGGTTAAGGTGCTCACAGTACGACTCCTATGCTATGTCGTGATGTCAAATATCATGGTTTAGCGGTATGAGGATTAATGTTAGCTATTATAAAGGTTTTTTGCCGTCATTTTAATAAAGTCTGCAATAAAATCCTTTATTAATAACCACTTAACTTACTTTATGTCTATAACTTTCTATCAGCTAATCTTTTTCATCAATAGCAAAGCGCCATAGCCTCGCTTATGAGGAGGCTATGGAGGATTTTATATTTTTAGGATTAGATATTAGCTGTCACGCAACTGAGCAGCGTGCTGTTCGGTTAGGGCTTGCACTACCTTATCGGTCGCTGTCTTTACCGCTTCATCAGAGAGTGTCTGTGTTCTGTCTTGCCATATCAGCGCAAAAGCTAATGAGCGTTGACCTGCTGGCACTTTATCACCTTGATACACATCAAATAGCCACATATCAGTCAATAACTCACCGGCTGCCGCGCGTATCGTCGCCTCTAACGTCTGCAAGCTAATATCGCTATTGACTAAGATAGCAATATCACGACGTACCTGCGGGAATTTGCTTGGAGTGGTGATGACATGCTGTTCACGTACAAGGGTTAATAATGGCGCAAGTGATAATTGGGCCACCCATGTAGCTGGCAAATCCAATTGTTTAGCGGTATTAGGATGCAATTGACCCAACCAACCGACATACTGATCATCGATATAGAGCTTGGCACTTTGACCCGGATGTAAGAAAGCTAGCTTACTACGCTCATAGCGGATACGCGCACTATCTACTTGCGCAGGTAATAACTGCTCAATATCATGCTTGAGATCATAGAAGTCTAATGCCCGGTTTTGATACGCTTGCTCGTCCCAAACATCGCCGACTGCTACTAATGCGATACTTGGTGTTTGCACCAACTCGCTAATACTTTGACCGACAAAACTCAGACCAGTTTCAAAGAAGCGCACGCGCGGCTGCTGACGATTGAGGTTATATTGTACACAAGGCAACAAGCTTGACAGCAAAGTACGGCGCATTACCGCTAAGTCGCTAGAGATAGGATTGGCCAGTGCCAACACTTCACCTAGCGCTTTATCATCAAGCAAGGCTTCTATTTTTGCATCACTAAAGCTAAAGCTAATCGCTTCCATATAGCTATTATCGACCAGTGCCAGCTTCATCTCATGCGTCAAGTCTGCGGTATCGTCATAATCCATACTGACTTGCAAATGTGGCAAGACGCTTGGAATATTGTCATAGCCATAGATACGCGCAATCTCTTCGATGAGGTCTTCTTTGATACTCATATCAAAGCGATACGATGGTGGCGTGCAAATCAGGCTATCTGCTTGCTGCTCTACCTCAAAGCCCAATTGGGTTAAGATACGTACCATCACTGCTGGTTCAATCTCAATACCAATGACCTCACGAACTTTAGTGATTGGCAACATAATAGGCGCACGTGCCGGTAGATGCTCACTGTTTTCTACCTTTACAATTTGCCCTGCTTGACCGCCAGTGACACTGGTAATTAAATCAGTAGCACGCGCCAACGCTAACTCTGGTAATTCAAAATCGACACCACGCTCAAAGCGTTGTGAGGCATCAGTATGCAGACCAAAACGGCGTGCACGTGCAGCAATAGCAAGCTGGTTAAAGAAGGCGCTCTCTAAGACGATATTGGTGGTGCCATCAGTAACGCTACTGCGTTGACCGCCCATGATACCCGCGAGCGCAAGTGCGCCTTTATCATCAGCAATGACCAATTCATCACCCGTTAGAGTAATGGTTTGCTCATTTAATAAGGTAATGGTCTCGCTAGGCTCTGCCAAACGAACCACGATATCACCAACAATGGTATCGGCATCAAACGCATGTAGCGGCTGACCCAATTCCATCAACACATAGTTTGTCACATCGACCAAAAAGTTATGCGAGCGTAATCCCGATTGGACTAGCGCATCTTGCACCCACTTTGGGGTGTCGATGCTACGATCAATATTACTGATTGATTGTAAAAGATAGCGTGGGCACGCCTCAACCGCACTTACTGTCACCGCTGGCGTTGCGCTGTTATCAGTAGCTGCTACATTGGCAGGAATCTCAGGCTGCTGCATCGGCAAATCGTTAATGACTGATATCTCGCGCGCAATACCACGTACGCTAAAGCAATCACCACGGTTTGGGGTGATAGAGATATCTAGTATCTGATTGTCTAAACCTAAATACTCACGGATATCCATACCAATCAGTGCATCAGCTGGCAATTCAAGCAGACCATCGATGCTATCGGTTAAATCAATTTCAGACGCGCCGCAAAGCATACCGTTAGAGTCGACACCGCGTAGGTTACCGTTTTTAATTTCAAAACCTGCACCATTATCAGAAGGCAAAATGGCACCAACGGTCGCAACTGGTGCTTTCATACCGACCGTTACATTGGGTGCACCGCAAACGATTTGTAACGGTTCAGATGCACCAATATTCACCTGCGTAACGCGTAGTTTATCGGCATCTGGATGCTGTTCAACGCTGATGACTTCACCGACAACCACACCACTAAAGGCACGGGCAACCGCAAAGCGATCATCAATCTCAAGCCCTGCCATGGTGAGTTGTTCGGCCAATTGCTCACTGCTATTGTTGGGATTTACCCATTGACGTAGCCACTGTTCGCTAATTTTCATAAATATCTCGGATCAGAATTTTATAATAAAGATTTTGAATTAAAGGTTGGACTATTAACCTGTCATATTAACAAGGAGCACTTTTTATATAAACAAAGAGCACTCTAGCCAAACTGTTTTAAGAAGCGTACGTCGTTTTGGAAAAACAGGCGCAAATCATCGATACCGTAATACAACATCGCAAAGCGCTCAATACCCATCCCAAAAGCAAAGCCGGTGTATTTATCGCTATCAATACCGCAGTTAGTTAGCACCTGTGGATGCACCATACCGCAGCCCATGACCTCAAGCCATTTACCATTATCATCGAGGATATCAACTTCAGCAGAAGGCTCCGTAAACGGGAAAAATGACGGACGGAAACGCACGGTCAATTCTTTGGCAAAAAACGCTTCTAAGAACTCACTAATCAAGCCTTTTAGCTCAGCAAAGGTACTCGACTCGGTAACCATTAAGCCTTCTAACTGATGGAACATCGGCGAATGGGTTTGATCCGAGTCATTACGATAGACGCGACCTGGGCAAATAATACGAATCGGCGGCTCATTTTTTTCCATGGTGCGAATTTGCACCGGACTGGTATGCGTACGTAGCAGATAATGCGCATCAAAATAAAAAGTATCGTGCATCGCGCGTGCTGGATGATGCGAGGGAATATTAAGGGCTTCAAAGTTATAGTAATCACTCTCAACTTCAGGGCCAGTAGCGACATTAAAACCCGCTTGAATGAAATACTGCTGCATACGCTGGGTAATCATCGTCACTGGATGCAAATGACCTTTTTGACCACCGCGCGCAGGCAAGGTGATATCAATGCTTTCGCTTGCAAGCTTAGCATTTAATGCCGCCACTTCTAGCTGCTGTTGCTGCGCCGTCAATGCATCTTGAATACGGCTACGGACTTGATGTAACCAGCCACCGTAAGTTTTTTTATCATCGCTGCTCAGTTTGCCCATCTGCTTTGACCAGCCAGTTAAGGGGCTCTTTTTACCCGTCAATTGCACGCGCAAATCTTGTAATAAGCGGACATCATTGACTTGTAGGATTAAGGCTTCAGCGGCACTGGTAAACTCAGTCAGCTGGGCTTCAGTTAGCTCGCTCAGTTCTGAGGATAAGGTCGGTAGCGCCGACAAATCGGTGGTAGCAGCAGGGGTAGTCATAAGACGCATTCTTCCTGATTTAAACGGACTATTAATTATAGTGATAGGTAATTGTAGGGATTTGACCAAATATTGCAAACCATTTACCCATTCATTTTAATATAAGGGCGTGTGATATGAATGGCTTGAATATTTAGACAATAAGAAATGCAAGTTCAGATAAAGCAGGTTACCGCTTAACGGTGATAAAACTTTAGCGGTGATAAACTGACCATAAAATAATTTAATATAAAAAAAGCCACCGACCAGCGGTAGCTTTTATTAATATCGTACTATTAATCAATATTAGTCCTATCCATTCAAGTAATCAAAAAAGCTGAATACCTAAAGGACGGTTAATATTTAGGCCAATTCCGCTTTTGCTTTTTCAACCAAGGCGGTGAAAGTCGCTGCATCATGCATAGCGATGTCAGCAAGTACGCGACGATCGATTGCAATGTTAGCTTTTTTCATACCATTGATAAAGCGGCTATAGCTTAAGCCGTTTAAGCGTGCACCAGCATTGATACGTGCAATCCAAAGACGACGGAAAGTACGTTTTTTGTTGCGACGGTCACGATAAGCATATTGACCAGCTTTGGTCACTGCCTGTACCGCTACGCGGTAAACACGTGAACGGGCACCGTAGTAGCCTTTTGCGCGCTTTAAGATTTTTTTGTGACGGCGATTTGCCTGTACACCACGTTTTACACGGGCCATAAATTACTCCAAGATATTTTTAATCATTATTAAACGAATCACGATGTCATTAATTAATAGACATCGTTATCAGATTGCAAAGTCAGATGTTTTTAATTCAGTCGCTATTTATTAAACAGCGCTTAATCAAAGATAAATGACGATAGCCTTATTAGATGTATGGGCACATACGACGAACTGCTGCTTCGTCAGACTTGTCCACCATCTTAAGACCGCGCAACTGGCGAATACGCTTAGCTGATTTCTTGGTCAAGATATGGCTTTTGAATGCTTGCTTACGCTTAAAGCCGTTCGCTGTTTTTTTGAAGCGTTTAGCTGCACCGCTTCTGGTTTTCATCTTAACTTTCATGATGATTTGCCTCTTTGTCTTTTATAGAACCTGGTCGTCAAATAGTCAATAACGAATAGTGGCTGTAAAAACAAGCACTAAACCTCTATTTGCCTCGAGGTGGGAGGCGTCATTTTAACAGATCATGCGCAGTTTTGCCAAGGAAAGTTTCAGCTCGGTTTAGCGTATGTTGTTCTTTCTAATCACAAATACTATGGGGCTTATTTTAAGCGGCTAAACATTGGTCATTAGCCACTTAAAATTCAAGCTTCGAAATAGAAACTAAGCTATATAAACTTAATAAAACTAAGGTTAGCTGAGCCTAATTTACAATTATTATTTTATCAAAATCCCGCTCAGGTATAATTGTGCTTTATTTAGTGCTTTAACATATTGAATGTCAGCCTAAGCTGTGTTTAAGTAGAGTGTGAACATTGATAAAGCGCTCTCATAAACGGTAGATAGGCTAAATGACTTCATAAGCTTCCTTTTATTGATGAGTGCTTTTTATTAAAACCTATTTTTTATTATTAATTAGTTTGTATGACTAATTACTTTCTACTTATAAGACGATAGACGATGACTTTACCTGCTTGGCTTGCTGCCGTAAATTTTAATGCTGATGGTTTGATTCCTGCAATTGCACAAGATTATGTGTCAGGGCGTATTTTGATGATGGCGTGGATGAACGCCGAATCTCTACAATTAACCGCGCAAACGCAGACGGCGGTGTACTTTTCGCGTTCGCGTGGCAAGTTATGGCATAAGGGCGAATCTTCTGGGCATACCCAGCGTGTGCATGATATTCGTCTAGATTGCGACGCCGATGTGATTGTCCTTAGCGTCACTCAGGCCGGTGGTATCGCTTGTCATACCGGCCGCGAGTCTTGTTTTTATCAGCGTTTGGATTTGTCAGGGCAAACACCTGAATGGCAAACAGTCGATAAAGTATTAAAAGATCCTGCAGAGATTTATCAGACAAACGCCGCTGCAAAAGCCACGCCTGAAATTAATGAAGCGGCGGCGGAAGATTTAGTGCATTCGAACACCAATCAAAATAACAGCCTTGCTACCACTCATTCTATTTTGCAGCAGCTTGATAAAGTATTGGCCGAGCGCAAACAAGCGGATGCTGATAGCTCATATGTAGCCAGCTTATACGCCAAAGGTCTCAATAAAATATTAGAAAAAGTCGGTGAAGAAAGTACCGAGAGCATCATCGCTGCTAAAGACTTTGCCAATTGCGATGAAAGCACTGATAAAACCCAATATGACGAAGCGCGTCATGAGCTTATCTATGAAGTCGCTGATGTCTGGTTCCATACCTTAGTCGGCTTGGCTTGGTTCGATATCGAGTCAGAGGCGGTATTAAATGAATTAGGTCGACGCTTTGGTCTCTCAGGTATTGATGAAAAAGCGGCGCGCTAGCGTTTTTTAAGCTTAGCCATTACCCTGTTTGATTATTGTTGCTTTCACCTTTTTGTCATAACGGCAGGTTATAATAGTGTGACGTGTTACTTCGCATAAGCTGTCGATAGATTTTGTGTACGACAGCAATATTCTATACACTCAACGTATTCCTATAAAGACTGAAAACCAAGACATAAGGATAGCATTATGGGCAGTTTTTCCATTACGCATTGGCTGATTTTATTGGTGGTAGTGGTTGTCGTATTTGGCACCTCCAAACTAAGAAATGCCGGTAAAGATTTGGGCGGCGCGGTCAAAGGTTTTAAAGAAGCCGTCAAAGACGAAAATACTGAACATGTCAAAAAGCAAGTGGTGCTCGACCATGATGGCAAAGCACACCCTGAAGAGCGCCCAACAACCACTAAGGTTGATGACAAGCATAATGTATAGCATTTAGACAGTGACATCGGAACATTATGTTTGATATTGGGTTTTCTGAATTATTGCTTTTTGGCGTTATTGCCTTAATCGTCTTGGGGCCAGAAAAGCTGCCCCAAGCGGCTCGTACCGCTGGACAATGGTATGCCAAAATTCGCCGCACGGTTTCTACCTTGCAGTCTGAAATCGAAGCGGAACTTGACTTAGCTGAGACGCGCCAGCAAATGCAAAAAGAGCTGGCCAAAATTCGCCAAACGGAAGCAGAAATGCGCCGTGAAATGGCAGAGATGCGCGGCAGTATGCAAGAGTTTGAATCCTCGCAGAATCAGCATTTAAAAGCAGCACATCAGCCTACAACCGATAAAGTGGATAATACCAATAATAAAAACGATTGTGAAAAAGGCGATAATTCATCCGCGGCGCCAAAAGAGTTTGACTATGCCTATGACAGTGATGGGTCAGATAAAAAGTTAAAAGAGCCTGAACTTTCAGAGAGTCAAGGTAATGATGATAGCGACACTCAACACATCACTACACAAACAACGCAAAGCAACATTCAAAACATCAGCACCAAACCGTGGGAAAATATGTGGTTCCGTCTGGGCGCTTATGATAAAGCAAGGCGTCTGCCGCAAGCGCCCTATTTACCCAATTATAAAGCCGACATTTTATTAAACAGCCCTGTCATCCATTTGGACAGTCCTTTACCCAAACAGGCTTCTGTTAATAAGCAGGAGAATGATTAGTGGGGTTATTTAAACGTAAAAAAAGCCGCCAAGAAAAAATAATGGATGCAGATATTAAGGCTGCAACAGAAACCCTTGATAGTAATACTGATAGTGAGAACGGCGATAACAGTAAGGTCGATAGTAGTACTGTCGATAACATTAATGTCGATAGTAATACTGTCGATAATAGCAATGAGGACTCTGGCGATATCTTAAGCTCACTGGGCGATATGCCGATTACCGAGCATTTGATTGAGTTACGTCGGCATCTGATTAAGATATGCGTCGCGGTATTAATCATATTTTTAGCCTTGGTCGGATTTTCACGCGAGCTGTATGATTTTTTATCTGACCCATTGGTTGCTCAGTTGCCCGCCAACTCGACGATGATTGCGACCGATATCACCTCTAACTTTATGGCACCGATACGCTTGACCATATTTGTCGCGGCATTTTTTGCGATGCCGTATATTTTGTATCAAATCTGGTCGTTTGTCGCACCCGGTTTATATAAAAAAGAGAAAAAAGTCGCCATTCCTGTACTGATGTCCTCGATATTTTTATTTTATGCGGGCGTGGCTTTCTCTTATTTTATTGTACTCAAAGGCGTACTTAAGTTTTTTATCATGTTTGCGCCGCAGAACGTTTTGCCGATGACAGATATCGACAGTTATTTAAGTTTTGCGCTCAAATTATTCATGGTATTTGGGCTGACGTTTGAGATTCCAGTGGTCACCTTACTATTGATATTGGCGGGTGTCGTCTCCATTCAGAGCTTAGAAGATAAACGCCGTTATATTATCGTCGGCTGTTTTGCCGTTGCGGCGGTCGTTACACCGCCTGATGGCGTATCGATGTTGATGCTCGCGATTCCGATGTGGTTATTGTTTGAGCTGGGATTATTTTTAGCGAAAATATTAATCAAAGAAGAGCGTAGCCTTGATGCAGCAGACGATATAGAATTGAAGAAAGAATAGCTCTACTTATCAGACACTTATTGCAAAACAGCCAACGCGCTAATCTGTTAATACAACCTGCTTATTTCCACCTTTATTTTCTACTAACTTTTTTATTTTGTCCTGTGCGCTTGCAAATATTTTGCAATCAATATCGTCATCATGACCAGTCGGCCATTGTCTATGCAGTGGCTTTTTTTACCCCCGTTATTTTTGCCCCCATTCTAGTTTTTTAGGTAGCTTTATTATGTCCGCATCTATGCCAGCTTATATGAGCGATCCCACTGATGAGCAGCTGAACGCGCTAAATATGGCGATGGATCACAAGTCATTTAAAGTGGTCGCTTATGCGGGTGCAGGGAAAACGACGACGCTCAAATTAATCGGTGAACGTCTACGTGGCCGCGGCTTATATTTAGCCTTTAACAAAGCCATTGCTAACGATGCACGGCAAAAATTCCCCGGTCACGTCGATTGTCGGACGTTTCACTCACTGGCCTACCGTCATGTACCACGTGATATCACCGCCAAATTGTCGTTGCCAAGATTTTCACCCAAACGTCTGGGTGATGATTTGGGTCTGCAACCGGTACAAGTCCGTCGGCAAATGGATGGGATGAACAAATATATTACCCTCACGCCAGCGCGCTTGTCGCGATTTGTCAGTGATGCGGTGAGCAATTTTTGTAGTACGCACGCCAGCTATCCTGCGCCAAGGCATATTGAATTTCCAAGCTGGCTCGATGATTCTGATGCTGAGCAGCTGCGTGAAATGCTCTATCCCGCCGTTGAGCAGCGTTGGCTACAGTCGATTGATGCGCGCCATCCTGCTGGTATCGGGCATGATATTTATCTTAAATTGTGGGCATTATCGAAGCCAAGTATTCCCGCAGATTTTATCTTATTTGATGAAGCGCAAGATGCCGATCCCTTGATGATGGGGATTTTGACCCAGCAGCCACGGCAAGTGATTTATGTAGGTGACGCCCATCAGCAGATTTATGAATGGCGCGGTGCGGTCAATGCGATGAAAAAACTGCCATTGCCGCAGACTTTATTAACGCAGTCATTTCGTTTTGGCGAACCGATTGCCGAGATTGCCAACACCTTGCTCAAAGCCTTACAAGAAGATGTGCCATTAAAAGGCAATCCTAATAAGCAGTCTTCTACCGAAAAAGGCATGGTACACAGTAAAAAAGACGCCATTCTTTGCCGCACCAATGCTGCTGCTATGTCGCAATTGCTAACAGGCTTAAAACTCGGTCACCGCGTGGCGTTGCAAGCAGATACCGATCGTATGCTTAAATTCTGTCAGGCAGCCGAAAATTTAAAGAATGGTAAATCGGCATATGGCGTGCCTGAACTGGCATATTTTTATAATTGGGGTGACGTTCAAGAATATTCTGAAACCAATGAAGGCAGCGACCTTAAAACCTTGGTCAAATTGGTCGATGATCATGGGACTAATGTGCTCAGCCAAGCGGTCAATAGTTTATCCAGTATTGAAAATGCCGATTATGTCATCTCAACCGCGCATAAAGCCAAAGGGCTTGAGTGGGGTAAAGTACAACTTGATGATGACTTTTATTATGATGTGACAACCAATGCAGTCAAAATCAGCCCAGAAGAGCTGCGTTTGCTCTACGTTGCTTGCACGCGGGCACAGAGCAATTTAGATATTCATAATATTAAAGACTTAATATCAGGATTACAGACGGGGAAAAAGGTGGTTTTTGGTAATTCTTAGTTTTCTCTTTTATCTCACAACTCATAGTCTTTGCCGACCTCAATTTACAATAATAGCTTACCAACCATGAATAACACTCCATCTTTATCTCAAGCACTACAAGAGCGCCAACACACTATTCAGCGCTTGTTTGCCAATCCCGTTCGTTTGCTTGCGCCTATGGAAGGCTTAACCGATCCATTAATGCGCCAAATCCTAACCCAAATTGCGTCAGACTTGGGGCGCCCTTATGATTGGTCGGTCAGTGAATTTATTCGCGTCACTCAGCATGTATTGCCAGCACACGTTTTTTATAAATACGTGCCAGAACTCCATCATGATGCCAAAACCGCATCCGGTACGCCGATTCATATACAGCTACTCGGTAGCGAAGCGCAACTGATGGCAGAAAATGCCGCTTACACTTGTGAGCTTGGTGCGCCGGCGATTGATATTAACTTTGGTTGTCCGGCTAAAACGGTCAATAGCCATCGCGGTGGTTCAGTACTACTTGATGAGCCTGAAGTGATGTATGAGATTATCAGCGCCGTACGCCAAGCGGTTCCTGCTCATCTTCCCGTATCAGCAAAAATTCGCTTGGGCTATACCGACACCAATCGCATGGATGATATCAAAGCTGCCATTGCTGCGAGCGGCGCCGATTGGCTAACCATTCACGCACGTACCAAGACCCAAGGCTATAAGCCGCCGGCTTATTGGGATAAAATTCAGAATTTTAATACCTTAGATATTCCAGTGATTGCCAATGGCGAGATTTGGAATAGTGAGCAGGCGCAAAACTGTATGGCGCAGTCTGGTACGACGCATCTGATGCTTGGTCGCGGAGCCGTTACCCGTCCCGACTTGATTGCCGAAATTGATGCCGATAATAACGATACAAAAACGCTGACAGCTTTAGCATGGCAAGATTTAATTACCCATCAGATTAAGTTTTTAGAGGGGGCGGCGAAAAGCGATGTGGTTTTAGTCGGTCGTTATAAACAGTGGTTAGCGATGCTGACCAAAGGCTATAGCGAGGCGAAAACAGTATGGGACGTTATCAAGCGAGAAAAAAATAAAGCAGTGATTATCAAGGCGCTACAAGCAAGCGTTGCTTAATGAATCACTACCTTATTGATAACATACTCTATTGCTAAAAGTGCGCGTTTTACAACAGCGCGCTCAGGCTAATCGGCTTACATACTAACCCGAATCGCTAAATAAAATAACATCAATGAGCAGGCCATCGATAGCGTCCAAAGAATAGAGCGAAAGGTAGCCAAATTGGTAATATAGGCCACGCAAAAACCAATACGAATCAGCACATAAAGCCAAGCGATGGTATTAATAATTAATTGCGGTACAAAAAACAGCATCGCAACCAATACTGCCGCCAAAAATATAGGCAAGGTCTCATAGCTGTTTTGCTGGGCGGCATTAGCCCGCGCCGCAGCTCCCGTCGTCCCTTGTAAGAAATCACGCGGATGGGCATTGTCAGCCAAATTAAAGCCGCCAATTGCTTTTGCCGTCAGCGCCATCACTAGGGGCAGCAAACTTGCCACCACCATTGCCCAAATACCTGACGCTGCGCTATCGGGAATCAACCCAAAGAATAGACTCATTAGTATAATCTTCCCTATCCTGCAATGACTTCAAAATCGTGAGTCACATTGACGCCGCCCTGTACTAGCATCCTACTGGCTGAGCAGTATTTTTCTGCAGACAGTTTGATTGCCTTTTCTACCTGGCTTTCTTTGACATCTTGTCCGGTCACCACAAAATGCATATGAATGTCAGTATAAACGGCTGGCACGGTTTCGGCACGCTGCGCGGTCAGCTCACAGCGTACGTCTGTCACTTCTTGGCGCGACTTTTGTAAAATTGCAACCACGTCATAGCTTGCACAGCCACCAAGCCCTAATAAAATCAGCTCCATTGGACTTGCGCCTTTTTCTTTATCGGCATCGATTTGGACGTTATGTCCTGATGGTGACACACCCATAAAGGCTTTATTTTCTTGCCACGTAACGCTTGCTTTTGACTCTGACATCTTAAATATTCCTTGTTTTAATTGCTACGATTTTGAATGCGCATGCTTCTTACTTCACATGATTTTTAATTTGACATGGTTTTTAATTTGAATAGTAGCGGTTTCTTATTTTTTGAAGAACAATGTCTTTTGGAAAAATAAGGTCTTTTACTAGTGTAGCATAAGCCAAAACCAGATTTATAAAGCCATATCCTTGTTTACCTTTTATAAACCGTTTCAGCGCATGTCTTTTAGAAATCACCATTTCACCCTGAATCTGATTGTTAAGTATTTATCACGATAATATTATTCAAACTTATTACTCTTATAAGATCCATCATAAAAAACTTACAAAAGTCTAATTATAACCCACTGATTTTAAAGCATTAATCTTGTGAAACATTTTATAGCAAAATACTGTTACACATTTGGGTTGTTTCTTGGTTTAATAACGGTAATGAATCTTATTTTGCCATGGTATCGATAACAGTCACCCTATAATAATTATGATTGCTGTCACTGTACCTTGTTGAAATAAGCTATTTTTAAACAATTTAAAAGGGTTTAGTCATGATAGATGCAGACGGCTTTCGCGCCAATGTCGGCATCATCTTGGCAAATACACAAGGGCAAGTTCTGTGGGCAAAACGTATTGGTCACAACGCTTGGCAGTTCCCTCAAGGCGGCATCGACCGCGGGGAGACGCCGATGGATGCGATGTATCGCGAGCTCTGGGAGGAGGTCGGCTTACATCCGCGTCACGTGGATTTACTGGCGGTCACGCAAGATTGGTTGCGCTACCGCCTGCCGAAACGCTATGTGCGTCATGGGCAGTATCCTTTGTGTATTGGGCAAAAACAAAAATGGTTTTTGCTGCGCTTAGATGAGCCGAATACTCAACATATCCGCTTTGATGAGGGTAAACCAGAATTTGACCATTGGCAATGGGTCAGCTACTGGTATCCACTCGGACAAGTGATTCATTTTAAACGTGGGGTATATCGTCGCGCCTTGCAAGAATTGGTGCGCGAACTACCGCTTAAACAAGAACTGATTATTCCAGAACAAAACAACCATTTGTTGGTAGAATAAATAGTTGGATTTATTGTTTTAGTAGTAAATACGAAAAAGCCTGTAACACTCGATACAGGCTTTTTCGTATTTATAATTGCTAAAATTATAGTTTGATAGCAATTTTTAAGACCCCATCACGCTGATGCATAAATAAATCATATGCTTCTACAATATCGTCTAGCGCATAAGTATGTGTCACCATCTCTGATAGATCCACACGACCTGACTCAATGACATTCAGCAAACGACGCATGCGTTCCTTACCACCTGGACAAAGTGCCGTACGAATCGTGTGATCGCCAAGACCAGCAGCGAAATTCGCTATTGGAATGACTAAATCCTCAGAATAAACGCCAAGACTTGAAAAAGTTCCACCCGGTTTTAATATCTTGATGCATTGATTAAAGGTAGCTTGCAAACCTAATGCTTCGATACTACTATCGACACCACGCCCACCAGTGATTTTCATGATTTCATCAACCACCTCAACTTCTGTGAAATTAAGCGTAATGTCCGCTCCTAATTTCTTCGCCATCGCTAGACGCTGATTGTTACCATCAACAGCGATAATCAGTGACGCACCTTTGAGCCTTGCCCCAGCAGTAGCACATAAGCCAATAGGCCCCTGTGCAAAGATAGCGACAACATCACCGATCTGAATATTAGCGTTTTCTGCCCCCTTGAAGCCTGTTGACATAATGTCAGGACACATCAGCACTTGCTCATCCGTCAATCCATCTGGCACTGGACATAGATTGGCCTGTGCATCGGGCACTAGCACATACTCTGCTTGCGTACCATCAATGTGATTACCAAAGCGCCAACCGCCGGTCGCTTTATAACCATGACAAGAGCATTTGCCATCGGCATCAAGATAGCCACCATCTTGTGAGGGGAAGCCATCTTGGCTAGCATAAGAGGTAAATGTTGGACAAATCGCGCCAGCGATGACTCGTTGCCCTTCTTTATAACCCATCACTGCACTACCTAGCTTTTCAATAATCCCTACCGGTTCATGCCCAATTGTCAATCCTTTTGCAACAGCATACTCACCTTTAAAAATATGAATATCGGTACCACAAATCGTCGTAGTGGTAATTTTTAATAAAGCATCGTTCGGGCCGACATCAGGAATTTTCTTATCAACAATTTCAATTTTACCTGGCTCAACGAATATTAATGATTTCATCATAGTCATATCGTACTCCTTGTTAAACTGACCTCTGATTAGAGGATGGTAGGCATTATTAATGGCGCTTAAATGACCTATATATCCAGTTTATGTCATCAGAGTCACTATTAACAGGTAAATCCCTAAATATATTGTGGATTTACAATTATCTCTGCAATAAGGCTTAAATAATAACTAGAAAAGCCTAGCCATAAGTCATAGTAAAATGACAATATATAAATTACTCATATTCTCGACTCTGTAGTTGAGCACGTAAGATAGGTTCGGCATCGATAGGACTTGGAGATTGATTTAAAGTCAGAATACTTTGGATTCGAGTACCGTATGTCGGGACGGTTACATCCATGCTAAACAAAGCAATGGGCTCGATATAAATAGAAGATAGTGCTCGCTCAATCTGCTTAGCGACACCTGTTTCGGGTAATTTATTTTCTGGCGCTGACGTTTTATCAGACATCACTGCAAACGCCGCTTCTTGCCAATATTCAGGAGCGCTATTTTCAGCAATCAAAGGCAATACTTCCTGTCTTAAACGGCCACGTAACCTCTCAGTCTTAAACCACTCTTCCTCAGGCTGACCGTTCGAGAATACATGCAGCCCCGAGTGTAAGGCGGTTGGCGCATGACCACGATTATTGACAATCACCGCTTGCGCCGCATCACCAATAATAAGATTGAAGCCTGCGTAATCTTGCAGGCTAATTTGCCGAGCAAAGTCCATCGGGCTTAGCGTACTGGTCAAGAAATCGGTGACCAATGCACCGCGTGAACGTTCGTCATTACTTGCTTGCACGCCATCTCGAAAGTTTAATACCGCCGCCCAGCGACCATTTTGCTCGTAAAAATTGCCATATGGCTCTTGATGTATGCCAAGCCACGTGCCGCCACTTTGCTTATCACGCCCTGCATAAACAGGCTTATCCGCCCACTGATGGAGCGGCTCTGTCGGACGCTGCAAAAACTCATCACGATTGGACAATAAGACCAAAGGCAGCTCATCAAATAACTGCCAAGCAATGGCGACAATACACATAGTTTTCCTTTTATAAGATTATTAGGTGGTGTTTCAATATAAAAGAGGGTCGTTCAAAATAGCGTTCTGCTGGGATAAAATTTTCTCGCTTGCTGTGTGCTTCGCACTCCAGAGGCTTCACAAAATTTATCCCAGCAGCACTCCCATTAGCACTGTATTCTTTTTAAATTGAGTCAATTATATGGTTCTGGTTTAACATTAATTCGTGCTTAATTTTTTATCGGCAGGGTAGCTGATTTGATACGTCGATTGCACGACTTGCGCTTGTTTACTTGGTAAATCAAACTCCCAAGCGACCATGCCTTTATTATCATTCCAGTCTTTTTGGCTAATAGCTGGCGTGTGCGCCGCAGTGACTTTAATGCTGTCATCACTGTTAACCGGCTCAGCGCTTAACACTTGCAAGCGCACGCTACGATTGTGCTGATTGGTAAACTGATAAGCTTGGGTGATGGTTTTGGTTTGTTGACGGTTAAATACGCCCTTATCGCCTTGTTTATTCTCATCGGTCAGCTGCTTCACCAGTAAACTTGGGTCAATACCAAAACCTATACCCTGCTCTTTTAGGTTTTGATAATTGTAGCGCGACTGTCCAACATAGTTATCGTCGCGGTATAACTGCAACGAGCCATCAGCCCAAGCAGGTGTCAAAAATGGCGCGGATGCATACCAATAAGCGGCGGTCTCGGCACTTGGCGTGCTACGTAGCCAAAGCTTACTGGTGCCAGATTGCTCATCAATGACCGTGCGTACGCGTCTGCCGTCACTAGGAATACTCACACGCTGCGGCAATCGATATTCGGTGATGCCATTTTTATTTTGACTGCTGACGCTAAAGCTCGGTAGCGGTGGCATGTCATCTGCACCGCCGCCATAATTGTCTCTTGCAGACACGACCACTGGCGCTGCTTCCATCATTGGTGGCGCATAACGGCTTAACTTAGCCTGCTCTTCCTCATATAACGACAAGCGCTCAACTCTTGGCAACTGGCTGATCGTCGTTTGATTGGGATTAACGGTGCTTAAAATAACGGGCACGTTGCTCCAGTTCTCGCCGGTTTGTTGGGCGATAATGGCAGAAGCGGTGATATTCAGCTGATTACTATCGGTATTTAAGCGCGCTTGATAAGTCGGCTCCCGACTGGCACCGCGCACTTGATAATGCAGTTTCACGGTGCTTGGCGTGCGACTGGCAGTGCGTACACTGACTTGGGTCACACTATTCTGTTTCGAGGTGGTACTGCCCGCTAGCAGCTGATTGAGCGCATCTTTCGCTTGCGCTTCTCGCTGTTGTAGCTCGACTATCCTTTTATTAATACTTGCCGCTTGCGTTTCTAAATCGCGGGCATTATTCGCAAGAGTACCAGCCGTATTGATTTGCGTCACTTTAGTAAGGTTTTGCAAATAGGCTTTGGTTAAACGTGCCGCTTCTAATTCAGCGCTGATATCGGTGAGATTGTTTTTTTGGCTCTGTATTTTAGTGTCGCCTTGATATTGGCCATATTGACATTGTGCCGCTTGCTCAGCGCTCAAGGTTTCGATACTGACTTCGCCAACATTGACATTGCCCAATGCTTGAACGCTGATACTCTCTGGATCAATAGTCGGCGATAAGCAAGAAAAAACCAGCGTCTGCTCGCCATTGCCATTGATTGGTAAGGAACGCGTCACGCTAGCTAAACCTTGATAAATGGTAATGTTATCAATATTGCTTATCGCTGCTTGTGCATTTACAGGAACCCACAGCGCTAGGCCTGATGCTACTACGCCTAGCAAGGATAGTTTCGATAAATATGGCTGCATAAGGGTTCCTTAGAAATTGAAGCGCTTTTTTCATCTTATCGGTTTTTGCAACGCTTTGCTATCCATTCAATTAACCATTCACTTATCACAGTATTCGCAACGGATGAATTTTGCTATTATGAGCTACATTCCATTATCAATAATATGATGCTCTTATGATGATTCACCCTCAGTATGATCCCGTAGCGCTATCTTTGGGACCAGTAGAAGTGCACTGGTATGGCTTAATGTATCTGTTGGCCTTTGCTGCCGCTTATGGTCTTGCTTGGTATCGCAGCACCAAACGTGACAATTGGACCACCGATATGGTCTCTGATTTGGTCTTTTATGGGGCGCTTGGCGTCATTTTAGGCGGTCGTATCGGCTATGTGCTGTTTTATCAGTTCGGCGAGCTTTTACAAAACCCTGCGTATTTGCTACGAGTTTGGGAAGGCGGTATGTCTTTCCACGGTGGTTTTATCGGCGTCATGCTAGGCATGTGGTTCTTTGCTCGTAAATATAAAAAGACTGCCTTTCAAGTGTTCGATTTTATCGTGCCTTGCGTGCCGACGGGCTTATTATTCGGTCGCATCGGTAACTATATCAATGGTGAGCTATGGGGGCGCGTCTCAGACGGTGGCTACAACTGGCTGACTTATTTCCCGCAAGCCGCTGCCTTTGATATGGAGCAATTACAGAGCAATCCTGAGCTACAAGAATTAATGCTTGAGGTAAATGGACAGTATTTACTTCCGCGTCATCCATCGCAGCTATACGAAGCCTTTGCCGAAGGTTTGCTACTATTTATCTTTTTATGGTGGTATTCATCAAAACCGCGCCCACGGATGGCAGCATCCGCGGTCTTCTTATTGGGCTACGGTATCAGCCGCTTTATCATTGAATTCTTCCGTCAGCCCGACGCTGACCAAGGCTTTATCTTATTAGGCTGGATGACCAAAGGGCAACTCTTAAGCGCACCGATGATTATCGCAGGCTTAATCATGTTGATTTACGCTTATAAACGCGGTATTTATGATTGGGGTAAGCAGTCAGCTTATTAAGGCCACTTAGCAACAACTACCCTATTAAAAGCTATATTAAGCATTATTTTAAGAACTATATTCTTGGGAACTAAATTAAAGAGACGTTTTCACAGCGTAAAAGAGCAATTTTATGAGCAGTCATTACCATAACAGTAAAAATGAGCAGGCCTATTTAGACTTGCTACAACACGTCCTTACTCATGGCACTGAAAAAGGCGATCGTACTGGCACCGGTACGCTGAGTCACTTTGGTGCGCAGCTACGTTTTGACTTAGCCGATGGATTTCCCTTATTAACCACCAAAAAAGTCCATTTTAAATCCATCGTTTATGAGCTATTTTGGTTTTTAAGTGGCAGCACCCACGTCGATTATTTACAAGAAAATAACGTGCGCATCTGGAACGAATGGGCGACCGCTGAGCAAACCGCGCGCTTTAACCGTCCAGCGGGCGACCTCGGTCCTATCTATGGTCATCAATGGCGCAATTATGGCGCGACCAAGCGGGAAGATGGCAGCTATGAGAACGATGGCGTCGATCAAATTACCCAAGTTATTGAGCAAATTAAGAACAACCCCAACTCGCGCCGTTTAATCGTTTCTGGTTGGAATCCCGCTGAAGCGGAGCAAGTTGCCTTGCCGCCTTGTCATACCTTATTTCAGTTTTTTGTGGCTGAAAATAAACTGTCATGCCAGCTTTATCAACGCTCAGCGGATTTATTCCTAGGTGTGCCATTTAATATCGCCAGCTACGCCTTGCTTACCCATATGGTGGCGCAAGTGTGTGGTTTAGAAGTTGGTGAATTTGTCTGGACGGGTGGCGATTGTCATATTTACCAAAACCATCGCGAGCAAGTTGAGCTGCAACTGACACGTGAGCTTTATAGCTTGCCAACTTTGACCCTGAATCCTGATGTGACCGATATTTTTGCCTTTAACTATGATGATATCAGCGTCGATGGTTATGAGTCGCATCCTGCCATTAAAGCCAAGGTTGCCGTCTAAGTTTTTATCGCTTGAATGTTAAAAAACAATAAAAAGGATATGTTATGAGTTATGCCAATACCGAAGTTGCCCAGATTGCGGCTATCAGTAGCAATCGCTGTATCGGCAAAGGAAATGAGCTGCCGTGGTATATCTCAGCTGACTTGCAGCATTTTAAAAGCATGACGACCAAGCAAAGCGATGGCGCAATACAAGGTATCGTCATCATGGGTCGTAAAACTTTTGAGTCGATGGGCAGCCGACCACTGCCAAAACGTATCAGTTTTATCATCACCAGCCAATTAGATTATGCTGAGCAAAGTGGCTTGGTCGGTAGCGAAAAAGCTTATGTGATGCATAATTTAGACGATGCACTCACCCAAGCAGCAAGTTTGGCTCATGGTGCGCACCTTGATACCATTTGGGTCATCGGCGGCGAGCGCGTGTTTAAAGAAGCGATGATGTATACCGACCGTGTCGAGCTGACGCATGTCGATACTGACATTACGGATGGCGATGCCTTTTATCCTGAGCTGCCAAATGAGTTTGTAGTCGCAGCAGAATCTGAGCAAGTTCACGATGAGAAAAGTGGGCTAGATTTTAAGTTTGTGACTTATAAAAGAGAAGAAGGCTAATGTCACTTAATATGACATTAATCAGTCATGAAATATTAATAAAAAGGAGAGACCAAATATGGAAAACTAAAAAAGCCCAGCAAAATTAATTGCTGAGCTTAAAAAACTTTTAGACAAGACAACTGTGGAGCTAGACTCCAATGTTAGCTTACTAATAAAGTTTATTTTACCTTGGACGGTTTATATATTTTATAGTAAATGCCATTAATAGCAAATGCTAATATTTGTCTACGTCTCCATAGTTGTGAAATTTTCATAACAAATATGGAGAAGTAAATGACGAAAGTATATTGTCGTTATCCTAAAGCTGTGCATGTTCGTTGGTATTTGCGCTATCGTTTTAATCGCTGGGAGCGCGTTTGCGAGCACTGTCGCAGCTACCCAAACCAACAGTTAAGTTTTGATTTCTAACGATTAGAAAATCTTAACTGTCCAATATTATTAATTTTAAAATGACAACAGTCTTAGGCTGTTGTCATTTTTTTATGAAAATCCACTTATTCATGCAGCACTTTATAAACAGTTTTCGCCAATATCGGACCAATTCCCTGCACGCCAGCCAGCTCTTGCTGTGACGCGCCAAGCAATTGCTGCATACCACCAAAGTGATTAAGCAAGTCACGACGACGCTTTTCACCCAGCCCCGGTATAACCTCTAGCACTGATGAAGAACGGCGCTTATCACGCTTTTTACGGTGCGCAGTAATGGCAAAACGATGCGCTTCATCGCGAATATGCATCAATAAATGCAGCGCCTTACTATCCATCGGTAAATCAAGCGGCTCGTGGTCAAGGAAATGCAATACCTCAAGCCCAGCCTTACGCCCCTCGCCCTTTGCCACACCGATAAGCAAGGTATCGCCTAAAACACCCAACTCTACCAGTACTTCTTTTGCCATACTGAGCTGACCTTTACCACCATCAATCAGCAATAAATCAGGCAATGGCTGCTTTTTATAACGCCGCGTTAGCACTTGCTTCATCGCCGCATAGTCATCACCGCCGACAATATCATGAATCGCATATTGGCGATAATCACGGCGGCGCGAGCCACCTTGGTCAAAGACCACGCAGCTACCGATGGTCGCCTCACCCATGGTATGCGAGATATCAAAACACTCGATACGGTCAATAGTTCGATCAGTAACCTCTGCTAGCACCTCTTTAAGCGCGCCAAAGCGGGCATGCAATTCTAAATAATCACCAAGTTTGGTTTTTAGTGCATTATTGGTATTAAGTTTTGCCAAGTCTAACCACTCAGCGCGGTGCTCACGGACGTTGGTTTTAATAACAACCTTGCTGCCAAAATGCGTTGCCAGTGCTTCACTAACTGCCGTCTGATCGGGTAGCTCATGACTGAGTATAATTTCTGCTGGCAAGTCATCGGTTACCTGAAAATAAAATGAGGTAATAAACGCAGATAAATTATCAGCAAGCGGCTCACTGCTATCAACATCAGGGAAATAGTTCTTACCACCGAGCACGCGCCCGCCACGCACCGTCAATACATTGACACAGGTCATGCCTGCTTGGCTGGCAATAGCTATTACATCTGCCTCACCTTGTACGGTATAAACAGCTTGCTTTGCTTGGACTTCGCGCAGCATAGACAGCTGATCACGATAAAAGACCGCCTTTTCAAAATCTAACACTTCAGCCGCGCCTTCCATTTTTTCAATCAGCGTATTATGGATATCGCTAGAATCGCCTTTTAGGAAACGAATGGTATTATTGACGTCCTCGCTATATTCTTCTGGCGACACCAAACCAACACAGGGCGCACGGCAACGCTTAATCTGATACTCAAGGCATGGGCGCTTACGTTGTTTAAAAAAGGTATTGGTACATTGGCGCATCTGAAACATTTTTTGCATGAGCACCAGCGTCTCTTTTGCTGCATGCGCCGATGGGAAAGGACCAAAAAACCGGCCTTTTTGGTGATTGCCTTTGCCGCGCCCATAAGCCAATCTTGGATAAGGTTTATCCGCTGAGATAAACACATAAAGGTAAGATTTATCATCACGTAGTAGCACGTTATAAGGCGGACGGTGTTCTTTAATCAGATTTTGCTCGAGCAGCAGCGCTTCGGTTTCACTACGGGTAATAATGGTTTCGATATTATGAATCCGCGCGACTAACGCTCGCGTCTTTGGGTGGTCAATAGTCTTAGCAAAGTAGCTGTTGACGCGACTTTTAAGCGATTTGGCTTTACCAACATAAAGAATATCGCCATTTTTACCGAGCATTTTATATACCCCTGGCAAATTTGGCAGGCGCTGAATCAAATGCTTAAGACGGGCTTTTTTATCGTCGACGGGACTCGATGCTGAGACATTAACCATAGAATTTACTGCTCTCAAGATACTGATATATAGCTATTTATGGGGCGATAGTAAGCGTTTTACAAGAACCTTTATCAGCTTAGCAACAACCATAAAAAAAGCCAGCACCAAGGCTGACTTTTTACAGAAAAAATATCTCTACAAGGCGACTAGTGACGGAAATTTGGTAATAGTGCTGGAATACCTGGCAACATACCGACGATTGCCATAACTCCAGTTAATATCACAAACGTGACCACAGGGATAATCCAGCGGCTCATTTTAGTCAGATTGGCACTGCGCTCTTTCGAGCCAATTAAGCCTAAATTATCCAGTACTAGGGTAATGGACCAACCAAAGGCTGGATTTACCAAGGCTGAGGCAAAGACAACAATAGCAGCAGACTGAGTGGTTTTACCCTCGCGTGTCATCTCCATCCCTGCTTCAAGCAATGGGATAAAGACACCAACAATCAGCGCCACACACATCACCGGTTCCCAAATGGCCAAATCCATTGGATAACCCCAAACGCCTGCAATAATACAAAACAGCGCCGTTAATACCGCACCGGCTGGAATAGGACGTTTGGCAATCGCCGCGGGTACAATATACGTGCCCCATGACGATGCAAAGTTCGCGCCGCCCAATAAAGAGCCTGCCACCTGACGAATAGATGCACTGGTCATGGTATCATCGATATCCATCAGCACGCGCTCAGTGCGTTTTGGATAGCTGATTTTTTGAAAAACTTGATGACCTAAAAAGTCTGGCGACCACATGGCGACGGCTAACACCGCAAAGGGTAACACCACAACGAAGCTTTCAATGGTTGGCAATCCGAGCATCCAACCGGTATCTTCACCCCACCAATACATAGGGTTCATGTGCGGTAAACCCGGTGCCGTTTCAAAGGCAAAGGGTGCACCCATCGCAAAGGCAACCCCGCCACCTAACAGACAGCTTAACGGCACCGCAAGCCAGCGCTTTTGGAAGTTTTCTAACACCGCATACAATATAATCGTCAGTAAAATGACCACAAAGGCAATATGCGCCATGCCGATACCTTCTGCCCAAGCAAATAGGTTTTTGACTTGCGAGATGGTACCAATAAAGCCCAGATACAGGAGCAAGCCACCGCACACGCCTTTACTGGTCAAGTTTGCCAGCAGACTACCTCCTTTACTGATGGCCAGTAACAAGCCAAAAGCACCGATAAGCAGACCAAAGGCCATCGGGTGTCCACCAGCGGCAACGACGATAGGAATCAGCGGAATCAGTGGACCATGCGTACCAGCAAGGTTGGCGGTCGGCAGCAAAAAGCCTGAGAATAAAATGACAAAAAACGCCACGATGAGCAGCTCATAGCGGACGTTTTCTAGGACAAAAGCATCACCTAAACCAAGAGGACCTGCAAAGGTTGCCGCAATAGCACCTACCATCACCACTTTACCAATGGTCGCCGCCATCGCTGGAATCGTATCTTCATACTCAAAACGATAATCACGGAACGGCAAGTTTGGACGCCAGCGTTTCGGCTGCATGATTTGCAATTCATGATTGAGATAGGCGTTACGATTTTTAAAACTAGAATTGGGCTTATGTAAGTCTACATAGCTGTCTTGCAAATCACTATCAGAAGGGATTGATTGCTGCGGGTTGGACCCTGAGGCGGGAAGCTGTGTACCACTCATCACATTTCCTTATGTCGACTGAGGTTTGAGCGGCGCTACTACCCTAAGAGCGGGTAAATATGACGCTGCCCAAAACAAAATTGCGGCTATTGTAAGGCATAGGCAAGGATAATGCGAGGCTTTATATATGAAAAGATACCATACGTATCGTTATGAAAAGTATTTATTATGGCTTAGCAGGTAACACTTATAAAAATGTAATGAATCCACGGAAACGATAAGCGGTATCATGGTCATTTTGCGCTTGTTACGCTTTAAAGCTGGTGAGCTTAGGTGTTTTTCACTATGATAAATATCTTTTTATCGCCCATTGCTTGATAGCTCGCATTTAAAAGCAGCAAGCACGGCGGTCAAGGTTGACTGCATACAATAAAAACAACCTATACGATAAAAAAATCCATACGATAAGATTAGCAAAACCGGAAAAGCCAATAGGAAATATTGATGAGTTTACTGCCTAAAAATCTTGAAACGCTGAAACGTAATGCCAAAAAAAACATCATGCCATTACTCACCCCTTATTTGCTTAAATTGCGTATCAACACTTATGCACCCTACATCGGTGCCGGTATCAAGATTGAGTATATCAACCTAGACCAAGGTTTATGCGTGGTCAACATGGGGCTAAATAGCTTAAATAAGAATATCGTCGGCACCCAGTTTGGTGGCAGTCTATATTCGATGGTTGATCCATTTTATATGCTGATGCTGATGCACCAACTCGGTAGCAGCTACGTGGTTTGGGATAAAAGCTCACATATTGAATTTATCGCCCCTGGCAATAGCAAAGTCACCGCGCGCATGAAAATCCCTAGCGCTGAGATTATTACTATTCAAGAATTGGCTAAAGAAGGTGAGCCGGTATTTCGTGAATATAAGGTCGATATCGTCGATGAACAACAAAAAGTCATCGCGACTGTGACTAAGACCCTTTATATTCGACTGCGTAAGTACAGCAAATCTAAAGACCAAACCAACCGTATAGACAACCTTGAAAGCTAACGTTAAGCTTAAAGCGTTCAATTAAAATAAAGCCCCACATACAAAAACCCCAATCTGGCATGCGCACAGATTGGGGTTTTGTCTTTTTTGGTATGGCCCGCTTATTTATAAATAAACCTATGAATAAGGGCTTGTATCTACTTTTACTTCATAATGCAGCTGTACAATAGACGGCTGAATCATATAAGTAATTTTAAGCGCGATGCTTAAAATCAGATACTCGGTACAGTCTAAGCGTCAGTTTTCTTCTGAGCCGCTTTAGGAGCACGAGCAACCAACTTTTCGCGGATACGTGCTGATTTACCAGAGCGCTCACGTAAGTAGTATAGTTTCGCACGGCGAACTGCGCCACGGCGTTTCACTTCAATGCTATCAATGATTGGTGAATGCAATTGGAATGCACGCTCAACACCAACACCGCTTGAAATTTTACGAACGGTAAATGCTGAGTTTAGACCGCGGTTACGCTTAGCAATTACAACGCCTTCAAAAGCCTGTAAACGCTCACGCTCACCTTCACGTACTTTTACTTGAACCACAACGGTATCGCCGGGTGCAAAGCTTGGGCGCTCAATCAATTGAGCATTTTCGATGACCTGAACCAATGGATGCTTGTTGCTCATGAGAGTTATCTCCTCACATTAGATAATAGAGGCTTGACGCATATCACCTGTTTGTAATAATTAATCATAGCTGTTATTAATATCTTGAATTAATAATAGCTACAACGTAAATGGGTTATGACAAACGGCCATTATGCTATGACTCGTTTTATTACTGCTCAAAATTTTATTGCTTAACTGTTTATGTTTTTAACCGCTATTAACGTGGCTTTTTATCTGCTTTAGCCAATGCTTTGAGCCACTTTGCTTGCTCTACCGTTGGGGTAAACGCTTGCCATAAATCGGGACGCCGCGCTTGCGTGCGACTGACCTGTTGGCTAAAGCGCCACTTAGCGATATTGGCATGATGTCCTGAAAGCAATACTTCAGGAACCGCCATACCAGCAAACTCATGCGGCTTAGTATAATGTGGACAATCAAGCAAGCCATCGACAAACGAGTCTTGCTCAGCTGACTTATCATCACCCATGATATCAGGCAGACGACGTATCACACTATCCATCAGTACCATGGCTGGTAGCTCGCCACCCGTTAAGACATAATCACCGAGCGATATCTCCATGTCGACATACTGCGACAGTAAGCGCTCATCAATACCTTCGTAACGACCGCATAATAAAATCATGCCGTCATACTCAGTCATACTGACCACACTACTCTCGCTGAGCGTTTTGCCTTGTGGTGACATATATATCACCGGACAATGCTCACTATCGACACGGCAGCCATGTTGACTGGCTCGTAGGCGGGCATCCTCAATCGCTTGGGATAATGGCTCAGCCATCATCACCATGCCAGGACCGCCGCCATACGGGCGCTCATCAATACGGCGATAATTATCAGTGGTATAATCACGCGGGTTGATGCATTCAATCGTGACTTGCTCCTGAGTGACTGCCCGTCCCGTGATTCCAAACTCACGAATCGTGGCAAACATTTCAGGGAAAATACTAATCACTGCAAAATACATCTGATGTCTACTTGCACAAGGGATAACAGTGGCTAAATAAATCGGTGCGACTATTAACAGTTTTTAATGATAAAGCCGAAACTTATCTCACTACAGCTTGTCTTAATAGGACCTTATTAACCATTACTGATTAATAATCACTTATTATTAATAATCACTTGGCCATGCCACAAGCACGGTTTTTTCAGTCATATTGACTTCAATCACTGTTTGCTTATGCCAAGGTATCAGGCGCTCTTCTTTATCTAAACTGTCTGAATTTGCCGTTACGCGCATGATGTCATGGGCACCGGTTTCAAACATTTCAGTGATATTGCCTAGATACTCATCTTGCTCGTTTATCACGCGCAAGCTGACCAAATCCGACCAATAATATTCGTCTTCCGCTGTTTCTGGCAAAACGTTTTGTTCGACCCAAAGGGTTACCCCATTCATGGTCTCAGCAAGGTTACGGTCAGGGATTTGCTCAAATTGAGCGACAATACCTGTCCCTTGCTCACGCCAAGCCTTTACGGTCAAAGGCTTCATGCCAGTAGCAGTTTTCATCCACCAAGGCTGCATGTCAAATATTGCCGTACGATCATCCGTATCGCTAAATACCCACAGCCAGCCTTTAATGCCATAAGGCTTTTTTAGCTGACCGATTTTCATAAGTGCACTAGCGTTTGGAACAGATGACATAACGGCTAACCTAACGATGATTAAAACAGCAATGCTGAATACAGTTCAATCAAAAGCGATAAACGCAATCAAAAGTAATAAACAGTTAATGGCGCACCCTGGTCAGACCAGTTACGCTATGTTTTCTAAAGCCGACTAATAAACGCAAACATCACGCTATCAGTACTTAGTAGCCAAAACTTAAGCAGTTGCTTCAGTTTGAGCTACAGACTTGTTATAAGCTTTTGCTAATGAAGCAACGCGATCTGAAGGTTGTGCACCTTTAGCGATCCACGCATTGTACGCTTCCATGTTTAGGCGTACTGCTTCTTCAGACTCTTTAGCGAGTGGGTTAAAAAAGCCGATGTTTTCAATGTAGCGACCGTCACGCGCGCGGCGTTGATCAGCAACAACTACTTGATAAAATGGGCGTTTCTTGGCACCGCCCCGTGCTAAACGAATAACAACCATGTGAATTCTCTCTTTCGCAGGTATACCAAAAAGGGCATAATTATAGCACAGTCTTGTTTTATTGAAAACATAAACTGTGCTTATTTAATTATTTATTAACAATAGCTTAAATAGCCATGCATGTAAAACATAATTCATAATTCGTGGTCTATTTATTGGGCTTGACCCTATTAAATTGGCTACTAATTCTATCGGTAAAGCCAACAACCGCATTATTTGATTATGCTATCCTACAAGCGAACGCTAAGACCAAACCCTACTATCAAACCGCACAACTTGGACTCTTATGACCACACCAAAATCGCAACCTCGGCGCAAAGGTCGGCTTGCCCGCTCATACTCCAACACTTGGCTGACCACCTTAATGGTGGCGTTTATTGTCATCATCAGTGTCGGGGTATCGATTTCGTTTTTTTGGCGTAGTCTGTATTTACCCGAGCTTAAAAACCATGCGCGCTATCTGACCAGCGAATTACGCTTAATGAACAGCGTTAACCAAGATTGGAAACATAACCCTGCCGTGCGGCAATGGATTTATCAGCACTCACACGTGGTGGTGGTCAATAATCCTAGCGACTTTCCGACGATAGAAGATAAAGCCTTTGTTGGCGTGTTTACCGATGTGCTGCAACGCGAAATTGGCGCGCAGTTAGGGCGTCCAGTTGAGGTGTATTTTAAGTTTAAACCAACGCCGCAGCTGTGGGTGCAAGACAGCCGTGATACCAGCTTTTGGATTCGCGAACCAGTGGTATATTACTCGCAATATAGCCCTGCGCTACTATGGTTATTCTTAGGAGGCCTGCCTGTTTTGACCTTGCTGACTATTATTTTATTGGCACGGCAATTAAATCGTCCGCTACGGTATTTACAGCGCGCAGCAACCAACTATATTCGCTTGGGTCATGCCACTACATTACCGACCCATAACGGACCGACTGAAATACGCCAAGTTAATATGGCCTTCAACCGTTTATTTACCACTCTGAATCAAGCGCAAAAAGAGCGGACGATTATGCTGGCCGGTATCTCGCACGATTTGCGCACACCGCTAACGCGTATGCGCTTGACCGCTGAGATGCTGCCTGATGATTTTTTCCGTGAAGGTTTGATTTACGATATTGAGGATATGGATGCGATTTTAGAGCAGTTTATTTCATTTATGAAAGACGGTTCTGATGAACCGGTACGCCTGACCAATTTAGATACCATCTTTAATGAAATCATGGTGCAATTTGCGCCGCTGGAATTCATTTACCAGTCTGAATGTCACAAAGTGGTTCCTATACGGCCGATGTCAATTAAACGTTTGGTTATCAATTTGGTCAATAATGCCAAGCGTTACGGCAAAGCACCGATTTATTTATCAGCGACCGTCGTACCGACCTTTATAGAGACGGCTGAGATAGAAGACAGCGATGTGGTGACTGAAAACGAGGTCAATAAAGAAGCAAAAGAGCAATTGGTGATATGTGTGCGCGACTGTGGCGATGGGGTCGCAGAAGACCAGTTAGAGCGTGTCATGCAACCGTTTGAGCGCGGCGAATCAGCGCGTACCACGCAAGGTAGCGGGCTTGGTCTGGCGATTGTCGACCGTATTGCGCGCTTGCATCATGGGACGGTTGAGGCGATTAATCATCCAGATGGCGGGCTACAAGTTTGTGTGCGTATCCCACTCATCTCTAAAGTGGCAGGTGAGCCGCCATTAGATGTTGAAAACGACAAATCATCGATCCCTGATGATAATATAAATGATTTGTAGATAAATGATTTGTAGATAAACAATAATGACATCACAGCCAAAGTTTGGTTAATAGCTATTCATTGTGAATTATTAGTTGTTAGCCAAACGAGCCGTACTACTCTCTAGTACCAATGATAGGCGGAATATACTCCGCACTATTGGTAAAGGCTAAAGGCTGGGTTATTTCATTCTGCGCAGCCTTTAGCGTCTCAGTGTTGGTTGGCTGTTGCAGGAATAAATAATAACCGAGCGCTGCTGCGTTCAATACCACTAAACCACCAAATAAATACGGCATCCTTTGCCCTCCTCTATTTTTAATCTGCTTTAAAAGCTGTCGTAAACCATCAGTTGTTAATCAATCATTAATCACGGCTGTTTTAGCCAATGATGTATCAGCTTCTACCAGTCACACTACCAAAACAAGTTTAAGCACTTTTAATGCCTAGTAATCATTGCCATTCAAATAGACTTAATTAAGCATCGAAATCGCGTTCACTTTTTTCTTGGGTAAGCTCATCGGCGGCAAGCACTTGGGTCAATGGTTTGATAGGCCAAGTCATGACAAAGCGGGCGCCGCCAAGCTCACGGCTCTCGCCGACTTTCATATTGCCATTAAACCAAAAGGCGATACGCGATACAATAGACAGACCTAAACCATAGCCACCTGAGGCTCGGGTACGGCTATCGTCCAAGCGTGAAAACGGAATGAAGACTTTTTCGCGATCTTCTTCTGGAATACCGTGACCGTCATCTTCCACACTGACAAAAGCATTGCCTTTTTTGACCCCAGCACTAATGATAATGGTCGTCTCTGCATAACGTAGCGCGTTACCGGCAAGATTTTGAATTACCCGATGTAGATAACGTCTATCGGCAACCGCCGTTACTTTAGCATTGGGCAGGTTGGTCACTATCTTGATAGGCTTACCTAAAGCATTGGTCTCACGCTCAATTTGCTCAAGCAATTCTCGCAGATTGACCGGCTCTAAATCTAATTTCGGTGAGCCCTCTTCAAGCTTGGCGTAAGTTAAAATCTCATCAATCAAGCCGTTAAGTGCTTCGATATCCTCATCAATAAAATCACGCTGCATAAAGCGTGAATCTTCATCATCGGTATCTGCCAGCATATCAACAGCAAAACGAATACGAGCAACGGGTGTACGCAGTTCATGCGATACCGCGCGCGTCAGCTCACGCTGCGATTCAATTAAGCGCTTAATATGCGCCGTCATCGCATTAAAGGTCGCGGATAAGCGCGCAATCTCATCTTGGCCGATGACCTGCACTTTAATATCCAGATTGCCTTTACTAACTTCGTTGACACCGACTTGAATCAATTGCAATTTGCGCTCGAGCGGGAAAATAAGCGCATATACGCCCAAGCTGATTAAAAACATACTGATCAAAATCATACTAACAATCAGATTGAGCGGGAACCAGTTAAATAACGGCACCGGACCAATTAAAATCGCCATATCATTGATTTCAGACGGTACAACGACTTTGATTGAGGAGTTACTTTTACTGGTATTGGTATCTTGTAATAAAATGACCACCTCATCACGGCGCAAACGTGCCATCTGGTCAGGATCTAAATTGAGCGTAGTGACCGCTTTAAATTCTAAGGGAAAAGCAAACTTTTTCTCTAGCTCAGCCAAGCGCGCCCGCTTATCAGACAAGGTAGCATGGTACGATAAGTCATCGAGCAAAAATACAGCGATGGCACGTACTTGTTGTTCAGTCACTTGCGATATGCGAGCCGTTAAAACATTTCGATTGTCTGGCAAACGATAATAGACATCGGCATAAACAGGCTGGCTGACATAGCGCACGACAGTATTGCCTTTCTCAAAGCGCCGCAGCTCACTGGCATTAAAATCGACCTCATTAATCGGCACAATACTAAATTCTGCGCCAAATAAGCTACTCGCATCAGACAACCAATATTCGCGCTGAGAGTCACTCTCTTGATGCGCAATGCCTTCACTGACAATATGAAAGGCACCCGTCGCCATGTTTTCACGGTAAGACTGCACGCGCTCTTTATTAATGGTGTCCATCAATAATTGGGCGAACAATGCCACACACAAGCAGACGATTAATAGTCCGGCATAGATACGAACAAAAATACTATGTTTAAGAGAAGAAACTAATGACATACGTGCCGTGACCAACCTAATGTAGAAAAATTATTAATAGATAATAAATGATTATGGCATTTCTTACCTGATACTAGATATCTAGCATCGATAATTATCGCTCAATTAAAGCACATAACACAGCATTTAAGTTTAAAAATTAAAATTTAGGCCATAAAAAACCAGCATGATGCTGGTTTTTTATTAAAAGGTGATACAGACTAAATACTTGTATCAAAGATAACGTATTAATTGCCTTCTTTAACGAACAAATAACCTTTACTACGGACGGTTTTGATACGTTTAGGATTTTCTGGATCGTCACCGATTTTTGGACGGATACGCGAGATACGCACGTCAATTGAGCGATCCTGACCGTCATATTCGATACCGCGTAGGCGCTCAAAGATATCTTCACGTGACAAGATACGACCGGCATTAGAAGCCAATAACCATAATAGATCATATTCTGCACTGGTGAAATCAACCAGCTCATCACCTAGATTCACTGAACGACCACCATTATCGATGACCAATTCACCAAACTCTAAACGCTGTGGCACATCTTCTGATGGCGCGTTTTCTGAGCGACGTAATAACGCACGAATACGCGCGAGCAATACACGTGGCTGCGCAGGTTTAGCAACATAGTCGTCAGCGCCCATTTCAAGACCCAATACCTGATCCATATCTTCTGTGCGCGCGGTCAGCATCAAAATTGGATTCTGATAGTGTGGACGTACCTCACGGCATACGGTCAAGCCATCACTACCAGGAAGCATGACATCAAGCACGACCAAATCTGGTTGTTCGTTGACAATACGACGAATGGCGCGATTACCATCAGTTTCAATTGCCACTTCTAAACCGTTTTTGACCAAATAATCTTGGGTCAACATGGCCAGACGCTCGTCATCCTCAACAATCAAGATTCGGGGGGTGTTGTCTTCTTCATTCGTTGTCATTGTTATATCCTCTAATACATCTAATTTAAAAGCAGTAAAAGTAAGAGCGGTAAATTAATAGCACCGTAACTTAATCGATCCGTAACCTGTTGCAATCGATGTCGTTATAGCGGTTACAAACTTGGTAGCACAGTATACTATTAAACACACAGCTTCCTATACTATAGCTTATAGTTGTTAACAAAACCTATAAACTACACCCATTAAAACTTTAGTTTGCGTCCAAAAATTATACCCTTTATCTTGATAAAAAGGCATATAGCATTATTTATATGAAATAAGCGTTTGCTGCTAATCAGCCAAACGTCCTGCCCTACTGAACCTCTCACTCACATAGATATAATTAGGACACTCTTTTAAAAATGCATTTTATAAGAATGCATGTAACGAAAATCTGTGTAAGCAACTTTTATCGTGAGCAAATTTTTATCTAACCCCTAATATAACCATATATTGTCATTGTCGCTAGTGACTTCTCATTCATTTACTAAAAATTGGTTGGTTATTAAGAATTCCTGCTTGATATATAGTAAAAGAAACAAAAACCCGCTACAGTATATAATATGGCATACTCAAAAGACTACCGACAACTGATCCTCAATAAGCTTGCAGAAGGCTATAGCATTCGACAACTTGCCGAGGAATATCAAATTAGCACCAACACTATTCAGCGTTGGAAAAAATTTCCTGAGCGTAAAAAACGTCAGTTTACCCCAACTAAAATAGACGATGCATTACTGAGAGCGGATGTAGAGGCTTATCCTGATGACTATCAGCACGAACGAGCTCGGCGTTTTAATTGTACTCAAAGAGCGATAGGCATTGCATTAAAACGAATCGGCATCACTCAAAAAAAAGAGCTTAACTCATCCAAAAGCAGATGATAAAAAACGTTTAATATTTCTTGAAAAGTTAGCGCAATTTGAGTTTGATGATAAGCCTATTATCTATCTTGATGAAAGTGGCTTTAAGTCTCATGAGAACAGGCCTTACGGTTACTCTAATAGAGGTAAAAAATGCTTTGGACAATACAACTGGCAGCTTAAAAACCAAACCAATGCGATAGGTGCTATTTACAATAATCAGCTGTTCGCTGTTGGACTTTATGATCGCAGTGTCAATAGTGATGTATTTCATAGCTGGGTTGAACAACTGCTGCTACCAAGCTTACCGAAAGACAGTGTAATCGTTATGGATAATGCAACCTTCCATAAGCGCAAAGACACAACTGAACTTATAGAAGATGCAGGGCACACTATTTTATGGCTGCCACCTTACAGTCCTGATTTGAATCCTATCGAGCAAATGTGGGCTTGGGTCAAACAAAAACGTAAAGAGTGGCGGCTAGATTGCGTTGACACACTGTTCTTTTATTTCTTATGGCTGTGTGGCGATTTATAAGTTCTTTGACTATAGCAACTTTCTATGTATGGCCTTTGCACACTAAAATTGATATATAAATAAGCAAAATACTAGCTATCAGAACAACAGGTATAAAAAAACAGCCCATGATGGACTGTTTTTTTATTATTGTAGAAAAATTAAAGAAAAACTCTAACCTTTGCTACAAACTATAAGACTAAGCGCGGTTTTTGTATTTACGGATAGTCTGTAGCTGGGCGACTGATTCAGCCAATGACGCTAATGCCGCATTGGTTTGTACAGTATCAGATTGGTTGACCAGCATTTGCTCAGCTTTGTTACGTGCTTCAACGATTTTACTTTCGTCAAGATTGTGTGCACGCATGGCAGTATCAGCAAGTACGGTGACCATTTTTGGCTGTACTTCTAACACGCCGCCTGAGACGTAAATCACTTCTTCTTCACCGTTAGGCGTTTGTACGCGCATTGCACCTGGCTTTAGCAAAGTAATAAGCGGAGTGTGACCTGGCAATATACCAATCTCGCCTTCGGTACCACTAGCTATTAACATGCTAATTTCGCCTGAATACAACTCTTCACGAGCACTTACGACGCGACATTGTAACGTTGCCATACTTAATTCCTTACCATCAAAGCGCGATCAAAAAACAGTAAAAACTGCGATGCGTTACTGAAGAGTAGATATAAGGTTTATATTATACCTACTCGTTAGTCAATACGAGTACAACTTACGCTGCAGAAGACTTCATTTTTTCAGCTTTAGCTACTACTTCGTCGATGCCGCCAGCCATATAGAAAGCTTGCTCTGGTAGGCTATCATACTCACCAGCGATGATTGCTTTAAAGCTTGCAATGGTATCGCGTAGTGGAACATATTTACCAGGTGCACCGGTAAATACTTCAGCGACGTGGAATGGCTGTGATAAGAAGCGCTGAATCTTACGAGCGCGATAAACAACTAGTTTATCTTCTTCTGATAACTCATCCATACCCAAGATGGCGATGATGTCTTTTAGCTCTTTATAGCGCTGTAGAACTTCCTGAACACCACGAGCAACGTTGTAATGCTCTTCACCGATAACCAATGGATCAAGCTGACGTGACGTTGAATCTAGTGGATCAACTGCAGGGTAGATACCTTGTGAAGCGATATCACGGCTTAGTACCACTGTCGCATCCAAGTGAGCAAACGTCGTTGCTGGTGATGGATCCGTCAAGTCATCCGCAGGTACATATACTGCTTGTACAGAAGTAATAGAACCTGATTGCGTTGACGTAATACGCTCTTGCAGCATACCCATCTCTTCAGCTAGTGTTGGCTGATAACCAACCGCTGATGGCATACGACCTAGTAGTGCTGATACTTCAGTACCGGCTAGTGTATAACGATAGATGTTATCAACGAATAGCAATACGTCACGACCTTTGCCAGTGGCAGGATCTTTGGTATCACGGAAGTACTCAGCCATGGTCAAACCAGACAGTGCAACACGTAGACGGTTACCCGGTGGCTCATTCATCTGACCGTATACCATCGCAACTTTAGATTTGCTAAAGTCTTCAGTGTTTACAACGCCAGCTTCTTGCATTTCGTGATAGAAGTCATTACCTTCACGCGTACGCTCACCGACGCCTGCAAATACTGACAACCCTTCATGTTTTAGAGCGATGTTGTTGATCAATTCCATCATGTTGACGGTTTTACCAACACCAGCACCACCAAACAGACCAACTTTACCACCTTTAGCAAACGGGCAAAGTAGATCGATAACTTTAATACCAGTCTCTAGTAGTTCAGTACTGTTTGACTGATCCGCGTAGCTTGGCGCTTCACGGTGAATAGACCAACGCTCATCTGCTGCGACCGGACCTTCTTCATCGATAGGACGACCAAGAACATCCATGATGCGACCTAGGGTACCCATACCTACTGGTACAGAAATAGGTGCGCCAGTGTTGGTCACTGGTAGGTTACGCTTTAGGCCTTCGGTTGAACCCATCGCAATAGTACGTACGATACCATCACCTAGTTGTTGCTGTACTTCTAGGGTGGTTTCAGTGCCGTCTACTTGCAAGGCATCAAAAATCTGAGGAACTTCGTTACGGTTAAACTCAACGTCAAGAACCGCGCCAATAATCTGTACAATACGACCGCTACTCATTGCGTTCTCCTTGAACTTCTGTATATAGTTGGTTTTATAAAGGGTTTCAGTTATGAAACAGCAGCAGCACCGCCAACGATTTCCGAGATTTCTCGGGTAATCGCCGCTTGACGCAGCTTGTTATAAACCAACTGTAAATCGTTAATTAGGTCACCAGCATTATCTGTCGCCGCTTTCATCGCAACCATACGTGAAGACTGCTCAGAGGCAATGTTTTCCATTACCGCTTGATAGACAATCGACTCGATATAGCGACCAAGTAATTGGTCAATCAAAGTTTTGATGTCAGGCTCGTAGATATAATCCCAGCTCAATTCTGTTTGAATACCGCTTTCTTCGTCACCAAATGAGCCCTCTGGTAGAGGCACCAATTGATTGACAATCGGCTTTTGGGTCATGGCGTTTACAAACTGGTTATAGACCACGTAGATACGGTCGATTTTACCGTTACTGTAGTCTTCTAACATTGCTTGGACCGGCGCGTTTAATTGCTCAAACGTGGGTTTATCACCATAATCAGTCACAGCTGAGGTGACTTTACCACCAAAGTTTTTGAAGAAGCTGACGCCTTTAGCGCCAATCACTGCAAACTCGGCTTGTACAGACTGGTCTTGATATTGCTGAATACTTTTAGATAGAGCTTTGAATAGGTTAATATTCAAACCACCCGCCAAACCACGGTCAGATGTGATGACAATATAGCCAACTTTATCAACTGGACGCGTTACCATGTACGGATGTTTGTAATCTGATGAGGCATGCACCAAATGCGAAATAACCCGGCGCATACTATCAGCATACGGGCGACCCACTTCCATGCGCTCTTGGGCACGGCGCATTTTACTGGCGGCTACCATTTGCATAGCGCGAGTAATTTTCTGGGTACTTTTAATACTGGTGACTTTGGCACGTATCTCTTTTAAGCTTGCCATAATGATTCCAATATAAGAGGGTTAAAAAGCATGGGCGTATGCAACAATCATTTAATATAAAACACTGAACTTATTGGATAATGTCTTTACATTTTGTGGCATGACGCAATCTTAGACCATTGCTGGTTAAAACAGTGGCGCTGCTATCTTAAAAGAGAATTCCTTAAAAGAAACCTTCAGATAATGCGCCACTTTTTGCACTCTAAACTAGAGTGCTAACCAACTCAGGCTTAACCCGTTAAATTAATAACTGTGATTTTGTTTAAAGGTCTCTAAAGATGACTTTAAACGACCTGCGATATCATCATTGTAATTCGCAGTGTCATCAATCTCACGCATCAATTCACTCTGCTCATCATGCATATAGCGTAAGTAAGCTTCTTCAAAAGAACCGATTTTTTCAACAGGAACGTCCGCTAAGAACCCTTCGTTCGACGCATAAATAACTGCGGCTTGCTCAGAGATAGACATTGGCTGATACTGTTTCTGTTTCATGAGTTCAGTCACGCGCTCACCATGATCAAGCTGTTCACGCGTTGCGTCATCAAGGTCTGATGCAAACTGAGCAAATGCAGCCAATTCACGATACTGAGCTAGAGCGGTACGGATACCACCAGACAGTTTCTTAATAATCTTAGTCTGAGCAGCACCACCAACACGTGATACCGAGATACCAGCGTTGACTGCTGGACGGATACCTGAGTTAAATAGGCTAGATTCTAAGAAGATCTGACCATCAGTGATTGAAATCACGTTGGTTGGTACGAATGCAGATACGTCACCAGCTTGGGTTTCAATGATAGGTAGCGCGGTTAAAGAACCGGTTTTACCAACCACTTCACCATTGGTGAATTTTTCTACGTACGCCGCGTTTACGCGTGATGCACGCTCAAGTAAACGTGAGTGTAAATAGAATACGTCACCAGGATAGGCTTCACGACCTGGTGGACGACGTAGCAATAGTGAAATCTGACGATAAGCAACGGCTTGTTTTGATAAATCATCAAAAACAATCAGTGCATCTTCGCCGCGGTCACGGAAGTATTCGCCCATCGTACAACCTGAGTACGGTGCGATATACTGCAGTGCTGCTGGCTCTGACGCTGAAGCGACAACTACAGTCGTATATTCAAGGGCACCAGTTTGCTCAAGCTTACGTACCACGTTGGCAATGGTAGAACGTTTCTGACCGATTGCGACGTATACACACTTAATACCAGATGATTTCTGCGCAATGATCGCATCGATAGCCATCGCGGTTTTACCCGTCTGGCGGTCACCAATGATAAGCTCACGCTGACCACGACCGATTGGAATCATGGTATCAACAGCTTTATAACCAGTCATTACTGGTTGATCTACTGATTGACGGTCGATAACGCCTGGGGCGATTTTTTCGACTTTATCAGTCATCTTGGCATCGATAGGACCTTTGCCATCAATAGGGTTACCTAAAGCATCAACAACACGGCCTAGCAACTCAGGACCTACGGGTACTTCCAAAATGCGACCAGTACAATAGGCTTTTTGACCTTCTTGTAGTTTTAGGAAGTCGCCTAATACTACCGCACCAACAGAATCACGCTCTAAGTTAAGCGCCATTCCGTAGATTTCACCTTCAAACTCAATCATTTCGCCGTACATGGCATCTTCAAGACCATGAATCTGCACGATACCGTCAGATACTTTGACAATCGTGCCTTCATTCTTTGCAGTTGCACCCGCATCAAGGTCTTGAATACGCTGCTTAATCAGATTACTGATTTCCGCTGGATTCAATTGTTGCATTGCCTTGTTTCCTTTAATTTATGATAACCCGCCACTGACTTAAATGCTCTTATATCACGCAAGCTTTATTAAGCTGCACTGATGATTGGCATTAGGCAGTTAGCTGTGTTTTTAACTGTTGTAACTTGCCACGCATCGAATCATCGATGATTTTGTCACCGACTTTAATCGTAGCGCCCGCCAAAAGACTAGGATCAACCGACTCATGAATCACCACGCTCGCATTGAGCGAAGCAGCAAGACGCGTTTGCAGCGTATCACGCTGGGCATCGGTTAATGGATAAGCAGAGGTCACATAAGCGTCAAGCTGCTTTAAGCTTATTGCCTTGTGACGGCGATAATGCTCATAAACTTCAGGAAGCAGCGCCAGACGCTCTTGTTCTGATAACTGTTTAACGAAGTTACTAAGTGCTACTGATACTTTTGGATAGCTGGCGTTGCTGTCATGACGAGTCCCTTGGGTCTCGACTAATAACTGCTTAAAAGCAGAATCATTCGCGCTAGCTACTTCTGTATCATAAAGATCGACCAAAGCAGCTGACTTATGCTCAGCAGAAACAGCTGGATTGTCTAGCCAAGTACTGAACGACTTGTCATTGACAACGGTGCTGGCAATAAATAAGAAGTTTTCCCACTCATTTACTACCCCGTTTTCATTGGCATAGTCAAACGCGGCTTTAGCGTACGGTCGTGCTAAGGTTGATAAGTCAGCCATGATATCCTCACAATTACAGCTTCGCCGCCAGTTGGTCTAACATACTGGCATGTTTTTGCACATCGACTTTGTCTTGCAAAATCTTCTCTGCACCAAGTACAGCCAGTTCAGCAACTTGGGCACGCAATGATTCGCGCGCTTGATTGATTTCTTGGTCGATAGAGGCTTGCGCTTGTTGACGAATGCGCTCGCCTTCCGCTTGGGCTTGCGATTTTGCATCTTCAACAAGCTGATTGGCGCTCTTGTTCGCTTGCTCAATTAGAGCAGCAGCTTTGGTCTTTGCAAGATTAAGCTCCTGCTGTACATCTTGCTCCGCGGTCGCTAAATCTGCTTTTGCTTTTTCTGCGGCGTTTAAGCCTTCAGCAATTTTACGCTGACGCTCATTAATGGCACCGATAAGTGGTGGCCACACGAATTTCATGCAAAAAATCACAAATATTGCAAAAGCAATGGCTTGACCGATGAGGGTAGAATTGATATTCACGTGATCACCTCTTTGTTAATGAAAAATCAGTTTCATTGATCATATTTGATAGCCAAACTTTGGCTATGTTTAATATACAAACTTTGACCACCAAACATTTACAACTGAGCTTTCTGATTAACCTGCTAGAGGGTTAGCGAACAACAATAGCATAGCAATACCAACACCAATCATCGGTACGGCATCAAGTAGACCTGCCACGATGAACATACGAGTTTGCAGCTGTGAACCAAGTTCTGGTTGACGTGCAACACCTTCTAAGAACTTGCCGCCTAGAATAGCAAAACCAATGCCTGTGCCAAGTGCGCCAAGACCGATAAGCAGTGCTACTGCGATAACTGTGTAACCACCTAATACTGGATCCATTGATGTATCCTCATTTACCTATTGAATGTATAATTAATGTTCAGTTGATGATGCAAGCGACATATAAACTATCGTCAACATCATGAATACGAACGCTTGAAGGGTAATAATTAAGATGTGGAAAATTGCCCACGGTACAGATAACGCCCATTGAATCCAAAACGGCATCAGGGCAATCAATACGAAGATCAGCTCCCCAGCATACATGTTACCGAATAGACGCAAACCTAATGAGATTGGTTTGGCAATCAGAGTAACAAACTCTAAGATAAAGTTGATGGGGATTAAAATAATTTGCATGATTGGGTTTTTGGCGCTAAACGGATGCAGTGTTAACTCACCAACAAAGCCGCCCAACCCTTTCTCTTTAATACTATAGTAGATAATCAACGCAAAGACAGAGAACGACATGCCAAGGGTGATATTAGGATCAGTCGTTGGAACAATCTTGAAGAACACATGATGTGGATCATGACCCATCGCAGCGCCAACTAGGCCTGCAAGACTTGGAATAAAGTCGATAGGTAATAGATCCATCAAGTTCATCAAGAAAATCCACACAAAAATGGTTAACGCCAAAGGCGCAATCAATTTTGAGGTACCACTGTAAGAATCACGAACGTTGTTATCAACAAACTCAACGATCATCTCAACCGCTGCTTGAGTCTTACTTGGTACGCCTGAAGTAACTTTTTTGGCAACCATCCAAAAGATGGCACAAAATAAAATACCCAGACCGATTGACCATAACATAGAGTCAAGGTGGATAGCTTTAAAACCCATTAAACCTGCTTCTTCAGCAGTATAGGCAACTTTCCATCCTTCGCCCGGCAGATAGCCGTACGTCCAATTCGTTAAGTGGTGAGAGATATATTCTGATGATGTTTGCTCGGATGCCATAATGTAAGCTTCTTATTAATCAACGATTTAATCAACTACCAAAAAATATGGTTGTCATCTGATGAGGTGTTGGCGGTTTTAGTGAATCTACTACTAAGCAAATCAATAAATCCTGCGACAGCACTCATGTAACCAATAACATCCAACCCATAACTATCTAATTAATCTGCTATTACTCATTAACCAAACTGAATAACCAATGTACGACTACTGCTCAATTCGATAACGCCCGATAAATTTTAGCTATCAAAAAAGGGCTTATGATGATTCAGTAATAGCCCTTGCATGTGTACGCAAAAATGTCATATATGTGTCTGCTTATATCGTTTTATCACGATAAACGCTCAATACAGCGCTTGTCAGCAAGATATTTAGCTGCCTATATTAATGCAGCGTGGTATTCGTGTAAAGTCAATTATGACTTTTTTATTTACTGTATGAATACGTTAATCGCTGTTAACGTTAGCTTACATAGCTTTGCGTCTATAATACATTATTGATAATTTAATTATATCTGATAACCCTGTTTAGATAAGGGGTTAGTAATCGCAATTATTTGACGCTTTACGCTGAGATAAGCGCTATATTCATACTTTTATTGTAAAAACGGTTCTGAGTCATTTTCTGATATATCAATGACGTTATAACAGCAATCGTAGAGAAGTTGGACCGCAGGATGACAAACTAACGTTATTTATAATATTGACCATTAAAACGATGATCGTCTATAAATACTAGCGTATATGCCACAACATCCAACTGTGACTAATCTGCATTACCATAAAACCGATGAATAGCGCAGGCGCTGATAGAGGTTGTATGGTAATAAAAATTAGTGCGAAACCGAACACGGTCAGTAGCCATTTGACCATCTGACCACGATATAGCTGGCTGACAATGTGTCTGCGCGCGCGATATCCGGTATACCAAAAGATAAATCCAGCAAACACGGCTTGGGTGGCAAAACTAAGTAGCGCACCAATGGCGTTACTCTTTGCAATAACCAGCGTGTTGTTATCACTACCTAGCCAGGCGACATCTATTATCCAGCCAAGCACAATAAGGATAAATAAAACCCATGCTTGGCGTTTTAGGTAAATACCAATTTTATCTTTTTGGGTGCGTTTGGCAGGCTTGGTCATCGATATTTCTATAGCTCTATAACGTGGGGATAATGTAGCACAGTTGCGACAAAGTTATCCGTGAATGCCTCACTCTACAGACGTTATCTTTTAACCAAATTAAAACGCCACTTATTATAGGGAGCAAGGCAATTTTAAGCAAGTAAAATATGCCTTTTATCAAGCATTTACTTATCTGGCAATAAAGAACGCTCTACAGAGTGGATAAAGTCTCGCGAATACATTAATAACAAGGCGTTTATATCGGCGCATTTGCTAATGATGATTAAGCAAATGCGCCTTATGTCATTTTTAATTACTTGTTTACCGAGTCTTTTAAATAGCTTTTTTGAATAGCTTTATAAATTACCATCTTGCAAGCCATTTATAGAGAAGTATTTATGCGATACATTGGCGAATTTGCTGCGTCATCGTTTGCCAACCGCTGACAAAGTCTTTACTGTTGCTCATATCTTCTGCTTGTACCGTACTTTTAACCGGTTGGAGTTTGGCGAGCAGACCTTTGGCAGGGCTGCTTGGACTGACCAAACACATTTGCTTGGCTGGGCGCTGCTCATGTAGCCAGCGTAGTTGACTGGCCTTTGGTGCTAAATGATGATCGGTACTTAAACTGCCAATCAACTGTAACTTAGCGCTGTCTTCCATATATTGATAAGCATCGTGATAGGCCCAATACGGCAAAGGTTTTTGCGCGTGGTTTGCCTTGGCTGCGGCCACTGCCCTATTCATGCGCTGGGCAAATTTTTGCGCATTGGCATGATAAAGCGCTTTATATTGCGGATTGGCATGACTGTGAATGACGGCAAGCGCACGGGTAATGGCTTTTGCGTTTTCAGGATCGAGCCAAATATGCGGGTCAAGCGTGCCAGCGAGTGGTTTACCTTTAATATCACGGAGCGGATGACGTTTAAAGGCATCAAACTTAAATAAGGCAATCGCATTGGGCGCGCTATTTAGAGTGCTGGCTAAGTTATTCTCTAAGGGTTCACCAAACCAGACCACAAACTTACTGTCCTGAATCGCTTTGATATCGCCCGGGCTGATACTACCGTGATGCCCCACCTCCCCTGCTTGCAATAACTGCTTGGCAGATGGCGCACCTTCTGTGACCGCTTGGCTTAATAAAAACAGGGGATAATTACTCACACTGACCGTTGCCGCTTGCGCGCTCATCATTAACGAGCCAAATATAATGACGCCTGTCGCTAATAAGCGCTGTAAGCTCATCGGTAAACGTATAAAACTTTTAAAAAATGAAATCATAATGGCTGCTTTTAAAGGTTAATAAATAATAGTGCGAATAATCGTTTTGAGACGTTATTTTGATTAAAATAGGCGTATGTACCGATACGTTCAAACGCGATATCCGCCTTTGCATATTATTATGTTATACTATAACAATATAAAAAACCATCATAAAATGCGCCTTATACTAAAGTGCCTTGTAGATATAAAGGTGATAATTATAAAAGCGCTGGGTCATTTTTAGGAGCTTGCTTCATGTCTAGTCACTCACCCGTTTGCGATCATGTACACGATGTGCAAGATTTTACGCCGTCCGATGTGAATGAGCGCCTTATGGACGCAAAAGAGCAATGTCGCGCAAGCGGTGCGCGCTTTACGCCGTTGCGCCAACAAATCTATCAGTTGGTGTTAGAAGCCAATAAGCCTGTGGGTGCGTATGATTTAATCACGCAGTTGCAACAAATGCGCCTGACCGAGCCTGAAGCTAAAACTTCTGCTTCAGCTAAGCAGACAAACAGTCAGACGCCAAAAAACGTCGCACCGCCAACTGTTTATCGCAGCTTGGAGTTCTTATTAAGCGAAGGTTTGATTCATCAGCTAACCTCTATCAATGCTTATGTGCCTTGCTGTCATCCACGCGCCCAGCATACGGCAGCATTTTTAATCTGTGCCCAGTGCCAGCGTGTACAAGAATGCAGCAGTTTACCGGTGCAAGAAATCATGAGCTTTGCGCAACAAGACGTCGGTTTTATGGTGGAGCGCAGTGTCATTGAGCTCAGTGGTCGTTGCCAAGCGTGTCAATAAAATAGTTGATGGGCAATATTTTAGGTTGACGCTTTTACCCTTAGCGATGCTTTTATCCTTATTATTGTGGTTCCATTACTCACTTATCACTAACATATCAGTACTGCCCTATGAGCCTAGCGACTTCCCCAACCAAGCCATCCTCTGCCATTAATATGAGTGATAAGACGATGAATAATGCCACCAAACTGCTGAGCTTAAGCGATATCAGCTACCATATCGGGCAGCAACGCATCCTCTCGCATATCGACATTGATATTGCTGTCAATGAAACGGTCAGCCTTATCGGTCCTAATGGCGCGGGTAAATCAACCTTGGTTAAGCTGGTTTTGGGCTTAATAGAGCCAACGAATGGACAGATAACACCGCACCAAACGTTACAGCTCGGTTATGTGCCGCAGCGCTTTACGGTCGCGCCCATTTTACCGTTACGCGTGTGCGATTTATTGGCTCAAGCAGACAAAAAGCGCCTAACACCTGAGCAGCGTCAATTTATATTTGAAAAATTATCTTTAACGCATCTGCTATCACGGCAAATGCTGCACCTGTCAGGCGGTGAAACCCAGCGGGTGTTGCTGGCGCGCGCCTTGCTAGACAAACCCAATTTATTAATTTTAGATGAGCCGATGCAAGGGCTTGACCCTGATACGGAAGTTTGGCTATATCAGTTTATTGATGAGCTGCCGGAGTTTTTACGCTGCGCCATGTTAGTCGTTTCGCATGATTTGCATTGGGTGATGAAAGGTAGCAGGCGTGTCATTTGTCTCAATAAACATATCTGCTGCGAAGGGCAACCAAGCGAGCTTGCCATTAGTTCAGAATTTCAAAAGCTCTTTGGACATCATTATGAGCAGCCGTATGTCCATCAGCCACACGCTTGCGAGCATCATGCGCCAAGCGAGATATAATTGACAACCAAGCTTATTTAGGCAACAACCGCCTTATTCCTTTTTATAAAAATGTTACGGATATCTATTATGACCGCTTGGTTAGCCATCATTGCCCCTGCCTGGATTGCTGGCAGCATTTTAGCCTTACTTTCTGCGCCCTTAGGTTGCTTGGTATTATGGCGCCGCATGGCGTTTTTTGCCGATGCACTGGCGCATGGGACATTGTTAGGGGTAGCGTTGGCAGTATTATGGCAATTACCCATGGGCATTGGTATTGGCATTGTCAGTGTGATGGTGGTGCTGGGACTGGTATTAATTGATGATGAGCGCTTGCCTGTCGATGCGGTGTTGGCCGTGGTTGCGGTATCGCTGCTGTGCTTAGGTTTATTAACGTTAACCCAGCTGACCGACCAGCAAGCCAATGTCTTAGGCTTTTTATTTGGCAATTTGCTTGAGCTTGATTGGGCGGATTTACCTTTAATTGCAACCAGTGTTTTGGTTGGCTTGGGGCTACTTATTTATATATGGCCGGCACAAATCAAACTGGCTACTCATGAGGCTTTGGCACGGATTCAGGGTATCAATCCGACTCGTCAGCGGCTGTTTTTTATGGGCGTATTGGCGGGGTTTTGTGCCATTGCCTTGCAAGCGGTTGGTAGCTTATTAATCAGTGGTTTATTGGTATTGCCCGCGCTGACCGCCCGTCTCTGGTCAACCTCACCAAAACAAATGGTCATTATCGCCTTAATTATCGCCCAGCTTGGCGTCACGCTTGGCGTTTGGGGCAGTATCTGGTTTGATATCCAGACTGGACTTGCTATTGTTTTAGTCCTCGCTATTTTATTTTTTATTGCGCTGATTATCTCAAAGCTAATAGGCATAAAATCAGGTACAAAATCCCTCATGGCAAAATTCTGGTCGCCACGCCACTAGTCGCCACGCCATTAAATATTCAAATATTCAAATATTCAAATATCCGGCAGCGCTTATGGCGGTCGCAGCACTTATTATCACCGTCGTAAGACAGCTATTTACTTCGCCTTTATCGAACTTTATTTCATCAATATTGCTAGAGCTTTACTCGTCATAATGTTATAAACTTTCTCTAATATTATCAAGAATATAGTTAACGACTTTATATAATAAAATAAATGCTTTCTACGGTGTTTTGCTTTAACGCGATTTTGATTGATAAGGGACTAAATCCAATGCTTAGCTATCCTGCCAGCGCCCTCAGCACGCCAGACGGACAGGTAAATATTCTGCAAATCACTGATTTGCACTTATCATCCCATGTGCCTGCGGCGGTTGACGAAACCAGTAGTGAAGTGGCGATTTGCCAGTACAGCTTTGAGGCAATTATCAAACAAGCATTAAGCGAAGATCGGCGCTGTGACTTAATCATTGTCACAGGCGATTTGGTCAATAAAGTACAAACTGAGATTTACGACCATATTTTTAAGGTGTTGCAGGCGACCGGCATTCCTTTCGCTTGTATCGCGGGCAACCATGATGTCACCGATGAAAATGACAGTGAGCTGCCATTTTTTCAGCGTGAACTGATTTCCAGACCTACCGATGAGCGCCTGCTAAGCCGACATATGATTGAGACGGAGCATTGGCAGATACTGTTATTAGATTCCTCCATTACTGGCAAGGTAGCAGGAGAGGTGACAGCGACCGACATTGATTGGCTATGTCAGCAGCTAGAGACTTGCACGAAGCCTGCGCTCATCGCCTTACACCATCACGTGATACCGGTCGACTCTGACTGGATCGATCAGCATATGGTAAAAAATGCCGATACTTTTTGGCAACGGATGGCGGCATTTGAGCATCTAAAAGTGATTATCAGCGGGCATACCCACCAAGAGCAAGTCCGTCAGCACCAAGGAGTGACGGTGTATAGCACGCCGTCTACTTGCTATCAATTTAAGCCTTTTGAAGACGATTTTGCTTATGATAAAAACGCCCTACCCGGATATCGTTGGTTGCAATTAGCCAACAATGGAGAGGTTGCAAGCTGGGTCGAAAGACTAGATACTTGACGACCAGTTTTATTGGCTAAAATTTGGCTAGAATAATATCGCCAGAGCCTGTATCTTATACTGTTAGCCAATGTAAGAAAAATAAGCATGGTCTAAGCTTTATTTAGACAAAATTATAATAGCTAGGATGGCTAACTTGACCACAAGCTAAGTTTTCACAGTCAGGGATTTGTCTATTTATTTAACCGTAAGCATTTAAATAAATAAATTCATGACAATATACCTGACCATTGATAGGTCGCCCGCGTCCTATCGAGATAACCGTATTATTAGATCAGCTGTGTTACTTGTGTTACTAAGTGGTAAAACGTTTTATAAAGGGACAATTTATAGCGTTTGATAAATTTATAACGTCTTGTCTTTTGATATGTCGTTTTATTGAATTAATTTGAAAAAGTAGGATACCCATATGAGCACCCTGACCACGAATCCGAGTGATGTAAAGTTCACCCCTTATGAACCTGCCAAAGACGAAGAGTATATGTCTGATGAGCAATTGGCGCATTTTAAGGCAATGTTATTAGATTGGAAGCACCAACTGATTGGCGAAGCGGATCGTACCAAGACTTATATCCAAGATGAGTCTAGCGCCATGCCAGATATCAATGACCGCGCCACGCAAGAAGAAGAGTTTGCTTTGACCTTGCGTACGCGTGACCGTGAACGTAAGCTGATTCGCAAAATCGATAAATCTCTCGCCGAAATTGAAAACGATGATTACGGATTTTGTGAAACTTGTGGCGTAGAGATTGGTCTGCGTCGCCTCGAAGCCCGTCCAACAGCAACTCAGTGCATTGACTGCAAAACTTTATCTGAGATTAAAGAGCGTCAAAACCAAGGTGCTTAAATAAGGTGCTTAAATCCAGCTAGTTTAACAGTCATTAATACTCTAATATAAAAACGAGCGACCATTTATTGGTCGCTCGTTGCGTTTTATGTTGTTGTTTTTTATTTTCATGCGTTTTATACATTGCCAGTTATAGATGAACTTGATGCTTATTGACACGCCACCAACAAAATAGGCATATTTGATAAATATCTTTTTGGCGCTATATTTATTATCCTATGTTTTTATTCTACTGATACTGCCTACTTTGAAAACCATCCATACTCCTATGCCAATTCAAATTTCAACTACAGCCGCAGCCGCATCGTCATCACAGCCTATCGGGCGTTTTGCCCCGTCACCCACTGGTGAGCTGCATCTTGGTTCATTAACGACGGCACTTGCCAGCTTTTGTCATATCAAATCTATCGGTGGCAAGTGGCTCTTACGTATCGAAGACACTGATACTGAACGCTGCGATAGCCAATTTACTGAGCAGATTTTGATTGATTTGGAGGTGCTCGGGCTACACTGGGATGGCGATGTCATTTACCAATCTGAACGCATTGATATTTATAATGATTACTTATCTTCAAGTCTCTATCCGCTGACCTACGGCTGTCAGTGCTCACGCAAAAGTCTTGAGCGTTATTGGGAGCGAACAGCGATAGGAGAAAGTATTGACCCGCAGCAGGCAAACCAAAAACTTCTAAACAGACAACGCTATCCGCGCTGCTGTCTAAATGCAGGTTTTGATAAAGCGCAAAATAAGCTACGTATACAGTTGCCAAATTATCGCATGGGCTTTAAAGATGGCATTCAAGGCATGCAATGGGATAACCCGCAGTACACCTTGGGAGACATGGTGGTACGTCGCCAAGATGGCATGATTAATTACATTTTAGCCGCCAGTCTCGATGATGGCCTGCAAGGCGTCACGCATATTATGCGCGGCTTAGATATTTTACCGATGACCACCGCCCAAATCAGCATCATGCATGCCGCGCGCTTACCGGCTATCGACTATTGGTATCATTTGCCGCTGATATGCAGTCCTGACGGTCAAAAGCTGTCGAAACAAAACCTTGCCCAGCCGATTGATACTCGCGACCCAAGCAAGCTAATTACTCATGCTTTACAGCTATTGCAGCAGCCTGCCGTTGATAGAGATACCCCAACAAATATGCTTAAGCAAGCGATTGCACAATGGGATAACTCACCGCTACAAAATATGCAGTCTTTAAATATGCCTAGCATTGAATAACATAGTCCTAAGCCCTAATAGAAAAAGCGCCGCTATTAGCGACGCCTTTTTATAGTTAATGATTAGAGTGAGAATGTCTTAAACAATATAAAAGTATTTAGCACTTTATCATTAAATGGTTTAATAATAACGACACTGGCTTTTCTCAATCTCAGGGCTTTCTTTATAAATCTTTAGCAGCACCGCCACCATCACCAAGCTAATCAGCATCGATGAACCACCATAACTAAAAAATGGCATGGTCAAACCTTTGGTCGGAATCGCGCCCATATTCATCGCCGCATTAATAATCGTCTGGGCAATAAACACCACGGCGATACCAAAGGCGGTATAGCTCATACGCATTTGGCGACGTTTAAGGGCATTATAACTGATGCGCATGGCACTACCGATAATCAGCGCCTCAAGTATCAAGATCATCGTGACGCCAACAAAGCCCAATTCTTCACCGGTAATCGCTAACAGGAAATCCGTATGTGCCTCTGGCAAATGCGACAGTTTTTGTACACTTTCGCCATAACCGACACCGGTAAACTGACCACGACCAAAGGCGATTAAGCTGCGTGCCAACTGATAATCGGTATCTTGCACATCATCAAAAGGGTCCAAAAACGACATCACGCGTACGAGGCGATATTGTACAGTCGCCACCATTAATACTGCGCCACCAACGGCGACAGCACCGAGCGCGATAAATTGCTTATAGGGCGCGCCAGCAATATAAAATATTGCAAAGACAGTACCGATAATAACCACAAACGAGCCAAAATCTGGCTGCGCTAGTAACAGAACGGTAATTAGCCCGACCACTATCGCAATGCGTAAAAAGCCATCCCAACCATTACGTACCTCAAATGAGCGGCGTACCACAAAGTCTGAGACAAATATAATCATCACCAGCTTTGCAAGCTCTGCGACCTGAAAGTTAAAGCCGCCGAGGGTCAGCCAACGCTTCGAGCCGTTAATAGGCGTACTAAATAAGGTGGCAAATAACAAGAGCCCGGTAATCGCCAACAGCATAAACTGGGTTTCAGTTCTATAGAGCCTTTTTAACGATACCAGTTTATAAGAAAAACCGGCGATAAACAGACCAATACCCATATAGAGGAGCTGATTATAGAAAAAATTCAGCTCGCTCATGCCGCGACTGAGCGCAAAAGGAATAGAAGCAGAAGCCACCATCAATAGGCTAAGCACCAACATACAGCCGACGCTCGATAATAAAATTGCGCGCGCTGATGGCATAGACAAAATACCATCTGAGCCAGTAGCTTGTGGCGATTGAGAGTTCGAACGAAAAAGAGAAGAGAGCGCCATAATTTTATATACACTAGCAAACGAAAAAACACGGCGTTTATAAAACGCCACCGTTTAAAAAATATGAAATAGATTTTATTTAAAAAGATAATAGCAGACAGCTAGTTAGTGACAAACCACGTTTTTTGGCAGTTTACCATGTCAATATTAAGTACTGACATGGCAACGTGCTTCGGTTGCTGCTTGGTTCGTCATCTGATTCATCACTGGGTTGTCGCAAGCCTTACTGCTTATATTTGACAGTAGCAGCAATTCATAAGCAAAACAATCATTTATCAAAAAACGCCTGCCATTTTTACAACGATAAACGAAACAGTATAAAAGCTGATGGTCGTGCTATCTAGCGACAAGCTCTTTTATGGCAACTTATCTGAAGACCAACTATCTGTTGACACAATATCTTAATAAACACTGCCTTAAGAAACACTGCCTTGTGAGACAGTGTCTAACTGCTTAACAAGCTGACTAAAGTGCTCGCCTCGGGCAGCAAAGCCACTAAACTGATCAAAGCTGGCGCAAGCTGGTGATAAGAGCACCGCTTGTACTTGTGATAGGCTGCTTTCTGTGACCTGTTTAATCATCGCAAAAGCGCCTTCTAACGTCTGACACTGATGTAATGAGACATCGTCAGCACGGATACCTGCTGCTCGTAAATGCTGCTCAATCTGTTGGCTGTCTTCACCAATAAATAGCACTTGGCTGACATACTGATTGATAAACGGCGTTAATTCACCAAATTGTTGCCCTTTGCCTTGACCACCTAAGATTAATAATAGCTTACCGTCTTTAGGTGCGTATACCGCTCCTAAGCCCTCGACAGCTGCCATGGTTGAACCAATATTGGTGCCTTTAGAATCATTAAAATAATCAATCCCATCGACTGTAGCGACATATTCACAGCGATGCTCAAGCCCTGTAAATGCCTGCAAGGTGTTAAGCATACTATCAAGTGGTAAACCTGCAAGCTCGCCCAATGCCAAAGCTGCTTGGGCATTGAGTAAATTATGACGACCTTTAATGCGCAGTTTATCCGCCGAGAGCAAACGCTCTGTCCCGCGGGCTAAATACGTATGCCCTTCTGAGTCGGTAATAAGCCCATACTGACCTTTATCAGGGGCGTGAATGCCCGTGCTCAAACGTGGCAAATTATCCGCCACCAGCGGGCGCGTCAAGGCATCTTCGCGATTGATAACCACTGACTTGGCACCTTGAAAGATACGATGTTTGGCTTGATGATAACCGAGCATATCGCCATGACGGTCTAAGTGGTCAGGTGACATATTCAGCACCGTTGCCACTTGTGCGCCTAAATTGGTGACGGTCTCTAATTGGAAACTTGATAGCTCAAGAACCGCTAACTCCATCTCGCTATTAGACAGCAAAGTCAGCGCTGGCACACCAATATTGCCACCCACGCCAACATTCACCCCTGCATCCGCCGCCATTTGGCCAACCAATGTCGTTACGGTACTTTTAGCGTTAGAGCCAGTAATGGCAATAATCGGTACGCGGCACGCTTCACAAAATAACTGAATGTCGCTGACGACCGGAATATTCGCCTCTTTCGCCGCGGCAACTGCTGCTGTTTTTAGTGAGATGCCAGGGCTGATGATAATTCGAGCCGCTTGTTGCAATAACTCTGCATCTATCGCCCCAAATTGGCGAATCTCAACCGCAGCAGGTAATTGGTCTGCTAAAGTGGGGCTCACTTGATTATCAGTCACAGCGACTTGGTAGCCTTGCGCGGTCAAATAATGCGCCACCGACAGCCCCGACTGCCCCAAACCGACCACGACTTGTAAACCACTGCCTTTATGAAGTAAGGCGTCTTTTGCGGTGCTGGCGGTCATATCTATTCCTTCTATCTATTGGACGAACAAAATTGTGTCAAGCATACCGGTTTCATAAGCAGCTTTATAAACAGCTTTTATAAGTAGATTCTATAAACAAACTGCCTATAAGCTTAGATCTATAAATACGCGCTATATATAGCCTGCATAAGGCGCTTTAGATGAACAGCATCATAAAGGTATCACTCGGATTTCGGTACTGGTTTTTTGAGACTTTGTGTTATTATGCGCCTGTTTTTATATTGAGTCGCTAATGCTATAATAGCTGCCCTAATAGGAAGCGCTAGGTTAAATAGCTATTTTGACCAAGTATGCAATCTAGTATTTTAGTTTAGCATGTTGTCACACGTATCGCGCTATTGTCACATCTCTTCAGCAACGATTCATATGGTGATAATGGTATGACAGGCAAGCACTGCCCTATATTGTAGCGTTTTCGTCTGACAGATTATTTATCTTCTTCTACCGCAACAGACCATCGCGGACACTTATTCATCATTTTAAAGACTGTCATCATATTGATTATGGGTGATGGCATTTGCGATACCGTTATAAAGGTCGATAGCTAAGTAGTTAGCTAATACTCAAGCAGGCAATTACTCAAACAAATAATTACTCAAACAAATAATAGTGCCACAGCCATATGGCTGCATGAGTACCTGTTTACAGAACGATTATCAGCATCTATTACGATGACTTATTTTTTATAACGTAATTATGGTCGATATCATCTCGACATAGTTAATCACGATGCAATCCTTTTATCGCTCAGCTTTAACGCTCAATGATGAACGATTGCTTTTTTTGCCTCTAATCCTATGCAGTTTACTTATGACATCTTTTTTTGGCAGTTTACGTGAAGAGTGGTTTTCCAATATTCGCGGTGATACGTTATCAGGTTTGGTCGTCGCACTGGCCTTGATTCCAGAAGCGATTGCCTTTTCCATTATCGCCGGTGTCGACCCAAAAGTCGGTCTGTATGCGTCGTTTTGTATCGCCGTGGTGATCAGTTTCGTCGGTGGTCGTCCCGGTATGATTTCAGCGGCGACCGGTGCCATGGCGCTGGTCATGGTTGATTTAGTTGCCGAGCACGGCTTGCAGTATTTACTAGCGGCAACCTTATTTTGCGGCGTCATCCAAATAATCATGGGTATCTTTAAGCTTGGTAACTTAATGCGCTTTGTATCGCGCTCGGTGGTCATTGGTTTTGTCAATGCGCTGGCGATTTTGATCTTTGCTGCTCAGTTGCCCGAGCTGAACCCGATGACTGAGCGCGTCGGCATGACGGTTTATATCATGACCGCAGCCGGTTTAGCCATTATCTACTTGTTTCCGCTGATTCCTAAAATCGGACGCGTGATTCCATCGCCGCTGATTTGTATCGTTGGCCTGACCGCGGTCGCCATGTATATGAATCTTGACATCCGTAACGTCGGTAGCATGGGCGATTTGCCAGATTCTTTACCGGTGTTTTTATTACCTGACATTCCGCTCAATTTGAATACCTTATTGATTATCGCACCTTATTCTATCGCGCTTGCCGTCGTAGGTTTATTAGAATCTATGATGACCGCAACCATTGTCGATGAATTAACTGACACGCCAAGTGACAAAAACAAAGAATGCCGCGGTCAAGGTATCGCCAACGTAGTGTCGGGATTCTTTGGTGGGATGGCAGGTTGTGCAATGATTGGACAGTCGATGATTAACGTCAAATCTGGCGGTCGTACGCGTTTATCAACGCTCATCGCTGGCGTGGTACTGCTTATCATGGTGGTATTCTTAAGTGACTGGGTCAGCCTGATACCGATGGCCGCACTGGTGGCGGTGATGATTATGGTCTCTATCGGCACCTTTAACTGGCAATCTATCCGTGAATTTAAAACCCATCCGATGTCCTTTAATATCGTTATGCTAGCGACGGTTTTGACCACCGTCTTTACTCATAACCTAGCATACGGCGTCGGCGTTGGGGTATTGTTATCTGCCTTAGCATTTGCCAATAAAATTGGGCAATTCCTGACCATCTTTAGTGAATATGACGACAGCAGCAATACCCGCTATTACTACGTGCAAGGGCAGGTTTTCTTTGCTTCAACGACGCAGTTTTTGCAGAGTTTTGATACCAAAGAAGCCTTAGATAGCGTACATATTGACGTCAGCCAAGCCCATTTTTGGGATGTCAGTGCCGTTGATACTTTGGACAAGCTGGTCATGCGCTTGCAACGCGAAGGCATTGATGTCAAAGTGGTTGGACTCAATAGCGCCAGCCGCACCCTTATCGATCGTTTTTCGATTCATGATCGCCGAGATATTGGGCTCTTGGATTAAGCAAAACTGCATGGGTGTTATCAAGCTGAGATAGACATTTGGTTTATTCATCAGCAATTATATTGGTATATAAAATCAGGCTCGTTGGTTAAAGGATGACTTTAACCAACGGGCCTGTGTTTTCATTATTGAGATATGTGGTGCCTTTATGAGTAATTTGAAGCCAGATAGCGTGATTGCTTGCTTGGATTGTCCCGATCATGTGCAAGCCGTATTGGATGCCAGTATGTGGGCGTCTATTCGTCTGCAAGCGCCCATTGGCCTGCTCCATTCCGTACCAAGTTTACAACAAAAAGCCGCTGTTGATTATTCAGGCTGCCTAAATATCGATGATGAAAATGTCTTGCTCGATCAATTTACGGCAAAAGAACACTTCAGTAATAGCGAGCTAAAAGCCCAAGGTAAGCTACTGCTACACCAAGCAACCACTTACTGCGAGCAGCAACCTCATAAGTTTAAAACCTATACATTACATCGGCATGAAAACCTGAGTGATAGTATTGATTATGTCGATGACAAGGCACAATTAATCGTCATCGGTCATCATGTCACCTGCAAATCAACCTTAAGCCAGCTTATCCGCTTAAGCCACTGCCCCATTTTGGTGACTCATGCACCATTTTTGCCCCCAACCACGGCATTATTTGCTTTTGACAATAGCCCTACTTCGCATAAATTGCTCAATTGGCTGTGTAAAACGGCTCTTGTTCGGGCATTGACCGTGCATATCGTCATGGTTGCCAAAGAAAATTCAGAAAACTGCGATGCACTGCGGGAAGCTTATGCGCGCCTTAAGCAAGCTGGCATCAAATGCAAAAAGGCCTTGCTTGACTGCCGCGATGTAACTGCCGCCTTAAACTATTATCAAAGTAAAAATGATATTGGTCTGCTAATGACCGGTGCTTTTGGGCAACCACGTTTGCTTGAATTGCTAAAAGGTAGCGAGACCAAAAAACTGCTTGGTAGCACCAAGACCCCGTACTTACTCTTCCCCAAGGCTTAAGGCCGCTCGTTTATTTGAATACAGAGGCTGAATATTAAGCGTGATTCATCGCGCTTTACTATCGTATTTAGCTTAAGCCTCTGTAACCTCTTCCTGTTACGCCTCCTCGTTTCTTTGCCCTCACCTTTTATCAAATCATCACATGAAATAAAGTGATAGCCTCCCCAAGTGCTTAAAAAGTTGGTTATAATAAAGTTTTCGTTCATGCAACGTTAAAGGTTGATTTCTCTAACTTATACCAATAACTGTGCTATTTATTGTTATGGTATAAGCGCTATTTTTTGTCATACTGATGAGTGTTTTTGAGCGCATGTGCGCAAACCTACCTACCCCCTTGAGTAGGTTTGGCACAATTCTTGAAGCGCTAACCATAAGCATGACAATAATATGCGGCAGCAAACTGCCTCTATTAACCTGCGACATCACCCATATAAGGATTTTTTTATGAAGCTAATCACTGCGATCTTAAAACCGTTTAAGCTCGATGATGTGCGTGAAGCGCTTTCTGACATCGGTGTGAAAGGCGTCACCGTCACCGAGGTTAAAGGTTTCGGTCGTCAAAAAGGTCATACCGAGCTCTATCGCGGCGCCGAGTACGTGGTGGACTTTTTACCTAAAGTAAAAGTCGAAGTGGCGGTGATGGATGAGATGGTCGAACCTGCTATCGAAGCCATTACGCGTATCGCCAGTACTGGCAAAATCGGCGACGGCAAGATATTCGTGACCAATCTTGAGCAAGTCATTCGTATTCGTACGGGTGAGACAGGTCCTGACGCTATTTAATAATTAAGCGCCAGACCATCTATAAACACTGATTTATAGGTCATCTCGATAGTTATATTGCATATATTCAAGGGGGAATTAACATGCAAAACCAAATCTTTGAGCTCCAGTACGCGCTAGATACGTTTTACTTCTTAATGTGTGGGGCGCTGGTCATGTGGATGGCAGCTGGCTTCACCATGTTAGAAGCAGGATTGATACGCTCAAAAAACACCGTCGAAATCCTCACCAAAAATATCGCCCTCTTTGCCACCGCCTGTACCATGTATATGATATGCGGTTATGCCATTATGTATGATGGCAATCTGTTTTTGAGCGGTATTGCTGGCACTGAAACTTTAGTAGCAGATGCATTGGCGACCTCAGCTGAAAATGGCTTTGCTGGCGATGCCGTATATTCGGCCGCCTCTGATTTCTTCTTCCAAGTGGTTTTCGTCGCCACCTGTATGTCAATCGTTTCAGGTGCCGTAGCTGAACGCATGAAGTTATGGTCTTTTTTACTGTTTGCCGTTGTCATGACCGGAGTTATTTACCCATTAGAAGGTAGCTGGACGTGGGGCGGTAAAGCCGTGTTTGGCCTATTTAGCCTTGGCGATTTGGGATTTTCTGATTTTGCTGGCTCAGGTATCGTCCATATGGCAGGAGCCGCTGCCGCGCTATCGGGCGTATTACTGTTAGGGGCGCGTAGAGGTAAATACGGTCCCAATGGTGAGATACGTGCTATCCCTGGGGCCAATTTACCCTTGGCCGCACTTGGCACCCTTATTTTATGGATGGGCTGGTTTGGTTTTAACGGCGGCTCAGTGCTCAAGCTTGGCGATATTGCCAGCGCCAATGCGGTTGCGGTAGTATTTTTAAATACCAATGCCGCCGCTGCCGGTGGTGCCATCGGCGCCCTTATCATCGCGCGCATCATCTTTGGTAAGGCAGATTTGACTATGCTCTTAAATGGTGCATTGGCAGGTCTTGTCGCTATCACTGCCGAACCCTCTACCCCGTCGGCGCTTCAGGCCACGCTATTTGGAATGGTGGCAGGCGTCATCGTTGTACTATCCATCTTAGTATTAGATAAAATAAAAATTGATGATCCGGTTGGCGCTATCTCGGTGCATGGCGTGGCAGGCTTATTCGGTCTACTAATTGTCCCTCTGACCAATCCAGCCGCTACATTGCTCGGTCAAATTGCCGGTGCTGCGACCATCTTTACTTGGGTGTTTATTAGTAGTCTGATAGTCTGGAGCATCGTTAAATTTGTCATAGGTCTGCGTATCTCTGAAGAAGAAGAATATCAAGGAGCAGACATTGCTGAATGTGGTATGGAAGCCTATCCAGAGTTTATAAGGTAAGCCCACTATCTACGATGGTTTTATTGAGGACTATTTTATCCACAGTAAGACCATCATTAATAAAATTGGCATTGATAAAATCAGTATTAAGAAATTTCACATTAAAAAAAACATCATTGATAAAAACGCCACCATTAAAAATCCCGCATAACCTTTCGGTCATGCGGGATTCTTTATGCTTTAAAGTTTTAACACTTTATCTTTCTATGAAGTCTAGTCTACGTTAACAACCAAACTTCATAAGGCAGAATTATAGCAGTTTATTTCTTTTTCCACGTTTGGCTACGTGAGAATGGACCGATATAACCTTTTAATTTTAAAGTGCTGCCACTTAGATTAGCAGTCATGCGATAGTCTTTATTTTTTTCAGGGTCAGTAATCGTACCGCCACTGTATTTACCACCACCGTCAGCTTTCAGACCAGAGATAATCGTCATGCCAACATGCTTTTTACCTTTTTCTGAAGTCGTGCTGATAAGCTTACCCGTTAGGACGCCGTTAGACTCAGTGATTTTAACCACGCCTTTTGGCTGGCCTTCATCAAAAGTCTGCCAAGTAGTGTTGTGTAATGGGTCAGCGGCGAATGCCATGCTTGCTAAACTGATGCCAGCAACTGCTAAAGTGGTTTTTGCGAATAATTTCATAAATTGACTCCCTTCATTCAATGATTACTAGAAACGTTGTGTTTCTGATGTCCCACGCTTATCCTTTTATCAACAATCTTTTATTGCAAGCTTGCAGCTCTATCCTAAGTTTCAGTTAAAAGCCGATATTAATATCTTATTAATGCTTAGCTTTGCAAAGAAGGTTTGATCGACATAAGCGATGTCTTGACCCATTATAAGCAATTTTTAGATTTTGCCTAGTAATTTTTTTATAGTTTATTATTACTATAAAATCAAAAGCATATCAAACAGTTACAGGAACGGATTGTCTATAATTTTATCCGCTTGGTCATCTTTTTCTTTTGACTTATCATCGTAATTACTATATTGACTGCGGTTTTCAAATGCCAGCATAATTTTACTAGTGAGCTCGTGTAGCTGCTGTGCTTGCTCAAATCCCGCCTCATTAAAGACCAGATTAATGTCGCCATAAATAATGATTTTGTCTTCTTGATTTTCAATAACCAAATCACCAATCTGCATACTCTGGTGATTATTTGCAAATGGATCAATCATCTCGTCCTCCTTTACCTTAACAGCGCATTACCCAATCTTTCAATGCTGTGGGGATTTAGTTACATTTAAACCACTTATGCCTGCAATTGTGCCACGAGCCAGTCAATGATTGCTAGGACAAATAGCATCCAAACCGGTTCTTCTTGGGGAGTTTCGGGCAAATCTGAGCTATCACCTGCCTTTAATGGCAAATCAAACGCTTGGGCTTTGGTTTGGGCATCCAATACCGGTAACACATCAATGCCAATCTTGGCGGTTAATTCGTCAAGACTAATCACCTCTATACGCTCTGATTCATCATTGGGCGCATAATAGACGCCTGCTTGGTTGCTCGCAGGTATGTAAACCGCTTTAAAGAAATGACTGGGTACCAGCACACGATCCGCCAGTTGTTTGGTCTTTTTACTGGTAAAGGCCACCCCTGTAATGGTGTAAACCTCACCGTATTGCTGGGTTAGATAGCGCGTGGCAGACTCAATATTACGCCAAATATAGCGATTATTACGCGGTGATTGCGGTGCGATGTTAGCAAGGCTAAAACTATCATACTGCTGGCTGCGATTGGCCATATTGCCATTGGGCGCTAAATGGCCGCGATCATAACCGGAGCCTGAATAATCAGACAGTTTGGCGCGCATGGATTTTGGCAGGCGACTTTCTTCATGAAAACTGTCTTCACGGTCAATCTCTTTGGCTTGCTGCAAGCGCTTGCGGTCGAGATATTCTGCTGACCACAGCGGGGTGCGTGATACGCCCGAGTACATAACGGCAAAACCGTCCATACATAGCGCTTGGGTATTATTACTGAGCTTAGGATTGGTAAATTCAGGATAGACGCCACCATAAAAAGACTGGCTACACTGGCTCAGGTCATCCGCTTGTGCAGACGACATCCCTATTAAGACAGTGAATACTGCCATTATGAGGTTATTTTTAACCCGTGCTTTATCTTTAAAAAAACTTATCATGCCACTTTCAACCATCTATGCCTGCCATTACGTATGCGCTATCCTAGCAGGCAGTTACCAATAAAGAAAGATGCGGCGCAAGTGGTGACATTTTAAATGCTATCCGCTATACTTAGGCAGCCAAAAATCTTGGTCTTGCAAAAAACGGTGAAGTGGGTGAGTGGCTGAAACCGCACGCCTGGAAAGTGTGTATACGTTCATAGCGTATCGAGGGTTCGAATCCCTCCTTCACCGCCAATCTTATTAAATATCAGTTTTCCTACCTATTCCCAAACACTCCCATATATATCTGCAACCCTTTATAAATAACGCTTCTAGCGTTTTTTTTATGCCTACTGTTTTCCTAATCTATCCGAACATAACTCACATATCCCATAGCTTGTGTTGGTCTATTCTATTCGTTGGTCTATGATTCAATTAGACCTCAAAAAGACCAACATTTAAAAGCTTTATGATTCAGCTTTAGACCAACGTTTTTTTTGTATCGCTTGATTTATATAGCTTGTAGCCACAGGGAATAGACCAACATGTTAAGTGATGCCAAAATTCGTAAGCTCAAACCCAGTGAAAAATGCATGCCTTCACGTCCTGATAAATACAGTGACCAGCAAGGGAATTATCAGAATGGGTTAGCCACTCAGAACGTGAGCAGCATTGAGCAAGGCTTACGAAAAAGCGTGACAGCAGTGAGCTATAGTCAAAGAACTTATAAATCGCCACACAGCCATAAGAAATAAAAGAACAGTGTGTCAACGCAATCTAGCCGCCACTCTTTACGTTTTTGTTTGACCCAAGCCCACATTTGCTCGATAGGATTCAAATCAGGACTGTAAGGTGGCAGCCATAAAATAGTGTGCCCTGCATCTTCTATAAGTTCAGTTGTGTCTTTGCGCTTATGGAAGGTTGCATTATCCATAATAATGACACTGCTTTTCGGTAGGCTCGGTAGCAGCAATTGCTCAACCCAACTATGGAACACATCACTATTGACACTGCGATCATAAAGTCCAACAGCGAACAGCTGATTATTGTAAATAGCACCTATCGCATTGGTTTGGTTTTTAAGCTGCCAGTTGTATTGTCCAAAGCATTTTTTACCTCTATTAGAGTAACCGTAAGGCCTGTTCTCATGAGACTTAAAGCCACTTTCATCAAGATAGATAATAGGCTTATCATCAAACTCAAATTGCGCTAACTTTTCAAGAAATATTAAACGTTTTTTATCATCTGCTTTTGGATGAGTTAAGCTCTTTTTTTTGAGTGATGCCGATTCGTTTTAATGCAATGCCTATCGCTCTTTGAGTACAATTAAAACGCCGAGCTCGTTCGTGCTGATAGTCATCAGGATAAGCCTCTACATCCGCTCTCAGTAATGCATCGTCTATTTTAGTTGGGGTAAACTGACGTTTTTTACGCTCAGGAAATTTTTTCCAACGCTGAATAGTGTTGGTGCTAATTTGATATTCCTCGGCAAGTTGTCGAATGCTATAGCCTTCTGCAAGCTTATTGAGGATCAGTTGTCGGTAGTCTTTTGAGTATGCCATATTATATACTGTAGCGGATTTTTGTTTCTTTTACTATAAAACCATCGGGCTAGAGATGCGATAAAAGAAGGAGCTGATCATTCAGCTCCTTCTTTTATTGTTTCATACAAGGCCAGTCACTGGACTACATGAGATACCGTAAAAAAATATGGGACTCCGTAACTGTATGAGAAGAAAGATTCTCATTAATTTACAAAGGAGATAATCATGCAATTATTAAATGCGAACACACAACAAAACGTATCAACAGCTAGCACTTTACAGATATCTCGCATGATACCGCTCAAGCAGGTAATGCATTATACAGCGCTTAGCAGTAATACGATTTATGAGATGGTCAATAAAAAATCTGATCGTTACGACCCAACATTCCCTGTTCAAGTAAAGCTATCAAAGGGACGTGTAGCATGGGTAGAAAGCGAAGTGGCTGATTGGATTGAAAGTAAGATGGCTGCGCGGATTCACTGATCAAGGACAGAAAACAAGGCGCGTAGTGCGGCTTGTTTTTTGCCTCCTTTTTGATCCAGTAATTTAGTAGCATGCTATATGCAATGTAGCTTTAATTAGACATATATAAAGGTTAGATACAGACTATAGCTATGGATTTAAGAAAAAAAATAGCGTTGAATATTTCTGCAGCGCTATCTAGAATCTTGTCAGATAAGATCACTAGACAGACTATCAGATGGATGCAAAACTTTGATACTGCATTAAATATGGGCTATCTCAAAAACTTATGGGATGATGTTTGCTATCAGCGCCAAACAGAAAAGTCTTTTTCATGGAGTTACTACGACGATATGATTTTATCGTTTGTAGCAGCCCAGCTCAAAGAGCTAAGCAACTATGAGGTTAATGGTATTTGGTTGCAAACTGACGCAATCTACGATCAGCTAGATCATATGCAATCCAACGGGATGACTACAGCTAGCGCATACTCAGAAATTAACTTGCTTTGCTATATAAGTGATATAGCAAGATATGTGATAAATGAGTATATTTATAGTCAGGCAGATAGGTGGCAAAACGATAGACTCAAACAGCTACTAGGCACCTTAACCTAGCTACATTTAGCTATCCTTAGCTGTTTTTAGCTATCCTTAGCGCTTTGCAAGATACCAAGACCAACCTTCAGAAACGACTAAACTGAACCGCCCCGACTTTATCAGAGGTTGATTTACTTGAGCTAGGCAGCTTCACCTAACAGATTAAGATTATTACTATACCCCTTTTCAAACTCAAAGGGCCACACATAACCAATCGTACTATGCAAACGGGTTTTATTGAACCAATCCACCCATTCAAAGGTTGCCAGTTCAACATCATTTACACCGTCCCAGCTCTGCTTTAAATAATGAAACACCTCAGATTTATAAATCCCATTAACCGTCTTAGCCAATGTATTGTTGCATGAATCACCATTGGTGCCCACAGACGCAATAACGTTCGATTCGGCAATTTTATTGGTGTAGCAGATGGATAAGCACTGAACCCCTCGATCACTGTGATGAATCACCTCTTTAGGCTTATTTCTGTCTGCTATCGCTTGATTTACCGCTGCTATATCAGTGTTCATACGACTAGATACTTTCCAGCCGACAATTACTCGTGTAAATACATTAATGATAAAAGCAGTATATACCCAGCCGCTCAATGTCTTGTAAGCCATAATGTCTCATTAATCGCTCAACAGTACATCGAGCAACCTCTAAACCGTTCGCTTGCATCTGCTGCCAAACCTTACGCACTCATAACGGCATTTACTGTCCAGCCAGATACGGCTGATTTCACTGATGTAGAAATCAACATGCCACTGACGCTGTGAACAGCAGGTTCTTTAATCTCAGGAGTGTAGGTTTGTCTTTTCATTGTCGTATTCTCTCAGAATTTTTAGTCTCCGACAATCCCGAGGCGGTTCAGTCTAGCCAAAGACACAACTTACATCGTGATAATATATTAGCGGACTTAAAAATAGCTCAGCAACACTTTAAACATTCGTTGTACAGACAGCCCAATTGTGTCTCTCTATATTAGATATGTCAGCTTGAAGCTTAATAACTGCTGATAGCCCATTCATCAATAAAAAAATAAAAGATGAATGAGCTTGGTCTTGGTATAGATGCGTTGCCTCAAAAACTCATAAATGGAAAAGGAAAACCATAATGGACAATCAAGATGTGAACGAACAAAGTATGGATGAACAGTATAAAAACAATCAAAAAATGGATAATGATATGAATAACCAAACACTAAAAGGCGAATGGAACCAGCTCAAAGGTTCAGTAAAACAAAAGTGGGCAGATTTAACAGATGACGATCTAACCCATATCGAAGGTGACCGTGACAAATTGGTTGGCCGTATCCAAGAGCGTTATGGTCATTCAAAAGAAGATGCTGAACGGGATGTAGCTGAGTGGCGTAACCAAAATAAATATTGATTATTATATCTTCAATAATCATACCCTGAAAATGTAAAAAGCCCGTGACTATGGTCACGGGCTTTTTTAGTCAGTTTAGTTAGGACTTGATCCTTTGGCTGTGTGTTATTGATACTTTATCGTGGCTTACTACGATGCTTAGGATAACATTGGAAATTGATAGATTTTTGCGTAAATCAACGTGCAAATAAATACGCCTAACCCGCTCAGCCATATCATGTATGCATGAGAAGTTGACCACCCGACTTTCCATATGATTTTACTTTCTACGCTTAGCCACTCTGTAATACTGATGCCAAGTGTCAACCAAAATGCACCTACTAGATAACCGCCCAGTACATCGCTTAGATAATGCTGGTTCAATACAACTCTGCTCAATCCGATCAAGAGGATAAAAAGAATCGCTATTGTAAATATACGAATTTTTTGAGCAAAATTTTGGTGGAATCGAATCAGTAGGTAAGCGATAAATCCATATAACGCCATAGCGGTCGTCGCATGACCACTTGGAAACGAATAAGTTTGCACAACTAATAAGCTATTAGCAGGCCTTTCACGCTGAAATAAATATTTCAACAAAGAAGTAAATGCAGTGCTGCCTAAAGTAGCAATCAATAACCCTACTATTATATAGCGTTGCTGCTTTACCCAGCAATTCACAGCAACAAACAAAACCACCAAAACGGCAATAGGCGTAGACGCAAAGCTGGTTATCGGGACGAAAAAACCAACAACGTCGGAATCACGTAGTAAGCTCATCTGTGCCGATATAAAATAATCGATGGAAACAATAGAATTCAACGTAGCCACAGCTTCAGCCAATGCAATGAATAACACCAGCATGCAACCTATCACTACCCATAGAAATGTCAGTGACAGCCCATGAAAATCCCGTAAATCAAACCGCCGAGACATTATCACATCCAGCTTGGGATACTTACCTCTGAATAGAATGATACGTTTGTTCTTTGCAAGACTCCGTTTTGTCCTCACCCAACAGCGGATTGCTTGAGTGAAAAGCTGCTGACCATAACGAATAACCGCGTACTGCAATATCAATAAAACAGTGACCACCAGAAAAATCAGAAAACCTAAGGCGAACAATGGCTGATTTTCTGATATTAAAGATATCATTATTGAACCTTTTCCGAGAGTATTCTGAACCCTGAGTAATTACTTTCTATAGTAGAATTACTTTAAAATCGATACAGTGCGACTGGGATGAATTTTTCGTAGCCTCTGTGATAACAGCAAGCAAGGAAAATTTATACCAGTCGCACACAGCTATAATGTCTCGCTTTTATTTTGAACTGACTATAGTTAAAACTCTGGATAGAACTTCTGTTTAAGTTACTAAATCTATTAGGCATAGCTGTCTGACTTAAGTAAATCAACCACCGATATAGTCAGAGCGATTCAAGCTGATCACAACCTTACAGAAACCCTTTAATCTTTAATGGATTGTGCACTTTCTGATATTTACTGCACTCCATCTGCTGGTGTTTGATCTAAGTTCGAGTTATTTTCATTGACAGTAACCGTATCATCAGCCTTTTGGTCATTTTCTACACTGCCATTACTAGAATAGTACGCTGTACCTCCCGCACCTTCTACATCCTCTGTGGAAGCAGGGATTTGATCTTCAGCCTCGGTTGCTGTTTGCACAGGTGTCATTTCGCTAGATTCTGTATTAGGAGCTGGCTCTTCTGTTTCACTGCTGCAAGCGCTGAGACCAAAGAAGCTCACCAAAAATACTATCCATAATTTATTTTGAAGCGACTTAGTAGGTACGGATGTTTTCATTTTAATATCCTTATTATAATTAAGATCGAAATATTTAAAAAAACTCTAGGAAACCATCATACAGTCATTGAGCTGAGCCAATTTAAGTACTAACGCAGACCATTTACTCTTTTTATTATTTATTGCTGTCATTCTTTTATGAAACAAAAATAACGCTCAACTAACAAGTTAAACCTAACAGACAAATTTAATGTTTTCACGTGGTGAAAGGTAAGAGTTTGTTAGCTTGTGTGCCATATATTTTTTAAAGAACATATGGTTCTTATGAACACCTAAGATTTAAAGTCATAGTACAATCGCCATTGGGTGATATGGGAAAGCCATTTCCAATTCTTCACATGGCACTATAAATTTAGCTATACGGTATATACCAAGGAAAAACAAAATGGATTGGATAAGTATTTTTATTTATGACACTACATGGGCTTTTGCGGCAGAAATAGTCATACGTACCACCATTATGTTTTGCTTGATCATTTTGTTATTACGAAGTACAGGCAAGCGCGGCATCCGCCAACTTTCAATTTTCGAATTAACTATAATTTTGGCACTTGGTTCTATTGCTGGTGATCCAATGTTTACAGAGGATCTCCCACTTATCCAAGCGGTGCTCATCATGAGCCTTGTCCTTTTTCTCTATAGACTTTTTACGTGGTTCAGCACAAAACATAAGCTTTTTGAGCTGTTATTAGAAGGCAAACCTACTTATATCGTAGAAAATGGCATGCTGATAATGGAAGATGTCAAGAAAGGTAAAATGTCGCACGATGAGTTCTTTGCTGAAATGCGCCAACAAGGTGTGCGTCACTTAGGACAAGTGGAAGTAGGATTGCTCGAAACAGATGGTGAGTTTAGTGTATTGTTATTTCCACACGAGGACACACAGTATGGGCTACCCATTTTTCCTAAAGAGTTTCAGGCTACGAAAGCCATAAAGGATGGTCAGCTCTATGCTTGTATGCATTGCGGTTATGTCGAATGTATTTCAGCGCCAAATGAAGAATGCAATCGCTGCCATCTTTCAAGAGGATGGGCTAAAGCTTTAAATAATAAGATTGTAAATTAGTCAGTATGGCGGTTTACCACCTCAATAATGCTCTTACAAATAAGACTATTGATGCTGCGTAGCTTTTGCTCAGGCGCGCCTTGACAGATGCTGCGAAAATCATAAAGCTCATCTTTATAACCAATGCAATAAAAAAACGTTCCGACAGGCTTCTCCTCCGTTTCAGAGCCTCCAGGCTTTAATAAACCTGTACAAGCGACATGCAAGTCGGCATCAAACATTGTCTTAGACTTATTAACCAGTTCTTGGGTGACTTCTAAGGATTCAGGTGTACACTCAGCAATTAATTGGCTCGATATATTTAACACGTTCTTTTTTATCGCAACGTCATAGCATACCAAGCCGCCCATTAATATATCGCCTGAATAAGGACTCATAGAAAAGCGATGTGCTAGATAGCCCGCGGTCGCGCTTTCAATGAAGACTATAGTCAATTGCTTATCTGCCAACAACTTTGCACAGCTATTAGTCACAACGCCCTCCATATCAACATTAGAACAATCAAGGCTATTACAGTCCTTTCCTATTAAAAACTCAATTCATATCGTGATGAATTTGCGTAACAGTACTTTTTAATTAGGTTTGCACTAGCAAAGGTAGAATAGGTAATAGTTTAGGTTCTGTAATCTGATTAGATTAGGGCATGCTATTTTTCTCGATAATCACTTTAAAGTATTTGGTTTGGTATTCTATTATGTCAATTATGACTGTGTCTGATGTCAGTATACTTTTTAGAACACCGCTAAATAATTATTAGGGCGTGTCTTCAATTGGATAAGGCATAAATAATAGTTACAATACCGCATCTACTGAGTCGATGCGAGAAATACAAGTTATGGCAAGAAAAGCATTAACAGATACGCTTTGGGATCAATTGCAATCGACGATGATAAAGTACGGCTGCTATCAAACTCAAAACAGTCGAGAGATCATGGAAGCCATACTGTGGAAACTACGCACAGGGGCGCCTTGGCGTGACATACCTAAAGAATTGTGTTCTTGGAAAACAGCTTATAGTCGCTTTAATCGATGGTCGAAAACTGGCTTATGGGAGAATTTTTTTTTAGCTTACGCAAAGAAATTGATACGGAATGGGTATTCACAGACGGAAGCTATGTTCGCTGTCACCAGCATGCAAGTGGAGCTCGGCGTGGTGAAGATAGAGCAATTGGACGAAGCCGTGGCGGCGCAACTACAAAGATACACCTATCCTGTGATGCCGATGGATATCCGCTCAATTTTAAAATCACTGGGGGTGACGTCCACGACAGTCAAGTTGCAGGTGAATTGATTGACATGATTGGACAAGCTGATTACTTTATCGCTGATAAGGGCTATGATTCCCAAGCGATTAGGGATAAAGCTTACATGCATGACATGATCCCTATAATCCCTAAAAGAAGCAATGCTAAAGCGCCTAATCCAGAGTTTGATAGCTATTTGTACAAACTGCGTCATCTTGTTGAAAATATGTTTGCAAGGCTTAAGCACTTTCGTAGTATCGCTACTCGCTATGAGAAGTTAGCTCGTAATTTTAAGTCAATGCTCTATCTGGCGTGTACTCTCGTTCATTGTAAGATGAATTGAAGACACGCCCTAGTAACTATTGTTACAAATTACCTTTAATTTGAATCCGCTTTATTCCACTATAATAAGAAATCAGTCATCAACAAGATAAGGTAAATTAATGCATCAAATGAGTGAGTGGGTGCTGGCTATCATGGCAAAGTTTGGCTATGTCGGCATTTTATTCGCTATGTTTGCTGAAAATGTTTTTCCGCCTATACCATCTGAGCTTATTATGCCAGCAGCAGGTTTTTCGGCCGCTAGAGGTGATTTGAATATACTATTAATCATAGTAGCCGGTACGTTTGGTAGCGTCCTTGGTGCATTACCTCTTTATTATCTGGGAACTTTGTTCAATAAAGAACGCTTAATGGTATTTACTGAAAAGTACGGAAAATACGTGTTTATTAAGTCTGAGGATGTTTTATCGTCCAATGCGTGGTTCGATAAACATGGTAAGAAAGTGGTCTTTTTTGGCCGCATGGTACCTGGTATTCGTTCATTGATCTCCATCCCTGCAGGGATGAATAAGATGCCAATGGCCTCTTTTTTAGTATTAACGGCTTTGGGATCTAGCATTTGGACGACAATATTAGCCCTAGCAGGATTTTACTTAGGTAAAAATTATGAGGTCATTACGACTATGTTAGCGCCTTACTCCAAAGTTTTCTTATTGCTTGCCATAGTCATTATTATTGTTTGGTTTATTAAACGTCGACTGTCTGATCAGCATAGTAGTAATAATATTTAATACAAAACCGATTTATTTGACTTCCAAATTTCAATGATTTTTTTAAATAAAACACAGCTACTGTAACCCTCAATCAGCGCTACGCTTCACCTATGTTTTCTTCCCTATACTGAAATTATAAATACAGTAGATGGCACAACCCATCTGTCATAAAAAACACTCAAAGACAAAGGATAACATCATGAAAAACTTATCAACTCTAAGCAAATCTATCATTATGGTACTTAGTATTGCAGGTGTTAGCACCGCTGCTATCGCTGTAGGGCAAAGCACCACTACAAGAACCGAAGTCAGTGAGGCTGTAGCAGCGGCACAAAGCAAGATCAGTCTTGAGCAAGCCATTGTTATTGCTAAAAAAACCATTAAAGGTGATGTTGTCAGCGCTGACTTTGATCAAAATGACCATTCAGCAGGTGGCAATTACGAGGTTAAGACTACCGCTAATAATACTGAATATAAAGTAAAAATAGATGCCAATAGCGGTAAGGTTTTAAGCAATAAGCAAGAGAAACTTGATAAAGAAGATATAGCAGAATATAACGCGATGAAAAAGTCTAAGACCAGTTTGAACCAAGCAATACAAAAAGCGAACCAAAGCGTGAAAGGAAAAGTCATTGAAGCAGGATTTGATATGGATTTTGGCAAACCTACTTATAAAATTGAGATTATTAAAGGGACTAAAGTACATAAAGTGGTTGTCGATAGCATGACTGGTAAGATTATTCGTAGCCAAGTAGAAGCAGCTGATAATGATGATTAATATTACAGTAAGTCGAACTGATAAATAAGCTAACACCCATGTCTAATGATTTCTAAAAGGCTCTAAGCGACATCCCCATATCGCTTAGAGCCTTTTGGTTTAGAGCGGCCACTATAAAAATGTGTTAGTGCAGATTAGGATGGCTGTGATGATTACAGAAAATTGAATCAATAATATACTGTTGAAATTGCGCCTAAAACCATTTGATTTAGCTATTTTGAGCCTCTCCTAAAGGGAATGTAACTGCTTATAATACACTAACAGGAGAATAAGCAATGACTACTCAATCTGACATTAAAAAACTGGCCGGGCAAATGGCTGGTAGCATGAATAGCTTTGATGACATCAAAGACTTTCAAAAGTAGCTCATACAATCCTTTATCGACACTGTAAATAGTGTTGAACAGTGTGTATTTATAAATCATTTAATCGTGCTTAGGAGGTATGGAGTATGTGCCAACGACATGTGCAACCAAGTCGCTAGATCCTTCTGAGTACAAGGAAACTTCGCCTACGATTAGCGTACGTCCTACTTTTAGTAAGGTGCACTTAGCAATGATACGTGCTTCTGCTGCTGGTTTACGCAAAAAATTGATGGTTAGGCTCGTCGTTACTGTTAAAGGCACAATACCAATTTTACCAAGTATCGCTACATAGAGTGCGACATCAGCAATGCTCATTAATACAGGACCAGAGACGGTCCCACCTGGACGCAACTCATCTCTACCAATATCATGCGATAAAATGGAACTGTTATCGTCTACTGCTTCAACTATGCATTTGGTTTGAGGAAACTCTAATGCCAGAAAGGCAGTTATCTCTTCTTTGGTTGCTGACATATATAATCCTAGAGTCTAATTATTCTCATGACCTAGCCGACTTTCTCATCAAGGGTCAGTAGTCTGTTACTATCGTCGAATGTAGAGAATAGACATTTATTTAAACGAGCTAAAAATCATGGTGATGTGCTAAAAAAGCATGCTATCACCAGACATAGCCATAATTGATATAAAAGCATACCACGTATCCCACTCTCAACTTCGAAAGTGAACCGTCCCGACTATATCGGAGACAGATCTACTTGAGTCAGGCAGCAATGCCTGACTGATTAAGATTATCCTAATAGCGCTTTTCAAACTTAAAGGGTGCCACATAAAGAATCGTACTATCAATCGTATTTTATTAAACCATTACAATCATGAACGCCCATGGGTAATGGCGGTTTTACGCCTATACAGAAACCAAACCATGCATCTTAATGCTATTAATTCAATGCGTTATGCATGGGACGATTACCTAACAAGCTGAATGCTGCGTTCCCTAGCCACGCTGATAAAAGCCCTTTGATCAATAGTTCCAAGACTGGCTATAAGCTCAGTCCATTCAATTAAAATACTCACGCTCAAACACCAGTCTAGGGGATTTTAAAGAAAGCTTTTAGTTTTAAGATATATAGTTATCCTACCCAATTTTTTGTCTAAACCTCATAGATTCAAGAGTAGCAAGCCATATCAAAGGTAGGATAATCAGCGCAGAACCTATTAACAAAGTTATGTTTGGCACTTCGTTAAACCATATGATTCCGACCACCACCGCCCCTATTAAACCTGAGTATTCCGCACTAGATACTTTGTACGCTTCAATGTGTCGGTACACCTGTACGCATATACCCGCATAAATCAAAATAAATACATTTGAACTGGCGGCCGTAATCAATGAGCGCCAGTCAAATGGCTGTCCCTCCCAAATAGCCAAACCAAGCGCGAATGGGATTCCTAATAAATTGGTTAAAAGTAGCGTTTGATAGACAGAATGATTTTGTGGAAGTTTACGAACTAAGAGATTGTTTATCGCCATGGTTACCGCCACTATAAGCGCAAAAACCGCCCCTAAATTAATCTGTTTTGGTTGTACAATAACGAGGATACCAGCAAAACCTAACATAGATACCGCTATAGTTGGAAAGGTTAATCTGTCTTTATAAAATAAAAAACCTAGCGGCAATATAAACAAAGGGGCTGCATAAAAAATAGCATTCGCAGTCGCGAGGGGCAATGCTTGAAGAGACAGTACCATGAATATCACACCCAACAACCAAACGTGACTACGGACAAAGTGCCATTTCAGATTACTGAATAACTTGCTCTTTTTATAGATTAAACAAAAGGGCAACAGCATTAAAACCGCTGTTAATTGACGAAACAGGATAAACTGATACACCGCCGTCTCAGAGGGCAAGTCCTTTATCAAGGCATCCGAGAAGACCGCAATGATATTTCCTAGTACCAATAGCGTCATGGCAAATGCAACACTCATCTTTGGCATTCTTATCCTCCCCGCCCTACTCTAAATTCAGAAACTGTTAAAACCCCAACGGGTTCATGCTGATTTAACGATCTGTCAGGCAGTATATTCAAGTAACGCTATGATGTATAATGATATAAAACATATTTAGTATTAGCTGAGGTAATCATGGATTTACCACCGCTGCGTGCAATACAGTGCTTCGAATCCGTTGCACGGCTTAACAGCTTTTCAAAAGCAGCAGAGAGCCTCAATGTGACACAAAGTGCCGTGAGTCACCAAATACGCATCCTTGAGAAGTATCTTGGGGAAGCAATGTTTTACAGGCAAGGCCGGACCTTTTCGTTAACAGAGGTTGGTGAGCGTTATTTCACAGATGTGAGTGGCGCTTTGGGTCTTCTTTCAGATAGTAGTCAGATTATTAAGCATGGAAAACCTGGGCATATACGCTTAGCTCTGTACAGTTCAGTCGCAGTAAATTGGTTGATCCCTCGATTAGAAGACTTCTATAGACAGTATCCAGAAATAGAACTCACTTTAGATATGGTTAATCATCCGTCTGATCATAATGAGCAAAGGGCCGATTGTTATATTACCGTCAATCCCCCTCCACATGCTTTCATCAGTAAGTTTTTATTTTCTGAAACTTTATATCCTGTTTGTGGTCAAAAGCTTTGGGAGAAAATAAGAGATAAACCACTTCCTGATACATTATGGCGGCATCCAATATTATCCGTGAGGTATACAGATATAAGTGAGAATACAGCGGAGGATTGGCTGCGGTGGTGTAAGGCAGGCGGATTTGAGTTACCGAAGGATATAAAGATAAATCATTTTAGTCATGTACTACTAGCGATAGAAGCCGCACGGTATAATCTGGGAGTTACCCTCGTTAACAACTATATGATGCTAGATAAATCTTATAAGCAGACACTCGTTAGAATCCCAATGCATGAATTACTAACAGGGGATAAGTTTTACTTCGTTTGCAAGGAATTAAAGAATAATCAGGATGATATTATTAAACTATCTAAATGGTTAGAATCTCAATGCTAGTAAAGAAATCCTCTATCTTATTTGTTGTTACAAGGAAAATAATGATTTGTTAAGGGGTTTAAGATGATGATTTAGAAAATCCCGATTCAATAACTCATAAACACTCGTATCCTCAAAAAATAGTCATTCATTTTATCTGATATTCGAATAATATAAGTTAATAGGTTGAAATTTAAAAGGAATAAAGCTCATTACATTTAGTTAAAGTCGAATTAACTTTAGAATAAAAACGGAAATTTATACGTTTTTTTATTGTTTATCTGTTAGTGATAATGGCTGTTATCATATCTATTCTTAATATGGATTAGGGTCTATATATATATTTGCTTAAACTTGCCCGAATAACATTACGCCATGTATTAATGAAGGGCCTAAGAATACCATAAACAATCCCGCTAAAATCATTGTTAAACTGGCTATAACGCCCTCATCCTCATTGCGCTGACTTGCCCGGGCTGTACCAAAACCGTGTGATGCATTACCAAATGCGATTCCATTTGCAAGATGGGAGCGAATACGAAAAAAAGTCAAGATCATATCCCCTAAAATCATTCCCACCATCCCTGTAATCAAAGTAAACAATGAAACTAAAGAGGGAGATCCGTGAATCTTTTCAGATAAGTCTAACGCAAATGGTGTCGATATTGAACGGGCCATCAAACTATAGGTCAAGGTCTTATCAAAATGGAACAAACCAGTGAATAGGTATATGCTTAAGACTCCCACCACCATCCCAACAGTTATAGAAGCGGTCAAAGCCAAAGCATGTTGACGTATTAAACGACGATACTCATAAATAGGTATAGCAAACGCAACCGTTGCGGGGGCAAGTAACTGCACAATCCAAGCTGTATCCTTCCAATATGTATCATAAGAGATATTAAAAATAATCATTAATGAAAGCGTTATTACTGGAACCGTAATAGCAGGGTTTAGCCAAGATTTTCGATAGCGCACATAGATTACTTTAGCCATATAATAAGCAGCTAATGTCCAAATGAGACAAAGGATTGACCAGACATTCATCGCAAATCCTCACGCATTATCATCATTTTTTAGGTTTAATTGGGCTTTATGAATCTGATGTCGATACAATCTACGTTGCAAACGGTGCCCCATGATAAAAGTTAATGCTGAGCTTAACATCACCATCGCGGTACTTAAGATAATCGTCAGCATTAATTGCCAGCCCTTACTGATAAATAGCGCCTTGTATTGAAGTATTGACATCATAAGTGGGATAAACATTAATACTAATTCACCCAAAACAAATTTTGCCCCCAGTCTGACCCAGTTAACCTTAATAGCACCACTCATTAATAATACCAGCATTAAAAACACTCCTAATACGCCTGAGGATACGGGTAAATGCAATAATTCAACCAATATCGCAGCACAATACCAGACAGCTGCGATAATAGCGCATTGCATAAGCACATGAAGCCATGATTGGCGATAAAACTGCTGAAGTGTAAGTTTGTTTTCAGCTACAAAAGAGAGGAGTAAGCGAATATTAAGATTACGCATAATAGTTGTTGTTTGTTAATTAGAGACCACTTATTATAAGAACACTACAGTCATAAATTATGAATTATATTTTTATTTTTATTCCTAATTTCTATAATAAATTTCGTTCTCATTCCTAACTGTGGTTTATTATTTATGATAACTTTGAAACAATTACGCTGCTTTGTGACAGTTGTAAAAACAGGTGGGTTTCTTCAAGCCAGTATTCAACTCAATTTAACCCAACCCACCGTTACCAAATCCATTAGTAATCTTGAAGAATATTTAGGCGTAGCTCTGTTTGATAAGCCGTTGACTCATAGAAAAAAGCGGCTAGTTAATTTAACGGAAATTGGCGAATACCTCTATATTCAAGCAATGGATATCTTACAAAAGGCAGATAATCTTGAACAAACAGTAGTAGATTATCAGCAATTAATAGGTGGTAAGTTGCGTCTGGGGATTTCACCGTTAGGCAGTGAAATACTAAGCAAAGCTATTTTTAACTTTTACCAAATGCATCCTAGTATAGAAACCTCACTTATCGAAGATGGTGCTGAGTCACTTAAGCAGGCCCTTCTAGAGGGGCAACTTGATGTGGCAACATTGATGAAGCCGATTGACGATGATTTTGACTACTCGTCGATATGTTGCTATCCAGTGGTGGTCGTAGCAAATAAAAACCGTATGGGTAAGCGAAAAACCAAGGTAACACTTAAGTCACTATCAAATGCACCCCTAATTTTATTTACCTCCAATTCATCATTTACTCCGATGATTATAGAAAACTGTCAATCACTAGGTTTTGAACCTAATATTATTTGCCAAACCAATCAGTGGCACTTGCTTCTTGACATGGTAAAACAGGATATGGGTGTGACTCTTTTGCCTCAATATTATACTCAAAAGTTGGATTTAACAGGATTAGTCTGCTTGCCACTAACCCAACCTCAGTTAAAATGGGAGCTTGTCATGGCTTGGCGTCGTCATCGCTTGCTTACACCAAGTATGCGAGCTTGGCTTGATAACATAAGAAAAAATATATAACCAGGCCTTGATAATGCTTTGGCTGAAACAGGGCATAGGTTATACAAAACAGAGGTGATTGAATATTTAAAAGCAGGTTGGCAAGGTTTAGCGAATGTACAACTTGCGACATTGAATTGAGTAGATTGGTTCAATAAAAAGCGTATACACAGTGCATTGGGCTATGTATCGCCTTTTGAGTTTGAAAGCGGCATTATTATAGTTTGATCCTGGCAGGCATTGCTACCTGACTCAAGTAAATCGGCCTCCGATAAACTCGGGGCGGTTCACCACATCCTTAGACTTTGCTGAACATATTCTTTTAGATATACCGATTGAAACCAAGAAGAATAACTAATCCAGCTTATCCTTTACCTTGAACGGCTCTGAGAATTGCAGTATTAAGAAATTGACAACCGATAATATGATCGCTATCTCATAACGACCATAAGCAACGGAGATGCCAATAGCAGCAGTATTCCATAAACTTGCAGCCGTCGCCGTCCCCTTTACACTATCATTTCCTTTAAAAATAGCACCACCACCGATAAAGCCCATGCCCGTAATAATCGCGTACATGATTCTCGCTTCAGGCTGTGAGCCATGATAGATATCTACAGCAACTAGCATGAAGGCACAGGATGCAATACTTACTAGTGGAAAGGTTCTGAGTCCTGCACCCTTATCTTTCATCTCACGATTGAGCGCAATCGGCAGCGAAAGTATAAAAGCAATGCCCAATTGAGTAAGGTGATACACCATTAGTTTTAAGCTTAAATCGAATTCAAACATGGCTTATTACGCTCTTTAAAATAATGTTAAATGAACAAGAATAATCGTTATTCTTAATGTGTAGAAGATGGTTTATTGCCACGTATTGAGACTTTCCTGAAAAGTGTGTAAGTATTGCTATAAGCTAAATGACAGTTACACAGAATCTGGGATGGTCTCTAGTAAATTACCATTTTTATCGAATAGGCAATCGACCACAATCAGAGGAGTAGCATCTACGCTATCTTTAGCGTAGTAATGCGTTGTAACTTTGAAATTACCGTTATTTAATAGTCTGTAGTCTGTATTTTTGCGGTTAATCTCCATAGACTTAAGGTTTTTAAGCATAGGTTTTGTCGTTTCTTGACACTTCGTTAGCAGTGCAATCTTTGATGTTTTGCGAGCTTGTTCAAGTTCAGTGTCTTTTTCTTCATAAAATGAGTTACTGTCGCTTTGAATCCAAATATAAAATGCTGCAAATGTAATAATAGACAATCCTGTCAGCGTTTCTTTTTTCATGATATGACCCGTTTATTAGTAACAGATGAAGATATTTACCAATATACAATCATAGTTCATTAACCCATACAGTACACCACAAAAGTGTTTATTCAATCAATTTACAATTATAACTAATATTCTTATTGGTCTCTGTCATTATTAGGAAAGAGCACAGTCTAAACGCTTTCAACTCATGCTATACCGTTGCTAATTAAGGCCACTCTTTTAAAGCAATCTCAACGAAACTTAAGCGATCTTGACCAAAAAACATCTCACCGTTCACGAAGAAACTAGGTGCACCAAAAACACCTCGTGCTACAGCTTCCTCAGTAGTTGCTTTCAAACGCTCTTTGACCTCAGTCTCACTAATACGAGCCATAAAATCAGTCACGTCAATGCCTGCTTTGCTCAAAACCTCAGCCACTACTTCTGGTGATTCCATGTTTAGCTGTTCAGACCATAAAGCGTTAAAAATGGCTGCTAAATAAGTCTGGAACTCAGGTTCTTCCAAGTAAGCGGTCGCACCTCTCATTAAATGCATCGTATTCAACGGGAAAAATGGATTGAAGTTAAACGGCACCCCATAAATATTTGAAAAACGCTTAAGGTCTTTGAGCATATAAGCGCCTTTAGCAGGAACCACAGCTGGTGACGCATTACCAGTGGCTTGAAAGACAGCACCAAGCAGCATAGGCCGCCAAATGATTTTAGCGTTAGTGCGCTGTGCAATACTCTCTAATTGTGTCCATGCCAAATAACTGGCTGGGCTTCCTACATCAAAGAAAAACTCTACTTTTTTACTCATCTCAAAGTACTCCTGACAAAATATATTAGAAAGTTTCTAAAAGGTCTCTAACCATGGGCGTAGATCAAGCTCATGCGTCCAGCTGTCTCTTGGTTGACAATGTAATTGCCAGTACTGCTCAGCGATATGCTCAGGATTTAAGATCCCGTCTTGATCTTTAAGCGCATAACGCTCAGGAAAGTTGTCACGAATAAAGGCGGTATCAATGGCACCATCAATAATAGGATGAGCCACATGTATACCTTGTGGCCCTAACTCTCGAGCCATGCTTTGCGCCAAAGCACGTAAAGCAAATTTAGCGCCAGCAAAAGCAGAAAAACCTTTACTACCTCGTAAAGAAGCCGTCGCGCCGGTGAAAATAATCGTGCCCTTTCCACGGGGAAGCATTACTTTTGCTGCCTCTCTACCTGTGAGAAATCCAGATAGCGCTGCCATCTCCCATACTTTTCGGTAGACTCTTTCTGTGGTGTCTACAATGGAAAAATGGACATTCGCACCAATATTAAATACCACAACTTCAATCGTGCCAATGTCTTGTTCAATATGGGTAAACAGCTCAACCATCTCTTGCTCTACACGCGCATCGCAACCAAATGGCTTTGCTATTCCACCAGCGGCTTCAATATCACTGACTAATGCGCTCAGCTTCTCCACATTCCTTCTGGTCACGCATAAGGTAAAACCTTCTCTTGCAAAACGTTTCGCAACAGCACTGCCAGTGGCATCGCCTGCGCCAATTACAACCGCTACGGGTGCTCTATACATGTCTATTTCCTTATAGGTTCCTTTTTAGAACTAACAAAAATATAGCTTCCTTTTCAGAGTCTGTCAAGCTAATCTATTACTCATACATGTAGGAGGTAACATATGCGCTGGGATGAACTTGATAAACAGCCTTGCTCAGTAGCTCGCACTTTGGCAGTCATTGGTGATCGTTGGACGCTAATGATTTTACGTGACTGTTTTTTAGGTGTCAGACGTTTTGATATATTTGAGCAACGCTTAGGCATCACACGTCATGTCTTGTCTAACCGGCTTCGTAAGCTGGTTGAGTATGACGTTCTGACAAAAACACCGTATCAACAGCAACCACTGCGTGAGGAATACCGGTTGACAGAGCGTGGTTTAGATTTGCATCCAATCGTTTTGGCACTGGTTAGCTGGGGAGACAAACACATGGCTGATGAACGGGGTGCGCCGTTGCTACATAGACACAATAAGTGCGGCCAAATAATGCATCCCGTAACGGTATGTTCAGAATGCCATAAACCAATAAATGCACGGGATATTAAGATTGAAATAGGACCTGATTGGATAGGTGAGGACGAGTTTGGTATATGAAGAGAGGGTTCTGCCAAGCTGTTTTACAGTTGCTGAGATATTGCCGTTATTTTCTACTATCTGTTTAACTGCTTGAGCTTTAAATTAGTTTCTGTAGGCCCTGATTTTTTTATGCATGATAAACGCCTGTTATGATGCTTAGTCTACCAAGTTCATCTCTACGGTCTTTTCAGTATAGCTCAATATCAATATCGGGGTGGCTCATTTGAATAGGCAGGTTATTCAATAAAAATCTATCAGGCTTAGCTGCCTGACTCAGAATGTTAAGTCTCCGACCATCTCAGGACAGTTCGTTCTTAATGGCCTTTTTAAGAGATCTACTCAAAAATAAGTACTCTAGATTTGATTCTAGATGTTATTCTTAAGGAATGCTTTAAAACCATAACTAACTGCTTGAAAGCAAGGGATAAATAATGTTTCCGTTCTAATTAAATCAGCTTAGTATTATAAGCTTTGGTATTAGAACACTATGCGCTGTCCCCAGCAAAACTAAACTACCGCTATCGCAACAACCCAACTCCCAACTCATCATAACTTATAAAATAGGGCTTAATAAAAGATGGATACCTTAAATATCGTGTATCTCGTAGGAGCAGTATTAATTTTCGCCAGTATCATGGCGAGCACTTTATCAGCACGTTTGGGTGTACCTCTTTTGCTATTATTTTTAGTCGTTGGGATGCTGGCTGGTGAAGAGGGTATCTTGGGTATTGAGTTTTCTCAATATGCAATAGCCAATTTTGTCGGGCAGGCGGCATTGGCTTGTATTTTGCTAGACGGTGGACTGCGTACTTCTTTTAAATCGTTTCGAGTTGGACTAAAACCAGCAATTACGCTAGCTACTTGGGGCGTACTTGCGACCGTAATGATACTGGGTGTATTCGTCACGTGGCTGCTTGATGTCGATTGGCGCTTTGGGCTATTGCTAGCGGCAATCGTTGGTTCTACTGATGCGGCAGCGGTGTTTTCACTGCTGCGTAATGGCGGTGTTAAATTAAATGATCGTGTCCAAGCCACGCTTGAATTAGAGTCGGGCGCCAACGACCCTTTAGCAATTCTGTTAGTAACTGGATTAATTGCTTTAAATGTTGATCCTGCCGGACAGACAGCGCTAGGCTTTTTAGGGCTGCTATTACAGCAGCTTAGCTTTGGTCTAGGAATGGGCTTGTTCTTCGGGTACTTCCTCTCTCGGTTATTACCCAAAATACACTTGGCAGAAGGTATGTATGCCATCTTGATATTATCGGCTGGTTTAGCGGTGTTTGCTGCCACCAACTTACTAGGCGGAAGTGGCTTTTTAGCCGTCTTTGTCACGGGTATTATGATTGGCAACCATAAGGTACGCTCAACTGAGCATGTCATGCGCGTGATGGACAGCTTTGCGTGGTTGTCGCAAGCGGTGTTATTCGTCGTATTGGGTTTATTGGTCACACCATCGAACGTTCTTGAAGTTTGGCCTTATTCAGTGGCCATTGCTGCCTTTATGATTTTAGTGGCTCGTCCTATTGCAGTCTATACCAGTGTTTTACCTTTTAAGTTTAAAAACAAAGAGATCGGTTTCATCTCTTGGGTTGGCTTACGCGGTGCGGTACCCATTACCCTTGCCATGTTGCCAGTGATTGCAGGGGTAGATAATGCCTTTATGCTATTTGATATTGCTTTTGGTGTGGTAGTTTTATCATTAGTATTACAAGGGACGACCATTCCTTTTATGGCCAATCTGTTTAAGGTGCGTATTCCTAACAATAAAGACCCAAAAGAAGAGCATGAAGTGTGGGTGTCAGACAGAGCAAGCATTACGTTGTATGAATTTGAAGTAAAGTTAGGTGCGTTTGCAATTGGTCGTCATCCAAGGGACATCTCTACGCGCATCAGCCCTGAGGAAATCCGTGTTTTTGCCTTGGTGCGCGGTCAGCAAATCTTGGCAATTAATAAAGACACCAAGCTTAAATTTGGCGACAGCGTTTGGTATGCCATGAGCGGCAATCATGCCGGTCAGATTGCGGATGTTTTTAATGACACGACCTTAGACCGTAGAGCCATCGATGATTTTTATGGCGATTGGTTGCTATCGCCGAATGTCAAGCTTGGGGATGTGCCATTCTTCAGCGATAAGATGAAATTCGAGTCTCTGGACGATGGCTTGAACACTAAAAATGAAGGCAGCTCAAAAAATATGTGGGAACAAACGGTCGCTCAGTATGTCAAAGCAAGCTTAAAGATGGCACCCGTATCGGGTGATACGGTGGTGATTAATGAGGAGTGGTTACTGGTTATCAAGGATGTTGATGATAATGGAAGACTTAGAGCGATTGGCTTAAAACAACAAGAGCCCAAGCAGCAGTAGCATAGTCTATATCGCTGTTAGACTTAACATGAGCTAGTGGCTGCACGGCAAATATCTCAACCATAAGATACTTATCCAATAGGATTAAGCTGCATTATTTAACAGTTAATGTCTAGTTTTAAGCGTTCTGATTTATTAACGGAATTATCATTAAAGTTTATGCCAATCTTCAATCGCTTTGTACCCAGTTTCTAGTCCTACATCATAGCTATAACGGATTTTAGCTTTATCTTTAGATAATCGACTCGCCATATTTTTCAAGTCGGGTGGGCAAACTTCTAAAAACTTCTGTGGTGATGCAGAATGTAAAAATTGCACCGCATCATTATAACGTTGGGTTCGTGTCAATAAGCTTTGGGCAAAACCATATCGTTGCTTAGAAAAATATTTAGCCAACAGCTGATCGCCTTTGCGACCTGCTTTATAGTAATTTTGAGGGCGAGTACGTATTACCATTAGCTGAGCAACACGATCTTGTTGAGCGGCCCAATGCACAGGCAAAGCATCAGCTACACCACCATCGAAATAAGGTTCGCCAAATATCTCGACCGCTTGTCGAGTTAGCACTGGAATAGAACTTGATGCTCTTAATCCATCCAAAATATTGTCTTTACAGGCTTTAATATAGTTAGCTTCACCTGAAATAGCATGTGTTAGCACCATGTAAAACTCAGCATGACTGGCAAATAATTGTGCCTGATTTAGTGGATGCTCTTGTTCCACCACATCCCACATCCACTTTAGATCCAGTAAGTCCCCGCCTTTAAGGAAACGACCATAATGGATAAATTCAGGTCGAAGTGAATGATCTAAGTAAATCTGCAGGGTGCGACCTCGTTGTGCAGCTAAATAGTTAGCAACGTTCGTTGAGCCTGAGGACACCCCCACACAAAGATCAAAAGGATTAAATTGTTGTTGTAAAAATGCGTCTAAGACACCACTGGTAAATGCGCCACGCATTCCACCACCTTCAACTACTAGTGCTTGTCGATGTTGTTTAAGCATTGAAAACCTCGAATTTTTGTGAATACCACCTTTTTAACTCAACCATTACATAGAGTAATTAAGTGAAGCGCCTCGGGTATATCGGAGGCTGATACTTTTCCAAAAAATCATCTTAAACTACCTAGCTCCAAATTCCACTCATTCAAGTAAAGCTCAGCCATCCCGTCGAGCCTAGCCTTCACCTCTTTCCAGTTCGGCATTACTTGAGTTAGTAAGCGCCAAAAATGCTCGATAACAATATGAATATTATGGGTACTGAGAAGATATGTTTAACAGGGTATATGTATAAGTCATTTAATCATGCTTAGGCGGTACGGAATAGGTACCAACAACATGTGCGACCAAGTCACTAGAGCCCTCTGAATATAAAGAAACTTCGCCTACGATAAGCGTGCGACCTACTTTTAGCAAGCTACACTCAGCAATAATACGTGCTTCTGCTGAGGGTTTACGCAAAAAATTAATGGTCAGGCTTGTCGTCACTGTCAACGGTACAATTCCAATCTTGCCAAGTATAGCTACATAGAGTGCGACATCAGCAATACTCATCAATACAGGACCTGAGACAGTGCCACCAGGACGTAACTCGTCTATACCGATATCATGTGATAAGGTCGAACCACTATTACCTACTGCTTCAACAATACATTTGGTTTGAGGAAACTCTAACGCTAAAAAGGCAGCTATTTCTTCTTTGGTTGCAGACATACATACTCCTAGAGTCTAATTATTCTTATGACCTAACCGACTTTCTCATCAAAGGTTAGTGGTCTGTTACTATCGTCGAACGTAGGGAGTGGATCTTTATTTAAATGAGTTAAAAATCTTTTCTAACTTGCAGGATAGCATTACTGAAAAGCAAGATAAATAGGAAGCTTCATTACCATCCTAACCATTTATCTCAAAACCTCACGACAATCATCGTCCTCTGATTCTTACCTGCGCTCAGATTTTTCAATCATCTATGTCTATATCTAAAGTCATCTTTGCAAGGCATCGATCTATCTGATTAACATAAAAGTTGGCAGTATGATTTATACCAGCATCTATCCCAATACTACTCTAATAATTGATCACTCGCTGACAGCTTGCTGTAAAAAAATTATCACTGCACTGGTAACAAAATGCTTCACCATCATAATATTGATAATAAGTGAAAAAATTATCTTACGAGTATACAATGAGAATCATGCAGACATCTTGGTTAAGGAACCATTAATTCTTTTAAAACACAAAGCCTAAAGCTTATATTTAACCTTCAAGACCCACCCTTAAATGCTCGGCAATTGAGGCAACCAAAACACCAATGCCAATAACGTTGCTAATAATACGGGCGGCGTTATCAGCAGACCGACCTTCATATATTGTCCCCAGCTTATCTTATAATCCTTTTCTGCCAATACGTGTAACCACAATAACGTCGCTAAACTACCAATAGGCGTGAATTTTGGTCCCAAGTCATTGCCGATGACATTGGCATAAATCATCAACTCTCGAGTAGCAGTGGGCACTTGGGCGCTATCAATTGCCAGCGCGCCTATCAGCGTCGACGGCATATTGTTCATCACAGACGCTAAGATGGCGGATAAGAATCCTGTGCCAACCGTCGCAACGAGCGCGCCTTGTTGACCTAACCAATTGAGTATTTGCGCGCCATAAGCAGTAAGCCCTGCATTGCCCAAACCATAAACCACCAAATACATACCAATTGAAAACAACACAATTTGCCACGGGGCTTTCTTAAGAATATTAGTCATAGAAAACTGGGCATCACGTCCGCCTTGCCACCAGCGTCCAGCAATCGCCATGAGTATAAGCGCCGCGGCACTCGTCACTACGGAGATAACCAGCCCGAGCGATTCAGTCGCGAAATAAGCGATTAATAATAATGCCAGCAGTGGAAAAGCCGCTCGAAACACCAGCGGGTCTTTGATAGCGGACTGTGGTGAGCTAAGATTTGCCGTTGAGTAGTGTTTAGGAATATGCCGCGCATAAGCAATCCACAATACCAATAGCGTTGCTAGGACAGAGACGATATTTACCGGTACCATTACCGCCGCGTAGCGACCAAAACCAATATCAAAATAATTGGCACTGACGATATTAACCAAATTAGAAGTCACTAATGGCAAACTTGCGGTATCAGCAATAAAACCAGTGGCAATAATAAAAGCTAAAGCAGATTTGGGGGCAAAATCAAGGCGCAGTAGAATAGCAATCACAATTGGCGTCAGCAGTAAGGCCGCGCCATCATTGGCAAAGAAAGCGGAGATAAACGCCCCTAACAGCACAATCATCGGAAACAACAAACGCCCGCGCCCATTGCCAAGCCGAGCAACGTGTAAGGCCGCCCAGCCAAAAAATCCCGCTTCATCTAAAATAAGAGAGATGATAATCAGGGCGACAAAGGTAAAGGTAGCATCCCAAACGATATCCCAAACGATACCAACGTCAGACCATTGCACCACACCAAATACCAAGGCAACCAAAGCGCCGCCCATCGCACTCCAACCAATGCCAAGCCCTTTAGGCTGCCAGATGACTAAGACCAAAGTCACGATAAAAATAGCGAATGCGAGCATGAAGTAACCTTAATGAGCCAATTGAAGCAATGAAATATTAATAAAGGCAATAATAAAATAACAACGTTAGAGCGATTTTTGATTGACGCGTTGTGAGACTTCCGCAGCGCTTTCAACCCGTTCTGAATAGCGATCGGTCAGATACACCGAACGACCTCGGGTAAGCCAGGTAAATTTGACCAATTCTTCGCAAATGTCAACCACACGTAGATAAAGTGGAGACATTTTCATGCGGTCATTATCGTCAAATTCCAAAAATGCTTTAGGGATAGAAGATTGATTGGGGATGGTAATCATGCGCATCCAGCGCCCAAGAATACGTAATTGATTGACGGTATTAAAGCTTTGGCTGCCGCCACTGACTTGCATGATAGCGAGAGTTTTACCTTGGGTCGGACGTACGCCGCCGAGCGCCAATGGAATCCAGTCAATTTGCGCTTTCATAATACTGGTAATGCTGCCATGGCGTTCTGGACTGACCCACAGCATGCCCTCTGACCACTGTGCCAGCTCGCGTAACTCTTGCACCTTTGGGTGGTCGCTATCTGCGTCATCTGGCAGTGGCAAACCTGATGGATTAAACATGCGCACCTCACAGCCATACCAACGCAATAGACGGCTTGCTTCCTCAGCGGCCAATCTAGAAAATGAGCGCGCTCGCAGGGAGCCATATAACACCAATATTCTTGGCGCATGGCGTGGGTCATCTTTACCGACCAAAGACTCAATATCAATGGCTTGTATTTGATCAAAATCAACATTGGGTAAATCGTTATTAAGTGAATCAGCAGCGGGCAAATCAGTAGCGTCAATATTACTAGTACTTTTATTACTAAGACCGTCTACTATTAAGACTTCTGTCTCTTTATTCTGTAACATGCTTCACCACTTCCCCATTCTCTTTTGTGAAACTACTGACCGGATTTTCCAGTAATTCAAACACTCGCTCTGCCGGTCGGCACAGCACCGCGCCTTTATCGGTAACAACAATAGGACGATTGATTAAAATAGGGTGCGCTATCATGGCATCAATCAGTTGCGCATCCGTCAATGCTGGATTGTCTAAACCAAGCTCGGTATAAATACTCTCTTTACTGCGTAAAAGCTCGCGCGGAGTATTCTGCATCAATGCCAACAGCTCAACCAAGTACTCACGTGATGGCGGTGTTTTTAGGTATTCCACCACATCTGGCGTCTCACCTGAGGCTTGCATAATGGCAAGGGTATTACGAGAAGTGCCGCATTTGGGATTATGAAAAATTATTGGCGTCATAAGGTTTTCCTCTTTTAAGGTGAAAGGGACGAGATTTAGTATGTCTTGATATGACCAAACCGCCATGCAATTAAAACAACGTATAATTAAATAGACAAATAAGCACTTGATTGAATAAACCCTAAACTACAGCAGCTTTACCTAAACATAATAAATTTAAAACTATGGCAAAAAAACTACTCATTATAACGCGAGTTGGATTGGTCGTTATCGGTACCGTTATCATGGTTGATTGTGCCGTGTTAATGACGGTTGGCAAAATCAACTTTGGCACCGTGGTACCGTTTTTATTGGGCAGCGCATTTGTCGCCCATGGGATATTTTGGCATGCCATCCGCAAATTTACTAGGCAAAACCCATTTCGCAATCGTCTTTGGTACACGCTATGGCTGCTGTTTTTTATTTGGCTGATAAGCTTTGGCTTATTTGTTTTCTCATTGCAGCAGCAAATTAAAAGGAGCTCGCAGCCTGTATCAGAGGTCGCGGCGATTATTGTATTAGGGTCAGGTACTATCGCCGGTAAGCCAACACCAACGCTTGCTCAGCGTTTAGATACGGCCGCGCCGCTGATTAAAGCACAGCCAGAGGCGCTAGCGCTGACCAGTGGCGGTATAGGTATGGGGCAGACGCGCAGTGAAGCCAGTATTATGGCGACTTATTTACATGAGACACATGGCATTGCCTTTGAGCACATCTTACAAGAGGGCAAAAGCACCAGTACCGCCGAAAACTTAATCTATAGCCAAGTAATTTTGGCGGCAAAAGGCATCTCTATTTCAGCGCCTATTGCCATTGTGACCAGTGACTTTCATACCATTCGCGCCGCTGCCATTGCCAAGCATCAAGGCTACCAGCAGCCTATTCTGCTCGCCAGCCCAACACCGTTATCCATTCGCTACAATGCATGGTTTCGCGAGTATTTTGCCTTTGTCAGTGGTTGGCTATTTGGCGAATATTGATAGAATTTAATAAAGCGGTTCATAAATTAGCCCGATACATAAAACCGTTTTTAAATAAAAATAATAACCATAATTAACCAGAATAATAATGGACGGCAGCCCTATGCTCATCGACATCTTATTAACCATTCACTTTATCCTACTGGTGCTGATATCCTTGCGCGTCCTATCGCGCGATGACTTAACCGCGCCCGCACGCTTGGCTTGGATTGTTATCTTATTCATCTTACCTTATTTGGCGTATTGGTTTATTGGATGTTCGGTGAGGTGCATTTAGGGCGCAACTTCGCGCGTGAACGTGAAGACATTATCAATAAATTACGTCAACACCGTCCTGCAGTGCTCGGTAGCGATGTGGCGTTAACACTGGCCGTCAAACCTGAATATCAAGCAGCCTTTGCTTATTCAGCAAAAGCCACCGGTTTTCAGACCACGGTGGGCAATCGTGCCGAGCTGATGGCTGATGCCGCTGAGACCCGCAGTCGTATGATTGCCGATTTTGATGCGGCAACCGACCATATCCATGTGCTGTATTATATTTGGCTGGTCGATGGTATGGGCACTGCTACCGCCCAAGCACTGATTCGCGCCGCAAAGCGCGGCGTTACCTGCCGAGCAATGGTCGATGGTATGGGCTCGCGCAAGATGGTCGGCTCAACGCTATGGCAAGAAATGAAGGACGCGGGTGTAAAGCTTAGTGTCGCCCTACCCTTGACCAATATATTCAAAGTGCTGCTGTTCAGCCGTATTGACTTGCGTAATCACCGTAAAATTACCGTGATTGATGGCAAAATTGGCTACGCTGGCAGCCGAAATTGTGCCGACCCTGAGTTTATGGTAAAACCCAAATATGTCCCTTGGGTCGATATTATGCTGCGCATCGAAGGTCCCATCGTTGCGCAAACTCAGATGCTATTTGCCAGTGATTGGCTGACTGAAAACCCTGATACGCCGCTCGATAGCTTTCCGTATGCGACGGATTTGCAGCCAAATCTGCCGACCAATGATTTTGCTGCGCAAGTTTTCTCTGATGGTCCGACTCAGCGTCACGGCACCACGCCGCAGTTTTTAGGCGCTTTGATTAGCCAAGCTCAACACACGCTAATGATTTCTACACCTTATTTCGTACCCGATTATTCACTGGTGAGCATTCTATGTGCGACCGCCTATCGCGGGGTTGAGGTGACGATGGTTTTCCCGAAGAAAAACGACTCCTTTATCGTCGCCGCGACCAGTCATAGCTACTATTGGCAATTACTTGAAGCAGGGGTAAAAATCTATGAGTATAAACCTGGGCTGCTACACGCCAAAACTCTGACTGTCGATGGTGAAATCAGCTTGATTGGTTCAACCAATTTGGATTTGCGCAGTTTTCATTTGAACTATGAAAACAATATCCTATTTAGTGATAACAAACTGACTGCGGATATTATGGAGCGCCAATATCAGTATATCGCTGACTCCGATGAAGTGACGCGCGAAGAAGTCAAAAACTGGCCGCTGTCTTATCGGATTTGGAATAATATCGTTGCCACTATGGGACCCGTTTTATAAATGAGTCCTTGTTAATGAATCCTTGTTAATGAGTAATTATTAATGAGTGCTTACGCCAATCTCAACTTATCGTAGGCTTTTGATTTTTATAGAATTTAAAATTTTAATTGTTTTAACTGAAATTTTAAAAACTAAGTAAACCAATACCTTAGAAAAATAAGTTGAGAGTGGGGTGAGTGCTTATTAATGAGTACTTGTTAAAGAGAAATTATTAACATGAAATAATTTGTCATTAAATGTGCTTTATTAATTCTATTGAACAGCTGTTTTTTGCAAAATATAGATGACAAACTTGGCTTCTGTCGCAAAAGGTTTGGCTGCCACTTCTGCTAGTAGCGCCTGTCTTTTGTCGCTACGCGCACGATACGCATAAGGGGTCATGGTCATTAAGTCCGCCAAACCCTCTGCCGATAAATTTAAACTACTGCTGATATGATGGGTTTCTAGCAGCTGGAAATAAGGCGCTAATTCCTGTAAAAACTTCTCAGAATCATGCTCACGGACGTCATCAAATAACGCCTCACGCATCGTCGCTAAATGCCCCATATCGGGCTTGGCAATGATTAGATAGCCTGCATCGCTTAATACCTCATTAAACGCTTCTGGCAAGATGGGGCTAAAAATACTGCTAATGCCATTGATGCTATGCGCGCGTAGCGGTAAATGCGCCGCGCTAGTGACCAGTGGGTAAATAGCTGCTGCCTTAATTGTTTCCTTACTAGCACTGTCTTTAGCTTGCTGATACCAAAGACGACCTAAAGCCTTACTGGTTTTTGCCAGCTCCACAACGGCAGGTTTACTGATATCCGCAGCGATAAGCATATCCATACCTGTTTGCGCCATTGCCTGCGTGTAATAGCCCTCTCCGCAGCCAATATCCAGCCAATTAATGGTCTTATCTTTTTGGTTAAGACTGGCTTTTTTTGCCGTCAATAATGCCGCCATCTTTTGGCAAATTAAGTCATTTAATGGCTGATAATGTCCGGCATTTAAAAACCGTTTGCGCGCATCAATTGATTGCTGACTGTCGCCCGGCGCTTTGGATTTTTTTTGTTGTACCGGTAATAGATTGACATAACCCTGACGCGCCACATCAAACGGATGAGACGTTTGTTTTGGGTGCAAGCTACCATCACAGCGCCAAGTATCGTCAGCTGGTTGCAGGGGTGATTGGCAAAGGGGACAAATAAATAAGCTCACAAGTATCTCAACGTCATCACAATATGGCTGCCATTTTAACAAAGTTCAGGCTTCGTAAGGGATAAAAGGCATAACAAAAGAGAAGATAGCATAGGACATAAAAAAGCCATCTCAGATTTTGAGATGGCTTTTGATTTGAATTTTTTTGATTTGAAACTGTTTGACGATTTAACGCAGTTTTAAGGTCATCAGCCCAAGAATGACTAGGATAATGGCAATAATCCAAAACCTTGCCACCACTTGCGTCTCTTTCCAGCCAATCTCTTCAAAGTGATGATGCAATGGTGCCATGCGAAAGACGCGCTTTTTACGCAGCTTATACGAGCCAACTTGTAGCATGACCGACAATGCTTCAGCGACAAATAAACCACCCATAATGGCAAAGGCAATCTCTTGACGGGTCATAACCGCAATCGTGCCGAGCATCGCGCCCAATGCTAACGCCCCAACATCACCCATAAATACTTGCGCTGGATGAGCGTTAAACCATAAGAAACCAAGCCCGGCGCCAATCATCGAACCACAGACAATAATCACTTCCGAGTTATAGGCAATATAAGGTACATGCAAGTAATCCGCAAAGCGCACGTCACCTGAGACATAAGCCATGGCGCCTAAACCTGCTGCGACCAAAACCACCGGCAAAATAGCCAAACCATCCAAGCCATCGGTTAAGTTGACGGAGTTAGAAGCACCATTAATCACAAAGTAGGTAAAGATAATAAAGCCAATACCAAACGGCACGGCTGAGAAGGGAATTATCCAATCTTTAAAAATCGGTAGCAGCAAATCCTGCATCTCACGCGTGGTCGCCATATCTGGCTGCAAGGTAGCAATATAATATAAAGAAATACCGACGAATAACGCGCCCATCGAGAGCCAAAAATATTTTTTGCGGGCAATCAGACCTTTTGGGTCTTTATACTTAATTTTAAGCCAATCATCTGCCCAACCGACTGCGCCAAAGATAATCATGACAATGAGCAAAATCCATACATAGGGATTGTTTAATCGCGCCCACAATAAGGTTGAAACCCCAATCGCGCTCAAAATCAGTACCCCACCCATGGTTGGCGTACCGGTTTTGGCCAAATGCGACTGCGGACCATCATTACGAATCGCCTGACCATACTTCAGCGCACGCAGACGTCGAATGACGCGTCCCCCAAAAATCATGCTAAAGGCAAGCGCGGTAATGACCGCTAGTAACGCGCGCAGCGTCAACGAAGAAACCGCAGAAAACGGCGTATAATACTGACCAAGCCAGCCAAACAACCAAACTAACACCGCCTACTCCTCGATTAGCGCATTGATAAGGGTTTCCATTTCCATGGAACGTGAGCCTTTAAACAGCACCGTACAAGGCTGCGCTTGCTGTGCTTGTAAATAAGGCTGTAAATATGCCAACAAACTGTCTTTATCAGCAAAGGCATGGGCGTTGATAGCAGAAATCTCTTTTGCGCCTGCCACTGTATAAGGGGCATATTCACCAACACACAGCAGCACATTGATGCCAGTGGTCGCAATCGTACGACCTAAGCTTTGATGCTCGCTGACCGCCGCTTCTCCCAGTTCTGCGATATCACCCAGCACCATGACTTGCGTGCCCGTTTGCGCCGCCAATACTTTTGCTGCCGCTCGCACCGAATGCGGATTGGCATTATAAGTATCATCGATCAAACGATGCATACCGAGTAGCTGGCTGTTTAAGCGCCCCTTAGCAGGACGGGCATTTTCAAGTCCGACGACGATATCACTGATATCGATATTTAACGCATGAGCACAAGCAGCAGCGGCCAAGGCATTATTGACATTATGCTCGCCCGCTAACGGCAGATTAATATCATGGACTTGGCTGCCAATATGCAGCTTAAATTCACTACGCTCAGGTTCAACATCTAAATGGCTGGCACTGACATCGGTATTACCAAAGCCAATCACATGTGACGTATGCTGCTCTGCGATACGGCGCAGCTTATTGGTAAAGTCATCTTTATCAGGAACGATAGCGTACTGCGTGTCATTCAAAGTATGGTAAATCTCAGCCTTGGTTTGGCAAATGCCTTCACGGCTACCAAATTCCCCTAAATGCGCGGTACCAATATTGAGAACACAAGCGACATCCGGCTTTACAATCTCAGTAGTATAAGCAATCTCACCAATATGGTTAGCGCCTAGCTCCAAAATCGCATAGCGATGATGATCGGATAATTCGAGCAACATCATCGGTACGCCCAAGTCATTATTTAGGTTGCCACGGGTAATCAGCGTCGGTGCCAAGCGTCCAAAGATACTACCGAGCATCTCTTTGCAGGTGGTCTTGCCGCTAGAGCCAGTAATGGCAATCACGGTCAAATTTTTATGCTGCTGACGACGATAAGCTGCCAATTGCCCTAACGCCAAACGTGTGTCATCAACAACTAATTGTGCAATATCAGCAGAAATGGGACGTGAAACGATGGCCGCAACCGCACCTTGTTCGATGGCGGTAGCGATATAATCGTGACCATCAAAATTATCACCGCTGAGCGCCAAAAAGATATCACCGGGTTTTATGGTACGGGTATCGGTAGCGATACGAGTGCTGCTAATGGGTTTGCTTGCGTCAGTGCTGTTATTGCTTGATGTCGTTTGACCTTCAGCAAATTGCCAATGCCCGTTGAGTGCTGCGGTTGCCGCAAGCAGATTGTCTACTTGCCAAACATACAGCCCTTGCGACTGAATGCTGTTATCGTTGTCGGCTGTCATAATGATTACCTTATATATGATGACTACTTATCTTTGATATTTAATGATATCTGTTTTTTAAAAAGTACAAAAAATGAGGCGCAGGCGCTATTATTTATCTATAAAGGCTATACGCGCCCTGCTTGCTTTAAAGCATTTTGCAAAATAACACTGTCGTCAAAATCATAACGAACATGGTTAATTTCTTGATAGGTTTCATGACCCTTGCCCGCGATAACGACAATATCATCAGGCGCTGCTTGATTGACTGCATATTCAATGGCGGTTTGGCGCGCCGGTTCGATATGGGCTTGCTGATATTGCTCGTTTGTCATGCCCGCTTGCATATCTTGCAAGATTACATTTGGGTCTTCGGTACGTGGATTATCCGCCGTCAATACAACGTTATCGGCGCCTGCCAATCCCGCTTGTGCCATCAATGGGCGCTTGCCAGCATCACGGTCGCCGCCACAACCAAATACTGCCCATAGCTGACCTTTGCAATGGGTTTTTAGGCTGGCAAGCACTTGGCTTAACGCATCAGGCGTATGCGCATAATCAACAATAAAACAACCATCATTGGAGGGCACACGCTGCATACGTCCAACGGCACCTTGTAGCTGCGGGATAACGGCCGCAATGCGCTCAAGGCTAATTCCTAAGGCTACGGCAGCGGCGATAGCAGCCAGCAAATTGGCAACGTTAAAACGCCCGAGTAATGGGCTGACGATATTAATGCTATTGGTTTCTTTGTTTTTAAAATCAGCATTATCAAAGTCACTGTTACCAAAATCAGTACGCAGCGCAATCTCAACACCTTGCAAACTTGGCTTGATTTCAGCGGCAACAAAGGTCGCAGATTTTGCTGGGTCTAAACTATAGGTCCAAACCGTTAATTGGCTTGCTTGTGCGGTATCGAGCATAATCTGTGCATGCTCGTCATCGATATTGATAATGGCGTGGGTTAAGTCGGGAAAGTGCGCTTGATCAAACAGCTTGGCTTTTGCCGCAGCATACTCTGCCATATCGGCATGATAATCTAGATGATCACGGCTCAAATTGGTATAAATCGCCACCGATACAGGCATCCCTTGTAAACGCTGCTGATCCAAACCGTGCGAGCTGGCTTCCAATGCCAATAATTCAGCATTCTCTGTACCCATTTGATATAAAAACTGCTGTACCGCTAAGGCATCACCGGTGGTATGGCTGGCTTGCACCAGAGCGCCTAATCTACCGTTACCCGCCGTGCCCATCACGGCGCTACTCATGTCAGTCAGCTGCGTCAATTGCGCCACCAATTGGCTGATAGTGGTTTTGCCATTGGTGCCCGTTACTGCGACGACCGTCGGCAAGGTTACAGGCTGCTGATATTGCAAACGCGCCTGAATCAAGTCACCTAAAAAATCACGGATATTTCGCACATATAATACCGGGCAAGGCAGGCGGTCCAATTGCTGCTGCGCGATAGATTCAGCATTATCATCAGTCAAAGCAAGATTGGCATGCGGCGGTACATTAGCTTTAGTAAGCAAAGCGCGCGGGTCAATTTCTGTTAGGATAAACGCCGCATTTTGCGCGGCTTGATAAAGGTAGTCACGACTTTTTTGACAGTTTGGCGTATGACTTTTTAATAACACAAAGACGTCGTTGGCTGCCAACTGACGGCTGTCTAAGCAAAACTGCTCAAATGGGATATTGGCAAGCAATGTTTTTAGATTGGGCAACTGACTGTTAGATGCGATTATCATCGCTGTCAATGCTTGCGCTAGGCTTTGTTTGTCTTTGTGGTTCTGCCTATGACTGTCGCTACCGCTGGCTTCAATCAGCTGTTGCAAGGTGACTGTGGTGCTGCTTGGCGGCGAGATAGACGGAGTCATTGGCAAATCCTAAACGGTTAAAACGCATCAAATGATTAATAGCTGAATATTTAAAAAGATTACTTTTTTACCTACTGTTCTTCGGTTTTTAACGGCTTATCTAACGGCACATTATACAAACGCAGCGCCTCTTTCATGACGTTATGGAAAACAGGAGCGACGGTTAAGCCCGCATAAATCTGACCACGCGGGTCTTCGATAAGTATCACACCGACCAGCTTAGGATTAGACGCTGGGGCCATACCGGCAAAGACGTTACGATATTGGTCGGTATAGTAGCCACCTTTTGGATTGATACGGCGCGACGTTCCTGTTTTACCAGCAACGCGATAACCATCGATAGCAGCACCCTTAGCCGTACCACCCGGTTCGGTGACACTCTCCATCATTTGTACGATAGACATGGCTTGCTCATGTGCCATGATACGCTTACTGGGCGGCCGCTCGCCATCTTTGGTCAGCGTTAATGGATGCATAACCCCGCCTGCTGCTAGCGCCGAATAGGCCTGTGCTACCTGCGCCAATGTCACTTGCAGACCGTAACCATAACTGACCGTCGCCCGTCTTGAGGTTTCTTTCTCTTTTGGCGTCACGACAAGTCCACTGCCCTCACCGGGGAATTGCAGCGGTGTTTTTGAGCCAAAGCCAAACTGTTTTTGCATATTAGTAATGGCATCAGGCGGCAGTGATAACGCAATCTTGGTCGAGGCCACGTTACTAGATTTCTGTAGTAGCGTGCCCAGAGTAATACGACCCAGATTATTATGATCGCGAATCGTATAACCACGCACACGAATAGAGCCAGGATTGGTATCAATCAATGACGTCGTCGTATACTTGCCTGAATCTAAAGCGGCGGCAACAGTAAATGGTTTCATGACCGAACCGGGCTCAAAAACATCAAGCAGCGCACGGTTACGTTGGTTTTCACCGGTCATCTCATTGAGATTGTTGGAGTTAAATGATGGCCATGTCGATAGAGCAAGTACTTCACCGGTTTGCACATCGACGATCATACCCGTTGACCAGCGCGCTTTTTGCAAGCGGCCGGCTTTTTCCAGCTCTTTATAAAGCAAGTACTGCAAGCGCGAATCAATCGTTAACGCCACGTCTTTACCGGGTATCTCTGGTTCAATTTGCTTGATTTCTTTCAAACTGTTTTGCTTGGCATCTTTGAGTACCAATACTTTACCATCATCGCCCGCCAGCTCAGTTTCATACTGACGTTCGATACCGGCGCGGCCTTCATAACCGCCTTCAGGATCATCGGCATTTTGGCCCATAAAACCCAACAGCTGCGAGTTCGGTTGCGGCTGCGGATAATAGCGCTGGAAGAAGTTTTTCTCATAGACGCCCGGAAAATCAAGCGAGCTGACGCTTTGAGCAATCTCAGGGGTGACTTTATTAAGTAGTGGCAGATAATGCGAGCCTGCGCCCGATGGTAGCGCCGCTTTAACGGCTTCCTCATCGGTTACATCGATACTGTCATCGATAGCCGTGACTTTTTTAAGCTCAGTAACTGAAATATTGGCCGCTGCCGCAAGGGTCGTCAAATCCATATTATCCAAGCGCTTTTGCATACGCGCGACCAGCTTTGGACTATCGGGATTGGTCAAAATAATGCGTTTAAGCTCATAATATTCACGGGCATAATCATGCGGACTAAAAGAAACCGTCGCTAATGGCGCACTGACTGCTAATGGCAAATCATTGCGATCGGTAATCATACCGCGATAGGATTTTTGCGTGCGCACGCTGGTGATAAGCTCGTTACCTTTATCTTGGTAAAATTGAGCGTTGGCCACTTGTAAATAATAAGCACGGCCGATAAGCCCTACCAAAATCAGCAGCGCCAGTGCCCAAATCATACGAAAACGGTTTTTGTCTTGCTCGACACCGCCGCGAGAGGAGGCACCAGACGCTTTACCCAAAAACGCTCTTTTGCTTTTTAGGTTTTTAACACTGGTATAAGCGCCCTGCTCTTCGTTCTTTTTGAGGCGAACAAACAGCTTGGCTTTACGGCTATCACTGGTTTTATTGTCAGGCTTGCTACTCGTTTGCCCAGATTTGGCGGCACTGGCCCGGCGTAACGGCTTGGTGACTTTGCCGCTGGCTGGTTTTTTGTTGTTATTCTTAGCGGCAGCTTTATCGCTATTGGCATTGGATTTTTTATCACTCATCGTCCAGCCTCCGCTACATCAGCATCGTTTGTAGGAGTCTCAGGAGATAAATCCGTAGAAGCCCGTGGCTCGATGACTTCAGTCTCAGCTTTATTTTCATCTGCACCATCAGACTCGAGAACTGGCGTCATTGTTGCTGGTGCAACTGCCTTGCCCGGTTGGATAATAAGCTTGTCTTTGAGGGTTGGCGAAAACATACCCAGTTCAGCAACGGCACGACTGGCAATTTGCGGGGTCGCACTAAAGGTTTGCTGCTCGATAAGCAAACGCTGATGTTCTACTTGCAGTTTGCGCTCTTGTTTTTTCATGTCTTGCAAGGTTTTATAATCCTGATGATATTGCTGCACGCCTTCGGCAGTTTTAATACCGCTCCAGATAATTGCTGCCGCCAATAGCAATAATATGGCCACGTAAATACTAACCATATTAAATCGGCGCACGAATAATTCGCCAACATCAGTATTAGGAGGCATTGCGGCGCGGCGGTTTACAGGTTTGTCAGATATTGCCATGACGATCTCAAAAAAGTGAACTTCAAAATATAAAAAGCGCTAACCATTTGCGAGTGATCACACCCTCATGAGCCATCAGCACCATCAATAAAAACAAATAAGATTAGAAATAAAACAAAACCAAGCAAAAAAGTAACTGCTGAGCCTAGCAGAGAATGTTTACAGCTTTTTAACAGCCGCGTAATCATTAAAACATTCAGTCATATTCTAACCACATAATTTAATAGGAATATCTATGGCTGAACGTCTGCTACATAATCAGTATCGGTACGGGTTGCCAGTCGTAACCATGCACTACGCGAGCGCGGGTTTTTGCTGATTTCTGCTTTACTAGGGCCGACGCGTTTGGGCTTGCTAAAATAACGCGGACGCTTCGGCGGCATCGGCAAATTCTCATCTTCTGGATACTGACCTTTACTATGACGCTGCAAAAACTGCTTAATACGGCGATCTTCTAAGGAATGAAAACTAATCACCGCCAACTGTCCGCCCGAATTTAAAATCGGAATGCTTTGCTCTAAAAAGTCGTCAACATCGCCAAGCTCATTATTAATGAAGATACGCATCGCCTGAAAACTTTGCGTCGCCGGATGCTTACCGCGTTGCCAGTTTGGGTGCGCGACTTTTATCACTTCTGCCAGCTCAAGCGTCGATTCATAACTGTCCATTTGCTTGATCGCACGGGCAATACGGCGGCTATGGCGCTCTTCGCCGAACTCATACAGCACATTAGCCAGAGTCTCATCATCGACTTTTTCTAGCCATTCAGCAACCGACTGCCCGCGGCTGGTATCCATACGCATATCGACTGCACCATCACGCATAAAACTAAAACCGCGACTGCCATCGTCAATTTGTGGCGATGAGATACCCAAATCCGCCATTAATCCATCAACTTGCGTGATACCCATTGCCGCTAGGCTATCAGTCAAGGTCGCAAAGCTGTCATGCACCACTTTTACGCGACTGTCGCTACTTGCCAATTCATGAGCAACGCTAATGGCCGTTGGGTCTTTATCAAAAACAATCAAGGTTGCGTCATCGGCCAGCTGACTTAATAACAGTCGACTATGGCCGCCACGCCCAAAGGTTGCATCGACGTAGATGCCACTCATTTGTAAGCTATTCTGTCCTGCGTCGTCTGTTTGCTTGGGCAGTGATTTGACACCCAATACCGCGGCGACCGTTTCTTGCAATAGCACCGCATCATGAACGAAACTTAATTCATCAGAAGTGGTTTGCTCTGTTATAGCAGCTACAGACTCTTGAGCGGGTGAATTAGCAGAGTCACTCTCTACAACAAAGTCATTTCCCACCGCAGACAAGTCACGCGCTGACTTAGCGTTATCAGTGGCTGACGAAGCGGTTGTTTTAAGATCTTGCTTACTTTTTGGCTTATTATTCGATATGGACACAAACGACTCAGTAGATGACGACCATTTTGGTCAGTAATAGTAAAAAATCAGATGAAAATAAACAAGTTATGACTTGTCTAACATTATTATCGCAAGGATACACTGGTAGTCAAGCGCTAGACGGGCTTTTCGTTAAAAATATCCCATCTCTCTGTTATACTAGCGCTATATTTTACGCTATTTTTCTACCTTGACGGCTATTGTTTGTGCCGTATTTTTTGTTCAAACTTGTCATGCACATTTATTATTAATACTTTTAATCGCCATTTTTCACAGCCATATTCATTAACCACCCTATTCTGAGAATTTTATGATGCAATCATCGACTTCAACTAACAGCACGCGCCCTGTCCGTACTCGTATCGCGCCTTCACCGACTGGCTTTCCGCATGTTGGCACCGCTTATATCGCGCTATTCAATTTAGCCTTTGCTAAAGCCCATGGCGGCGAATTTATTTTACGTATTGAAGACACCGACCAAACGCGCTCAACCGAACAATCTGAAAAAATGATTTTGGATGCGCTACGTTGGGTCGGTCTCGACTGGAGCGAGGGTCCAGATATCGGCGGTCCGCACGCGCCTTATCGTCAGAGCGAGCGTAGTGATATTTATAAAAAGCATGCCGAGCAGCTTATAGAAAATGACCATGCGTTTCGCTGCTTTTGTACGAGTGAAGAGCTCGATGCCATGCGTGCTGCGCAAATGGCCAATGGCGAAACGCCACGTTACGACGGTCGCTGTGCCCATTTAGCCCCAGAAAAAACCGCGCAATTGGTTGCTGAGGGCAAACCAAACGTCATTCGTATGCGTGTGCCAACCGAAGGCGTTTGTCAGGTACAAGATATGCTACGCGGGACGGTTGAGATTCCTTGGACGCAAGTCGATATGCAAGTGCTGCTAAAAACCGACGGCATGCCAACTTACCATTTAGCCAACGTCGTTGATGACCATTTAATGGACATCAGCCACGTATTGCGCGGCGAAGAGTGGCTCAACTCTGCGCCGAAACATCAGCTGCTTTATGAATATTTTGGTTGGGAGATGCCGGTTCTTTGCCATATGCCGCTACTACGTAATCCAGATAAATCAAAGCTGTCTAAGCGTAAAAACCCAACCTCTATCACTTACTACCGTGATGCCGGCGTGCTACCTGAAGCGCTGCTCAATTATCTTGGTCGTATGGGCTACTCTATGCCTGATGAAGCGGAGAAATTTACCTTAGAGGAAATGATTGCCAGCTTTGATATTCAACGTGTGTCGCTTGGCGGCCCTATTTTCGATATCGAAAAGCTCAATTGGCTGAACGCCGAATGGCTACGTGCGCTCACCCCTGAAGAGTTAAAGAATAAAATCCTTGACTGGGCAAGTAACAGCGATAAATTAACGGCTATCGCCGCTGCTATTCAGCCACGTATTGAATTATTGTCTGATGCGGTCAATTGGGGCGGCTTTTATTTCCAAAACCTACCTGATATCAATGCTGAGAGCTTTACCCATAAATCACTGACGCCTGAACAAATTACAGAGATGCTGCAACTGGCACTTTGGCAGCTAGAAACCTTACCAACGTGGTCAGAAGAAAATATCTACGCCACCCTAAAAGGTCTTGCCGCCCATCTTGATATTAAGATGCGTGACTTTATGGCGCCGTTCTTTATCGCTATCGCTGGTAGCACCTCATCGACACCCGTCATGAACTCTATGGCGATTATTGGCGCTGACATGACGTTGACGCGCTTACGTCATGCAGTTGACGTACTAGGCGGCTTGGGTAAAAAGAAGCTGAAAAAACTTGAGAAACAAGCAGCAGAATTGCCAGACTTCTTAGCTGATAAATAGTTTGGCAGCTGAATAGTTCTTCAATTTTTAATTAAAAACAAGATTGCTAAATATAATCAGTTCAAAATAAAAGCGCTACGTTATAGCTATATGCGACTGGTATAAATTTTCCTTGCTTGCTGTGCGCTTTGCACTCCAGAGGCTACGAAAAATTCATCCCAGTCGCACTGTATCGATTTTAAAGTAACTCTACTATAACGAAAAGGGGTCAGGCTAATACTGCCCCTTTTTTACGTTAATCTCAGCATTTAAAATTCAACACCCTCATTGGATATAAATATGGCCGCCAAAACCGTCACCATCGAAAGCAAAGATTATGTCTTTAACACCCTCAAAGAAGCGCAGAATTACTATGATGCCATCGTAAAAGAGCTTTATAACGCAAAACTGACCCTGACAACCGGTCAAGACTTTGAAGATTTAAAATGGATATATAGCACTTACTGTAAGTATACCAAGCAGAATTTAGATAAATTAAACAATTCTGACATTGTTGGTTTTAAAGGTATAAGTACTGTCCGAGAAAAAGGTGGTCAATATATCCCAACGGAATGCTGTGCCATCATTTTTTCTGACAGCAGCTCTAATTGTACGGAAGAAGAATTCTTTACCGATAAAGCCCTAAAAGAGATTGCCATCAAGCAAAATCCACGTTAATTTAAGCTTATTCAGCCGCTAAAATGGCTTTAAACGCTTTTTTTTGCATATTTATGCATTATTTTTCAAATAGCAGTTGACAAGACTGCCGGTCTTACATAAAATACGCACACTCTTAGCGAGGGGCTATAGCTCAGTTGGTAGAGCACTTGCATGGCATGCAAGGGGTCAACGGTTCGACTCCGTTTAGCTCCACCATACTATTTATCGCAACGCTCAGTATGACTGAAACTTGATATAAATACTCGCTAGTAGGACGATATCAGCACCTAGGCACAGCTTGCTCTGTTATTAATAGATAAGCTCTCTGATATTGTGAAGTACCGTTATAACCATTGGTTATAACACTCTATGCGTCCCCATCGTCTAGAGGCCTAGGACACCGCCCTTTCACGGCGGTAACGGGGGTTCGAATCCCCCTGGGGACGCCACTATTCGGCGTCACTTATTAGCACTTTTGCTTAGCATCTTTTAAGCATCAGGTTAGACTAATAAGCGAACAATAAAAAAGCCCAGTCATCATATGGTGACTGGGCTTTTTTATGTCTGTGGTTTTTAAAAATGGCTATTAAGGCTGTATAATTCCTTGGGAATATTGATAGAATGCAAGGTAAAGGCGCTCTATAAACTATAGATATTTGAAGCTATCACAAGGATGTATTGGCTATGTTTGGTATTGAGAATTATCTAGGGTTTGTCATGGCGGCCATTTTGCTAAACCTAACCCCTGGCAGTGATAGCATGTATATCATCACCCGTAGCATTTCACAGGGTAGCCAAGCAGGGTTTTATTCTGTGTTAGGTATCATCTCAGGCATTTTAGTCCATACGTTGTTAGCAGCGCTGGGCTTGTCCATCATTTTAGCCAATTCTCCACTGGCATTTATGATCGTCAAATATATCGGTGCTAGCTACTTATGTTATTTGGGCGTAAAAATGCTTATGAGCAAGCAGCAGCCTTTGATAGCCGAGAGTTTACAAGAAAACGAAAAATCTTCGTCCGCTAAGACTCTAGATCATTGGCAAATATATAAACAAGGTGTACTCACCAATACCTTTAATCCAAAGGTTGCTCTATTTTTCCTCGCATTCTTCCCGCAGTTTATCGATGCCAGTTATGCTTATAGCATGGTGTCGTTTATCATTTTAGGATTGACCTTTGCTGTTACTGGCTTTATATGGTGCTCCTGCTTAGCATTACTAGCGTCGAAGTTTAGTGAAAACCTAAGAAAGAACCCCTCTATCGAAGTCATTTTAAATAAAATAAGCGGTGTGGTGTTTATTGGTTTGGGAATTAAACTGTTGACTGATAAGGGTTGAAGGTAAAAAACAACGTATAAAAAATCATTCTGCACAAAAAAAGCCCAATCCCCTACTTTAACTGGGATTGGGCTTTTTTATTATAAATAGAGCTACCTATTAAGCAGCATTTTTACTCTCAGCTGCCAATTGACGTAGCACATAGTGCAATACACCGCCGTGACGCACGTATTCGCGCTCTTTTGGCGTCTGTAGCATGACATTGACATCAAAGCTCTCAGTTGAACCATCGGCACGTGTGGCCGTAACCTTGGCGGTTTTGCTTTCGCCATTATTAAGACCTGTGATGCTCAGCACCTCAGAACCGTCTAAATTATAGGTCGCAGCATTTTCACCGTCTTTAAAGGTTAATGGCAACACACCCATACCGACTAGGTTTGAGCGGTGAATACGCTCAAATGAGCTGGTCAATACCGCTTTTACGCCGAGCAAAATCGTACCCTTCGCGGCCCAGTCACGACTAGAGCCAGAACCATATTCTGCCCCGCCAAGTACCACGAGCGGACGCTTGTCTTCTTTATACTTCATAGCCGCATCATAGATGGCCATTTCTTGACCGTCTTGTAGCGTCGCGCTATCGCCGTTGAAGTAATAAGTGTAGCCGCCCTCTTTACCAGCCATCATGGTGTTTTTGATGCGGATATTGGCAAACGTACCGCGCGTCATGACCGCATCATTACCACGGCGTGAGCCATAGCTGTTGAAGTCGGCTTCCATTACACCGCGCTCTTGCAAGTACTTACCCGCAGGAGAATTGGCATCGATATTACCGGCTGGTGAGATATGATCCGTGGTGATTGAATCACCGAATAGACCCAAGATACGCGCGCCTTCGATATCAAGGATACCCTCTGGCTCCATGGTCATACCATCAAAGAACGGTGGGTTCTTAATGTACGTAGACTCTTCGCTCCATGGGTACAACTGGCTATCAGCTGAGCTAATGGCGTTCCATGCGGCACTACCGTCAAACACTTCACCATAGTTTTTACGGAACATATCAGCGTCGATATTATTGGCAATCAGCTCATTAATTTCTTCTGACGTTGGCCAGATATCTTTTAGGAAGACATCATTACCGTCGTTATCCTGACCTAGTGGATGCGTGGTTAAGTCAATATCGACAGTACCTGCTAGCGCATACGCAACAACGAGCGGCGGTGACGCCAAATAACTGGCTTTGACGTGTGAGTGAATACGACCTTCAAAGTTACGGTTACCTGACAATACAGCTGCGGCAACCAAATCGCCTTCTTCGATAGCCTCTTCAATCGCCCCTAATAGTGGTCCTGAGTTACCGATACAAGTGGTACAACCATAACCAACTAGGTAGAAGCCGATTTTTTCTAGCTCATCCATTAGCTGAGACTTTTCAAGGTAATCAGTCACCACTTTTGAGCCGGGAGCCAGTGAAGTCTTAACCCATGGCTTAGCCGTTAGACCTTTTGCAGCGGCTTTTTTCGCAACCAGACCTGCGCCTATCATCACTGCTGGGTTTGAGGTATTGGTACAAGAAGTAATCGCCGCGATAACGACAGAGCCATCACGCAATCTATACTCTTCATCTTCGATTTTGACCGTGCAATAAGTACTGCCTTCCGCGCAGAAAGGATTGGGTTTTGCCGCCAGAGTTTTTGCTTGATCTTGCTTACCGCCTTCTTCATCAAAGCGTACCTTGGCTTCAACTTCTTTTTTACGGTCTTTGGTCATCGCCGTTAAGGTTTCACCAAATTTTTCATGCATATCAGATAGGTTAATACGCTGCTGTGGCAAGTTCGGACCGGCAAGTGCTGGCTGTACGGATGATAAATCCAACTCTAACTTACTTGAGTAAGTCGCTGCTGGCGTATCGGCGTCGTGCCATAAGCCTTGCGCTTTGGCATATTTTTCAACCAGCTCAATCTGGCTTTCTTCACGACCTGACAGACGTAGATAATCAATCGCCATTTGATCAATCGGGAAAATACCACAAGTGGCGCCATACTCTGGTGCCATGTTGGCAATGGTTGCACGATCAGCAAGTGGCATACTGTGTAGACCTTCGCCGTAAAATTCGACGAACTTACCAACCACGCCATGCGCACGTAGCATTTCAACCACACGTAATACCAAATCCGTCGCAGTAACGCCTTCGGTTAATTTACCCGTCAGCTCAAAGCCAACGACTTGTGGAATCAGCATCGATGATGGTTGACCAAGCATTGCGGCTTCCGCTTCAATACCGCCGACACCCCAACCAAGGACGCCAATACCATTAATCATCGTGGTGTGACTGTCCGTACCAAACACGGTATCAGGATACGCAGTCAGCTCACCGTCGACATCAGCAGCCATGACCACGCGGGCTAGATATTCAAGGTTAACCTGATGCACAATACCCGTTGCTGGTGGCACGACGACAAAGTTTTTAAAGGCATTTTTGCCCCAATGTAAAAACTCATAACGCTCATTATTACGTTTAAACTCAATTTTCTCGTTTAAATCCAGTGCATCTTCGCGGCCATAGGCATCGACCTGTACAGAGTGGTCAACGACCAATTCACTTGGGATAAACGGGTTAATTTGCTCAGCGTTACCGCCAAGCTCAACGACTGCATCACGCATGGCTGCCAAATCGACCACCGATGGTACACCGGTAAAATCTTGCAGGACCACACGCGCTGGCATAAAGGCAATTTCTTTTGACGCTTCTGCACCTGCGTCCCAATTGGCAACCGCTTCGATGTGATTTTTACCGACAGATTGGCCATCATCTTCATTACGTAATAGGTTTTCTAAGACGATTTTCATACAAAATGGCAGCTTACTGATGTTCTCGTAAGTGTTGGTCAGCTTTGTCAGGCTGTAATAAGCGTGCTCCTTGCCATCGACCGAAATGGTGTCTTTTACATTAAAAATATCACTCATGGTAGCTTCCTTATCGTTGTTATAGATCCTGAACATAAATGACTCTTGAACTAATATGACTATCAATCAATAAGCATTTATGCTGATAACTGGTGGCTAAATAGATGGTGGTTTAGTTGTTCTTAAATTAAATGGCTTTGTTAAATTGAATGGCTATACTTAGTTTCTAACAAGCGCTAAATGTTTCACAATAGCTAACTGCCCTAGCCAACTGTGCTTTTACTCTAACAAACCCTGTGTTAATAACGGTTTTATTAATACAGCGACGTTAACAAAAGCTATAAGCATCTGTTTAGCGTTTAACAGTAACGCCCTTTTACCATAACAAATAACCCGCCCTTTGTTAACGTCTAGATGGTGTTGAATCGTGGCACAATCGTAAACGCAGCAATGCTTTAGCAGTTAAGGTTTAACAGTTAACTGGCAAGGTATGAATTTATCTTTTATTTTTGACGGCGACGACCACTGCGAAACACTTGGCTATCATCATAAAAGTTAGGCTTGGCATTTTCAGCCCAATAGTGCGGTACCCCCAAAATGGGTAATGGAGACAGTTTGCGCGGTGTCACATCCGGCTGTGATAATAACGCCTCCATATAATCAGCTACTCTTTTATCCAAGTGACTAATGCGCTCAGATAGCGATAAGGCAAAAAAATCTTGCGTGACATTTATCACGATACTATGGGAGCATAATGCCTTGCGCGGCTGAAGTAGCTTCTCTAATAATGCATGACCAAAGATATAAACTGCCGCCTGAGAGTGGTTATTCGATTGCTTTGGTTTATCCCACTTGTCACGCGGTGCAACCAAACTTGCCTGCCAATCGAAATCAATCAACGCCTTACCGATACTAGACTCAGCGGTGACTAATATTGCGCCATTTTCATCAAATACGGTAATGGTATCGCGGACACGCCCGCGACTGGCACCAATACCTTGCTGCTCAATCTCAAGCATATGATAATAATTCAGCAGGGCTTTAGTCTTGGGAAAGGTTAGCCAAATGCTACCGTTAAATAAATCGTGCAAGTTATCGCGGGTTGGAATATTACCAGTCGTGCCGATAAAACTCTCGTACGCCTCGCCTGCTGGCAACGCATTTTGTGAGACAAATCGTAAGGTGTGGCCTTGATTGTTTAGTGCAGGTTTGGTTTGCGGTAATGACTGAAGTAGGTCATCAGCCTGTTGCTGCAACGCTGTATTTAAAACTTTAGCAATAATATCAGGTGTATTTTCGAGTTTATCTGTCTGAGCAGAGTTATCTCTTAAAGAGCTAAGCTTTGTGATGGCTTTACTAATATAGCCTAACTGATTTAAGTGACAGAGCCATGGCGCTTGCCAGTCAATAGCAGCAAAGCTGTCATCAAGCGTGCTGGCGCATACAGACGGGTTATTAATAGAAGCGTCAGAAGAAGCAGTTGGATAAGGCTTAGCAGGTATATCAGTAGCGATCATGTTCACTATCTCTATTAGACGACTGGCTTTGCTATGGTATCATGGAGCGCTTTTTTACGGCTAGACAAGCCGCTCGAAATAACGTTTTCGCGCGCTATTTATTGATGAGTTTTTATGGCAAATTTTAACACCCACTTAAATGTTGCATTCATGGTCAGCGGTACGATGAGTCTAACGGTTTATAAAGCCGGATTGATTGATGATGCAGGGTTCTTGATGTGCGTGGCGCTCGGTACCATCGGTGGGTTGCTGCCTGATTTGGATTCCGATAATTCAACGCCGATTAAGCTTGGTTTTAATATTACCTCGTTTATTTTTGCCTTTGGTCTGGTGATGCATTGGCGTAGTGAGCTGAGTTTACTGGCGCTGATAGCATTATGGCTAGCAGGCTACGGCTTTATGCGTTATGTGGTGTTTTCGATTTTTACCAATATGACCGTGCATCGCGGTGTCATACATTCGGTGCCCTATATGGCGATAATGGGGCTTGGAATGACCTATGTCAGCTACGATATTTTAAACTTACCGTTGACGGTTAGCTGGTTTTACGGCTTGTTTTTATTCGGTGGCGCGATGGTGCATTTGACATTGGATGAGCTATATAGTGTGAATTTGTCCAATATGAAAATGAAGCGCTCATCGGGTACAGCGATGAAGTTTTATCAGCATAAAGACAAATGGTGGTATCTGCTACTGTACGTCATGCTTGCGCTCTTGGTGTATTTTGCGCCGCCGTTTGATGAGTTTTGGCAGCAGCTACGTGACCCCGCGCCTTGGGCAAAGCTTAAACTCGGTCTATGGCCAGAATTGATCAAAAACTGGCTCAATTGAAACTTATAAATCGCTAATAATATAAATAACAACTTGAGTAAATAATGTCAATTTCCGCACAGATCTGCCCTTGCCAAATCAATCCATCATCGGATGACATTAGCGCGCCGCTACTTTATCAAGACTGCTGTCAGCCTTATCATGACGGGCTTTTAAATAACGAAGCTGATAAAATTGACGGTGCAAAGCCAGACTCTGCTGAACGATTGATGCGCACGCGTTATAGTGCCTTTGTCTTGATTAAACCAGAATACATCGTCAAGACGACGCTCCCCGCACAGCAAGCATTACTTGATATCAAGGCTATTGAGTCTTGGGCAAAAGAGACGGTTTGGGCAGGATTAGAGATCATTACGCATACGCCAAAGCTAGGTAAACGTCATGCGCAAGTTGAATTTAAAGCTTACTTTAATATCTCTGATAATACAGCTGATAGTTTAGAAGAAAAAAGGCAGGCGCATCATGAATTGTCTGCCTTTGTAAAAGTAACAGACAAAGCGAACAACGATGCGCGTTGGTACTTCCTCGACCCAACAGTAGAATTGACTATCACCCAAAAACAGCCCTGTATTTGTGGCTCAGGTGAGAAGTTTAAGCGTTGTTGTGGAATGTATATTTAATTAACATAAAATATTCGCCACTCCTAAACACTCGCTCCAACTGCCCGCGCAACCGCAATTCCTTCCTCAATGGTTAAAAACTTACGCTGGCTTGGGCTGTCTTTATAAATGACATCACCATCTTGGAATATTAAGCATTCATTGACCGCCAACTGCTGCCACTTTTCATTTTCAGTCAATGGCACAGTCACTAGAATCGTCACTTTATCCGTGTCGGTAGTCACATCGCTAAAGTTAATGGCCAAATCGTCATCTGCTAATTTTGCTTCACCAAATGGCGCTTTACGCGTGAGATAAAACAGTAAGCTACCAGCATAAGCCAATTGCCATCTGCCATTTGAGATTAGGCAATTAAACAAACCGTTTGCGGATAGATAACGACATTGAGTGGTTAAAAAATTAAACAGCGTCTGATCATCTGGGCGGGTTTTAAAGCTGCTTTTTAGGCGATTGACCAAATAGCAAAACGCCATTTCAGAATCGGTATTACCGACTGGCTGGCAATGTGAGGCATTGCCATTGTCTTGCAGGCGCTGACAGCGTTTAATAAATTCGCTATTCATCTGCCCGTTATGGGCAAATACCCACTGCTCGCCCCACACTTCACGGACGAAAGGATGTGTATTCGCCAAGCAATTCTGCCCTTGGGTTGCCTTACGGATATGGGCAATGACGTTCATGGCTTTAATCGGATAATTATTAACCAAATCAGCCACGGGCGATAGATGGCTCGGATGATTGTCATGGAATAGACGCAGACCAGTCGAGGCATTGTCTGTTTTATCATTATTGGCACATTCACTGCGCTCGAAAAACGCAATGCCAAAGCCATCTTCATGACTGTCAGTCATGCCGCCGCGACGGCGAAACCCTGCAAAGCTAAAACCAATATCAGTTGGGGTATTACAGTTCATTCCTAAGAGTTGACACATTTATACTTCACCGCCGTTGTTGTCGTCTTTTGCAGGATTTAAAGTAGGGTTTAGAGTAGGGTTTAGAGTAGCTTCTGACACTTCATCAAACATCTCATAAGGCGTGGCCCCATCGGTGTCAATATTCGCCAAGATACGCTGCGCATGCGCCAAATCAGTATCTTGGATCCACAGCACAATCCCAGAATTCATACCCGGCATGGCACTCAGCGGTTGCAGAGACACCGTAATACCGTTATTACGTAGCAGATTGGCATGCAGCTCGCCTTGCATATTGGTATCGTAGCGTGCCAGTTTGTGCCAGTTATCAACTTGATCGGTCATGGGATCCGCCTTTATGGTTTTGATACAGGAATGGTCGAACAATAACAATCTATGCTAATTGGTCGAGCGTATATTCTTTAATTGCAAAATCACTGCTATTACTTAATTTATCACGTGCTTGCTCAGCTTGGGTGATATTGCTAAAAATACCGATTATCTGAGTGTCTTTTTGCGCCGCTGATTGATTATTTAACAATACAAAAACCGTATTTTGCGCTTTTTCAACATGTGACCAATGATAAGCAGCAAGGCGTTTCATCAGGTCAGGGTTTTTGACCATGATATTATCGCCAGTCCGCCCTTCGGTACGGTTATAGTGGATAACGTTTAAACGCAAGAGCCAAAAAATCACCGTCGCTTTGGCGAGCATCACTGGTAAAGCGCGTTTTTCATCTTCGCCAAGCGCACGTTTTGACTCATAGCCTTGTAAAAATGCCGCCATTTTACTGCGGTCAAAATTGACAGTTTCGCCCTGCTCGGCATCGCCCCAGGTGGTACAAAAATCATTAATGGTAATGGCAATATCCATCACATAATGCTCGACGCTGACTTCAGTAAAGTCTAGCAAGCCTGTTAAACGCTCTGCGCCTTTTTGGCTATTATTTAACGATAAGTCCCATAAAGTATTATCAGCGAACATGTCTAAATGACATAAGCCTTTTGGCAAAGTCGCAAGCGGTAATTCGCTATATGACTGCCAAATATCGCTCATCAGCTTGGCTTCGTCACCGGGCATAAACTGCATTTCACGGTCGCGTACTTCCGCCCATGGGTATAAAGGTACGCCATATTCTTCCGCAGGCTGTAATGCTTGCAAGGTCTCATGCAGCATCGCTAAAGCGGCACCAATCTCATGGCACATCGCTTGTGTGGTTTGCTGTGGATGCGCGCCAGCCAAACAAGGCACTAGCGTAATCGCTTTATTGTCGTAGCGTATGACATAGCATTTTTCTGCGCTATCAGCGCCTAAATCAAGCAATGCTAACGGCGCGGCTACTGGCAATTTACCATCCAATTGATTGAGGATAACCGCCATCTTTTCAATGTCTTCTGGTGGACGCTCTTCAAATAAGGTAAATACATAAGAGTGCGCGCCATCTACATCATCAGTCGTCTGAATAAACCAGTTAGAGTTTTTGATACCTTGGGTAATCGGAATGGCACGCGCAAATGACACGCCAAAACGCTGGCAAAAAGCGGCAAACTGATCATCGGTTAACTGGGTATAGACGGACATGACATCTCACTTATGGCAATGGAATAAGAAGGTAAATGGCTACGGTAATGACAGTGATTGTACCGCGCATGAGCAAACTTTGGTTAAAAGCATAATAATCTTGCGAAAAGCTGCCTGATATGGCGGCGATTTTGCTAGACTAGCGCTTACGGATAAATTGATTATAAGGTGAAAGACCCTATGTTAGCAAAGCGTATCATTCCTTGTTTGGATGTTGATAATGGCCGTGTGGTCAAAGGCGTGCAATTTGTTGATATTAAAGACGCAGGCGACCCTGTTGAAGTCGCCAAGCGCTATAACGAGCAAGGTGCCGACGAGATTACTTTTTTAGACATTACGGCGACCAATGATGAGCGCGATACCACTTATCATACCGTTGAGCGTATGGCAGAAACCGTGTTTGTCCCATTAACCGTCGGCGGCGGTGTGCGTAAGATTGCTGATATTCGTAACCTGCTCAATGCCGGTGCCGATAAAGTGGCGATTAACTCTGCGGCGGTATTTACCCCTGAGTTCGTTGGGGAGGCGGCGCAGAAATTTGGTAATCAATGTATCGTCGTTGCTATCGATGCCAAACGCGTTGCAGATATCACGGTTGATGGTGTTATCGTACCGCGTTGGGAGATTTTTACCCACGGTGGTCGTAAGCCAACCGGTATTGATGCCGTCGCTTGGGCAAGCAAAATGGCGGAGCTTGGCGCTGGTGAATTATTGGTCACCTCAATGGATGGTGACGGCACCAAAAAAGGCTATGATTTAACTTTAATGAAGCAGATTACCAGCCGCGTAAATGTGCCCGTTATCGCCTCAGGCGGCGTTGGCAATTTAGAACATTTAGCAGAAGGCGTATTAGAAGGCGGCGTTGATGCCGTCCTTGCCGCCAGTATTTTTCACTTTGGTGAATATACGGTGCAAGAAGCCAAAGAATATATGGCAGCACAAGGCATAGCAATGCGCTTATAACGCTTTTGTAAAATACAAATACAGTGGTAAAAAATGTTATCATAGCGCTAACTACTTCTTATCATTTGATTTTCGTTCATTTAATGGCTTATTTAACGGATAATTAACCGCTTAAATAAACGATTTGAACCCAGCGTTATATTTAGATTCCTATATTTTATTAAAAGCCCATTCAGCAAAGGATATTTTTATGTCGAATTTACAACAGCAGCGCAATGATGTGACCCATATCGATGGTAATTTACATCAAAACCAAGATGCGCGTATCGGTATCGTCGTTGGTCGTTTTAACGGTTTTGTCGTTGAATCATTGGTAGATGGTGCAATCGATGCGCTACTACGTCATGGCGTATTGGGTAGCAATATTACCGTGATTCGCGTACCGGGTGCCTTTGAGTTGCCATTGGTTGCCCAGCGCGCGGCTGAATCTGACCGCTTTGACGCTATCATTGCGTTAGGCGCGATTATCCGTGGTAGCACGCCGCATTTTGACTTTGTCGCCAGCGAATCTGCCAAAGGTTTAAGCAGTGTTGCGATTGATTATAACATCCCTGTTGCCAATGGCGTATTGACCACTGACAGCATCGAGCAAGCGATTGAGCGCTCTGGCACCAAAGCCGGTAATAAAGGCTCAGAAGCTGCGATGGTGGTGTTAGAGATGATTGCTGTTCTATCACAGTTAGACATTGATGATGACTATGATAGTAGCGACAATGCTTAGATAGACAATGCTTAGATAATAGCGACGATGCTTAACAATGACGCTTAATTGAACCGTCATTTTATAGAGTATTTTTGCTTATTTAAGCAGCTTAAGCAGCACTGTGGTTTTTATAAGCTATTGTTTGTTATAAATAGCCACAGTGTCATTGCTACAAAGAATAATGCTACAAAAAACAGTGCTCTAAAAAACAGTGTAAACGGCGCTAACAAGCGCCGCTGCAACACTCGACTGTCATAGCTGTCAGCCGATTACTATTTAACCTATTTTATGCTATTGCTTATCCCATAGTTGCTTATCACATATTTGTTTAAAACCTAGGTACAAACCCCTTATGACTGACCAACTCAAGCGCGCTATTAGCGCTGCGCAAACCGCACAACTCACTGATGGACAAGCTGAAGCGACGCGTATCGCAAGCAGTAGTGCGGGCGATCAAACCTTCGATATGAGTGAAACCACTTATAAGACCAGCCACACCGCGGTGCGTAAGGCTCGTCGCTTTGCTATGCAAGGCCTATACGAATGGCTCGTTACTGACCGCCGTTTTGATATCGATGGCAAGCTTGGCTGGAAAGCCAATGCCCCGCATGATATCGCTGCCCGTACCCGTGCGACCAATGCCATGCATACCGTACATATCGGCTACTATCATGAAATGATGCGCGATATTCCAGAGCAAATTGACGCCCTCGATGCGCTAATCAGTCAGCATCTTGATCGTGAAATCGATAAGCTTGATACCGTCGAGCACGCCATTTTATTAATTGGTGCTTATGAGCTACAAAACCGCTTAGAGATTCCGTATAAAGTTGTGCTTGATGAGGCGATGAAGCTGAATAATCATTTTGGCGCTACGGACGCGCATAAACTGATTAATGCTGTCCTTGATAAAATGGCGGTTGAATTGCGTGTGCTTGAAGTAGACGCAGATAGCAAAGCCAATCTACGCACGTCACAAAAAGCGGCGACTCAATCTAAGACTAAGCAGGCTGAAGCTCAATCTGCGAATGTTGAAGAAGCTAGTGAAAGCACTGCTGAATCTGATCTCGACAGTACATCAACTACTTCAAACAAACCGCGTATCAGTGCCAATAATGCTAGTGTTAAACGCAATAGCGCGAGTAAAGCATTAGCAAATATCATTGATTATAAGATAAGTAAGCAAAACGAAGCGGCAAAAGATGTCGTTGTTGCCGACCCTATTGTTAATGAACAGCCTGTTAATGAAAATCCTGTCGCAGAAAGCACGTCGGCTGATAATGTCAATGTCAGTGATGAGGGCAGTAATGCAGATAGTAGCGCAGATGGCAATGACGCCAGCAATGAGAACAATAGCGCCGCCGATATTGCCCTACACGATTCTAATATCGTTAGCGCTGACTCAGATAGCAGCTCGTTAGATAATGCTGAGTTAGACGATACTGAGCTAGATAAGACTACGTCAGACAACTTAGATAACATTGCGTCAGATGATACTGATGCAAAAAGTAAAGACTAGTCATGAATGAGTTTGAGCTGATTGAGCGTATATTTTCCCAAATGCAAGCTGCGCCATCATTGTCTAGCACTGTCGATAAAGGCAATGTCGAAAAGGGCATTGGTGATGATGCCGCGGTCATGAGCTTGCCTGCAGGCTCGCGCTTGGTTAGCTGTATTGATACGCTCGTTCAAGGTCGTCACTTTAGCGCTGATTGGGAGCAAGTGAATAAGCTCGCCTTTGCCATCGGTTATAAAGCTGTCGCAGTCAACGTCTCCGACATTGCCGCGATGGGCGCAACCCCGCATAGTATTTTATTGGCATTGGCCTTACCTGAGCGTTTGGCGAATGAGCAATGGCTGACTGAATTTGCCAAAGGTTTATTTCACGCCTGCCAGCTATTTGGTGTGACGCTTATTGGCGGTGATACCACGCGCAGTGATAGCTTGATACTCAGTGTCAGCGCGCAAGGATTACTTGCTGCAAGCACGCCAGCTGTGTATCGCTCAGGCGCGCAAGTCGGCGATAAAATCTATGTCTCAGGCACGCTTGGCGATGCCGCTTATGCGCTACAGCATCCTGACAATGCTGTCGGTATTGAGCTTGCCCATCGATTGCATATGCCCACACCACGTATTGCCTTAGGGGCAGCACTTGCCAAACTTGGTGCAACTTCGATGATAGATATCTCTGACGGTCTGTATCAAGACCTTGGTCATATCTGCCAGCAAAGTAAGGTTGATATGCGCATTCATCTTGAACAGCTACCTACCAGTCAAGCATTGGCTAGCAGCGAGTTAACTGAGCGCTTATTATGTCAGCTGGCGGGCGGCGATGATTATGAGCTGGCTTTTACCTTGCCTGCCCATATCGCGCCACCGATTGATAATAGTAGCAACACGCCTGTTACCTGTATCGGTGAAGTAATAGCCGCAGCAAGCACAACAGATGCTGCTAAGAATGTACGACCAGAGATTTTTTATCAAGGACAGCCAGTCACACCGGCTTATCCTGCCCCCTTTTCTACTTGGCCCAATCTGACGGGTTATCAACATTTTGCAGGTTAGCCCATGATTGATCACAACCTATCTAAGCCTGATATCCGTAAAGCCAATGATTGCCCGCCGCTACCCGCCAATGCGAGTATGCCTGACCGTTTGATTTATTGGCTTGGTATTGGTCTAGGAAGTGGTCTGCCCCGCCGTGCACCCGGCACTTGGGGCACGGTTGGCGGTTTAATCGTTGCGATACCATTATTAAGCTTAGGTTTTGTGCCGTTTTTGATTATTACCATTTTAGCTTGTTTGCTTGGTAATTCGATATGCGGTCGTACCTCAGAGCTAATGGGCGGTCATGACAACCCGCACATTGTTTGGGATGAATGGGCCGGTATGTGGCTTACCCTACTGCCGCTATCTTACATGGGTATCGCCAACGGAAATTTCTGGCAAAATATCGCTCAACCCTCTTCTATTGTTGCCATTATTATCGCCTTTATATTATTCCGCTTTTTTGACATTATTAAGCCACCACCGATTGGCTGGGCAGATAAAAAAGTCGCAGGCGGTCTAGGTATTATGCTCGATGACATTATCGCCGGTATCATGGCCGCAGCCGTTTGGGTGATTATTTATACCACTCTTTTTCAATTAGCCAATTAGCCACGCTGTTATATTTTATAACCTATTGTCGTTGATAACCCATTTTCGTTTATAGGCCATGGTCTTTTTTGACTTGCCCGCTTCTTTAGTGCTGCATTTTTGACGCTAGATAATTGCTAAGGACTTTATAAGCCAATCACAAGCAATAGAGGTTACAAAGATGTCACGACATAGCATTTTGGTTAAATGACGATTTACGCTATAATCCACTCTTATATTTTGTTACATTTGTAGGCTATTATGACATCTCCTCTTTCGGTAATTATCCTCGCGGCGGGCAAAGGCACGCGTATGCAGTCGGCCAAGCCAAAAGTGCTGCAGACACTGGCTGGCAAGTCGTTACTGGGTCATGTTCTTGATACCTGTCATCAATTAACCGTTGATGACACCATCATCGTTCATGGTTTTGGTGGCGAGCAGGTCCAAGCAGATATTAATGAGCAATATGCGCACCTGCCTATTACTTGGGTTGCCCAAACTGAGCAGTTAGGAACAGGACATGCGGTAAAAGTGACGCTGTCTGATTTACCAAAAGAAGGACAAAGTCTGATTCTCTATGGTGATGTGCCATTGGTCAGCTGCCAGACGTTAACGGCATTAAAATCTGCCAATACTGACGGTATGTCGATGTTGACGCTGACAGTCGATAATCCTTTTGGCCTCGGTCGTATCAAACGTGATGAAGACGGCAATATCGCAGCCATCGTCGAGCAAAAAGATGCCAGCGCCGATGAGCAAAAAATTCAAGAGATTAATAGCGGTATTTACTGCGTTGACAACGCGTTATTGCATAAATATCTGCCAAAGCTGTCTAATGACAATGCGCAGCAAGAATACTATCTGACGGATATCGTTAAAATGGCGGTCGCTGAAGGTATTAATATCGTTGCGATTGAGCCTGAGCATACCTTTGAGATTGAAGGCGTCAATAACCGCCAACAGCTTGCTAGCTTAGAGCGCACATGGCAGGGCAAACTGGTTGCAGACCTGCAAGAAGCTGGTGTACAGTTTGCTGACCCGAGTCGCGTTGATATTCGTGGCACCTTAACTGCCGGTCAAGATGTGTTTGTTGATGTTGGCGTGGTGTTTGAGGGCGATTGTGTCTTAGGCGATAACGTTTATATCGAAGCAGGCTGTGTGATTAAAAACGCCCGTATTGGCAACGCCTGTCATATCAAACCTTACTGCGTGATTGATCGCGCTGAGATTGGTGCTGGCGTTGATATTGGTCCTTTTGCCCATCTGCGTCCTGAAACGGTATTGGCTGACAATAGTAAAGTTGGTAATTTCGTCGAAATTAAGAAATCGACTATCGGTCATGGCAGCAAGGTTAACCACTTAAGCTACGTTGGTGATGCAACGGTCGGCACCGGCGTCAATATCGGCGCGGGTGTCATTACTTGTAATTACGACGGCGTAAATAAATCGCAAACCATTATCGAAGATAATGCGTTTATTGGCTCTAATGCCAGTTTGGTTGCGCCCGTAACCATTGGTGATATGGCTACGGTTGCCGCAGGCTCAGTGATTACTAAAGACGTTGATAGTAAAGCATTAGCCTTTGGACGAGCACGCCAAACCCAGAAAGATGACTTTCAGCGTCCGACTAAAAAATTAAAATAGTAGCCATCAGTCAAAATCACGTTGAAAACTGTTCATTTAAACACTATTTAATTTAGACACTATTTAATTTAAATAATAATAAGCAGCATGACAATCTTTGTGATGCTGCTTCCTTATATTTATAGCGTCAGGATTGTTAGCGCAAAAGTCTCGCACTGACCTAATGTAAAGTTCTATTATTTGATAAATAAATATAATCGTAAAACATCTAAGCATTGAACAATCAAAACATGAAACATCGAATTTAAGGAATAGTTATGTGTGGAATCGTTGGAGCAGTAGCTGAGCGTAATATCGCCAATATCTTACTTGAGGGTCTTAAGCGCCTAGAATACCGTGGTTATGATTCCGCTGGTTTGGTTGTCATTCGTAATGGCGAGCTCCATCGCGAGCGTCAAGTGGGTAAAGTGCAAGAGCTGGTCGATGCTGTCGCAGTCAACCCTGAATTTTTCGATGGTCATATCGGTATTGCGCATACCCGTTGGGCAACGCATGGCGAACCTGCTCAACGTAACGCCCACCCGCACGTATCAGGTAAAATCGCTGTCGTCCACAACGGTATCGTTGAAAACTATGCCGAGCTAAAAGAAGAGCTGGTTGCCAAAGGCTACGAGTTTACCTCGCAAACGGATACCGAAGTTGTCGCCCATTTAATCAATGACATCTACAAAACAACGCCTGATTTACTAGAAGCGGTGCGCGCCGTTATTCCTTTATTACATGGCGCTTTTGCCCTTGGTATTGTACATATCGATTGCCCAGAAGAGCTGATTACCGTCCGCTTGGGCTCGCCTTTGGTCATCGGTGTGGGTATCGGCGAGAACTTTATCGCCTCTGACCAATTAGCCCTATTACCGGTCACCAATCGCTTTATGTATCTAGAAGAAGGCGATATCGCCAAATTGACGCGTAGTAGCATTCAGGTTTATGCCGACGGTGTCGAAGTAAAGCGTGAGATACATGAAATTGACGCCGCGCAGCATAATGCCGATAAAGGTGAGTTTAAGCATTATATGCTCAAAGAAATCTACGAGCAGCCAGATGCTGTCAGAAGAACCGTCGAGATGGCAGTTGATAACGGTACAACCTCTAAATTACGCGATGATTTTTTACAGCGTCATGAAGCGCAATTAAAAGGCATTAAACACGTCCAAGTCATCGCTTGTGGTACCAGTTATCACTCAGGTTTGGTCGCTAAATATTGGTTTGAGAGCCTGATTCGTGTGCCGTGTTCGGTTGAGGTTGCTAGTGAATTCCGCTATCGCAATCCGGTTGTCGTCGATAACACACTAGTCATTTGTATTTCGCAATCTGGTGAAACCGCGGACACCTTATCGGCGCTACGTGATATTCAAAAGCATACACCAACAGGGCTAGTTAGCTTAGCCTTATGTAATGTACCGACATCGTCTTTGGTACGTGAGACGGATATCTTTTTACCAACGCTTGCAGGCCCCGAGATTGGCGTTGCTTCTACCAAAGCCTTTACTACTCAGCTTGCCGCTTTGATGTTACTCGTCTTAAAAGTGGGTGTCGTACAAGAGCGTATGACTGGCGAAAACCTAACGACCTTACTTGGTCAACTGCAACAATTACCCGGTCAACTACATGCCAGCTTAAACCTTGATGCACCTATCAAAGTCATGAGTGAGCATTTTGAATATAAGAAAAGCTGCTTGTTCTTAGGTCGTGGTTTACAGTTCCCTATTGCCTTAGAAGGGGCGCTAAAGCTCAAAGAAATCTCGTATATTCACGCCGAAGGCTATGCAGCAGGCGAGCTAAAACATGGCCCATTGGCATTGGTTGATAAAGACATGCCTATCGTGGTATTGGCCCCAAAAGACAGTATGTTTGATAAGCTAAAAGCCAACATGCAAGAGGTACACGCGCGCCACGGTGAGCTGTTTGTATTTGCCAGTGAAGAAAGCAAGATGGTTGCAGAAGATAGAATGCACGTGGTTTATGTGCCTGATGTGTGCGAGACGCTTGCCCCTATCGTCTATAGCGTGCCGGTGCAGCTGTTGTCTTATCATGTGGCGGTGATGCGCGGTACAGATGTCGATCAACCTCGCAACCTCGCAAAATCAGTAACAGTCGAATAATGTTTACTAGTTAGCTAATATCTATTGTGAGCGAGTAATAAAGATTCATACTGAGTAATAAAGTATCATACTATTGACTCAACTATTAGCCCTTGCTGCTGTTTAACATCGCAGTGAGGGCTTTTTTTATGCTCAAACTAACCCTTTATAAAGGAAATAACACCCCACCACGGTTAATAATACCGCAAAGCATTTCTTTAAAAGCTTCGGTGATAGTATATGGGCGACCTTTGCACCTAGCTTCGCAGTGAAAAAGCTCATGATGCTAATGCCTAAAAAGGCATTAATATGCACAAAGCCAATGGTATTGGGCACATCAACTTGTTGCTGCATGCCAAAGAACATAAAGCCTAACGCTCCAGCGATGGCAATCGGCAAGCCACACGCTGCTGACGTGCCAACGGCTTTTTGCATGACCACACCGTAACGCGTGAGATAAGGTACGGTTAAGCTGCCGCCGCCAATACCGAAAATGGCAGAAGCAATACCAATAACCCCGCCTGCTGCTAGCTGCTTAGGTTTTGAAGGCAGTTCTGTATTAGCGCCAGCGACATCATTAGCATGACTAACGACTTGTTTTTTGCCACCGAAAAACATCTTATAAGCGACCCACAGCAAAAACACCCCGACGATAAGCTGAAGATACAGCCCAGATATCTGTCCTGCAATACCTGCCCCTAAAAAACAGCCAATCGCTAAGCCGGGTGCTAGGTTTTTAAAGACCGGCCACATGACGGCGCCCTTTTTATTGTGCGCCATCAACGAGCTGATAGAGGTGACAATGATGGTCGCCAGCGACGTACCTAAGGCCAAATGCATAATGCTGTCAGGACTGTAATCCATTTGGGTAAAGACGATAAATAATAGTGGTACGATAATCGTCCCGCCGCCCACACCAAAAAGCCCCGCAGCAAATCCTGCTAGCGCGCCTATTATTAAAAAAATGATTAGTTCCACAGGATAGCTACTTCTCGGTTAAATGATAGTTTTATAGTCGATGCTAAATAACATGGATACATTATCTGGCAAGGTAAAACTGGTACAAATTTTTCTAGCTTGCTGTGCCTACGCCGACAGAGGCTACAAAAAATTCATTCCAGTTTCACTGTATCGGCTTGATATTGAGCTGACTATAGTTAAATGACCATGAGATAATCAATGTCAGAAAGTCAGCTTAAACGATTTCTACCTGACCTACTTGATGGTAAGCACGGTTAAAATACACCAAACTTTCATCAGTACTGTTTTGTTGATAGCCTTGTTTGATGGCGACAACTCGGCACATAAAGACACTGTGCGTGCCAACTTGCTGAATATCCTCAATCTCACAGTCAAAACTGACCAATGCATCTGTTAAAACAGGAGCTCCGGTTACTAACTGCGTCCAAGCACCGTGCCGAAAGCGCTCTTCTGAGCATAATTTAGAAGCAAAAGCATTGGATATAGATTCATGCTGTGCGCCCAACACATTAACACTCAAGGTTTTGTTTTCAAGAAAATGAGCATGTGAGCGAGCCGTTTGATTCATACAGACCAGCAAGGTTGGCGGTGTATCGGTGACGCTACATACCGCCGAGGCGGTAAACCCATGAGCACCTGAGCTGCCTTTGGTGGTGACTACATTGACGGCGGTCGTCAACAAAGACATGGCATCTCTAAAGTCGGTTGCTTCAATCACATCTTTACTCATTGCTGCAATCCTAAATGTTAAGTCAGTATGTACATTGATAACTGAGGTCACTCATAAGTTTAAACAAGCTTTTATAGGCGGGGTTAAAAACCTGACCTACAAAAGCTCGATTTTGCATAAGTTTAGTTAATAAATCCTAAGCCGTCAGCTCTTGACGCACGATTGCTGCGCCTGCGCTTAACGCGTTCAATTTATCGCGTGCCACTTGGCGCGATAACGGTGCCATGCCGCAGTTGGTCGAAGGATAGAGCTTGTCCGCATCAACAAATTGCAGCGCTTTGCGTAGTGTATCCGCAACCTCTTCAGGGGTTTCAATGCTATTGGTTGCAACGTCAATGGCACCAATCATCACTTTTTTACCGCGAATCAGTTCTATCAAATCCATTGGCACATGTGAGTTTTGACATTCCAGTGAGACAATATCGATATTCGACTGCTGCAACTTAGGAAAGGCTTGCTCATATTGACGCCACTCTGAACCCAGTGTCTTTTTCCAATCGGTATTGGCTTTGATGCCATAGCCGTAGCATATATGCACTGCCGTCTCACATTTCAGCCCTTCAATCGCACGCTCTAAAGTAGCAATACCCCAGTCGTTGACGTCGTCGAAGAACACGTTAAACGCAGGTTCATCAAATTGAATGATATCTACACCCGCCGCTTCTAATTCTCTCGCTTCTTGATTGAGGATTTTAGCAAATTCCCACGCCAATTTTTCACGGCTTTTATAATGACCATCATATAAGGTATCAATCATGGTCATCGGACCGGGCAGCGCCCATTTGATCGGCTGATCGGTTTGCTGACGTAAAAACTTCGCATCTTCAACGAATACTGGCTTTTGACGGCTCACAGCCCCAACGACTGACGGCACACTGGCATCATAACGATCACGAATTTTAACGGTTTTTCGATTCTCAAAATCGACGCCATCAAGATGTTCAATAAAGGTGGTGACAAAATGCTGACGCGTCTGCTCGCCATCACTGACAATATCAATCCCTGCATGACGCTGTTCTTGCAATGTTAAACGTAGCGCATCTTGTTTGGCTTCAAGCAGCTGCTCGCCTTCTAATGCCCAAGGTGACCAAATTTTTTCAGGTTCGGCAAGCCAAGAAGGTTTTGGTAAGCTGCCCGCAGTTGATGTTGGTAACAATTTTTGTGTCGGTAATAATATTGTCATGGGATTCATCTTCTTATTCATTCGTATTTTATAGGTCAGTTAATTAGATGTCGCTCAGTTAAGCAGCCTGTTTTTTGACAGCATTTTCTTTAACCGATTCTTTTTGAGCAGTATGAGTTGCAACATCATAGTTTGCTGCCCATTCCTCAAGAATGTCTTGGTAGGGCTTGATAAATTGCGCTTCTGTGAACTTACCTTGCGTCACCGCCATTTGGCTGCGTTCTGCGCGGTCATAGACAATTTGCGTCAGTGAATAATCTTGGTAGTTTAAACTCGGCTGATAGACTTGACCTGCGCTTGAGTTGGCATTGTAAATTTCAGGTCGATAGATTTTTTGGAAAGTCTCCATGGTACTGATCGCACTGATTAGCTCAAAATCGGTGTAATCCGTCAGCAAGTCACCGGCAAAATAAAACGCTAAAGGCGCCACACTACCTGCAGGCATAAAGTAGCGCACGGTTAAGCCCATTTTGGAAAAGTACTCATCAGTCAATGACCCCTTGTTCAAAGAGCAGCCGTCTTGTTTGTACTCAACCCCTAATACTGGATGCTGATTGGTCGTACGCTGATAGGTCTTACTAGTAGACACACTGAGGCAAATGACCGGTTTTTTAGTAAAGTTGGCTTGGTAGGCCTCTGAGTTCAATAAATATTGAAACAATTTGCCATGTAAATCGCCAAAATCTTCTGGCGGTTGCGATGCAGGATGTTTATCGAAATGCTCTGGCAGGACCACACTAAAGTCATAATCGCGCACGTAAGAGGAGAAACTGTTGCCAATCATCCCGTCAATACGGCTGTTGTCTTTATGGTCAATAATCGTTGTTTTGAGCGTTTCGATAACAGGGAATGTATCACCATTACCTGCGACATCCATATCGACAGAAATGATATCAACCTCAATAGAATAACGGTCTGCGGTCGGGTTATCCCAATGCGCCAAGGCGTTAAAACGATTGTTAATCATGGTTAATGTTTTGCGTAAATTCTCTTGGCGATGCTCACCGCGCGCCAAATTTGCAAAGTTAGTCGTCAGACGCGTGCTGTCTGCAGGATGATAGTTTTCATCAAAACGAATGCGCTTAATTGAACAGGTGAATTCTGTACTCATGATAATCCGCTACCCTAATCTATTCTCATAGTCTGAGATAAAACCAAATTTGTGTATGAGATAAATCATACCTGAACCGAACCATGAATAAAAATGATACTATTTAAATTAAAGATGAGTAAAATTCATGTTTGTAAGTTAGGCTATGAGAAAAGGATTAGAAAGTTGGGGTTTTAAAGGATTGCTTTGAGAGGAATCATCTTCACGACGAGCGAAGATAGTCTTAGAGAATTAGGGAGTAGCTCAGAAATTGATGAAAATTTAAATATATATATATAAGATAAAATTTAAAGTGTAATAATTTAAAACTCAATGAATATTACATTAAATCCTTCGCCTTCTTATTATTAATATGAGCGAATTTTTTTAAAACTTAAAACCAATGTTTAATCACCAATCAACGGAAAATTTAATTAAAATAAGTAGCTATTAAGTTCAGAATATTACTGAATTAAGTTTATATCAACGGGTTTTATATTCTTAATTAGCTATCCTTAAAGTATAAGACAATAAGTAACATCACGCTCCCTACCAACAATTCTCATCATATGCTTATTACGTAGTCACCTTAGCGCCCCGCTTAGAATTACACTACTTACCATTTTTCTGAAACATATTCCCTATAAAAAACTACTTATCTTCGCCCCTCAAAACTTTACGAAACACTCCCTATTCTAAAGCTATTCAAGATAGTTAATAGCTTACATAGCCTATTTACATAGACACCCAATAAGTTACAAATTTTAAATGGATAAATAAAATAAATATTCTCTTGAAATCTTATATAACAATAGAGTAATACATTATAAAGTAAACATATTTTCAGAAGTAAGAATAAATCTCATTTTTCTAAAAATTATAAGAACCTTATATCTTTTAGTTTTAAGAAAAACTGAGATTGTAAAATCAAAATAACCTTAGGTTAAACGGAGCAACAATAAAGTGTCCTTAATTCATTTCTCAAAAGTAAGCGCTCTTACTATTCTAGCAGTAACTATTGTCGCATGTAGCAGTGGCGGCAATCACACAAAACTATCTCCAAACACCCCACCATTATCAGAGCAGGATGCTGCCGATAAAGCTGCTGCTGAGAAAGCTGCTGCTGAGAAAGCTGCTGCTGAGAAAGCCGCTGCTGAGAAAGCCGCTGCTGAAAAAGCTGCTGAAAAAGCTGCTGCAAAAGCTGCCGCTGAGAAAGCGGCTGCTGAGAAAGCCGCTGCTGAAAAAGCTGCTGCTGAAAAAGCTGCTGCTGAAAAAGCTGCTGCTGAGAAAGCCGCTGCTGAGAAAGCTGCCGCTGCAAAAGCTGCTGCTGAGAAAGCCGCTGCTGAGAAAGCTGCTGCTGAGAAAGCTGCTGCTGAGAAAGCCGCTGCTGAGAAAGCCGCTGCCGATAAAGCTGAGAAAGAACGCTTACAAAAAATCGAAGCCAATCGTCTAGTCTTACTCGATAAAGCTAAGAAAGCAGGCTTAAGTGCTGCACAAGCAGCTGCTTATGCAGAAGCCAATAAGCAAGCTACTGATAAAGTGGCGCAAACTGCATTAGAAACTTTAGTTGCCGATAAAGCCGCTGCCGATAAAGCTGCTGCTGACAAAGCCGCTGCTGAAAAGGCTGAGAAAAAACGCTTGCAAAAGATCGAAGCCAATCGTCTAGCCTTACTCGATAAAGCTAAAAAAGCGGGCTTAAATGATGATCAAGCAACTGCTTATGCCGAAGCCAATAAAGAGGCCAATGCAACAGCTGCACAAGCTGCATTAGAAACTATCATTGCTGAGAATGAAAGAATTGCTTTAGATGAAACTCTATACCAGACCAAAGGTGAGTATCATAATAATTATGCGTATCCTATAGGTCAAATTACAGCGCAAAGAACATCTGCTTCTGACTCTACGATTAACGGTGATAGAACTTTCACTCTCGAACATGAAGTAGTTTACAATCAGCCTTATTCTGTTGTTTTAGGAAGTTATACAAGTTGGACAAAGGGCGTAGGCTCATACATCTTTGATTCTGGTATGACCTCTGATATTGCTATCAAAGGATTAAAAACTGAAGTTAATGCAATTCCATCTTTAGGAACGGCAAATTATTCTGGTAAAGCATTTAGTAGTGAGAAAAACCCTATCTTTTCTTCAACTTCAGGTTTGTATACAGAGGGCTTGTTATCATATGATGTAAACTTTAAGGATAGAACTGGTAATGGTTCTATTACTGGCTTAGGCGATACTGTTGAGTTACAGCAAGGCTCAATTTCAGGAACTGGAATCTCTGCAATAGCTCAACAAGGCTACAGAAACGGAAACTACCTACTAGATTTCTATGGCAAAAAGGCTGAAGAAATTGCTGGTAAGGTTGTCTTCGATGGTAAAGATACGATTGGCTTTGGCGGTACTCGTGGTGAAATTTCTAAATAATAGAAAGCTTCAGCTTGATTGAATTTATAACTTAAACCGTTTGAAGTATTAAATATATATTTCAAACGGTTTTTTTTCGTCATATCGGTAAAAGTTAATGAAAATAAAGCTATATACAGCCTTTTGTATTGCATTATCTGCCCCAGCCATCGCTCAAGAAATACCCCCTACCCAAACCGTATTTTTTGAAAAGACGCCGCAGGTACAACCAGAATTACTACTCAACCAGCCTAGTCTTAATACGCCAAGTGTTGCACCACTAGCAGAAGGTAGCAGTCTGGAAGAAAGCATCAACTTTGCCATTGTCACTAAAGACTGGCAAATGCTAGAAAAACTATTGGCTCAATATCTTACCACTACGAACTTTGATCCAATTTTATATGATTATGGACTAGGGGCACTATATCGACATCAGGGTCGCCAAAAAGAAGCTATTGTGTTATATCAGCAACTCTTAGAGCGTCAACCAAATCTACATTATCCAAGATTTGATTTGGCAATGATGTTATATGAAGACAAGCGTTATACCGAAGCAAAAGTGCAACTTGAGACAGCTGAGCCCTATCTTGCACCAGCATTACAAGTTTTGGTTGGCCAGCTTTTAGGCACCATCAAAAAATCTCAAGAATGGCAGCCTACACTAAACTTTAGTTATGAATCCACTGATAACGTCAATCAGGCATCTGATTTAAAAGAGTTAGTGCTTGGTGAAGCCACGTTTATTCGTAGTGATGATTCATTACCGCAAGATGCACACGGCATACGTTATAACGTCGGTGCTACTCAAGAAAAAAATCTCAAAGGCAATCATTATATTTATAAAAGTGTAGACTTAGGGGGCGTAAATTATTGGGATAATAGTGATTATAGTGAATTAACACTGCAAGCAAATTTAGGCTACCGTTATAAAGACATCAAGCAATCATGGGGTGTCATAACGATGGTTGAGCAAAACTTGCTAGGTGGAAGTCGATATAATCAGAACTATGCAGCGACGTTAGAATACAACCGACAAGTATCAGATCAATGGCAAGTTTCTGGGAGTGTCTCACATTTACAGAAGCGTTATGAGGACGATGACTTAGCTAATTACTACGATGGTCATGCCAACAGTACTGCGTGGATTTTACTTTACCAACCAAAGCCTAAATGGCTGGTTTATGCCGGTGCTGATTTTATGCGTGATGACTTAGCAGATCAGGCTGAATCATCAGATCGTCAAGGTATACGTGGAGGAATGGCTTTTTCTGGAGAAAAGATTAGTGTGAGAAGCAGTCTTCGTTACGCTCAGCGAGATTTTAAAGCAGACAATTTCTTTTATGGCGAAAAGCGTAAAGACGATGAATATCAATTTAGTACAACCCTAGGGCATAAAAAACTTAGTTGGCAAGGTTTTACACCAAAGTTAAACTACGAATATCAGAAAATTGACAGTAACTTGCCACTTTATGAGCGTAGCAACAGCACATTTTTCGTAAAAGTAGATAAATATTTTTAACGTTTACTGCTGAATATGAAATACTATTTTTTGAAACTCATAAAAAAAGATTGAATAATTAAAGCGTAATTAATATGAAATAAACAATATTTATGGAGCTATCCTAGATTATTTTACTTATCTAAGATAGCTCCATATTCATAGCTAGACTACCGTATAATTTACCCTGTGAGAATAAATTGGCACTTCACAACAAACTAACCTTTAGCCAATATTTAACGTAAGAATCAACCACTTTACCAGCACTGACTACTTTTCGATAACTGTGCTTTCTTTATCTTTACCATGCGGTATCAACCATTTACCAAACCATCCTGATAAGTCATCCATCAAGGTATAAACCACGGGAATGACGACGAGACTTAATAAGGTTGAGGTCACCAAACCACCCAATACTGCGGCGGCCATCGGACGACGGAAGGTGGGATCGGCATCGCCCCAACCAAATACTAAAGGCAGCATGCCAGCGCCCATCGCAATGGTAGTCATAATAATTGGCCGCGCACGCTTACGACAAGAATCGATAATGGCATCAAAACGCGCCAAACCTCGGCGCTGTGCAATTAGGGCATAGTCGACCAACAAGATAGAGTTTTTGGTGGCGATACCCATTAGCATAATAAAACCAATCATCGATGGCATCGACAGACTGCTATTGGTAATCACCAAGCCGACAAAAGCGCCACCGATAGACAACGGTAACGCCATCAAAATAGTAAAGGGCTGCAATATCCGCCCAAATAATAAAATCAGCACGCCTAAAATACAGACCACACCAACCGACATCGCAATCACAAAACCGCTAAATAGCTCAGCCATGTTTTCCGCTTGCCCTTGGTCAATAATGGTAATAGAAGCTGGCATCTGTTGCATACTGGGTATGCTTTTAACCGCTTGTACCAAGTCACCAAGCTCGCCATTGGCAGGCTGGACTGTGATACTAATCGCCCGCTCACGATCGAGGCGGCTGATTTGCGCAGGTCCAGTACCAAAATCTAACGACGCCACTTCACCCACTCGTACGCCTTGTCCCGCAGGTAAGGCACTCGGCACATATAGACCTTCTAATTGACTGACATTTTGCTTGGCAATATCTGGCAAACGCACCACTATCGGTATCTGCCTCGTATCGAGATTCAGCTTAGATAAACGCTGCTCATAATCGCCCACGGTCGCCACACGTAAAGTCGTAGCAATATCTTGCGTGGTCACGCCTTTATCAGCCATCGCCAGTCTGTTTGGTGTCACTGTCAGCTCTTGGCGCGGCAGACTGCGATCACTGGTGACGGCACCAGCACTTGGTAACGCCCGAATCTCTGCCATCATTTGCTGCGCTGTTTGCTCAAGCAGGCGCGGATCGGTACTGGTTAAAGAAAAATTATAACCAGTTTCACCGCCACTCGATAAACCAACGGAAAAGCGCGCGCCCGGCACTTCTGCCAACATGCTGCTTATCTGACGCTCAATCTCTTGCTTAGAGCCGCGCTCTGCTCTTGGAGCAAGCACAATATCCAAGCCTGCGATATTTTCAGCTTTGCCGCCTGAGCTGGCTTCCATTGCCGCTTGCGCTTCTCCTACTGAGGTAAAAATATTGGTCACTTCAGGCATCGCCAGTATACGTTCACTGGCCATCGCCGCAACACGCTCGGTATCTTCAAGCGCCACATCTGGGGTCAGCTCAATCTCAACCCGCGTCTGGTCAATATCATTATCAGGGATAAATGACGTTGGTAGTAATTTCACCAAAGCCAACGACGCCACAAATAATATTAACGTCGCCCCCATCGTAATCCAGCGATGATGCAGCGTCCATGAGACCACTTTTAAATACCAATCCATCAATGCGCTTTGTTTTTCAACGTGCTTTTTTTCTGGGCGCAATATATAAGCGGCCATCATCGGGGTGATAAGACGCGCGACCATTAACGATGCAAATATGGATAAGGCCGCTGTCCAACCAAATTGCCGGAAAAACTGCCCGACAATACCGCCCATAAAGGCCGTCGGTAAAAATACCGCAATTAGAGTAAAGGTGGTCGCGACGACTGCCAAGCCAATCTCATCAGCCGCTTCCATCGCGGCTTCATAAGGGGTTTTGCCCATACGCAAATGGCGGATGATGTTTTCGACTTCTACAATCGCATCATCGACCAGTACGCCAATGACCAAAGACAGTGCTAATAACGAGATAATATTAAGACTAAAGCCAAATAAGTACATACCTAAAAAAGTAGGAATGACTGACAGTGGCAATGCTACCGCCGCTACAAAGGTCGCGCGGATATTGCGTAAAAATAAGAATACCACGACTACGGCAAGCAAACCGCCTTCTATCAGCATGCGTAAAGATGCTTGATAATCCTCGGCAATTGGCGTGGCTCTATCATAGACTTTTTCAATATCGATATTGCCGATATCGGCTGACAGCTTGGCAAGCTCAGCATCAACCAGCTCCATAACCTCCACCTCACTGGCACCGCGTGAACGGGTGATATTAAATGCCACCACGGTTTCGCCATCTAGCTTGGCAATCGAGCTTGGGTCAGCGGCGCCATCAGTGATTTGCGCCATACGTCCGAGCGCTTGCGTACCACCTGTCGGCACAGCAACTTGTAAATTGTTTAAATCACTGGCGCGCTCAACCGCCCCAAGCACACGAATGGTCTGGGTGGTTTTGCCTACTTCTGCTTCACCGCCTGAGCTGTCTTGCTGAATACCAGTGATTTGATTGGATAACTGAGTGATAGAAAGCTTAAGACCACTTAGAGTAATAGGGTCAGCGGCAACCGTAATCTCACGCTGCAAACCGCCGATACGGCTGACGGTGCTGACACCCGGTATATCAGAGAGACGCTTGGTAATGGTGTCATCGACGAACCAAGATAAATCCTCCACATTCATATTTTCAGAGGCAACAGAGTAGGTAACGACGGGGAAACCTGACGTTGAAACCTTGGTAATGATAGGATCATTGGCAGCAGCTGGTAAATCGCCCCGTACCTCACCGACTGCCGAGCGCACATCGTCCACCGCTTCTTGAATGTCTTTTTCTAAGACAAACTCGGTGGCGATGGTCGCTACGCCCGTCTGCAGGGTGGTGCGAATATGCTTGACACCCTCAATACTGGTGAGCTTATTTTCCACCTTTTTTGCAATATCGTTTTCGAGCTGTGATGGCGCAGCACCCGGTAAAGTGACCGTGACCACCACCGCTGGCAGGTCAATATCAGGAAACTGCTGCACCTTCATTTGCATAAAGCCGTAGATGCCACCCAAGGTCAGCAGCACAAATAGCAAAATGGCAACTAAAGGATTTCTAATCGAGTAAGCGGAAACATTTAAACTCATGAGCGCGCCTGCGTGGCTGTGCCAGTGCTTGCGGCGGTTGCCGTTTTTCCAGCTTGGCTACCCGATTTATCATTGGCTGTATTTAAACCATCAACGACACGTACTAAGTCGCCATCGTTTAAGAAGCTGCCACCCTGCTTTACCAGTCGGCTTTCTGCAGGTAATGGCTCTGTCAACTCCACACTATCACCAAAGCGCTCACCTAAGGTCACGCGTTGTTGCTTGATACGGCCAATGTTTTGACCGTCTTGGCTCTTAATATTGGTCACTAGCATCACATAATCATAGCCGTCATTACTGACGATAGCGCTATTGGGCACCGTTTGCGCGCTGGTACTACCCAATAAAAACTCGCCCGTTTGGTACATGCCCGCGCGTACTTTTGAGTTCGCAGCAAGGCTGGCATAAATGGTGATTTGGCGATTATCATCAGCCGTTGGCGCAATACGATTAACCTTACCCATAACCGAATCGCCGGCTGGCAAGCTGACGCGCACTGGCGTACCGACACTCACTTCGCCTAGCAGCTTAGGATCGATATCCGCACGCCACTCTAAAATACCGCCTTTAATGATAGTAAATAATGGCTCACCACCAGCAACCATACCGACTTCCGCCATTTTTTCACTGATGACACCGCTGACCGGCGCAACCACGTTGGCGTTTTTCACACTCAAGCGTTGGGTACTAAGACGCGCTTTCGACGCTTGCAAGGCCGCCTCTGCCTGTAGCTTTGAGGTACGATAGCGATCCGCTTCTTGCCTACTAATGGCATCAATCTCAATCAGCGGTAGGACACGAGCGGCATCGGCAGTTGCATTGGCAAGCGTTGCTTCGGCTTCGGCAACATCGGCTTCTGCCTGCAAGACTTGCTGCCGCATGGCATCAGTATCAAATATCGCCAGGACTTGCCCCGCTTTGACCCGATCGCCTTCTTCAACCAACACCTGCTCGATAGCCACACCATTTACTTTAGGGCTGACATTGGCAACATCTTTGGCACTGATGGTGCCGTCAGCGCTTAAGGTATTGCCAATACTGTCTTGGCTTGGCATCACCGTTTCGACCGAAAGCACTGCCTGTTGATTGCTACTCTCTTTTGGGTCAGCGTTTGCGCTTTGTGCCTTGTTAGCCGCTGATGAATCAACACTCGCATCTTTATCGCCGCCCCAATACTTACCGACCAAAACCCCAATCACAAGGACTACGGCTAATACTGGCAATAACCACCAAGGATATTTCGATGATGATTTGGGCGCACGTGCATCCGCTTGGCGGTAAGGTGGTAGCTCTGGTTCAACTGGTCGCTGGTTGTCTTCAACATCGCTCATGATAACTCTCTGTCAATACAGGCAATTAGAAAGGGTATAAAGTTAGAAAATTATAGCTAAAAAAGGGGCTATTTATGATTACAATAGTCTATAAATTTATTGAGGATAGCATATATTAAGTCATCATCTTATTTTTATATATCGTGTTTTAGCTTCGTAAGTCTGCTTCTATTAATAAAGGATGGGCGTAAAACTGACCAAGCGAAACGGATAAAAATTACAAATAATCAGAACATCTCGTTAATGAACTTAAATAGGCTGGTATTACCTTCTAACTTCTAGATAGCCTATAAAACCCATAAGAAAAAGCCATTATCTTTAAAAAAATAATGGCTTTTTTAGGAGAGTTGATGACAGAGAATTGGCTCAGTTACTAAGCAAGCGTTAATTATTAAGCATTGGTATAGCGACTGGCTTCTGGCATCCAGCGATGGATAAGTTGGCTGACGTCCGCTTTACGTGTTGGGTCAGAAATAAGATGTTTTGCTAGGCGCTGCGCAATAGCAAATAACTGCTCATCGCGGATAAGGTCGGCCAAATAATAACCAACGTTGCCAGTTTGGCGTTTGCCTAATAACTCACCAGGACCACGTAGCTCTAAGTCTTTTTGCGCAATAACAAAACCGTCGGTACTTTCGCGCAGGACGTTTAAGCGCTCCGTGCCCGTCTCTGATAACGGCTTTTGGTATAATAGTACGCAGAAGCTTTTGGTCGAACCACGACCAACGCGCCCGCGTAATTGATGTAATTGCGATAAACCCAATCGTTCAGCATTTTCAATGACCATTAACGACGCATTAGGTACATCAACACCCACTTCGATAACGGTAGTGGCAATCAATAAATCAAGATTGCCAGTCTTGAATTCTTGCATGGTGGCTTGTTTGTCAGCGGACTTCATTTTGCCGTGTACCAAGCCAATACGAATATCCAAGCGCTCATTTAAGTCTTCATAAGTCGCTTCTGCTGCTTGCGCATCGAGCACACTGGATTCTTCTACCAATGAGCAGACCCAATACGCCTGCCTGCCTGCTTCACAATTGACCGCAATACGCTCAATGACTTCATCGCGGCGGTTACGGTCAATCGTCACCGTGGTAATTGGCGTACGCCCCGGAGGTAATTCATCGATGATAGAAGTATCCATATCACCATAAACGCTCATCGCGAGCGTACGCGGAATCGGGGTTGCCGTCATGATTAGCTGATGCGGCGTGCTATTGGCCACGCCCTTATTGGTCAAGGCCATACGCTGCTCAACGCCAAAGCGGTGCTGCTCATCAATAATAACCAAGCCCAATTTGGCAAACTGTACCTGCTCCTGAAATAGTGCATGGGTGCCAACGACCACTTGTACCGTATTTTCCGCCACTGCCGCTAAGGCTTCGCGGCGCTGCTTTGCCGTTTGCTTACCAGCGAGCCAGCCAACGCCGACCCCTAACGGCTCAAACCAGTTTTTAAAATTCACCAAATGCTGTTCTGCTAAGATTTCCGTTGGCGCCATGACCGCCACCTGCCAGCCACTATCTAGCGCATAGCCTGCCGCTCCTGCCGCAACCAAGGTTTTACCTGCACCGACATCGCCTTGTACCAGTCTTAGCATCGGAATAGAAGTCGCCATATCTGCCGTGATATCTTTCATGACTCGTTGCTGCGCACCGGTTAAGTCAAACGGCAACGCCGCAAATAGCTTATCCGTCAGCGTGCTTTGGCTAGTACATTTAGGCGCTTTATACTGATGTAATTGCTGACGGCGATATAATAGGCTAAGTTGATGGGCGGTCAGTTCTTCAATGATTAAACGCTGACAAGCCGCATGGGTACGGGCACTTAATTGCGTCAGCAGCTGATATTGTCGCCCTGCATCGGTATAAGTCGGCGGCGTATGTAGCAATACTAAGGCTTCAAATATGGTTAAGTTATAGACATTATTATTGGCAATATCATTAGCAGTGGCTGTATTAGAGTCATTATTTAGGTTATAAATAGAGGACGCAGCTCTATTTACACTATTGTTAATAGAGTTGTCAGGCACGCTACGCGCGAGGGTTGAAAATATATCGTCTGGAAAGTCATGTTCTGCAACTGCTAATTTAGCAGGCTCAAAAGGTACTAACGGTAAATCAGCGACCACGGCAAAGTCAGCTGGCGTAAACAAAGTCATCGGTAAACCTTGAGTACGAACCGTTTGCAGCGCAAGCTTAATTAGCGTGCGCAGCTTATTTTGATGTAAGCCTTTCACGCTAGGATAAATCGGCTGTAAGCCTGTATTAACGACGGCTTCATTGCTACTAATAATCTGATACTCAGGATGATGTATCTGCTTACCGTAACGACTGACCTTTACTTCGCCAAACAATTGCAGCTGCGTGCCAAGACTCATCGTTTGCGCAAGACCTTGATACACCTTAAAAAAACGCAGCGATATGGTGCCAGTATCATCATCGACCACCACTGTCATACCACTACGCTTGGTATCGACATGCACCACCCGCCCTGTAATCAAGGCAGCTTGCCCATGCGCCACATCGGCTATCGATACCAGTCGGCTACGGTCTTCATAATCACGCGGCAGATGCAGCAGCAAATCAAAAATGCGCTCAATACCTAATTGGGCTAATTGCTCGGCCACTTTTGGTCCCACACCCGCCAGCGCCGTCACCGGCATATCAAGCGCCGAAACGGGCATATCAGACCTAATATGGTCTGATGGATTCACTGTCGCGTGCTTAACCGATATGGGCATCAATAATCCTAATGATGTTAAGGTAAATATTATTTAATCAACTGTACTTTTTAACGTCTATTTTTTAAAGTCTGAGCCGTCTTATAAAAGCTATAATCATCAACCTGCTATAAAATACTCAGTCATTATGATTATAACTGACAAGCGACTTGCTTATGCTAAGCTATTTAGCGATACGGCGTCTAGCTGATTTCTGAGTAAGCTATTGATGAATGGCTTATCGTATAACCATTTATTCCTCTATGACGATTTTTGCTAAGGTTTTTTATGTTTTTACTTACTACCTATTATTCATATCGTCATTTATCACGATTACTGCGATTCAGTATGCTTGGCATATTGGGATTGTCTATGAGTGCTTGTCAGAGCCTGACGCCAGCTAGTGAGACAGTCACGCCTATAAACAATCAACCAAAAGTCGCCTTAGTATTAGGCGGCGGCGGTGCCAAAGGTTTTGCTCATATTGGGGTGATTAAGGCGTTAGAAGAAAACGGTATCACGCCAACGCTAGTGGTCGGTACCAGTGTCGGTAGCTTGGTTGGCAGCTTATATGCCAGTGGTTATAACGCCAAACAGCTCGAGCGCTTAGCGTTAAATACTTCTGATAGTGAATTGACAGATTTTACTTTATCCAATCAAGGTTTTATTGAAGGTATTAAGCTTAAAAACTTTATCAATACAAAAGTAAGCGGACGCGCTATAGAGGACTTTCCTATCAGCTTTGCCGCGGTTGCTGCCGAAAAGCACACGCTAAAAAAGGCAGTTTTTAGCAGTGGCAATGCTGGACTTGCGGTACAAGCATCCTGTAGTGTGCCCAATATCTTTATTGCCCCGCGCATTCCCGAACAAGTCGGTAAAAAATATATCGATGGCGGTGTGGTCAGCTTAGTACCGGTTGATACCGCACGTGACTTGGGTGCCGATATTATCATCGCTATTGATGTGACTGCTGCTAATGTTAATACTTCTGCCAGCAATAAAAAACCGACCATCAACTCATTAACCAGTTTCTGGGGCTTTCTTGAGAGCAGCGTTATCGCAAATGCCGCCGCAACTGGCACTGATTCCAGTCAAGCAAGTAGCAGTCTTACTACATCGATGCGCCTTGAGCGTGATCGCGCTGATATTATCATCACGCCAAATGTTGCTCATATCAGCTCAATCGATACCAGCCAGCGCAGTACTTTGATGACAGCTGGCGCGCAAGCAACTACCCCACAAATCAATGCAATTAAACAACTTATTAAAGACAAAGCACAGAGTAAATATGCAACGCTTTAGCAGCTCCTTAATCGATAAATGAACGACAAATATGATCAAAACAACTTAAAGGCTACAGTACTGCCGAAGCTCAAAAAACGACAATAAAAAAGCACCGCAGTATTCACTGTGGTGCTTTTTGATGCAGCAAGTATTAAAAAAGGAGCTTATTTAACACGCGCACGATATTTAACCACGACCGTGTCATTAAGACCAACGCCTTCTAAGTCCCAACGTACCGCTTTATAGAACTTTAATGGGATTTCTTGCAGTTGATTATCAACCTTGCCACGTAACGGCATACGAGAAAAATTACTGCCGTCGGCACTGCCATATGGGAAATCAGGAGATACGGCACGTAGCAATTCTACTTGCTCAGGAATACTCATGGTAACCGTCATTTTACGGACGCGATCGGCATTGGTGTTGGTAAAGTAGCCTTGATACTCCAAGACGTTACCTGACTGCAAGCGTGTATTGGCATTCACCGGTACGAGCAGTTCCTGACCATTGGTATCGACACTAATGAGTGACGCAGTGATTTTGCTATTAACCGCTTGCGCATTTGAGCTACTGCCTTGGTTGGCATTTGCCTGCATGGCCACTGAGTTATCAACGGCTTGTTCTGGCGTTGGCAACATTGCTGATGCCTGCGTCACTGCCATCACCCCAACGAGCGTACCTGCGACAACATGAAATAAGCGGTGTCCGCTCCACGCACTGAACGGGTTTGCAAAATGGTTACTTTTCTTCATGACATTCATTATCCCTAGTTAATGTATCGATAAAACAATCTTGTAATAAAAATTCGCTAATACAACAATGTGTAGATAAAACCATATAGTTATAAAACGCGTCAATACAACACGTAAATAAAACACGTAAATAAAATAATACTGCTAAGCAACCATCCGATTGCACACACTACTATTTTATTGCTTAATTTTTTAGCTTAGCCATCATCATATATCGTCATCGTGATGAATGTTAAGTTTTTAGCATGACTATTTTTAGCGATGGTTATTTTTATCAATTATCTGTGTAAGCTATGACTAAAGCAATAGCGCTTAGCATAACAAAAAGCGTTTGGCGGTACACTAATCCCGTGTTGAGGTTGTGTATATCATCTATTTACTACCAAGACTTCTTAATACGACTGAAATAAAAGATAGCTCATAACGGCGTTTTTTGCTATGGTAATTCATTAGCGACAGGCTTTTGCTGTCACGCTCCTTTTCTTATTCTAACGACTATTGCTCCCATTATGACTACTAGCGCCATGCCACAGATTAACCCCGAATACGTTCACTGGTTCCGTAACTCTGCCCCTTACATTAATACCCATCGCGGTAAGACTTTCGTGATTATGTTTGGCGGTGAGGCGGTCAATCATCCAAATTTCAGTACCTTGATTCATGACTTTGCTTTATTGCACAGCTTGGGCATCAAGCTGGTATTGGTACACGGGGCGCGACCGCAAATCGAAAAAAACCTCAAAGACGCAGACATTGCCTCACCATTGCATCAAGATATTCGCGTGACCCCGCGCGTCGCCATGCCGTCTATTTTACAAGCCGTTGGCGCGATTCGTTTGCAAATCGAAGCCCAACTATCGATGGGCTTGGCAAACTCACCCATGTACGGCTCGCGTATTGATGCAGTCTCAGGTAATTTTGTCACCGCCCGTCCTTATGGTATCCGTGATGGCGTTGATTATCAGATGACCGGTGAAGTGCGCTCTATCGATGTTGAAGCCATTAAAAACAACCTTTTACATGACCATATCGTGATTTTAGGGTCTATGGGTTATTCAGCGACTGGTGAAGTCTTTAACTTATTGGCTGAAGACGTTGCTCTTAGTGCCGCTGTGGCGCTTGGTGCCGATAAGCTGATATTCTTAGGCGAAGAAGCCGGTATCAATCATGATAATCGTTTGCTACGTGAGATGATTCCAAATGAAGTCGACCGCTTCTTACGTGACCGTGATTTAAACTGTGAGATTAATTATTTCTTAAGCTGCGCCAGTAATGCCTGCCGCCAAGGGGTTCATCGCACCCATATTATCTCTTATGCCAAAAATGGCGCGCTCCTCGAAGAGCTATTTACCCGTGATGGTTCTGGCACCTTGATTAGCCATGACCCGTATGAAGAGATTCGCCGTGCCAATATTGACGATGTGGTCGGACTGATTGAGCTATTATCACCGCTAGAAGAACAAGGTATCTTGGTCAGCCGCTCACGCGAACGCTTAGAACAAGAGATTGATAACTATAGCGTCATTGAACGTGACGGCATGATTTTAGGCTGTGCCGCGCTTTATCCGTTGGATGCAGATTCAGCAGAAGTCGCTTGTGTGGCGGTACATCCTGAATACCGTAGTGGCAGCCGCGGTGCTGACTTGCTGGCATTTTTAGAGCAGCAAGCACGCAGCCATGGTCTGCATAAGTTATTTGTGCTGACCACTCGTACCGCCCATTGGTTTGTCGAGCAAGGGTTTGCGGAAGTTGAAGCAAGCGCATTGCCTGAAGCGCGCCGTGAAAAATATAATAACGGTCGTAATTCTAAAGTGTTCCAAAAGACTTTGTAATTTAAAAAAACTCTATAAGCCGCGAGTTAATTGGTTAGTTAGCCCTTCATTCATTAATCAATTGATAATTAACCTTTAACTGCCGCGCACGAAAAAGCCCTCATAATGTATGAGGGCTTTTTATTTTTTATAAGCGCTTTCTTATAACCATTTTTTTATAACCACTTTGGGTTAAAACAGTTAAAAGCCTAATAACGCCTTATTTTACTTTTAATAGCTCAACGGTAAAGATAAGCGTGCTGTTTGGCTCGATACCTGCGTTACCCGCTTCGCCATAAGCGATATCAGATGGGATATAGAACTCGTATTTGCCACCTTCTTTCATCAACTGTAGACCTTCCGTCCAGCCAGCGATGACTTGGTTTAGTGGGAATTCGATTGGCTCACCGCGCTCATAAGAGCTATCAAATACCGTACCGTCAATCAATTTACCTTCGTAGTTTACTTCAACCACGTCAGTTGCTTTTGGTGATTTGCCTGTACCAGCGGTCAATACTTTATATTGTAAGCCAGAAGCGGTGGTTTTTACGCCAGCTTTCTTGCCGTTCTCTGCTAAGAATGCCGCACCTTTGGTTTTATTTTCGCCAGCTTTGGTTTCCATATCTTTAACAAACTTCTCTTCTTGTTCTTTTTGATAGGTCATCAATACTTCTTCCATTTGCTCTTGCGTCAATGCTGACTCTTTGCCTTCATAGCCGTCACGGAAGCCTTTTTCAAAAGTATCAAGATTGAGATCGCCGACCGCTTCTTTATTACCTTCTGCCATCATATAACCCAAACTGTAACCCACTTTTTCATTGGCTGGGCTTTTTTCAGTTACTGAAACGCTTTTGCTGGCGGTTTCTTTATTACCATTGCTGGCGTTACAGCCGGTGATTAATAACATCGCACTAGCAAGGGCACTAATGCTTAAGGTAGTAATTTTTTTCATAGAATACTCTCAAATTATAAGGATAGTGGCGAGATGTCACATTCTTCTATCATAACAAATCTTAGTTTTAGGAGCTATGATTCCCGTGAAATTATCGGTCAAATGTACAGTCTATGTTAATATTTGCCGCAAAAATAACAACTTATCACACAACTATAGTAAGCAGTTAAGCTTTCTGTCTTTAAATCCTTCATTACATCAGCTAAGCTAAATTAGTTAAGGTATGAAGTAACAGAACGTAGTTTTTGTTAACAATTGACATAAAGTGTTGATTGTTCTCTGTTTAGAACCGCTTTTTAAATAACTTAAATCAAAAATACTAATAACTAGGTATGTGTTTCCTGCAAATAATCCTGTTTCTATTCGATAGTATATATTTAATAGCGTGGATTATTTGACGGCTGATACATGAACATTCAAGGAGGACAGGATGAATCCAATGTATACATCGTTCAACGGTTATCTGGGTGGCCCTATTGGCTCCATCATCGGCGCTATTCTAATTTTTATCATTGGCTGGCTTGTGGCACTAGGTATCGCCGCCCTTGTACGCGGTGTGCTATCGAAGATTAACCTCAACCAGCGTATGAATTCTTCTACGGGTAAAAGCTACGATTTAGAGGGTATTATCTCAAAAATCGTTTTCTGGTTTATTTTCATCATCGCCATCGCTGGCGCGTTAAGTCAATTAAATCTGAATTCTATCTCAACCCCATTTGCTAATATGGTCAACCAAGTCTTGACCTTTATACCAAATATCATTGCGGCGGTTGCTGTTGGTGTGGTTGGTTGGGTTATTGCCACCGTTGCTCGTACAGCGATTAACGCAGCGTTAGCAAAAACCTCGATGGATGAGCGTTTAAGTGCCAAGGCTGGCGTAAAGCCAATGAGCAGCACCATTGCTGATATGGTTTACTGGTTTATCCTGTTGATTGTATTGACCATGGTACTTGGTCAGTTAGAGCTTGATGGTTTATTTGCACCATTGACCAATATGGTTGATAAAATCTTCAGCTTTATTCCTAATATCCTTATCGCTGGTGTGGTCTTTGTGGTGGGTTATATCATCGCCAAAGTCGTACGCGGCATTGTAACCAACTTAGTTTCTACTTTTGATGTACAGAAGCTCGCAACCAAAGCAGGCCTAAGCGAACAAAACAGCTTGCCTAATATCGCAGGTTCATTAGCATTTTTAGTGGTTATCATTCCAACGATTATTGCAGCTTTAAATGCCTTAAAAATCGATGTGATTGCTCGCCCTGCGACTAATATGCTTAATAAAATTATGGAAGCATTGCCAAATATCTTTATGGCAGCGGCGATTTTAATCGTCACCTTCTATGTCGTACGTATGGTTGCCAACATCATCAAAGGTCTACTTGAAAACACCCAAATTAATCAGTTGCCTGCGAAAGTTGGTTTAGAGCAGACGATGGGCGATAAGAAAATCTCTGACCTAGTGGGTTATGCGATTATCTTCTTTGCGATGTTGTTTGCTGCTATCGCTGCCGCTGATTTACTAGGTTTTGAGCCTATCTCAGCCATCATCACTATGTTTATCGCGTTTGGTGCCAACATCATCCTCGGCGCGGTCATTCTGTTTATTGGCTTTTGGCTTGCCAACATCATCGCTGGTGTCGTTGAGCGCTCTGAGCAAGGTTCACAGTTCTTAGCAAACATCGTCCGTGTATTAATCATGGGCTTAGTATTGGCCATGGGTCTAAAAGCGATGGGTATTGCTGACTCTATTGTTAACCTCGCATTTGGTCTAACCTTAGGTGCGGTTGCGGTAGCGTTTGCTCTATCATTTGGTCTTGGCGGTCAAGAAGCAGCAGCTCGCTTCCTACGCAAGATGCAGGATAAAATGGATAGAGAGCGTGATGAAGCAAAAGCGAAATCTGCTTTGACACCTAACTCGTCAACTCAAGATAAGTTTGCCGCGTCAGTTCGTGAGAATACGCCAAATGCAGCGAGCAACACCACGCCTGCATCAACCGTATCTACGACGCCTGCTGCCACCAGTACGCCAAATAACTTAAGCTCAAATACTGTTACGCCTAGCAACTTAGGCACAAGTAATGACTTAGATTCAAGAAACGATTTGGGTTCTGAACCGGTTGATATTAACCATATCGAAACCGATGACAGTAATATCAACAATAATGGTTTCCCTACTGGCAACGACAATGATAATTTGAAATAACTTATCATTTAGTAATGGATAGTCGTTAACTTAAATAAAAAAGACAGCTTCGGCTGTCTTTTTTATGCTTACTGATTAAGCCTTTATTGAAGATTTTTTATTTGAGTTTTCTGTTATTTAAATTCGTCATCGCATGCTGAAATATTAAACTTTAAGCCTATTTCTACTATAGTAGGATTACTTTGAAATCGATACCAGTCGCACACAGCTATAACGTATCGTTTTTATTTTTGGTTCTGCTGCTGTAAGCGCTGAAGTTGCTTGCTCAGTTGACGCTCGCGCTGGCTCATGGCATCGACCGGCTGTATCCATAAGTCAATATCCATAAAGCTATCTTTATCCTCTGTGATAAAGTCTATTCCAAGCACAATAACGTGGTGCAGCTCAGCTATCGGTAAACGTGTGGCAACGTCTAAAGCAATTTTCGCCAAGCTCGGTTGAATAGCTTTTTTGCTATGCTGTCCTTCTGCATCCTGTCCATAAAATATCAGCACATAGTGCCGACCTAAACGCTCATAGGAATGTTGATGGACGACATAGCCTTGTTGTTGCAGACTTTGCTGCTGCTTTGGATGCCGATATAAAGTACGAACCAGCTCATGGCGCGAAAACAATGATTCATCTAGTATTTGCTGCTGCCAATGAGAAAGCTCTGTTTGTTGCTGCTGTTTTTCTGCTTCTGTAAATGGCTTATTACCCTGCTGCTCCTTACCTTTCTTAGCAATAAACTTTTCACTAACCGTCGTTATCATTTGGCTGCTAAGCTGTGACCATAAAATAGCCGCTTGCTGCATATGCTGCTGATACATCTGGCTAGTAGGACTATGATTTTTTTGTGCAAGCGCCATAGCAATCAGGGCGGCATTGGGCGCATCCTGCATACCATATTTAATCAGCGCATTGTCTATGGCGATAGCTTGGGTAAATAACGTTGAACTGTTTACGAAGTTATTAATCAACGCCTCTTCAGACTCAAAGCTTGGCACATGACTAATAGCGCTCCGTTGCAGCTGCTCTAAGCGATATCTTAAAAATCGCCACAATTCGCATGGGGTATGAAGCGCAGTGAGTATCGATTGCCAGTCGTGCCAGCCAAATATTTGTAACAACTGCCCGTTATCACTCATATCTATAATTAAATCTTCCATAAAATAGCGGGCAGGAAAATCATGTTTTAAGCGTTTATATTTGCCATGCCGATTGTCTCTGTCTGCAACATTGCTTGATTCCTCAATATCACTTTTAAACTGAATATCAAAGACCAACACTTCTATCGTGGACACCATATTGGCTTTTTGCCCAGATAAATAACCTTTATGCCATGCTAATACTGCTTTAATAGCGGTATTACGCACGCTTTCGATATCAGCGGCAGGCATACCCTCAGGTAAATAAACCACCAGCTCTAACAACTGCAATTCACCTAAAGATAACTGGTAAGCCAGTTTTTGAGCCTTATATTGGATTTTATGTGGCGCTTCAAGTGCTTGTATAGCAGGCAATAGCATCTCTAAGTTATCAGTCTGCACATAGCAGGCTAGCTCATTGCCAAGATAAGGCTTATCAGCAATCGCAGTAGTCGAATTTGACACAATTCCAACCTTTTAATATTAAATGTATATGGTGACGTATGACTTGCAACGAATACAATGCATGTTAGCCTAATAATCTTTGCCATTGCTTTTAGCAAAAGATTAAACAACATAAGCGCAATTATACACAGTCGCTTTCGTAGCAGTGAGTTGTTATGATGGCATAAAAGCAATCAAAGTTGCGCGAGCTAATCAAGCACCCTAGCACAGGCTCAAAGATTTTCTCTATATAATCACCATCATATGATAACAAGGACTGAACATCATGAAACGCTTTAAAGAAAAAACCGTTATCGTCACCGGTGCGGGCTCAGGTATTGGTCGCGCGACCGCCATTCGCTTTGCAAATGAAGGCGCAAACGTTGTTTTAGTTGGACGTACCGCTGAAACCTTGCAGGAAACCGCTGAAGCGTTTCCACAGGACCGAACTTGGATTCATACCGACAATTTTTTGACTGTCATCTGTGACATCAGCGTAGAAGCTCAAGTACAAGAAATGATGAAAAGAGTCATCGACAAGTTTGAGAGAATTGACGTTTTGGTGAATAATGCCGGTAAAGCCATACAAGGAAAAATCACCGAGCTGTCTTCTGAAGACTGGGAGTCGGCCATCGATGTGAATTTAAATGGCACGTTTTATGTTTGTCAGGCGGCGATGCCACATCTGATTGCCACCAAAGGCAATATTATCAATGTCTCGTCGCTGTCTGGCATCGGTGGTGACTGGAATATGGCCGCTTATAATGCCGCCAAAGCCGGTATCAGTAATTTAACGCGCACCCTAGCTTTAGACCACGGCGCAGATGGCGTGCGCGTCAATGCCGTCAATCCAAGCGTTACTAAAACCGATATGACCAGCGCCATTCAAGATGATAGCAGCAAAACCGATAAGTTTTTAGACCGCTGCCCACTTGGCCGTCTTGCCGCTCCAGAGGAAGTTGCCGCTGCCATTACCTTTTTGGCGAGCGATGATGCGTCTATGATTACTGGGGTGAACTTGCCCGTTGATGGCGGTGTCAGCGCGTCTAATGGTCAGCCGCATTTCTAAACAGAAATTCAGTTTAGCCTAAATCTTATCACTTTAAGGTTAAAAAGAAGCCCCTGATATTTTGCTATCAGGGGCTTCTTTACTATAGATAATTAGTAATAAGACGATACTTAGTAATAAGAAAGGTAGATTTTAATCAATCTGCTTATTAATATCCTGTAAAGGCTGCGATAAACGCTCAGGATGTCTTGGTATCACGCCCTGATACTGGGCGTAGATTTTTGGCAAATCAGCGTCGATATCACCGCTAGGATAAACCAGCGACATAAAACGTATCTCTTTGGTCTTATAATCCATCGCCACGGGCAAAATTGGCACACCAGCACCTACTGCCAAATAATAAAATCCCGATTTCCAGCTTTCGGTATATTGCCGCGTACCTTCTGGCGCTAAACCCAAAAACAGTGGTTTACCGGTTTTGAATTTATCGATACTCGCTTGCAATACCGAGCCTTTATTACCGCGATCGATAGGAATAACCCCTATCCAATTTAATAGCTGCGCAAATAATGGCACTTTAAACAGCGTATGCTTACCCATAATGCTTATTTTTAAATCTAGGGCAAATAAGCTCGGTATCGCATAAATACCATCGACGTTAGAGGTATGCGGCAGCGCTAAAACCACGGCCTGCGGAATGTTTGGAATCTCACCAACCGTACGCCAGCCCGCGGCCTTTAATAACGCTGATGCGATAATTGGCGCAGCTTTATTACCACGCCTTGGGACCAAATTACCCAAATGTTTTCTGCTTAATGTCGGGAATACTTTTGAGCGCGTAGGCTTAGAAGCAGTTGATTTAGAACGGTTAAATAGCTTTGATGTCATAACGGCACCATGTAATAAAAGATAGCTACATAATAACATTAAGCTTGTGCTGCTTAGCTGAATTTTGCAGGCTTTTATTACCTGATAGCTTACTCAATTATTTATATATACCCCACTCTCAACTTCGAAAGTGATTGAAAAAAGAAGAGCACCTCACTAATCTATTGTTTTCGACCAAGAATACAATGGAGTCATGAGATGCCCATAGACGAATTTATCATCAATATCTATTTAATGGTAGAGCAATATTACAAAACAGTCGTTACTAAACCCTTGCGAGGTGCAGGTTACGCACCAAAGCTGAGTGATCCTGAGGTTATTTGCATGGAGATGGTCGGTGAATTTTTAAACCTTGATCAAGACAAACAGATTTGGCAATACTTTACCCAGCATTGGCAAGCCTGGTTTCCAGCCATCGGCTCATATCCTAACTTCGCAAAGCATTGCGCTAATCTGTGGCAAGTCAAACAGCAGATACAAGATAAAGTCAGTCAAATTGAAGGCCGTGACAACATTCATTTTATGGATGGCTTTCCGATACCCGTCTGTCATTATGGACGCGCTTATCGGCATAAAAACTATCAAGACTTAGCGGCTTTTAGCTACTGTGCCGCTAAGCAAGAGAGGTACTATGGCTTTGAAGGCCATTTGCTTGTTAACTTATCGGGCATGATTAAAGGCTTTACCTTTGCTCCTGCCAATGTTGATGAAAGAGCGGTTGCCCCAGAAATCACCACTCATATTCATGGGCTACTTGGCGCTGATAAAGGGTATATCAGCCCTAGTCTGACATCGTACTACGACGCTCAAGGCGTGGATTTACAAACGCCACTCAGAGCCAACATGAAAGAGGATAGACCCAAACCTGTGGTAAGGCGGCTAATGAAAGCCCGCCGTATCGTTGAAACAGTCATTGGTCAGCTATCAGAACGATTTAATATACAAAGAGTGAGAGCAAGAGATTTATGGCATTTGTCTCATCGATTGATTCGTAAGATTCTGTCACACAATCTGTGCTTTGTACTCAATAAAAAACTTGGTAACCCGCCTCTTCAGTTTGATTTGCTTATTTCAAGTTGAGAGTGGGGTTTATATATATGAACATATATAAATAAAGCCTATAAAATCGACGCCTATTCCTGCTCTCTCATCACTCTTTAGGAAATATCGGCTAAGTTACCTTTGTTCTCAAGCCAAGACTTACGATCTGCCGCGCGCTTTTTAGCCAATAGCATATCCATCACGCTATTGGTCAATACCATATCATCCATATCTAACTGCACTAGACGGCGGGTATCACGGTTCATGGTGGTCTCTCGTAGCTGCTCTGCGCTCATTTCACCCAAGCCTTTGAAACGTGTGATTTGCGCTTTCTTATTGCCCGGTACATTGGCCAAAATATGCGCAAGCTCAGGCTCATCGAGCGCATAATGCACCTCTTTACCGACATCGACACGATATAAAGGCGGCATCGCTACAAATAAATGACCGGCATCTACCAAGGCAGGGAAATGCTTAACAAACAGGGCGCAAATCAGCGTAGCAATATGCAAACCATCAGAGTCCGCATCCGCTAAAATACATACTTTGTCATAGCGCAGCTCAGATAAGTCATCTGACGCTGGATCGACGCCGATAGCAATGGCAATATCATGAATCTCTTGGCTTGATAAAACTGTATCTGATGATACTTCCCACGTATTTAAAATCTTACCACGCAGTGGCAATATCGCCTGATAATGACGATCGCGCGCTTGCTTGGCACTACCACCCGCAGAATCACCCTCCACTAAAAACAGCTCTGCGCCATCACGCAAATCCCCACGACAGTCTGCTAATTTACCCGGCAATGCAGGACCTTGCGTGATTTTCTTACGCGCAACTTTTTTCGCTGATTTTAGACGACGACCTGCTTTATTAATCGCCAACTCGGCAATTTGGGTACCCATATCAGCATGCTGGTTTAGCCACAAGCTAAAGGCATCCTTTGCTAATGTCTGCACCGCACCAGCCGCTTCACGACTTGATAAGCGCTCTTTGGTTTGACCCGAAAATTGTGGCTCAGAAAACTTAAGCGATAGGATATAGTTCACCCCATCCCATACATCTTCTGCCGTCAGCTTGACACTACGTGGCAGTAGATTATGAATATCACAAAACTCGCGTAACGCTTCCAAGATACCGGTGCGTAGACCATTAACGTGCGTACCGCCTTGCGCAGTCGGGATAAGGTTTACATAGCTTTCTTGTACAGGCGTGCCGCCATCGGGCAGCCAAGACAATGCAAAGGTAATACCTGCTCGTTCGCCTGCTTTGGCATTGTAATTATAATAAAACGGTGCTTCAGGTAAGGTCTCTAAACCATCTAGCTGCTCGTTTAAATACTCAACAACACCATCAGTAAACTGCCAAACGACTTTTTCATTATTAATATCATCAACGAACTCAATTGTTAGACCAGCAGCCAACACGGCTTTAGCTTTTAGATTGTGCTTAAGCTGTTTGACGTTAAATTTAGGCGTATCAAAAAAGCTGCCATCGGCCCAAAAATGTACTTTGGTACCGCGCTTACGTTTATTTGAGCTGATGGTTTCGGTTAAAGGTGTGACTGCTGCACCATTCTCGAACGCCATCTCAAACTGCGTACTATCACGCCATACCGTCACTTCTACTCGCGTTGATAGCGCATTGACGACAGAGATGCCTACACCGTGTAAGCCGCCTGAAACTTCATAGTTAGATGTTGAAAACTTACCACCAGCATGCAGACGGGTTAGAATCAGCTCAATACCCGTTTGATTAAATTCGGGATGAATATCGGTTGGCATGCCGCGGCCATCATCTTCGACTGATAAAGAACCATCACTATGCAACTGCACTTTGATAACCTTGGCATAACCCGCCAATGCTTCATCGACTGAGTTATCAATAACTTCTTGCGCCAAATGATTGGGACGGGTGGTATCGGTATACATACCTGGGCGACGACGGACGGGCTCAAGCCCTTCTAAAACTTCTAACGATTGCGCATTATATTGACTCACAAATGCATCCTTAACTATTCATGTGCGATTAATTCTATTCGACCATTATAACGAAAAATAGCGACGGTAACGGTAATAGTCAGTCGCTCACGTCAGATAATGTCGTCTATTTAAGTTGCTTGATATACCAAGTTCTCTATGAGCCTCTATGTCAGATTTATTTGAACTTAGAGCAAATTCCTTAACATCTCAATTACCATTGGCAATTGTGCTCCAAAGTCACTAAACCTGTGATCACCACCGGCTTGCATGGTTACTGTTACTCCCTGTTCTTTATAAAATTGCTTAGACAGTTTGGGATTTAACAGCTCATCGCCATCTTTGATTAATACAGAAATTTTATCAGGATAATTAATAGTGGATAGCTGATGCGCTGCAAACCATTGCAAATCTGCATGAGTAATATCCCACCCACCTGTTGTCGAATGAATAATATGACTGTCTAAATCCTCTTCTTCAACATTATTTTTTGCAGCCGAATCTTCAGCAAAGCGCTGTAATGTCACATGCGGTTGCGTACTAGGATTTAATAGTAGTGCTGGGCAGCCGGTATGATTGCTGATTAAAGTGGAAAAATAACCACCTAATGAGCTACCGACCAATATTGTGTTTGACGATTTAAACTTTCCATCTTCAGCATGATTACCATTGCTATTCAAATTTTCGATTAATAACAATATCTGATTGAAAACTTGATCAGGCGTCTTATTCAAATCAGGTCGCAATATATTGATATCAGAATGATACTGGCGGCAATAATCCTCTAACAACTTGCCTTTAGTAGAGTTCGCATCGCTGTCGAGCCCATGAATATAAATAACGTTCACGTATAATCTCACTTATTAATTTTGTTATGATTGCTATATATGAATAATAAAAACTCAGCATAGCATTACGTTAATAAAGACAGTAACAATAAAACCGCACATTATTATTCATTATATGCGACATAATAGTGTTTTAGAATGAGATTAGGTACATTAAAGGAATAACGAAAATAGCAATGGAGCCGCCATGAATCAGCAGTTTGAGCTGTTCGAGATTGCCAATCCATGCATTGGTGTCTGTCAAAGCAATAAAAAAGGCTATTGCTTTGGCTGCTTACGTAGTCGACCTGAGCGTCAGTTATGGCATGAGATGACGAGTGAGCAGCGCCGTGAGGTGCTACGGCTGGTCTCTGGACGTAAGCTGCGTATCGAGCAGATGAGACAGCGCAAAGGCGAGCAGTTAGGGTTTGATTTTGAAGAAGCGGTCGAGACGGGTGAGCTTTTCTAAAAAAAGCTTATGACAACGCACTACTAGGATACTCACTCTACACTGAGTAAACGAGCGCGAACACCCAATAAACCGCAACCACCCACGAAAGAAAAGCCCCTCAACAATTAAGTTGAGGGGCTTTTCAGGAATAGAGAGCTGACGATGACCTACTCTCACATGGCCGGAGCCACACTACCATTGGCGCGATGATGTTTCACTTCTGAGTTCGGGAAGGGATCAGGTGGTGCCATCATGCTATTGTCGTCAGCAAAGGGGGTTAGATATGAGTCTGATGTTGTTATTATGACTTTAAGTATTATCTTTTAGTCTCATCAACATAAACCTAACTGAATCAAGGTTTAAGGTGATATCGAAATATTCTTTCTTTATTCTAAAGCTTTCGCTTTACAAGATAGATTAATTAGAGCTTTGATACAAACCACTTGGGTGTTGTATGGTCAAGCCAAACGAGCAATTAGTACAGGTTAGCTACACACATCGCTGTGCTTCCACACCCTGCCTATCAACGTCGTAGTCTTCAACGGCTCTTTAGGGAAATCTTATCTTGAGGTGGGCTTCCCGCTTAGATGCTTTCAGCGGTTATCCCATCCGAACGTAGCTACCGGGCAATGCCACTGGCGTGACAACCCGAACACCAGAGGTTCGTCCACTCTGGTCCTCTCGTACTAGGAGCAGATCCTCTCAAATTTCCAACGCCCACGGTAGATAGGGACCGAACTGTCTCACGACGTTCTAAACCCAGCTCGCGTACCTCTTTAAATGGCGAACAGCCATACCCTTAGGACCTGCTTCAGCCCTAGGATGAGATGAGCCGACATCGAGGTGCCAAACACCGCCGTCGATATGAACTCTTGGGCGGTATCAGCCTGTTATCCCCAGAGTACCTTTTATCCGTTGAGCGATGGCCCTTCCATACAGAACCACCGGATCACTAAGACCTACTTTCGTACCTGCTCGACTTGTGGGTCTCGCAGTTAAGCGCGCTTTTGCCTTTATACTCTATGAACGATTTCCGACCGTTCTGAGCGCACCTTCGTACTCCTCCGTTACTCTTTAGGAGGAGACCGCCCCAGTCAAACTACCCACCATACATTGTCCTCGGTATTGTTATACCTGAGTTAGAACCCCAACATGACCAGGGTGGTATTTCAAGATTGGCTCCACCAAGACTAGCGTCTCGGCTTCAAAGCCTCCCACCTATCCTGCACAAGTCAGGTCAAAGTTCAATGTAAAGCTGTAGTAAAGGTTCACGGGGTCTTTCCGTCTAGCCGCGGGTACACAGCATCTTCACTGCGATTTCGATTTCACTGAGTCTCTGCTGGAGACAGCGCTGCCATCATTATGCCATTCGTGCAGGTCGGAACTTACCCGACAAGGAATTTCGCTACCTTAGGACCGTTATAGTTACGGCCGCCGTTTACTGGGGCTTCGATCAAGAGCTTCGCTTACGCTAACCCCATCAATTAACCTTCCAGCACCGGGCAGGCATCACACCCTATACGTCCACTTTCGTGTTTGCAGAGTGCTGTGTTTTTAATAAACAGTTGCAGCAGCCTGGTATCTGCGACTGCCAACAGCTCAAGGAGCAAGTCCTATCACCATCGGCAGCGTACCTTCTCCCGAAGTTACGGTACCATTTTGCCTAGTTCCTTCAGCAGAGTTCTCTCAAGCGCCTTGGTATTCTCTACCTGATCACCTGTGTCGGTTTAGGGTACGATTCGTTTATAACTATTGCTTAGAAGCTTTTCCTGGAAGCATGGTATTTGCCACTTCGCTGTACAAGTACAGCTTGCTATCAGATCTCAGTATAATGACAGTCCGGATTTGCCTAAACTGTCTACCTACATCCTTTCACCTGGACAACCAACGCCAGGCTGACATAACCTACTCCGTCCCTCCATCGCATTATAAACAAGTATCGGAATATTAACCGATTTCCCATCGACTACGCCTTTCGGCCTCGCCTTAGGGGTCGACTCACCCAGCCCCGATTAACGTTGGACTGGAACCCTTGATCTTCCGGCGTGCGAGCTTTTCACTCGCATTATCGTTACTCACGTCAGCATTCGCTCTTGTGATACCTCCAGCATGCTTTACAACACACCTTCACAGGCTTACACAACGCTCCCCTACCACTTGAAAACAAATTCAAATCCGCAGCTTCGGCTCCTAGTTTGAGCCCCGTTACATCTTCCGCGCGGGCCGACTCGACTAGTGAGCTATTACGCTTTCTTTAAAGGATGGCTGCTTCTAAGCCAACCTCCTAGCTGTCTATGCCTTCCCACCTCGTTTCCCACTTAACTAGGAATTTGGGGCCTTAGCTGGCGGTCTGGGTTGTTTCCCTCTCCACAATGGACGTTAGCACCCACTGTGTGTCTCCCGGATATCACTCATCGGTATTCGGAGTTTGCATCGGTTTGGTAAGTCGGTATGACCCCCTAGCCGAAACAGTGCTCTACCCCCAATGGTGTTCGTCCGAGGCGCTACCTAAATAGCTTTCGGGGAGAACCAGCTATCACCGAGTTTGATTAGCCTTTCACCCCTATCCACAAGTCATCCCCTGGCTTTTCAACGACAGTGGGTTCGGTCCTCCGGTGCCTGTTACGGCACTTTCAACCTGCTCATGGATAGATCACTCGGTTTCGGGTCTATGCCCTGCAACTAATTCGCCCTATTAAGACTCGGTTTCCCTACGGCTCCCCTAAACGGTTAACCTTGCTACAGAACATAAGTCGCTGACCCATTATACAAAAGGTACGCGGTCACCCTAATAAATTAAGGCTCCCACTGCTTGTACGCACACGGTTTCAGGTTCTATTTCACTCCCCTCACAGGGGTTCTTTTCGCCTTTCCCTCACGGTACTGGTTCACTATCGGTCAGTCAGGAGTATTTAGCCTTGGAGGATGGTCCCCCCATCTTCAAACAGGATTTCTCGTGCCCCGCTCTACTTAATATGTTAACTCTAATGTTTCGAATACAGGACTATCACCTACTACGGTCAGCTTTCCCACGCTGTTCTTCTACATTAGAATTAATCGGCTTCTCCCCGTTCGCTCGCCGCTACTAGGGGAATCTCATTTGATGTCTATTCCTAAGGGTACTGAGATGTTTCACTTCCCCTCGTTCGCTTCTTGTACAAGTACAAGATACCTACCTTATGGTAAGTGGGTTTCCCCATTCAGAAATCTCCGGATCACAGGATATTGCCGCCTCCCCGAAGCTTATCGCAGGCTGTCACGTCTTTCATCGCCTCTGACTGCCAAGGCATCCACCATGTGCGCTTCATTACTTGACCATACAACCCCAAGTAGTCTCGACTTTAAATAAGTCTTAACTTCTAAGTGTTATAAAGTCTAATTATGATAACGATATCACCTATGTTTATACGCTTGATTCAGTTCTCTTTACTTTTTTAATAACTCACTACTGGGATAACAACTGATGTCGTTAAGTAGTGAGTTATTAAGGTTAGGAACAACGCGTGAACACGTGTTCCTAACCCAGACTCATATCTATGTTTTTAAATAGTTCTTACGCTCTCGTCGAGTCATAAGTTCTGTATAAAACAGAAAGAAGTAATCTTATACAAATCACTTGTTTCTGTTGAATACCTATTGTATTTATTGGCATTTAAAGCTTACTGCGTTTATAGTGGTGGAGCCAAACGGAGTCGAACCGTTGACCTCCTGCGTGCAAGGCAGGCGCTCTACCAACTGAGCTATGGCCCCATGTAAAATGGTGGGTCTAAGTGGACTTGAACCACTGACCCCCGCGTTATCAACACGGTGCTCTAACCAGCTGAGCTACAGACCCAATTACGCTTGTTATAAACGTAAGCTTAAACTAAAGAACAACTTGTTGTGAATTCTTGCTGACCGAATGCCATCTATAAGGAGGTGATCCAGCCGCAGGTTCCCCTACGGCTACCTTGTTACGACTTCACCCCAGTCATCAACCACACCGTGGTGAACGCCTTCCTTACGGTTAGGCTATCCACTTCTGGTGCAATCAACTCCCATGGTGTGACGGGCGGTGTGTACAAGGCCCGGGAACGTATTCACCGCGGCATTCTGATCCGCGATTACTAGCGATTCCTACTTCATGGAGTCGAGTTGCAGACTCCAATCTGGACTACGATAGGCTTTTTGAGATTCGCATCACATCGCTGTGTAGCTGCCCTCTGTACCTACCATTGTAGCACGTGTGTAGCCCTGGTCGTAAGGGCCATGATGACTTGACGTCGTCCCCGCCTTCCTCCAGTTTGTCACTGGCAGTATCCTTAGAGTTCCCGGCTTAACCCGCTGGTAACTAAGGACAAGGGTTGCGCTCGTTGCGGGACTTAACCCAACATCTCACGACACGAGCTGACGACAGCCATGCAGCACCTGTATTCTAATTCCCGAAGGCACTCCCGCATCTCTGCAGGATTCTAGATATGTCAAGACCAGGTAAGGTTCTTCGCGTTGCATCGAATTAAACCACATGCTCCACCGCTTGTGCGGGCCCCCGTCAATTCATTTGAGTTTTAACCTTGCGGCCGTACTCCCCAGGCGGTCTACTTATTGCGTTAGCTGCGTCACTAAGTCCTCAAGGGACCCAACGACTAGTAGACATCGTTTACGGCGTGGACTACCAGGGTATCTAATCCTGTTTGCTACCCACGCTTTCGAACCTCAGTGTCAATATGATGCCAGAAGGCTGCCTTCGCCATCGGTATTCCTCCAGATCTCTACGCATTTCACCGCTACACCTGGAATTCTACCTTCCTCTCACCTATTCTAGCCTAACAGTATCAGATGCAGTTCCCAGGTTAAGCCCGGGGATTTCACATCTGACTTATCAAGCCACCTACGCTCGCTTTACGCCCAGTAATTCCGATTAACGCTTGCACCCTCTGTATTACCGCGGCTGCTGGCACAGAGTTAGCCGGTGCTTATTCTGCAGCTAATGTCATCGTCCATGGGTATTAACCATGGAGTCTTCTTCACTGCTTAAAGTGCTTTACAACCAAAAGGCCTTCTTCACACACGCGGCATGGCTGGATCAGGGTTGCCCCCATTGTCCAATATTCCCCACTGCTGCCTCCCGTAGGAGTCCGGGCCGTGTCTCAGTCCCGGTGTGGCTGATCATCCTCTCAGACCAGCTACAGATCGTCGCCATGGTAGGCCTTTACCCCACCATCTAGCTAATCCGACTTAGGCTCATCTAATAGCGAGAGCAACAAGTTGCCCCCTTTCTCCCGTAGGTCGTATGCGGTATTAATTCGAGTTTCCCCGAGCTATCCCCCACTACTAGGTAGATTCCTAAGTATTACTCACCCGTCCGCCGCTCGACGCCTGATAGCAAGCTATCATCGTTTCCGCTCGACTTGCATGTGTTAAGCCTGCCGCCAGCGTTCAATCTGAGCCATGATCAAACTCTTCAGTTTAATCTTGCTATGAAGCTCTTTAAAGAAGCTTCTAAACTTGGCTCATCTAATCTGGCAAAATCGCTAAAAATTATGTTCGTAATGAATTAACTTTGAGTTTTTCTGCTGTCTTAAATGATAATTTTTATAGTTAATAATCTTTCCGAAAAGAAAAGATAGTCAACTTTATTTTTTAGCATTCTGAATCAGCAAAAATCCACACAAGTTGTTCTTTAGTTATGCTTTTAAATAGTGTCACGCTACTGTCGTCCAGTAGATGATTATATAGGGTATTTCTCTTTGCTATTCAGTCTAAGTTAATAACTTATCCTATCTAGCGAGCCGACTATCATATCATAATGATTTGGTTTGTCAAGCTTTTTTATAATTTGTTTCAATAAGTTATCTGGGTTTGTTATATGTAATTCACATATAAGTCATTCCAGTTCGTCTTAATGAGGTGCGTATTATAGACGTTTAAATCAGTAAGTCAAGAAGTAAATTATTTTATTTAGTTTAAAGTTTCTATCTACACTACCAAGGTAGTTGATTGAAACTGTAAACTATCGGCTGATTGGTGAATAGCTTAGTTAATAACTGGCTACTATAATAAGTGGTGAACCACTTCCCAAATCATCCTTCCCTTTCGACTGGGTGGCATTATACGCGCTTTGAGATGGGGGTCAAGCTAATATCAGCCTTTATTTTATATATATTACAACTCATTGAAATACCTGGCTTTAAATAAGCAGAACAAAGTACTTCTATTTTAGGAATATACCATAAAGATATTATTTGATTAGGATGCAAGGCCATCAAGCTCGTTATATATGGAATAATGATAGATAGAACCAGCCTCTTTTAAAACAAAACCTCTAATTATGGGCTTAATACTCACTCTACAGTGGATGATAAGCGCGAACACCCAATAAACCGCAACCACCCACGAAAGAAAAGCCCCTCAACAATTAAGTTGAGGGGCTTTTCAGGAATAGAGAGCTGACGATGACCTACTCTCACATGGCCGGAGCCACACTACCATTGGCGCGATGATGTTTCACTTCTGAGTTCGGGAAGGGATCAGGTGGTGCCATCATGCTATTGTCGTCAGCAAAGGGGGTTAGATATGAGTCTGATGTTGTTATTATGACTTTAAGTATTATCTTTTAGTCTCATCAACATAAACCTAACTGAATCAAGGTTTAAGGTGATATCGAAATATTCTTTCTTTATTCTAAAGCTTTCGCTTTACAAGATAGATTAATTAGAGCTTTGATACAAACCACTTGGGTGTTGTATGGTCAAGCCAAACGAGCAATTAGTACAGGTTAGCTACACACATCGCTGTGCTTCCACACCCTGCCTATCAACGTCGTAGTCTTCAACGGCTCTTTAGGGAAATCTTATCTTGAGGTGGGCTTCCCGCTTAGATGCTTTCAGCGGTTATCCCATCCGAACGTAGCTACCGGGCAATGCCACTGGCGTGACAACCCGAACACCAGAGGTTCGTCCACTCTGGTCCTCTCGTACTAGGAGCAGATCCTCTCAAATTTCCAACGCCCACGGTAGATAGGGACCGAACTGTCTCACGACGTTCTAAACCCAGCTCGCGTACCTCTTTAAATGGCGAACAGCCATACCCTTAGGACCTGCTTCAGCCCTAGGATGAGATGAGCCGACATCGAGGTGCCAAACACCGCCGTCGATATGAACTCTTGGGCGGTATCAGCCTGTTATCCCCAGAGTACCTTTTATCCGTTGAGCGATGGCCCTTCCATACAGAACCACCGGATCACTAAGACCTACTTTCGTACCTGCTCGACTTGTGGGTCTCGCAGTTAAGCGCGCTTTTGCCTTTATACTCTATGAACGATTTCCGACCGTTCTGAGCGCACCTTCGTACTCCTCCGTTACTCTTTAGGAGGAGACCGCCCCAGTCAAACTACCCACCATACATTGTCCTCGGTATTGTTATACCTGAGTTAGAACCCCAACATGACCAGGGTGGTATTTCAAGATTGGCTCCACCAAGACTAGCGTCTCGGCTTCAAAGCCTCCCACCTATCCTGCACAAGTCAGGTCAAAGTTCAATGTAAAGCTGTAGTAAAGGTTCACGGGGTCTTTCCGTCTAGCCGCGGGTACACAGCATCTTCACTGCGATTTCGATTTCACTGAGTCTCTGCTGGAGACAGCGCTGCCATCATTATGCCATTCGTGCAGGTCGGAACTTACCCGACAAGGAATTTCGCTACCTTAGGACCGTTATAGTTACGGCCGCCGTTTACTGGGGCTTCGATCAAGAGCTTCGCTTACGCTAACCCCATCAATTAACCTTCCAGCACCGGGCAGGCATCACACCCTATACGTCCACTTTCGTGTTTGCAGAGTGCTGTGTTTTTAATAAACAGTTGCAGCAGCCTGGTATCTGCGACTGCCAACAGCTCAAGGAGCAAGTCCTATCACCATCGGCAGCGTACCTTCTCCCGAAGTTACGGTACCATTTTGCCTAGTTCCTTCAGCAGAGTTCTCTCAAGCGCCTTGGTATTCTCTACCTGATCACCTGTGTCGGTTTAGGGTACGATTCGTTTATAACTATTGCTTAGAAGCTTTTCCTGGAAGCATGGTATTTGCCACTTCGCTGTACAAGTACAGCTTGCTATCAGATCTCAGTATAATGACAGTCCGGATTTGCCTAAACTGTCTACCTACATCCTTTCACCTGGACAACCAACGCCAGGCTGACATAACCTACTCCGTCCCTCCATCGCATTATAAACAAGTATCGGAATATTAACCGATTTCCCATCGACTACGCCTTTCGGCCTCGCCTTAGGGGTCGACTCACCCAGCCCCGATTAACGTTGGACTGGAACCCTTGATCTTCCGGCGTGCGAGCTTTTCACTCGCATTATCGTTACTCACGTCAGCATTCGCTCTTGTGATACCTCCAGCATGCTTTACAACACACCTTCACAGGCTTACACAACGCTCCCCTACCACTTGAAAACAAATTCAAATCCGCAGCTTCGGCTCCTAGTTTGAGCCCCGTTACATCTTCCGCGCGGGCCGACTCGACTAGTGAGCTATTACGCTTTCTTTAAAGGATGGCTGCTTCTAAGCCAACCTCCTAGCTGTCTATGCCTTCCCACCTCGTTTCCCACTTAACTAGGAATTTGGGGCCTTAGCTGGCGGTCTGGGTTGTTTCCCTCTCCACAATGGACGTTAGCACCCACTGTGTGTCTCCCGGATATCACTCATCGGTATTCGGAGTTTGCATCGGTTTGGTAAGTCGGTATGACCCCCTAGCCGAAACAGTGCTCTACCCCCAATGGTGTTCGTCCGAGGCGCTACCTAAATAGCTTTCGGGGAGAACCAGCTATCACCGAGTTTGATTAGCCTTTCACCCCTATCCACAAGTCATCCCCTGGCTTTTCAACGACAGTGGGTTCGGTCCTCCGGTGCCTGTTACGGCACTTTCAACCTGCTCATGGATAGATCACTCGGTTTCGGGTCTATGCCCTGCAACTAATTCGCCCTATTAAGACTCGGTTTCCCTACGGCTCCCCTAAACGGTTAACCTTGCTACAGAACATAAGTCGCTGACCCATTATACAAAAGGTACGCGGTCACCCTAATAAATTAAGGCTCCCACTGCTTGTACGCACACGGTTTCAGGTTCTATTTCACTCCCCTCACAGGGGTTCTTTTCGCCTTTCCCTCACGGTACTGGTTCACTATCGGTCAGTCAGGAGTATTTAGCCTTGGAGGATGGTCCCCCCATCTTCAAACAGGATTTCTCGTGCCCCGCTCTACTTAATATGTTAACTCTAATGTTTCGAATACAGGACTATCACCTACTACGGTCAGCTTTCCCACGCTGTTCTTCTACATTAGAATTAATCGGCTTCTCCCCGTTCGCTCGCCGCTACTAGGGGAATCTCATTTGATGTCTATTCCTAAGGGTACTGAGATGTTTCACTTCCCCTCGTTCGCTTCTTGTACAAGTACAAGATACCTACCTTATGGTAAGTGGGTTTCCCCATTCAGAAATCTCCGGATCACAGGATATTGCCGCCTCCCCGAAGCTTATCGCAGGCTGTCACGTCTTTCATCGCCTCTGACTGCCAAGGCATCCACCATGTGCGCTTCATTACTTGACCATACAACCCCAAGTAGTCTCGACTTTAAATAAGTCTTAACTTCTAAGTGTTATAAAGTCTAATTATGATAACGATATCACCTATGTTTATACGCTTGATTCAGTTCTCTTTACTTTTTTAATAACTCACTACTGGGATAACAACTGATGTCGTTAAGTAGTGAGTTATTAAGGTTAGGAACAACGCGTGAACACGTGTTCCTAACCCAGACTCATATCTATGTTTTTAAATAGTTCTTACGCTCTCGTCGAGTCATAAGTTCTGTATAAAACAGAAAGAAGTAATCTTATACAAATCACTTGTTTCTGTTGAATACCTATTGTATTTATTGGCATTTAAAGCTTACTGCGTTTATAGTGGTGGAGCCAAACGGAGTCGAACCGTTGACCTCCTGCGTGCAAGGCAGGCGCTCTACCAACTGAGCTATGGCCCCATGTAAAATGGTGGGTCTAAGTGGACTTGAACCACTGACCCCCGCGTTATCAACACGGTGCTCTAACCAGCTGAGCTACAGACCCAATTACGCTTGTTATAAACGTAAGCTTAAACTAAAGAACAACTTGTTGTGAATTCTTGCTGACCGAATGCCATCTATAAGGAGGTGATCCAGCCGCAGGTTCCCCTACGGCTACCTTGTTACGACTTCACCCCAGTCATCAACCACACCGTGGTGAACGCCTTCCTTACGGTTAGGCTATCCACTTCTGGTGCAATCAACTCCCATGGTGTGACGGGCGGTGTGTACAAGGCCCGGGAACGTATTCACCGCGGCATTCTGATCCGCGATTACTAGCGATTCCTACTTCATGGAGTCGAGTTGCAGACTCCAATCTGGACTACGATAGGCTTTTTGAGATTCGCATCACATCGCTGTGTAGCTGCCCTCTGTACCTACCATTGTAGCACGTGTGTAGCCCTGGTCGTAAGGGCCATGATGACTTGACGTCGTCCCCGCCTTCCTCCAGTTTGTCACTGGCAGTATCCTTAGAGTTCCCGGCTTAACCCGCTGGTAACTAAGGACAAGGGTTGCGCTCGTTGCGGGACTTAACCCAACATCTCACGACACGAGCTGACGACAGCCATGCAGCACCTGTATTCTAATTCCCGAAGGCACTCCCGCATCTCTGCAGGATTCTAGATATGTCAAGACCAGGTAAGGTTCTTCGCGTTGCATCGAATTAAACCACATGCTCCACCGCTTGTGCGGGCCCCCGTCAATTCATTTGAGTTTTAACCTTGCGGCCGTACTCCCCAGGCGGTCTACTTATTGCGTTAGCTGCGTCACTAAGTCCTCAAGGGACCCAACGACTAGTAGACATCGTTTACGGCGTGGACTACCAGGGTATCTAATCCTGTTTGCTACCCACGCTTTCGAACCTCAGTGTCAATATGATGCCAGAAGGCTGCCTTCGCCATCGGTATTCCTCCAGATCTCTACGCATTTCACCGCTACACCTGGAATTCTACCTTCCTCTCACCTATTCTAGCCTAACAGTATCAGATGCAGTTCCCAGGTTAAGCCCGGGGATTTCACATCTGACTTATCAAGCCACCTACGCTCGCTTTACGCCCAGTAATTCCGATTAACGCTTGCACCCTCTGTATTACCGCGGCTGCTGGCACAGAGTTAGCCGGTGCTTATTCTGCAGCTAATGTCATCGTCCATGGGTATTAACCATGGAGTCTTCTTCACTGCTTAAAGTGCTTTACAACCAAAAGGCCTTCTTCACACACGCGGCATGGCTGGATCAGGGTTGCCCCCATTGTCCAATATTCCCCACTGCTGCCTCCCGTAGGAGTCCGGGCCGTGTCTCAGTCCCGGTGTGGCTGATCATCCTCTCAGACCAGCTACAGATCGTCGCCATGGTAGGCCTTTACCCCACCATCTAGCTAATCCGACTTAGGCTCATCTAATAGCGAGAGCAACAAGTTGCCCCCTTTCTCCCGTAGGTCGTATGCGGTATTAATTCGAGTTTCCCCGAGCTATCCCCCACTACTAGGTAGATTCCTAAGTATTACTCACCCGTCCGCCGCTCGACGCCTGATAGCAAGCTATCATCGTTTCCGCTCGACTTGCATGTGTTAAGCCTGCCGCCAGCGTTCAATCTGAGCCATGATCAAACTCTTCAGTTTAATCTTGCTATGAAGCTCTTTAAAGAAGCTTCTAAACTTGGCTCATCTAATCTGGCAAAATCGCTAAAAATTATGTTCGTAATGAATTAACTTTGAGTTTTTCTGCTGTCTTAAATGATAATTTTTATAGTTAATAATCTTTCCGAAAAGAAAAGATAGTCAACTTTATTTTTTAGCATTCTGAATCAGCAAAAATCCACACAAGTTGTTCTTTAGTTATGCTTTTAAATAGTGTCACGCTACTGTCGTCCAGTAGATGATTATATAGGGTATTTCTCTTTGCTATTCAGTCTAAGTTAATAACTTATCCTATCTAGCGAGCCGACTATCATATCATAATGATTTGGTTTGTCAAGCTTTTTTATAATTTGTTTCAATAAGTTATCTGGGTTTGTTATATGTAATTTACATATAAGTCGTTCCAGTTCGTCTTAATGAGGTGCGTATTATAGACGGTTTGAGCTGGGTGTCAACTGCTTTTCGATAGATTTCTTAATTAATTTTAGAAGATAATAAACAAGTCATATCTTTCAATAACTTAGAGTAAAACCATTTATCAAAACATTAAGATTCTATTCTATAAACCGTCTTTGGCGTCTGCTTTTTACTGCTTTTTCAATTCAATCTGCCATTTAAAAACTGCATGTCAATTTATTATACCTATAAATATAGGTTTTAGTGCGATTATTAATCGATATTAATGATGTCTATATTCATCTCTATTGATATTAGTCCTAAGTGCACTTATATAACTCACTTATATGCATTCATATATAGCAACTGGATATAGAAGCTGAGCTAACCCCTACTATCTAGTGTTGATAGACAGTTTTTGCTATAATAGCTGCTTTTATGACATTACTGCATAGCATGTCTGCTTACCTTTATCAGAAGGGTACTTATTTGACATCATAGTAAGTTAATTATCAGATGACTTAATAATTATCACACTATATATGATGCTATATAAGTCTAAGCACAGTGCTTCCAGTGAATGCCTATTTCTTATAACATATCCAACATATCAAAGCGGTTAGATATAATTGACGCAGTCTTACGGTTATATGATTGATGGTTGCAATCATCACTGCCAACGGACGCAAAAAGGTGAATAGATTATGGTAGCGATTACTTTACCCGATGGTAGCGTAAAAAACTTCGAAGGCAATACCACCGTCATGGAAGTGGCGCAAAGTATTGGGGCAGGATTGGCGAAAGCGACGGTCGCTGGACGTGTAGATGGTCAGTTAGTCGATGCGCACGATCTTATCGCCCATGATGCCAAAGTTGAAATCGTGACGCCAAAAGACGCTGACGGTGTCGATATCATTCGCCACTCGGCTGCCCACTTATTAGGTCATGCGGTTAAGCAGCTATATCCTGATGTAAAAATGGTCATCGGTCCTGTAATCGAAGATGGCTTTTATTATGACATCTATAGTGAGACACCATTTACCCCTGAGCACATGGAAAAAATTGAAAAACGCATGATGGAGCTGATTAAGCAAGATTATGACGTTATCAAAAAAATCACGCCACGTGATGAAGTGATTAAGATTTTTGAAGAGCGCGGCGAAGACTATAAGCTTAAGCTGATTAATGATATGCCGGGCGAAGAAGCTTTCGGTCTATATCATCATCAAGAATATGTCGATATGTGCCGTGGTCCACACGTGCCAAACACGCGCTTCTTAAAAGTATTTAAACTGACCAAAATGTCAGGTGCTTATTGGCGCGGCGATGCTAAAAATGAACAGCTACAACGTATTTATGGTACGGCGTGGGCGGATAAAAAAGATTTAAAAGCCTATATCCAACGTATTGAAGAAGCCGAAAAACGCGACCATCGTAAAATTGGTAAAGCGTTAAATCTGTTCCATATGCAAGAGCAAGCGCCGGGTATGGTGTTTTGGCATGCCAATGGTTGGACGATTTATCAGGTACTTGAGCAATATATGCGTAAAGTACAAAATGATAATGGCTATGAAGAGATTAAAACGCCGCAAATCGTCGATCGCAGCTTGTGGGAACGCTCAGGACATTGGGGCAACTATGCGACCAATATGTTTACCACCTCGAGTGAAAACCGCGATTATGCGGTAAAACCGATGAACTGCCCGTGTCACGTGCAAGTCTTTAACCAAGGTTTAAAGTCTTACCGTGAATTGCCGCTACGTATGGCAGAATTTGGCTCATGCCATCGTAATGAGCCATCAGGCTCATTGCATGGTTTGATGCGCGTGCGCGGATTTACCCAAGATGATGCGCATATCTTTTGTACGCAAGCGCAAATTCAGCAAGAAGTGGCGGACTTTATTAAGCTGACCCTTGCCGTTTATGAAGATTTTGGTTTTGATAATATTATTATGAAGCTCTCGACCCGTCCTGAAAAACGTGTTGGTAGCGATGAGTCTTGGGACTTTGCCGAAAAAGCTTTGGCAGATGCACTAGATAGTTCGGGTCTTGATTGGGAATATCTACCCGGTGAAGGCGCGTTCTATGGTCCGAAGATTGAGTTTAGTCTGAAAGACAGTTTAGGTCGCGTCTGGCAGTGCGGTACGATTCAGGTTGATCCAAATATGCCTGAGCGCCTTGATGCCGAATTCGTCAACGAGCAGAACGAGCGCGAAACCCCAATTATGTTGCACCGTGCAATTCTAGGTTCGTTTGAGCGCTTTATCGGTATCTTGATCGAAAACTACGCCGGTTGGATGCCAGTATGGTTAGCACCGCAGCAAGTAGCGGTGATGAATATCACTGATAAACAGGCGGATGCTTGTGAAAATGTGGTCAGTCAGCTGAAAAATGCGGGTTTACGAGCCACTAGCGACTTGCGTAACGAAAAGATTGGATTTAAGATACGAGAGAAAACATTAGAACGCGTTCCCTATATGCTAGTATTAGGGGATAAAGAAGTCGAATCGGGCAGTGTCAATGTCCGTACTCGCGAAGGTGAAAACCTTGGCGTGATGAGCGTTGCAGAATTTATTACATTAGTACAGACTGCTGTTGGTAAAAAAGGCCGACAGACCCCAAAAACAGATGAGGAGTAATACCTATTAAACAGTCAAACCGTTTGAACATCAACGAAGATATCACAGCTAAAGAAGTCCGTCTCGTTAAAGAAGACGGCGAACAGATGGGCGTGGTAGATATCGAAACCGCGATGAAAGCGGCACGTGAGGACAGTCTAGATTTGGTCGAATTGGTTCCTGAAGCCAAACCGCCCGTATGCAAAATCATGGATTATAAGCATTTCCTCTATGATCAAAAGCAAAAGGCGAAAGAAGCTAAAAAGAACCAAAAGCAAACTCAGCTGAAAGAGATGAAGTTGCGTCCTAGTACTGAAGAAGCCGATTATCAGGTAAAACTGAAAAAAATCGTCAGCTTCTTAGAAGACCAAGACAAAGTTAAAATCAGTATCCGTTTCCGTGGTCGTGAAATGGCGCACCAAGAGATTGGTCGTAAACAGCTAGATCGCATCATCGAAGACACCGCTGAGATTGCAAACGTCGAGCAATATCCAAAGATGGAAGGTCGTCAAATGGGTATGCTGCTTGGGCCTACTAAGAAAAAGTAATCTGCTTACAGATTGCTGCTAGTGGTGGCTGTAAATCGATGTGCCTGTTAGTTAATATAAATAATTAACTGATATAGACAGATCGTTGATAGAGATAGTTATAATCTTAACCATCAATATGCTACGGGATATTGGTGGTTTTTTAATATTTAGACCCCTAAATGCTTATTCTTGCATATAATAAGTTGACTATAATCAGTGACGATTATTTATAAACCTTTTATAAACCGCAGTTTACAAAATCCATCTTCTCAACCTTTTCATTACCAGTTAATCTAAAGGTCAGCGCAATCACTCTTAAATATAATTCGAATAAAACCATTAAGGGCATAAAAACAATCTATACCACGACTAACTAAGAGTCTCATCAAAACCTAATGTCGTTGGTAACCAACAACGCCCTTTTCAGCTATTATAGGAAATTCCATGCAAGAATTAACCCCACCCGAAAATACCTCGACGCCAAGTATCACTTTGACCGCGCCTGAACCGGTGAAAGAAATACAAAAAAGCGAAGCCGATCAAATGGTGAAGCTGGATGAAAGCCAGATTCCAGAACTTGATGCCAAGGTCGACGCCTTTGTTGATCATGTGATTAATAACTCAGTACACAGCTCTGAGTTTCAGCAAAACGTACAATCTATCCATAATTTGGGTAATAAAGAGATTCGCGAATCGGCGCAAGTGTCTAATCGTATGCTCGATTTACCAGCGAAAAGTATTAATAACAGCTTGTTTGATAACTCCCCTATTGCCAAATCATTGACTGAGCTGCGCGGGATTGTCGAAGATTTAGATCCGAGCAAAAAAGAGCTGACCAGCTCACGTAAGCTGTTTGGTCTCATCCCATTTGGCAATAAAGTCCAAGATTATTTCCGTCAGTATGAGTCAGCGCAATCGCATATCAACGCGGTGGTAACGAGCCTTTATAATGGCAAAGACGAGCTGCTCAAAGACAATGCCATGATTGAGCAAGAAAAGGTTAATATGTGGGAGTTGATGCAATCGATTCGCCAATATATCTATGTCGGTAAAAAAATCGATGAGCAGCTTGAACAAAAGGTTTATGCCGTTGAAGCGACTGACCCTGAAAAAGCGCGTATCATTAAAGAAGAGATGCTGTTTTATGTGCGTCAAAAAAATACCGACTTCTTAACCCAATTGGCGGTAAATATTCAAGGTTACTTAGCCCTTGATACCATCCGTAAAAACAACTTAGAGTTGATTAAAGGCGTAGACCGCGCGACCACGACAACTATTTCTGCATTACGTACGGCGGTTGTCGTTGCCCAAGCGATGACCAATCAAAAACTGGTACTCGACCAAATCACGGCGTTGAATAAAACGACTAGCAGCTTGATTGAATCAACCTCGGCGATGCTTAAGCGTCAGTCCTTGGAAATTCACGAGCAAGCAACTAGCAGCACAATTGAGCTTGATAAACTGCAAAATGCCTTTAATAATGTCTATGATACGATGGATATGATTAGCAATTATAAAATTGAAGCCTTAGAAAATATGAAGCAGACGGTCAATACCTTGACGACTGAAGTGGATAAAGCCCAGAAGTATCTCGATAAGTCGAATCAAACGACGGTACTTGAGGTATCCAAAGAGTTAGACAGTAAAAAAATAACCAATCAATCAAATACCGTTGATATCGATATTTGATATTTGGTTTATCTCGAATGGCGAATGCTGCTAGCTTTTAAAAGCTGACAGCTACTTGCTATCTGATACAGATAAGACAATTGACCTAAGATATTGCGACGTTGTTCGTGTTAAGATAGCTCTTATTAATAATTTTAAAAATAGATACGGTAATTTATGAGTTGGAATGATCCAAACGCCTCAACTGAGGCACAAAAATATGACAACCCTATTCCTAGTCGCGAACTGATACTCAGTACGATTAACGAACATGGCGAAGTCACCCATCAACAATTGGCAAAAGCCTTTAATATTGATGACCCTGACCAATTTGATGCTTTGGGCAATCGCCTAAAAGCAATGGCGCGCGATGGCCAAGTAAACCGTGACGGGCGTCCTTATCGCTATCGTACGGTAACCAAGCACGATATCGTTACAGGTACGGTGACTGCGCATCCAAAAGGTTTTGGCTTTGTATTACTAAGTGATATGCCTGACCTATTCTTGCATGAGAAGCAAATGCGCTGGGTCTTTAATGGCGATACGGTAGAAGCCGTTGGCACGTCAACAGATAACCGTGGGCGTACCGAAGGGCGTATTGTCGATGTCGTTGAACGCCGCCAAAGCAACTTTATTGGGACATTGGCGCATGATGAAGACGGTTATTGTGTTGAGCTTGGTAGCCCAAACAATCATCAGCCGATTACCGTTACTGAAGAAAACGTGCAAGCGTTTAACGCAAAACAAGGTGCGCCGGTTAAAGTCGATATTATCGATTGGCCGAACCAGCATGAATTTGCCACCGGTAAAATCACTGAAGTGCTATCCGATGATAATGACCGTGAGTTGATTATTGAGACTACTTTACTCAACTATGATATCCCATCAGACTTTAGTGAAGCGGCACTTGAACAAGCCAATGCTTATCAAGAACCAACCGAAAAAGACTTAAAGGGTCGTAGAGACTTACGTGATTTACCGCTAATTACCATTGATGGTGAAGATGCCCGCGACTTTGATGATGCGGTATTTGCAGAAAAACGCTCGGGCGGTAACTATCGTGTTTTAGTAGCGATTGCTGATGTCAGTTATTATGTCACGCCAAACTCGCCACTCGATAAAGATGCTTATGAGCGCGGCACGTCAGTCTACTTCCCGCATCGCGTGATTCCGATGTTGCCAGAAGTATTGTCTAACGGTCTTTGCTCATTGAACCCTGATCTCGACCGTCTCTGTATGGTTGCCGATATTAAGATATCGCGTGCAGGCAAGGTTACAGGCTATGAGTTCTATCCTGGAGTTATGCATTCACAAGCGCGTCTGACTTACAATCAAGTGAACGCTTATCTTGCTGATCCAAATGATAACAGCGTGCCTGAATCATTAACTGGTAATAAAGACGTTAAAAAATCGGTCGATACCTTACATCAATTATATGAGCTGCTGCTGAAAAAGCGTGAAGAGCGCCATGCGATGGAGTTTGAGACGGTTGAAACTTATATTAAGTTTAATGAAAAAGGTGGTATCGAAGCCATCTTACCGCGTACACGCGGTGATGCGCAAAAGCTTATCGAAGAGTGCATGCTGCTTGCTAATACTTGTGCGGCAAACTTTGCACTGAAAAATGAGCTGCCTGTTTTATATCGTAACCATGATAAGCCTGATGGCGAAAAGTCGATGCGTATCCATGACTATGCAAAAAACTTTGGTCTAAGCTTTCCAGAAGAAAGCCCAACGCAAGCAGATTATCAGCGGATTATCGAAGCGACTAAAGACCGTCCTGACGCGATTAGCATCCACAGTATGCTGCTGCGCTCGATGATGCAAGCGAACTATGCGCCTGACAATATCGGGCACTTTGGTCTCGCTTATGACGAATATAGCCACTTTACCTCGCCGATTCGCCGCTATCCTGACTTAATGCTGCATCGCGCGATTAAAGCAAAAGTGACGAATAGTCAGCAGCCAGTGATGGACTTCTCGCTTGACGGTGCTGGCACACAAACCTCAGATACTGAGCGCCGCGCCGAAAAAGCATCGCGCTATGTAGAATCTTGGCTCAAATGTCATTATATGAAAGATCATGTCGGCGAAGAGTTCGATGGCGTCGTGACTACCGTGACCAGCTTCGGTCTATTTGTGACCTTGACCGACTTATATATCGATGGTCTAGTGCATATCTCAAACGTTGGTGACGATTTCTTTGTCTATGATGAGCAGCAACAACAGCTTATCGGTAAAGACAGAGGCACAGTATTTGGTCTCGGTGATTCGGTCAAAGTAAAAGTAGCAGGTGTCAATATGGACCTGCTACAAATCGACTTTGACCTCAAAGCCAAGCTACAAGCAAGCCAAATGAATCAAACCAAACGAGATCAGCCGAAGAAGAGCACTGCTAGCAAAACTCCGGCTAACAAAACGTCTGCTAAGAAAAGCAGCAGCCGTGGTAAAGGCACTAGTAAGAAAAGCTAAGGCTTTCTAAAACTTAAGATTAAAAAAAGACTAACGTTATCGTTAGTCTTTTTTTATGTATATCAACTAATTGGCGTCTTAGATTAACACACCAAGTGCAACGCTAATTAATATTATAGAACGCCTGCATAGGCGTTTTAAACCCTAACCGTTTTCTTGGTCTGTTGTTTAGTTTGTTCTCAATGTCCTGTATTTCATTATCAGAGACTTGTCTAAAGTCACAACCCTTAGGCAAGTACTCTCTGATAAGGCCATTGGTATTCTCGTTGGTTCCTCGCTGCCATGACGCATAAGCATCGGCAAAGAAGAAAGGGCTAAAGAGCTTTTGTTTCACCTTCTTATGCTGAGCAAACTCCTTACCATTGTCAGAGGTAATGGTCTTAACCTGCAAACTCACTGGCGCTAAGAGTTCTATCATTGCCTCTGATACTTGCTGTGCTGTTTTATGAACCACACGCTTCATCTTCAATAGCCCCGTTTTACGTTCAACGAGCGTGACAATCGCTTGCTTGTGATGCTGACCGATAACGGTATCCGCTTCCCAATCTCCAATACGTGAGCGTTCTTCAACAATACAAGGGCGCTCATGAATCGAGACTCTGTCATTGATACGGCCTCGAGTCTCAGCGGTTAGACGCTGCCGGTATGGTTTTCCTTTACGTCTGAGACACTGCCACAATGTGCCGCCCTGCCTCTTATCACGCCAAATATAGCGATAAATGCTCATATGACTGATACCAGCATGAACGCCAGATATTTGCTCAGGACTCCAGTTCTCTTTAAGCTTGTCTGTCACCCATGCCCAGAGGTCAGTCACAATAGTTGTGGCGTTGTTAGCCCGTCTGTCACAAGCCTTGTTATTAGCATGCTTTGCTCGGTAACCTCGTAGGCTTTTATTGCGTCTAAGCTCTCTTGATATGGTACTGGGACTTCTATTTAACGCCCTCGCTATAAAATTAATACTATGTTTTGCCCCTTTAAGGGCATAAATCTGGTATCGTTCACCTAGGCTTAGATGTGTATAGCTCATGGTTGCAATCTCACTTTGGTCGGTGGATAAAAACTTTGATGCTAGCGCATCTAGTTCTTTTTTTTTACCTCGCATTTGGTATTGCACTTCATTTGTTAATCTAAGCGTTTAATTAAACGGCTACATTGAAATACAGCTTATTTAAACCCTAAAAAATTAGTCACTAAGAACTTTAGGCACTAAGAACTCTAAGCACTAAAACAACTACTGCGTATCCGTCATTTGCTCGGCGCGTTGTTGGCTCGTCTGCTCTGCTTGCGCTATCTGAGTGGTTGCCTTATCGATAATGGCTTTTGGCTGCTGTCCTAAGGGCTGGCTTGCGATATCTGCTGTATTGCTATTGACGTTGCTAGTATCAGCATTAGCCTGTTCTACTTCATTACTAGCAGTTATAGCTTCTCTATTTTTTTCACGTTGGCTGCCGTTAATCATATTAAACCCTAATAAAATAACGATACCTGCCAAAGCGAAAATAATCAGATGTTTGATTTGCATAAAAAATGTCTCGTCTATTTCGATAAAATGTAGATAGACGTTTTACTGCATTTTTTATGCCGACTTTTATAGTTAGTACTCACCTTTTAATAGCTAATCTTCAACGCCATTCTTGCGGGCTATTCTTGCGGGCTATTATTACTTAATAAATCCGTCTCATCTGAATTTTCAGCAATTTCTTGCTCGACCTTTTCCATCAATTTTTCATCAGGACGCGCATCAAGCACTTCGTCGGCATTCCGACCTTGCAGGATATGTTTTGCCCGCGCTTTGGCTTGTTTTTTATCCTTATCTTCCATTGTGGTTTCAGGAGCTTGCGCTTCATTAGATGTTTTAAAAGCGCTAGAGGCGTCAGAAGCTTTAGCAATATTCGGTGTTGCTGTTACCTCAGCGTTAGCGTTATCAACACTGTGAATGCTTTGAAACTGTTCAAACGCTTTTTCTAGCTTATGGTTAAAGCGCAGCTGATAAATAGGCTCGGGTAAGCTAAAGCCTTCATCTTCCAGCGCATGCTTAGTTTCGCGAATGGCAATACTGCGGGCTTTGGAAAAATCAGCTTCCAATTGATTGACCCATACTTGAAACTGCAAAATAATATTTGAGTCACCAACTTCTTTAATGAACGCTGTGACTTTTGGTTTATCTAGAGCAAAACCCAACTGACATATCGCATCGATACCTACTTTGATAGCAGCGAGCGGATCATCATTGGCATCTACGCCTAATTCAAAAGTAAAACGGCGCTCAGGGTTTTTGGTGTAATTTAAAATCGTTGCTTTAAAGACTTCGGCATTGGGAATCCGTAACTGGTTACCATCTAAAGTCATCAAAATCGTCGCACGTGAGGTCAGGCGTACCACAATGCCTTCTTGATTATTAATCAAAATATGATCGCGGGCGCGAAACGGTTGGCGAATACTGAGCATCAAGGAAGCAATATAGTTCTCAATCGTATCCTTGACGGCAAAACCAACGGCAATACCGATAACGCCTGCGCCGCCAAGTAACGTGCCCAAGATAGTCTCAGCACCTATCAAACTTAACGCTAAAATAAGACCAAAAACGATAAAGATGACTTTAACGGTCTGGGCAAGCAGCTCTGCAACAAAAGGATTGGGCGTAAGGCGTTGCCACATTTTTTTGCGATTGGAGAGCCAGCTGCCAAACCACGTGACCAAAGCAAATAAAACAATCCCTACTAGCAACAGTGGCAAAGCTTTGACTAGGTTTTTGGTTTGTGCCTTGAGGCTTTGATAAACGGTCGAGACATTATCTTGCACATCAAGCGTGCGATTGATTCTATCTTCGACCGTCACCACGTCCGTTAAGCGATTGGTTAAATTAATGGCTTGCTGGGCTTTTTTCTCATTAGGCGTCTCACCGGTTAAGGTAACAACGCCTTGGTTGACGCTAACATTAACTGCTTGTAAGCCGTCAATTTCAGAAAAAATACCACTGATACGTTGACGAATGTCATTGTCTTTTAATGGTGTTGGGGTGGTTTCGATTTGAGCATTGTTGGTACTTTCACCGCTGATAACAGGTGGTAGCTGGACGGGCGTCGGCGGTGCAGTGTCAGAAGTATTCGGAATCTCAGGTGTGATAGCTATAGTACTATTTGGCCCGTTATTTAAATCACTCGTAGCTGGATTGTTGATAGCTGGATTGTTAATAGCTGGTGCAGCAGTAGTCGGCTGAGCGCTTGGTTCATTATTAACGGCATTATTATTAGCAACCGCATCAGTAAGTACAACATTCTCACTTGTACTGCTTTTTTCAGCCGCATAAGTGGGCAGGTTTAAAAAGATGCTTAAGAGCAATAGTAACTGAGCGCACGCCTTTGTCGTTATGCGTGACTTGCCTAGCCAGCTTGACCTAGGTAATTCAGGCTGGTCAAAATACGCTGCCATAAGCATCCCTTTTGTATTCTAACTCTATGCTACATTTGCAATCATGCTATGCAAATATAGCTATTTAAAACTACTTACCATCCAGATAAAGCTGCGCTTCACCCAAATCTAAGGTGCCTTCATAAATAGCACGACCAGTAATAATACCTTCGATGCAATCACCATAAGGTTTTAGCAATTCGATATCTTTCATATCGGTGACGCCGCCTGATGCAATCACAGGTAAGCCGCCTTCACGCGCTAAGTTGACGGTCTGCTCGACGTTGACGCCTTGCATCATGCCATCGCGGTTGATATCGGTATAAACGATTGACGATACGCCGACATCAGCAAAGCGCTTGGCAAGCTCAGTCGCTTTAGTATCGGTCACGTTTGCCCAACCGTGTGTTGCAACCATGCCGTCTTTGGCATCGATACCGACGATGATATGTCCGGCAAATTCGCGGCAAGCTTCGGCCACAAAATCAGGCTCTTCAACGGCTTTGGTACCAATAATAATGTAAGTGAGACCCGCGCTAATATACTGCTCGATGGTTTTCATATTGCGCACACCGCCGCCCAATTGAATCGGCAGCTTAGGGAAGGCTTTAGCAATGTCATTGACCACTTGCTTATGTACTGGAATCCCGTCAAATGCGCCATTCAAATCGACCAAATGCAAGCGCCGTGCGCCTTCATTAACCCAACGCGCCGCCATAGCGACAGGATCATCAGAAAATACCGTATCGTCTTCCATACGACCTTGTTTTAAGCGCACACATTTACCATCTTTTAAATCAATAGCAGGGATAATGACAGGGACAGCACACATATAGCATTCCTTATAAAAACAATATGAACAATAAAAAAACCATTAAAAAGTGAAACAAGCGTCAATAGTTACTTAATCAATAGCCACTTAACCAATGGCTACTTAAAAGCGACTGCTTATAAAGTCATTTAGCATAGCAAATTAAAAGCGGCTGTTAGGAGAAATTCGTTAAATATTAAAATGACAGTAGAAAATATAAAAATTGCTTAAAATTCGGCTGGATAATGGCAAAAAAACGACAATCATAACCATAAGTTTTAGCACGTGGATTCAATAGCAACATTAGGTAAATTCAATTACCAACTGGCAATTTTAGGTCAGTTTAGCGTATAATCCTAGGTAAATTTGTATTTGTGCGATAAAACCTAATCGTCTGCTACCTATTGACGATTTCAATCAGCACAAGGTAAATATGAGCTAAGTGTTAACAACCAGATTAATGCTTACGCTTACAAATTGCGCTTATCAAGCAATTGAGTTTACCCTGTAACCATAGTTCGTTAAACAGCGCTTGGATAGTTTTCTAAAAGATGGCTTGGACAAAACATAAACAAGTCACTTATTCCTCATTTATATTCACTCGAATGAATAGCGCTGCTTAAAATACACAGATATTGTGATTTAAAGATCCTGTGATTTAAAGATTCTATGGTTTACAGATGTTCTGATTTATCGTTATTAGGATTTATAGCTATTAGGATTTTGAATACGACAAATTTTAAGATTTTAATAAATCGTATGCTAAAACTGTCTTTTATCTAACGTCATCCTAGTTGAGGATGGCATGAGATTTAAAGGTTTTAGTGTACACCTTGGTAGCCAGTCGTCACTTTGGTCATTCGAATAAGACATTAACGTGTTGTTAAGGAGTCTAAGGTCAGCGTTAATACTCTTACTTGTAGTTATGATGATGTGTTATGTCTAGAGCGCTTTTTCACGCCCTTTTTGGGGCTTGATTAAGGACTTTATTGATGACGCTGTTATTCATGCTGCCGATATACCAAACAGGACGTCTGGTATCGTTTTAGACTATGGACTAAGTTTTCGCTTATGATTACCATCAAAAAAGGTTTGGATTTACCCATCACTGGTGAACCCTCCCGCGAGATATCTGAGCACAGACCCGCCCATGTGGCACTTGTTGGCTATGATTATGTGGGCATGAAGCCCACGATGAATGTCAAAGAAGGCGACATCGTAGCTAAAGGTCAGCCCGTTTTTGAAGATAAAAAACGTGTCGGCGTTATCTACACCGCCCCTGCTGCTGGTAAGGTCATCGCCGTTAATCGCGGTGAGCGTCGTGTGTTCGAAAGTCTTGTGATTGCGGTCGACCCAAACGGTGAAGAAGTAGAATTTCAGCGCTACGACTCCCAGCAACTTGCTGACCTAGATTCTGAAGTCGTTGAAACCCAACTGCTTGCCTCTGGTGAATGGACCGCGTTCCGTACGCGTCCCTATAGCCGTTCTCCTGAAATCGGTGCCCGTCCGCACGCCATCTTTGTCACCGCCATGGATACCAATCCATTAGCGTTTGACCCGATGTTGCTGATTAATGAGCAACTGCAGGCGTTTAATGACGGACTTGCCGTATTATCAACGCTCAGCCCCAAGACCTTTGTCTGCCATCATGGCGATGCCCAGTTGACGCCAGTTGCCAAAACGGCGGCTAATAATGTCACTGAGTATCATAGCTTTGCCGGTAAACATCCCGCCGGTCTTGCGGGCACGCACATTCACTTTTTGCATCCTATCATGCGCGGTGTGACCGTTTGGACGATTGGCTATCAAGACGTGATCGCCATTGGTAAGCTATTTACCACCGGTCGCTTATACACGCGCCGTATGCTTAGCCTTGCCGGTCCTGCGGTTAAAAATCCGCATTTAATCGTCACCGAACGCGGTGCTGATATCACAGCATTGACTAAAGGTGAGCTTGAAGCAAGTGAGAACCGTGTGATTTCAGGTTCTGTGCTATCGGGTCGCAAAGTGTTTGGTAATACCGCTTATCTTGGTCGCTTCCATAATCAAGTCAGTGTGCTAACCGAAGGTCGTGAGCGCCCAGCGTTCCATTTCTTAAGTATTGGTAGCAACCGTTTCTCAAAACTGCCTATCTATATTTCTAAGTTCTTTGGTAGTAAGAAATACGACTTTACCACCTCGAGCAATGGTTCGCCGCGCGCAATGGTGCCAATCGGTGTCTATGAAGAAGTCATGCCACAAGACTACCTGCCAACGCAGCTATTACGTGCTTTGATTGTCGAAGACATCATCAGCGCCGTCGATTTGGGCGTACTTGAATTGGACGAAGAAGATTTGGCATTATGCACCTTCGTATCTCCTGGCAAATATGAATTCGGCGATATTTTGCGTGATAACTTAACGCGCATTGAGCTGGAGGGCTAACCACGATGAAATTTTTACACAATATGTTCGATCGTATGGAGCCGTCTTTCACCAAGGGTGGCAAACACGAAAAATACTATGCCATCTTTGAGATGTTTGATACGTTTTTACGTCAACCAGGCTCAACGACATACGCATCATCACACGTACGCGACGGCATTGACCTTAAGCGTATTATGATTACCGTTTGGTTATGTACTTTCCCTGCGATGTTTTGGGGTATGTACAATATCGGTCATCAAGCATTAACGGCGATTGCAACGCTAGGCTTGCAGCCTGAAGGCTGGCGCACGGTTATCACCAGTATGGCAGGCTACAACCCAGACAGTATCTGGGCAAGCTTTGTCTACGGGGCGATGCAATTTTTACCGATTTATCTGGTCACCTTTGGGGTCGGTATTCTCTGTGAGATTATCTTCGCCGTGGTGCGCGGGCATGAAGTCAACGAAGGTTTCTTTGTAACTTCTGTCCTATTTGCGCTCTGTCTGCCACCAGATATTCCTTTATGGCAAGTTGCCTTAGGTATTATCTTTGGTGTGGTCGTAGCAAAAGAAGTCTTTGGCGGTACGGGTAAAAACTTCCTTAACCCTGCCCTCTCGGGTCGTGCGTTCTTATACTTTGCCTATCCAGCTTATATGTCTGGCGACTCAGTATGGACAGCGGTTGATGGTTTTTCGGGTGCAACGCCCCTTGGTTTGGCTGCACTTGGCGTCGTCCCACAAGACTTCGTTGATGTCTATGGCAATGCCATTACGTGGACTGATGCTTTCTTAGGTAATATGCAAGGCAGTATCGGTGAAGTATCGACGCTGGCTATCTTATTAGGTGCAGTCGTTCTACTTTGGACGCGCATTGCCTCATGGCGCATCATGGCAGGTTGTGTGGTTGGTCTAATTGCCACATCGCTAGTCTTTAACATGATTGGTTCTGAAGACAATATGATGATGAAACTGCCGTTCTATTGGCACTTAGTTATCGGTGGCTTCGCCTTTGGTGCCGTATTTATGGCAACCGATCCTGTATCAGCTGCGCATACCAATAAAGGCCGCTGGGCTTATGGTATCTTGATTGGTTTTATGACCGTATTGATTCGCGTCGTCAACCCAGCCTTCCCAGAAGGCATCATGCTTGCCATTTTATTCGCCAACTTATTTGCGCCACTATTTGATTACTTTGTGACGCAAGCAAATATCAAGCGCCAAACAGCACGGAGGGTTCGCTATGTCCAAGCCCAAAAGTAATAATGCAAAAACCATCAGTGTGGCGTTGACGCTATGCTTGGTGTGTTCTGTATTGGTCTCAGCCGCTGCTGTTGGTTTAAAACCAGCGCAAGTTGAAAACGCGCGCTTAGACCGTAACAAAAACATCTTAGTTGCCGCCGGTATGTTTGACCCGGCGTCAGATACCAATGAAGATGTGGCTGAGCGTTTTAAAGATTTTGAGGTAAAAATCGTTGACCTAAGTAAAGGCAACTACCTCGATGACGACGCGCTAAAAGCTGCAGGCATCCCTGATCGTAACGCTTACGATGCCAGTCAAGCAACCAAGAACAAAGCCTTAAGTGAAGACTTGGGCAGCAACGACCCTGCCGGTATCGGTCGTGTTCCTAAATACGCCAAGGTCTATGTCAAAAGTGATGACGCCGGAAAGCCTGAAATGGTGGTCCTGCCGATTCAAGGTTATGGACTATGGGGTACGATTTATGGTTTCTTAACGCTTGAAAGTGACATGAATACCATCAAAGGTATCAGTTTCTATGAACACAAAGAAACCCCAGGTCTAGGCGCTCGTATCGAGGAGCCTGAGTGGCGCGCCATGTGGAGCGGCATTCACTCTTATGACGAAAACGGCGCAGTAGCAACTGGTGTGACCAAAGCTGGTAATCCAAAAGATAACTGGGTCGATGGTATCAGTGGCGCAACCTTAACTGGTCGCGGCGTCAGTAACATGATTCAGTTTTGGCTCGGTGAGCAAGGCTATAAGCCCTACCTAGACCAACTGCGTAAAGAAAGCGGCAAAACACTGGCAAATACTGAAGTAAAAGCCAGTCAAAGCCCGTATAAAAAGCTGGGTCAAAGCCTAAATCAGCATCAGACTCACAAACAGACGCATCCCGTAACCGAACTGGTCGCAGTAGTACCAGCAGCACACGGCAAGGAGGCATAACATGGCTGATACAAAAAGTATTTTAACCTCGCCTATTTTTGATAATAACCCGATTGCGCTACAAATCTTAGGTATTTGTTCGGCATTGGCAGTTACTACGAGTGTGGCGAATGCGTTGGTAATGAGTGTGGCGTTGACCTTGGTCACCGCATTTTCAAGCTTTTTTATCTCTATTATCCGTAAGCAAATTCCAGCCAGTATTCGTATTATTGTGCAGATGACGATTATTGCGTCATTGGTTATCGTGGTCGATCAGATCTTAAAAGCGGTCGCTTATGATGTCAGTAAAGGTCTGTCGGTATTCGTTGGTTTGATTATCACCAACTGTATCGTCATGGGTCGTGCTGAAGCATTTGCGATGAGCAATCCACCAGTACCGAGCTTTTTAGATGGTATTGGTAACGGTCTTGGGTATTCGGCGGTACTGCTATTTGTCGCCAGTATTCGTGAAATTTTAGGTGCAGGCAGTTGGTTTGGCATCACCCTTTTACAAACTTCGACCGATGGCGGCTGGTACGTACCAAACGGTCTATTGCTACTACCACCGTCAGCGTTCTTTATTATCGCCCTGTTTATCGTGATTATCCGTACATGGAAACCAGAACAGGTTGAAGAAGCTGAATTTGTAATGAAGCCGCAATCTAAAGGCATGGCACAAGGAGGCGGTCACTAATGGGACATTATGTCAGTTTATTTATAACCTCAGTCTTTATCGAGAATATGGCGCTGGCCTACTTCTTAGGCATGTGTACCTTTTTGGCGGTATCGAAAAAGGTATCAACCGCTATCGGTCTTGGGGTGGCGGTGGTAGTGGTAATGGCAATTACTGTACCGCTAAATAACTTACTGTTTCAGTTTATCCTAAAAGATGGTGCGCTGGCATGGGCAGGTTTCCCTGATATAGACTTAAGCTTCTTAGGTCTACTCAGTTATATTGGTTTGATTGCCGCTGTGGTACAGATTCTAGAGATGTTCTTAGATAAGTTCGTCCCAAGTCTGTATAACGCCTTAGGGATATTCTTACCCCTGATTACCGTCAACTGTGCCATTTTAGGTGGCGTGCTATTTATGGTTGAGCGTGACTATAACTTTGGTGAATCGATGGTATACGGCGTTGGCGCAGGCTTCGGTTGGGCATTGGCGATTACCGCATTGGCGGGTATCCGTGAAAAGCTAAAGTACTCAGACATTCCAGCACCGCTGCGTGGTCTTGGCATTACCTTTATCACGGTTGGTCTGATGTCACTTGGCTTTATGTCTTTCGGCGGTATGTCAATTTAAACCGCTACGCTTAAAAGCCTATTTAGCGATTTGACCTATTTAATTCATTTATTCGGTAGGGGTTCAGGAAACACGCAATGACGTCTTTTCGCACCCCTACTCCATAGATTAAGGATACCTACCATGGATTACGCTACGGCGATTGGTGGCGTTGCTATGTTTACCTTGATCATCATGGGACTCGTTGCCATTATTTTGGCGGCGCGCTCAAGACTGGTCAGTTCAGGCGATGTTACTATCCATATTAATGATAATCCCGATAATGACGTCGTGACACCCGCAGGCGGCAAGCTGCTACAAACACTGGCGAGCGAAGGTATTTTCTTATCTTCAGCCTGTGGTGGTGGTGGTACGTGTGCGCAGTGTCGTTGCCGCGTTATTGAAGGGGGCGGATCTATCCTGCCCACCGAAGAAGGGTACTTTACCCAAGGTGAAATCCGTAACCACATGCGTCTTGCCTGTCAGGTTGCGGTAAAGCAAGACATGAAAATCGAGATTGACCCTGAATTCTTTGATGTACAAAAGTGGGAATGTGAAGTTATCTCTAATGATAACGTTGCCACCTTTATTAAAGAGCTTGTGCTTAAAATTCCAGATGGCGAAGAAGTTAACTTCCGTGCCGGTGGTTATGTACAGCTAGAGGCGCCACCGCATGAAGTACATTATAAAGACTTTGTGATTGACGAAGAGTATCGTGAAGACTGGGAAAAATTTGGTATCTTCAACTATGTGTCAAAAGTTGATGAGCCGGTGATTCGTGCGTATTCGATGGCCAACTACCCTGAAGAAAAAGGCCTTATTAAGTTTAATATCCGTATCGCCAGTCCACCGCCACGTGGTCCTGACGGTATTCCACCCGGCAAAATGTCCTCTTGGGTATTTAGCCTCGTACCTGGCGATAAAGTGACAGTTTCGGGTCCTTATGGTGAATTCTTTGCCAAAAAGACTGACGCTGAAATGATTTTCGTCGGTGGTGGTGCGGGTATGGCACCGATGCGCTCGCACATCTTTGATCAGCTCAAACGCTTACATACTAACCGTAAGATTAGCTTTTGGTATGGTGCGCGCTCGATTCGTGAGATGTTCTACGTTGAAGATTATGATCAATTAGAAGAAGAATTTGATAACTTTGAGTGGCATGTGGCCTTGTCTGACCCATTACCAGAAGACAATTGGGAAGGTCCAACGGGCTTTATCCATAACGTGCTACTTGAGAATTATCTCAAAGACCATCCAAATCCAGAAGACTGTGAATACTACATGTGTGGGCCACCGATGATGAACGCGGCGGTAATCGACATGCTACATAGCTTGGGCGTGGAAGATGAAAACATCATGCTTGATGACTTCGGTGGTTAAGCGGGTGGTTAAGCTGCTTGATTAAATTGGGTGATAAAAGCCATTCATCAAGCAAACAGTATTACCCAGATAATATATGCTAAATTAAGAGTCTCAATGGAGGCTCTTTTTTTATGGGCTAAATAAATTAGATGATGTGATGAAAAACATATTCGCACAAGAAAGGATTCTTATGAAAACCAAAGTTAAAGATTTAACCATTTGGATAACCGGTGCTTCTAGCGGTATTGGTGAAGCACTATCTATCGCCTTTGCCAAACGCGGTGCCAGCATTATTTTAAGTGGCCGTGATAAGGATAAATTAGAAGCGGTTAAAAGTCGCTGTAAAAACAGCAAAAAACATATCGTTGTCTCCTTTGATATCGCTGATGCTAAGCAAGCAAAAGAAGCTTATGAAACAATCAAAGCCCAAACTGGAAAAATAGATTGGCTGATTAATAATGCCGGCGTCAGTCAACGTTCGCTTATCATGGAAACCACTGAAGACGTCGAACGCCAAATCATGGAGATAGATTACTTTGCGCAAACGCGGCTGACCAGATTGGTATTGCCCGATATGATTGCGCAAGGCGGCGGCAAAGTTGTCATGGTATCGAGCGTGGCAGGTTTACTTGGTACCCAATATCGCGGCGCTTATGGTGCTGCAAAAGCGGCTATCCATATGTGGGCAAACAGTCTACGCGCTGAATTGCATGACCAAGGTATCGAGGTGGCGACGATATTTCCAGGGTTTATTCAAACCAATATCTCTATAAATGCCTTAACGGGTGATGGGAGCGCGCAGGGTACGATGGACGAGGCAACCAATAAAGGACTGACGGCGACAGCCTTTGCCAAACAAGTCGTCAAAGCACTGACTAAAGGTAAAGAATATATTATCGTTGCCGGCAATAAAGAAAAACTCGCCACTAGAGTCAATCGTTTATCGCCGCCAAAACTTTATAAGCTCATCCGTGAATCGAAAGTAAAATAAATCTAATAAGCTAAGCAATTAGGTCTTAAGTCGATGATTGGCGTTATGGGTAACAAGGGGTGTAAAATAGGCAGCGCTTAGTTAGTTAGTTGTTTATTAATGGTTCTTTACTAACCATTCTTTACTAACTACTCTTTACTAACTAACGCCCCACTCACCCCTTCGCTTTATCAAGCTGTGATGACTTATATGACAAATTTAACCGCATTTTCTTCTGCTAACAAATTCATAAAACCCGCCTTCTTGTCCGTAATCGCTATCGGATCTGTATTAAGTATTAGCGCCTGCCAGCAAAAAACCGATTATAACAATCTCAGCGGCGAAACCATGGGTACCAGCTACCATATTAGTTATCAACTGCCCAAAGGCGCTGATGAAGCCGCCATACAAGCCGCCATCGATAAGCGCTTGCAAGACATCAATGACAGCATGTCCACTTATCAAGCAGACTCTACTATTTCTAAATTTAATCAATTAGGCAAAGATACGCCGATTGCTATCGACGCCGATTTTAACCATGTATTAGAAGCGTCTAGGCAGGTTTATGAGCTGTCGGGCGGCGCGTTTGATCCGACGGTAATGCCATTGATTGAAACCTGGGGCTTTGGCAGTACCATGACGGTTGAGCGCTTACAAAGTCCACCGACGGCGCTTGAGATTGCACAAGCCAAAGCCTTGGTCGACTTTAAAAGCGTGATACAAAAAGAGCAAAGCATTTATAAAACCAAAGATGGCGTCGAGCTTGATTTTTCGGCGGTCGCTAAAGGTTATGGCGTTGACGTCATTGCCGATGTACTCCGAGATGACTATCAGATTCGCAATTACATGGTTGAAATTGGCGGCGAAGTGGCGACCTCTGGGGTCAGCGCTCAGCAGCAACCGTGGCAAATCGCCATTGATGCGCCCATCGAAGGCAGCACGGTAAGCGCACGCCAAACCATGGCAGTGATTCGCCAACCTATTAATAATGGCTCTACTATGTCGCTAGCAACTTCTGGCAACTATCGCAATTCCGTCGTTTTTGATGGTAAGCATTACAGCCATACCATTGACCCAACCACAGGCGAGCCCATTGTTGGTGGCGCGCCATCAGTGACTGTGGCAGCAGAAACAGTCGCACTGGCGGATGCTTGGGCAACTGCTTTGACCGCGATGCCTTATGAGAAAGCCCTTGCCACTGCCAAAGAGCACAATATCGCCGCCTTATTTGTTATCTTGGCTGATAATGTAAAGCTCGGTGCAGCGGCCGACAGTATCGATGAGTGGCAAGTAGTAGAAACCCCTGCGATGAAAGCCTTACGTGCCGACAAAAAGTCCTAATATCAAAAGCATGGGCTTTACTAGGCCTGCTAAGCACAAACGGAGCAGGCGAAATTTTGCTATACTATAAGCAAGTTATCGACTAGATGACTGTCCTATATTTTAAACGAGAGGTTCCCTCTATGCTTAACCAATTGCTCCCCATGCTTGCTATCACCTTTACCGTCTTCATGCTGTTTTTTATCTTCATGGGCATCGGTTATATGGTCAAGAAAAAGCCGCTTAGAGGGTCTTGCGGCGGTGTGGCAAAATTGATGGGCGACGAGCATTGCTCATTTTGTGGTAATGACCCCAATAAATGCGATTCACTGGTCGACCAACAGCAAGAAACCGCCCTTAAAGCTGCCCAACTAGGTAAGTCTGTATAGAACTAAGCAAGTCTGTCTAAACGCCTTATTTGTTACCATACGCTGGTAGTATTTGCCTAACCTCTGTTCCTATAATAGCGTCTAGTCCTTTGCAATTGAACGTTGCAAGCTAACAGGGACTGACGCTATTTTTTTGGGCGCTTAGTCCCTGTTAGCTTAGTATTTGTATAGAATACTTTTTATAAGCCAATTTCTATCATAAGCGCTTGATAAGCAAAATCGACTTATAAGCAAAAACTAAAAATCACTACTCATATACTAAGTTTACCCTGCTAAATTAGAGGGGTAGTAAGCTTATATGATGGGCGTTCTGCTAGTGTTTTTATATTCTGAACTCGTACATTCTAATATATTGTCTTAGCCTTAATTACCGTCTTAATTACCGTCTTAATTACCGTCTTAATTACCGTCTTAATTGCCGTCTTAATTGCCGTCTTAATTGCCGTCTTAGTGACGTACTCTGGTGTTATTTTATAAGCGATGGTGCGCCAGCGCTTTTTAATGACGTGTCCTTTTTCTTATGCTGATAGTCGTGCTGCTATGTCTACCTCTCCTAATTTGCAAACTGATTTGCCCTCCCAGTCTCCCACGTCTCAGTCGAGTGCGCCGTCAAACTTTAAGCTACCCTCTTCGCGCTTTACGTTTTGGTTGGTGCTATGTGCCATGATTTTATTGGCGACCAATATGCGCTCGCCGATTGTGGCGCTGGGTTCTATTGCGCCGGTGGTTCAAGGGGCTCTTAATATCTCTGAAACCCAAATTGGCTGGCTTGGCGCGGTGCCGATGCTGACCTTTGCGCTTGGGGCATTTATTTCGCCCGCGATTGGGAAGCGTTTTGGCCTTGAAAATACCTTGATTGCGATGATTGCCCTTTTAACGATGGGTATGATTATTCGCAGCGTTATTCCTACTTGGATGGGCTTTTTAGGCGGCACGTTATTGCTAACGTTAGCGATTGGTTTTGCCAACACCCTTGCTGCCCCTGTTATCAAGCAGCGCACACCAAATCATATTCCGTTGATTACGGGTTTATTTAGTCTCACCATGACGGTGTCGGCAGGGATTGTCGCTGGCGTGGTCTTGCCATTATCTGAGCACGTTGGCTGGCAATGGGCGCTTGGTGGTTGGTCGATTTTAGGCGTGTTTGCCTTAATGATTTGGGTGCTGTTACGCTTGCGTTTGGGCTCATCAAATCATCAGCCAGTTGTACCGCTTGCTGAAGGGGTGCAAGCGCCGTCACCTATTTCTATGTGGCGTACACCTTTTGCTTGGCAAATTGCGGTATTCATGGGCTTGCAATCGCTACTTTTTTATACCGTTGCCAGTTTTTTACCCTCGATTTGGCTCAGTAAAGGATTATCAGCGGTAAGCGCGGGGCAGATGAACTCAGTCTTCCAGTTTATGGCACCAGTAGCAATTTTAAGCTTAACCTGGCTGGTCAATCGCGGACGTCCTATTCAGGCGCTAGCGGTACTTGCTGCGGTCTTAAACGTGATTGGCATTTTAGGGGTCAGTTATTTATCAGCTGATTTGGCATGGTTATGGTCGGCGCTGATGGGTATTGGTTGTTCAGCGATTTTTACCTTAAGTATGATGCTGTTTTCGATGCGGACTTATACTGCCAATCAATCGAGCGAGCTGTCAGGCATGGCGCAAGCAGTCGGTTATCTGATTGCGTTCTTTGGTCCGCTGGGCACCGGCTGGTTGCATGAAGCAACGGATAGCTGGGATTTGCCTTTATTAATCATGTTGGTTTTGATGGTGGTAAACGTGGGTTTTGCTTGGATGGTCAGCCGTCCAGTCATGGTCGATGGTAAGAAAATTTAATTTTTACCGTTAATATCAACTGACAGGCGCGCAATATCGTTAACTGTCGCGCCATATTGCTCATAAGCTTAGTTTGCTACACTGGTTTGATTGTAAACAGGACAGCAAAATCATGATAAATATCTCTTCTTATTTGACTAAACCTTTAATAATAGCGGCGGCATTAAGCGTTACCCTTGTGGTTAGCGGCTGTCAAAAAGAGCCTGATAGCAATACAGCTGATGATAGTACGCAAACTACCAGCACTCAAAGCACTAGCATCCAAACTAATGAAACTCAGAAAGTAACAGAGGCAACTGAGCAGCAGCAAGCGCCATTAACGATATTGGCATTGGGCGATTCATTAACCGAAGGATTGGGCGTTGATAATGATGCCAATTATCCCGCTCAGCTAGAAGCACGCTTACAAGAGCTTGGCTATAAAAATGTCAAAGTAGTCAATTCAGGCTTAAGTGGCGAAACCAGTACGGGGCTTGTCAATCGCCTAGATTGGGTATTGCAAACCAAACCTGATATTACGATTTTAACCGTTGGAGCTAATGACGCCATCCGCGGTATTGATGTAGCAACGGTCGAAGCCAATATTCGCACCGCTGTTAAACGCCTGCAGGATAATGGTAGTGAGGTTATCTTAGGTGGCATGCAGATTTATGACAACCTTGGCTCGGACTATGTAGAGTCGTTTGCCGCGATATACCCAAGAGTGGCTAAAGATATGAATGTGACGCTGATTCCTTTCTTTTTGGATGGTGTGGGCGGCGACCCTAAGCTCAACCAAGCCGATGCGATTCATCCAACCAAAGAAGGCTATACCATTATCGTTAATGATAATATTTTGCCAATTTTACAGCCTAAAATTGAAAAGTTAGAAGCTAATCACGCCAATACAGCAACGAAATCTAGCACACCTACTGAGACTACCCAATGACCGCTACACCCAATAACAAAGCACTACTTACCGCCTCCAAGCTGAATAAAACCGTGCAAGTCGGTGAGCAAAAGCTATCTATCATCAAAGACGTCGATATATATGTCAATGCGGGCGAGTTTGTGGTCATTATGGGTAAATCTGGCTCCGGTAAATCTACCTTGTTAGGTCTATTAGCGGCGTTAGATTATCCTGATAGTGGCTCGGTTGAGTTAGCGGGGCAAACCTTAAGCAGCCTTGATGAAGATGCGCTGGCGGTTATTCGCCAACGTGATATGGGTTTTGTCTTTCAGTCGTTTCATCTATTACCGACATTGACGGTAGCAGAAAATATTGCCTTCCCGCTTGATATCGCCCGCCGTCCGAATAAAGCACGGGTAAATGAGCTGATTGAAGCGGTTGATTTGGGGCATAGGCGTGATAGCTTACCCAACCAATTATCCGGTGGTGAACAGCAGCGTACTGCCGTTGCCCGCGCGTTGGTTTCGCAGCCAAAAATCGTCTTTGCCGATGAACCAACGGGTAACTTAGATGAGCAAAATGCCAATCAAGTGATGCAGCTACTATTAGATTTACGCCAGCAAGTTGGCTCGGCATTGGTTGTTGTGACCCATGATGCCGCGCTGGCGGAGATGGCAGATCGGGTTATTACCATGCACGACGGGCGGATTATTTCTTAATGAATAACTTAAAGAATAATAAGCAAACAGAGAACCATTCAGCTATCGATGCTACTGCTACGACTGATACCAACATGGCAAAAGAGTCAGATTATACTGGCGGTATCATGCACCAGCTGTTTAGCGGTATTTTGAATTTGCCCATATTGGGCTTACAAGGATTGGGCGCACAAGCCTTAAGTCGCAGTTGGTGGCAACGCTGGATTTATCCGCTATTATTTTTATTGACGCTAACGTTATCGCTTGCAACCTACTTGACCCTCGACTCCGTGCAGCAATCGGTTAATACTTATATCAATGATAATCAGCGCGCGCTCGTTGGGGGCGATTTAATATTAAACAGCAAACAAGACTGGCCAAGCGAAGTATTAACGCAGGTAGAGACGGTTACTGATACACAAATAGTATATGACTATCAGTTTAGCGCGATGGTGGTGACCGATGAGCAAACCTTGCTTGCCAGCGTCAAAGCCGTCTCTCCGGCTTATCCCTTATACGGAGAAGCTGAGCTTGCTTCAGGGCAACCGTTATGGCAGCAATTAAGCGCTGATAATGTCGTCGTCGCACCAGAAGTCCTGAATAGCTTAAATGCGAGCGTCGGTGACCAAATCACCATTGGTGATGCTGAATTTACTATTAGCGATGTATTGACCAACGAGCCTGACCGTCCATTAACCGCCTTTGGTTTTGGCGGACGCGTTTTGATGCATCAAGATGCGCTTGTAGCGACCAATTTATTGGGACAGCGTAGCCGTATAAACTATCGTATTGAGCTGGCCGGTGAGCCAGAGTTAATGGTAGTACAGCGAGATAAGCTCACGCAAATACTAAGCAATTATCCTGATATCGAGCTGTCTGATGCAGAGTCGGCAGATACCTCTGTCTCGCGTATCTCTGACAATGTCTTGATGTTTTTAAAGCTGCTCGTCATCGCCGTGCTGTTATTATCTGCGGTGGCGATGTATGGCGTCATTACGGCTTTTGTGACCAAGCAGCAGTCTAGTAATGCCATTCGCTTGGCATTAGGTGAGCCGCTTAGGTCGCTGAAACGCAGCTATTATCAGCTGTTGATTGTTACCACTATCATCGCTTGTGTGGCAGCAATTGCTCTAAGTTTTGGCTTACTTAAAGTCGGTCAGCCGTATCTGATTGCTATCTTACCAGCTGATGTTGGTTTAGCTATTAATCCAGTCAGTGCTATTAAAACCATTATTATCGCGTTAGTGGTGACCTTGCTTATCGCTCAACGTGGTTTAAGCACCCTAAGTACCACCAAACCTGCCACTTTACTCAATCAAGGTGCGAGCACAAACTCGCAAAATCTGCCGTGGTATCGACGTTTGCCATTATTATGGTATGGACTGACGCTCATCGGACTTTATGCGTTTTTTGCTTATGAAGTAGACTCTCTTATACTAGGTGCACAGCTACTGATAGGACTTACAGGTTTCGTAGCGATATTTTGGCTATTGGCACGCGGTTGGTTATGGCTGCTGACTAAGTTTGCCAAGCATTCTAATATCAGCTGGATGCAGCGTATTGCTATCCATAACCTTGCCCGTAAAGGCAATCAGTCGGCATTATTTTTTGTCACCTTATCACTGTCAGTGGCGGTCTTAACCCTGATTACCACACTTAATCATAGTATTAATACTCAGTTTATTAATGCGTATCCTGAAGATGCGCCCAATTTATTTTTGCTCGATATTCAAAGCGACCAGCATGATGCGATTAATAATATCATTGCTGCACCTGTCAGCTATTATCCTGTCATTCGTGCCCGCGTCGTCACTGCTGATAATGTACCCGTACAAGATATCGAACCTACGGACGGCTTTGATGACCCGATGCGGGTTTTTAATTTAAGCTATGCCGATACGGTGATGGATACCGAATTCATTACTGATGCTGTAGAAAACGACAAGCTTTATGCGCCTATTAAGACTGCAGATAGTGACTCAGCGCAAACCGTTGCGCCATTATCGATTTTGGATACGGCTGCCAGCTTGCTAAACGTTGGTATGGGTGATCAGGTGCGCTTTAATATCCAAGGGATTGAGGTTGTCGGTCAAATCACCAGTATCCGCTCGCGCTATGAAAAAGGACCCAGCCCTTATTTCTACTTCTTATTTGAGCCTGCGGTGCTATCAGCTGCCCCGCAAATCCAATTTGCTACCGCTCATGTCGCAGCAGAGGATATTCCAAAACTCCAAGGTCAGTTAGTACGCGAGTTTCCTGCGGTAACGACCATCGACGGCACAGCAATCGCGCAGCAAGTTCAAGAGCTAGTCGTACAAATGAGCCGTTTGGTCTATGTCTTCACCTTACTGGCATTATTGACCGGTATCATGGTCTTAATTAGCTCGCTACTCTCTACCTCACAAGACCGCATGGCTGATAGCGCATCATTTAGGCTGCTCGGTATGCAAAAGCGCGACCTATATATGCTCAATATCTTAGAGCTGGGGATACTTGGCATTAGTGCCGCCTTATTTGCAGTTATTATCGCTAATATCGGTGCATGGGCTGCTATTACCCAATGGTTTAATCTGCGCTTTAGTGTGCCGTGGGCAAGTTTAGGTATTGGCGGTGTGGCGTTAGTTGTCTTGCTATTTGGCATTGCTATTATTTATGTGCGATTGGTGATTGGGCGTGGGATTATGGCGCGAGTTCGGGCGATGATATAACGGTCGATATTGTCAATATCAGCCAGTATTCATATTCAAGCTCGTTTAAAACTGACTATTTGCTATACTAATGCCCATCTCAGCATTCAGATACAGCTCTCATAAACCATTTAGGAAAGTACGGTAGCCTTATGAAATTCTCAAAGTTCGGTCAAAAATTTACCCAGCCAACTGGCATCTCACAACTGATGGATGACTTGGGCGATGCGCTAAAAAGCGATCAGCCTGTCAATATGCTGGGCGGTGGTAATCCTGCCAAGATTGATGCCGTTAATGAGCTGTTTTTAGAGACTTATAAAGCGCTTGGTAATGATAACGATGCTGGCGAGGCTAATAGTAGCGCAATTATTAGCATGGCAAATTACTCCAATCCGCAGGGTGACGCCGCCTTTATCGATGCTTTGGTTGGCTTCTTTAATCGTCATTATGACTGGAATTTGAAGGCAGAAAATATCGCTTTGACCAACGGTTCACAGAATGCTTTTTTCTATTTGTTTAATTTATTTGGTGGGGCGTTCGCTGATGAAAAGAGCCAAGATAAAGAAAGCCAGTCTATCGATAAATCGATCCTACTGCCATTAACCCCTGAATATATTGGCTATAGTGATGTGCATGTCGAAGGTCAACATTTCGCAGCCGTATTGCCGCATATCGATGAAGTGACTCATGATGGCGAAGCAGGTTTCTTTAAATATCGTGTGGATTTTGAGGCGTTAGAGAACTTGCCAGCGCTAAAAGAAGGTCGCATTGGCGCGATTTGCTGTTCGCGTCCAACCAATCCAACGGGCAATGTGCTGACCGATGAAGAAATGGCGCATTTGGCCGAGATTGCCAAGCGTTATGAGATACCGCTAATCATCGATAACGCCTACGGTATGCCCTTCCCTAATATCATTTATTCAGACGCGCAATTAAGTTGGGATAACAATACGATTCTTTGCTTTAGCCTGTCTAAAATTGGCTTGCCCGGTATGCGTACCGGCATTATCGTTGCTGATGCTAAAGTGATTGAAGCAGTCAGCGCGATGAATGCGGTGGTCAATCTAGCACCGACCCGCTTTGGGGCGGCAATTGCCACGCCATTGGTGAACGATGACCGTATCAAGCAGTTAGCTGATAATGAGATTAAACCCTTTTATCAAAAGCAAGCGACATTAGCGGTAAAGCTTTTAAAAGATGCTTTGGGTGATTATCCTTTAATGATTCATAAGCCTGAGGGCGCGATATTCTTATGGTTGTGGTTTAAAGACTTGCCAATTAGCACGCTTGAGCTATACGAGCGCCTTAAAGAAAAAGGCACATTGATTGTACCAAGTGAATATTTCTTCCCTGGTGTCGATGTGAGTAATTACCAACATGCCCATGAATGTATCCGTATGAGTATCGCTGCTGACGAACAGACCTTAACGGATGGTATTAAAGTCATTGGTGAAGTGGTGCGCGAGCTTTATGATGAGGCTAATAGTCAGAACTATTAAAGTTTTTATTAAGCAAAGTGTTAATGATAGAAATAAAAAAACGGACTTATGAATAGTCCGTTTTTTTCTGCCTTTTAATCATAGGTTTGACGGTATTGATTGATTGAAACGTCTTTGTCCATACGGTAAAGCCATAGATTATATAAGACAGCAGACAGGTATTAATCAAATCGTGAATACTGGCTTTTAGCTCCGTGCTGCCTATCGCTGTGATACCCAGCTCAGTAATCGTCTGGCGATTGTCCAAATATTCGCCCAATAAGGCGATGGCGGTCACCATAATTAAAGCGATAAACGCCCTGACACTATATTTTTTGAAAATTGGACGTAGCAAGAGTAAACTTAATAGGTACACGCTGACGCCCACATAAATATGCAAGGCGTCTTTGTCTAACCCTGTAGCAGCCACGACACCGTTTTTGAAGAGATAAAAATCCACGATTTTATTCCGCGTATGAGAGATAGAAGATAGCTGAGTATAAATAAAAAAAACAACTAAGTATAAATTAAAAATAAAAAAGGTAGATTACGCATTTGCTAACCTACCTTCCTGTTTAATCGAAGCTGTTTAATCAAAACGGTTTAATCAAAACTGTCCAATCAAACATTTAAAGCATACTGGTTAAATATTCCAATCGACAAAGTTCTTTAACAGCTGTAAGCCCGCGGTGTGGCTTTTTTCTGGATGGAATTGGGTGGCAAATAAATTGTCTTGCAAAATACTGGCACAAAACGGCTGACCATAATCACAAACGGCCGCCACTTGAGAGCTGTCAGCAGGCGCGCAATAATAACTATGTACAAAGTAAAAGTGCGCATTGTCCTCGATGCCATTCCACAATGGATGCTCGAAATCCATACCGTTAATAGTATTCCAGCCCATGTGCGGCACTTTAATGGTCGCCCCTTGCTCATCTTTCCACGTCGGGTCAAACGCTTCTACATTGCCATCTAAGATGCCCAAACATTTTGTACCACCATTCTCAGCGGACTGCTCAAACAACGCCTGCATGCCAACACAGATGGCCATGACAGGCTTATTAAATATTGCCTGACGTATGACCTCGTCAATACCTGCATCCTGCATGCCAGCGATACAATCGCGCATCGCACCGACACCGGGGAAGAAAATCTTATCAGCCGCCGCGACCACTTTTGGGTCATTGGTAATAGAGACTTCCGCGCCTACCGCTGACAATGCCTTGCTGGCCGAGTGCAGATTACCCATGCCATAATCTAATAATGCTATTTTCATAATTGCGTCTTTAGTCTCATATTAAAATAGGAAGATGATGCATATGGCAAGTTAGTCACCAACTCTGATTCGCTCATCTATGCAAAAGATTATAATCGCTCGTAAAGCTCTCTTGTACTTAAGACAGTTGCAAACTCTTTATTTAAACTGGCCAATGCCGTCTGGTGCATAAGCTCTGCATCAAATTTTTCACCATTAACACCCACTCTATCGAAAGTAGCGGTAGCATCCGATATGAGGTAAGTTTCATATCCATAATTACCAGCCATACGTGTCGTCGTCGATATGCAATGGTTGGTAGTCAGTCCAATAATGACAAGGGTAGAAATCTTTTTCTCGTCTAACTGCTGCTTTAAGTCTGTACCGATAAATGCACTATTCACATGCTTGGTTATCACTGTCTCATGCGGTTTCGGCATCGCACATGGATGGAAAGCGAAACCAGCATGAGTTGGGTGTAGTCTAGAGTTTGGCTCTAATGAGCTGTGACGTATATGAAAAATAGGGAGTTTATGCTCTCGCCATTTCTGTAGAATTTCACCGCAAATGCTTTCTGCTGCTTTATTATTACGGTGACCTCCCCAGTAATCTTCATCATCAAACCCTTGCTGAACATCAATGACTAGTAACGCTGGGTTCTTATATTTCAAATCCATCACCGCTCTCGATTTAACTTTAATTGGTTAGAAAAAGTCAACTTGCTATTAAAAAGCCTCTTTGGTCGATGGCAAGGTATTCAGCGCACGCTCATCATATTCGCAAGCCATACGTAGCGCACGAGCAAAGGCTTTAAAGGTAGATTCGATCTGGTGATGGCTGTTTTTACCTTTAAGATTATCCAAATGCACCGTCATCCATGAATGGTTGACGAAGCCATAGAAGAACTCGCTAAATAAATCAACATCGAAGTTACCAACATGCGAGCGGGTAAAAGGAATGTCCATATGCAAACCGGGACGGCCTGATAAATCAACAACTGCGCGCGTTAGTGACTCATCGAGTGGCGCATAAAAGTGCCCGTAACGACGGATGCCTTTTTTATCACCTAATGCTTTATTGAATGCTTGCCCAAGCGTAATACCCGTATCTTCGACACTATGGTGATCATCGATAAAGGTGTCGCCGGTACATTTGATGTCTAAGTCAAACAAACCATGACGCTTGATTTGATCAATCATATGGTCTAGAAATGGCACGCCAGTATCTACAGTCCCTTGTCCCGTTCCATCAAGATTAACGGTGCAAGTTACTTGCGTTTCAGCAGTATTACGCTCAACGGTAGCGGTACGGGCTGGGCGACCATGTAAATTTAGATTGGCAGATTGGTTTTGCCCAGTTGTATCGGCGGTATTGGTTGTCGTCGTAGAATTGGCAGTCATGGCTACTCTCTATAAATGAAAAGCGGTCAATAAAATAGGGCGAAAAAGCGCCCAAATCATTCTTACTAGCGTCTAAAGCAAATGATAAAACAATGAATAAAAAATATAAAAAGCTAAGCTAAAAATGGGTTTAATGCTTATTCAAAAAGCTTACGTATAAAAGCCAAAATATTAGCTTTTATGCATAAAAAGCATCGTCTATCTTCATCATAGCAAACCCTAGCATTTACTGCCACGACCAAGCAGTAAACCACGCACAAAATCCTGTCATTCTGCTAAAATAGTGAGTTCAGTATTATCAATCATGAACCGCACCGACTCTACAATGCTACACTCGATGCCATGCTGTATCACCTTATAGCAACCGATTATTTATAGGAACTGATTATGCCTTTAGAAGCAATCGCCATCAACAGCTTGGATGCGCCACTGATTAAAAAACCTGCGCGTGAAAACGAACTATCCGAGCGCCTGCATGCCTTATATGACAGCGATGAGAACCAGCCAAGTGGCGCAGAAGTACTACATCTCGTTGAGCAAGGCTTTAAGCGTGGTCAAACCCTGTATGTCGGTATGTTTAATGACAAGCCTATCGCTGCCGTTGCCTGCTTTGATGATGGACAAACGGATGCCAAGCGCTTGCAATATCTCACGGTACACACCCAAAATCGAGGTCGCGCTATCGATGCTAAATTTATCAAACTGGTCTATGATGCCGAAGTGAAAAAAGGCGTGCGCGAGTTTGTCCCAGTCGATGCCGATATTCATCGTATCATGAGCGAGTATGAGCTACTGCGCGTTAAGGATTAAATGTGAGGTTAAAAGCTTTTATTTGGCTTATATTTGACTATTTGTGCCTTTTTATCGCATATTATGCAAAAACCACTTGACAGTAACGCCGATATTTAGTTTAATAGCGCCTCAACGAAGACGGCTCGATAGCTCAGTCGGTAGAGCAACGGATTGAAAATCCGTGTGTCGGCAGTTCGAACCTGCCTCGAGCCACCATTCGTTTAAGAATTCTAAAAAGCCCCGAACATTTATGTTTGGGGCTTTTTTTATGCTTAAAATTTGATAAACATTACAGGGATACCTATCAATAATATTTGATACCCACACTAATACATAACATTTTTAGGCTGTTTTTGAAGTGCAAATGCTCTCTATACTAAAACAACCAATTAGCTGCGAGAGATAGAATTCATGAGAGAGTTTGATTATGATTTAGATTATAAAAACCTAGACTTACGCGCGCAGCCTGAGCTGTATCGTGTCGGTCGCGGTGAGCAAGGCGTGTTATTGGTCGAGCCTTATAAATCCGAAATCCTAACGCACTGGCGCTTTGCGACGCCTGATATTGCGCTTGAGAGTAGCGAGATTATTTATCAGATGTTTTTAGATTATTTAGCTGCTGATGACTTTGTTGGTGCCGATATGGCGCGCAAATTTATCCAAATGGGCTATACCCGCGCCCGCCGCTATGCCAATCATAAAGGCGGCAAAAAGTATAAGGGACCCGTGCCCGATGATAAAAAAGGCCAAAGCGGCGCGCATGGACGCGAAGAATTACCACGGCAAAGCGAAGACCCTATCAAAGCAGAATCTGCGCGTATTTTTAAACAAAAATGGGATGAGTGCCGTAAAAATGAAACCTATCTAAAGATGAAAGCGGCACACCGTGAGCGCTATGAAGAGGTTAAATAATCGAGCAAAAACGTGCTTTGCATGCGCTTTAATGGCTTCTTATGCTATGGTTAAAACATAAATCTAAGAAACAGACGTGATAACCCAAAAGGCGAGAAATAATGGATAAGCAGCTTTTAATTTTTGACTTTGATGGCACTTTGATTGATAGCGTACCAGATTTGGCTGATGCGACGAACGCCATGCTAACCACGCTTGGTAAAGAGACCTATCCGATTAGCACCATACGTAACTGGGTCGGTAATGGCTCAAGAATGTTGGTCGAACGCGCGTTGGTGGGTAAAATAGAAGTACTAGAAGGTGAGTTAACGGTCGAGGAAGCCGATCACGCCGAGCAAGTATTTTTTGACGCTTATAAAAATATTAGCGGTAGCAAAACCGTCGCCTACCCAGATGTCGATAGCGGACTAAAAAAGCTCAAAGCAGCGGGCTATACGTTGGCATTAGTGACCAATAAACCGATTCGTTTTGTCCCTAAAATACTGCAATCCTTTGGCTGGCAGGCTTTATTTTCTGAAGTACTGGGCGGAGATAGCCTGCCCCTTAAGAAACCAGACCCCGCCCCGCTATTGCATGTCTGTGAGGCGTTGAATGTGACTCCAGCACAAGCGGTGATGATTGGTGATTCTAGAAACGATATATTAGCGGGACAAAACGCCAATATAGACACCCTTGGACTGTCTTATGGTTATAACTACGGGCAAGATATTCGCGAGCTCAATCCTACCGCAGCATTTGATGACTTTGCGGCATTGGTTAAATACCTTTTAAAAAAGGAGATTATAAATAATTGAACTTCAAGTAAGTTATTTACTACGATAACTCAGCGCCTCTGATACATGAGCGCTGGTAATATCGATACTGTCCGCCAAATCTGCAATCGTTCGTGCAACGCGTAGTACACGATGATAACCACGGGCAGATAGATTAAGACGTTGCTGAGCGAGCTGTAATAACTGCTGCTCGCCCGCGCCTAACTGGATATATTTATCAATCTCGCTAGGACTCAGCTCGTTATTAACCTTTTTTTGGCGTTTTAATTGCTGCTTATGCGCAGCAGAGACTCGAATTCGCACTTGTGCCGAGGTTTCACCAGCTTGAGCATTTTGTAAATCAGCTATTGGCAGTGCTGGCACGGTAATATGCAAATCAATACGATCAAGCAGTGGCCCTGATAGCTTATCTTGATAGCGCTTAATTTGCTCCGGTCGGCAGCGACATCTTCCTGAGCCGTCGCCATCATAGCCACAAGGGCAAGGATTCATCGCCGCCACCAGTTGAAAATTTGCGGGAAAAGTAAGCTGTGAGTTTGCACGGCTAATGGTAATTTGCTTGGCTTCCAACGGCTGACGCAAAACTTCTAACACCGTACGGTCAAACTCTGGTAGTTCGTCCAAAAATAAAACGCCCTTATTGGCAAGGGTAATCTCGCCAGGTTTGGGACGAGAACCACCACCGACCAAAGCAACAGCTGATATAGTATGATGAACTTGGCGAAATGGCCGCGTACCATAATCATAGTCGCTGTCTGCTACTGAGTAGGTACTGGCAACTTCTAACGCGTCCTCATCACTCAAATCAGGCAAGATAGTCGGTAGGCGTGACGCCATCAAGGTCTTGCCGGAACCGGGTGGTCCTGTAAATAATAGTGAATGACCACCGGCGGCGGCAATTTCTAACGCCCGCCTAGCATGATGTTGACCTTTTACATCCGCCAAATCTACCTGATAACCAATATGCTGCTGCGCCGGACTGGGCGTGACTATCTCCAGTCTCTCAGTGATTACGCTTGGGTCAGCTAACGATTGTAAGTGGTCACAAACGGCTTTTAGACTTTGAGCGCCTAATATCTCAATGCCTTCAACACGGCTGGCTTCCGCGCCATTATCAATCGGTACTATTAATTGCCGTAATTGCTGTAACTGGCGCGGCTCTTGTTCGTCAGCTATTACAGACTTTGCCACTATTGACTCTGCTTTCATTGCCCGTGCAACCGCCAAGCTACCACTTACCTGCCGCAGCTCGCCATTGAGCGCCAACTCGCCGATAAACTCAAACCCTGACAGTACTTCTGGCTCAAGTTGCCCGCTTGCCGCTAAAATACCGATGGCAATCGGCAAATCTAGCCTTGCACCATCTTTTGGCAAGTCTGCTGGTGCTAAATTAATCGTCAAGCGGCGATTAGGGAATTGAAAGCCCGAATTCAAAATCGCCGAGCGCACCCTATCTTTACTTTCACGTACGGCAGCAGCAGGCAAACCGACAATGGTTAATGCTGGCAAGCCTTGTGATAAATGCACCTCGATAATGACCTGCGGGGCATGCAGTCCGACGACTGAGCGCGTATAAACTTGGGCAAACGACATGAGCGTTTCCTAATATAGATATTTATCGATAATAGAGTATTATTAATCAGTGCGCAAATGTCGTGTCTTATAATTTATCAATCTGTATGAATAGTATTGTTCCCAGCCTATTAGTTAGCTATATAAAGGACATTTCTGCCTAGCTTTAAGCCAAATATCAGCCGTTAAATCCGTTGGTTTATTCGCTAGCATAGAGGTTTGAAATTGTTATATGATTGATAAATGCTTTTTAATTTATCTTATCTATCATCACGCATAATAAATGCAATATAAGGCATAAAAAAGCATGGCAATAAAAGGAATTTATTGACATATAAAGCTTGATGGTGGTTTTTGTCGACGCTTTATAAACTCGTAATTAACCATGGATGGGTAAGCTTATGAGCATCAATATGCTGAATCGGCGTGTACACACACTCACGCTATTAACGATGGCAGTCTCGTTGGGATTGTTTGGTTGTTCGGATAACGATAATTTTAATGGCAATATAGATAACGATGACAGCTATGCGGCGGATATCCAGCGCACTGAGTTTGGGATACCGCACATCACTGCCAAGAACTATAAAGGCTTGGGTTATGGCGTCGGCTATGCCTTTGCTGAAGACAATATCTGCTCACTGGCGCGCGAAATCGTAATCGCTAAGGGCGAGAGTATGCGTTATCTGGGTGATAAAGGCGATGTTGATAGTGATGTCTTTTATACCTGGTATAACTCAGAGGCTAAGCGTAAACAGTTTTTAGATGCACAAGAGCCTGAGGTTTTGGATGCGGTAGCAGGCTATGCTGCGGGCTATAGTCGCTATTTACGTGATAAAGGTGTCGACAATATCGATCCTGACTGTGCAGGCGCTGAATGGGTTCGCGAAATCACGACCGATGATTTGCTAGCGCTTTACGGCAAGGCCAATTTGCGCGGTGGTCTATCAAACTTTGTTACGCCTATCGCCACTGCGGCGCCTGCCGTCGAAAAAGGTATCATGGGTAGCTCTCGAATACGTACGCTTTCTATAGAACCAGAGAACGACTTATCGCCAGAGTCGGCAGCGGATTTGGCCTCAGGCTTTGATTTTGATATGAAAACCATCAATGTGACTGATGGCGGCAGCAACGCCTATGCTTTTGGTAGTGAAGTCACTGGCACCAAAAGCGGTATCCTTTATGGCAATCCTCATGAGCCTTGGGATGGTCTACAGCGCTTTTATGAGTTTCATTTGACGATGCCAGGCGAGCTTGACGTCATGGGAGCGGGACAGCAAGGACAGCCTTTCCCCAATATTGGCTTTAATAAAGACATCGCTTGGAGTCATACGGTTTCTACCGCCAAGCGTTTTACCCTGTATCAGCTCAGCTTAGTAGATGGCGACCCAATGAAGTACAACTATACCAATAGTGCAGGCGTCGTTGAGCAACGTGATATTAAAAAGGATGACGTCACCATCCAACTGCCAGACAATAAGACGCTGGTAAGATCTATTTATTCGTCACATTTTGGTCCTATGATAGCCGTCAATCAAGTCAATGGCTTACTGCCACCTTGGGGCGCGAACAATATCGCCTTTACCATCCGTGATGCTGCCGCAGAAAACGCCCGCTCACTGAACCAATGGCGCAGCATGAATAAAGCCACCAGTGTCGAGGATTTGGTCGATAAAATGCAAGATATGGTTGGGCTAGGATTTGTTAATACCATTGCCACCGACCGCTATGGTAAAGCGCTTTATGCTGATATCTCAACCGTGCCGCATGTCACCGCAGATAAATTAAATAGCTGTACTGCTGGTAAGCCCTACTTACAAGCTATCGTCAGTTTTGGTCTACCAGCATTGGATGGTAGCAAGGCTGATTGCGAATGGGGTAATGATGCCGATTCGCCGCAAGCGGGCATCTTTGGACGCTCAAATCTGCCTTTCTTGATTCGTGACGATTATGTGCTTAACTCAAACGATACTTATTGGTTGAGCAACTTAGATGAGCCTTTAACAGGGTTTTCACCGCTGCTACGTCGTCGTTTAACGCCATTCCCTAGTGCGACTAGCCCTGAGGGCGTGCCACTTTCTCTGCGTACACGCATGGCATTTCAGCAAGTTTTAGACCGTCTTGATAACTCAGATAACTTGGGTGGCACTACCTTTACCTTAAACAATATGCAAGACGTCGTTTATGGCAACCGTAGCTATGCTGCCGAGTTGGTTCTCGATGATGTCTTAGCGGACTGTAACGCCAACGCTATGTTACCTCTGACAGGTGGCGGAACTATCGATGGCAAACAAGCTTGTAGCATCTTGAGTAATTGGGATCGTCGCAACAATATCGACAGCCGAGGCGCTCATGTGTTTAGAGAGTTTTGGAGCAAGGCTGGTGTTAGCGAATACACAAATACCGCATTTGAAGTGCCATTTAACGAGGCAGACCCTATCAATACGCCGCGCGAGCTGAAAATTACGCCACAAACTCGCCAAGCTTTGGGCGATGCGATTGCCTATTTCCAAAATAAAGGCATAGCACTTGATGCCAGCTTAGGTGAACTGCAATATGTGCTAGATGCTGGCAAGAATAATCAGCGTATCCCTATGCATGGTGGTTATGGTAGCGAAGGTATCTTTAACGCTGCCCGAGGTGAAGGAGTCAATGAGGTTGGTAATTATATTATTAATAATGGGCCAACTTATATGCAAGCGGTGACTTTTGATGCTAAAGGTCCTGTCGTAGAGGCGCTGCTTGCCTATTCACAAGCAGGGGATAGTACGCGCCCTTATCATCTCGATCAGACGCGTCGTTATTCAGCTAAAGAGTGGATTCGTGTGCCTTTCAGCAGCAGCGAAATCTCCCAAAAAGCCGTTGGTGAGGTGATTAAATTAAGGGAAGAGTCATAGCCAAATCGTTGAGCATTATAAAAAAGACTTTAGGCCAATCCTGAGGTCTTTTTTTATTCCAGATAACAATACAACTTTATGGGTATATACGAAAACTTGCCATCCATGCCACTATAACCAATGATTTGTTATACTGCTTATTACTTAAATGGCGATTTATACAGTTAAACCGAGGAATCTCGCATGTCAGAACCATCCGATATCAATAGCGACCAAACGTCTTTCGCTCATGCTAGCGAGCAGCCGACCACGGTACGCCCTGTGACGCAGCCGGACAATCCGTATGCCAGTACCCGTGGCAGCATCACCAGTAAGCAGCTGCCAGCATTCGATGAAGAGATTATTAATAAATACAATCGTTCTGGGCCGCGCTATACCTCCTACCCGACCGCTTTAGAATTCTCACCGATGCCAGCAGGACTCGAGACTAAGATTCTACAAGAACGCGAAGCCCATGCGCCCTTATCGCTGTATTTTCATATTCCGTTTTGTCGGCACCTTTGCTATTACTGTGCTTGTAATAAAATCATCACCAAAAAAAATAGCGATGCCGGTGATTATTTAGAATATTTGATGGCGGAAATTAAGCATAAACGTAGCTTATTACAAACACCAGAAGACGGCAAAAAACCACTGGTCAAACAGCTGCATTTCGGTGGTGGGACGCCAACCTTTTTACAAGATAATGAATTGGTACAACTGTGGGAATTTTTGCAGACCCAGTTTGAATTTTTGCCAGAAGACCAAGGCGATTACTCTATTGAAATCGACCCGCGCGAGCTGGGAGACGAAACATTAACAGTACTACGCAACTTGGGTTTTAACCGCGTAAGTTTGGGCGTACAAGACTTAGATGAAAAAGTACAAATTGCCGTCAACCGTATAAATTCTGCTGAACTTATTGAAAATGTGCTTGCTGAGGCGCGTGCGCTGGGCTTTCATTCTACCAACGTCGACCTGATTTACGGCTTACCGCATCAAACGCCTAAAACTTTGGATACAACGGTACGCCGCATTATTGAGATGGCGCCCGATCGCTTATCGGTATTTAACTATGCCCATCTGCCTGAGCGTTTTAAATCTCAACGCCAGATTAAAGAGGCTGACTTACCGACGCCAGCCGCCAAGCTTACGATGCTCGGCAATACCATCAACACCTTAACCGAAGCCGGTTATCAATATATTGGTATTGACCATTTTGCCAAACCTGATGATGAGCTTGCCATCGCCCAGCGCGAAGGCAAATTACATCGTAATTTTCAGGGTTATACCATCATGGGCGATTGCGATTTATTGGGCTTTGGGGTGTCGTCAATCAGTCAAATCTCTAATGCTAATAGCAGCTATATCTTGCAAAACCACACCGATTTGCAGGTATATAAAGAGAATATCGACGCAGCACGTAATAACCCAACCGTCATGCCCGCGGTCAATGTGATTAAAACCTCGATTAAAGATCGCTTACGTGAATACGTGATTATGAATTTACTCTGTCACGACTATATGGATTTTCGAGATATCAATCAGAAATTTGGTATCGACGCCATTACCTACTTTATCGATGAAATCCAACAGTTGGGTGAGATGCAACAGGACCGCTTGATTGATATGGATGCTGCTGGCATTCGCGTATTACCCAGAGGTCGTTTATTAGGTCGCAACGTCGCTATGGTATTTGATGAATACCTTGAGAAAAAACATAAAAACCGCTTCTCCAAGGTTATCTAAAATACACTGAGTCAATATTTAACAATAAAAAAGACCTCACTTGTATGAGGTCTTTTTTATTGTCTGTAGTAAGAATAAATAGTTAAGAATAAATAGTTAAGAATAAGTAGTTAAGAATAAGTAGTTAAGAATAGGTGGTTAAGAATAAATAGTTAAGAAAAATCACGCTACTCTATTCAGTCGGCATCACGATATATAAGCGATTGGCATCTTCTATCGTTTTATCTTTATCGAGATACTTTTGCTCAACCGTGCTTTTTGGGTTGATGACCTCTGAATCAGTCATGGCGAAATCATCATCATTGAGTAAACCCAATGAGCCATCTTGCCGTAACCATAAGCCTTCAAGCTTGTCATGCGGATAATCTAAAGTAGCTAACACATCGACAACCAAGGTTTTTTTAACAGGTTTGATGTTTATTTCTTCAAGCATTTGCCAGTTTTTTTCGTCTACTGCAATCAACTGCTCAAGCGTTTGTCCATTGACTAGCAAGCCAAGCGTTTCATCTTGCTTAACATTCTCATCATTTAAAATAGCTTCGATATCTGTTGCTTGCGAGATATCGATTTTGTAGATTAGTTTTTGCGCTGACTTATCTTGTAGTGGGAACTTGCGATCATGTTCAATCAGATAAAACTCATGACTACTTAAGGCCGCGATGCCAGAAGTCACGTGCTCCGCTTTATCTAATCGATATAGATACTGGGCTATTTGTCCCGAAACCAAATTTATCGTCACAATACGCACCAAAGAGGACAGACGTCCTGACTTATCAGGATTGTCCATAGAGGACTCCATGATACCAACAAGCGTCGTTTGGTCTGGCGTCATCGTCAATGCTTCCATACCGCGATTGGCACGACGCTTGGTAAATTCTGTCGGTAACAGAACCTGCTTACCATTGATAATTACATTATTACGCTCATCATTGGCAAAAGCATTGATACGGGCTATCTCTATCCCATTGGCATCATAATGCACAAGGTGTGGACCATATTCATCACTGACCCAAAAACTGCCATCTGTGAGCGCCGCTAGCCCTTCAGGGTCTAAACCATTAATATCGGTTTTAATAGGATTGGTCACCGCATCAAAAGGTAAATTTGGGTTAACCGTCATCGGCTGACCATTGACGTCATAAGGTACTTCATTGGTGCCGCCCAGTGCCTTTGGATTCGGTAACCCAGAGATGGGATTGCCTTGCCTGTCTTTCAGCAGCAGCTCTTTTACTTTGACAATTTTGCCGTCAGCTTGCAATTCAAACAACCCAATAGACGGCGTATAATTTGGCACAAGAAACTGCTTACCCTTACCAGCAATCCCATCAAAGTCTGCATTAGGACCACGATCGGTAAGGGCATAAAATTGATTGGCATTGGTTGGATGTGCCGCCGCATCTGAACCGTAGCCGCCGCGAATCTCTAATTTCTGCTCAGGATAAGCGGCATTAATATGTGTGGCATCAAGTATGGTATAAGGCAATGGGCTGCCTTGCGCAAATTCATTTATAGCAATAATTACAGCATTCATATCTTGCTTAGTCATTATTATTTTCCTTATACATTTATTTTATAGGCGTATTTTTATTATTAAACAACAAGAACATCGTACGCTAAAAAACCACTGACATGATTAGGGGTAAATTAAAATTAAAATTAAAAAAATAGCCAGCACGTAAAACGCTCACTGACTATTTTTACTCGCTGGCTACTTTTAAGAGTTATTTTTATAACAGCTTAAAACATGCTTGATTAAACCTTAAGCTTATCGCCAACCATACCTTTAATAGTGCTTAAAATATCAGCGGGTAATACCACCATTTTTGCGTTATCCGATTCTGCTAACTGGCGAATCGACTTAATATATTGCTCACCCAATAGGTATACAATCGGCATTTCTTCTTTGCCCATCGCCGCGGTAATAAGGCGAATAGACTCTTCTGAACCTTTCGCCAATACCACTTGCGCTTCCGCATCACGGCGTGAGGCTTCCAAACGACCATCAGCCTCTAAGATAGCCGCTTGCTTTTGACCATCAGCACGGGTCACGGTCGCACGACGTAAACGCTCTGCCGCCGCTTGCTCTTCCATTGACGCTTGCATGGTCTGCGAAGGGTTAATATCCTGAATCTCGACCGTTTTTAGGGTAATACCCCAATCGGCAATATCTTCTGAGATGGCGTGTTTTAGCTTAGTTTTGATTTCATCACGGCTTGATAAAGCGCTGTCTAAATCCATCTCACCAATGATTGAACGCAAAGACGTCTGTACCAAATTACGAATACCATACTCATAATCTTCGATACCATAAACGGCTTTATCAGGACGGACAATATTAATATAAGCAACGGCGTTGGCGATAATCACTACGTTATCTCGGGTAATAACCTCTTGTGAGGGAATATCAAGCACGATGTCTTTGGTTGTGACTTTATAAGCGACATTATCAACATAAGGAATAATAATATTGAGTCCAGGCTCTAAGGTTTGGCTATATTTACCCAGTCTCTGCACCACCCACTTATACCCTTGTGGGACAATGCGCACCCCTTTAAACACTGTAAATACCACCAATGCAATCAATACCACCATCACAATACTAAAACTTTCCATGTTCCACCCCTATTATTCTGCTTAACTATTTTTATTAATGACCGCTTGCGATGTCATCGTACTGACAATCAGCTCATTACCGACGATATCTGTTACCACCACCCGATCACCAACCGCTACTTGCTCGCCTCTGGTACGGCACATCCATTCGGCAGCACCAACGATAGGCACGCTAAAACGTACCATACCAGCTCTCTCAGGTTGCGGCGCGACGATAATCATACCGGTCTCACCGATAATCACACTGCCGCCCAATCCCGCTTTGGTGCGATCGACAGACAAGGGTTTGATAAATTTAAACCACGCTACTAAAAAGATAGCCGAAAGTACCAACCAAATAATGATTTGGACGGAGACAGGGATAGGTATTAACCATAAGAGGGCGGCAACGATAATAGCGGCTGCCCCAAACCAAAGGCTGGCAAACGTCGGCACAAACATCTCGACGATCAGCAGCACAAAGCCTAATACGAGCCAGTGCCAAGGTTCAATCATCCAAAGCATTTCCATTATTGTCATATTCCCTATTCTTGCCAATCTAGCTTTCAATGTAGCACATTTTGTTATCAAACAGCGCCTTAAAAGTTATACGCATAAAAAAACGACCACCGCAGTGATCGTTTTTTATTTATTTAACTGATTTAACTTTGAAAATCTCAAACTCTAAACTCATACTAGAATTTGAAATGTGCACCAACAGTTAATAGCGCAATATCTTCAGCAACATAGTCATATTCAGCTTCAAGGCTCATGTTAGGGTTAAAGTTATAACCTAAACCGATACCACCAGCAAGACCGCTGTCGCTATCACTTTCGCTAACAGAGCCTCCTAAAACATTGCTGGCAGAAACATCAATCTCAGCTTTAGCAAACCCCAGTTTACCTTTAGCGTATAGACCGGTATTAGGGAATTGATAACGGTAGGTGCCGTAGGCGCCATAAGTTTTAAGGTTGTATTCAGCATTAACACCCCTAACACCCGTCTCAATATCAGTGTCACTAGAGCCTACATACTCAATTTCGGCACCAAAGTTAGGATCAAAGTTATAACCCGCATAAATACCGTAAGCAGTAGGATCATCTAAATCATCAGTATCTACCAGAAACTTACCAACTTTAACACCAACATACGGCTGACCTGCATAATTAACTGCTGCTTGAGCACTCACACTCAGTAAAGAACCAACTGATAATGCGATCAAAGCTTTTTGTAAAGTATTCATATATGTTCCTGTTAAATAAAACTAAAATGCAGTCTGGATGGGTATTACAAGGCGTACAAATTAGTTAGACTATTGTTGAACGCGCAATACTAACAGAACAATTTTAGTAATGCTCGTTTTTTTAATGACGCTTACAGCACTTTTTCTTTTCGCATAAAAAAACGACCACCGAGGTGATCGTTTTTTATTATACTAACTATTCAGGCTATTGCTAATTAAAGAACTTAAGATTCAAATAATTAGAATTTAAGTTGTGCACCAACGGTCATAAGATCAGCATCACTACCTAATTTGTCATACTCAGCTTCAACGCTGAAGTTAGGGTTCACTGAATATCCAAGACCTACACCACCTGCTAGACTAGTATCGCTATCTGAGTAGGTGTTACGACTGCTATTACTACTTAAATAGTTACCTTCTACCTTAGTTTTCGCCACACCTAACTTACCTTTGGCATATAAACCAGTGTTAGGGAACTGATAGCGATAAGTACCGTATGCGCCATAAGATTTAGCATCGATATCACCGTTATAGTAATCAGCATCATCTGAACCTACGTATTCAGCTTCAATACCGAAGTTAGGATCAAAGTTATAACCACCATATACGCCATAAGCTGTTGGCTTATCAGCACCGTCTACGTCTAAGTCAAACTGACCGACTTTTACGCCGACGTATGGTTGACCAGTATAGCCGTTGCCATAAGATACAGCTGCTTGTGCACCCATGCTTACTAAAGAACCAGCGGCTAGTGCAAGTAGAGTTTTTTGTAGAGTTTTCATATGTAGCTCCTTAAAATCAATTTGGACAAACAAGTTATTTATTTATGTGGGCTTTTTTAGCCATATCGCCTTGTTTGCTAACGATGTATACATAGTAACAAACTATGTCAAAGACTCTGTCAGTATTTAATGGTAAGAAAGTTAAGTTTTGCAAGTGTTTGTCAGCACTCGGGTTACAAAGGCTGATATATGAAATCTTTTGTTACAATCACCGGTTTTGGGTAATACTTCCTACTCATTAGCCCGAGCTAAGTTTATAAAATAAAAGAACGCACCTCAAAAGATGCGTTCTTTATTATAAATCAGACGTCAATTTTAGCTTTTAATCTGGCTTATTTTTTGTCTTCGTCTACTTCAGTAAACTCAGCATCGACGACGTCGTCATCAGCTTGGTTGCTGTTGCCAGCATTATCCGCACCTTGTTGGAACTGGTTTGGATCCATACCTTCTGCGCCTGCACCACTATCTGCATAAATCTTTTGGCTAACTGGCAAGAAGGCATTGTCTAACGCTTCAAGCTTGGCTTTGATTTCGTCATGATCGTCTTCTTTAGCAGCTGCTTCAAGCTCAGAGATAGCCGTTTCTACTGTTGATTTTTCATCTTCAGTCACTTTATCTTCGGCGTCTTTCAGTGCTTTTTGTACCGCATGGATACGACCATCTGCTTCGTTACGAACTTGTGCTAAGTTAGCGAATTTCTCGTCTTCAGCAGCGTTCGCTTCGGCATCACGCACCATTTGTTCGACTTCTTCGTCCGACAAACCAGAATCCGCTTTAATTTGGATACTTTGTGCTTTACCAGTACCTTTATCTTTCGCTGAGATATTCATGATACCGTCAGCGTTGATGTCAAAAGTCACTTCGATTTGTGGTAGACCACGTGGTGCTGGTGGAATATCGGTCAAGTCAAAACGGCCGAGCTGTTTATTTTGGTTAGCGATTTTACGCTCACCTTGATAAACCTGAATGGTGACTGCTGGTTGGTTGTCTTCTGCCGTTGAGAATACCTGTGATTTCTTAGTCGGAATCATGGTGTTTTTCTCAATGATTGGCGTCATAACACCGCCCATTGTTTCGATACCTAAAGTCAATGGCGTTACGTCAAGCAATAGGACGTCAGTTTTGTCACCAGACAATACCGCACCTTGAATCGCAGCACCAGCGGCAACTGCTTCGTCAGGGTTGACGTCTTTACGTGGCTCTTGACCGAAGAACTCTTGTACTTTTTGCTGTACCAGAGGCATACGTGTCTGACCACCTACCAAGATAACGTCATCGACATCACCGATTTTTAGACCAGCATCTTCTAGAGCTGTTTTACAAGGACCCATGGTACGTTGTACCAGTTCTTCCGTTAAGCTTTCAAGTTTTGAGCGGCTGATAGTCACAACCAAATGCTTAGGACCACTGCTATCGGCAGTGATATATGGCAAGTTCACTTCTGTACTTTGGGCACTTGATAGCTCAATTTTCGCTTTTTCTGCCGCTTCTTTTAAACGCTGCATCGCAAGAGAGTCACCTTTTAGGTTGACGTCTTGGTCTTTTTTGAATTCGGCTACTAAAAAGTCAATTAGCGCTGAGTCAAAGTCTTCACCACCAAGGAATGTATCACCGTTGGTTGCTAGTACTTCAAATTGCTGTTCGCCATCGACATCAGCGATTTCGATGATTGATACGTCAAAAGTACCACCACCCAAGTCATATACAGCAACGGTGCTATCGCCTTGCTTTTTATCCATACCATAAGCAAGTGCTGCAGCGGTTGGCTCGTTAATAATACGTTTTACATCAAGACCCGCAATTTTACCGGCGTCTTTGGTTGCTTGACGCTGTGAGTCATTAAAGTAAGCTGGGACAGTAACAACAGCTTCAGTAACGGCTTCACCAAGATAGTCTTCGGCTGTTTTTTTCATTTTTTTCAAGATTTCAGCAGAAACCTGTGGTGGCGCTAATTTTTTGCCGTTGATTTCTACCCACGCATCACCGTTATCAGCTTTGGCGATTTTATAAGGCACCATACCGATGTCTTTTTGCACGACTTTGTCATCAAAACGACGACCAATCAGACGCTTAATGGCAAATAGGGTGTTGTTTGGGTTGGTGACCGCTTGACGCTTGGCTGACTGACCAACAAGGATCTCGTCATCTTTATAAGCGACAATCGATGGCGTGGTACGTGTACCTTCAGCGTTTTCGATGATTTTAACTTTATCACCTTCCATCACTGCCACACATGAGTTAGTCGTACCTAAATCAATACCAATTACTTTACCCATAATTAATTGCTCCTAATTTATTTTTAAATAAAAATATCTATATCATCAGACCCTAGATTATGAAAACTATCGACATCTAGTCGGTCACTTGTTGCTTTATATCGGTTTAAGGCTTCGTTTTTTCAAGTCAATCCACTGCTAAATATTGCCTTTTGTGTGATTTTTTGTGTAAAACCCCATTAATAATAGGGTTTAGTACAATTAAAGACTTATTTTTTAAATACTAATACCTTAAATCTTCTATATTTGATTGCTACTGTCCAACGCGTACCATCGCTGGGCGCAATAGTCGACCGTTTAAGCTATAGCCTTTTTGCAAGACCGTACCTACTGTATCGGCTGGCGCATCGGCATCAATACCGACCGCTTCATGCAAATCAGCGTTAAATTTCTCGCCTTGTGGCTCGACGACTTCAACGCCATTTTTATTCAACACGTCTAACAACGCTTTATGAGTCAATCTTACCCCTTCGGTAACAGGGTCATCGGCATGGGCGTTTTCGATAGCGCGCTCTAAATTATCGACCACCTCTAACAGCTCTTTGGCAAATTTCTGCAGGGCAAATCTTTTGCTTTTATCGGCTTCTTGTTCCATGCGTTTTTGCGCGTTATACGCTTCGGCATTGGCGCGAGCGGTGCCTTCTTTAGCTTGCTTGACTTCGCCTTCTAGCTCAGCGATGCGCGCTTTAAACGTATCTAAATCGATATCGTTTGCAATTGTGCTCTCTGCACCTGAATTATTTTGTGGATCAAATTCTTGCAAGGTTTCATTTAAAATACTGTCGTCGTGTTCGACATTATCGTGCGAAACATTATCGTGTGAGACGTTGTCGTGTGGCATATTTTGCTCATTAGATTCGTGGTTATTATTCTGCTCGCTCATGATAGCTCCTTAATAGGGATATAATTATTAATGGGGTTGTTAACTTAATGATGATGGATTGAAAAACGCAATAAAGCGGCTACTGGCTAGCCAAGCTGTGTTTTTCTCCATTGCTTACTTAATAGGTTTATCGGCTTTTAAGAATCATGTAGCCGTTATCACTCACTTTTTTATCAATCACGGATTTTTAGCAATCGCTTTTTTAACCTCTTCTGATAGCTGCTTGATAAAGGTGATGAGGGCAAATTTCAAGCCTAATCTAAGGAATTTTTCTCGATATTCATTAATGTCGGGATAATACCTCCCAACTATGCCCTAAAATGACCGCATTACCTTTACGCTTATCGTCAATAAGTCGTTAATTTCGCTAACAAAACCAACAAAACACCGTCAGTTATTCCAAATAAATTACTATTCACTCCTAAACCATTACCAAAGAATACTCAACTTTATTTCCACTTATCATATGATGGCTGCAAATATTATCTATCATTTATAGGAGGTGTTATGCCTAATTCAACCGTATTATCAATCAACACCTTACTTAATAAAGCAGTGAGGTCACTTAACCTGACGGCTTTGGCTCAAGAAAAGCCTGAAAGTTTATGTGATAGTGCATCAAGTAGCTCATTAAAAAGCCGTAAACCAGAAAACTTACCGACTTTGCCAATAAAGAATGCAGAGATTGCAACCAGCGCTGAGGATAAGCCATTATCCATCAAAGATAAGGTGCTTTATCATAACCTAATGACCAGCTATCAGCCGCATCTACTGCATTACGCTATGAAAGGCATCGGCTGCTTACCAGAGTCAGTATTAGAAAGCTTGGTCGGCTATTTGGATGGACCGACCGCTAAGCAATACGAACACGTTGATGCCCATTTGCGTTTAATCCTTGCAGTCAATAGTAAGCTTAAAACGCCATTACACCTTGTAGACATGGTCGAATTGCGCAAACGCTTTGCGACCGACGTCGTTGCAATGCAAGCGCCAACCGTCTGGCAACAGCCAAGCTCTACCTTATTTAGCAGTATTAAACCCTTTACCAAAAAAGATGGCCCTACCGTAGAGTGGGAAGACAAAACCATTGCCAATGCTGATGATGGTGACATGACCATTCGTTGCTATCAAAAACAAGTAAGTGCAACAGGCTTTAGCTTTAAAAAGAAACCGAAACGTAATCCTGATGAAACCGTGATGCTGTTTTTTCATGGTGGCGGATTTTGTATCGGTGATGTCGACACCCATCATGAATTTTGTCATGCCGTCTGTGAGCAAACGGGCTGGCCGGTGGTTAGTGTTGATTATCGCCTAGCACCCGAATATCCTGCACCGACAGCGCTACGAGATTGTATTGCTGCTTATGGATGGTTGGCTGAAAACTGCCAGGCATTTGGCGCATTACCATCGCGTATTGTACTGGCAGGTGATAGTGCGGGCGGCGGGTTATCAACCATGGTTGCTCAACAAGTCATCACCCCAACGGCAGAAGCATGGCAAGATTTGGGCATTAATGGGCAAAAAACTTTTGAGATATTGCAGCGCGTGCCATCACCCATGGCGCAAATGCCTCTGTATCCTGTGACGGATGTTGAAAATGATTATCCTAGCTGGGAGTTATATGGCGAGGGTTTACTATTAGATCATGCCGATGTAGCGGTATTCGACGCCGCGTGTTTGGAAAACAGCCCGTTACCGCGCCAGCATATCTTGACTTCACCTATGCTTGGCGACAATAGCCATATCTGCCCTACTTATATCGTCGCGGCCGAATTAGATGTCTTGCGTGATGAGGCTTTTGCTTATGCTAAGCAGTTAGAAAGCCATGGTGTTGCGGTCGAAACCTATACTGTCTATGGCGCACCACATGGATTTATCCATTTTATGAGCGTCCATCAAGGGCTTGGACAAGAAACGCATCATATTATTAATGGTTTTGCTAGCTTTGTACGTGAGGTCATCAGCACCCAAGAGTTAGTGGCTGCGTGAATAGCTGAATAATGGCTGTGGGTTACGGGCTAAATACGGGTAGCTATTAAAACAAGCTAAAAGCTAGCATTAACTGACAAGTGGAAAAAGATAGATAAAAAGCACGGATAACCATAACGGCTAGTTACTATGAATCAGCTACTATGAATCAGCTTGACCTGTCAAAGTAATTAGCCAAATCTCAGAACGCGTACCCAATCTAAATGGCACCGCGCCGATACCATAACCTGAAGTCACCAAAAACTGCGTGCCTTCTAGTTGTTTGTCGCCATAAACCAGTGGCGTGAACCATTTTAGCAATGTCGTTAAAGGAAATATCTGCCCACCATGGGTATGCCCTGATAAATGTAAATCAATGGGCAAGCCTTTGATTTGTGCTAAATCGGCAGGGCTATGCTCTAAAAATATCACCGGTTTATCCGCCCTCACTTCACTAAGTAACTCTGTGGCGGCAGGGCGTGCAGGATCGGTTTCATCCGAACGCCCTATCAGCAATACTGAGTCATCCAACCAGACACTTTTATTATCAATCACTTGAATACCTGCCCGCTCGACTGCTTTGGCAATAGCAACTTGATTACCTGAATAATCGTGATTGCCCAAAGTAGCATAGACACCGAGCGGCGCTCTTAGTTTTGATAAATGCTCATGCATATTGGTATTGTCATAAGCAGCCGTGGAATCATTCATGACATCGCCCGCGATAACCACCACATCTGGACTTTGGACATCTATCAGCTTGACCATCTTATCTATCTGCCGATTGCCAAACCATCTACCTAAATGAGTATCAGACACCAAAGCTATCTGCATTGGTTTATTGAGTGGCTTATCTGTCGTTACTTCCAAGTGATGTACGACAGGCGAATAAGCATTAAATACTGCTAGACCTACAAGACCAGCATAAATCACAGCAGCAACGGCTCTCATGAGAATTGGATGGTATTTTTGCTTCAGGATATAGACATAAACTAAGGTAATGACAGCGGTTATTAAGCCTGCATAGAACATAAAGCCTTGTAAAATACTGGCAACCAAGTAGACATGGAAGCGCTCATGCCAAAACTCACTCAGTCCGTAAATAAGAAAAGCATTATTAATGACAAAAATGCTTAAGACTAAAGCAGTCTTAGCCAAGCGCTGTTTTGGTTTGATGAACCAGTACAATATCCCGCTACTCATCATCGCGAGCAGCTGGGTAAGGATGATAAAAAGCCACATAATAAAATTGAATCAGACAAAGACGGGCTTATAGTACGCCAATATTCTTACCTGTTGTAGACAGCATGATTGTTTATTGAAACTGTATAAAGGTTTTAAAAGAAATCACAGTTATACAAAACGTTTATCGAAAAGTCAGCTTATACCAAACCCAAAATATATAGTATAATCCATTTATGACTATATCAATACATAACCTAGAAGATCATGACTTTGGCAAACACTCAAAGACCGAGAGTAACCCCAGAGCCCGACTACGCCTGCTTATCTTATACCAATATAGTATAGGCAAAGCCACTAACGATATTGCCAAAGATCTTTGTATTCACCCTGAAACTGCCAGACGTACATTGAAACGATATCATGAACGAGGACTTGAGAGTCTCTATGATCGTCATCGCAAAGGTCGCCATAGTAAACTGGCAGAAGCAGACACAGACGCTTTTAAAGCCATGATAGTCTCTGAACAAGACAAGCGAGCTGGCGGTCGTTTGACCGGTAAAGATATTCAGCAATTGGCTAAAGAACACTACAACGCCCACTATACCGTCAATGGTATCTACGAGCTGCTTAAGCGTATCGAGATGAGTTGGATAAGTGCTCGTAGTCAGCATCCAAAAGCAGACCTACAAGCTCAAGACGCTTTTAAAAAAACTTTTTAGCACAGGTTAAGGCGTCCTTACCCACTGATGTGAGCCTAGATCAAGTGGACATCTGGTTTCAAGATGAAACTCGAATAGGACAACAAGGCTCATTGACCAGAGTTTGGCATTACCGAGGACAACGACCTCGACTCATCAAGCAGCAACAGTTTAATTCCGCTTATCTGTTTGGTGCCTTTTGTCCAGCGACAAAGAAGGCGGTAGGCTTAGTACTGCCTTCAGTGAATAAACATACCATGTTATTGCATATGCAAGAGATTAGTAAAGCCGTACCAAAAGGACGTCATGCGGTGGTGGTGATGGATGGGGCATTATGGCATCAACCAAGCTTGAATCAGGCTAATGTCACTATGCTTAAACTACCGCCTTATTCACCTGAGCTTAATCCCTCTGAGAGGGTATGGCAGTACCTTAAGCAAAATGAGCTATCTAATCGTTGTTATGACAGTTATGAGGCTATTGTCGATGCCGCATGCTTGGCTTGGAATAATCTACTTAAACAGCCACAAAGGATTCGGTCTTTAACTACTCGTACCTGGGCGCAACTTTAATTGTTGGGTTTGGTATTATTTTAAGGCGCAGATTGTTTCACATGAAACAATGCCTTATGTCATTTGATACGTCTTATATTTAAGAGATAATTTTTTCGCTACTCACTTTTTATAGTTGCTGCTTATACTTTCTACTCTAACGCTTGCTTAAGGGTTGGCTGTTTGAATTTAAAATCTGCATTGAGTAATGCTTGTGGCAACACCTTTTGCCCATCAATCAGCAAGGTCGACATTTCACCAAATATCAATTTTAATAAAAATTTTGGTAAAGTAAAAAACGTCGGACGATGCAGCCACGCGCCAAGCGTCTTGGTAAAAGTACGATTGGTCACAGGGTTAGGCGCGGTTAAGTTATAGACCACGGCTGGCGTATCGCTTGCTGTGTTTAAAGTATTGCTCGTATTATTTAACTGAGCTTGCCGCTGACCCGTAAGATGCTGCTCGATGATAAAAATAACTGCCCTTACCCAATCTTCACGGCTGATCCAACTCATGATTTGCTTACCATTAGCCAATTGACCGCCAACGCCCATTTTAAAGGGTGTTAATAACTTACTAACCATGCCGCCCTCAGGATGGATAACGACACCGGTGCGCACGATAGCAACAGGAACGCCATAATCGGTAGCTTTCAATGCCAACTGTTCCCAATCGTCACATAGTTTATGCGAAAAATCAGTATTAAAATCACTGCTCTCAATTAAAGGCTTATCACCTTGAGCGCCATACCAACCAATCGCTGAACCGCTAACCAACAGCTTAGGTTTAGTGCTACTACGCGCTATAAAAGCAAGTAACGCTTCGGTAGGCTGTACACGGCTGGCAAGCAGTTGCTCTTTACGTGCAGCGCTCCAACGCTTATCCGCAATCCCTGCGCCCGCTAGATTTAAAATGACATCAAAGCTTTTATCGGATTTCGTCAGCTCATCATAAGTCATCATCTTAATATCGATAGGATGTGGCTGATTACTATCACGGGTCAGCCACGTAATATGCACTTCCTTATTCTCACTGCGATAGCGCTTGATAACGGCTTCACTAAACGCGCTACCTAAGAATCCTGAGCCACCGCTGATTAGAATATTAATTGGTTTTTATCCTTATATTTATCCCACCTTTTTGTCAGTGTGACAAAAAACCTGCTATAAAAACAAGACGTTAATTGTAGGTCTAAAATTTAGCCTAAAGTGGGGTATAAAGAAGGATTTTAGCTATATAAAAGATTCAAATGGTCAGTGATAAATGGGTAAAAAGGATAAGATGAATTACTGCCGGTTAGCAGTTATTATAAAAAATCGATCAGACTTAAAAGCGGACTAACGAATCACCTGCCCCGTTAGTGCATCGCTGATTTGGCTAGGTAATAGATAGCCAAGCGTCTCGCCCTTTAAATAACCAACTTGTTCGTTACCATTTATATTAGCAGAGTCATTAGTGTAGATATGGGTACTGATATTGGCGACATTGTTATTATTTAGAAAATAAGACTGCGCGTCTGCTAATGACAAAGCGGGCGGCTGACCAGAAGGGTTACAGCTGGTCGAGACCACAAAGCCATAAGGATTGTGGGCAGAAACCACCTGTTGACACAGCTGCTGCACCAAAGGATGGTCGATAACCCGCACCGCCACACTATTATGAGCGCCAGTTATCCATGCGGGAATAGCAACCGGCAGGTTTGGCGCTAGAGGCAACAACCAAGTATGCGCCTGCTTAGTTTCAGCATCAGAATTAAAGTCGTTACGCCAGCTGTCTAATACTAATTGGCGTTGCTCATCACTTAGATAGTCTAACAATGCCGTTAGTCGGCTGGCGCTATCGGTGACCACTATCATGCCCTTCTCTAGCGGTCGCTGCTTGATGGCCAAAAGCTGCTGTACCGCTTGTTGGTTAAAGGGATCACAGCCGATACCCCAGACGCTTTCGGTTGGATAAGCAAGCAGCTGTCCTTGTTGAAGCCAACGCGCAGCTTTAACGACAGAATCGGTAATGAGTGGTTTAGAGGTAGACATAGCTGAAGGGAAAAGAAAAAGTGTGAGCGGATATAATACAACTTTAATGATGCGCAAAATAGCACGTTTAGATATTTCTTAAAATCGCGTTAAGTTTAAAAATAAAATTACACGCGCAAATAACGCCCACCTTGCACACTGATAATCCCTAATAATTCAAGCTCCATAAGTTGCCCAATCAATTGCGGTGGCGTCAGGTTAGTAGTGCTTAATAATGCATCCAAATCTTGTCCATGCCAGTCAAGCTGCTCATAAACCTGCGTTAAATGCTCGGGAATAACGATAGCATTGGAAGAAGATTTGAGATTAGACTGCGGCGCGTGACCAATAGTGGTGGTAGAAGTTCTGTCTGTATTTATAGTATGAGAGCTTTGGCTAAGATTTGCTTGCTCAATATTAAGTTCTGCGTTATCCGATGAATTATAGTTACGGCTTTGATAGCCTAATTGACTGTTAATATCTTCGAGTACTTGCTGTGGATGATAAATTAAAGTTGCGCCCTCACGTATCAAGTGATGACAGCCTTCAGCATTATTATTATCGATATGACTTGGAATCGCAAAGACTTGCTTGCCTTGCTCAGAGGTTAGGCGCGCAGTAATGAGCGAACCACTTTGAATCGTCGCTTCAGTGACAATTGTCGCTAAGCTGAGCCCTGCAACTAAGCGATTACGGCGCGGAAAGGTATGCTTATGTGGCTGCGTATGCGGTAGCAGCTCACTGATGATACAGCCACCTTGCTCGATAATCTGGCTAAATAACTTGTCATGATGATTGGGATAATTGACATCAATCCCTGTACCCATCACGCCGACCGTACGACCTTGATATTCCGCATCAACTTGAGCCAAAGCACCTAAATGTGCACGCTTATCGACACCCATAGCAAGACCACTGGTGATAATATAACCGGCTTGCGCTAAATATTGCGCCATATCAAAGGTGATTTTTTGGGCGTGGGCAGTAGGTTTTCGGCTCCCAACGATGGCGATTTGCGCTTGTTGCAAGCGTGCTTTATCGCCACGATAAAACAATAAAGGCGGTGGGTCATAGATATTTAATAACTGCGGAGGATAATCGGACTGATCGGCAAATAGCAGACCGTATTTGTTATCTAGCAATGCCTGTTGGATGGTATCGATAGTGGCTTGCGTTTGCTGTGGCTGTTCGTGACGCTTAAGATGCGTACTATGAATGCCAAGCTGCCGCCATGCCTCTACTTTGGCACACCAAGCAAGCTCGGCATTACCAAAAGAAGTAACAAGCTTATGATAAGCCGATAATGACGCATTGACCTCAGTCCACAGCGCCAATACTGCGCGCTGCTCATCGGATAAAAGAGAGGAGACTGCGGTCACGGTCATAAGCGCTTAACTCATAGTAACTGACGGGGATAATGACTCAATAGAGGCTCAAGTCAATTATAAGTAAGGCGGTGGTAAAAGCTGATCACCGACGTTGAGCGGTAGCTCAGAGTCAAGCACATACGCATAGCTGATATTATCAAAGGTATTAAACACCATCACCATACCACTAGGCTCACTTGGCAAACGTACTGGGGTATCGTTGTCCTTGATATCGCGTATGACCGCGCCTTTTTGATAAACGGTCAACACATCACCAGGTTTAGCGCCGTGCGTGCTACCTAGATTGATAGCAACCACGCTGCCTTTAGCGGCTGAGCTGATAGAATCCATGACGCGGACAATCATACCGCCACGGTTGACGGTGGCAGGCGTTGGATAGAATACTGGCGGGATAGAATTGTTTAATTCTACAAAAACGCGATCGCCTTCACGCACTTCTTTGCCATAACTGTCAATCAGCTGCAAGCTAGTCACACCATTGGTTTCTGTAGACGTGACCAAACCGGTAGCAACTTGGGTGACTTCTAAACCGATGATTTTTTGCGTTTTAGGCTCGACATACTTCTCGCCTTCACGGTAAATACCATAACGCTGTCCAACGATAAGTGGTACGCCTTTAGCATAGACTTTATCGCCGCTTGCGGTAATTAAATTGCCTTTTTTAGAAGCTAAAATATAGGGCGTGGTATTAAAATCTGCTGGATTAACAATGATGGTCTTATCGAGCCAATGCTGAATCGCAGACCATGGAATAGGCGGAATACTATTAGTGGTCGAAGTGACCGAAACTGTGCTAGACACTACATTGCCCGTCAACTGCTTTTCAACGCCCGCACAGCCCTCGCCTGTATCAACGCCAATTAAAGTCTTACCTTTAATCACACATAAAATAAGAATGTCATTAGGATAAATAAGGTTGGGGTTTTTGATTTGCTTATTGGTCGCCCAAATCTCTTTCCAGCGCCATGGACTGTCTAAATAGCGCCCTGAGATATCCCACAACGTATCGCCTTTTTTGACGATATAGCGATTGGGTGCGTCCGCTTTGATGGTCGGCGGTGGATTATTAGCGTGGGCAGTGGTCATCAGCATTGCACCACTAAATGTCGTCACCAATAGTGCTTTTGCTATATTTTTTAAGCTCATCTTCATTGTTATATCCACAATATGTAGCGCTATTAGCGTCGAATCTGGTCTACTTAAGTCTATTACTTAGGTTTAAAATCTCATTCTATTCATTAAATAACGATTAGAAAATAAAAACATAAAAGGCTTAAGTATCAACATCATAAAGCTTCTAGAGCAGCTGTTCAGTGTTGTCGACTGATATGATTGACGGGTTTGATTGCTAAAAAAGCGCCGAGCATGATGATGACTCGCCGACGCTGTTTCTAATATTACAATTATATCTACCATAACACAATCATAAACACTTTATTACAATAGCGTAACCTTTAATTGGATATTAATTTCAATGAATACTTTATATAAATAAGCTACCTAGGCAAGATTTGGCGTCACGTGCTGACGGATTTGCTCAGCGACCAGTTCAGCCTTGTTATCTAGCACCACCACATGCTGCGGTAAGCCCTCTAAGCCTTCGGTATGAGCAGGGCGAGTAATCTCTATTGGACCAATAGCTTCGACAATCGTATCGGCAAACTTAACCGGTAATGCCGTTTCGGCACAAACTATCACTTCACCTTCGCGCTGTAATTCTTTAGCGACTTTAATACCGTCGGCTGTGTGCGGATCGACTAGCTCACCATGCTGCTCATAAAGTGCTTTAATGGTTTGTAAGCGGTCGCTATGGGTAGATTTGCCCGCAGCAAAGCCATAACGCGTATTAACCGCCTCCATCAAGTCAGACAAGTCAAAACCTTGACCGGATTTCACCCCTTCAAATAACTCGCTGACACGGGCGCTGTCTTTGTCGAGTAGTAGATAGACAAAGCGCTCAAAGTTAGAAGCCTTAGAGATATCCATTGATGGGCTGGACGTTACGTAAGTTTTATCGGTCGGACGCGGCTGATAAGCGCCTTGATTAAAGAAGTCGTTGAGTACGTCGTTTTCATTGGTCGCGACGATTAAACGGTCAATTGGCAAGCCCATTTCGCGGGCAATATGACCGGCGCAAATATTACCAAAGTTACCAGATGGGACGCTAAAGCTGACTTTTTCATCGTTGCTTGTAGTAACGGCAAAGTAGGCTTTAAAGTAATAAACGATTTGCGCAAGGATACGACCCCAGTTGATAGAGTTAACTGTACCGAGGTTATAAGCCGCTTTAAATTCAGCATCTTGTTGCAGCGCTTTGACAATATCTTGGCAATCATCAAACATACCATCGATGGCGATATTATGGATATTATCATCGGTCAAGCTATACATTTGCGCACGCTGGAATTCGCTCATTTTGCCGTGCGGTGACAGCATAAAGACTTCGATATTATCTTTACCACGTAGCGCATATTCTGCTGCACTGCCCGTGTCACCACTGGTCGCACCAATGATGGTAATACGCGCGTCTTTTCTTTTGAGTACGTATTCAAAGGCATTGCCCAAGAACTGCATCGCCACATCTTTAAATGCCAATGTCGGACCGTTCGATAATCCTAAAATATATAAGTTATCCTCAAGCTTACGGACAGGAACAATCTCATCAGAACCAAATACCTCAGCGGTATAAGTACGCTCGATGATATCTTGCAAATCAGCGGCAGGAATATCAGTGGCAAAGCGCTGCATAATCGCCATGGCAAGCTGTGGATAGCTGAGCGTGCGCCACTCATCAAGGGTCGTGCTATCAATGTTTGGATAGTGCTCAGGCAGCATCAAACCACCATCTGGCGCAAGCCCCATCAATAGCACATCACTAAAATCCATCGGCGCTGTCTGACCACGGGTACTGATATATTTCATTAGATTGTCCTGTCTATAATGAGGTTATTCAATATTTAAAACGGTTTATTCAGCAGTTTTATGCCATTGTCTTATGAAGCAATGCATAATAAAAACCATCACCACTCTCGCTATCAATCGGCAAGCACTGACGACCGATTGCTTGCGCGATGCCCCAACTGCAGTCTTCGGTAAACTCAATCGCTACCGCGTCATTATGATGACTGATAAAATCCTGCATTTGCTCGACGTTTTCTTGCTTTAAGATAGAGCAGGTCACATACAATAGATAACCACCCGCTTTCAATTGTGGCCATAAATTATGCAAAATATCGGCTTGTAATAATGCGGTTTGCTCAACATCTTCTTCGGTACGCAAAATACTGATATCAGGATGACGGCGAATCACGCCTGTCGCAGTACAAGGGGAATCGAGTAATATTGCATCAAATACCGGCTCATTGGTAGCCGCTTTTTTATTTTTCCCATGCTGCCATCTGGTGGCATCAGCACAGACAATATTCAGTGCGACACTTTTCTCTGCTTGCTGTAAATCGTGCTGACTTAAATTTAAGCGCTGTAAGTTCTCACGAATACGCTCAATACGCGGCGCTTCATTATCGATAGCCGTTACCTTAATATCAGCAGTCACAGGCGTCGATTTAGCATCGTCTTGTTTCACGTGAAACAACGATGATTCGTTATTAGCGCTTATGAGCTCTAACCAGTGAGCCAATTTACCACCAGGTGCCGCGCAAGCATCTAAGATATGCAGCTCATTATTATTGGCTTCTGAATCAATGTCTGTATTAGATTTATCAGTGCTTATTTTAGCCATTAACGCTTTATTAATAATCGGCGCAGCAAGTTGAGCATGCATGTCTTGTACGCTGGCAACTCCAAAAGCAAAATCAGGCAAAGCGTTCACGGCTGTGCTTTGATGCAGCCGGAGACCTTTTGTGGATAGCGTTGTTGCTATAGCTGTATTTGATGAGTTAGGTAAATTAAAACCACTCGTTAGCTCAACGATGTCTGCATCAATTTCTGCCCCATCAAGTGCTTGCTGATAATCCTCTACTGAGCTAACAGCTGAGTTTACGCGTAAAAACATCGGTGCCGCTTGGCGCAAACCTTGGGTCAGCTCATCATACTGCTCGCTCCAGTCTTGCTTAAGCTGATAGGCGAGCCAATTCGGTAGACTATGCTTTTTATCGCACTTCTTACGGAACTTACTAGGATTCTTAGCCACTTTACGCAAGATAGCATTGATTAAACCTGTTGCATGTGAAAACTCGATTTCTTTTGCCGCTTCAACGGTTTCATGAATCGCCGCATGGTCAGCGACTTCCAAATACAGCAACTGCACTAAGCCCACTTGAATGGTGGTTCGAACTTCAACTTCATCGATAGGGTTGTCAGCTAAGGTATCGAGCAAACGCGCCAGTGCATGCCACTGACGTAATGTCGTTAGTAGTAGCGCATGGGCAAAACCTTTATCACCATCATGTAGACTGTTGAGTAACGGATCAAGAACGCTGGCAAGCGACTGACCGTTTTGAATGGCCAGTAAAGTGCGAATGACCCGTACACGTACGCTACCATTCATAATAAGGTTGCTTGATGGTTTGAGCTTATTGTTTCTTGGCGCAGTGTTGGTTTGTCTCATTAAATTGGATTTCCTTGACGTCTGGTCGATCGCGTCTGATAAAAGTTGGATTATTTGGTATTAAATTACCGATATTAAAATATACAGATTTAATTTGGCGTAGGTTATTTCGAATCGGTCGTAAACTGGTCGCCATCATTTAATTGATTACCATGGCAAATTTGCTCAGCGGTCATCGGCTTGCCACCAGCGAACTGCAAGTTAGTGATAGCTAAAGTCGTGGCTGATTCTTCATTGCTTTTTTGTTTGGTCTCATCTTCTTTGCCACAAGCTACTAATATCGCTTTGCGGCCGACGCTAATAACAGTGCCAGCAGGCTCATTGGTTTGCTGTGATGGGTTCACAGGTAAGCTGGCTAAAATTTTGACCCGCTGCCCTGCTAAAAAAGTATAAGCACCTGGCCATGGCGTCAGCCCACGAATTTGTCGCTCAATCTCAGTAGCGGATTGCGTCCAGTCGATTTCGCCTTCAGTTTTGACCAGTTTTTCAGCATAATTGGCTTGGCTGTCATTTTGGGCTACTGCTTGCGCTTGATAATGCATTAAGTCTTTTAATACCGTACTAATTGCCGCAGCGCCAAGCTCAGCCATTTTATCATGTAGGCTCGCAGCCGTATCATTGGCTTCAATAGGCGCGCTGACCTTGTGGAGCATATCACCGGTATCAAGCCCCTTATCCATCTGCATGATAGTAATGCCGGTCTCAGAATCGCCCGCCAGTAATGCACGGTGAATAGGCGCCGCACCGCGCCAGCGTGGCAACAGCGAAGCATGGATATTTAGACAGCCATAAGTAGGCGTGGTCAATACGCCAATCGGTAAAATCAGACCATAAGCCGCGACAATCATGACATCAGGTTGATAGGTTCGTAAAGTCTCACGTGCAGCCATGCCTTCTGTGCTGGATTTTTTAAAGGTGAGAGGCTGCTCAACCGCAATACCATGCGCCAATGCCACTTGCTTGACGGCAGATGCTGATAACTTTTGCCCGCGCCCTGCCTTGCGATCAGGCTGGGTATAAACCGCAACGATATCTATATTCAACGCATCTTGCTGCTTGATAAGCGCTTCAAGGCTGACAGCAGCAAACTCAGGTGTACCGGCAAATACTACTCTTAGCGGCTTAGCGACTGTTGGTATTTCGGTTACGGCGCTTTGCTCAGCTTGATTGGCGTCAATAGATATATCGGATTGTGCAGCAAGTGTGGTCATAGTCAGGCATTATTTATGGTTAATTTGCCTATTATAGGTGAGTTTGTGGTGTTGTGCCATGATTGTAATAGCAGCCATCCAGCGCTATTAATGGTGCTATTTATCTCTATAATAGTAAGCAGGCTCAGCTACTTATTTATCAAATAAGCCATAGCAAGCAAATCTGTCAGATTTATCATTATTTTACGATGCGCCATCACACCGACTTACGGTCGATTTAGGGTCATGCTTTTATGCAACAATTTCAGTCTCTCCAACGCTTGCTGATTTTTTATACGCTGACATTATTGGCGATGTTGTCAGTGTATTACTTCACCATGTTTTATGAGATAAGGCAGGATAGTAAGCAAGACAGCATAGAGAGCTTTTATGCATTGCAGTATGAGATTTCTGAGCTTGCCAACCCTGACAATACTGACATTAAAAAGGTTTTAAAAAAGCCGTTTCTAAAAGACATCAGCTATCAGCTGATTTTTATGATGCCATCTGGACAGACTTATATTCATCGTCATACCCGTCCTAATGAGCGTGATTTTAGGGGTATTACCTTTCCCAAAGTCATCGCTTCACTGCCTTCTAGTAGCAATCATTCTAGTGCCTCTACGGTAAACAATAATGCCTTAATCGGCACCATTGAGCCTGAAAGTGGTCATAAGATTTATACCATCCTGCGTCATAAGCCGCTCGATATCAATTGGATATCGTATCGCTATTGGCTGCCTTTAATGATAGCCATCATGTTTTTTACCATGGCATTACTCTATATGCTCAAACGCCATGCCAATTGGGAAAAGCTCCTCGTTTATACCGATGAGTTAAGCAGCCATACCAAAGATGCCTACATCACGCCGCCGTTTATTGAAAATAAAACCACGGCTGAGTTTTTGCGTTTAGGGCATGCTCTTAGTCGTATCAGTTATCAGCTGCATAATAATCACCGACGCATTACCACCCTAAAACATCGTCTCGAGCGTTTGGTTGATCATGCGCCGCTGCCCATGCTGATGATTATGAGACATGGTCAAATCAGCTTTTTTAATCAGCGTTTTGAGCAAGTATTTGCAACGCCCTTTCAAAGCGATAGCAATTATCAATTGACGGATTTTGTCTTTGCAGAAGACGAAACAACTCAGGCACTATTATATAAACTGGTAGAGCTGCGTGTCACTCGTACCTTATTGGTGTATGGATTACATAATAAAAAAGCCTATCAATTGCATATTACCCCATGGTTTGGTGAGCATGGACAAGTACATGGCTTTACAGTACTGCTAAATAATATCAATGAGATGGTCAATCAAAGCGCGGACTTACAACAACGAAACCAGCAGCTACAACGCCAACTTGATGAGTTTAATACCCTTAAATCAACGATGGGCCATGATTTACGCCTGCCGTTAGAGGCGATGATTGACACCTTAGAGCCGATTGACCCTAGTACCTTAACCGCTAAACAAAATAAAACTGTCACAATTTTAATTCAAACCAGTCATTCGATGCTTACCATGCTTAATGACATGCTAGATATCGGTGAGATAGAGGTGCGGAAAACCCGCCTAAATATTGAGGCGGTTGACCTGTATAAACTTGGGCAAGAAGTCAGTCAATCAGTCGTAGAGAGGACGAAAAACCAAGGGCTAGAGCTCCTTTACTTTTTTACACCGGACAGTCCGCGTTGCATTGATACCGACCATAAGCGCTTGCAGCAAATATTACGCAATTTATTAGACAATGCGGTCAAATTCACCACGGCTGGCTACGTGGCATTGACCATTGATACGGTGAGCAATACGGAGGTATTGTCCATCAAAAACAGAACTTTGATAGACGTTAATAAAGATACTAACACGCCTGAAAACACTGATATTAATAAAGAAAACATCAGTCATGCCGCACACGATTGGGTTCGATTTAGTATAAAAGACAGCGGTATAGGCCTCGATATAGCAAAGCAACACCAACTATTGACTTATCTTAATCAAAACAATAATCAAAATAACCGCCAAAGCCAAAGCAGCCAAAACAACCATCAAGCCAATAACCCAAGCAAAAACCAAAACCTTAACTACATTCAAAATAGCAGCACTGAGAAAGGGCTCGGGTTAAATAATGCCAATAGTTTTGCGCGCTTATTGGGTGGTTTTATTGAAATAAAAAGCACGGTAGCTAAAGGCAGTACTTTTAATCTTTACCTGCCTTGCAAGCGGCCAAATTATCAGCCGGTCTACCACCTTAATCCCCATCTGACCCAGATTCATCTGCTTGCGGTAATCAAACAACCGCTGCGTGCTGACTATCTGCGCCTTTTATGTGCCTATTTATCGATACCAGCCACCATCTCGACTTTTATAGACAGAAGCACGCTACAGCAACTGAGAGAGAGGTTAGCAAAAGAGAAGCAGAGCCTCGCCCCTATCTTGCTGCTAGATTATGAATACTATGAAGAGGTAAATATCGCGCTTTCCAATCAAGCCTTAGCCAGTGATAAAGATATAGACTTTGAAAAAATAAAAAGCATAAACACAGAAAATATAGCAGCTTTGCATAAAAAAGCGGAAGATGAATTGTCTGTTTATATCGATAGACAACAGGCTTTAAACAGTTTGCTTGCCGATACTGCGCTGCCAAAGATATTGGTTAGCATGAAAGCTGAACGCCGTATTCCGTCTATGCTATTAGATAGGTGTGACGGCTTTTTAAACAAGCCAATCGATGTGGCATTGTTACTCTCTGAATTACTGCGTTTGACCTTGGCTGTTAGGCAAACTTTGAGTCAACCAGAAAGTATTCAAGGGGATACCCAAGATAATACCCAAAAAAATAGTAGCCAATTAGTCACAGCTGTAGATGAAGCTAGCAGCGAAACTCTGGCGCCATTAATTTTAGTGGTAGAAGACAGTTTAACCAACCAAAAAATAGCCTGTAAGATATTGGCGAAACTTGGCTATCGTAGTGTGGTTGCAGAAGATGGGCAGCAAGCGTTAGATAAGTTAAAAGACCAGCGCCAAGAAATTGCGCTTATTTTGATGGACTGCCGGATGCCAGTGATGGATGGACTACAAGCGACCCAAGCTATTCGTGCGCAAGGGGATGATATTCCTATTGTGGCACTGACGGCAAATAATACCGAAGAGGATCGTAGCGCCTGCTTGCAAGTTGGCATGGATGAGTTTTTAGCCAAGCCTATTAATAAACTTAAACTGCAAGAGATTTTGCAAACGTTTATTAAAAACTAGGGCGTGTCCTCATTTTAAAAATGGTGATAAAAATGAGATAAATTGTAGCCAAACAAGGAAAATAGTGCAGTTAATATCGGGATATTACCAAGCTATTTGACGAAGTTTGGCAAAATTTAGCCATTTTTAGACCATTTAGATGTCTATCGATTGAATTGAGGACACGCCCTAGTAAACGCTTGCAATATTTGCCAGCCTTATTAAAGCAGCATCACAGCTAAATCGCCAGAAGGAGAGTTATAAATTTAGACTTTAGCCGTTACTTCATAAAACCATTATCTGCCAAAAACGCCTCGGTAATCTTGCTCTTTGGACTGCTTGTATTTGAGCTATCTGCTTGCGATTTATTCAATAAACGCTCTAAATAGCGCGCCACGATATCCACTTCCACATTGACCTTAGCTCCTAGCAACCAATGCTGCGCTATATTGGTCACTTGCGCGGTATGCGGAATGATATTCAGCGCAACGATATTATCGCGTACTAAATTGGTGGTTAGGCTGATACCATCAAGGGTAATAGAACCTTTGGTCGCCGTATAATGCGCCAGCTCTTGTGGTATCTCAACTTCGATATAAATAGAGCGCGCATCTTTTTGCAGCTTACTAACCACGCCTACCCCATCGACGTGACCGGCGACGATATGCCCACCAAAACGGGTGGTCGGCAGCATTGCTTTCTCTAGGTTCACAATATGACTCGGCTTTAAATCTGCTAAAGCCGTACGAGCAATCGTTTCACGTGAAACATCAACAGAGTAGTAATTATTACCAAACTCGACCACGGTCAAACAGATGCCATTAGAAGCAATCGAATCTCCCAGTTTTACATCACTAAAATCCAAACCGTCAGATTCTATCGTTAGACGGATATCACCGCCAGTCGGCTGCATAGACTTTACTTTGCCGACGCTTTCTATAATTCCGGTAAACATATCAACCTCTTTTCATTTTTTATTGCCGTTAAAGGCAGAATATATTATTTAAGCCTATTGTTTCATGTGAATCCATCAATAAATTCGTCAATAATGGCAACTATTAGCTTTTATGCTAGCTATGACGTTTATTATAAACCTAGCGAGAATAAGAAGAATTATGGGATAAGTTGTGGGTAACTAAGGATAATTCAAGACATAGCAGGGTTAAAACCTTGGTGTTTAAAGAGTTATCCACAGAAAGCCTGTTTCTTGCTAATTTTTTATTAGAAATAAAAAATATACATAAGTTATTGATTTTAAATAAATTAATCATAAATATTATTGTCAATAACCACTGATAAGTTTCATGTGAAACAAAGTTATACACAGTTTCATGTGAAACCTTTATTAAACCACTATATTTATCCACATACCCTATCAATAGGTCTAATCTTGTGGATAAAACATTGAAAGACAAGAGTATCTAGCAGATGGTTTATAAAGGGTACAAGGTCAGCTTAAGGTCAGCGCCCAATTGCTCATGACAGTGAATATCGAAACGTAGCTGCTGCGCCAACGATAACGGATTGATAGCAACCATAGGCCGTGCTTGCGTGCCTAATAAGCAAGGCGCTTGATAGACAATGAGCTCATCTACCAGTTGCTGTTGTAAAAAACTACCAGCGACACTTGCCCCTGCCTCTACCAGTACGTCATAACATTGATAGTCACGCACTAGGCTTTTTAATAATTCGATTAAATTCTCTTCCCGCCAATATAATGTATCTGAGCGACGGCATAGCTGATAGTCAGACTGCAAGTCGTGTTTTAGTCGCACTCGTCTATCCAGTATCACTATCTTAGGCGGCGGCACTCGCTCAGGCGCGACACCCAACTGATTTGAGCGTACGTTTAATTGCGGATTATCAACGATGACCGTTTCGCTACCCGTGATAATAGCGCCACTTTGCGCGCGTAATTTCTGTACATCTTCACGCGCAGCCGTGCCCGTAATCCATTTAGACTCTCCAGACGCCATGGCCGTCCGACCGTCAAGACTGGTGGCAATCTTAAGCCTGACATAAGGCATTTGGCTGCGCATCGCCTTTAAAAAGCCTTTATTTAAGGCTTCTGCTTGCGCGGTTAGCAGGCCAACGGTTACGGCTATGCCTGCTTCTTCTAACAGTTTCACACCGCGACCAGCCACTTGAGGATTGGGGTCGAGACCAGCGATGACGACACGTTTTACACCGGATTCAATAAGTGCTCGCGCGCAAGGTGGTGTGCGCCCAGTATGACTACAAGGCTCTAAAGTCACATAAGCGGTTGCACCCATGGCTCGCGTATCGGCGTCTTTTAGGGCAAAAACCTCAGCATGCGGCTGCCCCGCTTTAGGATGAAAACCTTGACCCACTACCTCGTCTGCTTGCACAATCACACAGCCGACAGCGGGATTGGGACGCGTCGTATACAAACCACGCTTGGCCTGCTCAATGGCAAGCATCATAAAATAGCAGTCTGTGGCATCTTGAGAATGATTTGAGTTTGGCATAAAGGTGGACTTAATCAATGATTGATAATTATTATTAAAGACTTTATAGAGTACAGCGAGTAAGAAATATAAACTTGCAAGCAGGCTAAATACTTAGCATGAGTCATGCTTATTTTTCATTAGGACGGATATTGGCAATCTCTTGATGAAAAGCGTCGATATCTTGAAAGTCACGATAAACACTGGCAAAGCGCACATAAGCGACATCATCGAGCGTTTTAAGCTCACTCATAATAATTTCACCCAAGACCTTACTACTGACTTCGCGCTCACCCATTTGCCGTACGCGTTTTTCAATACGGCTAATCATCGCTTCTTGTTCATCAATGGTGATCGGGCGTTTTTGTAAGGGTAATAAAATCGAGCGGCGCAATTTATCATTGTCATAAGGTTCGATTTTGCCACTTGATTTGATAATACGCGGCATCACCACTTCTACCACCTCAAAAGTCGTAAAGCGTTCCTGACAGCTATTACATGAGCGGCGGCGACGCACCTGCGCGCCTTCAGCAGCCAGCCGTGAGTCGATAACCTTGGTATCTGACGCATTACAATAGGGGCAATGCATACTCTATTCCTTGTCTTAATATTAAGCGCTATAGGAGCAATTACTGCATAAACAATGGTATCTGAACAATAGATTTAATGATTAATATGAAACATATTTAAGGCTAAGCAATTTGAGGCTAAGCAACTTAAAGACATCAATAATGACATCATTTACCAATACAGAAGCTACCAAAAATCTTACCTAATAAATCATCAGCGCTAAGTTCACCAGTAATCTCACCCAAACTACGCTGCGCTTGGCGTAAGCTTTCTGCCACTAACTCTCCGGCTTTAAAAACTGTCAGCTGCTCATGCGCTTCTGCTAACGAATCCGCGGTACGTCTTAGCGCATCTAAATGACGCGTACGGGCGATTAAGCTATTTTCTGGCGGATGAAAACCTACTTTAGCACATAAGGTTTCGACTAAGTCCTCAATACCCGCGCCTGTTTCACATGAAACATTGACCTGTTCGTAGCCACGATTCTTGATTTCTGCTTGCGAAATAGAAGTTATCTCATTACTGCTGCTATCGTTTAATAAATCGCTTTTATTGGCAATAATCAGTAAGCGCTTGGCTTCTGGCAACTCACCAAATAGCTGTTCAGCCAATTGTAGCGGTGTGCTGTCACTCTCAAGGTCACGAGTCACATCATAAACCATCAGCAGCATATCAGCCTGCGTGATAGCGGTACGGGCACGTTCAATACCGATACGCTCGACCGTATCTTCCGTCTCGCGCAGACCTGCGGTATCGGTCAAATGCAGCGTCAAACCGTTAAGCACGACGGTTTCTTGTAGCGTATCGCGCGTTGTTCCAGCAACGTCGGTAACGATAGCACGCTCTTGTCCTGCTAAGCGATTCAGCAAGCTTGATTTGCCGGCATTGGGTCTACCTGCAAGGACTACATGAATGCCATCGCGTAATAGCTGACCTTGCTTGGCAGTCGCTAGCACTTGCTGTATTTTAGCTTGCGTTTGCTCAAGCTTATCTTGGATAACCCCATCAGATAAAAAATCAACGTCTTCTTCATCGGGAAAATCAATCGCCGCTTCAACGTGCAAGCGCAGATGAATCAACTTCTCAAGTAACTGGTTAATTTTTTGTGAAAACTCACCGCTAAGCGAGCGAATCGCACTACTGGCAGCAGCGGCACTAGTCGCATCAATAGCGTCAGCGATGGCTTCTGCTTGCACCAAATCCAGTTTATCGTTATCAAAAGCACGGTAAGAGAATTCCCCTGCGCCCGCTTGTTTTGCGCCCAATTCAAACACCCGCGCTAACAGCTGATTTTGCAAAATCATGCCGCCATGACCTTGCAGCTCAATCACATCTTCGCCGGTAAACGAGTGCGGACCTTTAAAATAAAGCACCAAACCTTCATCAATGGTCGTGCCATCAGCCTGATAAAAACGGCAAAAACTGGCCATACGCGGCGTGAAAGCCAACTTACCGGTGAGCTGACACGCAATATCATAAGCACGTGAGCCCGACAGACGAATAACCCCGACGCCACCTCGCCCAAGCGGTGTAGCAATCGCCGCAATGGTTGGAAGGCTAGATAGATTAGACTTTTTAGGTGACTCATCTAAATTATCGGCGGCTAGTGCCATCTCTAAAGAATCCACAATCACTCTCAATAAGCAAAAACCCCATTATAGACGGCTTGATGCACACTGACAAAGCAAACTTCAATGAGCAATTTTTAAAACCATGACGCATGGCTGTTTTCCTCGGCTATCAATGGAGTAAAACGCCATTTTTTAGCACAAAAAAACCACCGCCGGAGCGATGGTTTTTATCAATCAATAAGCTGCTTAGTCCAGAACTTTAACGGTACGACGTTTTTGCTCTTCTTCAACTTTGCGGTTGATTAAGTACTGCTGCGTCATACTGAATAAGTTATTCACAGTCCAGTATAGAACCAAACCTGCTGGGAAGAACAACATAAATGCGGTGAAAATAATCGGTAAAAACTTCATCACTTTCGCTTGCATTGGATCAGCTGGCTGCGGGTTTAGCTGCTGCTGTACAAACATCGACGCACCCATAAGCAATGGTAAAATGAACCACGGATCCATCGCCGATAAATCTTGAATCCATAAAATCCAAGGCGCATGACGCAGCTCAACACTTTCAACCAACACCCAATATAGCGCTAAGAAAATTGGCATTTGCATCAGAATTGGCAAACAACCCGCCATCGGATTGACCTTTTCTTCTTTATAAATTGCCATCATTTCTTGCGACATTTTCATGCGATCGTCGCCATGCTCTTCTTTCAATGCCGCTAGTCGTGGCGCGATAGCACGCATTTTTGCCATTGAATAGTAGCTCTTATTTGAGAACCACATCAGGGCAATTTTCACTAAGATAGTCAGTAAAATAATTGACCAACCCCAGTTGCCGATAACCTTATGAATACCATCCAAAACGGCAAATAATATCTTCGATATTGGCCATAACAAGCCATAATCGACGGTTTGATTCAAACCTACTGCGACTTCTTTGAGCTCAGACTGTACTTTTGGACCAGCATATAAGGTTGCATTCAAAGTCACTTGCTTATTTGGCGCAACATTGACAGGTTGGCTGTTAAAGCCAATAAAATACTCATCACCCGTTTCGCGGCTAAAGAATTTACCCGTAAAGTTTTCAGGCGTCCAAGCAGACACGAAGTAATGCTGTACGATGCCAACCCAACCTTTATCGCTGGTGGTGGTCAACTCACCATCATTAAACTTGCCGAATTTCAGCTTATTATAAGGGTCATCAGGTGTGCCCCAAGCACCGCCCAAATAAGTCGCCATGCTTAGCGCGCCTTTATCAGACATCCCAGGATCTTTACTATCGTCACGTTTTAACTGTGCAAACATCTGCCCTTGCCAAGCATTGGCAGAAGCGTTTTGAATTTGATAGCTGATATCAATCGGATATTTGTCTTGGGTAAAGGTAAAGGTCTTAGTAACTGTTACGCCATCTTTTTTATACGTAAGCGGTACTGACAGCGTTTGCTGACCTTTCTCCATTACATAGTTGTTAGCAGTATGGCTGTATTTAGCGCGGCCTTCTGCGGTATCGATACCATTTTGACCAATCAGACCAGACTGTGCGACATAAACGCGATTGCTATTATTTTCTAACAACACAAAAGGCTTATCACTATCGAGCGTCGCATCATACTGCTTTAGTGCAGCATAAACGATATCGCCGCCTTCTGGATTGATTTTGATGTCATAGCGATCGGTGGTTACCGTGATAAGACCAGCACTAGCAGCAGGTGTTGCTGCTACCGCACCCGTATCTACTGGTAACGTCTGTACTGGAATGTCGCCTGCTGCGCCGCTGGTCGAAGGAATATCCGCTCCTACCGATGTTGCAGTTTTTGGCACCGTGTCTACAGCTGGCGCATCGGCATAATCATCTCGCCATGCCAAAATCAGCAGATAAGCGGTGATTAGCATCGCAATGATGATCATCACCCGAAATATCTTTTGCATAAACCTTTCCTAGATTAAAAAATTAGGGAATGAAAAATCAGGCATGTGTCATGACCACCACAGAGTATTAACCCGTATTCCTAGCGGTAATATCAGCAGTCAATCACATAAAATGTTCATCATTTTACTAAAAAACCACTCTAAATGATACCAAGAGTGTGGATAACTTGTGGGTAACTAAATAGATATCCACAACGGCCCTGTCGCTAATAAGATTTAGGCCTGTTTCATCATATGATTTAGGCGCGAAACATAGCTTATCGTATCTCTAAAAACATATAAACCTTGCCTTCTGACGTCAGCAAGTGCGATAGGGGCTAAATATTGGTAATAATAAGTAGATAAAGGTAACGGCACAAAATCAATGCCATGTCCGCCCAAAGGATGACAGCGACCAATACGTTTTAATAACAGCCAACTACCTGACCAAACGCCATGCCATGCTAAAGCTTGTTTACCGTAATTTGAGCAAGTTGGATAATAACGACAGCGAGCAGGTAATATAGGACTAATTATCTTCTGATAAAATATAATAAAAAAATAAAACAAATTATAGAAAATTTTATTTATTGTTTCTAATAAATAATTCATTTTATTTTTTTTCTATTTTTTTAAATATATTATTGATCTCATTAATCAATTCTTTATTACTTAAACCTTTTATAGATTGTTTAACAATAAAAACAATATCTTTATTTTCTAAGTTACTAGCTTTTACGCGAAACTGTTCACGTACTTGACGTTTTATTAAATTTCGCGCAACGGCAGTAGGTACTTTACGTTTAGTAATGGCCATACCGACTCGAGGCTGCTCATGGGTATTGGTACGCACAAACGCCATTAGATGGCTCTGATGAAGCTTACGCTCAGGTGCATCAAACACCTCACGAAAGGCTGCAGGCGTGAGTAAGCGCTGCGCTTTGGTGAAGCGAGCATTAGGTGGCGCTGAAACAGTATTAGACATAGTACAACCTAGTATAAGAGCTGATAACAATAGCAGAAATAGTAGCGTAGAAATAATCATAAAGTATAGAGACAAAAAAAGCGCCGATGTGGGCGCTTTTAATATATGGCTAAGTGTCAGTTGTGATGATTGACGATCGCAATCTATAAATAATAGAAACACAACAAGCACTATGAGCCATGCTTATCGCAATCTACCGATTATACAGTAAGGCGATGACGTCCTTTAGCGCGGCGACGAGCTAAGACCTGACGGCCTTTTTTAGTTGCCATACGAGCACGGAAACCGTGAGTACGTTTACGCTTGATCACGCTTGGTTGGAATGTACGTTTCATAACTCACCTATCAAAATAATGGACTAAATTCGTAATAACGGAGGATTATACCACCGCATAGTACCTTGGTCAATAAACTAATTAAGTCTGTGTTTATACAGATAAGTTTTATAACAGAGAAAATAGTCTTTTCAATGATTCATTGTTAAAAAACACTGATTTCTAATGCCAATCTACCTACTGAAAACATCTGTTTTGATAATTGAATTTTAAAAGTTATCCACAATTTTTGTCGGTCTCTATAATAATTAACTATTAATATATATAAGTATTGTTGTTATTGGGAGCCGTATTATCTGTGGCTAACCCAGTTTTTTCCTTTAATATCAAAATATTAGACTATGGGTAAGGTTGTGGATAACCTGTGGGTGAAATATGGATAACTCGTGTTGTTTACTTATCCACAAAACTATCCACAGCCTTATCCACAAAAAACAAGGTGTTATCCACAGGCCGTTTGTGTTAGATTAGCCCCCTAGCTGATGTATGGTTTTAAGTAATCTCACCATAGAGTCTCTTAGGTAAGAAACGATTCACTCTATAGGTAAAGATTCAGTGATTTTAACAATAAAAAAGTTGTTCTTTTGACCAATTATTTTGGACTATGGGGTTAGTACTTTTCATGATTGATACAGCAACTATTTGGGATAAATGCCTAAATGACTTACGTTATCACGTTAAAGACAACGTCTTTACGATGTGGTTAAGACCATTATCGGCGCATCAAGAAGCTAATAGCTTGATTATTCTTGCTCCTAATGATTACTTTGTGACCTACATTAAAAAGAACCATCTGCAAGATATACAACAGCTGGTCGCTAAACATAGCCAAGGTAGTGTCGAAGAGGTGATTGTTCGTGTTGATAATGCGGGTCGTGACATGGATGACAGCCATCAATCACAGTCAGGCTCATTGTTTGAAGACGATAAGCCCTCCCCTCCCCCGGCAGATCACAGTTTTCAAACCACGCATAATAATATTGCTAGAGCAGATATTGATGCCAATATGCGTCATGCAGAACTGATCGAGTCTGCCGATGCCAAATCATTAAGCTATCTAAATCCTGACTTCACCTTTGAAACCTTTGTCACTGGTAAGTCCAATAATCTGGCTTACAAGGCCTGTTATGAGCTTGGAAAACGCCAATCAAAAAATCGGCACAATCCTTTATTTATATACGGACCTTCTGGTTTGGGAAAAACGCATTTAATGCATTCTGTAGCACACCGCTATTTAAAAAATAAACTAAGTTTTTATTATTTCACTTCTGAGAAATTTATTAATCAATTGGTTTATTCATTAAGAAATAATAAAATAGAAGATTTTAAAAAGAAAATAAAAAAAGTAGATTTATTAATTGTAGATGATATTCACGTATTAGCAGGAAAGACAAAAAGTAGTAATGAGTTTTTAACTTTATTTGCAGATTTTACCAGTGGTGATAAGCAATTGATTTTGGCATCAGATCGCCATCCATCACAGATGACGGAGTTTGATGAACGTTTTAGGTCGCGTTTTTCGTGGGGTTTGACGGTCGCGGTTGATCCTCCTGAGATTGATACACGTGTACAAATCTTACAGAGAAAAGCGGCATCGTACGGAATGAGTCTCCCTAAAGAATGTGCATTATTTATTGCTCAAAATGTGGTTTCTAACGTCAGGCGTTTAGAAGGTGCGCTCAATCAGGTATTTGCCAATGCCAATCTTACCGGCGCGCCCATTACGCTTGAGATGGTGCAATACGCGCTAAAAGATATTGTTGCGATGCGCGTGCAAGCCGTAAATATGGACAATATTCGTAAAGTGGTTGCTGAATATTACGATATTACAATCAAAGATATGATGGGGCGCAAACGTACGCGCAGTATCGCAAGACCGCGTCAAATTGCGATGGCATTGTCACGCGAGCTAACGAGTGAGAGCTTTCCTGAGATTGGACAGTCATTTGGTGGACGCGACCATACGACCGTGATGCATGCTTGTGATAAAGTAAATGAGCTACGCGCTGCCGATCCAGCGTTTGATAAGGATTACAAAACCTTGGCTTTAATGCTGCAAGCGGGTTAGAGGCTTGTGGTATCGCAATGTTGTCATAAGCAGATATGGTTTATAATACTTTGAGTATCAGTAGACACAAGCTGTATGGATTATCGTTAGTAGACAGGGTATTATTAAGCCATTATTTTAAAATTATATAATTTAAAACCATAAAAAAATCCTTTTAATAAGAGCAACTAATAAACAAGAGTAACTAAGCATGCAATTATCGATTAATCGAGAGTCGTTACTAAAAGCTATTAACTTGATCGCCAAGGCTGCTGATAAGCGCCATAATATGGTTATCTTGGGTAATATTAAGCTACAGTTGTCTGAATCAGCGCTGATTTTGACCGCATCTGATTTAGAAGTAGAGCTGACATCGACGTTGAAATTGCCTGCCGGTGCTTGTATTGAAGCCGGTACGACGACGTTGCCTGCGACTAAGCTCAAAGATATTTGCAAATCACTGCCGTCGCAAGCGCAAGTCAATCTTACCACGCAAGAAAACGAGCGTTGCTTGTTGACCAGTGGCAAAAGTCGTTTCACGTTAGGCACACTGCCTAGCGAAGACTATCCAAGTCTTGGTAATCCTGAAAATATCACACCTTTAACCATTAGCCGTAGCCGTTTGACGGATTTGATTCATAAAACCCAATTTGCAATGGCGATTCAAGATGTCCGTTACTATTTAACAGGCATGTTGTTTGATGTTTCACAGCAGCAGCTGACTACGGTTGCCACCGACGGTCATAGATTGGCGTTAGCGCGTAGCGTTATTGACGTTAGTGCTGATTTGAATATGCAGGCGATTTTACCGCGTAAAGCTGTGATTGAGCTTGAGCGCTTGGCTTCTGAGCTTGGCAAGATGCTGGGTGATAAAGACAACGCAGTCACACTAAGCTTTGGTCGTGAGTTCTTGCAAGTAAGCTTGCCATTTGGTGATGTCGATAGTACAGGGCAGGTGAGTGATAACTTAATGGTGACCTTTACCGCGCGTCTTATCGATGGCAAATTCCCGGATTATCGCCGCGTTATGCCAAGTAATACCGATAAATTGGCGTTGTTTAACCAAGAAAAAATGACTGATGTGCTGCGCCGTGTAGCGATTTTGAGTAATGAAAAGTCTCGCGGCGTAGTATTTAACTTTGCTAGCGATGGTATGGTAGAAGTACGCGCCAATAACGCTGAACAAGATGAAGCAGTCGAGATGATACAAGCGAAGTATCAAGGCGAGCCGATGGAGCTATCTTTTAATGCTGCGTATCTACAAGATGTCTTAGGTGTGATTCAAGGTGATTTGCAAATGCATATGAGCCAATCAAATGCCTCGGTACTGGTTAATCAGCTTAACGATGAGTTCCACCAGTATGTCATTATGCCAATGCGTATATAGTGCAATTCTATTATGAAATTATTTTTTAATAAACTTTTGCCTACTAATTAGTAGGTGGTAATATAGGCGGCTGTCACTGTTATGATTGAACGTCTACAAATCTCACACCTGCGCAATCTAACCCAAGTGAGTCTGCATTCTGCTGCTTGCAACGTCATTATTGGCGCAAATGGTAGTGGCAAAACCTCCTTACTTGAAGCGATATTTTTGCTATCAAGAGGTAAAAGTTTTCGTCATCATCAGCCTAAACGCTATATCCAACACCATCAAAATGCAGCAACAGTGCATGCTAGGCTCAATGATAGCAGTACCTTAGCTATCCAAAAGCAAGCCGATGCGACGACGGTTCTACGTCTGAATCAAACCACGGTTTATAACCAAAGCATCTTAACCGAGCAGCTACCCACGCTACTGATAGATCCCTCGACGATGGATATGTTAGAGCAGGGTAGTGCCAGTCGCCGGCAGCTCTTAGATTGGCTAGTGTTTCACATGAAACAAGGATTTCACCCACAATGGGTAGCTTACCAACGCCTGCTAAAACAGCGCAATAGTTTACTAAAGAAGAGTCGCCATTTAACCCAAGTACAGCTTGCTGAGCTAAAATCATGGGATAAAGGACTCAGTAATCATGCTGCGCTTATTCATCATTATCGTGAGCGTATCTTTACAGAATGGCAGCCTTATTTTGCTGAGAGTATCGCGCAATTATTGCCTGCTTACGCTGAGCAATTAAGCCTGAGCTATAATGCTGGCTATGACACCAGTGTGGCGCTTGAGGTGCAGCTTAACGAGCGCTTAGAACAAGATTTACAACTGGGTTATACCCGTATCGGTAACCACCGCGCTGATATTCATGTGCATTGGCGCTCTATCGATATATCAGAAACGACAAGTGACGATGAAAAGGACGCTAGTTCAAATCCCACCGTAAACATAGACTTCAATACCAAACTACCAATTTTAAAAGAACAAGCGGCCAATGTATTGTCTCGCGGTGAGAAAAAGCTGTTAATCACTGCTTTACGTTTATCACAATTGCCGTTATTGCTTAATGATGAAAAGCCCCCGCTTGCTGTAGGAAAAGACGGTAATAGTGATACCGTGTTCAACAGCTATACCAAGTCGAGAGCCACGCCAGTGGTGTTGCTAGACGATATCACAGCAGAACTAGATGATAGGGCGATAGATATTTTATTGTCGACGTTAGCGCAGCTGCCATGTCAGGTGTTTATGGCCAGCTTAACCGAAGATATTTTACCGTTGGTGCATGAGTATTGGTCAGAACCTAAGATGTTTCATGTGAAACAAGGAAGTTTGACAATTTTATAAACAACAATTTATAAAAAGTCGTTTTTAATGACCAATATCAGCTGAATTTGCGCTTAACTCTTAGCGCATGTTACTTATATTCCCCCTCAATTATCATTATATTGCTTATATTTTTAGCAAAGTAATAACCATCCCAAAATACTTGCTCAATATCGATAAAACTGTCAGTAAACAGTGACTTAGCGACGAAAAAATGTTAAAATAGAGCTTTATTTTTGTCCTATTCTCAGCAAGTTATCTTACAAATTTTTATCAGTATTTTTTAAAGATTTCTTAACACTTATAAGAATCTAAGTGTTTGATAATTATACGCTTAATTTTACTCCGCTTTAATGATGGGTAAAAAAAGTAGAAGCGAATATGAAAAACGGTGCTTGAAAAACAGGCTATGTTTAGAGCTGCTTTTTTAACACGGTTTTATACGCCTTTAAACGACATCTGATAACGTTTTAGCGAATACTATAACTAAATATTTTAACCCTAAACGTTAACTCTAAGATAACGTCATTCAGTATCGCCGCCGTGGTGAGCTGATGACAAATAGCTGATGATGGCTAGATTAAGGAATGCACATGAGTGATTCATTACCTACCGACCACGAGCAAATGATGCCAGACAACGCTCTAGATACTGTTGCCCCCGCTGCTGTCCCTGAAGGATTGCCCTCTGATTATAGCTCCAAAGATATTCGTGTATTGCGCGGGTTAGAAGCGGTGCGCGTACGTCCTGGTATGTATATCGGTGATACCGACGATGGTACTGGCTTGCACCACATGGTCTTTGAGGTGGTGGATAACGCGATTGATGAGGCGTTGGCCGGTCATTGTGACCAAATTGACATCATTATCCATGAAGATGAGTCTGTTAGTGTCATGGATAACGGCCGCGGTGTCCCTGTGGATATCCATCCAGAAGAAGGGGTGTCGGCAGCACAGGTTATTATGACCGTACTGCACGCCGGTGGTAAATTCGATGACAACAGCTATAAAGTATCGGGCGGTCTGCATGGCGTCGGTGTTTCTGTTGTTAACGCCTTATCTAAAACGCTTGAGATGAACATCTGGCGTGAAGGCTATCATTATCATCAAACTTATACCGATGGTGTACCAGACGGCGATATCCAGCAGATGGAAGCGACGGATCAAACCGGTACCCAGATTCGTTTTTACCCAAGTAATGATGTCTTTACCGGCACTATCTTTGAGTACGATATTTTAGCCAAACGCTTACGCGAGCTGTCTTTCTTAAACTCGGGTGTGCGCATCGTCTTAACGGATGAGCGTATCGATAAGCGTCATGAGTTCGAACATAAAGGCGGTTTGTCAGAATTTGTCAGCTACATCAATGCTGGTAAAGATGGCATCAATGATGTCTTTCATTTTGTCAGTGAGCAAGATGATGGCATCAGTGTCGAAGTGGCACTACAGTGGACGGATACTTATAACGAAAAAGTATTGTGTTTTACCAATAACATTCCGCAGCGCGATGGCGGCACGCATTTATCTGGTTTCCGCTCAGCATTGACGCGTGGTCTAAATAGCTATATGGACCGTGAAAACTTATTTAAAAAAGAAAAAGTCGTCGCCACTGGTGATGATGCGCGTGAAGGGTTGACGGCGATTGTTTCTGTGAAAGTGCCTGATCCTAAATTCTCAAGCCAGACTAAAGATAAGCTGGTTTCAAGCGAAGTAAAATCCGCTGTTGAATCAGCAATGCACGATAAGTTTAACGATTATTTATTAGAAAATCCAAGTACTGGTAAAGCAATCGCCAGTAAGATTATCGATGCCGCCCGTGCCCGTGATGCGGCGCGTAAAGCCCGTGAAATGACCCGTCGTAAAACCACCTTAGATATCGCAGGCTTACCGGGTAAATTGGCTGATTGCCAAGAAAAAGATCCCGCATTGTCAGAGCTTTATATTGTGGAAGGGGACTCTGCAGGTGGTTCAGCAAAGCAAGGTCGTAGCCGTAAGACCCAAGCAATTTTGCCACTAAAAGGTAAGATTCTTAACGTTGAGCGCGCTCGTTTTGATAAAATGCTGTCATCTGCGGAAGTTGGTAACTTGATTACTGCGCTTGGTTGCGGCATTGGTCCGGATGAATATAATCCTGATAAAGTACGCTATCATAAAATCATTATCATGACCGATGCGGACGTTGATGGCTCGCACATTCGTACGCTGCTGTTAACCTTCTTTTTCCGTCAAACGCCTGAGCTGATTGAGCGTGGTTATATTTATATTGCTCAGCCACCACTTTACAAGGTGAAAAAAGGTCGTCAAGAGCTGTATCTAAAAGACGATGAAGCCTTAAAAGCGTATTTATTATCATCAACGATTGATAATACCAGGCTGCATATCAGTGCCGATGCGCCTGCCATTACTGGTCATGCGTTAGAGACGTTGTTAAACGACTATAACCAAACCCAGCTTATCAAAGCGCGTTTACAGATTCGTTATCCTGCGGTGTTATTGGATGCACTGACCCATACGCCAAAGCTTAGCACCGATATGACCTATGATAAGTCGGCGATGGAAGCGTGGAAGGCGTCTTTACAGACGCAGCTTGAGCACTTCGGCAGTGATTTAAATCCTGAGATTGAACTGGTCAATATCCATGCGCCGCAACCAAAAAACATGGATGCCGCTGCTGCTGATTTATTGGGTATGAAACCTGTCATCGAGCCTGAAGCGGGCGCTACGTTAGATAGTGACGGTGAAGCACAGCCTGCTAAAGCCCAATGGTTGCCACGTATCACCGTTTATGTGCATCAATTGGCGCATCATTATCTGCTCGATGCCAGCTTTATCAATTCAGGCGAGTATACCAAGCTGCTGCGCTTATCAGCTGAATGGAATACGTTACTTGCAGAAGATGCCTTTATCCGCCGTGAAGCCACCGCAGGTACCACTAAAGACATCCCAGTACGCGACTTTGATTATCTCTGGCAACAGATGATGCTTGATGCGCGTCGTGGTTTGGCGATTCAGCGCTATAAAGGGCTGGGTGAGATGAACGCTGATCAGCTGTGGGATACCACGATGGATCCTGAAAACCGTCGTATGTTACGCGTTACGATTGAAGATGCGATTGCTGCTGACCATATGTTTACCTGTCTGATGGGTGATCATGTCGAGCCACGCCGTATCTTTATTGAAGAGAATGCGTTGACAGTATCTAATTTAGATATTTAGCTTTTAAGCTTTGAGTTTATAGACCTTAAAGTTATAGTTTTGAAGTTTGAATATAATTGTTTATTGGTATAAAGTTATCTTGCTCGCAAGGTGGCTTTTTTTATGTGAAACATTACCAGTAAAATAGCGAAGGGAATACTATGCTAAACGCAGAACAAAAGAAGTATTTGTCACAACTATCAAAAATGGCCTTAATTGATTTTGTCTCTGATGTGTATGGTATAGATAAAATGCTCGATAAAAAAATTGAGCGTCTGCTATTACAATCAGATAAACCTAAACTTATAAAAAAGTTAACCACTACACTAAAAGGACTTAGAAGACGAAGGAAATTTGTAGATTACTGGGAATCTAGCGAATTTGCCACTGAGCTTCAGCACTTAGCCAGTGATATAATGAGCCTTTATCCTGAGCAACCACAAGAGTGCTTGACGTTACTTGAGTTATTTATAGAGTCTACTAATGCTAGCCTAGAACGTGCTGACGATTCCAACGGTTATATTGGTGATATTTATAGGAGTTTGACGTCATTTTGGCTAACAGTGGCTAGCACTTGCTATGAGCAAGAAAAGCGAGACATACCTGTTGATGAGCGCGATATACTCAGCCAAGCTTGGGTAAAGAAAGTGAGAGTACTGGCTGACGATAATGATTATGGTACCAAAGATAGTTTATTAGAAAACATTGATCAACTGTTATCTGAGCCTGAGATACGTGGGTTGATCGCTGATTATCAACAAGAGCGTGAGATTATCCAAACAAAAAAGGCAAATAAAGATAGGCTCAACGAAAGGCAAAACAGCCCTTTAAGCGATGATGCTTTTTCAATTAACTATGACAAAATGGTAATTGAGATCGCCATAAAAAATCTAACAAGGGCGCTAGGTGATGTGGGTTTTTTTGAAACCATATTTTTTGAGATGCAAGAGACTAGACCGGTTCATCCTCGAAGATTAGAAGAGTTGCTAACATTTCTGCTAAATCAAAGAGCTTTTGATAAGGCACTACACTACTTAAATGAAGAGTGGCAAAGCGATGGTCTATTAGATAAGATCAGACGTTTGGATTGGCTGAGTCACATATATCACATGCAAAAAGATACCGATGCGCTCATGGAGGTGCTAGGCGAGGCGTTTGAGCTACAATCAACCCCTTCGCGGCTAAAAGCTATCATGGCGGTGGCCAGTCCTGCTCAGCAATCTAAGTGGCGAAAAAGAGCTTATGAGCTGGCAGAACAACAAGAAAATGTATTTATGGCAACATCGCTACTGCTCGAGATAGGAGAGATTGAGCTTGCTAATGAGGTCGCAGTTGCCCGTCATTCCCATTTTGCTGATGTGCATTATACAGATCTAACAAGCATGTTAAAAGATTTGCCAACTAAGACAGATTTACTTCAAGTTATTATTTATCGCACTTTACTGACTGATATTCTAGACAGCTCCCGCAGCAAAGCTTATGGTCACGCGGCTCGCTACTTCCATCGTCTAACAAAGCTTGATACGGTTATTAGTAAATCGTCTAAGCCTTACAGTGAACTTGCGACCCATAAAGAATATGTCATTACGCTTAAAGATAAGCATGGTAAAAAGCATAGTTTTTGGGAAAAGGTAAACGATTAGATTGATGTAGTGTTTCACGTGAAACTTATGGCAATAAGCAGAAATAAGCGAATAATAAAATGATTGAAGTTGTATTACTTGCCATTGCTCTTGCGATGGATGCGTTTGCTGTTGCGATTGGGCTAGGGGCGAAATCACAAAAACAGCGTCGTCATTATGTGCTGCGTTTGGCGATTTATGCGGGTTTGTATTTTGGTATTGCGCAGGGCGTGATGCCACTGATTGGTTATTTATTGGGCGCAGCTTTATTAGGCTGGTTGGCTGCTGCTGCACCTTGGATTGGTGGCCTTATTCTTATCGGTCTTGGTAGCAAAATGCTTTATGAGGTGTTTTTAGGAGATGGAGAAGAGGCGGTAGATAAAGCGCTGCATATAAATAGTGAGGCAGTGTCTGTAAATGACAGCCTAAAGAAAAATATCAATCATCGCACCATGTTTACCCTTGCGATTGCCACCAGTATTGATGCCATGGCAGCTGGTTTTACGCTGAATTTGTTGGCGCTTAATGCGTGGTTAGCTTGTTTAATCATCGCTATTATCACTGCTGTTTTTAGCGTCTTTGGTGTGTATTTGGGTAAGAAATCAGGTACGTATCTTGAAGATAAGGCGGAAGCGCTAGGTGGATTAGTGCTTATACTTATTGGCTTAAAGGTGATGTTCTTTAGCTAACTTATTAACCTTTAGCTTTTACTCTATAAAAAAACACCGCCTTGGACCAAAGCGGTGTTTTTTTGTTTCACGTGAAACTTTAAATAAATATTTTTCAGACAGTCATTTTTTATTAATTACGCGTCGTCAGTATTAAAGCGCCACGCTAGAACACGGGTGTTCTTTTGTCCTTGGCTCATCTCAATGATGCGCATTTGGGCAACATCAAGCTGTTTTAATAATAGTTGTAATGGTTTCACGTTTTCTGACTTTGACACTAAACTGGTAAACCAGCCAACGTGCTCGGCAAAATCTTGGCTTTCTTTCATCATTTTGGTCAAAAAGGCAATCTCGCCGCCCTCACTCCACAGCTCTTTATGCTGACCGCCAAAGTTTAGATTTTGCGCAGCATTTCCAGCCTTGGTTGAATGGCGGCTGATTTGCTCGTTTTCATTCTTACCGCGATGGCGTTGCAAATTATGCTGCTTGCGGGTATTGGCTTGCATCGCTTCTTCTAATGACGCATGGAACGGAGGGTTGCAAATAACCACATCAAAGTAATCTTGACGACCGATGATGTTTTTAAAGATAAACTTAGGCTCAGGTTGCAGCTTTACTTTAACGGCACTTTTTAGCTTCGGGTTAGACTCACAAATCAGCGCTGCCGTGTTGACCGAAATAGGGTCGATATCACTAGCAGTAAAACGCCAGCCATAGCTTTGGCTACCGATAATTGGATAAATGGCACTGGCACCGGTACCAATATCGAGGGCATGAATTTCTTTACCTGTTGGCGGGGTATTGTCGTCATTAACGTGCGTGGTTTGCGCCAATAAGTCGGCAATATAATGGATGTAATCTGCGCGACCCGGTATCGGCGGGCAGAGATAGCCTTCTGGAATGTCCCAAAATTTAACACCATAATAATGAGCGAGTAACGCCTGATTCAGGACGCGTACCGCTTCACTATCAGAGAAGTTAATGGTTGGCTCGCCATTCGGGTTGGTGATGGTGTGCTTAGCCAATTCGGGCAGGGCACGGGTCAATAGCGCAAAGTCATAACGACCTTGGTGCGGATTACGCGGATGTAGCTTGCCGAGTTTTTTGGCGGTCTCAGGTGAGCGGTTGCGATGATTATTAGCACTTGCTCTACGGACGTTTGATGTATTGGTGATGGGCTTACTGGTCATAGTTTCGGACTGCAATGTTTGAATATAATCACCCAGTTTAGCAGATTTCGCGTTCATCTATCTGTTTATCCATTGCGACCGAATTACCTATAGCGAATAAAAAATAGCAATCTGCCTGTGCGCTTATATCTGTCCTTGCGTTATAGCATAGGGGTGTCTATATTGAAACTAAGTCAAATGAACATAAAGCGGCTATTTTATAAGCGCAGCAGATGATAATAATAAACTTAAAAGGATAAAAATATGACAACGGAAAGTAATAATCACAGCAGCGATAACCGCATCACCTATGAAACTGACGGCTATATCTGCCTGATTGGGCTTAATCGCGCCGATAAGCGCAACGCCTTTGATAGCCATATGATTAAGCAGTTATCCAAAGCACTGACGCGTTATGAAAATGACGATAACTTACGCTGTGCCTTAATATTTGCTCATGGAGAGCACTTTACCGCAGGGCTTGATTTAATGGAGCTACAAGATAAATGGAATAAAGGTGCGTTTGATTTTAATGATAATGAGATTGACCCATGGGGTATCGGTGGTAAATTACGCAGCAAACCTGTAGTCGTCGCGGTACAAGGAACGTGCTTTACCGCGGGGATTGAATTAATGCTGAATAGTGATGTGGTCATCGCAAGTGATAACTGCAACTTTGCACAAATGGAGGTACAGCGCGGTATCATGCCGTTTGGCGGTGCAACGGTACGTTTCATACAGGCAGCAGGTTGGCAAAAAGCCATGCCGTATTTGCTGACTGGTAAAGCCTTTGACGCGCAAACTGCTGATAGACTAAATTTGGTCAGTGAAGTAGTGGCAAATGGCGAAGAATACGAACGAGCAATGACTATTGCAAAAGAGATTTGCCAAGCTGCACCGCTTGGCGTACAAGGGTTACTGTCCTCAGCACAAGATGTCAGTCGTAGTGGAACTGCCGCCGCATTGGCTAATATCCATAGCTATTTGCCACATTTATTCTACTCAGAAGATGCGAAAGAGGGTGCGATGGCGATGGTAGAGAGACGTGAGGCTGATTTTAAGGGGCGTTAATAATTCAAAGATCTATGCTTTAGGAGACTGATGGTGCAATACAATTTTGATGAGATAATAGATAGACGTGATACGGGGTCAGTCAAATGGCATTATAGCGATGATACCATCCCGCTATGGGTCGCGGATATGGACTTTAAGGCCGCCCAGCCTATTTTAAAGGCGATTGAGCAAGTCGCGCAGCATGGCATATTGGGCTATACCAAACCGACTGAGGCCTTGTACGAGTCTATTATTCAGTGGCATGGCAGTCGTTATGGTTTGCAGCTAGATAAACAGAATATCTTGTTCTCGCCGGGCGTCGTGCCAAGTTTAGCGCTGATGATGAACGTATTTACTGAAGTAGGCGATGCGGTACTGGTTAATGACCCCATTTATACGCCTTTTATGACCAAGGTTGAGCAAAATAGTCGCACGCTTGTGATGTCAGCGTTAAAAGAATTCGACGGTAAATATCAGTTAGATTTAGCTGATATCGAAGCCAAGATAATCGAGCATAAGGTTAAGCTATATTTATTATGCAATCCGCACAATCCGGGCGGGCGCGTATGGACGAGGCAGGAGCTTGAAGCGTTACTGGCACTTTGCAAAAAGCATGATGTGGCGATTGTCAGTGATGAGATTCATCAAGATTTAACCTTGAGTGGTTATACTTTTACACCTCTTTTAACCCTAGCAAAAGGTTACGCGCATAAAGTCGTCAGCCTGACCTCAATGACCAAGACCTTTAATGTAGCAGGTATTAAAGGCTCGATGATATTTGCTAAAGACGATGCGTTAATAAAGAAAATCAGTCAGCAGCAGCAGTTAAATGATGAGTATGAGCTCAATTTATTTGCTTATAAAGTGATGCGTAGTGCTTATGAAGATGGCGATGAATGGCTTGAGCAGGCGCTTAATTATATTGAAGCCAATATTGACTTAACCATTAGCTTTTTAGAGGAGCATTTGCCCGATATTAAGATTATGCGCCCAGAAGCCTCGTATTTAATTTGGCTGGATTGTTCGGCTTATGCACAAGATAATCAAAAGCTTTATGATAAGTTAAGAGACGCTAAGGTTGAGCTCAATGCGGGGGTTAAATACGGCGCGGAGGGGCATCTTAAAATGCGCCTGAATGTGGCGTGTCCTGAGGCACTGCTGCGCGAGGGATTAAATCGAGTTTCTGCGGCGTTTAGTGGTTAATAAGGCTTTATAAAGCGAGACGAGATTTAATGTTCTCAAGGCTCTATTTGACCTAAATTCTCTAAGTCTACAAACTCCTTTTTGCCATGGATAGTATACATTCTGCGTTTGATGTCTGGATAATTACAGATATCAAACGCTGGTCTGTTGCCTCCCATTAAGTAGGTAGCATCCGTATCACTATTATTACGCATAGAATGCGCTGGACCGTGTGCGGGGAAACCGACAAAATCTCCTGCATGTAGTTGATAAACTTCATCGCCATAATATAGTGAAAGCTCGCCAGATAGTATATAAATGAACTCGTCTGAATTTTCATGATAGTGGTGTTGCGTGGTTTCATCACCCGACTCAACACGTACGAGATGCAGACCGAATTTGGTAAGACCGACAATATCACTTAATGAAACCGTATGGCGAATGGCATTGTCGTTAAACTGATGGACGTGTTTGGTTGCAGGGGTGTTTTCAATATCGGGTTTGGTTAGGACGTAATGCTGAGTGTTTTTGAGTGCAGACTTTGGTGTAGTCATAGCTTAGTCTCCGTTATTATTATCTTAAGCTTGAGTCTATAGAAGTAATAAAGTTAACTTAAAGGCTTAATTCACTTTGCAGGATAACCGGTAATATCTTGAATGCTTTGATATAAAGGTTTTAGGCGCTCATACATTTTTAGATAAACCTCATTATAGAGACGCTTGTAGAGTTGAACATTGGCCTCAATAGGCAAGAATTCATCGCCTAAATGGGTCATTGCCTCACTTGCAGTCGCGTGATTAGAATAGATACCAAGTCCAACTGCGCAGTTGATGGCAGCGCCTAATCCTGAAGCCTCATAAGTGTGGGGGCGATAAGCGGGCATACCAAAGATATCAGCGGTAAGCTGCATCGCTGAGTCACTTTGGGAGCCGCCACCTGAGACACGCAGGTGCTTGATGGTTTTTCCTGTACGCTTTTCAATGGTATCAAAGCCCAGTTTTAGCTCGTAAGCGAGCCCCTCTAATATAGCGCGATAAACGTGCGCCCTCGTATGCACACCCCCAAAACCAATGAGCGCACCTTTACCCTCAAGTCCCGGATGACGGACGCCGGGTGACCAATACGGCTGCATCATCAGCCCCATACAACCGGCCGGAATATCTTTGACTGCCTGATCGAGGAGTTTTTCGGTATCGATGCCTTGCGTCTTTGCTAGCTGCTCTTCATAGTGAGCAAACTGCTCTTTAAACCAGCTAACCATCCAAAAGCCACGATAAATCATATACTCCTGATTGTAGTAGTTTGGCGCGGCAGCAGTGTAGGCGGGCATATGCTTAAGGATTTCGACGTAATTGCTCGAGGTGGTGTTAATAGTCGCAGTAGTGCCAAAGCTTAAACAGGCAGTGTCGGCTGCCAGACCAGCAGAGCCCAAAGCTTCGCAAGCTTTATCGCTAGCGGCAGCAATCATCGGCGTGCCCTCTAAAATCCCCGTGGCTTTAGCTGCCTTTGCGCTGATATGACCAAGTGGCTGACCTGGCGGCACTATCTTAGGCATTTGCTCAGGTCGACAGCTAAATAAACGCCATTTAAGATCTTTAGGTTTTAGCCATGTTTGCGCTTTATAGTCATAAGGCAAATAGCCTAGGGCATGACCAGTGGAGTCGGCTAATTCGCCTGTGAGCTGATAGGTCAGGTAAGCAGATAGATTGACGTAATGGGCGGTCTTTGCCCACATCTTTGGCTCATGGTATGCAAGCCAATTACAGCGGGCTTTTTGCTGTGCCTCTTGTACCAGTTCGCCCATGCCAATAATTTTGGTTAGTGGGTTTAAAAAACCAATATCGTTGGGTTCGCCGCGGCGTAAATCCATCCATACAATAGCAGGGCGCAGTGGCTGCTTGTTTTTATCGAGGCAAATCATGGTATAGCGCTGGGTGGCGAGACTGACGCCTGCGATTTGCTCAGGGCTTATAGCGCTGGTGCGCCACAGTTGCTGACAAGCCTCGCTTAGCTTTTGCCAATAATAATCGGCATGTTGCTCGGCAAAATTGGGCTGAGTAGAAAAATAGGGTTCAATAGGGACGCGAGCTTTGGCAATCTCAGTGCCAAACTGATCAAAGATAAGCGCTCTGACACTTTGGGTGCCATTATCAATGGCTAAGAAATAAATAGGGTCATCAAGGTTCGTGGTCATAGTCGTCCTTAACTATGTGGGGATAATCATAAATGTCAAAACGTGCTTCTGGTAAAAATTTTCCTTGCTTGCTGTGCGACTTCGTCACTCCAGAGGCTACGTAAAATTTCTTCCAGTAGCACTGATTTTGAATGTCAAAGTAACTTAGAAAAATTTAAGCCGCAGGCAAATGGTAGTAGCGCTGCCACAAGTCCTGATAGCGAGCAACTTCTTGTTGCCATTTTTGCTCATCCCAGCCGAGCTCTTGCTGACATATTTTCTTTAGTCTTGTGCTGATAAGCGGCGTCATTGCGCCATGCGGTAGGATTAAACCCAAGCGTGTCCGTCGCAGTAATAAATCATCTAAATGAATAACCTGCTCATGGCGCGCGGCAAAACGAATCTCTGCCCAAATGGTGTTGCTGTCGGTGACATAAGCCAAATCTTCGTCATGCGCTAGTTCAAGTAAGGTATCGAGCTGTAAGCCGTAAAACCCTTGCAAGCGTTGTTGTAGATCTTTTGGTAAAGTAGAAAATTTAGGATTGCTTGGTGTGGTATCGCTAAAGACGTGATCGCCATTTATGGTTTGACTTTGAATGACAGATTTATCGAGCGCGAGCACTTCTTGACACTTTTCAAGGACATCTAAAGCAATAAGGCGAAAGGTTGTTAGCTTGCCGCCGCTGACGGTTACCAGATTATTATCCAACCACACGCTATGGTCGCGCTTTTCTTTACTAGGGCTCACGCGCTTACCGTCACCGCCGTCAGATATCAGCGGACGCACGCCTGCCCACGTACTGATGACATCTTCTCGATTAAGGTCGGCATCACTAAAAAGATCGTTAGTCGCAGCTAATAGATAATCGACCTCGTCGTTAGTAATACCAACTTCACTATCGTCCAAAGGCGGATGATCCAAATCGGTGGTGCCAAGGACGGTACGGTTTTCCCATGGGAAGACAAATACCGCTCTTTTATCGACAGGATGCAAAAAGGTATAGGCTTGCTTAATTGGTAAACGCTCTTTGCTTACGACCAAATGACTACCGCGTGACGGACGGATTTGCTTATGCAAGCTTTGTTCGGTTTGCTTGCTGGCTTGCATACGTAAGGTATCCGCCCAAGCGCCTGTGGCACTGACCACGACTTTGGCATAAACATCGTAATTTTGGCCGTTGTCTTCAGAAGAGGTATCTTTGAGCGTTGCGCCTACCACCAATCCTTGCTCATTGGTAATCAACGATTCTGCTTTGAGGTAATTAATCGCCTGCGCGCCGTCATTAATTGCCTCATCAAGTACGCGCATCACCAGCCGCGAGTCATCGGTCACCGCATCGCTAAATTGACTGGCGCCCAAAAACTTGTCTTGCTTGATATGCGGATTTAAACTTAGAAAAGCCTCTCTTTTAAAGTAGGTAAAATAATGCTTACCCGCAAGCCTATCGTAGACTCGTAGCAAGGTATTGAATATCCATGGCGGTGGAAACTTGCCTTTATAATGCGGCATAACATAGTGCATCTCATTCACAAGGCCACTCGCTTCACTGAGCATACGTTCACGCTCACGCACGCTAAGCAAGGTGGTCTTATAATCACCCGAGGCAATGTAGCGTAGCCCGCCATGTACCATTTTACTAGAGCGGCTGGACGTGCCCCAAGCAAAGTCTTTTTGCTCAATTAATAATACTGCTAAACCGCGCCGTGCCGCTTCGCGCGCAATCCCAGCACCCGTAATGCCGCCACCAATAATCAGCATATCCCACGGTTCTACTTGAGACGAGCGATGAGATAAAGGCGCTAGCGCTTGCTGGCGTTGCTGATGGGGCTTATTGGGGTTCATAAACGGTTTATCTCACATGACATTTAAATGAATCAATGACTTAAAATGCGTAAGTCAATTAATGGCGCTAAGGCCACCTTTAATCTTTGATTAAAACGCCGGGGTTCATACGGTGTTCAGGGTCTAGGCTTTTGAGCATATCATGAGTCACTTGAATGCCGAGCTTACCTTTTTCAGCCGCTAGGTAAGGCGCATGATCACGACCGACACCATGCTGATGCGATATCGTCGCCGTGCCATTCGCTAGACTTAAACTGGCTGCCTTTTTGATTTTTTGCCAGCGTTCTAAGGTTGGGGCGTGGTCTTTAGCTGCGCGAAAGAAATAGGTGGTATAAAGGCTGGCACCTTGTTTATAGACGTGTGAGATATGAGTAAAGGCCATGACATTTTCGCCTTCATCTGCCAAAGCGTTTTGCACCGCTTCTTGCATCTGCTGCATTTGCTCGTCGATGTTGTTCCAATTGGTTGCCGTCTCAAAGGTATCGACCATGATGCCTTTGTCCCATAAAGTGCCACGCAAGTAAGGGAATTTAAAACGTCCATGCGCCCACACGCTACCCATAATATCGGTGATTTTACCAGTGACACTACCGTGCTGCTTCAACAGCTTATTAAACTGCGTTAACGCCAATTTATTCTGCGCCTTATCGCCTGATACGCCGTAAGTGAGCATAACCTTATCTGAGCTCAGCCCGCGAGCTTTTAGATAAGTGCTAATGGCTAAAAACTGGCTTGGTGACGTGCCTAAATGTAGATGCGCATCAGTCTCGACGGCATTACTTAAACGTAGCATAGATAGGCGAACATTTTTTTGCACGGCTTGTCTAAGCACTTCTTTACCTGCTTCCCAATTGGGCAGGAAAGCCACTTTAAACAGTTCTTCCTCAGGTTGCGGTTGTACGCGCATTTTTACTTCGGTAAAGATACCAGCACGACCTTCGGTGCCCATCATCATCTCGCGCAGATCAGGCCCTGCTGATGACGCCGGAATATCAGCGATATTAAGTACACCCTGCGGGGTGACCAACGTACCGCCAGCAAACATCTGCTCGATACGTCCGTAGCCCAATGACTGCTGACCACTAGAGCGCGCGGCAATCCAACCGCCAAGCGTCGATAATTCCCAAGACTGCGGATAATGTCCTAAGCGGTAACCCTGTGCGTCCAATTGTGTTTCAACCGCTGGTCCTTGTGTACCCGCGCCAAAGGTAGCAATTTGGCTCTCGGTATCTAAGTCGAGAAGCTGATCCATCTTGCTCATGGCGATAGTGAGTACCGGGCGTGAGCCCTTTTGCGGATTGATATGTCCAACGACTGAGGTGCCACCACCAAAAGGAATGACAATTAGGTCATGCTCACTGGCGAGCGTTAATAAAGTCTCGACATCAGCGGTCGATTCAGGGAAGGCGACACCGTCAGGGAACACTTCAAAGGCGCCGCTGTGCATGGCTATCCAATCTGGGAAGCTTTGACCGCGTGCGTGTCTGAGTCTCACTTCTTTATCGATAGATACCGTTGCAAGCTTAGTCATCGCAGCAGGCAGCCGCGATTTTGGCACAGTTTTGAGTACCTGTTGTAAGCTGACAGAGGAGAGTTTTTTTGTTTTGCCGATATGTGATTTGATCAGTTTTGCGCCATGCGGCGAGACTTTTTTATTGATACTGATATTGCCCCAACCGTTCCAACGCGTCTGCTCAATAGGGGTATTGGCGGACGTACTATTGGATGTATTGGCAGAGTCATTATCTTTTGCAGCATCTAAAGCGCTGCTGTCAGCATCATTGATGGCTACTGCGGTAGAGGTGGAGTTTTTACCAAAAAGGGATTTGATTTTGCTCATAGGGACATACCTGTCAATTTATTATACAGTCAAACTCTATATAAATCGGACACGGTCACACGCGCGCAGTCTACTATCCTGTAGTCATTTCACTCGTCTTCCCTGTATCCAAATTATCTTGAACCGACTATCACTTTTATTTAGGGTGAGATTTAGGTCTGGTTTTTATAATTAGGGGCAATTTAACAATAGCTTAACAGTAATAATTAGCTTGAGCTAACCATGCTAAATCTATCGTATTAAAGCCAAATTGCTTATCCTTCGAGCATAGCACAATATAAACGAAAAATTTATACAGACTCGTCATTTGTATAATAAAAATTCATACTGTTTGTATAGTTGTTACATTTTAATGGGTTAAAAATTTCTCGTTAAGTCTGTCATTTATTCTTGAAATTATTACTTATCTCTTTTGACTCTTGCCTTGGTAACATTCAAATAATCATAAATATTTGCTATTCATTATTAATAAATATTCATAACCATCAATAACTCGCAAAAAACGTGAATAATTAACCATCTAATAGCCATTAATGGGCGCAAACTTGTTAAAATAGGGCACTAATTTTTTCTTGATGGACATCGATTTATGACCACTGCCGCTGCCACTTCTGCATTACCTACTATGCCTACTATCAAAGAAGACCGCATCCTCATTCTCGATTTTGGCTCGCAGTACAGCCAGCTTATCGCTCGCCGTGTGCGCGATTCTGGCGTTTTTTGTGAGATGTTTCCTTATGATATCGACACTCAGCGTATCCATGATTTTGGTGCCAAAGGCGTCATCCTATCGGGTGGTCCTGAGAGCGTTCATGCTGAAAATAGCCCACGTATCAACGAGGCGGTATTTGAGCTTGGCGTGCCGGTATTGGGTATTTGCTACGGTATGCAGGCGATGGCAGATCGTTTTGGCGGGCAGGTTCATGCCAGTGATATCCATGAGTTTGGCGCCGCGACGATTGAAGTTAATGGTCAGTCGCAGCTCACTGATGGTATTGAAGATAGCGTGACGGAAAACAACACCGCCAAGCTAGATGTGTGGATGAGTCATGGCGACAAGGTCATTGAAGCGCCACAAGGTTTCGATATTATCGCCAGTACGCCAAGCTGTCCGATTGCGATTATGGCCGATGATGCCAAACAGTACTATGGTCTACAGTTCCATCCTGAAGTGACGCACACCCTACAAGGTCAAGCGTTATTGGGTCGTTTCGTACATCAAATTTGCGACTGTGCGGGTGATTGGACGCCAGACAATATCGTCGATATGCGTGTGGCACAGTTAAAAGAGCAAATCGGTGACAAGCAAGTATTGCTTGGTCTATCAGGCGGCGTCGATAGCTCAGTGGTTGCCGCGCTATTGCATAAAGCGATTGGTGATCAGTTAACGTGTGTGTTCGTTGATAATGGTCTGCTGCGTCTGCATGAAGGCGACCAAGTGATGCAAATCTTTGCTGAAAACATGGGCGTAAAAGTCATCCGTGTCGATGCCGAAGATTTATTCTTAAATGCCTTAGCAGGCGAGTCTGATCCAGAAGCCAAGCGTAAAATCATCGGTAAAACCTTTATCGATGTGTTTGCCAATAGCGCCCGTGAAATCAGCGAGCAAAGCGATGGTAAAGTCATTGAGTTCTTGGCACAAGGTACGATTTATCCTGACGTTATCGAATCAGCCAAGTCGCATCAAGGCAAGGCCCACGTGATTAAGAGCCATCATAACGTCGGCGGTTTGCCAGATGACTTGGCGTTTGAGTTGGTCGAGCCATTACGCGATTTGTTCAAAGATGAAGTGCGTAAACTCGGTATCACCTTGGGTCTACCAGCAAAAATGATTTATCGTCATCCGTTCCCAGGTCCAGGTTTGGGCGTGCGAATCCTTGGTGAAGTGAAAAAAGAATATGCCGATATCTTACGTCAAGCCGATGCTATCTTTATGGCAGAATTAGAAAAATCAGGCTGGTACGATAAGACTGCGCAAGCATTTGCGGTATTCCAACCGATCAAATCAGTCGGCGTGGTTGGCGATGGCCGCCGCTATGCGTGGGTGATTGCGCTACGTGCGGTTGAAACCGTCGACTTTATGACCGCGCGCTTTGCCCATTTGCCATATGATTTGATTGAGACGGTATCGAACCGCATCATGAATGAAATCGCTGAAGTCTCACGTGTGACTTATGATGTATCTAGCAAGCCGCCAGCGACGATTGAGTGGGAGTAGCTCACGCCCTTGCAATGTGATATAAAAATAGGACGCAAAAAGGAGCAATAAGCTATGAAGTTAATTCATGTTGGTCAAGATGAATGGATGTTTGAAGAGTCGATTATTGAATTTCCTAAAAATAAATCAGCTAACGATAATGAAAGTAACCTCTTAAAAAACAAAGTAAAAAATTTCGTTGACGCCGAAATAAAAGCAGGTCGCGATATTGATGACATCATGAATGAGGTGGTGAGCAAGTTTCAAGATGAAATTATGCAAGACTTTGACGACCAGCCGCCGACCTCATTTCAAGTCATTCAAATGACTTTGGAGCGTGATGGTTATGAAGTGGCTCGTGATATTGCGCAGTTTCTAGTGTTAGAAAGTATAAATGACCCTAATGCTTACTTTAACTTAGCTTTTTTATGTGAGGAGCATGGCGATAGCTTTTTAGCCTTACTAAGTAGCCGTGAATGTATGCGACTTTATTTAGAATACTTTCCCAAAAAATTCAATTGGCAAAAAAGCAAGTTGCCTTGGGGTATTATGGAAAATCGAGCCTTTTTACGGGCGCTCTTTCAATCAGCGAATGTGTATGCAGATAGTGGCCGTTTCGACTTAGCTTGTAAAGAAGCAGAAAAATTACTGCAAGTATGCCCTAATGATAATCTGGGCATACGTGAACGCATGATAGAGCTGTATATGCTTACCAAGCAATACCAAAAAATCATTCAACTCTGCGATAATTACCCAGAAGATATGCTCGCCAATATTGTTTTTGGCAAAGTGCTGGCTTATTGCTACCAAGATAAGCTAGATAAAGCAGAAAAAGAATGGGTTATCGCGCAAGACAATTTACCTGAAGTGGCTCATGAAATACTAAAAAAACGCCATCCTAGACCACGTGGTATTGATAATAGCTATGGTATAGAAATCGGTGGTAAAGATCAGGCATATTTCTACTGGCAAGATATGGGTGAATGGTGGGAAGGAAACGCCACGGCTCAAGCATTGATCGAGAAAAAACGTGCCGAAAAGAAGAAAAAGTAATCCTTCTTAAGCAAGCATTTGCGGTATTCCAACCAATCAAATCAGTCGGCGTGGTTGGCGATGGTCGCCGCTATGCGTGGGTGATAGCGCTACGTGCGGTTGAGACCGTGGACTTTATGACCGCGCGCTTTGCGCATCTACCGTATGATTTGATTGAGACGGTATCGAATCGCATTATGAATGAGATTGCTGAAGTGTCACGCGTGAATTATGATCTGTCGAGCAAGCCGCCTGCGACGATTGAGTGGGAATAATCTCTACTTAATCTTTAGCTGAAATAAAAAAAACACTCAACTTGGTTGGGTGTTTTTTTGAATATTGATATAGAGAAGTAACATAACAAAGGCTAAGTTTTCATCTATTTGAGATTATATAATTTGCCGCTTTCATCTATAGGTCCATCTGAAGAAGACCAAACTATATAATTTCTATCTTTTATTTTTTCTAAAAGTTCTTCAGGAGGATATGGATTAGCTATTATAATTTTGCACGATACAGGTAGCGTATTTATAATTCTATCTATTTCGATTCGGTCACAAGGAAGGTAAGAGATGCCAATAAATAAACAGTAATCGCTTTCTTTTAAAACGGGCCTGAACTGCATGCTTGATTGTGAAACCCACTGATAATTTTCATACTTGTTAGCTTCATGAGGAATAATACAATGAGCTTGCTTCCGAGGATATGCCAAACTGCAATGAAGCAATCGCTTCATTGGCGCATTATTCAAATCAACAAAGTTGTTCAATGGATATTCCATGTAGATATCAATTATGCCATCGGCCATTTCAAAGTCTACAGAACCATGAGGCTTCACTAAAGGGATGCCATTTCTAATATGGTTTACTTGTGATGAGTGGTAATTTATACCTAATTTATGGTGTAATGGACAAAATTCATGCTAAAAAGTAGAAGGTAGTCGCTAATGGACATAATTCATGCTATTTGAGTGACTTTGACCCTAAAAAGTCTTTAATAAACCGCAACTTACGCTGCTCACTTAGACCGTGATGACTGTGTAATTGTCGCTTTAACTCACTGAATAATCCTTCAAGAGAATTGGTGGTATTTGGTATGTCTAAGTGCTCATATTCTTGATAAGTGAATAGCCAATCGCTATTGGTTCTGAGGCTGCGATAAGCACTTCTAAGACGTTTGTGAGTGTACCAACTTCTACCAGTATCTTCATTGGTACTACGCTCACTCAGATAGTTTTCATGAGTTAACAACCAATAATCTAAGTGCTCTATGAAGTCAGCTTTATTAAGCTGTGTTAAGTTTAAAGTGAGCCGTCTAAGCTCAATACTTGCGATATTCTTAGGTCGACGAGTGAGGTAACGAGTCACTATTTGCACCTGATGAAACTGGCACATCTGGCAAGGAGTGTGGGTAAACAGGGTTCTAAGCCCTCGTCTACCATCACAGGTGATGCTTTGTATATCAACGCCTAACGATGCTAGATGATCAATTCCTTGCTTGTAGGCACTGTTGGTTTCATGACTGACTATCGCGTAGTAAAGAACGGCTTTAGTGGTATTGTCCATAAAAACCATTAAACCGAACTTACGACCGAAGTAAGTGGTATCCATGATGATGTTAGCAGTATTCGGTCGTTTAACTTGATACTGGGTACTGACTTTATCTAAACGTCTTTGAATGGTTTTAAGACTACAATGGTATTTATCAGCCAGTTGTTGGTAGGTCTGTTTTCCTTGGGTGTATTCAGTCCAAAGGGTCTGGTTATTGAGTCTTTTGCCACCTAAAAACTGCCGTCTGCAAGCTAGACATTGATACTGTTGTTTGCCTAGCTTGCGTCCATTCTTCTTGGTGTGTTTATCATGACAAAAAGGGCAGTTTTTTGATTCATGGCTTTGATTCCTTGCAAATATAGACAGTATATAGCGTTAGACCCTACGCCAGCATGAATTTTGTCCATTACACCTAATTTATCAAAAGTTGATTCAAGCAAAAGGTCGTAATTGAATGATAGAGCTCCTTTTATCTCAGACTTATGCAGCTCAAGCCATTGAAACCAAGTCCAATCTATATTCAATTTACTACTCTGTAATAAACTGTACTCTGAAAACGCAATAGTTAAGAAATGTCTAGCTTCTAAAGTAGTTTTGAAAGAATCTAAACCAATTAAATTACAATAGAATTTGTCTAGCGCAAACCCAAAAATCTCAAAGTGCGGTTTACTGATATTTTTCTGCCATAACCTTTTTAAGCTTGGTAGGTTATCTATTAACAAATCACCTGTGGTTGGGCATATTACATTCCAGTTTAAAGGCTGCTGTGAATCAAAATTATGACTGATTCCACTCTGATTTCCAAAGCTAATTGATAAGCCATTTCCAACTACCAATGAGATTTTTGCCATTAAATATTTCTCGAATATAAAAATATGAAGGTAGGAGTATATTTAGAAGTTTTCTAGCGAAAGTACTGTGGTGCCATGAATAGAAGTATAATTTTGTTTGCCTAAAAACACTACCATACTTTTACTTAATTAAAAAAGGCAGCACCTCAAAAGAGATGCTGCCTTTTATTTATAACGCTAACTTGTGAAAATACTAACCCCGCACATTCACCACATAACGCCCAACCGTTTGACTCGCCATAAAGCGATCTAAGTATTCCGGCGTCTGCTCAAGCGTAATCTCTTCGCAGTAATTCTCTAAATTAGGCAATTTCATATCGGTAGCGACACGCTGCCAAATAGCCTTTTTATCAGCCAGTGGAATATAGACCGAATCGATACCGAGTAGGGACACCGCGCGGGTGATAAACGGCAGTACCGTCATCGAAAACTCGGCACCGCCTGCCAAACCACAAGAAGTAACCGCGCCGCCCGCTTTGGTTTGTTTGAGCAAGTTTGCCAAATAGTCGCCGCCGATGGTATCAATAGCGTTTGCCCATAGCTCACGCCCGACGGGCTTATCGCCGATTTCATTAATGGTATCGCGGTGACGGACTTCGTTTGCACCAAGCTCTTTTAGATAGTCACTTTGCTCCGGCTTACCTGAGAAGGCGATGACCTCATAGCCAAGCTGACTTAATATGGCGATACTGATACTACCGACGCCGCCCGTTGCACCCGTGACCGCGACTAGACCGTCTTCAGGTTTTGCGCCCATTTTCTCTAACTTTTGCACACTTAAGGCTGCGGTTAAGCCGCCCGTACCATATATCATGGCTTCTTTTAGCGTTAAAGAAGATGGGCATTCGACCGCCCAATCGGCAGGGATAGATATCATCTGACTGAGACCGCCGTCGGTATCCATGCCCAAATCATAGCCAAAGACCGCGACTTCTTGCCCCTCTTTAAACGTGCCAGACTTATCACTGACCACGACGCCTGCCGCATCGATACCAGGAGTGTGTGGATAATGTTTGGTGATTCTTTTATTACCTGATGCTGACATCGCATCTTTGAAATTTAACGAAGAGTAATGGACTTCGATCAGCAGATCGTTCTCAGGTAAATCACTGACGTTACGCGTTTGGATGCTTTTATCGAACGTACCGTTGCTGGTTTCTTCGACGACTAAGGCTTTAAAGGCTTTAAAGGTTTTGTTATTAGACATTGTCTGAATCCTTTTGTATTGCTCTTTTATTTGAGTGGATTTATAACGAACTATATTAAGGTTTTAACAATACTTTGCCTTTTTTGCCAGATTGCACCTTGCCAGATACCGCTTCTTTAATATTGTCCAGCGTATAGATGCCGCCTGTTGGTAGCTTTAATTTACCACTGGCAGCGCGCTCGATAAGCTCTTTTATCAAACGGCTTTTATTATCCGCATCCATCTTTTGCATCAATGCACCGCCCCAAAATCCTTTGAGTGTCGCTTGCTTAAAGATAAGATGAGTCGGATTCAGCGCGAGTGGCTGACCAGACATCGCACCCACCGCTGCCATGATACCGCCATGACCAAGTAAGCTTAGTAAGTCGCCACCAGATTGACCGCCGACAGAGTCGACTGCGCCACTTATTTTTGCATCACCGATAATGTGACGAACTTGATCTTTCCAGTCGTCATCATCGCTCACCACGTTGTTTTCAGTGATACCAATCTCAGTCAGCTCGTTTGCTGACTCTTTACTACGCACGACATTGATGGTATGGATGCCGCGCTCAGCAGCCAACATCGCAAGCGATTCGCCAACTGCGCCATTGGCTGCGTTTTGAATGACCCATTGACCTTTTTCTAGTTCTAAAAACTCAATGAGCATCAAGGCGCTCATCGGCATGGCGATAAGCTGCGCGGCCATTTCATCGTCGATGGCGTCCGGTATCGGGATGACACTGCTAGCAGGGGCGGTGAAGTACTCGGCCCACGTACCTTCGACACCGGTGACCACCACACGCTGACCCGCTTGCATACCTTTGACGCCAGCGCCGATAGCATCAATAGTACCCACGGCTTCGCTGCCAGCAAGTGCGGGCAGTTTTGGCTTGGTACCATATTGGCCTTGGATAGTGATGAGGTCGTGGTTATGGATGGAAGATAGAATAGTCTTGATACGGACTTCGTTGTCCTTTGGCTCTGGCATCGGGCTGTCAGTTATGGTTAGTACGTCTGAAGGTTTGCCAAATTCGTTATAGGTTACGCTGCGCATATTTATATCCTTTTTTATTGTTAGATAAATATCGTTGATTGTTCATTTTGAAACGATGATGATTAATCACTCATCAACCTTAACAAGTAGGACTTGATACCCGCAACCTGACTTTGGTAAATGAACGTTGCCCGCTGTTTAGAACGGTAAAATGTTATAAAAAGCTGCAAGCTGAAGAAGGTGCAGAGTTATAACCGCAAAATAAGCCATAAAAAATGGCAGCGTTCTTATTAGAAAGAACGCTGCCACTATCTCAATAAAAGGAAGAATAAAACGAAAGCTAGCTAAATGAATGATAGTTTAAGGCTTTAGCAATACCTTGCCTTTTTTGCCTGACTGCAATTTGCCATCGACAGCTTTAGTAATATCAGCTAAATCAAATACGGCTTCGACAGGCAAATGCAATTTATCACTGGTTGCCCGTTCGATAAGCTCATCGATTAAGCGCTGTTTATTTTCGACACTCATCTCTTGGCTAATTTTACTGCCCCAAAAGCCTTTTACGATGGCTTGTTTAAAGATTAGATGCGTTGGATTAAGCACCATTGGCTGACCTGACATGATGCCAAAAGATGCCAAAGTGCCACCATGACCGAGTAGCGATAATAAGTCACCGCTTGCTTCCCCGCCGACAGAGTCGACCGCTGCGCTAATGCTATCATCACCGATGGTTTGACGGACTTGTTCTTTCCAATCGTCATCTTCGACATTGATGTTATTTTTGATACCAAGGGCGTCTAACTCTTTAATCGCATCGCTACTGCGTACCAGATTAATGGTATTAACGCCGCGCGCGGCAGCCAGCATCGCAAGTGATTTACCAACGGCACCATTGGCGGCATTATGGATAACCCATTGACCGCTTTCTACTTCTAAGAATTCCAGCAGCATTAAAGCACTGAGCGGCATGGCAATTAACTGCGCGGCCATTTCATCTTTTAAGCTATCGGGGACAGCAAAGACCATATCGGCTGATGCGACAAAGTACTCTGCCCACGTTGCTTGTACACTGGCAGCAGCCACACGTTGACCGACTTTTAAGTCCTTAACGTCACTGCCAACGGCGTCAATGATACCCAACGCTTCGCTACCGCCGATAGCCGGCATTTCAGGCTTAAAGCCATATTTACCGCGAATGGTAAGCAGATCATGGTTATGAATGGAGGCGAGAATGGTTTTGACACGCACTTCATTAGGCTTGGGCTCTGGGATAGGGCGGTCGCCGAGGCTTAATACTTCAGTTGGTTTGCCAAATTCGTTATAAGTTGCACTACGCATGATAAATCCTTTTTTAATTTTTAAGTTTTTTTAAATATTTTTAACGAGCTAGTGAATTTGCAGCCATCAACAGTAACAAACCCTGCTGACTTATCGCAATATCACTTTGGTAAAGCAGGGTTGTCATCGATTGACAGTTATAAAGGTTTTAGCGCGACAATCGGTAGCATTTACAGCAGCATTGATTTTGAGTTATTAGCAGTTTGCGCTGTATAGTTAGTTCAATATAAAAAAGGCACGTTAAAAATAGCCTGCTGCTGGGATAAATTTTTCTTGCTTGCTGTGCGCTTCGCACTCCAGAGGCTTCGCAAAATTTATCCCAACAGCCCTGTATTCTTTTTGACTTGAATCAACTATATTAGGCTACTTTAGATTAATCCCTTTTTGGATTAATCATTTTTTGGACTAATCACTTTAAAGTCGTCGTCGACCAGATTGGTCAATAGCGGCTCCCCTTTATCATTGACCCGAAATAGCCCATATTCTGCCGCCTCAAACGCTTCGCCATGACCTTCTTGGAAGAAAAAAGCATTGGTCGCAAGCTGCATTGCGCCGTTACGGATACGATAGTGAATCGCCATCTCATTAGAGGCTAGATTTTTAGGTTGATTAGCCGCTAAGCGCACAAACTGTGCGACTTTATTGTTATCTAAGGCAACTATGACATAGCCATCTTCATTGGTAGGATAGCTACCGGGGTCTCTATTTAAGGCGGCAAATACGTCACGCTCTAGCGCATAGCTAAGCGTCATATAGTCGCCCTGCATAAAGCCGCGTGGATCAACGGGTGCAAGCGCTAATAAGACAGTATCGCCAGTCGTAAGATGGTTTTCATACTTTGCGATATTCCTCGTCATCACCACCAATACGAGCGCCAATCCAAGAAGGGCAATAATAATCGTAACTGCCGGTTTTTGTAGCCAATGGGTCTTTGATGTGCCCTTAATCAAGCGCTTGGTCAAAATTTTATTATTCATGACAGCCGCTCCTGATTGTCGTTAGCACTCGGTTTTATATTCGCAAAATAGCCTTTGATAAGCAACCAGCGCAGCAGTAATAGCGCGATACCGATGACCAGCATAGAGGCAGACTTGACCAATAAAGAAGTATCGAGCTGATAGTAATACCAAAATATATAACCGACCAAGGCAATAATGCCCAGTCCTAACAGCACGCGTTGGCTATTGGCAGTGGCGATAATGATAATCAAACTGGTGGCCAATAAGCCTGAGACATAAATAGACATTATCCCAAGTAATACAATCGCAGCGCTAATGAGCAGTCCTGCTGCTGATAATAGTTTGATGTGATAGCGCTTTAAAATGAGATAAGCAGCATAAAGGCTGGCAAGCGTTAATAGTCCTTGGGCCAGATAATAGTTATAGCTAAAGGCTTCTCCATAACTATCAAAGCTATTGCCATATTCAGCAGCGATAAAATAGACGGAAACACTGAGCAAAACATAGGCGCTCGCATAGCCAATAGCATTGGTAATTTCTAGAGCGTTCATTCGCCATTTGGTCGGGATAAAAGCAGCTAGCCTATAGCGTTGTAAATGAGTCACGCTAGTGATTAATGCCAATAATCCTAAGCTTATTTCAGATAAGTGATAATAATTTAATAAGTAAAACAGGCAGCTTAAGGCTAAGGTTGCGCTCAATAAACGATAGATAAAATTGGCTATAGCAACAGTCATCAACAGTTGCACAAGAAGCAATAGCACTATATTGAGTGGCTCTGTAATCTCACTCGCCAGTAAAGCATAGGCAATATAACCTTGACCTGCTAGCGTAATTGCAAAGGCTAAGCTATTCCAAAAAGGGCTATGGCGTATGCGCGCGTTATAAAATAGAAACCCGCCAATGCCGCTTAATATGCCGCCAATAATAAATACCGCTAGCGTACTATCCAGCAAACCGGTGTTATCTAATAATAAGGTCAAAAACCCTATAAAAAATAGACTGGCTAAAATACCACTCATACCAAAAAATAAGCTGATAAACCAAGGGCTAGGCGCTTCAGATGCTGCACTATTTAAAAGCTTATCACTGACATTTTGCGCGTCGATCAATCCCTGCTGTTGCAATAGCAAAAGGTCACGATTTTGCTCGTTATGGTTGATATTATTATTCATCTCATTGTTCATCTCATTGTTCATCGCTGTCCCCCTTGATTACAGTATGAGGAGCAGTGTCATCGTTCTTGATACGGGAAACTTTGCGTAGCCACATAACTGCCGACGAGCTCATGGCAATAAGTAGCAAGGCTAATATCAAAAACCCACCTGCGTCAAAACTATCCAACAGCCATTTACCGACCCAAAACATCACTACAGTAATGATAGAAAATGACAAATAAGTCAGCATCAGTAAATCAAGACGGCGCTGATAAAAGTGCCAAAACATAAAGCCGCACCAGCCTAGCCATACTATGATAGCGATAAGCGTTGCCCAGATATTTCCATTATCAAAGACCGTGACAATCGCTAGATACGTCATAAAAAACGTACTTAATAAACCGACGACATAAGTACTCCAGTGCAAGCTGGATTTGGTTGGTGAGCTGTTTATTTTAGAGTCATTTAGAGGATGTTTAAGGTCATTAGCGGTTGTCTTAGAGATAAAGTCTTTACGGTTAATAGGATTGAAGAACTTGCTAGCAATGTAAGGTTTTTTATTGTCGCAGCTAATAAGCCAACTATAAAAAGTAATAAAATTAAATAGCGCAAGGATGGCTACTTGAGAGACGTTTTGCAGGTGCTGGTTGATAAATTGCAGATTTGCGACATCCAAATAGAGTAGCAAACAGGCATTGATTAAGCCTAACCACAGCAGCCAAAGCGCAGGGAAGCGAGCGATAAGCACCCAAGGCGTAATCAATAGCGCCCAGCCAAAAAACAGCTGCCAGGTATCAGCGCCCGTTTGATACACTTGCCCAAATAGTGCCAATAAGCTACCGGTGATAATGCTAGCAATGAGCAATAATAACTGCCGAATCAGCTGAAATCGTTGTCTAAGTTGCCTAAAAGACAGTGCTACGTAAAGCGCGATGGTAATCACCAGCGCCCCTTCAACCAACGCAAATTTACCCATCTTGCCGATATTTTGCCAGTTATAGGCGATAAAGAATACAAGGGATAATACCAGCGCCACCGCGCCAATAATCAGCAGCGCTTTATCAAAAAACATCAGCCACGTGCGTTTGCTAGGATAGACTTCTAGGTGCGTTGCTGCCGCCTCGGTATTTTTAAGGGAAAGGAAACCTTGATGTAGTAACTGCTCGATAGTACGCCGTGCTTGGCTCATAGTCGCCTCTGATTAACAACAGTTTGTCGCTTATCTTAGCTGTTTTTACGCTGGCATAATGTACTAAAGTTTATAACTTAACCCCAGTTCGGGATAAGCCACATTGTAACTCATTGATACTATTTACAATGTGGCTACCTGTCCCTGCTGAGGCATATTTTTGATGGTGGGTTTATAAGGAAACCAGCAATAAGCAATCAAACCTGACCGCAAGTTTGTGATAAACCCCGTGACACTACGATGGCGTGAGTGTTCGATTTGGCACAAGTTTTTAAGCTCTCCAAACACCGTTTCAACCAAAGAGCGATGATTGAGTAGTGCCTCATCCATAGGCTCAAGTAATTGGGGTTTCATATTACGCCGAAGTTTGGTTATCAACGTAGTATCAGTGTGTTTTGTGAGCCACGCGTTTAGTGCTTTACTGATGTATCCTCTATCACCAAACACCTTGCCAAACACAGACGTTGCCATATCCTTAATAGGCACTCTGTCATCGGTATTACCCGCAGTGACTTTAATGGATACAAGCTCGCCCTTATGATTGATAATGGCGTGCAGCTTAAAGCCATAGAACCAGCCCATGCTGCTTTTGCCTCGGGTTGCAAGTCCTTCAAAGACTTTGTGACGGTAGATACGCTTGTTATGACAAACTGCTATCTTGGTTGAATCAATATAGCTGATACCCGTACAGTCGCCCATTATGCTTTGCAAGTAGCTGCACAGTGGCATGATACTGCGCGGCACTAGCTCTATAAATCGCGAGTAGCTCGGCAGGTTTGGAAACTCCCGTTTCATCATGCCAAGCATGTGATGGTAGTAAAACGCCTTAAACTGTCGATAACGTAACTGATGAAACAGTACCAAGATGGTCATAATCTCTGCTACACTTATCTGGCATGCTCTTAACCTTTGGTGTCCCGTTGCGATTAAATGAGCGTCGAACTCAGGTTTGAATTGCTGATAAAAGTCGTCAATATGGCAGTATAGTTCGGTTAGGTTGTCCATGTAAGAAGTCCTTGTTGTGAAGTTTGTCTTGGTAAACTCACTTTAGCAACTTCGGGCTTCTTTTTTTATCTTTTTTTTGAGCCCTTATCCCGAACTGGGGTTAACTTACTAAGTCTTATAAAGGCGTTAATAAAATTCAATGCGGCTTAGCAGGTGCTCTTGGATTAAATAGGCACAAATATAAGCGCTCGGCCAAGCAACCATAAAGGCATACTTCCATGAATGAAACAACGTAGTAAAGAAACCTTCGACAAACCCTACGTTAATCAGTAGCAACGCCGTCGAGATAATCGTCGACATCATCAGCGCCATTAAAAAGGTGAAAATCAGCCGATAGTATTTGCGCCGCGTGCGTATTCTGACGGTCGGGAATTTTGCCATAACGTTCTGTTGTCCTGCATGATGAGAGCCACGCTTAAATAGTATTGTAAACGTGATGTGTTGCGATGAGAAAGGATGAAATGCAGCATTGCTAGTGCTTGTCAGCGACTATGATATCGCGTGATGGGGGCGAGGTAAAATGGTTATTATCAATCATAAAGTTCGCCTTATTATATTGTTATTACTCAGGGTTTAGCGAATAAAGGTGCAGAAGGCGTCATTTTAGGTTGTACCGAAATTGGACTGCTTATTCAGCAAGCAGACAGCCCAATAGCCGTATTTGATACCACCGCTATTCATGCCGCGGCGGCGGTGGGTTTTTTACTCAGTCATTGATTTTAAAACACTTGAGCTTAAACCAATTGAATTTACTATCTATAAACCACGCGATGAGCGTTTATGCTTTCTTCTCATACGGTGTTTTTGCAGGCGTTTTTGTAGTCGACGATGCAACCTTGTGATACGGCGTATAGGGGACAGTTTCCACACCGTGGTCGGTAAGATATCACGAAACGATGCACTGGTGCCGGTATGCGCGCGAAACTCCTCAGACCTTTGCGCGGCCTCCTCTGCGGCCAAGTGTTTGCCTTTGCGCCAGCCGCCGTATAGATATAGTCCCGCTCCCATCACAGCGGTTGCTACCATACCTGCTGGAAACGATAGCCAAAGCGCATCGGTTCCAAGGAACGGATAAAGCCCGAACGCAAAGCCAAGACGCACCGGATACATCGAAATCACCATAACTATCAGCGGCCAAATCACATAGCCATTGGCACGCATGGTGCCAAACAGCACTTGCGCTATGCCAAAAAAGACAAAGCCCCATGTCGCCATTAATTGAATATGCCGCCCAATTGGCAGCGCTTCGCTGTCACTACCGAGGAAAAGCCCCAATATAGTTTCATCAAAAATGCTCAGCACCCCAATCATAGCGCCCGTCAATATCACGTTAAAGATAAGCCCCCAACGCGTGATACCTGCAACCCTATGCCATTGATTGGCACCGATGTTCTGTGCAACCATCGCACTGGCTGCGGCACTTAGCGCCATTGCTGGCATCTGCACGTAGGTCCAAAGCTGCTGGGTCGCGCTATAAGCCGCCGTCGTTTGCACGCCTTCGCGGTTGATTAACGATAGCATCGTCAACGCTGCTGAGGAGATGACGATCATCTGCAGACCCATCGGCAAACCCTTTGAAAACATTGACTTCAAGATATCTTGGTCTGCACGCAAAAAGCGCAGCTCTGGCAACTTAAGTGTCAGCACAGAGCCCCGCAGGTACATAGTAACGACCATGCCAATCAGCGCTAGCGTGTTGGCGACGGCGGTTGCGAATGCCGAGCCAAATATGCCCCATTCGGGAAACGGACCTATACCCAAAATCAGTACCGGCGTCAAAATTAGATCAATAATTACCGATATAATGATAAACCAAAGCGGCGTCGTAGAATCGCCCGTCCCGCGCAGTGCCATCATTATCAGCGTAAAGGTCAGGGTGACGGGCATGGCAATGAAAATCATCCGCAGATAGGTCAGGGCAAGGTCTACCGCACTTGGCGGCGTACCAAGCAGATCAAGAAGCAGTGGGGCAAATATCCACCCTCCTGCCGACACCAATATACTGATCGGAATAATGCTACCCAGCGCCGTTCCCATGGTTTTCTTGACGATGGCATCGTCACGGCTACCCATAGCCTGCCCAATCAAAATAGTAGAGGCCATACCAAAACCAAAAACGAAGGAGATCAGGATAAACATCAAGATATTGCCGTTCGCCGTCGCGGCCAACGCCTCTTCACCTAAAAACCGGCCCACCCAGACGGCATTAATCGAGCCGTTTAACGACTGGAGGGCTGATGATCCAAGTGTTGGCAAGGCAAACAGCAGCATCGTTTTGGCAATCGACCCCTCGGTGAGGTCGCGCTGTTTACCAGTGGAGGTATTTGTTTTACTCAATGTTGATCCTTTTGCGTTATCTATGGCTGACTGAACGAAAATGCTTATCATAAACCAGAAAGCTTGTGCCTTCTTTACTAGAGCTGTATGAGAGCTGTAAACTCTCGGCAAACTCTATGATTATTTAACTGTCATTTTTTATATGATTGTCATACAGTTTAGAGGTGAGGATAATTGCTATGATTGCTTAAGTTTAAAATAAGCTTGTGCTAGGATTATGCTTTTTAATTCATTTTGCCAGCTATTAACAAGGATGTTTCGATGCTATTAAAACGCCTAGGCCTTGCCGCGCTTTTTAGTCTTTCTATGGTCGGGTGTACCACTGCGCCTAATACGCTTGCGGTCAATACCACCCAAAAGATTATTCAATATGAGCGCTCAAAGTCTGATTTAGAAATAAAATCGCTAACGCTAGCTTCTGGCGATAAGATGGTCTATGCAGAAAACGGCAACGTCGCTGGCGAGCCTTTATTACTGATTCATGGCTTCGGCGGTAATAAAGACAACTTTACCCGTATCGCGCGTCAGTTAGAAGGCTATCATCTGATCATTCCTGATCTGCTTGGTTTTGGTGAGTCGAGCAAACCGATGAGCGCCGATTATCGCTCGGAGGCCCAAGCAACGCGCTTGCATGAGCTGCTACAAGCTAAAGGCTTAGTATCCAACATTCATGTCGGTGGCAACTCGATGGGCGGCGCTATCAGTGTGGCTTACTCCGCGAAATATCCAAAAGAGGTCAAAAGCTTATGGTTGGTCGATAGTGCAGGGTTTTGGTCAGCAGGTATTCACGAAGCACTTGCAGGCGCAACGTTAGAGAACAATCCGCTGCTGATTAATAGTAATGAAGACTTCTACAACATGTATGATTTCATCATGTATAAGCCGCCATATTTGCCAAAATCGGTCAAAGCGGTATTTGCCCAAGAACGTATCGCTAATAAAGAACTGCACGCCAAAATCCTCGAGCAAATCGTCACCGATAATGTCGAAGAACGCGCCAAAATCATCGCACAATATAAGATTCCGACGCTAGTGGTATGGGGCGAAAAAGATCAGATCATCAAGCCCGAAACGGTCAATCTGATAAAAGAAATCATCCCGCAATCAGAAGTGATTATGATGCCAGAAGTCGGTCATGTACCGATGGTCGAAGCACTTTATAAGACTGCGGATGACTATAAAGCGTTTCGTGAAAAGCTTAAGAAATAATAATCTCGATTGAATAAGTTGGTTTAATTAAGATAGGTTAGAAACTTAGCCTACCTTAATTAAACTATAAATCTTTTACCAGTCGCTCTAGCAATTCAATCGTGCTCTCTTGTCTGACCAAAGCGACCCCTTGTCCTGCCCATAAAGATTGATGTTCTGCATCGAGGTTGTTTTTCGCATGGGCACGTAAGTCGTTGGTCATGGCATTTAATTGTGGGTAGGGCGGTAGCTCATGCGCGCTCTCAAATTGGCCAAAGTCACGCAGATAATCATTTAACAAACCGCGCGCTTGCTTACCTGAAAACAGCCGCGTTAAGCGTGTCTCAGCACTGCGCTTATCTTGACTGGCATCGAGTAGCGCTTGTTTATAAATATCATTGATGCCACATTTATCTGTGGTCAAAAAAGCCGTGCCTATTTGCGCCAGTTCAGCACCGGCTGTTTGAATTGCCTTGATAGCTTGCCCAGTCATAATGCCACCAGCTGCGATTAAGGGAATATCGGTGCAAGCCCGCGTTTGACTAATCAATGTCAATAACCCCATTGGATCGTTTGCGCTTTGCGGCAACCAGCCACCGCGATGGCCGCCAGCTTCTACGCCTTGTACACATACCGCATCGACGCCAATCTCCGCCCATGCTTTTGCTTCCAATGGATGATTGGCAGTACCGATGACGCGCGTGCCTAAATCTTTTAAACGCTGAACTTGCTCGGCGCTGATAATACCAAAGGTGAAACTGGCGACAGGAACTGGATTGTCATAAAGCACTTGTAGCTGCTCTGCAAAGCTTAGCGCAGGACGTTTAGGTAACGCCATTTCGATATTTTGTTCTTGATAGTACTTAGTTAGCCAAGCAGGAGTTGGACTGTCCAAGGTATTAGAGTCATGCTCGGATAACACCATCAGATTAATCATAAAAGGGCGCTTGGTGAGCGATTTAAGAGTATTAATATGGTCATTTAAAACATCTGGCGCCGTCGTGCCACTTCCTAATGACCCTAGTCCACCAAAGTTACTGACTGTTGCTGCCAGCTCAGGCGTGGTGGCACCTGCCATCGGTGCTTGCACGATAGGGTAGGTTAAATCAAAGGTACTTAGTAAGGTCATGACCGGCGTCCTTGTTGTTTTATGAGGAGGTTTGCATGACTTACTTTAGCAAAGCTGAATGGCGTGCGTGTTAGATAATGTGTATTTAGTTGCTGAATAGGAAGGGTGGCTTTGATTATAAGACTGTTGCTAATACTTATCATTCAAAATGGGGTGGTGTTCTAAAAAGTATGCTGGCGATAGAAGCCAATAAAAAATCTATGCTAAGTTCTCTGATTCTATAGGGCTTTCAAGGCTTCAAAAACTGTTCAAGTTTTAATCAGCATACTTTTTGACACACCACCCAAAATGGGGATAAGGTCAGAAATCTAGAATTCAACGCCAAAAAATAAGTCAGCTCTTAAGTTATCAAAAGATAATTAAGAAAGCCGACCCATTTTTATAAACTATTTGCTTAGCTTAAATGCTTAATTCAACTGCAAAGAGCCTTTCGCGTTCATCAGCAGCTCAACCACATCATCACCACTGATGACGATAAAGCGTTTATCAATGGCTGATTCTTCGACACCATTGTGTTTCATACAGGCGCCGCAGACCAATACTTGACCGCCTTTTTCAATAAAGGCTTCTAGCAACTCGCCCGCAGGTTCAAATGGCGCGCCAATATTGACGTTATCTAAAGCGTTGGGTAATGCCAAATGTACCGCGTCTACCATCAATATCACCGATGCAGAGTGACCTTTTTTAAGCGCGACACCTGCCATGGTAAAGGCTAAGGTGATTTTACTTGGGTTTGAGTCACTATTATCAAATAATGTTCCGACATAATCCGTATTATTAACCATGTTATTTTCCTTATTAGACTGTTTTTTAATTAAAAAGTATTCAGTTGAGTAGGGAACTCACTACTATCCTAACATTTACTATATGTATTTATATAATGTCTTGTTAGAAAATAGTAGCTATACAGTAGTTATAAGGTTACGTAGTTGTGAATATTTGCTTGTGACTTACCAATACCGTTGAATAATTGGCTTTAAGCTTGCGGCGGCCACGGGCGGTCGGCGTCACTGACTATCCATTCTGCCACATAACCGCTCGGCGGTAGCTGCCAATCCGCTTGATCTAACGCCGCTAAGATACGCGAGGTCTCGATGACTTTGCCGCCTTCAGTGACGCCGGTACGCAGTAGGGCGGATGAGCAAGGCTTGCCCTTTACCCACATCGACTGCTCGATATATATCCAGCGCTCATCGAAACCGACGATATGAGTTTTCATTGTTACCTTATCAAAAGCGCGAATGCGTTTGCGATATTGGATGGTGCTACCAGCGACGACCAAACCCCAACGCTGCTTAAGCAGTTGGCTACCAAGCCCGCTCCGTACCGCAAAGTCAGTACGCCCTAAATCATAAAGGGTCAGCACGCGTCCATTATTCATCTCTAAAAAATTATCAATGTCCGTCAAACGACAGCGAAAAGTAATCTCGCTGGTATCTTTAAACGTTAAGGTATTGCCTTTTTTTACTTGCAGCGCGGCATGGGCGATGGTGCTGGCATAACGGATAAATGGATACATAGCACAGTCTCAAAGGGTTAAAGTTTAAATAATAGAATTGGGTTTGCCAGATTATCAATCGTTATTATAAATCTTAGACGCTACACCAATATGCTTAAAATAAGCACTGACGGTTTCGGGTATCCAATTGATATCGAATTTTGAGGTTTTTGTTTTTTTACCATTGCTGCCCGCTTGCTTGGTTTTGGCATTATCATTAGTTGATTGGGCGTTAGTCGATTGGGCATTTTTTGCCTGACCGTCTGAACGATAGCGCAGATAACCGATATGACCACCGTGTTCGGTATCTAAAATGGTGACACTATCCGAGACATCATTTGGCGTGGCGGTAAAACCAATAAAGGGGTCGTCTTTGGCGCTAATGAGTAGTAGCGGGCGCGTGACATCCCTTAGGTATGGCAAGGCAGAGGATGAGTGATAATAGTCGTTTTTAGAGCGATAGCCATGACGCGGGGCGGTGAAAATATCGTCAAAATCACTGATGCGATTGGCCGCTTTGATAGAGTTAATCTCATCTTGGCTTAAATCATTAGCCAGTGCTTTTTTAATAATTGGATTGAGCAAATACGGTGTATAAATTCGGTGGCTCAAAAAGCTATGCATGGTAATCGCAGCGGACGACATATCGACCGGCGCAGAAATCACGACTGCGCCATCGCATAGCGCGTTATCGCCATATTCGCCCATATATTTTGCCAACGCATTGCCGCCAAGTGACACGCCCACTGCGTAAATATGCGCGTAATTTTCACGCAAGTTTTCTAACATATGATGCACCTCGCCCGTGTCACCAGCGTTATAAAACACGCGCCCGTTAGCAGGAATACCGCCACAACTACGAAAGTGCGCCACAACAAAGTGCCAGCCTTGCGCGTGCATCTGATAGGCTAACGCGCGCGCATAATGACTGTCGCTGCTGCCTTCCATGCCATGAAATAACACGATTAATGGCGTTTGCTCAAGTTTGCCATTTTCTGAATCTTCTAAAACTTGAACAGGATGGGCATCGTAAAAGTCATAAGCGATATCAGTTTCACACAATGAATCTTGATTAATCACACGGCGGTAGCTTGGCGTCTTGGGCGCAAAAAACTTCGGCAAGATGCTTTGCAAATGCGGGTTGCTCAGCCAAAAGGGTGGTTTAAACGGCGCGGGTGAGAAAGGTTTGGTTGGTTTTGAAGTTGGCATAGGTCAGTCTTATATGAGTTGTTATAAAAAACAGTGACTTATCATACCGACTGCCAAGATTAAAACCAATGATTTTCAGTGAACGCATGGTTACTCAAAACAATGTTACTCAAAACAATATCACTAAAAACCATGCTACTCAAAATAGTTTGTTAAAAACAGCTAATCAAAATATACATTTCTTATGGCTTATCTAAGACACGCCCATCCATCGCCAGCCGCTCTTTTAAACTGTCGATATCTGCCTCGGCGAGCGTTACGGTTAATGTCACTTGCTTACTATAAGTCACATCATCGATACTGCCATTTAAACTTTCTACTACATAGCGGCACTGGGCTTCGGTGGCAAATTCTGCCAATATTTGTACTTGTATCATCGGCACATACGGTAGCAAAACCATCTCATCGACGGCCGCTTGCGCTGAGCCGGCATAAGCACGGGTGAGACCGCCGGCACCGAGTTTGATACCGCCAAAGTAACGCACTACGATGATAATGACGTTACCGATAGATTTATGCTGCAAAACATTTAATATCGGTCTTCCTGCGGTGCCATTGGGCTCGCCATCGTCGTCAAAGCCGGCACTGGTGGTATTATTAGGGTCACCAATGATATACGCCCAGCAGTGATGGCGGGCATCGGCATATTGCTGACGCAGTTGTTCCACGTGAAACATTGCCTGCTCACGCGAGGTCACAGGATAAGCATAAGTTATAAAGTCGGATTTTTTAATTTCCAAACGAGTAGTGACGGCATGTTTTAGCGTTTGATAGCTCATATTTCATCAGGCTTAGGTTGGATATGGTAAACTGGTCTGACTTTCACTGTTGTCCGTATTTGGCACAGTGTTCATTAATTTTTTATTATAGTACCATTTCTAACCAGTGAAGATAACGAGCAGGTCACGCTCGAATGCTAATGACGTTGGCTTCTGATTTAGGGTGGGTCACATAAAACGGATGGTAGTAAATAGTATGCGTCTAGATAAATTTCTTAGTAAAGCCACTGAGCTGTCACGTAAAGAATCAAAAAAGATTCTGCACGCCGGTGAGGTGACGGTAAATGATACTGTGGTCAAAGACCCGGGGTTACACGTCGATATCGTCAATGATGAAGTAATGTGGGCAGGCGAGCCATTGTCAGTTGCGGCTGGCAATCGTTATATCCTCCTGCATAAGCCTGAAGGCTTTGAATGTACCTTAAAAGTTAAAGAACATCCTATCGTTACTGAGCTGATTGCCGTACCAGAGCTTGGTAGCTTACGTATCGCGGGTCGCCTCGATGTCGATACCACGGGTGCGTTGTTAATCAGTGATGATGGCAAATGGTTGCACCGTGTCACCAGCCCCAAACATGAACATGCCAAGATTTATGAGCTGACCTTAGCTGAAGCAATGGATAGCGACGCTCAAGCCAATGCTGTTAAAGAAGTGGCTGAAGGTATCTTATTAGAAGGCGAGCACGAAGAAACCAAGCCTGCGATTCTTGAATTCATCGATGAAACCCATGCGCGATTAACCTTAGAGCAGGGTAAATACCATCAAGTAAAACGTATGATGGGTTACTTTGGCAACAGAGTCACCGAGCTGCATCGCGCCAGTATTGGGCATATCACTTTAGACGGTTTGGATAAAGGCGACAGTCGTTTCCTAACGCCAGAAGAAGTGGCTAAATTCTAAATTTAAGCTTTGTTAAATCATTAAAATGAATTATTAAAATATTTTTCTAAAAAGAGCAGCCACTGAAAAGTGTGCTGCTTTTTGCTGCTTGTCGTTTGCCGTGGTTATTTCTGTCAGCTGTCTGTGTTGCCTATCTCTTAAAGCTCAGTAGCAGTTTTGCAAAATTGACGGCTTAAGGCTTTGCAAAATCATCCCATGTGCTACAGTCTGTTTATTATTTTTAATCTATGTTTTTACATAATATGGTTGTCTTTATTAATAAGGTGAATTTGAAAATCCTTACTATTAAATATAGCGGTTCTTCTTTTTAGATTACTACGCAACTATTATTAAAAACCAATAGGACTGTCTCTGTGAAATTACCTGTATTAAAATCTGCCAGCTTAATCAGCGCCATATTGCTGACGACCACCGCTTGTGCGCAGCCAAGCGCCACTGATGCTATCAAGAAAAATACCAGCCAAGCGCCTCAGACCGCCCAAGCGGCTGGCAGCATAACCAAGTCAGTCGATAGTCAATTACGCCAACTGCTGACCAAAGCTGGTATCAAAACGCAAATCAATTCTATCGTAGTATCTAAACTGCCCAATATGTATCAGGTGAATTTGGCAGGACAGCCGCCGCTGCATATTACCGAAGATGGCAAATATGTCATTCAAGGCGAGCTGCAAAAGAACCCAAGCAAGCGCGTAGTGACCAAAACGCCAACGCGTAGCAGCAGTGCGCAAGTAGGCAAGCCTGTTAGCGCCAGCGTCAAATCTGCCATCCTCGCCAATATGGATGCGCTGAAAAACATGAGTGCAAAAACACCGTTCTTTTATACCGCAGTACCGGGCGTCATTTGGGGCGCAACATTGGAAGGCGTGCCTTTTTTATTATCAGATGATGCGCAGTATATTACCGATGGTGAGATATCCGTGATTGAAAACGGTCAGTTTATCGGGCTCGATCAAGAGTTTGAAAAGCGTAAAAATCAATCGGTATTTGCGACTTTAGATGGTAGCCAGCTGATTAATTATCCAGCGACCGGCCCTGAAAAAGCGGTCATTTATGTGGCCAATGACGTCAATTGTCCTTACTGCCGCCGCTTGCATCAACAGCTGCCCATGCTTAATGCCAAAGGTGTGACGGTAAAAACCATCGGTTATCCGATATATGAGCAGTCGCCTAAGCAAATGCGCGCTATCTGGTGTCAGAGCAATGAAGACAGTCGTCGCAGCGCTTTTGATAAGGCAATGTTAAAGGGAGAGATGACCCCTGCACCAGCAAGTTGTAACGTCGATTATGTGACTCCTAACCGTGAAAAAGCGGCAGGGCTTGCGGTAATGGCGACGCCTGCTATTTATCGTGAAGATGGCGTGCTGTATCAAGCAAGCTTTGAGAGCCCTGAGTTTTTAGAGTTTTTGGGCGTAGAGTAGTTAGTGTTAACTATTTTAAGTCTATGAGATAAAGTCTTTAATAAAAATAACTCATAAAAAAACTGCCTTATGAACTTAGCTTATAGGGCAGTTTTTTTATTGCGCTTAATGATTGATTCTATCCGTCTATCTCAGTGACAGCTATTGCAGCAACAGCTATTGCGGCAAGACGATATCAACGATTTGCCAATTTATCAAACCATCTCGCTGCATCTCGATAGTAAGCGGATAACCTTTAACCTGACCGCTGATAGTAAAGCAATTAATGCCGCAATAGCTCAGTGTTGGCTTATCGCTATCCGTACCTTGCGCTGCTTGTTGTTCCAGTTCCGCCGCTTGCTTTTGCATGATTTGCTGCATCTGGTTTTTGACGACTGCATTGACGTCGCCGCGATTGATGATTAAGTTTTGAATCAGGTTCTTTAAATCGACTTGATTACTGGCGATTGCCCATGCGGCGGCAAGCTCCTTGGTCGCGGTATTGGCCTGACCTTGGGTATTAATCAGTTTTTCGATATTTTGCGGGGTAATAGCACCATCGACTGCTTGGATAATAAAACCATTGGCTGCTTCCGTTAATGGCGCACCGCCAAGTTCCGCAACCAATGGATATTTGGTCATGGTTAGCGCAAACTGGCCGGTCAGCTGATTTTGGATACTTGGACGTACCTGTTCATAATCAATCGCCGCTGCGATAGTCGCGCCATCTTTAGCATCATAGGCATTTTTCAGCTGATAGGCGCTATAGTAAGGCGAGCCGCCATAGACAGCGACTGCAATGACAATCAATAAAACAATCAGCTTTTTCATAAAAATTGCTACCTTAGCGCAAACGCAATGGCGGTAAATCTCAAAAATAGGATTTAAAACCCCATCAATATGGCGCTAAATATTAGCATGGCCGGCCTTTATAAAGGTATAAAAACCTTTGCTCAATTCTTAACAAAACCTTTTTTAGCAGGCTTAAAACCTCATAAGTCAGAATTTCAGCATCCAAGCGCTTGATAAATCATGTTGGCATCTCCATAAATAGCGCAAACTTTTAATAAATTGATTTGGCTAAGCAGCATCCCACCGTATTCGCTTGCAAGATTCATAAATCATCCTCTTTGCCGCCACGTATTTCGCTATGTTTCATGTGAAACCTTTTAGTGCGAGTGTAGGTAGAATGATAAGTAGGGTGATTGACTCGGGTTGATGAATCGACCGACCGGTGGACTGTGAAGACGATAGGAGAGCCCATGAGTAAGCGCGATTTTTATGAAATATTAGGTGTCAGTAAGACTGCTGATAGCAAGGAAATTAAGCGAGCCTACCGCAAGCTGGCCATGAAATACCATCCAGACCGTAACTCTGAAGATCCTGATGCTGAAGATAAGTTTAAAGAAGCATCGATGGCTTATGAAGTACTGAGCAACGAAGAAAAACGCTCAGCTTATGACCGTATGGGTCATGCTGCGTTTGAAAACGGCATGGGCGGTGGTGGTTTCGGCGGCGGCGGTGGCAATTTCCAAGATATCTTTGGCGATATCTTTGGCAACTTTGGCGATATCTTTGGTCAGTCGCGTGGCGGCGGTGGACGTTCACGTCGCGGCTCAGACCTGCGTTATGTCATTGAGCTGACGCTAGAAGAGGCGGTACGTGGCTGCAAAAAAGAAATCAGCTTTACGGCTCCTGCGCCTTGTGATACTTGTGATGGTAAGGGCGCCAAAGATGCCTCTGATATCGTCACTTGTCAGACCTGTCATGGTCAAGGTCAAGTACGTATGCAGCAAGGCTTCTTTGCCGTACAGCAAGCGTGCCCACAGTGTGGCGGCTCTGGTAAACAGATTAAAAATCCTTGCTCTGACTGTCATGGTAATGGCGTTAAGGACAAATCACGTACGCTTGAAGTGTCTATTCCAGCGGGCGTCGATGATGGTGACCGCGTCCGCCTAGCAGGTGAAGGCGAGGCAGGTGGCGCTGGTGTACAGAACGGCGATTTATACGTCGAAGTACGCGTGAAACCGCATGATGTCTTTACCCGTCAAGGCGCCGACCTTTATATGGACGTGCCAGTGAGCATCACCGATGCGGCACTCGGTAAAGAAGTTGAAATCCCAACCCTAGATGGCAAAGTGAAAATCAAGGTTGCCGAAGGCACGCAAAGTGGTAAATTGTTGCGTGTACGCGGTAAAGGCGTGACGCCAGTACGTACGACCATGAAAGGTGATTTGATTTGCCGTGTGGTTATCGAGACGCCAGTGAACCTGACTCGCGAGCAAAAAGACCTGTTGCGCCAGTTCCAAGATACACTTGATGGCGACAGCAAGCATCAGCAGTCACCACATAAAAAATCATTCTTTAAAAAGATTGGCGATTTATTTGATTGATAGCTAAGTTTAACCGTTTATGTAATTTTAAGGCCTATTGTTTCACGTGAAACGATAGGCCTTTTGGTTGATGCTATAAAAAACCATTTATACCCCACTCTCAACTTGAAATAAGCAAATCAAACTGAAGAGGCGGATTACCAAGTTTTTTGTTGAGTACAAAGCACAGATTGTGTGAAAGAATCTTACGAATCAATCGATGAGACAAATGCCATAAATCTCTTGCTCGTACCCTTTGTATATTAAATCGTTCTGATAGCTGACCAATGACTGTTTCAACGATACGGCGGGCTTTCATTAGCCGCCTTACCACAGGTTTGGGTCTATCCTCTTTCATGTTGGCTCTGAGTGGCGTTTGTAAATCCACGCCTTGAGCGTCGTAGTACGATGTCAGACTAGGGCTGATATACCCTTTATCAGCGCCAAGTAGCCCATGAATATGAGTGGTGATTTCTGGGGCAACCGCTCTTTCATCAACATTGGCAGGAGCAAAGGTAAAGCCTTTAATCATGCCCGATAAGTTAACAAGCAAATGGCCTTCAAAGCCATAGTACCTCTCTTGCTTAGCGGCACAGTAGCTAAAAGCTGCTAAGTCTTGATAATTCTTATGCCGATAAGCGCGTCCATAATGACAGACGGGTATCGGAAAGCCATCCATAAAATGAATGTTGTCACGGCCTTCAATTTGACTGACTTTATCTTGTATCTGCTGTTTGACTTGCCACAGATTAGCGCAATGCTTTGCGAAGTTAGGATATGAGCCGATGGCTGGAAACCAGGCTTGCCAATGCTGGGTAAAGTATTGCCAAATTTGTTTGTCTTGATCAAGGTGTAAAAATTCACCGACCATCTCCATGCAAATAACCTCAGGATCACTTAGCTTTGGCGCGTAACCTGCACTTCGCAAGGGTTTGGTGACGACTATTTTGTAATATTGCTCTACCATTAAATAGATATTGATGATAAATTCGTCTATGGGCATCTCACAACTCCATTGTATTCTTGGTCGAAAACAATAGATTAGTGAGGTGCTCTTCTTTTTTCAATTACTTTCGAAGTTGAGAGTGGGGTATTTATACATTATATTTGCTAAACTTAACCTCATAAATTTAAAAACCAATCTATTAAAAATAAAATATCTAGGGTAGTTATATGAGTCAGCAAGAAAATAAACAAAGTATTAAAGTCGGCGTTATTGGTGCTGGTGGTCGTATGGGGCGTATGCTTATCGAAGCGGTACAGGAAAACCCGCAAACGACACTAAACGCGGCGATTGAGCGTCAGGGTTCAAGCCTTGTCGGTGCCGATGCTGGCGAAGTTGCAGCGATTGGTCGTCTAGATGTGCAGATTGTCGATGATTTAAAAGCCGTTATTAATGACATTGATGTGCTGATTGATTTTAGCTTACCTGATGCGACCGAACAAAATATGCAAATCTGCGCGGCGAATAAGGTTGCGATGGTGATTGGCACCACAGGCTTTAATGAACAGCAAGAGCAGGTGCTGGCAGAAGCAAGTAAGCAAATCGCTATCGTCTATGCCGGTAATTATTCAACAGGCGTCAATCTGTCCTTAAAATTGCTCGGTATGGCAGCAAAAGCATTTGGTAATGATGCTGATGTAGAAGTCATCGAAGCCCATCATAAGCATAAAATCGATGCGCCATCGGGTACCGCTTACATGATGGCAGAAGCGGTCGCAGAGGCGCGCGGGCAAAACCTAAAAGACGTTGCCGTTTATGGTCGCGAAGGACAGACCGGCGAGCGTAAAGCCGGCAGCATTGGTATTCATGCGATACGTGGCGGTGAAATCATCGGTGATCATACCGTGATGTTTATTGCAGATGGTGAAGTGGTTGAAATTACCCACCGTGCGCGTGCACGTATGACCTTTGCCGCTGGTGCGGTACGTGCAGCTACTTGGGTTATTAAGCAGGAAGTTGGTCAATATAATATGCAAGATGTTTTAGGATTAAATGACTAGGCTTTAACGAGCAATATTTGAATTATGAAGGTTTTTTTTGCTTGTTGCTTAATGGCTACTTGATATGGCTTTTGATAGCGTTTAACTATTGCTAGAGGTCAGTTATGAATAAGTTTAGTGAAAATCTAATAGCGCGTTTTGGTCGCACAGTGGCTATACTTAACACTATTAAAAATATAAAAACGGCCAAAACCATAATTTATACGCGCCCGATAGCATTTACCTTAAGTTTAACTATACTGCCAATAGTCGTGCAAGCTGCTGCTTATCAAACCTATGTCATTCATACCTATGGCGGTGAGGCGTTATTACCAGCCGTTCGTCAGCAGTTAAATGCCAGTCGCGACGGCGGCACGGTATCGACTTATCAAGATAAATTAGTATTGCATACCACTACTGCTAATTATCAAGCCGTACAACAATTACTTAGCCAAATTGATGGTCAACCACAATCCTTGACCGTTGCAGTACGTGTGGGTAATAGTAGTCAATCCCAAGGTAATATCCAGCAAGGTCAGGTCATTATTAGCAATCGCGGTATTCAGGGCACAGGTGTAATTAACCAACGTAGCAGTCAGCAACAAGGCAATAATTTATATCAAGTACAAACGTTGTCTGGCAGTGCTGCAAGTATCAGTACAGGCACGCTGTATTCGCTGAATCAAACCTATATTGCTAATAGTTATCCAAATTATCCAGCCTATCCGATTTATCATGGTCCGTCGGGGCAAATTATTATTCAGCAGCAAGTATTATTACCAACGACCCAAGGGATTGCCGTTACGCCAAGGCTATTGCCAAATGGGCAAGTTGAAGTAACATTAACCCAAGTAGAAGAACAGCTCGTGCGCGCTAATCCTTCTTATAATCGCTATGGTTATAATAATAGCGTGCAAGGGCAAAGATTACATAGCACCATCATCGTGCCACGCGGGCAATGGGTCAATATTGGACAAATTTCACAAAATAATCAAAGCCAAAGCTCAGGTTATGGCAGTAATCGAGTTATTAGCAGCAATAGTGTGCCTATCTCGCTATTGGTACAGTAGTTAGTATTTACTAATGCCACCTCGCTGAACATATTAAAATAGACACAAAAAAGCGCGGTACTGCTTATCACAGTACCGCGCTTTTTTATTGACATTGATTGTTTAAAAGTTAATCAATATAAATCACTTCTAACGGTGGGAAACCATTGAACTCAACCGACGAATACGAGTTGGTATATGCACCCGTGGTTAACCAAAAGATTTTATCGCCAATCTCAAGCTCTTCTGGCAACTGATAACCGGCTTCTTCATACATAATATCGGTTGAGTCGCAAGTTGGACCGGCTAATACAACCGTGCCTTCGCTGGTTGACGTTTCCATTTTAGGCGTATAAACAGGGTATTTGATGGCTTCACCCAAAGTCTCGATTAAGCCTTGGAATAAGCCCACATCGGTATAGACCCAGCGCGTCAAATCCGTATCCGATTTACGTGAAATAAGCACCACATCACTGACCAATACACCCGAACCACCAACCAATGAGCGACCGGGTTCCAAAATAATATCAGGCATCTCATCTTCATTATAATCATCGGTCAGATAACGGGTAATCTCTTCCGCGTAGACTTTTACTGGATTGACTTCGCTGATATAGTTCGCTGGAAAGCCGCCGCCCAAATTAATCATTTGTAGCTTAATGCCTTCTTCATTTTTCATCCAGTCAAACATATATTTGACCTTGGCAAGCGCATCATCCCAAGCAGCAACGTCTTTTTGCTGGCTACCGACGTGGAACGAGATGCCATACGGCACTAAGCCCAAATCGCGCGCTTGTATCAACAGATCAATCGCCATATTTGGATGGCAACCAAATTTGCGTGATAGCGGCCATTCTGCGGTTTCAGACCCTTGTACTAAAATACGTACAAAGATTCTTGAACCAGGCGCGTGCTTAGCGATATTTTTTAAATCCGCTTCTGAGTCGGTCGCATATAAATCAATACCTTTCTCAAAAGCATACTTCACATGCTGCGCTTTTTTAATGGTATTGCCATAAGAGATACGTGATGGCTCAACGCCGCAATCGAGCACGCGGTCAAGCTCGTAGATTGACGCACAGTCAAAGTTTGAACCAAGCTCAGCAAGCAAGTTAATCACTTCAACCGCAGGACTTGCCTTCATTGCATAATGAATTTTCGCCTTTGGGAAAAACCCGACCATTTCCGCATATTTGGTTTTAATACGGCTAAGGTCGACGACCAAAAACGGGGTTTCGCGACCTTCGGCAGCTTTGGTGAATTTCTGCCAGCCGGCAGGGTCAAAATATTGGTCAATTTTGATCATGGTCATGGTTGGAAACCTTTAATGAAGACACTAGATGTCAGAGGATAAAAACGTCAGAGAGTAAAAGCCAATATCAACGTCATAAGCTTATTATCGTAAGTCTTGTTATTAATAACGCTTAATAACAATCGTAATTTATTAACGATATTTCTTAATGATAATAAAATAACAGCAAACACGGCTTAAAAAATGAATAAATTAAGAGCTGGCCGTTTGCGGCTGTTTATCCGCGATTTGTTCACCCTGTTTTTCGCGTATTTTAAGCACTTTACGGACTTTATCACGCGCACGAGTTTGCTTAAGACGCGATAAATAATCGACGAAGATGACCCCATTTAAGTGGTCCATCTCATGCTGAATGCAAACGGCAAGTAAGCCTTCGACTTCTTCATCAATCTTATTGCCATTCTCATCTAAGGCTTCGATACGCACTTTATTCGGACGCTCAACCTTATCATAGACTTCAGGTACCGACAAACAACCCTCTTCGTACGGCTGCTTTTCTTCTACCAATGGCGTGACTTTAGGATTAATAAACACCCTTGGGCTGTCTTTATCTTCAGATAAATCCATCACGATTAGCTGAATATGGCGATCGACTTGGCTTGCTGCCAAACCAATACCTTGGGCATCATACATCGTCTCAATCATATCGGCGATTAAGGTTTTGATTTCAGCCGTGACTTCCTTGACAGGCTTGGCAATCGTGCGCAAGCGCGGGTCGGGATAACTTAAAATAGGGAGTAACGCCATAGGGCTCACCTCAATGATAAAGATAAAATAGGTCTGATATTATAAGATAAATGGGGACAAAAGTAATGCTTATCAATACACGACGCTTTATATCCTTGTTTGATAACATAAGCAAAACTTATGATTAATGGTTAAGACAGAATGTAAAAAATAAAACCCGCGCCATAAAAAAGGTCCTGCATCGAGCAAGACCTTTTCTTTATTATTTCTTTATGATGGAGCCTGTTAAATGTTCAATTAAATTGGTAGCTAAGTCAGCTGACACCTAAATTAAAATCCATTTAAATTGAAATACATCAAAACTAAAATAATATTATACGTTGCGCTTACTCATAATCATCTCATAGATAAACAGTAAGATAATCGCACCGATTACTGAGAAGATAAGACCGATAAAGCCGCCATCAGCATTGATACCGATTAAGCCTGCAACAAAACCACCCAGCATCGCACCAACGATACCCAAAACGATGGTCATAATCCAACCCATAGGGTCGCTACCTGGCTTGATAGCACGTGCCAATAAACCTGCGACCAGACCTACAATAATCATCCAAATAAAGCTCATTTTATTCTCCTAATATGTTGCCATTTATAATATGTTACTTATTTATATTGCTTTCTTTTAATGGATTCATTGTAGTCATTCCTGAAACCAAAAAGTAAGGACAAAATGTTATCTGTGTACGGGCTATGTGAGGAAAAAGCAATATTTGCTATCAAGCAGATGAGATAGGTAAACAGTAGGTTACAAAGGTAGTAAAGTCGCTAACAGACTTAATAGTTAGTAGTGCTAATGTACAGCGTTCTAAGGGGGAGGTTTTATTTAATGGAACGCAGTAACATAGGCAAGTTAGGGGGACAAGTTAGGGAAAATTAAGTGATAGAAGTGATAGAAGCGAGGTAGGATTGACATTGTAGATTATTAGATATAAAAAAAGCGCCGCTCGTTTAACGAACCGCGCTTTTAAGCATTGTTAATATGTTTAGTTTTTTAACAAAGTCTTATTGGGTGCGTAGAGCTGTTAATAGACGCTGATGAATACCTTCAAAGCCACCGTTTGACATAATCACAATAGCATCACCTGCCTTTGCATGGGTGCTGATATGCTCAATAATAGTATCGACGCTAGAAAGTACCTGTTGGTTACCCATATTTGGATTTACCATATTGGCATTTTCGATGACTTCTCTTAAGCCCCATTCAAGTCCCGTAGGCTCATACCATAACGTATGGTCGGCGAGGGCAGCGGACTCAGCCAAGCTGTCTTGATGGATGCCCATTTTCATAGTGTTGCTACGCGGCTCAATAATTGCCCAAATGCGTCTGTCTGCCAGTTTCTTTTTGGCACCATCTAAGGTGGTGGTAATGGCGGTCGGATGATGGGCAAAATCATCAAACACCAAGATATCATTTACATCGCCAATCAGCTCCATGCGGCGTTTGATACCGGCAAAGGCTGACAATGCAGCGCACGCGGTTTTGACATCGACACCAACGTTATAAGCGGCGGCGACCGCAACCAAGGCATTATTGACATTATGAATGCCGCTCATTGACCAATTGACGACTCCTGTTGCTTCTTCATCAGCCGTGAAACTAATATTGAATTGACCGCCATCGGCGCTGATAAGCTCAGCTTGCCAGTCGCTGTTATTTTTTAACGTCTGCTCTTCTGTATTGGTATTATCTGCCGCTGAATCCAGCACAGCTGTACGCCAAATTGGTGTCCAAACGCCTTTTGCCAAGGTGTCTTCTAAACTGATAGTCGCCGCTGGCATGATAATTTTGCCCGTGCTTGGAATCATGCGCACCATATGGTGAAACTGGGTTTGGATGGCATTTAGGTCGGCAAAAATATCGGCATGGTCAAACTCAAGGTTATTCAAAATCGCCGTACGCGGACGATAATGGACGAACTTTGAGCGCTTATCAAAAAACGCTGAATCGTACTCATCGGCTTCGATAACAAAGTAACCCGTTTTTTCAGCGTCATCATTATTTTTTTCAGCGCCCAAGTAGCTGCTATGGGCAAAGACTTGCTGTAAGTGCGCATCAGTGGTATCGACCAATGGCACGCCGCCAATCAAGAACCCTGCATCAATACCTGCATAATGTAGTATCCATGCCAGCATGGTCGTCGTTGTGGTCTTACCATGCGTACCTGCCACCGCAATGACGTGGCGCGATTGCAGCACTTGCTCGGATAAAAACTGTGGTCCTGAGGTATAGCGTAAACCGCTATCTAGCATATATTCGATGACATCCATACCACGTTTCATCGCATTACCAACCACCACCAAATCAGGCGCTGGCTGCAAATGTTCGACCAAATAGCCTTCGGCAATCGTGACGCCTGCATTTTCAAGTTGGGTAGACATCGGCGGATAGACATTGGCGTCTGAACCCGTGACCGTATGCCCAAGCGCGCGTGCCAATAATGCCAGCGAGCCCATAAAAGTACCACAAATACCAAGAATATGAATATGCATAGACGTTCCGTACGAGCTTGAAAAAGGGAATTGAGCTTGAATATTAGGCAACACATATTAGTGCAGCAGACAGCTCAATAGACAAAGGCTTATTGTAAAGTAAACACCAGAAGATGACCAATAAAAAACGCCTAGCAAGTAGGCGTTATGTGCTTATCCATTGACACGTTTATTTGCGCGCCAAGCTATAGTCATCATCAGGATTTTTATCTGCGTCTAACTTAATCAAAAGGTTGTCTTTGATATGATAGGTTTCAATATTTTTTCTCTCATAAACAATCATAATCATATCGTCATCTTGGCGATAGACGCCAGATTCTAATAAAGGCGCGCGCGCAGGTTCTGCGTGATTAAAGATACTGGTTTTTAGTACGGAGCCATCAGAAAACAGGTTTAGGGTAATATCGATATTAGCGCAAGATTCGCATGGCACGATGCCGCCATAATCACCCATTAAGGTTGCCTGTAGCGTGCTTTCGTTATTTGATGCAGAAATCATCGGCGTACGACGAGCATTATCATTTATATTGGCCGCCGCAATAAGCGAGGTGCCTTCTTCGCTATTTGCCTTATCTGCTACCTTGTTCGCACTGCTCTTTTGAGACTCATCGTTTGGCACCTCAGCTTGCTGCGTAGCGTTAATCGGCGCACCTTGCGTCGTTTTATTATTGGTAGATGAGGACGCACTGTCACAGCTCATGAGCAGCAAACAGACGGGTAACGCCAATAATGGGCGCATACAGCGTCTGATAGTCGTAACAGCAGAGAAGGAAGTAGACCAAAAAGTTATCATAGTATTACCAAAAACAGTTTTTTAAATAGTATGGCTAGACGCTATCAGTATAATAAATGAGCTAAAGCTTTGAGAGAAATCAAAGAAGATAAGAAAAACAAGCTTAACGGCAATAGCTAAAGTGTGCGACCTTGACTTCGTTAATTTATGTGAGAAGAGTAAGCGAGTAGATAAATAGTAGCGCATTTAGGCGCCACAAAAACCGTACGATAAATACTTTCTATATACGATTAAAGCGTTATAAAGCCGCCCTTTATTCCAATAGGGTAAATAAACCCTGCAAAGATATCAAAGCGTAAAAGTGACTAAGGAGGCTCTTTAGGTGAACTCTATAATCATAAGGGCGAATAAATACCTTTATCAGCTGCAAAATAAGATACAAAAAAAGCGCAAAAATAAAAACCGTCAGTGTAATTAAGCATGACGGTTTTAGTTGGTTATTCATTAAAGCAAATAGCAAAATGGCTTATGAGTACTCTAGCGCACAGGACGAACAATGCGCCACAATATAAGCACATGCGTTAATATCAAAATACTAAATAAAATCAAAGATTGCTCTGGGATACTCAGCCCCATAAACGTCCAGTCGATAGAAGCACATTCACCAGAACCGGCAAACACTTCTTTTAGTACCTGCTGCATAGGGAGGGTATCGAGCCAGTAATCTAAACCTGGGCCACATGACGGCACTTGGTCAGCCGGTAGATGCTGTAGCCAAACATGACGCCCTGCTACTATCGCGGCCCAGCCAATACCTGCCAAGCTACCCAACCATAGTAGCAAGCGTGTCGCCATTGATTTTGGATTAAATACCGCCGCGATGAGCGCAAAGCCGCCCATCACCATCAGCCCAATACGCTGAAAAATACACAGCGGACAAGGCGAAAACCCCATATAACGCTGCAAAAAAAACAACGCAAAACTCATGCCTATTACGGTCATTATCACTAAAAACACTTGCAGATTACGGTAAGTGGTCAGCTGTCGCATGGGGCGCATACTCTTATAAAGTGCTCATTGATGAAGGGTAAAATTATAAAAATTTAGCGATATTGCTGTAAGAAATCCATAAAATCTTCGGTTTCAGCGGCTTCAAGCTCAGCTTGCTGTAGGATAGATTTTTCGGCAAGTACTTCATATTTGGCTTGCGTGTTTGGACTCAAAGTCTGTTGTAATAACGACTCACGATGCTGCTGCGCTAAAGTAAAGCCAAGCTGCCATAAACTGCCCAAACGCTTACTATCAGAATTAACCTGCGCCGAAATAGTTGACTCAGAGTGTCCTGCTTTACCTTGCATCAAGGCAACCGCCGCACGATAGTCATTACCACCATAATGTGCATCAAGCAGGGCTGCCAATGGCTGCATACGGCTTAAATGGGTGAGCATCCAGCTTTCTAGAGTTTGTTCAGCGCCGTTATTGATAATCTGTAAGTTTTCACGGCGACCTTCATTGACCACGCGCTCAAGATTAACAGCCAAGGCTTCTTCTTCTGCAGGCAGCAGCTCTGGCGAATCACTCAGTAAGCAATATAGCGCCATCACTTCTAAAAAGCAGGCACTAGATAAGCGAATACCAATATCGCTATACGGGTCAAGGTCAATAGCACGAAACTCAACGTAAGCAATGCCGCGACGCTCAAGCGCTTCGGTTGGGCTCTCGCCACTTTCGGCGATTTGTTTTGGGCGGATAGGGCTATAGTATTCATTTTCTATTTGTAGAATATGATCATTGATTTGAATCGGGTTGCCATCGGCATCATTTAAGCCCAGTTTCTCAAAGCTTGCATGCGGGGTTTGAATCGCACGGCGCAGCCCCTTGATATACTCGGGTAAATTGTTATAGCGGATATCGAGATGTTCTTGCACGCTGTTGGTATAACCGAGCTTACCCATACGTAGGCTGGTCGCAGTCGGCTTATAATAGGTCGAATCATTGAGCAGCTCAAGGTCATGCTCAACCCCTGACACAAAGCAAGGGCAGACACTGGGACTTGCACCCAATAAATACAGCACCAAACTGGTCAGACGTTTAAAGTTACGAATCAATCCCAGATACTTATCGTTTCTAAATTCTGTCAGGGTCAGGTCTTGTGCGGTTGGCGTTTGCGCTTGCCACGCGGCAAATAAATCATCGCCAAACGATAGGTTATAATGTAAACCAGCAATCGTCTGCATACGGCGACCATAACGGATGCCAAGTCCACTACGATATAATGTTTTCAGCTTACCGGTATTAGAGCTGCCATAATCGGCCAGTGGGATATCTTCATCATTGGACGACAGCATACACGGCATCGATAGTGGCCACATCAGCTCACCTTCAGGCATACCTTGATAGACCAATAAATGCAGTTGGCGCAGCATATTTAAGGTTTCTTTTGGCGAGGTCTTGGGGTCAGTGATAAGCTCAAGCAGGCTTTCTGAATAATCCGTGGTGATAAACGGATGGGTAAGTTTGGAGCCAAGCTTAGTCGGATGCGGCGTTTGTGCCAAATAACCATCAGGTTTGACACGCAGCCCTTCTTTTTCGATACCGCGGAGCATACCCGCTAGGTGCTGACTGTCAAACCAGTTTGGAATTTTAAAATCGACAAAGCTGCTCGCAAAATTACTCATAATAGTCATCTGTTGTTATTAGTTATGTTCGGTCGAAACACAGGCGGTCCGACCGCAAAAAGGGGTTAGAGAATCACGTCAGTTTAGCCCAAAGCGACCCTAAAAACCACGTGCAATTACAAATACAGTAAGCTTTGCCGGCGTTCAATTCGAACAGTTTTAATGCAAAAACTGGCGATAAAATAGCCGCAAAAACCTAAGATAAAGAGGGTCGGTTGTACTTCTTGGGCTTTACTTTCCCATAGCTTGTATGGTGCGTCATGACCGCTTTATCAATATCAAACCGTCTAATATTATCTATTACTCATAAAGCGGTAGACTAAAAAGCACCTAACGATAAGATAGGTGCCTCAATAAAATAAAGAAAAATGATTCAAAAATTATTGATTTAAAAAACAGTGATTTAGATAGAAAACGATGAGCCACAGCCACAAGTGGTGGTGGCGTTCGGATTGGTGACGATAAAGCGCGCACCTTCTAAGCCTTCGGTATAGTCAACTGTAGAGCCTTGTAGATACTGATAGCTCAGCGAATCGACGACTAGGGTCACATCGTCATTATCAAAATTCGCATCGTCCTCATTGAGCTCGTTGGCAAAGTTGAAACCATAAGAGAAGCCTGAGCAGCCACCACCCGTCACATATACACGCAGCATCAGGTTGCTGTCACCTTCTTCTTCACGCAGACGACGCACCTTTTGTGCGGCACTGTCCGTTAGGTTTAAAACAGTTGGATCAACGGGTTGGTTTGAGCTTGGGTTAAATTGGTTGGCTGATTCGTTCATATCTACCTCAGTTGCTAAAATCAAATGATATTGTTTTTTATTGATGCGAGGTCGTCTATTTATACAGGATAGGGCGACTGATCCGTAGCGGCTGATACGCATAGGCTACGGTAACATTAATGAGATTGGGTCACTACTAGACATTTAGACATTCGGTGGTGGTTCAAAAAGTAGGCTGACATTAGACATATCCATGATTGATGTAAAAGAAAGCTAAATCAAAGGCTTTAAAGTGATTTTCCAGTTTTTTAGAAAAGTTACAACTTCGCCTAAATGCTCGCCTTACTCGATGTCTGATAGTGCAATTATTGCCTTCAATACCGACCGTGAAAAACTTGCCAATGACTTGGGTAAAGCCCTTAAAACCAGTAACAAAGCTATCCCACGTATCACTAGCGATTCTAGCACAACTGACGCCTAAGGCTTTCAGCTTAGCTTTAAGCTTTTTGACAGTGTTAAGGTCTCGTTTTCCCCACACATAGGCAACAATTTCACCTGTGTCACGGTGATAGGCATAAATTAGCCATTGTTTGTTGGTCTTTTTACCTACGAATGTCCAAAGCTCATCGACTTCAAGACAGTCATATTGCCTTTGCTTGGGGGTTATTTGGTAGTGACACTTTTTTAGGGTGGCCAGTACTTTGCCTTTGCTGATTCTCTCAACGCAAGCGATGTCTTTTATGCCACTGCCTCGAACCATAAGATGTCGTATTTTGCTATCTTTTTGGGAGTGACAGCCTTGGTACGTTAAGGCATGGTCGCCAATAAACTGCCGTTTGCAGTCTTTGCATTTATAGTTTTGTTTACCATAGCTTTTGAAGCCATTTTTCTTTATACTGTCACTTAGACAGGCTGGGCATTTGATGTATAGTGTGATTTGCATTTCACTATTTTATCAATTTCTCAGCCTACTTTTTGAACCACCACCAGACATTCATATAGACATTCATAGTTTGGGGTATGCATATTTGGCACAAGACGTTAGACGCTCATATCGAGCTGTCATGGTGGCATACGCTGAAGCCCATACTATCATGGCTATTAGCACTTAACTGCATGATGTCAATAGTGTTTTACTAGTATAGCATAATTGGGCTAATGATTGATTTGTCAAGGGTAACAACAGCGTTCACGACTAAAAAAGTGATTGAAACTGCAAACTTTTAAATAGCCTACGCCTCATTATCATAACAAGCGGTTTTTAGCAGTATAAAGGTTTGAATTTAAAATACTTATTTAATTGTTTGCCTATGCGGCAAGCGTTTGAAATAATAGCCGCCAGTAAACATGCCAGACGTGTGTTTTTTATTGCCTTAAGTTTTACATTATTGTTGAGATGAAGAAATTATATGATCGAATTTAAAGACGTTGGTGTTCGCCGTGATGGTCGTGAGTTGTTTGCAGGGGCAAGCTTCCAGCTACATCCGGGCCATAAAGTTGGCTTAACGGGCAATAACGGCACAGGCAAATCAACCTTGTTTGCCTTATTATTGACGCGTATGGGCACCGGTGATACCGAAGTGACGCTTGATAAAGGCGAAATCAGTATTCCTGATAGCTGGCATGTGGCGCACATGGCGCAGGAAGTGGGCGCCAGTACCCAAACGGCGATTGATTATGTCTTAAGTGGCGATGAGCAGTGGTATGAGATTAATGCGGCGTTAAATGATTTGAGCAGTGTCAGTGACGATCAAATTGGCGTATTGCATCAGCAGTTCGATGAGATTGATGGTTACCGTACCCCGACCAAAGCGGCACAAATCATGGCGGGTCTTGGTTTTAATACCAGCCAGCATGAGCTACCCGTTGAAGGATTTTCCGGTGGTTGGCGTATGCGTTTAAACCTTGCCAAGACCTTGATGAGCCGCGCTGATTTAATGCTGCTTGATGAGCCAACCAACCATTTGGATTTGGATGCCATTCTTTGGCTTGAAACGTGGATTAATGCCTTTAGCGGTCTAGTCATTGTTATCTCGCATGACCAAGCGTTTTTGGACGCCACCGTCGGGCATATCTTGCACGTCGAGCAACAAAAAATCACCCTTTATACCGGTAACTATCAGCAGTTTATTCGCACCCGTCATGAGCGCATGGCGCAGCAGCAGCAAGCGTTTGAAAAGCAGCAAGCGACCAAAGCGCATTTGGATGACTTTATTCGTCGCTTCCGTGCCAAGGCCAGTAAAGCCAAACAGGCGCAAAGCCGTATTAAGCAGCTTGAGCGTATGGCGGAGCTGTCACCGATGATGGCGGACAACCCGTTCTCGTTCCGCTTTTATGAGCCGGCAAATATGAGCTCGCCCTTAATTGAGCTGAGCAATGCCGATATTGGTTATACCGATACCGCGCTACTGCATAATGCCAATATTCAAGTGACGCCGGACACGCGTATTGGCTTGCTTGGGATGAATGGCGCTGGTAAATCGACTTTGATTAAAGCCTTGGTTGGCGAGCTTGGTATTTTATCAGGCAGCTATCGCGTTTCTGATACCCTAAAGCTCGGTTATTTTAACCAGCATCAAATGGATGCTTTGGATGCAGCAGCAACGCCGATGCAAATGCTACGCCGCCTAGCGGGCAAAACCTCTGATGCAGAATTGCGCTCGTTCCTCGGCAGCTTTGACTTTCGCGGTGAGCGTATCGACACGCCAAGTGAGCTGTTTTCTGGTGGCGAGCGAGCGCGTTTAACCTTGGCATTAATCGTCTGGCAACGTCCAAACGTGCTGGTACTCGATGAGCCAACCAACCATTTAGACTTACAAATGCGTCAAGCTTTGACCATCGCTTTACAGGGTTTTGAAGGGGCAGTGGTATTGGTATCGCATGACCGCGAGCTGATTGCCAACGTCTGTGACGAGCTGTTTTTGGTCCATGACGGTATAATCGAAGAGTTTGATGGTGATATCAGCGACTATGGTAAGTGGCTTGCTGAAAAGCGTAAGCAAGAAAATACGCCCGATAAAAGCAATAGTAAGAAAAAGAGCAAAAAGGACAATAAGAAGTTTGTTTCACGTGAAACAAACACCAGTTTAGCTAGTAATCAAATTAGTAATAAAGCTGCTATTGCCCCAGCAAAAGCCGCTCAGTCTGCGCTTAGTAAAGAAGAACAACGCAAATTGGCCGCTGAGCAACGCAAACTTACCGCGCCTATTCGCCGTGAGATTGAAGACACAGAAAAAGCCTTGGCTAAGATTACGGATAAATTGGCCAGTTTAGAGACCAAGCTTGCTGATACTGAGCTATATGAAGAAAGCCGTAAGGCTGATTTACTGGTGTTACTCAATGAACAGACGGCACTACAACAGCAGCATAGCGATAATGAAGAGAAGTTGTTGCTCGCGATGACGACGCTAGAAGAAATGGAAGCGGCTGTTAAATAGGGGGCAGTCAGTTGGCAACTATTAATTATTTTGAAGTAGTAGCTTCACTTTAAAAGGACACACTGCTGGTATGAATTTTCCGTAGCCTCTGGAGTGCAAAGCGCACAGTAAGCGAGGAAAATTTATACCAGCAGAATACTATTTCTGCCGTAACTTTTTATTTTAAACTGACTATATAAGCTATTGAAGAATTATTCAGCGATACAAACCAGTGTTTTAAAATCATCGAGCATAAAAAAGGGAGAGCGTGAGCTCTCCCTTTTTTATTACATTATTCCATACGGTATTTACCATCACCATAAGATAGTATCTTCATAGTGGTGGTACAAAGTTCACAGTTTATTTTACCAGCAGCGGCTTTCGATAAATCCAAAATGCGACCTCTAATAAAAGGTCCTCTATCGGTAATTTTTACGATCACGCTCTGCTTTGTCTTTTTATTGGTCACTTGTACCTTCGTACCAAACGGCAGCGTCTTATGCGCGGCGGTTAGCGAGTTCATATTGAAGATACTGCCACTTGCGGTACGTTTGCCGTGAAACTTACTACCATAGTAACTGGTGTTACCGGCAAAAACGGTGGTACTGAGCAGCAGCGATAAAGTGATGACTAAAGACTTGATTAAATAAGACATTTAATACCTTTTTTCTATTGATGAGATAGACAGATACTCTTGCCTATGTTATCCATGCCCCTATCAGCTTGAATAATATGGGTATTTTACAATAAGGAGCTTACTTCGTTCTTACGGCTCTGTAAAAAACGCCCCAGTTCAAATATCTCATAATAGAGTAGTAGAAGACGTTTTTATAATCATTAGTGAGACTTGCTACTAATCCTGTAGACCTTGGTATATATGGCCAATTCTGTGAAACTTGTTTATTAGGCTAAGTGAATAGATAAACACTGCAAGTGCTGATAAAGTGGTTTTTACATCAAAAAAGTTGGTCATAGTGCTTCAGTAAATGTAAAAACTAATTCTGCTTATGTAGTTAAGATTATCGGAAAGATACGCTATATGAGGGCTAAAGGCTTATATTTAATAATTTTAATATTTAAAAAGGTAAAATGAGATAGTATTGAAAATAATGTAATAAAATCTTGCTATATTCTTACTATTTCTGCAGAAATCACAGTATTTGGCGTTTTGTGAGAATAATCATTTTGTACTTAGTTAACCATCTAGAAGATTGACATAGCTCTTATGTTTAGGCAGGCGCGCGCAAAGTTTGGCAAGCACATACCTAGCTATGCTATGGTAAATGCGACCGCTTATGAATCAAAAACGATATGCAGATAGACATGCAGATATACATGCACATAAAGCCATCACGTTTGGTTTGCGCTAGGCGTGACAAACAAAGTGCTGAGTTGTCTTATATTGCTTCTAAACGAGAGGGTCGTGCAGCCATTGTCCTCACCAAATTGACATTACGGCAACAGCTGTCAAAGAATAATGATGCCAGAATCATAGTAACGCACGCTAATATAGTGACAAACGCTACTACAGTGACGCATGCTAATAACGATGCTTTAAGCAATGCAGATAATATAAATGCTAGTATCGTTTGGCATCATTACTGGTAACACTTTGATGATGACAGCCGTATGCTAAAAATGAAATATTCATTCATTGCCCCCATATTATGTATTAAATAAATGATCAGTAATAAATACTATAAGAAGGAAAAATAACATGGCAGAGAAAAATTACTATGACATTTTAGGGGTCAAAAAAGACGCCACAGATGCTGAGATTAAAAAGAAATATCGTAAGCTTGTGCGGCAATACCACCCTGATGTCAGCGACGATCCAGACGCTGATAATAAAATCGCGGAAATTAACAACGCTTACGAAACCATTAGAGATAAAGACAAGCGGGCGGAATACGATGCCATGCTCAACAATCCCTTTGCCGGTCAGGGCGGTGCAGGTGGCTTCGGTGGGCAATCAGCGAGCGGTGGTCAGGGTGGTTTCCGCTGGGAAGATATCAAAGATCAGTTTGGCGAAGGTCAAGCTTATGGCGATGGTGGTTTTCGCTTCGACGATATTTTCTCCGCTTTTGGTGGCGGCGGCGCGCGCGGACAATCGCAGCAGGGTGGTTTTAGGTCGCAAAATAGCCAAGGTCAAGACCAACATGCAGAGATTACCGTCGATTTGTCCTCAGTTTACAGCGGCGATGACTACAGTATTAAATTAAACGTTCCCGTTCGCCAGCCAAATGGCAGCGTCGATTACGAAAATAAAACCCTGAAAATTAAAATTCCAAAAGGCATTACTGATGGCAAGCAAATTCGTTTAGCTGGGCAAGGTGCGGCCGGTATTGGTGGCGGTAAAAACGGTGATTTATTTTTAAAGGTAAAAATCCGTCATGCGGATAATATCCGTATCGAAGGCGCTGATGTCTATCAGACGGTCAATGTAGCGCCATGGGAAGCGGCACTGGGCGAAAAAATTAACGTCAGTACCCCAGCAGGAACGCTTGGCGTGACGATTCCTAAAAACAGTAAATCGGGGAGCAATTTACGTTTAAGGGGTAAAGGTATTCCTGCTAAGCAAGCGGGCGATTTATATTTAACCTTAAACATCGTTAACCCTGATATCAGCAGTGAGTCCGCTACCAAAGCCTACGAGCAGCTTAAAGAAGCCTTTGCTGAGACCAATATCAGCCGTTAAAAAATACGTTTAAAAATGCCAAAAGCTACGCAAGTAGCAGCAATATAACAAAGAAAACAGCAGAGATGAAGACCATACGATAACGATAAAATAAAGAGCAAACGAGGATAATCGCCATGAAACACTCGCCTGAATTTACCGACATTATCTTGAGCTTAGATGAGCTTGTATCTGCCTGTGGTCAAGAGCGCCAATGGGTCATCGAATTGATTGAAGAAAATATCATCGAATATGATGTGCCAGAGCGTCAGCAATTTACCGGTTATCAATTGACGACTGTGCGCCGTGCCTCACGCCTTAGCCGCGACTTTGAAGCGAGCGTACCGGCAATTGGACTGATACTTGAGCTATTAGATGAGGTGGAACAATTGCGTCAATTTAAACGCCAGCTAGACATGCAGACACCAGTGATTGAAGTAGATGTCGATCATTTAAAATAATAGGTAATTGATTATTTAACATATAAAAAAAGGGTCTCTATTATGAGACCCTTTATTATTTGCAAGTATCGTTTTAAAAACTAGCGCGCATATTTTGGATCAGCAGCGGCAGTGAATAAAACGTCGGTTGATGAGTTCAAGGCAGTTTCTGCAGAGTCCTGTACCACACCGATGATAAAGCCAAGTGCCACCACTTGCATAGCAATATCGTTTGGAATACTAAATAGGCTTGCTGCTAATGGAATCAAGAGTAATGAGCCACCAGCAACACCTGAGGCGCCGCAAGCACTAATCGTCGCGACCAAACTTAATAATAGCGCTGATGCAAACGACACTTCGATGCCAAGCGTATGCGCTGCAGCAAGGGTTAAGACGTTAATCGTGATAGCAGCGCCTGCCATGTTAATGGTTGCACCGAGTGGAATGGTAACCGAATAAGTGTCTTCGTGTAGACCCAATTTGCGCGCAAGGTTCATATTGACAGGGATATTGGCCGCTGAACTACGAGTAAAGAATGCGGTAATCCCTGACTCACGTAAGCAGGCAAACACTAATGGATAAGGGTTTTTACCGGTTTTAACCAATACAATCAGCGGGTTGACGATTAAAGCAATAAATAGCATACAGCCGACCAATACCATCAAGATATGAGCATAGCCCGCCAACGCAGCAAAGCCTGTCTCAGCAACGGTATTGGCAACCAAGCCTAAAATACCAAAAGGTGCTAGAGCGATGACCCATTTGACCACTTGTGAGATGGCGTCAGAAAAATCACTGACCACGGTACGCGCGGTATCGCTTGCTTGACGTAGGGCAAAACCAATGATAATTGCCCACGCTAAGATACCAATATAATTGGCTTCAGCGATAGCCTGAACGGGGTTGGCGACCAAATTCATCAGCAAGTTGGTCAATACTTCTTGAAGGTTGGCAGGTGGTACTTGCTCAATGGTGGCATTGACCAATATCAGCTCTGTCGGGAATAAAAAACTTGCCGCAACCGCCGTTAATGCAGCCAAAAAAGTGCCGAACATATACATAATAAGCACGGGTTTGACATACACTTCATTGCCGCTACGGTGTTGGCTAATGGCTGCCATGACCAAGATAAATACCAGTATCGGCGCGACCGCTTTTAGCGCCCCGACAAATAGCGTCCCTAGTAATCCTAACGCAATACCGATATTTGGTGCCAGCCAGCCAATCAAAACCCCCAATATTAAACCAATAATAATGAGCGGTACCAGCCCTATACGCTGATACATCGCAATCAATGAACGCATCTATACACCCTCGACTTTGTCAATAAATATAAAATTTATAATAGAACGGAAAAGTAATCGAAGGATGGTAGCATTTTTTGCGATAAGCGCCTACCTCTCACCCACGTAGACATGGGGTTATAGGGTAGCAAAAAAGCGTGGTACGGTAGGCAAATAAAGGGCGCTAGCAAGGTGAGAAAATAAAGATAAAAATCAATAAATTAAACTTTAAAGTGCGTGAGCTCATAGCCTAATTGTTTATAACTCTTATACTTATGACGACCTTCTTGCACGCTATTGGCATCGGGTTTTATCAGCTCAAGTACCCGAGTAGGCTGGGCATCATTGGTTGCTGCCATAAAGTCATTAACAGGATAGATGGTGGTATTTAGGACAATACCTTTAAAATCGGCTGGCATATAACTGCCCAATAAAACGGGTGCTAACGGTTGACTGTTAATAGGGTTAATAGCCGTATTTTCGCGATGGCTAGTATCAGTATCAGTATCAGCACCGTCACTAATATTAGAATCTAAAAGCCGCTGATGCGGTATAAAGCTTGTGGCATCATGTGACCATAGTGCTTCATCGAGCGTCGATAGCAAGGCATCTTGTTGGTCGATAAGAATCAGTAACGACTGGCTGCTTTTATTAAGCGCCGTTTGGGTCAACTGACAAATAAAGCCCAAGAAATCTTGGGCTTTACTCTCACTTAAAACATAAAAACTAACTTTCATAAACTGGTCTTCATCAATGAATTATTCACAACTGATTAAGCCATGTTTGCGCTGTTTTTGAGGTATTGCATAAACAATGGTACAGGACGACCGGTTGCCGCTTTGTCTTTACCTGAATTCCATGCGGTACCAGCGATATCCAAATGCGCCCATGCTTGACCTTCTTCGACGAAGCGCGATAAGAAGCAAGCCGCAGTCACAGCACCCGCACCTTTACCACCGATGTTTTGCATATCAGCGATAGGCGAGTCAAGCTGCGCTTGATAGTCGTCATCCATTGGCATATGCCAGATTAAATCGCCCGATAAGTGACTGGCGTTTTCTAACTCAAACAACACGTCTTCGTCATTACTAAATACCGCTGAGCGTACGTGACCTAAGGCAACCACACAAGCACCGGTCAAAGTTGCCACATCGATAATTGCTTTTGGATTATAGCGTTGTACGTAGCATAAAGTATCTGCTAATACCAAACGACCTTCCGCATCAGTATTTAAGATTTCAACCGATTTGCCGTTCATAGCTTTCACGATATCACCAGGGCGCGTGGCATCACCTGATGGCATATTTTCCGCACAAGCAAGGGCACCAACGACGTTAATCGGTAGACGCGCTTCACACAAAGCTTTAATCGTACCGAGTACCGATGCTGAACCGCCCATATCAAACTTCATCTCATCCATTGCCGCACCCGGCTTGATTGAGATACCGCCTGAATCAAAGGTGACGCCTTTACCGACTAAGACGATAGGCGCGTCATCATTGGCAACTTGTAAATCGTTATTTGTATCAGCGTTTTTAGATGATTTCTTAGGCAGTTTGGTCGGTAATTTATCCGCTAAGGCTTTTAGACCGCCTGCGACTTTGGCGCTGTTAGTGATGCCTTTATTAGCGTTAGCGCTAAAGTTAGACTTTCCGCGATACTCCATGAGTACCAATTTACCTTCTTTGGCAGAACCTTGCGCAACGGCTAAGAAGCAACCCATGCCTAGCGCTGACATCTCATCTTCACCCAATACGGTGACTTTTAATAGGTCAGGATAGGTTGTGGCCAATTCTTGTGCTTGTTCAGCCATATAAGCTGGGAAGCAAATATTACCCGGCTCATTGGCGACATCACGGGTCAAGCTTTGACCGGCGAATACTGCTTCAGCAAATGTTAATGCAGCTTCTAATGACTCGTCAGCCAATAAATAGATATCGGTTAAAACTGGCGTGGTTTGCTCAGATTTATATTTATCGAAACGGTAGCTTGCTGCTAGTAAATTCAAAGCAAACTGACCGAAATGATTTTCTTCTAATGCATCACCTAGGGCGACGGTAATAGAATCGACGCGTTTTTGCGTGCTTTGATAAATGGTATTGGCAATTTTTTGCAATACGCTATGACCAAGCTTATCAATATTACCAACACCGACCAATAACAGCTGTACTGGATTTTCTTTCGCCGTTTTTTTATCACCAGCCAAGGCATAATCAGCGACGGTCTCGCAAGCTTTACCATTAAAATGTGATACTTCCATCAACTGCTTAATGCGCGTTTGATAATCGCTTAATGCGGCTTCAGCTAAGATGTTTTTCTTATCATCGATAAGCACCACAAGGCAGGCCGCGTCTTTACTTTTGGCTTCTTTTTTAAGAATTTTTTGCGTATGCGTCTTTGGTAGGGTTTGGGTTAATTTAATATTCATATAATTATCCTTATTAGAGTTATGAAATTAGCATGATAAAAACGGCAGGTTTTATTTAAATTGCTTATACCTGTTAAATCATTTGGGCTAATGAGCCATCGCAATAGTGTAGCATATTGCAAGGCGAGTGCGCAGTGAGCAAGGCTTAGGTAATATATTTGCACAATTTTGCGATAATTATTTAAGTAATTGTTTTATGTCTTTATAGAGTAGTAATTTACTCACCAACCAATTCGGCGGTCGTCACTAAAGCGGCAAATCTATCTTGTAATGCAGCCATCGCGGTCTCGTGCATTACTTCTGCACTTATGGCTTCTTTTTTATCATTCGGCAAGGCGCGAGTGGCACAGGCATCATGGCAGACAAAACTGTCAAAGCCCAAATCAAACGCCGCTCTGACGCTTGAGCTGACACACATATGACTCATAAAACCTGCGAAAATAATTTGCTGCTTTTGCGTGCCTGCTATTAGCGTTTGTAGCTTGGTATCGTAAAAAGCATTAGGATGTTTTTTGACAATGACGGTTTCACCCGTCTTTGGTTGTAATTCAGCGACAATATCGACATTTGATGATAAAGGATCAAAAACTCTATCATTATCGGCGCCGTGATGGGCGATATGGACAATAGGAATGTCTTGCGCGCGGGCTTTATCTAATAACAGACGCGCATTTTTAATGGCGTTAGCACCAGCTTGCCCCAATGGCATCGCCCCATCGACGTATTCGTTTTGATAGTCAATAAAGACGATAGCGCAATTTGACCAATCAAGTGCATCAAATTGACCACCAGCAAGTTCAATTAAAGTAGCGGGCGTAGAAGTGAGTTTGTCTGTCATTAGTATTCTCCGTTGAGCGTTATAAGTATAAATTTTGCAGGTATTCAGTCTAGCAATGAAATCTAAAGATAGGCGCGCAAGGATACCAAGGACAAACAAACTTTTCTAAATGACATAAAGTAAAAATATAGGGCAAATACTTAATAGAATTGCTCTGATATTAAGTGAGGCTTATAACTTGTATACACTGTACGCTTTCTTGGTTTTAGCTATTATCTACTAAATAATCTAGCGTTATAGCAAGATAGAGGCAATGTTTTTCAACACATTTCACAGCCATTTTTGAGCAAAATATGCTAGGATTAACGGTTATCTTTATCGCTACTATTTATAGAGTATCGTCAGTCAAACGGCGATAAATTGTGCGCATACCAACCTTTTTCTAAAGAGTGCCTATTGTGATATTACGCCGCTATATGACTCAACAAGTTGCCTCAACGACCGCCTTGGTATTGGGGTTTTTAGTGGTGATGATGCTCGGCGGCCGCTTAATCCGTTACTTTGGCATTGCCGCAGAAGGCAATCTGGACATCAGCTTATTATTTACCATCATTGGTTATAATTTGCCTTACTTCTTAGAGCTTATCCTGCCATTGGCATTTTTTATCGCTCTCATGCTGGTATTCGGGCGCTTGTATGTTGACCAAGAAATGGCGGTGATTAATGCCAGCGGTGTGTCGCGCGGCAAACTTGGCCGTTTGATGACGCCTTTGATATTGGCATTATTTGTTGGGGAAGCGGCTTTATCTATCGTTGGTAAACCGTGGGGCGTACGCTCATCTGAGAGTGTTTGGCAACAGCAAGCGTTGACCAGCGCTTTTGATTTAATTCGCCCCAATCAGTTTATCAGCAGCGGTAATTATCATTTGTATGTCGGCAGCTTAAGCGATGATAAAAAGCAATTGCAAGATGTGATATTGATTCAATCCGAGCCTAAGCCTAAAGGCAGTGCGGCAAAAAATGCGGCCGTTGATGTTAATAATAATATTGACCCAGAAACTGCTGAGCAACTCAATATCCCAGAGCTGCCAAATGCGCTTATAAGCGATAAAGTTATAAGCAAAGACCATATCAGTAAGGATACCATTACCCTTGCCAAACGCGCTCAGCAAGTAGATACCGGCAGTAGCGGCGTCACCCAATTGGATTTATTCCAAGGTCGCCGTTATGAAGTCGGCGCGGGCAGTCTAAAGTACAATCAAGTGGGCTTTGATCGCTACCGTATCACTTTGACCGAATCCTCTAAAGAAGTCATCACCGAAGCCAATATCGAAACCCAAGCGATTGGTCCATTATGGCAAGCTGCAACGGGCAGTACAGCAGTGAATAGTGAAAATGCACTTCGAGCGGCGCAAGGAGAGCTTGGCTATCGCTTGGCCTTGCCTTGGCTCATGATTATTGCACCGATGCTGGCCGTGCCACTGGCGCAAGTACGCCCGCGTCAAGGTCGCTGGTTGCGTCTGTTCCCATCGATTTTATTATTTGTCAGCTGCGCGTTGGGTATTATTTCTCTCAAAAATGCGGTAAGCAAAGGCAGTGTTAGCGTTTGGGCGTATGCATGGTTGGTATTAGGTTTTATGGCATTGGCGCTCTATATGAATTGGGGCAGCCGCGTCCAACATCGTTTGCGTTTTCGCAAACCAGATGAGTTGTTAACCGTTAGCGAGCATCAAGGCAATATTGACCATAAAAGCAATGGCTCACAAGGAGGACAATCCTAATGAGCGCTTTATTCTCTAAATCATCATCGTCTAATTCATCAAAGCCAAATTCGCCAAAAGCCAAGCTGAAACTTGCGCCTAAACCAACCAATCTAAAAGTGCTGAGCCGTTACGTTAAACTAAACGCTTTGCTTGCCATCATCGGCGCGGTTATAGGCTTGTGGGCATTGCAGCTGGTATTTTCTTATTTGTCTGAGCTAGATTCGTTAGATGATAACTATACGATGGGCGAGGCGATTAAATATATCTTTTATCGCTCGCCGTACTTTTTAGAGCAATTTATCCCAACGGGCGCGTTACTTGGCGCGGTGGTCGGTTTGGGTTTACTTGCCAATAAAAGCGAGCTGGTCGTCATGCGCGCCGCTGGCGTCAGTGTTTATCGTATCGTCGGCTGGGTGTTGCAGCCTGCCTTGATTTTTGTGCTATTGGCATTAGTGATTAATCAGTTTGTCCTGCCGTATTCGAATCAATTGGCGCAAGAGATTAACGATGAAGATAATAGCTCGCTTGTCACCTCGGTACGTGGTTATTGGACGGTACAGCCACGCTTTGAGAGTACAAAAGACGGCAGTGCCAAGCCAGATGGCAGCGATATTTTGTATATCGATTATGCCGATGTGCAAGGCAATATCGGCGAGGTCAAACGCTGGCATTTGGATAATAATGGCAATCTGCAAACTGCTATTCATGCTGAGGGCGGCAAATATATCGGCCGCGAACCGATAGATACTAATAGCAGCAAGCCGAGCGAGCAATATCGCTACGAGTGGCAGCTCAATAATATGACCAAGCTGATGATTGGTCAGGGCTTTGAGAGTAGCCAAGCTATTGCACCGTCAGATACCTTGAGTTTGCCTTTTGCCCCTGAGTCGGTGTATTTACTCACTCGTAAGGCCGAAGATTTGTCATTGACTCAGCTGTATGAGCATCGTCAATTTATGCGCCAACAAGGCACGCGCTCGTTAAGTCATGAGTTGGCATTTTGGCAAAAGCTGCTGTCACCGTTATCGATTTTATCGCTAGTGATTGTTGCTTGTTCATTCGTCTTTGGCTCACTACGCACGCATAGCTTGGGTTTACGTATCGTCGTGGCATTACTATTCGGCTTGCTGTTTAGTTATGTGCAAGACTTGGTTGGCTTTGTCTCATTGGCGACTGGTTTTTCGCCATTATTAATGGTGCTATTGCCAATTATCGCCAGTGCGATTTTGGGTGGATATTTACTTAAGCGGCAAATGTAACCTTAAAAATGTAATTGTAAAAATAGGTGTAATGGACAAAATTCATGCTAAAAAGTAGAAGGTAGTCGCTAATGGACATAATTCATGCTATTTGAGTGACTTTGACCCTAGAAAGTCTTTAATAAACCGTAACTTACGCTGCTCATTTAGACCGTGATGACTGTGTAATTGTCGCTTTAACTCACTGAATAATCCTTCAAGAGAATTGGTGGTATTTGGTATGTCTAAGTGCTCATATTCTTGATAAGTGAATAGCCAATCGCTATTGGTTCTGAGGCTGCGATAAGCACTTCTAAGACGTTTGTGAGTGTACCAACTTCTACCAGTATCTTCATTGGTACTACGCTCACTAAGATAGTCTTCATGAGTTAACAACCAATAATCTAAGCATTTTGTGAACGGGGCTTTATCAAGCTGTGTTAAGTCTAAAGTAAGCCCTCTAAGCTCGATACTAGCAATATTTTTAGGGCGACGAGTGAGGTAACGAGTCACTATTTGTACCTGATGAAACTGGCACATCTGGCAAGGGGTGTGGGTAAATAACGTACGCAGTCCTCGTCTACCATCACAGGTAATGCTTTGTATATCAACGCCTAACGATGCTAGATGATCAATTCCTTGTTTGTAGGCACTGTTGGTTTCATGACTGACTATCGCGTAGTAAAGAACGGCTTTAGTGGTATTGTCCATAAAAACCATTAAACCGAACTTACGACCGAAGTAAGTGGTATCCATGATGATGTTAGCGGTATTTGGTCGCTTAACTTGATACTGGGTACTGACTTTGTCTAAGCGTCTTTGAATGGTTTTAAGACTACAGCTATACTTGTCAGCCAGTTGTTTGTAGGTCTGTTTCCCTTGGGTGTATTCGGTCCAAAGGGTCTGGTTATTGAGTCTTTTGCCACCTAAAAACTGCCGTCTGCAAACTAGACATTGATACTGTTGTTTGCCTAGCTTGAGTCCATTCTTTTTGATGTGTTTATCACGACAAAAAGGGCAGTTTTTTGATTCATCGCGTTGATTCCTTGCAAATATAGATAGTATATAGCGTTAGACCCTACGCCAGCATGAATTTTGTCCATTACACCTAAAAATATAACTTTAAAAATATAGTTCTAAAAATTTAGCCATAAAAAATCCCGCTACGACATCATCGTGTTAGCGGGATTTTTGTTTGCTCAGCTTTTAAGTTGCTTAAGCTTAGTCTTTGGTCGCCATGGTAATGGTATAGGTTTTACCTTGTTTGACTTTTTCGCTATTGCCAAATACTTCGGTAAACGAGCGTTTCATAAACTGACGTAAGCCATTAATGGTCACCACATAAAAACGCCCACCTTGACGCATGCGCGCATAAGCATCAAGGAAATATAGATAATGCTGCTCTTTACCTACTTTGGCCGGCAAGTTCGACATCACAAGGCTAAAGTCTTTGTCCTTTGCCACATGATTAAAGCCATTTGATAAATGCACATCGACATTTTTTAGACCGTTTTTCTCGCAATTACGGCGCGCATATTCTACCGCCATAAAGTCTTTATCAATCAAGGTATGCAGACCATTCGGGCATTCACGCGCCGCCGTCATACCAAGCACGCCATAGCCACAGCCCAAATCGATCGAATCATCATCCGCTTGAAAATCCACATAATCAAGCAGCATCAAACTACCATCATCGAGCTTTTGCGGTGAAAAAATACCCCAAGTGGTCGCAAAATCAAACGGCTTGCCCAGCACATCTTGGCGAAAGTTGATATCTTCACGCCAGTGTTCGGCGCTTTTTAATAGGTCAGCAGGGGGTCTATGGCTCATGGGGTTCTCAGATATTGGATAAGTAAAAGGGGTGCGCTGCTCAATTGGACAGCGTGCATATCATGATGCACTTTATTGAGGCTATTGTAACGAGAAAAAGGCAGGTTTGCAGCTATGTATTTATGGAATTGTATGGTGGGAAGTTGTTATTGCAAAAATTGTGATGGGAGCCAATCCTGCTATCCGCTACTATCAGGGCTAAACCGCGCCGCAAGGCGACTGGTATATGATTACGAATATACGATTGCGTCATTTGAAGATGGGTAGGGTGTGGCATGCGCACCTGAATCAAAATGATGTCTAAAATTGGTGCAAAAGGCGCACCCTACATCTAAGAAATTATAGAAATTCAGCACATCTTTGTTACCGAAAAACCTTTAATCCTATTTTTTCAAACTCTTCTTTAATAAATGATCAAATATAAACGGACCAAATGGCAAAAACGAGCCAAGCACACCTGCAGGCATTGCCCATAGCGGCAATTTTATTTTGCTAGTTGCAATCAACAGCATCAAAATATAGGCGATAAACAATGCTCCATGCGCCATACCGATATATTTCACTGCTTCAGGAATGCCCATCAGATATTTTAGTGGCATGGCGATACCAAGCAATAATAAAAAAGAAGTGCCTTCTAAGTAACCCATGATGGTCAGGTTTTTGAGGGCAGAATTTTGCCCTTTTGTTAGGGTAGGCAGAGTAGATGGCTGAGCTTGCAACACGTTATATTCCTTTTACAATCATCAATAAATAGTCCATTTCAATTTTAACCGCGCGGATGATGCTCGGCATGCAACTTCTGCAATCTCGCCGTCGCCACATGGGTATAAATCTGCGTCGTTGATAAATCACTGTGTCCCAGTAATAACTGCACGCTACGCAAGTCCGCGCCATGATTTAATAAATGCGTAGCAAAGGCATGACGTAAGGTATGCGGTGATAACTCTTTATCAATGCTGGCAATTTTGGCGTATTTCTTTAATAGATACCAAAAGTTCTGCCTTGTCATATAGCCGCCTTGCGCGGTCAAAAACACCGCTTGGCAATTACCCGATTTCAAATGCGCAATCAAATCGCCGCGAGCATGCGTTAGATAATCTTCCAGTGCATCTGCTGCGTATTCGCCGAGTGGCACCAGTCGGGTTTTATTACCTTTCCCCGTAATTTGTAACCAGCCAGAATTTAGATTGACTTGTTCAAGCGACAGATTAATCAACTCGCTAACCCGTAGACCGCACGCATAGAGCACCTCTAACATGGCTTTATCACGTAGACCGAGCGCCGTGCTGCTATCAGGTGCCGCCAATAGGTTATCGACATCTGCCTCGCTCAAATCCTTTGGCAGTGGACGACCTAATTTGGGGCTTTTGATACGCTCGCACGGATTGTCCTCGCGCAGATTACTAGCAATCATCCATAGATAGAACTGGCGCAAGCTTGACAGCATACGTGCTTGCGTGCGTGGGGTTTTCCCTTCTTGAGTAAGGGTAGATAGACAGTGCAGCACGTCTTCAGGTTGCCATTTCGTCAGCGCGATAGGATTGGTCAACTCGCAAGAACGCAAATCGCGCACATAAGCGTTACGCGTCCGCGTTGCAAGTCCACGGGCAAGCATCGCTTGTCGAAACTCGGTGATATAAGTAGGTTCATCATCAACGGCTAGCGCTTTAGGTTGGCGCTGTTGCACAGCACGGTCGCGGCTCATAATTTGATACTCAATGATTAATTATCAATTATTAAAGATTAGGCAGCTTCTAAGCACCATAATGAGGTGACTTCCGCACTTCGCGCCACAAATAGAGGATCGGTATTATCTTGACTGCGACCATGCTTAGGTTTTGTATCGAGACGATATTTTACTTTCAAACCACTATTAGCAAACCAGCCTAATAATTCCTCACGAGTACGTAGCTGCAAATGCTCAGCCAAATCCGACAGAATCAACCAGACTTCTCCTTGCTTAGCTAAATGAGATTTCGCGCCCTGCAAAAACCCACGCAGCATCGCACTGTTGGCATCATAAACGGCATACTCTAACGGCGAGCTGGGCTTAGCAGGCAACCAAGGTGGATTACAGACAATTAAATTAGCGCGTGGCGCATCAGTCGGATAAAGGTCTGCTTGCTGCAACTGCACGTTAGCTAGCCCTTGGCGCGTAAAATTTTCGCTGGCGCAGGCCAAAGCACGCGGATTTAAGTCGGTGGCAATTACCTGCTTCACACCGCGCTGCGCTAAAATAATAGCCAGCAACCCAGTGCCCGTACCAATATCATAGGCGACATCATGAATTTTCGGCAATGGTGCATCAAGCAGTAGCTGCACATACTCATGGCGAGTTGGCGCAAAAACGCCATAATGCGGGAATATCGATAGACCTAAACTTTCAATTGGGACGCCTTTTTCGCGCCACTGTGCTGCACCAAGCGCCCCTTGTAGGTCACGAAATGATAACACGCAAGAATCATCTAGCTGGCCAAATGCTGCCATACAAGCTGCACTCACATCGGGGGCGCGGCGTAACTGGCTGACATAATTGGCATCAAGTTCTAATAGCAAGCGGCTTAATATGCGCGCACGCTGCGCTTGGATTTGGCGCTGCTGATGAAATAAGTTGGGAATGTCTTTGGATAACTCTGAAGATTCAGTTGCAGTTTTATTAGACTTAGCAGACTGATTTGCTGCTTTTTTTATTTTACGCTGCTCAGAGCGCTCATTGGTACGCTCGATACGTCGGTTGAGCGCTTGTAGCAATTGCTTGGCATTATGAAAGTCACCGCGCCACAGTAATGAAGTGCCCTCGCAAGCCAAACGGTAAGCCTCATCTGCGGTCGTTTTATCATCAATCAATACAATACGCGCAGGCGGCATATGATTGCTTTCCGACAACCAGCGGGCTTGATGTAAGGTTTCGTTTCCGTCTTTGTTTTCCTGCCACTGCACATACTGCTTTTGGGTTGCTAACACGCTATCTACCTTTAATTTGTGAATGATATGTTTCGTACAAAGCAAAGATATCTTGATGCTATTACTGCTGTTACTTTATTAATGTACTGGCGTTCTTAGTGCTCTTAGGTTACTAATGCTCTAGGGTCAATCAAATACATTTAAGCATTCTTTTTCTTGACCAAATACCGATAAAGCGTGGCGCTGATAGGTGCGTTATTATCGTCAGCAACTGTGATTTCATCCGGATCAACATTTAAAGGTACATTTTCAGCAAGCGTTTCTTGCTGCACAAGCTCATGGCCCAAATGACGGCAAAAATTAGGAATATCGCGAGTGGTTGCAGGGTCGGTGGCGAGTATCTCAATCACCGCACCGGCTTCGGCTTTACGAATGATTCGATGCAGCATCATCACTGGCTCAGGGCAAATAAGCCCTTGGGTATCTAGATGATGTTGAATCGTGCTATCAGATATTGAAGTTGTCATAGTCGTCGTTTTAAATTAATAAAAGGTTAAATTTTTTTGCTATCTATTGCTTAGCATTATTTTCTGTTCAGTTGTTTTACACTTCTTCAGCGATTTCGGCTTCTTCTTCAGTTTCTAAAAAATTAAAAAAGCGCTTAAAGCTAACTTTGAATAAAAACGCCACCCCAAGCCAACAAGATAACCCCAACCAAGCAGTATCGGCAAATAAAAGCCCGCCAACCAATATGATCGTTGATACGCCAATACTCATAGCAATCATCGATGGCTGATTTAAGCGATAACGATAAATAACCAACGCATCGTAAATGGTAATGGGAATGGTCAACGCCACTAAAGCGTAGGGCAAGTTATAGAAAAGTTGATAAAGCAGCTGATTGTCATGAAAGGCTTTGATACTGGCAATGGTGCCAAAGACCATGAAGGCGAGAATAGCGGCATAAATAAGATAAATCGCTATTTGGTTTGCTCGCTGAGCGCCTTTGATACGCGCAATCGCTAGCGGCGCAAAGCCACGTTGCGACTTGTTTTGCAAAGATTGGTCTGAGACAGTGGTCATATTAATCAGTCATTATTCGTTTAGATGATATAGCAAAGAGGCGCGGTATGTTAGCAATGGACTTACTGCTATCTTAATGCGCTTTAATCGCGTCGATGGCGATACTGCTACTGGGATCAGCAAAGTAAGTCGACATCAGGATACAGGCGGAGATATCATCAATTGGATCACGCTCGTTTTTAATCCAGCCGTTTTCCCACGCAATTTCGCGTGCTGCGACTGAGGTCAGGCGCTCATCGCAAAGACTCACGACTACCGGCAGATGCTGCTCCATAATTCTATGTGCTAAGCGGCGGGCAAATTTGTGCGCCCGCTTGGACAGCATTGAGCTGCTACCATCCATATTCAGTGGCAATCCGACCACCACTTTTGCCACGCCCCAAACCTTGATAATACCGAGCAGATTATCCCAATCAGGCTGACCGTTATTCATCGCCAAGATATCAAAGGCACGCGCAGTCTCGGTAATGGTATTACCTAAGGCCATGCCCATCTTTTTGACGCCATAATCGAGTGCCAAGATAAGATGCGGCTTAATCGCTGGTTCGACAGCTGTCGTATCTGTTATAAGCGTGCTATCTACCATAATCAGGGGTGTTTCCTATTTCTGTCTTCATTAAGCAAATGCTGCTAAGTATATAGTACTCAATATATAACGCTAGGCATGACCAATATCGCTGCTTAAATAGTCAAAATTAACGCCAATCTTATCGGCAGCGATTTGCCAACGCTCTTCAAATGGCGTATCAAACAATAAGTTTAAATCAGCAGGGCAGACGAGCCAGTCGCCGTTATTGAGCTCTTGGTCGAGCTGTTTTTTACCCCAACTAGCATGACCTAAGCACAGCTGATAATGACCAACGCCTTGACCAGCAGCGATACGTTTTAGGATATCTTGACTGGTAGTGATACAGACGTTTTCTGATATTGCAAAAGACGATGCCCATTCTGGCTGACCCGTATGCAGGACAAAGCCGACTTCTGGATACATAGGGCCACCTTCTAGCGCCACATCTTCCATCACTTGCGGATTAGTAACTTCAATGTCTAAATCCTCTAACAGTTTGCCCACGCGTGACTGCTCTAATGGCCGATTGACCATCAGACCGAGCGCACCGTGTTTATCGTGGCGACAGATATAAATCAGCGCCTGCTCAAACCGTGGGTCTGACAGCTCGGGTGCCGCAATTAAGAAATGATGGGTCAAATTGGCTTTGGACATAGCAAAAAACGCAACCTAATGTGAATGGTAAAATAACAGAGATGACACACCACTATATGGCGATACTGAGTAAAAAATCAACCAAAGCAAATATTTAGCGCTTATTCGACGTTAATGGTGCACCGTAAATGTTTATTTAACATCGGTCAATAAACTACGCGCATGGTCACGGGTGACATCAGTAATGGTCACACCGCCAGACATACGTGCCAGCTCATCAACTTGCGCACTATCGGTTAATATTAATAGCTCGCTTTCGGTTTGTTCATCATGATGTTTTTGTACCAAGATATGTTGATGCGCTTGCGCCGCGACTTGTGCTTGGTGGGTAATGGCTAGTAGTTGCTGCGTCTGCCCAAGCGCGCGTAATAACTCACCGACCACTTGCGCGGTGCCGCCACTGATGCCAACGTCCACTTCATCAAAGACGAGCATTGGTTTGGCGGCATTATTATCAGCATTGGTCGCTTGCAATACTTGCATCACCAGCGCCATTCGTGACAGCTCACCGCCCGAGGCAATCTTATGTAGCGGCTGCATCGGCATACCGACGTTGGCGCTAAATAATAAATCAATATCATAGCAGCCTTGCGCACTATATTGGCTCGTATCGGCCTTTTTGGTAAAGACAAACTCGCAGCGAGCGTTGGGCAGGGCAAGCGGTTGCAATTGCTTAATCAGCTGCTTACTGACAATCGGCGCCGCTTTTGAGCGCTCTTTATTTAATTGCGTTGCGAGCGTGAGATAATCTTGCCATGCTTGCTCTATTTGCGCCGCCATCGCATCGCTGCTTGGCTCGTTTTCTAATTGTGCTAATTGTGCTTCCCAACCTTTTGCTTCATCGATTAAATCATTTGCTGGCAAGCCATGCTTACGTGACAAACGATGCCCGAGACTGATTAAGCTATCGAGTGTTTGCAGGCGCTCAGGGTCAGGTAGCTGTTGCTCCGCATAATCCGATAACAAACCTGTGACCTCAGTGATTTGCAGCTGGGCTAAATGCAACTGTTCGGAAGCCTGCTCAAAGGTTTGACTGACGCCCATTTGGTTGTCACAAAGCTTAATCGCTTGCCCGAGCAAGGTCATAACATCAGGCTCATCGCTGTCATTATCGAGCAGATGCAAGCCATGACTGGCCTCTTGCATTAATGCTTCAATATTGGATAACTCTTCGTGCTCCGCTTCAACTTCTGCATAATCAACGGCGAGTAGTGGCTCAATGTCGGCAAGCTGGCTTTGCAACAACTGCATACGGTCTTGGCGCTGGGCTTCGCGGCTTGCGATATCAGCAGCACGGCGTTTGAGCTGCTGATAAGCTTGGTAGCTGCTGGCCGTTTGTTCTGCCAATGGCGTGATTTGTGCCATCTCGTCCAGCCATTGCACCACAAACTGCGGCTTAAGTAATGCTTGCTGGGCATGTTGACTATGGATATTAACCAGTAAGGCGCCCAAACTTTTAAGCTCCGCCAAGCTGACCGGCGTGCCATTTAACCACGCTTTTGAGCGCCCTGTATTACTAAGCTGACGGCGAATCAACACTTCAGGTTCTTCTAAGGGTCGGTCGTTTTTGGCAAACCATTCGGCAACGACGTCATTATTTTCTACATCAAACTGGGCATAAATATCGGCGTGCGCAGCCCCGTGTCTGACCATCGCACTGTCGGCGCGCTCACCTGCGCATAAGGATAGTGCATCCAATAATAACGACTTGCCAGCACCCGTCTCACCGGTGATGACATTGAAGCCTTCAGCCACACTCAGCTCATGCTGAGCAATCAATGCAAACTGATGTAAAGTTAATGATACGAGCATCAACGCCTCTCATGGCAGACAATGAACTTCACCAATTATGCTGATAATTCATGTCTAAAATAGGTAAATAAGGAAATAAATGGCTTTGGTTAATGGTACTAATGAGATAAATGAGATTGGCAAATATTATGGTGGCAAAAGACAGTAAATACAAATTTTAAAGGTAATCAAAGTATGGTCGTGCATTTAATAATAAAGCAAACTTTCCTAGTCGCTGTAACAAACTTTATAGATATAATGTGGTAGCATAATCTCACATAATGATAAACTCTTACCACCAGATTTTCATACAATCTGTGCTACAAGGTTGGTCTTATAGATAAACAAAGGCAGTACTATGACGGTCAAAGTCAGAGGTGCATCAATATTTCAGACAATGTAAGCTCAGCCGGAGGCTATGTTTAGCTGCTAGTGACGTTAAGCTCAATATAGTGTTAGTCGTTAAAAATTAGTCATTAAAAAGAGGTTGTTTAACTGTCATTTAGGCAGTGAATTAATCTCTGGTTTTTCAATTTGGTTTTTTAGTTTGGCAATAATTATTTGATAAGGAAGCCACTATGACAGCGGCGCAATTTACCAATGTAACAGTCAATGCTCAAGCCACGATATCCTACGATGGTCGTTGCTCAAGCCATACCATTATGTTTGAGGACGGTCGCCATAAAACGTTAGGGGTTATTTTGCCTTGCGACAATTTGGTTGAACACTATCACTTTAGCACCAATACCTCTGAACGTATCGAAATCATCAGCGGTGAGTGTGAGGTGAAAATAAACGGTGAAGAAGAATTCAGCTACTACCGCGCAGGACAATCATTCGTGGTCGAAGGCAATAGTGGCTTTAACTTACGCACGGAAGAAATCGTGCAGTATATCTGTCATTTAGAAGGTTAATGCTATTTAAGGTTGCTTCTATTAAAAGATAAAGCTCTTAAAAATTCATACTATCAAAAGTCAATGCGGATAAGGGTGTTAAAAGACTACTTCTGACACCTAAAACGAAGCACTTAAAAAGAGATAAATCTTAAATAAGGTTTGTTTCTTTTTTTTTGACGATTTTTTTAATAATAATATTTCGTTTAGCCGCTGATTAGTTGCTACAATTATCGTTATATTTTTCTTCTTTATCGCCGCGCGCGATACCCACTTTATAATCAATAGGCCTATTATGGCAAAACCTAGCTATTTCTATGGTATTCATGCAATTGATGCCTTACTCGAACACCGTCCGCTTGATGGACTCAGCTTATTTGTGCAGCAAGGACGTGAGACTGACAGCCACGTGCAAGCGATTATGGCACAAGCACGTGATAATGGCATTAGTATTCAACCGACGCAAAAAGACAAGCTTACGCAACTGTGCGGCAGCCCGCAGCACCAAGGCGTGGTGCTTAATGCGCGCCCGTTAGGTTTCGCTGACGAAGGCTTGCTCGATACTATCGCTGGACGTGAGCAGTGTTTATTATTGGTGCTTGATCAAATTACCGATGCCCATAACTTTGGTGCCTGTTTACGTACCGCAGTGGCCATGGGCGTTGATGCGGTCATTTGTCCAAAACACCATGCGGCAAGCTTGACGCCAACCGTTGCTAAAGTATCGGTAGGGGCGGCAGAGATGATGCCTATCGTCAGTGTGACCAATTTGGCACGTACGCTAACCAAAATTAAAAACGCTGGTGTATTTGTCTTTGGTACGGCCTTAAATGCAGAGGCTAAGCCAATACATGAGGCAGATTTGACGGGCAAAACCGCTATTATTATGGGATCAGAAGGTGAGGGCATGCGTCGCCTGACAACAGAAAGCTGCGATGAGCTGGTTTATATTCCGATGTCAGGCAACGAGCATGGTAACTTACAGAGTTTAAATGTGAGTGTTGCTACCGGTATGGCGCTCTACGAGATTAATCGGCAGCGAACTTTAGCTGCTGGGCAAGCGTAAGATAGTCTTGGTGTAAAGGCTCAAGCTGTACATATAATGCCGCAAGATCGCTCTCGTTGAGTACCACATCATCCGCATAACGATTACGCTCTTCGCGGCTTAGCTGATTGACCATAATGGCTTTAATCTTTTGTACGCTTTGCTCGTCACGCTGGCTGGCACGCGCAAGTTGGGTGTCCTCGGTGGCATCCATTACCAAAATACGGTGGCATAAATTGGCAAGCCCCGCTTCTGCGCCTTCAATGAGCAGCGGCGCTGATAGCACCACGTACGGTGACGTGCTGGCTGCTAGTTGCAGTTTTGCCGCTTCACGTATCGCTGGATGGGTGATTGCTTCAAGCTCAATCAGAGCCTCAGGATGAGTAAAGACATGGGTGCGCACAGCAGCGCGATCCATTTCACCATCGGCCTTTAATACCCAATCACCAAATTTTCTCTTGATTTTGCGTAAAGTGGTGCTACCTTTAGCGACAACTTGATGAGCAATCACATCCGCATCAATAATATCAATCCCTTGCTGGGCAAACCAGTCGCTTGCCGCCGACTTGCCGCTGCCGATACCACCGGTTAAACCGATGACCAATGTCTTACTTTTGGCTTGGTGAGGCTGTGGTTGAAAGGAATAAGACGAAGATGAGGCATAATTTGACATAATGATGACTTATTTAACTGATAAAAGAGGGATGACCGTAATACAGCAATAGCCTATTCTAGCAGGTTAAAGACCCTGTTTTTAGAAATTGCGGGTCTACTTGCATAGGATAGATGGCTAAGTATACATCCCTAGATACCAATTGACGATGTCTGAGCCGTATAGTAAAGCGATGATACCGGCAATCGCGATATAAGGACCAAAGGCAAAAGGACGACTTTCCCCTTGTTTTTTCATTAGAATAAGCCCAACGATTGAACCAAGCAGTGACGACAGTAAAATAATTAACGGCAACATCATAGGGCCAAGCCAAGCACCCAACACCGCCAATAATTTAAAGTCACCTTGTCCCATGCCATGTTTTTTAGTGATGAGATAAAAGACTTTGACCACAACCCACAAAGATAGAAACCCAAGCAATAGCCCCCAAATGGACTGAGTAGGGGCTACAAACCAGCCTTGAGAGTTTACCGCCAAGCCTAATCCTGCTAATGGAAAAGTCAAGCGGTCAGGCAGTAGCTGCGTATCAAAGTCAATACCGGTCAATGCTACCAGCGTCCAGACCAAAATCAGGGCAGATAATCCAGCGGCGCTGACGCCAAACTGGTAAATGACCAAGATAGATAGTAGGGCGGACGCCAACTCAACAATAGGATAACGCAGCCCAATAGGGGCTTTACACTCCGAGCAGCGTCCACGTAATGCAAGCCAACTTATTAAAGGGATATTCTCATACCATTTTATTTTATGGGCGCAATGAGGACAGCGTGAAGCAGGTGTGCTTAATGTGATAGGGGTATCGGTGGCAACGATATCTGCTAATGGCTGCGTATGTTCACGCGGCATGTCCGCTTGCTCAGCCATAAACTGGCTACACTCTTGTCGCCAAGCCGCTACCATCATTAGCGGTATACGATGAATGACGACATTTAAAAAACTGCCGACACAAAGACCGAGTAGGCCAAATACGACTAAAGCAAGAGTCATATTTTCTTGTAATAATTGTATAAATTGCATGAAGTCGTTGTCCTTGTAGTAGATTTTAGCCTACCACTGAGCCCATTTGGAAGATTGGTAAGTACATGGCAATCACTAAGCCGCCGACTAACACCCCTAGCACTGCCATAATTAGCGGCTCCATTAAGCTGGTCAAACCATCAACCGCGTTATCAACTTCATTTTCATAATAGACCGCTACTTTATCGAGCATCTCTTCTAAGCTACCTGACTCTTCACCGATACCGACCATTTGAATGGCTAAACTTGGGAATAGATTGGTTGAACGTATGGCAAACTGTAGTTGCTGACCTGTTGAGACATCGTTTTTGATTTTCTGAATGGCATTATAAAATACCACGTTATTTGCTGCACCAGCGGTAGAGTCTAAGGCATCGATAAGTGGGACACCAGCGGCAAAGGTCGTCGATAGTGTACGCGCAAAACGGGCGATAACGGCTTGGTAAGCGATATTACCAAATATTGGCGCCTTTAAAACCGCACGGTCTAAGAAATCACGGAATTTCTTAGACCGTTTTTTCGCCTCTGAAAAGCCAATAATAGCACCGCCAATAACCACGATTAAAATAAACCACCATGCCTGCATCCACTCAGACATCCCTACTACCATTTGAGTAAAAGCGGGTAGCTCGGCACCAAAAGAGCTGAATAAATCAGCAAATACAGGAACTACTTTAACTAATAGAATAATGGTGACGATAATGGCAACGACAACAACCGCAATCGGATATTTCATTGCTTTTTTAATTTTGGCTTTTAACAGCTCACTTTTCTCTTTATAGGTCGCAACGCGCTCTAACATGGTCTCAAGTGCACCTGATTGCTCACCAGAATCGACAAGTGAACAGAATAGGTCATCAAAGTAACGCGGATGCTTGCGCAGTGCCGACGCAAAGGTACCACCTGCTTCAATATCAGCTTTGATTTGCAGAACCAAGTCTTTCATACTCGGGTTATCAAGTGAGTCGGCGACAATCTCAAAAGACTGGGTCAGCGGCACACCTGCTTTCATCATGGTGGCCAATTGACGGGCAAAAATGGCAATATCAATAGGTTTGATAGATTTTTTGAAGGTATAGAGTGGCTTTGGCTTTTTCTTGATGCCTTTAACCGTAATACCTTGTTTGCGCAAGGTGGCTTTTGCCAGCTCCAAGCTACGACTGGTAGTCTAGCCTTTCACTTTTTGTCCGCGCCGGTTTACCCCATCATAGACAAAGTCTAACAGCATGTCGGTTTTAGCTTTTGCCATGTTACTACCCTCAAAAATTGTCTAATAGAGATACTGCCAAGCTATAAAAAATTGCCAAACTATAAGAAGATACCTGACCCGCATTTTGGATGTGGCATACTTTGTTTTAGCATAAAAAGCCAGTATATATCTGTTTTATATTTAAGTACATCTGTTAGGTAATATTGCTGGTTTATAAAAATCCATGCTTAAAACTATCACTCGTGGCGTTTTTATGTTCTACGATAGTTTATTCAGAGGTCACGCGCATCATTTCTTGAATACTGGTCACCCCTTGTAACACCTTTAAAACACCAGAGCGGCGTAAGTCTCTAAAGCCGTTTCTGAGTGCCGCATCTTTAATGTCTATCGCGTTACCATCTTCCATAATAATACGGGAGATATCAGGGCTGACTTTCATCACTTCGTAAATACCAACACGCCCTTTATAACCTTCACGGCATTCGTTACAGCCGACAGGCTCATAAATAATATTGTCTGGATTGTCTAAATCAGCATCGGTAAAGCCCAGTTCAAGCAGGCTTTGACGCGGGATATTGATTGGTTTTTTACAGTTCTTACATAAGCGCCGTGCCAACCGCTGAGCAATGACCAAGTTTACTGACGTTGCGATATTAAATGAGGCAACACCCATATTACGTAAGCGCGTTAAAGTTTCAGGTGCAGAGTTTGTATGCAGGGTCGACAGCACCATATGTCCCGTTTGTGCCGCTTTGATCGCAATTTCGGCGGTTTCAAGGTCACGAATCTCACCGACCATAACGATATCAGGATCTTGCCGTAAGAATGATTTAAGCGCATTGGCAAAGGTCAAATCCACCTTCGGGTTGACGTTGACCTGATTGATACCTTCAAGGTTAATCTCGACCGGATCTTCGGCAGTGGAAATATTGGTCTCGCCGGTATTTAAAATATTAATACCGGTGTAGAGCGACACGGTTTTACCAGAGCCGGTAGGACCGGTGATAAGTAACATACCTTGCGGCTTATGTAAGGCTTCTAAAAACATCTCTTTTTGATCGGGCTCATAACCTAATGCTTCAATACCAAGCATGGCTGATGAAGGATCCAAGATACGTAAAACCAGTTTTTCGCCAAATAAGGTAGGTAAAGAGTTTACTCGGAAATCGATGGCTTTATCTTTAGATATCTTAAGCTTAATACGGCCATCCTGCGGTATACGGCGCTCGGAGATGTCCATCTGCGACATCACTTTTAAGCGTGCCGCAATCTTACTCGCCAGTTGTACCGGCGGGCTGGCCATTTTTTGCATCACACCATCGACACGGAAGCGCACCCGAAAGGTTTTCTCGTAGGGTTCAAAATGTAAGTCTGAGGCGCCCATACGAATGGCGTCAACCAGCATTTTATTGACGAACTTTACAACCGGTGCTTCATCGACACCGTCACTAAGCTTGGTTTCACCTTCGTCTTCTTCGCTTTCATCAAATCCAATATTTAAATCGTTATCAGAAAAGCTGTCAAAATGCTGCATGGTATCGGCGTAAAGGTTTTCAATACGCTTTTTTAACTTATCTTCTTCAACGACGACGGTTTCAATAGATAGGCGTGAGTTAAAGGCAATGGCGTCGATGGCATCAATACGGGTCGGGTCACTCAATGCCACGAATAAGCGCTGTCCGCGCTTAAAAAGCGGTAAGGCATTAAACTTACGCACGATTTTTTCATCGACCAAGTCTTTTGGTATGACGTCTGAGCTGAGCGCATCAAGATCAAAAAGAGGGTCGCCAAACGCTTGTGACAACATCTGTGCCAACTGATAAGCATTGGCAAGCTTGTGGTCGACCAAATAAGGCACTAGCCCTATTTGCTGTTGTTGTGACTCCGTTTGCGCCGTTTTCATATGCGCTTCGCTCACAATACCTTCACTAATCAACTGCTGTGCTAAACCGCCGTATTTACTGGCTGTAATAGACATTAAGACCTCTCTTTGCTTGATATCAAATAGGCTAAATTTTTTAGACTGAATTTTACCGAAACCACATCATTATAATATTTATAGCGCATTCACTTTGAACTCGCACACAACTATTAGCATACATAGCGTATCGATTTTATTTTAAACCAACTATATATAGTTAATAACCAACATATAGTTAATAACCAACGATCGACCATGACATATATAGTTATGTCTAATAAGCGAGTGCCAATCAGTTGTATCTAACTTGTTGTAATTATTGCTAGTCAATCATACAGATGATTGATTGTCTTGGTTTTATTTATTATAAATAGAATGATATCTAAATTTACTGCTGTTAAAAGACTTTATATAGGGTATGAGATTGTTAGTCTATAAGAAATAACCACTTAGAAAAAATATAATGGAAGAGTCGGCAAAAAATCAGTTTCGATTCTGACCGCACTATACTATAGCACTTGGGAAATATTTGTTATACTTGCGCGCATATGAGCCATATTGGCAGCAATAGATAAGACAAGGTATATAAGTATGCAAGCTTGGGTAATTGGAAATTGGAAGCAGAATCCAGCAACGAGCCATGACGTCAAGGCGCTATTAGACGACTTATTAACTGCCGTTAGCAGCAAAGAGCAATCTGATATCGCTGCCTGTCAATTAATGGTCGCACCAAGTTTTATTCATTTAACAGCTGTCAATGAGCGCCTAAAAGGCAGCTCGGTGTTGTGCGCCGCACAAGATATCAGCGCGCATAGTGCAAGCACAGGCGCTTATACAGGCGATTGTTCAGCGCAGCAAATTGCTGATGCTGGCGCAACATGGACGATATTGGGTCACTCTGAGCGCCGCCAGTACCATCAAGAATCGCATGACTGCTTATTGCAAAAAATGACTCATGCACTCACGCAAAACCTGGGCGTGATATTTTGTATTGGCGAAACCCAAGCGCAGTACGATGCAAAGCAAACACTGGCCGTCATTGATGCGCAATTAGCCGTTATTAAGGACTTGCTTACTCAGCAACCAGAACTTATTGCAGGTTTACCATCGCGTTTAATCATCGCTTATGAGCCAGTTTGGGCGATTGGCACTGGCAAAGTACCGACCGTGGCGGAGGTGAGTGCAACGCATCAACATATTAAGCAAACGCTTGCGAGCTTTAATGCTGCATTAGAAAACATGACGGTCTTATATGGCGGTAGTGTCAATGCTGACAATGCCGATAGCTTTGCCGCCGATAGCATGATTGATGGTGCATTAGTTGGCGGCGCATCATTAAAAGCAGAAAGCTTTTTAGCTATTGCTCAGGCCTTTAGCCGTGCTATGGCTTAACAAAATCAAATAAAACAGCCGTTTAATAAATACTGAATGGCTACTTTATTCAAAAAATGTCTTTAGCAGTTGGCAAAAGTGGCTTTAACAGTGCCCTTGCAATCGTGTACAATGCGCCTTATTTATATAATCGCTTTGTTTATACAACTGGTTTGGCAATATTAGATGTCAATTGTTAAACATCACTCATTTTTACTATTAATCCCTACGATTTATTTTTCGTTATCAGTCGTCATTACGCGGCAAAAGAGGCCACCATGTTTACGTTTATATTAGCCCTGCACATTATCGTGGCGATTGCCATGATTGGCTTGATTTTGATACAGCATGGTAAAGGGGCAGATGCTGGGGCTTCTTTTGGTGCTGGCTCATCAGGCACGGTATTTGGCGCCGCAGGGACTGCAAACTTTTTAACGCGTGCGACCGCCGTATTAACGGTGATATTTTTTATCACCAGTATGACGCTTGCCGTGCATGCGCGTAAACAGGCAGAAGACCAGTTTCGTTTAGATGCGCCAGTATCAGCACCGCAAACGCCGCGTCCTTTGACGCAAAATCCTCAGTAGCTATTTTTAATAGTTATTGATAGTTTGTAGTCAGTATTTAATGACTATCATTAGTGACTGTTTATAAGTTAATAATGGCTGATTTTGAATAGAGTGGTTGTTAAGTGGCTTTTGCTGCAGGCAGTACTTGCTATTTTAAGAGGTTAGTTTTACAATGCTTCTCTGTTTTTAGCAGTCTTTAACCTTCGATGCCCTCCTTAAGCATCTGTTATAAAGGGTTAAAGGTGAAAAACAGCACAGTGAGAAAGATGCGATTGTGGTGGAATTGGTAGACACGCCATCTTGAGGGGGTGGTGGCGCAAGCTGTGGGGGTTCAAGTCCCCCCAATCGCACCAAGCTTTATCTGTACGATGTTTTACTTGAACGGTATAAGATTGGAATTATCGTCGACAATACTTAATTTAGTATTTATTTAAAATAAGTGTTGACACTTCTATAAAACCTCCCTATAATACGCGTTCTAGATTGATGCGGGGTGGAGCAGTCTGGTAGCTCGTCGGGCTCATAACCCGAAGGTCGTTGGTTCAAATCCAGCCCCCGCTACCACTTTTTATACTGATGTTTTGTACACTAAATTTGTCAGTAACGATTAGCCCACCATTATGTTTGTGGGTTTTTTTGTATCTGATGGTCGGTGTTATCGCGATATCTATCCTACTTATGCTAAGCTCTATCTCTATAGAGTGCGATGCTATTCGTTACTAACCATCATCTGCCGCGACCGGCGCGATGCTTGGTAAGCATACTATCCTTTATTCCTCACGCTTTTATCGATAGTTCTGCTTTATAAATAATAAAGGCATTGTCTGGTTGAGCTTGATGTTTTTTATGCTCATCCCTATATAAAAGCACGAGTCATAAAACGCCTAGCATATAAGGCTATGCATAATAGTGACGTGTTTACGTTTTAAGAATAGAATGATAATCATGGCTGAAGTAATATTCTTGTCTATATAAGACGATGCTTAATAAAGCTTTGATTGATAAAACTCTGATTCATAAGATTTTGATTAATAAAGCGCTGTTAATAAATTTTGAACTTATAAAAGTTCGATGCATAAAATTAAAAACACTTAACTCGCTATGTTCGAGAAGTGAATAGGAAAAGATAAATAGATTATGAAGCTTTCGACAAAAGTTACAGAACTGACCAATATTATTGCTCCTGCAGTTGCTGCTTGTGATGTGGCGCTATGGGGTATTGAATTTGCGCCTCAAGGCCGTCGCTCATTATTACGCATTTATATTGAGGCATTGCCAGAAGAGCAAGCGCAAGATAAACAAGTAACGATTGAGGACTGTGCAGCGGTGAATCATCAAGTGAGCGGTATTCTTGAGGTTCATGATCCGATTGCTGGCGAATATATTTTAGAAGTGTCGTCACCGGGTTTTGACCGTGCGTTCTTCTCTGATGAGCAAATGCATGCCTACGTGGGTCAAACAGTGAGCTTACGTTTGATACAAGCGATTGGCGAAGGCGATAAAAAACGCCGTAAAGCTACCGGTACTTTAGACAGTATCGATGCGACCACGTTAAAACTGACTGCTACCGATGGTGAGCAGTTTGAGATTGCGTTAAGCAATATTGATAAAGCCAACCTGATTTATGAAGATGCTTAGTCTTAAAGACTGGTTTTAAAACAGCTTTTCTTAAAATAGCTTCCTTATAAATTGGTATTTTAATCTCCAAGCAGCTTATGGCTGACGGTGAAAATATAGCGTCAACACACTAACGATAAAGTTTAAGTCAATTATAAAACGATAGGACAGGTATAGCATGAGTCGTGAAATCTTAACGGTAGTAGAAACTGTCAGTAATGAAAAGGGCTTAAATCCTGAAGATATCTTTGAAGCAATCGAAGATGCTTTGGTGGTATCCACTAAGAAAAAAGTATATACCGATCAGCCGGAAGTAGAAGTGCGGGTGTCAATTGACCGTGCAACCGGCGATTACGATACTTATCGTTACTGGACAGTGGTTGCAGATGAAGACCATGAGATGCCTGCGTGTCAGCTGGCGATTACCGATCTTGACCAAGATGAATGGTCAATTGGTGATATCAAAGAAGAGCAGATCGAATCGATTGAATTTGGTCGTATTGCTGCCACTCAAGCCAAACAAGTCATCATCCAAAAAATTCGTGAAGCGGAGCGCAATTTAGTAGCTGATGCTTTTGAGCCACGCGTTGGCGAGATGATGTATGGCGAAGTCAAAAAACAGACTCGCGATGGTTATATCATTGATTTAGGTGATAACGCTGAAGGGTATTTATCACGTGACCAAATGCTGCCACGTGAGCAATTACGCGCAAAATCGCGTATCAATGCCATTTTATATCATGTTAACCGTGAAAATCGCGGTGCGCAGTTATTGTTATCACGTACCCATCCTGAAATGCTCTCAGCGTTAATGCAAAAAGAAGTGCCTGAGATTGCAGAACAAATTATTGAAATTCGTAACGTTGCTCGCTTGCCGGGTACGCGTGCTAAAATAGCTGTGAAGACCAACGATCATCGTATCGATCCCGTTGGTGCTTGTATCGGTATGCGTGGTACACGTATCCAAGCCGTACAGCAAGAGCTTGATGGCGAGCGTATTGATGTGGTGGTATGGTCAGATGACCCTGCCCAATTTATCATCAGCGCTTTAGAGCCAGCTGACGTTAGCAGTATCATCTTAGATGAAGACACTAAAACTGCGGATATTATTTTTAGCACCAATGATCAATTGGCGCGTGCGATTGGCTCACAGGGTCAAAACGTTCGTCTGGCTTCTGAATTAACCGGCTATAAGCTTAATATGATGCTAGAAGAAGAGTATCAGCAGCGTCAAGCAAACGAATCGAAAGCCTTTATTGAATTATTTTATGAGCGTTTAGAAGTCGATAAAGACTTAGCACAAGCGCTTGTCGATATCGGTTTTACCAGTATTGAAGAAGTCGCTTATGTACCTGTCGAAACTTTCTATGATATTGAAGGGTTAGACGACGAAGCGATTGACATGATTCAAGAGCGTGCGAAAGAAGTTGTCATCGCCGATGAATTGGTCAAACAACAGAACATGAAAGAGCCAAGTCAAGAACTACAAGATCTTGAAGGGATGACGGTCAGTTGGGCTTATAAAATGGCGCAAAAAGACATCATTACCGTGGATGACTTGGCAGAACAAGCCGTCTTCGATTTAGAAGATATCGAAGGTTTAGACTCTGAAACCGCAGGAAAACTCATCATGAAAGCTCGGGAATCTTGGTTCAATGAATAAGCGGTAACTGCATATCGCTGTCTTTTAGTGATATGCTATCGATAATAAGGGCTGGTACGACGTAACATAATCAAGTGCAACATAAGTACTAGCCTTAACCCAATCATTTGTAGCCAACAACTGAATTGAACATATAGCAAATAATAGACAGTAGGTGATAATAAATGGCAGATAAGACCGTCAAAGAACTGGCAGATATGGTAGGCAAAACCGCAAGTGCTGTACAACAGCAACTGGTAGACGCTGGACTGCCTGCTCGCGCAGAGGGTGACCTAGTCACCGAGCTTGAGCAAGAGAAGTTGGTGACGTATTTAAAGCAAAGTCATGGTCAGCAAGAAAAGCGTCGTATTAGTCTTAAATCTAAAACGACTAGCACCGCGCGCGTGACTGGCTCTTCAGGTAAATCTAAGAGCGTCAATGTGGAAGTGCGTAAAAAGAAAGTATTCGAAAAACCTGACCCAGAAAAAATGGCTGAAGAGTTGGCTGCTCGCGAGCAAGCAATGATTGAGGCACAAGAGCGTGCTACTAAAGACGCTGAAGAACGTGCGGCTACTAAGAAAAAAGCTGAAGAACGTCAAGCAGCGACCTTAGCAGCGATGCGCGCAAGCTTGGGCTCTAGCAAAAAGTCAGACGATAAGAATGACGATATCTCAACCTCAGTGGTTGTGAAAAAAGGTGGTAAAACGGCGGTAGAAGTTAAGCCAAAAGACCAACCGAAGAAAAAAGTTGCAGCGACGAAACCAAAAGTCGAAACGGCTGTTGAGCGTAAAGCTCGCGAAGCGCGTGAGAAAGAAGAAGCACGTCTACGTGAAATCGAAACCGAAACACGCCGCGCGCAAGCCGAAGAAGCGCAAAAGCGTACGCTTGAGCAAATGCGCAAAATGGCTGGTAAATATACCGATCAGCCTGCTACTGAAGTTCGTAAAGATGAGCCATTAGCAGAAGGTTTGGTTGGTGACGCTTTAGAAGAGTCATTCGAAAAAGAACGTCGTGAAATCAAACGCGGTACCAGTAGCACTAGTGCCCGTGGTCGTGGTCGTCGTAAAAATCAAGATGAGCGCGAAATTAAAAACCGCAAAAACGGTTTACGTTCAACGCAAGCCTCACAGCATAAGTTTGAAAAGCCACTCGATAAAATCATTTATGATGTCGAAATCAGTGAACACATTACTGTTTCTGATTTAGCGCAGCGTATGGCGGTTAAAGCTCGGGAAGTGACCAAATTACTCATGAAAATGGGTGAAATTGCTCGCGAAGAAGATACCATTGATCAAGCGACAGCCAGTCTGATCGTTGAAGAAATGGGTCACAACCCAGTACCAGTTAGTGATACGAAAGTTGAAGACGATCTACAAGATGCAGTTGATGAGCGCAGCAGTAACGTACAAACGCGTCCACCAGTCGTGACTATTATGGGTCACGTTGACCATGGTAAGACTTCACTATTAGATAAAATCCGTGAAACTAAGGTTGCAACTGGCGAAGCCGGTGGTATTACCCAGCATATCGGTGCTTATCATGTGAAAACTGGTCGCGGTGTTATTACCTTCCTTGATACCCCGGGTCACGCAGCCTTTAGTGCCATGCGTTCACGCGGTGCCCAAGCGACGGATATCGTTGTAGTTGTGGTCGCTGCTGATGATGGCATGATGCCACAAACTGAAGAAGCGATTGATCATGCGCGCGCTGCTGGTACACCTATCATTGTTGCTATCAACAAGATGGATAAGCCAAGTGCCGATCCTGATCGCGTCCTTAATGAATTGACTGCTAAAGAAGTGGTTTCAGAAGAGTGGGGCGGCGATACTCCAATGGCTCGTATCTCAGCCAAAACAGGCGACGGTATTGATGAGCTATTAGAGCTTATTAGCCTACAAGCTGAACTGATGGAGCTAGAAGCGCCGTTAGATGGTGCTGCTCAAGGTGTGGTTATTGAGTCAAGACTTGAAAAAGGTCGCGGTCCAGTTGTTAGTGTCCTTGTCAAAAAGGGTACGCTGAAACAAGGCGACTTAGTATTAGCAGGCGAGCATTACGGTAAAGTTCGTGCGATGACCGATGAACATGGCAAGCGTATTCAATCAGCAGGTCCTTCTATTCCAGTAGAAATCTTAGGATTGCCTGAAACGCCAGCCGCTGGTAGCGAATTCTTAGTCTTAACCGACGAGAAAAAAGCCCGTGAAGTGGCTGACTTTAGAACCAATCGTGAGCGTGAGCGTCAGCTTGAGCGTCAGAACGCCATGCGTCTAGAGAGCATGTTCGATCAGATGGAACAAGGCGATGTGTCATTCTTGAATATCGTACTAAAAACTGATGTTCGTGGTTCGCTTGAAGCCTTACTTGCTGCATTAAATGAGCTATCAACTGATGAAGTTAAAGTCAGAGTCATTAGCTCAGGGGTTGGTCCAATCTCTGAGTCTGATGTGACATTAGCAGAATCTAGTGAAGCGGTATTGTTAGGTTTCAACGTCCGTGCAGATGCAACCGCACGCCGTAAAGCTGACGCTGCTAAAATGGATATCCGCTATTATAGTGTTATCTATGGCTTGATTGATGATGTTAAAGCAGCGATGAGCGGTATGCTTGCACCTGAACATCGTGAGAAAATCTTGGGTGTTGCAGACGTTCGTGAAGTGTTCCGCTCTAGTAAATTTGGTGCAGCTGCTGGTTGTATGGTGGTTGAAGGTACTATTTATCGCAACAAACCTATCCGTGTATTGCGTGATGACCAAGTTATCTTTACTGGTCAATTACAATCATTACGTCGCTATAAAGAAGACGTCAATGAAGTACGTACCGGTATGGAATGTGGTCTGGCTGTTCGTGGTTATGACGTCGAAGCTGGCGATAAAATCGAAGTCTTTGAAATCCAAGAGTTCGAACGTACAATCTAAATTGGTTGCATGATAATAAAGTTATCCAATTGTTCTATGATTTAAATAATAGAGTCAATTGGGTAGCTTGTTACTATTCAGCTGTACTTAGGCCTAACAGGTACACCCTGCTAGGCCTTTTTTATCAAAAACTGCGTCTTTTTATAACAGTTTATTAGCTATAAAGACCTGTGTTTTTGAACGATATTTTTTAATAAAAAGCCGTATTTTAATCAATAAAAATAAGTCGTATGACCAACAGGGTAATAACATGAACCAACGTTTACAACGCTTAGCAGATCAGATTCAGCGTGAGCTTGCTGTCCTTATCCGTGATGCCGTCAATGACCCGCGTTTGACGGGTTTTGTCACTATCTCTAGTGTTAAAGTCAGCCCAGACTTGGGCTACGCTGATATTTATGTCACCATTATGGAGCCTGAGCTCAACGATGCTATGACTAAATCTAACCATGAAGACAGTATTAAAGTCCTTAATAAAGCTGCTGGCTTTTTGCGTACTGAGCTTAGCCACAGTTTAAAAACTCGCACCACGCCGCGCCTACGTTTCCATTATGATGAAGTCACTGCTCGTGGTAACTATATGATGGATTTGATTAGTAAAGCCGTCATTAAAACTGAGCAAAATGAATCCGATGAGCAAGAAATACAAGAGTAAGAGCCATTATGTCGATAGCTGCTACCAAGACCAATAAGATGCCTGATAAGATAAAAGTCAATGGCGTGATTTTAGTGGATAAACCTCAAGGTATGACCTCACAGCAAGTGGTGTCAAAGGTAAAGTACCTGTTTAAGTCGCCCAATCATGACAGTAAAAAAGCCGGTCATACGGGGACGCTTGATCCGATGGCAACCGGTTTATTACCTATTTGCTTAGGTGAAGCCACCAAGTTCAGTCACTATCAACTTGATGCCGATAAATCTTATCAAGCGACTATTCTATTGGGTAGCCAGACAGATACGGGTGATGCCGATGGGCAGGTTGTCGCTCAAGAAGATATTCCATCATTTGATGCAGCGAGGTTAGAAGAGGTTGCGCAGCAGTTTTTAGGCGCTCAACAGCAGATTCCACCGATGTATTCGGCGTTAAAAAAAAATGGCAAGAAGCTATATGAGTACGCGCGCGCGGGTATTGAGATTGATCGCCCGTCACGAGATATTGTTATCAAAGCAATCGACTTAACAGAGATAGACACTAAGCAACTCCAGTTAACGGTCACTTGTTCTAAGGGTACATACGTACGCGTATTAGCAGAAGATATTGCTAAAGTGCTAGGCACCTTAGGACATCTAACCGCTCTACGACGTGTCCAAGTCGGCGACTTTCATATTGACGCTGCGATTGCTTTGGCGGATTTAGAAACGTTAGCTCTGGATGGACGTCAGGCGCATTTATTGCCCGTGGATGCCTGCATCAATCTTGAGGCTGAGCTTGCATTGACCGCTGAACAGTGTGCCCGTGTACAAATGGGTCAACGCTTAAATGTTATTGAGCAGCTAACCGACGATTTACGAAACTATATTTCAGCTACCGCCGAGCAACAGTATAGTCATGATGAGAATAGCGTTACTCAAAAAAATGGCGATGATGGTAAAGGTGATGATAGTCAAGGTGATAGTGAGGCTTTGTTGCCTTATGAAATACCGGTAGATATCCGTCTAGTAAATGAGCAAGGGCAGTTTATTGGCCTAGGCGCGGTAAGTTTAAACGGTCGACTACAACCTAAAAAGCTGATTCAGTTATGAGGTAGCTTTCCAAAGCAGCTTAACTGAAACTAGGTAAAGCTTACTAAGAGTTTACACTAATCACATATCGTCACATTTAATTGCAGGTTTCGCCTATAGTGAAACCTGCTTTTTTTGTACCTTAGTTAAGTCAGCTAAGGAAAGCGCGACAAGGATATAAAAATAATAGGATTCTTATAATAATTAAAATCATTATTTATTGAAATATAATTATAAAAAGCTGTCTCTATAAAAATAAAAAGACATTAACTAATATAATTTTAGATTTTAAATTTTAAATTAAAGACAATAAATAAAGATGCATATAAAAAATAATAAAATTAACGAATCAACGTACGAATTAAAGCATAACGTATGAATTAAAGCATAAGGATTATTATGAAAACCATTGCCTTTTTATTACACAACAACTTCGAACAAGCAGAATACGAAGAGGTAAATAACCAGCTAAAAGAAAAAGGCTATAAAACCCTTTTAATTACCACCAATAAAGACAAACAAGTCCAAGCGATGCAGCAGGATGTTAATAAAGGCGCTACCTTTACGGCTGATATATTTGCTAAAGACGCCGAAGTTGCTGATTATGATGCGTTAGTGTTGCCAGGTGGGACGGTAAATGCCGATACCATACGCGGCAATAAAGAAGCACATACCATTATCAATGCCATCAACGAGGCTGGTAAGCCCTTAGCGGTAATCTGTCATGCACCTTGGGCGCTGATTAATACTGGTATAGCTAAAGGTAAAACGCTGACAGCCTATCATACATTACAGCTAGATTTAGAAAACGCTGGGGCAACTTTCGTAGATAAAAGCGTACAAGTAGACGGTAATCTGATTACTTCACGTAATCCAGACGATATTACAGACTTTGTTGCCGCTATTGATAAGGCATTGTCTTAGTCACGAGATTTAGCAGCTAGCAGTCAGTGAAGTAGCAAGTCATTGCGTCACAGTAAGTGCTGCAAATATAAATACAAATTAATTTCTATCATCAATGACAATCATAAAAAGGAAGCTATTATGTCAAACTCTAACCCAAACGATACCAAATTTGAGCAACAACGTTCTGAATCAGCAAAAGCGGCATTAAAAGGTCAAACTGAAGATAATCATACCGAAGATTCAGAAGCTGCTGCCGAGCGTATTGCCGATAATTTAAAAGATGCTAAAGAAGAAAAATAGTTAATTTACTAATGCTTTAGCGTTAGCAAAGGGCTATTACTTTGGTAGCTATATTAGTAACCGTAAATGCTTAGTAAATACAGAGAATAATTATAATTAGGAGTTACTATGACTGATTCAGAAAAACATTTAGATGCACAAGAGCAGAAAATTAAACAGCAGGCGGAAGATATCAATCCTAGTGAGAGTACTAGTCCTGATAGCCTAGCAGAAGCAACGACAGCGCCGCTTGATGACGATGCCCTTGGTGGTACTGCCACGCAAAATGACGTTAAAAAGTAAGCTATTATAAGTTTATAGCTATCACTGCTAGCCTCTGCATCTTTAAAAGTTAAACTGTAAATCTCCTATAAAAAACTGCTGCTAGTTCAGCAGTTTTTTGTTATAATCGCTGTCATATTTAAATATCGTTTTAGATAGAGCTTATCTTTGCTTGGATAGAAGTGTAAGTTAACGGATGTTTTATCTTATTCTAAGCCGTATTTAAATAAACGTTATCATTGATAAGTTTGTCGTACACTAGGTCAACTCTAGTAATGCAGGGTTGTCCTGAATGACGGTTAAACTATTTTATTTATTATTCTATTGCACCTTGATGCTTAAATGTTAAGTACATCTTGGCGCTTATAGCATTGCCGGAGAGATTTATGCTAACTAATACCGATCGCGAACAAATCATTGCTCAGTACCAACGTGGCGAAAACGACACAGGCTCACCAGAAGTTCAAGTAGCTTTGTTAAGTGCGCGTATTAATGACTTACAAAACCATTTTAAAGCACACAAAGCTGACCATCATAGCCGTCGCGGTCTTATCCGTATGGTTAACACGCGTCGTAAACTACTTGACTACCTAAAAGGTAAAGATCTTGGTCGCTATACCACCCTTATTAGCCAATTAGGTCTACGTCGTTAATTTGGCGACAATAGTACGAGTGGTCGCTAATATAGAATATGCCAGAATGTGGCAAAATTTTAGATTTTTTGCTAAACCATTTGGAACTTGTTTGTTGAACTCGATAAAATAGATTTTTTCTAAAGACGGTGTGGAATAGTTTCACGCCGTTTTTTTATGCTTATTAGGATGGTGTATTTGATTGCGCGCTGGGCGTAAATACTAAAAGCGTATGCCATACGATGATTGCAGCATAAAGAATGATTCATGAGCAGCTATTGAGTGGTCATGATGAGCAAACAGACGGTTTTGTATTTCATTGGTCAATGGTTATAAATCACTGTAAAATGATGCCTTGTGCATTTTAGAGACATACTGGCTCGCAAATATTTGTATAACTTACCATTAGCTGATGACTGTTTATATAGCATGGAAGATAATATAAATATGTTATGAAAGAAAAGCAGCAAACAGTGCCGTATCGGATGCTAAGGTATTTTGATTTGGTAACCCCTTTAATAGTAAGTATAAAAAACCAGAATTAAAGAAGAGCAGATTGGCACAAGACCGAATGTAAACAAGTAATATATCAGAAGTACGTGCTCTATTTTAAATAAATTGCAGATGCATCAGATATATAGATGATGAAACCCGCGCTAATTGACGCAGTTTTTAACTGAATCACTGCCAGTTAGTATAGTAGCTAAATTAGCGGCTACATCCAAAGAATTTTAAATGACAGATATCAGCTTGTTATAGCGCTGATATCACTTTCGTCAGTCAATATTAGGAAAATTATATGACAATGTTTAATACCATTAAGCGTGAATTCCAATACGGCGACCAGCAGGTCGTTATCGAAACGGGCCGTATCGCTCGTCAAGCAAACTCTATTTTAGTCCACATGGGCGGCGTGTCTGTACTAGTAGCAGCCGTGGTAAAGTCTGATGCTAAAGAAGGTCAAAACTTCTTTCCATTGACCGTAAACTATCAAGAAAAAATGTATGCAGCTGGTAAAATCCCTGGTGCTTATGGCAAACGTGAAGGCCGTGCCAGCGAAGCCGAAACGCTAACCTCGCGCCTGATTGACCGCCCGATTCGTCCATTGTTCCCTGAAGGCTATGTGAACGAGATTCAAATCACGGCAACGGTTGTTTCATCAGACAAGAGCCAGTCTGCGGATATTGCTGCGCTAATCGGTGCTTCAGCAGCACTCGCTATCTCTGATGCACCATTTAATGGCCCTGTGGCTGCTGCCCGTGTTGGCTTTATCAATGGTGAATACGTTCTGAACCCAACGCTTGAACAGCTTAAAGAGAGCGACCTTGACTTAGTAGTTGCTGGTACTAAATCGGCCGTTTTGATGGTTGAATCAGAAGCGAAAGAGTTGTCTGAAGACCAAATGCTAGGCGCGGTTTTATACGGTCATCAGCAACAACAAATCGTGATCGATAACATTGCGTCAATGGCCGCAGAAATTGGTACTGCTAAGCAAGAGTATACTGTACCTGTTCGCGATCAAGCGTTAGAGAGCAGCATGAAAGCGCAGTTTGGTGAGCAAGTGGCTGACGCTTATACCATCACCGATAAGCAGGAACGCTACACCAAGCTTGATGAAATCAAACAAGCCATTATCGATGCATTAGCGGGCGATACGGAAGCAGAAACTTATAATGATACTGTTTCTGAGCTAAAAGAAATTTACAATGACCTAAAATACCGCACTGTTCGTGACAATATCTTGTCAGGTAAGCCGCGTATTGATGGCCGTGATCTTGAAACCGTTCGTGCTCTTGATGTGCAAGTAGGCGTATTACCATTTACCCATGGTTCAGCACTATTTACCCGCGGTGAAACGCAAGCATTAGTGACCACCACGCTTGGTAACACGCGCGACGTAAACATGATTGATTCATTGGCTGGTACGATTCGTGACCATTTCATGTTGCATTATAACTTCCCGCATTTCTCAGTCGGTGAAACCGGTCGTGAAGGCATTCCAAAACGTCGTGAAATCGGTCATGGTCGCCTAGCGCGCCGCGGTGTTGAAGCGATGCTTCCAGATAGCGAACGCTTCCCGTATGTGATTCGTGTGGTATCCGAAATCACTGAATCAAACGGTTCATCTTCAATGGCTTCGGTTTGTGGCGCAAGCTTGGCATTGATGGACGCTGGCGTACCATTAAAAGCACCGGTTGCTGGTATCGCGATGGGTCTGGTTAAAGAAGGCGAGCGCTTTGCGGTATTGTCTGACATCCTAGGTGATGAAGATCATCTTGGCGACATGGACTTTAAAGTAGCGGGTTCAAAAGACGGTATCACAGCACTACAGATGGATATCAAAATCGAAGGTATTACCGCCGATATCATGGAGCAAGCGCTTAAGCAAGCCCATGCTGGTCGTATTCATATCTTAGATGCGATGAACAAAGTATTGCCTGCAAGCCGTACTGAAATCAACGCTCATGCGCCTAACTATGCGGTTATCGAAATCAACCCAGACAAAATCCGTGATGTCATCGGTAAAGGCGGCGCAACGATTCGTCAGCTAACCGAAGAAACTGGCGCGGTTATCGATATCGATGACGCTGGTACGATTCGTATCTTTGGTGAAAACAAAGCAGCAACCAAAGCGGCTATCGGTAAAATCGAAGCAATCACCGCAGAAGTTGAAGTTGGTAAAACTTATGAAGGTACGGTCGCTCGTATCGTCGACTTTGGCGCATTCGTTAACGTATTGCCAAATACTGACGGCCTCGTGCATATCTCGCAAATCGCAGACGAGCGCGTAGAAAACGTATCTGACTATCTAAAAGAAGGTCAAATCGTTAAAGTATTGGTACAAGACGTTGACAACCGTGGTCGTATCAAACTGACTATGAAAGGTATCGAGCAAAGCTAATCCTCGATATTTGACGTAATTTAATATAGTCAAAACCTAAAAAACCGCTTTGGTTGCTGATAATTAGCAATCAAGGCGGTTTTTTTATGCGCTCAAAAAATAATGACAATGAGAGAATAATCTATATGTTGATGTCTTTAGGAAGGTGAATATCAATACGCAGCTTGGGCAAATCTTCTAGGTGATGGGTAAGAAGGGGGAGGATATCGCTATGCCAATCTAGAGCAATTGATTTTGCTAGTTCGGTGTCATTAATAGCATTGTTTTGAGCAGAACCGTTTTGAGCAGAATCGTTTTGCGCATGACTAGTAATAAACGGACGCGCTAATAGGGCAACCCTACGAATCCCTTGATAACGTATTAAAGGTATCAGCTGCTGTTGTAAATCGACTAAAGCTGCGGTCAGCCAACGAGCTCTGGTTGGATGATAGGGGTGGTCTGATATCACAAGATTGGCGATATAACTTGGCTGATTGCCATTACTGCTGACGCCAAGTCCCGCTTGCTCGCGTGAGCGTTTATGCATTAAACAACTACCGACCATTAGGCTACCATCACGGCAAGCACGATAGTAGCGTTGGTAGTTGTCTGGATATAGGTTTTTGCTTCGTATAAGGATAGGGTCTAAAAGGATACCGGCGTTATTTACAGGCAGTATCAGCAACTGAGCGCTGCTATTTAAAATAGGGGCATGGGTGGGTTGTAGATGTGCCATTTATTAGCCCCTTTATAAAAATGTTATTATTTTGCGTTGGTTTTAGCCCCTTCAGCGGCTTCTAACTGAGCGATTTGTTCCTCAAGCAAGGCGATTTGCTCAGCCTTCATCTCTGTCAGCTGCTTATTCATTGTCAATTGCTCAGCCGCTAACTTTTCTTGTTCTGCTAAGCGTTTACGCTCGTCCGCTAAGCGATCAATTTCTTCTTTCGCTAAGCTATCTGTTTCTGGTAAAGGCGCGTTTAAGATAGCTTCGGGATCAGGCGTCTGACTATCTGTGCTAGCAGCATCGGTATCTAAAATCGACGCACTCGTATCTAACGCATTATTATCTAAGGACGTAGTATCTGATTGCGCAGCGCTATTTTGCTCGGTAGGCGTTGGCGTGCTTTCGATAGGTGAGGTATTAGCGTCAGGCGAACTATTTTTCCAAACCAAATAACCAATTAATAGTGCTGCCAAGATAATGATTGGCAACCATTTTCGCCGTGATTTATTAGGTTGTTTTTTTAGTGTCTTAACGGGTAAAGGACGTATTTGTTTTTTATTCATACAAGGGTCGATTTATGTTAAAAGTATAAGTAGGCATACTATAACAAACTCAAATTAAAAAGCCCATCTAACTGGATGTATATCATTAGATAGGCTAGTAGCTATTAAGGCTTGACGATACGGATTTTGTTACTTATGGTTTGAACTTGACCGTACCGCTGGTGCCGGTCACCATCGCATCACGAGCGATTTGGTCTTCTGCATGATTTTTGGCACTGATTATATCAGGGTCGGGGCGATGCTCCGCATGTCCGCACTGAGTACATTCGATATACTCATCTGGCGCAGGCTCGACGATATTGACTTGCACCACCGCATCCATCGCCTGACATTTAGGGCAACGAACGCCCGCTAAAAACCGACGTTTTGGGGTTGATGATTGATAGCGCATTTAGATAACCTCGCGCGTCGTTTGGGCATTGCTTTCAATATTGGCAGCATCGTCATTTTTAGCGTTATCAAAACCGCTATGACGTAATAACGCATTAATGCTAGCGCTGCGACCACGGAAGTTCTCAAAGTTGGTCTTGGCCGGGAAACTACCACCCACTGATAAGATGGTTTCACGGAAAGCTTTACCCGTTATTGGGTTAAAAATACCGTCTTCTTCAAACTTACTAAAAGCATCTGCAGATAACAGCTCTGCCCATTTATACGAGTAATAACCTGCCGCATAACCACCGGCAAAAATATGACTAAAGCCATTAGCAAAGCGGTTATAGTCAGGTGTCTGCATGATAGCAATATCATCGCGCACGGTATTTAGCGTCGCAAGGATACCATCATAATCAAGCGCTGGCGTCTGCGCATGAATCAATAAGTCAAAGAGGGCAAATTCTATTTGACGTAAGGTTTGCATGCCGCTTTGGAAGTTTTTCACCGCCAGTAAGGCTGCAAGTTTGTCTTTTGGTAATGGCTCGCCAGTTTCGACATGACTACTAATCAGCGCAATACCTTCGGCATCCCATGCCCAGTTTTCCATAAACTGACTAGGTAGCTCAACTGCATCCCATTCAACGCCATTCACCCCAGCGACATCACTAACGGTCACTTGGGTTAATAAATGATGTAGACCATGGCCAAACTCGTGGAACAAGGTCAATACTTCATCATGAGTCAATAAGCTTGGTTTGCCATCGAGGGCAGGGGTGAAGTTACCGACCATAAAGCATACGGGCAGCTGCTGATGGTTTTGCTCAGCATAGGTATAACGCGACTGAAAACCACTCATCCACGCGCCGCCACGTTTGCTACTACGGGCAAACAAGTCAAAGTAAAAACCACCAAGCAAGTTGTCATCAGCATCAAATAACTGATAAAAACTTACCTCATCGTGCCAGCGTGATACAGATTCACTGTGCTCTTGTACTTTGATACCGTATAAACGCTCAACGATAGCAAATAATCCGCTAATCACTTTTGGCAGTGGGAAATACGGGCGAATCTCTTCTTGCGATAAGCTGAACTCGCTTTGTTTTACTTTTTCAGCGACATAAGCGCTGTCCCACGGCTGTAGCTCAGTAATGCCAGAATCCTGCGCATACTTTTGCAGCTGTGCTAAATCTTGCTTAGTCGCTGGGGTCGCTTGCTCAGCCAAATCCCGTAAAAAAGTTTCCACTTCCGTTACGCTATCTGCCATTTTGGTCGATAGTGAAACTTCCGCATAATTATCAAAACCTAATAGCTTGGCCTTTTGCGCACGTAATTGTAGGATTTGACTCATGATGTCGGCATTATTAAGCGATTCACCTTTGGCATTGCTGTGCTTATCAAACTCAGAGGCGCGGGTAACATAAGCGCGGTAAAGCGTTTCACGTAGATTGCGGCCATCGGCATGGGTCATGACAGCAAGGTAAACGGGGATGTTTAAGCTGGCAACATAATAAGGCGTCGGCAAAGCATCGATTTCTGCTTGGGTGAGTGCACCACTGGCAAGCTCGCGAGCTTTAAATTGTTCGCCTGCATCAGCTAAGAGCGCCAGTCCACTTTCGGTTAGACCGGCTAATTGCTCTGGTTTAAGCGCTAGAGCATACGCTTGGGTGGCGTCCAATATATGGTCTGAGAATGTTGCCGATAAGGTTGACAGCTCACTTTGGATAGCAGCAAACTTTTCCTGTTCAGCTTTTGGCAGAGCAACACCTGATAGCTCAAAGCTACGTAGCGCAAGCTCGATAGCACGCGCTCGTGCTGGCTCAAGCGCGGCAAAAAACGCTGTATCATTGACGATAGTTTGATAACGACTAAATAACGGCTGATGCTGTCCTACCCGTGTGCCATAAGCGGACAGTTTAGGTAGCAGCTCATGATGGACATGACGGATTTCATCATTACTCATCACGCTATTAAGGTGTGACAAAATTCCCCAGCTGCGATCTAAAGCAAGATTAATATGGTCAAAGGTCATGATATCGGCTAACGCTTGCTTAGCTGTAATATCATCAGTAGCTGCGCTCATACTATCTAAAAAGACATTGGCAGTATCGATGGCACTGATAACTTGGCTTTGTAAAGTAGTTGGAGAAACATTGTCAAAATCGACAAGGCGTAAATTTGCAGAAATAGAGTTCATAAAAGTATCCAATAGTAATGAGAGAATTATTATTAATGGCGAGTATTGTTATACAAGGGTTGTTATATAGGGTATCTAAAAGATGGGTATCAATCGCTTGGAATACAACCCAGTTCAGCAGATATCGTTTTAAAGTAGCGAGATTATGAGAAAGTGTAATGAAGTGACTATCACTGCCATTCTTGATAATTATCATTACTTCAATTATCGCCTGTACTTAAAGTTAATTAAGCTTCACTTACAAAGCGCCATCATTTGCTTGCAAATTAACCCTATAGGCAGTGGGGTTAAATTGTTAGCATCGTAGTAAGGGAATAGCAAAAATGGATTTTTCTACTACCTGAAATATAGTCAGTTCAAAATAAAATTGTTATGGCTAGGACAAATATCATAAAACAATTTGGATAAGTCGTTTTGCATCCAGCCTTGGCGTAGAAACTTCACCTGAGCCCATTTTTTCTCGATAGGATTCAGATCAGGGCTGTACGGCGGCAACCATAAAATACGATGACCATGTCTATTAAGTAGCTTTTGAATACGCTTACTCTTATGAAATCTGGCGTTATCCATCACAATCACGCATTTGGTTTTAAGACTTGGGATTAGCTTGTGTTTGCACCAGTGATAGAAGACGATGCTGTTGATGTTTGTCTCAAAGTAATCTAGTGCAAACAGCATCTTTTCATATAGAGCACCGATAACGTTGGTTCGCTTTTTACCTTGCCAGTTGTAGCTATCGATACAAGGCTTACCAATCGGTGCATAGCCATAAGGACGAATAGTTTCAGCTTCAAAGCCGCTTTCATCCATATAAACGATGGGATAGCCTTGCTGCATGAAGCTATTAAGTTTGCTCTGATACTGTGCTCTTTTTATCGGACAGGCTTTTGGATGTTCTAAGGTCTTTTTTTTGACTGATACCAAGCCGCTTTAGGGCATGATAAATGCCTGTTTTACTACAATTTAAACGACGCGCTCGCTCATACTGGTAATCATCGGGGTGTTCTTTAACATCATTAAGTAGCACGTCATCTGGTATTTTATAGGGTTTGGTTTGCCTGGTTGTTTTACTATGAACACGTCTCTTCCAGTTTTGTATGGTGGTTGGGCTGAGATTATAGAATTCAGCTGCCTCGGCAAAGGTCATACCCTCGTCTAAGCTTTTTAGTACTTGTTTGCGAAAATCTAGCGAGTAAGTCATAGTCTTTATAATAACAATTGAATTTGATGATTAGTTTATAACACTTTTAGGTGGGATTAACTATACTTGAGTAAATTGATTAAAAAAGGTATTAATAGGTATTGTTTAAAGCGCTCAAACGGATTTTAAGAATAACTATAGATTGATGACTTTTAAAAACAATTTTTAATAAAAGCAGTTTCAAAGATAACCAATAAATATAAAAAATCTATGTTAACGCGCAAACCAATGATAATAAAACAAGGAGCAGTATTTATGAAAGCAACTCTAAAAAGTTTACGTGAGACAAAAGCCAATCCAGCCGTGAGTATTTTTGTCAAAACGCACCGTGAGCATCCTGATAATGAAAAAGACCCTATCGCCCTAAAAAACCAATTAAAAGTCGTCGAAGAGCGCTTAACCAATGAGTATGATAAGCGTACCGCAACCACTATATTAGAAAATATCAAAAATAAAACCAGCGATTTTAACCACAACTATAATCTAGATACGTTGGCGATATTTGCCAGTACTGACGATGTTCAAGTTATCCGTATGCCGATTGATACCAAAGAGCGTGTCATTATTTCAGACCGTTTTGCCACGCGCGACTTGGTGCGAGATATGGCAAGTGCGGTTCATTATTATACGGTGGTATTGACCCGTGATAATGCCCGTTTGATTGAAGCGTCTAATGACCGTGTTATCAAAGAATTCGATAAAGACGATGATGCACAAAATAATATGGAAAATATCCCATTCCCTATCGAAAATAACGGTCTTTATAATACCAGTGACGGCGGTTCAGATCGCTCAGCGAACAACGAAAGCAGTTATCTAAAAGCCTTCTTTAACCAAGTAGATAAAAGCGTGCAAGAGATATGGGGCGAGAATAAAATGCCACTTGTCATCGTTGGTGATGCCAAAAATATTGGTTACTATAAAGATATCTGTGACCGTCCAGAAAACATCATTGCTACGGTTTCAAACGCGATCAAGTTAGAAGAAGGCAGTGCCCAGCATATCGTTGATAGCGTACAAGAAGCCGTAGAGGGCTATCGTACCTCATTACATCAAGCTGCCTTGGGTGAGATTGATAAAGCGCGCGGTGCAAATATGCTGCAAACTGATTTACAAGAAGTCTATCGTAGTGCATTTCAGGGTGTAGGCGAGACGTTATATATCCGTCGCGGTTATATGCAACCTGCGAAAATTGATGAAAAAGCACAAACCTTGAGTATGGCAGATGATGCGACGGCAGAAGGTGTTACCGATGATGCGATTGGTGAAATCATCGAGCATGTCATTCATAATGGTGGTAAAGCGGTCTTTATGCCACAAGATATTATGGGTGCAGATCAGCCAATTGCTCTGGTAACTCGCTATTAATCGATTGCTGATATTCGTTAATGAATTAGCCATCGTTACAACATAGGTATAATATGGGAGCATTGGTTCGATATGAATCAATGCTCTTTTTGCATGAATCGCTATAATTATTAGTACCATAACTATTTTTAATAAGCTTTTATTTCTTAATTATTATAATCAACCATTAAATAAGAGCTGCTTTATAAGAGCTGTTCTTTTTGACTTAATGATGTGTTTGCTCAGCGTCATTTTAACCTTTACTCTATGAACCATGAGTCTATGACTGATAAATTTATGAATAACACCACCTCTTTTGTTTTAACCAGCTATAACATTCATAAAGGCATGTCGCCGATGAATCGCCAAGTCAAAATACAAGGTATCGCCCAAGCGCTTGATATCATTGGCTCCGATATACTCTGTCTTCAAGAAGTACAAGGTCAAAATCTGAAGCGCAATATGCAATACAACGAATATCCTGACCAATCCCAACATGAATGGTTTGGTGAATATCTGCAGCTGCAAAACAGTTATGGTAAAAATTCAGAATATGAAAATGGTCATCATGGTAATGCTGTCCTAAGTCGTTTTCCGCTTGATCCCAAACATAATGTCAATATCACGGTTAATAAGCTTGAGCAGCGTGGTGTTCTGCACTGCGAGGTACAGCCGATAGGGTGGGAGATGCCAGTTGTGGTGTTATGCGCTCATCTAAACCTTTTTGAGCGCGATCGTATCAAACAATATGAAGCCATTTCCAACTATGTACGTAATGAGATTGCGCCTGACCAACCTTTGATATTGGCGGGTGATTTTAATGACTGGAAGAAAATGTCTTGCGACCGACTCGCATCGAGCTTGGGTATGACCGAAGCATTTAAGCATTGTCATGGTAAGTTATTACCGACCTTTCCTGCCAAACTGCCGGTGCTAAGCTTGGACCGTATTTACGTGCGTAACCTAAGGGTGAAGGATGCTTGGGTACATACCGGCAAGCCTTGGTCTACGTTATCGGATCATCTGCCGCTTAGTGCCGAGTTGGCATTGCCTTAGCATCATGAACTATCAAAAAAATTATCAATCAAAAAGCTGTAAACCAATCAAAAAAGAAAGCTGAAAATAATACAAGGAAGATTAATCATGTCTGATAAAAAAATACCAACGACGCAACATGCCGCTCTTATACGTGAATTTGGCGAGCCTGAAGTCATGATATATCAAGATGGCGTGGCTATTCCTGAATTAACGGACAATCAAGTATTGATAAAAATCACTTATGCTGGTATCAATCCCGTCGATTACAAAACCCGTCAAGGTAAAGGTTGGGGCGCTGAGGCGATTCAAAAAGAAAAATTTGATAAAAACGAGCCGGCTATTTTAGGCTGTGATGTCGCCGGTATCGTGGTTAAAAGTACTAGCGATAAGTTTGCTGTCGGTGAGCAAGTCGCGGCATTGACCTTTGACGGTGGCGGTTATGCAGAGTATGTCGCGGTCGATGCCAACTTATTGGCAAAAGTACCTGAGTCAGTCACTTTGCAGCAAGCAGGCGCGCTACCTTGTATTGGACAAACGGCGCTACAATTTGTCGAGTTTGCTGATATTAAAAACGGTGAGCATGTCGTTATCAATGCCCCAGCTGGCGGTGTTGGACATTTGGCTATTCAGCTATTGATGGATAAAGTGACGCAAGATGATGTAAAAGTAACCGTTATTTGCTCACCTGAGAAGTACGACAAACTGGGTGGCTTAATAGATAAAAATAAGCTGGCAGGTTGGATTGATTATACCAAAGACGACACTTTTCCTGACTTACAAGCCGATGTGCTCCTAGACTTGGTTGGTGATGATGCGGGCGTGCGCGCGCTGAGCGTTATAAAATCTGGCGGCCGCGTCTATGTACTACCAACGATTTGGGTTGATAAACTAAAAGCAGCAGGTAGTCAAAAGAGCTTAAAGGTGGCAGGTTATAAAGCGCAGCGTAGTGGTGAAGACATGGCACGGGTTTTACAGCTTGTTGCCGATGGCAAGTTGACCTTACAAATTCAGCAAACGTATCCATTATCTGAAGTATTAGCTGCTCACCGTGAGCTAGAAAAAGGTAATACCTTTGGTAAGATTGTGCTAAAAGCAAGCTAAGCCAACCTTGCTTAAATTAAGCCAACCTTGCTTAATTTAATGCCATTTGCCGGAAGGTTAAGCTAATACGCCCTTCATCGACTGTTTTGGTTTTAGTAATGCTATGCTTCCAATATTGTTGCGTAGCACCATGCATGACGATAAGCTGACCGGACTCAAGATAAAGCTCGACTTTATCTTGAGTCTTTTTATGCTTAAAGACAAACTTTCGCGTGGCACCCAGTGACAAAGAGGCAATAACTGGCTGATGACCAAGCTCTTTTTCATCGTCTGCATGATAGCCCATACCGTCATCGCCAGATGGATAGTAGTTGAGCAAACAAGAATTAAACTCAGCGTTAATACCGATTTCGGATAATTGGTGCTCAATATGATGTTTCACATGAAACACTGAATCTGTCCATGCAATGGCTTGACGCGTGTGCCCCGAGTATTGATAACTGGCATCACTGTCGCCCATCCATACTATTTGACGAGTGGTGACATGCGTCTTGCCAAATAGCGTTACGATATCAGGCTGCCAAGGTAGCGTCGTTAATAAGGCATAATATAAGGCACTTGGGTAATCAATAACGACGCCTAAATCATTTACCTTGCCATCATAAGGCAGTAAATTATCAGTCGGCGCAGGCGCAAAAAGGTCAGTCATAACTCATATCTCACATCTCACATCGCTCAGCTTATTTAGCGCTCTTATAATGTTCATTGATAATCTGCGCACACAATTCAGGCGCTTCCATCGGTAATAGATGGCCGTAGTCTGGCAAGGAGATAACGCTGCCATCAGGGACAAATTTCTGCCATTGTTTGCGTACTTTATCATTGATAAATAAGGTCGGTTTGCCCGTGATTAGGGTATAAGGACAGCTAAGTTTTTTTAATGCGGCATCGATATGGGGCGCACCAAAATAATTGGCAAGCTCTTGCTCGGGGGCGAACATCAAGCTATAGCTGCTATCATCGTTAGCAGACAAGCTTCGCTCAGCAAATACCTTTAGATGCTCATCACTGATACGTTTATAAGCCCGTTGCGTGCGTAAACTCTCATAGTAATCATCGATACTTGCCCAAGTAGATTGCTTGGTAAGCGTACTTTTAAAGGGTTCACGGCTTAGCAAAAATTGACGTGGCAGCAAGTTATAAAGTGTCGCTTGCTTTTTAGTAAAGGTGACAGGCTCGATAAGGTATAGCTGTGAGAATAGGTCAGGGCGTTTGGCCGCTGCTATGGCGGTGGCAGTCGCCCCTTGTGAATGCCCTATACCAACGATAGGCGCGTCTTGGGTTTTCTCTAAAAACTCAATCAGTATATCGGCATCTTGCTCACGGGTCAGACGCGGCGCTTGCGGTTTGTCATACCAATAACCACGTAGCGCAAGCGCCGATAAATCAAAATCCGTTGCTAACTCATTTAATAAAGGTGCATAAGTACCAACGGTGAAACTATTGCCGCCATAAAAATGGGCAGGCTGGCGTTTAAGAGAACCCGATTCTTCTGACAAATTCAGCGGCTGCAAGTCATAATAGCGTGCTTGTTTGCCATCGATATTAATACGCTTGGTAAATGCTTCCATAAGAATAAAACTTCCTTGTGACGGTTTTTTTGACCTTTATTAACTTCTATCATTAGCTTTTATCATAGAATTCTTATTAGCTGTCTTCGCCTAAGAAGCCACCACTTTGACGCTGCCATAGACGGGCATAAACGCCATTTAATGCCAATAGCTCATCATGACTGCCTTGCTCAATGATATGCCCTTTATCCATGACGACCAGTCTATCAAGGGCGGCAATGGTAGATAGTCTATGGGCAATCGCAATAACAGTTTTGCCCGTCATGATGTCGTTTAAGCTTTCGGTGATGGCAAATTCAATCTCAGAATCAAGCGCACTGGTCGCCTCATCTAACAATAAAATCGGTGCGTTTTTAAGCATCACGCGCGAGATAGCAATGCGCTGACGTTGACCGCCAGACAGCTTAACACCGCGCTCGCCGACTTGGGTATTAAGACCAGTATTGCCCTTATCGTCATACAAGCCTTCGATAAAGTCCCATGCCTGTGCTTGCTTAGCAGCCGTAATGATTTCCTCATCGGTTGCGTCAGGACGACCATAAGCGATATTTTCACGGACGGTACGATGCAGTAAAGAGGTATCTTGGGTGACCATACCGATTTGCTGACGTAACGATTCTTGGGTAACTTCATCAATCGCTTGCCCATCGATATAGACTTTACCTTTATCAACATCAAAAAAGCGTAGCAGCAGATTGACCAAGGTTGATTTACCCGCACCAGAACGCCCAACCAAACCGATTTTCTCACCCGGTTTGATATCTAAATAAAAATTATCTAGTAGCTTGGCGTATGAAGTATTATTCGCTAAGTCGGTGTCATTGCTATTAACATCATTATTAACATCATCAAAACGTTTGCCTGATGTATTAGTATTTAAACCTGTGTCATTGTCTTCGCCCTCATAACTAAAATCAACGTGGTCAAAGACGATACGACCCTCAGTGACTTTAAGTGCGGGCGCGTTTGGTTTATCAACGATGGTTTGCGGCGCTGATAGAGTGCGCATACCGTCTTGTACCGTACCAATACTTTCAAACAAACTGGCAGTTTGCCACATAATCCAGCGCGTCAGACCGTTTAAGCGCAGAGCCATCGCTGTCGCTGCAGCAATCGCTCCAACACCGACCGCGCCTTGTTGCCATAAATATAAGCTGATACCAGCAGTCGAGCTGACCAAAACCACACTAATTAAATGGGTTGATACTTCTAAATAACTGACCCAGCGCATTTGTGCATGGACCGTGCCTAAAAACTGCCCCATGGCGTTTTTGGCATAACCAAGCTCGCGGCGTGAATGACTAAATAGCTTCACGGTCATAATATTGGCATAAGCATCGGTTATGCGTCCCGTCATTAAAGCGCGGGCATCGGCTTGTACAATCGCCGTTTGTTTCAGTTTGGGAATAAAGTACCACATCGCCAGCCACACTAAGACGAACCAAGCGATAAATGGGATTAATAACAAGCTGTCTAAATTAAATAAAATCACACCGGTGGTAATAAAGTAGACGGCGACATACATAAACATATCGGTAACTGTCATCACGGTATCACGCACCGCCAACGCCGTTTGCATCACTTTAGCCGATACGCGACCAGAAAATTCGTCTTGATAAAACTGCATCGACTGCCCAAGCATGCGCTGATGAAAACGCCAGCGCATTTGCATTGGAAAAACGCCTTGCAAGGTTTGAAAATGAATAAACGATGACAAGGCAATCCAGAGTGGGCTGACAATCATCACGGCCAACATCAATAGCAGCACATCGCCTTTTTCTGTCCACAGATTTTGCGGGGTATAAACGCCAAGCCAATCGACGATATTGCCAATCCAGGCAAATAACATGGCCTCGTAGATACCGATACCGGCAGACAAAATCATAAACAGCAATAGCCAACCGCGCAGACCTTTGGTACAGGCCCACAAAAACTTTAGCATGCCATCACTTGGGGATGGCAGCGGCATAGGCGTATCGGGAAAAGCGGGCAGACGAGTTTCAAAGAAACGAAATAGAGCATTCATAGGCAGTGATAAAGCATCAATAGCAGTACGCCAAAATAAGCACGATAAGGTGCTATCTTGAATCTTTACTTTTGTGATTAGGATTGTTTGTTATTTTAACAAACTTCGCTCCGATGGCTGCATGCTAATTGTAAGCTGCAGGGTATCGCTAATACTCAACTCTATCTTAATTATTGGCTTGGTGATTTGACTTGATGATTTTGCCGATTCTTTTCTTTATGACTGTATCTAGCATGAGCTATCCATATTAAATAGACAGTACTAAAAACTAGCAAGATAAATAGATTGCTCTGTAAGAAATATTTTGTTACATTCTATGGTTTTATTTGATTTAGCAGTTTTTTTCTAAGAACTATCTAATAGTTAAAGGTCAGTGGAAGCTTAAAAGTAAAATATTAAAGAATAAAGGCGATACTGATAGCTGTCTTAAATACCAATAATAAACACGCCATATTGTAATTTAACAAGGATGAGCTTAATGATGTATCTCATAATAGCGGTGCTCTGTAGCGTCGCTGTTTCCGTACTTTTAAAAATACTACGCCAAAAAAATATCGATATTCGCCAAACCATCGTGGCGGGATATCCCGTGGCATTTTTATTAACTTGGGTTTTATTAAAACCAGATGTCAGTAGCATCGGCGCACTTGGTAATGCATGGGGCATCATTATTGCCCTTGGGGTGTTATTGCCGGCGGTATTTATCATCCTTGGGCGTGCGATTGAATCGGTCGGTATGGTCGCAACCGATGCTGCTCAGCGTTTATCGCTTATTATTCCTATTGTTGCCGCTTTTTTATTATTTGGCGAAGTACTGACAGGTACGCGCATACTGGGGCTAGCGTTAGGGTTTTTAGCACTTGCTGCTTTGGTCTATCGCCCGCAGCATGGGCTTATAAATACCCAAGCAAAGCAGACGCCGCTGTGGCTGTTTGGCGTTTGGTTAGGCTACGGCGTTATTGATATCTTATTTAAACAAGTTGCCAAGCAAGGCGCGGCTTTTCCTTTAACCTTATTTGTGACATTTGGGCTGGCGGGATTACTGCTACTCGTTTACCTGCTTGTCACCCGCGTCCGCTGGCAGGGTAATGCTCTTAGCGCAGGATTATTACTTGGGGCGCTAAATATGGGCAATATCTATGCTTATGTCCGTGCCCATCAAGTATTGTCTGAGTCGCCAAGCATCGTCTTTACGGGTATGAACGTCGGTGTGATTGCGGTGGCAACGTTGATAGGCGTCGGTGTGTTTAAAGAGCAGCTTAATCGTATCAATATCGTCGGTTTATTATTGGCAATTTGCTGTGTGGTAGTATTGTTTTTGGCTTAACTTCGCCGCTTGTAAGTGAGCAAAATTTTAACTTATCAACGATAGGCACGCGCGATGTCCTATGTTAAGGTTATTTATAGTCAAGCTCACGTTAGCTGCGGGCTGATTGATTTATTATAATAATGTTTGACCCTTATTAATTAGGATAGGATATCTACTCAATGGAATACGAAAAACAATTACAGCGTATCAAAAATGGTTCAGGTTTTATCGCCGCGCTTGATCAAAGCGGGGGCAGTACGCCAAAAGCGCTAGAGAATTACGGCGTCGGTGGCGATGCTTATGACAACGATGAAGCCATGTTTGACCTAGTACATGAGATGCGCGCCCGTATTATGACTTGTGATGCTTTTGATAATGAGCGTGTCCTTGGCGCGATTTTATTTGAAGATACCATGGAGCGCGAGGTTGATGGCAAGCCGACGGCCAACTACCTATGGGAAGATAAAAATATCGTGCCTTTTTTAAAGGTGGATAAGGGGTTGGCTGAGCACATGGATGGCGTGCAAGTGATGCGCCCGATGCCCAATTTAAACTCGTTATTAGATAAGGCAAAAAATTATCCGGTATTTGGCACTAAGATGCGTTCAGTCATTTATGAGCCAAGTGTCGATGGGATTGAGCTAGTCGTGCAGCAGCAGTTTGATGTGGCAAAGCAGATTATCTCCAAAGGTTTGATGCCTATTGTTGAGCCTGAAGTAGATATCAACAGTAGCAAAAAACATGATTGCGAAATCATCCTTAAAACCAGTATTTTGCATAATCTTGAGCGCTTAAACGACGGTCATCAAGTGATGCTAAAACTGACATTGCCAGAAGAAGAGGGTTTTTATCAAGAGTTGGTTGACCATCCAAAAGTACTAAAAGTGGTGGCATTGTCTGGTGGTTATAGTCGTCATGATGCCTGCGAAAAATTGAAACAAAACCCCGGTATGATTGCCAGTTTCTCACGTGCCTTTACCGAAGGTTTAAGCAAGCCACAAAGTGACGAAGAGTTTGCTAGTACTATCAATGCTTCTATTGAAGAGATTTACGAGGCGTCAAAGATTTAGCTTAATCTTCTACAAGACAGGGTATGTTTAAAATAAAAAAGCGCTACCAATGAGTAGCGCTTTTTTTATAAGTTAAAGGTTAATGCTAAGTGGTTACACTTCTTTATATAGCTGACGACCTTCTTTATGATATTTTTCGCTCATTTCTGCCATGCCTTTATGAATCTCATCGAGGCTGGCTTCGCCAACTTGTCCAACCAGCTCAGTATCCACTTCTTTGATGACATGACCTGCATTAGTTAAATCGCCCGTTTGTGGGGTGACTTGTTTATTAGCGGCGTCTTTATCCAGTCCTGCTGCATATTCACGCACGTTTTGGGTGATTTTCATTGAGCAAAATTTTGGACCGCACATCGAGCAAAAGTGCGCCGATTTATGGGCGTCTTTTGGCAAGGTTTCGTCGTGATATTCACGGGCGGTATCAGGGTCAAGGGCAAGATTAAACTGATCATCCCAGCGGAACTCAAAACGGGCTTTGGACAAAGCATTATCACGCGCCTGTGCACCCGGATGACCTTTAGCAAGGTCGGCAGCATGAGCGGCAATTTTATAGGTGATGATACCGTCTTTGACATCCTTTTTATTAGGCAAACCTAAATGCTCTTTTGGCGTCACATAGCAAAGCATTGCCGTACCAAACCAACCAATCATCGCGGCACCAATAGCACTAGTGATATGGTCATAACCGGGAGCAATGTCAGTCGTCAAAGGCCCTAAGGTATAAAAGGGGGCGTCAGCACATAGCTCAAGCTGCAAGTCCATATTTTCTTTAATACGGTTCATCGCCACATGTCCAGGACCTTCAATCATTACCTGTACATCGTGTTTCCAAGCGACTTTGGTTAGCTCGCCAAGGGTACGCAGCTCGCCAAATTGCGCTTCGTCATTGGCGTCTTGCAAACAACCTGGACGTAGACCATCGCCTAAGCTAAACGCTACGTCATACTGCTTCATAATCTCGCAGATATCTTCAAAGTGGGTGTATAAAAAGCTTTCTTTATGGTGGGCAAGGCACCACTGCGCCATGATAGAGCCGCCACGCGAGACAATACCAGTCAAGCGTCCAGCCGTTAGCGGTACATAACGTAGCAGCACGCCGGCGTGAATAGTGAAATAATCGACGCCTTGTTCCGCTTGTTCGATAAGCGTGTCGCGGAATATCTCCCATGTCAGGTCTTCTGCAACGCCGTCAACTTTCTCTAACGCTTGATAAATCGGCACGGTACCAATAGGCACTGGCGAGTTACGAATTAACCATTCACGGGTCTCGTGAATATGATTACCCGTCGATAAATCCATGATGGTATCTGCGCCCCAACGCGTTGCCCACGTCATTTTTGACACTTCTTCATCGATAGAAGAACCCAGCGCTGAGTTACCAATATTGGCATTAATTTTGACCAAAAAATTGCGTCCAATAATCATCGGCTCGGATTCAGGGTGATTGATGTTATTTGGAATAATTGCGCGACCAGCAGCCACTTCATCACGGACAAATTCAGGGGTGATAATAGTTGGTGTATTGGCACCGAAGCTCTCGCCATCGTGTTGGCGCATGTCGGTCAGTTCGTGCTGCTTTTGCGTTTCACGAATGGCGATATATTCCATTTCAGGCGTAATAATGCCGCGACGAGCATAATACATTTGCGTGACGTTACCAGCTTTGCCATTGACATCTTTAGCACGGCGGGGCTTATCAATATGAGCAAATCTTAAGTTAGCGGTACTGATATCGCGGGCACGCGCTTGTCCGTATGAGCTTGATAAACCATCTAACTGTTCGGTATCACCGCGCTCAGCTATCCAACCTTCACGCAATTTAGGCAAACCTTTGGTCAAGTCGATATCGACATTGGGATCGGTATAAACACCTGAGGTGTCATAGACATAAAATGGAGGGTTGTGCTCGCCTTCATTAGCGCCAGCGCCGCCAACAGGGGTATCTGCTAAGCTAATCTCACGCATCGGTACTTGGATATCGGGTCTTGAACCTTCGATATAGACTTTTCTAGAAGCGGGTAATACACGGTGTAAGTCGCGAGCGTCTTCTTCGAAACGCGCATCTTTTTGGTTGCGATGGGCAGGCGTTTTTAGGGCGTCGGCTTTTTTATCGACAGTTTTAGTAACAGGGGTCGAAGGAGTTTGGGCTGTTTGTAAATCTGAAGTAGTCATATGCTGTCCTAGCGTGTTGGTTTTTGAATAAAAGCAACACCGCCAGTAGCTGCGGGGCAAGACTATGTAAGACAGACAAATCCAATAATCAAACACGTGCACTATGATTAAATTCAACTTTCATTGGAACTCAATCTAATGCCGTTTTTTAGATAATCGATAGGCGCAGCTTTTTATTAATTGCCATACAGCAGCGTAAAAACGCTGTCAGACATGAGATATCGGCAATAATAAAAAGGCATTTCTGCGCGCCCTTTGTTCATATATAACATAGGCTTAAGACTTCCCTGCGTCGGTACTAACCGCATCAGGTTCGGCGGGTGATCTCTCAGCGAATGTATTAAAAAGCTTAGAAAGTAAGCTTGTCATACACCGCACCCCGAGTCTGTCAGTGTTGTAAATCAGTCTCATACTAACAAACTATAAGGGTGCTGCCTAGTCATTTGCCGTTTGTTAGTTGAGAGGCAGTTTCGATATTTTTAATTTAATAACTGTCTTTTAATCAATGACAGTTTTTTTTGCTTAATAACAACCATCATGCGCATTATTTTTCTGGTGTCCAGCCCTGCGCACGCTCATAGTCTTCGTTATCTAAGAACTTCTCACGTTGCTCAGTTAAGAACTTTTTGGCTGCAGGGTCTAGCATACTGAGATGGTTTTCGTTAATCAGCATGGTTTGCTGTTCAAGCCACTCTTTCCATGCTTTGTCCGAGACAGTTTCTTGCAGCTCTTGACCTTTTTTATTAGGAAAAGGCGGATGCGGCATTTTTAGTAATTCTTGCTTATATTTGCGGCAAAAAACGGTATTGGCTTGTGGATTAAAAGTCTCAGTCATAAAGCAATCCTTATTAGTTAATGGTATTAAATCATTAAGTGCAATATTGATATTGACCTATGATAACGGTCTTCGATGATTTAGCCAAGGATATCAGGTGTAGAGAAGGTAACAGCCCATATAGTTACTGATGTTCATAAAACCATATCTATAAAACTATCTGCATAAAAATACCCGCGATTGCTGCGGGTATTTTTATGCATGGGCTAATACTGTAATTAAACCTTGTATGGCGCTACTAGTTTTACGCAAATACTTTTAAGCGCGCCCGACCATTAACGACAGCTTGTTTAACCTGATTTGGCGCGGTACCACCTAAATGGTCACGAGCGGCTAATGAGCCTTCTAGCGTTAGATACTCAAAAACATCATCGCCAATCGCATCGCTAAATTGCTGTAGCTGCGCTAAAGACAAGTCGCTTAAATCAACGCCCTCTTTAATACCCAAAGCAACGGCATTACCGACCACTTCATGGGCATCACGGAAAGCCACACCATTACGTACCAAGTAATCAGCCAAATCGGTGGCTGTTGCATAGCCTTTCATGGTGGCAGCGCGCATATTTTCTTTATTTGGTGTGATGTTCGGTAGCATATCAGCAAATGCTAATAGCGAACCCGTTAAGGTGTCAACGCAATCAAATAGCGGCTCTTTGTCTTCTTGGTTGTCTTTATTATAAGCAAGCGGCTGACTTTTCATCAGGCTTAATAATGTCATCAATTGCCCAAAGACGCGCGCTGCTTTACCGCGCACCAGTTCTGGTACGTCAGGGTTTTTCTTTTGCGGCATGATAGATGAGCCAGTACAGAAGCGATCAGGGATTTGCACAAAGTTAAATTGCGCTGACATCCATAGGATAATCTCTTCGCTCATACGTGACATATGCATCATCAAGATAGAAGCCGCTGAGGTAAACTCAATAGCAAAATCACGGTCTGAGACGGCATCGAGTGAGTTTTGGCAAATACCTTCAAAACCCAGTAATTTGGCAGTGATGGTGCGATCAATTGGAAAAGTCGTACCAGCAAGGGCGGCACTACCAAGCGGCATCTGATTGATACGGCGGCGCGCATCGACAAGACGCTCTGTATCGCGGTATAACATCTCAAACCATGCCATCACGTGATGACCGAAGCTGACGGGCTGCGCGGTTTGCAGATGGGTAAAACCTGGCATGATGGTATCGGTATGCTGCTCCGCCAAATCTAACAAGCCGCTTTGCAAACGTACCAATAGTGCAATGATATTGTCAGTTTCTTCACGCAACCACAGACGAATATCGGTCGCAACCTGATCGTTACGGCTACGGCCAGTATGCAATTTTTTCCCTACCGCGCCGACAATATCAGTCAAACGTGATTCGACGTTCATGTGCACGTCTTCAAGCGCGATAGACCAGTTAAACTCGCCAGCTTCAATCTCGCGTAACACTTGCTGTAGACCATCGATAATGGTCGCAACGTCGTCAGCGCTTAAAATGCCACACTCTTTAAGCATGGTGGCATGCGCAATTGAGCCTTGAATATCGTGGCGGGCAAAGCGTTGGTCAAAGCCGACAGAAGCGGTAAAGGCGGCGACAAAGCTGTCCGTCGCTTCACTAAAGCGACCGCCCCACATCTGCTGACCCTGACTACTGGTAGGGCTTTGCGCTGCGGCAGTATTTGTTAGAGAAGCTTCTGTGCTAGAATCAGAAACAGCTGAATTTTTATTTGAATCGGGATTATTACTATTTGAAGAATTGGCGTTCATATCGGTACAAGACAAGTCAAGAGAATAAGAACTCAAGTATAGCAAATGATGAGGTTGCCTTACTAGCGGAGCGCTTAGAGTTTTTTATGCCCAAGCTCATGGAAATCATGAAGGCTTGGCAGTGGCTGCTGGCAATCTTTTTCTGGTCGCTGTTTGTAGCGATAGTCGATCGCCATAGTGTGGCCAACCAATCCCAATTTATCATCAAATTTATCGCAAGGTTTATCCAAACCAGCTTAACCTTGATACCTTCTTTTTATTTAATTGATTATCTGCGCCCTATATTAAAGCGTTTAAGCGTATCAATAGCCAGCATGTATGTCTTGCTTATCTTAACGAGCGCCACAGCAGTGACCATGATGTTGGTCCTGCTGATTATGATAAATTTTGGTTGGTTTGATTATAGTATTCGCGTCTTTGTCTCAACGGTTGTATTTAATACCGTTATTACCGCCGGTTTTACTATTGCCACTTTGCTGGTTTTTTTACGGCGCTACCGTGAGCTGAATGCGCTGAAGCAATCATTTGAGCAAAAATTGAGCGCCCAAAACGATATATTAAAAGCTCGCTTGGCGCCGCATTTCTTTTTTAACACCATTAATACCTTGATGTCGCTGATTGAAACTAACCCAACCCGCGCCGCTTACTTATTGCAGCACGTTTCAGCGTTATTTCGTGCCAGTTTTAATGGTGCGCGTGAGATTAGCTTTGAGGAAGAGATTGCCCTTTGTGAGCATTATTTAGCCATCGAATCTATCCGACTGGAGGACAAACTGGCAGTAAACTGGCGGCTACCTGACGAAGATGTGATGTATGACATGGTTATCACTGCTTTGACTTTACAAAGCGTGATTGAAAAAATGCTGCTCAATGTGGTTGAGATGACCACTGATACCATTTATATCGGTATTAAAGTCAGTTGGCTGCAGCATCGCGTTGAGATTACCATTAGCGTGCAGTTGCCTAAAAAAACCTTGATGATTAACCATGACTTACGCCAGCATATGGATTTTTATATTCAGGCGGAACGTCTGCGAGCTTATTTTGGCGACAGCGCTGAGATCCAAAGCCGCGTGACGAGTAAACAAATTATTACTATTATTCATTACCCGCTACAAGATGTCAGTTTATAATCTTTGCTTTTGAAAGCGCTTTCTTTGGTTGGTCATAATAAACCAGCAATCGTAGGCGGATAGCGTGGCATATTTATTGCACTGTTTATCATATTGTTGATGATTATTATCAGTTTTTAAACTCACCAGTTTTTAAAATCAACAGTGCTTAACGCTTACCAATGCTTAAATATGACTACTGCTTAAATACTAGCAGTGCTTAAATGCTAAAAATGGCGTTGAAACGCTCAAGCGCTATTGGTGGCTTGCAGAAATGGGACGGTTGGTTTATAACTGAAGTAGGGTGCATTGCCTTTGCTAAAAGGCATATGGTATTTTTTGCTAAGTGGTGAGCTTTAAATGATGATAAATCCTAATAAATGCTGATATATGATAAATACTATTAAAGATTGTTAAGTCTGCACTTATAAAGGAGTTTGCATGCGGATCGTTGTTTGTGATGATGAGCCATTAGCCCGTGAACGTTTGGTTAGGATTGTCCAAGAATCGGGTCATGAGGTGGTTGCCCAAGCAAAGACGGGCATCGAGGCTATTATTGCCGTAAAATCTCAGCAGCCGGACATCATACTGCTCGATATTCGCATGCCTGAGATGGATGGGGTTGAGTGTGCCCAAGAGCTTGCGAAGCTGAACCATCCACCCGCCATCATCTTTGTAACGGCTTACGACCATTATGCGATTGCAGCGTTAAAAGCCAATGCCATCGGTTATTTATTAAAGCCAGCCAATAAAGATGAGCTACTAGAAGCACTGCATAAAGCCACCAATCTCAATGCCGCGCAATTAAATGAGATTCGCAAACTCGAAAACCCAACTGCCCGTCCAGTGCGTGAACATATCGCAGCGCGTACCCACCGCGGGGTTGAGCTGATTGAGCTCAAAGATATCTACTACTTTACTGCCGATCAAAAATACGTCAAAGTACGCCATAAAGAAGGCGTTGTCCTCATTGATGACACCCTAAAAGAGCTTGAGCAAGAATTTGAAGGCAGGCTTTTTCGCGTGCATCGTAACGCGATTATCAATATCAAATATCTAGATTTTTTAGAAGCCTTAGATGCAGGACAGTTTCAACTGCATTTTAAAGGGATTGATGAGACGCTAGCAGTCAGTCGTCGCCATCTACCGGCACTCCGTGAAAAGATTCAAAGCATGTAGTGATAAGGGCTTCATGCTGTTGACATAATCATGCCATATCATCAAACCCTTATTTATGCTTAAATAGGGGTATTTTTTTGCATCATTCTGCTTTATATATCGTTTGTAGCGCCCGTTTTGGGTGCCAAATTTGCATTATTGTTGCGCACTGACATTCTAGTATCGAACTTATTGAGGCCTTTTATGAGCACCATGCAGCCACCTGCTTTGACTACCTTAAATATCGCCACCCGCCAAAGCCCATTGGCATTATGGCAAGCTGAGCATATCCGTGACCGCCTACTGGCGCTATATCCTGAGCTGACGATTAACCTGCTAAAGATTGTCACTAAAGGGGATAAGATTTTAGATACGCCGCTGGCGAAAATTGGCGGTAAGGGTTTGTTCGTTAAAGAGCTTGAGCAAGCGTTGTATGACAAGCAGGCTGATATTGCGGTGCATTCTTTAAAAGACGTACCGATGGAATTGCCAGAAGGCTTGACGCTGGGTGTCTATTGTAAACGTGCCTCGCCAACTGACGCCTTTGTTTCTAACACTTATCATAGTATCGATGAGTTGCCACAAGGTGCGGTAGTCGGTACTGCAAGCTTACGTCGCCAATGCCAAATCAAGGCTTATCGTCCTGATTTGCAAATTAAGACCCTGCGCGGCAACGTCGGTACGCGCTTAGGGAAGCTTGATGCGGGCGAGTATGACGCCATTATTTTGGCCACCAGTGGTTTGCAGCGTATTGAACTTGATGAGCGGATTCGCAGTGAGCTGGATATTGATATTTGTTTGCCAGCGGTTGGACAAGGTGCGCTAGCGATTGAATGCCGCGAAGGCGATGACGAGGTTCTAAAATTACTAGCACCGTTAAATGATGATAAAGCTCGTATCCGCCTCATCGCTGAGCGCGCGCTAAATCGCCATTTACAAGGTGGCTGCCAAGTACCGATTGCGGCTTATGCAGTCTTACAAATGGCTGATGCAGACGACGATAGCAGTAGCAAAAACGATAGCCAAAACGGCAATAATGATGCCGGCGATACATTGTGGCTACGTGGCCGCGTCGGTCAAGAGGACGGTAGCGAGCTGCTCAAAGCTGATAAACGTCTGACTTTAAGCGGTAGCCAAGCTGAACAAGAAGCGCAAGCCAATCAGCTAGGTATTGACGTCGCTGAAATGCTACTAGCTATTGGTGCTGGCGATATTTTATCCGCCATTTATAATCCTAAATAGCATCTATATTTAATAATGTTTAACTATTATTGTCACCTCAATCATAGCGCTATCTTTACTTAGATGGCTCTATGATTAAGCGTCCTTTCTTCCTAAGCCTTTTGTCACGGTATGTTTATGTCTTGGTCATCACCGAAGTCCACTGATTCAAATCAACCTACTGATAAGCCAGCATTGCTGCCGCAAGTCATCATCAATACGCGTCCAGTTGAGCGTGCCACACCGCTGACCGAACATTTACAAGCGGCAGGGATGTTGGTAATTGATATGCCGATGTTGACCTTAGAGGCGCGTCTAACTACCGAGCAGGATATGGGGTTGATGCGCCAATGGTTTGCAGGTGACTATCAAGCACTCGTTATCGTTAGCCCGACTGCCGCAGCTTCAGGGCTGTCTATTTGGCAAGCACTTGAGCATGAACGCCATGCTCAAAAATCTAGCGAAAATGCTAGTCAGCAAAAAGAGACAGGGTTTATAGGTTTAAAAGCGCCAAGTCATCTGATAGCGGTTGGAGAAGCCACCGCAGCGGTGTTAAATGATGCAAAGTTGGCTGCATCAAGCTACCAAGTATTGCAGCCTCTCATTGCCAATAATGAAGGTATGCTAGCCATGCCTGAAATTGACAGCCTTCAAGCTGGCGATAAGCTCTTGGTATGGCGCGGTCTTGGTGGGCGACGCTTATTGGTCGATACCTTACAGGCGCGCGGCGTCCATATCGATAGCATCGCTTGGTATGAGCGCAAAATGCCTGCCGATGCTATGACGCAGTATGAGCAATGGCAAACGCAGTTTCTCGCGCAGCAGTCTTTGCAGCAAGCAACAGCAGTAGCGCCGCAAAAGCCCATCGTGATTGTCAGTAGTGGCACGGCTTTTGAGCATTGGGAAGCGATTGTTAAGGCAGTTGCCGCAAAAGCTTCAGAGTCAAATAAAGACAAAATAGCCAATCCACCACTAAAGCTTAATAATTTTGCTTACGTGGTATTAGGTGAGCGCTTAGCCAATATGGTCGCGCGTCAGCAGTTAAGCTATTGGCGGGTGGAAGATTTGGCGCCGACTACTATTCTTGCGGCAATCCATTCGCCAATAGTGGATCCAATGTAAGTAAGAAAACAGAGTAAGCAAGAACACAGACTTTTCTTAATCTACTTATTTTATATTTGCTTAAAAATTATCAATCACTAACGGTGCTGCCTTATGTCCATGAATTCTGAATCGTTATCTCAGGAACCTTCTGCTATTCAGCAGCGCCGGCAAGCAAATATGTTTTTGGTGCGCCTGCAATGGTTAATGATTTTATTGCTTATCGCCGCTTTATTCTGGCTTTATATCAGTCAGCAGCGTTTTGAGCATAATGTCAATGAGCGTTTGCAAAGCAATGAGCAAGTCGTCAGTCGCCTCAATGAGATGGATGATCGCATCTTTGCGATGAGTCAGCAAACCTTGCCAGCACCGCGTACCGCCGCCAGTAGCCAAGCCCAAAACCAGCTCGATTTATTACGTATTCAAATACAAGCGGCTGATAGATTATTGGCAGACAATAACGAAAGTGCGGCGATTGAATTATTACGTGGCCTGCATTGGCAGCTGTCCCAAAGCAGTAATGAGATTGCCCCAGCGCTGACCGTGGTGATTAAACAAAGCTTGGCAAAGGATATCGAGCGCCTGCAGGCAAGAAGCTCACAGCCGAGTTCGTGGCAGCTACAAAATATAGCCATTCAAAATATCCAAGAGTTTTTGCACAGCTACGAGCGTGAACATCCTGCTAATGCCAGCGACTTGACTCAAAATCTAGATAATAATATGAGCTTAACGCGCCGCCAGCTCATGATTCACGAAGTGATTATGACATTGAATCTCGCTACCCAAGCCAGCAATATGCGTGAAAAAGAGCAGCTGGTCGGTTATCTGCGTCAAGCGCGCAAGCAGCTACAAACCCTAGTACCACAGACACCAACGCCAAAAACAATATCTACTAATAATAAAACCTCTTCAACAGCGAATAGTACAGCCTCTACTAAAGATAAAAATAAGGTACAAACCAAATCATCTCCTAATGACATTACCGAGGTTATAGACTGGCTAGATCGATTGATTGCCAATGCGCCAAAATCTACGCCACTATTAACCAAGCAAATTTTGGATAAGCCTAAACGTTAATGGTGGTTTTTAAAACTCTATAAGATAAAAACAAGAGAAAGGCAGTGATGAATAGTTTTGAGAAAAATACAGCTTTAAGTAATGAAAGTTTAGGTAATGCCCGTCCTGACGAGTTGGCGCACTATCCAATTATTCATCATCAGCCGATACATTGGGGTGAGATGGATGCCTTTAACCATCTAAATAACGTAGTGTTTTATCGTTATGCAGAGTCAGCACGGATTGTCTATTTGCAGGCGCTTGGCATGTTTGATGGCAGCATGGTCACGGTATTGGCGCAATCAAGTTGCCAATATCTACGCCCTGTCACTTATCCCGATACCTTATTATTAGGCGTGCGTTGTCAGCGTTTGGGTAATACCAGCATAGTAATCGAGTATAGCTATTATAGCTGCGCTCAAAAGGTGATTGTTGCAACCGCTGATGCGGTGATTGTCCGTTTAGACAGTGATGGCAAGGATAAATTGCCGTGGACCAACGAGGAGCGTGAGCGCTTAGTGGCATTAGAAGCAAGCGTTGGTCATACGCCCGAGCTTTAAAAAATTTAAAAAGTCGGCTTATTTAGTAGTTTATAAATGCTACTAAAATGATAGCGATAAAATAAACCTCCTTAATAAAAAACTCATAAAAAAGGCACGCTAAATGATTAGCGTGCCTTTTTTGTTCTATTTCTACTGCTAGCTTTTACTGTTGGTCTTTATTTTTGCTTAGGTGCGTGAACAAAATCAACGACGTTCAACTCAAACCCTGACAAGGCATAAAACTTCATCGGTGATGACAGTAAGCGCATATCACGAACCCCTAAATGGCGTAAAATCTGTGCGCCAACTCCAATGCTGCGATACGGTTGCTGCGCAATGGTTGAGATTGATTGATTTTCAGCGGCTTTATCAAGCGCCTCTCCTAAATCAATCGGCTGATGGTTGCCAATCCAAACCAGCACGCCGCGTTCTGACTCTTGTATTTCTTCTAGTGCTGAGCGCACACTCCAGCCGCTACGACCAGTGGTGTCATTTTTAGCGGCAAATAAGTCGCGTAAAGGATGGAAACCATGGACACGAACGGTACTGACGCCTTCGCTCACATCGCCTTTTACCAAGGCTAAATGAGTTTCGTCAGCGCCAAATTCGCGGAAACGATGTAAGGTAAAGGTACCGTATTCGGTCTCAAACGGATGTGATTCAATTTCTTCGACCGTTTGCTCATTGGCAATACGATAGTTAATTAAATCTGCAATCGTACCGATTTTAATACCATGCTCTTTGGCAAATATCTCAAGGTCATCACGGCGCGCCATCGTCCCATCATCATTGATGATTTCAACGATGACCGCTGCTGGCTCCAGACCTGCTAGGCGCGCCAAATCACAACCGGCTTCGGTATGACCGGCACGATGAAGGACACCGCCATTTTGAGCCATGATTGGGAAAATATGCCCAGGCTGGACGATATCTTCTGGTTTTGCTGAAGAAGACACCGCTGCTTGAATGGTGCGCGCACGGTCAGCGGCAGAAATACCTGTCGTTACGCCTTCAGCGGCTTCAATAGACACGGTAAAGTTGGTGCTAAATTTTGCCTCGTTGCGGTCTGACATCAGTGGCAGTGCCAACTGTTGGCAGCGTGCTTCTGATAAGGTCAAACAAACCAAACCGCGCGCATGGGTAATCATAAAGTTAATATCATCAGGGCGCACATGGGTCGCTGCCATAATGATATCGCCTTCGTTTTCGCGATCTTCGTCATCCATTAAGATGACCATTTTTCCAGCACGAATGTCTTCGATAATCTCAGGAATCGTATTTAAACTCATAGGAAGTCTCAATATTTTATTATTTATAGATAGGTTTAATTAGGGATATACATCATTATCTGCCTATTGTAGCAGTAGATTGACAAAAACACTGTTGCGGTAAAGCAAATCATGCCTTGATAAGAGCCACATAAATAGAAGCAATGTGCTATAAAAGTTTCCGATCAACTGGTTTGTATATATCATTATGAGGACATTTTAACGCTTTTCACCCCAGCGTGCTGCGTCATCTTGCCCATATGTCAGTTAATAGGTTAAAAATAATCATAAGTATTATCAATGATGCAAACGCATAGCCTTAATCGTTAGTGGCCGCTTGACTCTTCAGCCAGTCCATAAACTGCTTACTGTGTTGCTCTCGCTGATTGTCAGCAAATTCATAAAAACTTGTCCCGACTAAATTATCAGGTAAATAGCTTTGCGGATAATAGTGGTTGGGATAATCGTGTGGATAAGCGTAGCCTTGACCATAACCTTGATTGCGCATCAATTTGGTCACGCCATTACGCAAATGTAGCGGCACAGGCGAGGCGTCTTTTTCTGCCAAGGCCATCGCCGCATTGATGGCTTTATAAGTACTATTACTTTTGGCGCTGGTCGCCAAATACACCACCACTTGCCCTAAGATAATACGCGCTTCTGGCATACCGATGGATTGCACGCTACGCAAAGCGGCATCCGCGAGGAGTAGGGCATTAGGATTGGCATTACCGATATCTTCGCTCGCCAAGATGACCAAGCGCCGCGCGATAAAATCGGCAGGCTCGCCGCCAACCAACATCCGCGCCATCCAATATAGCGCCGCATCAGGGTCGGAGCCGCGTACGGATTTTATCATGGCAGAGATAATATCGTAATGCTGCTCGCCATCTTTATCGTAGCGTACGAGCGCCGTCTGGGCGACACGGGCGACCAATTCATCATCAATGACAAGCGGCGATTGCTTAGCATCCGCCGTTTGAATAGCAAGTTCTAATAAGTTCAGCGCCTTTCTAGCATCACCATGTGCCAACTGGCTTATCGTTTGTTGCGCCTGTAAATCGACGGTTAAATTTTTCAGAATGTTATCTTCTAAAAGTGCGCGCTGTAATACGGCACTGATTTGTTCAGGCGTCAGCGGCTCTAGACGATAAACTTGGCAGCGGGATAACAGCGCGTTATTAACGCTGAATGAGGGATTTTCGGTTGTTGCGCCAATTAAAGTGACGTCACCTGACTCTACTGCGCCGAGTAACGCATCTTGCTGGGCTTTATTAAAACGGTGAATCTCATCGATAAACACCACCGGTGACTCAAAGCTTAACGAATCCTTGGTATCTAACACCTCACGTAATTGCTTAACGCCGGTATTCAATGCTGATAGCGCATGAAAGGGTCGTCCAACGGCATCAGCTAACAGCATCGCAATGGTAGTTTTACCGATGCCTGCTTCGCCATGCAAAATAATCGACGGCAAATGCCCTTGCTCGACCAAGCGCCGTAACGGTGCACCCGCTGCTAACAGGTGCTCTTGACCAATAATAGCATCAAGGGTTGCAGGGCGCATACGCTGAGCAAGGGGGGTATCAGCATGAAAATTAGGGGGCATAAAGGTCTCTGTTATCAATTAAGTATTTTTAATTCTTATTAGGGTATAACTTCATTTTAAGCTTAACGCTAAAAACAATGACTCATGTCGTTCTAGCTAGGCTAACGCAGATTTACGTTAATAAAAGTCAGCTAAGTGTACAGCTTATGTCTTAAAGGCTTTATTTTTTAAGTTTTTACCCTTATTAAAGGCTTAACAGTTCTATAAAAAATAGTACTTATAAAATAGCATCTATAAATGCTCAGTTCTTGAAGATAAGGTAAGACAGTAATTATGTCGCAGTCGACTTTCAAACGCTTATTGAAGCACTCTATAGCTGCTAAAAGCTCAAAGCAACAGTCACGCCAGCTGACTGAGGGAGAGATAGCACTGGCACGCTCAGTGTTCGGTGACAGCCTTAAGCTTGATGGTGTGCAGCTTAAGACCGCGTGGTGGGTACTAAAGCATTATGCGGTGAGCCCTAATGGCAATATTTATTTCCATCCGGCCGACTGGGTTACGGATTTTAGCCAGTGTTCCTTGGGTAAGCAGAGCTGGCTTATCCATGAATTGACCCACGTTTGGCAATTGCAGCAAGGTCTTAAAGTCGTACGCGGCGCTATCATCAATCGCCGTTATGATTATGTACTTGAAGCAGGTAAGTCATTTTTTAACTATGGGATTGAACAGCAGGCACGTATGGTGCAAGACTATTTTGTCCGTCGTCATCGTGGTCATGACTGTCGAGATTTTGAAGTCTGTATTCCATTTTTAAAGGAGCAAACGCTTGATAGCGAGCATGACAGTCACCGCTCATTTAAAGTTTAATCTTTCTATTATGCTGGAATATTTATATGATGGCTTAAGTTTTCTCTTATTGTAGACAGTTAATATATAAACAAAATAAGTAGAGAGGCTAGGCAGTAGCAACAGGAATTATAATAAAAAACATGATAATAAAAAGCTCAAGACTTTATCACTCAATTGACTCAATAGTGCTTCTAGAAATATCATCATTCATGGATAGTGTTATCACGTTGGCTTTTACTCTTTCTGCTTTTAACAAGGATATGAATTCGGATGTTTAAACTTTTACCAGTAAAACCTGATATTGACACTGATACCCGTCATCGCTCTATCAATAAAACGATGATTCGCCCTTATAAAGCACCGACATTGCTTGCGGCAGCATTGACTGGCGTATTGTTAGTGAGCGGTTGTCAGCAGCAAGCAGAAGAGCCAATACCTGATAGCAGTCAAACCCAAGAGAAAACCAGCGCAGAGGACAGTCAGCCTATGCGTAAAAGCGATTCGGCTGCTGCCCGTATAGAGCAGTTCCAGCCTTTGTATCTTGCGCAAGCGAAAGGACTGCAACAGCGTTTGCAAGCAGAGTATGAATCGCTACAAGCGGCAGATGCCTCAGACAGTGGCAATGATTTGTTACCTGATAGTACAACTGCTGTATCAGTAGACAATGCTAAGCCGTCTAATACCGCTAATCCAGTTGCAAATAATACAGATTCTGAGCAAATAGCAAAACCAGCCACCACGGATTCAGCAGCAGTCGCTACGGCTAATAGTAATGGTGATTCTGGTGCTAGTAGTAACGCTGATATCGATGCTACTGCAGAGACTGATATCAATACCAGTACCGAGGTTGGCGAGCGCGATTTAACCGTGCTTAAGCGTATTAGCCTTGAGCCGCGTAAACCAGTGATGTTGACGGATGAGCAGATTATAGACAGTTATCAGCAAGCGATGGAAACCCTTTATCAGCCTGTGACCACGCCGCTTAGTGCTGAAGATGTTGATACTCTAATCAATATTGCGACTTTGGTGCCGCAGGTATTCGAACATGCAGAAATCGCCGGTAGACTGAGTGCAAAAAGTCCAGCGCTGGCGCGTTTGATTATTCAGCATCAAGTTTGGGAGCAAATAGAAGCTCAGCAAGTCATTGATATGCAGCAGATGAAAATCACCCAGCAGCAAGAGTTTGAAACGCTGATGGCGAAATTTAACGAAACCATTAAAGGCTATGATGAACAAATTGCCAAATACGAGCAAACGTTAAAAGAATTTCAGTAAAGCTTTATAAGTTTAGAGTATTAAAGCTGTTTTGCTTAATGCCTCTTATTAAAGGCAAACCATAAAAAATCCCGCTACGATAGCGGGATTTTTTATCTGTCTAATTTTTATACTTTTAAAACAAAAGACTGACTACTTGCGGTCTTCGACTTTAACGAATTCGCGTTTTGTCTCACCAGTATATAACTGACGTGGACGACCGATTTTGAACGGTGCGCTGTGCATCTCAAGCCAATGGCTAATCCAACCAGAGGTACGTGCCAATGAGAAGATAACAGTAAACATTGAGGTTGGAATACCGATGGCTTTAAGGATAATGCCAGAGTAAAAATCAACGTTTGGATACAAGTTACGCTCAACGAAGAACGGGTCTTCTAAAGCGATTTTCTCAAGTGCCATGGCAAGCTCAAGCTTAGGATCATTGATACCCAATGCGCCTAGTACTTCGTCACAAGTCTCTTTCATCACTTGTGCGCGTGGGTCAAAGTTTTTGTAAACACGGTGACCAAAGCCCATCAATTTCACTTCACGGCTTTTCACTTTTTCCATGAATGCTGGTACGTTTTCAACTGTACCAATTTCATCTAACATAGTGAGTACGGCTTCATTGGCGCCGCCATGCGATGGTCCCCAAAGGGCCGCAATACCAGCAGCGATACAAGCGTAAGGATTCGCGCCAGTAGAACCCGCTAGACGTACGGTAGACGTTGAAGCATTTTGTTCGTGATCAGCATGCAAGGTAAAGATTTTATCCATTGCACGGGTGATAACGTCATTGGTTTTGTAGTCAACATCAGCAGGCGTTGCAAACATCATGTATAAGAAGTTTTCCGCATAATTGAAATCATTACGTGGATACATGAACGGTTCGCCCTGTGAGTATTTATAACTCATGGCCGCAAGCGTTGGCATTTTAGCGATTAGACGAATAGCGGTGATTTCACGATGCTCTTCATTGCTCACATCTAGATTTTCATGATAGAAAGCTGATAAAGCACCAACGACACCAACCATAATAGCCATAGGATGGGCATCACGGCGGAAGCCTTCAAAGAATTTGCGTAATTGGTCATGAACACCGGTATGCTTACGGATTTTTTCGTAGAAATCTGCTTTTTGCTCAGCGTTTGGTAAATCACCATGAATCAGCGCATACGCCACTTCTAAGTATTCAGCATTATTTGCAAGCTCATCGATAGGATAGCCGCGATGCAACAGCTCGCCTTTACCGCCATCAATGAAGGTGATTTTTGACTCAACAGGCGCAGTTGCCATAAAACCTGGATCGTAGGTCCAGTAGCCCGCTTTTTGAAAAGCAGCAACTTCGATAACTGACGGCCCTAAAGTACCTTCAATAATAGGAAGTTCGTATTCTTCACCATTTACGGTTAGTTTGGCATTGTTGTCAGCCATAAATTGCTCTCCATTTTTTAACTTGTTAGAATAAAAATATATCGACGCACACCCTCGCGTCATCACTAATCAAACGGTAAAACAGTCAAAGGGTCAAATAAATTTAACCCATTTAAGATGCAGGCTATATTAGCAGTTATTAGCTAAGTTTTGAAAAGACTTTTAGCAGTAATGTCTGTAATAGAGGTGCTGTAGTCGTCATTAGCGACTGTAAACTTTGTATCAAAATATGTCTGCTTAGTAATTTAGCTGTAAAGCATCATGTTAATATGAAAATAATGATTATCATTAACATTATAATATTACAGTGTTTTTGCTAAGATAAGCCATTTTAATCTGTAAGGCGCTATACTATAAAACAGACAGAGTATGCGTAACCGACAAATTGGCTTAATGCGACGAATTATTTTGATTCAGCAATACTAATGAATTCATCTTACTAATAGCTAGCTTTTTGTTATTTAATCTCTAATAACCACTATTTAGGGGATAAATTTGTAATTAGCGGCCAGTCATTTTATAATTAGAGGGATTTAACTGGCACTAGCTTTGCGCAAATTGATAGGCCAACGTAATTAAGTCGCTGATAAAGCCTAGCTTTACTGCTGCTTTGTTATAATTGGACGTTCGCTTTATAGACCAGAACCCAGCTTATCGCTTAAATATTCTTGTTAACTGTTCTATTTTTAGATATCCAACAGTGAAGCTTACCTTAATAAAAAATGATAATATAGAGATGACACCCTGGCGTTATCTTTTTTTGTTGATGGCAAGCAGTAAAAATAGACTAGTTAATCGATTTATCCCATGCTGCGTGCTTACTATTATAAAACACGCAGACAGTTTGTTATTGGTAGGGATTATCTGTTCCACAAGCGAGGTTGAGCCGTCTATAGAGTCCTTATAGAAATCTATAGAAGCCTTATAGAAAAAGGTCTCATAGAAACGATATATAGAGAGCGTGTTTCCTATATAAAATCTATCTATCAAATTTAGCGCAAATAAAATAACGTCAGCTAGCCCTTCCTTACCTTATTCATCTCATGTGTTGCTCGCCGCTTATAGAAGTGTATTTGTACCAAGCGTTGATAGCAGATACAGGAGTATAACCGCAAAAAGGATGCCCGCTGTGAAAAGCAACCGACCTATTGATCTGCCCTTAAGCCAAGTGATTAGCGTTAATCGCTCACCGATTGCGATAGCTTCAATCTTGCATCGTATCTCTGGCATTATTTTATTTCTACTTATTCCTGTCATGTTATGGATATTACAGAATTCTTTGGCGTCGCCTGAGAGTTTTGAAGCCATATTTGACAATGTCCTTGTTCGCTTTTTGGCGTGGATTTTTGTCGCCGCCATCGCTTATCACTTTGTGATGGGTATCAAGCATTTATTTGCTGATATGGGTATGAATGAGGAGCTAAAATCTGGCCGTGCCGCTTCTATGATTAGCTTTGTAATTGCAGCAATCTTAATTGTCGCGTCATTTGTATGGGTGATGTTCTAATGAAAAATGATTCAGGAATCAAAAGCGCTACTGGTCTAACCGGCTCAGGTTCACGTGATTGGATTATCCAGCGTATCAGTGGTGTGGTTTTAGCCGTATACAGTGTGGTATTACTGGGCTTCTTCTTAACTCATGGCAATGTAAGCTTCGTTGAATGGTCAGAATTTATGACCAGTTTACCGATGCGTCTGTTCAGCTTATTGGCCGTTTTGGCGTTGGCTGGTCATGCTTGGGTTGGTATGTGGACGGTATTTACTGACTATATTACCACTGGCAAACTGGGCTCAAGCGCAGCAGGTCTACGTTTAGTGCTACAGTCATTAATGATTATCGCTATTTTAGTTTTCCTATTTTGGGGCATTATGATTTTTTGGGGTAACGGCTTCGGTGTTGTTGCGGTTTAACCATTAATCATAGATTTAGATATTGATTTATCTGATTTTTATAAATTGAATATCTAACCATAACAACGGACGAACCTGACAGCATTGGCGATGATTCGCTTATTTGAAAGCGTTTATTTTAAATAACGTACTTTAAAGTGCTCAGACGATAAGAAATCCGTTAGTAGCCAAAATAGTCATAGCTAATCATAGCGTTGGGCGCCCACTAAATTCACAATTACTGATACGGTAAATGACGCTTATTTAATAGATAAAAGCTGTGAAAAAGTGAGCAAGCCCAATATAACGATAGATATGCAAATTAAGTGGTTGAAGGCTGTCTGTATTGTATTTTGATTATTGTCAGTAGCGTTGCAGCAAAAGCTTGCTAGCGTTAACGCACAATAAGATACAGAGCAACCTTTTTATTTACTTCTAAGCATTAACAGGCATTAGGAAAACCGTAATGGCAACTAGACAAGATAATACCATTAGTAATATTAAAACCCTGAACTACGACGCGGTCATCGTTGGTGGCGGCGGCTCAGGTATGCGTGCTTCATTGCATTTAGCGGAAGCGGGCATGAAGGTTGCAGTCTTGACCAAAGTATTCCCGACCCGTTCGCACACCGTTGCTGCTCAAGGCGGTATCGGTGCAAGTTTGGGTAATATGAGCAATGATAACTGGCACTTTCACTTTTATGACACCGTTAAAGGGTCAGATTGGTTAGGTGACCAAGACGCTATTGAGTACATGTGCCGTGAAGCGCCAAAAGTGGTGTATGAGCTTGAGCACATGGGTATGCCGTTTGACCGTAACGAAGACGGCACGATTTATCAGCGCCCATTCGGTGGTCATACCTCAAACTATGGCGAAAAAGCCGTACAACGTGCGTGTGCTGCTGCTGACCGTACCGGTCACGCACTACTGCATACGCTATATCAAAAAAACCTACAGCAAGGTACTGAATTCTTTATCGAGTGGATTGCCCTTGATTTGATCAAAGACGACGCTGGTAACATCAATGGCGTTATCGCTATTGAACAAGAAACGGGTACTGTTGCGGTATTCCAGTCGCCAATCACTGTATTAGCGACAGGCGGCGCAGGTCGTATCTTTGCCGCATCTACCAACGCTTATATCAATACTGGTGACGGTATTGGCATGGCGGTTCGCGCAGGTATTCCATTACAAGATATGGAGTTCTGGCAGTTCCACCCAACGGGCGTTCATGGTGCCGGCGTACTATTAACCGAAGGTTGCCGCGGTGAAGGCGCTATCTTACGTAATAAAGATGGCGAAGCCTTTATGGAGCGTTATGCCCCAACCGTAAAAGACTTGGCACCACGTGATTTAGTATCACGCTCTATGGACCAAGAAATCAAAGAAGGCCGTGGTTGTGGTCCAAATGCTGACCATATCGTAATGGATATGACGCATTTAGGCGTTGAAACCATCATGAAGCGTCTGCCATCAGTATTTGAGATTGGTAAGAACTTCGCTAACGTTGATATCACTAAAGAGCCAATTCCCGTTATCCCAACCATTCACTACATGATGGGCGGTATTCCAACCACGATTCATGGTCAAGTGATTGTTCCGGATCTAGAAGCGGGTACGGATGAAGATGGTTTATATGCTAAAGGCAACGTTGTTAAAGGTCTTTATGCTATCGGTGAGTGTGCTTGTGTGAGTGTTCATGGTGCCAACCGTTTAGGTACTAACTCACTGCTTGATTTATTGGTCTTTGGTCGCGCTGCTGGTAAGCATATCGTTGATGAATTCCATCATGCAGATCATAACTACAAGCCATTAGATCCTCGGGTTCTTGATTTTACCGTGCGTCGTTTAGACAAACTGCAACAATCAACCTCGGGCTATAATGCGCAAGACGTCGCTGACGAGATTCGTGCAACCATGCAAACGCATGCCAGCGTATTCCGTACGCAAGCGATGATGGACGAAGGCGTTGAGAAAATCCTAGCGCTAGGTGAAAAAATCGACCAAATCCATTTGGCGGATAAATCACAAGTCTTTAATACTGCGCGTATCGAAGCGTTCGAAGTTGCTAACTTGTATGAAGTGGCAAAAGCAACGATGCTATCAGCGGCTAAGCGTCACGAAAGTCGCGGCGCGCACAGTGTGTCTGACTATGATCGCCCAGAAGACGATGAATACGCACCAAACGGCCGTAACGATAGAGAATGGATGAAGCATACCTTATGGTATTCTGAAGGCAATAAGATTATCTATAAGCCGGTTCGTAAAGTGCCATTGACCGTCGATTATATCGAGCCAAAAGTCCGCGTCTATTAATTCTAGACTGGGTGCGCATGATTTTTACGCACTGTAAAAAACGTTTTATCCCTTATTAATTTATTAAAAAGGTGACCGCCAGCGACAGGCCGCTATCAGCGCTGAGATTTAGACATACCAGCGCTGATAGTTTACAGTCTCTAGATTGTAAGGTTTGTCAGCCCGCCATCATCTACGTGTGGAGTTTAGCATTATGAGCCGAGGTACTCGCACCATCGAAATCTATCGCTACGATCCTGATGTGGACGCAGCGCCGCGCATGCAAACTTATACGATTGAGTTGTTAGACTCAGATCGTATGTTGCTTGACGTGTTATTACGCCTAAAAAAGGAAGATGAGACACTTACCTTCCGTCGCTCATGCCGTGAAGGTATTTGCGGTTCTGACGGCATGAACATCAATGGTAAAAATGGTCTTGCATGTCTAATCAACATGAATACCTTGCCTGAAAAAGTAACGGTTCGTCCGTTACCAGGTTTACCGGTTGTTCGTGATTTGGTTGTCGATATGAACCAATTTTACGAGCAGTACGAAAAAGTTCATCCGTTCTTAATCAATGACCAACCAGCGCCAGCAACAGAGCGTTTGCAGTCACCTGAGCAACGTGAAAAATTGAACGGTTTATATGAGTGTATCTTATGTGCATGCTGTTCAACCAGCTGCCCATCATTCTGGTGGAACCCTGATAAGTTCTTAGGTCCAGCAGCACTATTGAATGCCAACCGTTTCGTTTCTGACAGCCGTGATACCGACACTCGTGCGCGTTTAGCACGTTTAGACGATCCGTTTAGCTTGTTCCGTTGCCGCGGTATTATGAACTGTGTTTCAGTCTGTCCAAAAGGTTTGAATCCAACCAAAGCCATTGGTCATCTACGTAATTTACTGCTTGATCATGCAGGTTAGTCTACCTTTTATGTTCAATTAGCTTTATAATAGCGCCATCAAAAACACCACCTATCATTAGGTGGTGTTTTTTATTAAAAAATATTAGCAGTTAGCTATTTTTTAAGTGATAAGCCATTGTTTTTCTTATTAACACGACCATATTGATATCGTGAGCGGTATTGTTGAGGGCCAGTGGCAAATCCGTGAGGGTAAGTAAGGCTGTATTAACAATACGTTGCTTGTATGTAAGAAGACATGCTATATCGCCCGTCTCCCTATATAATTGAATATGGTAATATTGTTTAGTATTACAGAGGCCTATTATTGGTAAGACAAAGGCTAAGCAATTTTAAGAACAAAGTTGCGAAAAATGATAATAGATATTCATTACGTAAATACCTAGTATTGAACAAACAAACTATGGCCCATAGGGTAGGCATGTTACTCTATACGGCAATGTATGTTTGGCGGAATATACGCCAATTTTCTACCATAGGAAGACATTTCAGTAAAAATAGCCAATTGATAGGCTAACTGAAAGAAAAATGCTGGGCTAAAAACCTTATCATTAACAATTTGGTTATAGCTGACAGTATTATATATAAATTAATGTTGTGAAACGAGACGATTAAGAAAACCGGCCGTTCACAAATAATTGTAATTGTAAGATTGGTATTGCAATCAGGCTTTTTTATCGTTAGATAGCTTTTAGTGTCAACGCTTTAGTTTTAAAAACTAATAGAGAGTATTAAAAACTGATGGTAAATATCGCCAATCTACAACGCATGACACAATAATAAGCACGATTCCATTCATTTATCTATCAAATAGACGATTATTATGAATAGTATAACTAAAGAAGCAGTGAGCGTAGATCATACTGAACTGGCCGCTGATAATGCCAGTTACATCGAAGCGCTCTATGAGCAATATCTAGAAGATCCTAGTAGCGTTGATGGCGATTGGCAAGCGTATTTTGAACAATACAAATCACCAAACGATGCTGCGCATAATGCGATTAAAGACCAGTTCTTATTGTTAGCACGTAATCAGACTGCTAATAAAGTGAGTGCTGATACGTCTGGCGCAACCGCTAACGATTCAGGTAACTGTGCTGACCCGAAACAAATGGGCGTGCAGCAGCTGATTTCAGCGTACCGTCGCCGTGGTCATCGCCGCGCTAAGCTTGATCCCTTAGAACTACATCCACGTGCAGAAGTGGAAGATTTAACCCTTGCTTATCACAACCTGTCAGAAGCTGACCTTGATATGGTATTCCCAACCAATGATTTAAATATTGGTAAGGATGAAGCGACGTTACGTGAAATTATCGAAATAATGGAGCGCGTTTACTGCCGCTACATGGGTGTCGAGTATATGCACGTGACCACCAGCACAGAAAAACGCTGGATGGAAAAATATCTAGAGACCAACTTAGGTTACATCGAGTTTGATAAAGAAAAACGTTTATCAATTCTTGAGCGTCTGACTGCTGCTGAAGGCTTAGAGAAATACTTGGCTCGTAAATATACGGGCGTTAAGCGTTTCGGTCTAGAAGGCGGTGAGAGCTTTATTCCTGCTATCAATGAAATCATCCAACGTGCTGGCGGTTATGGCACTAAAGAGATGGTCATTGGTATGGCTCACCGTGGGCGCTTGAACTTACTGGTTAATATCTTGGGTAAAAACCCTGCCGATTTGTTCGATGAATTCGATGGTAAAGTACAGCCAGAAAAAGGCTCAGGCGACGTTAAATACCACAATGGTTTCTCATCGAACGTGATGACGCCAGGTGGCGAGGTGCATTTAGCATTGGCGTTTAACCCATCGCATCTTGAGATTGTGGCACCTGTACTGCAAGGGTCGGTACGTGCACGTCAAGTTCGTCGTAACGATCAGCCATTACAAGACAATAAAACTGGTAATTCAGTATTGCCAATCGTTATCCATGGTGACGCCGCTTTTGCTGGCCAAGGTGTGGTACAAGAAACCTTCCAGATGTCACAGACTCGTGCTTATACCACGGGCGGTACGGTTCATATTGTTATCAATAACCAAGTTGGTTTCACCACCAGCCGTCAAGAAGATGCGCGTTCAACGGAATATTGTACTGACGTGGCAAAAATGGTGCATGCACCTATCTTACATGTAAACGGTGATGATCCTGAGTCAGTGGTATTTGCCGCTCAATTGGCATTAGATTATCGTCATGAGTTTGATAAAGACATTATCATTGACTTGTTCTGCTACCGTCGTAACGGTCATAACGAAGCCGATGAGCCATCAGCAACTCAGCCATTGATGTATGCCGTTATTAAGAAGCTACCAACGACGCGTACTATCTATGCGCAAAAGCTGATTGAAGAAGGTCTGCTTAACCAAGAAGATGAAAAACGCTACGAAGATGAATATCGTGAATCCTTAGACCGTGGTGATTATGTTGCCAACTCTTTAGTTAGCCAGCCTAACGAAGAGCTGTTTGTCGATTGGAAACCTTATTTGGGTCATGACTTGGTTGATGACTGGGATACCAGCGTCGATATCGAAATACTAAAAGGTTATGGTCGCCGTATGGCCGAGATGCCAGAAGGCTATAAGCTGCAACGCCAAGTACAAAAAATGGTCGAACAGCGCTTAGCCATGCAAACCGGTGAAGAGCCTCTTAACTGGGGCGCAGCTGAAACTTTGGCTTATGCCTCATTGGTTGATCATGATGGGGTATTGGTTCGTATTACCGGTGAAGACGTTGGCCGTGGTACGTTCTCGCATCGCCATAGCGAAATTTATAACGTTAATGACGGCAGCATGTATGTGCCACTGTCACATATCAGTGAAAAACAAGCGCGTTTTGCCACTTATAACTCATTGTTGTCAGAAGAAGCGGTATTGGCCTTTGAATATGGCTACGCAACGACTGTGCCAAACGCCCTAATCGTTTGGGAAGCCCAGTTCGGTGACTTCGTCAACGGCGCACAAGTGGTTATTGACCAATTTATCTCAAGTGGCGAGACCAAATGGCAGCGTGTTTGTGGTCTAACCATGTTGTTACCACACGGCTATGAAGGTCAAGGTCCTGAGCATTCATCTGCTCGTCTTGAGCGCTTCTTGCAGCTATGTGCTGAAGACAATATGCAAGTCATTACGCCAACGACGCCAGCGCAAATTTATCATGCGCTACGCCGTCAAGCGGTACGTCCGATTCGTAAGCCGTTGATCGTTATGTCACCGAAGAGTTTGCTACGTCATAAGCTTGCGACGTCAAACCTTGAAGAATTGGCAAACGGTAAGTTTGAAACGGTATTGCCAGAGATGGATCAGCAAAATCCGGACAACGTGACTCGTATGGTGCTATGTGGCGGTAAAGTTTATTATGACTTGCTAGAGCAGCGCCGTGCGCTAGATCTTGACCATGTTGCGATTGTGCGTATTGAGCAGCTATATCCATTGCCAGAAAAACGTTTGATTGCTGAAATTGAGAAATATAGCAATTTGGCTGAGATTGTTTGGACGCAAGAAGAGCCATTGAACCAAGGTGCTTGGTATTATTTAGCGCCGCACATGTTCCGCATTGTCGTGCCGCACCCAACCAAGGCGAAAGTCATGGAGCCAGTGGCGCGTCCTGCTAGTGCAGCACCAGCGACAGGTTCGGCAAAACTGCATGTCAAGCAGCAACAAGATTTGATTGCTGGTAGCCTTGGCATCAGTGTGGATGAGCTGTCTAAATAGCGACTCGTTTACGTAACAGATTATTCAAGATACATGAATCAGGCGATAACAGTCAGTACTCGGTATGACCATTTCAGCAAGACAATTTAAAACGGTACTGACTGCTTATCACGACTTAATAATAAATAGTAATATCAACATCTAAGGAGTATATCGATGGCTGAAATTAAAGCCCCCGTGTTTCCAGAATCGGTTGCCGACGGCACCATCGTGGAATGGCATGTCACTGAAGGTCAAGAAGTTAGCCGTGATGATTTATTGGCTGAAATCGAAACTGATAAAGTGGTATTAGAAGTTGTTGCACCTGATAACGGTGTTGTAACTAAAATCGTTAAGCAAGTTGACGATACTGTTTTGTCTGACGAGTTAATCGCAGAATTTGAAGCAGGTGCCAGCGGTAGTACAGATAGTGGTAGCGCTGATAAAGGTGATGCTCCTGCAGTTGATCCAGACCAGCCAGCAGCGCCAGTACAAGCAAAGCAAGGTACTGATAGCGGTGAGCCAGGTCAAGCAACAGATAAAAAAGACGAAGCTGATCATAAAGATCAAAGCCCTGCGGTACGTAAAGCAGCGAAAGAGTCTGGCGTTGATCCTAAAGACGTTGAAGGCAGTGGCCGCGGCGGTCGTGTGACCAAAACCGATATGGCGAACCCAACGCTAAAAGCTGACAGCTCTATCAAATCTGATAGCGGTCGTCCAGTCGCGGAGTCAACAGGTGAGCGTACTGAAAAACGCGTACCAATGACACGCCTACGTAAAACAGTTGCCAATCGTCTGCTAGCTGCTTCGCAAGAAACAGCGATGCTAACCACGTTTAACGAAGTCAACATGAAACCGTTGATGGACATGCGTGCTAAGTATAAAGAGCAGTTTGAAAAGCGTCACGGCGTACGTTTAGGCTTTATGTCGTTGTTCGTTAAAGCGGCAACTGAAGCATTAAAACGCTTCCCAGCGGTTAACGCCTCGCTAGATGGTGATGATATCGTTTATCATGGCTACTATGATATCGGTGTTGCCGTATCTTCAGATCGTGGTTTGGTTGTTCCTGTACTACGTGATGCCGATCGCATGAGCATGGCTGATGTTGAAGCTAAGATTCGTGAATTGGGTGGTAAAGCACAAAAAGGTAAGCTTGGTCTAGATGAGATGACTGGTGGTACGTTCACTATCTCAAATGGCGGCGTATTTGGTTCACTCATGTCAACGCCAATCTTGAATCCACCGCAAACCGCTATCTTAGGTATGCATGCTATCAATGATCGTCCGATGGCAGTCGATGGTAAAGTTGAGATTTTACCAATGATGTACCTAGCACTTTCTTATGACCACCGTATGATTGATGGTAAAGAGGCAGTGCAGTTCTTAGTAACTATCAAAGAGTTGGTCGAAGATCCAACCATGTTGCTATTAGACCTTTAAGCCTATGAGCTTGTATCGGTAACCACTGATACAAGCTTTTTAACTTTGGAATAGGTGATTGTGGTTTATTGATAAATGTCAGATAACATTTCGTTCTTAGCGTGTATTAACGACAGAATAAAATGTGCCTTTATTTATCATGAGCTTAATTAATCATTCAAATCCTAAATGAAATTAGAATTAGAAATAGGAACGTACTATGAAAGACAATTATGATCTAGTCGTCATCGGCGGCGGTCCTGGTGGTTATGAAGCGGCTATTCGTGCAGGCCAACTGGGTATGAGCGTTGCTTGTATCGAAAAACGCGTTTATAAAGGCGAGCCAGCTCTTGGCGGTACTTGCTTAAACGTCGGTTGTATCCCATCAAAAGCCTTGCTGGATAGCTCGCATCGTTATGAAGCGACTAAGCATGACCTTGCTGAACATGGTATCAGCACCGGCGACGTTGCTATCGATATCGAGCAAATGATTGCCCGTAAAGAAGGCATCGTTAAGCAATTGACCGGCGGCGTTGCGGCATTGTTAAAAGGTAATGGCGTTGACTGGCTACAAGGCTGGGGCACGTTGGAAGATGGTAAAGGCGCGGATAAAAAAGTTAAATTTACCGCCCTTGCTGACGAAGCAGAAACCATTATTACGGCTAAAAACGTGATTCTTGCAGCAGGTTCTGTTCCTATCGATATTCCTGTGGCAAAAACTGATGGCGATCGCATCGTTGATTCTACTGGCGCGCTTGATTTCACTGAAGTTCCTAAGCGTTTAGGCGTGATTGGTGCCGGTGTTATCGGTTTAGAGCTTGGCTCAGTATGGCGTCGTTTGGGCTCAGAAGTGGTGGTTTATGAAGCGCTACCAAGTTTCTTAGCCGCAGCTGACAAAGACATTGCTAAAGAAGCGGGCAAAATGCTGAAGAAGCAAGGCCTTGATATCCGTGTCGATACCAAAGTGACCAATGCTGAAGTGAAAGGCGACCAAGTTGTCGTTACTAGCGAAGCTAAAGGCGAGTCGAGCGAGGAAAGCTTTGATAAGCTAATCGTTTGCGTCGGTCGCCGTGCCTACTCTGAAAAACTATTGGGCGCAGACAGCGGTATCACCTTGACTGAACGCGGTCTAATCGATGTCGATGACCAATGTAAAACCAACCTTGATGGCGTTTACGCTATCGGTGACTTGGTCCGTGGCCCTATGCTTGCGCATAAAGCAATGGAAGAAGGCATGATGGCGGTTGAGCGTATTCATGGCGAAAAAGCACAAGTTAACTATGACACTATCATTAATGTCATTTATACCCATCCAGAAATCGCATGGGTTGGTTTAACTGAGCAAGCAGCGACTGAAGCGGGTTATGAAGTGAAAACCGGTTCATTTAACCTAGCAGCTAACGGCCGTGCGCTTGCGCAAAGTGAAGCACAAGGCTCTATCAAAGTCGTTGCTGATGCTAAAACAGACCGTTTATTAGGTATGCATGCCATTTCTGCTGGTGCTGGCGATATCGTCCATCAGGGTATGATTGCGATGGAATTTGTTTCTAGTATCGAAGATTTGCAGTTAATGACCTTTGCGCATCCAACCATTTCTGAAGCAGTTCACGAAGCCGCTCTTTCTGCAGATGGTCGCGCTATTCACGCCATCCAGCGTAAAAAGCGTAAGTAACTTTTAAAATTAAGATGATTAAAGCTAAGACGATTAAAGCTAAGACAATTTAAGTAAATATCAAGTTTAACCGGATGGGGCGACCGCTATCATTATTGAGATAATGGTCGCCATCATCATAAGTGCTCAGATATATTCTTCTACGCACTTGATTTCACTTTTTATTAATTGTAAAAAATAAAGGATACAATCAATGAATTTACATGAGTATCAAGCAAAAGAGCTATTAAAAAGCTACGGTTTGCCCATTCAAGAAGGCATCATCGCCTATAACGGCGACGAAGCTGCTGCGGCTTTTGATAAAACGCCTACAGACATTGCGGTTATTAAAGCGCAGGTACATGCTGGCGGCCGTGGTAAAGCGGGCGGTGTTAAATTGGTTAAGACGCGTGAAGAAGCTAAGCAAGTTGCTGAAACGCTTATCGGTACCAATTTGGTTACATTCCAGACTGACGCTGATGGCCAACCAGTAAACTTTGTATTGGTTGCAGAAGATATGTACCCAGTACAAACTGAGCTATATCTTGGCGCGGTTGTTGATCGTTCTACGCGTCGCGTGACTTTTATGGCATCAACCGAAGGCGGCGTTGATATCGAAGAAGTTGCAAGCGAAACCCCAGAAAAAATCTTTAAAGTAAGCGTTGATCCATTAGTCGGTCTAATGCCTTACCAAGCACGTGAAGTGGCATTCAAACTGGGTCTTGAAGGCAAGCAAATCAACCAGTTTGTAAAATTGATGAGCGGTGCTTATCAAGCATTCATTGACAATGATTTTGCTTTACTAGAGATTAACCCATTAGCGGTTCGCGAAAATGGCGAAATCGTTTGTGTTGATGGCAAAATTGGTATCGACTCAAATGCCCTATATCGTTTGCCTAAAATTGCTGCGCTACAAGACAAAACGCAAGAAAATGAGCGTGAGCTAAAAGCGGCTGAATTTGACTTAAACTATGTTGCCCTAGAAGGTAACATCGGTTGTATGGTCAACGGTGCTGGTCTTGCAATGGCGACCATGGACATCATCAAATTGTATGGCGGCAAACCTGCTAACTTTTTGGACGTTGGCGGCGGTGCAACCAAAGACCGCGTTGTTGAAGCGTTCAAAATCATTCTAGAAGACAGCAGTGTTGAAGGTGTTCTAATCAACATCTTTGGCGGTATCGTACGTTGTGACATGATTGCAGAAGCCATTATCGCTGCGGTTAAAGAAGTCGACGTAAAAGTACCAGTAGTTGTACGTCTAGAAGGTAACAACGCTGAATTGGGCTTACAGATTCTAGAAGAATCTGGTCTGAAATTGACTTCAGCCCAAGGCCTAGCAGACGCGGCGCAAAAAATTGTCGATGCGGTTAAAGCGTAAGTCTTTAATATAAGTCGTTAAAATAAGTGCTATTTTATTAATAGGCGCCTAAAAAACGATTAAGCATTATAGTCAAAGCGTGATGGCAGTTTTCTAGTATAAGCATCTCTTGTTAACATTTAACGACAGATAAGCTAGCAAACTGCTATTGCAAGACAACCGAATAAGGAAAAAATAATGAGTGTATTAATTGATAAAGATACCAAAGTATTGGTACAAGGTTTTACCGGTAAGAACGGTACATTCCATTCTGAACAAGCGATTGAATACGGCACTAAAGTTGTTGGCGGCGTAACTCCTGGTAAAGGCGGTCAAACGCATCTAGGTTTGCCAGTATTTAATACCATGGCGGAAGCGATGGAAGCGACTCAAGCTGACGCGTCAGTTATCTATGTACCAGCACCATTTGTACTAGACTCTATCGTTGAAGCGGTCGATGCCGGTGTAAAATTGATCGTTGTGATCACTGAAGGCGTACCGACTATCGATATGCTAAAAGCTAAGCGTTACATCGAAGAAGCAGACGGCGTACGTATGGTTGGTCCAAACTGCCCAGGCGTTATCACTCCAGGTCAGTGTAAAATCGGTATCATGCCAGGTCATATCCATTTGCCAGGTAAAGTGGGTATCATTTCACGCTCTGGTACCTTGACTTATGAAGCGGTTGCACAGACGACTAAGCTTGGCTTTGGTCAGTCAACTTGTATCGGTATCGGTGGCGATCCTATCCCTGGTATGAATCAGATTGACGCGCTAAAACTGTTCCAAGACGATCCACAAACTGAAGCTATCATCTTAATCGGTGAGATTGGCGGTACGGCTGAAGAAGAAGCGGCTGCTTATATCAAAGAGCACGTGACTAAGCCAGTTGTTGGTTATATTGCTGGTGTTACCGCACCTGCCGGTAAGCGTATGGGTCATGCTGGGGCGATTATCTCTGGTGGTCAAGGTACTGCTGAAGAGAAATTTAAAGCTTTTGAAGATGCTGGTATTGCTTATACTCGCGATCCATCAAAAATTGGTGACAAGCTAAAAGAAGTTACTGGTTGGTAAGATATGCTTAAGTCTACATTTTAACTAAGAAGACTAGATTGAAAAAAGTGAAAGATACCCCTACAATGGGGTGTCTTTTTTTATTCTAAAAATAACTTTTCTTCGACTAAAATGTAGCAATTATGAAAAACAAGATATTGGTTACCGGCGGTGCTGGATATATCGGCTCACACACTTGTATAGCACTGCATCAAGCAGGCTATGATATCGTGGTATATGACAACCTATCCAATAGTAGCCGTGAAGCTGTCAATCGTGTTTCTACTCTCATTGGTCAGCCTATTGAACTTATCGAAGGCGATATCCGCGATGCTGAGTTGCTCAGACAAGTATTTACAGAGCATCAGTTTTTTGGTGTGATTCATTTTGCGGGGTTAAAAGCCGTTGGTGAATCCGTTGCTAAGCCATTGTTGTATTATAATAATAATGTCAGTGGCACCATTACTTTATTGGAAGCCATGGCAGAAGCAAACGTTAAAAACCTCGTTTTTTCATCGTCAGCGACAGTTTACGGTGATCCTGAAGTACTGCCTATTGACGAGACATCACCACGTTCTTGTACCAATCCTTATGGACAAAGTAAGCTTACGGTAGAGCATATTTTAGAAGGCTTAGCGGCAACCAATGAGGGCTGGAATCTTATTCCGCTTAGATACTTTAATCCCGTAGGCGCGCATCCATCAGGACAGATTGGCGAAGATCCAAATGATATTCCTAATAATTTGATGCCTTATATCTCCCAAGTAGCAGTCGGTAAGCTTGAAAAGCTCAGCATCTTTGGTAATGACTATCCTACCGTCGATGGTACGGGAGTACGCGATTTTATCCATGTCACTGACCTTGCCCAAGGGCATGTTGCTGCGCTTAATTATTTGCAGAAACGAGTAGACTTAAAGCAAACAAGCTCAGATAAACACAGCTCAATAGGTTTTTTAGCCATTAATCTAGGAACAGGTAAAGGAACGTCTGTTTTAGAATTGGTCACGGCTTTTTCTAAAGTATCCGGCCAAGATATTCCCTATCAATTCGATGCTCGCCGTGCAGGAGATATTGCCAGCTGCTATGCAAGTGCTGATAAGGCGAAAGAATTATTAGGTTGGGAAGCCAAGCTGTCTATCACTGAGATGTGTCAAGATACTTGGAACTGGCAGAGTATGAATCCGAATGGTTATAACATCGCATAGATTGTATAAAAACTATGTTTAAACCTAGCCTTTCTCTCACACCTTTTAATACAGTTTAAAATTATGAAAAAAATTACCCATGCCGTTATTCCCGTTGCAGGCTTTGGCACGCGTATGTTGCCATTATCTAAATCCGTACCAAAAGAGCTATTGCCGCTTGGTAATCGTCCGGCCATTCATTATGTGGTTGAAGAAGCAATCGCAGCTGGCATCAAGCATATTGTATTGGTTGGTCATGCGCAAAAAAGTGCCATTGAAAATTACTTTGATATCAATGCTGAGCTGGATAATCAGCTTAGAGCGAAAGGTAAAGATGAGCTAGCCGATAGCTTAAATTGGCTACCAGATGATGTAACCATATCGATGATACGCCAAGGTAAACCGTTAGGTTTAGGGCATGCGGTACTTGCCGCGCGACCAATTATAGGTATGAATGACTTTGCGGTACTGCTACCAGATGTGGTGCTTGATCCCTTTACCACCGATATGACTGCTGACAATTTAGCATTTATGATTGAGTCTTTTGCTAAAGACAAGCACTCACAGATATTGGTCGATACTGTCGCCGATGAAGATGTGCATAAATACGGTATCGCTCAGTTAAGTGAATCTGATAACGGTGCGCACGATATAGATAATAAAACAGATACGAATACGAGCTTTAAGGTTGCCGGTTTTGTAGAAAAACCAAGCTTAGAAGATGCACCCTCAAAACTGGCAGTCGTTGGGCGCTATGTCTTTAGCAACCATATTTTTGATTATTTGGCGAATACCAAAGCTTCGGTTGGCGGTGAGATTCAGCTGACTGATGCTATCGATGCGTTGATTAGTCAATACGGCGTCAATGTTACGACGATGCGCGGTGCCAGTTATGATGCCGGTGATATGCGCTCTTATATGCAGGCGTTTATTTATTTCGCTCAGCAGCAATTAGCAGATGAAGAGTAGTGCATGAACGATATAAAAGACAGTAACCGCTATAGCAGCGCGCGTAGCTCTAAGTACTGGCAGCAGTTACAGGAGTTGGCGGCACAGCCGTGGTCGCTTGATAAGCTATTTACCCAGGATGCTGAGCGTACGAGCCGTTTTAGCACGCAAGCTGGCGCGCTATATATGGATTATAGCAAGCAGTGTATTAATGATGCTGTGCTAGAAGATTTATTAAATTTGGCGAATAGTTGTGATTTGTCAGGCCGGATTAAATCTTTGCTGCAAGGCGCAATGGTTAATACCAGTGAAGAACGCGCTGCTTTGCACACAGCGCTGCGCTTACCAGAGACAGCAAAACTGCAAGTTGGTACGCAAGATGTTGTGGCTGATGTACATCAGAGCTTAGCGCGCGTTGCCAGATTATCCGAGCGTGTCCGCAGTGGCACATGGCGCGGATTTTCCGGCAAGGCAATTACCGATGTGGTTAATATCGGCGTTGGTGGTTCTGATTTAGGGCCGCTGATGGCGACCACTGCGCTTGATGAGTGGGCAGATACTGCTATTGAAGTGCATTTTGTCTCCAATATGGACGGCACCCAGCTTGATAATTTACTAAAACACTTAAATCCTGAAACTACCTTATTTATTATCTCCTCTAAATCTTTTGGTACCGTTGATACGCTGTCCAATGCCAAAACCGCGCTGTCATGGCTGCTTGCAACCGCAAAACTGCGGGCGGGTACCGAAGACAGTGTATTACGTCGCCATTTTATTGGTATTTCAGCCAACAGCGAGAAGATGAGCGCCTGGGGTATTCATCCTGAGCACCAATTGCAGCTTTGGGAATGGGTTGGTGGCCGTTTTTCTTTATGGTCAGCGATTGGCCTTGCTATTGCCATTCGCATCGGTATCGATGGCTTTAAAGCGTTATTGGCCGGCGCTCATAGTATGGATGAGCATTTCGCCCAAGCGGATTTCGCAGAAAATTTACCAGTATTATTAGGTTTACTTGCCGTTTGGAACAGTACCTTTTTACAAGTAAATGCTCATACGGTGCTACCTTATGATGGGCGTTTAGAGTATTTGCCAAGCTACTTGACCCAGCTTGAAATGGAAAGTAATGGTAAATCGGTGACGCTGCATGGTGAGCGATTAGACTACGATACTTGTCCGATTTTATGGGGTGAGATTGGCTCAAACGCGCAGCATGCTTTTTATCAGCTTTTGCATCAAGGGACGCAGCAAGTCTCTTGTGATTTTATCGCCTGTGTGCGTCGTTATAGTGATAAAGCGACCAATGCCTCGCTACAGCAGCAGCATGAATTGTCTTTAGCTAACTGTCTAGCGCAAAGTCGGGTACTGGCTTTTGGCAATGCGGCGATTGCTGATGCTGATATACAAATCGCTTCTGACGCTGATAAGTATAAATACTACCGCGGTAATCAGCCATCAACAACCTTATTGATTGACGAGCTGACCCCGCATAGTTTGGGGGCATTAATTGCGCTTTATGAGCATAAGGTTTATGTGATGGCCAGCATTTGGGATATCAATCCGTTTGACCAGTGGGGTGTCGAGATGGGTAAGCAAATGGCAGAGTCAGTGCATACCGCTATGCAGCAAGAGAGTGGTGAGCAGTTCGACAGCTCTACCAATCAGCTATTACAGCATATTAAGCTGTTCTCTTAAGAGTGCCTGCTGTTAATTTATTCACGCTGCTAATTCACCAATAATCAAAGGTAAACTCATGAGCGCTGATGCCATAAATACACATAAGCATGAATCTGCACCCAATCCGTTTCATAATACGGCGATAAATACTAACGTTTGTGTCCTTGTCGGTCATAGTATTGAGGCCATTACCAGTGCCGTGGTACTGGCAAGTCTCGGTCATGCGGTTCACCTCTATGCCGATAAAGATATATTGGCGCAGCAGTTGCAGCAATATGGCTTTGAGCATCATCTGCAAGCGCTTTGGCAGATGTATGATCAGCAGCAACAGATTGTCAGCTATGCGCTACCAAAGAGTGCTGATGAGTTAATACGGCGTTATGAAGTGGCGAATGATAATGATGAGAGAAAATCAGTTGCGCTATATTGGTTATTTTTAGATAGTATTAGCTCAGTATGGCTAGAAGACAGTTGGATTACCGCCTTTAATCATAGTCATCAGCAAGCATTACCGCTCATCATGAGTGGTATTAAACAGTTGGGTGCGGTTGCCGCACTGTCTAAACGTTTGCAGCGCGCTTGGGTATATTACTTACCGTTCGTCTTCTTAAAAGATGGTGATGCTTATAGCTCGATGTTGAATCCGTCGTTATGGCTACTCGGTAAAAAAACACCAAACAGCAGCTATCATTTAAATATGCTTCAACCATTAATGCAGCATGCGCGTGCAACGCATCATGCCGATATTGCGACGATAGAATTTGCGCGTAGTAGCATCATGGCGATGCTGGCAACGCGGGTCAGCTTTATGAATGAGATGTCGCGCTTGGCTGACAGTCATCAGGTTGATATCCAGCAGGTCAGCCACATTATGGGACTCGATGCGCGTGTGGGCAGTAGCTACTTGCAAGCGGGTTGGGGGTTTGGTGGTAATACGCTACCGACGGAATTGCTTCAGCTGCAGCAGTCAAGTGAGGCGCAAAGTTTGGCCATGCCGCTATTGCAATCGGTCATCCATATTAATGAAGACCAAAAAGAGCTTATCTTCCGTAAGTTTTGGCAATATTTTGATGGTTTTATCGATAATAAAACGGTCATGATTTGGGGCGGTAGTTATAAAGCGGGCTCGGGACGGACGGCAGAGTCAGCGATTCATCCTTTATTGGCATTATTATGGTCTTATAATATTCGTACGCTGGTCTATAGTGATAAAGCGCAAACGGAGCTTGCCGCCCTTTATAAGCAGCAGCCATTACTTCAGTTGATAAACAATCCTTATCAACAGCTTAATGAGGCGCAGGCAATCTTTATTATCAGCTGGTTGTCAGAGAATCGACTAGATATTGCCAAGCTTAACGAGCAAGCGATGCCCATATTCGATGCGCAAAATGCCTTGTCACGAACGCAGATTGATGGTCTAGTCAGCGACTATATGGGGATTGGTCGCGCCAAGTAAGGGTTTTTATCAGGTATAAAATAAGCTCAGTAGACAAAAAGTTGTTAGACTAAAGCCAAACAAAAGCGCCGGTTAATTTTTATATTAATCGGCGCTTTTATTTATTTTCACAGGTTCAGAATGTCTTTATTCAGCACAGCAGCTATTTAAGCAGGTACCGCACCTTTACTGGCAAGCCATTGTTGAATGGCTTGGGTTTTGGTCTGTAGTAAATCTTCATCACCGCGACTTTCAATATTTAACCGAATTAATGGTTCAGTATTTGAGGCACGTAAGTTAAAACGCCATTCACCAAAGTTTAAACTCAAACCATCTAGCATCGATTTGGTTGGGTTTTCGGTACTAAACTTTTTTTCAATAGCGCTAATAATCGCCTGCGCATCATGAGTGGTCAGATGAAAGTTCAGCTCACCTGAGCTTGGATAGGCTGCAATATAACCGCTGACCAATTCTGACAAGGTTTTACCAGTAATCGATAATAACTCAATGGTCAGCAGCCAAGGAATCATGCCGCTATCGCAGTAGAAAAAATCGCGAAAGTAGTGATGTGCGGACATCTCGCCACCATAAACCGCGCCAGAATCACGCATCACCTGCTTGATAAATGAGTGCCCAGATTTACTAATAACCGCCTTACCGTTATGCTCATGAATGACAGCTTCGGTGTTATAAATTACCCGTGGATCATAAACAATCGACTCGCCCGCATATTTATTTAAAAATGCTTGCGCCAGCATCCCAACGACATAGCTACCATCGATAAATTCGCCGTATTCATCGAATAAAAAGCAACGGTCAAAATCGCCATCAAAGGCAATGCCAAGGTCGGCTTTATTTTCTAACACCGCTTGCTGGGTGGCGGTTCTATTAGCCAAAATCATCGGATTAGGGATGCCATTTGGAAAACTACCATCAGGCTCATGATGCAATTTAATCACTTCAATCGGTGCGCCAGCTTGTGCTAACTTATCGATTAATAAATCAACCACCGGGCCTGCGCTGCCATTTCCTGAATTAATAACCAGTTTAAGTGGTTTTAATTTGTCAGTATCAATAAAAGTCATTACATGATTGATATAGGCGCTTTTATCCGTCAGTAATTGTAGGTTGCCTAACGTGTTAGCAGTGGTAAATTGCCCCGATTCCGCCAACGCTTGAATCTCTGCCAAACCATCATCGGCGCTAATCGGTTTTGAGTGCTCTTTGACCAATTTTAAGCCATTATAGTTAATCGGATTATGACTGGCAGTGACTTCGATACCGCCCAACGCTTGATAGTAGCTGGTGGCAAAATACACCTCTTCTGTACCTGTCATTCCCAAATCAATCACATCGACGCCAGCATCTAGCATGCCTTTGATAGTCGCTTGCTTTAACTGTTCACTTGAATGGCGAATATCGCTGCCAATAACGATAGCTGGTTTTAAGTTTTTCAGTTCAGCGGTGGCATCATTATCGGCACTGTTATAACGCTCGAATAAAATTTGGGCAAAGGCACGGCCGATACGGTAGGCGATAGCTTCATCGAGATTGACACCAAGCTCGCCGCGGATATCATAAGCTTTAAATGAATCAATGTTAATCGGTGCGAACTGGGTTTGAGTCGCATAGCTGGCATTATTGGTATCGGATGTGGGCATAACGATAAAATCCTTGCGTTTAAGCAGTGAGATGATAATTAAGTAAGTTACCCAATTATAAGCTAATCAGTGTTCAATGCTACACTAACGACAAAATCGTTATAAACTTATTGACATACTCCCGCCACTTTCGCCAAGCTCAAGTGTGGGATTCTAAAAGCAAATGCTGTTAGGTGGCTTTCTCACGAAGGCCACAAGTTTTCTGCTTCATCGGGCGACCTTTACCGCATCCTCCCTCCGCAGACAAAGCGGCATGTCCTGCCGCTAATATATTGCGAGCCGCATTAAAATCAGCGTTCGCAACATACCTGCATTTGACGCACTCGAACTTGGCCTGAGTTTGTCGATTCTCTTTGGCGATATGCTTGCATTCAAAGCAGGTCTGGCTGGTATATCGTGGATTAATTTTTATAAGTAATCCGCCTTGCCAGTGCTGCTTATACTCAAGCATATCAACCATCATGCCCCAGCCTTGATCTAAGATCAACTTATTCAATCCTGACTTAGCTTTGACATTGCGCCCATGCTGAACGGCAGAGCCGCTAGCTGACTGCGACATATTGACTACTTTCAAATCCTCAACAACAATCATGGCGTGGTTTTTGCTGATGTTGGTGGTGATTTTATGCAAGTAATCGTGGCGAATATTGGCGATATGATGATGAAGTTTTTGAATCTTACGGTTTTGTTTTTGCCAGTTTTGGCTAAATAAGACCTTACGACTCAACTGCCGTTGCAACTTTGCCAGTTTGACTTGATTGGATTTAAAGCTATTTTTGGGTTTAATGTACTGACCGTCTGAGGTACTGATGAGTTTGGTGATGCCTAAATCAATGCCGATGGCGGTTTTAGAAGGGTGAATTGGGTTTTCAATCTCGCGCTCACACCCAAAAGACACGGACCAGCGCCCTGATTTCTTGCTAATAGTGACGTTTTTAATGGTGCCGATGATATCTTGCGACTTTCTAAATTTCACCAAACCAATACCATTCGGTAATTTGACGCGGTTGCCTTCAATACGGCAATACTTATCAAATTGAACCAAGCGGATTGAATCACAGCCATCTGATTTACGCTTAAATCTTGGCATTAGTGGGCGTAGTTGAATCTCTGTGCCATCAGCCAATTTAAAGAATTTAGGCTTTCTTATTTTCTTCTTATTTTCTTTTAACCTGGCATGAACTTTCGGATCAAAAAAGCGTGACCAAGCCGATGCCAAGTCACGAACTTTTTGTTGTAAAGACACCGCATTTGAGTGGCTTTTTAAGAACTCAAAATCAGGATTATTCTTTAAATCCATGATTTTATTAACCAAGTTGGTGGCATTAATAAACTCATTGTTGGCAAACATCTCGAATGACATTGCTAGCATTTGATTCCAAACAAAACGCGCAGAGCCGACAAGGTTATTTAAAATAACCTGTTGCTCTACGTTAGGCTCAAGCCTAAATTTATACGCCTTGTTGATTTTCATTTCTGACTACTTTCTCAATGAGTGTGTATTTGATATAATACATACAACATTAGCACTTTAGGGTATTAATTACAATGAGTGAGATATATAAAAACCGCTATGCCGCCTTTAATCTTCATGTTCATTTGGTTTTTATCACTAAGTATCGAAAGAAGGTGTTAGGCGAGGTGCATCATAAACAATTTAGTGAGTATGCCGCCGAGGTCTGTAGGAGCTTTGATGCTGAGTTAAAAGAGTGTAAGGGTGAGGCCGACCATATGCACATGTTGATTCAGTACCCACCAACAGTGCAGATAAGCAAATTGGTTAATAACTTGAAGTCAGTCACCAGTAGACGCATGAGAGGTGATTTCATTGATTTAAGAGCTGCTTATCTCAAGCCTGTACTTTGGTCACGATCATATTTTGCAGGGTCATGTGGTGGTGCGCCATTAGAGGTTATTAAGCAGTACATTCAAAACCAACAAGGTTAATAACTTATGCGAAATTCACCTCCACCCTAATGTCGGATGGAGTCCTCTTTCGCTTTTTGAGATAGGGTTATATTTAGGGCGTGTTGAACATTCATAATCTCAGCCAGATATAAGCACAAGCAAGAGCGACTGTATTTTCATAACTCTGCTTGAGCTTATCAAATCTGGTGGCAACCGCCCTATACTGTTTTAGTTTGGCGAAAGCATTTTCTACTAAGTGTCGTGCTTTATATAAGTCCCAGTCCATATGGTCGTTAGAAGACTTAGTGTTTCGTTTTCGAGGGATGTTATCCCGTGTCCCGGCTTGTTCAATATGCGCTCGTAGTGCAGTGCATCAGAATCATAGCCTTTATCCGCATATAAAACCTCTGTATTGCTCAAATTAACTTTGTCTACTAAGTCAGGTGCGACTTTAACATCGTGGGTAGTGCCATCTGACAAGATAAAGGTAAGGGGATTGCCATGCGCATCAACTGCCAAGTGAATCTTGGTCGCGCGTCCTGCCACACTTTTACTAATGGATTGTAGGTTCTCATTGCCACCACTGCTGTGCTGATGCGCCTTGATATTAGTACCATCAATGAAGACCCACTCAAGATCTGCGTCTTTGATCAGTAACGTAAACAGCGTAATCAGCTTATTACTGCGAGACCAGCGCTGGTAAGCTTTATAGATGTTATTAGGCTTGCCAAAATACTCGGGTAAGTCGCGCTAAGGACAGCCAACACGCATGCGATAAAGCACGCCTTCAACCGTTTGTCTAAGATTTCCTTTGTCATAGATATTAAGTTCTAGTAATATAGGTTTCAGTCTTGTCCAGTGTTCATCTTTGAGCATAGTGCGAGGCATAGCGAACGATATCTTTTTTGTGTGAGAACTTAAAGATTAACCGTTCGCTATTTTTTTTGCCATTAATTTGTCGCCAATGTTCAACACGGCCTAATCACAAATAAAATTATACGAGTGTTCTTTATGAGTAGCCTAGAAAATCAGCATGGTCTAGAAGATATGAATAGCCAAGAAAATAAAATAACAGCGCCTACACCGGTACAAGGAACGCCAGAAGAAAGTGGCGAGTTAGCGGATTTATTATCCTTAATGGCACGGCTGCGAGCAGACTGTCCGTGGGATAAAAAGCAAAGCAATCATAGCCTCATTCCTTATGCGATTGAAGAAGCCTATGAGCTTGGCGAAGCGGTACAAGGCGATGATGATGAAGACATCAAAGGTGAGCTTGGCGATGTGCTGCTGCAAGTGGTTTTTCATTGTCAGATGTACGCTGAACAAGGGCGCTTTGATATGAGTGATGTGATTACCACTTTACAAGAAAAGCTGATTCGCCGGCATCCACATGTGTTTGAAGCAGAAACGCTACAAGATGAAGCAGCGGTAAAAGAACGCTGGGATGAGATTAAGGCGGAGGAGCAACAAGCCCGCGCTGCACGTGGTAAACCACAGCGCCGTTTGGACAATACCAAAGCAGGCAGCGCGCTCATGCAAGCGCAGGACGTACAAAAGCAGGCGTCAAAACTGGGTTTTGATTGGGAAGGCGTCAGCGGCGCCTTTGATAAACTCGATGAAGAAATTGCCGAGCTAAAGGCTGAGATTTTAGATAAGCCAAAAGTCGAGATACAAGATAATATTGCCGATATTGAAAAAGAGCTTGGCGATTGCATGTTTGCGCTGGTCAATGTCGCCCGTAAACTAAACCTCGACGCTGAAACTGTAACTTTAACTTGTGTGCATAAATTCAAATCACGTTTTGGCTATATTGAAGACCAGTTAGCTGCCGCTGGCAAGCTTTTAGAAGACAGCGATATTAATGAGATGGATGCGTTATGGGAAGCGGCGAAACAGCATGAACGCGACTAATAAAAGCTTATTTACTAAATACTCGTTTATCAAATGGCAACATGCTAATTTGTTTAAAAGTGCAGCCATTTTTTTAGTAGGTATAGTTTCTATCATGGCTATGCTGTCTCATCCTGTCCTTGCCGCGCCTTGTTTTGATAACGCCCAAAGTGCTTATAATTATCTATTGACGCAAGAAACAGCGCAAAGCCAAGCACGTACACAGACCAGTATTAATATCAATCGGGCGACGGAAGCCGAGCTGGTGGGATTAGACGGTGTTGGCAGCAATAAAGCGCAGGCGATTATTTTATATCGTGAGATGTTTGGCGGCTTTAAGAGTGTTGATGAATTAACCAAGGTCAAAGGCATCGGTACAAAAACCGTTGAGAAGAATCGCAGGCGTTTAAGCGTGCAGGATTAATCACGGTATTAATCAGGATATTTTGTATTAATTAACCCCAATATTGACAAAATAGCATGTAAGTAAATGTCATAACACACCCACCATGGCCAAAATTTGTTAAACTAGCAGGTACATCCGCCTGATAGACGCTGTGTTCGTCAGGGGTGGTTAAGAATAAAGGCGAGGAGTAGATGCATGGCCGAGCGTGCCGCCAAGCAGTTAGAACTGAATAAATCTGAATTACCAAATTCCATTACCGAAGTGATTGCAACCCTAACCCGAGCTGGGTTTGATGCCTATATCGTCGGTGGCGGCGTGCGCGACACCTTGCTAGGCCTGCGTCCAAAAGACTTCGACGCGGTCACTGATGCTAAGCCCCATGAGATTAAAGACGTCTTTGGCAAGCGCTGCCGTATTATCGGTCGCCGCTTTCAATTGGCGCATGTCTACTCTGGGCGCGAGCTTATCGAAGTGGCTACTTTCCGTGGGCCACCGCTTAATGATTCCAATACCAATCAAGATGGTATGATTCTGCGCGACAATGTCTGGGGCGATATCAAACAAGACTTTGCCCGTCGCGACTTTTCTATCAATGCTCTTTATTATCAGCCGCTTAAAGGCGTGGTGCATGATTTTTGCGGTGCACTTGAAGATATCGATAATAAAATTATTCGCCTGTTAGGCAATGCGCCGACTCGTATCGAAGAAGATCCGGTCAGATTGCTGCGCGCCTTACGTTTTAAAGCCAAGTTGGGCTTTGATTTTGATAGCGAATTGGCCGCACAGTTCCATGATGGTAATTGGGCGCTACTTGAGCAAATCTCTCCGCATCGTCTATATGATGAAACGCAAAAGATGTTTACTGGTGGCTATTTAGTGCCATTATTGCCGCTATTGTTTGAGTCGGGTGCGATTGATAGTTTAATCATTTATCCGCCTGCTGAACCAAGTGCTTTAGTGAAACAAGTCGCTATTAATACCGACAAACGTATCGGCGCTGGCAAAAGCATTAACCCTGCCTTCTTTTATGCCGCGTTGCTGTGGGAAAACTATCTACATCAATTAGAAAAAGCCAAAAAGCGCAATATGCCTTTTGCGGATGCACAAATGCATGCAGCTGGCAAAGTCATTGACCGTCAGCGTATCAAAACTGCTATTCCAAAATTCGCTGAACAGTTTATTCGTGATATTTGGATATTGCAGCCAAAATTGGCCGCGCCACGTAGTAAACAAATTGTGCAGCTGTCTGAGCACCCACGTTTCCGCGCCGGTTTTGATTTCTTGCTATTACGCGAGCAGTGCGGCGATGCCGAACATCCGCTATCAGAATCGACCAATGGTATGGGCGAGTGGTGGCACAACTATCAAACCTTGACCGAAGAGCAGCAGCAACAAGCGATTGATGACTTTGATGAAAACATTCGTCGCGGTGCTTATAAGCAAGCGCAGCGCGGTCGCGGACGTAATCGTCAAAAACAGCAAACCTCGAACGATAATGGCAAGGTGAATCACATACAAAACGATCAGCAAGATAAAGTAAACGGCAATGGTCATAGCAAGCAAGTGGTTAATGATGCCTCAAACGTGCCATCACGCCGCCGCCGCGCTGCCAGTCAGTCGGCTCAGGATGCTAATAACAGTGTCAGTAATAGTAGCAGCAATGACGGTCGTAATGAGAATGGTCGTAATAATAGCTATGATAAGCAGCAAGCAACACAAGATAATAATGAGCTTGCGCAATTGCAGCAGTTATCACTTGCTAACATAGGTCATCAAGCGGCAAATAAACGCCACAATGCCAAGCCTGCACCGTTATTTGTCATAGAGCATGAGAAGGTTGTACCGCCATTACGCAAGCAATTGCCAAGTGATGCACAGTCGCAATCGTCATCTAAGTCGCCTTCTAAATCTAAACCGGCTAGCCAAGCGTTTGTAGAAAAAAACGCTGCTACTGACAACGCAGCGCCTAAAGAGCAGTCTGGCAATCAAGCAGCAAAGCATCATACAAAACCAAAGCAAGCTGATGTCAATGTTAGTACTGACTCAGCTTCTGCTAAAGCGCATACGACAGAGTATGCTACGCGCACGGTAGCCAGAACACCGGCGCTTGTCAGTATGAATAATGAACCGATACCGCATAAACGTCGCCGCCGTCAGCCTACTGTTGTAGAAAATGACAATGGAAATAGCTCAGCTGATAGCAATAGCGTAGTAGAGGCTAAAGCAGTCGATAACAAAGCGCAAAAAGCGACGAGATACGCAAAAAAAGCGCCGAAGTTAGCGACTGAAGCTGTTAGTAAAAGTGAAACTAGTGACGTTGAAAATAATGCTAAGAAGGCAACCAAAGCTTCAGCAGCAAAACCTACTAAAACCAGTCAAGATACGAAGAGTCAGACCAGTCAAAATCAGTCAGCTAAGCATCAGACAGCTGCTAGTAAAATGAATGAGCAAAAAGGCCCTGTACCATCGAAGCGTCGCCGCCGTCAGCCAAGCGTTAATAACGTTTAAGCTTATGAGCGGACAATAGAGTAAAGTGATAACTATGAACACGCACTTTGATGCTAGCGATGACAATGAGAGCCATGGCGATGTAACTTGGGTTACCTGCTATGTGGGCTTGGGTAGCAATCTGACAAATGAGCTAGGTTCGCCTGTCGAGCATTTGCAGCAAGCCGTTGCAGCTATGCAAAAGCACGAGCAGATACGCGCGGTACGGGTGTCTTCCTTTTATGCTTCAGTACCGATGGGACCGCAAGACCAACCTGATTTTATCAATGCGGTCGCAGGTTTTGAGACCACTTTGACTGCGTTTGAGCTGCTTGATTTTTGCCAAGCGCTAGAGCAGCAAGCCAAACGCGCCCGTCTGCGCCGTTGGGGCGAGCGTAGCCTTGATGTCGATATTTTATTATATGGTGACGCGCAAATATCAGAGTCGCAATTAACCATACCGCATGCTGGCTTGCCTGAACGTAATTTTGTTTTGATACCGCTACGAGAGTTAGCCCCAGAGTTGATTATTGCAGGCAAGCCAATCAAGCATTATCCGCTGAGTAACGATTGGACAGGGTTAAAGTTGCCATCAGATGATTGACGTATGAACCGTTAAATAGACTTATTAACTACTAAAAAGTAGCAGCAAATTGGCATTTAGCAGCATTTCCAGTCATTGATTGTTAAACGTATTGATGATTGAAAGCATTGAGGATGATATGACGACGTTATCGACTTTAAATAAATTTAAAAGAGACGGTACCAAATTTACCTGTCTGACCTGCTATGACGCGATGTTTGCGCGCATGATGGATAAAGCACAAATCGATACGATATTGATTGGTGATAGTCTGGGTATGGTGGTGCAAGGTCATGATTCAACCCTGCCTGTCAGCGTCGATGATATGGCTTATCATACGGCCAATATTGCCCGTAGTAATAAGCACGCACTGATTTTAGCCGACTTGCCGTTTATGAGTTATGTGACGCTCCCAGAAGCGGTTGCCAATAGCCGAAAACTGATGCAGGCGGGCGCGCATGTGATTAAGATTGAAGGCGGTAGTGAGCTTTGCGATTTAGTCACGACGTTGGCGCAAGCAGGTACGCCCACTTGTGTGCATCTTGGCTTAACCCCGCAATCAGTCAATGTCTTCGGCGGTTATAAAATCCAAGGGCGCGGTGATGCAGCGGCGGATAAGCTGCTTGCTGATGCTAAAGCGGTCGTTGCTGCTGGCGCGGCACTTTTGGTACTAGAATGCGTACCTGCTGAACTTGCAAAAGCTGTCACTCAAGCGGTTGCCGTGCCGGTAATTGGTATTGGCGCTGGTGCCGATACTGATGGTCAAGTCTTAGTCATGCATGACATGCTTGGTATGGTGCATGGTCGCGTACCACGCTTTGTTCATGACTTTTTAACCGATGAGCGTAATAGCGCGCGTAGTATTGAAGGCGCATTTGCCCTATATCAGCAAGCGGTACGCGATGGTAGCTTTCCGACTGAGCAGCACCAATTTAGCTAGTGGTCTTTAATTTAAAACTTTGAATTTGGTGCTTAGTATTTTGAATTTAGTACTTTAAATTTAGTGTTTTGACGATTATCAGTAGAAAAAGCTATCAGGATAAGAGTATTTACCATGCCAATTATTCATCATCATATCTCAACCCTGCGCGCCGCCTTAAACCCTTATCGTGGTCAGCAAGATAGCCAGCAGCGTATTGCGTTAGTACCAACCATGGGCAATCTACATGACGGTCATCTTGAGCTGGTAAAGCTTGCCAAGCAGCATGCCGATATTGTCGTGGTGAGTATCTTTGTCAATCCTACCCAATTTGGCGTCGGTGAAGATTTTGACAGTTATCCACGTACCTTAGATGTAGATGTTGCCAAGCTTGCTACCGTTGGCGCCGATTATGTATTTGCCCCAAGCATTGATGAGATGTATCCAGTATTACCGCCACCAACGTCAGTCCGTGCTGGGGAAATTACCACCCAGTTATGTGGTCAATCGCGTCCCAATCACTTTGATGGCGTCGGCATCGTTGTCTCTAAGCTCTTTAATATCGTCCAGCCTGAGGTGGCCGTATTTGGCCAAAAAGACTATCAGCAATTGGCAATTATCCAGCAAATTGTGCGCGATTTAAGTTATCCGATTGAAATTATAGGTGCGCCTATCGTACGTGCTGCTGATGGCCTAGCATTATCTTCGCGCAATCAGTATCTAACTGAAGCTGAGCGCAATACTGCTCCTGTGCTGCATAAAGAATTGCTCCGCTTAGCCGAGCAGTTAATGCAGGGTCAGCATCTCGAAAAAGGGCTTGCGCCTTTATTAACAGAAACACGGGCACGCATCACTGAGGCGGGCTTTAAGATTGATTATTTAGAAGTTAAAACGGCTCAGCTCGATTCTTTAGAGACAGATGCTGAATCTGCAACTTTCAATGGGAATCAGCAGGATTTGGTGATTTTGGTTGCGGCTTGGTTGGGTAGAGCACGTTTATTAGACAATCAGTTAGTGACGGTCAAGCTGCCGTGCTGACAGAGTAATTCGCCAGACGCAATTATTAGGGTGACGGATCATGAGTGCAAGTAAGGATGACAAGCAAGCACAGGCAAATGACAATTTAGCAAAGCCTATAAACGCGAAAGTAGAAAATAAAGATAGACTAAGTATCTTAGTAGTATCAGGGCGCTCAGGTTCAGGTAAAACCTCAGTACTCAATATCTTAGAAGATTTAGGCTATTATTCTATTGATAATTTGCCTTTGTCATTGGTTCCTGAAGCGGCGCAAAAACTGGTCTGTGATAGTGGGATTAAACGCATCGCGCTGGGTGTCGATATTCGTACGCCACGTGCGGATTTGTCCAATTTTGCTGAAACACATGATGCGTTAAAGCAGAGATATGGAGAAGAGGCGGTCACCGTGGTATATGTGACGGCGCAAGAAGAAACCTTGGTGGCGCGCTTTAATGCTACCCGCCGCATTCATCCGCTGATGGTGCAAGATACTAAGGGCATAGAAAATACCACTTATAATCTGCCAGCGGCGATTGAAAGAGAAATTCAGCTTTTGCAGCCGATATTTAAGCAGGCGGATGTCAAAATCGATACCACTATGCTGAATATTCATCAGTTAAAAGAGCGCTTACGTGATTATGTTGGGGTTGATAATCAAATAGTGATTAACCTGCTATCGTTTGGCTTTAAATACGGCAGCCCAATTGATGCAGATTTTGTTTTTGATGTGCGCATTTTGCCCAATCCGCATTGGAACCCAACGCTACGAGCTGCGACCGGTCTTGATATTGAGGTTGCTGAATTTTTTGCCGATTATCCAGAAGTGTCTGAGATGACTGAAGATATCGCAAAATTTCTTAATCGTTGGTTACCTGATTTTCTGCATAACAATCGCCATACGGTCACGGTCGCTATTGGATGTACGGGCGGCAAACATCGCTCGGTATTTATCACCAAGCATTTGCGAGATAAGCTGACCGCTGGCCTGCCTGAAGGTTTGACCGTTGTTGCTAAACACCGTGAAAAGAATCGTTGGTAATACTTTCTTTGTAGTTAGCATTTATAAGCTGCAAAGTATAAATGGCAAAAATGCGATTAACTTTATTATTTACTATCTATTATTTATTATCTCGGAAAATGGAAAGCTTTTATGATTGACTGGTCAGAACATGATATGCGCGTCTCGCGCACAGAGCTCAAAAAAGCTCATGAGCGCTTGCAAGCATTGTCGATACCGCTTGCCAGCTTATCGAAAAAACAGCTCAAAAACCTGCCAGCAAGTGATTATTTTATGGCAGAGCTGATGGCGCTTGCTGATATCACCAGTGCTAATGCGCGCAATCGCCAAACCAAGCGCGTCGGTAAACTTATCAGTGAAGAAAACCGCCATGAATTGGTCAAAGCCTTGTTTGATGCTTTTTTCCCAAAAGAGCAAGTTTCTAAAATCGAGAGTTGGTTTGAGCGCTTAAATATCAATGATGAAGGCACGCTTAAGCAGTTTGTTAAACAGTACAAAGCCTCTGAGCGCAATAGTATGTATCAGCTGCTGCTTTGGATTGAGTACGCCAAGCATATGCAAGACGATGAGCTGATGGCAGAGTCTAAAGAGGATTTGGCCAGTTATATTCGGGAAGTGGCGATATTGTCGCAGCTAAAAATGTAGCCAATTATACTGGCTATAAAGCAGCGTTGCCGTTCATAATAACGACCCATAAAAAAGCCAATCAGTGATGATTGGCTTTTTATATTTTTCTATAAACTAATACTGGTTAATCAATTGTGCAGACCGACTTATTTTTTCTCTGCACGTACTTTATCGACCAGATAATCAACTACTTTAGGGACAGTGGCGCTTTCGCCGGTCACCACATATTTACCATGGACAACAACCGCTGGGACACCTGAAAGCTGGTAACGCTTAGCGCCTGCTTGTGAGCGACCAATTTTTGTTCCAACCGCGAATGAGTTATATAGGCTGTTAAATTTCTTTTCGTTCACGCCTTGTGAGGCATACCATTTGCTCAATGACGCTTGGTCAAATAATTGCTTGCCGTCTTTATGTACCGCATCAAATAGCGCATCATGGGTCTTGTTTTCATAACCTAATAATTGCGCGGCATAGAAACCACGGGCACTGGCTTCCCAAACTGGGTTCAGCGCTGCTGGGGTTTTAAAGAATGCCACGTCTTTGTCTTTGGTTTTTGCCCATTTTTCCATATGCGGATTTAGGACGTTACAATGCGGGCAGCCATACCAGAAAAATTCACGCACAATGATAGCATCACCGCTGATTTTTTCTGGGTTGTCTAGCACACGGTAATCTTTTCCTGCGACATAATTGGCGGCTTGTGCGCCCATATTGGCCAGCCCAATAGCACAAGCCAGACCAGTCAATGCGATGATACGTTTCATACTTGTTCCTTGAGGTGTCAAAATTTAGAATGTTTGGTGCAAATTTTCAGATCAAAAGTTGCTTAGCGCATTTATATAGGTTTGAAAGTAGATAAACGACAATGCATTATCTAAATTGTCTTCGCTAAATCGACCTATAATAGAGTACGGACTATAATAGCGTAAAATGCCCGCACTTGTGAACCCGATTCTTAACTAACGGTTGTAAAGCTGTGAGCTATTATTTAAGGTATCTTACTTATCATTTTTAAGCGGCTAGTTTTAAGCTGACAGCTATTAAGTTTTGTCATAGAGAAAGGTGTTTATTCGCTAAAGCTTGTTAAGAAAGACTTATTAAGAATATTCAAAGTTATAAAACAGTTTCAAATTTTTCGCTTGTATAAAAGTCTGCTGTTTAATAATAATCATAGCGCGTAAGTGTTTTTTAAAATTTAAGTATTTACTGCCGCGATTCACAATCGGTGACGATGTACTCACGACAAAGTCGCCGCTCTCATGCTAATATTGGGCATACTGCTATTGAGCATGTCAGCATGCCTATAAACGATAATAACTATAATACCCATAAAGGAAAAACCCTATGAGCCAAGCTTTCTCTTCTGCCCAGCCTGTGAATCATCAGTCAAACAACGATTCAAACGATTACGCAAATAACGAGCTAGATAACAATGCTGCTAGCAAATTTGACCAAAACACTGTTATTAATGTCGATGCCAGTGAAGTAGAAAAATTCAATAATTTGGCAAGCGAATGGTGGAATAAAACTGGCGCTTTTGCTACTTTGCACGAAATCAATCCGCTACGCCTTAACTGGATAGAAGAAAACGTGAAGCGCGGCTTTATGAGTGCGGATAGCAGTAAAACGGCAGAGATGGGCTTGGCGGGTAAAAAAGTCCTTGATGTCGGTTGCGGCGGCGGTATCTTGGCAGAATCAATGGCACGCCGCGGCGCTGATGTGACCGGTATCGACCTCGGTACCGAAAACCTCAAAGCGGCAGCCTTACATGCTGAGCAAAGCAACTTAAATAATACCTTGCGTTATCAGCATATTCCTATTGAGCAGTTAGCGGCTACCCATGCTGGTCAGTTCGATGTCGTGACGTGTATGGAGATGCTTGAGCATGTGCCAGACCCAGCTGCCATTGTCGAGGCGTGCTTTACGCTATTGGCACCGGGCGGCGTTTGCGTGCTATCGACGATTAACCGCAATCCTAAATCGTACCTGTTTGCCATCGTTGGGGCAGAGTATGTATTGCGCTTGCTTGATCGCGGCACCCATGATTACGCCAAATTCATCACCCCAGCTGAGTTGGATAAAATGGCGATAACGGCAGGCTTTACCCGTCAAGACATCATTGGACTGCATTATAATCCATTGACCAAGCGTTATTGGTTGGCACAAAACGTCGATGTTAATTATATGATGGCGGTACAAAAGCCACTGGCGTAAATCACCTTTTATAAGCATTCCTTTTTGACCACTTTTTAAATCAATGTTTTAAATTAATATTAAGAGCGCCCGTTATGAGCCAATTTGTAAAAGCTGTCTTGTTTGACCTTGATGGCACATTAATCGATACTGCCGCTGACTTCGTCCGCATTATTGGTAAAATGAGCGGCGAAAATGATTGGCAAGCGCCACCTGAAGCCGAAATTCGTGAGCAAGTCTCTGCTGGTGCCTCGGCGATGGTGCAGTTGATGCTGCGCCACAACGACCAAATTGAGGTCAGCGAACCTGAGTTACTGGAGTTTCGTCAGCAGTTCTTAGACGATTATGAAGCGGAAATATGTGTCGATAGTTGTGTTTTTGATGAGCTTGAAGAAGTGCTGCGCGCATTAGAAGAAAAAAGCGTGCCATGGGGTATTGTCACCAATAAGCCGCGCTATCTCGCTGAGCAGTTATTAGAAAAAATGCAGTTAGATGAGCGCTGTTCGGTACTGGTGTGTCCAGATGATGTATCACGCTCTAAACCCGATCCCGAGCCTATGTATGCAGCATTAGAAAGACTCTCTATCCCGCGCGGTGCCGCTGAAAGCGTGCTTTATGTCGGCGATCATATACGCGACATCGAAGCTGGCAAGGCTGCGGGTATGCCGACTATCTTAGCCGCTTACGGTTATATTCCACCTGAGGATCAAAAAAACCTGAAGAAATGGGGTGCAGATTATATTACTGAAACCCCAGCAGACCTGAATAAGTTATTACTTTCTTCTGGCAAGTTTGACTATTTATAAAGCAAATAAGCCTTATAAAGCAAATACACCATTTAACGAAATAGCTATTAAGCACCCTACCTATTAAACAATAAGCAGTGAGTAATGCCATGAGTGACAATACTAATCAGCCTACTAGCCAGCAACAGATGCCATCAGCGGCGCAAGCTTCTGTGCCAGCTGTATCGCACGACGATATTCGTAATTTTATACCGCCTGATGACTGTTTAGATGGTAAAACTATCTTGGTAACGGGTGCCGGTGATGGTATCGGGCGTATCGCCGCCTTAACCTATGCGCGCTATGGCGCGACGGTATTATTGTTGGGGCGTACTAGCAGTAAGCTTGAATACGTTTATGATGAAATTGAGAGCTTTGGTGGTAAGCAGCCTGCGATGCTACCGATGAATCTAGAGGGCGCAACCTATGCTGAGATGCAAAAATTAGAGAACTTGATTGCTAAAGAAGTTGGTCAGCTTGATGGCATCTTGCATAATGCGGGCATGCTTGGGGCTTTGACGCCCCTTGAAATGTACGATGTCGATATGTTTGCCCAAGTGATGAAGGTCAACTTTACCTCCACCTTTATGCTCACACAAGCACTGCTGCCTTTACTTAAAGACGCAGCACATGGTTCGATTGTCTTTACTTCTAGTAGCGTTGGCACCCATCCTCGCGCGTTTTGGGGTGCGTACGCGCTGTCCAAGCAAGCGGTAGAAGGCATGAGCGATATCTTTACCCAAGAAACGCAGAATACCACTAACTTGCGCTTTAACTGTATCAATCCTGGTGGCACCCGTACCAATATGCGCGCCCATGCCTTTCCCGGCGAAAATCCGATGAGCCTAAAAACCCCGGAAGATATTATGGGCGGTTATGTGTTTTTGATGAGTGATGAGAGCATCGGTGTGCGCGGTCAAGTGGTTGAGCTCCAACCAAAAGATTAATAATCACCTGTACTCCTATTGCTTAGAATTTTTATAACTATTAATAGTATTTATAAAATTGCGTATTTATTGAAATAAGCGACTTATAACCCCATCTATTTGTTATTAAAGACTTTTATAAATTATGATTTAAATATCGTTAATAAAAAAATAGGATGAGATTATGGCAGGTGGCTGGTCAAGAGATGGGGCAGAGCATGAGCAAATGGATGCGACTGTCAACGATGCGTTAGAGCGGGCACGGCGTGCGCTGCCAACGGGTAAAAGTGCTGAGTTCTGTGATGAATGCGGCAATCCCATTCCAGAAGCGCGGCGTATTGCCGTGCCGGGTGTGCAGCACTGCGTCGGCTGTCAAACAGAGCTTGAACAAGAAGCAAAGGCGACTGAGCTATTTAATCGCCGCGGTAGTAAAGACAGCCAATTGCGTTAATAAAAAATCCTCCATTATTTTAATAGTGGGGGATTTTTTTATCGGTTTTATCTTTATCGGCACTATCGTTACTGTCAATAATTATCAATAATCTGTCTATTACTGCCAATAGATGGCTAGGCAATCAATAACTATCTATAACATCAGTGCCATCAGCTCAAGGTCATAGCCTTCCCAATCTACCTTAACCGCTGTCGCACCTTCTTGCTCAGTACTTGCCTGCAAAATAATCTCTAGTCGGCTATCTGCTTGTGCGCTCACTGTCTTTGTGGACAAGCTATCAGGAGTAAAATTGATTTGTAGCCAGCCATGAGAGGTATGCACAATGCCTTTGATACGTTGCCAATTTGGCAGCGTTAACAACCAGTCCTGTAACTTATCGGCATCTAATATATATTCTGCTGGTAGTCGCCACCCTGCCAGTAGAATATCTTGCTGTTGCTCATGATAACGATAGGGCAGCTCTATACTTGTATCGGGCTTATTATCGTCATTGCTTTCAGGATTGTGGAAGGTATTCGCTGCTAAAGAATGACTTAGCGGCTTTAAGCCCACAACAGCTTGGTATGGCTCAGCGATATTGACTCTTTGCTGCTTTGAGATGACAAAACTGGGTTTGGAAAGCTGTGCACTTAATGCTGCTGAATAGCCTGTGGATGTATTTATCTTATGAGTGGTTGTCTGGCTGTCAGATTCTGCCCAAATAATAGAAATCTGTGCATTGAGCTTGGCTACCCATGCTTGTAACGCTTGTTTTTCATCAGTGCTTAATTGAGTATAGCGATTAATGACCAAAACATCGGCATCGCGGACATGCGCCTGAAAACCTTCATGAGTACGATACTTTTCTTGTTGCCATTGCAGGGCGCTAAGCACTGTTATGACCGCTTGCATCTTTAAAGCCGTTTGCCAATGCGGCGCGCTCAGCTGTTGGATAAGCTCACGCGGATGGGCAAGCCCTGTTGGCTCGATAAGCAGACGCTTTGGATGATGGTCACTGAGCAGGCGACTCAGAGCGATTTGTAGTGGCAACTGACTGGTACAACAAATGCAGCCGCCGCTCACTTCACGAATGGCGATGTCATTTTTCGTATGGCTATCTTGTGAGCTGGTTAGTAGTGCGCCATCGATCCCAATACGACCAAACTCATTAATCAATAACGCCCAGCGTTCACCCGTTGGTTTGGTCGCAATTAATTGATTAATGAGCGTGGTTTTGCCAGAACCCAAAAACCCTGTCACCAAGGTGCAGGGTATGTTTTGAAGCATAATAGGTGATTTCAATATTGCGCCCGTGATATTAATAGCATGAAATATTAACCATCTGAGGTATCAATAGCCGCAAGCAGCATTTATGAGTTTATAACGACTCATTTTTGGCCGCTTCAACTTCTGCTTCGTCGGGCACGAATACATAACCTACGCCCCAAACGGTTTGGATATAACGCGCTTGTGAAGGATTATCCTCAATCAGACGGCGTAAACGTGACACTTGCACGTCGATAGAGCGCTCCATCGCGCCCCATTCACGACCACGGGCAAGGTTCATCAATTTATCACGCGTTAATGGCTCACGTGGATGCTGTACCAAAGCTTTTAATACTGAAAATTCACCGGTCGTCAAAGTGACAACATTGCCATCACGTTTAAGGGTACGGGTCGATAAATCAAGCGTCCATGGTCCAAACTCAACCACTTCTAGCTGATGGCTTGGCGCACCCGGTAGCTCACGATTTTGACGACGCAGCACCGCTTTAATACGGGCCAACAGCTCTTTTGGGTTAAATGGCTTTGGCAGATAGTCATCAGCACCGGCTTCAAGGCCAGCGATACGATCGGCATCGCCACCTTTGGCAGTAAGCATGATAATCGGGATATCGCCATTGTCTTCGCGCAAGCGCTTACAGATACTAATACCGTCTTCGCCTGGTAGCATCAAATCCAAAACCACCAATGAGAACAGCTCACGTTGCATCAATTTGTCCATCTGATTGCCATCATGCGCCGTACGGACGACAAAGCCATCGTCTTCTAGAAAGCGTTGTAATAAAGAGCGCAAGCGTGCATCGTCATCAACGACCAAAATGCGCTGGTTTAAGGTGTCAGGGCTGTTGTTATCTGTCATACAGTCATCCTCTTATAAAAATTATTATTAGTAGCAGTTTTTAGGAAAAAACGTTTATTAAATATCATTAAAAACGCGGGTAAAAATCTTATTATTATTTAATGATCATTCCGTTGATAAGTAAATCATGATTAGCAAACCATTAGTTGTCATAAAAAATATAGTCGTCGAAAAAACCTATAAAAATAAAGACTTTTGTTCAATATGGCAGGGCTTAGCCATATTTGTGCCCTTGATACTTTAGTGTATAAGATTGCAGGCGCAATTGCATCACTGATACGGATAAATGCTGTATGCGTTTGTTTAACAAGGCGTTAGAAAGAACGATATCAGACGATTTTTGCCATAAAACAGGCGATAAATAACGAAAAGATAAAAAGGATTTTTATTCATGCAGCTTTTGCTATAATGCAAAACTACATTTCTCAACGATTGATACGTCTATGAGTAGCACTGATACCTTAACGCCATCTCAAACCTCGACAAATGCACAGGTTTTGGATGCAACCACACACGCGAATATTCACGACAAGCTTGCTCGCGCGCTTGGCATTAAGACTGCTCAAGTCAATGCGTTTGTCAAACTTTACGATGAAGGCGCGACCGTTCCGTTTATTGCGCGTTACCGTAAAGAAAAGACGCAGAATCTTGACGATGCGCAGCTGCGAGCTTTAGAGAAGTCGCTCAATTATGAGCGCGATATGGCAACCCGTCGCCTCAAAATTACCGAGCTGCTGAGCACGCAGGGTAATTTGACTGACGAGCTGCAGACGCGCATTGATAATGCGACGTCGAAACTTGAGCTTGAAGACATCTACTTGCCATACCGTCCACGTCGCCGTTCACCGGCTGCTAAAGCCCGTGCCGCCGGTCTTGATGTGGCCGCACAAGCGGTCTTAACGCAAGAGATTGCGCCGACAACAGCACTGGCCGACTATCAAGCACAATCTAGCATTACCGATGATAGCGGTAATGAGATTGAAGTCGACTTCAGCGATATCGACAAGCAATTGGCAGGCGTACAAGCCATCATCGTTGATGAATGGACGCAGGCGTTGGATTTACTCGATAATCTGCGCAGTGGCTTTGCTAAAACCGCCAGTATTGTATCTGCTGTTGCTAGTGAAGAAAAACGTGAAGTTGGCGAAAAATTCAAAGATTACTTCGAGCATAGTGAAAGCTTGGCGCGTCTGCCAAATCATCGTTTATTAGCGATGCTGCGCGGTCGCCAAGAAAACGTCTTGGGTTTAAAAATCGAAGGCGAAGACGCTCCATTTATCGAAAAAATCGTCAAGCACTTTGAAATTGATGCCAAAGCGCCAGCAGAACGTCAAGAATTTTTAGTGGAGGCGGCGACCAGTTTATGGAAAGAAAAATGGCGTCCGCATATCGAGCATCGTTTATTGACAGAAAAACGTCTGACCGCTGAAGCCGATGCGATTGATGTATTTGCCAATAATTTACAGCATTTACTCATGTCAGCGCCTGCTGGCCGTAAAGTGATTTTAGGTGTTGATCCGGGTATCCGTCATGGCGTTAAAATGGCGATTGTCGATGCTCAAGGCCATGTCATGCTAGACAGCGAAGACAAGCCTGTCGTCGCAACCGTTTATCCATTCGCCCCTGATAATAAGATGGATGAAGCCAAAAAAGTCATCGATGAATTATTAAGCACTTATAGTGTAGATTTGGTGGCTATCGGTAATGGTACGGCGAGCCGCGAAACAGATGCGATGATTAAAGAGATTTTGGCCGCCAGCTCTGAGTTAAAAGCCAAAGCCGTTATCGTTAATGAATCAGGCGCATCAGTTTATTCTGCCAGTGAGCTTGCCAGTGACGAGCTTGCTAATTTAGATGTCTCTGTACGCGGTGCGGTTTCTATCGCCCGTCGCTTGCAAGATCCGCTATCAGAATTGGTTAAAGTTGACCCAAAAGCGATTGGCGTTGGTCAATATCAGCATGACGTCAACCAAACCCAGTTGGCGGATAGCCTAGATAAAGTCACCCAAGACAGCGTAAACGCCGTTGGTGTTGATGTAAATACGGCAAGTCCTGCTATCTTGGCGCATATTGCTGGTTTGAATAAAAACGTCGCCCAGCAAATCGTCACCTATCGTAAAGAGCACGGTGCCTTTGATAGCCGTGAAGCATTAAAGAACGTCCCACGCTTAGGGGTTAAAACCTTTGAGCAAGCCGCAGGTTTTTTACGCGTCCATGGTGGTAGTAATCCACTTGATGCGACAGGCGTGCATCCGGAAAGCTATGCGCTGGTTGACAGCTTACTTGAGCAAACCGGTAAAACGTTGCCAGAAGTCATCGGTAACGATGGTGTGCTAAACAGCATCGATACCACTGCGCTTGCTGCTAACGATGACAATATCAGTGTTAAAGCCATCATTGAAGAGCTTGCCAAGCCTGCACGCGACCCACGTCCTGAGTTTAAAACGGCCAACTTCCGTGAAGACGTTAATATTATTAAAGACTTGAGCGAAGGTATGCAGCTTGAAGGCGTGGTGACCAACGTCACAGCCTTTGGTTGCTTCGTTGATGTCGGTGTCCATCAAGATGGTCTGGTCCATATCTCACAGATGGCCAATGACTTCGTTGCTGATCCGATGAACCGCGTCAAACCAGGCGATATCGTCTCAGTTCGTGTGATTTCTATCGATGAAAAACGTGGCCGTATCGGCTTTAGTATGAAGCCTGAGTCTGAAAAACCAGTACGGCCAGCTGCGAAATCGACTGCAGAAGGTACAGGTAATGACGATAAGGCTAGCCGTCCACGCAGCAATCGTCCAGCTATTAACCGTCCAGCTGCTGATAAGCGTGCAACAAAACCGCGTGGCAATCGTCAAGATAAAGACAACGCCAATAACCGCAGTAAAGCGCCTAGAGCTGAGAAAGCAGAAGCACCTAGTAAAATGGGTACGCTTGGGGCATTATTACAAGAAGCTGGCGTGACCAAAGCTAAAAAATAGTGTCTGTTTAACAAAAACTGCGTAGAAATCCCCTACCTCTAAGGTAGTGTGATGAATACGTCTTGACAGCCTACCGCTTAGTTGATAAATTCTACTCAAGGACAGCATTTCAGACCTTTAGAGCAATCTAATAACATCAGCGTTAGTCTGTATCCGAATTGCTTGAAAACAGCAATAATTGTGAACCCTCGGTGCGAGGGGGATAGCTCGGTAAATTTGCCTAACCGCTATTGCAAAACACCGCAAATAAGTATGGGTATTACCCAAGAAACCCCTACATCTTTAGGTAGTGGGTAGTTCATAGTAATGACTGTTTATGGTTATAAGGGTTTTATTTAACGATAAACAACTAAAAAAGGCAGCCATCGATGGCTGCCTTTTTTATTGGGAATATAATGGAGGAATCCCTTTAGGAGTGGTTTGACTTGTTGGTAATAAAGAACTTTAAGGTTTTATCTACTCATACAAGCGTTTGACCTATAATTTATAAATCTTCCGTTAATTCTACGTCTTCTTCTGTCTCTAATGACTCTTCTTCTAATACAGCTTCTTCTTCTAGCATTTCATCTTGTGCTTGTGGCTGCAGCGCATCTTCTGGATTTTGCATAGCCGCTTTTTGCATAGACGCTTGCTCAGCTTGTAGCTCAGTGGTCATCGGCTGTTGGCTAGCGCTATTGTTAACACTGACCTTTGATCTTGAGATAGTTTGAGTTTCGCTAATTTGAATTGGATTAGCTTGATTGGCTACTGACTTACTATTGGTGTTTTCGCTTGCAGGCTCAAGTGTGGTTGCAGCAACCGCCGTTTGCTTCTCTGCTGCTGCTTTATCAGCAGGTGCTGCCATAGCCAAACTTGGGATAGTGAGTGCAGCGCCAATGAGTAGCGATAAAGATAAAGTACTTTTTTTCATGAATTAATTCCTTAATTTATAGTCTTATCATGTCAGTTTAAAGCATTTCAAACTTGACGCTTATTTTGTGTGCGGTATATAACAGAGGTATATAACAGCCAAATATGGAGATTTATTTAATATTTTGAATCTATATATTTAATATAACTAACATCTAATCTATAGGAAAAATAAAATCATGATAACCAGTAAGCGATTATCATGATCGATTTGGATAAAGAGTTTTATAAGCCAAATTAAAGCAGTTATAAAAATCTAGAGGGGAGAATACCAACTAAACAAGCGCTGATTCAGTAGTACATAAATTAAAAGTCTAACAGATGGATGTTTATAGGTGATATTGTGCAACTACTGTATGGTTATTGTCAGATAAAAAATAAGCCGAAAAGGTATAGACAATAAAAAAACCGCCTCTTATTACTAAGAGGCGGTCATTACTATATTAGCTAAAATATCATTACTTTGGTTTTAAGCATGAATGTTATTAAGCATGGACGACTTCAAAGCTAAGACCAGCGTGCGCTTCTAAACGCGTTAATAAGCTATCGCCCATGGCGGAGGCGGGCGTCCAAAAACCGCCACCAACCTCTTCTTTGCTAATATCTTGTGCTAAGCACAATGCTGCTTGGGCCAACATACGCGAGGTGCTGCCATAACCAGGATCTTTGTCACCGGTGACTTTGGTATTGATGCTATCTTTATCGGTGGTCTGGCCAAATAGACGAATATCAAAATAGCCATTTTCCTGCTCTTCTTTAGAAGGACCCGAGCCTGACTTAGGCAGTACGTGCTTAGATAAAAGCTCGCGGCTTGGCGTAATCATCATGGCAGTGGCAAAACCTAATAAGCCTGCACTCATTGCATAGCTTGATAGCTTGCCTTTAAGGCCATCTTTCATCCACATTGCTTCGTCATACTTAAAGTCGCGACCATATTCATAGCCTAGCAATTGGTTACTGCGATGCACGATGCGAGTATTGATGCTTGCCATCACAAAGGGTGCCAGCCAGCGTTTATGCTCGTCATCGTATTCTGGCTTGCTGACATTGGCTTGGCGCACGTTTGGCGCATCTTTATCATCATTGAGTAAATAAGGATTTGCTACTTGCTTACGGCGGGATTTATCTTGACCGACTTCTTCAAAGATAGTTGCCATCGAGGCAATCGTGCCGCCCGATAAACCGCCTTTTGCTGCTTTGACGCGCATATGGATAACATCACAGACGCTGCCAAATTTTTCTTTTGCTTGCTGCTGGGTAAAGTAAACGCCCAAGTCAGATGGAATAGAATCGAAACCACATGAGTTGACGATACGCGCGCCGCTTTGCTTTGCCGTATCCTGATACTTATCCATCATGTCTTTGATAAAGATGGCTTCACCGGTCAAATCGACATAATCAGTGCCATTTTCCGCGCAAGATTTAATCAAAGGCTCGCCATATTTTAGATAAGGACCAACGGTTGAGATAATAACTTGGGTCTGCTTGGTCATTTTATCGAGGCTCGCCGCATTGTCGCTGTTGGCAATAATAATATCGACTTTACTAGCAAGTTTAGATTGCAGCTCATTGAGTTTTTCTTCATCACGACCAGCTATCGCCCAAGTAACGTTTGCGCCATTTTTGTCTTTAGTATTTGATAAAAATTCTGTTAGATAGTGTGCTGTAATCTGTCCAACAAAGCTGGTTGCTCCGTAAAGAACCACTGCATAAGGGCGTTTGTCGCCAGAAGTCGATGGCTTATCATTTGCTGCATTGCTAGGGTTTGAAGTATCCGTATTCATATTTATCTTCCTTATTAGCTCGTTGTTGTTAGATGTTGTTTCTTAAACGCTTATTATTAGATGCTTGTTCTAAAAAATACGAAGTAGGTCATTAAGGTTTAAAATTACTGCCAATTTTCTCATAAAAATAGCTGAGTGTAAGCAAACGTTCACTATCTCTACACATAAGTCTTCAAAAGCCAAGTAAAAACTGCAAAATGGTAAGATTTGCTACAAAGTTTACATAACCTATCGACATTATTACCAAAATGAACGTTTTCTACAGCCAATCATTGCTAATCTATATTCGTAAGCCGTTCAGTATTAAAACAAAAAGTAAAATATTGGATGATTAAGACTATTAAGGTAAGACGATTTAACTGATAAAGGGATTGTTGGTGTTTACCAAAGCGGTCTTAGTATTTCGTTTTTAAACTATTATTTGAGGAGAATTATTATGTTTCGTTGGGCTATTATTTTTGCCGTAATCGCGTTAATTGCAAGTTTCCTAGGATTCGGCGGTGTTGCTGGCCTATCTGCAAACTTTGCCTACATTCTACTAGCCATTGCTGTGATTCTATTCATTGTCGCATTTGTTAGTCGCCGTATGTAATAGAGAACAGTGACTGCTTAGATTTTAAGTATTCATGCTCATAACAATAAAAAGTCCTCAATAGAGGACTTTTTTATGGTTAAAATTTAAGTACTTTCAAAAGTTAGATATTTTCAAATGCTGTATGCGCTCTGGACTATATTGTTAAATGTTAAAAGGTTTTAGGCTGGATGATATGCTCCATTCGTTTTGCCAAACGAACATCATGGCTAGTAATGCCGCCGGTATCACCAGTAGTCAGGCGAACTTCGACCACATTATAGGTATTACTCCATTCAGGATGATGCTCTAATGCTTCAGCATGAAAAGCTGCTTGATTCATAAAGCTCATGGCTTCAACAAAATCGCCAAAGTGGTAGGTTTTTACGATAGCATTACCATCGCGCTGCCAGCCTGGCAGTTCTTCCAACTGCAAATCAACTTGTTGATTAGATAAACTACTCATGGTGATATCCTTTATTATTATAGTGGAGGGTTTGAGGACAAGTTTGCTGTCTAGGAACTGTTTTATCCTAATTACTTTATGCTGATCAATTTATGATAGCCGTCTTATGTTAACAACGGATAACTGATATAAGTAGCAAACAATATCAGCCGTCAATAATATAAGCAGTATAGGGCAAAAAACCCACCTATTTCTAATCTCTTATTATATATTTGTAGGCAAAAATATAATAAAGAACATCAGATAAATAGGAGGGTAGTAATAGGTTATTAATGCTTATAATATTGTACGTTTGTAGTGATAAATAACAATCGCTTTTAACGCTCAATTTTACTGCATCGCTTTAGTCATAAAGCCTTAGTGATGGACTTAACTTACTGACTCATATTAGGTTAAAGCAAGTCCTGATATTCAGGGTGCTTATCAATATATGAAGCAACAAACGAGCATTGTGGCACGACTTTTTTATTATTATCACGTGCATAATTTAAGGCGTGTTTGACCAAGGCTGAACCGACACCGCGACCGCCCAATTCTTGCGGAACGATGGTATGGTCGTAGACCAATTTATCGTCACGCTCCTGATAGCTGATATATCCAGTATGACCATCGATTGAGGTCTCAAAACGCTTTGCTTGCTCGTCATGGGTGATATCTACTGGTTTGCTATTATCATTACTCATAAAAAATCTCCGTTATTAATATTTATAATTGTTCGTAACTATTGCTTTTACGCTTATTAAACTTGTACTTGATAATTTGTATGACTACAGCTATTTTTTATCAAGTCAGCTCTTATCATTAGTAGCTTACTCTATTTATTGTGGGCTTTTTTAAGCAAAGTTTCTAGTCATCAACCGTAAGGCTAGATAGGGTAAATGTTAATAGATTTACTTTACCTTAAGTATTGCTGCAAGGGTTTGTAATGAATGATTTTTTAATCAAGGTTTTGGCGTAGAAAGTTAATAAAAAGGGCTGCTATCAGCAAAAAGACCGCAAAAAAAGTTAAAAGGCGCAAAACGACAGGTAAAACAGCCTGTTAGCTTGCAGGGGTTGCGCCACAATGCGATAATGACAGACAATTTATAACCCTGATTTTTGAGGCGCAGTCCATTTGGCATTATTGCTGAATAGGGTTTGCCAGCCTCGTCTATGCAGTCTATCGGAGTGTTAATGGCTCAATATATTTACACGATGAACAACGTGTCAAAACTTGTTCCACCTAAGCGTGAAATCTTAAAGAACATCAACCTATCGTTTTTCCCTGGCGCCAAAATCGGTGTCCTAGGTATCAACGGTTCAGGTAAATCAACCTTGCTACGCATTATGGCGGGCGTGGATACGGAATTTAGTGGTGAAGCCCGCGCGCAAACTGGCACCAAAATTGGTTATTTGCCACAGGAACCACAGCTTGACGACAGCAAGGACGTCCGTGGTAACGTTGAAGATGGTATGCGTGAAGCGTTAGATGCGCTTGCTCGTTTAGATGCCATTTATGCTGAATACGCGGAACCCGATGCAGACTTTGATAAGCTTGCTGAAGAACAGGGCAAGATGGAAGACATCATCCAAGCATGGGATGCGCATAACTTAAATACCCAGCTAGAAAAAGCGGCCGATGCCTTGCGTCTGCCACCATGGGATGCTGATGTCAGCAAACTATCAGGTGGTGAAAAACGCCGTGTGGCACTATGTCGCCTGCTATTATCACGCCCAGATATGCTGTTACTAGACGAACCAACTAACCATTTGGACGCTGAGTCCGTGGCATGGTTAGAGCAGTTCTTGCAGAACTATAGCGGTACCATCGTTGCCATTACCCATGACCGTTATTTCTTGGATAACGTTGCTCAGTGGATTTTGGAGCTTGACCGTGGCCATGGCTATCCGTACGAAGGCAACTATACTGAGTGGCTTGAGCAAAAGAACACGCGTTTAGAGCAGCAAAATAAGCAAGAAGAATCGTTTGCTAAAGCACTGAAAAAAGAGCTTGATTGGATTCGTAAAAACCAAAAAGGCCAACAAGCCAAGTCTAAATCTCGTGTACAACGTTTTGAAGAATTGAACTCACAAGAGTTCCAAAAACGTAACGAGACCTCTGAGATTTATATTCCACCGGGTCCTCGTTTGGGTAATAAAGTCATCGAAGTCAACGATATTTCTAAATCGTTTGGTGATCGTTTGCTTTATGAAAACCTCAGCTTTAACGTCCCAGCGGGCGCTATCGTCGGTATTATCGGTCCAAATGGTGCGGGTAAAACCACGCTATTTAACATGATTACCGAACGTGATACGCCAGATACTGGTTCAGTTGAATTGGGTGAAAGTGTCAAAGTCGCTTATGTTGGGCAGGTACGTGACAACTTAGATGATAGTAAAACCGTTTGGGAAGAAGTGTCTGACGGCCTAGATATCATCACGGTTGGCGACTATACGACGCCAAGTCGCGCTTATATCGGGCGCTTTAACTTTAAAGGCTCAGACCAGCAAAAGCACGTTGGTCAATTATCAGGTGGTGAGCGTAACCGCTTGCAGCTTGCTAAGACGCTAAAGCAGGGCGCCAACGTCTTGCTCCTTGATGAACCATCAAACGATTTGGATATCGAAACCTTACGTGCGCTAGAGGATGCGATTCAAGTATTCCCAGGTACAGTGATGGTCGTGTCGCATGATCGCTGGTTCCTTGACCGTATTGCTACTCATATCTTGGCATTTGAAGATGAAGGCCCAGTTTGGTTCGATGGTAACTATTCTGAGTTTGAAACCTATCGTAAAAAGACCATGGGTGATGACGCCAGTCCTAAGCGCATGAAGTATAAGAAAATTTCTACCTAAAATATCTAACTAAGACAGCTGTTAGATAGCTATCTAACAGCTGATAAAAAATTGGCTGTTTAGGAATTTAAAACTGATATAAAAAAGACCTCTAATTAATTAGAGGTCTTTTTTATACTAAATGATTGAGTGTTGCGAGATATAACTTAACGCTTGCGACCAAATTTACGCTGCTTCTTATTACTAATCTCAGTAATGGCGTGGGCAATCTCTTCTTCATTGAGGCTGGCAACTTGCTGCAAAATTTGCATCATATCAGGACTTAATACATATTTTGCATGATGAGCAATAAGGTCGATACGCTGATCAAAGGTTAAGATGCCCGTTTCTTCGTCTTTCTGCAAGTAGTCAAGACGAGTCAAGGCACTGATAAAGCTGGTAAATAAAGCACGGTCAAAGAAGTCAGGAATATCATCGGCATACAGTACCGACAAACGCTGTCCAAGCAGATGACAAAGGTCAACGACTTCGTTTTCGGTCAGATTGCCTGAACCTTGCTGGGCAAGCAGAGCAAGGGTCATAAAGTAGCGCTCAAGGCTTTGTTCGACAGGGGTCGCCAGCACTTGTAGCTGCTGATAGCATTTACTATTGGTCTCAGGGACGCTCAGCATGCCATCGCTCAATTCTACAATCAGGCCATTCGCCAGCAGGCTATCGACTTTTTTATTGAGCGTTTCTGTCAGACCGTGGGCTGGATAGTATAGGAACAGCTCACTTTGAAGGAATGGGTATAATTGTTCGGCAATGCTATTTAGACGACTGCGTTCGATGCGACCATTACGTGCTACTAAAGCCGATAGGAATGATAATAAAATAAAGACATGCAGGATATTGTTACGGAAATAACTAAGCAAGGCAGCTTGCTTACCGGCAATCTGAATGATATCACCCAAGATATGTGGTCTACGCTCGATAAGCTTCAGCTTAATCCCATAATCGATGATTTGCTGCGGCGACATATCGGTGATGACGGTATCAGCTGAGTAAGGTAGTTGCTGAGCCAGACCTTGATATAGGGCAATTTGCTCGCGGCAAATATCTTCGTCAAGCGCCGATTTCGGTGCGGATAATAGTACCAACGACAATAGTGATACAGGGGTGATAACCGCTGCTTTATTGATATGCTGCATGACTTTGACGCCGATATTATCGACCATGGCGCTGGCTTTATCATCGAGCGGGGTATCGGTGCGATCGGCAGGCAAGCTATTGGCTGGGACGTCAAACTTTTGCATAAAGTCGCTAAGATGCAGCGGTGTGCCAAAGCTTAAATGTACATTGCCAAAGATACGCTCAATCTTACGCCCAACTTTCAGTAAGCCTATTAATGATTCAGACTCTTTTGGTTTGCCTTTTAGCTCACCGACATAGGTGCCGCCTTCCATGATGCGCTCGTATCCAATATAAGTCGGTATAAATACCACCGGCTTCTCAGAGTGACGTAATTGGCTATGGACCGTCATCGCCAGCATACCCATTTTTGGCGGTAATAGGCGTCCTGAACGCGAGCGTCCGCCCTCGATAAAGTACTCAATCGGCGTGTTACGAGTAATAAGCGTGTGCATATATTCACGGAGTACCGCGGTATAAAGTGCATTGCCACGGAAGCTACGACGGATATAAAAAGCAACTGCGCCGCGCAATAACGGCCCTAATACTGGCACATCTAAATTGTCACCAGCGGCAACATAAGGAATGCTCAGGCCGCGCTTATAGATGACATAAGACAGCAGCAGGTAGTCGACATGGCTGCGGTGACAAGGTACATAAACCAGCTCGTAATCTGCTGCCAGCTCGCGTACACGCTCAAAGTGATGCACTTCGACGCCATCATAAAGTTGCGTCCATAGCCAAGTAAGGAATTTATAAAAACCGCGCACAATAGAGTGCGAATAGTCGTTGACCATCTCATTGGCATAGCCTTTTGCCAAGGCACGGGCTTCACGGACGCTGATACCAGAGGCCTCAGCTTCGGCTTCTATGGCGTTCTTGATGGCTGGCGAATACACCAACTTGTCGACCAAGTTACGTCTGTCTGACAAATCAGGGCCAAGCATACTGGCACGCTGTTTGTCTAAATAGATATTAAGCTGTTGTTGCAACGAGCGCACCAGTTCACGGTTGCCATCCGCTGCGGCAACCATGGCATAGCTTGGCGCTTCATCGACTTCATTTGTGATATTATTGCTATTCTTTGCAGCACTGTCATTTAGAATATTAGCTGTTAATTCGCTATCTTCTAAAGCACTTTCTTTTAATAAAGTGTCTTTTAATAAACGGTCTTTTAATAAACGGTCTTCTAATAAAGTATCTTGTGCAAGACTGTCTTTTAAATCGCTGGCTACTGAATCAAAGACAGAAAATCCTTCGCCATCGCTTTTAAGACTATCATTAATAAGGGTACGCAAATCTTGCGGTGGATGGAATTGAACAAAGGTATCGCGTCCCATCACGCCGATATTAAATAGCTGCTTGGTGATACTGGGGTCTTGCCAGTTATCGGCAGTCAAAAGCTTAAATAACGAGTCTTCTTTTTCTGGCGCGCGCCCCCACAGGATAGAGACTGGCACCAAACGCACCTTTAATTCTGGATATTGTAAAACGGCAGAGACCAAGCGCGATAGGCGAGGTGACAGTTGGCTGTCTTTAGCATGCGGATGATGTAAAAATATAATCGCCGCGTTTTCTTTAATGTCGTGAGCAATATCCTGTACCCCGACCAATGCGGGTGGCAGATTATGCTCTTGTGTTTGCAGGTCAATCAAAATACTGTTGGAGCGCGAATAGTCTTGCAGCACATAAAATCTGAGAATGTTGTCGTCGTCATCAAACTCAGGTAATTCGCCCAATAGCTTTGGCTTGACGGCAACATCAAGCATCTGCCCCGAGAGCTTACGATATAGCTGATTAATCGGGGCATTAGAATAAGGCTTTGGCACGACTGGGCGGATATCGCTGTCTAAGTCTTTAGTAGTTGCCGCATCGCCAGTCGTTACGGGCGCTTTAAAAATCCGTTTTTTTAAGAACTTCGGTATCATAATGAGTATCAAAATTAGTCAAATGTGTTGCGCTTATGATGCCATAAAAGCCATCAAAGCGATATATGGTGTCTGTATATACTGTTAATATTAACAATATCACCAGAGAATTTATCAGCCAAGATAGCTATTAAGAGGCACAATTACTTGAAGTCATAGGTAGAAATATCACCCATTTCGCGCAATACTATATCTGCTAAACTAGAGGTAAGATTAAGCCATAATTAAAATTAAATCGTACATTGTTGTTTAAATCTTTTTAAAATTTACTCTCTACCCTTTCTTTATCGAAGCTAAAATATTATGACGCCTGCTATCAAACTTGCCAAACAACGTAACCTTGATTATAAATTACACGAATATACTCACGACAGTAATGCTGCATCTTTTGGTTTGGAAGCCGCTGAAAAACTGGCCATTGCTGCCGAGCGTGTGTTTAAAACCTTGGTGGTCACAACCGATACTGGCGTGCTGGCAGTGGCTATTTTACCCGTGGATAAAACCTTAAATTTCAAAAAAATGGCCAAGGCGCTATCTGCTAATAAAATGCTGCCCTGCAAAAAAGTGCAAATGGCCGACCCCAAGCAAGTCGAACGAACTACTGGTTATGTGCTCGGCGGCGTCAGCCCTTTAGGGCAAAAAAAGCGCCTATCAACGGTCATCGATGCTTCTGCGCAAGAGCAAAGCACTATCTATGTCAGTGGCGGCCGCCGAGGTTTGGAGATTGAATTGCCGCCTGAGCAATTGGCAAACACCCTTGCGGCGCGCTTTGCAGATATTGCCGATGATTAGTGTTTAACAAGTTTTGCTACTTTTTTAAGGATTTTAACTATGCCGCATTTAATTATTCAAGTAACGCCAAATGTCACGATTGCTCATGAAGCGTCATTTCTTAAAGCATTAAATCAAGCATTATGGGACAGTGGGCATTTTGCTAAGCCAGCTGATATCAAAACGCGTATCGTACCGATTGAGACGTTTTTGGTTGGTATTGCAGACGATGAGCGAGTTAATGGTTTTGTTTATGCGCATCTAAAAATAATGAGCGGCCGTGACGAGGTCATACGCCATCAGCTCGCTGAGTTATTAACGGCTGCTATAGAAGAAGCGTTAGATGACGAGCAATCAGGGCGCGTAGGCATACAAATCTGTGTTGAGGTGGAAGAAATCAGCGCGATTTATCATAAGAAAATGCTTGATGACTAATGGCTGCTTATGACTGTTTACGAGTATTTATTACGCGCTTTTCCGTCGCTAGTATATCTTTAGTATTTTGATAAACTTATAAAGACTTGCATAAGGATTCACTGGCATATTTAGGTAATATCATTACCTCAACCTTATAACCTGCCGTTTTACCTTGAGTGGCCATTAGATTACGGGCGATACGTAAGCGATATTTTCCGGTTGCGGGTAAGCAGCCTTGATAAATGATACCGCCTTTGGTGCCATCTTGCGTACCGTTTGGCATATGCAATACCCCGACATTGGCCGTCTCAGGCGTGCCCGCAAGTGGCGCAATATTAATAATGGCATATTGCCCACTGCTGGCATCAAAGCGATACCAGCGTTCGTTTTCATTGGGCTTTAATTTACCAGTCACCGTACTACTGATAGCACCTTTCGCAAAATGAATAGGGCGGTCGCTACTTTTAGCCAGCGCACTATTTGCACTAACGCCTATCAATGTGGCACTAAGCAACAGCGTTTTTATCACTCGTGCGCTTAATAAAATAGTATTGTTGTTAATGGCAAACATCATCGTCTCCTAATTAAGTTTATTCGCTGTAGTCTATTCGATGTAAAACCGAAGCAAAATGCTGGTGGGATAAGTTTTGTGTAGCCTCTGTCACGCTTGCGAACAGCAAGCAAGAAAAAATTATCCCGACAGCACGAAGATATTAATGTATTGACTGTATTTTTAGCTTTAATATTTCCAGTTTTAGTATTTTCTAACTTTTAGTTAAGCATAAAAAAGCGCCTAAATAATAGGCGCTTTTCTTATTAATTATTAACCAATTAATCAGTCAATTAATGCGTTTGCAATCTTAGTCATAATTTTAATCTAAGAAAGCAAAGTTCTCAATCTTCATCGCTGTCATGCTATCGCTTGGTGCAACCATGGCTTCAGCGTGACCTGAAGTACGTGGCAACAGTTTATCGAAATAGAATTCAGCGGTTTGGATTTTGGCTTTATAGAATTCTGGAGACTCAGTGCCGCCATTTTTAAGCTTGTCATAAGCGACAGCCGCCATACGCGCCCAGTGATAACCCATCATTACATAGCCTGAGTACATCAAGAAATCGTCTGAAGCCGCTGAGATGATTTCACGGTCTTTACGTGCCATCAGCATCAAGCGTACCGTCAAAGTATTCCATTCAGCACATAGTTTGGTCAGTGCCCAAACGAATTTACGCATGTCTTTATCAAGCGCGTACTCGCCACACCATTTCATGATGCTTGAGGTGTAATCACGGATGATTTTACCTTTAGACTGCAAGATAACCTTACGACCTAATAAATCAAGCGCTTGAACGCCAGTGGTGCCTTCGTACATAGTGGCGATACGAGCATCACGAGCGATAAGCTCCATGCCCCATTCTTTGATATAGCCGTGACCACCGTAGATTTGCTGACCGTGTTTTGCCGCTTCAATACCAAGCTCAGTTAAGAAGCCTTTTATGATAGGCGTATAGAAGCCTAGTTTATCATCCCATTTTTCAAACTCAGCATCATCACCGTTGGCAACGCCTTGCGACATTTTATCGGCATAGCGTGCTGAGTGATAAATCATCGAGCGACCACCTTCAGCAAAGGCTTTTTGGGTCAATAGCATACGACGAACGTCAGCATGATGAATGATCGCATCAGCAACTTTTTCAGGGTCTTTGGTACCTGATAAGGTACGCATAGAGCGACGGTCTTTCGCGTATGGTAGGGCGTTTTGGAAAGACAGCTCAGTGTGCGCCAACCCTTGGATACCAGTACCGATACGGGCGGTATTCATAAAGGTGAACATGGCTTTTAGGCCTTTGTTTGGCTCACCGATTAAGTAACCAACCGCGTCATCAAAGTTTAAAACACAGGTTGATGATGAGTTGATACCCATTTTGTGTTCAATAGAACCACAAGCTACACCGTTACGCTCGCCTGATTCGCCTTCAGCAGTTGGCAAGAATTTTGGTACGATAAATAATGAGATACCGCGCGTGCCTTCTGGCGCATTTGGTAGACGGGCTAAAACGATATGGACGATGTTATCGGTTAAGTCATGCTCACCGCTTGAGATGAAAATCTTAGTACCGCTAATTTTATAAGTACCGTCATCTTGCGGGATGGCTTTTGATTTAACTTGTCCCAAATCGGTACCACACTGTGGCTCAGTCAAACACATGGTACCGGCCCAAGTGCCTTCGACCAATTTAGGTAAGTAAGTCGCTTTTTGCTCGTCCGTACCATACTGTAGTAAAGTATTGATACAACCCGTTGATAGACCAGGATACATCGCCCAAGGCCAGTTCGCCGTACCCATCATTTCAGACTTAATGAGGTTGATTGACATAGGTAGGTTCATACCACCGAATTTCTCAGGGTATGAGATACCTTGCCAGCCGCCTTCAACGAACTGATCGTACGCTTCTTTAAAGCCTTTAGGGGTAGTAACAACACCATTTTCAAAATGACAACCTTCTGCATCAGCTGGCTGGTACAAAGGGGCTAAGACATTTTCAGCAAAGTCAGCAAAGCCCTGCAAAATCATATCGACCGTTTCAGGGTCAGCGTTTTCGCCATTGTCCAAATCTTTATAATGCGTTTGGAAGTCAAAAACATCATTTATCAAAAACTTGATATCACGCAAAGGTGCTTTGTAAGTTAACATAGTCGCTCTCTTTGGTTATTCGTTATCATAGACGGTCAGCTCAATATGTGAGCCACGGCTTATGTAAACGGTTGTTCAATTATTTGGGGTAAAGGTTGACAAGATTATAGATTGTCATGCAGTTTTATTAAGAACAGCTTATCCATTTAGAGAACCGTTAAGGCGTCCTTGATAAAAATCAGCTGTTGTGGCATTGATGTCAGTATAAATCTTCTATAGCGACAAATATACAACCAATAACTAATATTCATTATTAAATAATAAAAACAAAACATTTGGTTATAAATGTAGAATATTGTTTTGAATGAGCCTTTTTATTTTGAACTGTCTATAACTCGTATAATGGGGTTTAAAGATAGATGATAGTAGCAAAAATATTTAAGAATATGATGAATGATGAATAAAGGAAAGCCAATTATGAGCGCATCAAAGCGCAAGGTAACGCCAGCATTTTGGCTAACAGCATTATTTGCTCGCCTAAAAAGTCTCATCGACGGTGAGCTTAATCACTTGCTGACGGTCAATTGTAGTAAGCGACCTTGGCATATGCCAATTATCGCGGCGATTGCTATTAGCTTCCCGGTATTTGTGGGTGCTTACTTTGACGCCTTACCATCTGGTATCAAAGCGTCTTTGGGAGCGATGGTTATTTTAAATACCCCGCTAGTTGGTAAGCTGCCGTATCGCTTGGTGACGGTGATGGCGTGGGGCTTTGCCATGTCGCTGTGTTTTGCCCTCGGCTTGATAGCACAGCAGATTCCAATATTAAAATTGCCGATATTTACCTTGATGGCTTTTGGTATTGTTATTTTTGGGCGTTATTATCGCCAGCCGCCGCCCGCAGGCTTGTTCGTGATGATGGCGGGGGCGATTGCGCTATTTATACCGCTGCCTTTAGAAGACATCATGCCCGCCACGGGACTGGTGATGCTTGGTAGTGGTTTTGCTTTAGTGATGTCGCTGTTATATTCGCTGTTTTTATTGGCGACGCGCCCATCAACGCCGACACCTACTTATAGCTATGAGCCCGATACCATCACGGAAAGTGTGATTGTCGCCGGTTTTGTCAGTTTAGCACTAGTTATCGCGTTGACTTTAAATTTATCAAATCCGTATTGGGCGGCGGTCAGCTGCTTTTTGATTATCCAAGGTATCCATTTGCGTACCATGTGGATTAAGCAGATACATCGTTTGCTTGGCACCTTATTAGGCGTGGGGCTGGCGGGTTGGATGCTCTCATGGGGTTTGCCGATATGGGGCGTGGCGCTGGCGATATTGGGCTTGATGCTCTGTATCGAAACCTTGGTCGACCGTCATTATGGTTTAGCGGTGATATTTATCACGCCGCTAACGATATTTATCGCTGAATACGGCAGCGGTTTACCCTTTACTGAACAAGCCTATCAAGAAGTCATTTTGGCGCGTTTGTTTGATACTATTATTGGTTGCTTGGTCGGTTTAAGTGGCGGAGTAGTGATACATTCAACCAATTTACGGGTGCCAATGCGTCGGATGGAAAATTGGTTACTGGCGCGTTTTGGATAAAGGAATGCTTTTTTAAATGACAACATAGACAATTAAAAAGCCGTATGCGCCAGATGCATACGGCTTTTTTAATCGTCACTTTAATGCTTTTGTTAATTTCCATGCTATTGAGACTGTCAATTAATGAGCTTGTAAAATTTCAGTGACTTTTACCACATCAATCGCCTGTCCCGTCCAACGCTCAAAACTTAACGCCGCTTGTCCGATAAGCATGCCATAACCGTCTGATATTTGTGCGCCGCGCTCGGCAAAATGCTGCAAAAACGGCAACGCGCGTCCATACATCATATCGTAAGCATAATGGCCGCTGAGCTTATCGCTAAGCGGCAGCGTATCGCCAGATAAACCAATCGAGGTGGCATTGATGATGATATCAAACGTGCCGCTTAACCCATCGGTGCTACAGGTTTTAATCTGCTGCTGAGCAATGGTCTCACTTGCTGCGCTAAGCTCATTGACCAAGTTTGTCGCCTTGCTCAATGTGCGATTGGCAAGGGTGAGGTTGCTGATACCGGCTTCAATCAATGGCAGTATAACCCCGCGCGCCGCACCGCCTGCGCCGATAAGTGCTACGCGCGCGCCCTTTAGTGGCCAGCCCAAGCTTTTGATGTGGTTAACCAAACCTTGGCCATCAGTATTATCGCCATATATGGCCTCGGCTATCGGCGTGCCAGTTTTTAACAGTGCTTTATTCAGCAGCAAGGTATTGACTGCGCCAGCGACCTTGGCGTGCTCAGACAAGCCGCCACGCGCTACGCAGCAATCATAAGCAACTTGTTTAAATGGTACAGTCACATTGGCACCGACACCGCCACCTTGAAAAAAAGCCTCAATTACGGCCGTAAAACTGGCCGCATCATCAGGACAATACTGACGTTGATAGCTAATCTCGATACCTGCCTGCGCTGCAAATTGCGTATGGATTTCAGGGGATTTACTGTGGGCAATCGGATTGCCGATAACGATAAAATGCTGGGTCATAAAAGGTCCGCTGGCTATAAGAGGCAAAACAGTGAAGAGGCGAAATAGTGACAAAATTAACAGGCGATAAGTTATAAAAAATAGATAACCCATTTATCATAAGGGATAACGCTATCTTTCACAAACGTGTGCTGCACCAATAAATCGTGAGATAAAGGGTGTTTTTACCTCGTGAGGTCTTTAACAAATCTGTACTCTGTGGGAGTGCTATCCGTAACGTAAAGGGTGGTCAAGTGTTAAGCAGTTGGGTAAACTAGGGAGCATGAAGATTTTAGGCTGCCCTAGTTCTTATGAACAAGTCATGATAAAAAAGCCATTGTAAACAAATCAATGAATTGTAGAAGTGTAAAAGCAAGATAAGAAAATATAAGAATATGATAAAAACCCAGTTGCTAAAAAAGCGCATATCAACAGGTTAATAATAAAACGTATCACGATACAATCTTAACAAACATTGTTCATTATCAGCGGCATCGCTGTCCGCTCGTTAATACCATTTTCAGACCTTTATAAAAATGTGAGTAAATTGCCCATGTGGAATAATAGCCTACAGACCCTTATGGTCAGTACGATAATGGCAGTTGGCGTGTCTTTGAGCGCCTGTGATAGCAACAAAGAGAGCGTCATAACTGAAGACGCCAGCGCCGAGAAGAGCGAGCAGACCGTCGCTGAGACGACTAAAGAAGAGAACACCACCGCGCACGCTGACTTAGATGGCGCAACCGCCCAACAAGGTACGCCAGTAAAATACGATGTCGCCTCATGGGGCACGGGTAAAGTAAAAACCCTCAACGTCGATGAGCTGAGCGAGATAAAATCAGCATTTGGCAAAGTGGTTAGCACTGATGAAAATAGCTTAGATTATGCCAGTAATCCGGCGTCCAAATATCGCTTTATGAAGGCCGATGCGCCGTATCTAGACCTAATTGATTCTGAGAAATATCTCGAGCTTGGCTGGTATTTTGCCAATCCGACAGACTCCGATAATGAAAAAAAGCTTAGTAAAAACCATGCCAAAAAGTCTTATCAGCTGGCGCGCCAATTGATGGGTGATGAAGGCGGTAAGCTGGTCGCTGATATGCTCAACGGTCAAATCGTTAAAAATAAAGTCATTGGCGGTCAAAAAGTAGAGTTGGCAAAATGCGAGTTTTATAGCTGTATGCTAGTGATTAATAAATCCGCTGCTCAAACCGCTGATAAATAAGCGGGACTAGCCTTGATGTCGCCCAATAAATGGATATGCTTACAGCCGCCAAATGCTACGGCAAATGCTGCAAAGCTCGCTATGTCATTAGACAATCGCGGGCTGGCATATGGCGATGGTTTTTTTACCACTATGGGCGTCATTGATGGACAGATATTGTGGTTGGACTACCATCAGCAGCGCCTTATCTCTCATGCGACCGCATTACAACTGCAGCTGGACAGCGACGCATTATTAACAATATTAAAAATGCATGCCAAGCAATTACAGCAAGGTATGCTAAAACTGATCGTGACGCGTGCTGCCCAAGAGGTTCGTGGTTATGGTTATATAACAAATACTTCAGGCAGTGCTTGTGAGGTTTGGCTGAAATCCTCGCCAATGAGTATTGCCACTGCGCAATCGCTGTCTCTGCCTGATGGGAAACTACTTCCATTACAACCTATCGCCACTGCCATTTGCTTGTCTTCTCAAATTGCTTGTCTACCGCCACCGCTAGCTGGATTAAAAAGCTTAAATCGTCTGGATAATGTGCTGGCAAGTGGTGAGCTGCACGCTATCAAAGCCAAAGCATTGGAAGACAATATTAAATCAAGCATCGGTGAAGGTCTGCTACGCAATATGAGCGGACACTGGATTGAGGGAACGATGAGCAATGTGTTCTATCAGCTCTCCGATTCACGCTTGCTAGAATCACCATCATCAAAGATAGACGCTACCGTTAATGCTAATAAAGACAATGCTAATAAAAGCAACACTGATAAAGATAAAGCAAACTATTTAACCCAAGGTCAATGGTATACGCCATCAATGGCGCAATCGGGCGTCGCTGGGGTGATGCGGCAAGTCATTATTGATGGGCTATCGACTAGCAATAACCCCGTTATCATCAGGTCGTTACAAGATGAAGATTTGCCCCATTTAAGCCAGCTATTCTTTTGCAATGCATTGCGCGGTATTATGCCAATGACCAGTCTGAGGTTATTATCGGATGAAATGGTGGGTTTTGAAGCGATTTAATCGTATTTAAAAATATTAAATTTGGTATCAATTAAGTCATCAGGATATAAAACAATATCTTCATTGCGATACAGTTCTTGCGCTTTTAATAGTGCTTCTTGCTCGTTCTCTGCGCTAATTTCCACGAGGTTACTTAGCATCTCGACAATCTCTATCTGAAAGACTTTTTCCACTTTCTTATCGCTTTTTATCATCATTACTCTCAATACATGCTTATCGAAATTTCTTAAGCATTTATATCCCTTAGCAAAGGCGCTTAAAAAGAAGTGATCGTCTTTTGTGACAAAGACTTGTGCGCTCAGGTAAATCGATCAATGATATTTTCTCAATCATAAAAGTTCAATAGCGCCTTTTAAAAGGAGGAATATCGATGCATCCAGTTTATGAAGAAAGCAGAATTCCAATACAAATTCGTCGCTTGATGGTTTTTGATGAAATTTGCAAATTAGAAAAAGAACAACCTGATGAAATTATTCATTTATCGCCTTATACCCAATTATCGCTCGGCGTTATGTATTTAAAAGACTTTAAGAGATTTATTGCCTTTGGCGGTGTGTTTGAGTATGCAGAAACACAAGAAGAAGTTATCGAGCAACGTATTAAAGTCTTTCCTAACGATGAACCAGTAAGGCGTGCGCTAACGGTCAATTTGAAGCAGTTTACTAAGCCTGCTCGCACATCATTGCAGCTAGTATGGCATTGGAATAACTATGTTAAAAATAGAATGCACGCTTATATAGATTATCGAGAAGAGCACTTTTTTAAAATAAATGATGAAATTGATTGGGAGTATCCACCGCATAAGTTTCATGACCGTTTAGTTGCAACGACACGTTTACCATTATGGGACGATAGGGATGAGTTGATAGCTGATGTCTATCGCGATAAGAAAGGGCAACCGAGAGCTGAGCGCTATAACGAAAAGCGTTTAATATAATTTGCGATACTGACCACGACCGGTAAATTCAATAATGCCTTTATCGCGTAATACTTGTAATTGCTGACGGATTTTATCTTTAATATGGTTGTTTTCAGGATGTTTGAGTTTTAATAAGTCAGCAAACGCATAAACCTGATTGAGAGAGAAATTAGCATCCAGTTTATCGATACACTGCCAAACATCCAACGTCCAACCACGTGTCTGGTGTGATTGCTGACGCAGAAACAAAGTTTTTTGAAATTGCTCGGTGACATCATCGCGTGGTATGACTTGCTGGTCTTTGACCAAAAATACTTTTCCTGATTCAGGCACTTTACGCAAATCAATATTACAGCCAACCCAGCCGGCGCGTTTGGCAGTGAGGGATAAAGGCTTGCGTTTTATAATCATATCCGGCTTAAAGAACTGTTTGGGAATGATTAAAAAGTTATTCACGCTCAATGCTTGAGAATACGTTAAAAAGAAAAAGTTTGGATTGTTGTCGCTGTTGATACGTTCAATCATGGTGTCATAAGCGCCATCATTAATAATCTGACTTAATTTTGCCTTTTTACTTTTTAGCTCATATTCCTCACTGCAATGTCCGCAATAAAAGTCAGCAACAGGCTTGCCGTTCGTAAATTCAGCCAATGGTTCGGCATTACAATTAGGGCAATAACTTTGCTTAGCGACCCAATCTTCTCTGAGCACTCTAATGATTTGGCTTGGTGACTGATAGTTTTTGGCAAGACTTTGATTGAAATTTAGATTCATAATAAGTTTTCGTGACCAATGGGCAAGCGGGGAAATAATAGACCTCTTGCAAAAGTCATAGGTTAAGCTCGAAATTAACAATACTGGCGAATAGCTTCATTCTAAGATCGTAGCGCTGACGACGGTTACGATATTTATGAGCCACGATTTTGAACCGTTTGATTAAGCCTATTTTGTGTTCAACCATAATGCGAAACTTAGCGAGATACTGATTGGCTTGTTTGCAGAGCTCTAATAACTGACCACCACGAGGTTTCTTAAATGGCGTGAAGGTTTGCTTATGTAGCTTTGCTATACCTTGATAACCACTATCGGCTAATAGTTTAGTGTCACAAGGAAGCCAGTCAGGACAAGTATCTTTATACAGCTTAAAATCGTGAATAGAGCCTTTGGACGTTTGAACATCTAATATTAAGCCTGTTTTCCAGTGGACGATCACTTGCGCTTTTAAGGTGTGTTGTTTCTTCTTGCCGCTATAGTAGTCTCTTTGGTTTTTTTTGGACGCTCAATTGGGGTTTCAGTCGCATCGACAATGACGACTGACCAATTAATATCATCATCAACTCTACTAGGCAGCTTTTTGGGCAATTCAAACTTACCTGAATTGATAAGAACATATTCTACTTTACGAATAATACGGCTAGCAGAAGACTCATGAATACCAAAGTCCATACTGATGTGGTACAGCGTCCGGTATTCACGCCAATAAGTAAGGGCCAGTAATATTTGCGCCTCCAGACTAAGCACGCTTGGTCTCCCTGATTTGGTCTTTTGGGTTTCATGCTGCTGCATGGCCTCAAGCATTTCATAAAAGGTCGCTTTATGAATACCTGTATAGCGCTTGAAGCCTGCGTTATTTTGTTCGAGTAGCTTATCTATGTTTGGCATGGTTCTTAGCCAGTTGCGAATGTATTAGTTATTGTAAAATCCTCTGCTACTTTTGCAAGAGGTCTAATAATAAAAGAGGATGAATATTAAGCCATCGCTCTCAAGCCAAATAGTAAGTTAATCGATAAGCTAAGCAAATACCATTGAAAATCACCCAGTTCAGTGCTAAATTCTAGCAAACTTCTGCCTCGCGAGTTGCCATGAGCAAGCCTACCCCTGAAATACCGCCTGAACGTCCTGATGAGCCACCAATAAACGACCATGACGGCACAGCTGATCAGCCTGTCGATACTACGCCGTTGGACAAAAAACCCGTCGTTGACGACGTTGCCGCAGAGGAAATACCGGCGACGGATATCTCGCTCATTAGCGGTGATAATAAACCGCGCCACTATAAAGCCGATAATCCGTCGTTTTTTATGCAGCGCGGCTATCAGGTATTACTGGTGCTTGGGCTGATTGCAGCGTTTTTTTTGGTGATGGTTTATCAGACGCTGTTTGGACGTATTGAGCAGCCGCAGCAGATGGTGACGATTGAGGCGGGTCAGACGTATTATGGGCTACTGCCGCAGTGGCAACAGCAGATACCGCTGTTTTCTGCCAGCGTGGCTAAGCTGTATATCAAATCACAAGTCGATGGTCCGCTGCATGCTGGTATTTACCAATTACCAGAAAACCCGACCTTTGCTGAAACGCTGCACGTGCTTGGGCAAGGGGTGAAGGCGGCGATGGTAAAAGTGCAAATTATCGAAGGCAAAACCTCAAAAGATTTATATCAGGCGCTACGTGATAATAAAGGCATCAAAAAAGAAGTGCTGATTGATGAGAGTGGTAATGATAGAGACAATGCCGGTATTGCGCAGGCCTTGGATTTGGTTGGAATCTTGCCAGATTCTGTGGTCAATAGTAATGACCCTATCGTCAATCACAATCTTGAAGGCTGGTTTGCCCCTGATACTTATTATTATGGTGAAGGGAGCACGGATAAGCAGGTACTGACCGATTTGTATAAGCGCCAGCAGCAAGCATTGACCAAGGCGTGGGAGAATCGTGCCCCTAACTTACCTTATACCAGTCCATACGAAGCGCTAGTGATGGCGTCGATTATCGAAAAAGAAACCAGTGTGGCAGAAGAGCGTCCTTTGGTATCGGCGGTATTTAATAATCGTTTGAATAAAAGTATGCGCTTGCAGACCGATCCGACCATTATCTATGGTATGGGCAGCCGTTATGAAGGCAATATTCGCCGTAAAGACATCGATGAAAAGACGGCTTATAATACCTATCAAATCGATGGTTTACCGCCTACGCCAATTGCGCTGCCATCTGCGGCCTCTATTGAAGCAACCTTGCATCCTGCCGATAGCGAAGCGTTATATTTTGTGGCGACCGGTAACGGCGGGCACAAATTTACCAATAGCTTAAATGAGCATAACCAAGCGGTCAGAGACTATCTAAGCGTCATGCGTCAAAAGAAAGCACAAACGCCGCCGCCGTAATTTAATCCTCTATATTTCCAAAAATCTATCGTGTACTGAGCGTTATGTCGTTATGTCGTTATGTCGTTATATAGCTATTTATATAACTATTTATATAACGGCATAACGCTCATCAATGACATAAGGTCATATCATGTCAGCATTACCAGAAGAAAAATCATCGCAAGTAAAAGCGCCTAGCCATCCTATTAATACAGCGTCTACTAATACAGCGTCCATTCAAGGGCGCTTTATTAGCTTTGAAGGTACTGAAGGCGTTGGCAAGACCACCGCTATCGAGCAACTTTGCAATCGGCTACAAGTAAAGGGCATCGACTATCTGCGTACCCGCGAGCCGGGCGGTAGTCCGTTTGCTGAGCAATTACGTGCTATTTTGCTAGACCCTGATACCACAATTAACGATGATACTGAGCTGCTACTCATGTTTGCCGCGCGCTGTGACCATTTGCAGCAAGTGATTTTACCAGCGCTGCAACGCGGTACTTGGGTGATATGTGACCGCTTTACCGATTCGACCGTTGCCTATCAAGGTTTTGGGCGTGCTCATGGTGATAGTGCTGTACGCGCTAAAATTGATATGCTTATCCGTCAGTTTGTCGTACAGTTACCCGAGCTGACTTTGTGGTTGGATTTGCCAGTATTAGAAGGGATGGCGCGCGCCAATAAACGTAGCGCTGCTGACCGTTTTGAGCAGCAAGCGACGGAGTTTTTTACTAGAGTGCATCAAGGTTTTAGTGTCCTTGCCAGCGAGCAACCTGAGCGTATCCACCGTATTGATGCGTCAGGTAGCGCTGCAGAAGTCAGTGAACGTATCTGGCAAACCGTTCAGGAAAAATTTGCATTAGTTTGATGTTGTTTTAAAGCGAACAGATTAATACTATTTAGCATTATTATTGTTAGCCTACAGCAATTAAGCAAAAAGCCCCAACTGCTGAGTTGGGGCTTTTATAGTTTATGGGAAAATTTTTAAAAACTGCGCTAGTCTTTATTTATATCAATGCTATCAATGTTATCAAGGTTATCAAGGTTATCAAGGTTATCACCACTGGAGTCGGGTAAACGATTGGGGTCAAGCGCGCCTTTTTTGGTTTTCGGTGCGCTGCCATTACCATTGGTATTGCTAGAGGTTTTAGTTTTCGAAGTTGCCGTCGAATTATCCGACATCACCTCTTTATTAATAACGTTATGAGCATTAACAGCGCTAGTAGATTTCTCTTTAGACTCTATCGCTTGAGCGTTTACTTTTTCCGACTGAATCTCTAACGTTTTAGTCGCAGTACTAGATAGATTGTCTTGCTCAACTGGTATATCAGTGCCTTTTGTAGACTCTGCCTCTACTATAGGTTTTGGCGCAATGATTTTATTACTATCGTCTATTCCCTCTATCACTTGACGCTTTTCAGGCGCTTTTGAGCTGGACTCAAAGCTGGCATCTGCCGCTGCGCGTGCTTGTTCTTGTTTCGGCGTCACATCGACCGGTTTTGGCTGTACTTCATCGTCAACGACCAATGAAATCAGCTTACGATCACGTGGTACGGTGCCATCAAAATTATCGGTAATCACGTGTAGCTTACCTTCTTTATCGACGGTATAAAGCGGCACAAATTGCTTATTATCAGCTTTATATTGCTCAAAGCTATAGCTGTCCGTGATATTGGTGATTTTAATACGCGCTTTTTTCGACAGCATACTGGCAAGCTTGGTATAAGTGACGTCTTTGCCAAATAACCACTGCGAATGAAAGTTGCCTTGCTTATCATCGCGCTCACTTTTGACTTTCTCATCACTGAATTTAAGGCGATAAAGTTTGCGCTCGCCGAACTCATGACGATAATGAATCTCGGACAAGGTATTCATCTCTTTATCCATACTCATGGCAAACAGGCGCCCGATACCGATAAGGTCTAAGTGATGATCGGCATGGTCAGAGATGGGGTTGCCAAAGTAGGTGCGCAGACCGCTCATGCGCGCGCGGGCAATATTGGTGTAGTTATTGTGCGCGACGATGACATCAAAACCTTGGTCTTTTAAAGACGTTGCCACCAATAAAGCGATAGGGTTGGAGCCAACGACCAAGATACCGTTGGTTTCAGGCTCACGTACGCCCAAGAAATTACCAACCATTTTGGCGCCTAAGCCCTGAATCATTACTGTGCCAATAATGACGAGGAAGACTAAGGGTACAAGCAGCTCAACGCCTTGGATATCGTACTCTTGCAAGCGAATAGCAAATAAGGACGAAATAGCAGCGGCAACAATACCGCGTGGGCCAATCCAACTAATCATCAGCTTTTCATTGGTTTTTAGATTGGAGCCAATAGACGACGCCCATACTGATAAGGGACGCGCGACAAACATTACAATGGCGAGTAGCACCAGTCCAGCAAAGCCAACGCTTAGCAAACTTTCAAGCTCAACGCGGGCAGCAAGAATGATAAATAATACCGATACCAATAAAATGGTCAGCGATTCATTAAACTCTAAAATCGTTTCACGTGGGAATTTTGGCCAGTTAGCCAGCGCCACCCCTAGTACGGTGACCGTTAATAAGCCAGACTCGTGTTCTAAGTGGTTGGAGATAGAAAATAGTAGCAGCACAAAGGCAAGGGTAAAGACATTGCGTAAAAACTCAGGAATCATATGGCGACGCATTAAAAATGCCAATGCCCACGCGCCCGCTAAGCCCATCGCTACTGCCAATACCACAATTTTAGCAAACAGCAAGATACTACTGGCTTCACCGCCTGAGATGATATATTCATAGACCAATACCACCGCAATCGCGCCGATAGGGTCGATGATAATACCTTCCCATTTCAAAATGTTAGAAATGGTTTTATTGGGGCGCACGCTGCGCAGTAACGGCATAATGACCGTAGGGCCAGTCACACAGACCAAGGCACCGAAAAGCAAAGCAATCAAAGGGTCGACATCAAACAACAGGTAAGTCGATAGCGCCACAATCGCAATGGTAATAAGCACGCCGACCGACACCAGCATCTGTACCACAGAGCCGTGTTGTTTAATCTCATCAAACTCTAAAGTCAGCGAGCCTTCAAATAAAATAATCGCCACGCCCAACGAGATAAGAGGGAACATCAGCTCGCCGAGCACCAAGTCAGGGTCAAAAGCGCCCAATATCGGGCCAACAATAATACCAATCAGTAATAAAAACAAAATGGACGGTTGCTTTAAATACCAAGCCAACCATTGGGCGGCGATGCCAAGCCCAACCACGCCGGATAACAATAGGGCGGTATCCATAAATTAATCCTTTTATAATCTTGTCATATTTTATATCTATTAAGAGGCGTGCCACAGGCTATAGACGCTGCTGTCATAAGCTGTGGCAAAATTCGCCTTCATGAGCTGTCGCATATAAATCAAAGCATCAATCAGTAACGTTAATCAATAACGTCAATTGCGGCATGAGCCATAGCATTGCTCAAAACAAAGTGAGATATGATATATATACGATATCGCAGTAAAGACAAAAGATTTCCCAGATTAGTAAGCATAAACTAGAAAAGCAAAAGATGAAAAATAAGCTGATGATAGCCAATCTGATGACCTAATGACCTACAAAAATTAACTTTTGTTTGCCATATAAATTATTTGGCTTGTTATCATAACATGGCTTTATTTTATGTATTTCGAGGCTCTTTTTCTGAGCGCTCTGAGCGGCTTTACTATCTGCCCATAAAGCTTTATCAAAGCAGCTACTAAGCGCCTGTTATAAATAAGGCATACTTGCGTTATTTTTTAGCATTGCTAGCATATAGTGGAGTCACTTTAAAACAGAAGTAGGTAATGACATTGACCATCCTTATGAGAGAAAAGAGAAAGTTTTATACCATAAGTCTAAAATGGACTGTAAACTAACAAACAGTCTACTTTGCAAGCTTGCATTACTAAAAGCTGATGATAAAAGCCTGCGATAAAAGCATTTATTAAATTTTTAATCTAAAAATATAAAGACCATTTCTTTAGATTTTAGTGAATAAGCAAGCTAAGCCATAGTTATTAGAATAAATAGATTAGTACGATACCTTGATGAGATACGCCAACATTATGCTTAATAACGGTCCTATTTAAACCGTTTATAACAATTAGTTTATAACGACTATAAGACCCATTATATGGAGGGTAACATGCCTAAAAATATGCCTATCAATATGTCTAAAGTACCGAATACGCGCAATTTGACGCGTTGGTTACAACAGAGCACGTTGGCACTTGCCGTAGCCACTACCATGGTTGCGGGTATCAATATAGCTACCGTACCGAACGCTGAAGCGGCCGTTACCACCGCAGATTTTTCGGGTTTGGTTCAGCAAGTTACCCCAGCGGTGGCGCGCGTAAATGTGACCAAAACCGTTAGTGAGGCTGAGCTTGCTAAAGCGCAAACCGCTGAGCTATTGCGTAAATTCTTTGGCGATCGTTTGCGTATTCCTGATCAAGCAGCGACGCCAGCGATTGAGCATGCTTATGGCACGGCATTTTTTGTCACCGCTGATGGTTATATGCTGACCAACCATCATGTGGTGGCGGGCGCGGACAAAATCAGCGTCACGCTTAATGACCGAACCGAGCTTGACGCGACTTTAGTAGGCAGTGATGAGCGCTCTGATGTGGCAGTATTAAAGGTCACGGGTCGTCAGTTCCCTTCGTTGCCAATCGGGGATTCCAATGCTTTAAAAGTAGGGGAGCCGGTATTGGCAATTGGCTCGCCTTTTGGTTTTGATTATTCGGCGTCGGCGGGTATTGTTAGTGCCAAGTCCCGTAATTTTTCGCGTGAGACCAGTGTACCCTTTATCCAAACTGACGTTGCCTTGAACCCTGGTAACTCAGGTGGTCCATTATTTAATCAGCGCGGCGAAGTGATTGGCATAAACTCGCGTATTTTTAGCGGTACAGGCGGTTATATGGGGCTGTCATTTTCCATCCCGATTGATGCGGCGATGGATATTTATGAGCAGCTAAAAAATAATGGTGAGGTCGCACGCGCTTATTTGGGCATTTATCCCCAAGATATTGACCGTAATTTAGCTGAAGCCTATAACTTGGCGCGTCCACAAGGGGCGTTATTGACGCGTGTGTCACCAGATTCGCCAGCGCAAAAGGCTGGGCTAAAATCAGGCGACATTATTTTAAAATATAATGATATTCAAATTGTGGAAGCATCAGACTTATTAAACTTGATTAATCGAGCCCGACCTAATGACACATTTCGCGTCCAGATTCAGCGCGATGGTAAGCAATCTATCGTAACAGGCAAGCTCAGTAACGCCTCAAACGATATCCAATCACAAAGTTCTGCTCAGCAAACTAACGGCATAAGCTTAGGATTGGCGCTGCGCAACTTAACACCGGAGGAGCAAAGAGAGCTGGCGTCTGATAATAAGACGGGTGTATTGGTCACCGCCATTGAGCCGACAGGATTGGCAGCACGCTCGGGCATATTGGCCGGCGACGTTATCACTAACTTGCATCAAAAACCTATTAAAACGGTCAACGATTTTTCTAGCGCCGTTTCATTATTACCCAAAAAAGGGGTAGTGACGCTTGAGATGATGCGTCAAGGTATTCCGGGTATTATCGGTTTGCGGATTGAGTGAAAAATACAGAGTAGAGAAGCTGAGCTATTAGAATCATAGATGATGATTAAGATAAATAATAAGGCGATAATTGGCTTGCTTGTATCGCCCGACCATCGATGTGTTGACGATTCGTTAAAATACCGGAAAAGGTTTTAGCGGTAATCCGTAATTACGCTACACTAACTGTTTAGTTTTCAGGCTAGGCTTAAAGGTCAAATAATGCCAAGCTTACATTGAATTTCCCTCGATGTTTGCTGCAAAATTGGCATAATAAAGTAGCACTTAGTCTCTCAATGGACAGGCGATTTTTTGCTTTATAAAGAGCTTAGGGGTTAATTGATTGATAGCGATAGAGCCAAAATATGCTACACTAACAGGCGTTTTTATGGCTAAGCATCAATCAGATTGGCAGCAGATAAAAATAGCGTTCATGACGTTATTATAAATCATGAATATCACCATCAAGCAAGGTATGACCTTTAACGTTATTTTCAATAACATAAATCATTATGCATTTGTGTTTATGACGATTATCTTTATCAGGGCACTTGCACACGACTTATCATGTGATAGCTTTAATAAAAGCTAGGATAATACAGTAAGGCACGGTTATGAGCACAGCATACGACGATATCAAAACCCGACTACAAGGCTCAATGGTAGCCTTGGTAACGCCCATGCATCCTGACGGCACGGTCGATTATAAACGTCTGGCAGACCTCATAGATTGGCAGATTGAGCAGGGCACGCATTGCCTTGTTGCTGTCGGTACCACTGGTGAATCAGCGACTTTGTCGATGCAAGAGCACAGCGATGTGATTCGCTATTTTGTGCAGCATGTCAAAGGTCGCGTGCCGGTGATTGCAGGTACTGGTGCCAATAACACCACTGAAGCCATTAAGCTGACTCAAGATGCGGCGGATGCGGGTGCGGACTGTGCGCTATTGGTTGCTCCTTATTATAATAAGCCGCCACAAGAAGGCTTGTTTCAGCATTATAAAGCCATCGCTGAAGCGGTAAAAATACCGCAGATGCTTTATAACGTACCGGGTCGTACCGTTGTTGATATTGCTCAAGAAACGGTTGAACGCCTTGCTGATATTGATAATATCGTCGCTATTAAAGACGCCACAGGTTCTACGATTCGCGGCGAGCAATTAATCAAAGCGGTCGGTGACAGAATGGTGGTGCTATCTGGTGATGATGGTACTGCCCTTGAGCTGATGAAACTGGGTGGTAAAGGCAATATTTCAGTGACCGCCAACGTTGCCCCAAAAGCCATGAGCGAAACCTTTAGTGCGGGTTTACGCGGTGATTTTGATGCCGCTCATAAAGTCCATGACGTGGTAAAACACTTACACCGCGACCTATTTATCGAGTCAAGTCCTATCCCTGCCAAATATGCTCTACATAAAATGGGCATGATAGACACAGGTATTCGTCTACCATTGGTATGGCTGGCTGAAAAGCACCATGCAACGATTGATGAAGCCTTGATTCGTGCCAACTTACTCTAGATTTTTGGCAATTCAATAAAATGTCGCTTATAGCTTAGCAAGAGTCTATTAAGTATTTTAACTATAAGCGCATTATCCAAATACGCACCAAATAAGCAATAACGGCTAACTCAGAGAGATAATATGATGACAGTATCATCAACCCCTGCAACCCCTGCAACCCCTGCAACCCCTGCAACCCCTGCAAAGATATTCCCGGCGCTGCTAACGGTAGTTTTGGGTAGTACGTTGGTATTGAGCGGTTGCCAAGCGACAAAAGAAGTGTTTGGCAAGCGTGATAACGGTAGTCTTGAGTATCAGCAAAGCAAAAAACTGGCGCCGCTACAGCTACCTGCTGAGCAAGAAACCGCCCCATTTGTGCCGTTATACCCAACCCCTAGTGCGGGCACAAATACGCTAAAGTTGCAAAACGAGTCAGGTAAGCAGTATCAATTGCCGAAACCTCAGCGTGCTGTTGCCGTTACCCAAGTTTCAGAATAAACCCTTTTTTATCCCTATCTGTACCGCTGCTTTTTTATTATGGTTAAGCATTTTTTCTTAACACCTTAATATAAAGCGCTTAGCGGTCGCTGCGCGTTTTTACCACATAAGCTTGAACGAACAGGAACTCCCCTCATGCAAAAGCAAGAACTGCTGTATAAAGGCAAAGCCAAATCTGTTTATGAAACAGAAGACAACGATCTGCTGATTTTACATTTCCGTGACGATACCTCAGCGCTTGATGGCAAGCGTATCGAGCAGCTCGCCCGTAAAGGCGTGGTGAACAACCGCTTTAACGCCTTTATCATGCAAAAGCTGGCTGATGCTGGTATTGAAACCCATTTTGAAAAGCAATTATCAGATGATGAAGTGCTGGTTAAGCGCTTAGAGATGATTCCAGTTGAATGTGTGGTACGTAATTTTGCCGCTGGCAGTTTAGTGCGTCGTCTAGGTTTAGAAGAAGGTCAAGCTTTGACGCCGCCTACTTATGAGCTGTTCTATAAAGATGATGCGCTTGGTGATCCGATGGTCAATGAGTCAATCTCTATCTCTCTTGATTGGGCTAATGAGGCACAATTGGCGAAAATGAAAGAGCTGAGCCATCAAGTAAATGAAGTATTAAAAACTTTGTTTGATGCTGGTGATTTAATACTGGTAGATTTTAAACTTGAATTTGGCGTATTCCATGACCGTATCGTCTTAGGTGATGAGTTCTCGCCTGATGGTTGCCGTATCTGGGACAAAGCTACCAAGAAAAAACTCGATAAAGACCGTTTCCGCCAGTCGTTGGGTGACGTGATTGAAGGTTATGAAGAAGTGGCAAAACGTATTGGCGTGCCATTAAGCTAAATATATGCAACCCTTCAATATTTAAGTAATAAAAAACTGAGCCATGCGCTCAGTTTTTTTATGGGAATAATCATTTTAAAAACGGTTATGTTAAAGGCAGCTATATTATTTGTCTTTACGCACTTCTTTGATTTTTTTCGCTGCCAGCCCCATCGCATCTGCGGCTTTATCAGCTAATGAGCCGACTACCTCTTTAGCTTTAGTTGTCGCAGTGTCTTTTAAAGAGGATTCTTTATCGTCTTTAGATTTAGAGTCATTGTTCTTACTGTCTTTACCTTCCTTATCAGAAGCGTCTTTATCTTTACTGCTGTTTTTGTCTGATGATTTATCGTCCTTATTACCATTCTTATCTGACGTTTTATCATCTTTGCTGTCTTTGCTGTCTTTGCTGTCTTTGCTGTCTGACTGATTGTTCTGTTTATCGTTTTTGCTATTAGCGTCTTTATTAGCGTTGTTGTCTTTAGAGTCATTAGCAGCATCGTTATTTTTCATCGCTGCGTTCTGATCAGTGTCCTTTTCATCATTATTCTGCTGCTTATTATTGTGCTTATTATCACTCGCATTAGAGTTACTCATTGTTATATCCTTTTGATTATGTATTTTAGTATTGGATGTTTTAATCTTAAATAGCGAGAGTCAAGATTACTATTAGAATGAGTTAACTGTCTGTATAGCATCAGTTGCAATAGGTAATAGCGTTTATTGCTTAACGTCTTTCGGTAAGTTTTTATGCTAAATTTATATCGTTAATATAAAAATACCGTTATAAATCAAAAGGTCATCATAGATGCTAGCACCTAAGCAATCCGATATTCAATCCATAATTTTAGAACCTGCATGGTTTAGTCGTCCAACCTGCGTGGTCGCGGCTGACTTGATTGGTAAGGTTTTATGTCGACAGCTAACCGATAGTGAAGGCAAGCAAAAAATCCTGCGTATGCGTATCTCAGAAACTGAAGCCTACATTGGAGAGGGTGATGCCGCCTGTCATGCGCACGCCGGTACTCGTACTGTGCGTACTGAGATTATGTATAGCCAAGGCGGCGTGTTTTACGTTTATCTGACTTATGGTATCCATCATATGCTTAATTTAGTAAGTGGGCCGGCAGAGTCACCAGAAGCGGTGTTGATACGGGCAGGCTTTTTCACAGAGGATAGTGAGCGCTTGTTTGACGAGCAATTACTGAGTGCAGATAAGCCATTAAGTCCTCTAAAAGAAATGAAACAATTGGCCGGTCCCGGCAAGTTGACCAAACATTTGCGAATCGACCGTGAATTATATGGCAAAATTATTACGCCGGCATCAGGGGTTTGGATTGAAGACGATGGCTGTCAGCCGCCAATATCACTGCGTCCACGGATTGGGATTGATTATGCAGGCGAGGCAAAAGATTGGTTATTGCGCTATATCTGGACTGACCATCCTTCATTGTCTAAAAAATAGTAAGTTTATAGCTGATAGTAATTTTTCTAAATAGGCTCAAAGGAAGTAATCTATGTATAAATTAACCGTTTTTATTCCAGATTCGGCGTTAGAACCAGTAAAGTCTGCCTTGTTTGCAGCGGGTGCTGGCAAGATTGGCAATTATGAACAATGCTGCTGGCAAGTGCAGGGGAGCGGACAGTTTATGCCACTGGCAGGCAGTCAGCCAAATATTGGGGCGCAAGATAAACTTGAAACCGTTGATGAGTGGCGAGTAGAGATGGTCGTTGCTACTGCTCGTATTAAAGCAGTTATCGAGGCATTAAAGCAGGAGCATCCTTATGAGACGCCTGCTTATGATGTGATTGAGGTGTTAGACTTTTAACACCTGTTGTCAATCTTTTTTGATTTTAATCACGTTATAGCTCGGATAGCCAAGCTCGATTTTATAGTCTTTACTGCCGCGGCGAGCTTTTACTTTTATTTTACTGTCGCCTTTTTTATATCTGACGTCTTTGACCCGATAACCCATATTGCTAACCTGATTGGCCGCGCGCTGCTCGATAGCAGGCTGATAAAGTTCTTTATCAATAGACTTGATGGTTTTCTTGTGTTTCTTATAGATTTTAGTATCTTTGTAAATGTCTTCATAAAGGTCACCATAAGCATTGTAGCCGGGCGCGGTGACGCAGCCAGTCGTTATGGACAGTAACGCGGCAATCATACTGCTCGCCGCCGTGGTTTTTAATAACGTATATTTTTTCATAATATTCTCTCATGCTATGCTATTAAAGGTATTGGTAACTCGTCTATATAAGCAAGGTTCTATGCTAAAAACGACACAATAAAAAAATGGTCAACTAAACCAAGGGCTGGCTTATTTGACCAAGGGCATCAAGTCATCAACGATGCCAAAATCTTATCTGTACGTACAAGGCGTGTTCTTAATGGAATCGTACTCATCTAAAATAGCTAAATTTTGTCAAACGTCGTCAAATAACGAGAGCACAGACCCAAAAACCCAAACGCCTAGCCATTAGGCGCTATGCGCTATTTCTATAAGTTGTTGAGAGGTTAAGTTACTTGTAGCGATAATGGTTATTATTATAGCGACCATTATTGTTGTAGCGGCTATTATCTTTTTTATGCTTACCGTTTTTATTTTTGTGATGACCGTTTTTATTCTTATGTTTGCCTTTTTTGCTATCGTGGTGAGCATGATTGACTTTATGGCCGCCATTATTATAACGACCATTATTGTTATACTTGCCGTTACCCTGATACGGACCGTTTGGGTAATAAACTCTTTGACCATCATGTCTTGGCGTGACGGTACAACCAACGGTAGTGCCCAATAAAGCAAGCACAATACCAGCAGAAAAAGCGGTTTTTAAAGTTGAGAAGCTTAATATCTTCATAATAAATATTCCTATTATCTTATTAATTCCTATTACTTATCAGTAATGTGGCGATTACTGGTATTTAATTACTGATCTTAATGTTGCACTACCACAATAACGTTGCATAAGAAAAGCTAACGTATAAAAATGGACTGTTTAAAGATTAGTCTTTTTTAATCTTAATCACATTCAAGTTTGGATAGCCAAGTAAAATCTCATATTCTTGCGAACCACGCTTGGCTTCAATCTCAAACACGCCGCGACCGTTCTTTTCTTCCAGCTCAATATCTTCGACGCGGTAACCCATCGATCTTACCTTGTTAATAGCACGTTGTTTAATGGCTGGATAGCGCGAATCTCTTTTGATGCTGTCTTCAATATCATCGTTTTTATAATGCTTGTTATTTTTATATTTGCCATTATTTTTATATTTGTCTTTCTTATAGTCGTTTTTATCATATCTATCATCTTGCCAGATGCTAGTAGAGGCTCTTTTATTTGAGCTAATGAGTCTTAAGTCAGGATAAGTATATTTCAGCTCATAAGTTTGATTGTTCTTTCTAGCAATGGCAGTGATGGCTCGATTGCCACGATAGTTATCAGCACGGATATCCATAACCTGATAGCCTTTGCGGCGTAGGTCATTGCGCAGGGTTTGGTTAACACGCTTATAGTCAACATTGCCATAATCGCTGTTACCGCCATATATTGGGTAATCTTCGTAACCTGGACCGACAACGGCACAACCGGCAACTGTCCCTAACATCGTCAGCGCCAGACCGGCAGATATTGCTGTCTTAAATGAGAAAGCGGGTAGAATTTTCACGATAAAATCTCCTTTGGTATAGCATATCTGAGTAAGGCACTGTTATTAATAATCCTTATCTTAATCCAACTTATATTTGTCAGGCTTAAATGTCTAATAGTGACTGGTTATATATCTGTTATATATAAAGAGCTAAAGACTCTATAAAGGTTATGAAGCAAAAGATTACGGAGCAACATTCTTATAGAATCGATATTTGTCTCTTAATCTTGAAATATTTTCTTACATACACATAGTAAGACTTAAAACTCATTAATACATGTCTTTGGTGTTAATAAGTTGTAAATTTTGCAAATATTTGCGTAAGCATCCGACACTTTAGGTGACTAAGGTGTTGCTAACGTTAGCAAACATCGATAACACTTTTAATATTTAAATAGTTTATAGAAAATCATCAAATATATTGTTTAACGATAATAATATTATTATCAATAACTTGGCTAATATTGCTGGTCATTTTTATAACTGACGTAAGCATATGCTTACACGCAATGACGCTTACGCGACTTAACAGCAGCCTTATAATTTGACACTATACACACACGGCATAAGGGAATGTGACTCAAGGATTGAGTTGACCGTATTAAGGATAATAGTTCGATTTGCTGGCATCAGGATGATAATAGCAATTGGAATAAGGACACATGACCCGTGTTGCAGGCAGATAATGCCAATAGTAGTGTGAAGAAATGGGCAGGATGCCCGGCTATCACAATGTACTCAATATCCTGCAAGGATGCAGTGATTAGAGTGGTGATGGGTAACAAGGATCGTTAACAATAAAACCGCATAACAATTAATTGCTATGCGGTTTTATCGTGTCTGGGCGTTAATTATTTTACACTGTTTGTTTTTCATTCAAACCTGCTATCCAGCATTCTATATATTGACACAGCTATCAATGAGCAATGAACAATAAAAAACCGCATTATAATCAATGCGGTTTTTTTAATTAGTTACTTACTTATAAAAATCTATATTTACGACAAGGTTTTATAAGAGCAATTATTAATTAATATTTGTTTTCATTGCGCCATGTGTCAACTTCGCGCTCAGCGTCATCTTTACTATGACCATAACGCTCTTGGACTTTACCTACAAGCTTATCACGGCTACCTTCGATATGTAGTAAGTCATCATCAGTCAGGTCAGCCCACTTCTGCTTCACTGTACCTTTCATCTGATTCCAATCACCTTTTAGGGTATGTTCATTCATTGTGATATTCCTTATTCTCGTTATTGCGTCTTGATAAAGCTGTTATAAAAGTTAAATCAACAGTTTGTATGACGCTTTAGTATGTAGATTATTATTTATGATTCTTATGACACTTTCAGTACTGCGTTTCAGTACTCTACAACTAGCCAGTGGCTAACTTGTGCTACCAATATATGAATTTCAGCGCGCCTTGTCTGTATGGCCAATGTTTGCAGTGTTACTCAATTATGATAAAAGCCACCACTATGTTATGGGCCGCATAGTTGTGTAAGAGATAGGACGTTTTCTCAGTATGATAGGTAAAGATTGACTATTAATAATCCTTTGTTTCAGTATTTAAACCTATCTGAGTATTTAAATATAGACTTATCGTTTAAATGGCTATAGCCTTATAGTTTAAATAATGAATACGTTATATGATTGATTCATCTACGGTAGATTGACAGTGAATGCACTTAAGGTAGTAAGTTCTACAAAAGCAGAATCGAAGCGTGATTTGGCAAAAGCAAAGACGCGCCATGCGCTGTTAAAAAGTGCCTTGCAGTTATATAGCTTGGAGGGCGCTTGTGGTATGAGCATGAATAAAATCGCCAAAGGCGCGGGTATTGCCCAGCCAAGTTTTTATAATCACTTTGATAGCTTAGAGGCGTTGCAGCAGGAGTTAGGCGCGCAGCTGAAAGACAACTATTTATCACCGATGCGTATGGCGTGGGTAGATATGCTTAAAGACTATGCAATGCTGTCTAAAGAGGCGTTTAATCAACGTTGTCAGCATTGCTTAACCATGATTTTTGATGCGGCATTTCAGAATATCGCTTTATTCCAACGTTTAATGGAAGACAGTCTGCGCTTTGACTTACAAGCAGAAAATAAAGGCTTGGGAAGTCTAATCACAGAGATACGCAACGAATGGACCAAGATATTTATACAGGGCTTGCAGTCAGCTGAGTGTTCTTTTGAGGCGTTTGACGTTCATCTCTGCGTTGATATCGCTGCCGCCCAAGTACATGAGTTGATATTAGGTTGTCATCAACAACGCTATTCACAGCAGCAAGCCATTGCTATGTTGTGCAAAAACTTTGATGGACTTTTTAGCAGTTTTTTCGCTAAAGAGATGCACAGAGTGGAAGGTTAGTTATTGAGCTTATCAATGTCTAACTTTGACGAACGCTCAATCTTTTTAAGATGAGTAAATTTATTACCTTTATTAAACGTATAAAACGGAATTTAGATAGTGAAAGCGATAGTAAAAAATAACAGGGAGCGCGACCATGGCTAGTGAACAAAGCAAGACGAATGAACAAACACATTTTAGAACCTGCAATTTATGCGAAGCGATGTGCGGTATTGAGATAAAGCACGATGGCGAAAAAGTGCTATCGATTAAAGGTGATAAAAACGACCCATTCTCCAAGGGTTATATTTGTCCAAAAGCGACCGCCTTGCAAGATTTGCATGAAGACTGTGATCGCCTGCGTCATCCCGTTGAGAGAACGGCTAACGGTTGGAAAGAGATTAGCTGGCCTGAAGCTCTCGATAAAGTGGCTGCGGGTATTCAGTCAGTACAGAAAAAACACGGTCAAAATGCCTTTGGTATTTATCTAGGTAATCCCAACGTCCATAATTTGGGCGGCATGTTAACGATTAAGCATTTATTAAGCAGTATAAAGACGCGCAGTCGTTTTTCTGCGACTTCTATCGACCAATTGCCGCACCATATTGTCAGTATGCATCTGTTTGGGCATATGCTGCGTATCCCCGTGCCTGACGTCAATCGTACCCAATATATGCTCATCATCGGTGGTAATCCGCTGGCGTCTAACGGCAGTATTATGACTGCACCGAATATGCGCCAAAAGCTAAAAGACATCAAAGCGCGTGATGGTAAAGTAGTAGTCATCGACCCAAGGCGCACCGAAACGGCAGATATTGCGAGCGAGCATCATTTTATTCGCCCAGCGACGGATGTCTTACTCTTGCTTGCCATGCTTAATGAAATCTATCTCCAAGGTTATGCAGACAAAGCGCGCGCTAAAAATAATAGAGCGGCGGCGCTCGCGCCAGAGATTGAGCGCATTGCAGACTTCGCCAAAGATTATAGCGCCGAATCCGTTGCTGATATTACTGGCATTGCGGCAAGCGAAATTAAACGACTCGTCAAAGAGTTTTGTGAAGCCGAAAGCTCGGTCTGTTATGGGCGCATGGGTGTCTCGGTGCAAGAGTTTGGCTTATTAAGCCAGTATCTCATCATGGTGATTAATATTGTCACGGGGCGCTTGGATGAAGTGGGTGGTCTGATGTTCCCCAATCCTGCGGTTGATGTGGTCAATAACTCAGGCCCAGGTTATTTAGGTAAACGCCATAGTCGCGTGAGTAACTTGCCTGATTTTAATGGCGATTATCCCGTCGTGGCGATGGCAGATGAGATGCTGGTAGAAGGCGCGGGGCAATTAAAGGGCTTTATGACGGTCGCTGGCAACCCTGTACTCAGCACGCCAAATGGTGAAAAGTTAGATACGGCTTTTGCCAACTTGGATTTTATGGTTGCGATTGATTACTTTGTGACAGAAACCAGCCGCCATGCCCATATCATTTTGCCACCCGTCTCGCCACTAGAGCGTGACCATTATGACGTCACCTTTAATAATTTTGCCGTCCATAACGTGGCTAAATATTCAAAAGCATTATTTGCTAAGAAAAAAATTGCCAAACATGACTGGCAAATCTATTTAGAATTAGCAAAACGTCTAGATAAAAAAGCAGCGCTTGCAACAAAAATTGAGCGCCGAATAGTCAGGACATTAGGACCGAAATTTATGCTTGATCAAGGATTAAGACGTGGACCTTATGCTGGCATGACATTGAATAAACTTAAGAAAAATCCGCATGGCATTGACTTAGGGCCCCTCAAAAGAATGCTACCGCAAGCATTAAAGCATAAAGACAAGCAGATTCATCTTAATATTGATTTTTATCAAGCCGATTTAGAGCGGGTACGGGAGATGATGCAGAACTATGACGATAAGCAGGTGTTATTAATCGGTCGTCGCCATGTCCGTAGTAATAATTCGTGGCTGCACAATAGCTATCGCTTGGTAAAAGGTAAGCCGCGCTGCACGCTTATGTTGCATCCTGAAACGGCTAAAGAATACGGTATTGAGGACGGTCAAAACGTAAAAGTTACCTCGCGCGTTGGTAGCGTGACTATAGTCGCAGAAGTCACGGATGAGCTGATGCCAAAAGTGGTAAGTATCCCGCATGGCTGGGGTCATGGGCGTAAAGGCGTGAAGCAAAAAATTGCGCAAGCGCATGCCGGCGTCAGTGTCAATGATTTGACGGACGATACCTTAATCGACCAGCTAAGCGGTAATGCAGCGGTCAATGGCGTACCTGTGCAATTGGAAGCAATTCCGCTAGAAGTGGCTAATTTGGAGATTACCGATTCAAGCGTTGATTCTGACGTTAATGCCGATATTAAATCAGGAAGCGCTGCATAAAATAGCTCTAAAAAGTTTTTAATGTAAATAAAAAGGCACTTATAAAAGTGCCTTTTTTTGCGTTTCTTATTTTTACGTTCCTAGTTTTTACGTTCTTAAGCCAACAAAATCAAAGTCGACTGGCGGCGTCTCACCCTGTATCAATAAGCTGAGAGCCTTTGCCGAACCGCACGCATGCGTCCAGCCAAGCGTGCCATGACCCGTATTGAGCCATAAATTATCGAAGCTAGCGTCTATATTATGACTACCGTGACGGACTTGACCGCTATGCGCGCGCCCTATTAACGGCACATTAGAGGGTGTCATTGGGCGCAGCCCTGTCCAATATTGCACAGAATCGGCAATGATGCCTTTGGGAAATAACTGCTGCACACGGCGCGTGATGGCTTCACAGCGGGTGCTATTTAAGTCCAAATTGTAGCCGTTAAACTCTGCCGTTCCTGCTACGCGTAATTTATCGCCAAGGCGCGAGGTTACGAGCTTAAACTCATCATCAATGAGACTAACGAAAGGTGCTAAATGCGGCGCACGCGGATTGATTTGATAAGTAGCCGAGTAGCCTTTGGCAGGGAAAATTGGCAGGTGAACATGTAGCGGTTTCATCAGCGATACGCTATAGCTGCCAAGTGCCAGTACATAATTGTCGGCGCTAAAGGTCTGCTCGTTCTCACCCTTGGGTCGAATAGTCATACTATGCACATGCGGGCGAGCAGAATTGACGTCAGCATTTAACGCCAAAATGTCGGTATCGTATAAGAACTGCACGCCAGCATCGACGCAGCGCTGAGCCAAACGTTGGGTAAATAAATGGGCATTACCCGATTCATCACGGCTGGTATAAGTCGCGCCTTTGAGCTTATGAGCAATGGGATAAAGCGCAGGCTCTAGGCTAACCGCGTTATTAATATCAATGATATGACGCTCACAGCCGAGCTCTTGCATACGTGCCGTTGGCGCAATGGCGGCATCAAATTCAGCTTGGTTGGTATAAAAATGCATAATACCGCGCGTTTGCTGCTCGTAATCGATACCGATATCAGCACGCAGCTTTTGTAGGGCATTGCGCGAATACAATCCTAGACGTACCATTTGTACCAAATTGGCATCGGCTTTATCTGCGCGGCATTCTTGTAAAAACTGCATCGCCCACTTAAGCTGCGCCTTGTCAGCACGCAAGCGGTAGAGCAGCGGCGCATCTTCCTTAAATAGCCATTTAAGCGCTTTCATAGGAGCCGCAGGATTGGCCCAAGGCGTCGCGTGCGAGACGGATATCTGCCCACCATTGGCAAATGAGGTCTGCATACCGGCGGCTGGCTCGCGCTCAATCACGGTCACATCGTAGCCTGCTTGGCGAAGATACCATGCGGTGGTCACGCCCACCACGCCCGCTCCGAGTACCGCAATATGGGTCATAAATTGCTCTGCTGCGTTCTTAGTAAAGGGTTTTAAAAAGTGCTTACTGTTTTGGGTTATCGATTATGTCGCGTTATTTTTGACGGGCGACATCCGCTTGCAGTGCTGGTGGTAAGTCTAATATCGTAAGCTCGCTGTCTGCTAGATGCTCAGGGCGGGCAACAACCAATGCCTTAAAACCATTACCATTAATATTGTCATCAGCAAGCGCATTGACCACCTGAATCTTTTCTAACTTATCACCTGCTGCTGGTACATCACCTGTGCCGCTGACATAATGTAAAAAAGCTTTTGGCGCCGCTTTAAAGTAAATACGGGCAATGACTTCCTGACCCAAGTAGCAGCCTTTATCGTAGTCCATACCGCCGCGCTGATGCAGACGTAGCTCTTGTGGCTGAAATAAACCTTGCGTTGCAGCAACTATCCAATAGTTACCAATGGCAAGACTTGCTTGCATCCACGCTTGGGTGTCTGCGGGCGTATTATGTTCCTCTTTATGGCTAAAGGTCGGCTCATCGGCAACCACGCAAGGATAAATGGGCGTTGGCGCGCTGGTATCAAACTTCGAAAAGGCACCGAATTTTTTTAAATGGGCTTGAAAAGCCTCCGCACAATCGGCACTGATAACCACGTCAAAATGCTTTTCTTCTTGTTTTTTAATCCATAGCCCAAAATCGATACGACCTTTTAAATTGCTAAGCGCCGTTGCTTGATAGCTAAGTCCGAGCTTGGTGACATCAGAGGTCAGCTGCCCTTGTAAGAATTTTTCCGCATCTTCACCTTGAATGGTTAGCTGGGCAAATTGTGGCAATGTTGATTGAGTCATTATTGTTGTCCTATTTATCAGTCGCTATAGCCTCAGATATTAGGGTTAATACTGAGTTATTAAAGTGGTTGTTCACGTAGTTGTTAAAATAATACTTAAAGTAGTGTTTGAGGTTTTCACCATCTAAAGACAAGTGGCTATCAAACCAAATTTGGTTAAAGCAGAGTACCATAAAAAACCACATGATAAAAAATGTCCGCTTTATCGCATAAGCAAATATGACAATTGAGCACAGCACAGTATTCACAGCCGAAGCGATTGGTTAAAGCTGGCGAGTTACGGTACAATGTTAGCGCTAGAATACACCCAATTTATCACGGCTGACGAGGAAATTATGAGCTTACCCAATTGCCCAAAATGCGATGCTGAATATACGTACGAAGATGGTGCGTTACTGGTATGTCCTATGTGTGCGCATGAGTGGACCGCGGCTGAAACCGACGCGGCGCAGGCTGAAGCGCAAGACGCAGTTATTCGTGATGCGGTCGGTAATGAGCTGCAAGATGGCGATACCGTCACCGTGATTAAAGACTTAAAGGTCAAAGGTTCATCAACCATTATCAAAGTCGGTACGAGAGCAAAAGGTATCCGCCTATTGCCAGATGCGTCAGATGGTCATGATATCGACTGTAAACTGGATGGTTATGGACCAATGAAGCTGAAATCATCAGTGGTTAAAAAAGCCTAAGTTGTTGTTAATTAAGTGATTGTTAATAAAATAAGACCGAATGAATAAGTAGAGAATAATTATGAGCACTAAAAATGAACAACTATTTGCGCAAGCACGTAAGCATATTCCTGGCGGCGTAAACTCACCGGTTCGCGCCTTTGCCGGTGTCGGTGGTACGCCTATCTTTATGCACCGTGCTAACGGCAGCAAAATCTATGACACCGAAGACAATGCTTATATCGATTATGTTGGCTCGTGGGGTCCGATGATTTTGGGTCATGCGCATCCAAAAGTCATTGATGCCGTTAAAAAAGCCGCTGATGATGGTTTGAGCTTTGGTACACCAACGCCATTTGAAACCACCGTTGCTGATAAGATTTGCGAAATCGTCCCAAGCGTTGAGATGATTCGGATGACAAGCTCAGGTACAGAAGCGACTATGAGTGCGATTCGTTTGGCGCGCGGCTTTACTGAGCGTGACAAAATCGTTAAATTCGAAGGTTGTTACCATGGTCATTCAGACAGCTTACTGGTAAAAGCGGGCTCAGGGATGCTGGATATTGGCGAACCAACGTCAAAAGGCGTGCCAGCGGACTTTGCTAAGCATACGATTACCATTCCTTATAATGACCCGCAAGCGATTAAAGACTGCTTTGCGAAATGGGGTAGTGAGATTGCCTGCGTGATTGTGGAACCAATCGCCGGCAACATGAATATGGTCATTCCAACCCAAGAATTCCATGATACTTTGCGCGCAGAATGTACCGCCAACGGCGCGGTATTGATTTTTGATGAAGTGATGACCGGTTTTCGTGTCGGACTTGGCGGCGCGCAAGCGCATTTTGGCATTGACCCTGATTTAACCTGCTTTGGTAAAATCATCGGTGCCGGCTTACCAGTCGGTGCTTTCGGTGGTAAAAAAGACGTGATGTCTTGTATCGCACCACTTGGCGGCGTTTATCAAGCGGGTACGTTATCAGGTAACCCACTGGCAATGCGCGCCGGTATTGCGATGTTTGAAGACTTAACCGTCGATGGCTTTTATGCGGAATTATCAGCGAAAGTAGATCAGCTCGTTGATGGTTTTCAAGCTGCTGCGGATAAGCATGGTATTAACTTGCGTACTAATAAACTGGGCGGCATGTTTGGTATGTTCTTTGTTAAAGACAAGGCGACAAACGTACCGCAAAACTTCGATGAAGTGACCGAATGCAATATGGACGTGTTTAATACTTTCTTCCATGGCATGTTAGATCGCGGTATCTACCTTGCGCCATCTGCTTATGAAGCGGGCTTTATGTCAATCAAACATAGTGATGCAGACATTGAAGCGTCTATTAAAGCGGCTGACGAGATTTTTGCTGAAATGGCAAAAGCTTAGTTTACTGCTTTGAAGTTTAGCGTTATAAATAAAAACCAGCCAACGTGCTGGTTTTTTATGTCTAAAATCTTTATCTTTTATACTTTCATTACAAAAAATAAAGATTTTTTGTAATGAAAGTATAGTTTAAAAAACTAAGACTGAGATAAATCCTTTGTTGAGTGAGTGCAAAATAGAGAATAAGTTGTGCTATTCTGAGACTAATAATAACAACTGAGCAAGGATGCTAACCGATGAATACTAGTTTTGATAATAATGCACCTAGTAGTACCACGCCGCCGCTATGGCAGGCTGCTTATGAGCAGTATGGACTCAGAAATAACCTAGATGAGTTAGAAGGTAAGCAAAACTTAATAGATTTACTACAACCAAAGATAGATCAGTATAGTGACTCTGTGGCCTTTAGTATGGGGGCTGCAACGCTCACCTTTGGGCAATTAGATATCGCTAGTCGCCGTTTTGCTGCTTTTTTGCAAGCACAAGGTATAAATAAAGGCGACCGCATCGCCGTCCAACTGCCCAACATATTGCAGTATGCCGTGGTGTTACTTGGTTGTATGCGGGCAGGAGCGGTACTGGTCAATGTCAATCCGATGTATACCCATTATGAATTGGCGCATCAGCTGACGGATGCTCAAGCCTGTGGTCTTATCGTCCTCGATGGCATGAGCTCTGCTTATGAGCAGTTAGACGATGCAGTTAAGGCGCAACTTAAATGGGTCGTCAGATGTTCTATAGATCCTAACGCTGCCATATCTGATAATGATATTGCCTTATTGAGTCAGATTGGCGCACATAAGACCCCCTCAACCAATGAATCCGATAGCGTATCAGAATCAGTAACGGATAATGAGCCATCATCGCAAGAAGATATAGCGCCTGAGAACATAACGTTTGCGCGCATTATGCAGTCGCAGCGTGAGCAAGACTTTAAAGCTGTGACTATCGAGCGCGAGGATTTGGCGTTATTACAATATACTGGTGGTACAACAGGTAAGCCCAAAGGCGCGATGCTGACGCATTATAATGTCATGGCTAATGTCTGCCAGTGTTATGCAATGTTTGGCAGTGCGATTGAAGCAGGACGTAGTGAGCAAATTAAGATACTCAATCCTTTGCCGCTCTATCATATCTTCTCATTTACGGTCTGTGGTTTGCTTGGGATGTATGGTGGTTGGGAAGATATATTGGTCACTAACCCGCGTGATATTGACGGGCTAGTCAAAACCATTGAGCAGCATCGTCCGCATGTCATACCTTCGGTCAATACTTTATTTATTGGTATGTTGCATCATCCAAAGTTTGCCAGTCTTGATTTTAGTCGCTTGGCCTTATCTATCGGTGGTGGTACCGCAATCATAAAAGCGGTATCTGATCAGTGGCAACAAGTCACCGGCATGATAATCAATGAAGGTTACGGCATGTCCGAAACCTCTCCAGTTATCTCTTTTAATCCACCTGGGATTAGCAGTTTTAATGGTAGCGTTGGTCTGCCACTAGCGATGATGGATATCAAAATCATTGATGAAGATGGCGGCTCTTGCGTGATAGGTATACGCGGAGAAGTCGCTATCAAAGGGCCACAAGTGATGCGTGGTTATTGGCAAAGAGACAATACTGATACCTTTACTGAAGACGGCTATTTTAAATCAGGCGATATTGGAGTGATGAATGCTGAAGGCTTTTTGACGCTCGTTGACCGTAAGAAAGACATGATATTGGTCTCAGGCTTTAACGTTTATCCCAACGAAGTAGAAGCGGCGTTAACTGAGCACTCAAAAGTGCTAGAAGTAGCGGTAATTGGTATTGCAGATGCGCATAGCGGTGAAGTACCCAAAGCGTTTGTGGTGAAAAAAGATTCGAGCTTGACGGTAGAGGAGTTACAAGACTTTGCAAGCGAGCGTCTTACAGGTTATAAACGTCCGCAGTCATACGAATTTATCGATGAACTACCTAAGACGGCAGTTGGTAAGATATTGCGCAAGTCTTTACGCTAAAGGCACATTTTATTTAATCTAAAAAAGAGCTTAATATTATTGAAACTCTTAAAAATATTTAAGCTCTGAAAATTATAAAAACACTGAGCTGCAAAAAATTGCAGCCCAGTGTTTTTTTTCATTTTCCATATAGCACCTTAATAATCACTGAAAGGTTTGGCTTTATCTGACCTTATCAAACTTACGGTCTTTTAAGCTGAGTCTACCGCGTAGCACATCGCTATACATGCGGAAGTCGCTGGCAAAGCTTTGTAGAGGGAATTTAAAAGAGGCCGGTTTGTTCTTTTCAAAGAAAAAATGCCCGACCCACGCGCAGGCATATCCTGCCGCAATCCCTTTCAGTAGTGGTTTTGCCGAGCGGTTTTTAACAGACTTTGCCAATCCCAAAAGTCCAAAGCTACTACCAGCGAAATGCCATCGGCGGCAAGCGATATTTTGATGTTCGTTTAAATAAAAATCGTAAAATTTCAGCTTGGCTGGACGTTTTATATGGATAAGGCTGCTATGACTGGTTTTTTCCGTGCCAGCAGGAGCGTTGGTTTTTGCGGCTTGGGCGGTTGTCTGATTCATAACTTTTGCTTCCTTGCAGGTTGTTATTGATTGCGCGTCATCATTCCATGATGGGCTTTAATGGTAAAAATGGGTGCTTATTATATATATATCGAATTATATCTATCGAACACTTATCGCTATAAGTAAGTGCTTGTTCTCTATTATAATATAGAGAATGACGGCGGTAGCAAGCCCATATTGTTAAATAGGCTATGTTAAAAAAGTATGAGAAGTGGCCGCTGTTTTTTAAGGCTAAAGAGTGTTTATTTTCGGTTTAATGCGTAGGTAGTAGTGCTAGCGTCTTACTTGCCAGTGTTTTGCATAAATGTTTTAATGGCAAAACTTGCTATAATCCGCATAATAATAGTTTCAATATATAAAAGCCTTATTATAAAAGCTCTGGTTTATATAAGAAAACCTTATATAAAAATCCTTATATAAAAACCTTAAGTTCCATTCCATGTATTCTTTATTTTAAAAGCCTTGGCGCTCTTAAATATCTTTTTATCTGACACGGTAACGATCTCGCTTATGCCCAAAGACTACCTGAAAAACCCACCACCTGCTGATGATGAAATGATGGCAGCCATTGATATTGGCTCTAACAGTTTTCATTTAGCCATTGCACGCCTCAACCATGGTGAGGTGCGAAAAGTGGTGTCTATGTCTGAAAAGGTGCAGCTTGCTGCCGGACTCGATGAGAATAATATCTTGGGCGCTGCTGCTGAAAAGCGCGGTCTTGAATGTTTAAGCCGCTTTGTCGCGCGTTTAGATTCGGTGCCACCTGAGCGTATCCGCGTCGTCGCGACCAACGCCTTACGCCAAGCCAAAAACGCCAATGACTTTATCACTCGTGCCAATAAAATTTTGCCCAAACCGATTGAGATTATCGCTGGACGCGAAGAGGCGCGTTTGATTTATTTGGGCGTCTCGCATACCAATGCCAGTAGTGATAAACGCTTGGTCATTGATATTGGCGGTGGTTCGACAGAGTTTATCATTGGGCAAGAGTTCGATCCGTTATTGACCGAAAGCTTACAGATGGGCTGTGTCGCCTTTACCCAGAAGTATTTTGCGGATGGCTTGATTACCAAAGACGCCTTTAATAATGCCATCTCAGCTGCCCGTAAAGAGGTGCTAGCGATTAATGGGCGCTATCAAAAAGTTGGCTGGAGTAGTGTCGTTGGCTCGAGTGGCACGATTAAAGCGGTGCGAAATGTCCTTGTCTCAAAAGGCTGGGCAGACGAGCAAGAACGCATCACTTATAAAGGTGTTAAAAAGTTAGAGAAATTATTGCTTAAAATTGGCAACGTCGATGACATTGATTTAGAAGGCGTGAAAGAACACCGTAAAGCCGTCTTTCCAGCGGGCGTTGCGGTATTGCGAGCCATCATGAAGGTGCTCGGCATCGAGACCATGGTGTACTCAGATGGCGCGCTACGCGAAGGCGTCATGTACGATATGCTCGGCCGCTTTGCAAGTGAAGACGTGCGTGACCGCAGTGTCTTGGCACTGATAAAGCGCTATTCAGGCGATAAAAAACAAGCCAAACAAGTGGTTAAAACCAGCCTTAATTTATTTGAACAAGTCAAAGCCAAGCTTGCACTCAATAGCGAAGATGGTGACTTACTCAGACGGGCGGCGTCCTTACACGAAATAGGCTTGGCGATAGCCCATAGCAGCTACCATAAGCACAGTGCTTATTTGATTGAATACTCTGATATTCCTGGGTTTTCGCAAGTGGATCAAAAGCGGATGGCACAATTGATGCTTAATCATCGCCGTAAGCTTAAAGCGGATATGCTAGAGCAGACGTGTACCATCGGCGGTGATTCGCTCGTTTATTTGTGTTTGCTGCTACGCTTAGCGGTACTGGCGCATCATAGTCGCAGCGATCATGAGTTACCAGAATTAGAGCTGAAAGTGATTGATGATAATCGCTGGCAAATCACAGTTGGCGAAAGTAGTGAGCACTATGCTTTCTTATTATCAGATTTGCATACTGAGGTTGAGCAGTTTGCTAAATGGGGCGTGAAACTGAGCGTGGTTGAGGCCAAGTGTGATTGAAGCATCAGTGCTAATTCTTGATACTGGCTTTTGACATTGATTTTTAACATTGATGTTTAATGCTAAGCCGTTACTATTGTAATAATTGCGCTACAGATTAACGTAACAAAAGCGGCGTTGTCGGTAATGTCATGCTATTTAAGATGTGCTACTATAGCTTCTATTGAGTTTACAACTGTACTTTGATAATCGATTGTCCAAAAGCCGATAGCGCCGATAATCCTGTTATTTAGCTTTGTCATCTAACATTGTCGTTTAACAGCGCCATTATTAAATATCACTACATTATATAGAATTACGAAAGGGAAGCGTCTATGAGTACCGTCTGGGATAGCGTTCAGCTTGCACGGCATGCCAAACGTCCATTGTTTATGGACTATGTGAATCAGCTGTTTACCGAATTTGATGAGTTGCATGGCGACCGTGCTTATGCAGATGATAAGGCTATCCTTGGCGGTCTTGCGCGCCTAGATGGTCAGCCTGTGATGGTGATTGGTCAGCATCGTGGTCGTAGTACGCGCGAGCGTATCGCCCATAATTTTGGCATGGCAAACCCCGAAGGCTATCGTAAAGTTATTCGCTTGGTGAAAATGGCTGAGCGTTTTAACATTCCGGTGATGACCTTTGTCGATACCCAAGGCGCTTACCCCGGTATTGGTGCTGAAGAGCGCGGGCAAGCGCAAGCCATCGCCGAAAGTATCGCCGTGTTTTCTAGCCTTAAAGTCCCTATCATCGTTACCATTATCGGTGAAGGTGGCTCAGGCGGTGCATTGGCAATAGGCGTTGGCGATAAGGTAAATATGCTGCAAAACAGTATTTATTCGGTTATTTCTCCTGAGGGCTGTGCGTCTATCCTGTGGAAAACGGCCGAAAAAGCACAGGATGCCAGTGAAGCATTAAAATTAAATGCCATTAATCTCTATCAAATGGGCTTAATTGATGCGGTTATCGATGAAGGTGAGGGTGCCCATATTCAGCCGCAGCCAGTCATGACGGCGCTAAAAGCATTAATCGTTGAGCAATTAGATGAGATTAAAGATATCGATGCGTATGAGCGTTGCGAGCTGCGTTATGAGAAGTTAAAATCCTTTAACTCAGAAGTGATGTTGCCTTGCTAAGCATTTATATGAAAGTATATTGCTAGGTTACTTAAACTTAGCTTTTAACGATATCAATTTACGCTTAATGTTAAAATAAAAACGTGTCATTTTTGGCGCGTTTTTTTGTGCCGATTCATTTATATGTCAATTGATTTATACGTAGATATAGCCACCTAATAAATAAGAATGATTATGACAAGTAGTGCAATCCTTTCCCATCCTATTGAGCCGATAGCCACCCTGCCTATTGATGATGCTTTAGCAGAAGCGTTATTAAGCAGTCTGGCTGAATATGGTGAGCAGCTACATGGTCGCCGACTTTGGCTGGCCTGTAGTGGTGGGCGTGATTCGTTGGCACTGGCAGCACTTTGCGTACAGCTTTATCGCCAAGGTAAATTGCCATTTTTGCCGCAATTACTGCATGTCAATCATGGTCTGCACGCAGATAGTGGCGCTTGGGCGCAGCATGTGGCTCAGTGGGCCAAGGTGCAAAAGATACCTTGTCGGATTTTACGCGCCCAAGTGGACGGTCATGATGAACAAGCCGCACGCCAAGCACGCTATGATGTGATGCGCGCGCAACTTAATCAAGATGATGTATTACTATTGGCACATCATGCCGATGACCAAGCGGAAACGGTTTTAATGCGCTTGATTCAAGGCGCCGGGGTAAATGGTTTATCGGCTATGCAGCCGTGGCGCATTCAAACGCAGGGTGCGCATCGTATAGCGTTATGGCGACCTTGGCTGACTATCAAACGCGCCACTATCAGTGCCTATGCTCAGCGTTTAAAGCTGCCTTATATCGATGACCCAACCAACGATGCTGGTGATAATGTACGTAGCGGCTTGCGTCGAGATATTATGCCGATATTGGCGAGCTATAACTCCAACGTTATTGATAATATTGCTCGTAGCGCGCAGTTACTAAGTGATGCACAATTAATAATCAATGCCCAAGCAGGCGAGGATTTGCAACAGATAGAGATTGCATCATTACAGCTACCACCTGCCCAGCGCGCGCTAAATATAGATAAATTGCAAAAACTACCGATTTATCGTCAGCGGCAATTATTGCATTATTGGCTTGGTCAAGATGAACCGTTACCGCCTGCCAAACAGCTCGTCGATGATGTCTTAAGTCTAAGCCAACGTGATAATAATGACCATCAAACGGTGCTATTTTGGCAAGGTCGCAAAGCGTCTTATAGCATTCGCCGCTATCGTCAGCAGCTTTATCGTCTAAGTAGCGACTGGCTCAAATGGCTTGAGTTGCCGCTTACCGAGCAGGCGCAAACCTTATTTAATTTTACTGAATCTAATCCTATTGGGGCTGATGTTCATGCAACTGGAAGACAATCCGTTGCAATTAATTTACGTAATGATGATAAATTTGCTTGGCAATTACAGATTCTGCCAAATGAAGTAATGCAGCTATTAGAAAGCTATAACGTAGAAAGCGATAAAGATAAGCTTAAGATTACCTTTGCGCCATTAGGTCGCAATCAGCATGTGCAAACCGCACTGGCCTCACGTCCACAAGCGGGCAAAAAGCTTTATCAAAACTTGGCTATTCCATTATGGATGCGTGAGAGTTTGGTGGTAGTTAGTGTGGCTTTTATGAATAAAGGCAACAGTGAAAGCGAGCTTTTAGAAAGTGAGCACTTAATAGAACTGCCTATTTTATTAATATCACCTTTTGAAAGCTGGGCGTTGAATGCTGAGCAGGCGAATATTAATGTAGATATAAAACAGCTTGTCGCATTTATCACCAGCCATTTAACTCTGCATAAAACCTGTTAAATAATAAATATGCGACGTTCTATAGTGATGATTACTTAAACAGCAACGCCATTACTGAGCCTTTGAATTTATCAAACGACGCCAGTAGCAGTATGGTAAACTGAGTGTCATTTTACCTATCATTATGTTAGTTTGAATGCCTTTGCATTTTTTGAATAGGAGACACGTATGTCAGTATTAGATAATAAGAAAATCAGCTTTATCGGTGGCGGAAATATGGCGCAGGCTTTGATTAGCGGGCTAGTCAGCTGCGGCGTCAAACCGAGTCTGATTACCGTTGCTGATCCGAGTAGTGAAGCGCGCGAGCAATTGGCTGCGAAAGGATTGAATACGGTTGATCCAACTGCCGATGCAAAAGCGGCGGTTATCGGTGCTGACATCGTGGTATTGGCGGTGAAGCCGCAAGTCATGAAAGCAGTGATTAGTGGTTTTGTTGACGTTTTAGACACGCAGCTGGTGATTTCAGTGGCAGCAGGATTATCGACTGCGCTGTTATCAAATATGCTAGGTGGCTATGGTAATATCGTCCGTGCGATGCCAAATACGCCGGCGATGATTCAAATGGGCGCAACGGGTCTGTACGGTACGGATGATATTTCTGCCGAACAAAAGCAATTGGCAACCGCAGTGATGGAAGCCTCAGGTTTGGTCATGTGGGTCGATAATGAAGAACACATGCATGCGGTTACCGCCGTATCAGGCTCAGCGCCCGCTTATATGTTTTACTTTATCGAAGCGATGGTCGATGGCGCAGTGGCGTTAGGATTGGATAAAGAGCAAGCGTCAGCACTGGCGCTGCAAACCATGCTGGGCGCGGCAAAAATGGCGCTGGGTAGTGAAGATGCACCAAGCGAGCTACGTCGCAAGGTCACCTCGCCAAATGGTACGACTCAAGCAGCTGTTGAATCCATGCAGGCCAATGACATCAGTCGTCAAATTGTTGAAGCCATGCAGGCTTGTTATGACCGTAGCCAAGCGCTGAGTGAAGAGATGAGTAAATAGCTAGTCGCTACTTGTCATCAACCTTTTGTAAATAGGGTATATCATGATTTATGAGATGCCCTATTTAAAATTATAAAAATTTAAAGTCATAAAAATGCCTGATAATGACATTCGTCATCCTAAATCCCGTTAATAATGTCACATTGAGTAGCACTTCATGAACAACCTGTTATTGCAAATTTTTGATTTGGTCACTACCTTCGCCATGATGTTGGTGTTTATCCGTTTTATGCTGCAGTTTGCTGGAATGGATGCTAGCAATCCTATGGTTGCCCCTGCTTATAAAGCCACCCATATCGTCGATGTGTTTGGGCGTATTTTCCCAACCGTCGCCCAAGGTCGTATTAGTATTGCTGCCATTGTATTGATGTTTTTAATTCGCCTGATTGATATCTCTGGTAAGGCAGCTTTGACGCATAAAGGTATTGCGCCTGTACCGCTATTTTTTACTGGTACTATCAGCTTGGTATTAGACTTTTTGCGTATGTGCCGCTATCTCGTTATCGGTTCTATCATTGTGAGCTGGATTGTGGTGTTTACCCAATCTCAGCATCCGATTATTGGCATTATTGTTAATTTAGCGGAGCCAATTTTAGCGCCGTTTCGCCGCATTACGCCAAACCTAGGTATGATTGATTTATCACCGATGGTTGCCTTTTTCGCCTTTTATTTACTTGAGATATTTATCGGTGGATTGGCATCAAGCTTTATGCCAATGTTGGGCTAAATGCCAATGGTGGGCTAAGTTAAATTCATTAAGTAAAAGTTAGTATCAAATCGAACACTGAATAAAAAGGCGCTCTATAAAATATAGAGTGCCTTTTTTTTATTTACCATCTATAGATTATTCTAAAATTCTACAAAACGATTGGGTATCAATTGGGCGTTAGCATTATCAGGGTGCGGCGCATCAGCGGCACGCAGCGTTTGGGTAATCCAACTATCCGCCGCTTTTACCGCCTCGACAAGCGCATCGCCCATTGCTAAGCGTCCAGCGATAAAGCTTGCTAATGAGCAGCCAGAGCCATGAAATTCGCCTTTTAGGCGTGGTAAGACACTTTTATGTACCATCTCTCCTTTGATATACAGATACTGCTCGATATCACCACTATCAAAGTCGTGTGAGGTCTTAACCAATACGGCATGACACCCTTTGGCGCATAGTTTTTGCGCACCGATATGCAAATCTTGCTCACCGCTTAAAGCCCGTAGCTCATGGGTATTTGGGGTGATTAATGTCGCATAGGGGAGCAGCTCTCGAAACGCCGTTACCAAGGTTTGCTCATCACCTAAGCTGCCACCGCTATTGGCAACCAATACCGGGTCGAGTACAAATGGCGTGTCAGCTGCGATAACCTGCTCAGCAAACAAACGCGTCAGCATAGCAATATTGTCAGTGGTGCCAAGCATACCTGACTTAATCACGCGCACAGGTAAATCATCGAGCACTGTGGTCGCCTGCGCTTCTAGCAAGGCGGCAGCACAAGCCTCAAAACTAAATACTTGCTGCGAGTTTTGTATAGTGATTGCCGTACAAGCGATGGCGGCATGTGCGCCTGCTTGGCCAATCGCCTCGATATCCGCTTGTAATCCAGCACCGCCTGACGGATCCAATCCTGAAAAACACAGTACCACTGGTCGCATAACCCTTCCTTTTATCTATTCTACAATGAATCATAAATACTATAGCCATCCATTGCCCAAAAAGCCATAGCCATTAGATTCTCGTCAATCAATAGTAAAGCCTAAAATAAAATTGGCTTTTTATGGCTAAATCAGGTGATTTTCACCCTTAAAAAATAATAAAGCCATTTAAATCGATAATTATGGCAAATGTAGGGTTAAATCTGTAGACAACGCTTGCAATTCGTTTCGGCTTTGCTATAATACCGCCCACGGCATAAGACGTATCATTAGCATCGATACTGTGTTTAAAAGGATATTTGGCTTAAAAAGCATTTTTTAATAAGAATATTCCGATAAGTGTCTTAAATCGTTCGGTGAAGTGGGTGAGTGGCTGAAACCAGTTCCCTGCTAAGGAACCATACGTGTAAGCGTATCGAGGGTTCGAATCCCTCCTTCACCGCCATTTATTCAGTTGTTATAAAGAGTAATAACGCAGAAATTGGCGTTAATGATTTTTTTAGTATCAAGTTTAAAAATAATTTGAATTTAACTAAAAAAGATGTTGACACAAGCGAGATTATCTATATAATGACCAACCTAATTTACTGCAATTGTTCTTGAATAATTCAGTAGATAATGTGCAAAGTACGCGCTTGTAGCTCAGTTGGATAGAGCACTTGGCTACGAACTAAGGGGTCGGGAGTTCGAATCTCTCCAAGCGCACCATTTGCATACTAGCTTATTTGTTCATGTAACTATTAAGCTAAAACTAAATCAATCGCCTGTCTTATGACAATTTGGCGATTTTTTTATGTCTGTCGTTTTTGTAGAGTTGCTATTTTAATGAGCTTCTCCCCCAATTTATTGCCTTCCTTCTAAATTTCAGTCAACAGCCTTTTGCATCAGAAGTCTTGTCTTATCATAATGTACGCTAAGTGCCTGAATTACGGTACAATGAGCGCTCTATTTTCCGCTTGTTATGGGCTTGTATCATGTCAAAATCGTCACCAAAAGCTGCTACTAAAGCAAAATCGCCACGCAAACAATCAGCGCATCAAACCCCTGCCGTTGAAGAAGCGATGGTTGCCAAACCTGGCACGCGCTTGGCGGCTATTCTTTATGATGGTATGTTGATTTTGGCTTTATTGTTTTTGGTCGGGACCATACTGACCGTGATTGGTACGCTATTGACGATGGAGACGGGCACGCAATCGCAACAAGCCAGATCGCTGCCGACGTGGTATCAGAATGCCATAATGACACCGTCATTTATACTGACGCTAGTGGGCTTCTATGGGCTGTTTTGGCGCCGCGGCGGGCAAACATTAGGTATGCAAACGTGGCGCTTAAAGACGGTCAATAATAGTGGTCACCTGCTAACGTGGGGGCAGTCGTTTAAGCGTATCTTGGCGGCGAGTCTGATGCCGCTGATATTTGGCCTTATTGGTAGTGTCATCGGTGGTTCACGGGCTATCTTATTGACCAGTGCCTTTTTGGGCTTTATTTTTAACTATGCCTTTTGTCTATTTAATCGTCGCGGTCTTGCGGTACAAGACATGCTCTCGAATACCATCACCTTAAAAATGCCAAAAACTGAGAATGAAGGGCTGTGGCGGGTGATTAGAAATCGCAAAGCCAATAAATAAGATGCTCAATATTTAAAATCTTTAATGTTAAGAGTCTTTAGTGTTAAGAGATTTTAACGTTAAGAGGCTTTAACGTTAAAAGGTTATAAAATCAAACGGCTTTATAGATTAGCGGTTTGCATCAGCCATAGCGTATAGCCGACAAAGAATAGCATCAGCGTTGCGCCAGACGTGCGACCAAATGGGCGTTTGCTGATAAAGGCAAAGAGAGATAAAACGACAAGCAATAAGGTGATGACGCCCATCGTCAGCACATCACGCGATAAGATGATTGGATTGGCTGTAATTGGTGCGATAAGTGTTGCAAGCCCAACAACGCCCAAGGTATTAAAGATATTAGAGCCAATAATATTGCCCAATGCCATATCATGCTCGCCTTTACGAGCGGCGGATAAGCTTGCGACCAGTTCAGGCAAAGACGTCCCAATAGCGACGATGGTCAAGCCAATAATCAGCTCGCTCAACCCCCAAAAAGTCGCCAATTCAACCGCACCCCAAACAATCGCGCGTGAGCTGGCAACCAACATCAATAATCCAAGAAATAGCCCACCCAAACCCCGTATTAAACTGGGTTCAGTATTATCTGATTTTTCTGCTTGGCTTTCTAATAACTCACTATCTACGATATTACCGTGACTGATTTCATCTACGTGTTTTAAGCTGCCTTCACGTAAGCTCATCACGATTTGAATAGCCAAAACCACCACAAGCAATGCCAACAGCACCAATCCATCATTAAAGCTTAGCAGCCCGTCACGCAGCTGCCACGCCGCCAAAGCAGTAATTACTACCAGTATCGGCAGATCACGCTTAACGATGCCTTTATGGATGATAATGGGGCTTATCAGTACCGTTGCACCCAATACCAAAGCGATATTGATGATATTTGAGCCGTAAGCGTTACCCAATGCCAACTTAGGGCTGCCTTCTATTGCGGCTAATACTGATACCACCATTTCAGGGGCAGAAGTGCCAAGCCCTAAAATAATCACCCCAATCAAAAAACTTGGCACATTTAGCTTTTTTGCCAGTGCGGTCGCACCATCAATAAAAACATCCGCGCTCCAAACCAAAATTGCCAAACCGACCAATACTGCAACAACCGCCAACCACATCAGTAATTTCCTTTCTTATAAATGGATAAATGAATAAATAAATGTAAAAAAAGCCGAATCCTATTTAGATTCGGCTTTCTTATTAAAATACAGTATTTACGTAGCTAACCATCCACTATTTATTAGCATTAAGCGTATTTTTGTGAAAATAAACACCTTAACATCGATAGTTATTAAGCAACTTGTACCGGAATGATATTGGCAGTGTCTTTGACGGTATTGTCTTCGTTGCAATAAACCAGCTTTGGCTGATAAGTTGCTGCTTCTACTTCATCAAAATGGGCATAAGCACAGATGATGACGATATCGCCTAAATCTGCCATATGGGCGGCGGCACCATTTAACGAGATAATACCAGAGCCCGCTTCAGCGCGAATCGCATAGGTGCGAAAGCGTTTGCCGTTGGTGACATTATAGATGTCGATAGATTCGTTTTCGCGTAGACCAGCAAGGTCGAGTAAGTCACCGTCGATACCGCATGAGCCTTCGTAGTGCAGCTCAGCATGAGTAACACGGGCGCGATGTAATTTGCACTTGAGCATGTTAAGTAGCATAGGTTGCTTCCTTAGGGTAACTGATATAAATGAGTCAAATCAAAAGCTTAATGGGGACAAGGTTGCTAGAATAAAAGTTATTTGCCTAAAAGTCACTGCTAAATTTACGTGTTAGTAATTTAAATGACTTAAAGTAATGCAAATAACGGCAGCTTATTCCGGTACTTTAAAGCCATTAATCTGTGAACGCGCTTTTTCAATATCGCCATCTAATAGCAATGGCAAGGCATCAAAAGCAGCACTTAAGGCACTATCAATGGCGATTTGCTCATCGGGAGATGCTTTCGATAACACGTGACCGCTGACTTTAGACTTATGACCAGGATGACCAATGCCGACACGTAGACGATGAAAGTCGTTGCCTATATGCGGCGTGATATCACGTAGACCATTATGACCGCCATGACCGCCATCGGTTTTGAGCTTGATGCTGCCGGCTGGAATATCGAGCTCATCATGGGCAATCAGCAATTCATCATTTTTAATGCCATAAAAATTAACCATCGGCACCACTGACTGACCGGATTTATTCATAAAGGTCAGTGGCATCAGCAGACGCACGTCATGCCCATGAATTTGCCCACGTCCTGTCACCCCGTGGAATTTTTTGTCAGGGGCGAGGGCGATATTAAACTGCTGAGCCAAATGATGCACGAACCAAAATCCTGCATTATGACGCGTAAACATATACTGCTGACCAGGATTACCAAGACCGACAATAAGCTTTATGGCCATAAAAACACCCTGCTTAAATTTAATAAATGAGTGGTAAGGCTTGTGATGATGCTATTTATTGATAGCACAACTGTTATTTTTCAAACCTTACTTACAAAAACAGCAGGAGATATTCATCACCTGCTATTTTTTTGACTAAACGAACCTTATATTACATAGTAAACGCTAGATTGCAGTCTCTATGTAACGGTGGTTTATTATTCGCCGTCTTTGTTTTCAGTAGCTTGCTCAGTTGCAGGTACGTCAGCGGCATCAACTTCTGCAGCGTCTTCGTCAACTTCTTCAACCGTTGGTGGCTGCATGTTAACGATAGTACGGTCGTGTGCATCTTCCATGTCAAGATCAAAGATAATCACGCCTTCAGGTAGTTTGATGTCTGATAGACGGAATAGATCACCGATTTCCATGCCTGATACGTCAACTTCTAAGTATTCAGGTAGTTGTGATGGTAGGCAAACGATTTCAACATCAGTCACTAGCGTAGATAGAACACCGCCAGCTTTCGTACCAGGCGCTTCTTCACGACCAGCAAAATGTAATGGAACGTTCATGTTGATTTTCTGACCTTTCACAATGCGCTGGAAATCAGCATGCATTGGGAAACCTTTAGCAGGATGGCGCTGCAAGTCTTTGATAACTACTTGTTGCTCATCGCCTTTATCGGTAGTGATGGTCAAAATTTGTGAGAAAAACGCTTCATATTCAAGCGATTTTACTAGCTCGTTGATTTTGATTGAGATAGGAGTTGGTTCTTCACCGCCACCGTAAATGATAGCAGGAACTAGGTTCTGCTTACGTAGGCGGCGGCTCGCACCTTTACCTTGTTGTTCAGCAGAGCGGTCAACTGCGTTGATTGCAAAATGATCAATAGCCATGGATATAATCCTATAGAGAGTATGTGAAGTATCTACCAGCAATAACAGACTTGCGACCAGTCTATCACCGGATAATCAATACTTTAGAAAGTATCAATCATGTCGCTAAGTATAAAAACCTACAAATAATAGGGGTTAACGAATGATGAATACAGGCGCGCATTATACGTGATTCTTTAACAATAATAAAGACCTAGGTAAAATGGTGCGCGACCATCTTACATAAAAAAACGCCAAGTCATTAAACTTAGCGTTTTTTTAGTAATATATTTTTTAGCGAAAGAAAATCTTAAGCATCAAACATGGCGCTGATTGATTCTTCGTTATTGATACGGCGTAAGCTTTCAGCCAGCATCGGTGCGATGCTCACTTGACGAATTTTGCTACAGGCTTTAGCTGCGTCAGACAATGGGATGGTATCAGTAACCACAATTTCATCGAGTGCTGATTCGCTGATGTTTTTCAGCGCATTACCCGATAGGACAGGGTGGGTAATATAAGCCAATACGCGGCGCGCGCCGTTTGCTTTTAGTGCTTCAGCGGCTTTGCATAACGTACCTGCGGTATCGACCATATCATCAACGATGACGCAATCACGGTCACGGACATCACCGATGATGTGCATCACTTGTGATTCATTGGCACGGGCACGGCGTTTATCAATAATCGCCATGTCGGTATCGCCCAACTGCTTCGCCATCGCGCGCGCACGCACCACACCGCCAACGTCAGGTGAAACCACCATGATGTTGTCATAATCTTGTTTTTTAAGATCATTCAATAATACAGGGGTACCGTAGATGTTATCGACTGGGATATCAAAGAAGCCCTGAATCTGATCTGAGTGCAAATCAACGGTCATGACGCGATCGATACTGACGATGTTTAGCATGTCAGCGACGACTTTAGCAGAGATAGGTACGCGAGCTGAACGCGGACGACGGTCTTGACGGGCATAACCGAAGTAAGGCATGACAGCGGTGATACGGCCAGCACTAGAACGACGCAAGGCGTCGGCCATCATCATGATTTCCATCAAATTGTCGTTGGTCGGTGCACAAGTAGGCTGCATGATAAACACGTCTTTACCGCGTACGTGTTCTTTGATTTCCACGGCAATTTCGCCATCAGAAAAACGCGTGATGTCAGCTTTACCAAGAGGTATATGGAGATGATCGGCTACGGTTTTTGCTAATTCTGGGTGGGCATTACCCGTAAAAATCGCCAAATAAGGCATGACAGAAGTCCTATTGATTAACTCAAGCAGCGACCGCTAAGCAGTATCAAACTGCTCAAATTTAGAAAAGAGTATGGAAAACTATTGATGACTACTATTACAGTAAAAAATGGCAGGGGTAGCTGGACTCGAACCAACGGATGTCAGGATCAAAACCTGATGCCTTACCAACTTGGCTATACCCCTGTAATGTCTAGGCTGTGTACGTCGATATCTAGGCATAATTTATACTAAATTACGCTTAAAATAGCGTCACGACCTGTTCGTTATATTATAAACAGATAAACTGTCTACAATATAACTTTTCCCTAACGGTGTTCATTGCGAACTATACCGAAACTGGGATAACGTTGTCAATGTCAATAAAATAAGCGTTTATTTAAAAACGGCTTATAATGACGACATATCGAACGCTTTACACTTAAAAATGGCAGGGGTAGCTGGACTCGAACCAACGGATGTCAGGATCAAAACCTGATGCCTTACCAACTTGGCTATACCCCTATTGAGGCGACCTATTATAAATAAATATTTAGATTTTGCAAGTCATTTGCGCCTTTTTATGGCTTTTATTATAAATAGGTCGAAAATAAAACCGATGTTGAGTTAATGAAAATTTATATATGGTATTTATACTCATTTTATTTATACGCTATGAGTAGGGTTTGGCCTCAGTTTTAGCTTGTATAGGCTAATTATTTGGTAAATCTGTAGCGTCCATAAACTGTGAACCCAAAAATACGATATATCTATTTTCCAAGCATTTAGGGTTGGCTTGTTGCTCGAAATTATAATTGTAACTAGGGTCGTATTTCCCGCCGCTTAAGGGTCCGTTAGTAAATAGCTCAGTGTTCAAAGGTATATCAACGCCATTGGCGGTCAGAGTCTGGGTCTCCTCATTCCAAGTGGTTATGCCATGAGGAAACACAGGAACGTTAAGCCTATCATCGTTTTGGATAAGCAAACAGCCGTCTTTCATAACCAAAATGCCGCCCATAGCTGGTTCTATTTCCGCACCATGTTTATATGGATAAGTAAAAAACTGGGCATAGGGCTTATTCTTAAAATCGTTAATACTGCTATCACTGGCCATATTATCGATAGATACTTTTGGCGCAGGTAACGTGACGTTTTGAGTATCAGAATTGTTGGTGCAGGCTGTCATGGCTATTGAAAGGGCCAAAATACTTATTGATAACGTAAAAGAATTGCCTTTCATGATAAATAACCTTTAAGCGAAGAAAATCATATTATTAATTCTATTTAACTTGTAGATTCCCCACTACGTACGCCGCACAAGGCGCATTGTTAACCCACTTTGCCAACAGCGTTTTATCATCAATAATACTCGCATCCAATGGCAAGAACACGGCGCTACCAGAGCCGGTCATACGAGCTGTGCTGAGTGCTTGCATCTCTAAGCCTTGCAAATACCGTAATGCCGCATCGACAGCCGGAGCGAGACTGGTGACGACATGACTAAACACATTTTGATAAGGTGTATTTAAACGTTGCACATAGTCATTGGTCTGGCTTTTGATAATGTCAATGGATAGGGCGTCGATATCTCGTTGTAGCTTTGGATGGGCGAACAGCTTAGCCGTGTTCACATGGGCGTTTGGGGTTAAGACTAAATATTGCTGCTCGGGCAAATCAATCGCTGTCAGCTCCTCGCCAATACCCATGGCAATCGCATCTTGCCCAAAGATAAATATCGGCACATCGGCGCCAATGCTTGCGCCAATTTTTATCAGCTCATTTTGATTAAAGTTGAGCTGCCAGATCTCATTTAAAACTAATAATGTCGTTGCCGCATTGGATGAGCCACCGCCTAAGCCTGCACCCATTGGTAAGTGCTTATCCAAGGTGATTTGCACTGAGTGCAGCTGCTTAGGTAGTCTGTCAGCTTGAAGAGCAAATGCTAGTAACGCTTGGGCGGCTTTAAAAATCAGATTGTCATCGATACTACTGGTTATGGTGTCGGCACCAGACAGCGTGAGAAGCTGATGACATAGCTTATCAGCGTCTAAGGTCTTATCTATAATAGAAAATGCTGCGTCGTCTACAAGCGTGAAATGCAGATAATCGCCCCAGTCAAGCAGGCGAAAGACGGTTTGCAGATTATGATAGCCATCAGCGCGCTTACCGGTGATATGCAAAAATAAATTAATCTTTGCCGGTGATAAGCGCGTGATAACCGATGTTGTTGTGGGGCGTTCAGTCATAAATAAATGTCTTTATGAATTGTTCGTAAATATCACAATGTATTCTGCTTTCTACTTTCTGCGTATTACTATTGTTTTTGATGATCGATGGTCATCACCACTTTATTGCCTTGTGACTGCATCGCACTGATTTTATTTGGCAGTTTATCATTGCCCTTATAAGTGAAACTGGCTTGCCATTCACCATTAACTGAGCTAATCAAACGGTTCTGGGCATCAAGCTGTGGCGCGCTGTCTGAAGGCGCTGGGCGACCCGATATCCAATACGGCATTTGTGAAATCGGTGCTTGCCAGCCAGTCGCTTTTTTTAGCAAAGTTTCAGGGTCATCGGCGGTTAAAGTGCCAGTTTTTTCACTGACTAAAGTCGCCGACTGACCATTATATTCGATATTGGTTTTGCCAATACCGAGCGCGCCAATCAATTCGATAGCAAAGCGGTCATTTTGTTGACCCCATGCATAAAACGCACTACCGCCTTGGTTTCCTGAATTGTCCTTACTAGGGGTTGTGACCCCGATTTTGCCCGTGATATTAAAGCTCTCAAGTTTTTTTGGTTGACCTTGTACCGTGCCAATAGGCTGATTGGTAGCGTTGGCGGTTTTTAGTGACTGGCAGCCAGAGGTAATCATAAGCGCGGTGGTTAAAGCAGTGAATAGCGCCAGTTTAGTTGGCTGAGTTTTTTTTAATACGGACATGGTTATTCCTCAAAAGTGACAAATGTACAAAATTAATGTTTTGATATTTAGAAGCTCATATATTTAAAAGCTTAAAAAGAGCTTAGCTTAAGCGTTATTTGTTACTCGCTGATGCGCGGCTGTTCATTTCTTATAACTGACTTGTAGTTTTTATGGTAAGCGTTTTTTTATTTTTATGCGCATTTTATGATGAGTATTAAATAAGTTTTAAGCAAAAAACGCATTAATAAAGCTGTATCCGGTCGTTGATATTGCGCTGCCCAAATGAGAAGCGCTGTTGTAAGTCTGCCAGTAATGCTTCGACTTTCTCATTATTGCCCAAGCCTTGATAAGCGCGTAGTAACAGCGTACCTGAACGTAGGGTCGGGAAGACGTCATACGGCGTTTGTAGATAGTCGATGACCTGCTGGTAGTCCTCGGTCGCTAAAGCATCTGCTGCCAGTATGTTGAGTGCTTGCAGATGCAGCTCATTGTCATAGCGCGGGTCATCATAACGGATTTGGATAATAGACGTTGCCAACGCTAAACCTTGCTCAGAGCTGCGCTCATTGGCTAGCAATAGCTGCGCGTAACTGAGCTGATAGGAGAGATTGGTCGGGTCAAGCGTTTGCAAATGATTGAGCAAAGTACGCTTAACGATATAATCGTTTTTATCATCAAGGAGTTGGACGCGGGCAAATAGTAGCATCTCATTATTAGGGTATTTGCGAGCGGCGCGCGTTAATAACCGTAGCGCTTCATCGGCTTCGTTTTGCTGCCACAAGATATCCGCTTGCATCACAAAGCTGTCAGGGGCGAAGACGCTAAAGTCTTTACGCAGCTTCTCTAAAGTTGCGATGGCTGCCTCGACGTCATCATTGAGCAGCTCAAACGAAACCACTTTTCGACGTGCTTCTAATACCAAGTCTTCTTGCATGACGCCATTGAGATAGTATTTTGCTTGCTCAAAGCGCTGCTGGCGCTCGGCACTGATACCAAGATAGTAGTAAGCTTGGTCAAGGTAAGCCGGACTTTTGGCCAACATATTGAGTAGCTGGTCAGCGCTGGCGTATTCTTCAACGTCTAAGCTGACCAGTGCGGCCAGCAAGGTAATCTCTTCATCATCGACAAAGCGCTCATGGGCGTCAAGCAATAGCTGCCAAGCCTGCTCGCTTTGTTTTAAATCCAGTAAGTAGCGAATCTCATATAAATATAAGCTCTTGCTATCAGGATTACGTAGGCGGGCTTGGCTAATATAATGAATGACTGCCTCTGATGGCTCAGTCTTGCGCAATATATCGGCTCTTAAAGTAATGAAAGGCACGTAATCAGGTTGACGGGCTAGGGCGCGATCAATATGGACAATGGCAACCTCAGGCTCATTAAACTGATACAGCAAACCGGCTTTTAACACTGACAAAGAAGCGTTTTGCTCACTATCGATAGGTTGCAGGGCAGCAAGTAATTCGCGTTTGTCTTCATCAGTGCTGGGATAAATGCCAATCAGAATTTCGCTAAGATCGGCACGCGGATCATAGCTTAAAATACGATTTAGGCTTTCGCCTGCCAATTCATAATCATGAGCGCGCAAGGCTAAGTGCGCCACATAAAACCACGCGGGCACGTGGTCGGGGTTTTGGTCTTGCCAAGTTTTGGCAAAGCGCAGCGAATCCTCAACGCTCTCATTACGTAAAGATAGGCTCAGCGCGCGCTCAAATACTGCGGTCGCATCTTGCTTAAAAGACTGCTGCTTATAAATGGTCAGCGCGCGCTCGGTATCATCGCGATCCGCGGCAAACTCGGCATCTAAAAGCGCGTACAGACTTGGCTCGCTAAGCGTCACTTGCCCGCCGCTTGTCGGTGCTAGACTGTTGACATTAGCCACGTTTTCAGTGGTTTGTGGCTGTTGATTAAATGATTGCTTGGTAAGCGTTTTATGAGCAGAAGTATTAATAGAATTTTCACTACTAGCATCACTAATATTTACATCACTAATATTTACATTATTAGTATTGGCATCATTGGCGACGACGGCAGAGATGTCATAGGAGCTGATATGTAATGAGGGGCTGATGTATTTGGCGTGGGCAGGTAATCCTAGGCATAAGCAAACGGCCAACGATAAAGTTAGCTGATGGCGCTGGCATAGCCGCTCAATAATAGCGTGCAATAAAGCGCGCAGGCGAGACTGATCATGATGCATAGGTTGCAATCTAAAGGATGAGCCAAAAAAAATCATAGCTAGCAGTGTTTACCCATTATTTACCCGTCAAATCGTTTGCAGCATAACAAGGTGATTTTATTGTTATTATTTTAGAAATAGCCGCGAAGAAAACCCGTCACTAGCATTATAAGAGTAGATTGAGGGGATAAACAATAGCGTCCGTGTTACTCAGATATTAGCAATATTTAGAGGATTAAGTAACTGCTAAATTATCCTAAGTTGGCTGTAATCACTCAATTATTGAATAACCTGCCATTGTTAATCATCACCGCCGGTCATTGCTAATAAACAAGATGAACGCTACTAGCGTTTTTTAAATTTAGCTATTTAGCAGCATTTACTTGAAAAGCCGTCATAGCAGTTGATTTATCACGGCCATGCCCAGATACAGACAAATACCATCGCCAAGCGTTGCCTGTTAAATAAAGCTGGCAATAATGATATAATAAGCGCTTTTTAGGCGTTTACACTGTGTCTCTCGTGGCGTATTGTGCGCATTGTTTATTAAAGACATTTTTTCAAAGACAGTTTATCAAGCGCTGTCTGTGAAAAGCTGTTTTTTAGCACTGCTGATTGAATAGGATTTCTTAACATTCTAAGAGCGTTTGGCTGGCAGGTAAACGTTATATTTATGGTCTATCAATAATGAGATTAGTGGTCATTGGGGTCAATCACAAAACCGCACCAGTCGCTCTACGAGAGCGCTTGGCGCTTGTTGGTGACGATGTGAATATCGCCCTTAAACAGCTAGAGCGCTTTACCGATGGTAGCGTCATTGTCTCTACTTGTAACCGTACTGAGATTTATGCGCTCGTCCCGCAAATCTCATTACCGCCAGAATCAGGCGCACATTTAGCAGAGCCACAAGCTGCTACTATTGCCAGCAATAATGCAATCGCTACGCAGACTGCTTCAGCGGCCATCAGCGCCCATATTCTAAAAATCAAAACATGGCTGGCGGATTTTAAACAGTTGTCGTTGGATGAGATTGACCCTTATCTTTATGTGCACCGTGATACTCATGCTTTGACCCATTGGCTCAGAGTCGCCGCTGGTCTTGACTCGATGATATTGGGTGAGCCGCAGATACTTGGTCAAATCAAGCGTTCTGTGCATTTGGCGCAGGATCAAAAAGCCCTAAGCAATCAGCTCGGCTGGATTGTCGATCAGGTATTTGCCGCCGCCAAACGCGTGCGTAACGAGACCCAAGTGGGCGCGCAAGCGGTATCCCTTAGCTATGCCGCTGCCAAATTAGTGACGCAAATATTTGACGATTTGCCCAGTCGTACCTTATTAGTCGTCGCAGCAGGCGAGATGAATCGCTTGGTAGCAACCCATATTGCAGGGCTTGGAGTCGGTCGGGTTATTATTTGTAACCGTAATCCTGAGCGTGCTGAAGCATTGGCCGCTGAGCTGCGTCGACCTGATCGCATTATAGAGGTGAGAGCGCTGCAAGAGTTGCCACAGGTATTGGCAGAAGCCGATATTGTCAGTAGCTGTAGTGGCAGCATGGATGTGCTGATTGATAAAACCATGACCTTGCGCGCGCTTAAAAGCCGTCGCTATCAGCCGATGCTGATGATTGACTTGGCGGTGCCGCGCGATATTGATTCGACCATTAGCCGTATCGATGATGTTTATCTGTACTCTGTCGATGATTTGCAACACGTGATTGCCGGTAATATTGAGCAACGTAGGCAAGCGGCGGTCGATGCTGAACTGCTCGTCAGTCAATTGGTCGTTGAGATGGATCGGCGCTTTCAAGTGCGCCAAGTCGGCAAAGATATTCAGCAATATCGTGCGCGCACCCATGACCAAGTCGATAAACTGCTGCATGAATCCATTGCTAAGCTGCAACAGGATAATGCCAGCCCTGAGGACATTCTTATTGAGCTGTCGCGACGTTTGACCCAGACACTGACCCATGCACCATCGAAGCTGATGCGTAAAGCGGCCCGTGAAGGTGATAATGAGTTGCTAGATTTTGTGGTTTCGGGATTACAAGAGGCGCATCGCGGTCGCTAAGCCATTTATCAAACCACTCATCTAACTAGCCGCTAAATGATTTGCTAAACACGGGTTGGTTTTTTGCTAAATTACCCCCTATAATCGATAGAGCAAAAAACATCAGTGATGTGGCAAAACCTCAGCCATGCCCAAAACCCAGTAACCAAATTTTCTCTTATTATACTAGGAGCGTCCTATGACTGCATTACGTCAAGATATTGATCCAAACGGCTTATTAGAATACTCAGTGGTCTATACTGACCGTGCCCTAAACCACATGTCAAAAGTCTTTCAGCAAGTCATGAACGACTTATCTAGCGACTTAAAATCAGTCTATAACGCTGATGCCGTTGCCATCGTTCCTGGTTCTGGTACTTATGGCATGGAAGCCGTGGCGCGTCAATTGGCCAATGATGAAGATTGCCTGATTATCCGTAACGGTTGGTTTAGCTATCGTTGGACGCAAATTTTAGAAAAAGGCAAAATTGCCAAGTCGTCTACAGTATTGACTGCCAATCGTGAAGAGGGTGATACCCCAAAGCCGTTTTCTCCAGTTGCTATCGATGAAGCGGTTGCTAAAATCAAAGCTGAAAAACCAGCCATGGTTTTTGCTCCGCACGTTGAAACCTCATCTGGTATTATTTTATCAGAAGACTATATCAAAGCATTGGCCGAGGCCGTTCATAGCGTTGGCGGCTTATTAGTCATTGACTGTATCGCTTCAGGTTGCGTCTGGCTCGATATGAAAGACTTGGGCATTGACGTGCTTATTAGCGCGCCGCAAAAAGGCTGGAGCAGCACACCGGGCGCAGGTTTGGTCATGCTAAGCGACGCTGCGGTGCAAAAAGTAGACAGCACCGAGTCTGATAGCTTTAGCCTAGATTTAAAACAGTGGTTAAATATCATGCGCGCCTATGAAAATGGCGGTCATGCTTACCATGCGACGATGCCAACCGATAGCTTACGTCAGTTCCGCGATACCGTTAATGAGGCCAAAGAAGTGGGCTTTGATAAACTATGTGCGGCACAGTGGGAGCTTGGTAAGCGCGTCCGTGAAGTATTAGCTACTAAAGGTATTGAAAGCGTGGCGGCAGAAGGTTTTGAAGCGCCGGGCGTCGTGGTTGCTTATACCGAGCGTGATGATATGCATAAAGGGAGCGCCTTTGCTGAAGCTGGCATGCAAATCGCTGCTGGTGTCCCGTTAAAAGTAGGCGAGCCTGATAACTTTAAAACCTTTCGCTTAGGTCTATTTGGTCTTGATAAATTGACCGATGTCGACGGCGCGGTACAGCGTTTTGAAAAAGCGCTTGATGAAGTACTGGCTAAATAGTTTAAATAATTACTATATTTATAATAATGACGGTATTTATTAAGCTGTTTTTATAGTAAAAAAATACTGAACCTGTGTAACGAGGGTTCAGTATTTTTTTACCTATTTATTATATTTTATTATATAATGTATTTATATAAAACGAATTTAAATCTGTATTTGATAAAAATTGGCTTAGGTAAACATTATGAGTATACAAATAGACTGGCAGGCATTTACGCCAATCTCCTTGGTAGGTGGTCTGATGCTAGGGGTGGCGACCGTTATTCTGCTATTGGGTATTGGTCGTATTGCGGGTATTAGTGGTATTTTCTCAAGTCTTTTAAAGCCCAAGCGCGTTGAGATGTGGCAGGTGTTATTTATCGCCGGTCTTGTTATCTCGCCGTTATTATATCGTTTGGTCAATCCGTTACCAGTGATAGAAGTAAGTACTTCTATACCGTTATTAATTGGCGCAGGTTTGCTGGTCGGCTTTGGCACGCGTTTAGGTTCAGGCTGTACTAGCGGCCATGGTATCTGCGGTAATGCGCGACTGTCACCACGTTCGATGGCGGCGACGGTGACCTTTATGTTGTTTGGTATTGTGACGGTTTATGTTGGTCGCCATGTCTTGGGCTTGATTTAAAAGTCATATAGGCAGTACGTTGCGAAGACAGCGATGAATATCGTTTATAACAGCTAGTCATAATAGATTGTTATAACAGCTTGGATTAACACATTAGGTGCGAGAAACAAACATGCTAAAAAATATAATTGGATTACTGGCAGGGTTATTATTCGGTTTTGGACTGCTGATATCAGGGATGACCGATCCTGTTAAAGTACAGGGCTTTTTGGACGTCTTTGGTGCGTGGGATATTTCTCTAGCACTGGTAATGGGCGGCGGTCTGGCGGTGGCGATAGTCGGCGTGCAACTGGCTAAGCGGCAAAAGAATAGCTGGATTGGCACCTTGATTGAGATGCCAACCAAAACCACCATCAATAAAAAACTGCTAATCGGCGCGATGCTATTCGGTATCGGTTGGGGCTTGGTGGGTATTTGCCCAGGACCAGGAATCGTGCTGCTAGGTACAGGACAATGGCAAGCGTACGTCTTTATCCCAGCGATGATAATCGGTATGCTGGTTTACCAATGGCTTGAGCCAAAACTTAATTAGTCGTTAGGTTGATAATAATCTTAGTTTTCTTAGTTCAATAAAAAAGGTCAGCCTAATTCAATTAGGCTGACCTTTTTTATACTCAATGACTTAGCATACAAAAATCTTATATTGCATTTTTTACGTGGTACTTGGGCTGACTTTTGGCGTCTCATGTGCCAATGATTTTGCCGCCTGACGCAGCTCAAACTTCTGTACTTTACCGGTGCTGGTTTTAGGGATTTCAGCAAAGATAATATATTTAGGTACTTTAAAACCAGCCAAATGCTGCTTGCAGTGCGCCATCACATTATCACGCTGTAAGGTGCTGCCAGCATGAATCTCGATAAAGGCGACAGGCACTTCGCCCCATTTATCATGCGGCGCGGCGACGACAGCACAGCTTTGCACTTCAGGCATTTTATATAAGACGTTTTCGACTTCGATACTAGAGATATTTTCGCCACCTGAGATGATGATGTCTTTAAGCCTATCCATGATTTTGATATAGCCATCAGGGTATTTAACGCCCAAATCGCCGGTACGGAACCAGCCGTCAGCAAAGGCTTCTTCGGTCGCTTTACGGCTTTTTAGGTAGCCTTTCATTACCATATTACCGCGCAGTGCCAGCTCGCCCATCTCTTCGCCATCTGCAGCAACCGGCTCAGTAGTGCCTTGTTTAAAAAGCTCAAAGCCTGTCATCAAATGCGACGTCACACCTTGGCGTGATTTCTTTTGCGCGCGAGCAGCGACATCAAGCGCATCCCATTCTTGTTGCTCAGCGCAGACAGTGACCGGCCCATAGACTTCGGTCAGACCATAAACGTGCGAGATATGAAAGCCCATTGCTTCCATAGCGGCAAGCATGGTTTCAGACGGCGGCGCGCCGGCGACCCAGCCTTTGACTTCATGGTTAATGGCTTCTTTATATTCCGGTTTACCGCCAGCAATCATATTGTGTACTACCGGCGCTGAGCAATAATGCGTGACTTTATGCTTGGCAATCAGCTGCAAAATCAAATCAGCGTCAATCTTACGCAAGCAGACGTTGACGCCCGCGCGCTCAGCGATGGTCCATGGAAAGCACCAACCATTACAGTGGAATAATGGTAGCGTCCATAGATACATCGGGTGCTTGGGCATATCCCAATCTAAAATATTGGAGACGGCATTGAGCGTGGCACCGCGGTGATGATAGACCACACCTTTGGGTTTGCCAGTGGTGCCAGAGGTATAGTTGAGCGCAATGGCATCCCATTCATCTAATGGTTTTTCCCAATTATCCAAACTGTCTGAGCTGGCGATTAATTCTTCATAGCTCATACTACCAAAACGCTCGATATTGAGCGCCGCATCGGTTGCATGAATAACGATGAGATTAGGAAAAGCTTCATCAATCATCTCAGCATGCTCAGCAAACTCGCTGTCTAAGATTAATACTTTAGCTTCTGAATGTTGCAGACAAAAACTTAACGCATTGATATCAAGACGGGTATTTAAAGTGCAAAGTACGCCACCTGACATGGGTACGCCAAAGGCACATTCGACCATCGCTGGGGTGTTTGGCATCATGACCGCCACGGTATCATTTTTATCAATCCCCAATTTACGCAGACCATCCGCTAATTGACGGCAACGATCGTAGGTCTGTTGCCACGTTTGCGTGAGGTTATTGTGTTCTAAATCGTCATAGATGATAGCGGTCTTATCAGGATAGACCTGTGCGCTACGGATGATGAAGTCAATAGGGGTAAGCGGTTGATAGTTGGCAGCGTTTTTGCCAAGACCTGTGTGGAAGTCTGTCATTAGGATAGTCCTTTATCGTATTGCTAGTATTCGATGGTGCAGAGATTTAGCGAAGCGGTTGCTGATACTCAATAAAACTCGTATTTCGCTTAGTATATGCTTTATATATCTAGCATGTCATAGCTCATGCTCATAGCGTATTTCTATAACAATGCCCTAGCTATTATAGCCAATCAAAGTGAAAATTGGGCAGGTTTTGTGGGGTTTGCTTTGCTAAATGCCGTAAAATCGAGTCATAAACCAAGTTGCTGAACATTCGCATCAATATATTGCTCACTCATCAGTCGCTTGTCCGCATAGCTGATAAGAATGGCGGTGTGTTAGGATAACGGTAATACTAAATCCCGCAGCCTAGCTATTTTAAAAAGCCTAACTGTTTTTAGAAAAATAATTATTTTTAAAAGCTTAACCATTTCTAAAAAGCTTAAGCATTTTTAAAAAGCCCAATTAGTTTTAATAAGTAGTCCCACAAACCATTCATAAGGAAAATGATATGACCGCCAGCCGCACTGCCAATACCATTGAGACCGCCAGCACCAACGCCCACTACCCGCATTTATTTGAGCCGCTCGATTTGGGCTTTACCACGCTTAAAAATCGCATGGTGATGGGCTCGATGCACACAGGGCTTGAAGACCGTTTTTATAATTACGGTAAACTGGCGGCGTATTTTGCTGAACGTGCGAAAGGCGGCGTGGCAATGATGATTACCGGTGGTATTTCACCCAATCGTGAAGGTTGGTTGCTACCAGCTGGCGGTACGATGAACACGCGCGCTGATGTCCTTAATCATCAACGCGTCACTCGTGCAGCACATAAATATGATAGCAAAATCATCATGCAAATCTTGCACAGCGGTCGCTATGGTTATCATCCTTTTGCAGTGTCAGCAAGCCCGATTAAATCGCCAATCTCGCCATTTAAACCCCGTAAGATGAGCATTAAAAACATCGAGCAAACTGTTAAAGATTACGCCCGCTGTGCAAAACTTGCCAAACAAGCCGGTTATGATGGCGTCGAAATCATGGGCTCAGAAGGCTATTTGCTCAATCAATTTTTATCGCGTCATGTCAATAAACGTACGGATGAGTACGGCGGTGATATTCAAAATCGTATGAAGTTTGCGGTCGATGTCGTTAAGGCGGTACGTGAAGCGACGGGTGAAGATTTCATTATCCTATTCCGCTTGTCAGTGATTGATTTGGTCAAAGACGGTAACGTCATGGATGAAGTCATCACTGTCGCTAAAGCCTTAGAAGAAGCGGGCGTTACCATTATGAATACTGGTATCGGCTGGCATGAAGCGCGTGTTCCGACGATTGTCACCAGTGTGCCGCGTGCGGCTTTTGTTGATTTCACCGCTGAGATTAAAAAGCATATCAGCATCCCAATGATGGCAGCCAACCGTATCAATATGCCTGAAACCGCAGAAGACATCGTCGCTAGTGGTCAGGCTGATATGATTCAAATGGCGCGTCCGTTCCTAGCTGATGCGCATTGGGTGAATAAAGCCAAAAATGGCCAAGCCGACCGTATCAATACCTGTATCGCCTGTAACCAAGCTTGCCTTGATCATACTTTTGAGAATAAACGCTCGACCTGTTTGGTCAATCCACAAGCTTGCTATGAGACAGAATTGGTTTATAAGAAAACCAAAAAACCTAAAAAGGTTGCGGTTATCGGTGGCGGCGTCGCTGGCATGTCAGCCGCTCATGTTGCCGCGCTACGTGGTCATGACGTCACCTTGTTTGAAGCGAAAGATATTTTAGGCGGTCAGTTTAACTACGCCAAGGTCATCCCGGGTAAAGAAGAATTCTTTGAAACCATTCGCTACTATATCAATGAGCTTGAGCACTTAGGCGTTGAGATTAAACTTAATACCAAAGTCGATAAAGCCATGCTAGAGAAAGCCAAGTTCCATCATGTCATCGTCGCAACTGGTGTAGTACCGAGAAGTCTTGAAGGTAAGCTAGAAGGGGCTGATTTACCACAAGTGATGAGCTATGCTGAATTGCTTTCAGGTGAGAAGTCCGTTGGTGAAACTGTTGCTGTGATTGGTGCTGGCGGTATTGGCTTTGATGTTAGCGAATATCTCACCGCCAATCACGGTCAGTCATTAGATAAAATCGGTCCTGACGCGCTAAAAGATCCAAGCTACCGCACCACGCCGCAGTCTATCAGCGAGTGGCGCGAAGAGTGGGGCGTGACCTCTGATACCAATTATCAAACCGAGGGTGGTTTGATTAAGCCTGAAGCCATCAAGCCGGTGCGCCAAGTATACTTGATGCAGCGTACCAAAGGTCGTTTGGGCAGTGGTCTTAATAAAACCTCGGGCTGGGTACATCGCGCTCACGTTAAATCGCACGGCGTCATCCAAGTATCAGGCGCCCAGTACGATAAAATTACCAATGAAGGCATTTGGATCACCAATAACCAAGGTCAAAGCCAGCTGTTACGTGTCGATAGCGTTGTGGTTTGTGCGGGTCAAGAGTCAGTCGTTGAGCTGATGCCAAACGTTGGCGATGCGCCAGACGCGCAATATCACTTAATTGGTGGTGCGAAACTGGCAGCTGAGTTGGATGCCAAACGAGCGATTCGTGATGGGGCTGAGGTTGCTGCAGCGATTTAAGGCTTGATTTAAGATCGTAGTGTTAATTTAGCAGACGGCAGGGGAGTGATTTCCTGCTGTTTGTTTAATTATAAGTTATGACTTTGTTTAGTTCCTCAAGCTATCTTCAATATAACCCAAGGTGAGACCAGTTTCTTGTGTACTGTAAATGGTAATTCCAGTATCGTCAATTTTACCATTTATGACCAATCTACCAATGCGATTGCTGGCTTCTTGATTGCCTTGCTCGGCCGCTTTTTTGTACCATTCAAAAGCTTTATCATAATCTTGCGGCACGCCATAGCCATTCTCGTAGAGACCACCAATATTAAGTTGTGCCACATCTAACCCTTGGTCAGCCGCTTTGGTATACCACTCAAAAGCTTTGTCATAGTCTTGCGTCACACCATAACCGTATTCGTAAAAATTACCAATATTATTTTGAGCGTCAAAAGATCCATTGTTAGCTGCTAATAGATACCACTGCATTGCTTTTTGATAACCTTGCTCAATACCAATACTCTCATGATACATAATCCCGAGATTGAATTGAGCATCAGTGTATCCTTGGTTAGCAGCTTGTTGAAACCATTCAAGTTTTTTTATCTCATCTTGTTCGACAGCAATACCTTCATTATATATAACTCCAAGATCGAATTGAGCATTAGCATATCCTTGGTTGGCAGCTTGCTCGATCCATTCAAATGCTTTTTGATAATTTTGATCTACGCCCAGCCCTTCATAATACATAATACCTAGATAATGTTTAGCAGGAACATAACCTTGATTAGCAGCTTTTTGAAACAGTTCAAAAGCTTTGTCATTATCTTCAGGGACTGAGTCACCTTCATAGTAGGCTAGTCCGAGTTTATATATTTCAGCAGGGGGGGCGTTGATTAGATAATATAGGTGTGTTTGAAGACTCCGCTGAACAAGCAGAAGTTATTAAGCTACTGGATAGCACTGTCGCTAGCAATATAGACTGGGTTAAAGGGGGGTTCTTCTTTAATACATTTAATTTTTCTTGTCACTCAGGTGTATAAGGATAGTCAAATTTTCTTTGAAAACTTATAAAGTGTTCTTCCTTGTCATCCAAGCCTCCGATTGAAACTACTAATAATTGCTTATCTAACTTGGAGTAAATAGTCTGTTTTAAATTGATGTTATCAGAGTTTAAGCATACCTTCTGACCATTTTTTAAGGAAAAATAATCTTTATTTGCAGGTTTAATTTGTATTTTGACATGACTACTTACTTCTGCGTTCGGGTCTAATATAACAAGCTCTTCCATTTTGATATAATTAAAGTTTATAGGATTATCCATGACAGTGGCAGAGCTAAATATTGGCATAAAACATAGGTCACCTTTACTATTTTTCGATATATCAACACTGCCTTCAATAGGAGGCCTATGCGTAGGATAATCTTGAAAACATCCAGAAAGACTAACTACTAACACTATAAAGTTGAATTTGAAGAGATGAAGTATATAAGATTTAGTAGTTTCATCAATACGTGTTTTTCTGCTTTTCTGCATGAATGAAGACATCACAAAATATCCTTTCTAATATTCAATAATAGTTATATTGTTTTTATTATTTTTTGACTACTGTATCCACAATTATCCTATAATGAGTTAAATAAGCATCGTTGCGATTAGTGGTTCTTATTGAGTTTCTGAGTTCAACATGCAGTCCATTTTTCATAGCCCAATAATCTGCAACGATAGACGCTTGTTGTTCTACTCCATAATCAAGTAAATCTTTTCGAACATCAAGCTGATATGTATATGCACCATTTCCTAAACCAGCTTTACTTGGAAGCTCTATCAACACTTGCGAAGTACCAGCACGTGTTAATACGGCTTGTCCATTTTGATATTGCCAAACATGAGTCATTTCATGTATAAAGAAATGCTTAGTACTAGCTGAAGCTAAAGAAAAGTCTTTCGTGTAGACATCAGGAGCAAAATATATATTACCATCAGGAGTCATAACTACTCTCTTACCCTGAAAAAAAGCCCATTTTCTGTCATAGATATGTACTTTAGTGTAATCTATGCTATTACCAAACATTTCTTTAGCAAGGTTTGTTTCACCCGAAGTTAGCTTCCTTCCTATCTCCACATCTATACATTTATTACCATTGTTATCAGCTCTAGTTAAATGGTAACTACCGCAGCTAATCTCTCTTTGTGCCATGTTATTCGTCCTTACCTACCAATAAATAGATATTTACTTCTGTTGAATAGTTTGCTTCAATTATCTCTGTAAAGCCTTTAACGTCTGTCTGACCCTCAACTGATTTTCCATCATAAACTAGTCTATAATTTACATGAGCTAATGGTAGTTGAGTAACTTTATCAAGTAATTGAAATCTATCATCGTAAATCTCATCCTCTATCTTTTCATCAAATAAGCTATCTACATCCGACTTCACAAACTGCAAAGGCACCGCCTGCTCAACCCCAAACACTTCAAAGTCAGACTCAGCAAACGACTGTTGATTAGCAATCAGCTTAGCACCGCAGCTGGTGACATCACCGCCTCGTGCAATAGGCGCACCATCGACGATAAAGGATGCATCACCACTAAGAATGGTGGTGACCTTTTTGCATTTTTTACAGATGACTTTATCGCCTTTACGCGCGACAGGAATACCGTTATGAGTGGTATGCGGTGAGCCGGAGACGACCGTCCCACCATGAGAGGTCTTTGCGCCGACGGTTATATAGGCTGCCATAGTGCTACCTTGCTTAAATATTTAAAGTTTGGACTTTTATAGCGGATCTATTATTTGCATCACATTATAGAGGGCAAAAGCGCAAAATATCAAACTTAAGTTTATTTAAAGCTATAAATGATATGACAACCTTAGTCGGCGTAAACTATGAAAGCTTTTGAGAAATTGACTGCAGGAGGAAATTGAGTCCCTTTATTTATTATTAATGACAAGCAAAAATCTACCCTTCCATTTCACCACGTAACCACGCAGACACGTCATCAATCTGCGCTGCCAAATCAGGATGCGCTCTGCTGAGCTCATCAAACTTAGCTTTAATGTCATGCTTGTCGTACTTAACATCTGCCAGTGATTCTTTTAACAGATCAATCAATTCAACGTTTAGCGCATCAGAGAAGATAACCACTTCGCGTATCACTGCTTGCTTGACATCAAGGTGCAAATCAATAATGCCCCAATCAAATCGCGTCTCAATGTGATGGGTAAATTCAGGCGTCTTGCCAAAGCGCCAATCCCAATCTGCCATCTGCTGATAGTATTTATTCAAGTTAGGCTGCTTGGCGAGACTGGCTTCATCCAATTCTTCTATTGGCGCAGTGTCACCATAACCTTTGTCGCGATAGTATTCGCAAAACGCCTCGATAATCGCCTCGGATAAAGTCTCGTGATTGATATCCTCGTTAAACTCGACCAGATTAGCGACGCGCGCACGCACCGATTTGATACCTTTTGCTTTGAGTTTAAGGGGATGCGGATTAAGGTAATCGCCCAGCTTTTGCATATTGGCGTTTACCAGCAACGTGCCGTGATGAAAGCTACGATCCGCCGCATGTTTAAAGGCGCTGCCTGATATTTTCTTATCACCGACTTGCATGTCGTTACGCCCAGATAAATCCGCCTCTATACCCAATTTTTTTAATGCATTGATGATAATGGTAAAGTTCGCTTCTTGGTCGTAGTCGTCTTTGGGCGATAAAAAGGTAAAGTTGGTATTGCCCAAATCATGAAACACCGCGCCACCGCCACTCTGACGCCGCGCCAAAAACACATCGTCGGCTTCCATCTTATCGATTTTGCATTCTACCCATGGGTTTTGCGAGCGCCCAATGACCACGGTATCGCTATTGCGCCATAAGAACAGTGTGTGTGAGTCGGGATTGAGCGTATTAAATATCCAATCCTCTGTGGCGAGGTTAAACCAAGGGTTGGTCACGGCAGATTTTAAGATGCGCAGTTTCATTGTTTGTCCTTTTTATTATGGAGATTGTTAGTAGAAGCTATTGTTGCTGATGCGAGGCTTTAATTCAATGAGGATGTGATGAGGATTTTGGTCTTCAGTTCATGAGCGTTTCTTATCTATCCAATTCTCCAGCAAGCTACCCAAAATCTTCCCTCAAAATACTCGCCATATTACGCTCGGCAAGTCCGGTGATAAACACATACGGATTGACGCCAGCGCTACCGGGAATTAACGCGCCATCTTGCACATAGATATTTTCGTGCCCTTTTAAGCGCCCAACTTCATCAGTCGCCAAGCCTAATACACAGCCGCCAAGCGGGTGATAGCAGAAGTTATCGCCGAAGCCTTTGGTGAATAATAAGCTTGAAGTAGAGCCACCATTTACTTTGGCGAGTTTCTCGATCAGCTCTTTAGCAGCGTTTACTGAGTACTCGTTTTGCTCGCGTTTCCAGTTGAGTTTGACGGTTTTTGTGGCTTTGTCATAGTAATAGTTGCCGCGTTCTGGGTTGTCAGTGATGGCGAGATATAGCGTTGTCCACGTCTCAAGTCCTAGCGGTAATGGCGCGAGTTCGGCAAAGATTTTGTATTTTGAACCGCCTCTATCGCCGTCCCACATATTGATGCCTTTGACCGGAATGGTAGATTGGGTAGTGCCAGCCGCGTGGACGAAATTGCGTCCGGCCATGATGTTGCCGTTTGGCCCCCAATGTTGTCCGATATGCTCGTTTAGATGCTTAAGCTTGCCTTCCGCTTGGCTTTTGAGTAGCAGCTCTGAGGTGCCTGTACTGCCGGCATTTAGAAATAACTTATCGCAGGTATAATGTTCAACTTTATCGATGCCGCCCGTGGTATTGAGGACATGAACTTCTAATCTGAGTTGCTCATTATCGAGCGCTTGGATGCTATTGACTTTGCGCAAGGTTTTTACGGTGACATTGCCTGTGGCTTCAGCATCTTTTAGGTAGGTTAAATCAAGTGAAAATTTGCCAGCATTATTACCATAAATGACTTCACCGCCGAGTGCTGACGGATAGACTTCGCCACGCGCTTCTTTTTGCATATAATCAAAGTCATAGCTATTACCAAAGAATTCGGTTTTAAGTCCCGCTTTTGCTGCTTGGCGTTCAGCAGCGCGAGTGTATTCATAATGCTCGGACTCATTAAAAAACGATTCAGGAATTTGGCTGACTTTCAGATTTTTCATGGCACGGGGAAAATAAGTATCGTACATCTCATCAGAATTAATCCATGGGAACACTGCTTCAAAGTGCGTGCGTTTTGGCTGAATGGCAATCGCGCCATTGACGATAGAGCCGCCGCCATAAGCACGCCCTGCGAATACTTTCATATCGTCGTATTCGATTAAATCCAACACCCCAGGATATTTTCTGATAGGAATTGGAATCGGGATAGGGGCGTTTGGCATATTGCTAAACCAGCTTGAGCGTTTATCGGCGCTAATCATTTTGCAAAACGTATCATGCTCGGGTGTTCTGTCCCAGCGCATCCCCATCTCAAGTATCAACACTTTATGACCTTTTTCGCTTAATCGTAGCGCTGATACCGCGCCGCCATAGCCACTACCGACGATGATATTGGGAAAGTATCCCGCTTGGGTGATGGTGCTTGGTAGTTTTGGCTGCTTGGCAAGCGTTTGGCAGCCACTCACCGCAGCGGAGGTGCTGATAGCGCCTAAGCTTAAACCCATCGCTTTAATCAGTTGGCGTCGTTGCATGGTGTATCCTAATTTGATATTTAAGCTAAAAAAAGCCCGAGTTGAATAGTATTAGCTTTCGCCTGCAAAGGTGCGCTAAGCCAAGCGAGCATCATACTAACAAACAAATGTTGCGTTATTATTTCAGTCACGCGATTGATTCAATGCTTATAGGAAAAAGGACTTTAATTTACTCATAGTCCTTGCCAGCTTTTAGTCAACCACTCGGCCAATCTTGTTAGATTGATTCGTAAACTTGACCGAATAGAGAATTTCGCTTATTATCTTGTTTCAATGTACTAGAACACAAATACATTAAAACATTCTTATCATTAAAAACGCTAAATAATTCGGCAAAGACAATAATATTAGTAATTAATTTAAAACAATAAGGCTTAACTATGACAACGAAAAATACCGCCACGGGCTACGGTTTACATCAATCCATCTTGCCGAATAGTGAGGGCTTATATGGTGAGTTCGGTGGCAAAATTGCCCACCCTGAGCTTGCCAAAGCCATGAGCGAGATCGAAGTAGGTTTTCGTGAAATCATTAAAAATGATGATTTTATCGCTGAGATGAAGCGCTTACGTGAGACTTATGTCGGTCGTCCAAGTCCTATTTATCATGCGCAGCGTTTGACAGAGCATTGCGGCGGTGCCCAGATTTATTTTAAGCGCGAAGATTTAAACCATACGGGCGCACACAAGATTAATCACTGTTTGGGTGAAGTGTTATTAGCCAAAAAATTAGGCAAAAAAAAGGTAATCGCCGAAACGGGTGCAGGGCAACATGGCGTAGCATTGGCAACGGCAGCGGCCCTGATGGGTATGGAGTGTGAGATTCACATGGGTGTGGTCGATATTAAAAAAGAACATCCGAACGTCAGCCGGATGAAGGTTTTGGGTGCCAATATCGTGCCAGTCTCACGCGGCGCAGGTACGCTAAAAGAAGCAGTCGATAGCGCTTTTGAGACTTATTTGAATGAGCTTGATACTAGCATGTTTGCGATTGGCTCGGCATTGGGACCAGCGCCATATCCTGAAATGGTCAGCTACTTTCAGTCAGTGGTCGGACATGAAGCACGGGCGCAGTTCCTAGCGACGACGGGTAAGCTGCCTAATAAGGTGGTCGCCTGTGTTGGCGGCGGCTCAAATGCTATTGGCATGTTTAGCGGCTTTTTTGATGATAAAAGTGTAGAAAAAATTGGCGTGGAACCTGCAGGTGAGGGCTTGGATACGCCCAATCATGCGGCGACGATGTCACTGGGCGTCAAAGGCGAGATTCACGGCTTTAAGTGTTATGTATTGCTTGATGAAAAAGGCGAGCCTGCACCGGTACATTCGATTGCCTCTGGTCTAGATTATCCGGGCGTTGGACCACAGCATTCGCATTTACGAGACTTGCAACTGGCCACTTATAAATCAGCGACTGATGCAGAATGTTTAGAAGCCTTTATGGCGCTATCACGCCTTGAAGGTATCATTCCGGCTTTAGAGTCGGCGCACGCCATTGCCTATGCGATGAAAATCGCCAAAGATATGTCAGCGGATGAGACGGTTTTGGTCAATTTATCAGGGCGCGGCGATAAAGATATTGATTTTATTTTGGATAAGGTAAAGCTATAAAAAATTGATAAGAAGTATAAAAAAACAACAGCTCTCAAGCGTGTAACCAGTTATCATCGTGGTTTTTTTACTCTAACGCTTGATAGGATTTACCCATGTCCAACCGCGACCTCATTATTTTTATGACATTGTCCTTTATGTGGTCGCTGTCCTTTATTTTTTACCGTGTCGGCGTGCCAGAATTTGGCTCGCTAGCATTTGCCAGTTTGCGCGTGGTGCTAGCTGGCTTGACCATGCTGGTTTTTGTCTTAATCAGCCCAAAAAACAGAGCAGGCATCCGTGATAACTGGAAAGTTTTGACCCTAGTCGGACTGTTTTCTGCCGCTATCCCTTTTATCCTGTTTGCCTTTTCAGCCCGCTCGGTCAATGCTGGGGTGTTGGCGGTGCTTAATGCGTCTGTACCGATGATGAGCGGTTTTATCGCCAGCACCTTTTTTAAAGACCGACTGTCAAAAAAACAAATTATCGGCTTAATTATTGGCGTGATCGGCGTGATTATTTTGATGAGTGAGAACTTATTTGGCGGCAGCGGGCAGGGCGCTGAGTCAGGCTCAGGGTTACTGCCGATGGGCTACGCATTATTGGCCTGTGTTGGTTATGCGGTCGGTGCCAATATCACCAGAAACTATTTATACGATGTCTCGCCGGTGGCGATTACCGCAGGCTCGCTTATCATTGCCAGTATTATCATGCTGCCGATAGCGGTGTATGAGTTTCCCTATGGCAAAACCATTAGCCTCACTGCTTGGGTATCAGTGATTTGTATTGGTGTATTCTCAACCGCCATCGCGCTGATTTTCATGAATCAATTGATTAAAAGTATCGGTCCGATGCGAGCGACCAGTATTACCTTAGTGATTCCGATTTTTGCCATTATTTTAGGCTATCTGCTGCTTGGTGAAGCTTTAGACACGCCAGCGATTATCGGCTCGGTGGTGATATTATTTGGTACGTATTTGTCTTTAGAGTTGTCTATCAAAAAGATGCTTAAATCCTAAGATATTGATTTTTTCTAATTGATAAATAGCCTTTTAATCAATGGCGCTTAATTAACACCTTCTACCATAATAAGTTAAATGGGAAAGGTAATGATGTCAAACGCCTTGGCAAATGGCATCAGCGCTTTCAGCCTTTTTTCTTCTGCTAATACTTTGTCTGGTTGATAATGATAAAAATTTAGAGTGGTCGGTTGCGGCAAGCAATAGGCGAGCGTCTCGATATTTTTCACCGCCGGAGCCACCGTCACAGGGAGGCGCCAGAGATTTTTTGTACAGCGCGTCATACCACCCGCGAAGCCGTCATGACAAGTAAAATCAAACCCTTCAAGCTTAGCAGTTTCACCGGCGCTAGTAGATGAGTCGGTTTTTCAAACCATAATATGGTGGCAATGCATCCTTGCTTTGATGTGCAGCCTTGCTCGCCTATTCTTATTCTAAAATATGGCGCATTGAATGCCGGCATCGGCTTAAAGGAAAAATAAGCCAAATCTACTTGCTCTAAAATATCAATAAATTCACGATATCTCTTGGCGCTCTGCACCAAATAGCTGCGCTTTTCTCCAGCAAACACAATGGCATGCTCAACGCCTTGAATAGGCGCAGCGCGCCCGCCAAATATTAGGTATTTGGGGTAGAGAACTTACAAGTTATTTTGCCGCCTATCGCTGGCGGTGATGGGGTAACACCGGGACCAGCTACTGATAAGTTGTCCTTACCGTTAGCGGGTAAGACCGAAGTTAAGATGCCGCAGTCAGTCAATTTAGATTTCCAAACGGGCCTCAGTGAAAAGTATCAGCTTTTAGGTATGGTCAACGCCCGCTGGGTAGATTGGAGTAACTTTAGTGTTGCCCCGCCTTTGGCATCGTTATCAACACAAGAGCCCTTAGCTGCTTATAAAAAAGACTGTTACGGGGTTGAGGTGGCACTGGGTAAGCAGTTTAATCCAAAAGTCTCAGGCGAAGTACGCTTGGGTTATGACCATGGTACTGGTGCGCCGCTCAGTTTATTAGGACCTTATGACTCTATCAAAAGCTTGAGGTTAAGCGCGCAATACAAACTGACCGAGCAGCTTAGTGTTTCTGCGGGCGGTCAATATATGTGGTTTGAAGGCGGTCCAGTCGATACTAAGGTTGATGGTCGGGTGGCCAATATCGATGATGGAACGGGCTACGCGCTCGGTATGAAACTTGGTTATCATTTTTAAGAGTTGACTGAGATTGTTTGTTAAAAATAACGATTAGAAAAAGCACTTACTTTAAAAAGCAGGTGCTTTTTTATTGCTTGAAATGCGCTTTATTAATCAACGCTTATATCTTGGCAAAACAACCCTTCCAAGCATTCTCGATTATCCCCATCAGTACGCCAAATGGATGGTATCTGCATCGCTTGATTTAATCGATAATAGGTCATTGACCTATAGTGCATCCCGTCACCATCTTTATCGGTACTAAGCGCTGGATAAAGCTGTTGACGCTCACTATCGGACAACGCCATAAAATTAAGATAGTTTGTTGCATCTTTTGCTAAAATACTATCGGGACGTTTGCTGAGTGCAACCATCGTCTGCTTATACTCTGGTTCTAGAAACTCACGAATATCATCATCCGTCCATCCGGTATTGTCTGAGCCAAAAAATAAGTAATAGCGATACGAATCTAGTAGCATCTTGGCATCTTGCACAGCATAGCCATTTGGATAACGCGTTATATAATCTTCCCAAAACACCGCCCGCTCAACCAACTCTTCAAAAGAGGTAGTAATGGCGGCATCACTCAAAAAAATGTCTTGATTTTCTATTGCCATCCGCTGGATAAATGCTTTTTGGTCTTGGCGCAAATAAGGGGTAAATATATCAGCCATTGCTTTCAAATCATGATTAAAGGCATAGTAACCTTCGCCTAAATTGTAAACTCTAACATCAGCATCATTTTGGATGAGGCCAACCAAGTAGCGTACGCGTGGGCTCAGATTGTTTAATTTTTCTTCCGGCGCTTTTTCGCCTTCCTCTAAGGCATTCATCACGTCAAAAAAATCTTGGTCAAATTCTGAATTACTAATATCAGTTTCCTCCCATAAAAAACGCTCATACATCGCTTGATAGTCTTTTAGCAGATTTAAGACTTCGGCATTACTGGCCGTTGGTAAACAGGCTGTTAATTGTTTTTGGATGGCATAAATAGCGTCAATCTTGCTGCTGTTATCCACTTTTCCCATGGATTTACTCAATACTAAACAGGTTTTTGCGTCTAGCGCTGAGTCTGTTGCGGTAGTCGTTTTGGTTGCTGATTTTTCTAAGGATGCCTGCTTATTGACTTGTTCTGTATTTTTCGCCTCATTTGCTTCAGATAACGTATCTGATTTGGGTTGGCAAGCGCTCACACCCACGCTCACACCCAAGAGGAAAATTAGCCCTATCGTAAGTGATAATATGGTTTTTTGCATGGACTCTATCCCTTCAGTGAATGCCAAAAAAGTGAAGGCTAATAATGGTGATAGTTATTTATAAAATTGGCAAAAGAAGAGTGGGTGGCGCATGTAACGTTTAATAAAATTCCCACTGATTTTATTAGCTTAATACCCTTATAAGGTCATATAAATAATAGCGTTTAAAAGGTTGAAAATATACTTGTGTCGGTGTTTTTGTTTGTAAGTTTTACTTGGAATCCTCCTCTCTACCCCCTATAAAGAATACGGCTGATAAATAGACGGCTTCATAATGATAAGTGACAATATGATAAGTGACAATATGATAAGTGACAATGACAAGCGCTATTTATCAATATTTAACCACTGTTAAATCCGTATTTTTATAACAACAAACAAGGCATCTCATGGCACACGATAACTTATTCGAACCCGTAAAAATGGGCATTCAAACTCTAAAAAATCGCATCATCATGGCACCGTTGACCCGCTTACGTGCGGTTGAACCGGGCGATGTTCCTACGGCGTTAGCCAGTGAATATTATGCGCAGCGTAGTGGTGCAGGATTGGTCATTACCGAAGCGACGCAGGTATCTTTTCAAGCAAAGGGCTATGCGGGCGCGCCAGGTATTCATACCCAAGACCAAACGACGGCATGGAAAACCATCGTTGATAATGTTCATGCTAAAGGCGGCAAAATTGTCGTCCAGTTATGGCACACGGGTTTGGTAGCCCACGAAAGCGTCCAACCAGATGGCAAAGCACCTATCTCAGCGTCTGATATCGATGTTGGTGTACGTACCTCATTGCGTGACAGTAATAATCAAGCGATTCGCGTTGCTGCTACACCGCCACGCCCAGCCACGCTTGAGGAAGTGCAACAAGTTATCGCTGACTTTGGGCTTGCGACCAAAAATGCCAAAGAAGCAGGCTTTGATGGCGTAGAGATTCATGGCGCGCATGGTTATTTACTGCATCAGTTTTGGGTTGAGCAAACCAACCAGCGTGATGATGAATATGGCGGTAGCCGCGAGAATCGTGCGCGTTTGACCCTTGATGTCATCGATGCTTGTGTCGCTGCGTGGGATGCTGACCATGTTGGTATTCGCGTATCACCGCTTGGTACGTTTAATAATGTCGAAGCGGGCTACAATGAAGACGAAAACATCTGGCTAATTGAGCAGATTAATAAGCGCGGTTTGATGTATCTGCATCTCTCTGAGCCTGACTGGGCGGGTGGTACGCCTTATAGCCCTGAATTCCGTCAGCGCGTTCGTGATGCTTTTGGGCAGATGATTATTGCTGCTGGTGGCTATACCGCTGAAAAAGCAGAGCAAAACATCAAAGATGGCTATATCGATGCGGTTGCTTTTGGTCGTGACTATATTGCCAATCCTGACTTAGCGGAACGTATCCGTGAAGGTGCGCCGCTTAATGAGCAACATCCGCAAACCTTTTATGGTGGTGGTACGGAAGGCTATACTGATTATCCATTTTTAAACCAAGCATAAATGTTGATCGGATAAATCATTCAACGGGCTTTATTGATTAGGATAAAGTGACAATGCATAAAAAAGCCACCCTGCGATAATCAGCAAGGTGGCTTTTTTAATGGGTAATATTTGGCTATTTACCAAAGTTACCCATTTGATAGTCACGAAACGTTTGCTTTAACTCTGCTTGGGTATTCATAACAAACGGCCCATAGCCTGCTACTGGCTCACCGATAGGCTCACCACTTAGTAGTAATAACTTAACCGTACTTGGCGCGTGCTCATCATCAGAGAGCTTAGGGTATGTCAGCTTAATGCTAACGCTTACCGGCGTTGCTGATGGTTCATTGGCAGCATTGATATCAGAATCAAGATCAGTATCACTTGGCGTGGCAAACTGAATCAGACTACCTGCGCTCACTGGGGTATCATTAATCAGTAGCGTACCTTCTTGTACCAATATCATGACATTATGGCTGTTTGGCACTTGCAGCGTCGTTGAGCCAGCGCTATGCAATGCAATATCCCACATATTGATAGGCGTAAAGGTACTTGCCGCGCCTGTCGTATCTTGCCACTCGCCTGCAATAATCGCTGCTTTACCTATCTCATTTCCGTTTTCATTATCGGTTAAATTAACGATAGGTAAGTCATCGCGTTTCAGCGTCTGATATTTGGGCTCAGTCAGCTTATGGGCGCTTGGCAAATTGACCCATAATTGCACCATGCTAAAAGGACCGCCACGCTGACCAAAGGCTGGCGAGTGGAACTCTTCGTGCATAATACCGCGCCCTGCGGTCATCCATTGCACATCGCCTTCTTGGATGACGCCATAACCACCGGCCGAATCAGCATGACTAATCTCGCCGGCGTAGGCAAGCGTTACCGTCTCAAAACCTTTATGCGGATGCTGCCCGACGCCGTGCGGCTGCGTCTTATAGTTTGGATTTGGGGCAAAGTTGGTCGGCTGACCATAATCTAATAATAAAAACGGGTCGGTATGACGATAATTAAAATCAGGATCGTCATCTAGGTGATTGAACAAGGTTTTGACATAAAAACCGTCGCCGACCCAATGCGGCTCTTTATCGCCATGAATATGTTTGATGGAACGCATTGAACACCTCGTAAGCCTAAGCGTATTAATAAATACCCATCTAATTAACAGTTATTCTTTAGCCACAATTATCTAACACGAGTTATTTAAATGCTCATGATTAAATAATAATGCTTCAATAATAACGTTCTGCTAACTATTAAGTAATTCTAAATTTATATGAGTCTATATAATGATTATATTCACAATTATCAAGCGTTTGGTGGTTTCTATCTCATTTGGATAACCTGCGTTTAGATAACTGGTGTTTGAATAGCTAGAATTTGAATAGCTAGCGTTTAAATTCAAGATATGCCTTAATATCAAACCACTTCGCCGCAAACAAAACCGCTGGCCCATGCCCATTGAAAGTTATAGCCACCAAGCCAACCGGTGACATCGAGCACTTCGCCGATAAAATATAGTCCGTCTTGATGTTTGCTTTGCATGGTCTTTGACGAGACTTCATCGGTTGTGATGCCGCCGCGCGTGACTTCAGCGGTTCGATAGCCTTCGGTGCCAGATGGTTTTAGCTGCCAGCCGTTCAGCGTTGTCCCAAGCTCTATCAGGCGCTCATCTTTAATATTGGCAAGCTCGGTATCTTTGATATCGTCCCACAAATGCGTTTGTAGCGCTGCCAGCAGTTTTTTCGGCAAAGCATTGTCGGTATTGTCTCCCAAAACCGTCCGGATAAGCTGGCGTGGGTGTGATTTTTTATGGGCAAGAAAAAGCGCCGTCATATCTATATCAGGCAGCAAATTGATGGTGATGGTTTCGCCAAGATGCCAATAATTGGACAGTTGTAGCATAGCCGGACCAGACAGACCGCGATGGGTAAAGAGCAGCGGCAGCTTAAAGGAGATGCGCTCATTACTAGCAATCACCGGCAGACTGATACCGGCAAGCGTACGAATCAGCTCACCGGTTTTATCGGTAAAGGTAAAAGGTACAAGGCTGGCATCGGTTGCTACCAGCGTATGTCCAAACTGCTGCGCAAGCTCGTAACCAAATCCGCTCGCGCCGAGTGTCGGAATCGATAAGCCGCCCGTCGCTACCACGACCGACTCGCAGCGATAGCTGGTTTGCGGCAGCTTGCTTTGATTGCCAGTATCTTTCCTCTCTTGTTTTTCTTTTTTACTCAGGCTTTTACTGGTAATTAATTCAAAGCGGGTTTTTTCATTATTCTCACAAGTTTTTACTTGTTCGATGTGGGTATTGAGTCTGACTTGCACACCCACGGCGGCGCATTCATCAAGAAGCATGGTTAAAATATCTTGCGCCGAATCATCACAAAATAGCTGCCCGTGCTCGCGCTCATGGTAAGGGATTTTATGCTGCTCAACCATGCCGATGAATTCCCAACTCGGATAACGGCTCAGCGCGGATTTACAAAAATGCGCATTGCTACCGATAAAATGCTCAGGCTCGACGAAGTAATTGGTAAAGTTGCAGCGCCCGCCACCTGACATGAGGATTTTTTTACCGGCTTTGTTGGCATGGTCGAGCACCAAGACGCGGCGACCACGGCGACCAGCGGTGAGCGCACAATATAACCCTGACGCACCAGCGCCGATGACGATGACATCATAGTGATTGTGTGATGGTGCATTGCGGGTATTTTCCATGACGATATGTTCCAAAAAGCGAGAGGTTATAAAGGTTAAAATAAAAGGTAGCTATAAAGGCAGTAATAAAAGTAGCTATAACATTAACAATAAAATTAGTAATAAAATAAATAGTAGGTTTTGAGGAAAAAAATAGCAGGTTATTGACTATAGCTTGCCGCTATTTTGAAGCCGATCTTTAAGGTAGCCATTGTCCATGTTTTCTTTCAGCTTACAAGGATTAAATAAGGCGATGAGAGATTCTCTATCCACCGAAAACTGCCAAAGATTCTAAATAGCCAGGTATGGAGAATATTATTGAATAATTAAGCAAAAGACGAAATAAGCGTGGCCTTATCAAGTATACAGCTGTGCAGCGGAATTGTTGTGATTCACGGTTGATGTCTTGCAACCCTCGCGCTTATTTGTCAAACTATCCTTAGGTGTCACATTATGGAAGATGACGCTTATCACCTGTAGCAACGATTGTTGTTTGGCGACTGGCGTTCGACGTCAGTCGCTTCATGAAAGCCGCTACAGGTCATAATAATTAGAAAAGGATGACTACGATGACTCAGAAATCATTTCCTCTCACGGCTGAATTTGTCGCCGCTGCCAATACCACCGCCGAACAATACACTAAAGAATACCAACAATCCATTGCGTCACCTGAGGCAAATGATGCCTTTTGGGCGAAGCGCGCCGAGCTGATTGATTGGATAAAAAAACCCACCAAAATTAGCAATGTTAATTATGACTTAGAAGATTTTCATATCAAATGGTATGAAGATGGTGAGCTTAATATCTCAGTCAACTGCCTTGACCGCCATGTTAAAAATAATCCCTATAAACCGGCGATTATTTGGGAAGGTGACCATCCGTCACTGCATAAAATCATCTCATTTAAAGAGCTGCATGAAGCGGTTTGTCGCCTAGGTAATGCCATGCGCAAACTTGGGGTGAAAAAGGGCGATCGCGTCACCTTATATATGCCTATGATACCAGAAGCAATGGTGGCAATGCTGGCGTGTACCCGTATTGGGGCGGTGCATTCGGTGGTGTTCGGCGGCTTTTCTGCTGAGAGTTTGGGCAACCGTATTATCGATAGCCAATCTAAATTGGTCATCACCGCTGACGAAGGTATCCGTGGTAATAAGCGCACGCCGCTCAAAGCCAGTGTCGACCGCGCTTTAGATATGGATGGCACCGATAGTGTGACCAACGTCATTGTCGTGCATCGTACGGGTAATTCTGTACCAATGAGTGGTCGCCGCGATGTTTGGTATCACAGTTTGGTCGATGGTGAGTCAAAGCATTGCGAACCTGAAGTGATGAATGCTGAAGATCCGCTGTTTTTGTTATATACCTCAGGCTCAACCGGCAAGCCCAAAGGCGTGTTGCATACCACCGGTGGTTATATCACTTATGCGCTTTCTACCTTCCGTGATGTGTTTGATATTAAAGAAGACGATGTCTACTGGTGTACGGCGGATGTCGGCTGGGTGACGGGTCATACCTATGCTACTTACGCGCCGCTTGCCAATGGTACGACGACCGTTATGTTTGAAGGCGTACCAGAATATCCAACGTGGGCGCGTATCGGTCATATTATTGATAAACACCAAGTCACAGTTTTGTACACGGCACCGACGGCGATTCGCGCCATGATGAAAGAAGGTGATACCTTTGTCCGTGAGTCGAATCGTTCAAGTTTGCGCTTGCTCGGCACCGTTGGTGAGCCGATTAATCCTGAAGCGTGGGATTGGTACTATCATGTCGTCGGCGGCGGTAAATGTCCGATTGTCGATACGTGGTGGCAGACGGAAACCGGCGGTATTTTACTGGCGCCGATACCGGGCACGGTAGATATGAAACCGGGCGCGGCGATGAATCCCTTGTACGGTATTGTACCCGTCGTCGTTGACGGTGATGGCGAGATACTCGAAGGCTCTGCCGAAGGCAACCTTGCAATTAGCGGCGGCTGGCCGGGGCAGATGCGTACCATTTATAATGATCATGAGCGCTTTTTAAAGACCTATTTTACAGAATATCCGGGCTACTACTTTACGGGTGATGGCGCGCAGCGAGACGAAGACGGGCATTATTGGATTACCGGACGGGTAGATGACGTGCTCAATGTCTCAGGACATCGATTGGGCACCGCAGAGATTGAGAGCGCGGTAGTTGCGCATCCGGCGACCGCTGAGGCGGCTATCGTTGGTATGCCGCACGACATTCGCGGTATGGGTATTTGCGCCTTTATTATCCTAAAATCGGGTGAAACTGCCACCGAATCCCTAAAATCAGAGCTGAATCGCCATGTACGTATGGAGATTGGTCCGATTGCCAATTTAGATGCTATCTATATGGTCAATGTGCTACCCAAGACGCGCTCTGGGAAAATCATGCGCCGTATTCTGCGTAATCTTGCAGCAGGGCAATATGTTGGACTGGGTGATTTATCGACCCTTGCTGATAGCGCCGTTATCAATGAGCTAGTTGATGTGGTGAAAGCTGAACGCGGAGACTGATAGTAGCTATTAGATAGGTATCTAATAGCTATCGATAAATAAAATAGTCAAAAGTGATTTTTTAGCGCCAATAGCCAATACTTAGGCTTATAAATAAGTTTTTATAAGTGTAAGTAAAACAATAAAGAGCCATGTTAGCAAAAATAGCATGGCTCTTTTACGTAGACGTTATTGATATTGACCGGCTGTAAAGGTTCAATATATTTAATATAGCTATGCTGTTTTAATCGCTTCAGCTTCTATGGTTTCTATAGTCAGTTTAAGATAAAAGAGCCACGTTCAAAACAATCTTCTGCTGGTATAAATTTTCTTCGCTTGCTGTGCGCTTCGCACTCCAGAGGCTTCGAAAAATCCATCCCAGCAGCACGGTGTTTTTTTACATTGAATCTACTATATTTTGCTCCCTACTTTATAAGGTTTACTGTCATTATGCCCGACACTTCTTTGCAGCTTGCTCAGACATCATCGCCGAAAATTGCCATTATTGGTGGCGGCTTAACGGGCTTATTTACCGCAACCTTATTAGAGCGAGCTTTTAGCCAAATGAATGACCAGCAAATGAATGACCAGCAAGTTAATGACAAAGCCTTAATACCAGAAATTACTATTTTCGAAAAATCGCGCAGCGTCGGTCGTTTAGCGACTCGTTATCGCACCGATAGCCATACTGGTAAAAACTGGCAATGGGCATTTGGTGCGCAGTTTTTTACCGCCAAGAGTGCAAGCTTTCAGCAGTTTATTAAGCCTTGGTTACAGACAGGTTTGCTACAGCCTTGGTGCGCGCAAGTAGTGAGCTTAACGCCAATAGATGCGAATAATCAGACAGCTGATATTCAAGCTAAAGAGCAATGGAGTAGGGTTCAGGCGCGCTATATCAGTACACCAAAAATGACCAGTTGGGGGCGAGCATTAGCCGATGAATTACAGCATACGACCATAACATTTAAAACCCGCGTGGCACCTTTGGTTCAACGTAACCAAGCACTGGATAATAAAGTCAGCAAAAAAACCAGTCAGAAAACCGAACTGTTTGATAAAGACGGCAACAGTCTTGGCAGTTTTGATTGGGTCATTTGTACCGCACCAAATGCTCAAGCTGTAGAGCTGATGGCAAATAGTGGTTTTTCTGAATTAGCAAAAATCACTGAGCCACAAATGCAAGCCTGCTATACCTTGATGCTTGGCTGGGATGATAAGCAGCCATTGCCTGAATTATTAAAGTATCAGGAAATGGTATGGGATGTGGCGTATGTGCAGGATTCTATACTTGATAGAATCTTTATCGAGCAACAAAAGCTTGCCCATGATGAGCTATTACCCAGTATTACTATTCATGCGCGCAATGATTGGTCAGAGCAGCACGTTGATGCCGATATCGATACGATAAAAGCGCAGTTATTAGCAGCCGCCAAGCAAGCTTTAGATTGGAATGCAGACAGTACACCGAGCCAAATTGACTGTCATCGCTGGCGTTATGCTGCGACCGTCAAGGTTTCTAATACAGACTCTAATAATACAGATGCTAACCCCACTCTCAACTTGAAATAAGCAAATCAAACTGAAGAGGCGGATTACCAAGTTTTTTGTTGAGTACAAAGCACAGATTGTGTGAAAGAATCTTACGAATCAATCGATGAGACAAATGCCATAAATCTCTTGCTCGTACCCTTTGTATATTAAATCGTTCTGATAGCTGACCAATGACTGTTTCAACGATACGGCGGGCTTTCATTAGCCGCCTTACCACAGGTTTGGGTCTATCCTCTTTCATGTTGGCTCTGAGTGGCGTTTGTAAATCCACGCCTTGAGCGTCGTAGTACGATGTCAGACTAGGGCTGATATACCCTTTATCAGCGCCAAGTAGCCCATGAATATGAGTGGTGATTTCTGGGGCAACCGCTCTTTCATCAACATTGGCAGGAGCAAAGGTAAAGCCTTTAATCATGCCCGATAAGTTAACAAGCAAATGGCCTTCAAAGCCATAGTACCTCTCTTGCTTAGCGGCACAGTAGCTAAAAGCTGCTAAGTCTTGATAATTCTTATGCCGATAAGCGCGTCCATAATGACAGACGGGTATCGGAAAGCCATCCATAAAATGAATGTTGTCACGGCCTTCAATTTGACTGACTTTATCTTGTATCTGCTGTTTGACTTGCCACAGATTAGCGCAATGCTTTGCGAAGTTAGGATATGAGCCGATGGCTGGAAACCAGGCTTGCCAATGCTGGGTAAAGTATTGCCAAATTTGTTTGTCTTGATCAAGGTGTAAAAATTCACCGACCATCTCCATGCAAATAACCTCAGGATCACTTAGCTTTGGCGCGTAACCTGCACTTCGCAAGGGTTTGGTGACGACTATTTTGTAATATTGCTCTACCATTAAATAGATATTGATGATAAATTCGTCTATGGGCATCTCACAACTCCATTGTATTCTTGGTCGAAAACAATAGATTAGTGAGGTGCTCTTCTTTTTTCAATTACTTTCGAAGTTGAGAGTGGGGTAGATGCTAATAAAGAAGCAGTAGGCATATTGGTTGATAACGAGCAGCAGTGGATTGTCAGCGGCGACTGGTGCGGGCAGGGCAATATCGAGAGCTGCTATCAGATGGCAACACAAACAGTGGCAAGGATGCTCATTAATTAGTGCGGATTAAGTCATCTGGGCGAACTAAATAAAAGGAGGTAGGACGCCATGTTTGGATTTGATATCGATATAGAGCTGATGCAATATCATTTTTTTTCAATTGGGTATAGCGTTTATTCTCTCCTTACCGATTGCCTTAAACCGTGAGATGAAAGACAACGGCGCAGGGCTTAGAACCTTTCCGCTCGTAACGATTGCTTCCTGTGCTTTTATGCTCGTAGGTATGGATATTTATGATTCAGCTGGGGAGGCGAGAATCATGTACGCCATTATCACCGGTATGGGCTTTATCGGCGGTGGGGCGATTTTTAAAAACGAAGAAGGCTCAAAAGGCACGGCGACGGCAGCCAGTCTTTGGAATACGGGCGCTATAGGTATCTCGGTCGCCTACGGTCGCTATGAGATTGCCATTATTTTATCTTTTGTGGGCTTTTTAATTTTGCAGTTCTCAGAGCCATTTAAATCCAAACATAAGCTTTAATGCTTGATAGTATTTAACAGTCAAGATAGTAATATTAGGCTATAGGAATAATAAGATTGATTAATACTAAAGCGCAGACAAAAAAAGAGCCCACGAAGGAGGTGTCGTGGGCTGAGGAAAACTTATCATGCGACCGAGTTACTTTTGCTATTAACGATTTTGATGTAAACGAGTCACAAATAAATTGAGCAAGATTTATTATTGTTAATATAAAGATGATGTCAGAATCCGATATTTCAAGAATTTCTTACATCTGCTTACAATTATCAGTGTACAACTGTATTTATTTGACCATAATAACCGAAAATGGCTGATTTACCTAGTTTGCTTACATGTCATTACGTTTTGAGGGCGTTATACCTGCCTATATTGTCAAGAAGTAGTAAAATAATAAGGCACTTATAAATCTCTATGGGGCTGTCCTAGATAAGTAAAATAATCTAGGATAGTCATATGAGAAAGAGTAGATTAAGTTGGTACAAACAAACTAAGCTTATCGAACTATTTGTTGCCGGTTCTACCGCAAGAACAGCAGCAAGCTTAGTGGGTGTTAATAAAACAACAGCCAGCTATTACTTTCACAGGCTAAGACTATTGATTTATGAAAATAGTCAGGAGCCAGGCCTTCTAGAAGGCGAAATAGAAGTTGATGAGAGCTACTTTGGCGGCAGACGCAAAGGCAAACGTGGTCGCGGTGCTGGTAACAAAGTTCCTGTTTTTGGACTGCTTAAGCGCAATGGTAGCGTCTATGCTTGTATCATCCCTAATGCCAGAGCTGATACCTTAATCCCTATTATAAGAGAGAAAGTAAAGCCTGATAGTATCGTTTACACAGACTCCTTTAGAAGTTACAACGCACTTGATGTCAGTGAGTTTACCCATTACCGCATTAACCATTCAAAAGAGTTTGTACAAGACAGTAATCATATTAACGGAATAGAGAACTTTTGGAGTCAAGCAAAGCGTCATATGCGTAAATATAATGGCATCCCAAAAGAGCATTTCCATCTGTTTTTAAAGGAATGTGAGTGGCGTTTTAACTACAGTGATCCGAAACGTCAATTACGTCAGCTAAAACAATGGGTTAAAAAGGAACTGAACTAGTTATCTAGGACAGCCCCATCTCTATTTATAAGCGTTTATTGGTCAAAATAAAGGGTAACGCACCAAAGCTAAAACCAACCTATAGAGATGGCATGACGCCATGCCGTAAAAGTGCTAAGCTAACCACATTCTTATCGTTCACTATCAACTGGGTTTGCCATGACCGAGAGTACACAGCTGCACACGCCAGAACAAAAACCGCTACCGGCGCAAAATGACAAAAGTATTTTTAATCTGCCCAATAATCTAACGATTGCGCGTATTTTAATGATTCCGCTATTTGTAGCGATTGCCTATTGGCCACCCGCCCTAGGTATTGGGATGCCCGCGATTTCAGATAACGTCATCGCTCGGGTCGGCATGAGTGAGTTTAGCGACAGTTTACTGCGCCATTTATTGCTGACCGGTGTCTTTATTATTGCGGCAATTACCGATTGGCTTGATGGTTATTTTGCTCGTAAGCTCAATGTCGTATCGGCCTTTGGGCGCTTTTTGGACCCTGTTGCCGATAAATTAATGGTCGCAGCTGCCTTGATTATTTTAGTGCAGTGGCATCCGAATATCATTATGGCGATTGCCGCTATTGTGATTATCTCGCGTGAGATCGCCGTATCGGCGCTACGTGAATGGATGGCTGAGCTCGGTAAAAGCACCAGCGTGGCAGTCTCTTATGTCGGTAAACTCAAAACCACTTTTCAGATGATAGCCATCACCGTTTTATTATTAAACTGGCAATCGCTTGAGATGATAGGTTATGTATTAATGGTTGCCGCGGTGATTTTAACCTTATGGTCGATGCTCATTTATCTAAAAGCTGCGTGGCCTTATTTAAAACAAAGTGGTTAATATAGATTAAAAATAAGCTTACTAAAAAACGCCAGTCGCATAATGTGACTGGCGTTTTTTTATGGGGATTTTGGACGTCCCATATTTTAGCGATAGTTTATAAAGAAACTGAAAAGGTTTCACCCATATCTTCAGCAGTTTTGCCATCTTGTACCGCTGCGGCTGCCATCTTAAACATATTCACCACAGTGCTGCCGCTAAGCCAGCATTCTGCACCATGAGGCACGACTTTAATCAATTGTACGTTTTCATCTTCTTTACCATGCTCAAAGAAAGCATTGTAAACCGGCGACCAAAGCTCATCTAATTTAGCTTTGTCTGTCGGCAATTCAGCGTTAGCACTAATAGAAACGAAGTTCTTTTCATCTTGGGTGGCATAAGTCAGACCGATTCTTGCATCATCTTGAATGTCTTTGACGACGTCTGAGGATTTATCGCCGATAAACCAAATTTCTTTCTTATCAAGATTGGCCTCATTGGTGGTCATCGGCCAAGCATGAATATCGCCTTTTTTATTGGTGGTACTCATCATGGCGAACTTCACGTCTTTAATAACGTCTTGAATTTTAGCGATATGCTCTTGGTTACTCATGGTGATTATCCTTTTTCATTATAGTGATTGATTTTACGTTAATGGATTATTGTTATTGATTAAATTTTTATCTTATTAGAGATTCAGTTTAAACGGTCAAGCTTTAGCTAAATAAGCAAATAGATAAGCGCTTAACTCGCCAGCAACTGCCATCTAGGATAACGATTACCCGTAGGAGATTTATATAGGCTGCCAGTAATGCGATGTGAGTGTTTGTAAGGACTATAAGCATTGGGTAAAAATTGTGACGCCAGACTTCATTCATTAAGGCTTTCTGTTGAGAAAAATTATTTATAAGATTTGCGGCTTAATAGGCATGACTGAAAAGGCTGCTAAAACCTAACTCAGAACAGTTATCTGCTAAGCGCTATTTTATAACGGTTTATAGCTTAGTAACTGACTTACTCACTGAGCTTTTCAGCAATTTATCTCGGTTTTGACCTGCTTATTACGGGGCTTCTTGTTATAATACGCAGACCATTTACTTTGCATGGCAGAGATGCCTTGATCTTACGGATTATGCCTTTATGATGACCATCGCCGGACAACCGTTTCTTACCGATTTTCAGACGCAGCAACTCATCAGTCAGTTTCAGCAAAAAACCGAGCTAAATGTCAGCCACATCAATACTCAGCAAGTTTATGTGCTATCACGCAAGCTTGAAGGTGATGAGCAGAAAAAAGCGCTGGACCTATTTGGGGTTAAGGCAGACACCCAACTTTCCGCTCCACAAAACAACCAATTACAAGTCATCGTAGGCCCGCGTTTTGGCACCATATCGCCGTGGGCGAGTAAAGCGACCGATATTTTTAATAACTGTGATATTGAGATTAACCGTGTTGAGCGCGTCATTGTTTATACGCTAACTATTGATGGAAAAGCAGACGGCGAAGTGGGTGCAACGCTACCTAAAGCCGCTGAGCAATTATTGTTTGACCGCATGACCCAGAGCTTGGTCTATGATTTAAATGACGTGAATAAATTGTTTGACGATGAAAAGCCGGCATCGCTCAATCATATCGATGTGATTGGACAAGGTCAGTCGGCGCTTGAAGCAGCCAATACAGAATTTGGCTTTGCGCTATCGAGCGAAGATATTGACTATTTGATGAATGCGTATGTCAATGAGCTAAAGCGTAATCCAACTGACGTTGAGCTCATGATGTTTGCCCAAGCAAACTCAGAGCATTGCCGTCATAAGATTTTCAATGCCGAATGGACCGTTGATGGCGCGGTACAGCCAAAGTCACTGTTCCAAATGATTAAGAATACTTATAAAGCCAATCCTCAAGGTATCTTATCTGCCTATAAAGACAATGCTGCAGTAATGGCAGGTTCTGAAGGTTTACGTTTTTACCCAGTCCCTACTGATGCAATGGATGCCAATTCAGCGCATCCTTACGATTTCCATCAAGAAGAAATCGACATCTTAATGAAGGTCGAAACCCACAACCATCCAACGGCGATTGCTCCTTATGCCGGTGCAGCAACGGGCGCGGGCGGTGAGATTCGTGATGAAGGCGCAACCGGTCGTGGCGGTAAACCAAAAGCCGGTTTAACGGGCTTTCATGTGTCACATCTTCATATCCCAGAGCTTGCGGAAAAATGGGAGCAGTCAGGTCAACTAAGTACGCAGGATTATGGTACGCCAGATCGTATGGCGACCAGTCTTGAAATTATGACCGAAGCGCCATTAGGCTCAGCCAATTTCTCAAATGAGTTTGGTCGTCCAAACTTATGCGGTTATTTCCGTAGCTTCCAATTGGACACCTCAGCGGCAAAAGATGGCAGCCAAATGCGCGGCTATCATAAGCCAATCATGCTGGCAGGTGGTTACGGCAATATCAAACGCAACCTGATTGAAAAAAATGCCATTCAGCAAGGTGACCTGCTTATCGTCCTTGGTGGCCCTGCGATGCAAATCGGTCTTGGTGGCGGTGCGGCTTCTTCGGTCGATAGTGGTTCACTCGATGAAGGCTTGGACTTTGCTTCTGTACAGCGTGATAACGCTGAGATGGAGCGTCGCTGCCAAGAAGTTATCGATCGCTGCTGGGCCTTAGCGGGTAACGATATCGACGCAAGCAATAACAGCAAAGATGGCAACCCAATCGTTTCGCTACATGATGTCGGTGCCGGTGGTCTATCAAATGCCATGCCAGAATTGGTCAATGACCATGAAATGGGCGCGGTGCTCAATCTACGGAAAATTCCATCGTTAGAAGCGGGCATGTCACCGATGGCTATCTGGTCAAACGAAGCGCAAGAGCGTTATGTATTGGCGATTCGCCCAGAGAGTAAAGATCAATTTGATGCCATCTGTGCGCGTGAGCGTTGTCCGTATGCCATCTTAGGCGAAGCCACTGAAGTACGTCAGCTTGTCGTTAATGATGAATTACTGCCTGAGCAGCCAGTCGATATGCCGATGCAAGTATTGCTTGGCGGTACGCCGCAGATGCAGCGCAGTTTTGAGCGTCAAAAGAACACATTACCAGCATTAGAGCTTAGCGACGTCAATCTAGCCGAATCAATCAAAGACGTGCTACGTCATCCAACCGTTGCTAGTAAATCATTTTTGATTAGCATTGGTGACCGCTCTATCACGGGTATGGTCGTGCGTGATCAGTATGTAGGTCGCTATCAAGTGCCAGTAGCAGATTGCGCCGTGACGGCTTCAGGCTTGATTGCGCTAGACGGTCAAGTGATGACAGGCGAGGCGATGAGTGTCGGTGAACGTACGCCTGTCGCGCTTATCAATCCAAAAGCCTCTGCACGATTGGCGGTTGGTGAGGCGATTACCAATATCGCAGGCGCGCGTATTACTCAGCTATCTGACATTACCATGTCGGCAAACTGGATGGCAGCATGTGGCGAAGACGTAGAAGATGCCGCATTATTTGACGCTGTCTATACGGTTGGTGAAGAACTATGTCCAGCATTGGGTATCGCTATCCCAGTTGGTAAAGACTCGCTATCGATGCGCGCCAACTGGACAGATAGCAACGAAGACGGCAGCACAAATAAATCAGTCGTTTCACCAATGAGCTTGGTGATTACTGCTTTTGCACCTGTCGTTGATGTGGCAAAAACTTTAACGCCTGAACTTATTAACGGTGACAGCGCGTTCTACCGTATTGACTTATCTAAAGGCAAGCTACGCCTAGGCGGTTCAATCCTTGCGCAAACGCTTAGCCAATTAGGTAACGACTGCCCAGATTTAGCGCAGCCAAGTGACTTGGTCGACTTCTTTAACTTTATCCAAGCGGGTAACGCGCAAGGCGTCATCAGTGCTTATCACGATATCGGTGATGGTGGTTTGCTTGCGACCATCGCAGAGATGCAATTCACCAGCCGCCAAGGTGTCAAGCTGTCATTGACTGATGATAACTTGCTCGGTCAGCTGTTCAGTGAAGAGCTAGGCGCGGTGATTCAAGTTTTACCAGAAAACGTTGCCGCTTTAATGCAATTAGCAGAAGAATTTAACGTCAGTGATATGCTGAGCCTCGTCGGTCAAAGCTCAGAAGAAGACAGCTTAATCATCCAAACACCAACGCTCATGGGTGACGACACCCTACGCTTTAAGCGTTCTGAGCTGCAACAAGAATGGAGTCAGGTCAGCTATCAAATCGCCCGTCGCCGTGACAACCCAGCTTGCGTGCAACAAGAGTATGACTTGATTGCCGATACTAACCATAAAGGTCTGATCGCTGCGCCAAACTTTGACCTCAATCAAAAGGTCGAAGAGCCATACTTAAACAGCCGTGACACTAAGCCAAGAGTTGCAATCCTGCGCGAGCAAGGCGTCAACGGTCAGACCGAAATGGCAGCAGGCTTTACCCAAGCTGGCTTTGAAGCGGTCGACGTCCACATGAGCGACTTGCTTGAAGGTCGCATCAATCTACGCGACTTCGACGGTTTAGTCGCTTGTGGTGGCTTTAGCTATGGTGATGTACTGGGCGCAGGCTCTGGCTGGGCAAACTCTATCTTGTTCCATGATGAGTTGCGCATGCAGTTCGTGCGCTTCTTTGCCCGTCCTGATACCTTCTCACTTGGTGTCTGTAACGGTTGTCAGATGATGGCGCAGTTAAAAGACCTTATCCCAGGCGCAGAAAACTTCCCACGCTTTATCGCCAATAAGTCAGCCCGCTTTGAAGCGCGTACGGTCAACGTCAAAGTTGAGCGTACCAAGTCTATCCTGTTCAAAGGTATGCAAGACAGTATCTTACCAATCGCTGTGGCGCATGGTGAAGGCTATGCCACGCTGGACAACACCGAGATCGACGGTATGGCAAAACACGGTCAGCTCGCCATGCGCTTTGTCGACAGCCAAGGTCATCCAACCGAGACCTATCCGCTCAATCCAAACGGTTCGCTCGGTGGTGTCACGGGTCTGTGTAGCACCGACGGTCGCGTCACCATCATGATGCCGCACCCTGAGCGTACGCTACGTGCCTACAATCATAGCTGGAAGCCAGAAGCGTGGGATGAGGATGGCGCGTGGATGCGTATGTTCCGTAACGCCCGAGCTTGGTTGCGTTAGGATATAGGTTAAGCTGTTTTAAAGTATTGTTTTAGACAGCTGTTTTTTAAAATGAGAAGGTGGGCGCAAAGCTCACCTTTTTTGTGTTTTCAGATTAAATATTGGATATATTTATAATATGGACTAATACTGCAATTTGGTTACTTAACTTGTGTTAAAAGCGCCTTCAAGCTATAATATTGATATGGACCGGGAGTTCCCAGTCGGTAAAAGGCTCTAGTGTAATGCTAGGGTCTTTTATTTTATGGAAAAACCTTTAGTCCAAACCCTTCATAGGCAGTTCCAGTGAACTCTCTGCCATATTTACAATAAAGTTTATGTTTAATAACTTCAAAGGCTCTATTGCCTTGGGTTGGTTTCAGAACATGATTTCCAATTGGACGAGCAATTAAATCTGCAAATTGTAGACCAGTAGAATTAACTTTTTTTGATGCCATGATTAACTCGAAAGGATAACACTTACGATGGTGGTTGTTACCTTGACAATAGTCTAAAAATTCACTTCTCACCTCATTATCTTCATTTAAACCACGTTGTTCGAAAATAATATGTGTTTTCTTATCCAGCTGGTTCTTCTCTTCTAAAAAATTATATAGTCGTTCTAAACCGAATTGAATACCAAGGTGGTATGGGTTTTGAGGGTTGGTATAACGCTTGCTTAACTTATCTTTGTGAATGACACAAGCTATAACAATAAATTTGGTTTTATCTATCAAAACAGTCAAATCATTGAGCAAAGACTGCTGTTGTACACGCGTTATATCTTTAAATTGCCCCGTATTCTTAAGGATATCTCTTTCATGAAGTATAACCATATCATGTCCAAAATACCTGAATTTTAGATTCTGAACATCCTTTACTACCGTGTTAGTATAATGTTTCTTGTGAAAGATACAGAAAGCTAGAACAAAAACAGGATATTGTGGATTATAGCCGGTCAGTCTTGGATCGCCACTTTCATCTACGTAAACTACGTAATCACTAAAATCCATTAACTTACCTAATTAATTATAAAATAAAATATTATAACTCATGTTGTGCTTAATGGCTTACACTTGGAGGCAGCAAAAGTAGGATGAGTGAGCAACAGCGTAATCAGTCATGAAGACTTAATCCTCATCTTCTGAAGGCTTTCTACCCACCCTCAGCTATCAACTCATGAATCTTAGAACTTTCTCTTAGCACACAAGCTTCATAAGCAGAGCGCGGCTCGGCTTTCTGCTCTGTCTCTTGTTTGGGTCTTTCTTCTATTACATGGGTTGGGTTGAGCTTGCGACACCCAACGATTTTGGGTCAATAATTTAAACAAATTATGTGTTGGGTCTCGTACCTCGACACCAACCTACAAATTTTTATCATCTACATTTGGAATCAACATCAATAGGTCTGTCTCTCCTACATCAATACCTATCTGAGCAAGTAAAGTAGTTACTTGCCCGCGATGATGAGTTTGATGATTAAAAAGATGTTGTAGCAACATAGGAAAAGACTTATTGAAGGTATCGTTATTAGTGTTTCGATAACTCAAATTCATTGAATAATCGCTTTCGTCTGATTCCTCAATGAATCGAATGATTATCTGATCTAGAGCTTGCCTATTTCTACTAAAACCGTGTTTATCATCATATAAAATCTGAGTAAGCTTAGTAGGTAATGGGAAATCTTTTAACGGCTCTAAAGCTTTAAATCCTGTTGGATAACTGGGATGTTGGTTTAAACGATTGAGCCAAATCAAATCGCCAACCATTAGATGATTTAGCGTACCCAGTATAGAACCAAAAAATGCCTTTTTGTTCTCCCATAAAACATTATCAGAAGTGGTCGAAATACTGTCACATATTTTTTTATTCATTAGCGCATTGTATGATGCCATGATTTCAAAGTTAGGTTTTATCATAGTATTTGCGCCATAGGCTTTTTTCAGGTTTCAGGCATTTTATATAGCGATAGTATTCCGAACTTTATGTCGCTAATACTAAAATTATTTTTTACCTTCTTTCTGAGCCTCAGCAATCAACTCATGAATCTTTGCACTTTCTTTTAGTACACAAGCCTCATACGCAGAGAGCGGCTCGGCTTCCTGCTCTTTTTCTTGTGCTTGTTTGGCTTTTTCTTCTAGATATTTCTGTAGCTCGTCTTGCTCATTTTGCTCATTGTATTGTGAGTTACTCATGGCTTATGTCTCCTAATATTTTTTATCGATTAATAAAAGTCATCACGACCAGCATACTTCTTATTGAGTGCCTTTAAAATAGCATAAGTTTCTAAATCCAGCTCGCCCGTTGGCTGCTGCGGACGGAAATGCAATTGAAAGGCATACACGACATTGCGACTGGCTTTATCCCATTCATCAGTGTTATTGATTTGATAACCGTAATCGCGAAACGCTTGCTTAATCTCGGGTATCGTTGCCGTTGCAAACGTGTCTTGATTCATAAAGTATTGCTTATCAAATTCATCATACCAAGCGCCAATGCCGTACTCTTTATAGAGTCGCTGCCAAGGGAATTTCGCCCCGGGGTCAATCTTACGCGAGGGTGCCATATCGGCATGGCCGATGATATTCTTTGCTGGGATATTATATCTTTTTGCCAAGCATTGCACCAGCTGCGCCACTTTTTTAATCTGTAACTCATCAAATTCTACATAGTGCTCATAAGGATGATAGTCGAGCGCGCCGTTTTTTAAGGCGTCTCGATATTCAGGCTTAATGCCTGCATTGACAATCTCGATACCGATAGAGGTATCGTTAAGTATCGTTCTACCGGCAAAACCGCCCGCGCCAGCATGCCACGCGCGTTCGCTTTCAGGCACTAAGTTATAAATTTTATTATCGTCACGATCTAAAATCAGATAGTGGGCGCTGACGTTACCGGTGGTCAAAAGCTTAATAGCGCGGGCATTATTGCTCACCGTATAATGCAGAATAATGGTTTTAATACGCTCGCTTTTACCAGTGGCTTGGTAAGTCTGGCTATCAATAACGAAGGGTTCAGTATTCGCTATTTGGGTGTTATTAGTCGTAGCGCAGCCAATTAAGGGCAGCGTTAAGGCACATGCTAATGCTAAAAAGATATTTTTTGCCATGAAATGCTCTGTATGAATAAGGGTAGGCGATGATGCTTACCTTTATTTGATATTGATAGTAGAGAGATAAAATTGAGATGTTTTTACAGCTTTTTAATCCTTGCGCATTTTCTTCGCCAAAACTGTTTTCCAACTGTCCTCCAAACACTCAATCGCAAGCCACGGCTCGATAACCTCAGCGTCAAACTTCTCTTTTGAATTGGCCAATTGCCATAACTTTTCCAGCGTCGCAAAAGGATAGGGACGTTCGATGAGATAAACCGGCAAATCAGCGCTAATCATACCGTCACGTACGACCTCAAAATACCAGCCAGCGATACCTTGCTTAGTCACCCAAGAGGCGATATTGGGCACTTTACTAAACTGCCCGATTTGGTCATTGATTTTGTAGCAGGGGCGGCGCGGTTGCACGATGCGTAATTGCACACTATCGCCACCATTCCCATCAATGATTTCATCTTGACCATACTGAAAAACGTCACCAATACAAACCGTGGCTTCCGTCATTTCTAGCAGACCAGTGACCGCTTCGGTCGTTAGGTTTTCACCTAATGTGCCAACGCGTACCTTTAGACCAAACTCAGCGTTAATCTTATCGTAAGTCGCCACCGCTAGTTGATGTACGGCTTTTAGCGGGCCGCCATGATGGCGTCGGTCGGCTTGTTCATCGGTGGTAAGCCCCATAAAATTGACCGCAACAGGAGCTTTGATGGGTGCTTTATCAATCGCGCTCATCTGTTCACGGGCGAATGGCATGGCTTTGCCAGCACGGACGCAGGTTAGATTGGCGATATGTAGCGGTAAAGGTTGATTGAAATCGGCGCTATTTTTTTGGCTAGAAGATGCTATTTGCTCTATGCTCATGGAATATCCTAATCGATAGGGATTTATTAGGCGAGTGGCTAACTCATTAATGATGTTAATGATGTTAATGCTGCATATTATCTTAGCTTAATCAGGCGGCTGATTATACGGTTACAGCATTTTAAAGTTTATCAGCAGCTTAAGATTTATGAGTGCTAATTTTTAAACAAAAAAAGACCAGAGTATTCATCTGGTCTTTTTGCTTGTGCTTTTTAAGTGTTGAACAATTATCGCAATCGATAATCTTATTTGTTTTTATTGCGGCGACCAACGGTTTTCTTTTCACGTGGCACAGCGACCAGTTCAGCCAATTGCTCAGGCGATGACCATAGGCCTTCTAAGTCATAGAAATCACGGGCTTGTGGCGTCATCATATGCACGACAACAGCGCCCAAATCGATCAAGGTCCAGTCAGAATCAATACCGCCTTCACGGCCAAGTGGCATAAAACCCGCTTGCTTGGCTTCAGCGCCGACACTGTCAGCCATGGCGCGTACATGGCGCTTAGAGGTACCGTCAGCGATGACGATACGCTCCATCACGTCAGTCAAACTTTCTACATTCATTACGGTGATGTTTTTTGCTTTCATATCGTCTAGAGCGCTTTGGACAAGGGTTAAGCACTCTTGTAAGCGTTCGTCAGTCATGGTGTTAGTCATAAATTGTAATCTCTTGAATCGTCAATATTAAAAATAAAATGGTAAATCGTCACAATGCCTTCTCTAACGTGCCCCTTAACATATAGGTAGATAGGCAGACGTTTTTTGAGACAAAATGGACAAAGTGGGCAAAATTAAAAGTATAAGGCGATTTTAACGGAATTGGGCAGCAGAATATAGCTGATGGGTAATAATATATTGATAAACAGCAGGATTTAGCCATTTAGCGAATGAATTGGGTGCAGTATCGCTAATGATAGCATTTATTGGCTGTAAAGATGCGATTTGCGTTTCGGCAGCGTGTTTTATATTTAGCGATTGAGATGCTTGCGGCAGTGGTTGGTAAAGTTGTTGCTGCAATTGCCGCCTTACTTGCGTGCTCGATATCGCTGCCACAGGGCGCGGGTCTATATAAATGCGACCTTGGTAAGTATTTTTCAACACACTGCTATCCGTTAAAGGTTGAATATTATGTATTAATAACTCAGTGATTGAATCGACGGTTAAAGGTTGCAGCGGCATAGGAAGTTGCGATTTTAATGGAGTTTGCCAATCAGTCTCAAGGAGTTTTTTATTAAAATCGGGGTTTTCCTCACGATTAAACACCCATAGATTGACATAATCAGTCAGCGCTAAACCATTTTTCCATTTATCCAAACTGCGCGCGCTGTCCATCCCCATGATAAATATCAAACTGTCATTAGGGTAGCGGGCGCGTAAGGTCTGTACGCTATCGATGGTATAAACGGGCGGCGCTTGCCAGAGCTCAAGCTCGTTAATTTGTAGCGGCGACTCTTGCGTTGCCAGCTTTAACATCGCCAATCGGTGCTCAGGATTGGTGCTGTCTTCTTTAAAGGGTGAGCGCGCATTGGGCAGTAATGACACCTGTAGCTCGCGCTGTTGCTGCTCAGCTAGCGGCAGTAAACTTTGATAAACGTACATCGCCAGTTGTAGATGACCATTATGTACAGGATCAAATGAGCCACCCAAATAGGCGCGAATGGCTGGGGCAGTATTGGTTATAGGGAGATGCTTAACAGTATTTGGCATAAATAAGTGAGTGAAAAAGTAAGTAAGAAGGTAATTAAGGTTAATTTATTGTAGATGGACTATAGCATGTGGCTATTCACTTATCGCACTTATCGATTTTATTATGCCTAACTATAGCGTTTAACAGCCATAAAAAAACCGACCATCATAATGACAGTCGGTTAAATATAGAGTGATTACTGATTACTGATAAGTTTTAATGCAATTAAATCGCATCGCTATGCGCTTGGATCGCAGTCAGGGCGATGGTATAAATAATATCATCGACTAATGCCCCACGCGATAAGTCATTAACGGGCTTATTTAAGCCTTGCAACATCGGTCCGACACTGACCACATTGGCACTACGTTGTACCGCTTTATACGTGGTGTTACCGGTATTTAGGTCTGGGAAGATAAAGACGTTTGCTTGTCCAGCAACCGGTGAGTCAGGCGCTTTTTGCTTACCAACGCTCATGACAGAGGCAGCATCATACTGCAGTGGTCCATCGACAGCGAGGTGCGGCGCACGCTGGCGGACGATTTCAGTCGCACGGATGACTTTTTCGACATCAGCGCCGGTACCTGAAGAACCCGTTGAGTAACTAATCATGGCAACTTTTGGATTGATACCAAAGGCGGCAGCAGACTGCGCCGATTGAATAGCAATTTCGGCCAACTCTTCGGCATTCGGGTCAGGATTGATGGCACAGTCACCATAAACGACCACTTGCTCAGGTAACAGCATAAAAAATACTGACGACACGAGTGAGTATTCCGGTGCCGTTTTAATCAACTGGAACGCTGGGCGCACGGTATTTGCCGTGGTATGTATCGCCCCAGAAACCAAGCCATCAACTTCATCCATCTGTAGCATGGTCGTACCCAAATAGACCGTATCTTTTAGGTATTCAGCAGCGACTTCAGCATTGGTTTTGCCCTTACGGCGCTCGACCACGGCAGCGATATATTTATCCATATCAAGGCTGTCAGGATCGATAATCTCAAGCCCTTCTGGCAAAACTAAGTCGCGGTTTTTAGCGACCTGTTCGACGTCGCTACGTTTCGCAAGCAATACACAATTGGCAATACCGCGGCTTTGGCAAATACAAGCAGCTTCTACCGTACGTGGTTCCGAGCCTTCTGGTAGCACGATGCGTTTTTTAGCGTTTTGCGCTTTTTTAACCACTTGATGGCGGAATGCTGATGGTGACAGGCGCGGCTCATGGTTTTGGCTAAAGTAGGCTTTAATCCAGCTCAAGTCCAAATGCGCGGCGACATAACGCGCCACTTCTTCAGCGCGCTCCGTATCATCGCTTGGAATCTCAGCGCTCATGTGTAATAGACTTTGTACCGTCTCAAAGCTGTCATCTTCGACACTCATCACAGGGATACCAGTTTTGAGCGCTGATTGCCATAGCTCAGCGACCGTTGGGCTTGGTACTACGCCACCGGTTAATACCAAGCCTGCCAATGGAATGCCGTTGATGCAGGCAAGTCCTGCTGCCAATAACACATCATCACGGTCACCGGGCACGACGATAAGCGTGCCACGTTTAAATACTTCATCGACACGCGCAACCGAGCGCGCGGTCAAGCTAATACGGTTGATACGACGTGATTTTGCTTCACCAACATTGAGCCACGTGGCGTCGAGCTCAGCGGCGATATCCCATGTCCGCGGTACAGATAATGAATCGCTAAATGGTACGACTCCTATTAAACGGAATTCTTCGGTATTAAAGTGTGGTGATAGGCGTTGGACTTCTTGCATAAAGCCTTCATCCAAGCTTACAACCGCTTCACCCGGTGCGACTATTTGATTTTCCATGGTGCTTTGTACGTTTGGCAAATCATGCATACGCATCAAGATGCAGCCAAGCGTACGGTCGCTTGCCATACCGCCAAATTCGCGGGCATGGACATCGAGCTTATCGGCCAAATAGGCGGGCTTACTGGTATCAGCGGTGCTGACAAAAATAATCTTGGCATCGAGCGCATGGGCAATCGCACGGTTGATTTGGGCGGCATAAGAGGTTTCAGTGGTCGAGACCAGTCCTTCACAAATGACCACATCATAGTCATCGCCAAGGGTATGGTAGTTGACGACCACTTCTTCCATCAAGTCATCAAGATTGTCGTCACCTATCATGCGCTCAACCCGTTGACGGCTGATAGATGCTGGCGGCTTAAGCCCAAAAGCGTGCATGGCCAAAGCGCTTGAGCTGTCCAAGCTGTTTTGCTTATCGAGGGTGTCATCTTGCAAAAACGGCTTCATAAAGCCCGCTTTAATGCCGTTATAATCAAAAGCACGAATCAAGCCTAACGCCGCTGACGTCACGCCGATACCGCGGCTGATGGGCACAAGTAAAATAGTTTGCATAATATATCCTACTGTTTATTATATTTTTAACGAGGTGGTACTACTCTTTATACGTTGCTATCAATCTTATTGTAAACCCAAGGCTTGACGGGTTTCTTGAGCGATACGGCATTCTTCATCGGTCGGTACTACCCACAGCTCAATGCTGCTATCGTCGGCTTGGAAACTGCCTTCGCGACCACCGACCAAGCTGGCGTTTTTATCGGCATCTACTTTGATACCAAAATGCGGCATCATCTCTAAGATACGCGTCCGCGTGGTGACCGAGTTTTCGCCAATACCACCGGTAAAGACAATACCCGTAAAGTTAGGTAGGGCACAGCTTAAGCTAGCAAGGTATTTGGCGACGCGATAGCAGAACATCTCAATAGCAAGCTTGGCGTCTTGATGACCTTCGTTGGCCGCTTGCTCAATAGTACGCAAGTCATTTGATAAGCCTGAGATACCGAGCAGACCACTTTCGTTATTAAGTACCTTATCAATTTCTTCTAAGCTCATACCGAGTTGGCGTTTAAGATGGATATGTAAGCTTGGATCCACATCACCGCTGCGCGTGCCCATCATTAGCCCTTCAAGCGGGGTCAGACCCATACTGGTATCGAGACTTTTGCCATCGTAAACAGCCGTTGCCGAGCAACCATTGCCTAAATGCGCCGTTAACCAACCGTGCGGGCCTTGTGCGCTAGTAATTTCGCTGGCGCGCTCTGATACATAGGCGTGCGAGGTACCATGGAAGCCATAACGGCGGATTTTATGTTCGTCATAAAAGGCTTTTGGTAGCGGATAACGGAAGGCCACCGGCGGCATGGTTTGGTGGAAAGCGGTATCAAAGACCACCACTTGTGGAATTTCAGGATAAATGGCCTGTACCGCTTCGATACCCAAAGCATTAGCAGGGTTATGTAAGGGTGCCAACACTTTTAAGCGCTTCACTTCTTCTAGCACATGCTGATTGACCCGCACCGCTTCTGAATATTCACGGCCGCCATGTACCACGCGATGACCGACCGCGATAAAGTGATACTGCTCTAAGAGCTCAAGGATTCTTTTTAGGGCAAGTTCGTGGCGACCACCAGCAATGGCGATTTCTAGTTTTTCACCATTTAACGTCGTGTGTTTGATACGGGCGGTGTCGAGGCCTAAGTTTTCGGCCAAACCTGTGATACGAGTAGAATTGTCTTCGCTGATGAGCGCGTATTTGATAGAAGAGGAACCGCAGTTGAGGACTAAGGTGGGGTTGGTCAGGTTTGATGTTTCAGTGTTTTTGTCATCAAAAGTCGTGGTTAGGCTGGCACTCATACTCTATCCTTAGATTATATTTTGTAAGTGGTGAATCGTCATCGATTATCACCGGTTGTATAAACAAAAACCAGCCATATCCTTGCTGGCGTACGCCGAACAGCTGACATACGTAAACAATGACATCGCTGATTTTTATTGTTCTTGGGCTGGGACTGCTTTAAAGGACGTTAAAGGTTTGCATCTATCTGTTTTTAAAAGCCAGTTTTTAGAAATCTGGTCTCGCAAACCTTAAGTTTTCGTACTTTTAAAGGTTAATAGGTCGCATGCTAGCGCCTCGTCACAGCCACAAGGGTTAAGTATAATGTACCATATTTTTACGTATATACCACGATAACTATAAGGCTTTAATCAGCAATCTCATAAGTGCTTAATACAAGTGCACACCGAAGGTCGCGAGTGTTTATCAGCTATAATGAGATAAAAATACACTCTATAAAAATTGTAAGTAAATTTTTCTGGGTTAATAGATTGATGCTTTATTAATGCTGTAAGACCTATCTATCAAAGCCATACATTCATACGTTCAGTCATTTATTTGAAGAAATTTGTGGCTCAAACAGAGGTGGTAGGCGCACAGCTTTAACATCTTAGCGCAGAATTCTCCCACCTCTAAGGTGGTGAGATGAATGCGTTGTTGGTGATAATAACCTCTACCTGTAGTATAATTAATAATAAATATAACACCAACTAACAATAAGTATTTCATGCCAAAGCAAATCCTAAAAGCCCATAAAGTCAGGCTGTACCCTAATGAAGAACAGCAAATATTCTTTGCTAAGTCGTTTGGCTGCACACGCTTTATTTGGAATAGGATGCTTAGTGACAAAATAGACCACTACAAGACCACAAAGACCACCTTAAACAACACCCCTGCTCAGTATAAAAAAGAGTTTGAATGGCTAAAAGAAGTGGATAGCTTAGCATTAGCGAATGTGCAGCAAAACCTAAGAGCTGCCTATAGTAAATTTTTCAAGCAAGGCGCCCGATTCCCTAAGTTCAAGAAAAAAGGGTTTAAAGACAGTTACACCACCAACAACCAAAAGGGTACAGTGGCCGTCACGCACAATACCGTTAAACTGCCTAAAATAGGTCACATCAAGGCTAGATTCCCAAGTGAAATAAACGGCTTAATTAAGAGCGCCACTATCAGCCGTACACCGTCAGGTAGGTATTACGTCAGCCTGTTGGTTGAAACCATCGTTGATGAATTACCAAAAACCCACTCTAACATCGGCATTGATTTAGGATTGACGGACTTTATCGTCTTATCAGACGGCAGCAAAGTTGCTAATCCTAAGTTTCTATCGAAGCTGCAAGCCAAGTTAGCTCGCGCCCAAAAGATGTTAGCCAAACGTAGAGCAGTTGCCAAAGTTGCTAATCGCAAACTTAGTGACAGTCGCAATTATCAAAAGCAAAAATTTAAAGTCGCTAAAGTTTATGAGAAAATAACCAATAGCCGCACTGACTTCCTACACAAACTCTCATTCAATCTCATCAAAAACCACGATGTGATTGCCATAGAGGATTTGAACGTCAAGGGTATGGTTAAGAATAGAAAATTAGCTAAAGCCATATCGGACAGCTCATGGTCAGCATTCACCACCATGCTTGCCTATAAAGCAGACTGGTATGGCAAAACGCTTGTCAAAATAGACCGATGGTTTCCATCGTCTAAGACTTGCTCAAACTGCAACCATCTACTGACTAAAGCTGAATTACCGCTGTCGGTTAGAATGTGGAATTGTCCAAGTTGCTTGCAGCAAAATGACCGCGATATCAATGCCAGTATCAATATCTTAAATCAAGGGTTGTTACTGGCTAAACAATCAAAAACTGTCGGTGCGACAGGGTTAGCTTAGTTGATTCGCTTAACCGCTGATACAGAATATCGTGTCAAGTAAGAGCGTTACCTAAGAAACCCCTACCTCTAAGGTAGCGGGTAGTTCATCGAATAATGCTATGATTAAAAAATTGTCCTATTTCCTTATTGCAGCCTTGGTTGTTTTTTATGGATAGTTATTTTATTCATATTCTATCTAAACCGTTGCAAGTCAAAATTTTGCAAGATTACAGGTTAGCCATTCTATGTTTACTATACGCCGCACTTCTAAGATTAAAAGCGCTTTTTCAAAAAATGTTCCAAGTGTAAGCGCCAGTCGCCCTGCTATTTATAAGCTTATCGCAGCTACTCTGGTGATAGGTTCTACAGTATTGACAGGTTGCGGGCAAAAAGGCGATTTGTATCTAGTAGAATCTAGCAGCCAAACAGTTGAGACTAATAGTCCGGTGCTTGATAGCAGCAGTCATCCGCAAGATGCTGCCTTTGCTAAAATTGACGACAATCAAAATAACCAGCAAAACACAGATAATTTTCAGCTGCCTAAACCGAGCACCGATCCCAACGATTATTAATCGTGTGTTATTGTTTATTAAAAGACAAACGCTCAAACGATTTTTAGCGTATCCGGCAAGCTGTTCACCTTTATACCTTTATACCTTAATGCCTTAAAATTTTAATACATTGATTATATTAGAGATACTTATATGAGTCAGTCAGTCACTACCCAAACTGAGCAGGGATTGTATGTGCATCCTGAAGCCTTAACCGCCCATTTGCCCGCGCTCGATTATCGAGGCGGTGCCTTGTATATGGAGCAGGTCAGTATTGATGAATTAGTTAAAAACTATGGCACGCCGTGCTATGTATACTCAAAACAAGCCATTTTAGATGTTTATCAAGCTTATATCACAAGCTTTGCCAGTCTACCGCACCAGATTTGTTATGCAGTAAAGGCAAACTCCAATTTGGCGGTATTGGGTATTTTGGCGCAAGCAGGGGCAGGGTTTGATATCGTCTCACGTGGTGAGCTTATGCGCGTATTGGCGGCAGGCGGCGAGGCTGCGCGCGTGGTATTCTCAGGCGTTGGCAAAACCTATAGCGATATTGAGTATGCACTGACGCAAGGCATTGGCTGCTTTAACGTTGAGTCGATTAGCGAGCTGACCTTAATCAATGACGTCGCAAAGCGGTTGGATAAATCAGCACCAATCTCGCTACGGGTCAATCCCAATGTCGATGCCAAGACCCATCCGTATATCTCAACAGGGTTAAAAGACAATAAGTTTGGCATCAGTCATGAAAATGCCGTAGCTGTCTATGAGCAAGCGGCGCAATTATCGCATATCGATATCGTCGGTATCGATTGTCATATTGGCTCGCAATTGACGGAAGTTACGCCATTTGTAGCAGCTTTAGATAAAGTGATTGAGCTGATACATAGCCTGCGTGATAAAGGCATTGTGCTGCGTCATATTGATTTGGGCGGTGGTCTAGGCGTGCGTTATATCGATGAGACGCCCGTATCTATCGATGAATTTGCCCAAGCGTTATTACCAAAACTTAGTGAGCTTGGTTTAACGGTGTTTTTTGAGCCCGGTCGCAGTATCGTGGCTAATGCGGGCGTGCTCTTAACTAAGGTTGATGTGTTAAAACCAACTGAGCATAAAAACTTTGCTATTGTCGATGCCGCAATGAATGACTTGATTCGTCCGGCTTTATATCAAGCTGAAATGGCGGTGATTCCAAGTGTTCTGCCCAACAAAGGCATCGATACTGATGGCACACGACCGTGGGATATTGTCGGCGCGATTTGTGAGACCGGTGACTTTTTAGCAAAAGACCGTTTATTGTCATTAGCAACAGGCGATATCTTAGCGATAACGGGTGCTGGCGCGTACGGCTTTACCATGAGTAGCAATTACAACTCGCGCGGTCGTGCCAGCGAGGTGATGGTAGCCGATAATCATCATCAATTGATTCGTAAGCGTGAAACGCTTGAAGCGTTATATGCCGATGAAATGTTGTGGCAAGATAAGTAGCCTATTAAAAACGCCGCGATGTTTAATAATTAAAGTTTTATGATGAAAGCTTAATGATTAAAGCTTAATAATTAAAAATGACCCATTGTTATAACGACAATGGGTTTTTTATGGCCTGCTTTAATTCAAAGTCTAATTAAAAATATTTGTTCGGTTATAGAGCACTAACTTAGCGTTTGATAGCGGTGATAATTATGATTGTATCTGACAGCGTGCTAATATAAGGCATACATAAAAATAGGATAGGATAACAAGGATATGCTAATAGAATTTACAAAGATGCATGGGCTGGGCAATGACTTTATGGTCATCGATTTGGTGACCCAGCGCTTAGAGTTAACCAAGGATTTGGTGCAACTGTTGGGCGATCGTCATTTGGGCATTGGCTTTGATCAATTGCTCGTTGTTGAGCCGCCGATGCGTCCTGACGTTGATTTTAGTTATCGCATTTTTAACACTGATGGGTCAGAAGTCGAGCAGTGCGGTAATGGCGCGCGCTGTTTTGCTCGTTTTGTGCAAGCGCGTAAGCTGTCATTTAAACAGCGCCTGCGGGTTGAGACGGCAAGCGGCATTATTTCGCTGACGACAGACCGCTATGGCTGGGTCGAAGTCGATATGGGTAAACCAAAGTTTGAGCCAAGCGAGATTCCCTTTACTCCAAGAGCGACGACGAAAATCCAAAATGCCTATCATTTAGACGTCAATGGCACGCCAGTGCAGCTGTATGTTGCCAATATGGGCAACCCGCATGCGGTTATCAAAGTTGATGACGTACTCGATGCTGACGTTGCAACCTTGGGCAAAGCTATCGAATCGCATCCTGCCTTTCCAGAGCGCGTCAATGTTGGCTTTATGCAAGTGATGAATCAGCGTCATATTCGTTTGCGTGTCTATGAGCGCGGTGTTGGTGAGACCCAAGCCTGTGGTACCGGCGCCTGTGCCGCAGTGGCGGTCGGTATCCGTGAAGGTTGGCTTGATGAAGGCGAAGACGTACGCGCGCAGCTTTATGGCGGCAGCATGATTATCAAATGGCAGCCGGGTTATTCGGTGATGATGACCGGCCCAACCGCATTTGTCTACGAAGGCGTCTTTAGCCCAGATGGTCTGATGGCGCAAGCGGGTATCAAGCCTATTCCAGAAGGTTAATGGACAATAGGTCAATGAACAATGACAAGCGGTGTAGGTTTGCTGCTAGGTAAATGTTATGGTCATCTCTAAGAAGGCTATGTTCAATAAAAACCGTCAGATGACCGAGCCTACCTCAGATTCTGAGTCAAAAGCGTGGCTATCCGTTGAGCACGCTGCTGCTATAGAGTCGGATGCTGCGCTACGTGAACTGTTAGCGCCGGTACATCGTTGGCTAAATACGCTGTCGGTGCGTAACCATTCAGAACATACGCTGGTGGCTTATTTTGCGGGTATGAACCAGTTGGCGCTATTTTTACGCGGTAAACGTTTGACGTGGACGCGCTGTGATAAGCGCCAATTAGCCCAGCATATCAGCCAGCGCCTAGATGAAGACAAGCTGGCACTTGCGAGCGTCCAGCAAGAGCTATCGGCTATCCGTCATTTTTATGGCTGGCTGATAGAAGAGGATTTAGCACGTATTAACCCAACCACCGGCTATCAGCTTAAGCGCAGCCCTAGACCGCTGCCATCTATCGCCGATGTGGATTTATTAACGCAATTGCTTGACCAAGAAATGCCTGATACGCCAGAGCAGGCGCGCTTATGGTTGCGTGATAAGGCGATGTTTGAACTGCTTTATAGCAGCGGTCTGCGTGTCGGTGAATTGGTGGCGCTCGATATGGCAGATATAGACTTGGTTGACCTGCGCGTGCGCGTGACGGGCAAAGGCAATAAAACACGTTTGGTGCCCTTAGGTATCAAAGCTGCCGAGGCGATTAAACGTTATCTGCCGCACCGAAATCTGTGGGTAGAGCAGATGGATAGCGCCTTGTTTATCAGTGAAAAATTAGGTATGCGCTTATCAACACGGGCAGTGCAGCAACGCCTCAAAGTTGCGGCTACACGTGCGGGTATTGCGCAAAATATGTATCCACATTTATTGCGCCATTGCTTTGCGTCGCACATGCTATCTGGTAGTGGCGATTTACGCGCTGTACAAGAAATGCTTGGCCATAGCGATATCAGCACCACGCAGATCTATACCCATGTTGATTTTGCTAAATTGACCCAAGTTTATGACCGAGCCCATCCGCGCGCGACTCATGCGCAAAATAACAGTGACAGTGATATTACTTAAATTACAGTTACTTAAGTTATAGTTACTTAAGTTGAAGCTACTTAATTTGCAGTTACAGATCTAGTCCCAGTTTCATTTTTAGTCATTTAAACCTACATCTATGCCAAACGATGGCAGTCTAAGATAGGCATCTTTTGTCGTCCTTGCACTTGGGCGGCTTTATCTAAGGATGCCAAGACTAAAGCATAATTTTTATTAGCAGGGTCTTTTAGGTCACTATCCTCATAGCTGTTGATAATCGTGCCATCATAAGCGGTAATCGTGCTATGTCCCCATGTCTGACGGCTACTGCCATCCTTATAAGTATGCTCGCCGCCTTGTGCTGCGCCAATGACCATGCATTGACTGTCTAACGCCCGCGCACGGAGTAGCAGCGACCAATGCGCTTGCCCGGTCAAATAAGTAAAGGCTGATGGCGCGCTTAGCAAATCCGCGCCCGCTTGCCGTAACCGGTGCGCCAATGCTGGAAAGCGTAAATCAAAGCAAACCATCATACCGAGCTGATAAATATCATCATTTGCTTCGAGTGTCGTAACGACTGTTTGGGTGCCGGGCTCAAAGGTCGCCGCTTCATTATAGCTGCCTTGCTTGTCGGCGACAGTCGCAGTAAACAGGTGAATCTTATCGTAGCGCGCCACTCGTGTACCATCGGGGGCAAACAGCTGACTGACTTGGCGTAATCTACCATCGGGTACGATGACGCCATCAGGGCGGTAAGGGCAGGGCAGTGAGCCTGCAAGTACATAGATACCATAAGTACGCGCATAGTCAGCTATCGTGTCGGATAGCTCATCAAAACGCTCAGCAGTGGCAAACTGTCGACCCATGCTACAGCAGTTTTCTGGTAGCACTACCAACTGAGCGCCTTGTGCGTGTGCATCGATAATGGCGGCTTTTATATCTGCTAAATTGTCTTCGATATTTTGCTGACTATTCATTTGCACAGCAGCCACGGTGAGTTGTCCGTTATTTCTCAAATCATTCATAGTATTGTTCCCGATTTTAAGCTGTATTGAGTTTCCCTTTTATCTGCTCTTTTATCCTATTGTTATTCACGACTTTTATGCATAGGTTTTGCATTGGTCTTACATGATTAAGCGCTTAGCAGCCCTACAAAGCTATTGATGTTTTTATAGTTTGAGCAAGAGCTAAAAAATAGCTTTTCTGGACAGGGTGTAAATTATCGTAGCAACATTGTAGCAAAAAATGCTATCGTCATGACCTGACCGCTTAAAGCCCATTTTTAATCGGTATAAGCGTCAATAATCGCAGGCTTTGACCAGCATAACATATAGAATCTCACCACGATCGGAGTGTAATAAGTCACCCATGAGTATGTCGTTTGGATTGGCGACCACGCTGAGCACCTCACAAAAACTGACCCCGCAAATGCAGCAAGCTATTAAATTGTTGCAGCTCTCTAGTCTTGAGCTCGCGCAGGAGGTACAGGCGAAGCTCGATAGCAATCCATTGCTTGAACGTATCGAAGACGATGATGATAATGATGAGTACGACAAGAGTGATGATGAGGCGCTCAATGAGTTTGGCGAGCCATTAACGCTAGATAGTTGGAATCAACACGCTAGCGTTGATACATTTTCTACATCGTCTACCACCTCATCTGGTGATGATGATAATGCCTCTGAATATGATAATGAATTTAGTGACAGTTTGGATAAATTACAACAATCCAGTTTTGACGATGATGCAATAGACAGTGATGCGCTGGGTGGAGAGGGGTATAGTAGCTTTGATACTGACAACTATACGTCCGTCGCTAAAAGTTCAGGCAGTAGCACGAACGATGAGTTTGATAGCTATCAGGGGAGCACCAGCGCAACCATTCAAGACCATGTGCGCTGGCAGCTAAATTTCAAACATCTCTCCGAGACAGATACGCTCATCGCCGAATACTTGATGGACTCTATGGATGATATGGGCTTTGTGCGCCTTGATATCGATGAGTTGTTACAGAGCTTTGATACCATGGCAAGCTTTTATCAATGGGATGAGCGCGTTGAGCATGATGAAGTCATGGCGGTACTGCGCATTATTCAATCGTGTGACCCGCTTGGTGTTGGGGCGCGCAATCTCAACGAATGCTTAGCGTTGCAATTATCCAAGCTTGATACAAATACAAAGTATCTTAAAGAAGCCAAAGCGCTTCTCTCAGCCAGTGAGCATTTAGTCAGTAATAATATCAAAGCCTTGACTGAGCTGACGGGACTCGCGCCTGAATATATCACACCCGCTCTTACTCTATTACGCACTCTGAATCCATCGCCTGGCTTGTTATTCCAGAGCAGTCAGCCTGATTATATGCAGCCATCAGCAAGCTATGATATTCCTGATGTGTTGGTTACGCCTATTCGTCGCCACAATAGCAATAATAGCAATAATAGCAATAACACCAACAGAGGTGATATTACTGCGCAAGTAGATGGCTGGCAGGTGCGCCTTAATCCTGAAACCTTGCCCAAGCTGCGGGTCAATCAAGAATATGCCAGTTTAGTCAAACGCGGTGATGATAGCCCTGACAATCAGTATCTGCGTGAAAACCTCACCGATGCGCGCTTGTTTATTCGTAGTATCGAGGAGCGTAATCAAAACTTGTTAAAAGTAGCGACCAGTATCGTGCGCTACCAGCAAGAGTTTTTGCAACATGGCGCAACCGCCATGCAGCCGCTTATTCTAAAGGCCATTGCCGAAGAAGTGGATTTGCATGAATCGACCGTGTCGCGCCTGACTACCAGTAAGAGTGTCCTAACGCCACAAGGGTTGTTTTCCCTCAAGCACTTCTTCTCATCTCACGTCAGCAGTAGCGACGGTGATATCTCCTCAACCGCCATCAGCGCCATGATTAAGCAGCTTATCGCTGATGAAGACCCTAAAAAACCTTTATCTGACAGTCGCATAAAAGATTTTTTATTAGCAGAAGGTATCGATATCGCCAGACGAACGGTGGCCAAATATCGTGAAGCGATGAATATCAGCTCCTCTACCCAGCGTAAACAAAAGTATTAAATGTTGTGATTCAACGGCTTATCAATGCACTATTGCTCTTATCAATATGATTTTTCGTAAATATAAAAAATAAAATTTTTTGATTATATAGAAACATGCAGGAAACATCAGTTTTTATTACATTTAGTTACAGTTTAGTGTCTTGCTACTATTCGCTTTTCATGACAAATTAGAGTCATACCAACAACGAAAACCAAGTATCGATTTGGCTTATTTGTATAAATCATCAATCTAAAATATGATAAAAATGCGTTTATATTTTACTAAAGGAGTAGAGGGATAAAGACGTTAATGATTAAAAAAGCTAAGCGCTAAATCTTATTAAATATGCTTATCAAACATGCTTATTAAATATAAAAAAATACTAGGTCAGTTGTTGGTAAGGCAGGGTGATAAAAGCATAAGTGCTGGCTCATCTGTTGATTATAAGTAGCAATATAAGCAATAATAAAAGGACAATAATATGAATGTTTCTATCAGTGGTCACCATATCAGTATTACCGATGCCATGGACAAAGCGGTTCGCGAAAAACTTGAAAAAGTAGAGCGTCACTTCGATCAGATTCAAAGTATTAAAGTGATATTATCGCTAGACAACAGCGGCGCAAGTGATGGCGGTAAAAAGACTCATAAAGCCGAAGCAATTATGCGAGTCGCAGGTCAAGAGATGTTTGTCCAAGCCCTTGAAGACGATATGTATAAAGCTATTAACGACATGGCAGACAAACTTGATAGACAAGTGCGTAAATATAAAACCCGTCAAGACCGTAAGAAAACTCAGGGTCCAGGGCGCGATGAACGCTATGAAGATTTAACCGATGTAGAGGCAGCGCCTGCGGTTTAGGTTTAAGTGCCACACGGTTTAATAGCAATGTTTAGCTGTCATGTTAGGTGAATTTTCTATCATATAAGCTTTATTGTCTTAACCATTGATAAGTCTTAGCTCATAAATAAATAGTACAAATAGCAGGATTGTTAATGATAGACGATTAATAGTGTTAATGATTGAGATGAAACAAACGATAAGCTAAGCAAAAAAAGACCTCTAACGTATTATCGTTGAGGTCTTTTTTATTGCCTTTTTTAAACGGTGTGGCTTATAAATCCTAACCGCCGCCAACCGCTTGTACGACTTCGATATTCATACCTTCAACGATATGCAGTTTATCAAGCTCGCTTTTTGGTATCAGCTCGCCATCGACTTCAACGGCGTAGCGTCCAGTACTAAGCCCAAGTTCATTGATGACCAATTGTACCGTTTGATGGGTGGTCTGCAGTGTCTTACCGTTTACATTAATATTACTCATAGTATGTGCTCCCTAATGACTTGAGATTCCTTTTTATCAAATTATCTTTAATCTATGTTTATCTGTAATTGAAATTTTATCGATGACGGTTAGCTGTGTTATTCATTTTAAACGACTGATTGTGCGTTTTAATTATTTAAACCAGAATAGCTATTAAATACCGGCGTGATTTAAACGAGACGTCGTTACTGCAAGCCATAACCAACCTGCAATCATCAATACACCGCCAATAGGGGTAATCGCCCCAAACCAGCGCGGCGCACCAAGCGTCATGGCATATAAACTACCCGCAAAGATAATCACGCCGACCTGCAATAACCACGCCGTGGTTTGAGTCGCATAATTTAGCCGAATAAGAATGCCCACCAGCAATAACCCAAGCCCATGTATAAACCAGTATAAGGTTGCTGTTTGCCACCATTCAAGCTGCTGAGTACTGACGATAGCTTTCAGACCATGGGCACCAAAGGCACCCAAAGCCACGGCAATAGCCATATTAAGCGCCGCAATACTTATCCAATTTAGCATGGTCAAACTCGTGTTATAAATAGGGCTTTGATAATGGTTTTTTTCATCTAATAAGAAGCCTTAGCTGACAAGCTGCTTACTGAATATCATCAGGTAATATCACACTATCGATGGTCATGGCTTCACGGATTTTATCCATGGCATTTTTCTCGATTTGGCGCACACGCTCTGCTGAGATAGAGTAAACTGCGGCCAATTCATGCAAGGTTGATTTTTGCTCAGAAAGCCAGCGCTGCTCAACGATATCGCGCGAACGATCATCCAAGGTATCCATCGCCGCCAGTAGTGCAGAAGAGTTATTTTCTTCCCAATCAGATTCTTCAACCATCTCGGCAGGGTCAATACCGTCCTCTAAGAACAGCTGCGGCGCATAGCGTCCATCGTCATCATCGCTTGACTGTGCTTCAAATGACGCATCATACGACGTCAAACGTGACTCCATTTCAAGCACTTGCTTGCGCGTTACATTTAAATCGTTGGCAATGGCATCAGCTTCTTCAAGCGTTAACTGGTTGTTGGTCTTTTTAAGGCTACGTAAGTTAAAGAATAATTTACGATGCGCTTTGGTGGTGGCAACTTTGACAATGCGCCAGTTACGAATGACAAATTCGTGAATTTCAGCCTTAATCCAATGCACGGCAAAGGATACCAAACGTACACCTTTATTAGGGTCAAAGCGTTTTACCGCTTTCATTAGCCCTAGATTGCCTTCTTGGATTAAATCGGCTTGCGGCAGACCATAGCCTGAGTAGCTACGCGCAATATGAATCACAAAGCGCAGGTGTGACATGACAAGTAAACGCGCCGCCTCGACGTCGCCTTCATCGTAATAGCGATGGGCAAGCTCTTGCTCTTGGGTCGGTGTCAAAATTGGTATTTGATGCACGGTATTGATATATGCACCCAAATTTACCCCAGGCGCAGATAAATGCGTTGGCATCGCAGGGACCAAATCGCGAGTACTGGTATCGCCAAGCGCGCTGGCGTCATAAGGCGGACGCGCCGCTGCAGCTTTTAGCGCCGCATCGCGTGCTTCGTTTTTTTCGGGCGCTGCGCTGTCTTTTTTACGGGAATTTGCAGCGTTAGTAGAAGTATTAGCCATATTCTTGACCTTGGTTAAATAGATAAGCAATGAGTCAGATAAAAATCTTTATAGTTGTAATTGTAAAGGATAGCGCCGCTTAGTTGCTATCAGTTTTGGTAATGATGAAGTGATATATTGTATCAACAGAATATTTAGATTTTGTTGCTGTAGTCTCTTCGCTATTTGCTGCTGTTGCCTGATTGATGACCAATAATAATGGGGTTACGGTATCTGCTTTCTGGCTCTGCTCACAAAACGCAGTGATATCGGCTTGCGAGTTTGGGTCGGTTGCAACCACGTATAGCGATTCACCAGCAGTTACATGACGCAGCGCCACTTTGGTTTTGAGCAGTGGCATCGGGCAGGCAAGTCCGCGCCCGTCTACCATATCTTTAATAATAATCGTCGCTTGCGTCAGACCTGCGCTATCATTTAGTTTACCGTTATCGGTTGCGCTAAGGGTATCTGCTGGCAACAATTCCAATAGCTGCCTTATCGCTTGCTGCTTTGCTTCAGGCAAGGTATCTGATAAAGCTTCTGACAGATGCACAGCATGCGAGCCTTGTACAATGATGGATTGGTTATCAGCAGACATAAAATTAACCTTTAAGATATCAATGTTTAAGGTAGCATTATTTAAGACAGTACGGCTGTTTAATAAGGCTTAGCTTGGTACAGTACTGCCCAGAAGCCTTTATCAAGGCCTACCATTATAGCAAATTGCCACTATGTAATTGCAGTTGAATATAGTCATCATAACGTTTGGTCAATCAGAACACCTTATTAGGGCGTGTCCTCAATTCAATCGATGGACATCTAAATGGGCTAAAAATGGCTAAATTTTGCCAAACCTCATCAAATAGCTGGGTAATATCCCGATATTAACTGCACTATTTTCCTCGTTTGGCTACCATTTATCTCACTTTTATCACCATTTTTAAAGTGAGGACACGCCTTAGCATTAAGCAATAGATTTATGTTTTAAACCTTAAGTTCGGACTATAAATTTACACTGTCTAGATTTACACAACCATGTTGCACAATCGTGACGCACGGCAGCGTGATTGGTAGCCAGAAGCAGACGGCAATTGACCTTGGATAAACAAGCTCGTATAGTCAAAAAGACGTTATGATTACTCGTATAGGATACGCACTTGTATTATTCTCATAGACCATCGCTGCTTAAAAAATCGCTGCTTAAAAAATCAGTAAAGACATTAGCAGAAGGCACGTATGCGCTAAAGTTAGGTATGTCTGCTACTCTACTGATGCTTGCAACCACGGCCAACGCTATCAGCACACAAGCTGCGCCACTTGCTTATGATTCATGGCAGTCTAGCAATGCAGACGAGTTAGATTTGCCCAATTTACGCGGGCAGGGTTTAAGTTTTGCTGAGCAGTATCAAAATAAACTGCTTGGCGAATGGTCATTAAGAAACATCAATGGTCGCACTAAGATGGAGCATGACCCTTGGATACACGAAACGGTCAAAGACATCACTTGGCGGTTAAATGCTCAAGCACGCCAGCAAGCGCCACTCGGCTTGGTCATTATTGATAATCCCAGTATCAATGCTTTTGCAGCGCCAGGTGGGGTTATCGGGCTGAATACCGGGACGATACTGGCGGCAAGCAGTATGGATGAGCTTGCCAGCGTCATTGCGCATGAAGTAGCACATATTAGCCAAAACCATTATGAGAGCGGGGCGGATGAGCGCAAAAAAGCCTTGCTGATGCAAATAGGCGGAATGCTTGCGGCGATTGCCGCGTCAGCGGTCGATGGTGATGCCGCCGCTGCCGTCATGATGGGCAGCCAAACGGCGACGATGAATAGCAGTATGGCTTTTAGCCGTAATAATGAGCGTGAAGCTGACCGCGTTGGGATGCAAATCATGAACCAAGCTGGTTATGATCCACGCGCGATGCCACGCTTTTTTGCGACGATGAATCAACAAAGCCAATTAAACCAAACCGCCAATCAATTCTTACCCAGTTTCGTACGCTCGCATCCTTTAAGTAATGAGCGCTTAAGTGAGTCGCAAAGCCGCGCTCAGCGTTATACCTCGTTGTCATTAAACCAGCAGCAGCGCCATCAAGCGTTGTTTGATTTGCTGTATTGGCGTGTACAAAGTACCGGCAAACACGTCTCTGAAACTGCACTGACGACCGCCGCTAAAAATAGCGTTGGCGCAAAATTGGCGCTGATGTATTGGTATGGCGAGCAGCAGCGTTTTAAAGAGGCTAATGAATTATATACTGAGCTATCAGCATTGCCCGCGCCGCAGCGCCAAGTATTAGAGCCTTTATTGTCTATTACCCAAAGCCAAATCCTTACTGAGAAAAATCAATGGCAACAAGCGGCTGAACTGCTAGAGAGTCAGCAGCGCCTATATCCTGAGCGTCGTGACCTGCGACTTTATTTGGCTGAAGCACTGACCAATAGCAATCAGCCAACCAAAGCGCAAGCACTGCTTAAGCCCTTGACTGAGCAGCAGCCAAGCGACCGTTATGCATGGCAAAGCTTGCAATTGGCCAATGAAAAAATTGCTAAAACCACCGATTCAGCGCCACTTGCAAAAATCGCCACTATTAATGCGCTGCGTTATCGCAGTCATGACCAGTTATGGAGTGGCCGCTATGACCGCGCGCTGACCTCGTTGACGCAAGCCAAGCAATTGACTGAGCAAATGCAAAAAACCGCGCAAGCGAGTAGCGCCGCTCCTCTGCTTGCTAATATTAATGCTGAAATCAAAGCAGTAAAAACCGCCAAAGACTTTAAGCCTTAGGCGGTTGTTTTTATCGCTTGGGTCGATACGCAGATTAAGAATATATAACTTTTCTTAACTTTGATTAACCCTGCAGCGCATCTTTCACCAATTTAGAGATGAGTGCAGGGTCAGCACGGCCCGCGGTTTTATTTTTTAACACACCCATCACGCTGCCCATATCACGCATCGATGTAGCGCCTTGCTCAGCGATTTCGGCATTGACCAAAGCGGCAAGCTCGGCATCATCCATTTGTTTTGGCATAAACTCGTTGATGATATCGATTTCAAACTGCTCTTTATTTGCCAAATCATCACGACCATTTTCGGTAAAAATCGTCAGTGACTCATGGCGTTGTTTTAGCTGCTTTTGTAGGACTTCCAATACTTGCGCATCATCAAGTTCGGTCTGGCGGTCAATCTCAATTTGTTTGACCACCGATTGGACGTTGCGCAATACTTTGACGCGCTCAAGCTCACGCGCTTTCATGGAATTTTTGATGCTGTCAGACAAGCTCTGTTTAAGTTGGCTCATTGTTATTATTCCTTATGAGTATGGATAAAATAGTTTTTAGTAAAATAACTGTTGGTAAAATAATTGGGGTAAAGTGTTAAATAAAAATCTGCTGAGCATTTATCAGCATGAATAACAAAAATTGTAGCATAAAAAACGCCACTGTTATTCATCGATAACAGTGGCGTTAGTGTAGCGCTGGTATTTAGCTAATCGTATTAGTGATTAGTACATACGAGTGGTACGAATAGTTTCGCGTTGTAATTTCTTTTTATAACGCTTTACAGCAGCGGCTTTTTTGCGCTTGCGTACTTGCGTTGGTTTTTCATAAAATTCACGCTTACGTACGTCTGATAGAACGCCGGCTTTTTCACAAGCACGTTTAAAACGACGGATAGCGATGTCAACTGGTTCGTTTTCTTTAACCTTAACTGCAGGCATGAAAGCTCCTTTATTAGGATGAGATGTAAGGGCATTAGTTTGGCTGTGTATTAGTATTTAGCCGTAATATCTCAAGATTATCGGCATCAGCTCAAACTAGGATAGTCTTGCGCAATAGCACAAGGGCGCTTATTTTAATCAAAAATGACAGTAAAGTCAAAGGCTTTTGCGCATTAATCCATAATTATCATTAAGTTGCACGCTATTATCAGCAATAAAGGTCGTAAGTCATTTAGACTCATGATTTGCTTGCCCTTAACATAGTGCTCCTTAAAAGTGTATGAATGGATAAATTTACTGCATAGTACAAACAGAAATAAAAAACCCTACTGTCTATAACGGTTTAGGCAGAGTTTATGCTATGATAATTTGCATAATATCAATCGTTTTATGTGCACTTTATTAAGGATGTTGCAATGAAGAAATCAGTACTAAACACGGCGCTAAGCACAGCATTTATCGTCGCCCTTGGCTTTGGTATCAGTGCTTGCAGTGGGGATAAAGAAGGCGAGTCGCACGAAGTTTTAGCAAAAGACCGCGTCGATGAAGCAGCAGAGCTTGCGCGTAAAAATGCACCTGAAGCAGAAGAGCTGAATTTCCCAGAAACAGCGCCAATGCCAGCGGCTGAAGCAGACGCCGCGGCAAGTACTGAATCCACCACAGCTACATCAGAAGCAGGCGCTGCTGCTACATCAGAAGATACTGCAACTGCAAGCGCGGATACCGAAGTGGCTAGCACTGAAACTGAAAGTACAGAGGCGCCAGCTACGGATGCAGCCACTACGGATGCGACAGCAGTAGCGAATTAGTAGCTTTTACGATAAAAGTACGTTGTGATGAAGGTAGCGACAGCCACTAGCCAGCTATTTTATTAACAAGCTGTTTTACTAACAAGCTATAGACGAGGGAATAACCATGAAACAAAATACCATGAAGAGAAAATCAGTTGTGAAATTGGTGCTGTCTGGCCTGAGTCTTAGTGCGTTATTAACACTCAGTGCTTGTAGTGGCGGCGACAATACGGCAGCTGAAGAACCTGCTGCTGTCAATGAAACAGAGACAGTGGTTGTAGAGCCTGAAGCGCCAGTTGCAGAAACTGAAGTAACCACTGAACCTGCCGTTGAAGCAGAAGCAACTGAAGTAGCCGAGGCCGAGCCCACAGCTGCTGCTGAGACAGAAGTATTAGCCGCTGATGCTGGTGCAAAGCTGTATGAAAAACAGTGTAAGGTTTGCCATGAAAGCGGTTTGTTAGAAGCGCCGAAATTTGGTAATAAAGAAGATTGGGCACCGCACCTTGCTAAAGACATAGATACGCTACGTATGCATTCTGCCAAAGGCTTTAATAAAATGCCGGCGCAGGCAAATGCGGAAGTAAGTGAAGCGCAAGTGCATGCCGCAGTTGATTATATGGTCGCTGCAGCCAGCTAATCTTGCTTGTTGAAATTTGCTCGACTGACCGCCATTGTAAGCTAACAGTGGCGGTTTTTTATTAATGCTACAAGGCAAAATATAAAGGCACATAAATGAAAGTATTGGGTTTAGAGACCTCTTGCGATGAGACTGGTCTGGCGATTTTTGATAGCGAGCAGATAACGAGCGACAATAAAGGCTTGCTTGGGCAGGTACTGTATTCACAAATAGAGCTGCACGCCCTTTATGGCGGTGTGGTACCTGAACTTGCCAGCCGCGACCATATTCGTAAGCTGGTGCCTTTATTTAACGAATTGCTAGAGCAATGTGATATCACTAAAGATGAGATTGATGCTATTGCTTATACTAAAGGTCCGGGGCTTATCGGTGCGCTGATGACGGGCGCATTATTTGGTCGCAGCTTGGCTTATGGGTTAAATATTCCAGCGATTGGTATTCACCATATGGAAGGGCATTTATTAGCGCCGCTCATGGGTGCGAATCCGCCAGCTTTTCCATTTGTCTCGTTGCTGGTTTCTGGTGGTCATACTTTGCTGATTGCCGCACACGGTATCGGACAATATGAAATCCTTGGCGAGTCTATCGATGATGCGGCGGGTGAGTGTTTCGATAAAGCGGCGAAAATGCTCGGTTTGCCATATCCGGGTGGCCCAAACATCGCTAAATTAGCGGAAACGGGCAATCAAAATGCCTATGATTTACCGCGCCCGATGCTCCATCGTGGTTTGGATTTTTCTTTTAGCGGTATGAAAACTGCGGTACATAATCTTATCAAGGACACCCCATGCTCAGGGGGCTCAGGCAATAGCTCTGCTAGTGATCCGCAAGTTCGCGCCGATATTGCCGCCAGTTTCCAGCATGCCGTGGTCGATACCTTGGTGAAAAAATGCGTCAAAGCCCTTAAACAAGTCGATATGAGCCGCTTGGTCATTGCCGGCGGCGTCAGTGCCAATAGCCATTTGCGTGAAACATTAGAAAGCGAGCTTGCTAAAATAAATGCTACCGTTTATTACGCACCGCCAGCTTTATGTACCGATAATGGGGCGATGATTGCTTATGCAGGTTACGAGCGTTTGCAAGCGGGTCAAGCAGATGATTTGGCTGTCAGCTGCGTACCACGTTGGCCGATGACCGAGTTACCTGCGGTATAAAAGCCCTATAAGGTCGCTTATATCCAGTTTATTAAACTTTATCTCACTCAAGGATAACTTATGCAGTGGCTTGCAATTGGACTAGGTGCTGCTATTGGCGCTTGCCTGCGAGGGTGGCTGGCGCGTTTTAATCCGCTGCATCACTGGATACCACTTGGGACGCTTGGCGCTAATGTCTTAGGTGGGCTATTGATAGGGCTAGCCTTGGTGTGGTTTGAACGAGTGGGCAGCGGCTTGTCTCCCAATATTAGACTGTTTGTGATAACTGGTTTTTTGGGCGGGCTGACAACTTTTAGCACCTTTAGCGTCGAAGTATTTACCTTTATCCATAATGGCAAACTGCTTGCGGGCTTAGGACTGATTGGGCTACATGTGGGGCTGACGTTATTAGCAACCGCAATTGGCTTTTATTTCTTTAAGTTGGTTTTGTAATAATAAAAATGCAGCAATAGAAAAGAGCCATATTAATTTTTAATATGGCTCTTTTTCTAGTGATAATTACTTCTAGATAGGTTTTACAATTCCTTCTAATAAACTCGCGAACCCTTGCATATACGCCGTATCTTGGCTCGAGGTGCGCGTCGCCGCATAGAGCTGACAGTAGACGCCACTGCCTAATGGCCGCGAAACCACCCAACCTTTTTTCTCATATTCAGCGACCACCCAATCAGGTAATGCCGCCACCCCGCGTTCACTAGCAACCAACTGAATAAGCATCGCAGTCAGCTCGGTGGTACGCATGCTTTTAAAGCTGACCTGTGCTGGCGTCATAAAATTAGCAATGATATCGAGGCGCTTAGCCTCCACCGGATAGGCAATCAAAGTTTCATCGACCAAGTCTTTGGCGTGGATAAATGTCTGTTCAGCCAAGTCATGGGTAGGTGACAGCACTAAGCGGCTCTCATACTCAAATAATGGCTGATAGCTGATACCTTCTATCGGTAAATTACTGGTGGTAATCAATAAATCGATATCACCTTCCATCAATAAATGATGCGGCTCAGGCTCAAAACCGGTGGCAAAATCCAATTCGACATCCGACCATTCACGGCGATAGTGATTGAGAATCGGCATCAACCAGTCAAAGCAGCTATGGCATTCAGACGCTAAGCGCAATCTGCCCGCTTGACCATGGGCTAAGCGTTTTAAGTTTGCTTTGGTGCGCGTGACCTGCGGCATGATACTGTCTGCCAGTGCCAATACCGTTTTGCCCGCTGGCGTAAAAGTCAGCGGACGCGTGCGCCGATTGACCAAACTGATATCGTAGTAATTTTCCAGCTCTTTTAACTGATGGGAGACCGCAGAGGCGGTGACATGCAGCTCATCGGCAGCAGCGGCCAATGAGCCATGGGCTCGCAGCGCAGTTAGTGTATTAAGATGACGAAGCTCTAGCATAAAATGACCTAACCACTGACGTTAAAAAAATGAGAAATTGCGACTTATAAAGGCTTAAAAATAAAGGCTGAAAAAACGGTTAAAGCTTTTTATCTAATGATGTTAAAGCTGTTATGAAAGTAAAATTTAACATCAGCGCCGACGTAGGAGCAATTGTGAGATAACCACCAAAATTAACGAAGCAACCAGTAAAATGGTCCCAATAGCATTGACCTCAGGCTTAAGTCCCACGCGTACCATAGAATAAATACGTAGCGGTAAAATCTCATAGCTAGGGCCGGTGACAAAGGTCGATACCACCACATCATCAAGCGATAAGGTAAAGGCAAGTAACCATCCTGCCATCACCGCAGGGAAAATCACTGGAATCAAGACCGTACGTACCATCATAGATTCGCTGGCACCCAAATCTCGCGCCGCTTCCATTAAACGCTCATCCAAACTACTTAAGCGCGCAAAAACGGTAATGACCACAAACGGCAGGCAAAAAGTAATATGCGCCAATAATAGCGAGACAAAACCGAGCTGCAGGCCGATTAATAAAAACAGCGCTAGTAGCGATATCGCTAGGACAATCTCAGGTGACATCATCAGCACAAATAGCAGCCCGTTTAGCAGCCCTTTACCGCGAAAGTCATAGCGATGCAGCGCCAGTGCAGTCAGGGTGCCGATAACGGTGGAAACCGTGGCGGCAACCAAGCCCAAGACAATAGAATGCCAAAAGGCATCTAGCATCGCCTGGTTGTTAAATAGCGACTCGTACCACTTTAAACTAAAGCCGCCCCAGTTATATCCAATTTTTGACTTATTAAATGACATTACCACCAAGACAATGATGGGCAGATATAATAAAGTATAAATCAGACCAAGATAGCCTTTGGCGGCCATACCGCCGATGCTAGGTCGCTTGATAGAGCGTTTGATTTTTATTGGTGAGCTATTGATTGACGAGTTATTAGATGAATTACCAGACATTAAGCCACCTCGCTAAAATCAGTCTTGCCAATACGGCGGCTACTGGCGCGATAAGCGAGTAATAATACCGCCATGGCAAGCGTCAAGAGCACACTGGCGGCCGCACCAAATGGCCAATCACGCGCATCTAAAAACTGGTTTTTGATAATATTACCAACGAGCAAATTACGCGAGCCGCCCAAAATATCGGCGACGTAAAACATACCCATCGCTGGCAGTAGTACCAACAGCACCCCTGAGATAATCCCCGGTGTGGTCAAGGGTAGTACCACATGCCAAAAGGTTTGTCGTTTTGAGGCGCCTAAATCCTGCGATGCAAGCAGCATATCATTGCGTAAGTCGCTAAATACCGCATATAGCGGCAGCACCATAAAGGGAAATAACAAATAGGTTAAACCGGCAATGACCGCCCCTTGGGTATATAAAATATCAATGGGCGCATCGATAATGCCGATTGCTAATAAGAATTTGTTAATCAAACCGTTACTGGCAAATAAGAGTTTTAGCGCATAAGTTCGTACCAAAGAGTTGGTCCAAAATGGCAGTATCAGCATGAGCATCAACAGTGGCTGCCAGCGTTTACTGACTCGAGATACAAACCAAGCAAACGGGTAGCCGAGTAATAAGCAGATGACCGTAGTGATGCCCGCCATCCATAATGAATGCACAAAGACATCGAAATAAAGCGGGTCAATCATGCGCACATAGCTGTCGATAGTGACCGGCAAACTGATAAAAGCCGTGCTATCACGGGTCAAAAAGCTGACCGCAATCACCAGTATATTTGGCAATAAGGCAAAGATGAGTAGCCAACCCCAAATCAGCCATAGTGTTGCGGTACGAAAAGGGCTCTTGTTGCTTAAGTTAGTACGCGCCATTAGCTGATATCCTTTTGGACAGCTAATTTTCTAGTGCTATTATTCATCCCATCATCAATGCCGCTATTAAGCGTATCTTCTTCTGGCAACACCCATTCCCAGCCATCTACCCATGACACTTTGACGCCTTCATTCAGCTTATAATCAAAACTTGGGTCATCTTCATCAAAAAATTCCGAGGCTTTAATAATATGACCGTTAGTCAACTCAATAATCGAGTCTAAGGTGCTGCCTTTATAATTACTTTCAATCACCCGCCCCAGTAAGCCGCCATGTTCTTTATCATTGGGATCATAAATGCGCAAATCTTCTGGACGTAGCAATAAATTGACGATATCACCAACTTGCACGTCATTGGCAAAGTCAGGACGGCGCAGATTACGTAAGGTCGTCGGACCCTCTTGCGCTTGTGCCTCGCAGACCTCGACTTCAATCCGCCCATTGGTCACGCGCCCATCACGATCGGGCTGCTCAGGATAAACGCCTTTGACTTCTGCCTTAAATAAATTGGTCTCACCGATAAACTTGGCGGTAAATAAATTGGCAGGGGTTTCATAAATCTCAATAGGTGTGCCAATTTGCTGAAATCTACCGTCTTTCATTACCGCAATGCGGTCTGACATCGACAGCGCTTCTTCTTGATCGTGGGTGACAAAGACAAAAGTAATGCCAAGCTCCCGTTGCAGACGTTTAAGCTCAGATTGCATTTGCAGGCGCAGTTTATGGTCGAGCGCCGATAAAGGCTCATCGAGCAATAGCAGTTTAGGACGATTAATCACCGCACGTGCAATCGCTACGCGCTGCTGCTGACCACCGGATAAATCTTGCGGTTTGCGATTGGCTAAATGCTCAAGTTGTACCATCGCTAGCATCTCACGCACCCGCGTTTGAATCTCATCTTTTGGTACTTTTTTTAATTTAAGTCCGTAAGCGACGTTTTGCGCCACCGTCATATGCGGAAATAGCGCATATTGCTGAAACACGGTATTGACCGGACGTTTATCCGCGGGCAAGCCTGCCATCTGTATGCCATCGAGATAAATCGCCCCAGCATTAGGCTGCTCAAAACCAGCAATCAACCGTAATAAAGTCGTTTTACCGCAGCCTGATGGACCAAGCAAGGTGATAAATTCACCATGCTGAATATCAAGGTTAATGTCCTTTAATACTTCGGTTTGGTCATAGATTTTTTTTAGACCAGTCAGTTGCAGCAGCACCTTGTCAGTATGGGTTGAGGCAGGCGTGGACTGCGTCTGTAAATTTGATTCGGTCATAAGGTTGATTCCTAAAATACCAAACGCTCAGTAGCGTTATGAATATTAGATACTGTCAGCAATGTCAGTAGCATAATGGCTTTTTGGTCTAACGAATTATTTAAGGTAGCTAATGGCTTATTGAGTCATTTGGTATCGCACGGTATTTAGCATGGCGATAAGCTGCGGCTATATATGAGGTCTGCTTGCTGCGTATTATAACAAACCCTTGCGGTAAATTAGTGCAAGTTCGTTATCCGTTGGTTGGTGGCGCTTGTTCATGTTTAGCATAGGGGCTGTATCTATGTGCCAAAGTTATCTCATGGTTGTTAATAAAGTGGCAAGGTAACGAGTGATATTAAAATAAAGAATTTTTACCATTTTTTTGGCTTGCTTCCTATACAATCATTTTATGTATGCTAAATACAGTGATATTTGCCATAGCAAACGGCTGAGCTTGAAGATAAGTCAACGTCAAAAGCAGTACGCTAGCGCAATTTATAATTTAAACTATTTTGATAAACAAGGACCCCTTATGCCTAACAGTAACCGCCCAAAAACTGGTCAAGAAGCATTAGCGCTGCTTAAAGAAGGAAATGTACGTTATGTGGAGAGCTTGACCAGTACTGACCCCTGTATGCAAAAACGTCCCGAGCTAATCAGCGATCAAGACCCGTTAGCGATTATTTTGGGCTGCTCGGACGCACGTGTGCCGGTTGAGATTGTATTTGATCAGGGCTTGGGCGATTTGTTTGTCATACGCGTGGCGGGCAATGTGGTTGCGCCATCGCAAATTGGTTCGGTTGAGTTTGCCGCCGAAAAATTTGGCACCAAATTGGTGGTGGTGCTTGGGCATTCGCATTGCGGTGCGGTAACCGCATGTGTTGAGGCGCTGATTAATCCTGAGCAAAACTACTCACCAAACTTACAATCAATCGTTGATCGTATCCGTCCCAGCGTCTATAACTTGCATGAGCTTGCCACTGCCAATGGTCAAGATGTCGATGCAGATGAGCTGGTCGATCGCTCTATCCGTGCCAATGTACGCATGTCGGTTAGCCAATTAAAACATGGTTCGCGCGCGCTAGAAGACCTCACCAATAGCGGTCAGCTGCTTGTTGTGGGTGCCGAGTATAATTTAGAGACAGGCAAGGTACGGTTTTTAGATGTTTAATAGACATTTAGCATTAAATGTCTATCATAGTTAGGATACGGCTGGCTGATACGCGATAACATCGAAACCGTATCCACTATTAACGATTAAAAATACTGAAATATTGGGGAAATTATGACTGATTCAGAAAGCTTAAATAGCAATCAAGCCACTAATAATCAAAAATCCGTAGCCCAACCTGCAAGCAGCGTAAAAACTGACGGTGTTCAACCGATTTCAGCTCAAACCACAGGCTATACGTTTAATCATACGATGCTGCGGGTAAAAGATCCTGCTAAGTCATTGGCGTTTTATACCGGCGTCTTAGGAATGACCTTATTGGCGGTAAAAAAATTCCCAGCGATGGGTTTTGATTTGTACTTTTTAGCCAAGCTGACTGAAAGCGAGCGTGAAAACTTGCCAGCTGGTGCTGATTTAGAGATTTTTGCCTTCCGTCAACGCGGTATTTTAGAATTGACTCATAACTATGGTACCGAAACCCAAGCGGATTTTAGTTATCATGATGGCAATGCTGAACCGCAAGGTTTTGGTCATATCTGCTTTAGTGTGCCCAATTTGGATGAAGCAGTTGCTTGGTTCGATGAAAATAACGTTGAGTTTAAAAAACGCCCAGATGAGGGCAGTATGAAAAATATCGTCTTTATTAAAGATATTGACGGCTACTGGATTGAAATCGTGCAAGCAGATTTGATGGGCTAATTTTTTAAAGGTTTGATAAACCTATTAATAAGATGGATTATCTAAACAAGTTTGTAGGTTTGAGAAATCACCAATAAAAAAGCCGCTATTGTTAAAATAGCGGCTTTTTTATTGGTGATAGCAAAGGCTCATTAGTCTTTTTTCACTTTAAAGTCGGTATGGCATGATTTACAGCTTTCACCCACTTGACCGAATGCTGGTAGGACCTGCTCCATACTGGTCGCTGTTTGTGCCACGGTATTTAATTCAGTAGTGGCTTTTTGAAAGTTATCTGCTTTAGTACGGAAACCATCAACGTCGCTCCAAACCGCTTCAGTAGCGTTACCAGTCGCTTTTTGGTTTTCAAAATGGCTCCAAGGACTTGCTGAGTCTTTCGCTAAAAATGCCGCTTGTTCTTTAAATACTTCGGCATCAAATGTATCAGGTGCTTCAGCCATATCACCCATGATACCCATTGCATCACCCCAGCTTTTCATGCTGTCTTGGCGCGCTTTAACGTCAGGGTCAACTGGCGTGCTACAAGCCGTTAGACCTAAAACAGCTGCCATTAAGGTGATGCCAACGATAGACTTAAATGATTTGTTATTAGAAACCTGTGCCATCTGTATTGCTCCTTTATACGTGGCTAATAAAAAGGCGCCGTAGCATCTTCATGCTCGCCACCTGATTAAATTGCGACTATTAGAATAAATGTTATGTTGTTGTTTTAAGTATTAAAGACGACGATATCTGCTCTGTACTTAATAGCTTGTTTTTAATCCATATCGCTGTTGCTTAAATAACAAGGGTCAGCATCTATCGCTGACCCTTATTGTTTTATAGCTTATATAGATTAAAAATAACCTATTACTGATGTAAACATTGATGCCGTCTGTGGTTTATTATGCCAATGATGATTACAAAGTCAACCAATCACGAGGTTTTAAATAAAAATCGGTCAATTCAAACTCAGGCGACCCTTCAGTAGGCTCAAAGCGATAATGCCAGCTAGCAAGCGGTGGCATGCTGACTAAGATAGATTCGATGCGTCCATTACTCTGTAGCCCAAACAGGGTGCCGCGGTCATAAACGAGGTTATATTCGACATAGCGTCCACGGCGATATAGTTGAAATTCGCGTTGGGCTTCGGTGTAGGGAGTGTTTTTACGCTGCTCAAAGATGGGCAATATACCTTCAAGGTAGCCATTGCCGACCGCCTGCATAAAGTTAAAGCAGGTCTCAAAATCCCAGCCACGACTCTCAAGATTGACGTCATCATAAAACAGGCCGCCGATACCGCGCTGCTCATCACGATGACGCAGATGGAAATATTCATCACACCATTGTTTAAAGTCAGGATAGACGCTATCGCCAAAGGGAGCGCAAAGGTCATGACAGACCTGATGCCAATGCACGCAGTCAGCAAGTACTGGATAAAATGGCGTCAAGTCAAAGCCGCCGCCAAACCACCAAATGGGGTCTTCGCCCTCTTTTTCTGCTACGAATAAACGCACGTTGGCATGGCTGGTTGGGACGTTGGGGTTTTTAGGATGCACGACCAGTGAGACACCCATTGCTTGCGCTTTACGACCAGCGATATCAGGATGGCGCGCCGTTGCCGAGGCGGGCAAGTTCTGCACATGAATATGACTAAACATCACTCCCGCTTTCTCAATCACCTCGCCATCTGCTAAAACACACGAGCGACCGCCGCCGCCTTCAGGACGCTCCCAATCATCAGGTACAAAGGTTGCTGGCTTATCATTGCTACTGCCATCACGCTCTTGCGCTTCTAATGCTTGACAGATACGGGCTTGCAAATCGACCAGAAACTCACGCACACGCATGATGTCGTTATGGGTCGGCGTCGTCGTTGCATTTGACATTGACATAGAATCTGTTGTGAGAGGATTGGTATTACTCTCTATATTTGGCATACTCATAAAATATCTAATTATTTACTATTTATTAAGGTGTAAGGCAGTATTAAAGTCTTTATCTAGTAGATGACCCATACGATCGCGTTTGGTTGCTAGATATTCAGCATTCATATCGTTAACCCCAACCAATAATGGCACTCGTTCAACGACATCGATACCATGCTGCGTTAAGTAAGCGACTTTATCGGGGTTATTGGTAATCAAGCGTACGCTATCAACACCGACATGGGCAAGCATCGGTCCGCACATATCATAAACGCGCGCATCAGCCGGTAAGCCTAACATGAGATTGGCATCTAAGGTATCATGACCTTGATCTTGCAAGGCATAAGCGCGGATTTTATTGGTCAGACCAATCCCGCGACCTTCTTGACGCAGATATAATATCGCCCCGCAGCCAGTCTCTTGTATCGCGTGCATGGCAGTGTTCAGCTGTGGACCGCAGTCGCATTTTAGCGAGCTAAAGGCATCACCCGTGAGACATTCCGAATGAATACGTATCAGCGGGATGAGGGGCTCTGCTGGCGCCGCGCCTTGTTGGTTTAGCGCCGTATCAGCCTGATTTACAACATCAGCTTGATTGACCACAGGTAAACCCACGGTAAGCATGACATGCTCTTGACCGTCTTCATTTTCAAAGATATGAATATCAAACTCGCCGTGACGAGTAGGTAGTTTGGCAGTAGTAATAAATTGATATGACATTAATGTCCTGCATAAGCCGATCATCGTGGCGCTAGAGGTCTATTTAAGCTTTGTGGTATCTGTTAAAGCTTTATAATAATAGCTAAGGTATTGCCTAGGCGCTGCTGATTTAATTAGCAGGTGGCTGATATTTATTGGAAAAACACACAAAGTTCACAGACGGCGCACGATGATTAAAGCGACAATTAAAAATAAATGCTATTATGCCATACTATTTTGACGGATACAGTGACAAGTCTTTGCCCTTACATTACTATGTCGTCACCAAGGTCCGATATGTATGCAAAATCATTGAGCATGGTAAACATTGTCATTAAGCATCATCATTAAACATTGCCATGATTTATAACAGCATTGATAACCATCTTTAGCATTATAAGATTAAAAGTAACGCCTTATATTAGATCTCTTGCATAAGTCATTGCTAGCCCTTGATACTCCGTTAGCGGAGGTCAATAAAACGGTACTTTTGCAAGAGTTCTATTAAATAGCGTATTTTTCGTTATTCACAGCTATATTAAAAGCTGTATTAATAATTATATAGCCTGTGGTATCAAGTGTTTTATGATGCCGAGCTATTATTAACGCCACTTAGACAGTTGCTAGTACCAGTTGCTAGTAATAGCCACTGTCTAAGGTAGCATCTTGTCAGCAGATTGGTAGGTATCGTACGTTCTATGCAGCAGTCAACTCATTCCCCACAGTCTAAGTCATTATCTGCGTCAGCCATTGATTCTGCTGCACCGCTATCAAATCTGCAGCAAACGTATGCAGCAATTCCACGTGAGCGTCCAATTACGCCGCTGCTTGATACGGTAGACGCACCGATTGATTTAAAAGCGTTTAGCGAGAGTCAGCTAATCACCTTAGCGGATGAACTACGGCTTTTTTTGCTTTATTCAGCCGGTCAAAGTGGCGGTCATTTTGGTGCTAATTTAGGCGTGATTGAGTTGACCATTGCGCTGCATTATTTGCTAGATGCGCCGCAAGATCAGATTGTCTGGGATGTAGGTCATCAAGCCTATGCCCATAAAGTATTGACCGGTCGCCGTGATAAGCTTGGCACCATTCGCTCAAAAGACGGTTTGACCGCTTTTCCTGAACGCGCCGAGTCGGTCTATGATACTTTTGGGGTTGGGCATTCATCGACGTCTATCTCAGCAGCTTTGGGTATGAGCTTAGCGCTTCGTTACCAAGGCATTAAACAAACGGTTGCCTGTATTATTGGTGATGGGGCGATGACCGGTGGCATGGCTTTTGAAGCGATGAATGACGCCGTACAACAAGATGCTGATTTGCTGGTAATTTTAAATGACAATGATATGTCAATATCTTGCTCTATCGGTGGCTTCTCGCGGCATTTAGCGACGCTATGGGAATCAGGTTATCAGGTTGATATCTCTGATGCAGGCGAGCCAGTACTGTGCAAGCGCCCTGATATGCAAGCCTTTGATCGCCGTAAGCGTCATAAAGAGCTGCGTGATGTCCCGCAATTAGAAGACAATTTATTTAAAGCAATTGGTTTTACCTATTTTGGTCCATTTGATGGGCATGATATTCCTGAGCTGCTGCGCGTACTATCGCTTGCCAAGCAGTTAAAAGGCCCTGTTTTAGTCCATATTTATACCACTAAAGGTAAAGGTTTTGCGCCTGCCGAATTAGATCCAGTCGGCTATCACGCTATCAGTAAATTACCTGCTGAAGATAGCCAGAAGGAAGCAGTAAAAGACAGTTTAACAACCAGCACACCGCTCTTAAAATACTCGCAAGTATTTGGCCAGTTTTTATGTGACAAAGCTGCTACTGACGAGAAATTGCTTGCCATTACCCCAGCGATGGAAGAAGGCTCGGGAATGATTGAGTTTGCCCGTCAATTTCCTAAGCGCTTTTTTGATGTGGCGATTGCTGAGCAACATGCGGTGACTTTAGCCGGTGGGATGGCAACCCAAGGCGTCAAACCTATCGTCGCGATTTATTCAACCTTTTTGCAGCGCGGCTACGATCAACTTATCCATGATGTGGCTTTGCAAAATCTTGATGTGATGTTTGCCATTGATCGCGCCGGTTTGGTCGGTGAAGACGGCGCAACCCATGCAGGGGTATTCGATTTTGCTTTTTTACGCTGCGTGCCTAATATGCTGATTGCCGCGCCAAAAGACGAAAACGAATGTTATCACTTGCTTAATACTTGCTATGAATATCAAGGCTGTACAGCAGTGCGCTATCCGCGTGGTGTTGGTACAGGTGCTGTTATAGAGCAGCCCGTACAAGTTTATCCCATTGGCAAAGCAGTGGTAGAGTCGGTATTAGGTCAAGATGACGCCCCTAATAAATTGGCATTATTAACCTTTGGTACGATGGTTGCGACGGCTCAGCAAGCGGCAGAAAGCCTAATTAACGATAATATAAAATCACACTGTCAGGTACATGTGGTGAATATGCGCTGGGTAAAACCTTTAGATACCCATTTGCTTGAAAGCTTAATCGAGCAAGGCATCACCCATATCGCGACGCTAGAAGAGCATATGATTATGGGCGGCGCGGGCAGTGCGGTAAATGAGTATTTACTTAACGAATCGCCAGCCTTCAAAAATAGCCACCCAGTTATCTGTAATATCGGTATCTCTGATCGCTTTATCGCCCATGGTTCGCCAGCAGAACAAATGGCTGATTGTGGTCTAGATGTTGCAGGGGTCGTCAGCCAGCTCCAGCAATTGCTAAAATAAAACACTATCATTCATAAAAAATTGCTAAAATAGCGGATTGAAAAATAAAGCATGTCTGCTTTCTTGCTTAGATCTCGCTTAAACCTCGCCTACTTGCCGTAGGTGTGAATTATTTGACAACTTGGGCGGTACAACTGCGGGCAACCATATATTTGGTTTGCTAGGCGGCTATGGGTTTTTATTAATTATTACTATGCGTCAGTTTTGAAGCAGATTTTATTTTTCGTACATTTTATAAGTCACATCTCTTAAGTAGTATTCATTCATCAAGCAAATAGGTTATTTATGGAACCCATGGTCGTCATCGCAGCGCGTGCTGCTGAAAAAGTCGGTAAAGAGATTTTATATGCGCATCAAAACCGCCACAAAATCGAGCTAGATATCGAGTCAAAAGGACTTGATGGTTTGGTCACCCGTATTGATCGTTTCAGTGAAGAGCTGACGATTGAGACCCTAAAAGCCAGCTATCCAAATCATTCGTTCTTGGGTGAAGAGTTTGGTATGCAAGAAGGTCGCGGCGAAGATGCTGATTGGTGCTGGATTATTGATCCGTTAGATGGCACCAAAAACTTTGTCCATGGTGTGCCGCAGTTTTGTGTATCTATCGCTGTGCAACATAAAGGCGTTACCCAACACGGCGTCATCTATGATCCTGTCCGTGATGAGATGTTTTCTGCCAGCCGTGGTAAAGGCGCGCGTCTAAACCAACGCCGTATCAACGTTAGTGAGCGTAAAACGATTGATGGTGGTTTATTTACTACCGGTCATCCGCTTGAGCGTAAACGCAATGGTGAAGTTATCTCTTATGCCAAGCAGCATTTTGAGAGCTTACAGAAAATCTCTGAAGAAGGTGGTCAAGTTCGCCGTTTAGGTTCAGCTGCGCTTGATTTGTGTTATGTGGCTGCTGGTCGTTTTGACGGTTATTTTGAGATGTCTATTAAGCCGTGGGATATTGCTGCCGGTGAGCTAATCGTGACCGAAGCACGTGGCGTGGTGGTTGACCATACAGGCGCGCACAACTCGATGACCTCAGGCTCTATTTTCGCTTGTAACATCAAACTATTAAAACCATTGATGCAAGTGGTTGTCCCAACTTGGGGTGATGCGTTTTAAGCACCGCCTAAGCGTCAACTCTAAGCATCATCTAAGTATAGTTATTGAGACAACTTAATATTAAAAAGCTGGTTCCGTTATGGAGCCAGCTTTTTTGTTTTGTTATTACCTTTATGGCTACTTTTATCTTCAACCGTAATCCCTTGGAACTCAAGTTCTTTACTGGTGCGCTCCAACAGCTGTAACTCTTCTTCTATTAATATCAGCATATCCTGCACGTGCGGCAAGGCTTTACTACAAGCGGTAATCCCAAACTCAATCTTGTCCAAGTAGCTGGCAAGGGTGATGTTCATCGCTTGACCGTTGAACACAATAGAGGCTGGGTATAAAGACTGCAGGCGCGCGCCATTCCAATAAAGCGGTTTTTCCGAACCGGGTACATTTGAGATAATCAGGTTAAATGCTTGCTTTTTAGGAAACAGACCGGTTGCCAAATTGATGCCTTCCCATGCATAAGAGACGACACTGTAATTGATAACCTGCGCTTGATTCATACGGCGGAAGCGGCGTTTACCATTGTTCATACTGCGATGAATTAGCTCGATTCTGCTGAGTGGATCGTCTAAATGTGTGCCTAAATTGGCCAGTACAAATGACAACTGATTGCCAGCAACGCTATTATCGGTACGTAATGACATCGGTACAAAAGCAATCAAGGGCTTACTCGGTAGCGCGTCTATCGATAGTAAATAGCGACGAATAGCACCAGCACAAACAGCAAGCACCACATCATTTTTACTGATGTTTAAGCGCTCAGCTATATCATTAAAGCGCTGTATCTCATACGACTGGGCAGCAATGCGCCGTGAGGCTGAAATACGTTTATTAAGCACACTCATCGGCGCGGCAAAGGTGCTGACATAACTGTCGTCGCCATAATTTTTTAAATTATCGAGCAATTCTGTAAATACTGGCTTAATGGTAGAAACTTGCTCTTTAAGGATGCCTAAAGCAGAACGCTCTTTAGGCAAAATCGCATCAACTTGGTTGCGATGGCGTGCCATTAACGACCAGATTGGTAATGTAACCGGTTCGGTCGGTGATTGAGATAAGGATTTTTTGACCAGTCGCATAGCTGCGATGCCATCAACCAACGAATGGTGGATTTTAAAATATAAAGCAAAACGCTCAGGAGCGCCTTCGTTTTCTGGCTCAATACCTTCAATGACGTGACATTCCCATAGCGGCATCGCACGGTCTAAGAGACGGCCATGCTCTCTTGAAACGTACATCAAGAGCTCACGTACACGGGCGGGCTTTGGTAGTGCCACATGATGCAAGTGATGCTCAACATCAAAGTGCTTGTCTTTTTTCCAGAATATTAAATGCTCGAGCACTTGGTTAAAAGGAAAGGTTGGCGGCACCTCAGAGTGTTGCATTTGTTTAACCAATTGACAGACAAAACTGTTATCCGCATTTTGTGGTAATTCGAATAGGAATAGACCCCCAACATGCATGGGTTGTTTACGCGACTCAAGAAGTAAGAACAACTGGTCGACTGCTGTGAGAAGTCGCATAATAAATCCTTTTATGACGATGAATGAAAAATGGCAATAAAATAAATAGGTGTTCAGTTAAACAAAGGTAAAGCATAACTAGGATAAAGCATTTAGCAAAAACGATTAAAAACCTAAAAGTAGTCACAAAAATATCTTAATATAAAAAGTATGGGTCACGGGACTTTTATTATTTAATTATGCCATAACCCATATTTTTAGCGGCTTAAGCTTATAAAAACAAGAAAATTATAGGCTAAAGTTTAAAAGCTTAAGCTAAAAAACTACTGAAAAAAGTATCCGGTCTGCGGCGAGCTAGCAGCAGCCATTTTGCGCATCGGCATACGACCCGCCAAAAATGCCTGACGTCCTGCCCAAATAGCATGTTTCATAGCATTTGCCATCATCACTGGATTTTGCGCATTGGCAATGGCTGAGTTCATTAGCACGCCATCACAGCCAAGCTCCATGGCAATCGCGGCATCAGAAGCAGTACCGACGCCAGCATCAACCAATACCGGTACATTGGCATTTTCGATAATGAGACTTAGGGTATGGCGATTGAGCAAGCCAAGGCCAGAGCCAATCAAGCTACCAAGCGGCATAATCGCCACGCAACCCATGCTCTCTAATTCTTGAGCGACAATAGGGTCGTCAGAGGTATAAACCATGACCTCAAAGCCATCATCGATTAACACTTTTGCCGCTTTTAAAGTTTCCATCACATTTGGATAAAGGGTCTTTTCATCGCCCAAAACTTCTAGCTTAACCAGATTATGCCCGCCTAATAGCTCGCGAGCAAGCTTACACGTCCGAATCGCGGTTTCGGCATCAAAACAGCCTGCGGTATTGGGCAAGATGGTATATTTATCCGGTGAAATGACATCTAATAAATTTGGCTCATTGCTATTTTGACCAATATTGGTACGGCGAATAGCAACGGTGACAATCTCAGCTTCTGAGGCACCAATAGCCGCACCCGTTTCAGCCATGTCTTTATATTTACCGGTACCGACCAACAATCGAGAAGAAAATGTACGACTGCCGACAGTAAAAGTATCTTTTGACAAGGTATCTTGTGAAAATGACTGAGCGTTGGCAGGAGAGTTTGCGGCTTGTGACATAAGGATAATCCTAATAGCGGGCGAACAAAGGTGACTAATGACGTAGTGAACAAGGTGACAAAAAGTAATGAGCAAAAACTGGCATCAATACTAGCAATGATTAACACAGAATAATTAAACAAACAATAATTAAATATAGCTAGTCATCATAGGATAAATAGAGGCTTGTGCTGTCTTGAGCCTCATCATACTGATGCTTAAGCGACAAAGCGATAAATCACATGAAAGCCTTGCTACTTGTATAAAACAAAATGTTATTATAACAAACTCATGCGCGCTTACTGACAATCTTTACCCAGTTTAACGATTTAGGTAGGCGGCTTTAAACAGTCAAGTCAGTAGTATTTTTTAGCATGTATTAGATTGTGTTTTCAAGGCTGTTTTCAAAGCCATTTTCAAAGTTATTTTATAAGCTGTTTTTTAAGTTCTTTTTTAAATTAACCACTCACTAGGTCGTCTTTATGCTGCAGCTGCCGTACAGTTTTGCAAAACGCCATCAAATTTTGGCCATTCTTGCTATTGATCCTGAGTTGCCACCGACCTTGGTGTTGACCAAAACCACGCCACTGTCCGCCATTAATGAGGCGGTGCGTTTTTTACAGCAGCAAGGCGTGCGCGGTGTGCCAAATTACGAAAGTATCAGCGCCGATGACTTCGAAAAACGCATGAATGCCGCCTATGCCGGTAATACGGGCGAGTCGCAGCATATTGCCGCTGGGCTTGAAGACCATCCTGACCTCGATAGCCTGGCCGATAGTGTTCCTGAAACGGAAGATTTGATGGATCAGCAAGACGATGCGCCAATTATTCGTCTGATTAATGCGCTGTTGTCTGAAGCGATACGTTTAAATGCCTCAGATATTCATATTGAAACTTTTGAGAAGCGCTTAGTGGTACGCTTTCGTGTCGATGGAGAGCTAAAAGAAATTATCACGCCAAAACGCCAATTGGCGCCGTTACTGGTCTCGCGTATCAAGGTCATGGCTAAGCTAGATATCGCCGAAAAGCGTGTGCCGCAAGACGGTCGCATCAGTTTAAGACTGGCAGGCCGTGAGGTCGATGTACGGGTATCGACCTTGCCATCGAGCTTTGGTGAGCGCGTGGTCATGCGTTTATTAGATAAGCAAGCCGGTCGTCTCAATATGACTTATCTCGGACTGTCTGATAATGACTATAGTGAGCTTAAGCGCTTAATCCATCGTCCGCATGGCATTATTTTGGTGACTGGACCGACCGGTTCAGGTAAAACCACTACGCTCTATTCGGCATTAACCGATTTAAATGACCAAACCCGTAATATTTTGACTGCTGAAGATCCGATTGAATTTCAGCTCGATGGTATTGGTCAGACGCAGGTGAATAATAAAGTTGATATGACCTTTGCTAAAAGTTTGCGCGCCATGTTGCGGCAAGATCCAGATGTGGTGATGGTAGGTGAGATTCGTGATTTAGAAACCGCCGAAATCGCCGTGCAAGCGTCTTTGACAGGGCATTTGGTATTATCGACACTGCATACCAATACCGCCATCGGTGCGGTCACACGTTTGCAGGACATGGGCGTAGAGCCATTTTTATTATCGTCATCGCTGATTGGTGTCGTCGCTCAGCGTTTGGTACGGACGTTATGCACACATTGTCATAGCTGGCAGGCTGCCGATAATGAACAGGCCAAATTATTTACTGAAATTGGCATGCCATTAGACTCTAAAAGCTTGGCAGCTGAGGTCATCAATTTACCCAAGCCAGTGGGCTGTGATAAATGTAATAATTCAGGCTTTAAAGGGCGGACGGCGATATATGAAGTGGTACCGATTGACGATACCTTGCGCCGGATGATTCATAGCAACACCGCTGAGTACGAGCTAGAAGAATACGCCCGTCAGCAGACGCCATCGATACGAGCTGATGGACTACGCAAAGTCATAGAAGGTCGGACGACGTTAGAAGAAGTGCTGCGGGTAACCAAAGAAAGCGCCCTGACTGATGATGCTATTATTGTATAAAAAAACGATTTTATAAAGAAAAACGGTTATTGAGTCAAAAGTCAGGACAATTGGCTCAATAACCGGGTAATCAAAAAGTCAGTTTGGTTTATTTGTAATAGCGCTGCTATTTCGCGGCGATACACTCAACTTCAACGCTTGCGCCCGCTGCCAGCTCTGAAACGCCAAAGGCTGAGCGTACAGGGTATGGCTTAGCCAACTCTGCTTTATAGACTTTATTAAAGTCATCAAAATCATCCATATCGGTCAGCATCGCCATACATTTGACGATGTCTGATTTTTGATAGCCGTACTTTAATAAGGTTTCATGGATATTATCGAGCGCTTGTTTGGCTTCCGCTTTTACGCCGCCTTTGACCAATTTGCCGTCTTTAAAACCAATCTGTCCTGACATATAGAGCGTATCGCCAACACGTACCGCTTCTGAAAATGGATAATTGCCACCATCACCGAGAAAGACTGGGCTAGATTTGGTGACGGTTGCATTATTAGTAGTCGTTGGCGCTGCATTGGCAGTAACGGCAAAGCCCAAGCCCAAGCCTAATGAACAGGCGCTAACCAGCACCGCTTTAGATAATTGAGTAGTCAGTTTATCAATATATATAGACATGCTTGTCTCCTTATTATTGTGGTATTTCTTAAATCCATTTTTTGGTAGCTATTTGCTTGTTTAACAAATTTAAATTAATTGCTCTCGAGTTCTGGCGTCGAGTGCTTGCTGCTTTCTTCACTTTCAGGTTGCTCTGTTTTAGGTTGCTTGTCTTCAGATGGTTGGTCTTCAGACGGCTCATCTTCAGTTTTTTTATTGTCAATTTGCTTATTTTCTAGCGCTTTAGCGGCTTTACCTTGACGGCGCGCTTCTAGCTCAGATTTGGGTATCCAAGCCCACGTCATCTCAACGACGATAGGGTCACGGTCGCTATCCGACTCACGGTCATGAATCACGCAAGGAATTACCATTTCACCCTTTGGCGTATTTAAGATATCCAAGCGCTGCTCGTCTGATAATGACGCCACGGCAGCAATCTGACCTTTTTTAATCGGGCGATAAAAATTCACCGAATAAGATTTAATCAATAATACGCGGTCAGACGGTAGGTTTAAACCCAAAATAAACCCTGTTGCGGTTTCAGCAAGCAAGGTGATGGCAACGGCATGGACTGAGCCAATATGATTTTGCACCGCTTTGGTATTATTTAAGCTGACCACCACTTGATTGGGGTCGACGGTCTCATAATAGATACCCGTTGTGCCCACGTACGGTACCACTTTACCAAAGGCTTTCGATAAAATGCTGGCGCGCGCACCCGCCGGTAAATATTTGGTGACTGATAGCAGTTTGGTAAATTGGTTGCTGATAGGTTTTAAGGTGCTATTTGGTTTTTCGACTGGCAATCTTGTGTTGTCAGCTACTTTGGCTGCTCGTTTATTGGTCAGCTTGGTAGGGAGTTTTTTTAATAATCCTGACATACAACATTCCTCAATTTGGAGTGGTTGAATCATATTAATTAACCAAGCTGGTTTATTAGGCTAGCCAACTGGGTTAATTAACGGATGGTTAGAAAATAAGCGCTAAATGAGAAAAGTAACCAGCTTTATCCTAGCAGCTATTTTAACGCTGGCGCATTTCTAACTTAGTAAATTTCTAACTATGGTACATTAAGTGCCGTATCGCTACTATTATTAACATGAACTACTGCGCTTATAAAATATGACTAACGTAACGATACCTTAAATGTTCGCAATAAATATTAGCAATAACATCGCTAACAGTAAGGTTGCTAAAAATAGTACGACTGAAAAACAGCATCGCTGAATGTTAGGTCATTTAATGCAAAAGAGCTACGTTATAATAGCTAGACTTTCACGTGGCTGAAATGCCGAGGTATCGTTGCCGTAATTTTTTAATACTGGATAAGGCTGTGCCGGATATGTCTCCTCAAAAACCGACTAATATCATTTATACCGGCGTCGCTGGTACGGGTAAAACCTATCGCTTGCTACAAATCGCGCAGCAATATACCGATTATCTGCCAAGGATAAATGACAAGGATTTATTGGGACAGCTGCTGCAGGAATTAAGCTGGCGTGATGTCGTTTGTTTAATATTTTTGGATTTTAAGTCCAAAAGACAGGACTTAGTCAAGGTACCAGAAATTGTCAATCATGAGTTTTTTGTTAGCAAGGCGGCGCAAAATGCGCGCGAGAAAAACTTAAGCAATACCGCTTGGTCTGTGCTACAAATGCATACGCCTGCTAGCTCACAAACGGTGAGTTATAAAAATCGAGCCAGCCAAGCCTATTTTGATAAAGATAATAGCGGCGCATGGTATCTGCTCCCAGAAAGCATGGATTTGTTAAGCGATTTAGCGCAGCAATTAGCCGAGTTTCAGCAGGCGCAGCGCGAGAATAACAGCCAAAATCAAGAGTTTCGCCAACAGCGTTTTAGTATGGTCAGCTTCCATCAGGCTTATGGTTATGAGGAATTTGTCGAAGGTATCCGCCCGGTGATGGCGGCGACCAGTCCTGCAACGAATAGTTCGTCGCAAATGAGTTATGCCATTCAAGACGGCGCATTCTTAAAATTGTGCCAACGCGCTGCCAATGACCCTGATCAACGTTATGCGATGCTGATTGATGAGATCAATCGGGCTAACGTTTCACGCGTCTTTGGCGAGCTGTTAAGTTTGATTGAGCCAGACAAACGTGCCGGCATGACAAACGCGATGACGGTCAATCTGGCTTATTCAGGGCGAACCTTTAGTGTTCCTGCCAACGTTGATATTTATGCCACCATGAACAGCCAAGACCATTCATTAGCGCCGCTTGATATGGCATTACGAAGGCGCTTTCGCTTTATTGATTGCCCGCCGCAGCCTGAATTATTGCCTATTCTTTATATCAATCAAGACTTAGAAGCAGTTAATTTAGAAACCCTTTATCCAACAGAAACCATCGATTTAGCGAAACTCTTAACGGGTTTAAATAATCGCATCGCGCAAACGCTTGGGGCAGAGGCGCAATTAGGTCATGCATTTTTATGGTCGGTAGATAGTCTTGAGCAATTGCAAACGGCACTTATTGAACAAATCATTCCGCAATTGGCGCAAGCCGCGGGTGGACAAGTGACTATTTTGCAATATATCTTTCAAGATGAGCAGCAGCCGCTGAGCGCGCAGTTTATACAAGATAGCCAAGCGCTCATCAATAATGATGCAAATAATTCGGTTAATCCAAATAGTCCAAGTCAACTATTTGCAGGACATCAGTCCTTTCTCGGTCAGTCTATAAGCAGTGGCAGTTATAAAACTAATGCAGATTTATTAGATAACAGCGCTGAGTTTACAAAGCCGTTTGTTTATCAGCGTTTATATTAACAAGGTTGCTAGCTAGTGATGAGTAGAGTATTACAGCCTGAGGGCAAAGCAATAGGTAGCATCGCTAATGGTGCTAATAGCGCTAATAGTACTAATAGCGTCAATGCAACTATGACTGATACTCATATCATCACGGTGTTTGAACACCAACGTTTAACGGCGCGTGATTTTGTACACGTAGCGGATTTTCACTGGTTAATGGCGCAAGAATATGCTGTTTTTAGCATTAAACGCCAGCAAGGACAGTGGCAGCTAAAGGTTGGCCATTATATTGGTATTATTTTATTGCCAAGTGGTATGACACTTGAGATATTGCCCAAGTTGATGGCAAAAACGTCTAGCAAGCATGATCAGCAGCAGCCATATGATTCAGCCAAATCTAGCGCTATTAATCAGACGCGCCAATGGGTGCAGGATATGTTGGCTGACTTAACCAATAACAGCCAATCTAAAAGCAAGCTCCCTAATACAAAAAACTTAGGTCAATTTAGCAATCAGTTAGCCGCGCTACCACTCACAGCACTGCCATTATCAGACTGGCTGATTGCACAGTTTTTACAGCGTTTATCTCACTATCGACCGACCAAGCATTATCAGGCACAAATTCATAACCAAGCAGCGCTACAAGGTCGCTTGCTTATTAAAGAACAGCTGCGCCATAACAGCATGCAGCCGCATAAATTTGTCTGTGAGAGCAGTGTGCTAAGCCAAGAGATGCTTAGTAATCGCTTGATTAAAAGTGCGCTGGTCTTACTTGCACCGCTATTTTTAGCATCGATGTTACTGCCATCATTGCAGTTATGGAAGCAAGTAGAAGTAGCAGTGCTAAGTTGCTATGAGCTGCAGCGGCTTGAGCTGTTATATCAGCAAGCAAAACGCCAGTTAGCGTTGCAGCCTTTATCTCGGCAGCAATTACAAGCGGCGCAGCAGTTACTAGATTTGGCTTATTGGCTCTTGCAACAATCTGACGCTCACACCGGTAATGGTATTGATCCGAATCCATCAGCCGCTCTCAATCCCTCTCAACCACGCTTATGTTTATTGATTGATATGAATCAAGCGTTTGAGCAATGGGCAAGCCAGCGCATAGCGACAATGTTTCAGCAATTCAATTCGGCTTATAAGCCCTTATTTCAAACACAAAGCGTCTGGCTAAACGATGCAGAAGGGCAGGCATGTCTGTCTATTCGTCCCGATTTATTGATATATAAAGCAGCTGCTGACAAAGGTGCTTATTTCAATTTAGGTCAGAAGAAAAATCAGGATGATATAGAAGTCAGTGAGAGCGAGAGCGCAGATGATTATAGCTTAGGTAGCTATAGCCACGTGATTGATATGAAATGGAAGTATCTAGCGCATGCCGGTGCGATTAGCGCCAATGACGCTTATCAGTTGACCAGTTATGCGCAGGCTTACCACGCAGAGCAAGTATGGCTGGTTTATCCGGTGCAAGATGATATCAGGCAACCCGTCGAGCTTAGACAACAAGCTTATAATAAAGGTGAGAGTACAGACCGCAGTAAAACACCTGACCGGCAGTCAAATCCCGCTCGATTATGGCTTATTCCTTTTAATGTTATTACTGGAAAGATAAATGGTAGCTTGCTTCCAGACGTAAATGTAGTATAATGAGCGCTGTCGAAAACGACAGTATGTATTATGGTTGATAAAATCAACATTGCGTCAGCGCTATTTACATGAAGATTTAAGATTTTTAAAAGAGTTTAACGATTCTTTGAAAATAATCAAAAATAAGTGTTGACACAACCGGCTTTAACCCTTAATATGTGCACCTCGATAGCAAGTAACATTAACAAGTTAGCGGTATTACCGACAATAAGTTAAACAACAAACTATCGTGATAATAGAAAATTTCGGAGTGTGGCGCAGTTTGGTAGCGCATCTGGTTTGGGACCAGAGGGTCGTAGGTTCGAATCCTATCACTCCGACCATCTATTTAAAGAGCCTTACAGGCTTTTTTTTATGTATAATGGTTTAGTTTCTGCTATGCTAAACTTACCAAGATATATAAAAGTCCTCTAAGAGCGCCTGTAGCTCAGTTGGATAGAGCATCTCCCTTCTAAGGAGGTGGCCGCAGGTTCGAATCCTGCCAGGCGCACCATTTAGCCTGTCAATCTTGCCTTTTTGGCAACAGTTATGGCGGTTGTAGCTCAGTTGGTAGAGCCCCGGGTTGTGATCTCGGTTGTCGTGGGTTCGAGTCCCATCAGTCGCCCCATATTTTATTCTGCATTACCTTCCTCACTACCTTCAAAAAATATTAAAATAACTCTATTTGCCATTACTGGCATTTTTTCGTGCCTGTCTGTTTAATATTTATGCATGCTCTCCATGCTCTCTAAGTTATGATGCCATGCAAACTATCCTGCTGTTTTAATTCTTATCAGTTATAAACTTCCTAGGCATTTAATTATCTAAGCGCCTGCTAGCCTTTTTTCGCTTTTTTTCTTATGATAGATGTTTTTGCTGACTTGCTAGGGTTGTCAAATAAATGTTTGATAGCTCTTCTTAAATCCGGCTAGCAAATCAAATTATATGCTTGATGTTTCTAGGTGTTTTTAGACGTTTTTTGCTTCGACTTTATCAAACATAAAAATTTTATCGTTAGTTCAAAATAAAATTGATACGTTAATAGTGATGGGCGATGCGACGGGTATAAATCTTCCTTGCTTGCTGCTATCACAGCGGCTAGGAAAAATTTATCCCAATCGCACTGTATCGGTTTTAATGTGAATCTCTTATAACAAATAAAAATTGCACCTTGAATACTTTAAGAGATTTTGCAGTGATAAGCGCTTTGTCTCTTTTTTTAAATGTGATGGCTATTACGTACATATTACTGAGGAAGTGATGGATGGACGCACTGAGTGTGTTGCTACAAAATGTGCATTTATTCGAAACGAAATATTATCGTTTAAATGGCGCTGGTCATTGGTCTTATTCAATCACAAGACAGGATACGATTTTATTTTATTTGGTGATGTCGGGTGGTTTTGCTATCGATGTTGGCAATGGCCCACGAGAAGTGCATGCCGGTGATATGATTATGGTTCCAAGTGCCCATAAGCATGTCAGTTACGCGCTAAATCATCATGGTGGTAATGCTGCATCGTTAGATGAGTCATTGGCAAATTGTCAAAAGGATACACTGGATCTTCAGGGTGAGGCTGACGGTGAGCCCAATTCATCGCTGATACTGATTGAATGTAAGTACGATAAGGCGATGATTCGGCCTTTATTGTCCGTCTTGCCAGCGATATTGCCTGAAATTAGCAAGGAAGCTGATGGTCGGTTTGAAGTCATTGATGTCGAGATTCGGCTGCTGACGTTAGAGACTGAACACGAGCGTATGGGCAAAGCTGCGGTCATCAATCATTGGGCAAGTATTATGATGATTGAATGCCTGCGGGTATATATTGAAAGTCTACCTGAAGCGACTGATAATTGGCTCATCGCCATGAAAGACCCGTTTTTGACCAAAGCGCTGGTAGCGATGCATGAGTCTCCAAGCAAAAATTGGACGATTCACAAGCTCGCTGAGGTGGCAGGAATGTCACGCTCAAGCTTTGCGCAGCGTTTTAAAGAAGTGGTCGGCATACCGCCATTGACCTATTTGATGGATTATCGCCTGCGCTTAGCCGCCCGTTATTTGCGATTGCAGCAAAATAGTATTAGCCGTATCAGTGAATTGGTCGGTTATGCTTCAGATTCGACCTTTAGCCAAGCCTTTAAGCGTGTTTATGGTGTCTCGCCAAAAGCCTATCGCCAGCAGTATCAGCAGCAAACGCTTGCTTAGTCAGCTCTTAACTGTCGTGCATCTTTAAAAAGCGCTCAGGCTATTTATTTGCCTGAGCGCTTTTTTTATTCAATACTCATTATTGGTTGGATGTTTTTACTGCTTAACAGACCCTTTATCACTGAGTTTGATGCCTAGTATTTCGGTGATGGACAGCTGACAATGTACTGAGGTTCAGGTACTATAGAATCATGAGTTGCCCAAGACAAGATGTACTGATGCGCGCTGATGCGTTGATTTCTTAGCAGGTAATATCTCAATCTCATGGTATGACAGCCAGGCGATGGTGATAGCTAATATGACTTGGGCAATGTTGATTTTTTGCAGCTGATGGTATTTTATGACTGAACCGACCGCTAAACCAACCGTAACCTTAAATGATTCTCAAGGCGCTACTATGCCTACTAATCATACAGACGACGTTAATCAAAAAAGCGTTAATCAAAAAGACGTTAAAAGTAAGGTAAAAAACAGTCAGCGAACGGTAAAAAATAAGCAAAAAGGTCAAGTGACGGCTGCGCTTGATAAAGCGGCATTATTGGCATTATTTACTTTGCCAAATGCTGAGCATAACTCTGACGAATTATCAGGCGAAAATCTAGCAGCTGAAAAATCAGCATCTAAACAATTACCGCTTGAACAAGCTGGTATAAATAGTGACAACGAAATACCTGCTAATCAAATATCTACTAACCAACTACCTGCCCATCAAACCCTAAGTACTGCCAACACAGAGACCAATGTCGCCGCTCAGCGAGTGGCGCTTTATCGTGCGCAGCATGAGCGCACGCGCCAACTTTATATGGCGTCTGCCGCGACCCGTCCTACTTATTTGGTGCAAACGCTAAAAACACAGTTTGCAGAATATCAGCAATATTTACTGGCGCAGCAGCTGGATAAACGTGGTCTGATGGATACCGATGGGCTAGAGCGCCTATGGCAGCAGCTGCATGTGGTTGATGATATTATCGAAGATATTGTGCGTCATATGCCCGCGCAGCAGCCCGCCGGTTGGCAGCTAACGACGCAAGATGGGCACAATCCACTACGCTTTGCTACCATCGGTAAGCTCAAACATGGCAAGCCTATTCTAGATCAAGGCAGTTTAAACAGTTATGTTCTTGGGCACTTTGGGGTCAGCAGCTTTACTTATGACCGTGGCTATTATATTGGTCATGTGGTTGGTTACTTATTTAGCTGTTACTTCTGCGCCCATTTGTCTATCAGTTATGGGGTTACAGCGCTTGGTCCGCAGGTTGTGAGTGACTATGAATACGCCAGTTTAGAGACGCCGCATATGGTGCGGCTGCTACAAGGTTTGGATGGTTATTGCAAAAAGCGTATTTACCAGCTTGCAGTTATTTGTGCAAGGTTGAGCGTCTTTGCCAGTGACAAGCGTATCGAGCGAATGCTGATAGCTGAGGTCAATGATTTTGATAAAAAGCTGCAACAACAGCATTTAGATGTTTTATTATTACAAGGTTTAATGCCCGATAGCAGTGATTCTACGCCGCTTTTCTAAATTATTAACCCTCTGTCATTTACGTTAAAACGTCGATTTATCACCCTTTTTAACTGACCACCTTAGGATATTCGCTGCTATGCCCGCTTATCATTATAAAGCGTTAGACGACCATGGCAGTGTCCAAAAAGGCTTACTTGAAGGCGATTCTGCGCGGCAAGTGCGCCAGCAACTGCGTGATAAACAATGGACGCCAGTTGAAGTCACAGCCGTCAATGACCGACAAAGTCAAAATAAAAATCGCTATAAAAAACCATCGGCTTATGAGTTGGCATTGCTAACCCGTCAATTATCAGTATTACTTGCCGCCGGTATTCCTTTAGAGGAAACGCTTGCTGCGGTCGCCAAACAATCGCCAAAAACTCACATAAAATCACTTATGCTTGCGGTGCGCTCGCATGTGCTAGAAGGTTTAAGCTTAGCGCGTGCATTGCAACAAGCCGCCAGTTTTCCGCCACTATATATCGCCACCATTGCGGCAGGGGAAAAATCTGGCCACTTAGATTTAATTCTTAATCAATTGGCAGATTACACCGAAAACCGTTTTGCCCTACAAAAGAAAATCCAAGGGGCGATGGTCTATCCGATTGTGCTGATGGTAATGGCAGTCGGGGTGATTATGGGCTTGATGAGCTTTGTGGTGCCAAAAATTGTCAAAGTATTTGAGCAATCTGAGCAAGCGCTACCGCTGATTACCCAAATTGTCCTGAGCTTATCGAATATCATTACCCAGTGGTGGTGGTTGATGCTTTTGGTATTGGCAGGGGCAGCGTTTTTGTTTTATCGCTTTGCCCAAACGCAAGCGGGTAAATTAGCCATAGACAGTATTGTGCTCAGACTACCGATATTGGCGCGCTTATCAAAAGGGCTTAATGCAGCGCGCTTTGCCAGTACGCTTGCGATATTGGTGCGCTCGGGTGTGCCGCTAATCGAAGCATTACATATTGGCGCGGCGGTCACCACTAACTTACACATTCAAAAAACCATTATCACCGCAGCTGATAGGGTGACAGAAGGCTCAAGCTTATCGAGTCAATTAGACAAGTCCAGCTACTTTCCACCGATGATGGTGCAAATGATTAAAAGTGGTGAAAATTCAGGCGAGCTTGAAAACATGCTCAGCCGCGCGGCTAATATGCAAGAAGCGGAAGCGACCAATTTTATCAGCACCTTACTGTCGTTACTTGAGCCGTTAATGCTAGTACTCATGGGCGTGGTAGTGATGATTATTGTGATGGCGGTGATGCTGCCGATTGTGAATATGAATGATTTGGCAGGCTAGTAAACCCTGTTTCTTATATATCTAAATCGCTTGAAATTACTTGATTTACTTTTATCCGACTTAAACTTTCCTTTTATCTACCTTACTAAATCCTGCGCTAGCTTTCTTAAGCTTTGCTCACTGTTGTACATTGTTGAAGAGGCGGGCTATATACTTCAGTCCGCTTAGGCATTGGGTTATAGTAGCTAGCGTCAATCCGCTTTGACTTTCACTTTGTATTCTAAAGGTTTTATATTATTTATTATCTGCTCATATGAGATTTGCCGCTTTTTTCAGGTTTACATTGACAAAATCAGTAACCGTGAGGATAATCTAATCGCAGCGCTGGATAAAAATAAAATCATGGTCTATCAAACCGCGAAAGAGGACTCCATCCGACATTAGGGTGGAGGTGAATTTCGCCTCATTGTTACTGTTTATTTACACATCCTGACCGTGAATTTGGTATGCTTATTAAGTATTATTGTATTAATAAACTCGCCAAGACTATTCCATGAAAATCAACAAAGCGTATCAATTTAGGCTTGAGCCTAATGTAGAGCAACAGATTATTCTAAATAATCTTGTCGGCTCTGCACGCTTTGTTTGGAATCAAATGCTAGCGATCTCATTTGAGATGTTTGCCAAAAATGAATTTATTAATGCCACCAACTTGGTTAATAAAATCATGGATCTAAAGAACAATCCTGATTTTTCTTTTTTGAAATCTCAATCAAATGCGGTGTCCTTACAGCAAAAGATTCGTGACTTGGCATCGGCTTGGTCACGATTTTTCGACCCTAAAGTTCATGCTAGGCTCAAAGAAAATAAAAAGAAGCTCCGAAAACCCAAGTTCTTTAAGCTAAGCGATGGCACAGAGATTCAACTACGACAACTGATGCCAAGATTTAAACGTAAATCCGATGGCTGCGACTCAATCAGGCTTGTTCAGTTTGATAAGTATTGCCGTATTGAAGGCAACCGCATCAAACTACCTAGCGGTATTGGCTTTGTGAAGTTTAGAAAATCACAAGACATCATCGGCACCATTAAAAACATCACTATTAGCAAGAAATCAGGGCACTGGTACGTGTCTTTTGGGTGTGAGCGAGAACTGGATCAAAACCCAATTCACCCCTCTACAAGCGCCATAGGTATTGATTTGGGCATCACTAAACTCATTACCACCTCAGAAGGTCAGCACATCAAACCCAAAAACAGCTTTAAAGCCAATCAAATTAAACTGGCCGCATTACAGCGCCAATTAAGTAGAAAAGTCTTATTCAGTCAAAACTGGAAAAAGCAGAACCGTAAGATTCAAAAATTACACCATCATATTGCCAATATCCGCCATGACTACTTGCATAAAATCACCACCACAATCAGCAAAAACCACGCCATGATTGCTTGTGAGGACTTAAAAGTAGCCAATATGTCGAAATCTGCAAGCGGTACGCTAGAAAACAAAGGGCGTAATGTCAAAGCCAAGTCAAGATTAAATAAATCCATTTTGGATCAAGGCTGGGGCATGATGATTGATATGCTTGAGTACAAGCAGCACTGGCAAGGCGGGGTGCTCATTAAAGTAAACCCACGCTACACCAGCCAAACCTGCTTTGAATGCAAGCATATCGCCAAAGAGAATCGACAAACTCAGGCTAAATTTGAGTGCGTCAAATGCGGGCATAAAGCAAATGCTGATATGAATGCAGCTAAAAATATTCTTGCGGCAGGACATGCCGTGTTGTCTGTGGAGGGAGGATGCGGTAAAGGTCGCCCGATGAAGCAGAAAACTTGTGACATTCGTGAGAAAGTCGCCTAAGCGCTAACGCTTTTAGAATCCCCCGCTTGAGCTTGGCGAAAGTGGGGGAGTATGTCAAAGTGATAATCGATTCAATATTCATTAAGACCACGCTAATATTACCTGAGCGCTCCTGACCACTTATATAACTGTGACGATAAAAGCGATGATTATGACTAAAGAAAACCAAGTAAATATGATGCCGCAGACTGTTATTAATAACGCTCAAAAACCTGACGCTATCGTGAATGACGATAGCAAAATGACGGTGCGCGGCCATCAGTCAATGCGTAATAGCCAGTCTGGATTTACCCTCATTGAGATTATGGTGGTGATTGTGATTTTGGCTATCCTTGCAGGTTTGGTGGTGCCAAAAGTGGTCGGGCAAAGTGATAAAGCTCGTGTCAAAACCACTGAAACGGCGCTTGCTACGGTATCCAATGCCCTTGATATGTACAAGGTTGATAATTCGCGTTATCCAACTACGGCCCAAGGTTTAGAAGCGCTGACCACACCGCCCGCCGATGCGAAAAACTATCCTGATGGTGGTTATATAAAAGGTGGCTATCCGACCGATGGTTGGGAAAATGAGATGCAGTATGTAGCGCCGGGTAGTGAAGGCCGACCTTATGATCTATTTTCGTTGGGTGCAGATGGGCAGCAGGGCGGTGAAGGGCAGGATGCGGATATTTATGCTCAGCTATAAGGCTAGCCTGAAGCATTATTAGAAATAAGCCGTCAGTTATTCGCTAATAATTGAGTTTTTATAGGTTAAGACCGTATTAATACTCTCTAAATATCAACCAATAAAGGGCTTTATTGGTTGATATTTTTTATTAAAACTAAAATAAGTATCAGTACAGATTCTAAGCAGCAATATCATTACTGTATGCTTTGATGTTCATACTATCGCCAAAACAGTTAGAGTTTAATCAGCGCTTATTGCAAGCGGTTATAACAAGCGATCATGAAAGTCCGTCATCAAAGGTAATTATTTATGTCTATAAAAACAGCAACTGTTATTAATAAATGCGTTTCTCGAAAATCTCGCTTACTGGCACTTGCTCTTATGAGCAGCTCATTGCTGACAGGATTATCAATGACGTCGATGAGCGCGCAAGCAGCAGGACTGGGTGAGCTGTTTGGCAATAATAATGCGGCGCAATCGAAGTTTTTGCCGGTTGATAAAGCCTTTCAAGTGGGCAGTGTAACCAAAGCGACCTCTAAAGGTACGCAGTTATCAATTACTTTTGATATCACGCCCGGGCATTACGTTTATAAAGACAAACTTACTGTCAGTTTTCCTAAGGGTATCAGTGCCGCGCCGTTTAGCTTCAGTCAGTCGCCAGTGTCTATTGATGATCCAACCTTTGGTAAAGTACCTGTCTTTACGCAAAAAAATATGGTCGCAACCACCACGCTGACCACCAATAATGGCAAAGGCGCCAAAAATGTACCGGTTATCATTGGCTGGCAAGGCTGCTCCAAGGCGGGGCTATGCTATCCGCCAGAGAAAATCAAAACCACGGTAAATATTGCTACGGTACGTAAATAAATAATCCCGTAAGCAAATAATCACGGAAGTAGATAGCGCTTCAATTTAAGCATAGTAAGCATAGGTAATACATAGCATATTAGTCATCAATAGGTAGCGTTTCATGTCCATTAAGACAGCAGAAAAAACTTCATCGCGAGCAACGATTCGTGCTTCCAAAAAGTCGTATCTCTTAGCATTTACTATCGCCAGTGGCTCGTTATTTACCGGGCTTTTACCGACGGGACTGACTGCGCTAGTTGCTATTGGAGTGAGCGCGACCTCCATGTCAACGCAAGCGGCAGGACTGGGTGATTTATTCGGTGATAAAAGCGCTGCCCAACCGAAGTTTTTGTCAGTTGATCAAGCTTTTCAGGTCAGCACTAGTAGCAAACCTGCCAATAATGGCACGCGCTTAGCGATTAATTTTGACATCACGCCTGAGCATTATGTTTATAAAGACCAGATTAAACTGACCCTGCCAGCGGGTGTTACTGCTGCACCTTTTACCTTTAGCCAAAAGCCAATTTCAATCGATGATCCAACTTTTGGGCGCGTACCGGTATTTGATCAAACCAATATGGTTGCCACTACCATTTTGACCAATAGTAATGGCAAGAGCTTGGATAATGCTGCTGTGACGATTGGTTGGCAGGGCTGCGCCAAAGCAGGACTATGCTATCCACCTGAAAAAATCAACACCACGGTGAATATTGCTGCCGTAACGCCAAATTCTGCCGCAAATAGCGCCAGTACTTCCGCTACAAATTCTGCAACGAATGATAGCGTTGCAGACAGTGCTCAGTTATCTACAAGTGCAACTGAGGCTAATAATGCTGCTGTAGAGCAAAACCCGTCAGATGATGAAGTGATTGATTATGCCTTGCTAGATGATGAGGCTTTAGAGGCAGAGCTTGGTGCTAGCAATACCATTTCTGGTGCAGATGAACAGGTGGTAGGTGGCAACGTCACAAGTGAGCCTACAAATAATGGCGCTGCAATAAATAATGCTGCTGCAACAGACAAAAATACAGTAACTGGCAATAATGCGGTCGATAGCGATCCTTTTGGTTTGGCTTCTCATCCGTGGTTGGCATTAGTATTATTATTTTTGGCAGGGTTAGGCTTGGCATTGACACCATGCGTATTGCCGATGCTACCGATTGTCGCCAATATCGTTGCTCGCGAAGATAACCCAACGGTGAAACGCGGTGTTATTTTGACCAGCAGTTATGCTATTGGTGTGGCAACGGCTTATGGTATTTTGGGTGCGGTTATCGCTGTGTTTGGCGAATCCTTAGGTATTATTGGTTGGCTGCAAAACCCTATTATCTTGATTAGCTTTGCCATTGTCTTTGTGCTACTGGCGTTATATATGCTAGGTGTGTTTAGCATCCGTCTGCCAAGTTTTATTAGCCGTAAAATGCAAGGCTTAAGCCAAGCGGGGGATAGCAAGCTTGGTAGTACAGGCGGTAGTTTAATCGCCGGTTTCTTATCCGCTTTAGTGGTATCGCCGTGTGTTTCTGCGCCATTATTTGGTGCGCTACTTGCGGTATCGACGATTGGTAGCCCGCTACTTGGGTTTGCCGCCTTATTTATGCTGGGTTTTGGTTTATCAGCACCGCTTATCTTAATCGGTGCGACCCAAGGTAAAATCATGCCCAAAGCTGGCGAGTGGATGAACTGGGTTAAGCAAGGTTTTGCTTTATTGCTTTTTGCCGTTGCACTGTTATTAATTGAGCGTGTCTTTATTTCGCCTGTGATGCTGATGGTATGGGCACTATGGTTTATGGTCGTGGCAATGTGGGCGTGGAGCTGGTTGGGTAAAGGTCGTATGCTGACCCAAGCGCTAGGATTGATTGCCGGTATTTGGGCAGCTTGTTTAATCATTGGTGCCGCATTGGGCAATGATGATAGCTTACATCCGCTGGCGTCATTGAGCGCCGCGCCGATGATGCAAACGACTGCAGGTCAGCCAATGGTCAATAATAACGCGACAGACGAACATATCACCACCCTTGCCGAGCTCGATACGATTATCGCCGCCAACCCCAAAGTTATTGTCGATTTGACCGCTGACTGGTGTGTTGAATGCCGGATTATGGATAAGAATTTATTTCATAATCGTCCAGCGCAGATGCAAGACTGGCAGTTGGTGCGACTTGATATCACAGAGACTACAGCCGATTCTAAAGCTATCTTAGCGCGTTATAAATTATTTGGTCCGCCAGCATTGTTGTATTATCAAGATGGTCAATTGACCAATCAGCAAGTCGGTGAAATTGGTCGCTCAGAGTTTGAACAAACCTTAACGGCACTAAACCAATAACGCCATTTAGATAAATCTTTCTTTATTCTTAATAGAAAAAAGCCAACGTCCTTTAATAATAGGGCGTTGGCTTTTTTACTTTTATTAAATAGCGTGTTTAGTTTATGCGCTAAAGTCTTGGTTTCGCGGCACTTATTCTCATTTAGCTTATTATTTATACTGGTATAATGCAGCGATAACGCTAGTATAGTACACATATTTTCATTACAATAAAGCAACATTGCCGCAGGAGCATTACCTTACGTGATGGCTGCCTTTTATGTCCCAATTTATTGATTTTCTTTTAGTTTTTATTCTATTTTAGCGTTAACGCTAATGGCTATATTAATTATCTCATATACTCTGCTGACGATGGTGTCAGTTAGATAAAGGACACTTATGCTTTCCCATATTACTCCGCAGCGCACCTCTTTGCCCTTTATTAAAGCGCGAAAATACACCAATACTCAGATGCCTAAACGCTATTTAACGATAGCGGTCGGTATGGCGCTTACTTGTTTTACGCTGCAAGGCCATGCGGCAAATGGCGGTGAAATTTATGAGGATTTGCCTGTAGAGGATATCGCATTTGAAGCTGAAGTGGATAAGTCCTCAAAAAGTGTCAATAAGCGCGTCGTAAATCCAAATGCTGCCGCGCAAAGCGATAAAGTGATAAGCAAAGATTTCGTCGCTCAGCAAGCACGATTGTTTTATGAATGTACCCAAGTTCAGACCAGTGCTGCCCGTTTGGCCTGTTTTGATAAAGTGGCGGAAGAAGGCAGAAAGCCAAGCTATACCACCACTAAGCAGCCAGTAGATTTGGCAAAAACCTTTCAAAGCACGCTTGCCGGTAATCCACAAGTTGTCCTTGTAGAAGAAAATAGCACCGTCATGACGAATGGCAATGCGGCAGCAGACAGTCAGCCTGCGGACACAGAAACTTTAGACACCGTTGGACTGACGCAAAGGGAAGCGGAGGTATTAGAAAGCGTGGGGGTCACCCAAACGGACATCGAAAAATTCACCCCACTAAGTTTATCTTATGATTTGGATAAAAACAGTGAGCGCGGGAAGTGGACGGCTAGACCGTACCGACCGACCTATATACTACCGCTATTTTATACCTTTGATCCCAATTTAGGCCCAAATACACCGTCTCGACCTGCAAAGCCTTTAACGTCCAATGACACGCGCAACACTGAGCTAAAGTTCCAGCTGTCTTTAAAGACCAAAGTCATGGAAGATTTGTTCGATACCAGTGCGGATTTATGGTTTGGTTATACCCAAGAGTCGCATTGGCAAGTTTATAATGAGGACAACTCGCGACCATTTCGCGCGACCGACTATCAGCCTGAGATATTTTTGACTCAGCCAGTGTCAGCCGACCTGCCTTTTGGTGGCCGTCTACGCATGTTGGGCGCTGGGGCAATCCACCACTCTAACGGGCAAGATGAGCCATTATCACGCTCGTGGAATCGTGCGTATCTCATGGCAGGGGCAGAGTGGGGCAAGCTGTCGGTTATACCGCGTCTATGGGCTCGCGTTAATAACGAGAGCTCTAGCAGTGAAGACAATCCAGATATTGAAGATTACATGGGTTATGGCGATATCAAATTCTTATATGACTTGCCTGCGCAACAGAGTATCAGCGGTACCTTGCGCTATAACCCAAGCACCAATAAAGGCGCGGCGCAAGTCGATTATGTCTATCCATTAAGCAAAAACGTCAATGCCTATGTACAGCTATTCCAAGGTTATGGCGAGTCCATTATTGATTATAATCATGAAAACACCTCTATTGGTTTTGGTATCATGCTTAATGACTGGAAAGGTTTCTAATATAAGCGCGCCTATAGGCATCGTCCGATGCGCCATTTAGCGCCTTATCAAAGCGGACTATGGCTGGCAGAGTATGGAGACATACGCTGCCAGTTATGCCGTATTTATCGCAGTACGCCGCAATCACAACACCTACAAAATTATTCCTCACCAAGTCCGCCAAATAAGGTGTAATGGACAAAATTCATGCTGGCGTAGGGTCTAACGCTATATACTGTCTATATTTGCAAGGAATCAAAGCCATGAATCAAAAAACTGCCCTTTTTGTCATGATAAACACACCAAGAAGAATGGACGCAAGCTAGGCAAACAACAGTATCAATGTCTCGCTTGCAGACGGCAGTTTTTAGGTGGCAAAAGACTCAATAACCAGACCCTTTGGACTGAATACACCCAAGGAAAACAGACCTACCAACAACTGGCTGACAAATACCATTGTAGTCTTAAAACCATTCAAAGACGTTTAGACAAAGTCAGTACCCAGTATCAAGTTAAGCGACCGAATACTGCTAACATCATCATGGATACCACTTACTTCGGTCGTAAGTTCGGTTTAATGGTTTTTATGGACAATACCACTAAAGCCGTTCTTTACTACGCGATAGTCAGTCATGAAACCAACAGTGCCTACAAACAAGGAATTGATCATCTAGCATCGTTAGGCGTTGATATACAAAGCATTACCTGTGATGGTAGACGAGGACTGCGTACGTTATTTACCCACACTCCTTGCCAGATGTGCCAGTTTCATCAGGTGCAAATAGTGACTCGTTACCTCACTCGTCGACCTAAGAATATCGCAAGTATTGAGCTTAGACGGCTCACTTTAAACTTAACACAGCTTAATAAAGCTGACTTCATAGAGCACTTAGATTATTGGTTGTTAACTCATGAAAACTATCTGAGTGAGCGTAGTACCAATGAAGATACTGGTAGAAGTTGGTACACTCACAAACGTCTTAGAAGTGCTTATCGCAGCCTCAGAACCAATAGCGATTGGCTATTCACTTATCAAGAATATGAGCACTTAGACATACCAAATACCACCAATTCTCTTGAAGGGTTATTCAGTGAGTTAAAGCGACAATTACACAGTCATCACGGTCTAAGTGAGCAGCGTAAGTTGCGGTTTATTAAAGACTTTTTAGGATCAAAGTCTCTCAAATAGCATGAATTATGTCCATTAGCGACTACCTTCTACTTTTTAGCATGAATTTTGTCCATTACACCTAATTAACTAAAAATGCTATGAGCATTATTCAAAATCGTCCATTACCCTTGCAATCAGGCTTTACCTTAATAGAGATTATGCTGGTAGTAGCAAGCGTAGGCTGGGCTTTTAGCCCAGCTAAAACTCTGCAAGGTTAAAAGACAGGGCTAAAGCCGCAGCCTACAAAGACTCTCGTTTCATATCAAAAAGCCAAACATCACGTTTGGCTTTTTGTGTTTAAAATTATTCAAAATTTTTTGCATCAAATATTTGCAAGGTTAATATGCTGGGCAAAATGCCTAGCCTACACCGATTAAACGATTAAATTTAATAAAAAGCCAAGCATAGCCCAGCCTACAAATCCTATAAAGGTAAGCTAATATATTAGCTTACACATCATATCGAATGTTGATACTTTTATCATTCTCATCCGTTCCCCAATCAGCGGGATACACGCCTTTTTTAATCAATTTATGCAATGTGGAATATTGCCAGTTTTGAGGATTGGTGACGTAGCTATGCTTAACAGGATTATGATGAATATAATCCATATGTTGCCGATAGTCAGCGTTATCTCGAATACGATGTTCCCAAAATCGTCGTTGCCAAATACCACGCTCTCTTTTTGCTTGTCGTGAGAGAGTAATGGCTTCGGTTTTATTGATTTGCCTAGAGAATTGGCTTTTGATACTCGCCACTATGACAGCGTAATTATCAGAATTTGGTGGCAAAGTAATCATGATATGGACGTGGTCAGGAAGGACGACCATCGCGTCTAATTTGAATTGGTGGTGTTGAATGGTTTTAGCGTAGGCATCACGAAACTTGTTAATATGAGTCAATAAGAGTGACGACTCTCTATCCAGTAGATTAAAGGTCAAAAAGTAACAACCGCCTTGGGTTTTGTCACGAATATAGTTGCTCATAAGGCAATCAGTGTATAGACGAGGTGATGGGCGTAGGTAGGCTGCAGCTTAAGCGTAGGCTGGGCTTTTTAGCCCAGCTCAAATCATGCAAAGTTACCATGCTGGGCTAAAGCCACAGCCTACGAGATACGAATGGGAGTTAGGTTATAAATAAAGAGGCTGAGCCAAAAGCCCAGCCTACATAGTATCCAAAGTATCAGTTGTTATCTACTTCTCTAAATACTGAATTTTACCTTCCACGCCATCCCACTTTTCAGCTTCTGGCAATTGTCCTTTCATCTCAGTAATGTTTGGCCACTTTTGCGCCAACTCTTCGTTTAGCTGGGTAAATACCTCTTGCCCTTTTGGCACCTCATCTTCTGAGAAGATGGCATTAGCAGGACATTCAGGCTCGCATAGCGCGCAGTCGATGCACTCATCAGGGTCGATGACGAGAAAGTTCGGTCCTTCATAAAAGCAGTCTACAGGACAGACTTCCACACAGTCGGTGTATTTGCAAAGAATGCAGTTCTCTGTAACGACAAAGGTCATAGTACTGTCTACCTGTTATTGGATTGGGCAAAATAGAATAGATTAAAAATAAGGCACATTTTAGCGCTTTTACCACTAATTGACAATTCCCTTTAATGACTAATGATTTCCTTTAGATGATAAAGTAAGTCATGCGCCTGCTTTGGCGTTAGGTTATCAGGGTTGATCGCGCTTAGCTCGTCTTGTAAGCTAAACAAATGATTTTGTTGTGGATTATGACCTGGTTTTTGAGTTTGAGTAGTATTACTGATACTTACACCTTCTAGTTTACTCTCATGATTTTGCTGCTGTTTATCGTTTAACGACTTAGTTAATTCATTTTTGTCATCAATGATTTTTCCGTTTTCCGCTTTTAAGTTATCTATCAAATAACGCTTAGCGTCATTTAATACCTGAGTAGGAATCCCCGCCATTTTTGCCACATGTAACCCAAAGCTAGAACTTGCTGCACCATCTTTGATTTGGTGCAGTAGTAATAATTGACCATCGACTTCGCTAGCAGCGACATGGACATTGCGAATATTGGCATGATTGCTTGCATTATTTTCTATATTTTTTTCTGTGTTATTTTGCGCCAATTTTGTCAGCTCAAAATAATGGGTGGCAAATAACGTCAGGCAGCCAATCTCGACCAGTCGATTGACGCAAGCGTGTGCAATCGCCAATCCGTCAGTAGTTGCCGTTCCGCGTCCGACTTCATCCATCAGCACCAATGATTTATTGGTTGCTTGATTGAGAATATTAGCGGTTTCAATCATCTCAACCATAAAGGTTGATTTGCCACCCGCCAAATCATCAGCCGAGCCAATACGAGTAAAAATGCGATCGATATCGCCAATATGAGCGCGCGCTGCTGGCACAAAGCTGCCATAATGGGCGAGTAAAACAATCAATGCCGTTTGGCGCATATAGGTAGATTTACCGCCCATATTAGGACCGGTAATCATTAATAATCGCTCAGGATTTGCTTCGCTGCCAAGCGCACAATCATTGGCAACGAAATGGCTGCTATGTTTCGCAGGGATATTATGATGAGTATGAACAGGATTTAACGCCGCTTCAACGACGACATGGCGGCCTGCTTTGATATCAATACTAGTTTGGCTATCAATTTTTGCATAACTGTCATTTTTTGAGTCGTTACTCATGACTGGTCGTTGCCAATTATAAATTATGGCAAGCTGTGCCCAATTGCTAAGGACATCTATTTGTGCGATAGCAGCACTTAGCTGTTGCAGTTCGGCTAGATGACTACTTAATATGGTCAATAGTTCGTGATATAGCTGCTTTTCACGAGTTAATGCTAATGTCTGTGCGCTTAGATATTCGGTCTCGACTTCTTTTAGCTCATCAGTAATAAAGCGCTCGCTACTTTTAAGTGTTTGCCGACGGATAAAATGCGCCGGTGCATTCTTCGCCTGCATTTTGGGCAATTCAAAATAAAAGCCGCTGACTTTATTAAAGCCTACTTTTAGGCTGGGCAACTGGCTGTCCTGACGCGCACGCTCTACCATCTCATCCAAGGTTACTTGGATATTGTCATGCAGATGGGTAAGACGATCAAACTCTGCATCGTAGCCTGCCGCAAGCATACCGCCGTCACGGATATGCGCTGGTGGCTCTACGATAATAGCGCGCTCGATTAGCTCGGCGACGGACTGTACGGCAGGTAGCTGTGCAGGCAATTGTTGCATCAGCATTGGCAGCAATCCTGCCTGCTCATGGCTAATACCTGCATTTATCAGTAAAGTATTAAGCTGGGTGCTACTAGCAATACCATCAGCCAATTTACGCAAGTCACGCGGCTTGGCACTCATCAGCCCGATACGGCTACTAATACGCTCAATATCACCGATAGCATTTAAGGTTTCACGTAAACTGATGACCAATGAATGTTTTTCTAAATTTTCATTAACCTGCTTATTTTCGTCAGATTGATTATCTGTCAGCAAAAGGCTAGTGATTGCATCTAAACGCAGATTAATACGTGCATGCTGACGCAAGGGACGTTTCATTTGCTGCATAAGTAAGCGGCGTCCCATTGGCGTTTGACAATGATTAAGCACTGATATTAATGATGTACCGTTGCTACTAACGGGCGAAAATAGCTCTAGATTCTGCTGACTATTGGCATCGATAATTAAATAGTCATCATTATATTCAACGATAAGCTGATTAACTTGTGGTACATGACGTTGCTGGGTTTGCCGTGCGTAGTGGATTAGGGCGGCACAGCTAGATTGGGCAAGTGGCGCGTCACTAATACCAAGCCCATCGAGGCGTTGGACGTCAAACTGCTGGCAAAGCGTCTCGCTGGCATGCTCACGATGAAAGTCATTAGCCGCAACTTCAATAATAGGGCAATCAAGATTTTGCCGTAGCCATAGTAGCCAATCTTCGCCATTACTACCACTACTGTCAAAACTGTTGCTAAGAGCTTCGCTAATAATACATTCACTCGGCGCAAAGCGTGCCAGCACCGTGAGCATTTGGGCTTGTAAAGCTTTAATATCATCATGGCTATTATTATAGCTAGCACTAAGTGTTTGCGTGGTCAACGTGCCAGCGGCTAAATCCATTTGGCTAATAGCTGCTTGCACAGGTTGTTTACTGTTAGATTTAGGAGTTTCAATATCAATGGCAACGACAGTCGGGGTGTGGTTGGGCGCAATTAAGGCATCATCAGTAATCGTACCAGCGGTCAGGGTTTTAACTACTTCACGGCGCATGATAGTGCCAGCTGCCGATTTACTTTTATCTTTCTTTTGCTTATCGCCCATCGTAGGAGCATTGAATGTAGTGTTTGCCGATTCGTCAATTTGTTCACAGACCACTACCGTTTGCCCAGCCGCAATGAGCCGTGCCATATAGCTATCAGCCGCATGAAAGGGGACGCCTGCCATCGCAATGGTATTGCCGGCTTTATCCGTACCACGGCGAGTGAGCGTGATATCGAGTATCTGCGCCGCGCGTTTGGCATCATCAAAAAATAACTCATAAAAATCACCCATCCGGTACAGCAGCAGCGCTTGTGGATAGTTGGCTTTCATGGTTAGATATTGCACCATCATCGGCGTATGGTCTGCCAAGTGATAAACGGCATCACCTATGACTAACGGTTCAGCTAAATGAGGGTTTTGAGCGGACGGCTTAACGGTCATGCAGGATCTCTTATGATGCTTAAATGGGTTTACGTGGGGTGAAATGCTGGTTTTTATAAGAATAAATAACGGCTGAGGGTTAGTAAATTATTACGTTAAAGGGAGTAGGGAAAAGCTTGAAAGATTAAGACTATAAGCGCTATTTTAACATTTTAGCGCAGAAGTCTCCCACCTCTTAGGTGGTGAGATGAATACGTATTTTATTGACTTTGATATTTTACTGGCTTACGATCAGTGTAAATCAATTAAGTTTATGTATAGCAATGATATTAGATACTAATGCTCATTCAGTCTTTTTGCTAAACTACCATCTTATCATGGTAACTAAGTATCGCCGTGAGGTTTTTGATAATGAAATATCTAATGCCGCTAAAGCAATATTTGAACGAATCGGTATGAGCTATAAAATCGAGCTACTAGAATGGAATCATGACAAAGACCATGTTCATGTTTTATTCAAAGCCCATCCTAAAACCGAAATCAGTAAATTTATTAATGCGTATAAGTCAGCTAGCTCTCGCTTACTAAAAAAAGGTTACCCTAGAATTAAAGATAAGCTTTGGGAATCTAAGTTTTGGTCGCAATCGTTTTGCTTAATCACTACAGGCGGCGCGCCACTAGAAGTTATTAAGCAATATATTATCAATCAAGGGGAGTCATGACTAAGCAAATCCGTAAAGCCTACAGGGTAAGATTATACCCAAATGACGAGCAGCAGATATTTCTTGCTAAGTCGTTTGGTTGTACGCGCTTTATCTGGAATAAGATGCTTGCTGATAAAATAAGTCATTACCAAGAAACCAATACTGAGCTTAAAAATACACCTGCCCAATATAAAAAAGAGTTTGAGTGGCTAAAGGAAGTAGACAGCTTGGCACTAGCCAATGTCCAGCAAAACCTAAGAGCTGCTTATAGTAAGTTCTTTAAAGGCGCGGGCTTTCCTAAATTTAAGAAAAAAGGTCAGCGTGATAGCTATATCACTAACAATCAAAAAGGCACAGTGGCGATCACAGATAGCACTGTTAAACTGCCTAAGATTGGTCATATCAGCGCTAAATTCCCTGACAAAATAAACGGCTTAATCAAGAGCGCTACGGTTAGTAAAAGCCCATCGGGTAAATACTATGTGAGCCTCTTAGTCGAAACTATTGTCAGCGAGTTACCAAAAACAGGCTTAAGAATAGGTATTGATTTAGGATTGACAGACTTTATCGTCTTATCGGACGGGTGTAGGGTTGCTAATCCTAAGTTTTTATCAAGGCTGCAAGGTAAACTTACGCGAGAACAAAAGATTTTAGCCAGACGTAGAGAAGTTGCTCAAGCTCAGCAACGTAAGTTGTCAGACAGTCGCAACTATCAAAAACAAAAGGTTAAAGTTACGCCAATCTCAACTTATCGTAGGCTTTTGATTTTTATAGAATTTAAAATTTTAATTGTTTTAACTGAAATTTTAAAAACTAAGTAAACCAATACCTTAGAAAAATAAGTTGAGAGTGGGGTTAAAGTTGCTAAAGTGTACGAGAAGATAACCAATAGCCGCAAAGATTTCCTACATAAGCTCTCATACAAAATCATCAAAAACCACGATGTTATTGCTATAGAGGATTTAAACGTCAAAGGTATGGTTAAGAATAAAAAGCTGTCTAAGGCCATCTCAGACAGCTCATGGTCAACCTTCACTACCATGCTTGCATACAAGGCAGAATGGTACGGTAAAACGCTTGTCAAGATAGACCGATGGTATCCATCCTCTAAAACTTGCTCAGGCTGTGGTCACTTACTGAGTAAAGCTGAATTACCGTTGTCAGTGCGATCATGGGATTGCCCTAGTTGTTTGCAAAAAAATAATAGGGACATCAACGCCAGCATCAATATCTTAAATCAAGGATTGATGCTGGTTGAACAATCAAAAACCGTCGGTGCGGCGGGGTTAGCTTAGCCAATTTACCTAACCGCTGATACAAAATATCGTATCAAGTATGGGTATTACCTAAGAAACCCCTACCTCTTTAGGTAGTGGGTAGTTCATCACGTCCTACTAGGTTTTTACGTCGGCAAATATCTACTGATTGCCCTTGTATCCATCGACGTCATAACCATATATAATGACGTCACACTTAATTGGGCGATACTTCATTAGGCGATACTTCATTAGGCGACACGTCATTAGTCAGTACTTCATTAAGTGGTACGTTAGTCGGGTGATGACTATGATAGCTATGATGACAAGGCGGCAGCATATGAAGCCTTGGCTAATGCGCACTAATTATCGAATATTTCCATAGGTCAAAAAATTATGTTATCAAAGATTATAGGCAGTGTCGTTGGCACTAAAAATGACCGCGAATTAAAGCGCATGCGCAAAGTGGTCAGCAAAATCAACGCACATGAGGCTACGATACAAGCCCTGTCTGATGAGCAATTACAACAAAAAACCGAAGAGTTTAAAGCAAGACACCAAAAAGGTGAAAGCTTAGATGCATTATTACCAGAAGCGTTTGCGGTCTGCCGCGAGGCATCGCTACGTGTCAACGGCATGCGTCACTATGATGTGCAGCTAATCGGTGGTATCACCCTGCACGAAGGCAAAATTGCTGAGATGAAAACCGGTGAAGGTAAAACCCTAATGGGAACCTTGGCCATGTATCTCAACGCTATCAGTGGTAAAGGCGTCCATCTAGTGACGGTCAACGATTATTTGGCCGCACGTGATGCTGAGTTAAACCGTCCGCTATTTGGCTTTTTGGGTATGACGGTTGGGGTGATTTACTCACAGCAGCCGCCGCAAGAAAAAATTGACGCTTATCAAGCCGATATCACTTACGGTACCAACAACGAGTACGGCTTTGATTATCTACGCGATAACATGGTTTTTAGCTTAGCTGAGAAAAAACAGCGTCCGCTTAACTTCTGTATTATTGATGAAATTGACTCTATTTTAATTGATGAAGCACGTACGCCATTGATTATCTCGGGTCAAGCCGAAGATTCATCACGGATGTACGCGCTGATTAACACCATTATTCCGGTGCTTATTCGTTCAAAAGATGAAGAAGCCAATAAGAATAACGAAGAAGAAGATTTTTGGATTGATGAGAAAAACCGTCAAATCGAGATTAGCGAAAAAGGCTATGAAAAAATTGAGCGTTTCTTAATCGAAGTTGGCGAGCTTGGCGAAAACGAAAGCTTGTATAGCCCAAGCCGTTTGCCACTATTGGCGCACGTCCAAGCAGCTATCCGTGCCCATCATGTGTTTGTTAAAAACGTCCATTATATCGTTGATGATGGCGAAGTGGTTATCGTTGATGAAAACACTGGTCGTACGATGCCCGGTCGCCGCTGGTCAGAAGGTTTGCATCAAGCGGTAGAAGCCAAAGAAAATGTTGAAATTCAAGCAGAGAACCAAACGCTTGCAACCACGACATTCCAGAACTACTTCCGTCTGTATGACAAACTTTCAGGTATGACAGGTACAGCTGATACTGAAGCGGCAGAATTTAAATCCACTTATGATTTAGACGTCATCGTGATTCCAACCCACGAGCCGATTGCGCGTATCGATATGGATGATCAGATTTTCTTAACCAAGTTAGGGAAGTATAAAGGTATCATCCGCGAGATTAAAGAAATTCAAGCCAAAGGCGCACCAGTATTGGTTGGTACGGCGACGATTGAAGCCAGTGAAGAATTGTCTTATTTGCTCGATCAAGAAGGCGTCAAGCATAACGTCCTAAACGCCAAGCAACATGAGCGTGAAGCAGAAATCATCGCACAGGCTGGTAGTCCAAAGGCTGTGACGATTGCGACTAACATGGCAGGTCGTGGTACCGATATTATTCTTGGTGGTAACTGGCAGTCATTTATCGAAGATATTGATTCGGTTAGTCCAGAAGAGATGGCGCGCTTAAAAGCCCAATGGCAGGTCAAGCATGACCAAGTCGTTGCCGCTGGCGGTCTACATATTATCGGTTCTGAGCGTCATGAATCACGCCGTATTGATAACCAGCTGCGTGGTCGTGCCGGTCGTCAAGGTGACCCTGGGATGTCGCGCTTCTTCTTATCACTTGAAGATGACTTGATGCGTATCTTTGCCGGTGACCGCGTTGTTAATATGATGCGCGCCATGGGTCTTAAAGAAGATGAAGCCATTGAGCATAAAATGGTTTCTAAATCGATTGAGAACGCTCAAGGTAAAGTAGAAAGCCGCGATTTTGATGCGCGTAAAAACCTGTTGAAATACGATGACGTCGCCAATGAGCAGCGCAAAGTTATCTATAGCCAGCGTGATGATTTACTGGCAGAGTTAGATTTGTTAGAGGCCATCGAAGTCATGCATCATGAAGTTTATAATGCCATGATTAACCAGTTTATCCCGCCGGGCTCTATCGATGACCAGTGGAATATCGATGGTTTAGAAGACGAGCTTGAGGACGAATTCAAGATTGCCATGCCAATTAACGATTGGCTTGATGAAGATCGCCGCCTAGATGAAGAAGGCTTGCGTGCTAAAATCATTCAAACGGCTTTGGATCGTTATCATAGCCGCCGTGAGCAAATGGGCGAAAAAGATGCCGCCCAGCTTGAGCGTCATTTTATGCTCCAAAGCTTAGATAAGCATTGGAAAGAGCATTTAACCCAAATGGATCAGCTGCGTAAAGGTATTCATCTGCGCGGTTATGCACAAAAAAACCCTGAGCAAGAATATAAGCGTGAATCATTTGAGCTGTTTCAGATGATGCTTGGTGCGATTAAATCTGAGACGGTACAAGATTTATCACGCGTACATATCCCGACCAAAGAAGAGCTTGCTGCATTAGAAGCGCAGCAGCGTGAAAATGCGGCACAGATGCAAATGCAGTTTGAGCACAGCGATATTGATAACATGGATAGCGGCGCCGATAGAGCCGCTGCACAAAACCGCAATCTTGCTGGGGCGACCGCAGCAGGCGCTGTGGCGGGTAGTGGTGGTGCAAATGAGCCAGACCCATACGCTGGTATGAATATCAGTCGTAACGCCCCGTGTCCTTGTGGCTCAGGACTGAAGTATAAACAATGCCATGGTAAAATCTAAACATTGATAATCAACCATTGTTAAGTTATGATAAAAAGTCCCTATCTAAAATAGATAGGGGCTTTTTTTATAGATATAGCCTTAGTACTTATATCGAATAATTGGTATGAGTATGAGACTTACGATTATAAAAGTATCAGTGTCTTTTTGGCGATTAATTACAAATTCAACATAGGCGTGAATTTACGGGCGCGCTATAGTGTTTAACATCTTTATTTGGGAGAGTGTGATGAATGTAGAATTATTAAAAAAATTGCGTACCTCTGTTGTCCTAACCAGTTTACTGGCGGGTGCCATGACGCTTAGCGCTTGTCAACAACAGCAAGAGACAGAGCTAAGTCTAGAAGACAGTATCAGTAAGGAGCAGTCTGTACCCATGTCTGCTGATCCTGCCGAGCCTAGTGATGTGGTAGTAGATGCGCCTGCCAGCGACGTAGAAGATGATACGATTGCTTCTGTTAATACCGGCGTCAATCAAATAAGTTATTCATGTTCACCTGCGCTCGCCGTTGAAGCGACGTATAAAGATACTGATAATCAGGTCATTCTTGCGACTGCCCAAGGTACAGTGACTTTAACGAAAACCAACGATGCGACTAACCCTGAAGTGTTTGAAGCAAAAACTGCCATCGATGGTGGTGAAGGCTTTGTACAGTGGCGCGTGGCTCATAAAGAGCGCGAAACAGGTGTGATGCGTACGGCGGGTGCAGATGCAACCAACGTCAGCACTTACGAATGTAAGAAAGCCGAAGATGCTGCAACTGTAGAAGAAGCAGTATAAAATAGGTTTATAAAATGAGGTTTATAAAATGAGGTTTTTTTCTGATTAAATTTAGATAAAACCTTATAAAAAAAGCAACCCTGACGTTGCTTTTTTTTGGTCTAATTTTTGAAGCTCTTAGAATAAATGCTCGATTTTATATAACTTTATTCTTTATACGAAGTACCCCGTTCACGTTCATGGGCTAAAAAACCTTCTTCGGTAACATCAAGCTCTTCATGCTTAACTTCTACTTGAATACTGTCGGTATGCGTATGGGTGGTTTTATTAATCTCTACTTCTTGAATCACATGAGTATCTTTGGTAATCGTCGCCACTTGACGCGATAAAATAATCTCAATTGGTTCAGCGCCCATCTCAATCTGTTTACCATTGATTGTTACCACGGCTCTGCTATCTAACGATGGCTCCACGTGACGTAATATGTCTTTATCATCGTACTTACCTGATAATAAATCCTGACTTTCTGCATCATAATAATCAGTGCGTACAGTGATATATTCTTCTACCAATTCAATAGGTACGTCGATGGTTTTTGTGCGCGTATGCTTAGTGACCGTTACCTTGCCGACATCCAAGCGTTCTTTGTTAATGACAGGGTGTTCTTCTAATAGTTCTAGATAACCACCATTTTTCGTGTCTTCTCGATTATTTGACAGATTATTTGCTGAATTATTGGATAAACCATCTTGCCCACTGCCCATTAGTGCTTGCGGCTGATTGGACTTAGAAGTAGGGGAGGAAGTAGATAAGGCAGATACAGCTACATCAGGCGCGGGTAATTTATTCTCACCACTATGGTTGGCTATTCTATCTAAAGAAGAAGCATGCGTTGTTGCTAAGTGTGCATCTTGCTTAATTTGCTGCTGTTTCATGTCATTGTCGTCGGCGTTCATGGTCATATTCCTTATGGGCAGATATAATAAATAGGTATAAAAAAAGACCAGAGGCGAGCTCTGGTCTTATTTACTGAGCATAACACTCAGCTGCTAATTACGGTCACATAGTAGGTATGCATCTTATGAAGAACTGCTTATCAAAGATGGTGGAACTATGCGAAAGAATTGCTTATTACATACCACGAGCGCGGCGTACATCTTCGGCAGTGATATCATCGCGGTCAAAAAGATTACCAGCGCGGTCAACCACGTTACCATCACCATCGATATCTAACTCTTCACGTTGAATGGTTTCAGCAATCGTTTCAGTATGACGCTCAGTTGTCTTACCGACATTTACTTCTTCAGAGACATAAGTTTCTTTGTTAACGCGGGCACGTTCCGCTTCTAACTCAACTTCCACGGTTTGGTTGCCATCAATATCGCCGATACGGCGGTCTGTTGGGCGGTCTACATTGGTACGCTGAATATTAGCGTGTTCTTCTTCTAGCTCGACGTCGATATTACGCTCTTCGGTCACCACATGCTTACCGACTTTTACCAAACCCGCTACGATACGATCTTTATTAACTGTCAAGCGCTCTTCTAGAAGCTCTAACGTATTTGGGGCATTATAGGTATGGTCTGCAATTTCCATACGCTCAGCTTCTGGAATGCTATCAGCCACAAATGATTGACGATCTTTTTCATACTGTTCTTTATAGCTGTATTGATAGTCGTGATCGTATACTTCCATCGCTTCGACTTGCGCTTGCGTTAGGCTATCAAAAAATACATCATCACCAACGATACGTGCTAAACCTGCTGGTACCAATACTTCTTTTGAGCTAAACCAACCGCCTGCGTCAACGATTAGATAACGAATGCGACCGGTAGTATCTTCTACTAAAGCGCCTTCTATTTTACCGATTTTTTCTTCATTGACGCCATAGGCCGTTTTGCCTGTTGGGTCATAATAGTCATCACCAATAAGGTCACGGTGAGTCGCTTGGATATCTCTTAAACGAATTAGTTGGCTCATTATTATCTTCCTTTTATATGAGTAAATGTTATTTAATGAAATTAGTAATTATTGTTTTAAAGTAAAATGCGTTAAAAATCGCATTACTGAGAAACTGGTAAGTTGTTGTCTTAAGCCAAGACGGCTCTAGTGGATAGCTAAGTTATCAATCTAATTAATAGCTTTAGTAAATAGCCTTTCCATCAACTTGTTTATATCGTAACAGTGCAGTTTTCAATGAGATATATGAGCAAGGTAGCAAAGTGTGCGCTTGAGGTAAGTGCGTGTAATAGGCTGTAAAACTCACTATCACTATATAAATTTAAGTTAAGGCTTTCTTACAGCAATAAACAAATTTTCGTGATTTATAAGTTTCACGCATAAAAAAACCGCATAGCCAAATGCCATACGGTTTTTAAATACTAAGAAAATCAGTTAACGCTTAGAACTATTAACTCAATATTAAGGTCTTAAAATTTTTTAAGGCGCTAAAATTTAAGAAGTTAAAAGGTTAAATAGCCTAAAACTAAGCCAGTTCAATTGCTACAGCAACCGCTTCACCGCCACCGATACATAAGGTTGCGACGCCTTTTTTGCCGCCCGTACGTTTTAGCGAGTTGATAAGCGTGACTAAGATACGCGCACCTGAACAGCCTACTGGATGGCCAAGGGCACAAGCGCCGCCTTCGACGTTGACTTTAGCGTGCTCGATGTTGAGCTCATCCATCGCAGCCATCGTTACCATTGCAAACGCTTCGTTGATTTCCCATAGGTCGACATCAGCAACTGACCAGCCCGCTTTGTCCAATACTTTCTCAATCGCGCCAACTGGAGCAATGGTAAATTCGCTTGGATGACGTGAATGAGAAGCAGCGGCTACGATACGTGCTTGATAATCTAAGCCTTCCTCTTTTGCTTGTGACTCTTTCATCATCAAAACAGCTGCCGCGCCGTCTGAGATTGAGCTGGCGTTTGCCGCGGTAATCGTACCGTCTTTAGCGAAAGCTGGGCGTAGGGTAGGGATACGCTCCGCATTGGCAAGGGCTGGCTGCTCATCAGTATCGACGCTTTGCTCGCCTTTACGAGTTTTGAAAGTAACTGGCGTAACTTCATCTTTAAAATGACCATCTTTAATGGCTGTCAACGCACGGTTAAGCGACTCAATGGCAAAATCATCCATTTGCTCACGCGTATAGCCTTTTTCATTGGCCATTTCTTGGGCAAATTGACCCATCAGCTTACCAGTTTCAGCGTCTTCTAGACCGTCTAAGAACATATGGTCTTTGACTTCTTTATGTCCCATGCGATAGCCGCCGCGCGACCCTGGCATAATATAAGGAGCGTTGGTCATTGATTCCATGCCACCTGCAACTGCCACGTTAAAGCTGCCCGCTTTAATACCATCGTGCGCTTGCATGACCGCTTTTAGACCTGAACCACAAAGTTTATTAATAGTAACGGCGCCCGTTGCATCATTTAGACCTGCTTTACGCATGGCTTGACGAGCAGGGCCTTGACCAAGACCGGCGGTCAAGATACAGCCCATGATGACTTCATCAATATTATCAACGCTTACGCCTGAACGCTCAACAGCGGCTTTAATAGCAGCAGCGCCCAATTCTGTGGCGCTCATGTCTTTAAGTGCGCCTTGAAAGCCGCCCATTGGAGTACGTGCGCCGTTTAAAATTACAATTGCATCATTTGACATTATTCTTCTTCCCTTTTAAGTTTTGAAACGAAAGTGCTATTTTTAATCATTAAAATAAAACAGTTAAGCTAAAGCCATCCGCTTAGGTACTAATAGCGGTCTGGCTTAATGAGTCATACAGCTTAAGCGCTGGATAAATTACGCCAGCTCATCTAAGCGGATACGCACTACTTTATCAGTAATAGTATCGAGCTTTTCTATTTTTTCAATGGCAATATTCATCTGACTTTCAACCACAGGCAGCGTCAAGATAATTACCGGTACTTGACCAAGTTTATGGGCAGGTTTTTGTAAAATGGCATCGATATTGATACCCGCATCGCTTAAGATGCGCGTGATATCAGCCAATACCCCAGGATTGTCATGCGCATGTACACGCAGATAATAACCGGTAATCATTTGCTCAGCGCGTAAGATAGGCGTGTCTGATAATTGTTCTGGAATAAAGGCTAGATGTGGCACATGGTGACCATTCGTGCTTTCATTGTTGCTATCTTTACTACCAAGAACACGAACCAAATCCATCACATCAGCCATCACCGCAGAAGCAGTTGCACCGGCACCTGCGCCATCGCCGCAATAGAGCGTTTGTCCAAGCGGGTGAGAATTGACCAGTACCGCATTTTTGACGCCATTAACGTTGGCAAGTAGGGCATTTTGTGGAATAAGCGTCGGATGGACGCGCAGCTCAATACCCGCCGTACTATTGTCACCTGAGCCATCGCCTTCACGGCGTACAGCAAAGCCTAGATGCTTGATGCGATAGCCAAGCTCTTCAGCGTAGTTGACGTCTTGCAAAGTAATAGCAGTAATACCTTCACAGTAAACTTTATCAAACTGTAGTGGAATACCAAAGGCAATAGAGGCAAGAAGGGCGAGCTTATGAGCAGCATCAATGCCTTCAACATCAAAAGTCGGATCGGCTTCGGCATAGCCAAGCTCTTGCGCCTCTTTCAATACATCGGCAAACGGGCGACCTTTATCACGCATTTCGGTCATGATAAAGTTGCCAGTACCATTAATGATACCTGCTAACCACTCAATCTTATTGGCAGCAAGGCCTTCGCGCATGACTTTAATAATTGGAATACCGCCTGCCACTGCTGCTTCATAAGCAACATGGACATTGTGGGCTTCCGCAAAGGCAAAAATCTCATTGCCGTGTTCAGCGAGCAGGGCTTTATTGGCGGTGACCACATGTTTGCCGTTTTTGATGGCATGCATAATCACGTCTTTAGCCAACGTCGTACCGCCAATCACTTCGATGACAATATCGACATTGTCACTGGCAGCGGCTGCCATCAGGTCACTGTTTTGAATAATGTTCGGGTCGATATCATCGCGCTGACGACGGGTACCGACTTCGGTAATCACAATATCGCGTCCGCTACGGCGTTTTAACTCATCTAAATTATCATTAATTAGGTTGATCACGCCCGTTCCGACGGTGCCGAGACCAAGTATCGCTAGTTTGATGGATTTGCTCACAGTATCCTCAAGAGATTATAGAGTTGGATAAGAATGCTTCTATACAGGCTCTTACATAAAAACGCTGGTATAAAAGGGTTGATATAAAGAGTGCTGATATAAGGAAGAACGGTGTAAAAATATACGACTAATATCGCCAAGCGCTTTATCGTATCATACCGACAAGCGCTTGTGGCGTCTACCCAAACTCACTGTCGCCAAAGTCAATAATATCAGGGCAAACGATTAGCTGGCATCAATCGCTGTTTGTGCCAATTGTGCAGCCGGTAAATAACCACCGATTTGCTGTCCAGACTCGGTAAAGATAGCGGGTGTACCACGAACGCCCAGTGCCATACCAAGCTCGATTTGCGATTTTACCGGACTATTACAGCTAGGAGCTTGGACGTTAGCGCCCATTTTTGCCTGATTCATGGCGGCAATACGATCTTCGCTACACCAGATAGCTTCCATCTTTGGGATACTGCCTTCGCTGCGCGGCCATGCCAAATAACGCACTTCAATACCACGCGCATTGATGTCATCTATCTCTTCATGAAGCTTGGTGCAATAAGGACAATCGGCATCGGTAAAGGAATACACGACAGATTTGGTTTCGCCTTTAGCAGGATAAATAATCATGTCTTTTTTGTCGACTGCTTTTAGCGCTTCTTGCGCGGTTTTGGCAACCAAAGCGCCACTGATATCAACCGGTGCTTCTGCGCCAACGGCGATAATTTGCCCTTGGATAATATGTTTACCAGATTTATCAGTAAAGAAAGACGGTAAGCCCGATGCCGTTACCCAATAAATATCTTTCATGTCCGTTGGTACGGCTGAAAGAATGTTTTCTTCAATGCCTGAAGCTTTTAAGTTTGCTTGTAAGGCTTTTACCACTGCTGAATCGTTATCGGCTGCCACCTGCGCGGTACTAACTTTGGCTTCTGCACTATTGACGATGCCTGTATTACTGGTTGCATCAGCCGCATTATTAGAGCAGCCCGCCGCAACCACGACTAGCAACGCACCCATCATCATATGAGATAAAGGCTTGCGAGAAAATGTATCATGAATAGCGGTAGTTTTAGAAAAAGAACGTAAAAACATAGGGTGTTCCTTTAGGCAGTCGTGCCTAAGCAAGATATAGATATAAAAAAGAGGGCAGTAAAAAATGTGTAAACGCTTGCCGCATATTCACTAGATTTTGTTATCAGGGCGATATATTGCAATGGTGATATACAATTTATTGATAATAAAAGATAAGTGGCAATAGCTGTCATATTAGCATATTTTTATAAATAACCACTAAAGGTGAGTTTTAGCATTATCAAATCTACAATTTATAGATAAATGTTACAACAAGAGAAATAAAATACATTTGCACTATTTCATCTCGGCTTATGTCTAGGTAGGCTACTATTTATAACCGTTTCTTATAAGCTATCTCTCAATTAAACTATATCCCAATCATTTACTAAAACAATTTTTCTAATTTTCTAAGGAGCCCATATGGCAGGTGCCAGTTTATTAACCCTACTTGATGATATCAGTGTGATATTAGATGACGTGTCGGTCATGACTAAGGTCGCCGCCAAAAAAACCGCGGGGGTGTTGGGTGACGATTTAGCGCTTAACGCTGAGCAAGTGTCGGGTGTCAAAGCAAATCGTGAGCTTCCAGTAATTTGGGCGGTCGCCAAAGGCTCATTTATCAATAAGCTTATTTTGGTGCCAGCGGCAATTCTTATTAGTGCCATTTATCCGCCTTTAATTACCTTTTTACTTATGTGTGGCGGCTTGTTTTTGGTTTATGAGGGTGCTGAAAAAGTCATTCACCGATTTTGGCCGCATGCCATACCTGATGATGAAGAACAAAATGCACGCCGACAAGCCAACGCCGATGAAACGGTCGATTTGGTCGCCTTTGAAAAAGAAAAAATCAAAGGGGCGGTACGTACCGATTTTATTTTATCGGCAGAGATTATCGTCATCGCGTTAGGCGCGACGGCAACGGCTACTTTGTTACAGCGCAGCTTAGTGCTGTCTATTTTAGCCATTGGTATTACCGTTGGTATTTATGGTTTGGTCGCCGGTATCGTTAAAATCGATGACGTGGGCCTACATATGATGGAGAAAGACGGCAAGTTTACTCAAAAAGTCGGTAAGGTTTTATTTGCGGCAGCACCTAAATTGATGAAGTTTTTGTCGATCGCTGGTACTTTGGCGATGTTCTTAGTCGGTGGTGGTATCTTGGTACACGGTATTAATTTTTTACACCATGAAGTTGAAGATATCGCCCATTTAACGGGCATTTTTGAGAGCTTTACCACGGCGTTATTAAATGGTGTTATCGGCTTTATTATTGGTGCTGCTATCGTTGCTTTGTTGACGGTGATTAACAAAATACGCAATAAAGACGCGACTTCTGCACATTAAGCTTATTCTCAAAAACGCTGAGTCTTCAAAGTTTTGACTACTAATGGGTCGTATTTATAATAAGCACTGTTGATAAAAACCGCTATTGATAAATAACTACATTGAACAAGATAAAGCCCCAAAGTTGCTAAGAACTTTGGGGCTTTTACATTTTCTGAAAGACTATTTATAAAAGGCGATTAGCTTTCGCTATCAGTATCGTCAGATTCTGATTTTTCCGCCTGCGTTGGCTTCTTATGCTCAGTCTTCGGCTTACGCGTGCGCGCCTTAGGTACTTTTGGCGTGGTTAAGTTAAACATGCCTTTTTGTGGCAACAGTTGCTCAGCCACATTTTCAATCATGTTTTTATAACTGGCGATGGTTGTTTTTGACTTCGCTGCTTGAATTTCTTCTTTTGTCGCTGGCTCTGATACTTGTTCAGTTGGCTCAGGCGCTTGCTCAGTTTCGCTTTGCTCGACATCAGAAACGCTGGTTTCAGTATCAGCATCTTCTGCTGCTTTAACGTCTTCCGCCTTCACTGCTTCAATATCAGATTGCGCCGCGTTTCCTTCTTCTAGTGCTTGCTCAACCTTTAACAGCTGCTCACTATCGGCGCTGACATCGTCTGTCTGACCTTGATTTGCAAGCGCATTTGCTTCTACTTTATGGGCATCTACATGAACATCGACGTCGCTGTCGGCTGCTAAAGCGTCATCTGCAGGCGCTTCAGACGTGGTAACTACAGCTACTTCCTGATAGCCAGGATGCTGACCGCGTGGGTCGTTGCTTGCGCGCTTGCTAATAGCGCGTGGTTCAACGGCTGTTTTACCTTGCGCGGCGGCAAACTGACTGACCGCTTGCGTCATCTTCTCAAAGCGGGCGATATAATCTGCTGCTAAAGGTTGATAACCATAGTTGCTAAAGTTGAAGTCTTGATTAGCAGCTTCGCCAGTCACTACTTTAGGCTCATTACTGCTATCGACTTTAACCTTGTCCTCGTCAGTAGTAGCGGCTTGAGCTTGCTCAACATGCAAGGCAATAGCAGCATTAAAGCAGTTGATAACACCCTCTGCTGCTAAGCGCGCTTGCGCCTCTGGTAGCGTCGCACGGATAAACTCACCAACCGTACCACGGATAGCTGGTACGTTTACAGCGGTTGGCTTGTCTTGCTGATTTGCCTGAGGCATTTCAGCGACCGATTTTTTAGTTATCGGTGTTTGAGCCTGCTGACGACGTACCAGACGTGGGTCATTGCTGGCTTGACCAAACTTATTGGCCGTCACGTAACGCTTGGCAAACAAGGCGTCATGGTTAAGCTCAAACGCTGGTTGCTTGCTGTTGCTGGCATCGTCAGCCTTAGCATCAGTAGCAACATCAGAAGCGGTTTCCTGAGCTTTCTCTGTAGCTACTTCATTTTCAGCAGTGACATCTACTGGCTTTTGACTTTCAGCAACCTTTTGACTTTCAGCAACCTTTTGGCTATCAGCTGGACGGTCAGTTTGAACATCACTGCTGTTAGACGTTGCTTGCTCATCTGCACCTGCTTCTTTAGCAGCAACTTTTTTAGCGGCGACTTTAGTATCGTCTACAGACTTAGCATCAGACATTTGCACCTTAGCTTCAGTAGCGCTTGGTTGTGCTTGGTCGGTTTTTGGCTCTGCTATTTTTGCTTCTTCTAGATGAGCTGCATCACTGTTAACAGCTTCAGCTGTATCAACTTGCTTACTGTTTTTTTCACTGTTATCAACCGAGTCACGGCTGTTTTTAGCAGCTTGACTGTCAGTCTTTTGCTCAACAGCTTCCGGCTTATCCGCATTTTTCGGAGTGCTGTCTTCCTGACTTGCTTTCTGCTTATCAGCTTCATTGCTAGCTTTCTCAGCGCTTTGCTTTTCAGGTGCTTGGCGAGTAGCTGTTACAGATTTACTGTCATCTAAGGATAAATGTACCACTTCTGGCGATTTGAGTTCCGTGGCTGCTTCATTGACCTGTAATATAACTTCATTAGGGTCTTGATTGCGGCGTGAGCTGGATTGGCTTTTGCCATTGCCACTATTAGCCTCTTTAGTGCTTTGCTGTGCATTGTCAGCGCTTAACGTCTCACCGCGCTCAAGTTTGCCGCGTGAGTGACGTTGGCTATTTGATTTACGCTTAGCACGAGTTTGCTCGTCTGCAGCATTGGCGCTTTTGTCATCAGCGTCGGTGCGCTCATGACGTTCATTGCCTTTGCTATTTCCGTTGCTCTCATTACCATTGCGAGCGCTGTCTTGACGATTATTACGATTACGGTCGTTAGGGCGTCTGTTATCCTGCTGACGTTTATCTTGGCTGTTCGATTCTTTGTTATCAGCGCTACTGCTGCTGTCTGTCGTATCGTCAGCGACGTTATCACTCGTTTCATCTGACGGCTCTTTTCTTTGGCGCGTCTTAGAAGGGCGTGATTTACGTGGCTTACGTCTTCTTCTTTCTTCAGCATCGTTATTGTCATCAGCTGTGTTGTTAGACGTCTGCTGACGATTGGCGTTTGACGGCTGATTATTGGCTTGTTGATTGCTCTCTTGCGGCGCAGCTGTAGCTTGATTGTTATCAGTAAGCACACTGTTATCAACTTGCCCAAACGAGCCTAAGCTTTGGGCGCCTGTATTGACCAGTGCTTCAATAGCTTCAGCGGCATCACGACTACTGACGCTATGAGTGGTCTGTGCCTGCGGCGCTTGTGCAAATAAATTGGACAACCAAGCAACGGCTTGCGGTTGGGCAGCAACAGGAGCAGTTTGGGTTACTACTGGCGCAGCTGTAGCCACAACAGCCGGTGCACTTTGTGTCGGCGCTTGTGTTTGCGGATGTGTCTGCGGCGCCCGCGCTGATGAAACATTGCTAGCATTGGTATTGCTAGCATTGGTATTGCTACGATGGTCATTACTATGACTGGTCGTATTCTGCTGCTGGCTCGGCGCACTTTGCTGGGTATTGGCGCTTGTATGCGCTTGACTGTTGTTACTGTTATTATTACTGCTGTTATCGGCTATTTGGCGTGGCTGGCGCGTCGGCTGCTGCTCAGGACGCTCTTTTTCAGCGGTTTGCCAGTCAACTTCATAACCCAAATCGCTATGTTCTTGAGCTGTATCCGTAATACGTTCATAGCTTGATGGGGCAAAGCCGTCACGGTTAAAGTGCAGCTTAAAGTTTGGCGATTCTAAATGTGCATGCGGCAAAATGGTAATACGCGTACCACTGTCTTGTTCCAAGTAAACCAAGGCATCGCGCTTTTCATTTAATAAGAAAGCAGCGATATCAGTCGGTACTTCTGCCTGTACTTCACCTTGACGTTCTTTTAAGGCGATTTGCTCAATTTGACGCATAATAGATAGTGACAGCGAACGCAAATCACGAATCATGCCATTACCATGACAGCGCGGGCAGATATAGCCAGTCGATTCTTCTAGTGATGGACGCAGACGCTGACGGCTCATTTCCATCAAACCAAATTTAGAGATATCACCAAACTGTACGCGGGCGCGGTCATATTTGGTCGCATCAACCAAACGTTTTTCAACTTCTTTTTGGTGTTTATTGTCATTCATATCGATGAAATCAATGACAATCAAGCCGCCCATATCACGTAGACGCAATTGACGAGCAATCTCATCGGCGGCTTCTAAGTTGGTATGATAAGCAGTTTCAGCAACGTCTGAACCTTTGGTCGACTTGGCGGAGTTAATATCGATAGACACCAAGGCTTCAGTCTGGTCAATAACGATTGAGCCACCTGATGGCAAACGTACTTCACGCTGATAGGCCGTTTCGATTTGTTTTTCGATATTAAAGCGTGAAAACATTGGCTCATAATCGGTGTATTTACGTAGCTTTTCAGCTTGTTTTGGCATCACCGCGTCGATAAAACCTGCCGCTTCGATATAAGCGTTTTCGTTATCGATCCAAATCTCAGCAATATCATCACGTAGATAATCACGCACGGCGCGCGTCACGACGCCAGCTTCTTGATGCACCAAACGCGGTGAAGGATATTTTTGATTTTGTTCTTGAATAGCTTGCCAGATATTAAGCAAGTGGTTTAAGTCATGCTGCAAGTCTTCTTGGGTTTTGCCAATACCAGCAGTACGAATGATAACGCTCATGCCTTTTGGCAAATCTAAGCTGCCAAGCATACGCTTCATATCTTCGCGCAATTTCCCCGAGATTTGACGTGAAATACCGCCGCCACGAGGGTTGTTCGGCATTAAAACCAAATAACGACCTGCTAGTGACACATAAGTTGATAAAGCCGCGCCTTTATTACCACGCTCTTCTTTTTCAACTTGGACGATGAGTTCGTCACCTTCTTTGATCAGTTTTTTGATGTTTTCATCGCGTGGATTGCCGCTTAAATATTCAGCAGAAATTTCACGAATCGGTAAGAAGCCTTGACGCTGTGAGCCATATTCGACAAATACCGCTTCAAGCGAAGGCTCGACACGGGTCACATGACCTTTATAAATGTTGGATTTTTTTTGTTCGCGGGTACGGTTTTCTAAATCGAAATCATAAAGATGATTGCCTTTACAAAGGGCAACACGAATTTCTTCGTTTTGAGTAGCGTTGATTAAAATGCGTTTCATATTGGTATCCTATGAGTACGCAGAACAACGACGAGACAGGCTTTAGGGCAGGGTGGCAAGTGTGGCTAATAATACAATTAGCCTGAGCAGACGTTAATGAGCGGTAGAACGTAAAGCATAAATGCAGTTAAGCGCGCGGGCTTTTCGCAATCGCTTTTTGACCTAAAATGTATTAGCGATAAGGTATGCTAATGTCGGTAACATTCATATAGATAAGATAGGGTGTAAGGCTACTATCTATAGAGTTATTATGAATAGGCTTGTTCTAATGATTAATGCAGGAGCAAGTTAGTGGTCTTTTATTAGCAGTCATCTTATCCAGTTTGAGGGTCAGCGCACGTTGTAAGGGTGGCGGTGGATAATGACTGAGAGTCAAGAGGTCACAGGTACTAAAAAAGCATCGTGCTGTCACAGTAATCAATCAAGGTCTAGCAATAATATCGCTGTCATTAAGGACTATTATATAAGTGTTATCGTATAAAATAGTGCCGTGCAGCGGTTATCCTTTTAGGTGAAGCAATTGGTCATTCTTTATTTATCGTTCTTTTGGGTATAACGTCAGTAATATCTGGGGTGTCTCAAAGCTAGGTGGCGCTGCTTTCGTCATCAGCGGGGCGTACTTGGCAAACAGAATAAATGACCGGCTTATCGGCACGGTGTCTCTTGTCTATTCTACTTATCGTCCTCTGTTTGACCACCAATACTCAGGCAGCTATCGACAATCAGTTAATGATGCTCGATTCTGGCTCTAAACGACCCATACTTGCTCATCTGCGCGCCTAAAGGACTGGATGATAAATAATTATGTATGATCATAAATAGTTATCAAGGCAAGTCGTGGTTATGCGGTAGTGAGTAAATGTTATGTTGTTATCGTTTGATAAAATTGTTTTAACAATCTATCAAAGCGATGTTGTCTAATGTCACAATATTCTGTAATGATAAACAATCTTATGCTGATAACTTATCTGGTACTAATACTGTTTTGTACTAATATAAATGTCAGCGTTGTTCTTACAATTTATGGGGCATTATAGGGTATATCAAGGGATATAACACCCTTAAAATCAGATGAAACACACAAGCTTGGCAGATTTTATAGCAGGCAGCGCTTAACTAACCAGTACTGACCAGCAGTAAAAATGGCGCTATACTGTCTGTAACAACGATGAATTATTGTCGCAGCCTCTGCTTAATTGGCGCTCAACATGCTAAACTATAGCAAATCTTTATGTAAATACCTAACTAAAAATGACAAACGACAAAATGACAAACGACGAACCTATCCACGAAGCTCCGGCTATCTTTAATAGCAAAACGCGCCCGCAAAGTGCCGATGACGAAATTAGTAACTTTGAAAAGGTCAACTACCTTGAAGTCACTCGCCATCAGCATGATCAGCGCTTGGACAACTTTTTACTCAATCGTCTAAAAGGCTTGCCTAAACCGCATATCTATAAAATGATTCGCTCTGATGAAGTGCGCGTCAATAATAAGCGCTGTAAAGCGCATGACAGATTACAGCGTGAAGACGTCGTACGTATTGCGCCTGTTCAGCTAGCCACCCGTGATAAACCTATTATCAGTACCGAATTTGCCAAGAGTTTATTGGCACGTGTGGTCTACGAAGATGAAGGTTTAATCGTATTGAATAAACCATCGGGCATCGCCGTTCATGGCGGTAGTGGTTTAGATTTTGGCGTTATTGAAGCCATGCGCGAAGTGACGGGCAAAAAGTACTTAGAGCTGATTCATCGTATCGATAAAGATACCTCAGGTCTGCTGATGATTTCTAAGAAACGCTCAGCGCTAAAAGCCCTACAACAGCATCTGGTCGACAAGACTATCCAAAAGCACTATCTATGTATCGCCAAAGGTCAACCTGCACTGAACGAGCAGCGTATCGATGCGCCATTATTGCGCTATACACTGGCTAGTGGTGAGCGCCGCGTAAAAGTAGATGCACAAGATGCGCAAGCTAAAGAAAGTCAGACAGATATTATCGTTCATGGTCGCTTTATGCTGACCAATCAGCCAGTCAGTTTGATTGAAGCTAAGCCACTGACCGGTCGTACTCATCAAATCCGTGTGCATTTGGCACATATTGGTCATGCTATCTTAGGTGATGATAAATACAACGTGCATGACAAGTCTGGCGTGCATCGTCTGTGCTTACATGCGTGGCGTTTGGACATTCCCGGCTATGAGAGCATTACTGCGCCATTACCAGATGAGATGGTAGCTTGGTTACCAGCAGACATTAAACTACCTGAATAAGCTTAAAGGACTGATATTCCATTCTCAGTTTTTATATTAATATTCAGTATGAAGCACAAACGTCACAGTGACTTATAAGGGCATGTTTTAGCCAAATAAGTGACCGTGACGTTTTCACATCCGCCATTTACGATGAATCGTTAAGGGTTAGTCCATGACAACAGCATCACTCGCTCATACATTAGCAACCGCTAATACTTCTAAATTAGCAGCCGAGCACCACTTAGCAGACAAAACGCTGATTATTTTTGATTGGGATGGCACTTTGATGGATTCGATTGGCTTAATCGTTGAGTCAATGCACGTAGCAGGCGAGGCGCATGGCTTTACCACCACCGATCAGGCCGTGAAAGACATTATCGGCCTGAGTCTAATGAATGGCATTGAGATTTTATATCCGCAAGCAACCGCTGCGCAAAAGCTAGCCATTCAGCAAAGTTATGCGGATTATTATATTCCAAACAGCCATCGTACGCCGTTCTTTGCGCCTATCGAAACTATGCTGCAAACCTTGCAACAGCAAGATAAGCAGCTTGCGGTCGCCACTGGTAAGAAAAGAAAGGGTTTAGATCGGGTATTAGATGGTTCTGACAGTCATCATTATTTTGCTATCACGCGCTGCGCTGATGAGTCGGGCTCAAAACCTGACCCACAAATGCTGAGTGATATTTTAGACCATACCAAGCAGCCCATCTCGCAGGCGGTATTTATCGGCGACAGTATTTATGATATCCAAATGGCCAACCGTTTGGGCATGACCAGTATTGCGGTCAATTATGGTACGGCGTCGAGTAGCGAGCTTGCCGCCGAGCAGCCAACTTATCAAGTAGATACCCCGCAAGCATTAGCTGAGCTATTGTGTGCTTAAATAAGCATTCGTTTAAATGGTAAAAGATGGTCATAAAAATCAAAAAGGGTTTATCGTTATTAGCGATAAACCCTTTTTGGCTGAAACTGTGACTGGTTAAAAACTGTAACTGACAAAAATCGTGACTGGCGAAAATCGTGACTGGCGAAAATCGTGACTGGCGAAAACCATGAGGTTTACTTGCCGTCTTATTCAGTACTGTCCTTTTCAACATTATCTTGTTCAGCACTATCTTTCTCAACATTGCCTGTTTGAGCAGCGTCCTTTGCAATCGCGTCTTCTAGCTCAGCACCTTCTAGCAAAGCAAAAGAGGACTCAATAATTTTATTGGCATCCAGCTGATACTCATACCAGTTGCCCATGACGCCTGCCAGCTCATCAAGCCCTTCTTTTCTTAACGCTGAAAATAGCTGAATGGTACAGTTTAAGCCCAATTGCTTCAGCCTTTTACGAGTATTTAGTAGTGCGTTTTTGGAAGCACCATATTTAAGCTTATCGGCTTTGGTCAGCAAGATATGCACCGGCAGATCACCATCTTTTGCCCAATGCAGCATTTGCTCGTCAAAGAACTTCAGGGGATGACGGATATCTGACATCAGCACCAAACCTGCAAGGCTTGAGCGCGATACGAGATATTCCTCTAACTCAACCTGCCATTCTTTTTTCATCTCAAGCGGTACGGCCGCATAACCGTAACCGGGTAAATCAACCAAACGTCTATCACTATCGCCAATACTAAAAAAGTTAATCATCTGCGTACGGCCAGGTGTCTTAGACGAGCGTGCTAACTGACGCTGATTGGTCAGTGCATTAATAGCGGATGATTTACCAGCGTTTGAACGTCCAGCAAAGGCAATCTCTAGCCCAACATCAGGTGGACAAAGGCGAAAAGTTGGCGCAGACATTAGAAATTCAGTTTGCTGAATGCGTTGACGGGCTTTGGTATTAAAATCCGCGTGTTCAGCGGCGACATCTTTGAACGGGGTACTCATAAGTGACTCATTAATCTTGAAAAATTGGATACGGTAATAAAAGTTTTTGAATTAAGCAGTGCTTACAGCAGCGTATGGAATAGGTGCGCTGGAAAAATAAGACTTCAATCATATAAGGGTTTTAGGATACCGCCTATTCTATACTATTACGGCGCTTAGTTATTGAAATAACGGCCATTACCCTTATATTAATTACATCCTATTGGCGACATAGCCTTAAAATAACTTTCAAGTAAATCGGCTCTTAGGGCAGTCTTCTGCCTCATTAGCAGCCGTTAACAAAGCTAAACTATATTTATATATATTAATACGACATATATTGTTACAATCTTTAGTCAGACAGATTGAATGAAAGACGTTTAATAAAATTATTGATTAAGCGAATGAAGAAACGATGTGAGGTGTCCCATGTTCTCAATCACCACAACAGTTGCCAAAAGCTATCGCTTATTAGCCAGTACGGCAACCGCGCTCATAATTGGTGGTACCGCGATGCTAAGTACTGCCAGTGCGGCTGATATTGCAACGTCCTATAATAACTCATGTGCCGCTTGTCACGATAGTGGCGCGCTCAACGCCATTAAAAAGGGCGACAGTGCCAAATGGCAACAGCTCATCAAACAAAAGGGCATGCCAGCGCTGATTAAATCGGTGAAAAGTGGCATGATTCAAATGCCCGCCGGTGGACTGTGCACAGATTGCAGCGATGATGATTACCGTAAGCTCATCGAATATATGAGTAAATAGCGTTCAACCCGTGCATAGGTCTTGTCTAAGTATAAAGCTATCCATCATTGTTTATAAAAATATATAAGGCGCAAGGTTGCTAAACCTGATGCGCTTTTTTGTTTTTATGAAGTAGGTGATTAGGATATGAATAGAAAAAATCCCCAATGCTACGATTAAGTAGGCAAATAGTAAAAAGTCTTGCTATAATAATCCAAAATAAACCCTGATATTAGTAAGTACTTTCGGGCTGCTTGTGATAAAGACCGCAGAATATATGGCTTAGCTGGCTAAATGATGGCTCTGTATATCTTTCGTCTTTAAATAATACAATCATGCTAGATAATGCTTACGCCGAGTTAGTAGGATTTGTATCAATGAAAAAGTTAATCGCTGCCGCCAGCTTATGTGTTGCAAGTTTCAGCGTACAAGCTGCTATCACTGTTCCTGAATATGATCTTAACGCTGGTAAACAAGTCGCCGAAACGGTCTGTGCTGCTTGTCACGGTGTTAATGGTGTGAGTCCTATACCAGCCCAGCCAAATCTTGGCGGTCAAAACGTGAAGTACTTATACAAACAATTGGTTGATTTTAAATCGGGCTATCGTAAAAACGGTATCATGCAATCACAAGTTGCCAATTTATCTCAGCAAGATTTGGCCAACGTGGCAGGATATTATGCGAGCCAAAAACCTTGGGGTGTAGCATTCGGTAATCCTGCAACCACACAAGAAGCGACTAAGCTGTTTTTAGGCGGCGATAAGACACGCGGTGTCATCGGTTGTGCAGGCTGTCATGGTCCAGATGCAGCGGGTAATGCTTGGGCTGCATTTCCACGTTTAGGTGGACAGCATGCTGAATATATCGCTACTCAATTAAAGCTTTTCCGTGCGGCTGGTCGTGTAGATGATATCGACAGCGATGAGCAAAAACGTGTCAACGATGCGGCAAAAGAAGGTGAGATGGGCATGATGCAAACCGTTGCTTCAAAACTGTCTGATCGCGATATTCGCATCTTGTCAGATTATGTGAGTGCTATCCACTAATTCGTTGCATGTTTAAATGAAATACTAACTTATGTACTTTCATGCAGCCGTTATGCTTTAGCTATTAAACCCCGATTTCGGGGTTTTTTTATAACTGTTAGTCCTTATATAATTTGCATAATCTTTTATACAACTTGTACAAGGTAAGTCGCCTGTATACACAGCTATATATAAAGCTAATAGAAACAATATCGGCGCTTATCAGGGCTTTATATCATTAAATGTTATTCACTTTGAATCGCTTGGATTTAAATTATGATGATTCGCTATGCTTCTTGCTTTATCGCCGCGCTGCTACCGCTACTACTGTTTCGTTGGTTTGCGCCAGCATCCATAGGTGAGATCGATTTCTGGTTGCTTTGGCTGTTAGCCATGGTGCTGGTCTCATTACCGGTCGTTTATGCTGAGATAGCCTTGGCCTATCGTAGTGCGGAGGCGCCTTTAGCGGGTATGCAAAAGCTCACGCGTGAGGCAGATGCCAGCTCTTTATGGCGCGGTTTTGGTTGGCTCGCCGCATTGGTGTCTATTATTATTGCAGCGTTGGTCATATCTGGTGCAAGTACTGGTATTTTAGCCGCTCTAACCGAATTAAATAGCGCGCCTGATGTGCCAAGCTTTGCCATTGCGGCAGGCTTAATGGTCATTGCTGTCTTATTGAGTTTACTGGGCGTCGCACCTTTGCCGATTGGCTTGGGTTTAATGCTGATAGGCTTACTGCTAGGAGTGGCAAACGGTTTACCAAATGTTGCTTTTGCGATGACCGATGTTAGCTTAAGCGAGTGGGCACGTGCTGTTGCCTTGGCGTTAGTCAGTGTGGGTGCAGGTACTGGCTTATATTGGTTTGGTCAGCATTTAGTCAGCAAGCAAGCCGTTACTGCGGTCGGGGTGGATAATCATAACGCCCAAAGACCTTCTCGTCATCATGCTACGCAAGAATATCGGGCAACCAAGCTTGTCCTACCGATTTGGATATTACAGCTGGTGGTTGGTGTTGTCGCATTATTTATCAGCGGTATGGCGTTGCCACCGATTGGGCAGTTACTGTATTGGGTCGGCGTATTGTTTGTGGCCAGCTACTTACTACACTATAGTACGCAGCAATTGGCGCATAAATTTGGCTTATTGGTCAGTGTGCTCTTAACCTTTGTAATAGCCCTGCTGCTAGTAGTTGCGATACCGACCAATTGGCTGGTTGGCATTTTGGTGATTATCAGTAGTATCGCCGTGTTATTACTGTCGGTTTTTGCCGGTTGGCAGATGAAAATCAGCCATTTGCGTAAGTCTTTAAACTTTGGCAATGAAGCTTTTTATAACTTATGGCGGGTTGCGATACGCTTGATTGTGCCATTGGCATTACTGTTAGCGTTAATCGGTTGGGTAATGCAGTGGTTAAGCTAATGAATGCTGCTAATAACCATGTAGCTAATAATCATGCAGCTGATAACGGTGAAGCTAGCAACAGTGAAGCTAACATTAATATGTCTCAAGCTGAACAAGCCAATTTGATGACGGTATATCTGGCGTATGCCGAAGAAGCAGAGCGTCAGCATTACCTAACCGTTAAAGTCAGTCAAGGTACTACTCTATATGAGGTATTGGCGCAAGTGGGTTGGCTGACACAGTTCGAAGAGCTGGCAAGATGGTGCGAACAAGTGGCTGATATGACGACGCCAACGGCTAAGCGTTGGCGTGTCGGGGTATATGCGCAAAAGCAGCCACTAAATTATATATTGCAGCCTTTTGATCGGGTAGAGGTATATCGCAGCTTAAGCGCTGATCCTATGTCTCAGCGCAAAAATAAATCTCGGGGTTAACCGTCAGTCGCTATAATTTGCTAGCTAGTCGTTATGGTTTTCGAACAGATTTACGATGCCGGTAAGCTGTCGATACCTTCGATACGAGTTACTATACCATTATCATCAAAATAGACAATTAAGTGCTGGCTGGCATTTTTAACATCGGCGATACCTTTGCGGCGACCTTCTGTCCCTGCTTTATAATCGTAAATATAATCCCAGCGCTTAGGCTCTAATGTATCTTTAATTGCCGGACTGCCAAGAATATAAAGTACCTGATTTTGATTCATACCCACTTGTAGTTTTTGTGCTTGGGTTTGGGTAATGGCGGTACCTTGTGGCAAATCAATCTTATACACACTTAGTAATGAGCAGCCAGACATAGCGACAGCGGCACTAAGCATACTGGTAATGGCAATCTTGCGTACTGCGCTTGCAGAGCTTAACGAACGAAAATTCAATGTCTTTATCATGGTAAGATGACTCATAAAAAATGGGTTAGGCGCAGCTAAGAACCGATAAGGCTGGTCTTGCAGGCAATCTTGGACAAATGATACGTCATTTACTTGCAATTGCCTACCACTTACGACATTATTTACCAAACGCTATCTGGCGGTATTTATTATTTATATTTTAAATTCATAGACTTGGCGTCAAATTTTTATAAAAAATTGCTCTAGAAATTCGCCTAAGAGTGGCTAGATTTTTATGGTTGATATTTTTTTATCCGTTATTATTACTCATGATTAATGATTTTTAACTCGTGTTTTTTGAATTTATTTGCTAAGACTTTCATAGTCAGAAGGGATATTATGGCTTCTTTTACCAATCAAGATTTACGTAAAGCGGGTTTGAAAGTAACGTTACCGCGTATCAAAATTTTAGAGCTGCTTGAAAGCGCAGAGCTGCATCATATGAGTGCAGAAGAGGTGTACAAGGCGCTGATTGAGCAAGGTGAGGATGTGGGTCTCGCCACCGTTTATCGCGTGCTGACGCAGTTTGAGCAAGCGGGTATCGTTGAGCGTCATAACTTTGAAAACAATCTATCGGTATTTGAGATTACCCAAGAAGAGCATCACGACCACCTGGTTTGTGATGTCTGCGGTAAGATTATCGAATTCCATAATGAAATTATCGAAGAAGAGCAGACCAAAGTAGCGGCAGAGCATGGCTTTAAGCTATCGGGTCATTCTTTAGTGCTCTACGGTATTTGTGACAATCAGGCTTGCAAAGACAACGCAAAATAAGCGTTTCAAAAGAATAGCTGATACTGCTAATTTTAAGGCTATAAAAAAGCCCTCACATTCGATGAGGGCTTTTTTATGGAAAATACTGAATAAGTTAATAAGTAGGATCAAGCTAAGTAATATCAAGCTAAGTAATATCTAGCGATAAACTATCAGCGCCTTCATCTAAATTGGCGGTGCCATTTTTATTGCTCAATTTGATTTTTAAGCGCAAATCATTAGGCGAGTCGGCGTGCAGAATGGCTTCTTTATAGGTGATTTCGCCCTGTTCATACAAATCAAACAGCGCTTGGTCAAAGGTCTGCATACCGCTCTCGCGTGAGCGCGTCATCACATCTTTGATTTCATGAACCTCGCCTTTACGAATATAGTCACTAATTAGCTGTGAGTTTAATAAAATCTCAATAGCAGCGCGGCGTCCTTTGCCATCAGGCGTTGGAATCAGTTGCTGAGCGATAATAGCTTGTAAATTCAGCGATAAATCCATAAACAACTGATTATGGCGACTGGTTTCAAAGAAGTGAATAATACGGTCAATCGCTTGGTTGGCGTTATTGGCGTGTAAGGTAGCAAAGACCAAATGTCCGGTCTCCGCATATTGAATCGCGTAGCTCATAACCTCGCGGTTACGAATCTCGCCAATCAAAATAACATCAGGCGCTTGGCGTAAGGTGTTTTTCAGCCCCGCTTCAAAAGAGTGGGTGTCGATACCGACTTCACGCTGAGTAATGATACAACCGCGATGCTTATGGACAAACTCGATAGGATCTTCGATGGTAATAATATGACCATGTGAGTTCTGGTTACGGTGCCCAATCATTGCCGCAAGGGTGGTCGATTTACCGGTACCTGTTGCACCAACCAACAAGATAATACCGCGCTTTTTCATGGCCAGCTCTTTTAATGCTGGTGGCAGGCGCAGCTCTTCGACTGTCGGAATTTTATTCTCAATTTTCCGTAAAATCATCCCCGCCATGTCGCGCTGTATAAAAGCACTAACCCGAAAACGCGCTTGCTGAGCTTGGTCTGTAATCGCAAACTGACACTCATTGGTTTCATCGAACTCTTTTTGTTGGCTTGGCGTCATCACCCCTTTAACCAATCTCATGGTTTGCTCAGCCGTTAATGGCGTTTTACCCACGGGGAGAATTTTGCCATTAATTTTCATGGATGGCGCAACGTCAGCGGTAATAAAAAGGTCAGAGCCGTTTTTATTGATCATTAACTGTAAAAGTTTATCAATGTCCATAACGTACCTACACTTGGAATATATAGATTAAAAGGTGCTTCAATAAACTTTTAAAGACTGCCAATAACGACCATTAAAAATGAATAAAGCCGATTAATTAAAAATCTATGATTGTCAATTTGTAATGTTATTAAAACTTAGTGCTATAAAGGTTTAATGCTTTGAAAAACAGTGCTAAATAAACGCCTCAGGCTGCTTGGCATAAGGACGTGCAACATCTTTGCTAATAGTACCTTTTGAGACAAGATTTTTAAGCGTTTGGTCAAGGGTAATCATGCCATCACCAGCACCCGTCTGAATAGAGGAGTACATCTGGGCGATTTTGTTTTCACGTATCAAGTTACGAATAGCAGGCGTGCCTAGCATAATCTCATGCGCGGCAATTCGTCCGCCGGTTTGACGACGCAAAAGAGTCTGTGAGATGACCGCTTGTAATGACTCCGAAAGCATCGCTCGAATCATGTCTTTTTCAGCAGCAGGGAAGACGTCAATCACACGGTCAATGGTTTTTGCCGCTGAGCTGGTGTGCAAAGTACCAAAGACCAAGTGCCCTGTTTCTGCGGCGGTCAAAGCTAAGCGAATAGTTTCAAGGTCACGAAGCTCACCAACAAGGATAACGTCTGGATCTTCACGTAACGCAGAGCGCAACGCAGGCTCGAAACCTAAGGTATCGCGGTGGACTTCACGTTGGTTAATCAAGCTCTTTTTAGACTCGTGGACAAATTCAATCGGGTCTTCAATGGTTAAAATATGCTCTTTACGAGTTTCATTGATATAATCAATCATGGCCGCCAGCGTGGTAGACTTCCCTGAACCCGTCGGACCTGTAACCAATACTACGCCGCGTTTAAAGTCAGACACACGTTTGAAAACCTCGCCCATACCCAAGTCTTCCATGGTAAGGACTTTAGAGGGAATGGTACGAAAGACTGCGCCTGCGCCGCGATTTTGGTTAAAGGCGTTAACACGAAAGCGCGCCAAATTTGGAATCTCAAAAGAGAAGTCGGTCTCAAAAAACTCTTCAAAGTCAGCACGTTGCTTATCATTCATGATGTCATAAATAAGCTGATGCACAACCTGATGGCTCATCTCTGGCATATTGATACGGGTCATCTCACCATCGACACGAATCATCGCTGGCATACCGGCTGAAATATGTAAATCTGAGGCTTTATGCTTGACCGTAAAGCGCAGCAAGTCTTCGATGCTTAAATTATTCTTTTCAGCCATAATCGGATATTACTATCAATAAATAAGGGTGAGCCAAAAAGCGTATAGAATGTATAACGGATACTTATTCTATAACGCCATCTAAGCCAATCATCTTAAAAATATGTTGATCTTCGCTGTATTTGTTACCATTACTACTGTCTTTAGTAGTAAATGTTAGACCATGTAACAATATCATAACAAGACTATGGCTATTTAACCATCTACTATATAAATAAAATGCAAAAATAGTTCAGTAATTCTTAGTTTTATGAATATTGATTTATTATTTCTCTATTAAAAGAGTATTTATCAAAAGTTAAAATAACTTATAAAAATAATGATCTAAGACAATAGCATCCTTTATCCCTGTGAGCCTTTTATGAACGATATCTCTAAGCAAACCCATAAAAATAATATTCCTACTGACATTATTTCACCTAACATGCAAAATGAGGAAAGTGATGTCAATAATATAAATCTAATTGAAAGTTGGCAGCAGGTTAATAAGCAGGTGGCGCAGGCGTGTGCCCAAGCGACAAAGCAGCATCATGAAGTCACTTTACTGGCGGTATCCAAAACCAAGCCTGCTGAGATGGTTGCGACATTAGTACAGCAAGGGCAGCGCGATTTTGGCGAAAACTATCTACAAGAAGCGCTTGAAAAAATACAAGTTTTGCGAGAACAGCCAGAATGCGAATCTATCATTTGGCATTATATTGGTAGTATTCAGCGTAATAAGACCCGTGATATTGCTGAGCATTTTGATTGGGTGCAAACGCTGGAGCGCGAGATTATTGCCAAGCGTCTTAATGAGCAACGCCCAGCCGAACTACCGCCGCTTAATGTGCTGATACAAGTCAATATCGATAATGAAGACAGCAAGTCCGGCTGTTTACCAGCCGAATTGCCCGCATTGATATCTGCCATTAAACATTACGAGCGCTTGCAACTGCGTGGTTTGATGATTATTCCGGCAAAAGCCAACACCGATGCCTTTGCTCGCACCAAGCAGTTATTTGAAGATATCAAGATTGAGCATCCAGAATTGCCGCAGTGGGATACGCTGAGCATGGGCATGAGTGGTGACATGGGTGAAGCCATTGCCAATGGCTCTACCATGGTGCGCGTCGGCACGGCAATATTTGGCGCGCGTGCTTAATTTTGAGCTTGTCATTAATTGACTGTTAAATCATTAAGTCAATATTAAATCAATTCATCAAATGTTAATACCAGATTTGAACCGCTCTTTTTACTTAACCGTTTCTTCAAGTTTGGTGACGAGTAGTTGGGTAATTTTAAGATTGTCGGTAGCGATAATCTCAAAACGATAATTGGCGTATTCGATGGTATCGGTTTTTTTAGGAATTTTGCGCAGCATATACATCATAAAGCCGCTGATGGTTTCATAGTTCTGACTGCGCGGCAAATTGACAATATCTAGCGCTCGAATGACGTCTTCAATCGGCGTCATACCATCGATAAGCCAAGAGTTATCCGTACGCTGCACGATAGGCTGCTCTTCAACGGTCACTAGCTCACCCATCACAATACTCATCACATCGCGTAGGGTAATGACGCCAACCACCAAGCCATATTCATTAACGATAACGGCAAAGTCAGCACCCGTTGATTTAAACATCTCTAATACTTCAAACAAAGACAAGGTATCGGGTACAAATAACGCCGGTTTTAATAGCGTTTTGTCAGTTAGGCTGACTTCTTGTTGGTTAAGTACCAAGGCTAAAAAGCTGCGCGACTCTACATAACCGATAATTTGTTCTAAATCGTCTTCCTCACAGACCAAAAACTTATTATGCGGCTGCGCAATCATCACCTCGACCACTTCCTCTGTACTGGTCTTGCTATCAAAATAGACGATATGCTCACGCGGATTCATCACTGAGGTGACGGTACGCTCTTGCATCTCAAAGATGTTTTCGATCAAATGGTGCTCTTGTTTTTTGAGCACACCAGCTTCAGCGCCAGCGTCCATTACCGCATAGATATCTTCTGGAGTAATGTCATCTTGGCGGATGGTTGATATGTCAAAAAGCTCAAAGATAAGGTTTGCGGCGCCATCAAAGACCCAAATAACCGGCTTAAAAATAAAAGTCAGTGCCATCATAGGGCGTACCAGTCGCACAGCAAAGATCTCTGCATTAGACATCGCCAAGCGCCTAGGCATCAAATCAGCAAGTAGGGAAAATAAACTGGTAATAAGCACGAATGAGATGATAGATGCCGCCGCTTCATGCTTGATTAACAGCTGCAAATAAGGGCTAATGGCTGACTCACCAACCGCACCGGCTGAAATGGCGACGGCGTTCAGAACAACTTGCACCACAGTAATAAATCCACCAGGATTTTCTTGCATATGCAGGACATCAAGGGCGCGGACTTCGCCTTCTTTTGCCATGATTTGTAGCTTAATCTTGCGACCAGCAGCGATGGCAATCTCGGCGGCAGAGACAAAAGCACTCAAGGTAAGTAATAAAAGAAGGAAGATAGTAGCGGTGATCAAACTCATGACGGACTCGGATAAAAATAGGTAGGGTAGTTAAATTAAAAACAGTAGTTGGGATAAGGTGAAGTAAGAGATTATGTATAAAAATTTGGGGTAAGTAGCAGTTAATGAAAATTATTTATCAATAAAAACTAAAAAAGCTGGGTAAGCACCCAGCTAATTATAAAACACTTGAATAAAGGGTGGTGTTCTAAAAAGTATGCTGGCATCAGACGTAGCCATAATTGACATAAAAGAACACCAGATCGAATACTTTAAAGTGATTATCAAGCTTTTTTGAGAAGCAACAAGTCTTTCTAACCGCTCGACGTAATCGGTGTCTCAAGCGACAGTTATTACCTTCTATACCTACCGTATGCTGTTTGCCAACTCGCTTATGATCTGGTTTAAAAGCCGTTATAAAGCTATCCCAATTGTCCATACTAATAGAGTCATAGCTGACTTTGAGCTGCTTTAGACGTGCTCTTAGCTTCTTAGCCGTTCTCAAATCACGTTTGCCCCAGACATAAGCGACAATCTCACCCGTATCACGGTCATAAGCATAAATAAGCCAGACTTTACGTTTCTTGCGATACACGTAAGTCCAGAACTCATCAACTTCTAAGCGTTCATAGTAGCTCTGCTTAGGCGCAATCTTATATACGGATGAGCTTATGGTGCTTAGCACTTTACCAATGCTAACTGAGGCTATAATAGCAATGTCTCTAATGCCACAGCCTCTCACTGTCATTAGCCGTATTTTATCTTCTATTCTAGAGTGACAGCCGTTATAAGTTAAGGCATGATCACCAATGAACTGACGCTTGCAGGCTTTGCATTGGTAGTTTTGCTTGCCATAGCTTTTTTTGCCATTTTTCTTTAAACTGGGACTGTGACAGTCGGGGCAGTTGATATCTATTTGTGTCTTCATAACCTCAAATATATCATCTTGCCTCGGCTGTCACTCTCCTTTATTACCTCAGCATACTTTCTGATACACCACCGAATAAAGTTATATAAAAACTTAAATCTATCCAACCTTTTAGTTTGTCATTTAAATAGACGTTAATCTAAAAAATAACGGCATATCTAAAAGGTTGTAATGATAAATCAGTAGTTAATTCTTAGCCTTTTATTGACCATTTATTCACCAATGGGAAACGACGCTCGCGACCAAAGGCTTTATGGCTAATCTTAGTGCCAATCGGTGCTTGCGAGCGTTTATACTCGCTGTTATCAACCATTTTGATAACCTTGGCGACCAAGTCAGCATCAAAGCCTTTATCGACAATATCTTGATAGCCCATATCTTCATCGATATACGACATTAAGATACCATCTAAAACGTCATAATCAGGCAGGCTATCTTGGTCTTTTTGATCAGGACGCAGCTCAGCCGATGGCGGACGCGTAATCACGCGCTCAGGGATAACCGGCGTATCTTCTAAGCGGTTACGGTAGCTGGCAAGTTTATAAACTTGTGATTTATAAACGTCTTTTAGCACATCAAAGCCGCCGGCCATATCACCGTATAACGTTGAATAACCAACCGCTAACTCTGATTTATTACCCGTAGTAATGACCAAATGACCAAATTTATTAGACAATGCCATCAGCACCACACCGCGTGCGCGCGCTTGGATATTCTCTTCGGTAGTATCAGCAGGTGACTTATTAAATAGTGGCGCTAAGGTATGGCGGATACCTTCAACCGCATCAAAAATCGGGCAAACGGTATAAGAAACGTTTAAGCGACGGGCCTGTGCTTGCGCATCTTCTAAGCTGATTTGTGAGGTGTATTCGTACGGCATCATCACCGCATAGACTTTATCAGCGCCCAGAGCGTCGACAGCGATACACAAGGTCAAGGCTGAATCGATACCGCCTGATAAGCCAACGATGATGCCAGTAAAGCCTGAAAGATTGACATAATCACGTAGACCAACGACCAGCGCTTGGTACATCTCCGACTCACGGCTTAATGATAAAGGCGCTTTTGCTTGCGTATCAAATTTCGCCGTCTTCACATTAAATGTCGCTAGCATGAGCTGATTCATAAAGCGTGATGCTTCGTGAGCAACGCTGCCATCGGCTTGAATCGCCATAGAGCCGCCGTCAAAGACCAAGTCATCTTGACCGCCAACAGCGTTTAGATAAACGATAGGCAAGTTGTTTTCGCGACTACGTTTGGCCAGCATGGTTTTACGGTTGTCTTGTTTTTCAATCTCGAACGGTGAGGCGTTTAAGCTCACAATCAGGTCAGCGCCTTGTTTTTTAAGCTCGGCAATTGGACCTTTTTCCCACAAATCTTCGCAGATAAGCAGACCGATAGTAATGCCTTTATAGTCAAACAATACTTGGTTGCGACCTTTATCAAAATAACGACGCTCATCAAATACGCCATAATTTGGCAGGATTTGCTTGTGATAAAAGCCTTTTTGATGACCGTTATGCAAAATCGCAGCCGAGTTAAAGGTGCCATGATGGTCGACATGCGGATAGCCCACAATCATCACGATATCATCGATATCACTTAAAGACGACAGCGCGCTTTTGATACGTCCTGAAAGACTAGGGCGTAGCAATAAATCTTGCGGTGGGTAGCCCAATAATGCTAACTCTGGGAAGATAATAACATCAGCACCTTGCTCACGGGCTTGTAGTGCGAGCGTGCGCATTTTTTCAGCGTTAGCAGTGATATCACCAACCAAAAAGTGCGATTGGGCTAGCGCAAAAGTCACGCTGTCTTGCGGTTTAGATGCCGTATTGGCGTCATTTGAGGCAGTAGAATTGGGATTATCAGTATCTTTTGCAGTGTCTCTTGACATTGTTATTGTTCCTATCAATAGGTTGTGTAAATGTGTTGAATCCGTCTTGGTTTCAAATAAAACCAAATCAAAGTAATTTATAAAAGTAACGCAAAATATAAGTGTTTAAACAGGCACTCAAAACACGACGCTTGAATAGTGAGTCGAAATAATGAGCGCCAAGCTTGGATAGGCATCAATATAATGCTTATCGACAATACCAAAATATGCAGCGCCGCTCTAAATACCAGTGATTAAGACAGTCTAGAGTAGGGTGGCAGATGAGGATTGCAAGAAGTAATTTTCAAAACGCCAAGGCTGATAATGCTAAAAACCTATAAGGTCATACTAACTTAACAGCATTCGAGCGTTCAGATTAATCCCTTTAGTATAACATCAATTGTCGGTACTAATAGAACTGAGCAGTGATTTAGCTGGCAAGATACCACAGCATAATTGACTAAAAAGGCGATAGATAGCCGTTATGCTACAAGGATAAATCTACTCAGGAGTTTTTACGTGCAAGCACCCATATTCACTGTTAATGCCTACAGATAAATGTAAGTAAAGATTACAACATAGTCTTATTTATTGGGTTTATTTTATTGCATAATAAACCGTTACTGTCGGCGGGTTACCTCATTTAAGCGCAGGTAAATATCAAATTAACGCTATTTTAATCAGCAAAGATTGTTTTTAGAAATTAATGCTGTTTTGCTAGCCAAATATGATGTTTATAAAGGTGCTGTATGGTACGGTAGCTGTATTGCGCGCTGTATTGCGCGCTGTATTGCGCGCTGTATTGACAGCAACTATTTTACGCCGCAGTTATGATGAAACTTATTATCCAGTATTAACTATTACCTAATATTTACCACCTGACATACTCGCTAAGGGATACCAATAATGGACATGGTCTGTAACGCACATGCTCTGTGATTTTTATCCACCTATTTATAAACGTTACAGCAAAGCCGGATTGGCTTTTTGCTGCCTGCTCTTGGTTTATACGCTATGATTGAAAACTGGACAAAAGAATTTCTTATTCAGCGCTTATTGGCCATTACCTTATTGGTGGTGCTGTTCGTATTATGTTTCCAAGTCGTACAGTTTTTTATTGTACCAGCGCTATGGGCAGCGATTTTAGCCTACGTGACTTTCCCTATTTATAATTTTTTTCACCAAAGAGTTCGATTCAGCTCAAACTTTAGCGCCGCTATTATGACGGTGAGCATCACGCTTATGATTGGTGTGCCGCTCGTCGTTGGTATCTTTATTTTGCAGCAAGAAGCGTTAAGCCTCATTAGTAATTTAGTTTATCGCATCAAAGTGGGCTATTTGGATGTGCCTGATTCTGTCAAAGATTTGCCCATCATCGGTCAGCAAGTCAAAGATGTGCTATGGAGAATCAATAAAAACCCTGAGGGGACGCTAGAGGCTTTTCGTCTTTGGGTACAGTCGCACCTGTATTATGGCAAAGTCGCTTTTGATGTCGTCTTCAGTGGTTTGGCCAAACTTGGGATGGCGCTGATGACATTGTTTTTCTTTTATCGCGATGGCACCAGCTTGGTACGTCAAATCCGTCAAGCGCTGCGTAATATCATTGGCAATCGTATCGATGGTTATATTGATTCGGTCGGTACGACCACGCGCGCGGTCGTCTATGGTATCGGCTTGACCGCATTGGCGCAGGCATTACTCGCGGGTATTGGTTACTATTTCGCTGGCGCGCCAAGTCCTATCTTACTCACCATTGTGACTTTTATCATTGCCTTAATTCCCTTTGGTACGCCATTTGTTTGGGGCGCGGTATCGATTTGGTTATTGAGCCAAGGACATACCGTAGAAGGGATAGGCTTAGCGCTCTGGGGTATACTGGTTATTAGTTGGGTTGATAACCTTATCCGTCCTATCGTCATTAGCGGCGCGACCAAAATCCCTTTTATCATTATTTTTATCGGGGTATTGGGCGGTTTAACCGCGTTTGGTTTTGTTGGTTTATTTATTGGTCCTGTGGTATTGGCAATCGGCCTTGCCGTATGGCGTGAATGGATATCACAGCATAAGAACGAATTATTTGCCCAGCAAGAAGGGATGCTGGTTGACGGTCCACTGCAACCTAAGATGGCTGAGCAAAAAGCTACTGAGCAAAATAAAGACGAAAATACCGTTTCTACTGACCAAACAGAAGGTTAAAAAGAGAAGCGCATAAAGTTTGATAATAAAAAATACACTGTCCTAATGATGCGATGGTTGATAAGAAACCTTTATAAATAGGGATATTTAAAGATGCCTAATGCCAGCACTACGAATAACGATAATATGCGTCCTCTGACCATTGTTGCTGATAGCAATATCGCCAGCCTTAATGAGTTTTTTAACGTATCAACGCTTGGGCAAGAGACGAAGCGTAAGGTGAAGATTTTTGCCGTCGCTGGACGTGATATCAATGCCCAGTTGCTCGCAGAGTTGCAACCTGATGTGCTATTGATACGTTCGGTAACGCCAGTAGGCGCGGCGCTATTGGCAGATAATAACAGTGTGAAGTTTGTTGGTTCGGCGACCATCGGTACCGATCATGTCGATCAAGACTATTTGGCAGCACGCAATATAACCTTTGCTAATGCTGCTGGCTGTAGTAAGCATTCGGTTGCGCAATATGTACTAACTGCGGCCTTAACCTTACGCCCGCAGTATTGGCAGCCATCGATGCCGCCAGTAACCTTAGGCATTATCGGACTGGGCAATATTGGCAGCACCCTTGCGCAATATGCTCATGATTTAGGTTGGCAGGTATTGGGTTACGATCCGCTGCTGCCTGCATCGAATATTAATAATGCCAGCTTTGCGCAAGTGCTTAGCCAAAGTGATGTTATCAGCTTGCATGTGCCGTTAACCGATAAAAAAGATAATAATAATCCTAATGGCAGTGACTATCCAACACGGCATTTAATTGATAAAAATGCCTTGGACACGATGCCAGCAGATACATTATTAATCAATAGCGCGCGCGGAGCGGTTATTAATGCGCATGAGTTAGCAGCTGATATTGAACGTACGGGTCGCCAAGTGGTGCTCGATGTTTTTGAGCATGAGCCAGAGATTGCTGAGCGCTTACTGTCCAAACTTGCGATTGCCACACCGCATATCGCAGGCTACACGGTCGAAGGTAAACTGCGTGGTACGCAAATTATCTATGATGCGCTTTGTGAAAAATTGGCGGTCACACCGGCGCAGTCTATGCATACGCTATTGCCGCTCAATATGTTTTTATGGTCTGAGCTAAAGGCGCATCCGGAGAGACTGATTAAGTTTTATAATATCATGCAAGATGATGCTGCATTACGAAGTAAGTTAGCTGATGGTCAAGTAAAGGGCGCCGACTTTGATCAATTGCGCCGAGATTATCATTTACGCCGTGAATGGCAGACGTAAAATTCAGGTGTTTTTAAAAGTCAGGCAGCCTTAAAACTTAAAACATCATTTTAAAATCTATTTTTTATCCTTAAATTGCAGTAAATAATAATGACTCAAGCAAGTAATTCCTTTTCTAAACCCAGCTATGCGCCGACCATGACCGTATCAATGGCACAAAAGCGTGCGCAATTCATGAGTGCTATTCGGCAATTTTTTGCCACGCGTCACGTGCTCGAGGTACAGACGCCCTTGTTATCGCAAGCAGGCAATACCGATACCTTTTTGCAATCAGTGGCGGCGCAGGTCACCTACCAAGATAAACCTTGCACCTATTATCTGCATACGTCGCCTGAGTTCGCTATGAAGCGGCTACTTGCTAGCTGGCAGGTGCCCATTTATCAGATTTGTCCGGTATTTCGAGATAATGAAATAGGTGTGCGTCATAATATTGAATTCACCATGCTCGAATGGTATCAGCCGAACTACAGCTTAGATGATATGGCTGCTGAATTGGGCGAGCTACTTGAAGCGCTTTATGGTTATCCGATTGTGCTGAGTCATTACCGTTACGTCGATGCCTTTATGGATTTCGTTGGTATCCATCCGTTAACGGCCAGTATTGCGGCGCTACAAGCAGTGGCCGAAGATAAGGGTTTAACAGGGTTTGATTTTAATAGTGCAGAAAATGGTGCCACCAATAGTGAAGAAGATATTCGTCAAAGCTGGTTAGATTTACTATTTAGTCATGCCGTCGAGCCAAATTTGGGTCATGATTTGCCGACGTTGATTATAGAGTATCCCCCTGCAACGGCGGCATTGGCAAAAACGGCTAAGGATAAAGACGGTAATACAGTTGCTAAGCGCTTTGAGCTCTATATCAATGGTATTGAGATTGCCAATGCTTACGATGAGCTGGCAGATGGGCAGGCGTTAAGAGCGCGCTTTGAGCGCGACAATCAATTGCGTCAGCGTCATAACTTGCCACAAATGCCAATCGATGAGCATTTATTAGCAGCGTCTGATGACTTAATACCTTGTAGCGGTATCGCCGTCGGTATTGATAGATTGTTGATGGTTATAACAGGCGCTAGCAGCTTAGAGGATGTGATTCCTTTTCCCAGTGGCTTAGCTTAGTTGCTCTTTGATATCGTTTAACGTAACCGTTAATTTTTAAACAATCTATCAGAAAAAAGCGCGTAAACCGGAAGGCTTACGCGCTTTTCTATTATGGTACTGCTTTTAATAATGCTGCAAAGCTGCATATTGTTTATTATAACTTTTGTTTATTACAGTTTAGCAAGCGCTGCATCAATGGTAGTTTCGCCATTGTGCAAGCTCAAGACTTTTTTAGCCGTATTCTTAGCATTGAGTACAGCTGCCAACGTCGTAGCCACATCTGCAATTGAGTTTTCACCCGCATTGTCATCATTAATAGTGATTTTACCCGTTGCTTCACGCTCTTTTAACGCACCTGCTTGCACGATGGTGTAGTCAAGGTTGCTATTATTAACCAACCACTGATCGGCGTAATGCTTACAGATATAGTATTCTTTTAAATCGGCAATACCAGGCTGATTCCATTTGCTGGTATCTAATGAAAATACTGTACTTAACATGATATAGCGTTTGATACCTTTATCTTCTGTTGCTTGCATGGTTTTGACCGCACCATGTAAATCAACTTCTAAGACGTCTTTACCACCAGAACCAGCAACAAAGTAAACGGCATCGATATCTTGCTCGATTTGCTGTTGAATAGCATCTTTTTCAGCAGTAATATCTAAATCTAACTGACTATAATGGTCATCACTAAAGAGTTTTTCTTCTTGACGGGTAGTACCAATCACTTGATGGTTATCTGCTAATAACTGCTTAACCAAATCTGTACCCACTCGACCACTGGCGCCAATCACTAAAATTTTCATATTCATTCCTATTTTTATATGCGTTTTATATACGTTATCGTTATTTTAAAATTTATCGTTTAAAAACCATTTGTTTAAAAACCAGTTATTCAAAAACCGATTGTTTTAAAAGCTGCATATAGCGTAACAAGAATGATGAGCACACTTCGTTATGAAGCGTGCCGGTTGCATAGTGTTTGGTTATGGAGTGTATACGGTTTGCAAGCCTGTGCTTTATAAAAACTGTTCTTTATAAAGGTGCTCTCTATAAAAATTGCTATTTATAAAAGCAGTTATTTATAAGAATAATAAAGTCATAAGAAGGACTAGAAAAGTTAGCTGTCAAATAATGCGTAAGAAAATTAACGTACTAAGCGATTCAGACCATCGGCAAAGGCTTTTTTATCGCGGTCACCATAAGGTTTCTGGCCACTCATTTCTTGCAGCTCGAGCACGCCCGTGCCACGCATGGTATCCATAAAATCGCGCATATTAAGCTTTTGCTTGATGTTATTTTTATCATAGACCATACCGCGGGTGGTTAAAACCATACCGCCTTTATCCAAAATATCATTGGCCAAGGGAATGTCGCTAGTGATGGCTAAATCGCCTGGCTGGATTTGCTCAACGATATAATCATCGGCTTTATCAAACCCTGATGGCACCACTGTCATGACGAGCAGCGGTGATTTGCGTAATTTAATGTGCTGATTGGCGACAAATATCGCCATGGTTTGGGTACGTTCAGCCGTTTTGATAATCAAATCTTTGGCAATCAGTGGCACCGAATCCGCATCTACCCAAATCTGCATTATTTCTGAGCCTTATCTGTATTTGATAGCTGGTCGTTTGATAGCTGGTCTATATCTCCTAAACCCTCTGGTTGGCTCTCTTTAACATTGATAGCCGCATCTTCTACAGCGTGGCCAGTTTCCGTGCTGGCTGTTTGCTCTGGTGTTTTTGCTTGGTTCTCGGTAACCGTAGGCGCTAACTTTTTATCAAGACCAACTTTATTAGGCAAGACAGCAACCAGTTTAGCAAGGGCGATATCTAAGTCAGCAACGTCATTTGGCATCAAGGTAATATGCGCAATTTTACGATCCTCGCGCTCAGCCTTATGGTAGCTATGATAATGGGCGCCATCGATATTGAGCACCGCGCTGATATCAGGATATTGACCCAATACATTCAGCATAATCGCTGGGTGGACGTTATCGGTATCGCCTAAGGGTAGATTGACCACCGCGCGAATATGGTTCTCAAACTGACTGGTAATCGCGCCTTCGATACTCCAATGTCCAGAGTTATGGACGCGTGGGGCAATCTCGTTGGCCAGCAGATAGTCGTTACCACGCGTATCTTTGCTCACAAATAGCTCAAGCGCCATCACACCAACATAACCTAGATGATTCATCACCGTGGTAATGGCATTGGTTGCTTGTTGGAACAAATGGCTAGTACCAACGGCAGGCGCGCGGGTTTTGGCCAATATGCCATTATGATGATGGTTTTCGACCAAATCATAGCAGCGTACTTGACCGTTTTGGGCGCGTGCAGCAATGATAGATACTTCACGGCTAAAGTTAATAAAGCCTTCTGCAATGAGTGGTGCAGGCGTTGGCGTTAGTGCGCCTTTACCGCTAACCGCATCTTTAAGCTCATGCCAAGCAACGGTAATATCACTTTCTTCTTTGATGACAAACTGACCTTTACCGTCATAACCACCGCGGCTGGTCTTTAGGACGATAGGCAATCCTAGCTCGTCGCAAGCTTGCTTTAATTCTGCCTCAGAATTAACCACCATAAAGGGTACGGTGGCGATATCAAGCTCATTAAACATGCCTTTTTCTTTTAAGCGATCTTGGGCGATATCAAGAGCAATCGGTGGTGGAAACATGCCTTGCTTGCTGCCAGATTTTGACAGGCTGGCCAATTGCTCAACGGTAGCAGTAGGCGTGTTTTCAAACTCTAAGGTAAAGACGTCAGCTGCGGCAATAAATGCTTCTAATTGCTCGCTATGAAAAACTTTTCCGTATAGGCTGGCAGGACATTCGGCATTGTCTTCTAAAAATACGCACTGATAACCGAGCGGCATGGCGGCTTCGGCGAGCATCATACCAAGCTGACCACCGCCTAAAATACCAATGGTACGAATGGTTTGGGTTACAGGATAAGCGTTCGCTGTAGTCATGGCAGGCTCTTTACATTAAAAATGAATAAGGGATTTTGAGTACTAATATCTAAAACTTACGGGATAAAACTTATGCGATTAAAATAGGAAAAGGTGCACTGTATGCACCTTGTATTTAGTAGAACGCATCTGAGTAAAAATATCAAGTTTAGAATATTGAGCGTTAATTTGGTATTCATGTTTGATATTTAGAGTTAAAAACCAGATGATTGTGCTTAATTTTTTTTTGTTAAAATTGCAGTTCTGCTAAGGGTGTTTTTGTCAAAACTTAACGCAATCTGGCTGAGTTTACTTACTTTATTGATTAATAATACCGGGTGTTGGGCTGGCAAGAATGGTATCAGTTTGCGCTTGGCGCATATTATCCAGCTTAGTCGCAATTGATTCATCATGCAATGCTAACACCTGAATAGCAAGAAGGGCAGCGTTATAGGCGCCAGCTGCACCAATCGCTAATGTCCCAACGGCCACGCCTTTTGGCATTTGTACGATAGAAAGTAAGCTATCCCAACCACTGAGTATTGATGATTTAACAGGGACACCAAAGACAGGTAGCGGCGTTTGACTGGCACACATACCGGGCAGATGCGCGGCACCACCAGCCCCAGCGATAATCACCTGCAAGCCATTACCTTTGGCGCTTTTGGCATAATCAAACAATCTATCAGGAGTACGATGCGCTGACACCACTTCACATTCAAAGGCAATATCAAAGTCGGCAAGCAATTGCGCCGCGGCACTCATGGTTGCCCAATCAGACTGCGAGCCCATGATAATACCTACTTTTGGCTGACCAGCAGGAGAAGTGATTGGGCTGCTTTGCTCAACAGGGGTAACGGTAGCCGATGTAGTGCTCATGCTTTGATATCCTCAAAAGGACCATCATACAAAAGTTTTGCTGCCTTCGTAAAGCCAAGTTTGCTGTTTAATGGCAAAGCTGGCTAAATAACGCCGATTTTATGCATTTATCTTTTTTTATGCCTTTATCTTTGAGTCTTCATCATGACGATACTGTACGAAGTTATGGGCTTTAAGCGGTAATGGCTGCTCGGTATCCAGCTGATAGCAGGTTAAATAACCGCTATCAATCGCTGCCGAATAATCGGTACAAGCAACCTGCGGGCTAAGGGGTTGCGGCGCGCCTGTTAGCCAATAATGACCGACGAATACCGGTTTATGAGTTTTAAGGGCAAATTCGATATTTTCCGCTAAGGCATCGCTTGGAATCTGTGCCAATCCTGAGCTTGGCGCACGGGCAATCTCATGAATAGTGCGTTTATTCAGCTCATCAAGCCACCAACGCACGCGTACTTGCGAGCGCGCTGCCCCATCTTTGTCGACCATGACTAAACCATCGGGTAATGCCGTTTCTACGCCTTTTAGCACGCGCTCAAGCGCTTCATAAGCAGGGCTATGCTTTTGCGCCGTGGCGACAACGGCGTCAGGCGTTAAGCAATTATCGGCAGTCAATAGCGGCTTTAATACCGCCATGCTATCGACATCCCAGCAAGCGTGTACAAAGCAAGCATAGTCAGTTTCAAGCCACAATGGAATCTCATAAAAGCGCTGCAACCAATATTGATGCGCTTCTGAGCCAAACGGTACTTCGGCTAAAAAGGTTTCATGCTGGCGCACATGAACATCACTATGCGAGCGTAAATAGCTCTCAGGTTGCTTTGGGTCAAGCATAGCAAAGGTGAGCGCATTGTATTCATGATTGCCCATCACCGCATCGGCAACGCCTGCATCTAGCATAGCAAAGACTATCTCTAGCGAGGCTGCTTGCTGTGGCCCACGGTCAATGAAATCACCAATAAATAGCGCCCGATGACCCGCTGGCGGTACAAAATAGGTGCCATTATGAACATAGCCCAACTGCTTTAGGAGTCCGACCAACTTGTCAGCATAACCGTGAATATCACCAATAACATCTATAATCATAATAATTATCAAATTCTTAAATGTTTTATTAAATATAAGTTTGCGCAAGATACTAAGCAATACAAAGCGATCTAAATAGCGATATAAATGAAGCATTCCTTGGCTATTTAAACTGCGTTAATGAACTAAGCTTCGATTTCAGTTTTTTTACTAAAATTGAATACTGAGCTTTATGACTTGGTTTTAATAGCATCTCTAAAACCCAGGAGATAAGAGCGCATTTAAAAAGTGCGGTAGTACTTGAGGTTCTAAAATAATCGTCGCAATTACCCCAAACGCGCCGCCCCACATATGTGCCATATGATTGATATTAGAGCCGCCGCGTTTATCGGCATAAATACTATAAGCGACGTAAGCGACCGCAAATAATATCGCTGGGATAGGGACAACGGCAAATAGATAAATCTTTTCCCATGGCGCCAGCAGAATAAAGGCAAATAAGACCGCCGATACACCGCCTGACGCCCCTAGGCTTAAGTAGCTGGCACTATCTTTATGTTTAATATAGCTGGGAATCATCGCGACAACGATAGCCAACACATAAAAAACCACGAAACCATAACCGAATAAAAACGACTGATATAAGCCTTCGATAGCCCGACCAAAAAAGTATAGGGTAAACATATTAAACAGCAAATGCATCCCATCAGCATGAATGAAACCATGCGTCACAAAGCGATCCCATTGACCATTTTTCACCGCCGGCGGATAGAAAATAAGTCGATTAAACACTGCTTTGTTTTGCCATGCCAATAAACTGACAATCACGGTGATAATAATAATAAGCGTCGTATGGTTAAACAAAGGGGAGTCCTTAGGCCGAGCCTGATAGATGGCAATGATATAAATCGTAACGCTTAAAGCCCAAGTGTCTTGGCTCAATAACAACTACTATTATGATAATAATAACGCTAAAACGGTAAGCTAAAACGGTAATTAGCTACTATAAATAGCTACTAATATAAGTAACCACTAAATATGAGTAATGATAAAGCATTCAGGCATGATATTAGCAATAATAACAGCGATGCCGAGGCAAAAAACCAATACACGACAAAATTGTGCTTTAATAATCGTTTATATTAAATAATATAACAGCGTAGCAGGCAGAATGAGTAATGCTTCGTATACTGACCGTAACGATTCACCACAGCATAAAGACCAAACATAATAGTTAATAATAGACCTAAAAATTAATAATAAAGTTCTGGCAGTCGTTTAGGTTTATGGCATTAAGCGTTGTCAAATTCATTGTTATTTAATTTATAGTCATTTAAAAAGTAATGAAAGTTATAAATGATAGGCAATTTATATACCAATATTGCTTGTTACGCGTTCAGCTTCCTACAATTTTTAGAATATAAAGTTAAATTAAAAAAATACATCTCCGTTATATCCCCTAAATCAACGCCGACAGAGGCAATAACTTATGAATATTATCGACCAATTAGAACAAACGGTGACCTCAGCGGTGTTGGGTGGCTATAGTAATGACGACCATACTAATCAAGCTGATAATGGTAATGTGTCCCATGTCAGCTTATTAGAGCAGTTTTATGCCATTTTGGCGGCGCGTTTGGCGTTGCCACAAGTTTACTCGCAGTTACTGCGTGATGATCAGCCGATTGCTAATGACAATATAATAGAGACGCCGTTATTTGAGCAATTATGGCAAGCACCGAACGCGCGCCAAGTTATTATTCAAGAGCTTGCGGCTACTCATCATATTGATGAACTCACCACCACAAAGCTTATTATGAATGCTGCACCGCTGGTTTATCGTGAGCTCAAAATAATGGCAAATGGGCAGTTCTTGCCGGCATTTTTGCAAAGCCAGCAACCCACATTTCGCCATTATCTGCCGATATGGGCGGCTCCAATGATTACCGCGGCGCAACATGCTGAGGATGAATTGTTCAATGCTCAAAGTACGCTAGCTGAGATAGCTGCTACGCCTGTTTTATTAAATAAGCATGATGCCACTGAAGCAAGTAGGGCAAATCCTTCTGCGAACTTGATAACAGAACCAAATATGGCAGCAGAACTTGCTAATGAAAGTTTTGATAACAGTCTAAGTACAGCGGCTATCGATACAGGTGCTATCCACGCCAATCCCGCAGCCGAGCCTTTCCCAAACTTTGTGTAACTGCTTATAATCCACTAACCGGAGAATAAGCAATGACTACTCAATCTGACATTAAAAAACTGGCCGAGCAAATGGCTGGTAGCATGAAAAGCTTCGATGACATCAAAGACTTCCAAAAGCAGCTCATGCAATCCTTTATCGATACTGCCCTTGAAGCTGAAATGGAAGACCATCTCGGCTACCCCAAACATGAAAAGGCGGATAAACCTAATAAGCGTAACGGGCACACTAAAAAGAGAGTCCACAGTGACACAGGCGATCTTGAGATATCCACCCCAAGAGACCGCGGTGGCAGCTTTGAGCCTGTACTCGTTAGTAAGCATCAAACCCGTATCTCAGGTCTCGATGATAAAATCATATTCCTTTACGCCAAGGGTCAAACCACCACCGAGATTGTAGAGAGCATTAAAGAGCTCTACGATGTCGACATCTCAAGCTCTCTTATCTCAAGAGTCACCGATAATATATTAGAGGACATCACCGCTTGGCAGAACAGGCCGCTGAGCAGTGTTTATCCTATCGTCTATTTGGACTGCATCGTCGTTAAGGTACGCCAAGACAAGCAGATCATCAACAAGGCGATCTATCTGGCGCTAGGCGTGGGACTTGATGGTAAAAAAGAGCTGCTTGGCATGTGGCTATCAGAGAACGAAGGCGCTAAGTTCTGGCTAGGTGTTCTCACTGAATTACAAAACCGCGGGGTACAAGATATCCTCATTGCCTGTGTCGACGGCTTAAAGGGCTTCCCTGATGCCATCAACACCGTCTACCCCAACGCTCAGGTTCAGCTGTGTATCGTACACATGCTGCGCTATTCGATGAAGTTTGTGCCGTGGACAGATAAAAAGGCCGTAGCGGCTGATTTAAAGGCCATCTATGGCGCTGATACGCTTGAGATAGCAGAGGCCAATCTTGAACACTTTGATGAGACTTGGGGCACAGAGTACCCACATGTCATCAAGTCTTGGCGTAATAACTGGGAGGGCTTAACGGTGTTCTTTGAGTATCCTAAAGACATCAGAAAAGTGATTTATACCACCAATGCTATTGAGTCTTTAAACAGCGTGATTCGGACAGCGGTGAATAAGCGTAAGGTGTTCCCATCTGATCAGGCAGCATTCAAAGTGGTGTACTTAGCCACCCAGCAGGCGTCTAAAAAGTGGTCGATGCCAATCCGTAACTGGACGTCTGCTCTGAATCGTTTTATGATTATGTTTGATGACCGTATCAGTAAGCATTTAATCTAAATGGCAGTTACACAGAATCTGGGATGGTCTCCCAGTCGCCCATAACTATTAACGCATCGTTTTTATTTTGAACTGACTATACTTAAAACAGTTAATGCAAATTTCTATTTAACTTACCAACTACAGTGAAAGTTAAGCGATTAGCTGTTCATATGTTAGTAATTTGTACTTTCTAAGCATTGCAGTTACGAGTAACAACCGAAACATTACTTATCGTAGCAATTGCACAACAGCCTGTCGATTGTGAACACATACTTAATACTTTTATAATAACAAAAGTTGAATCTAGTTATGGCTGCTATCTAATACTATTAACTTAATATTAATAGCATGAGCTCATATTAAATAGCAGCCATAAAATATCAATATCAACGCTCTACTTTATCAACGCTCTACTTTTTGAGAATGCACGCGATATAAAACAAGCCATTTAAAATAACAATTCATTGAGGAATGACATTATGGATATTATCAGTCACTTAACGCGGACGGTCAGTCCAGCAGTGCTAGGAGATGACCGCACTCCTGCTAAGAAAAATTTACTTGAGCAGTTTTATGCTATTTTTGCCGCGCGCCTAGCCGATAACGATACCTATAATCGTTTTGCTAATGAAAATATCGCCCGTGATGATCAAGGGTTTTATGATCGGGTATGGACAGATGGCGCGCACCGTGACCAAATCGCTCGTGAGCTGGCTGGTAAACATAATGTTGACGCTACTGCTGCGCGCGGTTTAATTGCAATGGCCGCGCCACTGGCCTATCACGAAATCAAAAGCTTGGCAGGAACGACGCCTGTACCGCAGTTTTTAAATGACAATCTTGCTAGTTATCAGCATCATATCCCAGCATGGGCGAGTGCAATTTTACCTGCTGGTATGATTGCGGCTGCACCCGCTGGCGCTCGCGTGTCTGATACGGTCAGCACTGACCCTATCCGCCGTGAAGAGGAAGAAAAAGGCAGCTTTATGAAAGCGCTGCTACCGATTATTGGACTGATTATCTTGGGTGCGTTGGCGTGGGCGCTACTAAGAGGTTGCCAAGACAATCCTGAGCCAGTCGGCAAGCCTGTTGCTACTGAGCAGCAAGCCGTGAACGATGATGGGCAATCAGTGGTTGCCGCGGATATTGAACCTGCGTCATTGCGTATTGCGACTGGCGAAAACAGTGAGCTATACGCTTGCCGTATGAACGTTGGTAATGAGACGCTACAGGGCAATGTTATGGACGCTCTGACCGCCACATTTGGCGATGAAGCCAATAATTGCCGTGCGGATGTCGATGATAACTTCTCAATTGACATGCCAGCTGCCGCTCAACTTGCGTCTATATTACCTATCGTCAAAAACGTACCGAATGCGAGCATGTTAATCAAAGGCGATACGATTACCGTTAATGCGCCTGACGCTGCGGCATTAGATAAATTGGTTGCAGATTTACAAGCGGCTGCGCCAGCGATGACCGTCAAGCCAGAAGCGCCATTAGATACCCAAGCTGAGATTGATAATAGCTTAACGGCGTCTCAAGCAGCGATGGATAACCTTGGCCAAAACCCTGACCCGCAAGATGTGGCTCGTGCGCTCAGCCTACAAGTGGTGAATTTTGAAGTAGATAAAGCAGTGATTCCTGATGCCAATAAAGCGCTATTAGACCGCGCTGTAAAATTGATGGAACAAGTACCAGATATGAAGTTGATGATTATTGGTCATACTGATAAAACTGCTGATGCTGCTTACAATATGAAGCTGTCAGAAGAGCGTGCCCAATCTATGAAAGATTATTTGGTCGCGCAAGGCGTTGATCCAAGTAAGCTGATGACTAAAGGTATGGGTGAGACCGATCCTATTGCTGAAAACGCCACTGAGCAAGGTCGTTTCCGTAACCGCCGTATTGAGTTTGTGGTCTATGATGAGACAGCAAATGCAAACGATGGCATGGCGATTAGTAACAGTGCCCTTGACCCAGACTTAAATCCATTAGACAGTGATAATGATGATCTAATGCCTGATGCTGATGATGCCAGTCGTGGTACGGCATTAGACCCACAAGCAAGTACCAGTAATTAGTATCATTTTAGACGCGCTTATGGATAACCAGTAAGCTTTAAGTGGAATTCGAATAGCAAAAAAACCGCATCTTGATAAGGTGCGGTTTTTTATTTTGTTAAATCAGCTTTGTTTTGTTAGCTGCATTATTTATAAGCAGTGGGGTCTTTTAAAACCGCTTGCGCTTCTGTTTGAACCGGAAAGAAAGTCTGTAAAACGTTATCTTTTGCTTGTTGCCAATAATCAAACTGCTGGCATGTTGACTCAAGGTCACCTTGCCAAACAGGTATCTGTCCACACATGGTCTTGATGCGTTTTTGGTCAGGATAGGGGAGCTCTTGTGCCGCTGCCGCAGCTTCGTGAGCAGCAACGCGGTCATTACAGACCAAGGCAATATCGCAGCCTGCTTCAATCGCCGCTTTGACACGGGCGCTAACATCGCCTGCAGCTTGTGCGCCTGCCATCGATAAATCATCAGAAAATAACACCCCATCAAAATTAAGCTGCTCACGAATGATGTCTTTGAGCCAAATTTTTGAAAATCCTGCGGGTTTATTATCGACTTGGGAGAAAATCACATGCGCTGGCATTAAGGCATCAAGCCAAGGCAACGTCTGCGCAAAAGGCTGCATATCACTATTCATAATCTCATCTAAGCTACGCGTATCAATGGCTTCTGCCACATGTGAATCAGGGGCGATGGCACCATGACCGGGAAAGTGCTTACCGGTAGTTGCCATACCGGCATCTTTCATACCGCGCATAAACTGGCTGGCTAGGGCAATAATCGCTTGCGGCTCACGATGAAAGCTACGGTCGCCGATAACTTGGCTGATACCGTCTCTATCGAGCACGGGCGCAAAACTTAAATCAATGCCGACTGCCAATACTTCGGCCGCCATCAAATAACCGCAATCGTAAGCAAGGCTCAGGGCGCGGTTAGGGTCTTGATTAAATAACTCACCAAGTCTTCCCATTGCAGGCAATGGCGTAAAACCGTTACGTAATCTAGCAACGCGCCCACCTTCTTGGTCAACGCCAATCAAGATATCGGCATTGTGATAGCGTATATCGTCACATAAGGCGCGCACTTGCGCCGCGTCTGCCACATTACGGGCAAATAATATTACCCCGCCCACTTGTGCTTGTTTGATTAAACTGACATCTTCAGCAGTCAGTGCGGTACTATCGATATCAATCATTAAGACGCCGTACATTGCGTGATCCTTATTAGGCTATACCTTATTATATTATCGTTTATGGTCAAAAAACATTTAAGCTCAAAAAAGCGCTAAGCCATGAGCTGCATGATTTATCGTCATGATTCGCTATCGCTGTTCATTGCCATATTGGTTATATTATGACAGTTATTATAAGATGAGCATAATGTCGCGGCTTAATTGATTTAAAACAGTTATGTTGATGAGCTAATGAGTACTTATTTAGTTAGAGCAATAAATAGGTTTGATAGAAAGTTCGTTCGTTGGCTCATAAGACACAGCGCCATGGCGGGTAAGATTATTTATACAGTTTGAGACAGCAGCGTATTTATAGCCATGCTAGTATTGATTGATTTTTTAACGATAAAACTAAAATAACTATCATGTGTTTGCGCGCTTTTAATGCTAGCGTATCGCATGGTTTAATGGTAAATATAATACAGTTAAAAACAGTCAGATTTGTGGATAGCCGTTTATTAGATAACTTTTAATATGAATAACAACTAAGCATATTTTGCATACTTTTCACTTAAAATAATTAGGTATATATGATGAAAAAACAACCAGCACAGTGGTTACTCAGTGCAGCGTCAGTGGGTATCGCTGGTCTTATTCTTACCCAAAGCTATGGCACCGCAGTGGCTGATAGCAATACTGAAGGCTTTAAGGCCACCCCTGAGCAACAGGTCACCACCCGTCAGGTAGCGGCATTGCTGGATCGTAGCCATTATCTCAATCAGCCGCTCGATAGCGCAACGGGTAGCGAGATTCTATCCATGTATATCGATAGCCTTGATCCAAACCATACCTTGTTTTTGCAATCTGATGTCGATGAATTTAAGAAAAAATATGCCGATGAATTTGGTGCACGCTTAAAACGTGGCGACTTATCTGCTGGGGTAGAAGTTTTTGAGCGCTATCGTAAACGCTCTAATGAATACTTCGCGATGGCAAAGAAGCTGCTAAACACAAATCTTGATTTAACCAGTAAAGATAGCATTGTACTTGACCGCGAAAAGCTCAGTCATTTTAAAACCAAAAAAGAGCAGCGTGATTATTGGACGCGTCAGTTAAAGTTTCAGCTGATGAGTATTACTTTGGGTCAAGAAGATGAAAAGGCGAAAGAAAAAGTATTCTTGGACAATCCTGATATCACGCGCGGACAAGATTTGGTGCGTAATGATGAGCGCACGCCAAGTGAGATTTTGCTCAATCGTTTATCACGCCAGCAAGAGCAGTTTACCCGTCTAAAAAACGACGAAATCATGGAAACCATCTTGAACACGGCGATGCTGACTTATGATCCGCACAGTAATTATTATGCGCCGATTCAAGCCAATGAGCTGCAAATTCAATCTAGTTTACAATTAGAAGGCATTGGGGTTTCTATTCGCCCTGACCGTAAAAACCCAGATTATACTCGCATTGTGACCTTGGTTGACGGTGGTCCAGCGGCAAAGTCTGGTCAGATTAAACCTAATGATTTGATTATCGGTATCGCCAAAGACGGCGAAACCATGACCGATGTGGTCGGCTGGTCAACGCGTGAAATTGTCGGCTTGATTCGTGGTAAGCGCGGCACTTCGGTAACTATTAAAGTACGTCAACCAAATACCCCAGACGCTAGCGCCCGTAACGTAACCGTGGTTCGTGACATTATTCAACAAGAAGAATCTGGCGTCACCCAGCGCGTCGTTGAAGTTCAGCGCCCTAATATCGATAAAACGCCCAAACGTATCGGCGTCCTTGAGATACCAAGTTTTTATCTCAACTATCGCGCCCGTCGTAACGGCGAAGAGTACCGTAGCGTCAGTGTCGATACTGAAAAAGCCCTTAAAGAGTTGAATAAAAAAAATATCGACGGTCTAGTGGTTGATTTACGTAACAATCCAGGCGGCTCGCTCGATGAAGTTGCCAAGATGCTTGGCTTCTTTATCAAGAGCGGTCCACTGGTGCAAATTCGCGACAATCGTGGCAATATCCAAGTCTATCGTGATGATGACGGCGGTGAGCAGTTATATGATGGCAAGATGGTCGTTATTACTAACTTAGCATCGGCATCTGCCAGTGAGATCTTTGCCGCAGCGATTCAGGATTATGGTCGTGGCTTGGTCGTCGGCAGTACAACGACGGGTAAAGGCTCTGCGCAAATTCAATTAGATAGTCTAGCTTTGGGTTCAGCCACTTTAACGCAGCGTAAATTCTATCGTATCACCGGTGGTAGTACGCAAAATAAAGGCGTGGTACCTGATGTTGAATTGGTCAATATCTATGATGATGCGACCTTTGGCGAGCGCGCGCAGAAAAAAGCTTTGCCGTGGGATACCATTAAAACCGCGCCTTATAAGCCTGAAGGTAAATTTTCTGCCAATACGTTAGCGACGCTAAACCAGCAATCAAAAATCCGTCAGCAGAAAAACCCGCAGTTTGTTTATCTATCAACGCTAAACGATATTCGCAATATGGAAGATGAGAAAAAACCAATTCCTCTTGATATTAATAGCCGCCGTGCCAAGATGCAGCTGATAGAGAAGCGTTCATTGGAAGCTGAAAATAAGCGCCTTATCGCAACGGGTGAGCGTCCTTATGCCAATTGGAATACTTATCAAGCCGCGATGGATGCAAAATTTGAAGAGCGTAGTCAGATGAAAGAAAGTGAACGTCCTGAGCTACCTGAAGACGAAGCCTTTATTAATGAAGCCGCTTATATCATGCTTAGCGCTGATGCAAAAGTACTCGCTAGCCCAGAAGAAAAGTTATAGCAAATAGTATCTTTTAGGCTATCTCTGTTGTCACTAAAAATGCGTGTAAGCATATGCTTACACGCATTGACGTTTAGACCTCTTACTAACCTTGGGTCAATCTGCGATTATAACTGTACGGCACGATTGAACGAAAAGGTTCATAGGTACTAGGGATTGGTATCTTAAAGGTCGCATCAGGGATAGGTGGTTTGCTGATTAGGGATGATAAGGCTGGAAGCCTGAACGTTATAAGATGCTCCGGGATTAAGTATCTAATAACATTAACATGGATGGTTAGTGATAAAAGCCGCATAATGCTTGTCGTTATGCGGCTTTGTTACGTCTGCAATCTCGATAATGCTTATAAGGGTGCTTTTTTTAAAATTGCTTGTATTGCAAACATTGTATTAAAGGTAGTGCGAAAAAAAGGTCAGTAGATTGCTCTACTGACCTTTTTTAGTTAGACGATAACACTATCGTTCATAACTAAGTATTCGCCTAACTATGTTAAGCATACTAACGATGGTACGCTAAACTCAGAAAGAGATTAGTGCTCAACGCCACCAGCGCCATGGATATGGCCATGGTTCAATTCGTCTTCAGTTGCTGCACGTACTTCTTGGATTTCAACGTCAAACGTTAAACGCTTACCAGCCAATGGATGGTTTGCATCAACAGTCACTTCTTTGTCGTTTACATCAGTAACGGTCACTAGCATAACTTGACCGCCAGCTTCTGACTGAAACTGCATACCAGGCTGGATGTCCTCAACGCCTTGGAAGTTTTCACGTGGTACATGCTGTACCGCTTGTTCTTGGTATTCGCCGTAACCATCAGCAGGCTCTACAACGGCATTGACTCTTTCGCCAGCAGATTTGCCTTCTAGTTGTTGCTCAAGACCTGGGATGATGTTGCTATGGCCATGCAAATAAGCAAGCGGTTGACCTTCTGGAGACTGGTCAAGGATGTTACCTTCGTCGTCTTTTAGAGTGTAGTTGAACTTGACGGCAGTGTCTTTTGCGATAGTAGTCATAAATTATCCTAAATATGTCGATATTAAAATTTAAATACGGTTGGAATAAACCTAAAAAAGCCAATCAGCCAGCCAAATAGCCACGTCATTAGTCAATTATCATCAGTTTATTAGGGTAACTTTAGCAGTTAGCATCTTTAATTGCGATGCCCCCTATCGGTTTCAAGGTTAAAAGCATAAAAAATGCCAATTAATCGGCGAATTAATGTAAATAAATATGATTTTTCTGATTTTTACGCTCTTTAACGACTTCTTCTCTCTTTAATATAAGCAGCGTAAGGTTTGCCAGTTGCGTTTTTGCATAATGACTCCTACCATAGAGACGATCATAACAATAATAATAGTAGTGAATAAATAGTACGACTAAAATAAATAGTGAAAATTATAAGGATAAGAAACAATGATGACTGCATCTTCTCAAGCTTTGCCTACTAGTACTTTGAACAGCACTTTAAATCAGCAAACCGCTCCTATCTCTTACCAATTCGACTTTGCACGCTTTTTTGAGCATTTGGTCGATGTAGCGCTGACCTTTACCGCTGATACTGACGCGCCGAGTTTGTGGTTGCCAGCATGGATACCGGGTAGTTATTTGATGCGCGAATTTGCCCGTAATATCACCGCGGTGCACTATGAGATTTTAGATAGCCAAACTCTAAACAATCAAACATTAGATAGTCAGCTCACGGACAGTGATAAAAAAACAAATACGTATCGCGCGCAAAAAATAGATAAAAATACTTGGCAGCTACCGCAAGTGCGCGCAGGGCAGAGCATACATGTCCATTATGAAGTGTATTGTTATGATTTATCGGTGCGTACTGCGTATGTCGACCAGCAGCGTTTATATGGCAATTTTACCTCGCTTGCTTTAGCGATTGAAGGACAAGAGCAAAAAGCGGTAGAGGTTGATTTAATCGTGCCAGCGGTATTTTTAGCCGACAAAGATGCCAGTCATGTGCGCTTGGCCTGTGGACTTGAGGCAGTACAATCACAAGGTGATAAGCTGCGCATATATACTCTACAAGCAGGCAGCTATTACGAGCTTATCGATTATCCGTTTGAAATTGCTGAACAAGATAGCTTTGATTTTATTATTCAAGATGATAAGCACCAGACGATTGGCCATCATTTTTATCTTGCCGGTAAGCATAGCGCCAATATGGGACGCTTGCAGCAAGACGTCACTCAAATCTGTCAAACTTATCTAGATTGGCTCGGCGATGCGCCATTTAATGATTACACCTTTATGACCTTTGCCAGTGGTCAGGATTACGGTGGTCTGGAGCATATCAATTCGACCAGTTTGATTACCCCGCGTCGCGATTTGCCCAATGCTGATGAGCCAAAAGTACCAAGTACCGATTATCAACGCTTTTTGGGCTTATGCAGCCATGAATACTTTCATGCGTGGTGGGTGAAAACTGTCCGTCCAGATGTGATGTTGGATGTGGATTTGCGCCGCGAAGCCTTTACGCCATTGCTATGGGTGTTTGAAGGTTTTACCTCTTATATCGATGATTTTATTTTGCAAGCGTCAGGCGTCATTGATAAGGCAAGCTATCTTAAATTACTCGACGAACAAATCAATCGCTATTACCAAACCCCTGGGCGCGCGCATCAAAGCGTTGCCGAGTCGAGCTTTGACGCCTGGATTAAGCTCTATCGCAACGATGAAAACACTGGCAATGCAGGTATCAGTTACTATAATAAAGGTGCCTTGGTAGCGTTATGCTTAGATTTAACCTTACTAGAAAAAAGCGCTGGACGTTATCGTTTGTTTGATGTCGTCAAAGCCTTTTATGGTCAAGCAAAGCAAAAGGATAATAAGCGCATCGGCATCAGTAGTGCTGATATCGGGGCAGTTATCGGGCAGTTTATGCCATTAGCGGATTGGGAAGAGTTTGAGCGTCGTTATGTTAATGGCGTTGAAGAGCTGCCCCTAGAGGCGCTGCTTACAGAAAATGGTATTAAAATTTACCCTAATACCAAAGAGACGGCAGATAAACATGTGCCATGGGGCATGCGCTGTAGTGAGACGCCACTGGGTCTTAAGGTTAATCGCGTAACACGTGACAGTATCGCTGCTAAGGCTGGCATTTCAGCCCATGATGTCGTCGTCGCAATCGATGGTATTAAAGCAGACACTAAGCAATTAGCAACGCTTAGTAAGGCCACGCGCGCTGTGGAATGTCATTTATTCCGCCGTGATGAGTTGATGACGGTGAAAGTTTTACCTAAATCTGATTTCGCTGATAAAGACGCGCATGATGATAATGAAAAAGCATTTCCGCATAGCGTCAGCTTACGTCTAGCAAGGGCTAGTACCGATTGCGAAGGCGATGCCAAATATGCAGACTATGCAAATACTGAAAACGCTTGGCTTAATGCGATAGCGCGCTATAAAAATTAATAGCTAGAGTAGCTAGGCAGGTTAAAAGCGATTAGACATTTAGATATTAAAAAACCCTTGCTAAGCCGCATCACTTAGCAAGGGTTTTATGTTTTTAAGGCTTAAATCGTTAGAGGCAAAAATTAGGGAGAAATGTTACTGCCCTAAATATTTAGCCTTAAGACTTAGTATCCTCTTTAATCTCTTTTTCATCTCCAATAACGGCTTCAGCATTATCATTAACCGTCGCTTTATTAGCTTTATTGGCTTTATGAGACGTAATCCAATTTTGCATCAGTGCAATCTCAGGCTGCTGAGCATCGATAATGTCTTGGGCTAGCTTACGCATCTCTTCATCCGTACCGTATTGAAGCTGTACTTTTGCCATATCTACGGCGCCAATATGATGCGGCAGCATACCGCGCGCAAAGGCCATATCAGCCTCAGGTTCGGCAATACCAAGCATCATATCACTATGCATGGTATTCATCCCTTTAGCATAAGCTGCTTGCATGGCCTCGGTATTGGGTTTGGGTTTGGGCGCATCAGGGTGGCTGGCCAGCCATTTATTCATGATATCGATTTCAATTTGCTGTGAGTCGATAATGTCTTGGGCAAGTTTGCGCATGGTCTCATCAGTCCCATATTTTAGCTCAATCTTTGCCATATCGACCGCGCCGCGATGATGACCGAGCATCCCTTTGGCAAAGGCGGTATCGGGATCGTTATAACCCATACCAACCATCATCTCATTATGCATACTGGTCATCGACTTCGTATAGTCTTTTAGCATATCCGTCATTTGTGCTTCGTCTACTACATCGCCACTCGCAGACATATCATGGCCAGCATGGGCGTCCATATCGTCAGCAGCTTCAGACGGCTCAGTCGTGGTTGTTATTGCTTCTTCTGCCGGCATTACCTCGGTATCCTCTGTTGCGGGCTGGCAAGCACTCAGCAGCAACGCCGCAGAGATACTAGTGGCAAACAAGGTAAAACGACGAGAAGCAATCATGATATATCCTTACTATCAATAAAAAATAACAAACCAGACAAACAATAAGCAAGCTGCAGGCGATATCCGCTACATTAAATACAGATTTCGCCCAAAGATAATATGGTTTTGTAGCTTAGCAGATAAACCTTGCTCATTCGAGACGCTATGTTTAACAAGTCGTAATATCTTTAACAAGCTCAACAGCAAAATCAATTAATAGGTACTTAAAATAAGTAGAAATGAACAGTTTATAAGGCTAAATACCTTATTAATAACCCTAATCAATAACGCCTAATTGCTGACAACGCTCACGACTTAAATGAATACGCACAAATTCACCAACGCCAAGCGACCCAAGCTCGAATCCAGCCACTGACCAACGAATAAGACGCAGACAAGGTAAGCCTACATGCGCGGTCATACGCCTGACTTGGCGATTTTTGCCTTCATAGATGGTCAGCATAAGCCATGAAGTCGGTACACTTTTGCGCTCACGAATAGGTGGGTCGCGTTGCCATAGCGTAATAGGTAAATCCGCTTCATCAACCAGTAGCGCCGTTGCCGGTAAGGTTTTGCCATCTTTTAACTGGACTCCAGCAGCCAATTGCTTTAGTTGGTCAGCGCTTATTAGACCTTCTACTTGTACCAAATAAGTCTTACCTTGTTTTTGCTTATTTTGCGCAAAATTCTTGGCAGAGGGCGGCTGGGTAATGGCTTTATTAACCCCTCCGTCACTGGTCAAAATCAGCAAGCCTTCTGAGGTGGCATCCAGTCGACCGGCGACGCGAAGAGATTTATCGGTGAAATACTGCGATAGGGTACTGTGGTCATTATTGCTGTCATCACGAAATTGACTTTGTACTCCGTAAGGCTTGTTGAATAAAATCAGGCTGGAGGTCGACATAAAATAGCGTTTCCCAAAGATAAAAACTGAATGTAGGGTAAATAGAAGTAGTATTAAAAGCGTAAGTGCTTGCTAAAAAACGCGCAAGCTATAAGGCTATTCTTACAATTATCGATAACCATGTTATGATTGTGGTATTTATCATAATGATAACTAAAAATGGCTCATGCAAAACAAAAATCATCAAGCACGCTTTATCTTAGTACAATGGCTAAGGCAGCTTGCGGTTTTTTTGTATGACTTCATTCGCAAAATCTGAAAAATTTCATGCATTTTTTATAAAGTTTTTTTGTCATTTTACTTATTGTAATGACATCTGATTTTGTCGATAAATGACCAAGCAATTTTTGCAGTAGCTTTGATTTTTTCCATGATTATTAAAAATAAGTGTTAATCATATCATCAACAATATCTTTAAATATTACTCTTAAAACTATTATACATCACCTCGCCAAGCATGTCGGCCTAGCTATATTCTGCTCAGTACGTTCTGCGCAATATGTACTGCTCAGCATGTGCTGCTCAAATAATTAGCGTTTAACTCGCTACGCTGCTGCTTAGCTAAAGCCAAAAGCAAAACATAAATAGCTAGCGAACATAACAGAATGCCAATGATGCCATGATGCTTGCGCTATCTACTATAAAAATACAATCAAGGAGTTTGATCCATGCCATATGAAAAGGTAATCGTCCCAAGAGACGGCGAAAAAGTAACCGTTAATGCTGATTTAACCCTAAACGTACCCAATCATCCAATTATTCCCTTTATCGAAGGCGATGGTATCGGTGTGGATATCACGCCGGTGATGATTAAAGTCGTTGATGCCGCGGTATCAAAAGCCTATCAAGGCAAAAAATCCATCGTTTGGATGGAAGTATATTGCGGCGAAAAAGCCTCGAAAATTTATGATGGCGAATATCTACCGACCGAAACGCTCGAGGTTCTGCGCGAATACGTGGTGAGTATCAAAGGTCCATTGACCACGCCAGTTGGCGGCGGTATGCGTTCGCTAAACGTGGCGCTACGTCAAGAGCTTGACCTATACGTCTGTCAGCGTCCAGTACGTTGGTTTGAAGGCGTGCCAAGCCCTGTGCATAGCCCAGAATTGACAGACATGGTGATATTCCGTGAAAACTCAGAAGATATCTATGCAGGTATCGAGTGGAAAGCGGGCAGTGATGATGCCAAAAAAGTCATCAAGTTTTTGAAAGAAGAGATGGGCGTGACCAAAATCCGTTTTTCCGATGACTGCGGTATCGGTATTAAGCCTGTATCAAAAGAAGGCTCGCAGCGTTTGGTGCGTAAAGCTATTCAACATGCTATCGATAATGACTTACCGAGTGTCACCCTCGTGCACAAAGGTAATATCATGAAATTTACAGAAGGCGCGTTTAAAGAATGGGGCTATGAGCTTGCCGCTGAGCGTTTCGGTGCTGAATTGCTCGATGGCGGTCCTTGGATGACGATAAAAAATCCAAAAACGGGCAATGAAATTGTCATTAAAGACGTCATTGCTGATGCTTTTTTACAGCAGATTCTCATGCGTCCTGCTGATTATTCCGTTATCGCAACGTTAAACTTAAACGGTGATTATATTTCTGATGCGCTGGCCGCAGAAGTGGGTGGTATCGGTATCGCACCGGGTGCCAATAAAGGCGGGTCAATCTCTGTCTATGAAGCAACTCATGGGACAGCGCCTAAATATGCTGGTCAAGATAAGGTCAATCCAGGTTCATTGATTTTATCTGCTGAAATGATGCTACGCGATATGGGTTGGACAGAAGCTGCCGACCTTGTGATCGATGGTATCAAAGGGGCGATTAAGAACAAAACCGTCACTTATGACTTTGAGCGTTTGATGCCAGATGCTGTTTTGCTCAGCAGCTCTGAGTTCGGTCAAGCCATTATTAAACATATGGATGCTTAACTGGCTAATAAGTTAAGAAACTTTGGTTAGCTAAGTTTTACCCAGTTATATTTTGAAGAGCTATCTACTGCGACGTAGGTGGCTTTTTTATGGTTATCTATTTATTTAGCCATAAAAAACACCCCAAAAGTCTCAGACCTTTGGGGTGTTTGATTCATGCTGACTTAGCAATGTTTACTAAGTCAGTTTAGAGCCATTTATTCAGTTTAGAGCCAGTTACAACGAAGCAATAGTCTCGTTGAATAAGGCACTTGGGCGCATGGCTTTTTCAGCTAAAACTTCATCTGCCAAGTAGTAGCCTTTTAGATCCATAGGCTTACCCTGAACCGCATTCATCTGTTCAATGATAGCCGCTTCATTGCTTTCAAGCTTTTGTGCCAATGGCGCAAATTGTGCTTTTAGCTCGCTATTCTCATCTTGTGCTGCCAACTCTTGAGCCCAGTACATAGCCAGATAGAAATGGCTACCACGGTTATCCAATTCGCCCGTTTTACGTGAAGGCGACTTGTCATTTAACAGCAGCGTTTCAGTGGCTCTATCAAGGGTATCGGCCAATACTTTTGCTTTAGCATTGCCGTCGTTCTTAGCTAAATGCTCTAAAGATTCGGTCAAGGCTAAGAACTCACCAAGAGAATCCCAACGTAGATGGTTTTCTTCAAGCAATTGTTGCACGTGTTTCGGTGCTGAACCACCTGCGCCTGTTTCAAACAAACCGCCGCCCTTCATTAGTGGGACAACTGACAGCATCTTAGCACTGGTGCCTAACTCTAAAATCGGGAACAAGTCAGTTAGGTAATCACGTAAAATATTACCAGTAGCAGAAATGGTATCTAGACCGCGCGCAACGCGCTCTAAGGTATAACGCATCGCACGAACTTGTGACATGATTTCGATATGTAGACCGTCAGTGTCATGATCTTTTAAGTAGGTTTGTACTTTTTTGATCAGCTCGTTCTCATGTGGACGGTAAGGGTCTAACCAAAAGATAACTGGCGTATCTGATTCACGGGCACGGCGTACGGCAAGCTTCACCCAATCTTGGATAGGCTCGTCTTTGACCTGACACATGCGCCAGATGTCACCTTTCTCAACACGCTGCTCAAGCAATACTTCGTTGGTTTCTTCGTCAACGATACGAGCTATGCCCGAATCGCTTGCTTCGAAGGTTTTATCGTGCGAACCATACTCTTCTGCTTTTTGCGCCATCAAACCAACGTTAGGTACGGTACCCATCGTGGTTGGGTCAAAGTTGCCATGCCATTTACAGAAGTTAATCATTTCTTGGTAAATACGCGCAAAAGTAGATTCAGGCATGACTGCTTTACAGTCATACATTTTGCCATCAGCCCCCCACATTTTACCGCCTGAGCGGATCATAGCAGGCATAGAAGCATCGACAATCACATCACTTGGTGAATGGAAGTTGGTGATACCTTTTGATGAATCAACCATCGCTAGACGTGGACGATGTACTTGGCAAGCATGTAAATCGCGCTCAATCTCTTCACGTAAGCTGGCTGGTAATTCGGCAATTTTTTCGTACAAACTTGCCATGCCGTTATTGACGTTGATACCTAACTCGTCAAATAACGCGCCATGCTTATTAAAGGCATCTTTATAATAGGTTTTAACCGCGTGTCCAAAGACGATAGGATGCGATACCTTCATCATGGTGGCTTTTACGTGTAGTGAAAATAAGATACCGGCTTCACGGCAATCTTCCATTTCACGCTCATAAAATTCAAGCAGCGCTTTTTTGCTCATAAACATCAAGTCGATGACTTCTTTATCGAGCAAAGCGATGCCTGATTTGAAAACATTAACCGTGCCGTCTTCAGCCACGCGCTCCATACGTACGGTACGGGCTTTATCTAAGGTAATCGATTGCTCGCCGTCATAGAAGTCGCCACTGTGCATGTGTGAAACGTGCGTTTGTGACCATTGCTTCCACTCACCCATAGAATGCGGGTGCTTACGGGCGTAGTTTTTCACTGCTTTTGGTGCACGGCGGTCTGAGTTACCTTCGCGTATGACAGGGTTTACAGAGCTGCCTAGGCTCTTGCCATAGCGACGACGGATTTCTTCTTCTTCTTCCGTTCGTGGCTCATCTGGAAAGTTAGGAATCGCGTAGCCTTTGCTTTGTATCTCTTTAATTGCCGCTTTTAATTGCCCCACAGAGGCACTGATATTTGGCAATTTGATGATATTGGCGTTTGGATCTTGGGTTAATTGACCAAGCGCAGCTAGGTTATTAGGAACGCGCTGCTCTTCCGTTAAGTATTCTGGAAATTCAGCCAACACACGCGCTGCAACAGAGATATCACTGGTTTCGACTTCGATGCCTGCTGTTTGGGTAAATGCTTTTACAATAGGCAAGAATGATAAGGTTGCAAGCGCTGGGGCTTCGTCAGTTTTTGTATAAATAATTTTTGACATGTTAGTAGAGTATTCCTTGTTGTCATTAATGAGGCCAATAAAGCTGAGGTATTATTTAACAGCTCTATACAGCCTGCATACAATAATGGGCTACGGGTTGGTTCAAATACATCAAGTGTCGTCGTTTATTGCCATTCTAGAGTGTCAAGACTGCTAGAAAAATCTTTCATAAGCAGTGACTGACCTTTCTTAGGTTGGCCTTTGTTAAAAAGTCGCTGTAGCAAGCACTTATTTTATTAAAGGTCATTATTCAAAGGTCATCTTGACCATTTACTTCAAAGCTCTCAGACTAAAATGGTCTGAGAATGTATGACTGACGCCATATTATAGTCGATCCACTATAAATTCGATATGATGTCAATCTTGTACATTGAACTAAGTATACTATTTTCGCTCATATCCTATGTATCTGAATTATATTAAGCTAGTAATAACCTTATTCTACCAGTCATCAACGTCGATATCATCTTTTGCAGACAATTTGCACGCTTTTAATACTATTTTCTGCACACATGAGCTTATTTCTATAACAATGTGCTTGTTATAGTAGTTATTCTCCAATAAAGCGGTTCTTTCAAATAGCCATTTTTTAGCGTTTATTGCAGTCCAAACCAAATCTGTACTTAAGCTTAATTTTCAGCCATAAAAATAAAACAGTCATTAACAAATAAGCCATTTGGTCAGCTGCTTTGCTGACGATGGCTTTTTTGTGCTGCTTTTTCTTCCCTTTTTTGACAAAGGTGTTTCGAAGAGGGCGTTTTAAGAGGACGTTTTAAACATAAACAAAGTGCTCTTTTTTTGAGGATTAGATAGTAGACCTCTTGCAAAAGTCATAAACCAAGCTCGAAATTAACAACACCGGCGAATAGCTTAATTCTAAGATCATAGCGCTGACGACGGTTGCGATATTTATGAGCAACAATTTTGAACAATTTAATTAAGCCTATTTTATGTTCAATCATAATACGAAACTTTGCCAGATAGTGATTGGCTTGTTTGCAGAGCTCTAACAGTTGGCCCCCACGTGGCTTTTTAAAGGGGGTGAAGCTCTGTTCATGTAACTTTGCTATACCTTGATAACCACTATCTGCTAATAGTTTAACGTCACAAGGTAACCAGTCAGGACAAGTATCTTTATAGAGCTTAAAATCGTGGATTGACCCTTTGGAAGTTTGAACATCTAATATCAAGCCTGTTTTCCAGTGGACGATCACTTGCGCTTTTAAGGTGTGTTGTTTCTTCTTGCCGCTATAGTAGTCTCTTTGGTTTTTTTTGGACGCTCAATAGGGGTTTCAGTGGCATCGACGATGACGACTGACCAATTAATATCGTCATCGACTCTACTAGGCAGCTTTTTAGGTAAATCAAACTTTCCTGAATCAATAAGAACATCTTCTACTTTACGAATGATACGGCTGGCAGAAGATTCATGAATACCAAAGTCCATACTGATGTGGTACAGCGTCCGGTATTCACGCCAATAAGTAAGGGCCAGTAATATTTGCGCCTCAAGACTAAGCACGCTTGGTCTACCTGATTTGGTCTTTTGGGTTTCATGCTGCTGCATGGCCTCAAGCATTTCATAAAAGGTCGCTTTATGAATGCCCGTGTAGCGTTTGAAGCCAGTGTTATTTTGTTCGAGTAGCTTATCTATGTTTGGCATGGTTCCTAGCCAGTTGTGAATGTATTAGTTATTGTAAAATCCTCTGCTACTTTTGCAAGAGGTCTAGTGAGGATTGGATAAACTCATGAGTTTTTGCAAATTGTGACAGCAAAAGCATGGTAGTTTGATAGGCTAAACGCTAAAGAAAAATGGTCTAGGAAATAGCAGGGTGAGAGTGTGGTGATGATGAATTTGCAATATGCGTTACTCAGCGATAGCAGCTGGCAGCAATTGACCAACTGGCAGACGCCAGATACGCCTTTTATGTCGTTTGAGTTTTGGCAGGCGCTGAGTGATACGGGCGCAATCGGCGAAAAAGCCGGCTGGTTGCCGATTTATATCTTAATTCATCGCCCAAACGATATAGATGGTAAGGCAATTGAGGAAGCGCTATCTTCGGCAAAGCTATCTTCCTCAAAGCTATCTTCAGAACAAATAGGCCAACCGATTGCAGTCATGCCCGTTTTTATTAAAGGTCACCATCAAGGCGAGTTTGTCTTTGACCATGCGTGGGCACAAGCCTATGCGCAGTATGGCCTCGATTATTATCCGCGTTTGGTAACCAGCGCACCTTATACACCCATTACGGGACAACGTTTATGGCTAACAGAGGGTGAGGTGCTAGATGCTGACATTTTAAAGGCAGCTATCGCAGGGGTTGACGATATCGCTCAGCAAGTGGAAGCGTCTGGCTGGCATGGCTTGTTTGTCACGCCTGAGATGGCGGCTATCGCTCACGCAGCGCTGCCGACTGATATTGATATAGAAATGGCGCTTAACAGTCAAGCAAATGGCGAGGCGGCAAAACCGATTGAGTTACCGATACTGGAGCGCCAAGGCTGCCAGTTTTTATGGCAAAATAAATATTTGAGCCAAGACAGTCAGCCGTTTGTCGACTTCGAGGCATTTTTGGCGACACTCAGAGCCAAAAAACGTAAAACCATTCGTGCTGAGCGGCGCAAAGTCGCTGAGCAAGGTATTATATGCCAGCGTAAATGCGGTGATGCTATCACTGAGGCAGATTGGCAGACGTTTTATCATTGTTATGTAATGACATACGCTGTACGCGGGCAGCAGCCTTATCTCACACTAGATTTTTTCAAGAGATTGGCAGCAACCATGCCTAAGCATTTGATGCTCGCGCAAGCGCTTGATGCCAATGCTGATATTATCGCCAGCAGTTTATTTTTATATGATAAGCCTGATAGTAAAAATGCAACGCTTTATGGTCGTTATTGGGGCGCGCTGGGTGAGTATGATAGCTTGCACTTTGAGCTGTGTTATTATCAAGGTATCGAGTTTGCTATCGAGCAAGGTTTGACCTATTTTGACCCAGGCACTCAAGGTGAGCATAAATTAATTCGTGGTTTTGTTCCGACCAAAACTCACTCGTTGCACCGTATTTACGATGGGCGTTTTGTCCCGGCGATTAGTAATTTCTGTGTAAAAGACCGCATGCATATGGCGCAATATCGTCAGCAAGCCTTTGCAGCATTGCCCTTTAATATTGATAATATGCCGACGTTTAATGACAGTGATTTTTGATAACACTAATTAATGCACAATAAATGTTCTTTGGTAATCTCTACTCAATAACTTTCTATCTAATACTTTCCTATCAGCCGTAAACTATGACCTCTAATCTTTGTTGTTCTGATCCGTTATCGCCTCCCAGTGAGCTATTAGATTTTCTCAATACGGAAGGTTCGCTCACTGCCATGCTCGAGGTAAAATCAGGGCAGCCGTTAGGTGTCGAGCGTAGCTTTGAGGGTTATCGGTTATTATCCTTGGCACAAAAAAAACAATTGGGTGTAAAAGGCGCGGCGCTGAGCCGTCCATTACTAGCGTGGGTACGTGAGGCACAGTTATATGGCAATGATGAGCAGCCATGGGTGCAAGCACAAAGTATTTTCCCGCTAGCAAGTTTAAAAGGGCGTGCCCGCCGTTTGCAGCAGTTAAAAAGCACGCCGATTGGCTACGTGTTATTTAAGCGCAGACGCACCTTGCCCAATCAACGTTCTATCGAAAAAACGGCAGAGGGCTGGCAACGGCAGACGCTGTATGATTGGTATGGGCGCAAAATACTGATTAGTGAGACTTTTTTAGCAGCGTTTTTGTCTAGTGATGCTTGATGTCGATGCATGCATTAACTGATGTATCAATAAATAAAACAGTCACTCTTAAAAGTGGCTGTTTTTTTATGGGCGACAAATAATTATTTGACTAAAAAATCAAGCAAGACCTAGAAATCAGAAATATAAAACAATGATTTTATTGCGCATTTATTTGCTTGATAATCTCATTATGGCGTCATTTAAATCCTTCAGCTTTCCGTGAGGTTTTTTTGCGCTCACAGTACAAATTTTCATGTTACACTTAATCTTTAGCGATGATATCGATGCCTTTATCTTTCGATTTTATTGCCAATCTGGACAAGTTAATAACAGGTTAATTGTCTTTACTTGCCCATTTTCACCTCCTTTTATTACTCGCCTCTTTTCAATGAGCACCACCATTAACGATAGCCACTACCTAGGACATCACTATGTTTAAAGATATTTCTATCAAAGAGTTTGATCCAGTACTTGCTGCAGCCATGGCCGCTGAAAGCGTTCGTCAAGAAAACCACATCGAGCTTATCGCTTCAGAAAACTACTGCTCACAAGCAGTGATGGAAGCACAAGGCACTGACCTAACCAATAAATACGCTGAAGGCTATCCTGGTAAGCGTTATTACGGTGGTTGTGAGCACGTCGATGTGGTTGAGCAATTGGCCATTGATCGTGCAAAAGAGTTGTTTGGTGCTGAGTACGTCAACGTCCAGCCACACTCTGGTAGCCAAGCGAACTCTGCTGTTTTCTTAGCATTATTAGACGCCAATGACACGGTGCTAGGCATGAGCCTAGACGCAGGTGGTCACTTGACGCATGGCGCGCATATCAACTTCTCAGGTCTAAACTACAACGCCGTACAGTATGGTTTGGTTGAAGAGACTGGTCTTATCGATTATGACCAAGTTGATGCTCTTGCGCGTGAGCACAAGCCAAAGATGATTATTGCTGGTTTCTCAGCGTATTCACAAGTCGTTGATTGGCAGCGTTTCCGTGACATCGCTGATGAGGTTGGCGCGTACTTGCTTGTTGATATGGCACACGTTGCAGGTTTGGTTGCTGGCGGTGTTTACCCAAGCCCAGTACCATTTGCTGATGTGGTCACGACTACAACGCACAAAACCCTACGTGGCCCACGCTCAGGCATGATTTTGGCTCGTGATGAGAAGCTTGCGAAAAAGTTAAACTCTGCGGTATTCCCAGGTAACCAAGGCGGCCCGTTGATGCACGTCATCGCGGCAAAAGCGGTTTGCTTTAAAGAAGCCTTAGAAGATAACTTCAAAACCTATCAGCAGCAAGTGGTTAAAAACGCCCAAGCGATGGCAAAAGTCATCCAAGATCGCGGTTATGAAATCATCTCTGGCGGTACTGAAAACCATCTCATGCTGATCAGCCTAGTCAAGCAAGACATGACCGGTAAAGAAGCCGATAAATGGTTGGGTGATGCGCACATTACGGTTAATAAAAACGCTGTACCAAACGATCCAAAATCTCCATTCGTGACTTCTGGTATCCGTATCGGTACGCCAGCGATTACCACTCGCGGTTTTAACGAAGCGCAAGCAGGTGATTTGGCTGGTTGGATTTGTGACGTATTAGATAGCCGTGGCGATGAAAAAGTCGCTGCTGAAGTACGTGGTAAAGTTGAAGCTATCTGTAAAGAGCTTCCTGTATATGCTAAAAATCAGTAATTTCTGATTCATTAGTTTTATAATTTAGAGATAAAAAAACCGCTTAGCTTTTGCTAGGCGGTTTTTTGTTTTACAGCTATTTAAATCAGGGTTTAACTTTATCAAATCACATAAATGGCAACTTGGTAAATATCTGCAATACCGTCGCGTTAACGATATCGACAAAGAACGCGCCAACCATAGGTACGATCAAAAATGCTTTAGGTGACGGCAGATAGCGATCGGTGACTGCCTGCATATTGGCAATCGCCGTCGGGGTTGCGCCCATACCAAAACCGCAATGTCCGGCTGCCAAAACGGCGGCATCATAATCTTTGCCCATGATTTTAAAGGTGACAAAATAAGCATAACCAATCATGACGGCAGTTTGTACCAGTAAGATAATCAAGACTGGACCTGCCAAATCTGTCAATTCCCACAGTTTCAATGACAGTAGCGCCATGGCTAAAAATAGGCTTAACGACGCATTACCAATCACATCGATAGCACGGTCGAACATATCAAAATTGAACACCATGGTTAACGCATTACGGATAATAACGCCGCCTGCTAATGCCCAAACGAAGGTAGGTAACTCAAATGCGGTGCCCTGTGCAACGATGGTCATCAAATCGGCAAATGCTAAAGCGCCTGCAAACAATGCCAAACTTTCGATAGTAGAAGAAGCGGTAATCAGACGAATATTATCAGGCTTCTCAAACATCTCTTCATGTCTATGATCGTCATCTTCGGTATGCTTGGTACTGTATAACGATTGCTTACCAGCCAGTTTTTCCACCTCGCTTGGATTTGGATTTACCGGTGTTGGTTTAAGGCCCATTTTGTTGATCAATCTGCGTGCAACAGGACCACCAACCAGACCACCTGCCACCAAACCATAAGTAGCAGCGGCAATACCAAGAGTCGTGGCACCAACCACACCGTATTGTTCTTCTAACACAATACCCCAAGCGCCTGCAGTACCGTGTCCACCTGTTAGGGCAATTGAACCTGTTACCAAGCCGAGCAGAGGATCAAGTCCAAGCACACTTGCCATTGCCACGCCCACGACATCTTGTAAGATGATAAACACCGATACTACGATAGTGAAAATCAATAGTGGTGAGCCGCCCGCTTTAAGGCGTCCAAAATCGGCACTTAGACCAATAGAGGCAAAAAACATGAGCATGGTCGCCGTTTGTAATGCTTGATTGAAGTTAAAACTATAACCCCATACTAAATTAAGCGCATATACAATTGTAGCAGCAACCAGACCGCCCGCGACAGGCTCTGGAATATTAAAGTCCTCTAAGAATTTGATTTTCTTGACCAAGAAGCGTCCAAGCAACAGTACCAATGTGGCTAATATCAGAGTGTAATAGCCGTTTAGGGTGACTTCCATATATTTGTCCTTTCTATAAATATCAATATAAATTAACCTAAATTCGGGATAAATCTGTTTTTATCTCGAATTAAGATTCTTATCTTATGGGCGGCTAAGAGAATCGTCGGTCGCCCTAATAATCCACAATTGCGGTTTACCAAAATCTTTATAGGCGTCCTCAATGAGACGCTTAAAGACATTAAAGTCTTCAGTGTTAATTTTCTCTATCCCATTTAAGTAAAGTGTGAGGTGAGTAATATCACTATCGGTTAAACAGTCCCAAGCGCTGTCCCAATTATGGGCAAAATAGTCGGGAAAATTGGCTACTTTCGCTAAGCTATTTAGTAGTGTTTCTTTATCCAAAACATCGCCAATGGGAATGTTAAGCGCTTGCTCAGGAATACTGTCAATGAGGGCAGAATCGCTTTGATTGATTTTATTTTGTTTGATACTGTTTTGGTCAACGCTGTTTTGATTAACATAGTAAATAGCTTGGCTCATATCATCTCACCTGCAATTGTCGGAAGCTATCATAATGGTCGACGGTCAAATAATAAATGGTCGGTGGATGACCGCCGGTGACAATGCGCCGTGCACCGCGATGGGAAACCCCCGGCGTGGGCACGGTATATTCGCGGTAATAGCCTTGCGACTGGGCGGGTAGCTTGCCTTCGCGATTATAAAAGGTTGTGCCATCTTTGTTAGGATAAGGAAAAGGACCGCCTTGCTTAATAAGTGCTAGCGTTTGGTCGATTTGCGCATCACCTGTGATAGCTTCGACACCTGAACTGCTGGTTTTAGAGGCCGTCTGCGATATAGAAGTTGCTGGCGTGCTATCTGTAAATAAACTGGATTTTAAATCCCCAAAAAAGTAAACCGCAACGGCAATAAGGGCGATGACACTCAATAGGGTAGAGAAGCCATTTTTCTTGTTTTGGCTACCACGAGTATTTTTATATCGATTGTTCTTCTGCTGCGCATTATCTAGGTTGCGATGCGCTGAATTTGATGCTGAATTTGATACTGATGTTTCTAAAACACTCAATTCATTAGAGGTGACTTCAGTTGCGCGCAATTGGTTTTTTTCATTACGCTGACTGTTAAAATAGACGCGTTGACCTTCGCCTATAGGTTGCGACAAGCGTACGGTGCTTATATGAAAGAAGACATCTTCACTTTGATTGTCTACCTCAATAAAGCCGTAGCCTTTATCAGCATTCCAGTGTTTAATCTTGCCACTTTGCATGGGCGCGCTATCCTGTCGACGGTTTTTATTCAGCAAAATAATTTTTATGTGCCATATATAACATATTTATCAATAATAAAAAAACGTCAGCAATTAAGCTGACGTTGTTTAAGATTATACTCGAATTGGACAATAAATTATAGTGCAGCAATCATGCCCTAGGCGCGCGTTTCGCCGTGACCGTAAACGATCCATTTTTGCGAGGTTAAGCCTTCAAGTCCAACCGGTCCACGCGCATGGATTTTATCGGTTGAGATACCGATTTCCGCCCCAAGCCCGTATTCAAATCCATCGGCAAAACGGCTAGAGGCGTTAATCATGACGCTTGCCGAATCGACTTCACGGATAAAGCGTTGCGACTTGGTATAATTGTCGGTAATGATAACGTCGGTATGCTGGCTGCCATGGGTGTTGATATGCTCAATCGCTTCATCGATACCCGATACCACTTTCACCGCTAAAATAGGCGCTAGATACTCTGTATCCCAGTCTGCGCTAGTCGCCGCTGACAGATGACCTTGAAGGGTAGCATTGTCATTTAAGATAGCCTGTGCTTTATCATCAAGGCGCAGTTGCATGGCATCATCAGCTTTTACGATGGCTTCAGCAATTTTTGGTAATAACTCATTGGCAACTGATTCATCGACCAATAGCGTCTCCATGGTATTACAAGTACCATAGCGATGGGTTTTGGCATTGACGCTGACCTTGATGGCAATGTTGGCATCGGCGTCGCTATCAATAAAGGTATGACAGTTACCATCTAGATGTTTAATGACAGGGACGCGGGCATCACGGCTGATACGCTCAATCAAACCCTTACCGCCGCGCGGCACGATAACATCGACATATTCTGTCATGGTAATCAGCTCGCCAACAGCAGCGCGGTCAGTGGTTTCTAATACTTGTACGCTATGCTCAGATAGACCAACCTTGTTTAAACCTTTTAAAATACATTTGGCAATCGCTTGATTGGATTCAAAGGCTTCAGAGCCACCGCGTAAGATAATGGCGTTACCGGATTTTAGCGCAAGCGAAGCCGCCTCTAAGGTGACGTTGGGGCGCGACTCATAAATCATACCAACTACGCCAAGTGGCACGCGCATTTTACCCAAATGAATACCTGATGGCTGATAGGTCATATCCGTGACTGCGCCAATAGGGTCGGGCAGCGCGGAGACGTCTTTTAAACCTTGCAGCATACCATCGAAGCGCGCGTCGTTTAGCTCTAGGCGATCTAGTAGAGCGGCGTCTAAGTTGTTTTTTGCACCCTTATCCATATCGACTTTATTGGCCGCTAAAATATCGGCTTTGGCGCTTTTTAATTCGTCATAAATTGCCATCAAGGCGGAATTTTTATCGCCGGTATTGGCCGCCGCTAGCGCTCGTGACGCGGCACGTGCTTGCTGACCAACGCTTTGCATATAAGCGGTAACATCTGTGGTATTCGATTGACTCATAAATTAACTTCCTTATAGTTATCAATAGAGGGTTTGCAGATTAATAATGATGAATCCTAAATAATGAATCCTAGATTTTATAACATGCTCATATATAGGTTCAGGCATAAAGAAACGCAGCTCACGCCGCCAAAAAGCAGTAAATCTGCTAATTATTATCACTAATCTACAAAAATATGTTTTTAGCACTTGTTTATTTTTTAGCGCCTGTCTGTTTTTTAGAAACTAATGGCTTTCTAGAAACTAATGGCACTCTGCTATTTAACATAGAGGAGATGAGGACGATAGTAAAGTCGATTTTGTGAACAAAGACCGTTTATCAAGCACTACAGAGTTTTTTTAACGTTGTTTTTAGGGTTATTTGCTAAATGTTTGAATGGATGTTTTTACTCGTATTTAAATTTTATCCATAATAAATAGCATTTAGAAATGAAAAGATAAGCAGTTAAAAGTCAGGGCGCTGTTACGTATTTTTAACAGAACTGCGCTGTAACTGCTAAGGTAGTACTGATAAATCGTGAGTATAGTGGGCGCTAATATGATAAATACTTATGATGGAGAATAAAATGGCGATTGAAAATAAAACCTATAAAAACTGGTTAACAGTTGGTTTGGTGGCAGCGGCATTAAGTATCAGTGCTTGTGGTAAAAAAGATGAAGCGCCGATGGATGTTGAGCCAACTGCCGATGCTCAAACAGCGGTAGAAGATGAAGCGACTGGCGTTGCTACAGCAGGCAGCAATGATGATGTTGCGGTAGCTAGCGCCAACGACAGTGCTGCCAACACTAACGAAAGTATGGTAGTCGGCGAAAATGATGATGTGGCAGTCGCAACGGCCGATGAGGCAGAGGTACTCGATGGTACTGAAAGCGAAGAGCATGTTTCGACGTACTAATGCCGCAGATAAAACAGCGCTAACGCCGTTAAGATGATAAAATGAGGCCCATAACTGACTGTGCGTTATGGGCCTCATTTTATAAAGGGTATTGCTTGGTCAAAAGCTCATAGGTAAAAGCGACAAGGTTTGCCTTTTTATTGCATTATGAGCGACAATATCGCGCCTTTATTGAACCCATCATAACGTTATCAAAATAATGCGACTAACACAGCACTACTAAAATACTGCTCGTTTTAGCTTTGTATTACTCATACTGATAAAGCAGCTATTAATAGAGTTACTTATTATAGAGCTGTTTGATAGCGCATTTTTTATTCATGTTTTCACTCATATTTATGGGAAGTCTGCTAAACCATGCTTGATACTGCAAAGAATCCGACTCGGCCTATCGCCTTAGATTTACAAGACGTCCATAAAAACTATGGCTCATTAGACGTGCTAAAAGGGGTGTCACTCACCGCCTATGATGGCGACGTCATCTCTATTTTAGGCTCGTCTGGCTCCGGTAAGTCGACCTTGCTGCGCTGTATTAATCTGCTTGAAAAGCCCAATCAAGGTCGTATCATCATCGGTAATGATGAGCTGATGCTCAAACCTACTAAGTCGGGCGAATTGCAAGCGGCAGACATCAAGCAGCTAGAGAGCTTACGTGCGCGCGTGGGATTTGTTTTTCAGAACTTTAACTTGTGGCCGCACAAGACCATTTTGCAAAATATCATCGAAGGGCCAACGCAAGTCCTAAAAATCAAAAAAGCCCAAGCGATTAGTGATGCTGAAAAGCTGCTCGATAAAGTCGGTTTGCTTGATAAAAAAGATGCGTATCCCGCAAATTTATCAGGCGGTCAACGTCAGCGTGTGGCGATTGCGCGTGCGCTTGCGATGCAGCCGCAGGTGTTATTATTTGATGAGCCAACCTCGGCACTCGACCCTGAACTGGTCAATGAAGTGCTCGCCGTCATGCGCGAGCTTGCTGAAGAGGGGCGTACCATGTTGATTGTCACCCATGAGATGCGCTTTGCCCGTGAAGTATCGAGCAAGGTGGTGTTCCTTCATCAAGGTGTGATTGAAGAGATTGGTACGCCTGAGCAAGTCTTTGATAACCCGAAATCTGAACGCGTTAAAGACTTTATGGCATCGCATCGCAAAAACTAACAGGGCGTTTTCATTTGTTATAATTCTAGTCGTTTCAATTTTATTGACTTTAACTTTAACGGCTTTAATTTTAACGGTTTTGATTTAGACGCTATTTTAAGTTTTTAGATGTTTAAAGCGATTAAAACGCCAAAATTACTCATTGGTAATTTTCTTAGGGTGTTTATTACTCAATAATCACAGTCGGTATGCAAAACGTTTGTTTTTGATATTTGAGTCAGGTATTATCAAAAGGTTTACAGGCAGTTGCTCATGATGCCTGCCTGTGTCTTCTGTGCATTGAATTGCTTTTCTGGCAGGGACGTCAGAGAACAAAATATCAGAACCCTATATTAAAAAATCCATCAGAATTTAAGGAATGTATGATGTCGAATTCTCGCCTATTGTGGTCATCGATGACCGTTACCGCCGCGCTCATGCTAAGTGCTTGTAGTCAGCCTGCTAACGAAGCTACTGATACCAATGCTGATGCCCCTGCCGCAGAAACGGCTGGCAAGACCATTCGTATCGCCACCGAGGGCGCTTACCCTCCTTTTAACTATACCAATGCCGATGGCAGCTTGGCGGGTTTCGATATCGATGTTGCCAATGCGTTATGTGCGCAAATGCAAGCCAAATGTGAAATCGTTGCCCAAGATTGGGACGGTATCATTCCAGGCTTATTGGCGCAGAAATATGACGCCGTCATCGCTGGGATGTCTATCACCGCTGAGCGTCAAGAAAAGGTTGATTTCAGTGAGCCGTACTTTGCCAATACCATGGTTTGGCTCACCGATACCAAAGGTGGTTTTGACCCTAAAGCAATTAAGAGCCTAACCCTTGGAGGTCAACGCTCAACGACACCGGGCGCGTACTTACAAGACAATTATGAAGGTAAAGACGGTAATACCGTTAAGCTTTATGATAATTATGACAATGCCTATTTAGACCTAAAGTCTGGTCGTAGTGATGCGGTACTGGCTGAAAAAGTCTCTGCCAAGTCATGGTTAGCGGACAACCCAGAAGGTTTCGGTATCGTGGGTGATGAGATTGATAACGACGATAATATTGCCATTGCTGTTCGTAAAGGGGATTCAATCAAAGACGACTTTAATAAAGCGCTGAGCGAAATCCGTAGTAACGGTGAGCTTGCCCGTCTTGAACAGGAAAACTTCGGTCAATAATTTGCTTGCTACGCTTTGAGAAAAGTCTTCAATCAATAGACTGTTTTGAGAAGCGTTGATTAACGAATGACTGACCCATTGCGGATTAACAAACGGCTGGTCAATATATTAAGGAATAAACCCTATGATTACTTCAATGACATCATCAATAAGCAGAAAAGCCTTGTGGCTTGCCCCACTTAGTGCGGCGATGCTTATGCTTACAGCTTGTAATAACAGCTCAGCACCGACTGAAAGCACTGAGACAGATGCCGCTACTGATGCGCCTTTAAACATCAAAATCGCTACAGAATCCAGCTATAAGCCTTTTAGCTATACCGACGCTGATGGCAAATTAATCGGCTATGAGATTGAGCTGGTCGACGCTCTATGTGCGCAAATGAAAGCCGAGTGTGAAGTTATCTCGCAAGATTGGGATGGCTTAATTCCAGGGCTGAATGCGCAGAAATTTGACGCGGCCATCGCTGGTATGTCAATCACGCCTGAGCGTAAAGAAGTCGTAGAGTTCAGCGACCCATACTTTCATACTGGCATCATCCTAATCGGTAAAAAAGGCGATGATATTAGCGTCGATGGTCTAAAAGGCCAGCCGATTGCCTCACAGCGCTCAACAGTTGCGTCACAGTATCTGCAAGAAAAACATGCCGACTCTGATATCAAACTTTATGATACCCAAGACAATGCTTACCTAGACCTAACCTCAGGTCGCGTCCGTGCCATGATGTCTGATAAAGTCACCGGTATTGATTGGCTAAAAACCGAAGCCGGTAAAGACTATGAAGTTAAAGGGCAAGAAATTAGCACCAGTGATGATGCGATGGGTATTGCCTTCCGTAAAGGCGATCCATTAGTTGCTAAATTTAATAAAGCACTGGCTGAACTAAAAGACAACGGCACTTATGACCAAATCACCGGTAGTTATTTTGGTACCAGCTCAACAGCGGCGGCACAAAAAGCAGTAGCAACTGAAGGCGTCAAAGAAGTGGTCGTGGTTGATGATGGTAATGTCGATGCCAATGCTGTGATTGCTAAAGAAGAACAAGCGGAAGCGGCGACTAATTAATAGAGTTTTCTATAATAGCCTATTAGATAAGCGCTGGTTTTAATAAAGCACGTTTTGACTAAAGCGTGCTTTATGCCATTTATAATATTTTGCTAAGTGATAATGCTAAGTCTAATTAATAATACTAATTAATAATACCCAGTAACAACATCAAGGATGATTATGAGCAACCATCTTCTCTCAGCCAGCATATTTAGTACGTCTGCTACTTCTTCATCCGCCAGTAAACCTTTCTTAAAGGCAAAGCCGATACTAGCCCTAACGGCATTATTGGCGTTGGCGGGTTGCAGTAATGGTCAAAATGAGACTAACGAAAACGCTAGCTCAGAGGCAACGAAGACAACAGAAGCGACGGAAAAAAACAGCGCTGCGGCAGATGACAATGTGCTGCGTATCGGTACCGAAGGCGCTTATGCACCCTTTAACTATACCAATGCTGATGGAACGCTTGGCGGCTTCGATGTTGAGATTGCCAATGCTATCTGCGACGATATGCAGATGACCTGTGAGATTATGGCGCAAGATTGGGATGGTATTATTCCTGGGCTTAAAGCGGGCAAGTATGACGCCATCGTCGCAGCGATGTCGGTGACGCCTGAGCGCGCAAAGCAAGTTGCTTTTACCGATCCGTACTTTAGCAATGCGTTGGTATTTTTAGCCAAAAAAGACAGCAGCTTTGATCCAACCAATAGCAGCGATATCAATGCGCACTCTATTGCCGCGCAGCGCTCGACTATCTCATCACAGTGGTTAGAAAATACTTATCCAAAAGCCAATATGAAGCTTTATGATACCTTGAGTAATGCCTTTTTGGATTTGGGTTCTGGTCGCGTTGATGCCATGATATCGGACAAATTGCCCGCACTTGAATGGCTTGGCTCACCGTCAGGCAGCAATTATGCAATTAAAGGCGATGAGGTTGATATTAATGATAACTTTGCTATTGCCGTGCGTCCTAATGATGAAGCCCTGCAAGCAAAAATCAATCAATCATTGGCCAATTTAAAGTCAAATGGTACTTATGATAAAATCAATCAAAAGTATTTTTCTGTACCAGTAAGTGCGACGCCAACACCAGCAACATCAACAACAGCACCAACAACGTTAGATAGCGCCGCACAATAGCAGTTTGATGCTATTAGTATCGTGAATGAATGCTGTATTAATAAGCATAAAGACATTTAAGCGAAAGACATTGCCATGATGGCGATGTCTTTTTTGCTTTTTATAGCAAATCATTGCGTTTTAAGGGTGATTAACAGTCGGGTTTTATCAAATCCTACTGATTTATTTGATATTTATGCTGATAAGTATCTATTTAGACCGTGCTTTTACGCGTCAGTATTAACATAGCTGGCAGCGAATATGATAAAATCAGCGCTCATTTCTACTGTGTCAATTACCGCCGCAATAATCGTATTTATCTGTCGTCACTCTATGACGCAAAAGGCCAAGGTCTATTTGATCTGGCAGACGATTATCAGCAGCGCTCAGCTATTGATGCTGATTCTTTTAACTCATATTTTGCAAATTGCTAATATAAAGAGACTGAGTGGATAATTGTGTTTGATTTACAAGGATTTGGCGCGCTATTACTAAGCGGCGCTACCGTCACCATAAAACTTGCCATGACCAGTCTGATCATCGGCATGTTCTTAGGCTTGCTCGGTGCCACAGCAAAGTTGTCTAATATCTGGCTGCTGCGTAAGCTTGCGACGGTCTATACCGCCACGATGCGCGGGATTCCTGAGCTGCTATTGGTGCTGTTTATCTATTATGGTGGCTCTATCGTGCTGATGAGCATCCTCAAAAAGTTCGGCTATAACGACTATGTCGAGATTAGCGCTTTTTGGGGCGGCGTCATGGCATTGTCTATTGCTTTTGGTGCTTATGCGACTGAAATTTTTCGCATGTCGATTCAAGAGATTCCAATAGGACAACGCGAAGCAGCGCAAGCGATTGGGATGCGTCCTTTTCAGACCTTTTATCGTATTACCTTGCCGCAAGTATGGCAAATTGCGCTGCCGGGTTTGGGCAATTTGTTTTTGGTATTGCTTAAAGATACGGCCTTGGTCTCGGTTGTCGGTCTTAAAGACATCATGTATCAGTCCTCGCGTGCGGCGCAGTCGACACAGCAGCCGTTTACTTTTTATATGGCAGCGGCGATTATTTATTTGGGTCTGACCATGTTGATTACCGGCTTTATGATGTGGCTTGAATGGCGCGCCAATCCAGCGGCGCGTTATGCCAAAAAGCTTAGCCGTCAAACTAGCCCCCATCAAACCACTCAAAGTCAATCGACCATAGGGTAGAGGAGAGATACTATGGATTGGAATTGGCAGGTCATTTTTGATCATATCCCTGATTTACTCAACGGCGCGGTATTGACCGTACAGCTAGTCGTGTTCTCGGGTATTATCGGCTTGTTTTTTGGTTTGATTTTGGCGTTATTACGGCTATCCAAAAATTGGCTAGTGCAAGTATTACCATTTTTATATATCTTCTTTTTCCGTGGCACGCCGCTACTGGTACAGATATTTCTGATTTATTATGGTCTTGGGCAGTTTGAAGCGGTACGCAATTCGTTTTTATGGGAGCCGGTACTTAGCCAAGCTTACTGGTGTGCGATTATTGCCTTTACCTTAAATACCAGTGCCTATTTGGCAGAAATTATTCGCGGTGCTATCCAAAATATTCCTGTGGGCGAGCTTGAAGCCGCCGATGCGATTGGCATGTCAAAATGGCAGAAGCTGACGCGCATCACCTTACCGCGTGCCTTTGGTATTGTGATTCCAGCCTACAGTAATGAAGTTATTTTTATGCTAAAAGGTAGTGCATTGGCATCAACCATTGCTTTGATGGATATCACGGGCGTTGCTCGTACGATTAGTGCGCGTACTTATACCTTGATGGAATTGTTCTTTGCCGCCGGTGTGGTTTACCTGTTGCTGTCGTGGGTTATCTTATTTAGCTTTAGATTGTTTGAAAAGCGTATGAATCGTCATGCCAGCTATGTACCACCCGATGTGGTTACCAATACGATTCCTTAGTAATAGTAAATATAAGATAAAAATCTACTCCTAAATGTTTATAAATTGCCGTGAGAATCTAATATGAGCCAATCACCACATATGTCTTTAGCCGATGCGATTGCTGCGGGCGTTAATGATGGTAATAGTGTTAACGATGCCAATGAGCGTTTACGTGCGTCTATCGGTAAAGTGGTCTGCGTCGGTCGCAACTATGCGGCGCATGCTGAAGAATTAGGCAATGAAGTACCTAAAGCACCGATATTGTTTATGAAGCCTGCCTCTTCGGTGGTGTCTATCCGTCAAGGCGTTGTACGTCCAAATCCAGCGCTATATGGCGAGACTCATTACGAAGCTGAGCTGTGCGTGCAATTAGCAGCAGACTTATCAGCGGCAACGATTGAAGAAGCCAAGCAAGCGATTGGTGGCGTGACATTGGGTTTAGATTTAACCTTGCGTGAGCTACAAGCCGAGCTGAAAGAAAAAGGTCATCCTTGGGAGCGCGCTAAATGCTTTGATGGTGCTTGCGTGCTTGGCGATTGGCTTGACCCGCAAGTATTTGGCGATTTCACAGATATTCATTATCAGCTGACTATTAATGATGCGCTCACGCAAGACGGTGATAGTGCTTTGATGCTATTTCCTGTTTATGAGTTATTGGTAAATATCAGTCACGCTTTTAGCTTACAAGCAGGTGATGTGATTATGACTGGTACGCCAAGCGGCGTTGGTGCCTTACAAGCAGGCGACCAATTGAGCTTAAAACTGGGCGCTCATGAATGGCAGGCAGAGGTTAAATAAGCTGTCAGTTAGTGATTAATGATAAATTTATTAATCACCATGCTTTCAATGACAAATCTGTAAATGACAAATCTCTAAATGACAAAACTGCTAATCACTATTCACTATCAAAACCCCAAATACTATTTGGGGTTTTTTTATATTAAAAACTGAGCATAATGATGATATATTTTTGCTTAGTAACAACCTAAAAAATGATAAATAAAATGCTAAATAAAACACGATAAATACCATCTATACTCATACTCTTGTAACCGCTATGACAATAAAGATACGGGATAGTTCAATCATTATCTTCTGTTTATGGCATTTACAAGCTAGTATGGCAAATCTCCTTAATTGCTCGATGTATCAAAACTATGCTTAAACCAAGACCTTTAGAAAGCATTCATGATTTATTTGCTACCACTCGGCGTCCCCCCGATGAATTGGATACTGACGAAGGTTTTCAAGGCGATGTCTATGAAGAGTTGGCGAAACTTGAATATATTTATGTCGATGAGCTAAGCGCAGAAACGGTCGATAACAGCTATAGCAAACCGTATCAGCCCATATCCTTGGTAGATTTCTTTGAAGGCTTGGCGCAGCTAGCTACGATGGGCGTGGTTGAAGTCACGGATATTGTAGAAGCTATCCACCGTGAGATTTTATTGCGTCCTTTAGGGCGCTTTAATAAAGGCAATCTTGAGCATTGGCAGCGCGGTATCACCGGTCGCATTTATGGCACGGTACGTCAGGCGATGCAAATGGTCGGCAATAATATCGCTACAGGGATGCGGCTTTATAACACGGTTTTAAAGCCCAAAAAAATACAGCCGTTGCCGAAAAACTTACGCCGCGTGGTTAATATTTTAAACGGCGTCATGGGCGATCACCTTGTCACCCATCATAATCCATTGGCCGTATCGATGGTGCTATACGATAAATACAATCGCGTACAAAGCGATGCACTGTCAGGGCGGGTGATTGTTTTATGCCACGGGCTTTGTATGAGTCACTTAAGCTGGCAAGTAGCTGACGATGGCAATCTGGCTGAAACGCTGAGTAGCAAGCTGCTAAACACCACGGTATTGTATTTGAACTATAATACCGGTCGACGTATCTCCACTAATGGACGTAGCTTTGCAAAAGTTTTGCAAGATTTGGTGGAGAATAATCCCGATATCACCCAGCTTGATTTAATCGGCCATAGCATGGGCGGTTTGCTGAGTCGTAGCGCGCTGTTTTATGGCAAAGAACAAGGTTTTAGCTGGGTCGAACGCGTGGGTAATCTTATTACTTTAGGCTCGCCACATCATGGCGCAAGCTTAGAGCAGATTGGTCATTTTGTTCAAGATAAAATCGCAAAGCTGCCTTTTGCAGGCTCATTAGCCAAGTTAGGCGACTTGCGTAGTGCAGGTATTATTGATTTACGTTACGGCAGTATTCGTGATGCGGATTGGAAGTCAGCTGAAGGGCGCAGTGTGCTGCCAGCAGAGTTCCGCCACCCGACGCGCTTACCTTTACATGTAAATACCTATCTGGTCGCGGCGGCTATGGTTGAGGTGCATTATAAATCTAAGACCACAAGCTTGCTCGGTGATGGTTTGGTTTCAGTAGAATCGGCGCTTGGCGAATATACCGAAGAGCATACGTTGAATGTGCCCGAGGGTCATAAGGCGATTTTTTATGGTGTCAATCATATGAATCTAATCTATAACGATAGGGTACATCAGCAAATCATTGCTTGGTTATTAGCTAACCGCCAAGGCGATGCACATGAAGCGAAATATGCGCTTGAGGACCGTATTTACTCTTATCCAGAAATAGATGAAGTTGCGGATTAAGCGTTTTTTAAATTATTAATATCACCTTTAATGAGCCTAGCGCCGTAAATGTGGAATAGTAAAAAACAAAAACCCTCAAGCATGACACTTGAGGGTTTTTTTGAATTAAGCAAAATCAAATACGCACAATCAAATAAATAAAATTAAAGACTACTCAGCGAAAATTGCCGCCACATCATCTTTATTAAATTTATAGACTTCACCGCAAAATCCGCAATCCATCTCAAAAGTACCGCCTTGCTCTTCAACGATATCTAAAACCTCAGTTTCGCCGATTTGCTCGATGGCCATTTCACACTTCTCGCGTGAGCAGGTACAACCAAACGATAAAGACACAGGGTCAGGGGCGACGACTTTTTCTTCATTATATAAGCGATAAAGAATCTCGTTGGTATCAAGCGTGGTCAGCTCTTCTGCTTTCACCGTGCGCGTGAGCACACTTAAGCGCGTCCACAAATCATCATCGATACCAGCGTCTTGGTTTTGCTCGACTTCATAGGTTTCTTCAGCCGTACGAGGCAGCATTTGTACCAAGATACCGCCCGCTTGCAAACCATCAGAGGCCAAGTTAATCAGCGTTGGAATCTGTGCCGATTGCTTTTGATAATGCGCCAAGCAGTCCGCCAAATTATCATGGCTACGCTCAACGATACCTTGATACGGCTCGCCGCCATCAGGTTGGATATTGATAAACAATACGCCTTGACCGGCAGCACCCAATTCCGCAAACGCTTCTTTGGCGTGCCGCATATTTTCCCATGCTTGCACTTGCTCGTCAGTGTCGCCTTTCCAGCTGGCAAGGGCACGGATGATACCGTCTTGGTCACATTCTGCCATCGCCCAATTCAGCAAGCTATCACTATCTGATGACTGCAACTGAATCGATAAACGACCATTGATTTTAACGGTACTGATTAGCAAACTTGCTGCCGTTAGCATCTCGCCCAATAAGCGCTTAATCGCTTCAGGGTAAGGCTTTTGCGCAATCGTTGTCGCATAGCTGCGCGATAGGCGCACCACATCGCCGCGCACCGGTGAATCTTCGATAAAAAAGCGTTGGCGTACGTCGTTATCATGATGCTGAACAACCGCTTGGCTCTCAGTATTTGGGGCTTGAGTATCTTGTGTCATAGGTCATAGGTAGTATTAAGAAGTTGTTAGCTTTATGGGGATTGATCATGATTTATCAATCACAGCGCTTAGATTGCTTGCTGATTTTAAGTTATTTATTAAAATAAATGCTCGTATTCAGCGCTTAAATAGCCTGTAGTATTTTCTACGCTTATGGTGGTTTTATTGGCTATCTATTAAGATAGATAAGCTTAAGTATTTTGCAAGTCGCCCTTATTAAAAAAAGTTTACCCCCACCGCTCAAATTGTTGTACAGTAACATTAAGTTGCATAGTGATAAATAACAGCAACAGCATGGATGCATGGCGGAAAAGTCATTTAATGACCAACATAAAGTCGAGCAATGGCTTACACAACGCCAAAGTCCCCTCTTAATTTTGTGATAATGTGATAAAAGGATGTATCTCATGACCTACTTAATCTCTAAACCCTTAACTCTGGTCGCCTTTATGGCACTTGGTTTGGCGGGTTGTAATAATAGCAATCAAACCAACACTGAAGCGACGCCAGCAGATGGGGCGACCACGACAGAAGCGGCAGCAAATGCCAACGGCACGCTACAAAAAATCAAAGATTCAGGCACTATCGTGGTCGGTCACCGTGATTCTTCTATTCCGTTCTCTTATATCGCTGATGATCCAAATCAGCCGATTGGCTATGCCCATGATTTAGAGATGAAAGTGGTTGAAGCGGTAAAAGAAAAACTGAATATGCCTGATCTAAAAGTTCGTTATAACCTGATCACCTCGCAAACTCGTATTCCTTTGGTACAGAACGGCACGGTCGACTTTGAGTGTGGCTCAACGACCAATAATGAAGAACGCCAAAAACAAGTGGCCTTCTCAAACGGCTTCTTTGAAATTGGCACGCGTTTATTGACCAAAAAAGACTCAGGCATCCAAGATTTTGAAGACTTAAAAGACAAAACCTTGGTCACTACCGCCGGTACGACCTCAGAGCGTTACATCCGTCAGTACAATGATGATAAGAAAATGAATACCAATATCATCTCAGCAAAAGATCATGGCGAAGGCTTCTTGATGCTAGAGAATGGTCGCGCTGATGCCTTTATGATGGATGATGTGTTGCTTGCGGGCGAAAAAGCCAAAGCAAAAAATCCTGATGACTGGGTTATCGTTGGTACACCGCAATCATTTGAGATTTATGGTTGTATGATGCGTAAAGACGACCCTGAATTTAAAGCGGTGGTCGATGAAGCGCTCGCCAATGTCTTTAGCTCCGGTGAGATTAATAGCATTTATGACAAATGGTTCTTAAACCCAATCCCACCAAAAAATGTCAATCTAAACTTTGAGATGTCAGACAATCTAAAAGCCTTGATTGCCAATCCACATGATAGCGCTCAGCCAAAAGTCGCGACAGCACAGTAATTATTGTCCCTCAACATAGCTTGCTTGCGCGCTCAGATTGACAGCAATGTCAATCGGGCGCGACGGCTTTTCAATCGCTGCTTGGAGAGACAATCATGAATTATAGCTGGAACTGGGGTGTGCTCTTTGAGCAGACCGGTATCGGTAACGAGCTTTATATCCATTGGATGATTACAGGTCTAGGCTGGCTGTTATTGATTGGCAGTATCGCTTGGGCTATAGCCATGGTCGTTGGTACTATTTTTGGCATCATGCGTACCTTGCCGAATAAGGCTGCCCGTAGCATCGGCACCGCCTATGTGACGTTTTTTCGTAATATTCCACTTCTCGTACAATTATTCTTTTGGTTTTATATTGCCCCCGGTTGGCTGACGCCCGCGATACAGGACTGGTGGTATAAAGACTTATCTCCCAATACCTCAGCCATGCTGTCAGCAAGTATCGGTCTAGGGTTATTTACCGCGGCGCGTATCGTCGAACAAGTGCGTACTGGTATCGAATCGCTTCCTGAAGGGCAGGTCAATGCGGCTTATGCGCTTGGCTTTACGATTCCGCAGGCTTATAAAGAAGTGCTATTACCGCAGGCTTTCCGCATTATTTTGCCACCGTTGAGCTCAGAGCTGACCAACTGCTTTAAAAATGCTTCAGTAGCATCCCTCGTTGGGGTAATGGAGCTGATTAGCCAAACCAAAACCATCAGTGAATATACCCAAAACAGCCTCGAGATTTATACTTATGCGACCATTATTTATCTGGTCTTTAATCTGTCCTTGATTGCTATTATGGGTTTGATAGAACGTAAATTACGTGTGCCCGGGCTGATTGCAGGAGGTCAAAAATGAATATGATGACCGAACTTGCTACCGCTTATCCCGGTTTGATGGGCGGGATGCTGACCACTTTAAAGGTATTGTTTCTCGCTATTTTAGGTGGCATCAGCTTAGGAACGGTACTGGCCTTGATGCGTCTATCTGGTATCAAAGCGCTAGAAATTCCTGCCAAACTATACGTTAATTATTTTCGCTCAGTACCGTTGCTATTGGTGCTGCTATGGTTTTATTTTGCCGTACCGATGATTTATTTTTGGATAGCGGGTAAGTATCTACAGTTAGATACTGCATTCACCTCATGTGTCGTCGCCTTTATGATGTTTGAAGCAGCGTACTTTTCAGAGGTGGTGCGGGCTGGTATTCAATCGATTGGTAGCGGGCAGGTTAATGCGGCAAAAGCGCTTGGCATGACTTATGGGCAAACGATGCGTTTGGTTATCTTGCCGCAAGCTTTTCGTAAAATGCTACCGCTGATTTTGCAGCAATGTATTATTTTATTCCAAGATACGACGTTGGTATTTGCCATTGGTCTGACCGATTTCTTCCGTGCCGCTTACGTCCGTGGTGAGCTGATGGGGCTATTAACGCCTTATATTTTAGGTGCAGGGGCTATTTATTTTATCATTAGCTTAAGTGCCTCTATCGGCGTGCAACAACTGCAAAAACGCCTCAGGTTTTAAGGTAAATTTAACGCAGTATTTTAAGACCTAGATTCAAATAAGAAGTGCAACGTTTTAAAAGAATGAGTTGAAGAGTAAGATGTGCCGTGTTGCATTTCAAACTTCAACTCCTACATATCAGAACGTTATGAAACACTATACACATCTTACCCAAGAGCAAAGATATCAAATATCAGCACTATTGCAAGCTAAAAAAGGCATGAGTGAAATAGCTAGAATTATCGGCTGTCATAAATCAACGGTGAGTCGAGAGATAAGGCGAAACCTGGGACAAAGGGGTTATCGCCCCAAACAAGCCCATCGTTTGGCAAAAGCGCGCAAAGTTAAGAATAGCACACAGATTAGTCGCTTTGGCTGGTGCTATATTGAGCATCTACTCAGCAAGCACTACTCCCCTGAACAGATAACAGGGCGACTGAGGATGCTGGGTTGGCAAGATGTCCCAAGCCATGAATCGATATACCAACACATCTATACTGACAAAAAGGCAGGGGGTGATCTACACACCACCCTCAGATGTCAAAAGCGTTATAAGAGACGGTATCTGCACGGCAATGATAGGCGCGGGAAAATAGCGAACCGCTGTGATATCACTGAGCGTCCTAGCATCATTGAGACACGCAGTCGTATGGGCGATTATGAAGGGGATACGGTGGTTGGTCATGGACATCAAGGTGTTCTGGTTACTTTAGTAGATAGAACGACTCGAGAGACTAAGATCAAAGCGCTACCCAATCGTAAGGCAAAAGCTGTCACACAAGCTTGTATTGACATGCTAAAAGGTGAGCAGGCGTTAAGCATCACCTTTGACAACGGTAAAGAGTTTGCTGACCATGAAGCGATGGCAACCGCGTTAAAGGCTGATATTTACTTCGCTCAGCCTTATCATTCTTGGGAGCGCGGAACGAATGAGAATACCAATGGTTTAATTCGTCAGTTTCTACCTAAGTCGATGCGTCTAGATAACCTATGCAGGCACTTAGTTCAGTCGATTGAAGACAGTTTAAATAATCGACCTAGAAAGGTGCTAGGGTTTAGAACACCGCTTGAGGTAAAATCTAGCTTCGGGTGCGTTGCACTTCGATGTTGAATCTAAGAGATTAAGACTTTAATTTAATAAATATTATCGAAAGTAATGTGGTTAGGAGCCAGTGATGAATAAGCCAGTGGTAAATAATGCTGACACGTATATGAATAAATTTGGCGGACTGGTCACTGATAATGGGCATGCGAGCGATGAGATAGTCATTGAGATGTCTAATGTCAGTAAATGGTATGGCGACTTTCAAGTGCTGACTGACTGTAGTGCTCATGTGCATAAAGGTGATGTGGTCGTGGTCTGTGGCCCATCGGGTAGTGGTAAATCTACTTTGATAAAAACCGTTAATGGACTTGAGCCGTTTCAAAAAGGTAACATCATGGTCAACGGTATCTCAGTTGGCGCATCAAAGACCAATTTACCCAAATTGCGCAGCAGTGTTGGGATGGTATTCCAGCATTTTGAATTGTTTCCGCATCTGACCATTATTGATAATTTGATGGTCGCCCAAATCAAGGTATTGGGTCGTAAAGAAGACGAAGCTAAGAAAAAAGCCATGGCGTATCTCGACCGCGTTGGGCTGACGGTACAAGCGGCAAAATATCCGGCTGAGCTGTCCGGTGGTCAACAGCAGCGTGTGGCGATTGCGCGTGCCTTGGCAATGGATCCAGTAGCGATGCTGTTTGATGAGCCGACCTCCGCGCTTGATCCAGAGATGATTCAAGAAGTGCTTGACGTGATGGTTGAGCTGACCCGTGATGGTATGACCATGATGTGCGTGACCCATGAAATGGGCTTTGCCAGTCAGGTGGCCAATCGGATTATCTTTATGGATGAAGGTCATATCGTCGAAAACTGTAGTAAAGATGAGTTTTTTGAAGGCGCAAAAAGTGACCGCGCGCAGATGTTTTTATCTAAAATTCTCAATCATTAAAGATATTATTAAAAATATCATTCAGATTTACATCATCCAAAGCGTCTATTGATAGGCGCTTTTTTATGCCCGTAGCATATCAATAGGTTGATATAACAAACCTTAATATCAAGATAAATGGCCAGATGAGTAACTATATGAGTGAATGGCTGTTTACTGATACAATAACGGTCAATATGTTAAAAATTAAAATAATTCATAAATAATATTGGAGCTAATATGAGTGTAGAAAATCCAACAGTAGCGGCAAGCAACGCTTCTAAAGGTATTGTGATTATTGGTGCAGGCTTGGCAGGATGGCACGTGATTGATGCTATTCGTGCAAAGGATAAAGACATTCCGATTACCTTAATCACCTCTGATAATGGCGATCGTTATCATAAACCTATGCTAACGATGGCAATCAGCCAACAGAAAAGCGCAGCCGATTTGGTGCGGGCAACGGGTAGCGATGCTGCAGAGGCGGCGAATATTACCTTACTTGCCAATACGCAAGTGACGGATATTGATGCTACTGCTCAAACCATACAGCTTATCTCGGCGCTGCGCTCAGACCCTGTTTATACCAATTATGCCACTATCAGCTATGAGAAATTGGTACTGGCGATGGGTGCGCATCCTATCTTTCCATCAAGCTTACCAGAGGACTTGGTTTGGCATGTCAACCATATCGAGCGCTTTGGGCAATTACAAGAGAAGCTCGCAGCTGGCAGTCAGCATGTTGCCATCGTTGGGGCTGGTATGGTTGGAACGGAAATTGCCGAAGATTTATTAAAAGCCGGTCATAAGGTTACGTTGATTGATTTAAATGACGCGCCGCTATCGCAAATGCTGCCACCACAAGCCACTGCTCGTATTGCCAAAGCAGTGCAGTCGCAGGGCATTAATTTTTTAGGCGGTTATCAAGTCTCTAATGTCATGCGTAATAATGACGGTAAGCTGCAAGTCAGCTATGAGCCGGTCGCAGCAGCTACCGACAGTAATATTGCTCAGCCTCTCGAACCATTAATCGTTGACCATGTCATTGCCAGTACGGGCTTGACCGTTGATGATAAATTGCCAGCAGCTGCTGGGGTTGAGTTCAATCGCCGCACCGGTATCGTAGTCGATGCGCCAACGCTGCGTACCAATACTGATAATATCTATGCGATTGGCGACTGTATGTCTATCAATGGCATCGCCTGCCGTTATGTCGCGCCACTGCGCGCGCAGGCGGCAACGATTGCTGATGATATTTTGGGTCACGAGCACGGCGGCTACGATCATAAGCCGCCGATGATTCGCTTAAAAAATAAAGCGATATCGGTGATGGCAACGGGCGTACCGCAGGCTGCTGGTAATTGGCAAGTAATCACTGAAACTGATGAAGAGCTTATTATGGAATTGCTTGATGAGAATAATGCAGTCAGCGCGACGGTGACGATTAAAGCGCCGCCAATGGTTAAAGCCTAATCGTTAGCGGGCTAAATATTATCTAAATCTAGAATTTGTTGTCTAATTCTAATAATAGGTTTAAAAATTAACTCTCATCAAAAAGCCAGTTATGCAGCAAATGCATCACTGGCTTTTTTGGGTCAAATATTTGTCATGCTTTTATGCTATCTTTTACTGAGCGATTATTTTTAGTAACTAATTAAATGATACATATTGTATTACTATTATTGACAGCCTTCGATTTAAGGCGGTATAGTAGCTAACGCTCGTCAAGACCTGTTCAAGGAACAATGAATGGGTGACAGGCGACTCATTAGCACCACAATAAGTAAAACGAAAGGACTCGTTATGACTCAAGTTTCTGACTTCGATACCATTCTAAATAATATCCCCAGCATCAATATGGGTGCACGCTCAGCAAATGCGCCACTTACCCAAAGCTATGATAAAGGTCCTGATGTGCCGCTGATTGAGGCAACCATTGGTGATTTCTTTGATGCGATTGTCTCCAAATATCCAGAGCGCGAAGCACTGGTCGTGCGCCATCAAAATATCCGCTGGACATATCGTGAGCTACAACAGCATGTCAATCAGTTGGCTAGTAGCATGATTGAGATGGGTCTTGAGATTGGCGATCGCATCGGTATCTGGTCGCACAACAATGCTGAATGGCTTTTGATGCAACTAGCAACCGCGAAAGTCGGCGTTATCCTCGTCAATATCAATCCTGCCTATCGTACCTTTGAGCTGCAATATGCCTTAAATAAACTCGGCTGCTCAGCACTCGTGCTCATGCGCCATTTTAAAAGCAGTGATTATGCCAGCTTAATCCGTGAGCTGTGTCCCGAGATTTATCATAAAGATTATACCCAGCTTGATTTGGTTGAGATTCCAACTATTGAGCGCATCATTTGGATTGATGAGCCAGACTCTGATGAAGAGTTTGGTTTTATGCAGAAGTTCTCAGCCTGGATGGCAGAAGGCGATGTCAACGATCCACGTGTTGCAGAACGTCAAGCTCAGCTTAAAAATACGGATGCTATTAACGTCCAATTTACCAGTGGCACGACCGGTACACCAAAAGGCGCCACCTTAAGCCATCGCAATATCTTAAATAACGGCTACTTTATCGGTGAGGCCATGAATCTCACTGAGGAAGACAGACTGTGTATTCCAGTACCTTTATATCACTGCTTCGGTATGGTGCTCGGCAACTTAGCGATTCTGACGCATGGCGGTTGTATCGTCTATCCGAACGATGGTTTTGAGCCATTGTCAGTCCTACAAGCGGTTGAAGAAGAAAAGTGTACCGGTCTGCATGGCGTACCGACGATGTTTATCGCCGAGCTTGACCATCCTGAGTTTGAAAATTTTGATTTATCGACTTTGCGTACTGGCATCATGGCTGGCTCTAGCTGTCCGATTGAAGTCATGCGTCGTGTCATTGATAAGATGCATATGAGTGAGGTCACCATTGCTTATGGCATGACTGAGACCAGTCCCGTTTCCTGCCAGACCAATGAGCATACGCCACTTGAGAAGCAAGTATCGACCGTTGGTTTGGTGCAGCCTGCGCTTGAAGTCAAAGTCGTTGATACTGAAACAGGCGAGATTGTACCCTTAGGTGAGACTGGTGAGCTATTGACTCGTGGTTATTCAGTGATGAAAGGCTATTGGGGCAGTCGCTTTAAAACCCGTGAAGCCATTCAAGATGGCTGGATGCATACCGGTGATTTGGCCACCATGGATGAAGATGGCTATGTCAAAATCGTTGGTCGTAGTAAAGACATGGTCATTCGTGGCGGTGAAAATATTTATCCAGTTGAGATTGAAAACTATTTATATCGCCATCCAAAGATTCGTGATGTGCAAATCGTTGGCATCCCAGATGAGCGTTATGGTGAGGTGCTTGCAGCATGGATTATTCCTAAAGAGCCAGATTGCCTGACTGAAGAAGAAGTGCGCCAGTTCTGTAGCGAGCATATCGCTCATTATAAAGTGCCGACCTACTATCGCTTTGTGACCGAATACCCGATGACCATCACTGGCAAAATTCAAAAATATAAAATTATCGAACAAATGAAAGAAGAGCTAGGCTTATAGTAAGCTTGCTTGTCAGGTATGAAATAACCAGACCTGAAAATCACGGATTAATCATGTGAGTAACGCTTAAAATAAATAGCAGCTAGAATAACTCGCATAACATAAAAAGCTACTCGCATTTACGTATAAAAGAAAAGGGATATCATGAGCGCTATCATAACCAGTAAACTGAGTCCAAACGCTGCTGAATTTCAGCAAAACAGTGCCGCCATGCAAGCGGTAGTCGATGACCTATATGTGCATTTGCGTAAAGTCGTCCAAGGTGGTTCAGAGCGTGCGCGTGCTAAGCATCTAGCACGTGGCAAGCTACTGCCTCGTGAGCGTGTCGAGCGTTTGCTTGATGTCGGCACGCCATTTTTAGAAGTGGCTCCGATGGCGGCGCACGATATGTATGGCGAAGAGATTCCCGCTGCTGGCGTGATTGCGGGTATCGGCCGTATTAATGGCACTGAGTGTATGATTGTCTGTAATGACGCCACAGTAAAGGGCGGCACGTACTATCCAATGACGGTCAAAAAACACCTACGTGCGCAAGAAATTGCGCAAGAAAACAACCTACCTTGCGTATATTTGGTGGATTCAGGCGGTGCCAACTTACCTAACCAAGATGACGTATTCCCTGACAAAGAGCACTTCGGGCGCATCTTTTTTAACCAGGCGAATATGAGTGCTGCAGGCATTCCACAGATTGCTGTGGTTATGGGCAGCTGTACGGCGGGCGGTGCATACGTACCAGCGATGAGTGATGAGTCTATTATTGTTAAAGATCAAGGCACCATCTTCTTGGGTGGCCCGCCACTCGTAAAGGCAGCAACCGGCGAAGAGGTCACCGCTGAAGATTTGGGCGGTGGCGATGTACATACGCGTCTGTCAGGGGTGGTCGATCACTTAGCGCAAAACGATACTCATGCATTATCGATTGCGCGTAATATCGTCAGTCATCTCAATCGTCCTGCCAAGAAAATTCCGAACCAAATTAAACCGCGTCCACCCCGCTATGATGCCAAAGAGCTATACGGCGTCATTCCAACCGATAAGCGCAAACCGTTTGATATCAAAGAAATCATCGCTCGTATCGTTGATGACAGTGCCTTTGATGAATTCAAAGCACGTTTTGGTACCACGCTGGTTTGTGGTTTCGCTCATATCGAAGGTATGCCAGTTGGTATTATCGCAAACAACGGGATTTTATTTAGTGAGTCGGCGCAAAAAGGCACACATTTCATTGAGCTGTGCTGTAAGCGTAAAATCCCGTTGATATTCCTGCAAAACATAACCGGCTTTATGGTTGGTCGAAAATACGAAAACGAAGGGATTGCCCGTCATGGCGCTAAAATGGTCATGGCAGTAGCCAACGCGAGAGTGCCGAAATTTACCGTCATTGTCGGTGGCTCATTCGGTGCTGGTAACTACGGCATGTGTGGCCGTGCTTATAGCCCACGTTTCTTATGGATGTGGCCAAATGCGCGTATCTCGGTGATGGGCGGTGAGCAAGCAGCCTCGGTATTGGCGACCGTCAAGCGTGATAATTTCGACCGTAAAGGCGAGGAGTGGAGTAGCGAGGACGAAGCAGCATTTAAAGCCCCAATTCTCGATATGTATGAAAAGCAAGGTCATCCATATTATGCAACGGCACGTCTCTGGGATGATGGGGTTATTGATCCTGCCGATACGCGTAACGTATTGGCATTGGCACTTAGTGCGGCTCACAACGCACCGATTGAAGAAACAAGTTTTGGTGTCTTTAGAATGTAGATTAGTATTATATTTTCGATGAGAGAATGCTTTAGTTTAAAATGAAAGCTGTGTTACTAAGGTCAGTACGTGACTGGTAAAAAATTTTCTTGCGTGCTGTGCCTATGCCGACAGAGGCTACGAAAATTTCTACCAGTCACCCATTTCTTTTCGAAGATAGAATGACGGTGTTAGAAATAAAAAAGAACATTACGCAAAACTATCTGTAAAAAAAGACATGCAAAAGTTATCACAAAACATTGAGAAAAACCTATATGAATAATTATAAAAGCCTATTGGTCAATATTGAGCAGCACGTCGCGACGGTAACATTAAATCGTCCTGAGATACGTAATGCCTTTAATGACGAAATGATTGCTGAGTTGACCGATGCTTTCAAGACGCTTGGTAATGATGAGCAAGTACGCGTTATCGTTTTAGCGGCTGCTGGTAAAGCCTTCTGTGCTGGCGCGGATCTGAACTGGATGCGCGCGATGGCAGATTATAGCTATGAAGAGAACCTAACCGATGCGGATAAGCTCGCGCAAATGCTGAAGACCATTTATGAGTGTCCCAAGCCGACGGTTGCTGCTATTCAAGGTGACGTTTATGCAGGCGGTATGGGCTTGGTCGCCGTTTGTGATGTGGCAATCGCCGTTAAGATTGCCAATTTCTGCTTGAGTGAAGTGCGTTTGGGATTAGCGCCTGCAACGATTAGCCCTTATGTGATAAAGGCATTGGGCGCACGAGCTTCGCAGCGCTATTTTTTAAGTGCGGAAGTATTCGATGCTAAAAAGGCGCGTCAGTTGGGCTTTATCCATGAACGCGTCAGCGAAGAGTCGCTTGACGATGCGGTTGCTGCATTCTGCGATAAAATGGTCAAAAACAGCCCCGACGCAGTCAAAACCTGCAAACGCTTATTGCATGAAGTCGCGGACGCACCCATTACCGATGAATTGATTGCCGTTACCGTCAAAGGCATCGCTGATATCCGTTCATCAGAGCAAGGTAAGGAAGGGGTGCAAGCATTTTTACAGAAGCGCAAGCCTGATTGGCTGACCGCAGATTAATAATAGAAGAGACTTTTGTTAAATTGACGTTAAATTAATAGCAGATGCCATTTTTTTTAAAACAGTCACACGTGAACATCAACCTATATTTTATTATTATTAATTAATGTCACAAACGAATGTTAAAAACGATAAAAACGACAAGACACAGGGATAGTTATGTTTTCTAAAATTCTAATCGCCAACCGTGGTGAAATTGCCTGCCGTGTTGCAGCGACTGCTAAGCGTCTAGGTGTAAATACCGTCGCTGTTTATTCTGATGCTGACCGTGAAGCTAAGCATGTCGCTGTCTGTGACGAAGCGGTTTATTTGGGCGGATCGTCTCCCAAAGACAGCTATCTTAAAGGCGATGCTATCATTGCGATTGCTAAAGAGACTGGTGCAGAAGCGATTCACCCCGGTTATGGTTTTTTAAGTGAAAACGCCGATTTTGCGCAAGCCTGTCAGGATGCTGGCTTGGTTTTTATCGGTCCATCAGCAGACGCTATCCGCGCGATGGGCGGCAAGTCTGAGTCCAAGCGTTTGATGGAAGCCGCTGGCGTGCCACTGATACCGGGTTATCATGGTGACAATCAAGATGCCGAGTTTTTAAAACAGCAAGCGGATAGCATTGGCTATCCTGTGCTGATTAAAGCCAGTGCGGGCGGTGGCGGTAAAGGCATGCGTATTGTGGAAAAAAGCAGCGACTTTATTGACTTGCTAGATTCCTGTCGCCGCGAAGCCATTACCAGTTTTGGCAATGACCAAGTATTGATTGAAAAGTACGCGCTAAAACCACGCCATATCGAAATTCAAGTATTTGGTGATACGCATGGCAACTATGTGCATCTGTTTGAGCGTGATTGCTCGGTACAACGTCGCCATCAAAAGGTATTAGAGGAAGCGCCAGCTCCCGGTGTTGATGCCACCATGCGTGAGGCGATGGGCACAGCAGCTATTGAAGCGGCGCGTGCGGTAAATTATTTCGGTGCAGGTACCGTTGAATTTATCGTTGAACAGCGCGAAGGCTCTATGAATTTTTACTTCATGGAGATGAATACCCGTCTGCAAGTTGAGCATCCAGTCAGTGAAGCCATCACTGGTGTCGATTTGGTCGAGTGGCAACTCTTGGTCGCCGCGGGTCAGCCATTACCTAAGCAGCAAGATGAGCTGGCGATTAATGGTCATGCGATTGAAGCGCGTATCTGTGCAGAAAACCCTGACAATGGCTTTTTACCAGCGACAGGTACTTTATTTACTTATCAAAAACCTGAGCACAGCACTTTTGTTATTAATAAAAGCGGTACCGATGTACGTATCGATGATGGCGTACGCGAAGGCGATGTGATTAGCCCATTCTACGACTCTATGATTGCTAAGCTTATCGTTCATGCACCCACTCGCGAGCAAGCATTGGCGAAACTTGATCGCGCATTGGGACAAACGCGTATTGTTGGCTTGCCGACTAACGTAGCGTTTTTGCGCTACATTCTCAATACCGAGTCGTTTAGTCAAGCCAACCTCGATACCGCACTAATAGAGCGTGAGGCGGATGAGCTGTTTAATCAGCATCCGCTGGAATTATCGACGCTTGTTGTGACTGCTATCGCCCAGCAGCTTGCCAGTGAAGGGATTGTACAAGACGCAGATGCAGATCCGTTTAGTAAGCCTACTGGTTTCCGTGCTTATAACGATTACACAAGATCGTTTAGCTTGGTTTATGATGAGCGAGCGTACCAAGCACGTATTAGCAATTGGCGCAACGCACATTATTCTGATAGTAAAAAGGGTGCTGAAAACACCAGCAGCTTTACACTGGTGATTGAAAAAGAAATCGCTACCACTCAGGATAATAGCAATATCAATGTAGCTGCTGAGTTGGAAACTGTTTATGAAGGTGAAGTCAGCTATGCTAGCAGTGACGCACATAATCATACTTTATGGTTAGAAGGCGCACGTATTAGCGCCCAGAGCTGGGTACATAATGAGACCGTTTATGTGTTCACTGATAGCGGTCGTGATGAGATTACACTAATTGATATCATGGCGCACGTAGGCGAAGAGTCTGCGGCGGTCGGTAGTTTGAAGTCGCCAATGCCAGGACAGGTCGTTGCCTTCAAAGTGGCTGTCGGTGATAGCGTGAAAAAAGGCGAGCCACTTGCCGTTATCGAAGCGATGAAAATCGAACATACCATTACCGCACCGACTGATGGCGTGGTAGCAGAGTTATTATTCGCTGCGGGTGACTCGGTTGCTGATGGTGATGAGTTACTGCGTATTGACACAGTAGCTAGCGAAGCATAAGGACAATAAGAGGATAATAACCATGAGCCATTCGTATCCAGACCATGTCAGAATCGTTGATGTTAGTCCACGTGATGGCTTGCAAAACGAAGCAATGACGGTACCGACTGCGGTTAAACAAAGGCTGATCAACGATTTAATCGCAGCAGGCGTCAAAAAACTCGAAGCGACCAGCTTTGTCTCGCCAAAATGGGTGCCGCAAATGGGCGACAACAGTGAGCTGATGACCGTGCTTGCAGATAATAAGCGTGATGACGTTATTTATTCGGTACTCGTGCCAAATATGCGTGGTTTTGAAAATGCCATCGTACACCGTCCTGATGAAATCGTCATCTTTGGCTCAGCCAGTGAGACCTTTAGTCAAAAAAACATCAATTGCAGTATCGATGAAAGTATTGAGCGTTTTGCCCCCGTTGCCGCTGCAGCAAAGACGCAAGGCATAAAGGTACGTGGCGTTATCTCTTGCACGGTCGGTTGCCCTTATGAAGGCGAGATTGACCCAAGCCAAGTGGCTTATGTGACCAAGCGTTTGGTTGAGATTGGTTCAGAGCAAATTGGTATTGCCGATACGATTGGTGTTGGTACGCCGCTGAAAGTGCAGCGCGCGCTGCAAGCTGCGCTAGAGTACGCTGATATCAGCATGCTATCAGGACATTTTCATGATACTTATGGTCAAGCTGTAAGTAATACTTTAGCCGCTTTACAAATGGGCGTCAGCGAATTTGATACCTCAGTGGCTGGACTTGGCGGCTGCCCTTATGCCAAAGGCGCAACGGGTAATGTCGCAACTGAAGACGTCGTTTATATGCTGCACGGTATGGGTATCAGCACTGGCATTGACTTGGATAAATTAGTCGTCGCTGGTGAGCGTATTAGTGAGTTTCTAGGTCGCCGCAATGGTTCAAGCGTGGCGCGTGCGTTGATTAATAAACGTCAGTCTTAACTAAAAAAATAAAGCTAGTCATAAGCTAAATGAATAGAAATAAATGAATAGAAATAAATGAATAAATAGCTGGTATAAATTTTTTGAAGCCTCTGGAGTGACGCAGTCGCACAGCAAGCGATAAAAATTTGTACCAGCTATATGGTCTCTTTTTAAATGGATCTAAATTTTTAAGATTTAAAACTTTTACATACAAGGAATGGTTATGAGTTTACCTGGATTGAACTTTCAGCTTGGCGAAGATATCGATGCTTTACGTGATGTGGTGCAGCAGTTTGCGGCGAAAGAAATCGCCCCGCGTGCCGCTGAGATTGACAGCAGTGATGAGTTTCCAATGGATTTGTGGCAAAAGATGGGTGATTTAGGTTTGCATGGCATTACTGTTCCTGAAGAGTACGGCGGCTCTAACATGGGTTACGTTGCTCATATGGTCGCGATGGAAGAGATTAGCCGTGCTTCTGCCTCTGTAGCGCTGAGCTACGGTGCGCATTCTAATCTGTGTATCAACCAAATTAAACGTAATGGCTCAGAGGAACAAAAGCAAAAGTATCTGCCTAAACTCATCAGCGGTGAATTCATCGGTGCGCTGGCGATGAGTGAAACCGGTGCTGGCTCAGATGTGGTCAGTATGAAGCTCAAAGCCGAAGAAAAAGGCGGTAGCTACATTCTAAACGGTAGTAAAATGTGGATTACCAATGGTCCTGATGCGGACGTAATGGTGGTTTATGCCAAGACCAATCCAGAAATGGGTGCGAAAGGCATGACGGCATTTATTGTCGAAAAAGGCATGGCAGGCTTTGGTACGGCTCAAAAGCTCGATAAGCTCGGCATGCGCGGTAGTCATACAGGTGAGATGACTTTTGACAATGTTGAAGTCCCTAAAGAGAATATCTTAGGCGGCCTCAACGAAGGTGTTAAGGTACTGATGAGCGGTCTTGATTATGAGCGCGCGGTATTAGCCGCAGGTCCTATCGGCATTATGCAAGCCGTGATGGATAACGTTGTTCCTTACATCCATGATCGCAAGCAGTTTGGTCAAGCGATTGGTGAGTTCCAACTCATCCAAGGTAAAGTCGCAGACATGTATACCATCCTGCAAGCGGGGCGCAGTTTCTTATATACCGTTGGTAAAAATCTCGACATGCTAGATCAACGCGGCGCTGGTCATAGTCGAGAAGTGCGTAAAGATTGCGCCAGTGTGATTTTATGGTGTGCCGAAAAAGCCACTTGGATGGCAGGCGAAGGCATCCAAATCTTTGGCGGTAATGGCTATACCAACGAGTATCCACTTGGTCGTTACTGGCGTGATGCCAAGCTGTATGAAATCGGCGCGGGTACCAGTGAGATTCGCCGTATGTTGGTCGGTCGTGAATTGTTTAACGAGACCAAGTAAAAATTATTGCGGATTCGTTAGATAGTAAATTCGAAATAAAATGGATACATTAATATCTTCGTGCTAATGGGCAAAATTTTTCTTGCTTGCTGTTCGCAGGCGTGACAGAGGCTGCGAAAAACTCATCCCTTTAGCACTCTGTATTGGTCTCAAATCTAATAGACATAAAAAAGCAGGACGTTTTAAGCGTCCTGCTTTTTTAATTTCTAGCTTATAAAAATTTTTCAGTCATCATGTCTGTTTACTATGATCAAAATAGCGCGCAAGACCATTTAATAATAAATCATCACGCAGGCGCACTGGGCGGTTGACGTGTTGCGCGATGATGGCTGCATCACCACCCGTCATAATGACTTCAAAGTTTGGATGCCGGTTACTGATCTCGTTGATGGCACCAACGATGGATAATAATATCCCACGATGGACCGCATCTTGCGTGGTAACTCCCTGACTGACGCTATCAAAAGTACCGTTAGAGATGGTGATTTGCTTGGTACCAGAGAATAGGGATTCACGTTGCAGATAGATGCTTGGGAAAATATAACCGCCTAAATGCTCAGCGTGATCAATCAAATCAATCGTCACCGCTGTACCGCAACCAATCACACATTGGCGTTTTTTCTTATCAACCGCGCCCAGCATTTGTAGCCAACGATCACAGCCGAGCTGCTCGTCATTGTAGGCGCTACGCATCAATGGGTGCGCCGCATCGACATGGACAAACTCAAACGGAATATCTAGACGACTCAAAGTCTCTGATACTTTTACGTTGAGCTCGTCACCCAGTACCGACGAGATACCGATAAAGTCGGGCGCATAACGCTCAAAACGATCGGTCAGACCCATGAGTAATTCGGCAGGCGCTTGCAAGTGCTGCTTGGCATCGTGCGCGACTATCTGCCCGATATCATCGGTGAGCCAGTATTTTAGACGGGTATTGCCAAGATCTAACCAGAGCATAAAAATCCTTTTATATAGTGCTCGTTAAGTATGTGGTTTAAGCTTCAGGAATCACATCAATACGACCGGTAAAAAGCGCAGAAATCTTACCGTTATCTTCGCGCAATTGCAAACAGCCGTTTGTATCAATACTGCAGGCGTCACCAGTGATGACATGCGCTTTATCATCATGGTCTTGGCTGACCCGTAATCGCAGACCCGCCAATGCATCCATCGTCGCAAACTCTTGCAAAAAGCTATCCAGATAGTAGGTATGCCCAGTGGGTCTTTCGATATCAAAATGCTCAAAGCGCGTCATAGCCGCCAGTAATGCTTCACTAATTTGCTGATAAAGCGTTTGTAAGGTTGGTAGACTGTTCGCATTATCTGACGCTAGCATTCCATAAATATCTTGCAAGCTAATGGCTTGATAACTCATGCCTTCGCAAGTCTGCGCGGTTAGCTTTGGCGTGGCTTGTACATTCAATCCAACACCCATGACCACGCCAACCAATTTTCCTGCCTTCCATACTGGTTCAATTAAAATACCAGCAAGCTTATTAAATTGGATGATTTGCGTGTCTGGTTCAGCTTTATCTGCTTCAGGTAAATTTTGATAAAAGCCCAAATCATTGGCCCATTTTACGCCAATAGGAGTTAAACCTTGCGCGCGTAATTGTTCATTTAACCTTTGGATAATAGGCATTTTTGCCAACTCGACGCCGATAATTAACGATAATAAACCGCTAATGGGCATGTGTACTGGATGATATAACGACAGATAGGCATTGCCGCGCGGTGATTGCCATGAACGACCGCGCTGTCCACGTCCTGCACTTTGGGTCTCAGCTGTTAATAGATGCAACTCAGTAGCGTCAAGCGTAGTATCTTGCACAGCGTCTATCAGCTCACTATTGGTAGAGGCGCTGCTGGTCACATGACGATGGGTAAGCTCAGGTAAATGGACAGAATAATTGGCTGGTGACGGCATGGATATAGATAACGGCATAAATTTAGTCGCTGTAGTTCATATAAGGTTTAATCGAGTCTTTAAGATAGCATTTGATATACTAAGGCAATTTTAAAAATGACAGCCATCGGCAGAATTGTCACGACTTAAATACTAATGACGCGCAGGCGCTGGTTATTATCATCTAAAAATAACCATTATAAAAGGTAGTACTATGATGCTGTATGTGTGGTTTGTCATTGCAGGAGCGTTTGCTGGGGTAAGCGCAGGTTTGTTTGGCGTCGGTGGCGGCATGATTATCGTGCCAGCATTGGTATGGATTTTTACTGCGTATCACTTTCCTCCTGAAGTGGTGACTCATTTAGCGATTGGCACTTCCTTGGCGACCATCGTCGTGACTTCGATTAGCTCATTGACTGCGCATAATAAGCGAGGCGGTGTACGCTGGGAAGTATGGCGAAAAATGGCGTTGGGCTTGGTCATCGGTAGTTTGGTTGGGGCAGGCATTGCCGATATGATCGACGGTAAGGTATTGCAAGCGATTATCGGTGTCGGTGCTTTATTGGTCGCGTTAAAGATGTTGTTCTTCTCTAACAAAGAGCAGATAGGTAAGCCGTTACCGTCAGCTGGTGTGCAGTTTGGCGCGGGTACGGGTATTGGTATGGCATCGTCTATCTTCGGGATTGGTGGTGGCAGTTTGACCGTACCGTTTTTAAATTGGGCGGGACTGCCAATGAAGCAGTCGGTTGGCACTTCAGCGGCTTGCGGGCTACCGATTGCATTGGCTGGCGCGGCAGGCTTTGCATGGTTTGGTCAAGACGTGGTCAATCTGCCTCAGGGTACGATAGGCTTTGTACATATTACGGGTTTTCTATGTATTTCCGTCGTTAGTTTCGCGATGGCAAAGGTCGGTGCCAAGCTTGCCCATGTATTGCCGGCGCTCACGCTTAAGCGTGCTTTTGGCATATTGTTATTATTTGCTGGCGGGCAGCTGTTGTTAAGTGGTATTGGAGTGATTTAGGCTAAGGCTTATTTCTTATCAATCGCATCAAGCCCCAAACGCATCCACTGTCGTGCCAGCTCGTCACGGTCAGTGAGCATATTCCATAGCGCATCTTCGCTAAAGATGGAGTGCTCTTTACCCGAGTGCTCAATGGGCAGATCCGCTTCACGATCCGCCATCCATTGCGGATTAAGATAGTAATCTTTCAGCTCGTTTAGCAAGGTTTCAGCTTGCAAAAACTGCTGCTGCGCCTCAAGCTGTTTACGATGTAGCTCACACCATTCTTCATATTTTTGTTGTAGTTCTTGCGGATTATAGTTAGTCATTTTAATTCTCTTAATTTTTAGTGTTTAAATTAATGATATTGATTTTGAGCCATATTATAGCATCTGTCACAAACCCTAAAAATTTAGCACAATTTGAGGTAGAATAGCCGCCTGTTTTTGCTAAGTTTATTGATCCTTCATGCGTCTAAAATCTCTAAAGCTGGCAGGCTTTAAATCCTTTGCCAATCCAACGACTTTTACCTTCCGTCATGGCATCACCGCCATCGTTGGGCCGAACGGCTGCGGCAAATCCAACGTCATCGATGCCATTCGCTGGGTGCTGGGCGAAACTTCGGCCAAGCAATTACGCGGCGGGGCGATGAGTGATGTCATCTTTGCTGGCACGCAAGATAAAGCGGCCAAAAGTGTCGCCAGCGTCGAGCTGACTTTTGAGCATACCCAAGATGAGCAGACGGGTATTCGCCATGAGTTTAATCTCTATCAAGAGCTGTCTGTCCGCCGACAGGTAAATTTGGATGGGCGCTCAGACTATTTTATCAATGGTACGCGCTGTCGTCGCCGTGATGTGGTCGATGTATTCTTGGGAACTGGGCTTGGCGCGCGCAGTTATGCGGTCATCGAGCAGGGTATGATTGGGCGTATTGTTGAATCTAGCCCGCTGCAGCTGCGTGAGTTTATCGAAGAGGCGGCAGGGGTTTCACGCTATCAAGCGCGCCGTGAAGAGACGCAAAAAAAGCTAGAGAAGACGCAGGATAATTTAGCACGTCTGCACGATATGCAAAGCGAGCTGGTCAGCCAACAAAAACGCTTATCTAAGCAAGCCGCCAGTGCTGAGTGTTACGAAGAGTTAGCGTTAACACTTGCTGATATTAAACAACAACTTGCCATTCAGCAGTTATATCAAGCAAAGCATAATCAGCAGCAGCAAAAAATCGCCCATGAACGTAGCGCTAATGAGGTCGCCACACTACAAGCGAGCTATGAAACGTTAAAAGCCAAACAAGATAAGCTTGCGGCCCATATCAATCAAGAGCAGTGGCTCAAAGACGATGCCCAAAGTAGCCATTATCAGCAGCAGCTAAGCTATCAACAAGCTGAGCATGAGCTTAGCGATGCCAAATCACAATTAAACGTTATCGCACAGCAACTTACCAGCTTGGAGCAGCAGCGTCAGCAAGCAGTCGATGAAATTGAGCGCTTAAAAACCGAGCAGGCTGAGCAGCATAATTTGCTAGAAGGCTTGCGCCCACAGCTTAGCGAGTTAACCAATAAACGCGATTCGCATAAACGCAACGAGCAACCATTACAGCGCGCCTACCATGATGCGCAAAATAAGCTATCACGCCTGCAAGATAATGCACGTACGCTTGAGCAGCAGCAAGCCATTAATAACCAAGCACAAAAACGCCAGCAGCAAAACCATGATAAATGGCAGCGTCGCCAACAAAACTGGCAGGATTTATGGCAGCAATTACAACAATCTATATCTTTAAATAATAGCAATGATGGACAAGCGCCAACGGATGCAAAAAACTTGCAGCTGACGTTAGAGACACAAGTTGCTGAGCTAAATAAACAGGTACAGCAGATTGAACGCCAGCAAGATAGCGTGGATGAACGACTGTCAGAGTTACAACCGCAAGCGCATGATTTACAGCAACGTTTGCATACGCAGCAGCGCGAGTTAAGCGAGGATGAAAAACGTCATGCGGTCTTGGCAGGGGAATACGATACTCTACATAAGATATTGCATCCTAAACCACTACCAAAATCGCAACCGCTTGTTAATGCAAAGACTGCTAATGCTAAAAGTGATTTAGAGGGCAAAATAGCCAGCGATTATAACGGATTGGCCATTACCACCTTACGTGAGCAGATTGAGTTAAGCGCAAAAGGGCAGCAGCACTCCGAGTTACTCGATAGTGTATTGGGGTTATGGTTGGATAGTCATGTGCTGGTTTCTAACCAAACCATGCAGCCAAGCATTGATAACGCGAGCGATAATTCTGAGAAACCGCACAGCTTATGGCAAGCCCTTAAGCACGAGTTAACAGATTTATTTACTTATCAGACTGCGCAAAATGCGCATAGTAGTACGAAAGAGAAGTCACCAGTAGAAACTGGTCATAGCCTGTGGCTATCTGCTAAGCAAAGCGAGATTAAAGACCATTTATTTATTAGCGAATTACCAGATGCTTTAATTGATAAAATACTGCCTTTATCACAGCTGATTACTACCCCTCACTTAGCGCTTTGGCGGCAATGTTATTTATATATCGCGCAATCTGAAATTAATAATCAGCAGACTCTTGATACGCTTGCCGAGATTTTAAAAGCACTGCCATCATCAGCCATTTTACTAACCTCGGATGGTTGGCTTATCAGTCGTCAGGGTACGATCAATCTCAGTAAATTTGCTGGTGCGCAAAATGGTCAAAACAATAGCAATAGCCAATTCTTAAGCCAGCGTTTACAGCAGCGCAGCCGTTTGCAAGCTTTAGAAGGTTTGCTTGAAGAGTTGGAAAGTAAAGTAGAGAATCAGAAAAAGACCATCGCTAATAACCATCGCAATTATGATGCGTTAAATGTCAGCTTAGAGGAAACGCGCGCTCAGGCTGAACAATTAACCCGCGATAAGCATCAATACCAGCAGCAGCTTACCACTAAGCGCGCCAACGTTGAACGTCTACAAGCGGACAGCCAGCGTCTAAATGCTGATAAAGTAGCTCTTGAGCAAGAACAACAAGAATTAGAGCAAGAGCAGCAGGCTCTAAATCATGAGCAGCAGCAGATCCAAAGCGAGATAGCAGCGCTGACGCCGCAAATAGCCGACGCTCGTGCATTGAGTCAGCAATTGCAGTCTGAGCGTAGTGAGCTAAATCGTGCGCGTCAAACGGATGATGACGCTTGGCAAGCATTGCAGCTTCGTATTCAGCAGAGTGAGATGCGCTTAGAGCATAGCGCTAGTAGTCTTGAACGGGCAACTGCGCAGCATGAAAAATCGCTACAAAGCGAGCACAGTCTAAAGGCGCGTCATGAGCAGCAGCAAAATAAACTGCCCGCACTACAAGCAGCATTGCAAACAGCACAGAAAGCACGCGATGAGCAGCAAGTAGTATTAACGACACGCGAGGCAGTATTAACGGCGCTTAAAGGGGAATATAGTCAGCAGCAGAATGAATTAGATACACTGCAAAATACCTTGCAAACGCAGCAAAGTGAGCTTGCCCGCCTCGCCACTGAGCTGGCCTTAAGTGCGGCGCGTTTAGACGACGCCAGTGCTCATACGCAAGAAGCGCTAGATGCTTACCATAAAGCTAGCTATAAATATAAAGCGCAATCGGATATAGTGCAGCAGCCCCAGCATCAGCAACAAGTGATGAGCGTGTCAAACTTATTGGCGGATTTTATTGCCCATGATCGCCGCGTACGTCCAGATAAAATCGCAGAATTAAATTCTGAGCGCGCAAAGCTTGAGCAGCAGCTGGGTAAAATTGGCGCGGTCAATCTCGCTGCTGTAGCAGAATTGGCAGAAGTTAATGAGCGTTTAGAGCCACTCGCGCAGCAGACAGCGGACATTGCTGCTAGTATGGAGACGTTAACGGAGGCGATTGCCTCAATTGATGAAACCACCAAAACGCTATTTATGCAGACGCTTGAGGCGGTCAATAACGAGCTTGCCAATTTATTTGCCAAAGTCTTTGGTGGCGGGCAAGCAAGCTTAACGCTAAATACTGACGATATGCCTGCTAATGCGCCAAAATCAGAACAGTGGCGGGCAGGGCTGACTTTAATGGCGCAACCAAAGGGCAAACGTAATAGTCGCCTTGCTGTGCTTTCCGGTGGTGAAAAAACCTTGACCGCGCTAAGTTTAATTTTTGCGATATTTAAGCAGCATCCGGCACCGTTTTGTGTGCTTGATGAAGTCGATGCGCCGCTTGATGACGCCAACGTCGCTCGCTTTACCAGCTTGATTCATGAGTTAGCAGACGACTTGCAGTTTATTTTTATCAGTCATAATAAGCTGACGATGCAGATTGCCGATGAGCTAAAAGGTGTTACCATGCCAAGCGCGGGGATATCTACCTTGGTCAGCGTCTCGCTCGATGAAGCCGCGCGTTACCTTTCTGATTAAGAGCAGCCCAGTAATAAAATAATTGATAACTGGTAGCCATTGCTAGTGGTATAGTTAGGGCTAGAATATAAAGTCACGCAAATATTTCGGACTAATGATAAACGATGACTATATGGTGACGATATTAATCAGCCATGCTAGACTATTGCCATTTATTCACTCTTATATCTTCCCTTTTGTCATATATTAGGATGTATTTCTCATGACCGCTATCCAGTTTATATTAATCGCCATTGCCGCATTTATCGTGCTTGCAGGGCTATTTATGGTCATTCGCAGCTTTAAGCGTCGCAAAACTGCTGAGGCTGCCGCGGTCAATTATGATAAAAACGGTATCCCTATCATACCGCGCCATGAGCGCAATATCGTTGATCAGCCAGACTTAGACGATACGGTCGCGGGCGAGACCAGTATCGGTCCTGATCGCAGTTATTTGGATGCAGTCGTTGAAGAAGAAACTTTGACCCAGACGCATACCCATGTCGATGCACAGCTGACCGCTGGTCATGGCGAGATAAATGACACTAATAATGACGTGATAGATGACGCCGACTATGCGCGCTGGCAAAATGAGCAGCAGCATGCCGATGATAGCGAGTTTGCGTTTACTGCTGAGCAGATGAATATCGAGCAAGAGCCAGATGCGTTTTCAAGCTTGGTTTCTGCAACCGATAGCCTGATGCCAGTCATTGATACCGCAGACGAGCCAAGCTTTGATAATAATAGCCCGATACTCGATCAGCATCTCTCAGAGCCGGTTGATGAAGCGCAAAACGGTCCGTTAATCAATGCCAAAGACAACATCAATATCACCATTTTGCCGCACCAATACCGTGACCGCCCAGCCGCGATTATCCGTGGTCGCGACTTATTAGCGTTAATTGATAAATACGGTCTACGCTATGGCGCGATGAATATGTTCCATCGCTATGAGCAAAAAGACGGCACTGGCATGCTGTGGTTTAGTATGATGGGCATTACTGATAGTGGTATCGCGCCTTTTGACCCGCATAGCGTGGCGACCAATACTTATAACGGCGTGGTGGTATTTTTATCCTTGCCGCATCCACAAGCGCTGCGTAGCTTCGATAGTATGATGAGCATCGCCTATATGATGGCAAGTGATTTGGATGCCGTTATGCTTGATGAAGAGAACGAACCAATTACCCCTGAATACAAGCAGCAATTGCGTAACCAAGTTCGCGATTATGAAGGTTAAAGTCTAAACAGTTAAAATTACTTCTAAAGGCAAATAGCGCTTGACGTTATTTGCCTTTTTTGGTTTTCGGTTGATGAGCGTTTCATTCGCCTGATTTTCTATAAACTTGGTTTTCTACAGAATCGATTTTCTACAGAATTAGTTTTCTACAAAATCATATCCGATTATCCTGCAAACTTGTTATCATATCGGCATCTTGAATCGCAAAAAAAAGACGCCGACTATGACTGATCCTATCGCACCGCTTACCTCTAAAGACATGAATAACGAGATGAATAAAGACAGTAATACTGCACAATCTGCAAGCAATGATGCTGCTATCGTCACCCAAATGCGCACGCTTATTGATAATTTAAAGACGCATAATTATGCTTATTATGTGCTCGACAATCCGATTTTAGAAGACAGCGAATACGATCAGTTGCGTCGCTCTTTATTAGAGCTTGAAGAAGAGTATCCCGATTTAATACAGCCGGATAGCCCAATCAATCAAGTTGGCGATATGCCACTGTCAGCCTTTACCCAAGTTACCCATGATATTCCGATGTTATCGCTCGGCAACGTCTTTGATTATGACGAGTTGCATACCTTTATGCGCCGCGTTAATGATCGGCTTAATGATGCGCAGAAAAATCCTGAGTATGAGATGGAGCTAAAGCTTGATGGCTTGGCGGTGTCACTCAAATACGCTTATGGGCAATTTACCCAAGCAGTGACACGCGGTGATGGGCAAACTGGCGAGGATATTACCCAAAATGCCAAAACCATTCGCAATCTGCCGCTTTGGCTTACTGCGGCAAGCGAGATTCCGTTGTTGGAAGTGCGTGGTGAAGTGCTGATGCCAAAAGCAGGCTTTGAGCGCCTGAATCGCCTAGCGGAAGAAAAAGGCGATAAAACCTTTGCCAATCCACGTAATGCCGCCGCTGGTAGCTTACGTCAGCTTGACCCCGCTATTGCTGCTAGCCGTCCGCTGGCATTTTACTGCTATTCAGTCAATCAAGGTCTACCTGAGACTATCGATACCCAATCAGCGGCATTGGCTTGGCTTGGTGACATAGGTTTTAGCGTCAGCGCGGTGAGAGTGGTAAAAAACCCGCGTGAAGCACAAGCCTATTATGAGTCGATGATTGAAACGCGTAGTAAGCTGCCGTTTGAAATTGATGGCATGGTCATTAAGGTTAATAACTTGGCATTGCAGCAACAGCTTGGCTTTTTATCGCGTGAGCCGCGCTGGGCAACCGCTTATAAATTCCCTGCCGAAACCGTCATGACGCGTCTAAATGATATCGAATGGCAAGTGGGACGCACCGGACAAATCACCCCAGTTGGTAAGTTGGAGCCAGTCAAAGTCGGCGGCGTCACGGTTAGCAATGTCACCTTGCATAACTTTGGTGAAATTCAGCGCTTGGATGTGCGCGCAGGCGATATGGTCAGCGTCCACCGTGCAGGCGATGTCATCCCCAAAGTCACCCGCGTTTGGACAGATCAGCGTCCAGCAGATTCTGAACCCGTTAAATTGCCATCAACCTGCCCTGTATGCGACTCGCCTGTGGTATTGCCAGAAGGTGAGGCGTTAGCACGCTGTACCGGTGGTTTATTTTGTCCGGCGCAGCAGCAAGAAGCGCTTATTCATTTTGTCTCGCGTCGGGCGATGGATATCGATGGCTTAGGCGCAAGTTGGCTGATTAGCTTTTTTGAGCACGGTTTGGTAAAGACTGTTGCCGATATCTATCAGTTGCATAAACATCAAGACGAGCTGATTACGCTTGAAAAACTAGGGGAAAAATCGGTACAAAATATCCTCAGCGCCATTGAAACCAGCAAACAGACGACGCTCGCACGCTTTATCTATGCACTTGGTATTCGCGGCGTCGGTGAGACAACAGCACAGAATTTGGCGCAGCAATTTGGCGATCTTGATAGCCTGATGACAGCGGATATCGACAAGCTCCTACAAACGCCTGATGTTGGCGCAATCACCGCTGAGCTGACTTATAAGTTCTTCCGCGCACCGCACAATATCGAAGTCATCACCGCACTGCGTGAAGCTGGCGTGCACTGGGATAAGGTTGAGCAAGTGGCGTCAGAGGGATTGCCGCTCGATGGGCAAACGTGGGTCATTACGGGCGCGCTTGATAGCATGGCGCGTGATGAAGCCAAAGCCAAACTGCAAGCACTCGGTGCCAAAGTCTCAGGCAGTATCTCGGTAAAAACCACCGCGCTATTGGCAGGTGATAAAGCTGGTTCGAAGCTCACCAAAGCGGAAAAATTGGGCGTTAATATAGTGGGTGAAGAAGAGTTTTTGGCATTGGTTAGGGAGTAAAAAACAAAATTTAGTTTACTAATGTAGCTACATTAATTAAGATGCATTTAGTAAAATATTTCTTCACCTCGTATATCAAGAGTAAGGTAGATTTACTTAGGTTGATATTAAGGTAATTTTGATAGGGATTTAAAGTGAGTGATAGAAGTGCTATTCATACAATCAAAGGGTATTTTTACCAATTTGACTATACTATTCTTCAAATTCTTAATCAGCAAAATTTAGAAAATAGATTAACTCTTGAAGAAATAGAAGATCTCGATATCGAAGCAGCAGATGAAACAACTGCTGTACAATGCAAGTATTATGAAAAAACTGAATATAATCACTCAGTTATTGCTAAACCCATTCGATTAATGCTAAAAGATTTTATTGAGCGAAAGAGAAATAATAGTAAAAAAGTTAGTTACAAGGTTTATGGTTACTATAAATCTGGACAAGAAAAATTAATACTACCAATAAATTTAGATTTTCTTAAGTCTAAATTCCTTACTTATGAGAAAAATAAGATTGAGCATAGGTATCATGAAGTCCTTGTAGCTACGGATGATGAGCTTGTGCAGTTTATTTCAATTTTAGATGTTGATATTAATGCTTATGAGTATGATCATCAACTAGGATTGATACGTGAAAAATTGATAGAAATCTTTGGCTGTGATAGCTTTGAAGCTGAAAACTATTACTATAACAATGCTTTAAATGAAATAAAGAAACTATCTGTAGAATCCAATGTTAGTAACAGAAAGGTTTCAAAATCAGAGTTTTTAATAAAAATAGATAACAAACAGATTGTATTTAATAAATGGTTTCTTAAGTTGAAAGGAAGAACTGAGTATTTTAAAAAACTAAGAAGCCAGTTTTTTTCAAGCCTCAATACTGAAGCTTTTGATAGGTTTTTTCTGATTGAAGTTAACATCGAAAAATATAGTAGAGCAGATTTAATAGAACTGATACTAATCATTTCTAATAAATATAGTAAAGTTACTAGAAGGATGCCCGAAAAATTCTGCCCATTTATCTTTATATCCAAAATAGACGAAAGAGAAATACTCGAAGTAAAGAAAATAATGAAGAGTTCAGGTAAGCGCTGTATTGATGGTTATGAATTTCAAGGAGACAAGTTCTCCACAAATTTAATGTTAGAACCTATCAGCTCTGAAAATCCAATATATTTTAAATTCTTAAACAATAGTGAAGATTTAGAAACTATGCTAGAAGCTTGCAGTAACATAGTACATATCTATCAGTTTTATTTAAAAGAACCTTTTTTCCACTACAATAATAGTAGCATAAAGCACATTAAAATTGAACTAAAGGAAGCTAGTGATATTAAGGAAATAATTTAATGACTACGATAGCTCTGAATACTGTTAACAAATTAAATGCTGAAGTTATTGCTGTATATCCAGATAAAGTAAAAATATCTGTTGATGATTTAAAGGAATTTAGCCTAGCTAATGAATCTCTTAAAGTTGGATCATATCTAAGAATTTCGGATAACGAAAACGTTGTACTTATTGGTATTATTGAAAACTTCTCAATTGAAGTAAGTGATGAAGGAAAACGCAGGTATTTATTAGAAGCATACCCGTTGGGTATTATTAAAAATGATAAGTTTGTTCGCGGTGGAGATTCAATAGCCATTCCACCTAAAACTGTTGAACCTGCTACTATCGAAGATATTAAAAAGATTTATGAAAATTCTGTTGAAATAGAGAATAGTTTTTGTTTCTCTAAGCTATCCTCAAACAGAAATATCAGCGTTCCTGTAGATGGTAATAAGTTCTTTAATAAGCACATCGCTATTGTGGGATCAACGGGTTCAGGTAAATCTCATACAGTTTCAACTATACTTCAGAAAGCAGTTTCACAAAAAAGTGGAGACTTCGAGTTAAATAACTCTCAAATAATTATTTTTGATATACATTCTGAATATAAATCTGCATTTCCAAATGCAAATATCTTAGATATAAGTAGTTTAGTTCTACCTTACTGGATGCTCAATAGTGATGAATTAGAGGACTTATTTTTAGATACCGAGGTAAATGATCATAACCAGAGAAATGTTTTTAAACAAGCAATTGTGAGTAATAGAAAGTATTACCATCACGATGTATCTGAATCTTCTAAAATACATTATGACTTCCCATCTTTCTTTGATTTAAATGATTTGTTGATTTACGTTAATAATAGAAATAATGAGGGTAAAGATAAGAATAATAAAATTTCATGGAAAAAGCCTAACGGCGATGTTTTTGATTTTTCAGAAAACACTATATTTGAACTATTTAATGATGATATTGAGTGCATTACTCCTACAGCTACTGGAACATTAAATGGTAAATTAATAAATTTCTTGAATCGTCTTGAGAATAAAATTAATGATAAGCGATTAGATTTTTTATTAGGAAAAAAATCTAAAGAAATAAGCTTCGAAGATACATTAAAGCAATTAATGGGATGTTCTAAGGAAAATAATTCTAATGTAACCATTATTGATTTGAGTGGAGTTCCGTTTGAGGTTCTGAGTGTCACAGTTTCATTAATTTCAAGAATTATATTTGAATATGGTTATATATATAAACGCTTGAGATGTGAAGAGAATCCTGATGAAACTATCAATAATGATGTGCCAATTCTATTAGTGTATGAAGAGGCACACAAGTACGTTCCAAAAAGTGATTTGATAAAGTTTCGTTCATCTAAACAGTCGATTGAACGGATTGCTAAAGAGGGGAGGAAATATGGAATTTCCTTACTTTTGGCTAGTCAAAGACCATCAGAAATATCTGAAACTATTTTTTCTCAATGTAATAATTTCATTGCTATGAGATTGACGAACCCGAATGATCAGAATTATGTAAAAAAATTATTACCTGATACTTTAGGTAATCTAATAAACATGATGCCTTCGTTTAAAGCAGGTGAAGGTTTACTGTTAGGTGAATCTGTCGTGCTACCTTCAATTGTTCAAATTGACCAATCTGACAATCCGCCGTTATCAAATGATATTCCTTATTGGAAACTCTGGAAAGAGGAATGGAAAGACCTAGATTTTGAAGCTATAAAAAAAGAATGGTATAAATAAATTAAAATTTTGAAATATTCTTTACTATATGGTTTTTCATGTTTTATTGGTGCGCGAGGCGCACCTTATAAGCCAGAAGGAAGCGAAGTCTTTGTTACCAATCTCTACTCCACCACCTCACCATGCACCTTCACATCACTTTTCTTACTATCTGGCTGAATCACGATAGGTAATACCAATCCTTTCGCAAAGTCATCGGACAGTACATAGTCATAGCTACTGGCAGCGACATCAGGCGTGGTATGGATGATAAGTTTCATGTCTTTACTATCAATGATTTCATGTGAGGTATAGCTATCGCTAAGCTGATCGAGCAGCTTTGACAGCGCTTCATTGCTTGCCATACTTATCGTCAGATTGTGCTGCGCGGTGGCATTATCCACATCGAAATATTCCGCATAATCGCGCACATTTTGGCTATCGAGCGCAAACGGATATTTATAATTGGCAGGGTCAACAGCTTTTTCGCCGCTTGCGACCAATGACCAATCGATAGTATTAACTTTTGCCGCCTCAGATGTTGCTGCGGTTACAGAAGTTTTATCAGAACTATCAACGCTATCAGTGCCATTAGAATTGTCAGCGCTATTATCGCAGCCCGTCAGCGTCAACATGCCTGCACTAGCTATTATCATCATACTTAATAAGCGCTTTACCATTGAGTTGTCCTCTTTATTTATGGGTCATAAGCTATTCTTATAGATGGGCTATTTTGACAGCTTTCAGCGTGCTTCTCTAGCTAAATGCTGCAAAAGGCTATTTCTTATTATTATCAAATGAAAGATAGCTGGGATAAAAATAACATATTGGCAAGGATGTTTTTAAGCTTACAGCCATAAAAAAACAGCCACCGTTTGATGACTGTTTAATAATTATAATGCTTTAGTTTTAATATCTATATCAGCTGCTTAGATTTGGCAGTTTACTTGGTATTCTTTACCGTCAGCCCATTTCATCGCAAAGATACCTTTGTCGCCTTTCATGTGCCATGCATAGACGACTTCAGAGTTTGATTCGTTGACATAGCTTGCGGTATCACCTTGGACGCCACCATTTAGGATGATTGGCTGATTTGCCCAGTTCACTTTAGGCAACGTCGCGTCTAGCATGACTTGTTTTTTATTGATTGACTGTTTTGCCAAGATTTTGCTGCCATCAGTACAAGTATAAGGTGCTGGCGCCATACGGTCATAAGCGACATCGGTCACGCTTTCCGAAGCTGGGGTTTTATTTGGGGTAGTAGGTGCGGTAGTCGCACATGCGCTTAGTAGAGCAAGAGTAGGTAGGGCAACAGCAAATTTAGTTAGGGTGTTCATGGTTGTCTCCAAAATTATATAATTTATAATATATTTATTTTTAACTAGGGGTTTTACCTATACTTTTTTAACCTATGCTTTTTGAACTATGCTTTTTGAACAATGTATTTTTTCACTATGCGTTAAGCATATAGCGCATATGTTATCGAAAAGGCTTTCCGCATAATGTTAGAAATTGTTTGTTACGTGTTCACTAAGTTACTAAAACACTGACTAATGTAACGCTGCACTTAACAGCCTTTGTAAAATAGCTAAGCTTAAATTAGTGAAGCGGCAAATATATAGCTATGGAAATAGGCAAAGAAGTCAGCCGACTTTTATCAAAAATATAAAACATCAAGAATATAAAAAAGCGCCTATCGACTGCTGAGCCGATAGGCGCTTTGGTTTGAGCTTAACTAAAAATTTCTAACTTATTTAGCAGCAATCGCTAATAGCTATTTCACTGACAGCTATTTAATTTATTTGGTCTTACGCGGTGGCAGACCAGTATGCTGCGTTTGAAAGTTACCTTTGCTGACTTTCTTGGTATTCTTACCAGAAGTGTTTTTACCTGAGGTGTTTTTTGCAGCGCTAGGACTATTATTGCTGCGCTTCACTGAGTCATTACCCAAGCGGCTGTTCTTTTTACGCGCCGATTGATAGCTGTCTTGCGCCGCATCGCGACCTTCTAAACTGGCATTAAATGGCGGAATTAAGCAGCCACGGTTTTTACCAATCAAGTCACTACGTCCCATATCTTGCAGCGCTTTACGCAATAGTACCCAGTTTTTTGGATCGTGATAGCGTAAGAAAGCTTTATGTAATTTACGTTGCTTGCCAGATTTGACGATATCCATGTCACCTTCGTCACGGCTGATTTTATGCAGCGGGTCTTTATGGGTATGATACATGGTGGTCGCGGTCGCCATCGGGCTTGGATAAAACGCCTGCACTTGGTCAGCGCGGTAACCGTGGCTTTTTAGCCACAGCGCAAGGTTCATCATATCTTCATCTTTGGTGCCGGGATGGGCGGCGATAAAGTAAGGAATCAGATATTGCTCTTTGCCAGCCTCTTGGCTGTACTGCTCAAACATGGCTTTGAATTTATCATAATTGCCCATGCCGGGCTTCATCATTTTTGACAGAACCGCTTCTTCTGAATGCTCAGGGGCAATCTTTAGGTAACCACCGACGTGATGACTGACCAATTCTTTGACATATTCAGGGTCTTTAATCGCTAAGTCATAACGCAAACCTGAGGCGATAAGAATCTTTTTCACGCCTTTGATATCACGCGCTTTACGGTATAGCTGAGTCAAATTACTGTGATCGGTAATCAGGTTTTCGCAAACATCAGGATAAACGCATGATGGCTTGCGGCAGTTTTTCTCAATGGTTTCATCTTTACAGTTGAGACGATACATATTGGCCGTTGGACCACCAAGGTCGGATATAACACCGGTAAAGTTGGGCGCAGTATCACGAATCGCTTCGACTTCACGCAAGATGGATTCTTCTGAGCGGTTTTGAATAATACGACCTTCGTGCTCGGTAATCGAGCAGAACGTACAACCACCAAAACAGCCGCGCATGATATTGACTGAAAACTTAATCATGTCATAAGCAGGGATGCGCGCATCGCCATAGCTTGGATGCGGTAGGCGTGCATACGGCAAATCAAAGACGTAATCCATCTCTTCGGTTGAAAGCGGAATCGGTGGCGGATTAAGCCAAACGTCAATCGAGGTATGCGAATTACCAGCACCGCTACTATGACGCTGCACCAAAGCCCGCGCGTTACCGGGGTTGGTCTCAAGGTGTAAGATACGGCTGGCATGAGCGTACAAAACAGGGTCAGATTTGACGTGCTCATAATCAGGCAGACGAATAACGGTTTGCTCACGTGGCGGCATTTTAATTTTATGCTTACGCGCCGTCATCGGTTTATTAAAGCCGCGCATTTGTACCACTTGCGTCTCTTCGTCCACTTGCTCAGCATTCAATACTTTATTGGTCACAGGTTCTGCAACAAAGCCCTGATACTGCGCGGACATGCCCGTCATAGCTTGTCCGACCGGTGAATCAGATGGCTTTTCTTGTTCAATTTTGCAGCTATCAACGTCTTCGGTCATCACGTATGGATTGATAATTGGATCGACGCGACCGACGGTATCGACATCATTACTGGCAACTTCAGTCATGCCTGCTTGCCAATGGCGACGAGTCGGGGTCAATAAATACGCCGTACCGCGCAATTTGCTCATTTGCTCAAACGTGTAGCCTTTTGAGAGACCATGTACCACATCGACGATGGCACGCTCAGCGTTACCATACAATAAGACATCGGCACGGGCGTCGATCAAAATACTGCGGCGGACTTTATCTGACCAATAGTCATAATGGGCGATACGGCGTAAGCTGCCCTCGATACCGCCTAGGATAATTGGCACATCAGGATAAGCTTCACGGCAACGCTGGCTATAAACGATGGCCGCGCGGTCAGGGCGTTTGTCAGCCACGTTACCCGGCGAGTAAGCATCATCGCTACGGATTTTGCGGTCAGCGGTATAACGGTTAATCATGCTGTCCATGTTGCCAGCGGTCACGCCATACGCGTAAACCGGTTTACCAAGCTCCATAAAGGCATCTTTGCTCTTCCAATCTGGCTGGGCAATGATACCGACGCGAAAGCCTTGCGCTTCTAAGAGACGACCGATAATCGCCATGCCAAAGCTTGGATGGTCGACATAGGCATCGCCTGAGATGATGATGACATCACAGGCATCCCAGCCCAAATCGTCCATCTCTTTGCGGCTCATCGGCAAATAAGGCGCAGGCTCGTAGCAGCTCGCCCAATGTTTGTCGTAGTCGTAAAGTGGTTTGGTGCCTTGTTTAAAGGCGGTACGGGCGATGGTATCGGCAGACATGAGCGGACCTGTTAATTAGAAAATGGCACTAAAAAAAGCCGTTATTTATCAGAAATATTAACGGCTAATTTAAAAGCGCTCATTTTAACATGAATTACGCTCAGGATGTGATAAACGATGATAAAGGATTAGCGATAAGTTATTGATAGCGTAAGATAATATACCAATAAAAGGATTCCTAGAAACTTGGAAACCCTCTTAATTTAGGCCATTGTTAGCATGAAAGATTTACTACTGTAATAACTGGAATGGGAAAGTGACGACATCAAAAGCAAGTGCAAAGGGCAGTAAGACCAGCTTTTGCGCCGTATTGCCACTACGAGACACTTGTTTTTGCTGACTTTGAGTATAAAAACTGACCATATAAGGCTTGGTTAGAGCGCGATAATTGGCTTGAATCAAGCTTAAATTACTCACTTGCGGATAGATAGCGCCTTTGACAGGCACGTTAAAACAAAAGCGCTGAGCATTGATGCGTTGGTCGCTGGCTGAAGTGCAGTCGCGACCATTATTTTGCAAAAAGAATTGATAATCTGAGCGCTGGAATTCATCTTTTAATTTGGCGTAAGAAAGCTTCATTTCACCCTGAAAATAGCCATCGTTATTGGGTACAAAAAAGCTCATATCATTATCAACATGGATGTTTTTTGGCGTCAGATTGCTTAATAAGCCAATCATTTCTGTCCCGCCTTGGGTCAGCACATAGCTGTTCTTTTCACCGACGATGACCATGGTCGCGTTTGGCGTTTTTGGTAATGCTTGGGCAGGACGACCAAAGGCCACAATCTGGTCTTCAGATAAGATTTGCTTGGTACTTGTAGTGCTGACATGATTGTCACTTTCTAGTAAAGAGCTGGTTGCGCAACCTGAGCTTACGAGTAATGCCGCAAGTGATGCACCTGTTAGCAGTGTTTTTAGATATAGTGTTTTTCGGTTCAATGGCTTTAAGCTGAATAATTTTAGCGCTGCATCATTGTTTTTTTTATTGGTAGGAATGGTGTTGTTAGTCATGTGAGGCTTCCTTGTCTACGTTGACTATGATTGGATTTTGCTTTTAAGCGATATTTACATACTGATAATTTCTTAAACTTTAACTGCTATCGTACCTTGTTTAATCACCGCTTAGCTACAGCTAATTAAAAAGCGAAACTCCGTTTCTCATCAAATTAATCCAACAAAATCTTGGTACCACTTTTGGTAAAGTTCATCACAAATTGGCTTTTAAAGCTACGTACATTGTTCTCGTAAGTCAGCAAATTACGCGTAAATTCATGATAGTCATTCATATTTTTGGCATTGACCATCAACATAAAATCCGCATCGCCGGACACTTCATAACAGCTCATCACCCGTGGCTGATCATGCATTAAGCGCTCAAATCTATGCTGCATCGAGGTATTGGAGCGCGACATCTCTATCATTACCACTGCCGTAAGCCCATAACCTACCTTATTTGGGTCAACGATAGCGACTTGTTTGGTAATTATTCCGTTATCTATCAATGCCTGAATGCGGCGCTGAGCCGTAGCGATAGAGACATGCACGCGTTCTGCCACCGTTTTTAACGGTAAGCTCGCATCGTCCTGTAGCAAATTTAAAATGGCTTTATCGGTATCGTCTAAAATATGGCTCATAGCATTTAGCTCTAAAAAATCATAATTATTTAAAGTTTATTATAGATATTATCGTTATAAATTATGAATATAAGAAAACAGGCACAGTTTAATCATAAAATGGATAATTTTACTCATAACTTTGTCTATATAGAGATAATTTCTCTTTATACCACCGTAAAATACACCGTACTCATCCAAGCTGACAAGCAAAATAAAAAGCAATTGGTTTATCTAACGTTTATTTATACTTACGGTGTTTATTATGTCTCACTCAACGTTATCTCATGTCTTTATTAATACGTTAGACAATACGGTTTCGCGTCTGCCATTGCCTGCGGTGTGGACAGCTGGTAGCAAACAACAGCGCACGCTAATCATGGGCGTGGCATTGGCGATATTATCAAATCTGTTGTTTGGTGTGCTTTATGCCTATAGTAGTTTTTTGGCGCCCTTATCTGGCACCCAAGTTTTTATCTGGCGGATGTTGGCAATGTGGGCAGCACTAATCGGCTATCTTGTGATTAGCGGGCGCTTGGGTTTGCATATTAATAAGTTGAGAGCGCTCCGAACCGTTAAGCAGTGGGCTTGGTTGCTATTGCCATCGCCAATATTTTTAAGTCAGTTTTGGCTGTTTATGTGGGCACCAGTCAATGGCCAAGGCGTACAAACCGCAATGGGTTATTTTCTCTTTCCACTGATGATGGTGATATTTGGCTGCGTCTTATTTGGTGAGAGATTAAGCCGCTTGCAATGGTTGGCGGTTGCATTTGCCGCTGTCGGTGTGGGCAGTGAGATTGTGCGCACCCAAAGCATATCGTGGGCGACGTTATGGGTTTGCGGCACTTATCCTATTTATTATATTTTGCGCCGTTTGCAAGGTATTGGCGCGATTACTGGATTATTGGTAGATTTGACCATCTTTGCGCCTTTTGCCGTTGCTTATTTGTTTTTTATTGCACCGAGCAGTTTAGAAATAGTTGGCGGTTCGGGATTTTTTATCATGATGCTGGCAGGACTTGGCGTGCTTAGTGTGATTGCGATGAAAACCAATGTCGATGCCAGTCAAATGCTCCCCGTTAATGTCTACGGTATGATGAGCTATATAGAGCCCGCTTTATTATTTATCTTGGCCATTACGATATTGGGCAATCCTTTTGAATCAGCGATGATTTATAGCTATGGTCTGATTTGGCTGGGTATAGCTTGCTTAATTGAGCATGGTATCCGTCAATTACGCCGTGCTCATAAACAATCGAAAACGAGCAAAACGGTTCAAACAATTTAGAGGTTAATGAACTAAATTGATTGATTTAATTTATTTGCCAAATAAAAAAGGACGATTCAACAGTATGCTGAATCGTCCTTTTTACATTAGATTAAAATCAATCGCTGATAGCGTCTTTTAATCTAAATGCTGTTTAAAGCCGCGTTGTTTATCACGTTCCCAGTCGCGGTCTTTAAGGGTTTTACGTTTATCATGCTGTTTTTTACCAACGGCAAGCGCAATTTGGCATTTCACTAAAGAGTTTTTCCAGTAGCAAGATAACGGCACACAAGCATAGCCTTTTTGATTGACCGCACCCATGAGTTTTTCGATTTCACGGCGATTGAGCAGCAGCTTACGGGTACGAATGCTATCAGGGCTCACATGCGTTGAGCTTGAGAGCAGCGGCTGAATATGGGCACCAAACAAAAACGCCTCATTATTACGAAAGATAATATACGCTTCGGTAATGGTCATTTTACCGGCACGAATGGCCTTCACTTCCCAACCTTGTAACGATAGACCTGCCTCAAACGTCTCTTCAATAAAATACTCATGACGAGCTTTTTTATTGGCGCAAATTTGATTGTCAGGTTTTTTTGATTTTTTTGACATAATTTCTCCATAAGGACTTTAATATATTGTTTTTGGATATCTTGTTCTCGTATCGCATCAACATACAGTGTCCCAGTCTAACTATTCCTCATCCTAACCCTTTAATAGGGATTTTTTTTGTCATGCTGGTTTGTCATATCGAGCATGGCAAATCAAGCGGAGCAAAAGGGATGAGTCGAACCGACTATTGTAGCAAAGCAGACAGCGAAAAGGTAAAGCGGCTGTTAGGACAAATGTAGCAGATAAGTATTAAGTTTGAGTAAAATTTGCTAGCATATGGGGCATTACCATTAACCATATTAGTCCTGTTATGAGCCTTTCTGCTACTTCATCAAAACTGCATACTAAGATTTTATACCCTGGTACCTTTGATCCTATTACCAATGGTCATGTAGACTTGGTTAAACGGGCGACGAAACTGTTCGACGAGGTGGTCATCGCGGTTGCCTCAGGACATCATAAAAAGCCGTTGTTTGATTTTGAGGAGCGCGTTGCCTTGGTCGAAACGGTATTTGCTGATTTACCGCAAGTGTCGGTGATTGGCTTTGAAGGCTTGCTAGTCGATTTTATGCGCGAAAAGAACGCCACGGCGGTATTGCGCGGCTTGCGAGCCATGTCAGACTTTGAATACGAGTTTCAGCTTGCCAATATGAACCGTGAGCTTGATGAAAACTTTGAAGCGGTATTTTTAACGCCATCACAGAATTACTCGTTTATCTCATCGACGATGATTCGTGAGATTGCCAAGCTTGGCGGTGATGTGACCAAGTTTGTGCCACCATGCGTCTCAGAAGCCTTTATACAAAAACTCAGTAGTTAGTATTAAGCTGAATATTTACTAAGCTAAGTGCTTACTAAGTTAAGTGCTTACTAAGTTGAGCGTTTACTAAATGAACTTTCGCTAAGTGAGCATTCAATATTGGCTGAATGTTAAAGATTGAGTTTAGTAGTAAATAACGAATGTACTCATTTATTATCAGCTGCTAGCAAATAAGGAGCAGTTTATGGCGTTATTAATTACCGATGAATGCATCAATTGTGATGTATGCGAGCCTGCTTGCCCCAATGAAGCGATCTCAGAAGGCGATGATATTTATGTCATTGACCCTGATTTATGCACCGAATGCGTCGGCCACTTTGATGAGCCGCAATGCGTGGTCATCTGTCCGGTTGACTGCATTCCTCATGACCCAAACCATGTCGAAAATGAGAGTGATTTGCTCGCCAAATACAAACGCATTACCGGTCAGTAATGCGTTGCAGATTATACTATCGATATACGAAAGTGCTAATCACTAGGAATAATATGACGAATACGGATATTCAACTTGCCATACGCTTTTTTAAAAATAAATGCTTGTCGTTTGCGAGCGTACTATGACTGTCAGTACTGCTACCAGCCACTTCGACCAGCAACACCTTTGGCATCCTTATGCCAGTTTACCGCCCACCTATCCAAATATCGTTATTGACCATGCCGAAGGTATTTATATCGTCACTAAAGATGGCACACGCCTGATTGACGGTATGTCGTCATGGTGGGCGAGTGTACATGGCTATAATCACCCCAAGTTAAATGCAGCGATGATTGAACAGTTGGGTAAGATGGCGCATGTGATGTTTGGCGGGTTGACCCATCAACCCGCGATAGATTTAGGCAAAAAGCTGCTAGCTATTGTACCTGCTGGACTTGATGCGATATTTTATGCCGATAGCGGTAGCATTGCCGTCGAAGTGGCATTAAAAATGGCGTTGCAATATCAAATTGCTGCTAAGCAGCCGCAAAAGTGCCAGTTTGCCTCGACCCAGTCAGGCTATTATGGTGATACATGGCATGCGATGAGTGTTTGTGACCCGATTGCTGGCATGCATAGCCTGTATGGTAAGCAATTGCCTTTGCAGCATTTCGTGCCTGCACCGCCCTTAGGGTTTGAGCGTGAGCTAACGCAAAATGAGCGTGATGAATTAACGACATTTTTTGCTAAACATAGCCATCAGCTTGCTGGTTTTATTATTGAGCCTATTATTCAAGGCGCAGGCGGGATGCGTTTTTATAGTCCGGAATATCTGCAACTGTTGCGCCAGTTGTGTGATGAGCATAACGTGTTGCTCATTGCTGATGAAATCGCGACAGGCTTTGGGCGTAGTGGCAAGCTGTTTGCTTGCGAACATGCCAATATTAGCCCTGATGTTATGACCATTGGTAAGGCACTTACAGGCGGCTATATGACTTTTGCCGCGACTTTATGCACGCGTAAGGTCGCTGATACCATCCATGATAGTGCTTATCCAGCCCTCATGCATGGTCCGACTTTTATGGGTAATCCGCTGGCCTGTGCCGTTGCTTGTGCATCGATTGATTTAATTTTGTCCTACAATATCGAAGCGTGTACGGCAAATATGCAAGCCGTGATGGAACAACAGCTCGCCCCTGCAGAGACGTTAGATGGCGTTAAAGAAGTACGTTGTTTGGGCGCCGTTGCTGTGATTGAGTTAGAGACAGCCGTTGACATGCCAGTTTTCCAATCCTTATTGATTGACAATGGTATTTGGGTGCGACCGTTTGGTAAATTGGTCTATATCATGCCTCCCTTTGTCATTACTGATGATGAGCTGGCGACGTTATGCCAAGCGCTACTAACCGTCGTCACTTCGTACTTGAATCAAATTTCTACGACCAACAGAGTTTTGCTATGAGTGTGCTATTTATCTCCGGTATTGATACCGATATTGGTAAAACCTATGCCACAGGCATGATAGCAAAAGCGCTGATACAGCAAGGTATTAACGTCATCACTCAAAAGCTGGTACAAACAGGCGTTAGCGTCAATTGTGATACTGGTGAGATGAATATTGCCGATGATATTGTTACTCATCGTCAATTAATGGATATAGCGCTGCAGCCTTGTGATTTTGACTTTACCACGTGTCCATATCGTTATGAGAAGCCGGCGTCGCCGCATTTGGCAGTGAAACTTGCTAACACCGTTTTAGATCCTGATGTGATTACGAACGCCACAAAAAGTCTGCAAGCAGATTATGAGGTGGTGCTGTTAGAAGGCGCAGGTGGCTTGCTTGTGCCCATAACCGAGCAGCTATTAACTTTAGATTATATTGCTACTCAAGGTCATCCGGTGATTTTAGTCACATCAGGTCGACTTGGTAGTATCAATCACACCTTGCTGAGTTTAGAGGCGATTAACGCGCGTGGCTTAACGGTACATAGCGTCATTTATAACCATATTCATGACAGCGCTGCCCAGACGGATAAGCAAATAGCTGATAGCACGATTGATTATTTAAAAAACCACTTAGCGCAACATTATCCAAATGCCCATTGGTTACAGCTGTCACGCCAAGCTAAAAATAAATTTGAAGAAGAAATAAATGGTGATTTAATATTACCGCAGCATTTTATTGAAGCCATTATTTGAATTATTTGGTATAAAATCAAAATAAGCACAAAAGACATTCCCACGCAGCCTTTAGGTTTGCTATACTAGCGCGCTTGGTAGACTAGACGATCGCCGCTGCACACTGGCAACAGATGCGCAGGGGAGGAAAGTCCGGGCTACATAGGGCAGCGTGCCAGCTAACGGCTGGGCAGGGTAACTTGACGACCAGTGCAGCAGAGAGTAGACCGCCTTTAGTGTCGCAAGACATTATCGGTAAGGGTGAAAGGGTGCGGTAAGAGCGCACCGCGTGGCTGGCAACAGTTCACGGCATGGTAAACTCCACGCGTAGCAAGACCAAATAGGCATCGGCATGGCGCGGCCCGCGTTCGATGCGGGTAGGTTGCTTGAGCGTATCAGCGATGATACGCCTAGAGGAATGATCGTCCACGACAGAACCCGGCTTATCGGTCTACCAACTTTTTTATTGTTCGTTTTTATCGTTAGTATTATGCATATTTGCCATTAATTTGAATTAAATTTCTATTTTTTGCAAAAAAACGATAATTAGGGGTTGACGATAGTCATCTCTATCGGTATTATACCGAGCCTTAAATGGCGATGTAGCTCAGCTGGTTAGAGCGCATGACTCATAATCGTGAGGTCAAGAGTTCAAGTCTCTTCATCGCCACCATTTATAGTAAGACTAGCAGTATTAAAAATGCCAATCATTCTGTGATTGGTTTTTTTTTGCCTGATTTTTGCCAAATGGCGTCTAGCTCAGCGGCTTTATCTTACTTCTCAATGAGCAAGTATTTTTGTATTTTAATCATGCTTGATTGCCGTCATGTATCACGCAACATCTTGCTAATAAAATCGCCTTACTTTACAGTGGAAAACTGCTAGAATACCCTCACATGTCTGCGCGTATTAACCACTAACCAATTGAGTTAGTAAGTAGTAATAAGCGCCATGAGCTTTTACCTTAGCATCGATAATTTCTTTACTTATTACGACACTATCGGCGTATTGGCGTATTGGCTGATACGAAGTATGAGTAAGCATTGTATTGATTCTATCTGACAGCATTTATTTTCGTTATTCAATCCTCCATTATTTAGTAGGCGCTTTGTGACTGCATTAGCCAATATTCGTAACTTTTCTATTATTGCCCACATTGATCATGGCAAGTCGACCCTTGCCGATCGTTTTATTCAGATGTGCGGTGCCTTGCAAGACCGTGAAATGCAGGCGCAGGTCCTCGATTCTATGGACATTGAGCGTGAGCGCGGCATCACTATTAAAGCCCAGTCTGTGACTTTGTTTTATGACCATCCTAACGGTGAGCGTTATCAGCTAAACTTTATTGATACGCCTGGTCACGTTGATTTTTCATATGAAGTATCACGCTCATTAGCCGCTTGTGAAGGTGCGCTATTGGTCGTTGATGCTGCGCAAGGGGTAGAAGCGCAATCAGTGGCCAACTGCTATACCGCCGTTGACCAAGGCTTAGAGGTGATGGCGGTTCTTAATAAAATTGACTTGCCACAAGTTGAGCCTGAGCGTGTGATTCAAGAGATTGAAGACATCATTGGCATTGATGCCGTTGATGCGCCGCGCGTATCAGCGAAATCTGGTCTTGGCGTCGATAAGCTGCTAGAAGCCTTGGTCGAGTTTATTCCTGCGCCAACCGGCGATCGTGAGGCGCCGCTCCAAGCATTGATTATCGATTCATGGTTTGACAGTTATCTAGGCGTGGTCTCACTCGTACGTGTCCGTGAAGGAACGGTCAAAAAAGGCGATAAGATTTATATCTTATCGACCAAAGAAGCGCATTTGGTCAGCTCGATTGGTGTCTTTACGCCGAAGCCTTTAGATACGGGAATTTTAGAAGCCGGTGAAGTTGGCTTTATCATTGCCGGTATTAAAGACATTGCAGGCGCTCCCGTGGGTGATACGATTACCCATTCCAAGACCCCTGATGTTGAACGTATTCCTGGTTTTAAACAGATTACCCCGCAGGTTTATTCGGGTATGTTCCCAGTTGACTCTAGCGATTTTGAAAAATTCCGTGAAGCGCTGCAAAAACTACAGATTAACGATGCCTCATTGTTTTTTGAGCCTGATACTTCTGATGCGCTTGGCTTTGGTTTCCGCTGTGGCTTCTTAGGTATGCTGCACATGGAGATTATCCAAGAGCGTTTAGAGCGCGAATATGACTTGGATTTAATCACTACGGCGCCATCGGTTATTTATGAGATTGAAAAGAAGAACGGCGAAATAATCTATGTGGATAATCCATCAAGATTGCCTGAGCCGAATAATATCGAAGAGTTCCGTGAGCCGATTGCACGCTGTCAGATTTTAGTACCGCAAGATTACTTGGGTAACGTGATGACGCTTTGTATCGAGCGCCGCGGTGTACAGGTGGATATGCGTTTTATGGGCCGTCAAGTGCAGCTGATTTTTGATATTCCGATGGGCGAGGTGGTCATGGACTTCTTTGACCGTCTAAAGTCAGTCTCGCGCGGTTTTGCGTCGCTGGATTACAACTTCGAGCGTTATCAAGTGGATAAATTGGTCAAAGTTGACGTGCTGATTAATGGTGAGAAAGTCGATGCCTTAGCCATGATTGTGCACCAAGACCAAGCACGCTACCGTGGTAACGCATTGGTTGGTAAAATGAAAGAGCTGATTCCGCGTCAGATGTTTGATGTAGCGATTCAGGCCGCAATTGGCAGTCAAATTATCGGCCGTAGTACGGTAAAAGCCATGCGTAAAGACGTCTTAGCCAAGTGTTATGGTGGTGACGTTTCGCGTAAGAAAAAGCTGCTCTCAAAACAGAAAGCCGGTAAAAAACGTATGAAGCAAGTGGGTAATGTGGAAATTCCACAAGAAGCCTTCTTAGCCGTTTTGCAAGTTGAATAAATCACCGATAAATGATCAAACGTCATCTGTCTTAATATCTTTTTTAATATCTCATTTATTAATCATAAAGACTGGCAGATAAGTAGCTCGCTAATAGGCAAATAAGTATGGATTTTGATTTTAATTTGATTTTAGTGCCTTTAACCATTGGTTTAGGTATTATTTGGCTATTAGATAAGCTGACGCTCAAACAACGTAAAACACGAGGCCGCGGTCAAGAAAGCTTGCTGGTGCGCTGGGCGTATGACTTTTTCCCTGTGCTAGCGGTGGTGTTGATTGTGCGCTCATTCTTAATTGAGCCGTTTAATATTCCTTCATCATCTATGGTACCAACGCTATATACCGGCGATTTTATCGCGGTCAATAAATACGCTTACGGTGTGCGCCTGCCGCTCACTTATAATAAGGTGCTTGATACAGGCGCGCCTGAACATGGCGATGTGGCGGTCTTCCGCTATCCTGAAAATCCAAGTATTTATTATATCAAGCGCGTCATTGGTCTGCCGGGTGATACCGTCAGTTATAATCAAGGGACGCTAGCGATTAACGACACGCCAGTTCCTACCAAAGCGGTAGATTTTGATGCCGATGCCGAGCTGACCTCACAGTTATATCCAGCAGGACAAGTTGCACCAGGCCAAGTCTTGACGGAAGACAATGCTATACAAATGGGTCAACAAGAAGAAAATGCGGCGCAGTACTTTGAAGAGATTCAAGGGGATAACAAACACTTGGTTCGTTATTTACCTGATATGAATAGTGCACAATATGCGCCATTTTTACAGCAAGAATCGCCAGAAGTAGTGAGTTCTGAAGGGACAGAATGGCGTATCAAGGTACCAGAAGGTCATTACTTTGTGATGGGTGATAACCGCGATCGTAGTGCTGATGGGCGTTTTTGGGGCTTTGTTCCTGATGACAATTTAGCGGGTAAAGCGGTCTATATCTGGATGCATAAGCCACCCGGTCTTAACTTACCTACCTTTAAACGTAATGGTAGTATTGATTGATATCATCGATGCGCTAAAGATTGATTTACCGATAATAGTTTGTGCTAATATTATGCCTATCTAATAAACTGCTAACTGACTTAGACAGATCGATTTAAAAACTGTGTTATTAAGTAAGATTAAAATACAGTTTTTGAACTTTTAGCGGTTTATCTATAGCAACTTAAGTAATTTACCCTTTGAGAGGTATTATAGTGCATCAATTATCTGGTTTGTCTTCGCAGCGCGGTGCTAGTGTCACTAGTGTTGTTTTTATCATTATCGTTTTGGGTGTGGCTGCCAAATTGATTGTCGCTATCGTACCGGCGCAGATTGGTGATTATCAGCTGACTAAAACGTTAAGCGCGCAGCTTAAAGAATCCAATGCCAATAAAGAAACAGCCAAACAATTTGTTGAACGTGTCAATAAACAGCTGTCTATTAATGCCGATTATGATACCAAAGCAGAAGAGGTTTTTACCTTTACAGATAAAAAAACAGGGCAGTTGGCTATTCATAAGCAGTATGAAGTCACCAATAAACTTTTTGGTAATATCGATATCGTTAATCGCTTTGAAGGCGACATTGATGCAATCACAGCCGAATAATGACCATTCTACATCTTAGAAAAACAAAGGTTGTTAGCTGATATTTACTTTTTTAACAAATTTAATAGATTTTAATGCAGCACCAGTTCGTCATATTTCATATTCATTAATGCAACAAAAGGGATAATCACAAACCACGCATGAAACCAACTTCGCAGTATCCTCAGGCGGTTCCTAATCACCAAAAAAGTAGCATGTCTGATGACACGCTTATTATTAGCTCAGAATTTATTCAACGGTTAGCGATATTAACGCGCAAGTTGGGTTATGTGTTTAATGATTTGAGTTTGCCTAAGCTGGCGCTCACCCATCGCTCGTTTGATAGTAAGAAAAACTATGAGCGTTTAGAGTTTTTGGGCGATGCGCTACTAGGTATGATAGTCGGTGAAGCGTTATATCACCGTTATCCGACGCAAAACGAAGGTCGTTTGACCCGTATGCGCGCAACTTTAGTTCGGCAAGAATCGCTGGTTATTATTGCGCAAAACCTAGAGCTTTCTAATCAATTGATATTGGGAGTCGGTGAGCGTAAAGGTGGCGGGCGCAATCGTGCTTCTATTCTAGCGGATGCCGTCGAGTCATTGATTGGGGCGATTTATCTAGACAGCCAAGATATGGATATTACCCGTGACTGTGTGCTTTCTTGGTATGGCGACCTCATTGACAATGTTAATGATCAAAAAGCGCTCAAAGATGCCAAAAGTCGCTTACAAGAATGGTTGCAATCTAAGCAGTTTGATTTGCCGCATTATGAGCTGATGGAAACCCGTGGCAATGCCCCGCATCAAATTTTTGTGGTGCGCTGTCAGGTAAATATTAATAACTGTCCTGATATTACTGAATCGGGCGAAAGTCGCCGTATCGCTGAGCAAAAAGCGGCAGAGCTGATGATTAATCAATTGCATAAATTGCCAGGTCAGCCTAAAAAACGCTCATAGCTAATTTTTCAAACGTGTTTCAAACAAAATTTTTAAAGTCCATTTTCTCAATGTTCAGTTTTCTAAATGTTCAGTTTTCTAAATACTTAGTTTCCTAAATACTTAGTTTCCTAAATACTTAGTTTTCGCTTGTTTCAATAAATGATTATTCGAAATACCAAATATTCTCAACATGATCAGATTTATGCCGCTTTAATTCAAACCAGCAATTAAGTGGCGTGACTGATGACAACCTCCATAGGATTAACCCATGAGCAATCACAACGACTTGCCATTAAATAATGAAGATAATGCCAAAAATATGACCGAAAACACCAATACCAGTTCAACCCAAAACCATGCCGAATCAAATAACGCTAGATTAAATGATACTAAGCTAAATGTTGATAGCACAAAAGATGCTATGTTAGAAAACCATGCATTAGAAAGTAACGCAATAGAAGACAGCGCGCTAGAAAATGACACGGCTATTGAAGAGTTCTTTTCACCCAATAACCATGCAAATATGGTTGATGGTTTTAAAACTGGTTACGTGGCCATTGTTGGTCGCCCGAATGTGGGTAAATCAACCTTGATGAACCACTTGTTGGGTCAAAAACTGTCTATTACCTCGCGTAAACCACAAACGACCCGCCATCGTATTCACGGTATTTTGTCTAACGATGAGATGCAAGCGGTGTTTGTTGATACCCCAGGGATTCATCGCAATGAAGTGCGTGCTATCAATGAGCGCATGAATAAAGCCGCGGTATCTGCGTTGGTTGATGTTGATTTGGTCTTATTTGTTGTTGATTCAGATCAATGGCGCGACGATGACTTATTAACATTACAAAAACTTGGCGATACCAATCTGACCGTGGTATTGGTGATTAACAAAGCCGATACTTTAAAAGATAAAGGCAGCGTGTTGCCACTGATCGAAACCTTTAGTGACAGTTTCGATTTTGCTGATATTGTCCCTGTTTCTGCTTTAAAAAATCAAAACTTAGATCGTTTGCAAGAAGTGATCGCCTCACATTTGCCAATCGCTGATCCTATTTATGATACTGAACAGATTACCGATCGCTCAGAGCGCTTTTTAGCCAGTGAAATTATCCGCGAAAAAATCATGCGTAGTGCGGGCGATGAAGTACCATACGATTTAACCGTACAGATTGATGGCTTTAAAGACGAAGCGGCGCATATAGACCCAAAAACCGGTCGTCCACGTAAAGCTTGTACCTTTATCGATGCGACCATTTATGTCGAGCGCAGTGGGCAAAAAGCAATCGTCATTGGTGATAAAGGTCAGCGTATCAAGCAAGTGGGCATGGATGCGCGTAAAGATATGGAACAGCTGTTTGATAAGAAAATCATGTTAACACTGTGGGTAAAAGTGAAGCGTGGTTGGTCTGATGATGAGCGTGCTTTGACCAGTTTGGGATATTAATAGTGCTTTAACAGAAATGGCATGGTGTACATATATTTGTGTCGCCATGCATTTATATCATCATTGCTGAGGTAATAATCCATGCGTAACGAAGCGTTAATCGGTTATTTATTACATCAGCGTCCTTACCAAGAAAAACGCGCCTTATACTATTTATTTTCTCAGCAACATGGGGTTATCCATGGGATTGGCAAAAAAGGCGCGCCGCTCTTTATGCCACTGCAACTTTTTGCAACTGGTAAACGCGATTTAAAAACATTCAGTCAGATTAATATTGCGCCACTAAGCTCAATTCAAGGTTCTGTAACACAAGGTTCTGTAACACAAGATTTTTTAGCGCCAGAAGACAGTCAGGCAAACCTAGCAGAAGCGTTGCACCACGAGAGTATTAGTGGGCAACATCAGTACGCTGCCCTTTACTTGAATGAGATATTATGGCGGCTACTACCTACTGAAGATCCTATGCCAGTATTATGGCAACACTATCAAAACAGCCTATACCAGCTTAAGCAACCTTTAATTGCTAACGAGTTGCGTTTGTGTTTGCGCCAGTTTGAGACCTATTTGTTTAATGAATTGGGCTTTGCCTTAACGTTAAAACATGACAGTCTAGATCAGCCTATTGAATCCAGTGCCATGTATCGCTTCTTGCCTGATGTGGGCTTGGTAGCGATTGTCTATAACGATAATAACGAAAACGCAATAGCGCAAACAGTTTTTAAAGGTAGTGAGGTTTTATTGATGGTAGAGCATGGCATATCTGCTGTTACGCTCAATACTTGGTCACGTTTGCATCGACAACTGATTGATCATCTGCTTGATTACCAACCATTACAAAGTCGTTTGCTTTGGCAGCAGCAACAGCGCTATCAATCCTAGGGTTTATAAAGGTTTTATATCCCACTTTTTAGTAAATGATCTGGATATTATTGAAAGGATTTTTTATGATTAACACAAAGGTAGTACAGGCAGCTAACTCAACACAAACCTTAGAGAGCAGCTTAAAAAAACCTCTATTAGGGGTCAATATTGACCATGTAGCGACTTTACGCCAAGCAAGAGGTGTCAGCTATCCAAGTCCGTTGGCAGCCGCTTTGTTATGTGAGCAAGCAGGAGCAGATGGTATCACGATTCATTTACGTGAAGACCGTCGTCATATTCAAGATGCCGATGTGTACGAGATTGCCGAGCAGCTGACCACAAGAATGAATTTAGAGATTGCCGCAACGACTGAGATGCTTGAGATTGCTCGCAAGGTCAAGCCATTTTGGGTCTGCTTAGTGCCAGAGAAGCGTGCTGAGTTGACTACCGAAGGTGGTCTTGATGTTGCAGGGCAGATGCCTTGGTTGACGGATTATATTGCCAAGTTACAAGCAGTCGGTATTAAAGTCTCTTTGTTTATCGATCCAAAAGACAAGCAAATTGCTGCAGCGGTAACTTGCGGTGCCGATGCGATTGAGCTACATACAGGTGCTTATGCTGAGGCAGGTCTAGCCGGTAACATCGATAAGATGAATACTGAACTTACGCGGATTAAGCAAGCGGTGCGGACTGCCCAAGATGCTAATAGCAATATGCTGATTAATGCAGGTCATGGTCTCACGCGCGATAATGTCTATGCGATCGCCCAAATTAACGGTATATATGAGCTAAATATTGGACATGCCCTTATTGCCGATGCTGTTTTTGTTGGATTAGAGCAGGCGGTAATTATGATGAAAAATGCTATGCATGAAAGTGCTTAATTATTTTAACCTTGTCGTTTTTTACTTTCCGCAATCAGTAGGGTGGCTCGCATTAGGTTTATAAGTAACACGGCCACCTTGACTGAACGAGATTTGATACATGGTATGATTGTAGGTAGAGGTTGGACAGTATTTAAAATGTCCAAAGTGGCCGCGAGGCTTACCGCTATCGCCCCAGAATTTAGTGTAATGGCGCTTATCTCCCACACGTAAATATAATGTACTGTATTTAGGCTCTAAGGCTTGTTCTTCTAACAGGTCGTCGACCCCTAAATCAAAATTCTTATTATTGTTTTTATCTGAGAATAATAATAACTGCTTATAACTGTCTCTGTGGCATAAGCCACCACTGTTGGAAAGGCAAACCAGCAAGTCTTGTCTTCTGATATAACTTTCAGCTTTTGCTAATGTCAGCGTATTTCTGATTTGACTTTCAATACGTTTCGCTTCCATGCGTGCTAATTGCTCTAAGATGTAAGGTGTCGCAATCATTGTTAGGATAGCTAAGACTGCGATTGTGACGATCACCTCTACTAAAGTAAAACCCCGCTCATTCTTTGGCTGAAAGTAATTTGGTCTGTTGGGTAAGACTTTATATGATTTCATCATGATGAACTGCTACCTATATAAGAGGTATGGCAATATATGAAAGGTCATTGAGCAAAATTTTTAGCATTATTAATAATATTCAATATCTAAACCATTAATGATTTAATGGAAGTTAACAAGATTCTATTACTTACTATATAGTAGAATAATGTTTAGTATTTTGAATATAAACTAAATATATGTCTACTGTCAATAAATGTTTCAATTCGTGAATCAATGGTTTTAACAATAGAGAAAATAAATTATTTGTATTAAAATAAGTTGAAACAATAGGTATGATTCGTTTCATCATCTATTGCGACCTAACATACAAAAGATAAAAAGTGTAAAGTGTGTTAGTCCTCAGTAAGTTAAGCTGGCTAATGTGTTTTAGTTATGACATTATCGTGTAATAATGTGTAGCTGGTTAACGAAAAAAGTTGTAAACTGAATTGATAATCGCTAAGCTACTTCTTAATTGGTTTTGCTTTGTAATTTCAAATTCGTAAATGATGTCTATTTTCAGCCATCTTGAGAAGCAGTTTTGCTTAAGGCATTACTAAAATTATCCTTTGGAGGAAGTTCATGAAATTAAATAAAATTGCTTTGGCATTGTTTGCCATCACAGCGGCCCCACTAGCAGCAAACGCTGGTGTTACTATTAGCCCATTACTACTTGGTTATCATTACAGCGAAGGCGCTGATGATGAGCAACGTGAGCTATTAGAAAACTATAATGGAAGCGGCGAAAACTTTTATAAAGAAAATGGTTTATATACTGGTGCAGCACTCGGTATTGAACTAACGCCTTCTACTCAGTTCCAAGTTGAGTATGGTGTATCTAATACTGATGCTATCAGTAGCTTAGGTAGAACTTTAGATACAGAACAAGAAATGATTTCTGGTAACTTCTTGATCGGTTTTGAAGAGTTCAGTGGCTACACTGATAACGCATTTAAACCATATGCATTAGTTGGTGCTGGTCAATCTAAAATCGAAATCGAAGATGCCTCTGGTAACGAAGTTACAAGTACTAAAGATACTATCGGTAACCTAGGTCTAGGTGCTATGTATCGTATCAATGATGCGCTAAGCCTACGTGGTGAAGCTCGTGCGATTCATAACTTTGACCAAAACTGGTGGGAAGGCATGGCCTTGGCCGGTCTAGAAGTTGTACTAGGTGGGCATTTAGCACCTACAGTAGCTGTTCCACCAATGGAAGAGCCTAACGTAGTAACTCCACCAATCGTTGTTGTTGAGTCTGATCTTGACTCTGACGGTGATGGCGTACCTGATAGCATCGATGCATGCCCAGGCACTCCAATGAACGTAGTGGTTGATGAGCGCGGTTGCCCAGTACCAGTAGATATTACTGATGAACTGAAAATGGAACTACGTGTATTCTTTGATAACGACAAATCAGCTATCAAAAACCAATACAAACCAGAAATCGCTAAAGTAGCAGAGAAGATGCGTGAGTATCCTAACTCTACAGCACGCGTAGAAGGTCATGCTTCTAAAACTGGTCCTTCAGCACGTTACAACCAACGTCTATCTGAAGCTCGTGCTGTTGCAGTGAAATCTATGTTGACTAACGAATTTGGTATCGCACCAAACCGTCTATCAACAGTTGGTTACGGTTATGACCAACCAATCGCTGACAACAACACTGAAGAAGGTCGTGCTATGAACCGTCGTGTATATGCCATCATCACTGGTGACAAAACCATGACTGTTGAACAAACTAAAGATATGGTTGTTCAATAAGTAATAGCTTCTAATTATGTTATAATGTAATTAGTTACAAAAAAAGTCACCCTTTGGGTGGCTTTTTTTTATTTATGTGTTGAGAAAAGTAAGTTATTGCATAAAATCATGATGCAATAATGTTATACTAACGACCCAAACACTTTGTAAATTGACAAAGTGTACATTAGCATAGCTATCTGTACGATGGATTTACCAGCATAGGTCTTTGATTTTAATAATATTAATCGATTGTGCCTATTGCGCAATCATTTAATCATAAAATAATCATGTCTATTTGGTTGGTGGTAACAGTTTATCCAGCGGTGCTAACTGCTACTACATTTTTTTAAGACGAAACGAGCATTTTATATGGCGAACGATATCAAACACCTGCGTAACATTGCAATTATTGCCCACGTTGACCACGGTAAAACCACTTTGGTTGACAAGCTATTACATCAATCTGGTACTTTTGGCGATCGTGCAAACATTGCTGAACGTGCAATGGATTCAGGTGATATTGAGCAAGAGCGTGGTATTACCATCTTGGCAAAAAATACAGCTATCCGCTGGACAGATGATACTGATGGCACTGAATACCGTATTAACATTGTTGATACCCCAGGCCACGCCGATTTTGGTGGTGAAGTTGAACGTGTTATGTCAATGGTTGACTGCGTATTATTAGTCGTTGACGGCGTTGATGGCCCGATGCCACAGACACGTTTTGTGACTCAAAAAGCATTCGAGCAAGGTCTAAAACCGATTGTTGTTATTAACAAGATTGACCGTCCAGGTTCACGCCCTGATTGGGTAATGGATCAGATTTTTGATTTGTTTGATAACCTTGGTGCGACAGATGAGCAATTAGATTTTCCAGTTGTTTATGCCTCAGCATTGAATGGTATTGCTGGCTTAGAAGCAGACAACTTAGCGGACGATATGACGCCGCTGTTTAAAACCATCGTTGATGTGGTTCAGCCTCCTCAAGTTGATGCTGAAGCGCCATTCCGTATGCAAATCTCTAGCCTTGATTACAATAGCTTCGTTGGTGTTATCGGTATTGGTCGTATCCAGCGCGGTAAAGTAAAAACCAATACACCAGTAACTGTCATTGATAAAAATGGCGATACTCGTAATGGCCGTATTCTAAAAATTATGGGCTATCATGGTCTTGATCGTATTGATGTAGAAGATGCACAAGCGGGTGATATCGTTTGTATTACTGGTATCGATGCGCTTAATATTTCAGATACAATTTGTGATCCTAGCGCTGTTGAAGCGTTGCCAGCACTGACTGTCGATGAGCCAACCGTATCTATGAATTTCCAAGTAAACAATTCACCGTTTGCTGGTCGTGAAGGTAAGTTTGTGACCTCACGTAATATTCGTGAGCGTCTTGAGCGTGAATTGATTCATAACGTGGCACTACGTGTAGAAGATACTGAGTCTCCTGATAAATTTAAAGTATCAGGTCGTGGTGAGCTTCATCTGTCTGTATTGATTGAAAACATGCGCCGTGAAGGTTTTGAGATGGGTGTTTCAGGCCCAGAAGTTATCGTTAAAGAAGTTGACGGCAAGCTACAAGAGCCATATGAAAACGTTGTTTTTGATATCGAAGATGCGCATCAAGGTCCTATCATGGAGCAGGTTGGCTTGCGTAAAGGCGAGATGACCAATATGGAGCTTGATGGTAAAGGTCGTATGCGTATCGAAGCGACAATGCCAGCACGTGGTTTGATTGGTTTCCGTTCTGAGTTCCTAACCTTAACTTCAGGTACAGGTATCATGACGTCAAGCTTCTCACATTACGGCCCACAGAAAGTTGGTGATGTTGGTGCTCGCTCTAATGGTGTCTTGGTTTCTATGGCGAAGGGCGTTTGCCTAGGTTTTGCGCTATTTAACCTACAAAAACGTGGTAAATTGTTCGCTGAGCCACAGCTAGAAGTATACGAAGGTATGATCGTTGGTTTGAACTCGCGTAACGATGACATGGCAGTTAACCCAACGACTGCTAAGCAGTTGACCAACGTCCGTGCCAGTGGTACTGATGAAGCGCTAACCCTAACGCCAGCGGTTAAGTTTACCCTTGAGCAGGCACTTGAATTTATTCAAGATGACGAGCTAGTAGAAGTAACACCGAAGGCCATTCGTCTTCGTAAGCGCTACTTGACTGAGAGTGAGCGTAAGCGTCACGGTCGTAAGAAAGGTGCTTAATTATTGACAAAAAATGATATTAATCATACATTTTGTTAAGAATTGAGAGAAGTATTTGATATTGGTAAAGATCTCCTTTATTTATATTAAGTGAGAGTTATAATCAGCAGTATAGAGTGAGTCGAATATGGTTCACTTTATATTGATTTTTTTATGCCTGTTTTTTATATATAATAATACGGCTAATCAATTGGATTGGTTTGTTTAGAATTTCTTACGTCATTTTTAATACGCTGCCCTTAAAACGTGATTTTTAAGAGGTGATTTTTAAGAGATGGTTTTTAAGAGATGGTTTTTAAGAGACGGTCTCTAAATGAGATTAACTATTCGGCTGTTTATCTGACCATAGGTTTATCTGAACATAGATAAGACTTTTGAGGAGTGATATTATGAGTATGGTATCTGAGTTTAAAGAATTTGCTGTAAAAGGTAATGTGATGGACCTAGCGGTCGGTGTCATCATTGGTGGCGCTTTTGCGACCATCACGACCTCTTTAGTTGAAGACATTATTATGCCTATCGTCGCTTTTATTGCTGGCGGCGAAATCAACTTTAAAAATATGTTTTTCATGTTAGGCGATGCACCTGAAGGCGTTGGTATGACGTACGATGCACTTAAAGAGGCAGGTGTGCCAGTATTGGCCTATGGTAGTTTTATCACTGTATTGATTAACTTCCTAATTTTAGCGTTTATTATCTTTATGATGGTAAAAATGGTGAATAGATTACGCCGTGAAGACGAGGTAGAAGAAGCAATAGAAGAGCCGTCAGAAGAGGTGCAATTGCTTCGTGAGATTAGTGCTAAGCTTAGCAATACTCACATTACAAAATAATATCATGTATTTACGATAATAAAAAAGGCTAACGAGAAGTTAGCCTTTTTTATTGTCGATTGATAAGCTCGATGCTTATAACTTATGGCGTAACTACTACATAGTCATTGGTATTAATTAGAATCTCTGAAGGACGATCGACAACAATACGCACGACATTATTATCAACAACTTGTGATTTATAGTAATTGTCTTCAGCAACCGTACAGCCTAAGCAGCGTCCCATTGCATCCCATGGCTCAACGAATAACTTTTGCTGTGCTTGATCTGCATTGCCTCCAATCAGCGAGAAGGGTAAGCTCACGATATAGGCGGCAGTTCCCGCTACCGCAGCTACCAATTGTAGTGGTTTACCGACAATCGTGTCTACTGCCATGGTCTCGTAAGAAGGGCCAAAATCAGTTTCATCAATTTCTATCGCTGCTAAAGCGGGCTGCATGCTAGCAAAAATCAAGCTTATGCTTGCCATCATGGTCAGTAACTTATATTTAGCGGTGCGTTTCATGTTAGCTGGAGCACTCATAATAATATCCTAAAACTCATAAGTAGTATGATTAATAGCTGCTGCTATTTCCACACAGAGACAAATTCCCTATAGAAATAAGGCGACAACGATAGTTATTCTTAATATTACAGATAAATAAACGGTTTGCACTATTTATGTAAATATTAGCACTATTAAAGCAAGATGTAGGCTAATAAGCAACAAAAATGCGCAGGACATCTGTATTAGCAGAGCGTTTTTTTATTATGAGTCATGCTAAATGAGTATAGGCAGGACTATAAATAAGCGGTTTAAAGTAATTAACCAATGATATTGCTTTAAACCTGTATAGTCTTATTAAACAAGGATTATTTACTATTGATTGGCTGACAGGCAGGGCAAAAAACACTGGCACGTCCATTAAGCTTAATGTTTTCTAATAGTGTGTCACAGTGTGGACAAGTTTCACCTTGCCTGCCGTAGACATTTAAGGTTTGTTGAAAATAACCCGTTTGGCCGCTAGCAACGGTAAAATCCCGTAGGGTGGAACCGCCAAGGGTTATCGCCTTTTTTAAAATTGCTTTGATATGGTCAACCAAAATAACTATTTGCTCATAAGAAACTTGATGAGCGGGCGTTGCAGGATGAATGCCTGATAAGTAAAGACTTTCAGTCGCATAAATATTACCAACGCCGACGACGATTTGTTGTTCCATAATAACGGATTTAATGGCGCGTTTGATTGGTTGCTTGTTAGATGTTTTATTGGCCGTCGCTTTTTTAGGGTTGCTTTGATTATTGCTGCTATGATTAACGATACTGTCATTAGGGGTTGGATTTGGATTATTTGAACGTTGAATTAAATGATATAAATAATCAGCGGTAAATTCTGCTGATAATGGCTCGGGACCCAAATGATCTAATAGCTTGGGGCCATAATCATCAAACCATAACACCGAGCCAAAGCGCCTTGGATCATAATAATGTAGCTGTGTTTGGCTATCATCAGTGCTACTAAACGTCACTACCAAATGATCGTGCTTACGCTTATCAGTGCCATAGCTGTGTTGCTGTAAGCTACCTGACATACCTAAATGAATCAACAGTTGCCGCGGGGCTAATTGCTCAGGTTGGATAGAGGCGTTGGTGTTCGCAGAAATTGCGGGTATAAAATTCAGAATTAAATACTTTGCTCGGCGCTCGACGCTATCCAAAGTGTAATCAACCAGTTGAGTCAAATCATCAGGCATCGACCATCGTAGTTTTGGCTGGAAGACTTTGACATTGGTGACTTGCTGACCTAATAACGGCGTAAGGCTGGTTTTGGTGGTTTCTACTTCGGGTAACTCAGGCATAGTATTTCTTATGAAAACTCTATTATGGATTAAAGGTGTTCTTGGAAAATTGTGCTGACTTAATAATCAAGCAACCGCACGGCGCGCATGTAAGATACCATGCTGCTGTTCAAGTTTGGCCAGTAGTTTGGATAAATGTGCCAGCCCCGAGACTTCAATATGAAACTTTAAAAAGGCGATATTGTCATCATTGCTCAGCGTTTCAACTTGACGAATATTGACGTTTTCTTTATCAATAATTTGGGTCAAATCGCGCAGTAATCCGCGTCTGTCATAAGCTTCTACATGAATATCTACCGGTTGATAACGACCCGATTTAACCGTCCAAGCAGCATCAATTTCGCGTTCAGGGTCGCGCTCAATCAAGCGTAGATATTCAGGGCAGCCGCGATTATGGACGCTGACGCCGCGTGACAAAGTAATGTAGCCTGCAATAGGTTCACCGTGGACGGGATGACAGCAGCCTGCTAGGTTAATCTCGATATTATCCAAACCATCGATATGGATTTTATAGGCATCGAGTTTCCCTGCATCTCTAGTGTCAATGCTAGGGGTAAAGTCGTCTTCCGGTCTTTCAGGCTCTAGGTGGAGCTGGCGAGAGATGTGACTGGTCAGCTGGTTAAGACCAATATCACCGGTCACCAAGCCGACGACAATATCATCGGTATTATTGACATTAAAATGCTGCGTATAGTCGTTTAAATCGATACTGTTTGGATGGACCGATAAACGCTCAAGCTCTTTACTAAGCATTTGGCGACCTATCTCAATATTCTTATCGCGGTCTTGCTTATTAAACCACTGACGCAGCTTTGAGCGCGCGCGGTTGGTATGAATATAACCAAGCGAGGCGACCAGCCAATCGCGGTTCGGCTCACGTGATGCTTTGGTAATAATCTCTACTTGCTCGCCCGTCTTTAACTGATAAGTTAGCGGCACATAACGCTGATTGACGCGCGCTGCTTGGGCACGGTTACCAACTTGCGTGTGTACATAATAGGCAAAATCCAGTACCGTCGCGCCTTTTGGCAGCTCAGTGATATCGCCATCACGACTAAAGATATAAATACGCTCGAGCTCGTCAAAATCAACCAATTGCTCTTCTTCGTCAAACTCGATTTCTTCTAATTCTTCGCCGGTTAATAATGCTGAACGCGGCTGATTGCGCGTCTCATTATTGATAGAAAGCAGTTGCCGTAATGAGCTGATTCTTTGGTTAAGGTAATTATCCTTTTTATTCTTTAGACCTTCTTTATAGTTGACGTGCGCGCACATGCCAAGCTCAGCTTCAAAATGCATCTCATGCGTACGAATTTGTACTTCAAGCGATTTATTTTCGGCAATAACCGCCGTATGTAGCGAGCGATAACCGTTAGATTTTGGATTGGTAATATAGTCGTCGAACTGCTCAGGAATATAGCGCCATAGACCATGTACCAATCCCAAAACGTGATAGCAATCTGAAGGATTGGTGACCAAAACGCGCAGCGCGCGAATGTCATAAAGCTGATCAAAGGACAAACCTTTGAGCTTCATTTTTCGGTAAATAGAGTAGATATGCTTAACGCGCCCTGAAACCTCGGCTTCGATACCGGCTTCTGCTAAGGCTGCATTGAGCTTATCTTGTACGCGCTGAATGTAAGACTCACGTTCGCTACGTTTTTCTGATAATAGCCGAGCAATCTCTTTATAGCGCTCAGGAGCAAGATAGCGGAAGGCAAGATCCTCAAGCTCCCATTTTAGCTGAGCAATACCAAGCCTATGAGCCAATGGGGCATAAATAGTCATGACCTCACGCGCAACACGGTGTTGCCGCTCTTCACTAGAAAAGGTCAATTCGCGCATGGCAAAGGTCCGTTCTGCCAATTTAATCAGCACAACGCGTACATCATTGGTGACGGAGATAAGCATGCTATAAATATTGGATAGCTGATCACGCTGGTTATTAACAAAATGATCTTCTAAGCGCTTATTACTTTCGATAATCTCGGACAGCTTACCCATTGCCAAGGTGTCTTTGACCAAGGTTGAAATATCCGCACCGAATTTTTTTTCAATTTCAGCTAAGCTGATAATCGATTTACGGGCGCTGCGATAGAGCATCGCTGCGACGAGCGCATCTTCATCTTGATAAAGATAAGTTAGGATATCGGTCATCGCAATACCCGTGACGTAAGCACCTGAGCGCTCAGATTCACTGGTATTCATATGACTGCGGATAAACTCGCAAGCAGCGGCAAGATTGGGTACAGACTCTTGACCAATACGCTTGGCGACATTATCAAGCCAAGTGGGGACGTCGATATTTATTTGATCTAAATCAATCGCTTCAAGCTCTTTTTCTGAAAGCGTAGAGCTGTCATCAAAAAGCTGATTTTCCAAATACTCACCTTTGAGATTCGGGTCATGACTATGATAAGCATACTGAGCAGAGCGATCAAAAGTGGTGTGCAGCTTGTGAGTAGCAAGCTGATGTTTGATATCGAGTGGAATTTGGGCATAGCTATTAGCAGACTGGTGCGAGCGTTGGCTCGCGACCAGTTGAGCCGCCAATGTTGCGCTATCGGCTTGCGTGGTTTGTCCATCTACCAGCGGTAATCCTTCACGAATTTTTACCATAGCCCACTCCTCTTAGCTATTCAAAATTGATTAGCGCCTCATTTGCCACGCAGACTTAAATTTTGCGATAGGCAAATAACACCGATAAATCAATTCAGCCGCTAAAAATCCTTTTCTAGCAGCTATAAAATGATAGAGATAAATAACATATAGAGCCATGAGTACCAAGACTCATGATATCTCGATTAAGAAGGCCTCAATATATTGGTTATTATTATCTCATTTTGCAATGACAAATCAAGCAAGGCTCTGTAATGATCATGTCGGTGTTGATAACATACAGCATTATTAACCTTATCGCTTAATCCGTTTTTGCATAAAGCGATGCGGTTAAAAATGAGCGTTATGATTATTAAAATGTCACACTTAAAAAAGCCATGCTCGAAAAACCACGCTTAAAGAGCCATGCTCTAAAAGATTAGTCGCTTAAAGCAAGTGCTAAGCTGAAACTTTTTCAAAGCGCGCGATTGACTCAACGTGACCGGTATGACAGAACATATCCATCACGCCTGCATGCGTCAAACGATAGCCTTGCTCTAATAAGGCTTTGGTATCGCGGGCGAGGGTAGCAGGGTTACAAGAAACATAGACAATACGTTCGGCGTTAAATTTCGGCAGATACTGCATAATTTCCCAAGCGCCCGAACGCGGCGGGTCAATGAGTAACGCATCAAAGCCCTGATTGGCCCAAGGTTTATCGGTGCAATCTTGGGTTAAATCTTGGCTATAAAACTCAGTATTATTAATTCCGTTGCGACGTGCGTTATCGGCAGCACGGGCAGTCATCGCTTCACTGCCTTCAACGCCGACCACCGAGCCCGTTTCGCCGACTAAACGCGCTAGCGGTAAGCTAAAGTTGCCCAAGCCACTGAATAAATCTAGCACGCGTTCGCCCGCTTTTAAATCTAACAAATCACAAGCAAGCTTGGTCATCTGCCGGTTTACCGATAAATTGACTTGGGTAAAGTCCGTTGGGATAAACTCAAACGTCAAATCATACTCTGGTAATTGATAATATAAGCGCCCAAACTGCTCACTCATATCGTCACTCTCCGTCAAAACAATACGCTGAATGCTATCGGCGCCTTTTGACTGTAAATATAATTGCCAATTGCGCGCTGCAAAAAACGTTTTTAGCTTCTCAATATCAGCATCTGATAATGGCGCTAAATTACGCACGATAAGGGCAACCGGCTGATTGCCATCGGGCAGTTCTGGCATCGCTTCGCCCATAGCCAGTTCAAGCTGGGCAATTTTGTCACGGCTCTCTAAGGTGCTGATAAGGGCTTTTAAGTTTTCAATCTCAAAACCAATACGTGGGTCTAAGATATGACACTCATTTAATTCCGCTAAAAAGTTACTTGAGCGCTCACGGAAACCAACCAAGGCGGTTTCTTTTTTGGCGACATAACGGACGCCCAATCGTGCTTTGGTACGGTAACCTAAGCGATCGCCGACCACAGGCGCGAGCCAATGATCCGGTTCAACATTCGCTTGATGGATAAGCATCTCAGCAAGCACAGATTGCTTAAAGTTGATTTGACCCTCTGGCTGCCAATGTTGCAAATTACAGCCACCGCAGACGCCAAAATGCGGGCAGGGCGGCACGGCGCGCTCAGGGTTTGGATTGGCAGTAATGCTCACAGCATCACCTTCTTCAAAGCTGGTACGGCTATTGGTAATTTTGACTAACGCGCTTTCGCCCGGTAGCGCAAAGCTAACAAAAATCTTTTTGCCATGTTTGTCTTCGATATGACCATCAGCTTCGCTGAATCCATTACCATATACCGCAACGCCGCGACCATCATGTGACAAGCCATCGATATTAAAAGGTAGTGGCTCAGCATCTTTTAAACGGCGACGCGTTTTTGATGACGGCTTGGATTTTTTCTTACTTGGCGGAATAGTAATAGTCTGAGTCTCGTTAGGCTGTTGGCTGGTATCTAAGATGGTAGAGTTTTTTGAATCGGTGGGTTGCATAAACCTGCCTTAAATAATAAATAGTAAGTAATAAATGATAAATAACGATAAATGAGGGTGAGACGTTAGTTGTTAAAACGTCATCTTTATAAAGAAGCTTTTATAAATACGTCCGTTATATAAAAATGTCTGCTATGGTGCAGGCGCAGATGACCAATCAGCAATAAACTCATGATGACGTGGGCTGCCATCTGCTTGGGTATAATTTGCCAAATAATCACGGCTTTGCTGTTGCCAAGCATTAAAATCCGGTGAGGATAATTGACCGGTCAACCGTAACCAGCGCAGATATATCAGCCAGGTATTCATCACATCCGATTCGCAATATATTGACAACGTTTGCCAATCACCATTGCTGACCAGATCGCCAACCATGCTGCCATCGACATCGGTTTTACCGGGTAAGCCATAAAGACTGGCAACGACATCCATAGCTTCACGGCGGCTGGCACCGTATTGGCTAAATCTGTCCATCAAATCAAGATGGCGAGTATGGAAACGATTAACATAGTTATCAAAGCGCATGTTTTTGATGCGCTCGCCTTCTTCAAATAACCACGGCGCTGCCAAGTCATACTGCATCGCGCGATAAATAAGCACCGGAATATCAAAGCCTGAGCCGTTCCAACTAATCAGCTGCGGCAGCTTTTCAAGGTCACTGAATGCACGGAAAAATTTGCTCAGAATGTCTTTTTCGCTAAACTTATCTGCCGTCAAAGAAAATAAGGAAAATTGACCGTCTTTAATATAAAGGGCAGAAATACAGACAATACGCTGCAGCGGCAAACGCATAAAGTCATGTCCCGCTTCTTGGAGTCGCAGCGCCGTCAACGCGCTTAAGGCATCGGCATCGTTTAGCTCGGCCAATTGTGGGTAAATACGGCGGGCAGCCTCGGTATCGGCAACCGTCTCAATATCAAAGACCAAGATAGGTTTGGACGAAAGGGCGTTTGACATAAATAATCCTACCTAACTATTGGCTTTGGTTGATGATTGATAAAACTATCATTGCTGAGCTTATGATTTATGAGCTTATGCTGCTGCATTGTGCGTATTTTTTATTTTGCACGAACTAGGCTGTCTTCACGTTACTGTCGTCAGCATCGTTGTCGATAACATTATATAAGCCGGTTGATAAATAACGATCGCCGCGATCACAAACGATAAAGGCAATAACCGCGTCTGGATTTTCTTTTGCGACTTCGACGGCTGCCCAAGCGGCCGCGCCTGAAGAAACACCAGCAAAAATGCCCTCGGTTTTGGCCAATTTGCGCATATAGACTTCAGCGATATGCTGATCGACATCCATGATGTCGTCAATCAAGTCGGCTTCAAAAATACCCGGCATGTAAGCAGCAGGCCAGCGGCGAATTCCGGCGATAGACGCTTCTTCATCAGGCTGCAAACCGATGATTTTAACATCAGGGTTTTGCTCTTTAAGATATTGCGCCACCCCAGTGATGGTGCCAGTGGTGCCCATAGAGCTGATAAAGTGAGTGATTTTACCGTCAGTTTGCGCCCATAGCTCAGGACCGGTGGTGAGATAATGCGCTTGTTTATTATCAGGATTATTAAATTGGTCTAAGACGATACCTTTACCATCCGCTTGCATCTGCAGCGCCATATCTCGTGCTGCTTCCATACCTTCGTCGACTTCGATTAGCGTCGCGCCGTAAGCGGTCATGGCATCCTTACGCTCTTGGGTCGAGTTGGTTGGCATTAATAAGGTCATCGGATAACCGCGCATCGCTGCAACCATGGCTAAAGCTATACCGGTATTGCCGCTGGTGGCTTCAATCAACATATCGCCCGGCTTAATATCACCGCGCAGCTCAGCCTGATAAATCATATTAAACGCTGGACGGTCTTTTACCGAACCAGCAGGGTTATTACCTTCAAGCTTTGCAAGTACCACGGCCCCATTGGCAATCTGCTCTTGCTCAGGCAGACGATGCAATTTAACCAATGGCGTCTGACCTACGCAATCGGCAAGGTCAGTGATTTGCGTAATAAAATTGGCGTTTGACTGGGCCGTAGCGGACATAAGGTATCCTTATTAATTATTAAGTTTTTAATAGGCGCTGTTTAAATGATAGGTACTAAGACATTAACAGGCCAGTACTTCATGACTATCAGGTATTGAGGGTGATGCAATAAAAAGTTGCGTCATTATATCATTTTGTTTTCAGCTGCGCTTAATGCATAAATTTTTATTGAGGATAGCTTGTTTGTTTATAACCTTGTGTATTTACGTTAATGTATAAATGATTAAGCATAAATATGAGGCGCGGCTTGTTGAGCAATAACGCTTGCTTAATAAGCATTGGTTAATGAAGATGAGTCAATGAATGGCTAACCGCCTCTGATAGAATCCTGCTAAGATAATCTCAAGCTATAATTGCTGGCTTGCCGTTAGTGCTTAGCCAATTATTAACGCATAATCGCATCGTACAATATTTATCACCAATAATATCTGTCACCAATATCAGTGGAGAGTAAACCCAGCATGGCTTACAAAAAACGTTTTGATACCAGTAGCGCTTATGGTCAGCTGATTATATTGGTGTTTTTGCCGATTTGTTTATTGGCAGCGGTAGGTGGTATTTTGGTGTTTTATGAAACCATGCGCGCCAGTAATTCTGAACAGGAAGTATTGGCAGAGGCGGTGTTGATTCGCTATACGCCGGCGATTGCGGAGCTCGTCCCTGAACTATTAGAGCAAGAAAAGCAGCAAGCAGAAACGGGCGACGGTAAAAGCAAGACCGATACTAAGTCACAAGTAGCAATAGCGACGTTAGAAGGTATTCAAGATAGGCTCGGGCGCATGCAGTCGGAGCAGCATGTCCAACGTATTGCCATTATCAATCAAAACAATGAAGTATTGGCCAGTGTCGGCTATGGTATCGATGAGGCATGGCCACTGATAGATGCATCAGAGCGCTTTTTATCGCAAAAGCCCACGCCTATTGGCACAGCTTACGGCAGTACTTTGGGTGAGTTTGACGGGCAGCAAGTGTGGCTGATGGTCGATATGGATAACGAGCCGCTTTATATTGCCCGTTATCGTATTGCCATGGCGCTGGCGATTACCGGCTTATTTACCATTTTAATTTTGTTATTAAGCTTAAATATTTATTCAAAACGTTGGATTGCGCCGATTTACGAGCTACGTTTGCAATTACAACGTACCCATGTAGACAATCTTTATCAGCCTATTCCGGTTGAATCGAATGGTGAGTTGAATTTATTACAGCAAGATTTGGTCAAAACCTTACGCCGTCTACACGCCAGCTTCCAAGATTTAAAAGATCACGCCGAGCAAACTGAGGATGATTTGCGCTTGGCATTTGATGAGATGGAAATGCAAAACATCTCTATCCGTAATGCCCGTGATGCCGCAATATCAACCAGCCAAGCAAAATCGGCATTTTTGGCCAATATCAGTCATGAATTGCGTACACCCTTAAACAGTATCGATGGTTTTATTAATTTGCTGGCGCGGCACGGCGAGCTTAATCCTGAACAAGATTTGTATGTACAAACCATCCGTAAATCGTCGGCGCATTTATTGGCACTCGTGAATGATGTATTGGATTTTTCCAAGATTGAAGCGGGTAAATTGGTACTTGATCGTCACGAGTTTGACCTTTATGACACCATTTATGATGTGGTCGATATGCTATCACCGGTTTCTGCAGAAAAAGGGCTGCGCATGGCGGTGTTGTTTTATAACGACGTGCCGATGCGTATCAACGGCGATGCCTTGCGTCTTAAACAAGTCCTGACCAATATCGTTGGTAATGCCATTAAATTCACCGATAGCGGCGATGTGGTCGTTCGCGTTAGCTTAGACGATCATCGCGATAATTACTTAATGATTAGTGTGCAAGATAGCGGTAAAGGGATTTCATTATCTGACCAAAAAATGCTTTTTCAAAGCTTTAGCCAAGGCGATCCGTCGATTACGCGCCAATATGGTGGTACCGGTTTGGGTCTGGTCATCTCCAAGCAGTTAACGCGGCTGATGGGCGGCGATATTGGCTTTTATGACAATGTGCAAGAAAATATCTCTAACCAAGGAGCAACGTTTTGGTTTCGGATGCCAGCCCATGTCGATGTTTTAGAGGCGGCGACTGGGCAAACGATTGAACTGCCCGTGCTCGCGCCACTTGCCAGCGATACGGACGAATTTAATGTGCTGGTTTGGATCAATCATACGGCATCGATACAGGTGCTGAAAGCCAGCTTACAACATTTACCGATTACCCTGACCCAAGCCAACTCTTTACCGGGCGTACTTGAGTCGCTCAAAGAGCGCGGCAACTATTGGGATTGGGTCATCGTGGATGATGATACCCAAGACGATATGATGGCGCTACTCAAACAAATTCGCCTGCATTATCAGGGTAAGTTGGCAGTATTTGGCTATCAAGTTGCCGCCGACCAAGCACTGCTCAATCGTTATCATGCCAATATTTTGTATGAGCCATTGGATAAAAGGCAGCTCTATGCCATGCTTGATACGCAAAAGCGCAGCGCTCCGAGTGGCGTTCAAGAGCCGCGCTGGAAGGGCGTTACCGTCTTAGCCGTCGACGATCATCTACCAAACTTACTGGTGCTTGATGCGCTATTAAGTGAGCTTGGTATCCATGTGATTACCGCCAGTAGTGGTTTTGATGCGATAGAAATCATCAGTAAACAGCAAACCAAACATATCAAAACCGCTAAAACTGAAAAACAAAGTCTGTCGAAAAAGACCCAAATATCTAAGGCTGAAGCCCGCGATGATGTCAGTAAATCAGCGGTTAACTCATTACATCTTGACGATGCTACGACAGATGATAAAGGCAATGCAGCGTACAAAAACAGCATTGATTTGATATTTATGGACATTCAAATGCCGCGTATGTCAGGGCATGAAGCGGCGCGCCAAATCCGTAATATCGAAACCCCTGATCATCATATTCCCATTATTGCCTTGACCGCTCATGGCTTAGCTGATGAGCGCGAGAAGCTGATTGCTAGTGGTATGAATGATTATGTCGGTAAGCCTATTAGTCAGCCACAATTATTACAAGTGCTACAAAAATGGCTTGGCCGTACCACTTCAGTGCCGCCATTAACCGCCCTTACTAATGATGATTTACACGCTGAAAATTCGCCCAGCTCGGATTTACCAAGTTCTAATTTTAACAATACATTAACGCAAGATTCTTTAACGGCGTATACAGGTCTGACAGCGCCGACTTATCCGATGGTTAAAGGCGATGATAGTCATCGCGATGCTGATTCTCATAGAGATGCTGACGCGATCAGTCCACCAAAAATCACCCGACCTTTATCGCTCAAAAAAATTCGCGATGACTATTTGCGTGACAGTCAGCCGCGTGAAGATTATAGACGCGAAACACCGCGCGAAACCCAACCACGTTACGAGAAGCCACGCTATGAAAAGCCACGCTATGAGAATTTGCCCTATCAAGGGCAGGGGCAAGCACCATTGGTTTATCCGCCCTATCAAATGACAGAGAGTGTTAAAGATGAGCAAAATGTAGAGACAACGCAAGAGCAAAGTAATACGAACTTGGGGGCAAACGCCCTTGATACCTCGGAGATTTTAAATTGGCAAGATGCCTTAACGCGTTCAGCCAATAAACCCGATTTGGCTGCCAAGCTGATTATTATGATGCTCGATACCATTAATGATGAAAAGCAAGCATTGATGCAGGCATGGGAGAGTCGCAACCGCAATGCGCTGGCGCAAATTGCCCATCGTATCTTAGGCGGCAGTCGCTATACGGGCGTGCCGCAGTTACGTCAAGCCAGCCAAGATTTAGAGGATAAATGCTTATTAAATATCCAACATACCACGCCCGCTCAATTTGCGATGCTTGAGCCTTATTATGAAGCACTATTGACCGCGTTAAATAACTTACAAACACTGGATTTATCGGCGTATCCGCAGCTTAATTATCACCGCTTAAGTGAAAATGATATGACGTGGAAAATGATTTAAGGCAGCTGGTTTTATAGGGCTGAGGCAAAACTGAGCTAGAGTTGAGACAGAACTTCGATGGTCTTGATGATAAACGATACCCTAGCAGTCAGTTATTGATAAGGAAGGGTTGAAGCAAGGCTGTTAATATTAATCTGAGCACCAACCATTACAGTTGTTTTATTTATTATTAAGGATGATTATGCACGCTATTGCCACTTACCAGTATGAGACATTACAAGTCAGCGCCAATGACAATATATTAACGGTGACCATTAATCGACCGGAAAAAAAGAACGCCATGAGTTTTAAAGTGGTCGAAGAGTTGATAGCGGTCGCTGGTCGTATCAGTAAAGATAAAAGCATACGCGCAGTGATTCTTAATGGCGCTGAAGGCACGTTTTGTGCCGGTATCGATTTGGGCGATTTAAACCACCCCAAAAACCAAGCCTTTGCGCTATGGGAACTTGTTAAACCTTGGCAAAGCTTATTTCAACGCGTCTGCTTGGTTTGGCGTGATGTTCCTGTGCCAGTGATTGCAGTTTTAGAAGGCTATTGTATTGGCGCAGGCTTACAACTGGCGCTGGCTTGTGATGTGCGTATTAGCCATCCTGAATGCAAATTGTCTATTATGGAAGCCAAGTGGGGGCTCGTACCTGACATGGGTTTGACGCAATCCGGGTTTGGCGTCGTACGCGCTGATATCTTAAAGGAGCTGGCAATGACGGCTCGTACCGTGGATGCCGAGGAAGGCAAAGCGCTTGGTTTGGTCAGCCATTGTAGTGAGACGCCACTTGAGCAGGCACAAAAGCTTGCCGCTGAGTTTGCTGAGCGCTCACCTGATGCGGTGCTGGCAAGCAAACGCGTTATCAATGCGATGTTCCAGCAGCCAGCTACTACTTTATACAAAGAAAAAGTCTGGCAGTTAAAAATGATGTTTGGTCGCAACCGTAAACTGGCGCTTAGAAAAGCCAAGCAAGCCAGTACCGCTTTTGGCAAACGTCAATTCCGTTAGAAAAACTTAGCCATGTATTGATAGATTGTTTTAGTTACACAGGTTTGTTTTATTCACATCAAGCGTCTATTGAATTACAAGCAGATAGTGCAATATAGCATTATCTGTTTTTATAGACTGCTTGTCTCGCTGTCTGAAGCCTGCTTGCGTTGCTGCTTGTCAGTAGGCATGATTGTTTGTAGAAGTTATTTTTAACAAAGCTCGGTTTAAAATAAAAGCTTATTAAAATTACAAAACAAATCAGGCATCAATAATAAAATAATAATCACTCTATCATATGGTCTAATTATGTCTGCTCCAAAATCCTCCCTGCCTAATAAACCAAATGCTGCTGACCGAGTGCGCTCTGCCGATTTGCCTGTTGCATGGATTATGATGCTTGGGCTTATCGTTGCAGTCGGGCCATTATCGATTGATATGTATTTGCCTGCCTTACCATCGATGGCAGAGGATTTTGGTGTCTCGACCGCGTTTATGGCCAATTCCGTTCCAGCTTATTTTGTCGGATTGGTATTTGGTCAGCTGTTTTATGGCCCATTTAGTGATCGCGTTGGTCGCGTCAAACCTTTATATATCGGCATGACTTTATATGTGATTGCCTCGATTGTCTGTGCGACAACCGATAATGAATACGTATTGTTTTTCGGTCGTACCTTTCAGGCGCTCGGCGCGTGCGTGGGAGCAGTGGTGACGCGTGCGGCAATACGTGATCGCCTGACAGCCAAACAAACCGCCAAAGCTTTTTCTATTATGATATTGGTCATGGGCTTAGCACCAATCTTAGCGCCATCTCTTGGGGCTTTATTTTTAAAGTTCTTTAGTTGGCATTCTATTTTTTGGTTTTTGGCGGCTTTTGGGACGTTAAATTTATTACTGACCAAGTTTTTCTTCTTTGAAACCTTGACTGAAGAAAACCGTAATGTGCGTCCTGCCAAAGAAGTGCTGAGCCAATATTGGGATTTATTAAAAGACCCGACCTTTAACTATCCAGCGATAGGCGGTGGTTTATTAATGGGCGCGATGTTTGTCTATATCAGCTCAGCTTCTGAATTAATCATGGATACCTATGGCGTCTCAGCCACCCATTTTGGTTGGCTATTTGGGATGAATGCGGCAGGGTTCGTAGGTTTGACCCAGCTGAATCAATGGCTGACTAATCGTTTTCGCATTTTGAGTATTCTGCGTTTTGGGGCAATGATGCAGGTCATCTCAGCCGCCGCGCTATTTGTAACCGGTATTATTTTTGGTACGGATGCATGGTTGCCGCTGGTTTTAGCCTGTATTTTCTTCTGTATTGCCGGTTTAGGTTTGACGCAGCCAAACGCATCGGCGATTGCGCTCGCTTTCCAAAAACGCCGCGCTGGTATGGCAAGTGCTCTACAAGGCTCGTTGATGTTTTCAGTCGGTATTTTCGGCGGCTTATTATTAAACTTATTCCCCGTCAATCCGGTACTGAAAATCGGTATCGCGATGTTTGCGCTGATGAGTCTCGGCACTTATTTAATTTGGCAAATAGACCGTAATTTGAATTTGGATAATGCAGAGTAGTTGAGCAACAGCGCGATATAATAATAGTAGAAGTCACTCTCACTTATATGATAAAATACAGCCCAGCTATTTTTTAGCATTTAGTATTATTCTTTACGTTCAAATCATAGCTCATTTTTTAAACCAACCCATCAACCAATGACACACACATCATGGCAAAAAATTGCTGGGTGTTTGGCGACTTGATTAATTTGCCCAAAGTTACTATTGGCTTAATGCGCTATTGATGCGCATTAACAAGGGTAGATGCGTGTCGCTAGATAGGCAGTTTTTGTGATGTGGAGGCATAACCCAACCAACAGGACATTTAACATGGCTACAAAGAATCCAACCAAAATCGAAATGCGCGACTTACTACAAGCCGGCGCTCACTTTGGTCACCAAACACGTTTTTGGAATCCAAAAATGGGTCCATATATTTTTGGTGCCCGTAACAAGATTCACATCATCAACTTAGAGCACACGGTAAAAGCGTTTAACGAAGCATTGACTTACGTAAACGGCCTAGCTGCTAAGAAAAACAAAGTATTGTTCGTGGGTACTAAACGCGCAGCAAGCGGTATCATCGCTGAGCAAGCAGCTCGCGCTGGCATGCCATACGTTGACCATCGCTGGTTAGGTGGTATGTTGACTAACTGGAAAACACTACGCCAGTCAATCAACCGTCTAAAAGAGCTAGAAAAGCAAGCTGAAGACGGTACTTTCGCTAAGCTTACTAAGCGTGAAGCGTTAGAGCGTACCCGTGATATGGAAAAACTTGAGCGTTCACTAGGCGGTATTAAAGACATGGGCGGCCTACCTGACGCAATCTTCGTTGTAGACGTAGATCATGAAGCCATTGCTATCAAAGAAGCTAAAAACCTAGGTATCCCAGTTATCGGTATCGTTGATACTAACTCTAACCCAGATAACGTTGATTACATCATCCCAGCTAACGATGATGCTATCCGTGCCGTGACTTTGTATGTAACTTCTATGGCCGATGCGATTATCGCTGGTAAAGAATACGCACAAACTCAAGCTGGTGGTAAAGCTGACCAAGAAGCACCTGCTGCTACTGAAGAAGCGCCAGTTGAAGCTAAAGCTGAAGAAGCTGCTGCAACTCCAGCAGAATAAATCGCTGACCGCTAAGGTTTAACTTTGTAACGATGTCTTGATAGTTATCTTATCAGCATTCATATAAGGTTATTAACAGCATATAAGCTCATAAAAGGCATGATGTAGTTTTACTCGTCATGCCTTGCTCTTAATGGTTTATGGTCAAAATTAATAAGCGTGTCATGATTGGGCGAGTATTATCGTCTATACGAGCCACATTGCTTTTTTGATGATATGAATAATCATTAAATATGAGTGGTTTTATTAAGGCTTAAGTCTAATATTAAGAGTAATGTTTACTTAATATTAATCAAGTTATCGAATAGATTTTAAGCATACCCCTACATAACAATATTCATGTATATAATAAAAGGTAACTCTTATGTCAGAAGTAAAAGTATCTGCCAAAATGGTAAAAGAATTGCGCGACCGTACTGGTCTTGGCATGATGGAATGTAAAAAAGCGTTAGAAGAGTCAAATGGTGATGTTGAAGTTGCCATTGATAACCTACGTAAATCAGGTCAAGCGAAAGCGGCTAAAAAAGCGGGTAACATCGCAGCTGACGGCGCTATCATTATCGCTCAAGGCGACAACAAAGCATTCTTGTTAGAAGTTAACTGTCAAACTGACTTCGTTGCAAAAGATGAAAACTTTACTGCCTTTGCAGAAAAAGTCGCAAACATCGCGCTAGAAAACAATGAGACTGACGTTGCAGCTATCTCTGCATTGCCTTATGGCGGCGGTCAAACAGTTGAAGAAGCACGTGTATCTCTAGTACAAAAAATCGGTGAGAATATCCAAATCCGCCGTGTTGAAGTACTTGAAGGCGCAAACATTGCTGCATATCGCCATGGTCTACGTATCGGTGTGGTTGTATCTTATGAAGGCGGCAGTGCAGACACGGGCAAAAACCTTGCGATGCACATTGCAGCATTCAACCCTGTTGCAGTAGATGATGAAAGCGTAGATGCTGATGTACTAGCACGCGAAAAAGACATCATTGAAGCAAAAGCGAAAGAGTCTGGCAAGCCTGACAACATCGTTGAAAAAATGATCGAAGGTGGCTTACGTAAGTACCTAGACGAAGTAACGTTACTACGTCAACCATACGTGATGGACAATGAGAAAAAAGTTGGTGACGTATTAAAAGCTGAAGGCGTAAAAGTACTTGATTTCAAACGTCTAGAAGTTGGTGAAGGCATCGAGAAGAAGCAAGAAGACTTTGCTGCTGAAGTTGCTGCCGCTCAAGCTGCTAGCAAGTAAGCTTTAAGTCATATAAAACAAGTAGTATAAATCGTAAAAAAGCCCGTTATTAATATAACGGGCTTTTTTGTGTTTGTTTACTTCTGCAAGATTTAAAAGATAAGCTATTTATGCTGAGTGTAAATATTAATGATCAGTATTAACGTAGCGCTAAGTAAGCAGAGTTGGCATAACTGGCACTGTTGGTATTACTACTGGTACCATAACTGACATTTTGCATACCACTGCTATTAGTGGTACTAGTAGCATTATTGGCATTCATGGTTTTGCCTGATAACGCTGAATCATTTTTATATAGGCTATGATAACGGCTCATCACACTTTTGACATAATTACGCGTCTCTTTAAACGGTGGAATGCCATTATATTTATCGACATTACCTTCACCGGCATTATATCCAGCCACGGCAAACTCAACGTTATTGTTAAAGCGGCGCATCAGCCAAGCGATATATTTCGCTGAGCCTTCGATATTGTCGGCAGGATTCCATGGATTACTGACCTTAAAGCGACGGGCAGTCGCTGGCATCAGCTGCATCAAACCTTGGGCACCGACAGGTGAGCGAGCATTGGGATTAAACGCAGACTCCGTATGCATCATAGCTTTCATCAGCGCAGGATCTACGCCATGACGCTCGGCTGAAGCACGGATATAGCTGTCATAAGAGTTGCGGCCACTGCTACTACTTGCCGTGCTGCTACCGTAATCCGCACTAGTATTGCTACCAGCATTGTAAGCGTTAGAATCTTTATAATAGGTGGTTTTTACTTTTTTGTTAAATTTATCAAAATTACCACTAGGATTGACATTGGTAAGGAGTACTTGTCCGCCTTTGTCTTTGTAGATATACATATTGCCTGCTTGAGCGGCGATAGGGAGGCTAGAGAGGGCAATAGCCATCAGTAAAACGGGAGACAAGCAGCGCGTCATTAAAGGTGCAATATTTATCATAGGGTTATCACTTTTTATCGAGTAATAGCAAATTGCTTTGCCCATAAGCGCGTCAGGTCGCGCGTCAAAGCGGTTATCGCGTCTGTAGGATTTTATAGTAACCAAATATGGCGACTACCTACAAATTCACGTCTAACAAAACCACTTGCAATAGATACAAAAAATAATAGTTGTTTACTATAACACAAAATAAGTTTTTGCCACATCTGAATGCGTGCACGCGCAGTCAAAAGTTATTTTAATTTGTAAAAAAAATTTGAATGAAATCAAGATGGTAATAGAAGGGATGCTGCTCAGCAGCTTATAATGGCGAGGTTTTTGCCTTTGTATTTGCGGTAAAGGTAATTAAGACATGAAGCTAAAAAAGACTGTAAAATAAGCTTAGGTAAAAGTTAAAGCCCATCAAGGATGATGGGCTTTGTGTTTACATTTAACTTAAATCATTTTAAGACGATAGGGCACTAATAAAGATAGGTACCCAAATAGCGGTAACCAAACCATTAACAGCCAAGCCAAAGGCAGCATAACGTCCAGCAGTATGACTGATTTGCCAAGCTTCTACGGTGCCAAAGGCATGCGCTGCTAAGCCAAGTGCTAAGCCTTTGGCGCGGTCATCGTCAATACCGCGAAATAAGAAGCGCGCTAGGGTACCGCCAATAAGTCCTGAAACAATGATAATCAAGTTTGCCATCGCCAGTGGCGCTTTAATCAAATCCGCCACACTGAGACCAATCGGCGTGGTCACTGAACGGGTGGCAAATGCCAAGATGGTCTCGTTACTCAGTGAAAATAGATAGGCCAGCGACATGGGTAGCAAGGCGCCAACTACGCTTGCCAACGCCACAATCATAGTGAGCTTTTTAACCGGCAAGCCTTTAAAGTTCATCGCTGCCAATGGTACGGCCAGTAATACCGTCACATAGCCTAATAGGTGGTCAAATACCGGTTTTGCCACGCTGTAATAATGGTTGTAATCCCATTGCAAAATAAACAAAAACAGTAGCACTAATACCAATGCGGTGATGACCATTGGCAACCATGACAGCTTGCGCGCGAGGACGCGGGCAATGACGTGCGCTGCCAAGGTTAATAATATCGCAGCAAGGGTTGCTGTAAACACACTATCAAAACTCATAACGTTGCCTTGTTCCTACAGCTTAATGCTGTCCCTTCTGCTTGTTGGTCGTATTCAGATTGTCGTTAAGCGTATTGTCTGTATCGCTGCTGTTATTAAGAGAGCGATTGGCAAGGATAGCCAGTCCCCAAAGCGGGATAAGTGTACTGATAATCATCGTCAGCATCACACCCCAAAATTCATCGCCTAATGCGAATAGCAGCAAGCCTGCACCGGCAGAAACGGGCAAAAAAGCAAAGCCACTATCAACCAATAAGGTGTTACTTGCTTGGGTTAGCCAACTGGGCAGCCCTTTTATCAGTCGCCAAACCATCAAAATAACAAACATCGTCAGCAGACCAACGATATTGGCGGCTTTTTCGATACCGGCCCATTGGCAAACAATAACGGCGGATTCACGAACTACCACAACCAGTATCAGCGTCAATATTAACGCCATCCATAAGGGTATGTTCGAAGAAGAGGAAGGCTTCATAAGCAATTTTGGCCAAATAAAATATAACAAGAGAGGGTATAAACGGGAGTTAATAAAAGTACATAGCATTTAATGCTGCGATTATAAAAAATCCTACTGCATCAATAGCTAGCAGTATTAATAACTGTGCAACTTAGCAACTGAGTATTACTGGTATTATTTTTCGGATGCGTTTTAACATAGAGATTTTAACAGCTGCTTTTTAAATGTAACATTTTAACGCAAGCATAGTGCCTGATTATATAGAGAGTAGGCGCACTAATAAAGCCTAAGCGTAGATTGTAGGTATGATAAGGGTATGAAGCAGTTTTAAATCTCTCATACAACAGTAACTATGCACAGGGCATATAAAAAAGGACGCTATCAAACAATAGCGTCCTTTTTCAAATATCATTTAGAGTAAATAGTTTGATGCGAGGTTATTTAACTTTGCGAATCAGATTCTTGTGCCGCAGAATTTAACGCTTCAAACTCGGCAAAGGCATTTTCTTCTTCTGCCGTTAAAGACTCTTCTTCATCATGATTGTCTTCTTCATCAATCTGTTCAAACTCTTCAAGTATCGGCATTAGCAATGTTGCCTGTGCCAACGGCAAGACATCTAACGGTTTTAAATTGGCTTGACCTAATAGCTGCTTAAGCCTGTCGCTTGGCAGACGAATGGTTAAGCATTCATGACCATTATCATCATAGCTTTCTTCTAAAATCACGCCAAGCTCATACAAGGTGTTTTTAAATTGGCCCGCATTATAAGGTAGGGTCAAATCAAAGGTGGTCAAAGTGCCCATTAATAGCTGCTGCACAGCAAGGGATAGCTCTTCCATACCGAGATTTTGGCGAGAAGAGACATAAACCCGATTTGGCTGACCTTCCTTAGCATAGCCAATGTGCGCAGGCTCATCAGTGATATCAATTTTATTGTAAACGTTGAGCACAGGCACATCGTTGTCAATTTCAGCAAGTACGTTTTTGACGGCTTGAATCTGCTCGTGCATATCTTCACTAGACGAATCGATAACATGCAGTAGTAAGTCAGCTTCTAACGTCTCTTCTAAGGTTGCATGGAACGACTCGACCAGTTCATGCGGGAGATGACGGACGAAACCAACGGTATCGACCAAAACCACGCGGCCAACGCCCTGCCAGTCTAAACGGCGTAATGTCGGGTCAAGGGTGGCAAATAATTTGTCCGCTGCGTAAATGTTTTCATCAACCAAGCGATTAAACAGGGTAGATTTACCCGCGTTGGTATAACCAACGAGTGAGATAGTCGGCACGTCTGATTTTTGCCGACGCGCTCGTCCTTGAGCACGAGTTTGGCGTACTTTTTCAAGTTTGGTTTTTAGCTGGGTTACACGTACTTGTAATAAGCGGCGATCCGTTTCAAGCTGGGTTTCACCCGGTCCACGTAGACCAATACCACCCTTTTGGCGTTCCAAATGCGTCCAACCACGTACCAAACGCGTCGATAAGTGATTCAACTGTGCAAGCTCAACCTGCAGCTTACCTTCGTAAGTACGGGCGCGCTGGGCAAAAATATCTAAAATTAAGCCCGTACGGTCAAGGACGCGGCATTGTACCAAAGCTTCAATATTACGCTCTTGTGATGGCGATAAATTATGATTAAAAAGGACGATATCGGCTTCGTGTTCGCGTACCAATTCTGCTATTTCTTGTGCTTTACCGCTACCAACGAAGTATTTGGCATCAGGACGTGCACGTGAGCCTGTGACCAGTGCCAAGCGATCAGCACCTGCCGAATCTGCAAGCAGCTCAAATTCATTTAGATCATCAGGATCTTGAATTTGGCGGATGTCTAAATGTACTATAATGGCGCGCTCGCCACCTTCATGTCTTTCAAAATAATCCAAAGAGTATCACCTATGTCATTAAGTAAATAGATGGCTAATATCGGTTTGTTAAGCGTCGCTATAGCCTTCGTATGACCCTCTATATGTGGTCTTATCACTTGATATTAAAGCGTATTAAGGCAATTAGCCATACTTTTATGTTACAGCGTTTATTATTAAATGTTTTAATAATGAAAGTATGAGGGTTTTCGGAAAGAGGCTATTAACGACAAGGTTGGCTTTTCTAAATGTGCTAATCTGTCGAGCGCTGGTAAAGTAAAAATGAGCGGCGTAAAAATGAGCGGCGTAAAAATGAGAGGCGTAAAAATGAGCTGATAGCTCTAACTATTGCAAAATATTAACAAAAGCCACTCATAACTCAGTGCACAAGTCGTCACTGAATGAATAAATTTTGTTATACTCATGACGCTTGTTTACGAGATATAATCATACGTTTTTTAAGCAATGAGCTTTTTAGCCATTAAGTTTTTTAATAAATAGGCTTTTTAATAAATAAGTTTTAACCCATAAGTTTTTAACCACGAGGGACACAGATGAGCCAATCTAAGTCAGGCTTTTCACTCAAACAGCAATTAGGTCGCGGTAAACAAATCGCTGGCATGACCACCACTATCGCTGGCGGACTACGCGCCGCCCAACGTATCGGTGCCTTTAAACAGCCACCACGCGAAAAACTGCCGCGCTATATTCAAGCGTTTTGCCGAAAAATGGCAGGCTCTTTTGGCGTACAGGTCGTGGCAGTCGAGCGCGTAGAGCAACACCACGGTCTATGGGTTTCTAACCATGTGTCATGGATGGATATTCCGGTAGTGGGTACGCTAAGCCCTGCTTTTTTCTTATCAAAAGCTGAGATTGGCGATTGGCCGATATTTGGTAAGTTGGCGCATGCGGCAGGGACGGTATTTATCGAGCGTGGTTCCGGTGATGCTGGCACGGTCGCTGCCCAAATTGCTACCTTTTTAACCAAGGGCTTTTCGGTAATCTTTTTTCCAGAAGCCACTACCACTGATGGCAAAAAAATTAAGCGTATCCACGGCACCTTGCTACAAGCAGCGATAGATGCAGACGTGCCAGTGCGCCCGCTTGTGATTGCTTATGTGAATAAGGACGGCACTTTGAGTGAAGCGTTACCTTATTACGGTAAGCTGACGATGAAACAAAGTCTAAAAAAGGTGCTTGATAGTAAAGACGTGACGGCTTTTGTCTTACCGCTTGAACCGATAGATCCTAAAGGCTTGAGTAAAAGTGAGCTGACTAATTTATTACAAGCGCATATGCAGGAAGGCTTGGCTGAATTACATTCACGCGTATTAACGAAAGTAGCTAAAGTATAAGCAAGCATCAAACGGTCTAAAATAGAAAAGTTTTAATAGAAAAAGTAATAGCAGAAAAGTAGTCATAAAAAAGGCGCAAATCTTAGTAGTCAATACTAACGATTTGCGCCTTTCTTTGCTATACCAATACCTGAACGTCAGGTTATTGAAAGCTGAACAATATCAATCTATGACCACGCAAAATTATGGTGACGGATTAGGATGCTGGGTATGTACCGCCTCGATAGCAGCTAAGACGTCTGCGCTTAAAGTTAAGTTGATGCTATCGATATTAGATTGTAGCTGCTCAGTGGTGGTCGCCCCGATGATATTACTGGTGACAAACGAGCGCGAATTGACAAAGGCCAATGCCATTTGTGCCATATCCAAACCAGCATCTGCTGCGATTTTGGCATATTTGGCGGTGGCTGATAGTGCTTCTTCATTGGTATAACGGGCAAAGCGGTCATACATCGTCAGGCGCGCGCCAGTAGGACGTTTACCGTCAAGGTATTTACCAGACAATACCCCAAAGCCGAGCGGCGAGTAGGCAAGTAAACCGACATTTTCACGATGAGCAATCTCTGCCATGCCAACTTCATATACGCGGTTTAGCAAACTATAAGGATTTTGCACCGTGATAGGCGCGATTAAACCATTTTTTTCCGCTTCCCACAGATAGCGCATCAGACCCCAAGCGGTATCATTTGATAAGCCATAAGCTCGAATGCGACCTTTTTTAATTTCATCATTTAGGGCTTGGATAGTCTCTAAAAAAGGCGTCAAGTCATCTAGCGACTGCGCTGCCATCTCTTCAGTATAACCGAGCTGGCTAAAATAATTGGTTTGACGCTCAGGCCAGTGTAGCTGGTAAATATCAATATAATCGGTTTGCAGGCGCTCAAGATTGCTATCGATGGCGCTACTGATATGCGCGGCATTAAAGCGCGTCTGACCGTCACGTAAAAAACCCATCGGTGATATTTTACTGGCAAGAATGACCTTATTACGCTGTTTGGTTTTGTTAAACCATGTGCCCATAAAGCGTTCGGTATCGCCTTGTTTGTCTTTATCAGGCGGCGACGGATACATCTCAGCGGTATCCCAAAAGTTCACGCCTGCATTAAGCGCCATGTCCATCTGTGCATGCGCATCGCTTTCGCTATTTTGCTGTCCCCACGTCATCGTCCCTAAGCAAATTTTTGAAACTTTTTCATTGAGTTGCGGCAGTGTTTGGTATTGCATGTATCTGTCCTTTTTAATTTTAATACAGAGCTATTTTTATACTACATCAGCTTGATACCTGTGACACCTGGTGGGGTAACTTGGAATATTTTTACTTTAAAAAGTACCGATTGACCGGCAAGTGGATGGTTGAAATCGACTTCTACTTCGTCGTCATTTATGGCGCTAATGGTACCGGGCAGGGTGTTTTTACCTTTATCTTCAAACTCAACCAGCATACCTATTTCAGGATTGTCAGCGACCAAAGCAAATTGGGTGCGGCTAAAATGCTGGATGTTATCAGGATTCCACTCACCAAACGCTTGCTCAGGCTCAAGGTGGGCGCTACGTGTATCGCCAGCCCGTAGGTTCATCAGCACTTGCTCAAAGCCTGGCAATAAGCTCTCATCGCCAATCGTCAGCGTCACCGGCGCATCGCGGTTAAAGGTTGAATCAATCACCGTACCGTTTTCTAGTGATACTTCAAAATGCAGCTTCACAAGGCTGCCGTGGGTGATACGTATGTCTTCATTAGGCGTGATAAATTGAGAGTCGGTCATAGTAAAAGCTACCTATTGCTGGAGTCGAAAAATAATTAAAAATATGGTTAAGAATAATGTCGCAAATGATAAGTCATCTGGGATAAGTTGTAAGCCTAAATAGTGTAACGCAAATAGTGTAATATATTTGACGAATCTAAGAGAGAGCGAAGTATTTATGGCAAAACCGATGGCAAATAAACAACAAGGTCATATTAAAAAATGGCAGGACGATAAAGGTTTTGGTTTTATCGAAACCGCTGCGGGCGAGTCGGTATTTTTTCATGTTAGCGCGTTTAAAGCCCAGCGTCGTCCCGAAATTGGCGAGCAAGTGGTTTTTATAGTGGGGCCAGACAATCAGGGTCGCCTGCAAGCAAGGGATGTGCAAGAACTCAGTTTTGTGCAGCAAAAAATGGTGCAAAAGAACAGTCAAATCCGTCAGCGAAACCACAAACGCAGCGCCCAAGCAGAATTTGAAGCAGGGCAAAAGAAACGCTTGTTTCTTGGCCTTGGCTTTTATGGGGTTTTAATTTTATTGGTGGTCATGAATAAGCTAAGCTGGCTGGTACTTGCTTGGTACGCGGTATTAGGCGTCATAACCTACGGCATGTATGCCAAAGACAAAGCTGCTGCCCAAAGTGGCGCTTGGCGGACGCCTGAGTCAACATTGCATATTTTAAGTGCGCTTGGCGGTTGGGTTGGGGCGATGGTCGCGCAAACTTACTTACGTCATAAGTCGCAAAAGCCTGAATTTCGTATTACTTATTATTTAACCGTTATTATTAATTTGGGAGGATTGTTGTTTATATTGGCGGGTAAAGACTTTGCATTCTTGGCAAATTTGCCTTTTGTCTAGGTTTTGACAGATGCATTGATTAAATTATTGAATAATTGCCTAATTAAATATTATGCAAATGCTGACCTTAACCAAATGACTATCTATTGCTCACTGATAGATGACAATAGCGGCTTTTATTATTGTTATGATACTTGAGGATTAAATAGAACCATTTGAATACTTAACGTAGCAATAACTTTAAAGAGGAAAGTAATGAGTAATAACAATAATAATGCTAACGAAGTTGATTTAACACAAGATATTTTTGCAGCCTTAATCGACAATCATGAGGTACAGCGGGCGTTATGCGATAAGCTTGAAAGCACGAAAGATGAGGCGCAGCGTAAAGCCATTTATGAAGAGTTAAAGCTTGAATTACACTCGCATGCGGCGGCAGAAGAGCGTCATTTATATGTGCCAGTCATACAGCATGATGACGGGCTTGATTTGTCTCGGCATGCCATTACTGAGCATCATGAAATGGATGAGATGATGGAAACCTTGGATGATGGACGTATTGGTCAAGAGAAATGGGATAGCACCTGTGCAGATTTGATTCATAAGGTACGCCATCATTTAAAAGAAGAAGAAAACAAGTTTTTTAAAGAGGCGAAAAAGATTTTAGATAGCGACTTGCAGCAACGTCTTGGCTCATTGTATCAAGTTGAGTATGCTGAGTTTAAGCAAGCACATGCAGATGATGCATGATTACGTTGTTTTAAATGAATGAATGAATTGCAACGTTCAAAATAAAAAACCACTATTGCTAGTGGTTTTTTTATGTTTAATGATTTTATAAATATCGCTTTAAATCGACTCTAATACTTGTTTATAAACAGCGGCATCGCTGGCTGAAAAACAGCAAAAGATAACTTCGCGGATAGAGAAGTTAGTCGCCTGTTTTAGAGCATTTAACACATAATTTTGCACTGTATCAATTGCTATATTGGTTGCTTTATCCAGTGGGTAACCATAAACACCGGTACTAATAGCGGGGAAGGCAATGCTGGTCAGATTGTGCTCAACGGCTAAATCTAATGAGTTTCTATAACAATTGGCGAGTAGCTCTGGCTCATGTTGATTACCGCCATGCCAAACAGGTCCTACCGTGTGAATCACATATTGGCAAGGAAGCTTAAACGCTGGACTGATTTTAGCCTCGCCCGTCTGGCAACCATTCAATGTACGACAATATGCTAATAACTCACGTCCAGCTGCCCGATGAATCGCACCGTCTACACCGCCGCCGCCAAGCAAACTTGAATTTGCAGCATTGACAATGGCATCTATATTTAACGTAGTGATATCAGCTTGTATCACTGATAAAGTTACGCCATTACCACTATTGTTCTTATTATTAATGTCGTCAGATTCTGGTATTTGCTTCTGGGCAATAGGTTTTATTGGGTTATTAGACGTTTGACTATCAGACATGGCAACAACCTTTTCATATTAAACTGATTATACTTTAGCGTTTTTCGCGCCATTCGACTATAGGGCTTACGTTATCGATAAGATTCGATATGCTATCTCTCAACAAAAACGCAAAAAAAATAGGCTACCGATTTGGTAGCCTATTTACAAAGCCACCTTATTTATATCATTTAAGCATCACGCTTTTTTTCCAAAAACAGCATGTCAATAACAATCAGCGCCACACCAATACAAATACCAATATCGGCAATATTAAAAATGGGATAATGCCAAACGTCCGCATAATGCACATGGATAAAGTCAATCACGTGACCATGTAACAAGCGGTCAATCAAGTTACCAATAGCGCCGCCAAGCACCAAGGATAGACCCAATGATAACAGCTTGGCTTTACGCGGTGCTTTCACCAAATAGCCGATTAAAAATAGCGACATGATCAATGCAAGTCCAGCAAAAAACCACTTTTGCCAACCTGCTTGATCTGCTAAGAAACTAAACGCCGCGCCATAGTTATAAGCAAGCGTCCAATTTAAAAACGGCTCAATCACGGGTACGGGCTCGAGGAAGTTTAGCTTGGTTTCAGCCAACCATTTCGTCCACTGATCAATAATAATGACGACCAGTGATAGCAAGTACCACATAAAGGCGCGACTGCCATTAGCAACCATTTTTGGGGTCTTATTCAGGCGACTTTTGGGCGTGGTTGAGCTGCCCGTGGTCGCATGGGCAGGTTTAGGCGAATGATCAACCTCAACCTGCGGTTGCTTATGTTCCGATGAGTCTGTCGGATTAGGCGTAGAGTTAGGCGCTGATTTAGGCATAGTGGCGCACCTCGCCGTCGCCGCTGACGTTGGTCACGCAGCGTGCGCATAACTCTGGGTGCGTACTATCTGTACCGATATCATCGCGGATATGCCAGCAGCGTACGCATTTAGTACCAGTGGCGGCGCTGACTTCGACTATTAAATCGACTGATTCATCGGCATTGTTATCAGTTTGGGCAGCGCTCATTGGCTTCAAAGTTGCGCTACTGGTGATTAGCACAAAACGCAGCTCTTCGCCAAGCTTGGCCAAGCTCTCATGCATCGCACCGTCGGCATATAAATCAACGCCAGCAGATAAGTTGGCATTGATGATTTTTTCACCGCGTGCGGTTTCGATATGTTTATTGACCATATCTTTTGCCTGCATAATACGTTGCCAGTCATCGGTACTGATGGCACTTAGCTCAAACTCTGGGAAGGTATACCATTCTTCGGTAAACACGTATCCTGCGTCATTGCCGTTTTTACCTTCCAATACTTCCCACGCTTCTTGCGCGGTGAATGACAAGATTGGCGTAATCCAGCGAATCAACGCATGAGCGATATGGTAAATTGCCGTTTGCGCAGAGCGACGCGGCTGTCCATCAGTTTGGGTCGTGTACTGACGGTCTTTGATAATATCTAAATAGAAGCTGCCTAAATCCTGCGAGCAAAACGCAGTGATATGCTGGGTGACTTGGTGAAAGTCCATCGCATCATACGCGCTGATGATTTGCGCTTGTACCGTCTGCGCACGCTCAATGATGAACTTATCGAGGCTGACCAGCTCATTAATATCAACGCTATTGGTCGCTGGATCAAAGTCATCGGTATTGGCCAGCAAGAAGCGCAAGGTGTTACGGATACGGCGATACATATCGATGGCACCTTTAAATACCGTTTTACCTGCGCTCATCTCATAACGATAATCGCTCGACGCAATCCACAAACGCAGCATATCCGCGCCGGTTTTATTAATCTCGTCTTGCGGCGTGATGATATTGCCCAGTGATTTACTCATCTTGCGACCGTTTTCATCAACGACAAAACCATGGGTCAATACTTGCTTAAACGGGGGGCGCTCGTACATCGCCTCAGAAGTAAGCAGTGAAGTCTGGAACCAGCCGCGATGTTGATCAGAACCTTCTAAATACATATCAGCAGGATTGGTCAGCTCATCGCGCTGCTCAAGGACGGCAAAATGCGTCGTTCCTGAGTCAAACCAAACGTCTAACGTATCCGTTGCTTTATCATAATCCGCGGCTTCCGCGCCTAAGAAATCTTCACAGCTGGCATCAAACCAAGCTTCTACGCCGCCTGCATCGATTTTTTGTGCAGCAACTTCCATCAGCTCAAGCGTATTAGGGTGCAGCTCGCCGGTTTCTTTATGAGTGAAAAAGGCAATCGGCACGCCCCAAGTACGCTGGCGTGAGATACACCAATCTGGGCGACCGGTCATCATCGCTTCGATGCGGTTTTGTCCCCACTCTGGCGTCCAGTTGACCTTAGGGATATCGGCAAGCGCACGCTCACGCAAACCTTTGGTTTCCATATTGATAAACCACTGCGGCGTTGCACGGAAGATAATCGGCGACTTGTGACGCCAGCAATGCGGATAGCTGTGCTCAATTTTGGTATGGCTGATTAAATGACCGTTATCATTTAAGGTAGCGATAATTTGCGGATTGGCTTTATAGATATGCTCGCCTGCAAATACCGCCGCGCTGTCTAAATAGACGCCCGTACCACTTACTGGGTTTTCAACGGGCAAGTTATATTTCAAGCCAACGATATAGTCGTCAAGACCGTGACCAGGGGCCGTATGGACGAGGCCAGTACCGCTATCGGTGGTCACGTGATCGCCTAGGATTAATGGTACTTGGCGGTCTGCAATCAGTGGATGCTGGGCGCGCAGACCTTCAAGCTCGCGTCCTGATACCGTTGCCAATACGCCTTGATTGCTAAGTTTAAGCTCGCTTAGGGCGGTTTCGACAAGTTCAGCGGCTAGTAACAAGTTACCTTTTTCAGTTACGACCACACTATAGTCATGCTCAGGATGTACGGCGATTGCTTGGTTAGCAGGTAGCGTCCAAGGCGTCGTCGTCCAAATGACGGCTGCGATATTGCCGTCAATTGCACTTAATGCTGCAACCTTTTCGGTATCAAGCACATCAAAGCTCACATAAATAGCGTCTGAGACTTTGTCTTGGTATTCAACTTCCGCTTCAGCTAGGGCAGAGCTACAGTCTAAGCACCAGTTAACAGGCTTCATACCGCGGGTTACGTGACCGTTGTCATAAATTTTAGCAAGTGCGCGTACGATGTTAGCTTCTTGATGGAAGTTCATCGTTAGATAAGGGTTGTCCCAATCACCAAACACGCCTAGACGTTTAAAATCTGCCTTTTGCAGCTCAATTTGTGTACTTGCATACTCGCGGCATAGACCACGAAATTCGGTCGCAGAGACTTTTTGACCGACTTTACCAACTTTGGCTTCGACTTTTTGCTCGATGGGCAGACCATGACAATCCCAACCTGGCACATAAGGCGCGTCAAAGCCCGATAAGGTTTTTGACTTCACGATAATGTCTTTTAATACTTTATTGACCGCGTGACCTAAGTGAATCTGACCGTTGGCGTATGGAGGGCCATCATGCAAAATGTATTTGGTCGCACCTGTACGCGCCTGACGAATTTTGCCGTACACGTCATCCGCTTCCCACGCAGCCAGCCAATCTGGCTCACGTTTGGCAAGGTTTGCCCGCATCGCAAAAGGCGTATCGGCAAGGTTTAGGGTGTCTTTATAATCTTGGCTTGGTGTATCGTTACTTTTATCAGTCATAGAAGGTGTCTTATAAGATGATGGTTAGAGGTTGCGTTTGAAATTCAGGCTTAAGGTTAAATATAATATGGGGTCAAATATTTGATAATCGATGCTAGCCTTTTGCTTAGAAAACTTTACTTAGAAGATATTGCTTATAACGTGTTGCTTATGAATTGCTTATAACGTGTTGCTTATAGATAGTTACGTCCATCATAAATACTAATGAGACGATTGCAACAAAAAATATCTTTAACAGATAGCAGAATAATGAGAAAAGTGAATATGATAACGGCAGCTATTATATGACAAAACGAGGAGGGTAAAAAGAGCTGACCAGTATCGCCCTGTTTTTAGCCAAAACCAAGCACTTATGCCAGCATCAATACCTTGTCTATTAAATCATACGTCTGGCAAATTTGATTGTCTATTTATTAGATTATACCTAATGGGCTAAGCGCTAAAAAACTTCTGACAACCATAAGCGCAATTTCAGCGACCACAGTGGCTGCATACCAGTCAAGCCTTGCGTCATTTCACCATCTTTTAGAACGACATAAGACGGCGTAACTTGCCCTTGCCAATCGGCGAATATCTCACCTTCTTGGTCATTGACGGTGGTAAATTGATAATTGTGTTCAGTAAGATAGCTGTGTAGCTCTTGGTCAGAACTTGATTTAATCGCAATGGTCACCACAGGATAGTCATTTGCTGCGGCAAGCTTATCTATCGTCGGCGACGTCACCCGACAAACCGGACACCAAGTTCCCCAAAAATATACCAACGTTGGTTTATCCCGACTCATTGCTGCTAAGTCAACGCTCTGCCCTTGATAGTCGGTCAACTGCAATTGCGGATTGGCTGGCATGACCGGTTGTCGCCACCAGTTAATAGCGGTATAAATGACAGCAAATACCAAGCCATAGATAAGCAGATTTTTAGCAACAGACAATATCTTTTGCTTTGGCGTTTTTTTTGGCGTCTCAAGGCTTTTTTCGATATCAAGGTTTTTTTCAGTATCAGTCGTCATAGTGGCTGCTTTTTTTGATCTCAATGTGATTAATAGATAAAAATAAACGGCTGAATGGTCAGCCGTATTATTCGTAAAATCTATGGAACTGTTATGAGTGGTTACTTTTTAAAATAACCACTTTTTAAAATAATCGCTTAAGGTTTTTGCGCACGGTCTTGCAGTGGATCGCCAATAAGCACGCTGCCTGAATTTTCACGGCGCTCTTCATCGGTCAATTTGCTTGCTGGAATTTTAGCCTTTCTCTTCCATTTTAAGCTAAATAAATCATCACGGCGGTCAAGCAGGTTATGCACCGAGCCTTCATTACGAACATGAATAAGCTTGTCTAAGTTTAAATCAGAGAAGAATACCATTTCGGTATTGGCCGTGGTTTCCGCCATAATCGCATCATGCGGGAAAGCAAAATCTGACGGTGAGAAAATAGACGACTGTGCGTATTGGATATCCAAGCTTTCAACTTGCGGTAAGTTACCGACTGAACCACAAATCATCACATAGCATTCGTTTTCAATCGCCCGAGCTTGGGCACAGTGGCGTACGCGCAGATAGCCGTTTTGAGTATCTGTCCAAAATGGTACGAACAAGATATCCATGTCATCAAGTGCCATCAAACGCGCAAGCTCTGGGAACTCAACGTCATAGCAAACTAGGATACCGATACGACCAGCATCGGTGTCAAATACTTTGACTTCGTCGCCGCCTTCAATCACCCACGCGCTACGCTCATGCGGGGTAATGTGAATTTTGCGCTGCTCTTCGACTGTACCGTCACGGCGGCATAGATAGCTGACATTATACAAGGTATCGTCGTCGTCTAAGAACGGCATAGAACCGGTGATGACGTTGACGTTATAGCTGACCGCCAAATGCGAAATCTCATTTTTAAACCATTCGGTATAACCGGCCAAAAAGCGAATCGCTACGTTTTGGTCAGTTGATTCACACAGACCCATTAATGGTGCGTTAAAAAATTCTGGCAAACAAGCGAAGTCAGAGTTGTAATCAGCCATGATATCGACGAAGAATTCAACTTGTTGCAACAGCTCTTCAGGCGACTCAACTTCACGCATTTGCCACTGAATACCACCGATTCTGACCTCTGATTTACGCGTATTGGGCTTATAATCTTTCGGCTCATAATAAATATTTGCCCATTCAAGTAAGGTCGCAAAACCTTTAGATTGCGCATCATCTGGCAAGTAAGCGGTCAAAATACGTTTAACGATAAAGCCATTTGATAACTGAAACGACAACGCGGGGTCGTGAATTTCACGAGCTTCAACGGCTTCAATATATTCACCAGGGGTTAAGTCTTGGTGATTGTGATAATTGGGAATACGACCACCGGCTAAAATAGCGCGGAAGTTTAACTGGCGGCACAGCTCTTTACGCGCATCATAAAGCCTGCGACCTAAACGATAACCACGATATTCAGGGTCAATTAACGCATCTAAGCCATAAATAGCATCGCCATCCGGATTGTCTCTAATGATCTCTTTATGACCAATTAAGTCATCATAAGTATGCGGGTTAGAAAACTTGGTGTAATCAACGCGCATCGATAGCACAATACCAATCAGCTCATCATGGTCAAAGAGCGCAATTTGTCCTTCAGGGAAGGCGTCAATTAAGGTATGAATGGTGTTTTTTGACCACGCACCGCCTAAGTTGACATAAACGCGATCCATTAAAGCTTTCAGTTGTGGATAATCTTTTTTCTTAATCTCAGCAATGGTGAGGTGAAAGTCGTCTGGTTTTTCTATCTTACTCATAATGTTCCTGTCTGTCGTTGCTATAAATCAGTGGTAATAAATCGGTGTTAATAATAAAGCGATATTACTAGATGTTAATAAAGTGAGTCATAAAAAGGTGGCTATCAAAACTCGTCAGTAAAGCGCCTAATAAGCGGTTGGATATTGCTGCATTTACTAAATAAAAAAGCTAGCAACTCATTTTTGCTATAACTTTTCAGATAATAATGTCGAGAAAAATATACCAATAGGCGCATATAATCGTTACAATCAATTATCTTTGTATTTACAATAAGTTATAGCCAATAAGTTATAAACATTGCGTCTGTCATTATCAATTTTAATGAGGCGATTTAGCCCATTTACAAGTATTTATCTTGGCATTGCATTTTGCCCTTATTTTATAGGGTTTATGCTGCTGTGCTAATAAATTCATTTTAACTGCTATGACGCTTAATTATGACTGACACTGCGCGGCTTATGATAGCAATTCCCGTAACCAATGACAGTCAAGCGGCGTAAATATTTGCTAAGTTTTTGTGACTTACTATCTTTTATGAATGATGGTTTTATTTGCTTAAACGTCATCTTATTTGGCGCATTTTTTCAATTGCTTGTTACCGTGACCTTTTAGGATTTTTATTATGCCCCTCACTCATCCTAATGCCTTGAGCAAATTAGATGAAATAGCAGACACGGCCTTGGTACAGCTGGTGTATGTTAGCAGCTTGACGCTTGCCTCACGGTTGAATGCGACGATATTTGATGAAGTGGAAGGCCATGCGCGCGACTATAATGAACAGCATGGCATCACCGGTACTTTATGTTATGGCAATGGTCATTTTTTACAATGTATGGAAGGCGAAAAAGCCAAAGTCGCGGCGCTTACCCAGCGTATCTTTGCGGATACCCGCCATAAAAATGTGCAAGTATTACTATTACAAACCATTAAGCGTCGCAGCTTTACTGATTGGCGGATGCGTTTGCTGTTTTTGGAGCGTTGGTTGTGGTCGCCAACGACTAAGCAGCAAGCCGCTCAATTGTCAGCATATTTGCCATTTGCGCCGCAAGATTGGTCGCCCGAGCGTACCGAGCAGTTTTTGCAGATTATCCAAACCTTTGATACTCCGCCACATGTTAAAGCGGCAGGCATTACTTATAATGCGCTTGGCAATATGGTGCGTCATGTCGCCGCCCCGCATCAAGCCTTTCTAATGGTTCAAGGTTGTTTAAGTATCTTACTGATTATCGCCTTGGTACTGCTTTATTTATCATAAATATCTTATAGATTAACTACTTTTACGCTTTTCATCTTTTATACAAACGATGCATTGCCAGCTCAATAGTAAAAAAGACGCTAGACTTAACGTTTAGCGTCTTTTTTTATGTCATCAAACTTATTGCAATAATAATAAATTCAAGCAATTACATATCAAAAATCTTACCACGGTTCATAATATTATTTGGGTCAAAGACTTTCTTAACTGCGCGTAAATATTCAATCTCAGTCTCACTGCGGCTATAATTCAGATAGGGCTTTTTGGTCATACCAACACCATGCTCAGCAGATACTGAACCGCCATATTTTTGCACCGTTTCAAATACGTATTTATTGACGATTTGACACTCGGCAAAGAAATCATCCTTGCGCATGTTTTCAGGCTTTAAGATATTCAGATGCAAGTTACCATCACCGATATGCCCGAACCAACACACTTCAAAGTCAGGGTAGTTACTGCTGACGATATGATCAATCTCAGTGATAAACTCAGGCACATAGCTGATTAATACTGAAACGTCATTCTTATAAGGGGTAAATACTGAGATGGTTTCAGAGATATACTCGCGCAGCTTCCACAGCTCTTCTGCTTGCGCTAGACTCTGACTCATCACGCCATCGACGACCCAACCTTGCTCCATACAATGCTCAAAGATTGCCATGGCTTTATCCATGATAGGCTCATAAGGCGCTTCAAACTCTAGCAGCGTATAAAACTTGGTGCGTGATTCAAACGGCTCTTGTACTTGACCATGTGCCATGAGCTTATCAATCGCTACATCATCAAAGAACTCAAACGCGGTTAAATCGATTTGTGCTTGAAAGGCGGAGAGCACATTCATCACATCATTAAAGCTGTCCATGCCTAAGACCATGACGTTTAAATCTTGCGGCTGACGCTCAAGTTTGATTTGGGCATGGGTGACAAAGCCAAGCGTACCTTCGCTACCGATAAACAATTGGCGCAAATCATAACCCGTGGCGTTTTTAACCATACCGCGATTAAGCTGCAAGATATCACCTTTACCAGTGACAACTGTGAGCCCCATAATCCATTGACGGGTCATGCCGTAGCGTATGACTTTAATACCGCCGGCATTGGTGCCGATATTACCGCCAATTTGACTGGAACCTGCTGAAGCAAAATCGACAGGGTAGTATAGGTCTTTTGATTCGGCAAACTGTTGTAGCTGCTGCGTAACCACACCTGCTTCAATCTCAACCATACGATCAGCAGGATAAAACTGTCCAATACGGTTCATTTTATCCATACTGACGACAATCTCACCATTAGCGGCGACTGCACCAGCAGACAGACCGGTACGACCGCCACTTGGCGTTAATACTACGTTGTGCTCATTGGCAAGCAGTACAATCGCTTGTACTTGCTCGGTGGTCTTTGGAAAGACAATTGCGGCAGCAGCAGGAGCAAAGTGCTTGGTCCAGTCTTTGCCCCAATGCTCTAAGCTCTCGCTATCGGTTTTGATTTGGCTGGCGTCAAACTGATGCACATCAAGCAAGTTGCTTAAGATGCTTTGGACAGCAGTAGTAAGGGTCGTAGAGTCATTTTGGGCGGTAGTGTTGCTTTGGCTAGCTAAAGAAGTCATGGTCAAATCTCGGTAGAAACGTAAGCGCTATGCATAAAAGGGATTATTATATCGCTAAATGGATATAACTCAGCGGTTATAACTGTGTTTATATAAATAATTGAGTATAAATAATTGGGTTTATGGATTTATATAAGCAACTGGGTTCATATAATTGATATAAGTATAAGTGAGCGCGTGTTGCAATGATAGATAGATATGCGGTCATGCGCCTAACTAGTGTAAGTAATATTCATAATTAAAAAAAACAGTTTAATAAATTTTAGATACAGCGTTTGCATGCAAATTTTAAGTACAAGTTCTAAGTGCAAAGTTTAAGCGCAAACTCTAAGTACAAGGTTTAGATATCAGGTTTATATACCGTGATTCACTATAGCATAAAAAGTTTTCAGGCTTGATAAGCAATAATTCATCTAATCTGCTAACATCGCTGCCAAATTTTGTGTAAGATATCCAAACTGTTTTCGTTTCATCCATCATACTTATCCCACTGATGATTTTTATAAGACAATTATAGGACAGTTCTCACATGGCGTTATCACTACAAAAAGACAAGATCCGGTTTTTATTACTTGAAGGTCTACATGACAATGCGTTAAAAGTATTGGAAGGGGCTGGTTATCATAACATCGAGAATATCAGTCACGCTTTAGATCAAGATGAGCTTATCGAAAAGATTAAAGATGCTCACTTCATCGGTATCCGCTCGCGCACGCAGCTGACGCGTGAAGTCCTTGAGCACGCCCACAAGCTTATCGGTATTGGCTGCTTTTGTATCGGTACCAACCAAGTAGACTTGGACGCCGCTCGTGATTTGGGTATTCCTGTCTTTAACGCGCCATATTCGAACACCCGTTCGGTCGCTGAGCTGGTACTAGCCGAAGCCATTATGCTATATCGCGGTATCCCTGAAAAGAATGCGACCGTACACCGTGGCGGTTGGGGCAAGTCTGCGACCAACTCACATGAAGTACGTGGCAAGACGATCGGTATCGTCGGTTATGGCTCTATCGGCTCGCAATTGTCGGTATTGGCTGAAAGCTTCGGTATGAAAGTCATTTATCATGATGTCTTGACCAAATTGCCACTAGGTAATGCCGTGCAAGTAGGTAGCTTAGAAGAGCTATTATCAACGGCTGATATCGTCACCTTGCATGTGCCTGATTTACCAAGCACGCGCTATATGATGGGCGCGGCGCAGTTTGCCCATATGAAAGACGGCAGCTACTTTATCAATGCCGCTCGTGGTACTTGTGTTGAGATTGATGATTTGGCGGCAGTTCTTGAGTCAGGTAAAATTTTGGGCGCAGCGATTGACGTGTTCCCGAAAGAGCCAAAATCTGCTGATGAAGAGTTTGAGTCACCACTGCGTAAATTCGATAACGTTATCTTGACGCCGCATATCGGTGGTTCAACCCAAGAAGCGCAAGCAAATATCGGTCTTGAAGTTGCCGATAAGTTTGTTCGTTACTCTGATCAAGGTGATACTGCAACTGCGGTGAACTTCCCAGAAGTTTCTGTACCGTTTAAAGAAGGCACGCATCGTCTGCTGCATATCCATAGAAACGTTCCAGGCGTACTATCACAGATTAACCGTCTGTTCGCCGAAGCGCATATCAACATTTTAGCGCAGAGCTTAATGACCGAAGGTGATGTGGGTTATCTGGTGATGGATGTGGATTATAACGATTCAACAGCTGCATTAGACCAGCTAAAAGACGTTGAAGAAACCATTCGCGTACGTATCTTGTTTTAATAGATTATTCATAACGTTTCAGACTGACGGTATAAATATACGTTTAACGTCTTAAAGTAAGGTAAATGAAATAGCAGATGACCTTGGTGGTTGTCTGCTATTTTTTTATGTTGGGTATAGTTATAAGTAGTAGAGATTTAGTTTGCTTTGCTTGATTTTGCTGCGTTAGCGACCTTCGAGCACGATTGTCCTACAAAAGTCCTAATGAGTGGGCAGGTTGAGGCTGGTTAATATTGAATGAGTAAAACCATTGAACCATTTAAGACAAAACCATGCAAAATAGAATGTCGACAATAAATTTTAAAACAACGATGCGACAATTCAACAATGGCTTAAATTATGACTACCACATTTTATACGATTGGACATTCGACCCGTAGCCTTGATGAGCTGATTGAGATGCTTCAAGCAGCCGATATCGAACTGCTCATCGATGTACGCAGCTTTCCGCGTTCTCGTACCAACCCTGTTTTTAATATCGATACTTTTCCAGAAGCGCTCAGTCAAGTTGGCATCAGTTATCAGCACTGCGCCGACCTTGGCGGGCGACGTCCGAAGCAAAAGCAAGTCAATGAACACATTAATGATCTGTGGCGCGTGCAAGCTTTTCATAACTATGCGGATTATGCGTTAAGTGATACTTTTCAAGCCGCCCTCGATCAACTCATTCAACTCGGAGAAAAACAGCGTCTTACTCTTATGTGTTCTGAAGCAGTATGGTGGCGTTGCCATCGGCGTATTATTACCGATTATTTACTGCTTAGAGGCTATAGGGTAGAACATATTATGGGCGTTGGTCGCTTGGATGTTGCCAAGCCTACACCAGGGGCCGAGCTAAATGGTCAAGACCAAGTAATTTATCCAGCGGTATAAAAAAGAAACAAAGAAAGAGGCGCTAGTGACCTCTTTTTTTACAACCTTTATTTAATAAACCTTAATGCCGTTAAGCTTTGGCTTTATTCGCAGCTTCCGCTTGGCGACGTGCTTCAATTTTGGCTGCTTTACGCTTTTCTATGACGTCCATCACATCGCTACCGATATGCGCTTCGCCACGTTTTTTCGCTAGCTGCATTTGATGCTCGCGCTCACGAAAGCGGGCTTTTTGTTCTTCAGTCGCTTTATCGATACAATGCGGGCACGACTCGCCTTTGATATAGGCGGCGCTTTGCATTTCCTCATGAGTAATCGGCATACGGCAAGCAAAGCATTGCTCATAGTTGCCTTTTTCTAGGTTATGATTGACCGACACACGATTGTCAAAGACGAAGCAATCGCCTTGCCACATTGATTCGCTGGCTGGGATTTCTTCTAAATACTTTAAGATACCGCCTTCTAAATGATAAACCTCTTCAAAGCCTTGTTCGCGCATGTAAGCAGTAGATTTTTCACAGCGAATACCGCCAGTACAGAACATGGCGACTTTTTTATGTTTCGCTGGGTCAAGCTCTTTTGCCACGTATTCTGGAAACTCGCGGAAGGTTTCGGTGTTTGGATTAACCGCGTTTTGAAACGTACCGATTTGAACTTCATAATCGTTACGGGTATCAATCAAAATAACGTCAGGATCTGAGATAAGCGCATTCCACTCACTTGGTTTTACATAGCGCCCAACCGATTGTAACGGGTCGATATTCTCAACGCCCATGGTGACGATTTCTTTTTTAAGCTTCACCTTAGTGCGGTAAAAAGGCTGTGCATGGGTATAGGATTCTTTAAAAGTAAAGCTGCCAATCGCTTCGATACTGCGCAAATAATCTAAGACATTATCGATACCTTGGCGGCTGCCAGAAATTGTGCCGTTAATGCCTTCGCTGGCCAGTAATAAAGTGCCTTTGACATCATTATCAAGCATGGTATTTAAAATCGGCTCACGATATTGCTCAAAATTGCTAAAGCGCGTGAACTTATAAAGTGCGGCAACGACGATGTTATTGGTCACGCTATCGTAAGCAGGCGCTGCTTTGTTATCAGTTGCAGTGCTTTGTTGGATGCTGCTATTTTTGGTGCTGCTGTCTTGATTGGTACTCATGTTTTTCTCCTGCTGGCTAGGTCGCAAACCTAGTGCATTGGGTTTAAGGTGCTTTTTAAAATTAACGGTTAAAACGAATTGGTAAAGCTCATAACACTAGCGCAATTGTGGAATTCGCTAATGCGCGCGTAGTTTAGCAAATTTTGGGAAGATTTTGGAGGTTTTATCATTCTAAAATCTCATAGAAATATGAGAGATAATAAAAATGGCAAACAAAAAAGCCCAGTAAAATACTGAGCTTTTTTTATATTCACTGCGTAAAGCAAAATTAGAGTTTACTTACTTTGAAACCAAGTATCGGCTTTGCTACGGGCACTAGCAATGTCTGAGCTTGATAAGTTCAATGCTAGCTGACCGATTTTACCGCGAGCTTTGTTACGTACTTTTTCATCGAGCATACCATCACGGGCAGCCAAGTCGTACCATTTATAAGCATCGACTAGGTTCTTTTGCTTTTCATCTAGCAAAGCAAGCGTATAGCTGGCACGGTTATCGCCGCGCATTGCCGCTTTTTCTAACCAAAGGCGTGCTTGCTGTAGGTTTGGTTGGACACCTTCACCGCGCAAGTACATGATGGCAAGATTCAACTGAGCAGGGGCAACGCCTTGCTGAGCTGCTTTGGTATACCATTGGACAGCTTGTTGGGTATTTTGAGCAACGCCTTCACCTTTTTGCAAACGCTTGGCTAGGTAAAACTGGGCGTGATCGTTACCTTGGGCAGCGCTAGCAGACAGCTCACTGATAGGCATTAGCTCAAAACGTGAGGTATCAAGTGGCACGTTTGATATTAACTCAGCGTTGGCAAGGCCCGCACAAGAAAACAGGGCAGTAAACAACGCAGCTTTTAATAATTTCATAGCAGCTCCAAAATTAGGCAGTTAATAAGCAAAAGATAAGTTGCACCGCTAAAAATTGTCTCGCTAAAGACAGTTAGACGGCGATAACAATTAGGTGAAATCTTGCAATACCAACTTACCTAATCATTAGCAAAATAATTCGTGTTGGTAGTGTTTCATATCGGTAGTGTCCTAGTCGTCCCTGATTAACCCGACAAACGGTCGTAATTAGGGGGTGATTGACACTATTTCGCTAGCTTAACACCCAAACTTACGAAACTCAAATACTAATTACAGGATTTAATTCCTAACTGTACCTCATTGTCCTCAATAAAATCATAGAGTTACTGAAGGGTAAGGAGGAATTAACAATCGCTTAAGATTAAAATAGGTAGTAATGGCGTTAAATTCGCTTTAATAAACAATAAAAAATACGATTATTAACCCCGTTTTTGCTTGCTAACACGATAGATAGCGACGTCTGCTAAAAGGTTGGGGGCTTGGCGTATTAATGCGGTCATTAGCGGGTTATGACCTTTTTCCGAATCACTGACAGCAAAGCGGTTGATGATATGAATATCATGCTGCGCGCACAGCTGCTCAAAGTCCTTAAAGGTACACAAATGGATGTTAGGCGTGTTATACCACTCGTAAGGCAGCGCTTCTGAAACTGGCATCAGACCTTTTAAGCCCAAATGCAGGCGGTTTTGCCAATGGGCAAAGTTAGGGAAGGTAATGACGGCTTCGCGGGCGACGCGTAGCATATCGAGCAGGAGCACATCAGGCGCCTTCACCGCTTGCAGTGCGCGCGCCATAACGACGGTATCGAAGCTGTTATCTGCAAAACGACTTAAGCCATCATTGAGGTCTTGCTCGACGATAGATAGGCCTTTAGTAATGGCTTCATTGATTTTATCTTCATCAATCTCAAGTCCATAACCGGTCACGCCTAGATTTTGCTGTAAATGGGCGAGTAGCTCACCATTGCCGCAGCCTAAATCAAGCACATGCGAGTGCGGTGCAATCCAACGCTCAGCCAATTGATGGTCCATTCTCATGAGCGTGCTCCTTTGGCTGTCATGCTATTAGCAATAAATGGCGCGGTCAAAAATCCTTTAACAGCACCCATATAACGCGGAATATCAAATAAAAACGAATCATGACCGTGCGGGGCATCGACATTGATATAGCTGACCGGCTTACCAGTCGCCATTAATGCATCGACAATCTCTTGTGAGCGCTCGGGCGCAAAACGCCAGTCCGTGGTAAATGACACCACCAAATACTGACACTGGGTATGAGCGAAGGCGGCTTTAAGTGCGCTTAGCTCTTTTGCATTGGCTACATTAACGTTATCAGCATTGTCAGCAGTAGCAATATCCGCGCTACTGTTTAACGTTTCCTCAAGCTCGTTTTCGGTAGAATCAGCTTTTACTGATGCGGCGAGGGAGGTTTCTAGCTCTGCCGATGTTTGTATTGATGAGCCTGCTGCTGACGGATAATCACGCGTCGGGTCAAAATAATCTAACGCTTTGGTCATGAGCAAATAAGTATTGGCATCGAAGTTTTCGCTAAAACGTTCGCCTTGATAGCGCAAATAGCTCTCAACTTGAAACTCAACATCATAGCCATACATAAACTTACCAGATTTTAAATCACGACCAAACTTTGCCTTCATCGCGTCATCAGTCAAGTAGGTGATATGACCAACCATACGCGCAAGGATAAGCCCGCGACGAGGATAAGTACCCGCCTGCAAATAGCGTCCGTCTTTAAAATCAGGGTCGGATAGAATGGACTGGCGCGCAACTTCATTAAAGGCGATGTTTTGCGCAGAAAGCTTTGGTGTACTGGCAATAACCACGCAGCGTTTTAAGCGCTCTGGATAATCGACCGACCATTGCAAGGCTTGCATACCGCCCATTGAGCCGCCGACGATGGCATGCCACACCTCAATGCCTAAGCGGTCTGAGAGTATGGCTTGGGTTTTTACCCAGTCTTTAATGGTGACGAGGGGAAAGTCAGGGCCATAAACTTGTGGCTCGCTGTTCTCATTATTCTTGTTTGTGATGTCTTTATTTGAGCTACTTTGGTCTAAGCTGTCTTGGCTTGAATTGACGGTGTCAGGATTGATGGTCGTTGGACCAGTAGAGCCAAAGCAGCTGCCGATATTATTGACGCACACGACAAAAAATTGATTGGTATCAATGGCTTTATTAGGGCCAATCATATTGTCCCACCAACCCGCTTTTTTATCGTCGTCACTATGAAAGCCTGCCGCATGATGGCTACCTGATAAGGCGTGACAGATAAGGATGGCGTTTGATTTGTCGCTATTGAGCGTGCCATAAGTTTCAAAGATTAAATCGAATGAGGGCAGGGTGCGATTGCACTCCAAGGTCAACGGCTCAGCGAAATGAAAAGTCTGCGGCGTGACGATGCCAACTGAACCTACCGAGCCGACGGCATCGGTTGCATTAGCGGCATGATTAGGGGAATGCTCACTGGTACTATCAGAACGTGCGCTCAAAGCTACCTCACAAAACAACAGTTATGGATAAAACAATAGTCATGGATAAAAAAACGGTTATAAATGAAACAAACCTAGGATGGCGACAGTCATTGGTCTAACTAGTTTATTGTTATAAGCTTGTCTATTGTATGGCGATGTGCGTAGGAGTACAACCTTGATAGGCAGTCTTTATTTTAAGCGTCGATTAAGGACAGTATCAAGACAAGTATCAAGACAAGTATCAAGGCAGGTATCAAGGCAGGTATCAAGGCAGGTATCAAAGCACATATGAAAGTGTATAACGGTTGCCTTTACCATGCGTTCTGCTCTTATAAAATGCTACACTAAAGGCGAACAATAGCAGCTATTTTAAACCTTATAATATCTCGTTTATAAGCTTCTCTGCTTGCTCGTTATGTCTCTATCTCAAAAAGCGAAAGAAGACTCCTGTAGTGGCATAATAAAATTGGACAGCTATTAAGAGGTTATACTAACCCAAAGAAGGAAAATAGTATGACCACCAAACGCAATCAATATACCCGAGAATTCAAATTAGAAGCTATCAGCTTAGTTGTTGATCACAAACGTAAAATACCTGACGTGGCCGATTCATTAGGTATAGGTAAATCCACCTTGCAGAAATGGCTGAGTCAATACCGTCAAGAAATGAGTGGCGAAGCACCTAAAGTCGGCAACGCTTTAACGGATGAACAGCGCGAGCTTCAAGAGCTGCGTAAGCAGGTTAAGCGGCTGACTATGGAGCGCGACATACTAAAAAAGGCTTCTGCTCTGCTGGCCTTGGACAGCCTGAACGGCTATCGCTAATCAGCCAGCTTGCAGAGCAAGACAAACAGGTCAGTAAAAGCCTTCTGTGCAAGCTGTTTGGCGTGATGAAGAGCCGTTACTACTATGGCATGCAGCCCAAGCCCATCAACCTTGAAACTGTCAAAACCAAAGCATTAGTCCGCCAAATATTTAACGACTCAAAGCACTCAGCAGGCGCTCGCAGCATTGCCGCAATACTAATTAATGAACACGGCATCAAGCTGACCCGCTATATAGCAGGTAAATTCATGGCGCAGATGGGGCTTAAAAGCTGTCAATTGAAGACGCATAAATACAAGCACGCTGACGAGGTGCATAAAACGCATCACAATATCTTAAATAGAAACTTTAGCCCAGCAGCGCCTAATCAAGTCTGGACGGGCGATGTGACTTATATTCGTATCAAAGGCGGTTGGTGCTACCTAGCTGTTGTTTTAGATTTATATGCTCGGCGTATTGTTGGCTTTGCGGTGTCAGATTCGCCTGACAGTATGCTGACAACCAAAGCGCTGCAGATGGCATATCAGACGCGCTTACAGCCAATTGGAGTGCTGTTTCACTCCGATCAGGGAACCCATTACACCAGTAAGACATTCGCTGAATCCGTGGCCAGTTGTGAGGGCATGATTCAAAGTATGAGCCGAAAAGGTAACTGTTGGGACAACGCACCGACTGAACGCTTCTTTAGAAGCTTTAAAACAGAATGGATGCCCAAGGGCGGCTACGAGAATATTGCTGAGGCTAAAAGCGCCATTATTGATTATATCTGGGGCTACTATCAAATCGTGAGACCGCACAGTTTTAATGACTATTTAACACCGCTAGAAAAAGAGAAGCGCTACTTTAATAAAAACCTCTTATCAGGTGTCCTAAATTAGTTGACCACTACACTCCAAACGACATTAGGGTGGAGGTGAATTTCGCATAAGTTATTAACCTTGTTGGTTTTGAATGTACTGCTTAATAACCTCTAATGGCGCACCACCACATGACCCTGCAAAATATGATCGTGACCAAAGTACAGGCTTTAGATAAGCAGCTCTTAAATCAATGAAATCACCTCTCATGCGTCTGCTGGTGACTGACTTCAAGTTATTAACCAATTTGCTTATCTGCACTGTCGGTGGGTACTGAATCAGCATGTGCATATGGTCGGCCTCACCATTACACTCTTTTAACTCAGCATCAAAGCTCCTACAGACCTCGGCGGCATACTCACTAAATTGTTTATGATGCACCTCGCCTAACACCTTCTTTCGATACTTAGTGATAAAAATCAAATGAACATGAAGATTAAAGGCGGCATGGCGGTTTTTATATATCTCACTCATTGTAATTAATACCCTAAAGTGCTAATGTTGTATGTATTATATCAAATACACACTCATTGAGAAAGTAGTCAGAAATGAAAATCAACAAGGCGTATAAATTTAGGCTTGAGCCTAACGTAGAGCAACAGGTTATTTTAAATAACCTTGTCGGCTCTGCGCGTTTTGTTTGGAATCAAATGCTAGCAATGTCATTCGAGATGTTTGCCAACAATGAGTTTATTAATGCCACCAACTTGGTTAATAAAATCATGGATTTAAAGAATAATCCTGATTTTGAGTTCTTAAAAAGCCACTCAAATGCGGTGTCTTTACAACAAAAAGTTCGTGACTTGGCATCGGCTTGGTCACGCTTTTTTGATCCGAAAGTTCATGCCAGGTTAAAAGAAAATAAGAAGAAAATAAGAAAGCTTAAATTCTTTAAATTGGCTGATGGCACAGAGATTCAACTACGCCCACTAATGCCAAGATTTAAGCGTAAATCAGATGGCTGTGATTCAATCCGCTTGGTTCAATTTGATAAGTATTGCCGTATTGAAGGCAATCGAGTCAAACTACCGAATGGTATTGGTTTGGTGAAGTTTAGAAAGTCGCAAGATATCATCGGCACCATTAAAAACGTCACTATTAGCAAGAAATCAGGGCGCTGGTCCGTGTCTTTTGGGTGTGAGCGCGAGATTGAAAACCCAATTCACCCTTCTAAAACCGCCATCGGCATTGATTTAGGCATCACCAAACTCATCAGTACCTCAGACGGTCAGTACATTAAACCCAAAAATAGCTTTAAATCCAATCAAGTCAAACTGGCAAAGTTGCAACGGCAGTTGAGTCGTAAGGTTTTATTTAGCCAAAACTGGCAAAAACAAAACCGTAAGATTCAAAAAATTCATCATCATATCGCCAATATTCGCCATGATTACTTGCATAAAATCACCACCAATATCAGCAAAAACCACGCCATGATTGTTGTTGAGAATTTGAAAGTAGTCAATATGTCGCAGTCAGCTAGCGGCTCTGCCGTTCAGCATGGGCGCAATGTCAAAGCTAAGTCAGGATTGAACAAGTTGATCTTAGATCAAGGTTGGGGCATGATGGTTGATATGCTTGAGTATAAGCAGCACTGGCAAGGCGGATTACTTATAAAAATTAATCCACGATATACCAGCCAGACCTGCTCTCAATGCCAGCATATTGCCAAAGAAAATAGGCGCTCTCAGGCAAGATTTGAGTGCGTCAAATGCAGGTATGTTGCGAACGCTGATTTTAATGCGGCTCGCAATATATTAGCGGCAGGACATGCCGTTTTGTCTGCGGAGGGAGGATGCGGTAAAGGTCGCCCGATGAAACAGAAAACTTGTGGTCTTCGTGAGAAAGCCACCTAAGAGCTGTTGCTTTTAGAATCCCACACTTGAGCTTGGCGAAAGTGGCGGGAGTATGTCAACTAATATATTTCCTGATGATTTAATAAGTGAATAAATAATACTCTATGAAACCTAAATTGCCGCCACGTATTGCCGTCTTGTTAGTCAACCTAGGTACGCCAGATGAGGCAACCGCGCCAGCCGTACGTCGCTACCTCAAACAGTTTTTATCTGACCCGCGCGTGATTGAAATCCCTAAATTCTTATGGGCGATTATTCTAAACCTGTTTGTATTGCCAAGCCGCCCTAAGCGGGTCGCAAAGGCTTATGCCAGTATTTGGGAAGGCGACTCGCCCATTCGCAAAATACTAAAAAGTCAGGTTGAGCTGTTAGAGCCGCGCTTGGCTGATAGCATGGCGCCATTTCGCGTGTCTGTGCATCCGGCGATGAGCTATGGCAATCCTGGCCTGCCTGATGTGATGGATACCTTGCGTAGCGAAGGCGTTGATCATTTTATTATCTTGCCATTATTTCCGCAGTATTCGGCATCATCTGGCGGTGCGGTATATGATGCGTTAACCAAATGGACGCTAAAGCAACGTAACTTGCCAAACTATAGCATTGTCAAAGATTACTTTGCCCATCCGCTGTATATCAAAGCATTGGTCAACTCGATTCGCCGCTTTCAGGCCGAACATGGCAAGCCTGAAAAGCTGATGTTTAGCTTCCACGGTATTCCGCAGCCTTATGCTGATAAAGGTGATCCGTATCCAAAACGTTGCAAATGTACCGCCGCACAAGTCGCGCATGAACTTGGTCTGCAAGATGATGAATGGATTATCAGTTTCCAGTCGCGCTTTGGTAAGCAAGAATGGGTCAAGCCTTATACCGATATGGTGCTAGAAGATTGGGGCAAATCTGGGGTGCGTTCAGTACAGGTGATTAGTCCGGCGTTCTCCGCTGATTGCTTAGAAACACTGGAAGAATTGGCGATTGAAAATCGTGATAATTTTCTTAACGCGGGCGGGCAGGAGTATCATTATATTCCAGCGTTGAATCTTGATGAAGCGCATATTGATTTGCTAGAAGCATTAAGCTTGCCTTTGGTCAAAGGCTGGGCAGGAACCTTGGATGGCTGGGCTTAATTGTTTTCTTAAGCCATAAAAATACCGGACATAATGTTCGGTATTTTTTTCTGAATTATTTTCTATTTTACGAATAGGTGATTTCTAAAAATTGTCATCATTAGAAATTTTTGCCGCATCTCTGTCTGCAATATCAACAATATCAGGATAATCTTTATCGTCTAAATTGTCTTCGACTAACACTTCATCAATCCGAGCTTCATCAATATTTTGCCGATGCATCGGCGTCAGCCCTTGAGTTGCGTCTGTTCCAACTTCTGAGTTATTAAATCCTGCGCTATTATCAATCATATCGTCATTATCAAAGGTGTGCAGCATAGGGTTGTTTAAATCAATCTCTTGGCTACCGACTTCGTTGTCATTCATATTGTCGTCACCTTCAATATGATCCATCTCTTCTGGTAGTGGGGTTTTTGTATTGTCCATGGATATGTCCTCATTATAGTTATAAATGCCATTCACGGTATTATTGGTCATCGGTGAAATCTGCTTATCAGTGTGCCGCGTTATGATGGTAACTGATAGTAGTAAGGTGTCACAGGATGTTCAAAAAATGTAAGAAGGCAAGTCTATAAAGGCAAAAAAACGGCTGCCCATATTGAGCAGCCGTTATTCAGTTGTTATCGTGAATGGTGTTGCTAGCCGATGAGCTTTGTTAGCTGAAAGTCTCTGTTAGTTGGCTTTACACGGTGCATGATAATTTTTTTGAGGTAAAAAATGTCTCTCAAACTTATCAAGTTTAAATGTCCATAAATAAATCAAGGCAATCGTATAAACGCCGGTCTCTGCGATTTCTTCTATTATCTCGCCAATACTTTCTGGTATAAAAATGGCATTTTCACCGCTATATTCTAACAGTGCTAAGGCAACCACAGCGATATATAGCGACACAGGAACTTTTTTTAATACCATCCACAGATAACGCCAACTATAAGCTAATAAGCCCACAATCAGCAGATACACCGTTAACAGCACAGCATCTTCCCACCAATCGTACGAGTGATTTAAAAATGTAAAGTTACTGGGAATTAAAAGTTCGGGTACATAGTTCAACTCACGGCGAATCACAGCAAAAAATGTCAATACAGATGCCAACCAAAAATAGTGCCCCAGTTTCAGCTCACTCTGTATCACATATTGAACACAGCGCAATATGCACGCGATTAATATGATAATACCCGGTAATTCGATGATGCCATCTGCAATCAAAATAAAGCTTCCTAGTTTTCAAAAATGAAAAAAGTGAGCGCACAAGCTCACTTTAAACCGTTATTAATATGTTAAAAATTAATATATATAAAAGTAACGTGTGCTTATTATACTGCTAAGAGTCATTGCACAGCTATGGCAGAGTATAAACGCCAGTGTTCAATTACCATCTTTAACTGTATTAATAGAAGCATTAATAGCAGTATTAAAGGCTATTATAACTGCCTTTGTTTGCACGATTAATGCGCTTCATCCCAGTTCTGACCACTATCTGTTTCAACCAATAAAGGTACAGCAAAATCTACCTGCCAACCTTTTTCAACAGCGGTGGTCGTTAAGACGTCTTGCATGGCATCAGTAATAAGCTTGCTGATTTCATCGACCTTGTCGCTGTCGACTTCAAACACCAGCTCATCATGGACTTGTAGCAGCATTTTGGCCTGCTCTTTTGGCAACACCTTATCAACGGCAATCATGGCAAGTTTAATCAAGTCAGCTGCCGAACCTTGTAATGGCGCGTTAATCGCAGCACGTTCAGCGCCTTGTTTGACCATGCGATTGCTATGGCTGATATCAGGTGTATAAAGCTTGCGGCCCAATATGGTCTCGACATAGCCTTTATCATGGGCGCTGGCACGAGTATTAATCATATAGTCTTTGACACCCGGATAGCGCTTAAAGTACATATCGATATAGTCTTGCGCTTCACCGCGGCTCATTTGTAGCTGCTTGGCAAGCCCAAAAGCGCTCATGCCATAGAGTAGGCCAAAGTTAATGGCTTTGGCATTACGGCGCTCGGTCGGGGTGACATCAGTAACCTCTTTGCCTAGCACTTCAGCTGCGGTGGCCGCGTGAATATCTAATCCTTCGTTAAAGGCATGAGTTAGGTTTTTATCACCTGAGAAATGCGCCATTAAACGTAATTCAATTTGTGAATAATCCGCAGCCAAAATAACGCGACCTTCTGGTGCGATAAAGGCTTGACGAATCAAGCGGCCAGTGGCAGTACGAATCGGAATGTTTTGTAAGTTAGGATCAGTTGATGACAGACGACCGGTACTGGTCAGTGCTTGGTGATAGCTGGTATGTACGCGGTCAGTCTGCGCATCTGCAACATTATCAAGCGCATCGGTATAAGTGCTTTTAAGCTTAGACAGACCGCGATATTCAAGGGTGATATCGACCAATGGGTGATCAATTTTTGATAATACGGCTTCACTAGTAGAGTATTGCCCTGACTTGGTTTTTTTACCACCAGGCACGCCAAGCTTATCAAACAGCATCTCACCAAGCTGCTTTGGCGAGCCGAGATTAAACTCTTCGCCTGCCACTTCATAAGCACGCTTTTCAAGGGCAATGATTTCTTCATCAAAACGTTTTGATAGCTCATTTAAAAATGGGCGCTTGATTAAGATACCGTGGGCTTCCATTTGGCAGAGTATTTCGGCGGTGGGAATTTCTAATTCGTGTAGCAACTTAGCGTTATTTTCGTCATCAGACAGTTTCTTATTAAAGACATCAAAAAGCTGATAGGTAATATCGGCATCTTCGCAAGCATAGTCGCTGGCAATATCGATGGCGACTTGGTCAAAGCTAACTTGCTTAGCGCCTTTACCAGCGACATCCTCGAAGCTGATAGTCTGTGTTTGTAGATAATGGCGCGCCAAGTCATCCATACCATGACGAGTGATGGCGGCATTGATGACGTAGCTGGCAAGCATAGTATCTATCGCCCAGTTATTAGGGCTGGCATGAATGCTGCCTACTAAGTCGATATCATAATGACTGAGAATATGGGCATCATATTTGAGATGCTGACCGATTTTACCGATGTTTGGATTTTCTAAGATAGGTTTAAGTTTTGCTAATACCGTATCGCGATCAAGTTGCTTTGCAGTCAGCTTATCGCCTTCTAGATTATGCGTGAGCGGTACATAATAGGCTTCGTGCGCTTTTACCGCAAAAGACAAACCAACCAATTCAGCCTGACGCCAATAAACGCTGGTGGTTTCGGTATCGATAACGAAATGCGGTGCGTCTGCTAATAGTTTAACCAAGCTGTCAAAAGCGGGCTCATCTAAAATCGTATGCCATGCTCTATCATGACTTTTACTGTCGGTGATATTGTCGATGGTGCTTGATTGTAAGGATTTAGCGATTTGTGCTTGTGATTCAGCATCCGCCTGACTATTGGCGACACTTTGCGAACCATTGGCTGGGTGATTGGGGTGATCCAGTGAGGCCAACTCGTTTCTAAACTCAAGCTCAGTATATAGAGCGCGTAGCTCATCGATATGCGCGCAAGGGTCGGTATTGATTTTTAAATCTTGCCAATCTTGGCCAATTTCTAAATCGGTAACGATAGTTGCCAGCTGCGCATTCATCGGAATATCATCGGCATATTCGACCAGATTTTTGCCCGCACGCCCTTTGATATCAGCGACGTTTTTGAGCATATTGTCGATAGAGCCATACTCATTGAGCAAATCTTTGGCAGTCTTTTTGCCGATACCCGGCACGCCTTTGATGCCGTCAGAGGAATCACCCATCAGAGTCAAAAAGTCAATCATTTGCTCAGGATTGATACCAAATTTTTCGACCACGCCTGTGCTATCGGTAATTTTACCAGTAAAGCTATCTTCTAATATCACGCAGTCATTAATCAGCTGCATCATATCTTTATCACCAGTCGAGATGACTACATGATGGCCTTCAGCGACAGCACGATAGGCGAGCGTACCGATGATATCATCGGCTTCTGCACCTTCGATACGGAGTAAGGGAATCCCTAGGGCGGCAACTAAGCTATGGATATACGGAATCTGCTCGGCAAGCTCCACATCCATTTTTGGACGATTGGCTTTATATTCCTCTGACATCGCATGGCGAAAAGTCGGTGATTTGGTATCAAAGCAGACCGCCATATGGGTTGGGTGATAGCGGCGCATTAATTTCAATAGCGCATTCAACGTCCCACGTATGGCATTGGTTATCAGACCTTGAGAGTTTTGCATGGTCTTTGGTAAGGCATGATAAGTGCGAAACAGATAGTAAGAGCCATCGACCAAAATAAAGGGCGGCTGGTTTTTGTCCACATGACTGGTATCCATCGTCGCCACATTTGGCATGGAGGCAAAGTTTGGTAGCGTATTGGGATTAATGGGCGAGTGCGAGTTGTGGTCGTTGGCAGTCATAAAAAGTCACTTATCAAATATGGGGCAGCAAGTATTGAGTAAAAAATTGGATAAAAAGATACCTTCATTATAACGATAAAAAATCTTCTTGCCGAATTGATGGCAAACTAATCAATGAATCGTGGAAATAATAAACAATTACGATGTTGACGAGCTAAATTCGTCGCCAATAAAAAAAGAACCCAGACCAGCTGAGTTCTTCTTATATATTTAATAGCTGTATATATTTAATGGCTTTTTACATTTCATGGCTTTTTATATTTCACGACATTGTCATTATTAAGCGCTTATTTTACTTCTGAAGTCACTTCGCTATCGACATTACCATGGGTAGCTTTAGAATACGGGCAGACTTTATTGGCTTTCTCAACCAACTGTTGGAATTCATCCGCTGATAGTTCTGTATTTTCACCAATCACATGGATTTTAACGGCCAATTGAAAATCTAGACCTTCACCTTTCATCAAATCTACCGATACTTCAGTGGTAGAATCAAACTTTGCTTTTTCTACCCCTTTGACGGCAGCAAGTGCACCATCAAAGCAAGCAGCATAGCCCATGGCGAATAGTTGCTCTGGATTGTTGCCTTCTTTACCAGAACCCGGTGCAACCATATTAATCGTCAAGTCGCTGTCTTGAAGGCTGGCACTACCTGTACGACCGCCAGTAACCGTGCCTTTAGTAGAATATAGAGTTTTCATAACACATCCTTTGTTGTCAGTTTTTATAATTGAAGTAAACTTTGGCTATCAATCTCGATAAGACTTTCTCGATAAGCCTTTTCTTAATAGGACTTATAGCATAGCAAGCTGCTCGATTAGCGCAATGGGACAGTAGTAAACATATGCTACAAGTTTGTAAGTGGGTAAATGCATCATGTCTGTCAGGTTAGCGATAATCGAAGCATTTTGATATATAAATCATGAATGTGTTAATGTAAACTCATTGTATAAATGGTCATAGTAACCCCATCAGCATAGATGGCAAAAAACTGAGCTATAAGGACGTTATTTGATGAACGGGTCAATGAGGAAATTAATTGTAATACCAAGTATTTTATCTTTAATGATGATTGCTCTTGTCGGTTGCGAAGAAGATAACGGTATTTATGGCTCGGGTGGCAGTAATAACATTACATTGACCAGCTTTGCTAATAGCTATGACAGTCAAGTAAACGCTACGGCGATTGCACGTATTGATGAGAGCTACCGCACAGGCGCGCGCGAGATTAAAATAAAAAATCTTGTCAATAATTATAGTAATCAGAGTTTAAATACCTTAGATAAAACGATATTGGCAAATAACTTTGAAGGGCGACTGGAAAATAAAAATATTGAGGTGAATGGTCGCACGGTTAAACGTCCTATTTATGAGAAAAACACCAATAACAAGTCTAGCTATGAAGTCACTTATAAAACCTTGGATTTATCAGGTGTAAAAGCGGACAGTTATCTTGCAGGGAATACGGTAAGCGACAGTCGCGGCATCATTACGAGCTTAAACCATTATCCTAAAATTCCAGCGACGTTGGCATTTCCAGCCGGCTCCGTTTGTTATATTCCAGTCGTTACAAGCGAGCGCGCGTTTTTAGCATTTAATGAAAAAGACAAAACCGGTTATTCAGCACTGGATAAATGGATTGACGCTGCTGAAGCAAGATTTGATGACAACAGAGGCTATAGCACTTCTAAGTTTGGGGTTGGAGCGGACAATAAACAACACGCGGCACAGGTGACGTTTTTTGCCTATAAAAACCAACCTGCTTACCAGTACAACGGCGTTGAATATGATACGGGCATCTACGAAGCCGATTATGTTGCCAAAGGCAGCAGCAATCCGAACACCAATAGCTTTCGTAGTGTGGTTGATTGCACCATCGTCAATGAGGTTGCCGCCGACTTTTTGGAAAGAGAAATCAAGCGCTATTATTAAATATAAAACCATCTAAACACTCGCTATTTGATTATCAGGGAGTGTTTTTTTATGCGCTAATTCTGCACCCAGACGCTAAATCCGTTACAATATGCCCATTATTGACACTATTTATTTAGATTGATTTCTAAATTAGCCAACGTTGAAGCCAAAAATTATGAGCGTAGATCCAAAAAAATTAAGCAAAGAAGTTGCCAAACGCCGCACCTTTGCCATTATCTCGCATCCCGATGCGGGTAAGACCACCATGACAGAAAAGCTATTGCTTTGGGGTCAAGCGATTCAGGTGGTTGGTGAAGTTAAAGGCCGCAAAACCGACCGCCATGCGACATCTGATTGGATGAGCATGGAGCAAGAACGTGGCATCTCTATTACCACCTCGGTCATGCAGTTCCCTTATAAAGACCATATGGTCAACCTGCTAGATACCCCGGGTCACGCCGACTTTAGTGAAGATACGTATCGTACTCTGACCGCGGTAGACAGTGCGCTGATGATGGTCGATGGTGCAAAAGGTGTCGAAGAACGTACCATCAAATTGATGGAAGTTTGCCGGATGCGTGATACGCCCATCATCTCATTTGTCAATAAACTTGATCGCCAGATTCGTGAGCCACTTGAGCTATTGAGTGAAATCGAAGCGGTATTAAAGATTAAATGTATTCCGGTTACTTGGCCTATCGGTATGGGGCAAGATTTCGTTGGCGTCTATCATTTAACCGAAAACAAAACCTATCTATATGAAAAAGGTCACGGCGGTGATATGACGGTCGCTGAAACGCGCGAAGGCTATGATTATCCTGATATTCGTGAGCGTTTGGGTAAGCTGATGTTTGACGCTTTTGAAGAGTCACTTGAGCTGGTACAAATGGCGCTAGAAGAGTTTAGTGTTGAGGCGTTCTTGGCGGGCGAGATGACACCGGTATTGTTCGGTACGGCGCTGGGTAACTTTGGCGTCAATATGGTGCTGGATACTTTAATCAAATATGCGCCGCCGCCAAAATCGCACCCGACCAATGAGCGCGAAGTGGCAGCGACCGAAACCGAATTTAGCGGCTTTGTGTTTAAGATTCAGGCCAATATGGATCCGCGTCACCGTGACCGCATTGCATTCTTACGGGTCTGCTCAGGCAAGTACGAAAAAGGCATGAAGATGAAGCATGTGCGCTTGGGTAAAGACGTACGTATTGCTGATGCTTTGACTTTCCTTGCTGGTGACCGTGAAGCGCTAGAAGAAGCCTATCCGGGTGATATCATCGGTTTACATAACCATGGAACGATTTCTATCGGTGATAGCTTTACCGAAGGCGAGGAGCTGAACTTTACCGGTATTCCGCATTTTGCTCCTGAATTGTTCCGCCGTGTGGTATTAAAAGACCCGCTTAAATCAAAAGCGCTGCAAAAAGGTCTGCAGCAGTTAAGTGAAGAGGGCGCAACGCAGGTCTTTATGCCGCAGATTAATAACGATTTAATCTTGGGCGCGGTCGGTGTCCTACAGTTTGAAGTGGTCGCGCATCGTCTAAAAGAAGAGTACAAGGTACAATGTATCTTTGAACCGGTATCTATTGCAACCGTACGCTGGATTCATTGCGATGACGAAGTAGCGTTAGCGAAATTTAAACGTAAAGCGCATGACCAGTTATCGATAGATGGCGGCGGCTATTTGACCTATTTAGCCCCATCACGCGTGAACTTGCAGCTGATGCAAGACCGCTATCCAGAAGTGACGTTTAGCAATACACGCGAGCATTAAAATCAGCTTATCCATCTTCCTGCTTACTTTTAAAAGACACGATATCGTGTCTTTTTTATTACGGATAATTTTTACAACGAATAAACGGATAAAGGCTTATTTGCCAAAAGCACTGGTCATCAGAAATACCAATTGTCAGAAATACTAAGTATCCAAAAACACAAACAGTGTACCTACAATACTACAGAATGGTTACGGTAGAATATCAAGACACCTTATCTGCATATTAAAGAGGCTATATGAAAGCAGCACTCCAACCACATACTAATAAGTCAAAATGGTCTCAAAACTCTGCCTCACAGACGGCTTGGCTGCGACTAATAACCTCATTAGGTGGTGGGCTGCTGCTTGGCGCATTAAGCTTATCAGCGCATGCTGGGAGCCTGATTAGCCACACTGAGTATTTAGAGTATGAGCTACCGAAAAAAATAGAAGAAAAATGCGCGGCGCGTGATAACTGCCCAGAGATTGAGGTTAAATATCTCAAGACCAATCATCCTTGGATAAATAAGCTGACCAATGAGCGTATCAATCATTTGGTCGTTAATAGTAAACCGACTGAATCTGCGCCTATTACTAAAAAAAGTAGCCCAGCAGATGTCAAAGCTGCTATCGATGGGTTTGTTAACTCACAGTTTGCTGATTTGCCCGAAGACAGCGTTTTCGTCTATAACTTAATGGTCACGCCTGAATACTTGGGTCATGTGAATGATTTCGAGCTGTTCGAGATTAGCTCGTACGTTTATACGGGCGGCGCTCATGGTATGCCATATAGCGAATATCTGGTGTTTGACCAACAGAGCAAAAAACAAATCCAATTAGCAGATATGCTCCAGCCTAACAAGAAACCCCGCTTTAAAGCCTTAGCTTATGATGCCTATAAAAACTGGGTCAAAACGGTCGATGAAGACGTTGTAAGCTATGAGAAAAGCTGGCCGTTTACCTTAAGTGATAACGTAACATTGACCGATAAAGGGGTCGATATTCGTTATCAGCATTACTCTATTAGTCCCTATGCCTATGGTATGCCCGTGCTTAGTATCCCCTACGAGAAACTTGGCGGTATTATAAAACCCCGCTTTATTCCTAAATAATACAGACGATAAATCTCAGCGGATATTAAGCTCATCATTTGAAGACAGTTATTGAATAAGGAACGCTATTTAATAAAGAGAAGTATTTAAAAAGATAGCCATTGAACATTTAATAAAAATAAGGAGTGATAGCATGACGAACCATATAGAAAATGCCAATACACCAGTCGCCACAGATGGCGCAACATGGCAGCTTAACGCCCTAACCGAAGCCTTGGGTGATCTGACGTTGACAGTCAGTGACAGCCTGTCTGTGGGACGCGGTAGCGACAATGATGTGGTGCTCGGCAGCAAGCAAGTGTCACGCAATCATGCGGTGCTGAGCGTATTAAACGGTGAGTTGTACGTGAAGGACTTAGAATCGTCAAACGGTACTTTTATCAACGAGCAGCGCATTGAGGCCAATAAATCTACAAACCTTGCTGCCAATGATACGCTAGGTTTTGCAAGCTTTAGCTTTCAGGTAAGCGCGCCAGTTGCTGCGACATTGGCTAATGAGAAAGCCGCTCCACTTGTGACAGATACAGATGAGCCAGCACTAAGCGCTAGCGCTGACACGGTTGGCGAAATAGCACCTGCTGCCGCTATACCTGTGGTTAAAGAGGCTGTTATTAAAGAACCTGTGGTCAAAGAAACGAAAATTGAAGAGTTCTTACCTGTTGCAGACACTCCAGCCGAACCTGTTGAAATTGTAGAGGCTGAACCAGTGATTGAAGAATCTGTTGTTGAAGAAGCAACTATTGAACAAGCAGTGGTGACAGAGCCAGTGGTAAAAGAAACAGGAATCGATGAAGTCTTGTCAGCGACAGATAATAGTAGTGAAGCAATACCAGTCGAAGCCGCACCGATTGAAACAGCAGCAGTGGTCACTGAGCCTAATAAACAGGCCGAAACCAAGCCTACAGAGACTATAGAGGCAGCAACAGAGGCAGTAACGAGCGCGCCTGTTGTAGAAGAACCAATACAGAAGGCAGCTCGTCAAGTACCAGAAGAAGCAGACGCTGCCAAGCATGACAAAACCACCAAAACTGCTCTGCAAGAAGAAGCAGATCCTGATGTATTACGTGCCAAGCAAGCTGCTACTTCGCAGTTCGCAGGCACTGCCAACTTAGGTCAACCTCGCGACCTTGGTACAGCTGGTAATAATGCCATGGATCAAGCCATTAATAACCCTGCTAATGCGGGACAGGTTGAGAAAAAGCCCAGCGGCGGTTGGTTTATATGGGTCTTTGTGGCAGTTTTAATTATTGGCCTAGCATTATGGTTGTTTAATATGGGCATCGTATAAGGCGATTTATCATTAAAAATCGCTTATAACATTCCTTAAAAAACGCATCTGCCAGCTGATATCATTTATTTAACCTGCAAAATTGTAAAGGTTATCTAATTATCACTGGCAGTTTGCCGAATTACTGCATAAATTGTCCGTTTATAGATTAACTTTATGAATCATTTGTTAAAAGTCATAAAATATAAAGTTAATTAAAAGGTTTTATTATTGATTTAGGTGGTAAAAATAATCGGTACTAGAGGACGTAGTGGCAAGCTATTTACGTTTCCGCGCGGCTGATAATATCAATCGCGATAAAAAGCGCGATTTAACGCTAGAAAAAACAGTAACGTAATCAAGTGTTTGACGGTTTTTATGAAAATAATGCTAAAAAAACCAAAAAAGAGCTTGCGTCTATCAAAATATTTGATAGAATAGCCACCACTTTGAGAGAACAAGCCGACTTAGCTCAGTTGGTAGAGCAACTGACTTGTAATCAGTAGGTCGCCAGTTCGATCCCGGCAGTCGGCACCATCTCTTTCAAAGTCGCTTTTTATGAATTTGCTTCACATTAAAGTGATTTTATATCAAGCAATCTAGGTGGGATTGGGGAGCGGTCAAACCCAACAGACTGTAAATCTGTCGCGAAAGCTTCGAAGGTTCGAATCCTTCTCCCACCACCATATTCTTTCAAAGTTTGTCCTAGCGCCAAGCATACTCTATATCCTGAACGACTCGCTATCAGAGTCAAACAGCATAAGAGTAAATGCGGGTGTGGTATAATGGTAACACCTTAGCCTTCCAAGCTAATGACGCGGGTTCGATTCCCGCCACCCGCTCCATATATGCACCATCGCAGCAACTATCAATCATCACGACAGTCAGTTATTATTGCTGTATCGTGATATTTTTTTTAGTGCAACCCAGTGGTTGGCTACTGTAGTTTTTAAAAGCACGCTCATATAGCTCAGCGGTAGAGCACTCCCTTGGTAAGGGAGAGGTCTTGAGTTCAATTCTCAATATGAGCTCCATTTATTATTCAAGTGTTTTATATTGGCTTTGCTCTTTTGACAAAGCGGGGCACTTTAATAAAGTATTGTATTTTACAAAATATACATATCGATATCGAAATTATAGAATATTGAAAATTATAAACAGAGTGTGGCAGATAATGATTTAAGGGTGACACTGAGGTGTTGCCTTTTAGTGCTGTCAGTTTATTAATAAATCCGTTTATTAATAAGTCTGTTTATTAAAAAAACACAGGAAGACAATGTCGCATTGTAGCATTGCCAATGTGCGTTATAATACGCGGCAATGTGCAAGTGATTGAAAAGCACGTATAATGTCTCTATATAAAGATATAGACAGTTGTAGCGCTATAAATTCTTGTTAACAAATAAGCTTTAGTAGTAAAACCATAGCGTCAACGGTTTGATGGTTTTTATGCATCATGAGCCGTCAAACAGCTATTTACCGATCTTTGATTGTTAAAGATTCATCAAAAAAGAGGAAATACCCATGGCAAAGGCCAAGTTTGAACGCAGCAAGCCACACGTCAACGTCGGTACCATCGGACACGTTGACCACGGTAAAACAACCCTAACCGCCGCTATCGCAACCGTAGCAGCAATCACCTCTGGTGGCGAAGCCAAAGACTACGCGTCTATTGACTCAGCACCAGAAGAAAAAGCACGTGGCATCACCATCAACACCTCACACGTAGAATATGACACCCCATCACGTCACTACGCACACGTCGATTGCCCAGGTCACGCCGATTATGTTAAAAACATGATCACCGGTGCCGCTCAAATGGACGGCGCAATCCTAGTTGTATCAGCAACTGACGGCCCAATGCCACAAACCCGTGAGCACATCCTGCTTTCACGTCAGGTTGGCGTACCGTACATCATCGTCTTCATGAACAAATGTGACCTTGTTGATGACGAAGAATTGCTTGAGCTAGTAGAAATGGAAGTTCGTGAACTTCTTAACGACTACGACTTCCCAGGTGATGACACCCCAATCGTAAAAGGTTCAGCCACCCAAGCCCTTAAAGGCGACGAAGGCAAATATGGCCAACCAGCCGTAGTAGAACTACTAGGTATCCTAGATACTTATATCCCAGAGCCAGAGCGTGACATCGACAAAGCATTCCTAATGCCAATCGAAGACGTATTCTCAATCTCAGGTCGTGGTACTGTTGTTACTGGTCGTGTTGAATCTGGTATCGTACGTGTTGGTGACGAGATCGAAATCGTTGGTATCCGTGACACGCAAAAAACCACCTGTACTGGTGTAGAGATGTTCCGTAAACTGCTTGACGAAGGTCGTGCAGGCGAAAACTGTGGCGTACTACTACGTGGTACTAAACGTGAAGACGTACAACGTGGCCAAGTACTTGCTAAGCCAGGTTCTATCACTCCTCACACCAAGTTTGACGCTGAAGTATACGTGTTGAGCAAAGAAGAGGGTGGTCGTCACACACCATTCCTAAACGGCTATCGTCCACAGTTTTACTTCCGTACTACTGACGTAACTGGCGCAATCCAATTACAAGACGGTACTGAAATGGTTATGCCTGGTGATAACGTTGAGATGGGCGTAGAGCTTATCCACCCAATCGCTATGGACAAAGGTCTACGTTTCGCTATTCGTGAAGGCGGCCGTACTGTAGGCGCTGGTGTTGTTGCTAACGTACTTAGCTAAGCATTAAAGCACTAACGCTATTAGAGTAATCTGATCACGTTAAGCAGTTAGAAAAAAGCCATCCTTGTAAGAGGGTGGCTTTTTTTGTGGGCGCTTTATCTTGAAAGTAGGTGATTAAAAATTAATGATAAATATTTAAGATAAAATAGATGTAACTGAGTTTAAGTAAACTTGAATAAAATAATAAAAGGAACAACTGTGTTTATTATCGAGAAGCTAGCAACCCATACATCAAAGCGGCAACAAACCATTGAAGCCGTGGCAAATATCGAATTACTAGTACAGCCGCACGACGCATGGACGTATCAGACGCTAGTTGAAATGCTTGCGCAAGACAGTATGCATATGCTGATGGTTTATAAACAAGAAGATAAAGCCGATAATAATAAAGTAATTGGCTACTGCCTCTATCAAGTTATTTTTGAGCAAGCAGAGATATTGCGTATTGGCACCCATCCTGACTATCAGCGTCAGGGTATCGCCTCGCAAATTTTTGCACAATTAAATGAAGAGTTAATGAGCAATCAGGTAGAGAGCTTATTATTAGAGGTGCGGGCAGATAATTTTGCCGCAATTGATTTATATGAGCAGCAAGCGTTTGCTGTGATTCATACGCGTAAAAACTATTATCAAGTGCCACATCAGCCAGCAGTTGATGCGTTAATTATGCAGCGCGTTTATGTTTAATAGTTATAATTAACGCTGATGATTCTGCTTGAAGATAAAGTTAAGATGTTTGCCGGTAACTTGACTAGGGTTGTGAGGGTATTTTCTTTTTACAGATTTCAACATTGAGCTTATAGTCACTGTCTGCTTTCATGCGCTCAAGAACCTCAATACGTTCAGCCAACATCTCTATCATTAAGCCAATGGTCGCTTGCTGCTTTTTTACTTGGGCAAGTTTCTGCTGGGTAAGACTTAGCTGCAAACCAATATCGAGCTGGCCATCATAATAATCATTAAGGCTATCTTTGATTTCAGTCAGCGTAAAACCGATGGCTTGGGCGCTTTTAATCAGCTCAATACGCTCAACGCACTCTGGATGAAACTCGGTATAAAGCCGTGACCCTGCTTGGCGTTTGCGAGATTTTAGTAGTCCCAATTGGTCGTAATGACGAATGGTATCTTTGGTGGTATTGGCCTCGGTCGCCAGTGTACCAATCAATAAAAATGCGGTATCAGGTGCCATGCTAACCTCGTAAGTAAAATATTTAACTTACTTATTGTATAAATGATGATTGGAAGCGTTGTTTAAAGCTATGTTTGTTTAAAGAGAGTTTGCTTAAAGTTATATTGGAAAGCAATAAATACGCTCATTTTTAAACCAAGCTATTTGCCTTGTGAATTTGCGTTATATTTTTAATTGCCACGGCTGTGGTTTATCAAGTAATGATACGGCTAGAGGTTGATGAGAGTACTTTTGCCATTTGACTGAACGGCTGCCAATAAGGGTATCTAACTGTGCTAAAAATTCAGCACGTGGCAAGGTTACAGCGCCCAAGCTCAGCAGATGCCCATTTGGTAACTGACAGTCTACCAATTCGACTTTGCTTTGGGCACATAAACGCATCAAGCCCCAAAAGGCGAGCTTTGACGCGTTCGATGCGACATGAAACATCGATTCACCAAAATAAATACCGCCTATCTTTAAGCCATATAAACCACCAATCAACTGCTGCTGATCATCCCAAACTTCAATGCTATGCGCAAAGCCTTGAGCATGCAGCTCGGTATAGGCATCAATCATCTCGCTATGAATCCAAGTATGTTCGCCCTCGGGCAGCGTGTCATTGTTACCGTCGCTACGCGGTAGACTACAAGCATGGATAACGTCATCGAACGCTTGATTCAGGGTTAATTGCCAACGCTCGCGACCCGCTTGCTTGCGCAGCGATTTACTGGGCTTATAGTCAGTGGGCAGCATAATACAGCGCGGCTCTGGACACCACCAAGCGATAGGTTCATCTTCATTAAACCACGGAAATAATCCCTGCGCGTAAGCAGAAATCAGCGTTGTAGGCGCTAAATCTCCGCCAACGGCAACGATACCAATGCCATCAGGATCAACCATCGTAGGGTCAGGGAAGTTGTAACGCCCAAGACTTCTGATGTGTTTACGGAAGGTCTCAGGCGTTATATCAGTCGCATTGACATCGATATCAATACGGCCGTCGTCTTTAGCAAAGTTGCTCATTTATGCTTCTTTATCAGCAGTCAATGTCGATGCATACGTATGATCGGTTGCAACCGTCTCACCGATAGCATCCAAGTATTTCTCGGCATCAAGCGCTGCCATACAGCCAGTGCCCGCAGACGTAATGGCCTGACGATACACGTGGTCGGCCACGTCACCTGCGGCAAATACGCCTTCGATACTGGTTTGAGTAGCATTGCCATTTAGGCCACTCTTAACAATAAGATAGCCGTCTTTCATGTCCAACTGACCTTTGAACAACTCTGTGTTTGGCTTATGGCCAATGGCGACAAACATACCCATGGTATCTAATTGCTTGGTGCTGCCATCAATCATAGATTCAATGATCAGACCATTGACGCCCATATCATCGCCGACTACTTCTTTGACTTTATGGTTCCATTCGATTTTGACGTTACCGTTTCTGGCTTTTTCAAACAACTTATCTTGTAGGATTTTCTCAGAGCGTAAGCTGTCGCGGCGATGGACTAAAGTAACTTCAGAAGCGATGTTTGATAAATATAAAGCTTCTTCAACGGCGGTATTACCACCGCCAATGACGGCGACTTTTTGGTCTTTATAAAAGAAGCCATCACAGGTGGCACAAGCCGATACGCCGAGGCCTCGGAATTTGGTTTCTGACTCTAAGCCTAAATACTGCGCAGAGGCACCCGTTGAGATAATTAGGGCGTCACAAGTATAGCTACCATTGTTACCAATCAAGGAAAAAGGACGCTCATTAAGATTAACCTCATTGATATGGTCATAAACCAATTCAGTACCAAAGCGCTCGGCATGGGCTTTCATGCGATCCATAAGCGCAGGACCGGTTAAATCATGAGCATCGCCCGGCCAGTTATCGACCTCAGTGGTGGTGGTCAGCTGCCCGCCAACTTCCATACCAGTCACCATCACAGGTTTTAGGTTGGCGCGTGCCGCATAAACGGCAGCGGCGTAACCGGCAGGGCCTGAGCCCAAAATAATGAGTTTTTCGTGGCGAGGAGCCGTGCTATCAGTTGCCATAAAATTTCCTTGCTTGCTATCTAAATGAGAAATATAAAAATTAAAATACGTGGTACAAATGATAAATGTTATAAAAATAGTCGCTAAAAGTCGCGATGAATATGGTTTTTCTTATTGCTGTGTGATAATAACATAAGGGCTGAGGGCAAAAAGTGCAAGTTTGCTAAAATGAATATGGATATCATTAGAATCAAAGTACGGAGAGTTTAAAAACTGCTTTTAAAATGAAAGCAGAATTTTTTATTGCCCGCTGCTTTATTACTGAAAAGTGTGGCGAATGTTCGGTTAATGAGCGCATTTTTTGCTAAACCACTGATAGATTTATTTTCTTACCCTCTTTCTTGATAACACTGTCGCCACTACGCCTATGTATTTGTTATTATAAGAAGTTATGCAAGGGTAGTAGTAGCTAGAGTAAGTGATTTACTTATATTGGTATATTGTCACTTATCAGCACAAAACCATTTCAGCATAGTAAGCATAACTAGCTTTATTCATAAACTGGCGACCATTTAATATTAATAACGAGTATTAACAACAAGGCAGATCTTACGTGATATCAGCACCACTTATTGAGTATTTAAAAAAGGGCATATTTACCCTGCTTGGGTTAATACTGGCGGTTTATTTATTCGTCATTTTGATGACTTATACCGGTAATGATCCGAGCTGGTCGCACATCAGTAGTGATATGACTGCCGTAAATAATATGGGCGGCGAGATGGGCGCGTGGCTGTCCGATTTGCTCTATAGCTTCTTTGGTTTTGGAGCTTGGTGGTTGCTGGCGTTTTTGGTTTATGAGTCGGTGCTGATTTGGTGGGATAACAAACCAACGTTTTGGTTATTACGCTTAGTTGCCTATGTGTTTTTGCTATTAAGTGCCAGTGCCTTGTTTGCGCAATTGGTAGCGCTAGTACAGCAAGTGGCCGATCCAATGGTGTCCGGCCTTAAAGGCATTGCTGGTGGTATTATTGGCCTTGAGTTGCAAGCACGTTTGGCACAGCTATTATCGCAGTGGGGCAGTGTGACCTTTTTAACGGTATTTGTGATAATTACCGCCACTTTTGCCTTTAATATTCATTGGCTGGCGATTTATCAAAAAATCAAAACATGGTCATGGCGTGATGCTGCAGTTCAAGACAATGATAGTAAACGTGATAATAGACAAGCCGCGCAGACAGCGTCTGAACAACAGCAAAATGATGCAAGTGTGAGCGATGAAAAAGCGGCGCAAGGCTTTGAGCAGTTACCATTAGATTTGTCAGCTACTGACCATGCAAATCATGCTCAAACAGCCGATAAAAGTGGTCGTTTTAATAACGTGTTGAAAGATTTTTTAGCGACGTCGGGTCTAGGTGCTAGCGTCAAAGCGTCCATGTCAGCCGCTGCAGCAGTGGCACAAACTGCAACCAGCAGCACAGCGCAGGATGAGCAATTACAAACGGCTTCAGCTAATGCAAGCAGTTTTAGTCATGTTAACCAACAGCAACCGTCAGCGCCTACCGCAAATCCTGTGATGGTGCCTGCACGCAAAGTTGAACCAAGTTTTGCTTGGAATGATGCCGATACGGTCGATGATTTGTTGGCAAGTGAGGCCATTGCTGGGCAGGATACGTTTGTTTATGATGCAGCTGCTGCTTCAAACACGAACATCCAAGGTTTCGATAAATCTGCTGCGCCTAATACTTCTGATAATATTGTTAATGCTGCTGCTGATGAACTTGAGACGACAGAAAGCGTTGATAGCTCAGCAATTGATAGCTTAGTTGATGCTTGGCTAGCAGAACATGCGGCAGTTGCAGTCGCGCCTGAGTTAGAAGAAGATAAAACCTTGATTGAAGCGCCGGTATTAGACACCTCGTTTGATACCGCAGCACAGGAACAGAAAGCTGATCATTCATTAAATGTTAATTCATTAAATAATGTGGTTGATGACTCAATAGATGACTTGTCTGAAAGTTGGTCTATCGAACAACCCGATTCTTCTTATGATACTGAGCCTTTAGCTAAGCCTGAAACAGTCAGTACATCGGCAGCAGAGTTTGCTACGCCAGTGGATACGATTAGTAACGTTGCTAAAGTTACTGATATGACACCGACCAATACGCCGCCTGCCAATCCTAAACTCGAGCCGACAGCAGCAACTGGTATTACAGAAACAAATGCTTCGCCGGTCACCGCCACTAAACCTACGGTAAGCTTTGCGGTGCCAGAAGGCGATAGCAGCAATCATATTGCTGACATGATGCCAGAAGATGACAGTCGAGCTGACGACACTGACCTGCCTGTGATGCCGCATATTAGCGATGATGCCGCCTTCAGTCAAAAATCACGCTCGATGCAAACGGCTGCTTATCGCAGTAGCCTTACACCTATCCCTGAAATTTCTATTTTAGATAAGCCAGATCCTGACCGTAAGCCGAGCTATACATTGGCTGAGCTTGAACAGTTGTCCGAGCTATTAGAAATCAAATTGCAAGAGTTTAATGTAAAAGCGTCGGTGGTTAATGCGATTCCAGGGCCGGTAGTAACGCGCTTTGAAGTAGAGCTTGCTGCTGGGGTAAAAGCCAGTAAAGTGACGGGTATTTCACGCGATTTGGCGCGTTCGTTATCGATGGCGTCCTTGCGTGTGGTCGAGGTTATTCCGGGTAAGCCGTATATTGGTATTGAGGTGCCAAACAAGCAGCGCGAAATGGTGCGTTTGATTGAGCTGTTAAATACGGAGAAATTTAACGACCCTAAAGCCCAAATCAGTATGGCAATGGGTAAAGACATCGGCGGTAATCCGATTATTACTGACCTTGCTCGCGCGCCGCATATGTTGGTTGCCGGCACCACAGGATCTGGTAAATCGGTCTTGGTCAACTCGATGCTACTGTCGATGCTGCTAAAATATACGCCGAATGAGCTGCGCCTTATTTTGATTGATCCAAAGCAGCTTGAGCTTGCCAACTATAATGATATTCCGCATCTGCTAACGCCAGTGGTCACTGATATGACGGAAGCGGCTAGTGCCTTGTCATGGTGTGTGGCAGAGATGGAGCGCCGTTATCAGTTGATGAGCTTATTAAAGGTGCGTAAACTTAACGAGTTTAATAAAAAAGTTATCGCTGCTGAAAAATCGGGCAATCCGATGCTGGATCCTTTATGGCGTCCCAATGATAGCGTTAGTATTAGCCAAGCGACAAAGCTAAAAACATTGCCGATGATTGTCATTGTCGCCGATGAGTTTGCCGATATGATTATGCAAGTCGGTAAGCAAGCCGAAGAGCTTATCACTCGTCTTGCACAAAAATCGCGAGCAGCAGGGATTCATTTAATGCTTGCCACCCAGCGTCCGTCGGTCGACGTCATTACTGGTCTGATTAAAGCCAATATTCCTGTGCGTGCAGCGTTACGGGTGAACTCAAAAGTGGATTCGCGGACTATTCTAGACAGCGGCGGTGCCGAAGATATGCTTGGTAATGGTGATATGCTGTTTTTAGGACCAGGGCAAATTGAGCCTGACCGTGTGCATGGCGCGTATGTCAGTGATGAAGAGGTCAATCGTGTCTGTGACGCGTGGCGTGAACGCGGTGCGCCCGATTATATTGATAATATGGCGGGCAATTTTGAATTAATGAGTCCTGGCGGTGGTGCTAGTGCGGCCAATGCTTCTGGCGAAGACGATGACCTTTATAATGATGCCGTGGCATTTATCATGGAAACGCGTAAAGTATCAGCCTCTAGTATTCAGCGTAAATTTAGTATCGGCTACAACCGCGCCGCGCGTATCGTTGACTCAATGGAAGAGGCTGGCTTGGTCAGCTCTATGGGTAAAAGTGGTAAGCGTGAGCTGTTAATGTAGCGCTTAGATATCATTAGATAGCAAAAAGGACGAGTGACGAAAGTGACTCGTCTTTTTTATTGGGAAAAGATGATATAGGCGATCCGCTATAAAATGAACGCAGAGCTACTGGTATTAATTTTGCGCAGCCTCTGTCTGCGTAGGCACAGCAAGCAAGGGAAATGAATACCAGTAGCGCGTTATAATACTTGTACTTATTTCATTGAGCCATTTTTAGCCCATTTAGATGTCCATCGATTGAATTGAGGACACGCCCTAATACCCGAATGACTAATGAGTTTGTTTATCGATTATAAACAGCGGCTTTTTATACTAAACTGGGGGTGGTTTAGCAGATAGATAGGCATAAATTCTAAGAATACACCTTAACGCAATTACTCTCCAAGGAAGGTCAGTTATGTTTAAAGAATATACCCAATATGATGCGATAGCGTTGGCAGCATTGGTTAACGCAGGGGAAGTCAGCGCCAAAGAATTGCTCGATGCAGCAGTTGAGCAAGCCAATCAGCTTAATCCTAAATTAAACGCTATTATCCATCGTTTTGATGAGCGTGCTTATGCCGCGGCGCAAAAAGGCTTACCAGCAGGCGTATTTAATGGCGTGCCTTATTTACTCAAAGACCTGTCCTTCTATTTTGCGGATGAGCCAATTACCATGGGCAGTCGTAGCGTCAACATCGTGCCTGATGATGACAGTGAAATCGTTAAACGCATGAAAGCCAGCGGCGTAAATACTTTTGGTAAAACCAATACGCCTGAGTTTGGTTTGATTATTACCACTGAACCAAAAGCGCATGGCGCCACCCATAATCCATTTAAAAAAGGCTATAGCTCTGGTGGTTCATCGGGCGGTAGTGCGGCGGCTGTGGCAAGTGGTATCGTACCGATGGCAGGCGCGGGTGATGGCGGCGGTTCAATACGTTTTCCTGCTGCATGGTGCGGCGCGTTTGGACTCAAACCTAGCCGTGGTCGTAATCCGATGGGTCCAGCCATTGGTGAAGGCTGGGAAGGGGCGGTCGCTGACCATGTAATTACGCGCTCTGTACGTGATAGCGCAGCGATGCTAGATGCGACTAGCGGTGCGGAAATCGGTGCGCCTTTTATCATTGCCCCGCCGGATGGGACATTCTTGCAAGCAGCGATGCGCGCACCACGGCAATTAACCATTGCCCTGCATCAACAGCCATTGGTGGCCAATACCGTGGTTGATAAAGAGGTACTCGCTGTATTAGAGCAGACCGCTAAGCAGCTAGAAGCCATGGGACATCGCGTGATACCGGCTGAGCCTAATATCAATATTGAGCAGTTTTGGCATGATTTTTTAGTGGTAGTCTGCGCCCATACCGCCTTTACCATCGATTATGTCGAGCGTTGTTATGGCGCCCAGCATATCCAAAACCTTGAGCCACAAACCTATAATATGGCGATGCTCGGACGCTCGTTATCCGCCGTTGATTTGGCACATGCTAAGCATGGCTGGCATCATAGCCAATATCAAACCGGTCTATTGCTTGAAACTTACGATATGATTTTGTGCCCAACTGTACCGACCCCTGCCGTTAAACATGGCGTACTGCCGCCAAGCCGTATGGATGAGATGCTCATGCGTAGTGCCGGATTGCTAAATAAAGGCATTGATATGGGTAAATATGCCTTTAGCTCAGGCGTGATTGAAAAACTCAGCTCACCCGTACTCGGTAAAATGGGTTTTACTTTATTAGGTAATGTTACGGGGCTACCGGCGATGTCATTGCCTGTTGGGATGAGCAAAAAAGGCTTGCCAATTGGTATGCAGCTGATTGGGCGTATGAATGATGAAACGACACTATTTAGTATTGCTGGCGAGATGGAGCGCGCGGGGTTATTTACCAAACCTGCCTTTGAGAAATAGTCTTATATACTCGCAATGATTTCTAATAAATGTATTTTATAAAAAGCGTTTTGATTAAGACAGCTTAATCAAAACGATAAATATCCATACCCAAGCTATGGTGCGCCATGCTTTGGTGTACCACAGAGACGCGTTGACCCGCACCTAAAGCAAAAAATAGCGGCAATAGGTGCTCATCACTTGGATGTACATTCTGATAATTAGGATACTGCTGCCAGTCTAAGGCGCTCGGAATGTCTGTTTTAAGCTGTTGTAATAGCCAAACTTTAAAGTCTCTAGCGGTTTTATCGATACTCTCTGCTTGCCAGCGTAGTGCTTGCAAATTATGGGTGATACTTCCTGAACCAATCAAAAGGATTTGCTCATCCCGCAATTGCGCCAGTTGCGCGCCCAATTGATAACAAGCGACACTGTCATAATGCCGTGGTAGCGATATTTGCACGATAGGGATATCAGCTTCTGGATACAGATGCAAAAGCGGCGCCCAGACCCCGTGATCGCTAACGCGCAAAGGGTTTACGCGGCAGGTAATACCGCGCGCCGTCAATTGCTGTGCCAAGGTTTCAGCAAGCGCTGGTTGTCCGGCGGCAGGGTATTGCAAATCATATAGCTCTGGCGCAAAGCCTGAAAAATCATGCCAAGTTTTTGGTTGCGGATTGCTACTGATTTCAAGCTTAGCCGACTGCCAATGCGCCGACATAATGATAATGGCGCGCGGCTTAGGTAAATTTTGCCCAATGCGTGCCAGTGCGCTAGTAGTAGCTGACTGCTCGATTGCAAGCGTCGGCGCCCCATGCGAGATAAATAGCGCGGGCAATTTTGGTCGTTTCGATACTGTCGCTGCCCTCGATATCTCAGGTCCATCTGCCCAAGCAGCCGCTGCCGTGATAGGCGTCGGCTTTGAGTTCGTTAGATGTTGGCGCTTGTCATCAGCTTGCGTATGAGCGCTTAAGGCTTTAGGTAGTGCAGGTTTAGGATGTTTCATGTAGCATGTATTAGGGCGCGCGCCTATATTTCAATCTGTTTTGTAGGCGTTTTAATTACTACTTTTAATTACCGCGGTGATAAGGGTGGTTGTGATTGATACTCATCGCCCGATAAAGCTGCTCCATCAGTACCACGCGCACCAGCGGATGCGGTAGGGTCAGCGCGGATAACGACCATTTTACATCGGCTTTTGCCAATACTTCTGGCGATACACCGTCAGCACCGCCGATGACTAGGGCAATATCATCGCCTTGCTGCATGCCATCGGCCAATTTATCGGCCAACTGCTCGGTAGAGAGCATTTTACCTTTTACATCCAGCACCCATAGTTGCTCACGCCCTCCTGCCGCATGGGCGGCTAATATCGCCTGACCCTCTTGCTCACGGTACTGCGCCAAATTGGCATCTGACGGATTCTTGGCGCGTTTTGCCGCCGCAATTTCTACGATTTCGGTGCTAAGCATCGGTTGAATACGTTTGAAATATTCATCAAAACCGGTTTGTACCCACTTGGGCATTTTATTACCGACGGTCAATATTCTTACTTTCATAATACATACCACTTTGATCATTGAGTAAATGTAACAAAAGAATTCTGCGCTTAAGTTATTGTAACAAACAGACCTTTTACAACGCATAATTTTGTGCTTTACGGGCATTCGACAAACAGTTGTTCTTTATTTTGCTGGTTTTCGCTTATTATTAAACTCTGCGCTATAAAAATAGTGGCAGAACGTTAAAAGCAATAAAGCAAATGAACGAGTAATGACCCAAGCTATAAAACCAGTCATAAAATAACGAGCAACACTGTGAGGTCTTTATGATAAACCAAAAGATAGGTTGAAACATTTTTTTAAACGAAAGGAGTCGTTCATGAAACGCACTATATCAAGTCTAATTGCCCTTAGCGCAGGCGCGCTGCTCTCTACTTCTGTGTTTGCTGTTTCGCTAAATGGCACGCAATGGCAAACCATCGATGATAAAACCGGTGAAAAAAAGGCCGTCATTCAGTTAACAGAAAGCGGCGGTAAAGTGTCAGGAAAAATCATTAAAGTACTGAATAAAGAAAAGGCGGATGCGCTTTGTACCAAATGTCCTGGTAGCCTAAAAAACAAACCGGTTGAAGGCTTACAGATACTCTCAGGTTTAAAAGCGGATGGTAATAACCAATGGAGTGATGGCAAGCTGGTCGACCCTGAATCCGGCAAAACCTATTCTGGCAAATTAACCCTAAGTGATAATGGTCAAAGTTTAAAACTCCGTGGCTTTGTTGGTACCCCAGTCTTTGGTCGTTCGCAAACGTGGCAGCGTATTAAGTAGTTTCCGCACTAGGATTGTTATGGATAAATAACGATTATAGCGGTTAGTAATAATTGAAGATAAAAGTAAAGGATAGTCGGTTTATATCGGCTATCCTTTTTTATACTTTAACTTTCAGCAGTCTTTAACTTTTGCCAATTGTTTTACATAAGTGGGGCGATGGTTTCTGACACCGTGTTTTCTTCGCTTTGATGATTGTCATTGTTATCAGAAAAGGCAGGTTTTGGAATAATGGTCAGCTGAGCATCCGATTCAAAAACGATGGCCTCGACATCATCGAAGCTATTCACCCCTTCAGAACGCATGGCACATTCAAGCTCTTGACGGGTCAAGCGTTCAGCACGCATCGCATCGGGTAAAAACTGCCCCTGATAAAAGACAATGCGCGGCTCGGATAAAATAAAGCTGCTAAATTGCGGTGAAATAGAGGCGTATTTGGTGACCAAAAACTGCATGACATACAGCACCAAGATAGAAGAGATGCCTTCGATAAGTGGAATGTCTTTAAGTAAAATAGTGCTGGCACCGAGTGAGCCAATCATCACGGTGACAATCCAATCAAAGTTATTAAGCTGCGAAGTGGAGCGTTTTCCAGAGACTTTAGTGATGATAACAATCAAAACGTAAACCGTTACCGCCGTCAGCACGATACGTCCGAGCTTGTCTATATTATCGAAAAAAAGCATGTCCATTGCTTGAGCTCCTATTGATTATTTATGTCACTTAAATACTACTTAACATGAAACCTTATAGAAACAGCGTACCGTAATTTACTCATGCATAGGACAAAAACTTTGTATGCGCTTGGATAGTGATAAATAGGTAAGGTTACTGGCTATTTAAAAGCGCTAAGTATTTCAATAATAATTAAATGGTTTTGCGCTTGGGGTCAAGTAAGCGATTGACGGCCCAAATGCTAATGCGTGCACTGACTAAGCTCAGCACCAATATCATGACTAATGCTGAAAGCAGTGGTAGTGGCTGCTGCATGCTCATCTCCATCAACACTTCACGGCTCACCGCATCAAATAAGAAAAACCAGATTCCCAAGAAATAAATAATCGTCAGTAGCCAAACCACTGCAACGCCGCCGAACATTAAGCGGTTAATCTCGCCTCTATCCAGTGCGCGCTGCTGATGCTTGATAAATTTATGCACGGCAATATAAGCGCCGATGACGATAGAGATGACTGTGATCAATTGCGAGTTTAAGGCAAGTTTGGTTTGAATCATCATAAATATGGCGCTAGCTAAAATATAACCAACGGCAAAGAAACCAACATATTGCGCCATCTTAGGTTGAGTGGCTTTTGGGTTTGATAGCGGTGTCTTGCTTCCCGACTGACTAGCTCCTGATTGACTATCTCCTGACCTACTGGGAGACTTGCTAAGCTGCGTTGGTTTACGTGACATAAAATGACCTTTATAAAGGGGTGAGCATAGGTTTTTTTAAACAAATAGCGCTAAAAAAATAGCAGCTAATACACCATTATCAATGCTGCGCCGTCCAATCAAGCATCGCATCTAATACGGGTCTAGCAGTATAAGCGTTGAGTGCTTGGTCGCTATTAATCAATCCGACCGCTACATAATCCTGTCCAGATAAGCCTTTAACATAGCCTGCCATCGAGGTGACGTTATTTAACGTGCCGGTTTTTATCCAAGCACGACCGATGGCTTGCGACTCAGGCAAGCGCTCACTATGAGCACTAATCGTACCACTGACGCCAGCGATACCTAATGAGCTTACATAAGCATCAAAGCTTGGTTGCTCATAAGCGTAGGTTAATAGCTCGCTTAAATTTTCGGCACTGATGGTACAGTCGCGGCAGAGCCCTGAGCCATTGGTTAAATGCGGCGGCGGCGTAGTGAGCTTGGTTTGCCACCAATGATTAATCGCTTGTAGCGCTTGCGAATAATCAGTCGCTGGTGGCCGACCAAATCGATATAAGCTCGTTGCTTGCTGATGAATGACTTTATCTTTATCAGTGCTTTCTTGATTAACGTCTACTTTATTAACGCCCGCTTTATTAGCGTTTACTTTATCGCTGCCAGCTTTATTAATGCTAGTGCTATTAATACCATTTCTATTAATACCGGCGTTGTCATAAGCGCCAATAGAGAGCGCCACTTGCTCAGTCATTACATTATTAGAGAAGTGATTGATATCATAAATCTGCTGAGTAAGGTTTAAAGAGGGATAACTGACAATAGGTAACGGCGATATCGCGATAGCGGCCAGACCGCGTGGCGACTTACCTTCTTTAATATTTTTATTAGAAAGGTAAGGTTTTTCTTGGCTGATGACTTTACCCGTTAAGGTATTGCCAAGCGTTTGCCATTTAGAAGTAATGACGCGGGCGGCGAAATCTTTGGCATCAGGATAGGCGACATAAAAAGCATGCTCACCGCAGCTATCGGGCAGATTGGCATTGAGCGTCAGCTGGGTCGGTTGCCACTGCGGCGCTAGACTATAGCGCGCTTGACCGCAGGCAGCTGAGCGTATATTTATCATGCTAGGCAATTGATAGTTTGCCAATTGCGGCGTATAGGTCAGCTGTGCGCGCGTATTATCTAGCGGATAGCTTTGGATACCGATACTGCTAAAGTTAACCAAAAAACCATCAGGGCTGGCGTTATAAGGTCGTAGCGGCGAGTTGTCAAAGGCAGCAGGGTCTTTGCTTACATTTTTAAAGATTGCGCTATCGACGATAATATCGCCGTTAATATGGCGAATACCCGCGGTTTGTATTTTATAAAGCAATTGCTGTAAGCGCTCGTGGGTCATTTTTGGATCGCCACTACCTTGAATAATCAAGTCGCCATAGAGCTTATCGCCGATGATAATGCCCGTATGATAAACGCGGGTATGCCAGACAAAGTCAGCGCCCAAAGTATCTAAAGCAATAAAACTTGGAACCAGTTTCATGGTGCTGGCAGGCGTGCGCGCGATGTCGGCTTGATGGCTTAATAACGGTGAGAAAGAGATTTTAATATTGTTAGTCGTAACGTTACTGCCATTATTTTCACTATTCTGATTAGGCGCTGAAGGTACTGATTGGCCATCATCTGGCAGCAGCGATGGGCTACTCTCTAAACTTTGATAAGTATAAGGGTCGTCGGTATAAGCATGGAGCTGTTTTTCGTGTTGCTTAATCGTCTGCTTCTCGATAGTAATCAACGGGCTTTGATACACCGTTACTTCTTTAGGCTGATTATTTTGAGTTGCTTGTCTTTTGATGCTATCAGGGTCAGCAGAAACATTATCAACACTTAATGATTTTGGCTGGCTATCGATGTGAGAGTTGCTAATACCTTGCTTAGGGCTATTAATCACCTGAATTGGCGCAGGCAAGCGACTGGCATTTTTATCGCCAACTGGGGTAATGACGATACTGATATCGGTAGCGCTTAAGTTTGCTCGGGTGAGCGCCGCTTGAATCGCTTCTGGCAGGGCAGCTTGCGCATATAGTGGCGTCAACATAGCGCTGGCAAATAGTGCTAGCGTGGATAACGTGGCTAGGTACTTAGCAGGCTGATTCAGCGAGCATAACGGCTTAATAAAAGGCGTCAATTTGGCAGTAGTAGTAGGGCGATTATTAGTTTTAGAAGTGGGTAGCATGAGCAGTCTATCATCAGGTGGCAAAAACACCCTATGGTAACATGAGTTGCTATTTTCGCGTAGGTACAGCCTTTGCATAAATGCAGCGTCCGGCTAAAACTTGTAAACAGGCTTAAAGGTAATGGTTTAATAAAATCTGAGTGGTGTTTTATTCAATTGAGAAATGATAGTGCTGAATATTTTTTTCTAAGGGCTTATTAATTGTCAGCCATCAATATTAACGCATATGCAAAAACGCCATCGCAGTCATAATGGCATCATTATAAGCATCATGAATGCCAAGCTCAGGAATCTCATAATGCGCTAAAATTTTGGTTAAATGCTGCGATTGGTTGGGGTCGCCCTGAGCAAGATTGCCCATGCGCCGACTGTATAACAATCGCACATCAATGATATTGTTAGGCAATGTCGTGCCCATATAGCGCTTAACCAAAGGATTCAAAAATCCCGTATCTATCTGCGGGCAAAACCCAACTATGGGTCGATTATCGATAAAGGGCAGCAGTAAAGCGAGCATCTCATCATAGCTCATGCCGTGCTCGACATCAGCAGTACGCAAGCCATGAATCACAATAGTGTCACGGTCAGGCATGACAGGCGGCCGGCAAACCAGATGCAGACCATTGCCCGTATCGATGCTATTGCCATTAATATGAATCGCGGCGACAGACAACAGGTGATGCTTTTTTGGATTAAGTCCCGTCATCTCGCAGTCAATCGCGACCCATTCATTAGCCAAAGGTTTATCAAACATTGATGCCAGCTCAGGGCGCTGCAAATGTGTCTTTTGCCAATGAGAAGATAATTGTTTTAGCCAACTCATTCTATTTTTGCTCCCTTTTTTGTTTACTGGTTGACTGAATGGTTTTGATTGTAATGGTGCTAATTGAATGGTCCTGATTAATCATGGCATACTACTAACCAAATTCCAGCTGGTAATGACGACTGAGCTGACCTTTAAAACTCTTGACCACTGCCAAACACTCTTTTAATAAATCTCGCTCAAGGGCAGATAAAGTTGTCGGATCGACGTGCCGCGCATACTTATCATCTGTCAATAGGGCAACGGACAAACGCTGCGCCATAAAAAACTCTAACGCCTCAAGCAGAGTATCAGCACGCTGTTGGGTCAAGGCGCGCGCTTGTACCAAGGCTTTTAGCCGTCCTTTACTACTGGGCGCATCAAAAATATCGTTTTCTAATGCCAAAGTACGAATACCATGCACCAACGGAAAAATACCGGCTTTTTTAAGGTCAATATCATAAGAGCTAGGTTTACCGCTAAGTAGCGGAACAAACTTTTGCCACCATTGACCGACATCGCCAAATTGTAGAGCAGCTCGGGCGAACTGACGTACAAACATCTGGTCTGATTGGCGGTGAGCGATTTTTAAATGTTCGCGGACATGGGACAGCAGCGACTCATCGCCGCAGACATACTCGCCATCTAATATCGCCGATAAATAAATACTGTGTATTGGGTCGGTATTTCTAAACCATAAGCCAATCTGCGCTTCAAACTGCTTAAGCGGCTGCCGCCACATTGGATTGGTCATCATGATATTACCATCACAAAGCGGATATCCCAATGCGGCTAAATGATTGTTAAAGGTTTCAGCGAAATTGGCTAAATCAGGATGATTATACCCATCACGGATAATCAGCGCATTATCTTGGTCGGTACGCATGATTTGCTCGCCGCGCCCCTCGGAACCCATGACGATAACGCAAGTATTTTTCACTACTTCATCAGGTACGATAAGCTGCCACAGCTTGGTAAAAACTTGCGCGTTAAGCGTTTGTACCATGCGGCTGACGTTACCGATTTTTACCCCATTTTGATGCTGCGCACGAATATAGCGCCCAATAAGCTCAACTGCCGTATCTAAGCTTGGTAAGTCTTTTGCTTTTTCAATCTGAATACTAATCAGCTGTGAATGATGCCCAATATGGGCGAGCATATCGCTTTGCCCCAGTACACCTGCGACTTCACCATTAGCGTCAATCACAGGCAGCCTATGAATACGGTAGCGCGTCATGGTCAATAGCGCATCGCCAATCTCATCATGAGCATCGATAGTACGCAAATTGAAGCTCGCATAACGCTGGCAAGGGGTTGTCGCCGGATTTTGCTGATCGCTCACTGCGCGGCAGATATCGGTATCGGTCAAAATGCCTAACGTACGACCAGAGTAAGCTCTAGGAGTTTGCAAACGGCCATTATCACTGTCTAAGTTACTATTTAAATCGCTATCTAAATCATTATCTAATGTTTGCGCGTGTGCTTGTGTTTTACTTTGGCTTAATTGGTCGAGCGGTCGCACCAACACATGCTTAAGCCCCTCCTTAGTCATAATATGGGCAGCGTCATATAGGCTACTAGTGGCGTCAATGATATGTACCGGCAATAAGCGGACATCAATCACCGGCTGCATCATGATTTGCTGCACTTCTTGTTGCTCATTATAGCCATGGTAGCTAGCGGTACTTAAGCTCTGGCTGCTACGCCGCTGCTGCAATGCTTTTAGGCGTTCGGGTAAATCTTCTGATAATAATTGACGCACCAGATGGTTTTGCGCACTGATTTTATCAATGGTTGCGCCATTGACTTGTAACAGCAGCGTGTCTTCGATAGCTCGAAAATCGTAGGGTGATATCGGGTTTTTACTTGGAGGTTCAGCACGGCTAAGGAGGGCGTTAGTTGGCTCGCTGCTTTTTGGTAAATCACCTTCTATAAGTGATTTTGGTAGTCGCCGACTGTCAAACCAATCGTTGCTATTCAGATGGTCGGTATGATTGCTGCCTAAATAGGACGCGACAAACTCACCATCAAGCAGCTGCTCGATTTGTCCTTTGAGTACCACATAAAAGTATTGCAAATCGTCGGCAGGCAAGTACTCATCTTTAGCAAGATAACGAATTTGGGTATTTTTTTTGATACTTTGGCGTTCAGCCGCGCTCAATACATCAAAGGGCGGCTGGGTAAAATCAAGATGGGGCATGGCATCATCCTTGATGGCATATTTAACAAAAAATTTAATAAGAAAGGTTTTACAGTTTTACTGATACTAAATAAATAAAGAAACTGAGTAGTGTTATTTTTACTATAGCATTGTTTGGTAAACAGCATAGCAAGAAACCGCCAATAACCATGAGAATATTGTGGTTATTGGCGGTTTCTTGGTAGTATGGTAATAATTATCAGTGGTTCTAGCGTTTAAATCGTCTTTCGACAAGCTTTTAAGCCTGTTCTTAATATGAGCTTTTAAGCGCCAAGCAATTGACGAATGCGACTGATGGCTTCGCGGCTTTCTTCAACGCTGGCAACCAAGGCAATGCGCACATAACCTTGTCCTGGATTTTCCCCATTGACCTCACGTGACAAGTAACGCCCAGCCAGCGCGTGAATATTTGCTTGCTCATACAAGGCTTTGACAAAGATTTCGTCATCGCCATCAAACTGCTCAGGTACTTTTATCCAGAAGTAAAAACCTGCTTCTGGCATGCGTAAATCAAGTAATTCGCCGAGCTCCGACATCCATAAGGCAAATTTTTCTTGATAGAGTGCTCGATTATGCGCCACGTGCTTTTCATCTTCCCAAGCGGCTATAGAGGCGAGCTGATGCGGTATCGGCATCGCGCAGCCTTGATAAGTGCGATATTGCAGATAAGGCTGCAAAATATTGGCATCACCCGCTACAAAGCCTGAGCGTAGACCGGGCAAGTTTGAACGCTTAGATAAAGAGTGAAATACCACGCAGTTTTTAAAGTCATGACGACCGAGTGCCGCGCAAGCTTGCAATAGGCCAATCGGCGCGCTATCAAAATACAGCTCGCTATAACACTCGTCACTGGCAATGATAAAACCGTATTGGTCCGATAAACGCAATAGGTACTCCCAATCGTCCATGGTCATCACTGAGCCAGTTGGATTGTTCGGGCTACAGACAAACAATAACTGCGTGCGCTTCCAGACGTCTTTTGGTACAGCGCGGTAGTTACCTTTAAAATCATTATCAATGGTGCAAGGCATAAAGTACGGCGTCGCTTGCGCCAATATCGCCGCGCCCTCGTATATCTGATAAAACGGATTGGGCATCACAACCGTAGGTGGTTGCGCAGATTCCGGCGTTTTTTTACTGGCTGACTGATTAGAAATGCCTTCGGATAACTCGGTTGATGTATGGTCAATCACCGCTTGCACCAAGCTAAAAATCGCCTCGCGCGTGCCCATGACGGGCAATACTTGGCTATGGGGATCGAGATGATTTAAAAAGAAGCGCTTCTCTAGCCAATGGGCGATGGTTTGGCGCAGCTCGAACAGCCCATTAGTGGTTGGATATTGGCCTATTTTGTCCAAGTTTTCGCGTAGTACGTCCAACACAAAGGCGGGTGGCTCATGTTTTGGCTCGCCAATACCCAGCTTAATTTCACTGTGGTTATGGGCTGGCGTACTGTTGGCAAGTAAAGTCGCCATCTTAGCGAACGGGTAAGGATGCAGAGTCGTTAAGTTGTGATTCATAAGTAGGCTAACTATAATGGACAATTAATAATAAAGTTATAAAGAAAAATTACATTTGAGCAGTGTAGCACTTCTCTTATTTTTTGTCTTTTTCTTCTCATGCTTATCATTGTCCATCAAAAGTAACCTCTTCAAGCGATTTAGATAGGCGCTTTTTGAAAGACAGCGAGTAATGACAATAAGTTTTAACAACGAGTTTTAACAATGAGTTTTGAGTCTAGCCAATTTTCATCATGCTGTTAAGCATCGATAAGATTGAGCAGGTGTAACTTATTAACCAAGCAAAAAATAACTGTATGCATCAACGACAGATTATTTTAAGGATACTTTGATATGTCTAGTGTTTTACAAACTGATGAGCGCAGCGCTAAAGATATCAATGACAAAGGTTTTGATGGGAATCAGCGTGCCGAGCTGTACGCGCAATTAAAACAACGCGAGCACAATTGGTGGCAAGCGCGGCAGCAGCTGACACTATTAAAAGAACGGCAGATGTTTTGGTTCGGTGACAACAGCCTAATGATGTGGCTGCTTTGGCAATTGGTCAGCTATGTTATTGTGGCGATGGTACTGATGCTGCTAAGCAAGCTGTTAGATATCGCGCTGCCTTTATGGCAGTATATGAGTTTTTTTGTGGTACATACGCTAATCTTTATCGTTATGCTGGGCTTTAAAGGTCGTATTGCCACTCATTTACAGCATAAGATCAATCAAGCCGATGTCTTGCGTGAAGAAGCGCTTAACGAGATGACCATTTTGGCAGCTGACACGCTTTTTACGGATGTACATGCAAAAGCACCGATTTCTTTACAACAAATCTATGAGTACTACGATGCTGAATTTCATTTAGCCAGTTTGCATCGCTTGCTACAAAGAGAGGTGGATGCTGGACGATTGATGCTTGGGCAGCAGGTAGAAGCTGAGATTTTGCCGTTGGAGCTTGCCGATGAGGAGCTCAAAGAATTAGCAAGCGAGATGGTCTATAAAAGCGTGTTATAGAGATATGCTATCTATAAAATAGTTGATTGGATAATCTGCTTTAAAATATATGGGGCTGTCCTAGATAAGTAAAATAATCTAGGATAGTCATATGAGAAAGAGTAGATTAAGTTGGTACAAACAAACTAAGCTTATCGAACTATTTGTTGCCGGTTCTACCGCAAGAACAGCAGCAAGCTTAGTGGGTGTTAATAAAACAACAGCCAGCTATTACTTTCACAGGCTAAGACTATTGATTTATGAAAATAGTCAGGAGCCAGGCCTTCTAGAAGGCGAAATAGAAGTTGATGAGAGCTACTTTGGCGGCAGACGCAAAGGCAAACGTGGTCGCGGTGCTGGTAACAAAGTTCCTGTTTTTGGACTGCTTAAGCGCAATGGTAGCGTCTATGCTTGTATCATCCCTAATGCCAGAGCTGATACCTTAATCCCTATTATAAGAGAGAAAGTAAAGCCTGATAGTATCGTTTACACAGACTCCTTTAGAAGTTATAGTAAAAGAAACAAAAATCCGCTACAGTATATAATATGGCATACTCAAAAGACTACCGACAACTGATCCTCAATAAGCTTGCAGAAGGCTATAGCATTCGACAACTTGCAGAGGAATATCAAATTAGCACCAACACTATTCAGCGTTGGAAAAAATTTCCTGAGCGTAAAAAACGTCAGTTTACCCCAACTAAAATAGACGATGCATTACTGAGAGCGGATGTAGAGGCTTATCCTGATGACTATCAGCACGAACGAGCTCGGCGTTTTAATTGTACTCAAAGAGCGATAGGCATTGCATTAAAACGAATCGGCATCACTCAAAAAAAAGAGCTTAACTCATCCAAAAGCAGATGATAAAAAACGTTTAATATTTCTTGAAAAGTTAGCGCAATTTGAGTTTGATGATAAGCCTATTATCTATCTTGATGAAAGTGGCTTTAAGTCTCATGAGAACAGGCCTTACGGTTACTCTAATAGAGGTAAAAAATGCTTTGGACAATACAACTGGCAGCTTAAAAACCAAACCAATGCGATAGGTGCTATTTACAATAATCAGCTGTTCGCTGTTGGACTTTATGATCGCAGTGTCAATAGTGATGTATTTCATAGCTGGGTTGAACAACTGCTGCTACCAAGCTTACCGAAAGACAGTGTAATCGTTATGGATAATGCAACCTTCCATAAGCGCAAAGACACAACTGAACTTATAGAAGATGCAGGGCACACTATTTTATGGCTGCCACCTTACAGTCCTGATTTGAATCCTATCGAGCAAATGTGGGCTTGGGTCAAACAAAAACGTAAAGAGTGGCGGCTAGATTGCGTTGACACACTGTTCTTTTATTTCTTATGGCTGTGTGGCGATTTATAAGTTCTTTGACTATACAACGCACTTGATGTCAGTGAGTTTACCCATTACCGCATTAACCATTCAAAAGAGTTTGTACAAGACAGTAATCATATTAACGGAATAGAGAACTTTTGGAGTCAAGCAAAGCGTCATATGCGTAAATATAATGGCATCCCAAAAGAGCATTTCCATCTGTTTTTAAAGGAATGTGAGTGGCGTTTTAACTACAGTGATCCGAAACGTCAATTACGTCAGCTAAAACAATGGGTTAAAAAGGAACTGAACTAGTTATCTAGGACAGCCCCAAATATATATATCCTCTTTATATGAACGAGGTTTTATCTTATAAAAAAACGCTTGATAGTTAATAGCTATCAAGCGTTTTTTGTCAGTGTTTAACAGTTAGGCTTTTACCTTGTTAACGATAAATATTTAAGCTCAAATAAAACATAAATAAAGCACCTAAATATAAGCGCTTCAAAACAAAATCGACACCTAAAGAGTGATGTGCGACTGGTTAAATTTTTCTTGCTTGCTGTTATCACAGAGGCTACGAAAAATTCATCCCAGTCGCACTGTCGCGGCTTTAAAATGAATATCCTAGATACATTAAGCCTCGTTGCGAATGCTAAGACTTTCTATCAATGTCGCTTTTAACGTCTCAAGCTTATCAGCCGATAATGCCAAATCGTCTTGATCACTGATATAAAACATATCTTCGGCACGCTCGCCTAACGTGGTAATACGGGCGGCATGCACCTCAATCTTTTGTTGTAAAAACACTTGTCCGACGCGGGCAAGTAAGCCTGGTTGATCAAGGGTTTCTAAACTCATGATATGCTGATTTGAAGCTTCATTAAACTCAAAGTTAATCGTCGTTGCTACATCAAAGTGACGCAGCTGACGCGGAATCTTACGATGCGTCAGCTTAGGAACGGTCGGATTTTTAAAGGCATCGATTAAGCGCTGTTTAAGTTCTTGTTGGCTGTCGATATCGACCAATAACGTGCCGCTACGATCGAGCAATACATATGAATCCAAAGCAAAATCACGGGTGGCGGTAATAATACGCGCATCCAATACATCTAGATTCATCTGATCAAAGACTGCCATAGTAACGGCAAATAAATTGACCTGATCTTGGGTATAAACAAAAACTTGCACCGCATCCAGCGCCAGCTCACGATGCTCGCGCAATACCACCAGTGGCGTGCTATCGGCATCAGAGGCGCGACCAAGGGGTGGATGGTTTAAGATAGCTTCGGTATGCCATAAGATATCTTCTGCAATCTCGCGCAAGAAATACTCATCGCCCAAGTCATCCCACAGCCTTAAGACTTCATCGCGATTCATATGCTGATTGTCAACATTATCAAGCATGGCCAGCGCCTGTTTGCGTGTGGCACTAATCATATCTTGGCGGTTGGTCGGCGCGTCGATATCGGCGCGTAAGATGCGCCTAGTTTGTGAATACAACTGTTTCATCAAGGTCGCGCGCCAGCTGTTCCAAAGCTGTGGATTGGTGGCATTCATATCAGCAACTGTCAGAACATAAAGATGGTTTAGGTGGGTAACGTTACCGACTAAATCTGCAAACAGCGTCACCACTTCTGGGTCTGAGATGTCCTTTTTCTGTGCCGTCATCGACATCAATAGATGATAGCGGGTCAGCCAGCCGACCAAATGCGCGTCTGCGGTACTCATGCCGTGAGCAAGACAAAACTCAATTGATTCCGTTTCGCCAAGCAAGCTATGGTTGCCGCCACGACCTTTGGCGATATCATGGAACATCGCCGCCAATACCAAAATCTCTTTGCGCTCGATACGTTGGAAAATAGAGCTGACCAGTGGAAATTCTTCAGAAAAGCGCGGATCGGTAAAGCGGTGCAAAATACGAATTAAAAATAAAGTATGGGCATCGACCGTATAGCGGTGAAACAAGTCGTACTGCATCAGCCCTGTTACTTGGGCAAAAGCAGGAATGTAGCTGCCCAAAACGCCATAACGATTCATGGTGCGCAGACGATGAAATAGGTAGTTTTGCTCTTTTAAATTGGCTAAAAAAAGCGCTTGATGCGTCGGGTTGTCTCTATAAACCTGATCGATACCGCGAGCCGCTATTTTTAGCGCGCGCAGGGTATGGGTACGGACATTTTTGATGCCGTACTGACCCATGAGTAAAAACATCTCTAAAATTGACTCTGGGTGCTGGGCAAATACCCGATGATGTGACATCGCGATTTGTTCACCGACTTGATTGAAGCGGGCGTTGATAGGATGTTTTTTTGGCCGCTCTTCATCCGGTAATTGCGGCTCTATAATCGTCTCATAATAATGATTGGTCAGCATCTCAGACAATGTCGATATCTGCATGGCGCAGCGATAATAATCACGCATAAAGCGCTCAACGGCAGCATTAGGCTGATCATCGGGCTGCGTCTCGTAACCCATTAACTGGGCAATTTCACGCTGATAATCAAACAACAGCTTGTTTTCATTGCGACCGGTCAGCTCATGTAAATAATGACGTATTTGCCATAAATAGCCTTCGGCGAAGTTAAGCTCATCAAACTCTTTTTCCGTTAAAAAGTTTTGTTGTACCAAGTCATAAAGCTTACTGACCCGAAAGTAGCGCTTGGTCACCCAACCGATAATATGAATATCACGCAGACCGCCGGGCGCGGTTTTGATATTGGGCTCAAGATTATACTCGGTAGCATTGTGCTGTAAGTAACGCGATTTTGCTTCAGCGATTTTTACCTCATAAAAATCACGTGGTGACCACTGTGTATTGACGATTTTATGGGGTACTTCTTGCAGCTCCTCATTGCCGATTAATAGCCGTGCTTCTAATAGGGTGCTCGCAATAGTATGGTCTTGTGCCGCTTCCAAGCATTCACTAACGCTGCGTACGGATAGGGCAGGCTCAAGCCCGATATCCCATAGGAGCGCGACTAAATTATCAATTTTCTCACTGCTATCAGCCGTAATCTCATTTGGCGTTAGCAGTAAAATATCGACATCGGAATATAATGACAGCTCACCACGTCCATAGCCGCCGGTGGCAAACAATGCCAAGTCAGTCTTATCAAGCTCAAACCAGTTAAATAAAGCAATCAGTAAATCGTCGATGACGCAGGATCGCGCCGTGACCAATTGGCGAATATTGACGCCGCGTTCGAGCGCGCGGCTGATATCGTCATTGATTTGCACTAGCCATTCAGGAAGCGCGGCTATTGCTATATCCGTTGCATGAACGGCGTTGCTTCTCTCGCTGTCATCTACTAGCGGTGAAACAGTTGCCACGCTATCGGCTGAGAGTGTCGCGCTATTAGTTGAGAGTAAAGGCATGGGCGTTAAATCAATGGCCGCGACATCACAATTAAACATGAGTGTTATCCAGTTAAAAATTTGCAAATGAGGGTACTAAAACGAACGTGCTACTGAGAGTATTAACAGTGCTGTCATCAAACTTAGCACTAAAGTTATTATTAAAACTACTATTAAAATTATCAAAATAAAAATCAATAAGCAGCATGGTCAATATGCCTGAATTATAAGGCAAAAAAAAGACCGCCTAGGCGATCTTTTATGATATTACTGGGTCAAAAAGCTTAAGTCTTCTTCGGGGCGAGTGGTAAATACCTCACAGCCATTGTCTGTCACCACCATGGTATGTTCCCACTGCGCTGACAGCTTACGGTCTTTGGTGATAGCCGTCCATTCGTCCGGTAAAATCTTGGTCTGCCACGTACCTTGGTTAATCATCGGCTCAATGGTAAAAGTCATGCCAGTTTTTAGCTCAAAACCCGTGCCTTTTTTACCATAGTGCATGACTTGTGGCTCGTGGTGGAATTCATTACTGATACCGTGTCCACAGAACTCGCGCACAATACTAAAGCGTTCCGGTTCGACCACTTCTTGGATAGCCGCACCGACATCGCCCAAGCGTGCGCCGTTTTTGACCACACTCATACCAGCATAAAGGGCTTCTTGCGCCACTTTGCAAATACGCTGCGCCATGATTGAGCCATTGCCGACAATCCACATTTTTGAGGTATCGCCATAATAGCCGTCTTTAATGACCGTGACATCGATATTGATGATATCGCCATCTTTTAGCAGCTTGTTGTCGGTTGGAATACCGTGACAAACCACGTGGTTGACCGAGGTGCAGATAGATTTTGGGAAGCCATTATAGTTAAGGGGCGCAGGAATCGCTTCTTGTACATTAACAATATAATCATGGGCGATTTGGTTTAATGCTTCGGTGCTGATGCCCACTCTGACGTGTTCGTCGAGCATTACAAGGACATCACTGGCAAGTTTACCAGCCACGCGCATTTTTTCTATGGCTTCAGGAGATTGGATAAGGGATTTTTTAGTCATCATGGTCGTACTTATATTTATAGAATTTGGGTTGTCAATTATACCATAAATGTAGTAGGCACTGTTTTGCAAAGTGCTTAGCGAGTTTGTACGTATCTACCAAATCAGTGCAATATACTGATACCAATCGTCTCAGCGCATTTATATGCATATACGTGACTATAAAGTCATTGAAATAGGCTTTAGACATAAAAAAGCGGTTGAATGTTGCAGATTATAGAAGTATTGTAATTTTGTTTGCTAAATGAATTGGCAACGGTTTTTAGCGCTTGGTGCAGGATGCAATAACTGAGCGCTAAAAAATAAGCACGATAAAAACCTCTTTAAACCCCCGTTTTTACAATAACAAGGATGTTGTTATGACTCTCAAAGACCGTTTTCGCGCGCCGCTCACGCCACGTGCACTTTTACCATCATTAGGTGCCGCGGGCTCTATTGCCGCTGGTGTGCTGCTGATGACCCTGCAAACCACCTCCGCCCAAGCAGCTGGACAGTATTATAACTGCGCCAATCCAACGGGCTGTAAACTGGTCAGTAGCAAGTATTTTACCTCAAGCCATACCGATACCAAATATCCTGTCGTAATGGCGCATGGGCTTGGCGGCTGGACGAAGCTGTTTGGCGTGCTTGACTACTTTTATGGCATTCCTGAAACCTTGATGGCAGGTGGCAGTGAGGTTTATAGCACTAAGACCTCCGCTGTTAATAACAGTGAAGTGCGCGGTGAGCAATTGCTACAACAAATCAAAACCATTACAGCGATTTCAGGTAAACCCAAAGTAAATTTATTTGGTCACAGTATGGGCGGTATCGATATTCGTTATGTCGCTGGTGTGGCGCCTAATTACGTTGCCTCTGTGACCGCGGTTTCAAGTCCCGAGCAAGGCTCAAAAATGGCCGACTGGGTTATTAAGCAAGTCGTGGAAGGTAGCGCGAATAGTGGCTATGCTGAAGGTGAATTTAACGTAGGCTCTCAGATTGCTTTAGGCTTCTTTAAGTTCGTTGGTGGTTTTATGGACGTCGGCTCAGGTATCAGCTTTAAAGAGATACAAGAGCAAGATGGCTGGGAGGCGGTAACGGCGCTATCTACTGCATCTTCGGCGAAGTTTAATGCCAAGTTTCCAGCCGCTATGCCTAGCAGTTATTGTGGTCAACCTACCAATACTGAAGTCAACGGTATCAAGTACTACTCTTTTAGCGGTATCGGTCAAGTGACCAATGGCTTAGATCCCAGTGATTATCTCTTAGCATTGACTGGCACCACCTTTGATGGCGAGAGCAATGATGGCTTGGTTTCTGCTTGCTCTAGCCGTTTAGGCTACGTGATTCGTGATGACTATGAAATGAACCATTTAGATTCATCAAATCAAGTATTAGGCTTGACGGCATGGGGACAGCCAGACCCTAAAACCTTGTATCGCGATCAGGTTAACCGCCTGAAAAAAGCCAACTTATAAAGCTATTTTTTAAAGCTTGTTTTAGAGCTCATTTATAAGTTAGCAAATTAACCGCTTTTAAATAAAAGGGTCAGTTCATAGTGACCCTTTTATTTTATCCCATTTTATGGATAGTAACTTCCTATATAAACCGCTTAATTAAATAAGATATTCTCGTTATGTCACATAATCGCCGTGTACCATTTTTGCCCGTTATCATCGCTGTCATAGTCGTTTTAGTAGGAGCGATTATTTGGTGGTTTAAGCCGAATAATTCTAGTAATGCTTATTCTGAAGCGCAGTCTACAGCACTGGACAATCAAACAAGTGCCAGCTTTACAGACGAAGCAAATGTTAATAATGGCATTGACACATTATCCAAGCAAAGCAGTAGCCAATTTACGACAGGTCTTGAGAATCTACCGCGCTCCTTACAAGGGACGGATGTAGATGGTGAGATTATCATTGATGAAAATAAGCAGTTGGTCGTTACTGAAGGCTTAAGGCGCTTATTTGATTATTTCTTATCGGCGCTAGGCGAAGAAGAGGAAGCCGTCATTTATGCTCGTGTGGAAAGCTATATCCGAAGTCACACGCCAGAACCAGCGGCAAGCCAAGCGGTGACGATATTTGACCAATATGTGGCCTATCTTAAAGCGATTCCTACTATAGAAAACCGTTATGGCAATCTACAATTACAAGCGACAAAAACTGGCGATCTGGATTTAAATATGGTCGCACAGCAAAAACAAGACGTCGCCAAATTGCGCCAACAGCATTTTGATAAAGAGACCATTAAAGCCTTCTTTGGGGCAGAAGATGAGTATGATGATTACAGTCTTGCGATGGTCAAAATCAACCAGGACAAGCAGCTATCTGACGCGCAAAAAGAAGCGGCCAGACAGGATTATATTAGCCGTATGCCAGACAACGCGATTAAAACCAATATCGCTCAGCAAGCCAATCTTAATGAGCTAATTACTCGTACAGAACAGATGCAAGCCAAGGGCGCAACGGCTGAAGAATTATATAATATGCGTCGTGAGTTGGTTGGCGCACCAGCAGCAGCAAGGCTTGCGCAAGTGGATCAACAAGACGCTGACTTTGATCAACGTTTTAAGCAGTATCAAACACAAAAACAGCAGCTGTTAAGTCAAAATGCAGATAAAGTACAAGCGCAAACCCAAATCAATCAAATAGAGCAGCAATTATTTAATGAGACAGAACGCAAACGCTTAGCAGGATATGCGGCTTTACAAAAGCAAAAGGCAGCTGCTTTAAATTCTAGTGTCAATTCCAATCCTAATTAATTTAATGCTTGATTAAGCTCGATAAAGGCTTGGCTTCGAAATGAACTATTGGTTAAAGCGTTAGCAGGTAATACTTGTTCATACAAGGTGCGTTAGCAAAAAAACCATATAGTGGAACAAATATCGCGGTAATCGATACCCAATCTATAATGACAGTCAGCTATCATTTGTGCACAATAGCGCCATTGTTTAGGTTAATGAAGAAGACAATAAATTAATCATAATAAAAATGCATACTTAAAATAAAAGATAATGACTACTTTTTTATTTTGAATGTTAACCATTACAGGAGCTAATATGAAAAACATGACTAAAATGATGATGGCTGCAACCCTTGCTGTGGGTACACTTGCTGCAGCGGGTTGCCAAACCACGATCCCTAGTGTTACCGCACCTGTGACTCAGCCAATTACTGCTGATGCCCTACAAGCGCATAACTGGCAGCTTGTCGATGCTAAGCGCACCAATGGCGAGAAAGTAAGCCAATTATTCTTTGATCCAGCAAAACCATTAACGCTAAAATTCTTTAAAGATGGCACCACCAACCGTGTAACCTTTACTAATACTTGTAATAACATGGGCGCTAGTTATAGCGTCGTAAATGGCAATGTTGTATTAGGTAATGTCATGTCGACGATGATGGCATGCCCTGAGCCACAAGCCAGCTTTGATACCGCCACATTGGCGACGGTACAAGGTAAATACAGCATCAATAATAATGCTAATAATGTACCTGTTTTGACTATTAAAAACGACAATCAAGTCGCTTATTTTAAAGCCGTTGCTAAATAAAGCAGTCTGTAAGTAACTGATTTATTTAATACAAATGCTATAAAATTTAATATAAATAATGCCTCACTAATCAGTGGGGCATTTTTTTATCTAAAATTTGCCATGGTTTACGCTACACTGTCATGAGCTGCTAAACCAAATATTCAGGCAGCAATGATGTTTTTATGCTATTCATTTTTAACCTTATTTACTAAGATTCTCAGTACGCAATAATCAACACTTTATTGGATGTCATCTTATGTTTAAAATCTTTGTATCAGAGTCATTCTTCGATATACGTACGCTGAGTAGCATCACGGCGATAATGGCGTTTAGTTTGTTAGCGGGTTGTCAAACATTAACAACAAATAATATGGCTCAAACACCTGCTGATATGCGTGCAAGCAATTCACTGACGGCGCGCATGCCAGCGATAGATCGGCAAGGGCGCATTGCTTATGTCGAAGAGCAAGGGTCTGGTGCTGCAAAGATATCGACACTTTATAGCATTCGTCCTGATGGTAGCGACCGCCAATTGATAGATCAGTTAAATGGCTATATCTATGCGCCAGCGTGGTCAGCAGATGGTCAAATGCTGGCCTATAGTAAACAAGCAGCGCGCCAGCATCCCAAAATTTATCTTTATGAGCGCAAAAGCAACGCGCAACATCTAATCGTAGATGCGGAGGGCAGTAATTTATCAGCCTCATTTTCGCCAGATGGGCAAAAACTGCTTTACAGCTCAACGGTGGGTGGTAATGCTGATATCTATGAGATGCGCCTAAGTGACGGCAATACCAAACAGCTGACCACGCTGCCAAGTACTGAGGTGCAGCCAAGCTATGCTGCCGACGGGCAAAGCTTTGTCTATACCAGTGATAAAGTTCGCGCTGGTCGCCCAAGTATTTATCGTTATAACTTTGCCATGGGTCATGCGAGTATTATACCGACAGCCGGCTATGCGGCCAGTCCGCAACTGAGTTTAGATGGTCAACGTTTGGCATATCTTAATGGTCGTAAGGCAGCGGTGATGACGCTCGCCACAGGACAAGTTATCAATCTAGCAGAAACAGGACTTGATGAGCCCGCGCGACTGTCACCTTCTGCACAGTATGCTGTCTATCCCACCAAGCTTCCACAAGTGAGCGGTCAAAATGGCGGTAGCTTAGTTATTCACTCATTATCCGGTAATACAAGCTATGCGATTAGCAGTAAAACGGGCGGGGTAGTGCGCTCACCCATTTGGGGTCGTTAAACGTTTTTTTAATCTAAAGGTAATAAATATCATGGCGCACAAGAAAAAGAATGTCCGCAAAAAAGAGTGTCCGGTCTGTGAGCGCGAGTTTAGCTGGACTAAAAAATTGGATAAAAACTGGGAGAGTATGGTTTATTGCTCAGACCAATGTCGGCGTATTAAAAAATATGAGGGTCTGGATCATCAAAAAGAAGATAAATAGGGGTCAATAGTGAAGTAAAGATATAAAAGGGAGCAGACGATGGCACATAAAAAGGTAAACTTACCGCAAAAAATCTGCCCCGTTTGCCAGCGTCCTTTTACTTGGCGTAAAAAGTGGGAAAAGGATTGGGAGCAGGTGATTTATTGTTCTGAGCGGTGTCGGCGTGGGAAAGTAAACTAAGTTACTCCAAAATATTAAGGCAAAGTATGAGCAAACATTTCGAACATTCAAGCTTACGAGAAAAGCTTATTGAACATTTATTTATCGGTGAAATGCTTAAGTTATCGTGGCTAAAGGACGATTGTCAATTAGAAGTCATGAAACCTGAAGTTGATAACGCAGGTTGTGATGTTGTTCTTGAAGACAATAATATTATTCGCCATATTCAACTAAAAACTTCAAAATTAGGTGCTAAAGCGTCAGGCCAAAAAGTGAATGTTCGCTTAGCCACTAAGCCTTCGGGATGTATTGTTTGGATAGTATTTGATGAAAATACTTTAGAGCTGTGCTCGTTTTATTTTTTTGGTGCTGAGGCTGGAAGGCCACTAACTGGACTAGAGAATGCTAAAGTTGCAAAACATACTAAAGCTAATGTGGATGGTTTAAAAGCTGAGCGACCCAATATACGTATACTTAATAAAGGACAGTTTACTCGATACGATAGTATTGAAGATCTATATAAAGTTTTATTTTTTCCACAGAATTAGAGGTAATTCGATTCAAACCTTGGTCTGAATCGAATACTCTATAGTTTTTTAAAAATAGTGGTTTATTGATTCTAAAATGAACATAAACAAATTATTAACCTACAAATTCGGATTCAACCACTTCTCAGCCGTTTTCATATCCCAACCTTTACGCTCAGCATAGCTCTCTAACTGATCGCTGCTGATTTTACCGACGTTGAAGTATTCACTCTCAGGATGCGAGTAGTAGAAGCCGCTGACCGATGAAGCAGGCCACATCGCATAGCTTTCAGTGAGTCTCGTACCGATAGCATCAACGGTGCCTAGCCAGTCAAAAAGTTTACCTTTTTCGGTATGCTCAGGGCAGGCAGGGTAGCCAGGTGCAGGGCGGATACCGACGTATTTTTCTTTGATCATCTCATCATTGCTGAGTGACTCAGTCGGCTGATAGCCCCAATACTCTTTACGAATCAACTCATGTAGATGCTCAGCAAAGGCTTCAGCTAAGCGGTCAGATAATGCCTGTACCATGATGGCATTATAGTCATCGCCAGCGGCTTTATACTTTTCCGCCAATGCTTCTGTCCCAACGATTGAGACCGTAAAGCCACCAAGATAATCGGTATGAGCTTCCGATGGCGAGATAAAATCTGCCAAGCTAAAGTTTGGCTTGCCGCTGGCTTTGTCACTCTGCTGACGCAAATGCTCAAATTGATATTCTGCTGTGCCGCCCTCAGTCGGTGATTTGTCATAGACGGTGACGGTATCGGCACCGGTACGACGGGCTGGCATGAGCTTAAAGACGCCTTTGGCAACGATTAACTTCTCATCAATCATTTTTTGCATCAAGTCATTAGCATTATCAAACAAATCGCGCGCCGCTTCACCAACCACCTCATCTTGCAAGATTTTTGGATATTTGCCAGCAAGTCCCCAAGAGATAAAGAACGGCGTCCAGTCGATATAAGGCAGTAGGTTAGTGATGGGGTAATCATCGAATATCACTTGTCCGAGCTTATTAGGCACTGGCGGTACATAGTTGTCCCAATCATCTTTAAAACCAAGCTCTATTGATTCAGCATAGGATATTTTTGCCGCTTTTGGTTGACGCTTAGCAAGGCGCTCACGTACTTTGATGTATTCTTCGCGCGTCTCATCGATTAAGCCTTGACGGTGCTCTTTGGATAGCAGCTTAGTTACTACGCCAACTGAGCGTGAAGCGTCCGATACATAAATGACGGCATCGTTTTGATATTGTGGCTCGACTTTAACTGCCGTATGGGCTTTAGAAGTCGTTGCCCCGCCAATCATTAAGGGTAGGGTCATGCCGCGCTCTTGCATTTGCTTAGCGACATAGACCATCTCATCGAGGCTTGGGGTAATCAGACCTGATAGCCCGATGATATCGACTTCTTCAGCGATGGCGGTATCAAGGATTTTCTCACAAGGTACCATCACGCCCAAATCGACGATATCGTAGCCATTACAGCCAAGTACCACGCCGACGATGTTTTTGCCGATATCATGGACGTCACCTTTGACCGTTGCCATGAGGATTTTGCCTTTCTTTTCGCCCTCGACTTTTTCGGCTTCGATATACGGGTTCAACCACGCGACCGATTGCTTCATGACGCGAGCAGACTTCACCACTTGCGGTAAGAACATTTTACCGGCACCAAATAAGTCGCCGACGATATTCATACCGTCCATGAGCGGTCCTTCGATAACTTCTAATGGCTTGGGATACTTCTCCCACGCCTCTTTGGTATCGGCATCGATAAAGGTGGTGATACCTTTTACTAGCGCATGAGCAATACGTTCTTCGACCGTGCCTTCGCGCCATGACATATCGACGGTGCTGTCTTTTTTCTTACCGCCATCTTGATAGCTTTCAGCGATGGTCATCAGACGTTCGGTAGCATCTTGACCGCTCTCGCCTTGGTTGCGATTGAGCATGACATCTTCGATGGCGTCGCGGGCTTCCTTTGGAATATCATCATAGAGCTCAAGCATCGCTGGGTTGACGATACCCATGGTCAAGCCGTTTTGAATCGCATGATAAAGGAATACCGAGTTGATGGCTTCACGAATCGGGTTACCACGGAAACTAAACGAGACGTTAGAGACGCCGCCCGATACCATGGCGTTTGGTAAGTTTTCCGTAATCCATTTGGTGGCATTAATAAAGTCAGCACCGTAGTTATTATGCTCAGTGATACCGGTCGCAACCGCAAAGATATTGGGGTCAAAGATGATATCTTCACTCGGGAAGCCGACCTCATTAACCAAAACATCGTAGCTGCGCTGACAAATCTGAATTTTACGCTCGTAAGTATCAGCCTGACCGTCTTCATCAAATGCCATGACGATGACCGCTGCACCATAACGCATACAAAGCTTGGCGCGCTCGACGAACTCGTCATAGCCTTCTTTTAACGAGATAGAGTTGACGACGGATTTACCTTGGATACGTTTGAGACCTTCTTCGATAATGTCCCATTTAGACGAGTCAATCATCAAGGGTACGCGGCTGATATCCGGCTCACCAGACACCAGATTGACGAAGTGAATCATCGCCTGCTTGGAGTCGAGCATGCCCTCATCCATATTGATATCGACGATTTGCGCGCCGCCTTCGACTTGATCGCGGGCGACATCCAGCGCTTCGGTATAGGCTTCGGTTTTAATCAAGCGTAAGAATTTCTTTGAGCCAGTAACGTTAGTACGCTCACCGACGTTGACGAACAAGCTCTCAGGCGTAATAGTAAATGGCTCAAGTCCCGATAAGCGGCAGGCAGGGGCGATTTCAGGAATGACGCGCGGTGGATAATTGGCCACCATATTAGCGATTTGGCGAATGTGCTCAGGCGTCGTACCACAGCAGCCGCCGACGATATTTAAGATACCCGCTTTGGCAAAGCCTTCAAGCAGTGCCGCGGTTTCTCTAGCGCTTTCATCATACTCACCAAATTCATTGGGCAGACCAGCGTTCGGATGCGCAGATACATAAGTATTGGCAATATTTGATAGTGTCTGGATATGTGGACGTAGCGCATCAGCACCCAAAGCACAGTTGAAGCCAACTGATAATGGTTTGGCATGGCGAATCGAGTTATAAAACGCCTCAGCCGTTTGACCTGAAAGGGTACGACCCGACGCATCAGTTATCGTACCCGAAATCATAATCGGTAACTCAAAACCAATATCATCGAAGACGCCGGTTACCGCAAAGATGGCCGCCTTGGCATTTAGCGTATCAAAAATGGTCTCGATTAACAGGATATCGACGCCGCCTTCTATCAGTGCCAACGTCGCCTCGCGGTAGTTCAGTACCAATTCATCAAAGGTAATATTACGAAAGGCGGGGTCATTAACATCGGGAGATAATGAACAGGTACGCGACGTCGGACCAATAACCCCAGCGACAAAGCGCGGCTTTTCTGGGGTCTTAGCGGTAAATTCATCAGCAGCTTCGCGTGCAATTTTGGCAGCAGTTTTATTCAGTTCCGGCACCAGATGTTGCATATTATAGTCGGCCATCGATAGGCGCGTACCATTAAAGCTATTGGTCTCAATGATATCCGCACCGGCTTCCAGATGGGCAATATGAATCTCTTTAATCATTTGTGGCTGCGTGAGTACCAGCAAATCATTATTACCACGTACATCTTGCTCAATATCGGCAAAACGCTCACCGCGATAATCTGCTTCCTCGAGCTTATAGTTCTGAATATGCGTGCCCATCGCCCCATCTAACATCAAAATCCGCGACGCCATCTGCTCGGTGATACGAGCGCGCGCGTCCTGTTGCTGCGTCTTATAAGGAAACACAGCCGGCGGCGTGAGAATAAAGTCATTAGCCGTGTTTGATGCATTAGCTATATCTGCATTAGCTACATCTGTATAGCTATCAGCGGGAGAGGAGGTCGGTGATGTGGTGGTGTTTTGAGTCATAGGAGCGCTGCTTATAGAGTCAAGATAATAAAGGGAAGGAGGTAACGTTATTCAATATTTTTTAGGGTTAGCTTGGTAAATTAGCTTAGTAAGAAAATAGGGCATTTAAATCATATACTTTATAAAATAACGGCTTAAAACCGATAAGCAAATCTGGATTATTCTAGCATGAAATGTCTATGAATCACGGAATTGTACTTATTCCGCTTTGGCAAAACCATTGCAGCCATCGCATTTAAACATATTTGAAATTTGGCGTTTTACAAATAACTTTATGATTAAACGTGCCATGGCTCACACATGATAGTGTTAGATTTTATGGCATTGATTTTCTTGTATTGATTCTATTGGATAATGCCATTTGGTACAAATGAATATCCTTTCACGCAATGATTACATAAAGCTTTGCTTTCAATAGTGAAACTCTGATTATTCACCTAAAACACTGACAAAACTTACATCGATAGCACAAAAAATAGCGTAAACGTAAATTTATAAAGACCAGCTATATGTTAATTTAAGTTCAGAAGGATTGGCGTTTCATAAGCAATGCTTATTAGTAACTGCTAATGATTTTTATTTGTGAGTGATTAACAATTGGGAATCAACCAGCGATGTAAGCAGTGCTTCTGATATAAGCAGTGGTTCTAAGGAAAGACAATCTGACTGTAAGACGGTCATAAAAACTGAATAAATTATAGTCATTCAATCATTAAGGACAATGTTATGAAACTAGTTAAAATCGCCACCCTTGGCACTCTGGCACTTTCTATCGCAGGTCTTAGCGCTTGTAATAATATGATGCCAACCAAAAGCCCCACTATGAAAGCACCGATGCATAGCCAAGCTACCACCAGTATGAACGTGGTACAAATCGCTCAAAGCAATCCAGATTTTTCGCTATTGGTTGAAGCGGTGGTCGCTGCTGATTTAGCAGGCGCATTATCTGATACCAGTGCAAGCTATACGGTATTGGCACCGACCAATGCCGCCTTTGTTCAAGCATTACAAGAAACGGGCATGACCAAAGCTGAGCTGTTTGCCAACAAACCATTGCTCACTAAGATTTTGACTTACCATGTGCTAAAAGGTAACACGCCCGTTTATCAAAAACACGTCAGACCCGGTAATTACACCATGCTAAGTACGGATACATTGGTCATTACACCACAAGGCAGACTCATGGATGAAAATGGTCGCATAACCAAGATTCTAAAAACTGATATCGCTGCGAGTAATGGGGTGGTGCATGTGATTGATAGAGTACTGATGCCTAAATAAGTAATTAACTAAGTTCTTAAATAAGCTCTTATATAAGTTGTATAAATTCAAACAAGTATTTAATAGACCTCTTGCAAAAGTCATAGACCAAGCTCGAAATTAACAACACCGGCGAATAGCTTAATTCTAAGATCATAGCGCTGACGACGGTTGCGATATTTATGAGCAACAATTTTGAACAATTTAATTAAGCCTATTTTATGTTCAACCATAATACGAAACTTTGCCAGATAGTGATTGGCTTGTTTGCAAAGCTCTAACAGCTGACCCTCACGTGGCTTTTTAAAGGGGGTGAAGCTCTGTTCATGTAACTTTGCAATACCTTGATAGCCACTATCGGCTAATAGTTTAGCGTCACAAGGTAACCAGTCAGGACAAGTATCTTTATAGAGCTTAAAATCGTGAATAGACCCTTTAGACGTTTGAACATCTAATATCAAACCTGTTTTCCAGTGAACGATTACTTGAGCTTTTAAGGTGTGTTGTCTCTTCTTGCCACTGTAGTAATCTCTTTGGTTTTTTTTGGACGCTCAATAGGGGTTTCAGTGGCATCGACGATGACGACTGACCAATTAATATCGTCATCGACTCTACTAGGAAGCTTTTTAGGTAAATCAAACTTGCCTGAATTGATAAGAACATCTTCTACTTTACGAATGATACGGCTGGCAGAAGATTCATGAATCCCGAAGTCCATACTGATGTGGTACAGCTTCCGGTATTCACGCCAATAAGTAAGGGCCAGTAATATTTGTTCCTCCAGACTAAGCACGCTTGGTCTACCTGCTTTGGTCTTTTGGGTTTCATGCTGCTGCATGGCCTCAAGCATTTCATAAAAGGTCGCTTTATGAATACCTGTATAGCGTTTGAAGCCTGCGTTATTTTGTTCGAGTAGCTTATCTATGTTTGGCATGGTTCTTAGCCAGTTGTGAATGTATTAGTTATTGTAAAATCCTCTGCTACTTTTGCAAGAGGTCTAATAAGCTGCTTATTTAGGTAGTACACAAGCTCACATAGTACAAAGCGATATTATTAGCCTATAAGCCAATATTGGTTTTTAAGCTAAAAAGGGTTATTAACCTAACAAGGGCTTTGTACACGTGATCGATACAGTGGCGCTACCTAAGTAAGCACCAATTAAAAAATAATCAGCTAATATGGTAGTCATTGAAATCGTTGGCTTATTTCTAGAATCCACAAATTAACTAAGTGTTTAATTATTGAAATTCCACCTATTCACTAAATTACTTATTTATAAGCCATTCACTCAAATCCTTACCCATCCTCCAACCTTTACCCATTTATAAATATCCAATCACCAACCATTTACCCCAAAGGAATACCCTATGTTAAAGAAAAACCTATTATCTATCGCCGTCGTTACCGCTGCATTGTCACTAGCTGCTTGTAACGATAAAGAAGCCGTTACCGAGCCAGTTGAGCCAGAAGCGACTACTGACGTCGTCGTTGAGCCAGAAGTTGCCCCTGAAGCAATGGCTGAAGCAGACGCGACTGCGATGCCAGCAGATATGGCTACCCAAAGCATTGGCGAGATGGCGGCCGGTAATGAAAATCTAACCATTTTAACGGCAGCACTACAAGCCGCCGACCTTGATGACATGATGATGGCAGAAGGTCAGTACACCGTATTTGCACCAACTGATGATGCCTTTGCTGCTTTATTAACCAAGCTTAACATCACCAAAGAACAGTTATTGGCAGATAAAGAGATGCTCACTAGCGTCCTGACTTATCATGTCGTACCGATGGTAGTAAAAGCTGCTGATATCCCTTATGGCAATTCTATTGAAACCGCAAACGGTCAAACGTTCTCTATCAGCGATGCCAACGTCATTACTGATGCGAGCGGCAATACGGCTAATATCGTTGGCACAGATATGATGGCGACCAATGGTGTAGTCCATGTGATTGATAATGTATTGCTACCTAAATAATCTGATTTTATCGCTATAAACAACAGTAAAAGCATCTAAGTATTTGAGAAGCCCAGCCACCGAGCTGGGCTTTTTGTATTTAATGACTTATTTCATGACTCATCGCAAAATGTATCACTGTCTTTATGACAACATTACGTGCATAAAAAAGCCCGAGACGATGGGCTCGGGCTTTTGTTTTTTATCGATGTTATCAATGCTATCGATACTATTCATGCAATACTATCAATGTCATCGATACTATGAATACTGCTTAGACAGCACTACAGTAGGGTGAATTATAGACGCTCTTTATGTAGTGGATCTTGGGCTGCCATTCTTTGTTGTTGCTTAAGATGACGCTCTTCCCAATACGGCGCGTTTTTGATACCGAATTTTGCTGGATCAAAAGTATAGTGCTTCACGCCAGCTTTACGCTGTGCTTCATAGTCTTTAAGCATGGTAAGCGTTGGACGCGCGACAAAGAAGATGACCAAAATACCAACGATATTAAGCCAAGCCATAAGACCAACACCGATATCACCAATTGCCCAGATATAACCGGCTGAGTTAAGACCACCGTAGGCAACCATCACCATAATTAGTACTTTAACTAAGAATAGACCGGTTTTATTGGCACCGCGGCTGATAAAGCGCGTTAAGTACGCAACGTTTACTTCAGCGATATAGTAGTAAGCCAAGATGGTGGTAAAGGCAAAGAAGAATACGGCGATAGCGATAAAGGTGTTACCAAATTGACCGTATACTGATTCCATTGCCATTTGGGTAAAGGCAGGCGAGTTAATCTCAACACCCGCCGCAACGTTTTGTACGATATATTGACCGTCAGGTAGCGTACCTTGGATGTTATAAGTACCCATGGTCAAAATCATAAAGGCAGTCGCCGAACAAACCAATAAGGTATCAACATAGACTGAAAATGCCTGTACCAAACCTTGCTGTGATGGATGCTCAACTTCAGCCGCACCAGCAGCATGAGGACCTGTACCTTGACCGGCTTCGTTAGAGTAAATACCACGTTTTACACCCCAACCGATGGCCGCACCAAAACCGGCTTGAGCGGTAAAGGCATCACCAATGATTAAGCCAAATACTTCTGGAATCATCTGGTAGTTTGTAAACATAATGACTAGCGCTAGACCAATATAACCCAGTGCCATAAAAGGAACCGCATACTCAGTAAAGGTTGCGATACGTTTAATACCACCAAAGATAATAATCGCTAGTACCACTAGAATGATACCCAATGCGACAAGACGCATAGAGCCCACTTCTAAGCTACCGATACTCATCACGGTGCCTTCACCCATCACCTGTGCAAAGGCATTGATAACGCCGTTTGCTTGCACACCAGGTAAGAACATACCACAAGCTAAGATAGACGCGATGGCGAAAATAATGCCGTACCAGCGTTGACCAAGCGCGCGCTCAAAGTAATAAGCAGGACCACCACGATATTCGCCAGTGACGACGTCTTTTTCTTTATAAATCTGCGCAAGGGTTGATTCGACATAAGCGGTAGATGCGCCTAAGAAGGCCACAACCCACATCCAAAATACCGCACCAGGACCACCGAAGCCGATAGCTGCTGCTACCCCTGCGATGTTACCCATACCCACACGACCTGCTAAGGATACGGCAAGTGCCTGAAATGATGAAATACCCTGTGCACTCGACTTACCTTTAAATAGTAAGCTGATCATTTCACTGAATAAACGTACTTGTACGAAGCGCGTCATGATGGAATAAAATAAACCTGCGCCCAAGCATAAATAAATTAATGCCGGGCTCCAGATAATTCCGTTTACTACATTAACTAAACTTTCCATATGTATATATTCCTAGTACTGTCTCAAAGTGGCTATATATGATGATGCTTAGAGTAAGTTTGCTATTTAATTTCCTTATTAAAACCAACTTCTCAAATAATCGGCATCTACTTAAAGCTATCGATTAAGTTTCATACGCGCTTAGCCACCAAGAATGGACTGTAGTTTTCTGTCTTTATCCGCTGGGTCTATTAGCAATATTGATCGCAGGCAAGCGCTTATTGGCGCTAGCTAGTAATCAAATTCACTCCTTATTAACTGCTTATTTATAAATGGCAATAAATGAGCGACGGTTGCTATTCTTATCTATCTTTTTATCTATCTTTTTGCAGTTTGATAACGGCGATATTTTGTTATCACGTCATAAATGCTTAAGCAGTTATCAATAGATCAGCGGACAAAGCAGGCGGTTATAATATTAAATCTCCATCCTCAAGGTGATGGCAATCCACTTTCTATGAGTCATATCGGTCGCTTACATCTCTATGTTAAGATTGATAAGCAAGCATCTGTTTGCTTATCAATCTTTTTTTAAGGGGTTGTTATCAATTCTTTAGTACCAAAAATGTAACAAGTCCACTACCAAATGTATTCAAACCGTACGGCTACGTAACTGCAATTTGCCATATTTTTTAGCCAATTACTAGAATTTTCTTTATAAAGGCGTTTATATAGTATTGTTTATTCACACTGAATTTATGCCAGAGAGTGATAAAATCCTTTGTTTATCACGCTTTTTTCATCACTTCTTCAATGTTGCTGAAAATATCGTCAGGATTTATGAGTTAAGAAAGCTCGAAAAAAGCGCTCAAACTCTTGCTAGGAGCCGTGCCTTTGCGGTTGTGTTTTGGTAACGATGAATTGTAAAAGTAACCTGATAGCGCCATTATTAGCACAATGTATGGCAGGCGACACATTTGTAGCGGAGGCGATATACGTCTATATAAATGTGTATGATTAAAAAAGTGCTTAAAAAAACGTCTTGTTTGTTATTTATCATTTTTAGGAGAGTCAAAAATGACGCGTAAATCTATTGTAAAACCTATGTTGCTAGCAGCCGTATTGGCCACTTCTACCGTTGGCTTAACAGGTTGTGGTTATAACAATCTGCAAGCGCAAGATGAGCAAGTCACTGCGTCGTGGTCGGAGGTGGTCAACCAATACCAGCGCCGCTCGGACTTGGTGCCAAACTTAGTTAAAGTTGTGCAGCAATATGCGGAGCAAGAACAAGAGGTATTTACCCAAGTTGCTGCGGCGCGCTCACAAGCTGGCGGTATCACCATCACTCCAGAGCTGCTCAATGACCCTGAAGCGATGGAGCGTTACGCTGCTGCCCAAGACCAGATGACTGGGGCACTATCACGTCTAATGGCGGTTTCTGAGCGTTATCCTGATCTAAAGTCAGATGCGTTGTTCCAAGACTTGCAAGCTCAGCTTGAAGGCACGGAAAACCGTATCGCTGTGGCGCGTAATCGCTATATCCAAGAAGTTCAAGGCTATAACACCACAGTGCGCCAGTTCCCAACCAATATTACTGCCAAAGTATTTGGTATGGATCCAAAGCCAAACTTTAGCGTTGCCAATGAAAAAGAGATATCGACTGCACCCAGTGTAGACTTTGGTGATGACGATACGAAGACCGCTCAGTAAAGTAAAATCGTGGCGGATAAAAATAAGTGTTTATAGTGAGTTTTTCTATTGAGCGCTTTTATATCCGTCGCCTTGCCGTTAGCTTGGTTTTGCAGCCATTAATTTAGTCCAGATGTTATTTGAGGTGGTATAGATTAGATGAATAATTCAAAAGCACTTTTATCCGCATTATTATTCACCCTAAGCATCGCTAGTGGCTCGGTGCTGCATGCTGCGCCCAATACCGATGCTAATACCAACGGCAGTGTTAATGATAATATTGCTGTCGCTAGCGATAGCGCCTCAGATATGCAAAATCGTAGTGTCGAGGATTTGGTGGCGATTGCAAAAGCCGCAGAATCTAATGAAGCCCTTAACGATGCCGTCTTAGGTAACGAAGCGATTAATGAGGCCATCATTGGCAATGATGCTATTAATCCCAATGCGGCAAACGCTAATAATGGTAGTGGCGAAAAAGGGACAGGCGCGTCGACAGCCACTAAACCAGCTGTGCAGTCGAGTGCCAAAAGTGTCGATGCTGATAAGCTCATCCTAAATTCACCCGTTATTGATCAAGCCAATATCTTAAACCCGCAAGAAAAACAACGCTTAGAGGCGCAGCTAAGAGGTATTTATCAGCAAGGTTTGGCGCAAGCTGCGGTTGTCATTGTACCGACGACCAATGGCATGCCAATCTTTGACTATGCGTTACAGGTCGCCGAAAAATGGCAGCTTGGTAATAAAGACATTGATGATGGCTTGCTGATGGTCGTCGCCGTCAATGACCGCGATATGTACATTTTGACCGGTTATGGGTTAGAGGGTGTGTTGCCCGATTCTGCGGTCAACCGTATTATTCGTGAAGATATTACGCCGCTATTTAAGCAAAATGACTATGGCGCTGGGATATTGGCCGGCGTTGGTGCCCTGCAAAATCGTCTGACCGCTGACCCTGAAGTGTTGGCGCGTGCCGATGCGCAAGCGGCTGAACGCAGTCAAAGCCAAAGTGATATTGGTGAAAATCCATCACCGGTGTTTTTATTCGTGATGGCGATGATATTTGGTAGCTTTATTACCAGTATCTTTGGGCGCATCTTTGGTTCTATCCTGACTGCGGGCGGTTTCTTTGCAGGCTCGCTTGCCTTGGGCGGCGGTTTCTTTATGACCTTAATTATGGCGATATTTTTATGGCTGTTTTTAATTTCGCGCGGCTCAGGTGGCGGGCGCGGTGGTCGTGGAGGACGCGGCGGCGGTGGTATGGTGTTCTTACCGGGTATGGGCGGCAGTAGTGGCGGCGGCTTCGGCGGTGGTGGTTTTGGCGGCGGCGGCTTCGGAGGAGGTGGCGGCGGCTTTGGCGGCGGCGGGGCAGGCGGCTCTTGGTAAAGGCGGTTTTGATAAAGGCGTGTTAGGTTCAGACATTAGATGACTGCCAGCAATGGCGTACTTGAGGAAATAATATAATGGTAAAAAGCAATTCGTCGCAGGCAAGTTTTGCTCGTTGGTGGCGTCAAGTACTGTTTGTCCCTATGCTGCATAGCAAATGGCTAACGCCAGCGGCTAAAGCGCGGCTGACAGAGCAGGTGACGTTGGCTGAGCGTGGGCATCGCGGTGAGGTGTTTTTAATTATAGAAAATCACTTACCTGTCCAAGATGCCTATCGTCTTGATTGTCGTGATCGGGCGATTGATTTGTTTAGTGAATATCGCGTTTGGGATACGGAAGAAAATACGGGTGTTTTAATCTACGTCAATATCTGCGAGCATAAGCTTGAAATCGTCGCGGATCGCGGTATTAGCACGCATGTGAGCCCGACTGTGTGGCGCGCCATGTGTGAAAAAGCCGTTTCAGGTATTGCCAATCAAAAAACTGAAGAAAGCTTAGCGGAGCTACTAGATGAGGTGGGTCAGTTATTGCGTCAGTATTATCATCTAGGCGATGATCCCGCCGGTAATGAGCTGTCTGATACTGTGGTATTTTTAAAATAGCGTTTTTAATACTGTATTTTTGAAATGGCTTTTATGCAGTAGCCCTTATTATGAAGCAACCCTTATTATAAAGTTACCATTATTATAAAGTCACCCTTATAAAGTCGTGTTTATAGCTGAATGCAAGGGTTTGCTGTTTGTCTATGGGGTTTTACGGCCAATTGAAATATAATAGCCTTTATAGATATACCCCGCTGACAAACGCAGCGCTTAATAAAAGCCACTACTGGAACACTATGATTGAATTAATAAAGAAATTACCCAAAGCAGAGCTGCATTTGCATATTGAAGGCTCATTAGAACCGGAGCTGATGTTCAGATTGGCGAAAAAAAATAATATAGACATTCCTTATAATGACATCGAAGATGTACGCCGCGCCTATAATTTTACCAATCTACAAACCTTTTTAGATATCTATTATGCGGGCGCCAATGTCCTGATGACCAAAGACGATTTCTACGATTTAACGTGGGAATATATTCTAAAATGTGTTGAAGACAATGTCATTCATACTGAGATATTTTTTGATCCGCAAACCCATACCGCAAGAGGCGTGCCTTTTGCAGCCGTTATTACGGGTATCAAAGAGGCACTCGATGATGCTAAAGAAAAATACGGCATCACTTCTTGCATTATCATGTGTTTTTTGCGCCATTTATCGCAAGAAGAGGCCTTTGAAACCTTAGAAGAAGCGATGGCGTTTAAAGACGATATCATCGGTGTCGGTCTTGATTCTTCGGAGCTGGGTAACCCTCCTGCCAAGTTTAAAGAGGTCTTTAAAAAGGCAAAAGAAGCCGGCTTTACATTGGTCGCCCATGCTGGCGAAGAAGCCGATTTTTCGTATATTTATGAAGCGTTGGATTTACTGGGTATTAGTAGAATCGATCACGGCGTGCAATCGATAAAAAGTGCCGCATTGATGCAACGCCTAAAAGAGGAGCAAATGCCGCTGACGGTTTGCCCAAACTCTAATATCGAACTTAAAGTTTTTGACAGCTATCAAGCGCATAATATCAAAGCGCTGTTAGATTATGGTCTTAATGTCAGCGTCAACTCCGACGATCCTGCTTATTTCAAAGGCTATATCAATCAAAACTTTATCAATCTATGTGAAAATCTGCCGCTAACGGAAAACGATATCATTACTTTGGTAAAAAATTCTTTTAGATCATCATTCATAGATGATGAATTAAAAGAAGCGTACTTAGCGAGAGTTGATCTTGCGCTGCAATAAGCATTGATGTAGTAAAGCACTGATTGAATAAAGCACTGATTGTATATATCTTTAATAATAAAGGTTAACGATTGATATCAATCGTTAAGCCTTTTGTTTTGTAATTTGCTATTATTTTAGGGTCAAGCGATTATAACGCAGTGATTTTTTGGATTAATAACGGCATCACCATTCCTGCTTTTTCCGCTAAGGTGATATCCACGATGGCATTGGGTGTCGGATTTGGGTTTATCTCGATGATTTTGGCACCATTATCTTTTGCTAACTGTGCCAGCCCAGCGGCAGGGTAGACGAGACTTGACGTACCAATACTGATAAAAGCTTCGCAATCAGCCGCCGCTTGTTCAGCCGTCTCCCATGCTTGTACGGGCAACGCTTCACCAAACCAAACGATATCTGGTCTAATATAACCATCACAATGCGGACAGTTAATCAGCGCCTCACTATAATCCATAGTGTCGGCGCTGCTGTATGAGCCTCTAGACTGCTTCTGATAGGGTGTCTTACATTGGCTACAGCGATTACGCCATAGATGTCCATGCAGATGAGTGACTGTACTGCCAGCCTGTTCATGCAAGTCATCGACATTTTGAGTAATAAGCGTTATGTGCTGGCCAGAGGATTGGCTATGATACTGCCACTGCGCTAAGGCGTCATGGGCGGGATTTGGTTTTTTATCGGCGACCACTTGTCTGCGCCACTGATACCATGACCAGACCAGCTTTGGGTCACGTGCAAAAGCCTCTGGCGTCGCCAAATCTTCAGCGCCATAATTTTCCCAGAGGCCTGTTTGCTTATCTCGAAAAGTGGGAATACCGCTCTCTGCGGAAATCCCTGCGCCTGTTAAGATACAAATGCGCTGTTTTGCGCCAAGTAGTTTGGCCGCATGGTCGACTTCTGCTATTAACGCTGCTGATAATTCTGCTAACATGACCTAACCCTTATTAACAATGGATATAGACTTCTATGATAGATGGAATGTGGTGGCTTGTCATATTGCTGGCAGTCGTCGTTGGATTATGGTTTTTGGCAAAATCGCGCGCACCAAAAGTCGCTGATAAGCACAGTTCAAAGTCGACAGGTATGAAGACACCGATAAATGATGCGCTGCAAAAAACCTCAGAGTTGCTAAAGCAGCATTTTCCTGACTATCGTGTCAACCGCAAAGCCAATCATTTGCTTATCAGTAAACAAGATAAAAAAATTGCCATGATTACGATTGATAAAAAGATTGCCGCCGGTCAGCGCCGTTTGGGTGACGTACCTGTAATTAATTATCACCGTGTACCCAGCCGCGCTCAATTAACCGCAAATTTACAGGATGCAGAGTAGGGTTATATAAATTAAATGGTTTTAACAACTCTATGTACAACATTTTATCGATGTTAGCGCACAACGATAGGCAGCAGTTAAGAACGCCAAGCGTTGCTGTCAAAGGGTTATAGAGATGATAGGTGAGACTAGGAAAAGGTAAAATACTACTGATTATGGTGATTGGTGCGCTCGGCGGGAATCGAACCCACGACCCTCGGCTTCGGAGACCGATACTCTATCCAACTGAGCTACGAGCGCATAATTTATTGACTAACACCGTACTAATTAACGCCCTGTATAAACGAGGATAATTAGCTGTCGTTAATACTGCGAGACGTCTAAAAATTAAGACCGCTTAGTCTAACAAATAAAAGCCATAAAGCCAATGAATGAAGGTCGCTATTGAGGTTTTTTAAGAAAAAACACCATAGTCAGCAAACAGGCATGGCAATCTACCTGTCTTTTCCCTTATAATGTCAGGGAGAATCCATATTTATAATCACCGATTACAAGCGCGCCTGCATGCGGGATGGCTGTTTGCTATTGATAACTGGTTTGGTTGTCAAAGGAGGACAGACAGAATGTCCAAGCCGTGTCGGCCCTTGTATACGCAATAAGAGAACGTGACGAATGAGAAAAGTAGTTATGTTATCGGCAGCTGCCATTCTAGGAATCGCTAGTATCGCTGTGAGCCAAGCTGAAAGTGTTGTAGACACTCCTGTAACCATCTCTGATGTTGCAGAAGGGCAAGACGTTGTCGAAAATGCGCCGCAAAAACTGGGTGATGATACCCAAGCGGCTGCAGATACCACCGATGGGGCTGCACCTGCTGACGCCGCTGCAACTGCAACAGACGGTGCTGATGCCGCTGCGCCAGCTGAAGCAACTGCCGCTGCAGCACCTGCTGCTGAAGAGCCAATTCCAGAGGACACGCCGCAAGTACAAAAGCTGATTGCTTTGTATCCTAACTTGATTGCTCGTATTCAACCTGTTGCTAAAGTATGCTTTGAAGACGACGAAGTCTGTGACGTGACCGCACGTTCTGCTGGTCCAGCTGCAGGCGATGGTCCTCGTGATGGTAAAGATGTGTATAACGCTGTCTGCCAAACTTGTCATGCGTCAGGCTTACTTGGCTCACCTATGTTAGGTGACGCTGGTGCTTGGGGACCTCGTATCGCAAAAGGTACAGAGACTTTGTATACCCATGCTATCAACGGCTTCAACGCCATGCCGGCCAAAGGCGGCGCGGATATTCCTGATGAAGAAGTACAAAGCGCGGTTGATTATATGATTGGTGAAGCAAGCTAGTTATTAGTTATTATTTGCTAGTTATTATTTGCTAGATAATAAGCTACATTTAGCCAAATGATTTTTAGGCTGATGAGTTAACTGTGTAAGCATGATTTATTGCTAATAAATCTATTCAGCCCTTTAACGCCTGTATTGATAAAGCGTCTATTTCATTTAATGAGGTAGGCGCTTTTTTAATGATGAGTATTATCAATATGATACTTCTCATAGGGCACAGTTGAAATTCATTGCTAGTAGCCTCACTTTATGACATTACATCGTCTCTTCTAGATATTAGTATACTAAAAATACCAGTATGCTAAAAATCGCTGTCCATACAAATTTATAACCAATAAAGAGGTATTCATGTCTGAAGTACCAGCACTTGCTATTCAGAATTTATCCAAAACCTATAGCAATGGGTTTTCGGCACTCAAAGATGTCAGTTTAACCGTCCCGCAGGGTGGTTTTTTTGCGCTGCTTGGGCCAAATGGTGCTGGTAAGTCAACGATGATTGGCATTATTAGCTCACTGTTTAAGCCGACGGCCGGTAGCGTAAAAATTTTTGGCACGGATTTATTAGAAAATCCCTCGGTGGCCAAGCAATACCTTGGGGTCGTGCCGCAAGAGTTTAACTTTAATCAGTTCGAAAAAGTGGAAGACATCTTGATTACTCAGGCGGGTTACTTTGGTATTTCTGCCAAAGAAGCACGTCCACGGGCAAAACGCCTACTGACCGCGCTTGGTCTATGGGACAAACGTGATAGCAAATCACGCGAATTATCAGGCGGTATGAAACGCCGCTTGATGATTGCTCGTGCATTGATTCATAAGCCAAAACTGTTGATTCTTGATGAGCCAACGGCTGGTGTTGATATCGAGCTGCGCCGCTCTATGTGGGAGTTTATGCAGCAGATTAATATCGAAGAAAACACCACCATTATTTTGACCACGCACTACCTAGAAGAAGCAGAGCAGCTGTGTAAGCGTATCGCGATTTTGGATCATGGTGAGATTCGTATTAATACAGAGATGAAAGATTTACTCGCTCAATTGTCGGTTGAGACTTTTGTTTTTGATTTAGAGACGCCGCTTACGCGTCAATTAGATTTGACTGGGATAACGGGATTGTCGCAGCCAGATGAGCAGACGCTGGAAGTGACTTTAACAGAAGGCGAGTCGTTAAATGGTGTCTTTAACCAATTATCAGAGCAAGGCATTACTGTGGCGAGTATGCGTAACAAGGCCAACCGCTTAGAAGAGTTATTTATGCGCTTGGTAGACAAAAATATCGATAGTGCAGACAGTATGAAGGAGGCGGGACTATGAGTCAGGACATGAGTGATATGAATAAAGCAGCACAGGTATCTCGTCCTCATGACGGCTTAACCATCGCCCAAAAGTGGATTGCATTTCGCACTATCTTAGTCAAAGAAGTGCGCCGAATTTTACGTATTTGGCCGCAAACGTTGCTGCCGCCAGTCATTACTATGAGCTTATACTTTGTCATCTTTGGTAAGATGATTGGCTCGCGTGTTGGTGAAATGGGCGGCGTGCCATATATGCAATTTATCGTACCCGGTCTCATTATGATGTCGATTATCACCAACAGTTACTCTAACGTGGTTTCGAGCTTCTTTAGTGCTAAATTTACCGCCAGTATCGAAGAGCTTTTGGTCTCGCCGGTGTCTAAGCATGCGATTTTGATGGGTTATATCAGTGGTGGTATCTTTCGCGGACTGGCGATTGGTATTATCGTTTCGATAGTGGCGCTATTCTTTACTGACCTTGGTATCGAGCATTTATTTGTGACGGTATTTACGGTGCTTGGCACCTCTATCTTGTTTTCATTGGGCGGCTTTATTAACGCAGTATTTGCCCGCTCATTTGATGATATCTCCATCATTCCAAGCTTTGTACTAACACCACTGACTTATCTTGGCGGGGTGTTTTACTCGATGGAAAATCTGTCACCATTTTGGCAAAACGTCTCGTTATTGAACCCGATTGTCTATATGGTGAATTCGTTCCGTTATGGCATCTTGGGATATTCTGATGTCAATGTTTGGTATTCGATGGCGGCGATTTTTGTATTCTGTGCGATATTTTATACCATCGCTTATCGATTATTGAGTAATGGTTCACGCGTACGCTTGTAGCATGCAACGTTTAAAAGGTCGTGCTTTTACTGTCTGCTTGAGCTTATTGCTAAGTCACTAATTTTGTTAAATTTTAACGCTTTAATATTAGGAAGATAAATGAGTATTCACGGTATCTTGGGTGAGCAAACCACCGACTATCCGACTGAGTATAGTCCAGAGACGCTATATCCGATTGCTCGTAGTATGGGACGTGATGCGATTGGCTGGCATGATGAAAAACTAAAAGTCGGCGTTGATTGGTGGCAGGCGTTTGAGATGTCTTGGTTAAATTCCCAAGGTATTTCACAAGTGGCTATCGCTCGCTTTGGTATTCCCGCAAGCTCGCCATTTATCGTTGAGTCAAAGTCGCTTAAGTTATATTTAAACAGTATTAACTTTACTGAGTTTTCTGGCTGGGACGAGGTGCAAGCGCTGATAGCCAAAGACTTATCAGCCTGCGTACAAGCAGAAGTAACCGTTGAGCTATTTGATTTAAATGATGACCTGAACGATAAAGCAACAGGCTTATTGATTGCACAACCTGAAGGTGTTTGCATCGATGAGGCGCTTGCAAATAGTAGTGAGAAAGTAGCGCTAACGGAACATCCTGATGCGTCATTATTAGCTAAAAATGAAAGCGATTTGAGAGACTCTGAAAAAGAAGTTGGCAAAAATTTCAGCTTTTATTCTAACTTGCTGCGTAGTAATTGTCCGGTGACCAATCAGCCAGATTGGGGCACATTGGCGGTTTCAATAAGCAGTGAAAAGCCAGTTAATACTGCTAATATGCTGCGTTATATCTTAAGCTTTCGTCAGCATAATGGTTTTCATGAGCAATGTGTCGAGCAGATATTTGCTGATTTGAGTCAATACTATCAGCCAAGTACATTGATGGTTCGCGCATGGTATACACGCCGCGGCGGTATCGATATCAATCCTTGCCGTGTCAGTGATATGAGCTTATTACCTAAACCAAGCCGTTTAATACGTCAGTAGGTAAAAGGTTGGCTTTTCATCAGTTACTGAGCAATTAGTGTAGACATAAAAAAGCGCCTATCTTATTCACTAAGATAGGCGCTTTTCTATGACATAAGTTTTATTAATAAAACTATTTGCTGCTTACTTTTGAGATCACTTCTTCACGGCTGAGCATTTGCTTTTCTGCCTCACGGCGATTGACGTATTCGTATTTGCCTTCAGCCAAGTTACGGTCTGAAACCACGATACGATGTGGAATACCAATCAATTCAAGATCGGCAAACTTAACGCCTGGACGCTCGTTACGGTCATCAAGTAGGACATTGATGCCTTGCGCTTTTAGCTCTTCATACAAAGCGGTCGCCGTCTCCATGACGGTCTCTTCTTTTGACTTCATCGGAATGATAGCCACTTCAAAAGGCGCAATCGAGTCATCAACGGTTGGCGTTTTTGGCCACATGATGCCGTTTTCGTCGTTGTTCTGCTCAATAGCAGCAGCGATGATACGGCTAACGCCGATACCATAACAACCCATCATTAGGGTAACAGGCTTGCCATCTTCACCAGATACGGTAGCATTCAGCGCTTGCGAGTACTTATCACCCAACTGGAAGATATGACCGACTTCGATACCACGTTTGATTTTTAGCGTGCCTTTACCATCTGGAGAAGGGTCGCCTTCTTGTACGTTGCGCACATCAACAATACGAGTAATGCTTGCATCACGTACCCAGTTCATACCAACGGTATGTTTATTGACTTCATTCGCGCCCGTGACAAAATCTGACAAGGTGGCGGCTGAGCGATCAACAAATACTGGCATATCCAAATCAACACCGATAAAGCCTTTATGCAGACCCGCTGCTATGAGCTCTTCATCAGAGGCCATCGTAAGAGGCACATTGGCTTCTTCGATTTTTTCAGCTTTAATGGTATTGAGCTGATGATCGCCACGTAAAACGATAGCGATTAATTGTGGCTCACCATCTTCAGTATGACCATGAACGATTAAGGTTTTCACCGTCGTCTCTAGCGGTACGCCTAGATGTTCAGCAACCACTTTACAGCTGGTCATGTTTTCCGTTAAGACGTCTTCGCGCTCCATTTTTGGTGGCTGACGCTCAGCGGTGCTTACCGATTCAGCAAGCTCGACGTTGGCCGCATAATCAGAAGAATCTGAGAAGGCGATATCGTCTTCGCCGCTGTCTGCCAACACATGGAACTCATGCGAAGCAAAACCGCCGATAGAACCCGTATCCGCTTGTACCGCACGGAAATCCAAACCCAAACGGGTAAAGATTCGCGTATAAGCGTCATACATATCATGGTAAGTCTTAGCGAGTGACGCTTGGTCAACATGGAACGAGTAGGCGTCTTTCATGGTAAATTCACGCGCACGCATTACGCCAAAACGCGGACGAATCTCATCACGGAACTTACCTTGGATTTGGAAAAAGGTAATCGGTAACTGCTTATAACTGCGCAGCTCACCTTGGGCAAGATTGGTGATGACTTCTTCGTGCGTCGGGCCCAAAACAAAATCGCGGTCATGACGGTCTTTGAAGCGTAATAGCTCAGGACCATAATCGTCAAATCGACCGGTCATCTGCCAAAGCTCGGCAGGTTGAGTCATTGGCATCAGCACTTCTTGAGCGCCGACGTTTTGCATCTCTTCGCGAACGATGCGTTCGACTTTTTGCAACACGCGCAAACCCATTGGCAACCAGATATATAATCCAGAAGCGATTTTACGAATAAGACCTGCTCTTACCATTAATTGGCTTGAGGCGATATCAGCATCGCTGGGAGTTTCTTTTAGCGTGGCAAACAAAAATTGACTGGCTTTCATAAATAAAGCATAACCTTATCAACGATAAAATAAATAAGAAATAGTAGGATATTGAGCGTGTGCTTTGATGGCCGACGCAAGCTTACCTTTTATCACTTGGTAATAGTCTAGGACATGCCTAGCTAAAAAGTACTGCGACAAACAGTACATCAGTAGAAAGTGCGTTCATAAAACGCCTTGCAAAAAGGCTGGAACTTTTCATTTTGTATTAAACGTCCATATTGGCAACGTCATATTTTAGACATATAAGCCAGAAAAATAGGTGTACGCCAACATTTTGCTTATACAATCTGACTATGTTAGGTAAAGTTCGCCTAAGACGCAATGACTTTTTGTTTTTTCAGCCAGAACATTACTTAAAGAGCCAAATATGCTGGTTTTAATTCGATTATTTGCCAGTTTTAAGCATATTTATAGCAAATAATGAGCTGACTTCCTCGCCATAGCACTATTGAGAATTATGTAGAGTATTGGTAGTTATTACTTGAAGTTAACGCGCGCAACTAGCATTTATATCTTAGATTTTGATACTAAATATTTAGCTTTTTAACTCGCTTATAAAAACAAAAAAACTTTGAGGTAGCTTACATGACCAATCCTGAGAACCATTCTTCTATCAGTAATAATAATGCCAATCAGCCGCCTGCGAAAAAACCCATTGCACTGATGTCGTGGCTAGTATTGATTATTGGTCTTGCCGCGCTCATTTTTGCGATTTATAGTCTGCAAAAAAGTAGCAAAGAAGCGCCGATAGAGACCATTACCCGTGAAGGGGTGGTGATGCAGATTCAGAAATTGAATCGCTTGGAGACGGTGGCGTTTAGTGTTGATACTATCATTACCAGTCAAAAAGCAGGCAGTTGGATGAAGCTGTGGCAAGATGAGCAAAAGGGCTTGTTTATCGCTCGTGGGCGCGTAGAAGCGGGGATTGATTTGAGCGCTTTAACGCCTGAGATGGTACAAGTGATAGCGCCTGCTGAGGCTGCTATAAAAAATGCTGAAAGCGTTGATGCCAATAATCCTGTCTCTATCATGCCGCAGATTCATATTACTTTACCGCCATCAGAGATATTTTCGGTTTATCTAGACGATATCGAGATTTATGATTGGCAAACGGGCGCTTTTGGCATGATGCAGGTTGATCCAAAGATTTTGCAACAAGCGCAAAGTATGGCAAAAAAGGAAGTGCTTGAACGTGCTTGCCGCGGTGATGTGATGAATATGGCATTAGAAAATGCGCAAACCCAGTTGCAGCAGTTATTTTCATTAACTGGCGCAGTAGTAACGGTAACCACGCAGGGCGCAGGAGCATGTCAGATGCCAGTGACTAATGCTTAGACGGCTTAAATAGCTTAGATTTTAGCATTGTAAGGGGTTAGGACGAGGAGAGAGGTTTCGGTGTTCTGATAAATATCTTCGCCAGTTAACAGTTGTTGCTTGAAATGATGAGTAATAGGGTTATTATATTATATAGCAGGACTTATTTGTGATTAACGACAGACTTATAAATGCTGTCGTTCAAATAGGTCTATATCTCATATAATGTAAGAGGTGGCATCTATGACAACTTCTAATAATCAGCCGTCTGCCCATGAGAAGCGCAAATTAACCAAACATCCTAAAGCAAAAGGGTCGCTATCGTTTGCGACTTGGGTACTGTTAATCCTCAGTTTTACCTTATTCGCTTATGCCATTTACACCATTAAGACGCGGATATTAGAGTCAGATACTGATAGAGCGAGTGCGCCACAAAGTAGTTTGGTGCACATAGACAGCTAAGGCTTTTAAAATCATGACTGTTTTTTAAATTTAGAGCCGTTTACGTCTTATCTTTTAAATTCTGCAATCGCTAATTGCCGAGCCGCTTTGTGTTCAACTATTGGTATTGGATAGTTAATATTAGCAAACTTACTACCCTTAGCCAGTTCTTTACGCATTTTATCCTCGCTATGCAAGATACTGTCAGGAATATCTTTTAGCTCAGGCAGCCAAGTCTTGATAAATTCGCCATCGGTATCATGAGTTTTGGCTTGGCTAAAGGGGTTCATAATACGGAAGTAGGGCGCAGCGTCCGTACCTGTTGATGCACTCCACTGCCAGCCGCCGTTATTTGAGGCAAAGTCACCGTCTATCAGCTGCTGCATAAAGTAGCGCTCACCTAAGCGCCAATCAATCAGTAAGTCCTTGGTCAAAAACATCGCCGTGACCATCCGTAAGCGATTGTGCATAAAGCCAGTGGCATTTAGACAGCGCATTGCGGCATCAACTAAAGGCACGCCTGTCTTACCTGTATACCACGCCTCAAAATCATCCTTATTATATGACCAATGAATCTTACTATCTGTCTCTTCTTTATAAGCCTTGTGGCGGATGAGCGTTGGCTTATCTACTAAGACATGACGATAAAAATCTCGCCAAGCAAGCTCGCTTATCCAGCGATTAATGTCATTGTTGTCAGAGTTCTTAAGGGCGTTGCCATCATCACTGTGCAATTCTGCCAGCGCTTTTGTGGCTTGCAGATAACAAAGTCTAGGACTGATTGAGCCAATAGTCAGGTAGGCTGATAATTGACTAGTCGCGTGTAAGCTTGGCACATCGCGACTGATATCGTAGTTATCAATATCTTCGGCGATAAATTCCTCTAAACGCTGGCAAGCAGCAGCTTCACCAGCAGGGTAAGCTGCACGAGCGTAATCAAGCTGTGCGTCTGTATCAATGTGTGCTAATAGGCCAGTAGTTTGCAGTACCTTTTGATAGTCATCAACAGTTCCTTTACTTAATTTTTCGATATCTTTAATAGTCGTGGCGCTGGCTTTCGAGGTTTTTAGCTTGGCGTTGTTATTGTTATTTATAGCTGCTGCTTCATGCATTTGCATGGTGCTAACATCTAAGGTATGCCGCCATTTTTTATAAAATGGAGTGAATACTTTATACATGCTGTCGCCACCATTGGTGGTAATGCTGTGCGGCGGCAAGATACATTGGTCATGCCAGCGAATAAATTCGATATCGTTTTTTGCCAGTTGTTTGGTGAGTTTTTCATCACGCTCAATCTCATTGCCTTCGTACTCATGATTTGCCATCACACAGCTGATGTTATTGGCCTCACATAATGTGCTTAGCGCCTCGACACAATCAGAAAAGCTTGGACAAACCTGTACGTTCAATGTGATATTCAATTGTTTATGCAAAGATGTTGCTAAGATTGGCAAGGTGCGGGCGATGTGGTCGAGCTGTGTGAGTGACATATCGTGCGCTTGCCACTGTTCAGGCGTAAGGAAAAATATAGCACTGACTTGCGCCTTGTCTGCGTTCGCCCGCTCACAAAGTGCCGCCAACGCCGTATTGTCATGCAGCCGCAAATCACGACGAAACCACATTAAGTAATGCGGCATACTGACATTCGTATTACCCTGGTTTTCGCCCTTAGCTGACGCCGTGTTAGACATTCAATTATTCCTATTTTAGTCAATCGCAATCATAAACAAAACTACGAATAAAAGTATGCTAGGATAAGTTTTTGGATGCAATTGATTTGCTATGCGCTTAACAAATCAGCATCATTCCTTATGATTAGCATTTGGCGTAATATCGCTGTTGGTGGGATTTATAGAAGCTTTTATTTTTAGCCTATTATTTACTGCCTTTACCGAAATTTTAGCAAGCTTATAAAAAAAAGGTCATATAATGCACGTTAAGTTTTGCGGCTTTACCCAGCTTGATGATGTCAATACCGCTGTGCAGTTGGGTGTTGATGCAGTCGGTTTGGTATTTTATCCACCCAGTCCGCGTGCGGTGACGCTAGCGCAGGCGCAGATATTAAGCGCTGCCTTGCCTGCTTTTGTCAGTGTCGTGGCATTAGTGGTCAATATGCCTGAAGATGAGCTGATTGAACTGGCAAATAATATCCCTTTTGATATCATTCAATTCCACGGTGATGAAACGCCTGAGCAGTGTCAGCAGCTGGCAAGTGCCGTCAATAAACGCTGGATGAAAGCGCTACGTATCAATGCGGAGCAAGACACCCTTGCTAGTGTAAGCGCACGTATTGATAGTTTTGCTGCAGCAGGGGCGAGCAGTATTTTGCTTGATGCTTATCATCAGTATAAATATGGCGGTACGGGCGCGCGCTTTGATTGGAGCCTGATTCCAGATAATAGCTCACTGCCGATTATCTTAGCGGGTGGACTGGATGCCGACAATGTCGCTGCGACTCTTGATTTGCCTATTTATGGCGTCGATGTTAGCGGTGGCATCGAGGCTGATAAAGGTAAAAAAGACGCTGCTAAAATGCGTGCCTTTATGAAAGCAGTCAAGCGTGACCGATGGCAAAACGAGACGGTCACTGACGTCATCTAAGATAACTGCTATATTTGTGATATTTATTCTTATTTAAACGTTATTCCGACTTCCTGATTAAATCTAATTTTTCTTTATCCTAATATTTATACGACCAATCCTTATACTAAAAGATACCACCTATCGTAGGAATTATCATGAGTCATGCCACGAACAAAGCACCATCTGCTACTGCACAATCTATCAATACCTTTACCAATCCAACAGACGTACAAGACTTTAACCAATACCCTGACGCACGCGGACATTTCGGCGTTCACGGTGGTCGTTTTGTCTCTGAAACCCTGATGGCGGCATTAGAAGAGTTAGAGGCGCTATATACTAAAGTAAAAGCCGACCCTGCGTTTTGGGAAGAATATCATAATGACTTGGTCAATTATGTTGGTCGCCCAACACCGCTGTATCATGCTAAGCGTTTAAGCGATGAGGTTGGGGGCGCGCAAATTTACTTTAAGCGTGAGGATTTGAACCATACTGGCGCACATAAAGTGAATAACACCATTGGGCAGGCACTACTTGCCAAGATGTGTGGTAAGAAGCGTATTATCGCTGAGACCGGCGCAGGTCAACATGGCGTTGCGACGGCGACGATAGCTGCTCGCTTAGGGTTAGAGTGTATCGTTTATATGGGCGCGGACGATGTCGAGCGCCAAAAGATGAACGTTTATCGTATGCGTTTGCTAGGTGCGACCGTTGTGCCAGTGACTTCTGGTTCACGAACCCTAAAAGACGCGATGAATGAAGCCATGCGTGATTGGGTGACCAACGTCGATAGCACGTATTATATTATCGGTACGGTTGCCGGCCCACATCCTTATCCGCTATTAGTACGTGATTTCCAAGCGATTATTGGTAAAGAAGCGCGTATCCAGCATTTAGAAAAAACGGGCAAATTACCAGATGCACTAGTTGCTTGTGTTGGCGGTGGCTCGAATGCTATTGGTCTATTCTTTGATTTCCTAAACGATACTGAAGTCAAAATGTATGGCGTTGAAGCGACAGGTGATGGCATAGAAACCGGTCGCCATTCCGCGCCATTGGCTGCTGGCCGTATCGGCGTGCTACATGGCAATCGTACTTATCTGATGGCAGATGATGAAGGTCAAATTCAAGAAACGCATTCTATCTCAGCGGGACTTGATTATCCGGGTGTCGGTCCTGAGCATAGCTTCTTAAAAGATATGAAACGTGTTGAATATGTTGGCTGTACCGATAAAGAGTCATTGGCAGCCTTTCATGAAGCGACACGTAAAGAAGGTATTATCCCTGCGCTCGAATCTGCCCATGCGGTTGCCTATGCGCTTAAGCTGGCTAAAACCATGACCCCTAAGCAAACCATTATCGTTAATATGTCAGGTCGCGGTGATAAAGACTTGCATTCGGTAATGAAGGCAGAAGGGATTGAGTTGTAGTCGCGTATTTTATTGCGCACTATAAATCCGCTTTTATAAAATAAATTGATTGGCTCTCTCATCAAATCGTAGAGGGTCAATATAGCCAGTTTGAATTAATTGTAGAGAACACTATGACCCGAATTGAAAGCACCTTTGAAACCCTAAAAGCCCAAAATAAAAAAGCCCTGATTCCTTACGTGATGGCGGGCGATCCAACCCCTGATAACTTTGTTGGCTTACTACATGACTTAGTCAAGCACGGCGCAGATATGATTGAAGTGGGCTTACCGTTTTCTGACCCAATGGCCGATGGCCCAACGGTCGCATTGGCGGGCGAGCGCGCCTTAGCAGCGGGTACCAGTACGCGTGATGCACTAAAAATGGTGGCAGAATTCCGCAAGCAAGACACGCAGACGCCAATTATCCTCATGGGTTATCTTAATCCCGTTGAAATCATTGGTTATGATAACTTTGTCGCTTTATGCGAGCAGTCAGGCGTCGATGGTATTTTGATGGTTGATTTGCCACCAAGCGAGGCGGGCAGCTTTACTCAGCATTTAACTGAACATGCGATGAATGAGATTTTCTTATTATCGCCGACCACTTTGCCTGAGCGCCGTGAGCAAGTACTGACCCATTGCGGTGGTTATATTTATTACGTGTCGCTTAAAGGCGTGACGGGCTCAGCAACACTAGATACTGATGATGTTGCGACCCAAGTGCAAGCGATTAAAGCGGAGACCGATTTGCCAGTATGCGTGGGCTTTGGGATTCGTGATGCAGCATCGGCCAAAGCAATCGGTAAGCATGCCGACGGTATCATTGTGGGAAGTGCGCTGGTGCAAAACTTTGCTGATATCGATGCTAAAGATGCCTCTGCGGTTGCAAGCGCTCAGCAAAAAATCATGGCAAAAATGGACGAGCTACGCGGCGCACTCGATAGTTTAACGGTCTAATATTATATCGAACGTATTGGCATCAACGTGTGTATGGCTCAGCAACGTCATTATCTTACTATTTATAAGAGGGGCGATAGCTGTTTTTATAGAAAAGGTTATCGTAACTTTTATAACAATGTTTATAAAGACACGGTTAAATGACTTTGCTAAAGTTAGTTTACGTGTGTAAACTAACATCACATATAAATTGTTACAGTTGCGCGTAAGCGTACTTTATAACTGCTCATGTTATAAGGATATGTGACTTTTAAATTGATTCTTATAAACGGACTTCTTAGGGACAAGTAACTAAGCCAACTTGTCGATAAGCCTTTGATAATGGCGAATAATATGACTGATACCATAACACCAGACACTATAAATAATAATGCTGCGAATAACGGCGCTGCGCCAAATAATACCGCAGGACAATCGTGGTTTAACCGCCCGATACCAGGTATTAAGCAGCAACTGACCGCACCTTTAACGGCGGTAGAGACCGAACCGTCAACCAAATGTAGCAGTTGTCATTCAATGATTACCAATACCGCGCTGATTTTTAATTGCTATGTCTGCCCGCATTGTGACCATCATTTACCGATGAGTGCTCGTGAGCGCTTAAACTGGTTGCTCGATCAAGTAGAGGGTGAGCTAGGACAGCAGTTCACTGCCAAAGATCCATTGAGCTTTGTGGATAGTAAGCCGTACCCGCAGCGCATGACCGAAGCACAGGACAAAACCGGCGAGTCTGAAGCGCTAATTGTGATGTACGGTAAATTGCGCAATCTTGATATCGTTACTTGTGCCTTTGACTTCCGCTTTATGGGCGGCTCTATGGGCTCGGTGGTTGGCGACCGTTTTGTAGAGGCCGCTGAAAAAGCCCTTAAAGATAAATCTCCCTTAGTCTGCTTTGCTGCTTCTGGCGGTGCGCGCATGCAAGAAGGGCTACTATCATTAATGCAAATGGCTCGTACTGCGGCGGCGATTGAACGCTTACGAATTGCTGGCGTGCCATATATTGTGGTATTAACCAATCCTGTTTATGGCGGGGTGACAGCATCGCTTGCTATGTTAGGTGATATCCATTTAGCAGAACCAAAAGCCATGATTGGTTTTGCGGGCAAGCGCGTGATTGAACAAACGGTGCGTGAGACGCTAGAAGAGCCGTTCCAACGTGCTGAGTTCTTGTTAGAGCATGGCGTGGTCGATGAAGTGGTACATCGTCATCAATTGATTGATACCATTTATCGTTTGCTTGCAAAGCTATGCCGCGTACCGAATGTTGCTGCTTAACATGTGCTGAGCTGGTAAAAAAAACAGGCAATTGAGCTTATCAATACTTAATAGCAGGCTTAGCTTTGCCGACTAAGTAAAATTATTTCAGTATAAAATAAGAACGTTAGAAATAGCGTTCTGCTGGTATAAATTTTTCTCGCTTGCTGTGCGCTTCGCACTCCAGAGGCTTTGCAAAATTTATCCCAGCAGCACTGTATTCTTTTTAAACTGTATACTTTTTAAATTAAATCGACTAAGTAAGAATTACGAATAGCATTTATCGTTAATAACGGTAAATGCTATTTTTGCTTTTTGGTCAGGTAGTTATATACTATCTCTATTTTCTTAATGAATATCTTTTAAATAACTAGTTCCTAACCGACTATTTCAATATAGGTTCCGCTCATGTCTGACTCTTCACTTTCTACCTCTAACACTCCTACTGAGCACTCGAGTTTGACCGAATGGCTTGATTATATGCAGCAGATTCATGTCTCGGCGATAGATATGGGATTGTCGCGAGTATTGCCGGTTGCTGAGGCGTTAGGCGTGGTACAGTCAGCCAAAGACGATGCTTATGTATTTACGGTAGCGGGCACCAACGGTAAAGGCTCAACGACTGCGGTCATCGCACAAATGTGCCAAGCAGCAGGTTATAAAACGGCGCTGTATCAATCACCGCATCTGAGCGTATTTAACGAGCGCGTGCGTATCAATGGCGAGATGGTCAGTGATGAGACCTTAATTGATGCCTTTAGCAAGGTAGAGGCGGCGCGGTTGCGGTGCGCTTTAACCTTGTCATTCTTTGAGATGACAACACTTGCTGCATTATTAATCTTTGCCGAAGCAGATTGCGATGTCTGGGTATTAGAAGTTGGGCTCGGCGGTCGCCTTGATGTGGTCAATATTATTGACCCTGATATGGCAGTGATTACCAATATCGCTATCGATCATGTCGATTGGCTAGGGGATAATATCGAAGATATTGGCCGTGAAAAAGCAGGTATTTTACGTGAGGGCATTACTCTAGTTTATGGTGCTACTGCGATGCCAGCTAGTGTACAACAAGCGATTGATACGCATAAGGCAACTTGTTATCAAGCTGGGCAAGACTTTGATTATCGTGAAGTGGATGCCGACGTTTGGCAATACAGTAATGCCGCTGTCACCATGCAACTACCACGCCCAGCACTGTCATTGACCAATACGACCAATGCCTTATCAGCGGTGTTGGCAAGCCCATTAAATATTGATAAAAAGGCTATCGAACAGGCATTGCAGACGGTCAAGCTCGCTGGTCGTTTTGATTATCGTGAGACGCATAACCGTCATTGGTTGTTTGATGTGGCGCATAACGAGCAAGGCGTTGAGTTTTTATTGGCGCAATTATTACCGCTTTGGCAGCAGCATATAGCGAAGCAAGATGGCTCTGAACAAGTAACTAGTAAACCTGCCAGCATTAAAATGCTGTTTTCTATGTTGGGCGATAAGGATATCAATAAAGTCGTGCAACGTTTGACCGAAGCGGGCTTGCCTATTAGCGATTGGTTTATCGCTGAGATTGATTATCCACGGGCGGCGAGCACTGAGCAGCTGCAAAGTATCTTAGCAAGCTATGTCGATAGTGCGCAAATACATGAGTTTAAACGTTTATCAGAAGCCACCGATGCCGTTATAAATGACAGTCAAGCGCAAGACTTAATCGTGGTATGTGGCTCGTTCCATACGATTGGTGAGGCGCTAGCGGCAATTGCCGATGATGATTTAAGTTAAAATCGTATTTGTATAATGTTAATCTTAGCAGTAGCATGATGGCAGACAGTATGAAAAATATGCTTTATAATCAAATTGATTTAGCATCCTGCTATACAATGCTATGAGAGAGATGCTCGGCATAACCTTTATAAATGGATGGACGTAACCGGCGGCAATCGCAACTATTTAACTATCAAGGCTGTTTATCAAAGCGATTTAAACTATTTAAGTATAGTTTTAAGACGACAGCTTTGAAACGACAGTTGCGCCGCGCAATCAACCTTATTACCAACTAAGAGACGTAAACGGATGAACTTTTCGAGACAAGCCTTATTGGGCATTGGGATGATTATAGGCGGTAGCGTGATGCTATACGCCATGGTGCAACAAATTGGTGATAGCAACAAACTCCAACCAGCGTCAGCGATGATAGATAAGCCAAGCCCCGCACAAGAGTCTCCGCAGCCATTGACGACTGATATCGAGACTGAAAAGCGCATCTTGGCACAAAAACAAAAAGAGCGCGCTGCTCGTGTTGCAGAACAAGAAAAGCGTGCTCAGCAGTTCTTAACCGAACAAGAAGCGGCTGAAGCACAAGCATTGGCAAAAGCCCGTGCGGAAAGTCAGCAATATATGGCCAGTAGCGCACCAGCTGTTGAAGAAAGTAAAGAGTCAGAAGCTGCAAAAAACAACCTTGCAACGCCAACGGTAAAGCCTCGTACTGATAGCAACAGCAGCACTACTGCTTCAGCTGCAAATGATGCAAAAGCTCGCGAGCAGCAAAAAGCTGCCCAAGCACAACAAGAAGCTCAGCGCCAAGCCGCCCTTAAAGAACAAGCGGCTGCTAAGAAATTAGCAGATAGTAAAAAGGAAGCTGAGGCAAAAAAGCAGGCTGATGCTAAGAAACAAGCGCAAGCTGCCGCTGAGAAAAAGCGAGAGGTAGCAGAAGCAGCTAAAAATGAGCCACCAAAGTCGCCTTCTGATTACCAAGTAAAAAGAGGCGATGGGCTGATTAAACTGGCGCGGCAATATAACATGCCGGTAGAAGTCTTGGCACAAGCGAATAATCTATCACCTTCGACATCACTACAACTGGGTCAAAGTATTATCATTCCATCGCGCAAGCAGGTGGAGCGCTTAGCGCGTGAAGCAGCGGCAGCTGAGCAGGCGCGTGAAGACAAGCGTCAAAAAGAAGAAGCGTTAGCCAAGAAATCGGCCGATGCCAAGCGTGAAGCGCAACAGAAACTTAGTGAAGCGCGCAAAGAAGTGAAAGAAACCGATGCTAAAGGTAGCTTTGGCGTGCAAGTGGCCTTGGCAAATGACCAAGCCAAAGCGGATGAGCTGGCAAAAAAATTCCAATCTGCCGGCTATCAAGTAAAAACTAGTCCTACTAGTCGCGGTGTACGCGTTATCGTTGGTCCTGAGCGTGGTAAAGTTGCGGCATTGGCCTTAAAAGATAAGATTAATAGTGACCCCAAAGTTAATACGACAAGTGCTTGGGTCTTATACTGGCGCTAAAATAGCGTTTATGGTGCTGCAATCCGATAACTATTATTGCTAAATAAATAGCACAATTTTAATTAGGCTGGTTTATATTTTTATCGCTGTAGCTAATTTTATTCAAACACGACATCTATTGTCGTGTTTTTTGTTTTATCGTTTGCCGATTGGCGCAAGCTTGGTTACGATGAGCGCCGCTCTTTCCTATTTCTTTCTGTTCCTCTCTGTACTGTATAACCTGTCAGCCTACAAAGGCTGCCCTGTCGCGGTTGGCCATGTGTTGTCATTTTTTTTAGTGACATCAGCACACATAGCTGACGGCTTTCATTATGTATAAGGTAAAACCATGTCATTTGGCGTTATATTTTTAATATTGGCGGTTGGATTTGTAGGGCTGATCACCCTGCCAAAACTGTTTTCTTCTAAGCAAGTTGCTGAGCCTGAACCGCCGCCTGTACGCGGTGATGAGCTGGCTATTTGGCCCTTTGCGCCGATGCCCATTATGACGGACACGGAAGTGATATTTTTTAATAAGTTAAAAAATGCTTTGCCGGAATATCATATTTTTGTTCAAGTTCAGCTGTCACGTATCATCGAAGCCAGTAGCAGTGAAACCTCAGAACGCAGTTTTTGGTTTAATCGTATTTGTCGTCAAAGCGTCGACTATGTCATCGTTGATGTCGATGCACAGACTACTTTGCTCGCCATTGAGCTTGATGATTGGACGCATAGCAGTAAAGCGCGGCAAAAGGCCGATGATAAAAAGGATAAAGCGCTTGCCAGTGCGGGTATCGCTATCGTGCGTTTTCATGCCGAGCGTATGCCAAGTGCTGATATGCTGAGATATGAGCTGATGCAGGTGATTGAGAGTTATTAGTGTAAATTATTTTATTATCAGGCAAGTATATTTAAAAAATAAATCCTCATTTTTGTGTAATATTAATTATATATTTCTTTACTTTATAGATAGATTCCAAAAATAAATAGCTTATTTTTTTTAATAAGGAGTAAACTTAAGTTTCTTAGAATGGAGTGCAGTCTATGGTCTTAAGTGGATCTTCATAACTTAGATTCATAGGTTCATTTCTATCACTGTTTTTTGGAAGATATTTAAAATATAAGGATTATGTTATGAAGGTTTTTAAATTAACAGCATTAGCGTTTGCTAGCACTTTGGCATTGGCGGGTTGTGGTAGTGATAGCGACAACAATGGCTCTAATACTCCAACTGTTCCTACTAAACCTCCTGTCGATAACGGTCTTTCTGAGAGTGAGCAGGCAAAAGAGATGATTCGCACGGCCAAGCTTTTTGTCAGTGACAATAAGGCAGTCACAGAGGCTTATAAAGGTGCGAGTGATATCCTAACAGAAAAGCAAGAAGCACGTCTTAGCTATACCTTTGATGTGCCAAATAGCCTGCATTATTATATGCAGGAAAATGGTTTATCACAATTAAAGGCGACTGATATTATCGCTTTGGCTAATGATCAAGAGTTTAATAATACTTTAGGTGATTTTGTACTGACGCCAGAGAGTGGTTTTTTAGCAATATTAAATGCTGATGGACAATTTAAGCTATCAGGTACTACTAAGGTCGTGGTTAAAGAATACGATTATATCTATAATCCAAATACTGGTGTATATAACGAAACACTTGTTAGTCAAGATACTTTCACGAGTGCATTTGATGGTTTTGAAAATGCATTAAGTTCTAATACCAGCAATACTAGTTTCAATGGTGGTATTGGGTTTAAGAGTATAAAAATAGGGTCTGGAACTGACGCCGTCACTCTAAGCTCTACAACCAAAGGGTTTACGGTCAATGGTCAGTTCAGTGACAAAGTGGTGGTCGATGACGAATTTGATCTTAATGATGTCAACCGAGCGGGCATCACTTTAGAGAAGGCTACTATAAAATTAGGCAACTTGAAGCTGTCGGCTAATGATAGCGTAATTGAAGCGAAAGACTTTGAGTTTGCCGCGCTGGATATCAGTAAAAAGCTGAAAGATGGCCAATTGGTCGTTAGAACCATACCTTATAAATTTGCTGTCACAGGTAAGATGACCAAGCAAAAACCTAGCACGGATGTCACCATTACACTTAATGCTACTGCTAATGATGCAGATATCAAAAACTTTCTAACAGTCACTGACAACGGTAATATTGAAGAGACAGCCAATAAATATGTAGGTATGGAAGTTATATTGGTGCTTCAAGGTAAAGTAGCTAAAGAGGGTGCAACGGCGACGATTCCGCTTGACTTTCAAGCCAATCTTAAACGTACTGCACGTAACGTTGTAGAGCTTCGCGGTTTAACGGCTAGTGTAGACGGCAAAACACTTTTTGTCACCGGTAAGACTAATTTAGATAATGATTATAATGCAGTAAGTACTCAGTTTATCGTTGAGCAAAATAAAGCGTCGATTAAGTTAAGTGTCGATGCCAATGGTGATTTCATTAAAGATAAAATGGGCAAGCTAGGCGATATCATGGTTAATGGCAAAGATTACGGTGATTTAATGGATAATAAAGGCAAAATTACTGCTGTATTCCCTAATAGTAATGGTTCAGTTGACACTATTATTCTATAAATATAGTAATCATGTCAGTTCTCAAACGTGGTTAATAGCGATTGAGCGATAGCAATATCGAAAAAAGAGGCAGTAAGTACTGTCTCTTTTTTATGCCTTTTAATATACGTGAGAAATTTATGTCATTCTTTAGCCAAGCTATCTATATATTTTCACAACAGGATTTAGCGTTTTTCGCCAAACGTAAGCTGTCATTTATTGTTCCAACAACAATCGCTATCATGGCCTCAACGTCTACTTCAGCTCAGAGTGAAAATCCTAACTTATACTCTAATCTCAACTCGCCATCTAATCCTACTACAGATTTATTGAATAATCAGAATATAAACGAAAAGTCTCAGGTGGATTGGACAGTGATGGCAACCGCCCACAGCCCCGCACAGCCTATTACTGCTTTTATTGGTGATTGGGATGCCCCATTAGACTCAGGTGAGCACGCGTATTTACAAGGACGTGCAGATTTAAAGGTACGCCCTGCTGGTAGCGTAATGAGCTATGGTTTAGGCTGGCGCTACGATTACTTAATGACGTTTAGCGAAGAGACAGCAGAGGTATATTGGCAATATGAAAACAAACAGCCATCGAGCACTAGCCAATCATACCCATTATTTTTAGATGCTAAGCATAATGAGAGATTTGGCGCTAATGTCGGTTTTACCCAGCCACTAAGTCCTAATTGGCAGTTAACGACTCATGCCAATATATGGCAAGGATTACATGCACTTGAAGGTAAGGTTTCGGGCAATCTGACCACAAGAGTGTTGCCTGATACTGAAGTAAATAACATAAGGGACAGCGTTGATAAAGCCGATGCCTATGTTGATTACTACTATGATGAGCCTGCACTGGGTGAAGAAAATCTAAACTGGTATCCTGCTAAACCTTCTGGTTATGGCTATTCCTTAGATTTACAACTGGCAGGAAAACTATCTGATAAAACGCAGTTGACACTTAGTGGCTACGATATATTTGGGCGTATGTACTGGAAGAATATGCCAAGCACGCGCTATGCGTTAGATTATGATGCCAATGGTCGACCTTTATATACGATTGAGGGTCAGCTTAGCACTAAGGATGTCACACAGACGCTACCATGGCGAGTTGAAGGTAGTCTAATACATCAATTAAATAATCAGTGGCAGCTTGGGGCACATGCGCAAGTCAATGATATTCAAGACTTGTATCAACTATCGGCAGGTTATCAGCTGACCGCTAATAATTATCCCATGACCATCACTGGATTGATTGAGCCACAGACTAAAGCGTTAGGTATAGCGTTAGATAGTAAATATGGTGGCATCAAGTTATTAACGGATGATATTGATTCAGAAAAAGCCAAACGCAGCGAGATTAGTCTATATGGACGTTATGCTTGGTAAGGATTCAATTAAGTCAATCTCATTAGTTATCAAGAAAAATAACTGTTCAAATAAAAGCTAGGCAAAATCAATCATCTACACCATCACGCAGCCGAGGATAAATGACAATCGGTCTATCACCTTCAAAGTAGAGCCCTGTTTTTAAGATTCCGTTTTCAGAATTGATAAGTGGTAGCTGACGACCATCGTAGAAGTCGCGCTTGCTAAACCATTCGATATAATGGGCAGCGCGCAATACGCTGATATCAAACTTCGCAAGACTAGCGCTATCAGTGGTATCGCACCATTCGTGCATGGGAAAGCTAGGTGTTAGCCAGTGAGGATAGACGAAATTAGCGATATTCATTGGCAAAAAGAATCGCCCTTTTATGACGCCATAACGCTTATCAATCTTAACTTGTCCATGCTTCTCAGTATCGACCCAAACGCTACAAAACTGCTTGGTTTGCATATGGGTCATTTTGCGCTGTAGATTGTCGTTGGAGTTGATCCCAACCCAATTAATCGGCTCAAAAGGTGCGGCACCCATAAAAAACTTAATCGCCAATTCCCAATGTTCAGTGAGCTTTTCCTCATGATTATATAAAATCAAATCCAGCTCACCAATCGTCTGTTTGCCATTGTATAACTGCACGTTATTAGCAAGCGTCTCATACGGATGCAATTTGCGCGCAAAGCCATCTTCTAGCCAAAATGACAATAAGCCTTCAAAGTGAAAACCCAAGCGATTGGGGCTAGGACGTTTTAATAAATAGCGAGTCAGCGCCTGATAGTCATTGGTGGTATCCAACTCTTTTAAACGCTGCTGATAAGCTTCAAACTGCTGTTGCCAAAAGCTTGCGCTATGTACGAAGATAGCATGGGTGTTTTGGTACGGTGCTACATCTAGCCACTTCGTCAAGACGTTAGGGCAGGCAAGCACATACGCCAAATCGCGCACATAAGGTCGCTGGTACGCTTCCCAAGGCGCATAATTGGCATGAGTTGCGAGAGTTGTAGGGCGTGGCGCGCTAAGCTCAGACATAGGTCAAATCAGAATAAATATAAAGTATTTACCCTAGCGGCTCAATTGCTAAAAGTCTATAGGCAATCGTAATATGTTAAGATTGTGGTCATCTGGCGGCATGTATTTTGCCGACTATTTAATAATAATGAGGGTTAAAAAATGAAATATCTTTTGCAAGTCGACTTTCCTTATAGCGGACCTTTTGGCAGTGCGTTTTTTGACGCCATGAAAGAGCTGGCCGAAGACATCGCAACCGAGAACGGTCTGGTCTATAAGCTATGGACAGAAAATGAAAAGACGCAAGAAGCGGGTGGCATTTATGTATTTGATAATCTGAACGATGCCAACAGATATTTAGAAAAGCATACTCAAAGGCTGACCTCATTTGGTTTTAAAGACATTAAATCTAAAGTATTTGTCATCAATGAAGCGCTAAGTACGATTACTAAAGCATCTTTGTAATACTTAATGGAGAATAGTTAAGTATAAAAAAAGCCAACCATTAAAAATAATGATTGGCTTTTCTCTTTAACTACTATGTTTGGTCGGAACGGCAGGATTTGAACCTGCGACCACTACACCCCCAGTGTAGTGCGCTACCAGACTGCGCTACGCCCCGAATGACTGACTATTTTACGCAAAATTATGCATATTGCAAGGGCTATTTATTTTAGCCAAAATCTACAGTCGCATTTTACTTATCATAGTCAGCATAACCAATGAGCAGTTAACCTTAACCCAATAGCTCTTTTAGGATTTGGTTTACTTGTTGTGGATTGGCACTACCACGGCTAGCTTTCATCACTTGCCCGACCAGACCGTTAAAGGCTTTTTCTTTACCGCCGCGATACTCGTCGACCATCGCTTGATTTTTCGCGATGACCTCTTCAACGATGGCTTTGATAGCGCCGGTATCGGTTTCCTGCTTAAGCCCTTTTTCTTCGATGATTTTATCAGCGGCGTCATCAGCGGCGCCGCCTTCACGCTCATATAGAGCACTAAAGACTTTCTTAGCCAATTTGCCAGATAAGGTATCGTCTTTAATACGCGCTAGCATACCAGCCAATTGCTTGGCACTGATAGGCGAGTCGATGATGTCTTTATCATCTTTGTTAAGTGCACCGAGCAGATCGCCCATGACCCAGTTAGCCGCCATTTTGGCATCTTGTTGTCCAACCTCAGCGACGACATCTTCGAAATAATCGGCTAGCGGACGGCTACCGGTTAGGATACGAGCGTCATATTCTGATAGACCAAGTGCCTCTTCAAAACGTGCACGGCGGGCAACAGGCAATTCAGGCATCGCTGCACGAATGCTATCAACGGTATGCTGCTCGATACGGACAGGCAGCAAGTCAGGGTCAGGGAAATAACGATAATCGTTGGCGTCTTCTTTGGTACGCATGGTGCGAGTTTCATCGCGCTCTGGATCGTACAGCATCGTGGCTTGGATGACCTTACCGCCGTCCTCAATGATATCGATTTGACGCTCGATTTCACGATTAATAGCGCGCTCGATAAAGCGGAACGAGTTGAGGTTTTTCAGCTCAGTACGAGTCCCAAGCTCGCTTCCTGGCTTGCGCACAGAGACGTTACAGTCGCAGCGGAATGAGCCTTCTGCCATGATGGCATCAGAGATACCAAGCCATGTAACCAGTTGGTGAATGGCTTTGATATAAGCAAGGGCTTCATGAGCTGAGCGCATATCAGGCTCAGAGACGATTTCGATTAATGGTGTACCAGCGCGGTTCAAATCCACGCCCGTCATGCCATCGACAGCATCATGCACAGATTTACCGGCATCTTCTTCTAAATGGGCGCGGGTGATGCCCATGCGTTTAGGGTATTCGTTTTTATCGCCTTCATTGACCACGACATCTATATAACCCTTGCCAACGATAGGATTGGCCATTTGGGTGATTTGATAGCCTTTTGGCAAGTCAGGGTAGAAGTAGTTTTTACGATCAAACGTATTAAATAAACCCAGCTCAGCATTGACGCCAATGCCGAATTTTAAGGCGCGATCGACGACGCCACTGTTTAATACGGGCAAGACACCCGGCAGACCTAAATCGACGATACTGGCTTGGGTATTTGGCTCATGACCAAAGTCAGTCGGCGCGCTGGAAAATATCTTACTTTCGGTATTGAGCTGGCAGTGAATCTCAATCCCGATGACCACTTCATAGCCATCGACGAACAGCTCTTTACGGACGATTTCTTGGTGAGCGGCATTATCAGTAGTAGTTGCTGTGTTCATTATACCGTCTCCTTCGCGATGGTAGAGTGTTGTAAATGGTGGTCTGTATGCTGCTGGAATAGGTGCGCGGTAGAGAGCAACTTGCTCTCTTGCCAATATTGTCCAATCAATTGCAAACCAATAGGCAAGCCGTTTGAGGTTAAACCAACTGGCTGACTAAGCGCAGGTAAACCGGCTAAGTTAACACCGATGGTATATACGTCACCCAAATACATCGTTGCAGGGTCGAGGTCTTCACCAAGCTTATAAGCAGCGGTTGGCGCAGTTGGGCTGGCGATGACATCACAGTTAGCGAAAGCGTCTTCGAAGTCTTTGACAATGAGTCGACGTACTTTTTGTGCCTTGGTGTAATAAGCATCAAAGTAACCAGCAGATAGCGCGTAAGTACCGGTCAAAATACGACGTTGTACTTCAGGGCCAAAGCCTTCTGAGCGTGAGCGCGTGTATAAGTCGAGCAGGTCGGTTGGGTTTTCACAGCGATAACCAAAACGTACGCCATCGAAACGTGACAGGTTTGATGATGCTTCTGCGGGTGCGAGCATATAATAAGTCGCAAGGGTAATCTCAGGGTCAGTAATATTGACCTCTACAATCGTTGCACCAAGCGCTTCGTATTGCTTTAGCGCTGCACGTACCGCTTGTTCGACTTCCGTATCTAGTCCGCTCGTAAAGTACTCTTTTGCCACGCCAATACGTAAGCCTTCTAATGGCTTCGCATTATCACCAGCGGCAGTGACCGCAGCATTCAAATCTTGGACATAATCTGGCATATCATGTTTGATAGAAGTGGCATCGCGTGGATCATGACCAATCATCGGTTGTAGCAGATAAGCACAGTCCATGGCACTACGACCCATGCTACCTGCTTGGTCAAGACTTGAGGCGTAGGCAATCATACCGAAGCGCGAGATACGACCATAAGTTGGCTTGATACCGGTTAAACCACAAAATGACGCTGGCTGACGAATAGAACCACCCGTGTCACTAGCCGTAGCAACGGGCACAAAGCCTGCGGCGACGGCGGCAGCACTACCGCCTGATGAGCCACCGGGGACGTGATTTAGATTCCAAGGGTTGTGCACCGCGCCATAATGCGAGCTTTCATTGTCTGAGCCCATCGCAAACTCATCCATATTGAGCTTACCAAGGCTAATCATGCCCGCTTTATCAATATTGGTGACGATAGTTGCATCATAAGGTGAAATAAAGTTATGCAGCATTTTTGAGCCACAAGTCGTCAATACGCCTTGGGTACAAAAAATGTCTTTATGTGCCATTGGTACGCCAAGCAGAGGACGCTTGTCGCCTTGGGCACGCATCTCGTCGGCCGCTTGTGCTTGTGCGCGCGCGGTTTCAGAGGTATGAGTGATAAAACTGTTAATCTTGCTGTCGAGCGCGTCGATGCGCTTTATATAATGTTCAGTTAATTCCGCGCTGCTAAATTGTTTGTCTTGCAAGCCCGTAATAAGCTGCTGAGTACTTAAGAGGTGAAGTTCAGACATAAGGTGTCGTCCGTCAAAATGTGAGTAGCAGTAAATAGGATAAAATAAAGGTAAAAGTTATTAGAATAATTATTCAATCACTTGTGGCACAAGGTATAGACCCGCTTCAACAGCAGGGGCCATTGATTGATTGCGCTCGCGATTGATATCGTGTTTGGCGACGTCTGCGCGCAAATCTTGGCAAGCTTCATGAATGTTTGACAAGGGTTTGATATCGGTGGTGTCTACATTACCAAGCGTTTGCATCAGCTTTAGTACTTTGGTGATATCGTCGGCGTAGCTGCTGGCGGTGTCTTCATCAACACCTAAGCGCGCAAGGCGGGCAACTTCTAAGATTTCTTGACGGCTGACAGTATTCTCAGTCGTGGGGGTTGGCTGTGACATAATTTCTCCAGTTAAGGACAGTTTTTATTAGAGTAGGGTATGACTAAAATGGGTCAGTATTAAGAGAGATAATCGTTAAAACATACTAAAACAGGTTAAAAAATATGAAAACACAGGCTCTATCTGTATGTTTTATAGAGAGTGTCCTTATTATAAAGCATCTCAGCCAAGATTACAGAGCAGGGCTTTGTTTGATTGCTGCATTATTATCTATGCTTTATTGGTCTTTATGCTTCATTCATTTTTATGTTTTGCTCGTTGGCTTTATGAGGCGCTGCTGTCATTAAGCCTTGCTGTTACTAAGCGTGCAACTGTTTTTATTAATATAGTCAATCTTAAATGAAACAAGTACAAGTATTATAACGCGCTACTGGTATTCATTTTCCTTGCTTGCTGTGCCTATGCAGACAGAGGCTGCGCAAAATGAATACCAGTAGCTCTGTGTTCATTTTATAGCGGATCGCCTATAGGCTGACTTTATAAAATAGCCCTATTTGCAAAATTGACCGGATAGTTATGGATTGATTATCAATTACTCACTATTTGGTTATGAAATACGTTACAGTATGCACCCACTGCTAAGCAAATTAATAAGTAAAACACTCAGCAGAAATATCACATGGCTGTAGCGCCTTGTTAGTTATTGAATTAAATGATGTTTCATATAATGGAGTGGTATTGTCCGCCATTTCAAACTTTGTAACAAATTTTAGCGCTTAAGAGCAAAATCCTAGCGTACTGATGCAAATATCTGTGTTTTTTTTGAGCTAAATCGGTATAATTTAGCTCAGTTTTTGCATTTCATCATTATGGCTTCGGTTTGACTTGTTGCGATGATAAACTCTCGCCACAGGTCATGTCTAACGACGACCTGCTCAACACTGACGAGTAAACCCTCAGTCAATTTCGTTCGCCTCATTCGCCTCATTTGTAAGACGCTGGATATATTAGTCATGAACCTGTTTGGATTTTTATCAAATAATATCGCAATCGACCTCGGTACTGCGAACACCCTTATTTTTATTCCTGGTAAAGGCGTGGTGCTCGACGAGCCTACGGTGGTCGCGCTACGAAGTAATCGTACCCAGAACCCTACCGTTGCTGCCGTTGGTATTGATGCCAAGCAAATGCTAGGTCGTACGCCTGCCAATATTACGGCGATTCGCCCGTTAAAAGACGGCGTGATTGCGGATTTTGAAGTGACGCAAAAAATGCTCAAGCATTTTATCACTAAGGTAAGAGCCAAGCGTTTTATGGCACAGCCTAACGTGGTGGTTTGTGTTCCTTGCAAATCAACCCTTGTTGAACGTAAAGCGATTCGCGAAGCGGTCTCATCAGCAGGCGCAAGCAAAGTATTGTTGCTAGAAGAGCCTATGGCGGCAGCAATTGGTGCTGGCATGCCGGTTCATGAAGCCAGTGGTTCGATGGTCGTTGATATCGGTGGTGGTACCACTGAGATTGCTGTTATCGCCTTGTCAGGTTGCGTCTATGCGGAGTCGATTCGTATCGGTGGCGATATGTTTGATGAAGCGATTATCACTCATGTACGCCGTACCCACGGTTGCGTGATTGGTGAAACCACCGCTGAGCGTATCAAACAAGAAGTTGGCTCGGCATTAAATGAAGACAGCCAGCTAGAAGTTGAAGTTCGCGGTCGTAGTATGGCAGAAGGCGTGCCAAAGACCTTTACGGTCAATTCAGAAGAGGTGCAAAAAGCCCTTAGCGATCCATTAAGTGGTATCGTCAGCGCGGTAAAAACTGCACTTGAGCAAACACCACCTGAGCTGTCATCAGATATCGCAGAACGCGGTATTGTATTGACTGGCGGCGGCGCGTTATTAAGAGGTTTAGATAAGCTGATTTCAAAAGAAACCGGTCTACCTGTCACTGTCGCTGAAGACCCATTAACTTGCGTCAGCCGTGGCGGTGGTATTTCGCTTGATTTTATCAATAACAAAAGTCTTAATATGATTTTTGTCTAAATCGGTACTGCTTATATAGGTGGTGCTAACTATATAGTTGGTACTCTTTATTTCGTACTGCCTATATAGTTAGTAATCAGGCATGCCTATATTTGCTCTGTTTGATGAACGCTAGCATGACATTGCGTGCGCGCTTTATCATAAAAACCGTTTTTTCTTATTCGTTTTATCCTATTAAAGGTAGCCAATCAGGTTGCCTTTAATAACATTAATCCATGCCAAAACCTATGCCAAAATTCATGCTGAAACTAAGTAGCAGGACGATATTACTTGCTTGGTCGTTTTGGTCATTGGTTTTTAGCATTGCTATAGTTAGTTTAAAATAAAAGCGCGACGTTATAGCTATGTGCGACTGGTATAAATTTTCCTTGCTTGCTGTTATCACAGAGGCTACGAAAAATTCATCCCAGTCACACGGTATAGATTTTAAAATTGTATTGATTTTAAAGTAGTTCTACTATATCGAGATGCTAAGTACAAAATTTTGATAGGGTCATATTTTATATCTTGATATTTGCTATTGTTATGTCAAGTAGCCGTTATTGCTCACATTAAAACCTCTAGATTAGACCAACTATGATTCCAAGTATTTTTGCTCGCCAACCGCTAGCGCTTCGTAAGACTGCTATTGTATTGATAGTGGCGCTTATATTGATGTGGTTTGATAGCAAAAATCCAGAATGGTTCAATCCCATACGTACGACCACCCATGCCGCCATGCAGCCCATTTATGAGCTGTCGTTATTGCCAAGCTATGCAAAACACTGGTCAAGTGGCAGTCTGCAATCTAAAGAAGCGCTACGCCGCGAAAATATGCAGCTAAAGTCGCAACTTATCCATGCTCAAGCTAAGCTGCAGCAGCAAGATTATATCTTGGCACAAAACGCCCGCCTGCAAGGTATCCTATCGACCACACGTCCCGAACAGTTTGATTTAAATTTGGCCCAAGTGATTGGTACTGATACCAATCTGCTCAGGCAAATCGTGGTGCTCAATAAAGGTGAGCAAGATGGTGTGCAAGTGGGTCAAACGGTCATCGATGAAGATGGTATTTTAGGGCAGATTATTAATGTCTATCCCAATACCAGCCGCTTGTTATTGATTACCGATGAGCAGCAATCGGTTGCCGTGACCGTCAAGCGTACGGGACAGCGCGCCATTGTCACCGGTGAGGGCATACCAACCTCTTTACGCCTTAATTACGTCTTTAAAACCTCAGATGTGCGCGTCGGCGATGAGCTGGTGTCATCAGGATTGGGCGGGCGTATTCCGGCAGGCTATCGGGTTGGCCGCATTGCTCATATTGAAGATACGCAAGCCGATAACTTTAGAAGTATTGAAGTCACGCCAGCGGCAAACTTTATCGACAATGCTTACGTGCTGGTGCTACAAGATAAGCTGAGCAATAAACGCAATGAAGGCATCAGTGAAAATTAATAGCTTATTCATAAGAAAGTATAGCTTATTCATAAGCATGCATAGCTTGTCATAATCCATAGCGTGCATGTATGGATAGATGGATGAATGATATCCAAAGATATTATTAACCATTAACCGCCGTGTTATTCCCCTCAATGCTAGATTAATAGTCAAATAGCAGCCGCTAAACACTCGCTAAAGGTAAGTATTCATGGCATATCCTGATTCTGATAATGCAACTGGGCTGTTGCTTGCCGTGATTGTCCTGAGCTTTATTGTCGCCTCCTCGCTCAGTGTTTATCCGTTAAGCCCGAGCATGGCAACATTGCGCCCGATGGTTATGATGATGGTGCTGATTTTTTGGTTACTGTTTCAACCGCGTTATGTTGGGGTTTTTGCCGCCTTTACCATTGGCATCATCGCTGATTTGTTGATGGACACACACTTAGGTCAGCAAGCCTTTGCTGCCGTGATGGTGGCATTGGTGATAAAAGTCACTAGCATTTATATTAGACAGCTAAATACCATCAGTGCGTGGTTAATAGCCAGCCTAGGATTGGTTATCTTCCAAGTCACTCTATGGATACTACAGATGTATATCCAAGATACCTTTGTCGCCCAATCTGCCTTATCTTTATTGATGAGTATTATAAGTTGGCCATTGGTGCTATTTATATTACGCAAATTTGCGCGCTGATTTTAGGTGCTTATTAATCTGCAACAATAAACAGTCATAAATTTATAAATAAGAGAATAGCAATGAAACTTATTTTAGCGTCTGGCTCACCGCGCCGTCATGAGCTGTTAACCAGAGCGCAACTCGACTTCACGGTCATGAGCGTCGATATTGATGAGACGCCCTATATCGATGAAGCATCCAAAGCGTATATTGAACGCATGGTCGCTACCAAGGCAGAGGCAGCAGTCGAACAATTAAATAGAGCATTGAATAAAGATTTAAACGACAATCAAGCTGATTTACCCGAATCCATTATTATTTTAACCGCTGATACCATCGGTGTCTTAGCAGACGGCAAGACAGTGTTGGTTAAACCGGCTAATCGTAAAGATGCTTATCGCATGTGGCAGCAGATGTCTGATAATGTCCATGAAGTCTGGACAGCGGTGCAAGCAACCCATGTAATATTCTCCTCTGAGAATGCTAGCAGCCCAAATAATAAGCCAGTATTGCAAGTCGTTAATCAGCAAAAAATCACTGAGCGTACCGAAGTGACCTTTATACCTTTAACCATAGAGATGATGAGTAATTACTGGGACAGCGGCGAGCCGGCTGATAAAGCGGGTGGTTACGGCATTCAGGGTTTAGGTGCAGCATGGGTGAGCCGTATTAATGGCAGCTATACCAATGTGGTTGGTTTGCCGCTGGCACAGACATTGGCGCTTATAAATAAGATGCAAATAAATGACATGCAACTAAAAGAAATACCAGAGGATAAAGCTAATGCTGTCAATTCGCTAAAAGTAGATGGCTAACCCTTATGCACATAATGACACGGTAGGGTGATGGGCAAACGCAAGGTGCATTTGGTACACTGTGAGGCTACCAAACTATGAACGCTTCACAAGAAAGCTGAGTGATAAGAGAAAATATTATGTCCGAAGAGCTGCTGATTAATATTAGTCCCATGGAATCTCGGGTCGCCGTGTTGGATAACGGTGTCTTAGGCGAGATTTATATTGAGCGTCATCATAAACTGGGTTTGGTCGGCAATATCTATCTAGGGACGGTGGTACGTGTGCTTCCTGGTATGCAGGCAGCCTTTGTTGATATTGGACAATCGCGCACCGCATTTTTACATGTCAATGATATGCAGCGTGAGCCGCGTCCAGTCGCCGAAAAGAAAAACAAAGCCCAAGACTCGACCAATAACGAACGCACTATTATAGACGCTGCTACTGATGAATTAGCAATCACACCGCCCGTTGTCAGTGCGCAAAGTACTGAAGTCGTCCCCGTTACAAAAACTCTGATTCAGCATCGTCTGCACGAAAGCCAACGTATTTTAGTACAAGTCACCAAAGACCAGCTCGGTAGCAAGGGTGCGCGTCTAACCACCAATATCTCGCTGCCATCACGTTATTTAGTGTATCTGCCATCAAGTGAGCATATCGGTATCTCGCAACGTATCGATGGCGACGAAGAGCGCACACGGCTGAAAACTGAACTTGCTAGCCTGATGCAAACGGTCAACCTAAAAGGCGGTCTCATTGCCCGTACAGCGGCTGAGCGTGTCCCCGTTGATAAGCTTGAAGAAGATATTTACTATCTATTGCAGCTGTGGCGCACTATTTGTGCCCGTCGCCAAGAAATGAAGCCCAATCAAAGCTCCGAGCTTATCTATCAAGAGTTATCGCTGCCACTGCGCTCGATTCGTGACTTGGTACATGCCGATACCGAAAAAGTGGTGATTGATAATGAACAAATTTATGAGCAAGTTAGATACTTTGCCAAAGAATTTGTCCCCTTTGTCTATGACCGCATTGTGCATTATACCGCTGAGCAATCACTATTTGATGTCCACCGTGTCGAAGACGACTTACGCGACGCCCTAAAACGACGGGTTGACTTAAAGTCAGGTGGCTATTTGATTATCGATCAAACTGAAGCCATGACCACGATTGATGTTAACACCGGCTCATTCGTTGGCGCGCGCTCGTTAGAAGATACCGTTTATAAAACCAATCTTGAAGCCACCCATGCCATTGCACGGCAGCTACGTCTACGTAATCTAGGCGGCATTATTATTCTAGATTTTATTGATATGCTTGAGCAGCAACATAAAGACGATATCCTTGAGAGTTTGCAAGCACAGCTGACCCAAGATTATGCCAAAACCAAAATTACCCAAGTCAGTGAGCTTGGCTTGGTTGAGATGACGCGCAAACGTACGCGCGAATCGCTCGGTCAGCAGCTTTGTGAGCCGTGTTCAACCTGTCAGGGTCGCGGCTTTGTTAAGACCGCTGAAACCGTCTGCTTTGAGATTTTCCGTGAAATCATGCGCTGTGCTCGAACTTATAACTCACCAAAGAAATTTACCGTGGTCGCCCATGCTGCCGTGATAGATTTATTACTGACTTCAGAGTCGGACACCGTGGCAGATTTAGAATACCTATTGGGTCGGGTAATTACCTTTGATGTTGAGAATCTTTATACCCAAGAGCAGTATGATATTGTTCTAGATTAAAATGTGATTGTTAACTGCCTCAAATACATATTTAATAAGTTATTTTGCTATAAAGAGTAGGGATGTGTTTTACAAATAATGTTTTATATCAATTACTATCTAACATCATTCCAAATAACCTCCTTGCAATGGGTCAAAAATTATGTATAATACACACCACTGAATTATATATGCGCAGCCAATCAAACAGCTGGCGCTATGACAGCTAGAGCATCGTTTCTAGCACTATTTCATTATGCCTTTGCTGACATCCTATAATGGAAGGGTCGGCGGGGCTTTAAACTATTTTGCTTTTAGTACGCTATAAGTTCCGTTAACGAACTCATTCTGGTTTAGAACAGAAGGCCGCTTTAAGTGAATATTTAACCAAACGGCTTTTGCTCATTTACTTGCAAAGCAAGAATGACAAAGGCACATATTAGGAGCTTGCTGGCATGGCTAACCAGAGAATCCGTATCCGTCTTAAGTCTTTTGATCATCGTCTGATTGATCAATCTGCACAAGAGATTGTTGATACTGCAAAGCGCACCGGTGCGCAAGTTTGTGGTCCTGTACCGTTGCCGACTCGCATTGAGCGCTTCAACGTTCTAACTTCACCACACGTAAACAAAGACGCTCGTGATCAGTACGAAATCCGTACTCATAAGCGTATGGTTGACATCGTTCAACCTACCGACAAAACTGTGGATGCGCTAATGAAGCTTGACTTGGCGGCGGGTGTTGACGTTCAAATTGCTTTGGGTTAATGCACATAAACACCCAACCCATTAATATAAGATATAAAGAGGTCTAAAATGGCGATCGGTTTAGTCGGTAAAAAATGCGGCATGACCCGTGTCTTCACTGAAGCAGGCGCATCTATCCCTGTAACAGTGGTTGAGATCAGTGCTAACCGCATTACTCAAGTAAAAAATACTGATGTAGATGGCTATCAAGCCATCCAAGTTACCACAGGTACCCGTCGTGACAGCCGCGTAACAGCAGCTCAAAAAGGTCACTTCGCTAAAGCTGGTGTTGCAGCTGGCCGTGGTGTTTGGGAATTTCGTGCCAATGAAAGCGATCTTGAAGGTCGTGAAATTGGCGGTGAGATCCTAGCTGACCTGTTCGAACAAGGTCAGATGGTTGATGTCACAGGACAGAGTAAAGGTAAAGGCTTTCAAGGCGGCGTGAAGCGTCACAACTTCAGCATGCAAGATGCCACTCATGGTAACTCAGTATCTCACCGTGCCCTTGGTTCAACTGGTCAAAACCAGTCACCAGGTAAAGTCTTCAAAGGCAAAAAAATGCCAGGTCAGATGGGTAACAAACGTGTTACCGTTCAGGGCCTAGAAGTGATATCGGTTGATGTTGAAAAAGGGTTACTTGTCATCAAGGGTGCTATCCCAGGTGCCACCGGTGGCGATGTCATCGTACGTCCGTCAGTCAAAGCCTAAGCAAGGGGATTAACGTGGATTTAAAAACAGTTACAGGGGCGGCAGTTGAGCTTTCTGATACGGCTTTCGGTCGTGAATTCAACGAAGCATTAGTGCATCAAGTCGTCACCGCATATCTTGCTGGTGCTCGTCAAGGTACACGCGCTCAAAAAACCCGTGCCGAAGTTTCTGGCGGTGGCATTAAGCCATGGCGCCAAAAAGGTACTGGTCGCGCTCGTGCAGGTTCTATTCGTAGCCCAATCTGGCGTTCTGGTGGTCGTGCATTCGCTGCAAAACCACAAGATTGGTCACAAAAAGTTAACCGTAAGATGTATCGCGGTGCGATGCAGTGCATCCTAGCCGAATTGATTCGTCAAGATCGTCTAATTTTGGTTGAAGAGCTAAGCGTTTCTGGCCCTAAGACCAAAGAGCTGATTGCAAAGTTAAATGACTTAGGCGCACCTCGTGCACTAATCGTCACCAAAGAAGTTGACGAAAACTTATACTTAGCTGCTCGCAACATTCCACACGTCAATGTACTTGGTACAAACGAAGTGGATCCAGTGAGCTTGATTGCTTTTGATAAAGTAATCATGTCAGTTGAAGCTGCGAAACAATTTGAGGAAGCACTAGCATGAATAACGCAAGACTTTATCAGATCCTAAGAGGACCTGTATTCTCAGAGAAATCTCAAATGCTTGGCGATTCACTTGGTGTGCAGGTATTTAAAATTGACTCTAACGCTACTAAGCTAGAAGTCAAAAAAGCAGTTGAGATGATGTTCGAAGGCGTTGAAGTTTTAAAAGTAAACACTTTGAATGTTAAAGGTAAGACAAAGCGTTTTGGTAAGAATATCGGCCGTCGTAATGACTATAAAAAAGCCTACGTTACCTTAAAAGCTGGTCAAGATGTACAAATGGCTGATGCTGGTGAAGACGTCGCAAAAACGACTGCTTCTACTAGTGAAACAGCGAACAACGAATAAGGATTACACTCATGCCTATCGTAAAAGCAAAGCCAACATCACCAGGCCGTCGTTTTGTTGAAAAAGTGGTGCATCCACACCTTTACAAAGGTCGTCCTTTTGCAGCGCTTCTCGAATCAAAAAGTAAGTCAGGTGGTCGTAACAATAATGGTCGCATCACGACTCGTCACATCGGTGGTGGTCATAAGCAACATTATCGTATTATCGATTTCAAACGTACTAAAGACAATATCCCAGCCACGGTAGAGCGTATCGAATACGATCCTAACCGTACTGCGCACATTGCTTTACTTAAGTACGCTGATGGTGAACGCCGCTATATCATTGCTGCTAAAAAACAAGCAGTTGGTGATACAGTAATGTCAGGAGAGAACTCTCCAATCCGTCCAGGTAACTGTTTACCGCTGAAAAACATCCCATTGGGTACTGTGATTCACAATATCGAACTTAAAATCGGTAAAGGTGCACAGCTAGCTCGTTCTGCGGGTGCCAGCGTTCAATTACTTGGTCGTGACGGTATTTATGCTATTCTACGTCTACGTTCTGGCGAAACACGCCGCGTACATGTGAACTGCCGTGCCGTTATCGGTGAAGTTTCTAACACTGAAAACAACTTGAAATCACTTGGTAAAGCCGGTGCTTCACGTTGGCGTGGTGTTCGTCCTTCTGTTCGTGGTGTTGCTATGAACCCGGTTGATCACCCACATGGTGGTGGTGAAGGTCGTAACAAAGGTCGCCATCCAACCAGCCCTTGGGGTCAGAAGTCTAAAGGACTTAAAACGCGTCACAATAAGCGTACTGACAGTATGATCATCCGCCGCCGCGCCAAGAAGAAATAAAGGAAGAATTTCATGCCTCGTTCATTGAAAAAAGGTCCATTCATAGACGCGCACTTGTTTGCCAAAGTTGAGAATGCATTAGACACCAACTCACGCAAACCAATTAAGACTTGGTCGCGCCGCTCGATGATTTTGCCACAAATGGTTGGCCTAACCTTATCTGTTCACAACGGCCGTACTCATGTACCGGTTATCGTGAGCGAACAGATGGTTGGTCATAAACTAGGTGAATTTGCCCCGACTCGTACGTATCGTGGTCATGGCATTGACAGAAAAGCTAAGAAATAAGGTGCTTACCATGGAAGTAACTGCAAAATTACGCGGTGCCGCCATTTCGGCACAAAAAGTTAGACTCGTTGCTGATGAAGTTCGTGGCAAATCTATCGAGCGTGCTTTGGATATCCTAACGTATAGTAATAAAAAAGGCGCTGTCTTCGTTAAGAAATGTCTTGACTCAGCCATCGCCAATGCCGAACATAACAACGGTTTAGATATTGATACTCTTAAAGTATCAACCATCTACGTTGATGAAGGCATTACGCTAAAACGTATCCTACCACGTGCTAAAGGTCGCGCTGATCGTATCAGTAAGCGTACTTGTCACATCACTATAAAGGTAGGAGAATAAGTTATGGGTCAAAAAGTACATCCAATCGGAATTCGTCTTGGTGTTGTCAAAAAGCATAACGCAAACTGGTATGCTAACCCTAAACAATACTCAGAATACCTGATCAACGACATCCAAGTCCGCGAGTATCTACGCAAAAAACTAGATAATGCTATGATTAGCAATATCATGATTGAGCGTCCTACTGGTGCTGCTAAGATTACCATCGCCACTGCGCGTCCTGGTATTGTTATCGGTAAGAAAGGCGAAGATATCGAAAGACTTCAAAAAGAATTGACCAAAATTATGGGCGTACCTGCGCAGGTCAACATTGAAGAAATCACTTCACCTGATCTTGATGCACGTTTGGTCGCTGATGGTATCGGCAGCCAACTTGAGCGTCGCGTTATGTTCCGTCGTGCGATGAAGCGCGCGGTACAGAACAGCATGCGCTCTGGTGCTAAAGGTATTAAAGTTGAGTTGTCTGGCCGTCTTGGCGGTGCTGAGATCGCTCGTACTGAATGGTACCGTGAAGGTCGTGTGCCATTGCATACACTCCGCGCTGATATTGACTACGCGTCAGTACGTGCAGAGACAACTTACGGCACTATCGGTGTAAAAGTTTGGATTTTCCGTGGCGAAATCCTTGACGGCATGAACAGTGTATACAATCCCGTCAAAGAAGAGCAGACTCGTGCGCCAAAACGCCGTGGTCGTGGAAACGGAAACCGTCGAAACACAGACAGAGGTTAAACTATGTTACAGCCAAAACGTACCAAGTTTCGTAAAATGCACAAAGGTCGTAACACTGGGCTAGCTCATCGTGGAAGCACCGTTGCATTCGGACAAATTGGTCTAAAATCGTTGACTCGTGGTCGTATGACTGCCCGTCAAATTGAAGCAGCACGTCGTACCATCACTCGTAAAATTAAGCGTGGCGGTAAGATTTGGATTCGTGTATTCCCAGACAAACCAATTACCAATAAACCACTAGAAGTACGTATGGGTAAAGGTAAAGGTCCTGTAGAATATTGGGTATGCGAAGTCAAACCTGGTAAAATGCTATATGAAATCGAAGGGGTTTCAGAAGACCTTGCTCGCGAAGCGTTAACGCTTGCTGCAGCAAAACTGCCCTTTAAAACTACCATTGTTAAGCGGACGATAATGTAATGAAGATCAGTGAATTACGTGATAAATCATTAGAAGAACTGACCCAGTTACTTGATGAAAAGCAACTTGATGCTTTCCGTATTCGTATGGCTAAAGCAACTGGTCAGTTGGGGAATACCCATGAAGTGCGTGTCAATCGTCGTGCGATTGCTCAGCTTCAGACTTTGATTAACGAGAAACAACGAGGCGACTCATGAGCGATAACAATCAAACAGCGACCAATGCTAGCGTATTGACAGGACGAGTTGTCAGCGACAAGATGGACAAGTCCATCACAGTTTTGATTGAGCGTCTGGTTCGTCATCCTTTGTATGGCAAACAGCTTCGTCGTTCTACAAAAATCAAGGCTCATGATGAGAATAACGTTTGCCAACAAGGCGACCTTGTCCGCATCAAAGAAACGCGTCCAATCTCAAAAACCAAGTCTTGGACTTTGGTTGAAGTGGTTGAAAAAGTAGAAAAAATCTAAGTAAATTGCATTAAAAGCCAGAAGCTGTTAAAATAGCCGCCTTTTTAAGGATGCTGATTGCGCCGAGCGTATATCACTCACATTAAGAGTAGCAGCGGTTATTATTATTAAAATGCCGACTACTCATACTGTGCTAGCGGCAGCAACTGGTTTTTATTGCTCATACGTGTGGAGTAACGCTATGATTCAGGTTGAATCGATGCTGGAAGTTGCAGATAATAGCGGTGCAAGACGAGTTCAGTGCATTAAAGTACTGGGTGGCTCTCATCGTCGTTATGCATCAGTTGGCGACATTATTAAAGTAACGGTTAAAGAAGCCATTCCGCGTGGTCGTGTTAAAAAAGGCGACGTGATGAATGCTGTAGTTGTACGTACCAAAAAAGGCGTTCGTCGTCCTGATGGTTCTGTTCTGCGTTTTGACGACAATGCTGCGGTATTGTTGAACCAAAACAAAGCACCGATTGCAACTCGTATTTTTGGACCGGTAACTCGTGAACTACGTGGTGATCAGTTTATGAAAATTGTATCACTAGCACCAGAAGTATTGTGAGGTAATCCATGTCAAAATTACGTAAAGGCGATACAGTTATCGTGATTGCTGGGAAAGACAAAGGCAAGCAAGGTACTGTACAAGCTGTAAAAAATGATCGTATTAAAGTTGAAGGCATTAATATTGTCACTAAACATCAGAAGCCAAATCAGGCAACTGGCGTTGAAGGTGGCATTCTTAAGCAAGAAGCTTTTCTGCATATCTCAAATGTCGCAATATTAAATGCGCAAACCCAAAAAGCTGATCGTATTACTTATCAGTTCGGCGAAGACGGCAAGAAACAACGCGTCTATCGTTCGAACGGTGAAGTAGTGGCGACTGCGTAAGACACTAAGGGTGTAATGGTAATGGCAAGATTAAAATCTTTATATAACGAAGAATTAAAGCAGCAAATCAAAGAAGAACTTGGTTTGGCGAACGTGATGCAAGTGCCTAAAATCACTAAAATCACACTAAATATGGGTGTAGGCGGCGCGTCTCAAGACAAGAAATTGCTTGAAGGTGCAGTAGCTGATATGACCGCTATCGCTGGTCAAAAACCTGTCGTCACCAAAGCGCGTAAATCAGTTGCTGGCTTTAAAATTCGTGAAGAATGGCCAATTGGCTGTAAAGTAACGCTACGCGGTGAGCAAATGTACGAATTTTTAGATCGTCTCATTGCCATTGCAATTCCTCGTATTCGTGATTTCCGCGGTTTTTCACCTAAAGCCTTTGACGGACGTGGTAACTACTCATTGGGTATCAAAGAACAAATCGTATTCCCAGAAGTAGACTTTGACAAGATTGATCGTATCCGCGGTATGGATGTGACAATCACCACGTCAGCTGGTACTGATGAAGAAGGTCGTGCGTTGCTTAAAGCATTCGGCTTCCCATTTAAATAAGGTAAAGACGTTATGGCAAAGAAGAGCATGATTAACCGCGAATTAAAGCGCGAAAAAATGGTTGCTAAGTACGCTGACAAGCGTATCAAGCTAAAAGAAACTATCAGTGATATGACTGCAAGTGACGAAACTCGTATGGAAGCGATGTTAGAGCTACAAGCTCTACCACGTAACGCATCACCAGTACGTCTGCGCAATCGTTGTGCTATCACAGGTCGTCCTCACGGTTACTTCCGCAAGTTTGGCTTATCACGCAATATGCTGCGTGAGCGTGTCATGCAAGGCGATGTGCCTGGTGTTCGTAAAGCAAGCTGGTAAGGAGTAACTATATGAGTATGCAAGATACCGTTGGGGATATGCTAACCCGTATTCGTAACGCACAAATGGCCAATAAAGTATCGGTAGCAATGCCGAGCTCTAAACTACGTAAATCAATCGCTGACTTATTGGTTAGTGAAGGTTATGTAGCTAGCGCTGTTGTTACTGAAGAAGACAACAACAAAGCAACTTTATCTATCGAACTGAAATACTTCGAAGGTAAAGCTGTTATCGAAACGATTCAACGTTTTAGCCGTCCTGGTTTACGCCAGCATCGCGGTAAAGACGCTATCCCTACTGTTAAACAAGGTATGGGTGTTGCTATCGTATCAACTAGCCAAGGTATCATGAGCGATCGTGCTGCACGCGCTGCTGGTATCGGTGGTGAAGTCGTTGCATTCGTTGCCTAATTAGCAATTGTTGCTATGGGTAATGAGACGATAAAGTCTACTTGAACCCCTTTGAGCTGATGATAACTCTGTATAGAATTAACGAAGCTCAAAGAACGCTAAGCATTTGATATTGATAAAATTGAATGATGTTTATTGGGAACAATTATGCTAAACTAGCAGGCTTTTTAGCCTGTTAGTTTTTTCGCTAATATAAAGAAGTTAATTTTTTAAGGAATATTCCTATGTCTCGTGTGGCTAAAGCCCCAGTGACGCTGCCAAACGGCGTAAGCGTTACTTTGAACGATCGGCAGGTCGAAGTTAAAGGCAAGAACGGCAATTTGTCTTTACGCCTGCATGATTTGGTCGAGCTGAAACAGGAAGATGATGCAATCATTTTCTCACCTACAGTCGATTCAAAAGAAGCCATGATGCACACTGGCACCATGCGCGCTCTGCTTAACAACTATGTTACAGGCGTTAATGAAGGCTTCGAAAGACGTCTTCAGCTAATTGGTGTTGGTTATCGTGCTCAAGCTACTGGTAATAAAGTAACGCTAAACGTTGGTTACTCACATCCAGTAGAATATACGTTACCTGAAGGTGTATCGGCTGAAACACCAACGCAAACTGAAATTGTTTTGAAATCAAACAATAAGCAGCAGCTTGGTCAAGCAGCGGCTAATATCCGCGCTTTCCGCCCACCAGAGCCTTACAAAGGTAAAGGTATTCGTTATAGTGACGAGCATGTGATTCGCAAAGAAGCCAAGAAAAAATAAGGTGAGTTGAAATGTTTGATAAAAAAGCAGCTCGTCTACGTCGAGCTAAGAAAACCCGCGCACATATCCGTTTCTTGGGCGTTCATCGTCTAACGGTTAACCGTACGCCGAAACACATTTATGCCCAGATTATCTCTCCGAACGGTGGTGAAGTGATTGCTCAGGCATCTACCTTAGACAGCAGTTTGCGTTCAGGCGCAACTGGTAACGCTGATGCAGCGACGTCTGTGGGCCAATTGATCGCAGAACGCGCAAAAGCAGCTGGTATCACTAAAGTTGCCTTTGACCGTAGTGGTTTTAAATATCATGGTCGAGTTAAAGCTTTAGCTGAAGCTGCTCGCGAAAACGGATTGGAGTTTTAATCATGGCTAGAAATGATAAAAATGATAAAAATGAACAGACTGACGGTCTAGTAGAACGCTTAGTTACCGTTGATCGCGTTGCAAAAGTTGTTAAAGGTGGTCGTATTTTCTCTTTCACCGCGCTAACTGTAGTTGGTGATGGCAATGGTCGTGTTGGTTTTGGTCGCGGTAAAGCACGTGAAGTGCCAGCTGCTATTCAAAAAGCACTAGAAGCTGCCAAACGTAATATGATTACTGTTGAGCTAAATGATGCAACTTTGTATCATCCAATCAAAGCACGTCATGGTGCTAGTAAAGTTTATATGCAACCTGCATCTGAAGGTACTGGCGTAATCGCTGGTGGCGCAATGCGTGCTGTATTAGAAGTTGCTGGTGTCAAAGATGTTTTGACTAAATGTTATGGTTCTACCAATACCGCTAACGTTGTTCGCGCAACGTTCAATGGTTTACGTGATATGTCAACTCCAGAAAAGATGGCAGCGAAACGTGGTAAATCTGTAGACGAAATCTTGGGTTAACTTAGACTAGGTGAGTTACGATGAAAAAAATGAAAGTCACTCAATTTAAATCGGGTGCCCATCGCCTCAAGAGCCACAAAGCGAGCTTGAAAGGATTGGGTTTACGCCGTATTGGTCATACTGTTGAAGTAGAAGATACTCCTTCAACACGTGGTATGGTCAATCGCGTCAACTACATGGTAAAAGTGGAGGAAGCGTAATGGGACTTAGATTAAATGAATTATCACCAGGTGTTGGCGCAAAGAAAACTGCCCAACGTCGTGGTCGCGGTATCGGTTCAGGTCTTGGTAAGACTGGTGGTCGTGGTGTAAAAGGTCAGAAATCTCGTTCAGGTTCTAGCATTCGCTCAGGATTTGAAGGTGGTCAAATGCCTTTATATCGCCGTCTACCAAAATTTGGTTTTACCAGTAAAATGGCCATGACGACTGCTGAAGTTCGTCTGTCTGAACTGAACAAAATCGAAGGCGATGTGGTTAGCATTGAAACATTAAAAGCTGCTAACCTTATCCGTCATGACATGAAGCGCGCTCGTATTATGTTGTCAGGCGAAGTTACTAAAGCTTATACCTTTAAAGGTATCAAAGTGACTAAAGGCGCCAAGCAAGCAATCGAAGCTGCTGGTGGTAGCATCGAGGAGTAGTAACGTGTCAAAACAATCAATGTCATCGGCTGGTATACCGCTCAATCCATTTGCATTTATACGTAAGTATGATGAATTATGGACGCGTTTATTATTCTTAATCGGCGCATTGATTGTTTATCGTTTAGGGTCACATATTCCAGTGCCGGGTATCAATCCGGTTAACTTGGCTGATCTGTTTTCGCGCAACGAAAATACCATTCTGAGTATGTTTAACATGTTCTCAGGTGGTGCACTAGAGCGTATGTCCATCATGGCGCTTGGCATCATGCCATATATTTCAGCATCAATTATTGTACAGATGATGTCTGCAGTACTGCCATCGCTTGAAGCCCTCAAAAAAGAAGGTGAAGCGGGACGACGTAAGCTAAACAAGTACACCCGTCAGGGCACACTTGCGTTAGCGCTAGTACAGTCATTAGGAATGTGTGCTGGCTTAATCAGTCAAAATCTTACCTTATCTTCTGGTCTGACTTTTTATATTCCAGCGGTTACCTCATTGGTAGCTGGTGCTATGTTCTTAATGTGGCTTGGTGAGCAGATTACAGAGCGCGGCGTAGGTAATGGTATCTCAATGCTCATTTTTGCGAGTATTGTGGCTGGTACGCCAGGTATGATTTCGCAGTCTATCGAACAGGTCAATCAAGGGCAGATGAACTTGATTGTACTCTTTATCTTTGTATTGCTAGGCATCGCAGTGACTGCTGGTATCGTTTATATTGAACGTGCTCAGCGCCGTGTACCAGTGAACTATGCACAGAAGCAACAACAAGGCCGCAAGATATATGCTCAGCAGCAGTCACACTTGCCGTTGAAGCTGAACATGGCAGGGGTTATCCCGGCCATTTTTGCCAGCTCGTTATTGTTGTTTCCAGCAAGTTTGGGGCAGTGGGTTGGTCAATCGGCTGATCCTACCTTAACGCAAAAGATATTGCAGAATATGGCATTGGTGTTGTCTCCAGGGCAACCGCTATATTTGGTTCTGTTTGGCGCAATGATTATTTTCTTCTGTTACTTCTATACGGCATTGGTATTTAGTCCGCGTGAAGTTGCTGAGAACCTTAAACGTAGTGGTGCGTATATCCCAGGTATTCGCCCCGGACAACAAACTCAGCGTTACCTAGATCATGTATTAAACCGACTGACCTTTATTGGCGCGATGTATATGACGGTTATTTGTTTAATGCCAATGGTCGTCCAGTCATCGTTTGGTGTACCGTTTCAACTTGGTGGTACGTCGTTACTGATTATGGTGGTTGTGGTGATGGACTTCATCTCGCAAATCCAAGCGCATTTGATGACCCATCAATATCATGATCAGACGTTAATTCAATCGCCCACTCAACCTTAAATGAGCGGTACGATATCTCAAAGGAGTATGCTATGAAAGTTCAAGCATCAGTTAAGAAGATTTGTGGTAGCTGTAAAGTTGTGCGCCGTAAAGGCCGTGTACATATTATTTGTACCGCAGAACCTCGCCACAAGCAACGTCAAGGTTAATATTTAGTATTCTAAAGTGTTAAGCTTTAGTTACTAATTAAATTAATACTTGAAAAATGACGGCGGATGGGATATCATCCGCCACTTGCCGTAGTTTATGCAAAATCTTTTATAACATGGTCAATGAATGGGCTTGGTTACCAAGTCAAAACAGCGATAATAATTATAAAAGCTTTAGTATTGACAGCAACAAATCTGAAAAATAACGCCTTATCTATAGATAAAGCTTATTTTTCTTTAATGGAGAGAAATCAATGGCTCGTATTGCCGGCGTAAACATTCCGGATAATAAGCATGCTGTTATTTCACTAACTTACATCTTTGGTGTAGGTCGTACCACTGCTCAGAAAATCTTAGAAGCAGTTGGCATTGCCCCTACTACTAAAGTTAGTCAGTTAGATGATACACAGTTAGACGCTATCCGTGCACAAGTTGCAAATTACATGACTGAAGGTGATCTTCGTCGTGAAGTGTCAATGAATATCAAGCGTTTGGTTGATCTTGGTTGTTACCGTGGCATCCGCCATCGCCGTAACCTACCAGTTAGAGGTCAGAACACCAAGAACAACGCTCGTACTCGTAAGGGTCCGACACGCCCTCTCAAAAGATAATTAACTTAGGAAGCTAAAAGATGGCAAAAGACACTCGCAGTCGCAAAAAGGTGGCTCGTCGTTCAGTATCGGAGGGCATTGCCCATATCCATGCGTCTTTTAATAACACCATTGTTACGATTACCGATCGTCAGGGTAATGCATTGGCTTGGGCCACTTCAGGTGGACAAGGCTTCCGTGGTTCACGTAAATCTACACCATTTGCAGCTCAGGTTGCAGCTGAAGTCGCTGGTAAAGCGGCTCAAGAATATGGTGTTAAGAATATCGACGTTTTGGTCAAAGGACCAGGACCGGGTCGTGAGTCTGCGGTAAGAGCACTAGGTGCATTGGGTTATAAAGTCAACAGCATCTCTGATGTAACCCCAATCCCACACAATGGTTGCCGTGCGCCGAAAAAGCGCCGCGTCTAATATTAAAGACGAAGCTTTTTATCATAAGAGCTTATAGGAGACATAACAATGGCCCGTTATATTGGACCAAAACTCAAATTATCACGTCGTGAAGGTACAGACTTAGGCCTTAAGTCTGGTGTTAAACCATACGACGTAAAAACGAAAAAATCGGCTCGTCCACCTGGTCAACATGGTGTTAGCCGTAATAAAAGTTCAGAATACTCTCTACAGTTACGTGAAAAACAAAAAGTTAAGCGTATCTATGGTGTATTAGAGCGTCAGTTTGCAAACTACTACAAAGAAGCTGCTCGTAAGCGTGGCGCTACTGGTGAAAACTTGTTAGCAATGCTTGAGAGCCGTCTTGATAACGTAGTATATCGCATGGGCTTCGGCTCAACTCGCGCTGAAGCACGTCAGCTAGTTAGCCATCGCACTGTGATGGTAAAAAAAGCTGGCCGTGATGAGTTTGTTCGTGTGAACATTCCATCAATTCAGTTGCAAGATGGTGATGTCATCGCTATCCAAGAGAAGTCTCGCGAACAACTACGTATTAAAAACGCTATCGAACTAGCGACACAACGTGGTATTCCAGAATGGCTAGATGTTGACCACAGCAAACTACAAGGCACGTTTAAGAAAGCGCCTGATCGTATTGATCTACCTGCTGAAATCAACGAAAGCTTGATCGTTGAGCTATACTCTAAGTAAGTAACGTGATGCTCGATGTTATGAAAATAGCATTGAGCAATTGACGTTAATTAAACCAGTTTAATAAATCGAGGTGACATCATGATGCTAAGTGCAACTGAGTTTCTAACGCCGAATGCCATTAACGTGGATACGGTTAATGAAACGATTGCGAAAGTCACGCTCGAACCGTTAGAACGCGGCTTTGGGCATACCTTAGGTAATGCCTTACGTCGCATCTTGTTATCTTCATTACCTGGTGCTGCAGTCATTGAAGCTGAGATTGATGGTGTTGACCATGAATACTCAACGCTTGAAGGACTACAAGAAGACGTGCTTGACTTGCTTTTGAACTTAAAAGGCTTGGCAATTACTCTTCATGACCAAAATGAAGTATTTTTGACCTTGGATAAACAAGGTCCAGGCACTATTACTGCTGCAGACATCACCTTGCCGCATAATGTTGACATTATCAATCCAGAATTGGTATTAGGCACATTAAGCGATCGTGGTCATCTTAAGATGCGTTTGCGCGTAGTAATGGGTCGTGGATATGAGCCAGCAAACCAGCGCCGTGAAGATGGTGATACTAAAGCGATTGGACGCTTAAAGCTTGATGCAAGTTTTAGTCCAGTACTTCGTGTTGCTTATCAGGTTGAGAACGCACGTGTAGAACAACGTACCGATCTTGATCGTCTTATCATTGAGCTTGAAACTAATGGCACTATAGATCCAGAAGAAGCAATTCGTAAAGCAGCCACTATTTTACAACAACAGATTTCTATCTTTGTTGACCTAGAAGCTGAAGAAGCGCCTGAGCCTGTGAAAGAAAAAGAAGAGGTTGATCCGGTGCTATTACGCCCTGTGGACGATCTCGAACTAACGGTTCGCTCAGCCAACTGCTTGAAAGCTGAAAACATTTACTATATCGGTGATTTGGTACAGCGTTCAGAGACTGAACTACTAAAAACCCCAAATCTTGGTAAGAAATCATTAACGGAAATCAAAGACGTATTAGCGTCTAAAGATTTGGAGCTTGGTATGCGCCTAGATAACTGGCCGCCAGCTGACCTTCGTGTTGATGATCGCTTTTCTTATCGTAGCCGTTAAACTTTAAGGATTTTTGACTATGCGCCATCGTAAGAGTGGAGTCAAGCTGGGTCGTACCGGCAGTCATCGTAAGGCAATGTTTCAGAACATGACCAACTCATTATTTGAGCATGAACTGATCAAAACAACTTTACCAAAAGCAAAAGAGTTACGTCGCGTTGCTGAACCATTAATCACTATGGCTAAAGAAGACAACGTTGCTAACCGTCGTTTGGCATTCAGCCGTATGCGTAGCAAAGCTATGGTAGGCAAACTATTTGGTACTCTTGGTCCTCGTTACCAAGCTCGTCCAGGTGGCTATTTGCGTATCGTAAAATGCGGTTACCGTGATGGTGACAATGCGCCAATGGCTTATGTAGAACTGGTTGATCGTGACTAATTTTACACGCTAATTGTAAGATAAAAAAAGCTCCAATTAATTGGAGCTTTTTTTTATGCGTTTTTTATTTATAACAATAGCGAGCTGACATCAGCCGCACCTTGTCTGATAACCTCGGGCTGGCCACTGGTCATATCGATAATGGTAGTTAGCTTAGTGGTTTTAATACCGGCGTTTATCAAACCATCTATTTGATTACCCAGTAAGTCTTCGATCTCAAAGGGATCGTCCAATATATCATCGCGATTGGGTAGTATTAAGGAGCTGGTCAGGATAGGTTCGTCCATGGCTTCTAACAGCGCCTGCGCAATAGGGTTGCTCGGTACTCGAATGCCGATGGTTTTTTTCTTAGGATGCGCCAATTTCTTAGGCACGTCTTTGGTAGCGTTTAAAATGAACGTAATCGGTGCTGGTGTATGGGCTTTTAGCTGTTTAAATTGTACATTGTCTACGCTTGCATAATTAGCAATTTCACTCAAGTCGCGACATAGCAGCGTAAATTGATGCTTATCATCAAGCGCGCGTATTTGCTTGAGTTTTTCTAGCGCATCTTTGGCACCTAGCCGGCAACCAAAGGCATAACTGGTATCGGTAGGGTAGATAAGTAGCTGATCACTTCGTAATAAATCCGCCGCTTGTTCAATAAGTCGCGGCTGTGGATTCTCTGGATGAATGTAGAATACTTGCATAATCATTCCTTATTTTATAATTATAGATTATTTGATATGGGGTTTTTTAATATAAAAGATTTAATCCATCATGATTGAATCGAACAATTTTAATATCAGACTTTTTTCTGACTAACTATGCTAATAAATTATTAATTATAGAAAAAATTAAAACTACCTATCCAGTATAGCGCAAAGCAAATATAAGTTTATTGGCACGGCGTTACTATGAGTAGGGAAACGTTAACGCTATAAAATGGATTGTTTTTGATAAGTAGCAAATATGAGGTGAGCAGCATTGTGCAACTAAGCAGCGCTACAGATAGTCAATAATGCCTGCAATAACGTTTTGGCATCACGCGGTAGCGTATGAGGCTCAGCAATATAAGCTTTGGCTTGTTGATAGACGTCCTGCGCAAAGGTGCTAGTGCTGGTATCAAAGTCTGCAAATAGATTGTCCTGTGAGACTTGAAAATTACGCCCGCAAGCCAAGCTAAACAAACACTCCAGTGCCTGTGGTTTAATCTCTACACGCTCAAATGCCTGCTGCTGCGCTGCCGTGCGTCCATCAGGCGCATACCAGTAGCCAAAGTCGCTCAAGCTCCTACGCTCGCTACCAGTGAGGCTCCAGTGACTTACGACTAGTCAACTCATAACTTTTAATGTACATGTGTGAGGCCTTGATATATATAAGGATACACTAAAAGCATAATATTCTGAAATTTCAATAAAAAATGTACATTAGCTCATTAAAAAGTTAGCTGATGTACATTTTTTTAATTAAAGAATTATCACTTATATTCAATACTGGACAGGAGGTTATCTACCTCCGCACTTCAGTTTTCTTATGATAAGATGAAAGCTAATAAGACGGTTTTAGTGTAACTACTATAAAATATCGAAAACCTATATTTTGGTTAATAAAAAATAAAGCTTCCTTATAGAGCTAAGCATCTACTCATCTTCTAAAACCAATAAATACCAATCGAGAATAAAGAAACATGGCTAAAACACCTGCAAATAAGAATGAAAATATAAAAGATGGTCGATTTGAAGAAGCCCTTTGGGATGCTGCTAACAAGCTACGCGGTAGCGTTGAATCCTCAGAATATAAGCACATTGTCCTTAGCCTGATTTTCTTAAAGTTCATCAGTGATACCTTTGAGCAGCAAAGACAGAAACTTATCGATACTGGCTATGAAAAGCACATCGAGATGGTGCAAGCTTATACCAAAGATAACGTCTTCTACCTACCAGAAGAGAGCCGTTGGAGTTTTATCCAGCAGAATGCCAAGCAAGAAGACATCGCCCTTAAAATCGATACGGCGCTTAGCACCATTGAGAAGACCAACCAATCATTGAAAGGCGCATTGCCTGATAACTACTTCTCTCGTCTTGGCTTAACGGCTAGTAAGCTTGCCGCATTGATTGATGTGGTGAATAACATTGACACCATCGGTAATCCTGAAGAGGACACCGTCGGGCGCGTGTACGAGTATTTCTTGGGTAAGTTTGCCGCGACTGAAGGCAAGGGTGGAGGTGAGTTCTATACGCCCAAGTCTGTGGTCAATCTGATAGCTGAAATGCTTGAGCCGTATCAAGGCAAAATCTATGATCCGTGCTGCGGTTCGGGCGGTATGTTCGTGCAGTCGATTAAGTTCATTGAGAGTCACCACGGCAATACCAAAGACGTGTCTATCTATGGGCAAGAGTATACCAGCACGACCTACAAGCTCGCTAAGATGAACCTTGCTATTCGTGGTATCTCTAGCAACTTGGGCGATGTGGCAGCCGATACGTTCTTTAAAGATCAGCATGAAGACCTCAAAGCGGACTTTATCATGGCAAACCCACCTTTTAACCAGAAGGATTGGCGCGCCTCTGATGAGCTGGTCGATGATCCACGCTGGGCAGGGTATCCGACGCCGCCTACGGGCAATGCCAACTATGCATGGATATTGCACATGATATCTAAGCTCTCTGAGCATGGGACTGCTGGTTTCGTACTAGCCAATGGTTCAATGTCTACCACTACCAGTGGTGAGGGTGAGATACGCCAGCAAATCATCGAAAACGATTTAGTCGATTGTATGATTGCGCTACCAGGTCAACTGTTTTATACCACCCAAATACCTGTGTGCTTATGGTTTATCAGTAAAGACAAACAAGCCACATCAGCTGACAGTAAAGCAAAGGGGCTGCGTAACCGTAGCGGTGAGACGTTATTCATTGATGCACGCGATATCGGTAGCATGATTAGCCGCACGAATAAAGAACTCACTAAGGATGATATCGAGGCGATTGCTAAGACTTATCATGCATGGCGCGGTGAGGCGGAAGCAGGCGGTTATGAAGCTTATGCAGACGAAGCAGGGTACTGTAAATCTGCCACACTTGATGATATCAAAGCTAATGATTATGTACTCACTCCTGGGCGTTACGTAGGCGCAGCAGCGATTGAGGATGACGGTATTCCGTTTGAGACTAAAATGTTAGAGCTAAGCCAAACGTTATATGCACAAATGCAAGCGTCACAAAAGCTCGATGCGACTATTCGTCAGAATTTGGAGGTATTGGGTTATGGCGAGTGATTGGGACACCTATCCGATAAGCGACTTTGTAACGCTTTCTCAGGGTTTGGCCATTAATGCTAAGAGCAAATATCTTCTAGAAGAAACAGGTTTACCACTTCTCAGAATTACAGACTTGATAAATGGAACGCAGGTTCACTTTGTTAATGAAGAGAAAGCACCTCCAAAGTGTATAGCAACTGACCATGAACTTATTTATACAAGAACTGGACAAGTCGGTTTGGTGTATAGAAATAAAGTCGGTGTGGTTCATAATAATTGTTTCAAAGTTATTCCGTCACCTGAACTGGATAAAGATTTTCTATATTGGTTCTTATTTCAAGAATCTACAAAAGCACACGTTAATGCAGTTGCATCAGGTTCAGTTCAAAAAGATCTTAATCACGCAGCTTTTTTAACTCTATCAATCCCAAAACCTGAACTTTCAGAACAAAAAGCTATTGCCTCCATTCTTGACTCTTTAGATGACAAAATCGAATTAAACCGCCAAATGAACGAAACGCTAGAAGCGATGGCACAGGCGTTATTTAAGAGTTGGTTTGTTGATTTTGATCCTGTGATTGATAATGCGTTAGCTGCTGGTAATACTATCCCTGATGAGTTCTCTGAACGTGCTGAACAGCGTAAAGGCATTGAGAAAAAAGATGATTCAGATATTCAGGATTTATTCCCTGATGAGTTTGAGTTTACGGAAGAAATGGGTTGGATTCCGAAGGGATGGGGTATTAGCGAAGTCAAAGATTTTGGACAGGTCGTTTGCGGAAAAACACCTTCAAAAAAGAAAGCTGAATACTATGGTAATGATATCTCATTTATAAAGATACCAGACATGCATGATGTTGCTTGGGCCACTACGACGACTGACAACCTTAGTTTTGAAGGTTCTAACTCCCAAAAGAATAAACTTATACCTAAAGGCAGTATTTGTGTTAGCTGTATAGCTACTGTCGGAAAAGTATTGATAACAAGTAGAGAAGCACATACTAACCAACAAATTAATTCAGTGATACCAGCAGAAAAAAACACACTGTATTATCTTTATTCAAGTTTTTTAGCTATGAACCGCCCCGACTTTATCGGAGAGTGTTTTACTTGAGTCAGGCAGCAATGCCTGACAGGGTTAAATTATCATAATACCGCTTTTCAAATTCAAAAGGTGACACATATCCAATCGTGCTATGCAAACGGGTTTTGTTAAACCAGTCCACCCATTCAAGGGTTGCCAATTCAACATCGTTCACGCCATGCCATTGTTCTTTTAGATACTCAATCACCTCAGACTTATAAAGCCCGTTAACCGTCTCAGCCAATGCGTTGTCATAAGAGTCGCCTGTTGTACCAACAGAGGCGATCACGCCAGAGTCAGCCATCTTATCAGTGTAGCGAATGGATAAGTACTGAACCCCTCGATCACTGTGATGAATCACATCTTTGGGATGGTTTCTATCTGCTATTGCTTGATTTAAAGCCGCCATCACCATATTCGTGTTCATACGATTAGATACCTTCCAACCAACGATAGCACGGGCAAACACATCAATAATAAAAGCGGTATAGACCCATCCGCTTGTCGTCTTGATATAGGTAAAATCTGCAACCCACAGCTGGTTAGGACGACGGGCATTAAAGTTACGATTGACCAAGTCATCAGCACGCTTTTGATCATCACGGCTGTGAGTTGTTATTTTGCCCTTACCGCGCCAGACACCTTGTAGGCCATGCTGTCTCATTAAACGCTCTATGGTACAACGAGCAACCTTTAACCCGTCAGCTTTCATCTGCTGCCATACTTTACGCGCACCGTAACGGCACTTGCTGTCCTGCCAGATACGTTTAATCTCGCTGATGTAAAAGTCGTCATGTTGACTGCGCAGTGAGCGTTTTTCAGGGTAGCTCTCCAAGTCTTTAGCACGGTGATAGGTTGATGGGGCAATCGGTAATACTCTACAGATCAGCTCGACCCCATAATTATTCTTATGATCGTCGATGAATTGAATCATGATTTTAGTCAGCGGTCGAGCTCCGCCTGGGCGAAAAAAGCCGCTGCCTTACGAATGATCTCATTAGCTTGCTTGAGCTCTCTATTCTCGCGTTCAAGCTCTTTAATACGTTGCTCTTGGCTTTGAGCTTGCACTGAAGCAGGAATGGTTTGATCGATGTGCTTTTTATGCCAAGACCGCAGAGTTTCAGGCGTGCAGCCAATCTTAGGGGCAATGGCTTGAATAGCTGACCAGGTAGAGGGATAGTCATTTGCTGCTTCAATCAGCATGCGAACGGCGCGTTCTTTAATCTCAGGAGTGTAGTTTCGTGTTTTCATTGTCGTATTCTCTCAGAATGTTAAGTCTCCGACAATCCCGGGGCGGTTCACTATGGAAAAAAACCTCCAAGACCTAGCTAGCGGTGGGGCTGTAACATTAAATTTAAACACTTCTAATTTCTCTAAAATAAAGATTATACTTCCTCCAAGTCTAGTATTAGACGCTTATGATTCAGCAGTTAATTCTTTATATGTGAAGAACCTAAAGTTATTAATACAAAACCAAGAATTAGCCAAAATCCGCGACACGCTTCTACCCAAGTTAATGTCAGGTGAGTTACGTATTCCAGACGCTGCCGCACTTGTGGATGAAGCTATATAGATTTTGAAAGTGAGTCGCTATTTAAAAAAACATGATGTTTGATGGAGTTCCGCATGAAAAAGCTTTTACTTAGTTTGGCGCTCAGCTTAGGCGTTCTATCTACGGCTCCTGTAATGGCTGCGGCTCCTGTTTTCTCTACCAGTCAAATGGCTCAGGTCAAAATAAAAGACTTAAGCTTCAAAGAAGTCATGCGTGAGTTCTATAGTGGTCAGATGTTCGATATTCATGTGGATTATATGGAAGATACACCGTATATCGGATTAGGGAAGTATGATGATTCTGACAGGGCGACTATTGCCTTAATGCGCCCTGTTATTCAATATAAAAATACAGCAGGTGAAGATCGTTATCTGATTATCATTGAAAAGAAACAAGTTTCTGATGGAGAAATTGACTCTTGTCATATTTGCAAGGCAACAGCGAATTTATACAGCTTTAAAAAACTGAAGAATGGATTGTTTCAGTTAGTGAGTCAAACACCAAAGAACGTAGAGGAATCGGGTAGCAATGGAAGTTCGGGACTTTATGCTGAAGATATTCAGGAAGGTATGCAGCCGTTAGGTAAGAACCTAATAGGAAGTGTGTTTACGAATTTCTATATGGGTCAAGGTGCAAGGGATGACTGGTGGAAAGCCTTACATTTACCTGAGAATGATTTTATTAATGTTTATTATGTTGGTGATGCTGGCTCAAGCAATGAGCGTTACGATGAAGACTCACCTTTGTATTATGGTTATGAAGGGACTTTAAAAGTATTGTCGGACAATACCACTTATTATCCTATTATGTTGACTTACAAAGGCGAAAAGCCTACTGAAGATGATGAGCGTATTGAGCATGTTAATTATAGCAAAATCATGAAATTCAATCCGGTGAAAAAGGCTTATGAATAATTTAGCTTTGGTTTAGTCGTGGACTGGCGTATTAATTGTTGATAAAGATAATACAAAATAATAAAAAGGACAAAGCATTGAAATTCACCGAAGACAGACTTGAACAAGCCATTATTGAGCTACTAGCAGCTGAGGGCTATCCACATACAGTTGGCGAAGCACTCGACTGCAACCCTGACGATGTGCTGATTAAGTCTGATCTTCGACAGTTTCTAGCGACCCGTTATAAAGATGACTTGATCACAGAATATGAGATTGAGTCTATTATTCATAAGCTTGAATACCTTCCTGCCTCCGACCTTTACGACACTAATAAAACCATCATGAAGCTTGTTGCGGATGGCTTCACACTCAAGCGTGAAGACTATACCCAAAAAGATTTATACATCCAGCTGATTGATTATGAAGCACTCGATAACAATCGCTTTCGCATCGTCAATCAGATGGAGATACAAGGCTTTGAGCTGCGTATCCCTGATGGCATTCTGTATATCAACGGCTTACCACTGGTGGTGTTTGAATTTAAGAGCAGCATCCGTGAAGATGCCACCATGTTTGATGCCTACACCCAGCTGACCACCCGTTATAAGCGCGATATCCCAGAGCTGTTTAAATACAACGCCCTATGCGTGATTAGCGATGGGGTCAACTCAAAGATGGGCTCATTCTTTGCGCCTTATGAATTCTACTACTCTTGGCGCAAAGTCACGGGCGATGAGAAGTTAGAGAAAGACGGTATCCATTCCTTATTGACCATGATGAGCGGTTTATTTGATAAAACGCGTTTGCTCGATGTTATCCGTAATTTTATTTACGTACCTGACAAATCAAGCTTTGATGCAAAAATCGTTTGTCGCTATCCGCAGTATTATGCCGCCACCAAGCTATACGACAATATCAAGCAGCACATGAAGCAGCTCGATAGTCATGGCAATTTAATTAACAATAATGGCTTACGTGACGGGAAGGGTGGTACCTACTTTGGCGCGACTGGCTGTGGTAAGAGCTTTACCATGCTGTTTTTAGCCCGTCTACTGATGAAAGACGCGGCGCTTGGTAGTCCCACCATCATCTTAATCACTGACCGTACCGACTTAGATGATCAGTTATCCAAAACCTTTACCAATGCTAAAACCTATATCGGTGATGAGAACATCATCAGTGTCGAGAGTCGTGCTGAGCTACGAGAAGAGCTCAAAGGACGTAAGAGTGGCGGCGTATTCCTAACCACCATTCATAAGTTCACCGAAGACTTAGCCCTACTAACAGAGCGTACCAACGTTATCTGTATCTCAGATGAAGCGCACCGTAGCCAAATCAACCTCCAGCAAAAAATCACCGTTACCGAAGATGGCGTCAAAAAGACCTACGGCTTCGCTAAGTATCTGCATGACTCATTACCCAATGCCACTTACGTTGGCTTCACAGGCACGCCGATTGACGCCACCCTTGATGTCTTCGGTCCCGTCGTTGATAGCTACACCATGGTCGAGTCGGTATTCGATGAAATCACCGTGCGTATCGTCTATGAAGGTCGCGCCGCTAAAGTGCTACTCGATAGCAAGCAGCTTGATGAAGTCGAAAAATACTATACGGAGAGCGCCGACGCTGGCACCAATGAATATCAGATAGAGAAAAGCAAAAAAGCCATGGCGAGCATGTCTACCATACTTGGTGACCCTGACCGCATTAGAGCTATAGCAGAAGACTTTGTTCAGCATTATGAAGCACGAGTCGCTGAGGGCACCACACAAAAAGGCAAGGCTATGTTTGTCTGTAGCAGCCGTGAAGCCGCCTATCAGTTATATAAAGACATCATAGCGCTGCGTCCTGAATGGGATGAGGTGCGAGCGTGCGAAGAAGGTTCAACCTTATCTGAAAGCGAGAAGAAAAAAGTTAAACCTATGGAGCGCGTCAAGATGATCATGACTCGTAACAAGGATGACGCAAAAGGCATGTGGGATAATCTTGGTAATAAAGACTACCGCAAAGAGCTCGACCGTCAGTTTAAGAACGGCAAATCTAACTTTAAAATCGCCATCGTTGTCGATATGTGGCTCACAGGCTTTGACGTGCCATTCCTCGATACCATCTACATTGATAAACCTTTGCAAAAGCATAGCCTGATTCAAACCATCTCACGGGTCAACCGTAAGTTTGAAGGCAAAGAAAGCGGCTTAGTGGTTGATTATATCGGCATCAAAAAGCAGATGAACCTGGCGCTCTCGCATTACACTGGCGGTCAGATTCAAAACCTAGAAGATATCCAAAAGTCAGTGGTGGTGGTCAAAGACCATTTGGATCTACTAGATACCGTCTATCATAAGTTTGACTCTAGCCTGTACTTTAATGGCACGCCATTAGAGCAGCTCAATTGCTTGAATGCAGCGGCTGACTTTGCATTGCAATCTAAGAAGCTAGAAAAACGCTTTATGGATTTGGCCAAGCGTTTGAAGTCTGCCTATGATATTTGCGTCGGTAGCAGTGAGCTCACAAAGGCGCACAAGGACAAGATTCATTACTACCTAGCCATTCGTACCATCATCTTTAAAATCACCACTGGTGGCGCACCTGACGTTGAACAAATGAACCAAAAGGTACGTGACTTGGTGAAAGACGCGCTGCTGAGTGATGGCGTTGAAGAAATCTTTAAGCTGGGTGATAACACCGACGGTGAGATCGATATTTTCGATGAAGACTACCTAGCCAAGCTTGAGGTGATTAAGCAGCCCAATACTAAGCTGGAGCTACTACAACAGCTACTCGCTAAAGCCATTGGTGAGCTGAAAAAGACCAACAAGGTTAAGGGCGTCGATTTCAGTAAGAAGATGAATGCCTTGGTTGAGAAGTATAATGACCGTGACGAGCAGGACTTACTACGTGCTGAAGTCATTGGCGATTTCTCTGATGAGATCATCAAGCTGTATCACGAGCTGCGCGAAGAGATGGCGTCGTTTGGTGAAATGGGTATCGACTTTGAAGAAAAGGCATTTTATGACATTCTGCTGTCACTGGCACATAAATACGATTTTACCTATCCCGAAGACAAGCTGATTGAGCTGTCCAAAGAAGTAAAAAAGCTTATCGATGAGAAAGCCAAATACACGGATTGGAACAAGCGCGACGACATCAAAGCGGAGCTACAATTTGATTTGATGGTGCTTCTCGATGAATGGGGATATCCACCTGTTGATTCCAAAGAGGTCTATAAAGAGATATTTGAGCAGGCTGAGAACTTTAAGAAGCATCGGGTGGTTTAGTATAAACAAGAAATTGAGTCTAAAGGTTTTGAAACGAAAGGGGTTTGCTACTTCATAAATGCACTAAGTTAACGTTTATATACTTGAATTCATATCCTGCCTGATATGCTGCTGAAATGAGTAAATGAGTAAATGAGTAAATGAGTAAATGAGTAAATGAGTAAATGAGTAAATGAGTAAATGAGTAAATGAGTAAATGAGTAAATGAGTAAATGAGTAAATGAGTAAATGAGTAAATGAGTAAATGAGTAAGGATGCTGTATGTACTTAGTTATTCAATAAGGGTTAAAAAGCTTCTCCAAAAACTATCTAAGAATGATTTTAATAATAAAGTGCTCGTCTGAAGAAGAGATATGCTGATGAATCTCTTAAAACAAATATATTGCAGGATGCCATGTCAAAAAAGTGGTAGGGCCCTGAGGCGCAGAGCCTTAGTTTGTTACTATATTAAAGAGCATGACATCAGTATCCGCAGAGCTTACTTGATCTTATAAGAATTGGGGCTTTGGATTGTGCTCTTTAAGCCTGCGTAACGTGCTGGGACTGCCATAATAGTAAATAAAAAATATGAAATAAGTCCATTTATCGTTTCTAGCTATTTGATCCGTTTAAAGTATACAAACCGGGGTAAATAATAATTATTCAAGCTTATCTTTCACTTTGAAAGGTTCTGAGAATTGTAGAATTAAGAAATTAACGACTGATAATATGATCGCTATCTCATAACGTCCATAAGCAACAGAGATGCCAATAGCAGCAGTATTCCATAGACTCGCAGCTGTCGCAGTGCCTTTTACCGTATTATCACCTTTAAAAATCGCCCCACCACCGATGAAACCCATACCTGTAATAATTGCGTACATGATTCTCGCTTCGGGTTCTGCTGCACCTCCATGATAGATATCGACAGCCACTAGCATGAAAGCACAGGATGCAATACTGACTAATGGGAAAGTTCTGAGTCCTGCACCCTTATCTTTCATCTCACGATTAAGCGCAATCGGTAGGGAAAGCACGAAAGCAATTGCTAATTGAATTAGGTGATACACCATTAATTTTAAGTTTAAATCAAATTCAAACATGGTTTATTGCACTCTTTAAAAGAAGGTTAAATGAACAAGGGTGATTATCGTTATTTTTAATGCGTCGAAGATGACTTATTACTGCGTAATTTACCAATCATGGTGACCATAGCCACGACAATAACACCGACGGCTAAGCCTACTAACGCATTTAATAGCATCGTTGTTATGCTTTCAAATATGCCAGTTAGGTGCGCTAAGTCTTCCACTTCATGATGTAAAAAACTGATCCCGTGCACTAAGATACCGCCGCCCACTAGAAACATTGCTAATGTCCCAGCAATGGATAAAAACTTCATCAGCTTTGGTGCCGCAGACAATAAAATCCCACCTATTTTCTGCTTTGCACCGTTCGTCTGTTTCATTAGGTAAAGACCTAAATCATCCATTTTAACGATACCCGCTACTAAGCCATAAACGCCTACTGTAATGCCAATAGCAATAATAGACAGCATCACGCTCTTCTCTAAAAGCGTCGCTCCAACTGCTGAGCCGAGTGCAATTACGATAATTTCAGCCGATAGAATAAAGTCGGTGCGCACCGCACCTTTGATTTTGTCCTTTTCAAAAGCAACCAAATCAATCGTCTCATCAGCATTGGCACGTAGACGGGCGATTTGTTCTTCATCGTGAGGTAAGATATGTGGCCAGAACTTATGAATGATTTTTTCAGCACCCTCATAAGCCAAATAGACACCTCCGCACATCAATAAAAACGTGACTAATGGCGGGTAGATGGCACTAATCAGCAACGCTAATGGTACTAATATAAGCTTGTTAACGAATGAGCCTTTGGCGACGGCCCAAACTACTGGTAGCTCACGGTCGGCTTTAACGCCTGAAACTTGCTCAGCATTAAGGGCCAAATCATCACCCAATACTCCTGCCGTTTTTTTAACGGCAACCTTGGTCATGATTGACACATCGTCTAGTATCACACTGATGTCGTCAAGCAAGGTTAATAAACTGGCTCCTGCCATGTGTGCTCCTTTGCGTCTATTTATATAAATTAATTGATAGGTTTTTTATTAAAATCTTTCTAATGTTTTTTGGTATCACCGACAATCTTGTCCATCAAAGCAAATAACAGGCCTGACAGTACAAACGTCATATGGATAATCACTTTCCACATCAATCTATCAGCATCACCTTCGCTCATCTCTTTAGGTATATCCATAAATGATTTAAGAAGATCAATCGCAGAAATGGCAACGATGGCACCAATCACTTTGAGTTTCAGCCCAGAGAAATTGATTTTCCCCATCCATTCAGGGCGGTCCTCATGATCTCCGGTATCAATTTTTGAGACAAAAATCTCATAACCACTAAATATGATGATAAGCAATAAACTTGCGACTAATGACATGTCGATAAGCGCCAACGTACCAACGATGACATCGGCTTCAGATGCACTGAACACATGAGTCGTCATATGCCACAGCTCTTGAAAAAACTTAATAAATAATAAAATGATACCGAGCACCAATCCCAAATAGAACGGGGCTAGCAGCCAACGACTATTAAATATGGTTTTTTCTAATCTTTGTTCAGCTTTCTTCAGCATTTGTGTCTCTTGTTGTTGGCAATATAAATGTTTGAATATAATGTCTATTATTAGGTAATAAAAAGCAATGCATGTTAGAAAAAAGGTTATACCAATTATTTGGCATAACCTGTTATTAACGATATTCTAAAATAATAATTTTTTGCTTTACATTGTCTACACTCTAAGCAGTGAGTTTTGCCTGTTGCTTACGATGTTTCAGTGAAGCAAGCAGGGCCCAACCAATAAAGGCAATACCGATCAGTCCTGTAATAAGCTCTGGCACATGAAATTTCACCGATAGCAGCATGATAATGGCTAAAGCGCCGATAGCATAATGCGCGCCGTGTTCAAGATAGACAAACTCATCAAGCGTGCCTTTATCAACTAAGAAAATAGTCATCGAACGCACGAACATCGCACCGATAGCAAGACCCAGCATAATCACGATAACGTCATTGGTAATCGCAAAGGCGCCAATTACGCCATCGAAACTGAATGAGGCATCGAGGACTTCTAGGTATAAGAAGCCGATGATACCGCCTTTCATAATCGCACTGGTCGCTGCTGCGCCCGAGCCATTTTCTTTGTTTTCTAAGTCCTCTTCGAGATCACCTTCAAGCATACCCGAGACCACTTGTACGCCAAGGTATACCAAGATACCCCATACGCCAGCGATTAGAACAGCGGCGGATTGCTCAGGGTCAGCAAATGATACCGCAATCATCAACACAATAAGCGCCACAAAGACGCTCATGGCATCGACTTTGCCAAGCTTTGCCAAACGGCTTTCAAGCCAGTTAAACCAGTGCACTTCTTTTTCATCAAAAATGAAGTTTAAGAAGACGAGCAATAAGAAGATACCACCGAATGCGGAGATTTCAGCATGGTGTGCCATTAAACGGGCAGAGTATTCTTCTGGTTGATACAAAGCCAGTTTGATGACCTCTACCATAGCAAGCTCAGCAGTTACCGCGACAATGACAATAGGAAATACCAAGCGCATCCCAAATACAGCAATCAAAATACCAACGGTTAAGAATATCCTTTTCCAAAACTCATCCCAGCCTTTAAGAACTGAGGCATTGACCACCGCATTATCGAATGATAATGAGATTTCCATGACGGCCAAAATTGCGGTAATAGATAAGGTTGCGATCAAACCACCCATCCCGCCATGTGAATATCCCCACCATGCCGCGATCGCTAATGCAATGGCGGTAAAGATGAAGTCTAAATAAAAATGTCTCATGACACATCCTGTCTGGTTGCGTAAAGCTAAGTGTATCTACTAAAAGTATGAGGCATAAAAAAAGTGGCTATCGTGAGCCACTTCCCTATGTGATTTTTAATAGAATATAAAGTATTTTTTTAAAATATTCTATGCAGAATTGTCACTGTATTTTTTATGCTTTGGCGATTAAAAACACCTTATATTTTAATAATAATTCTAAGCATAAGATACTGATCAAATAGAGTTATGCTGCGTAGTTTAGCTTCTGTATTAGCATTACTTAGAAAAATGCGAATTCCACTCACAAATAAAAATTTGCTATTTTGGGTATACCCTAGCGATACCAGTAAAACAAACCATAATTTGAGCTAATGAGTTACCTAGAATGGACAATGTTAACAGGACTATTAATTATCTTAAATGGTTGCCTTTTGGCTACTAGTCCATGTTATGTCTAATAATGATAGAAACTATGCCACCGCTGGCCCCTCTAGTTGTTTTAGGCCAATCATTCTCAGTATTCCTTGGTCATCAACTTCTTTAATAACCAACAACCATTCCTCATTAATCGCAACCGTATCGCCTGCTACGGGTGCCATCTTTAAGCTATCCTTAATGTATTCAGCAACCGTTTGTTCCCACATATTTTTTGAGCTGCCTTCATTTTTAGTGTTCAAGCCATCGTCCAGAGACTCGGATTTCATCCTATCGGTAAAGAATGGCACATCTTTAAGTTTGACACTCGGCGATAGCATCCAATCGCCATAAAAATCATCGATGGCTCTACGGTCTAACGTCGTGTCATTAAAAACATCCGCAATCTGACCGGCATAATCGCCGCTCATGGCATACCAAACGCTATCGCCAAATTTGAGCTTGGTGTCTTCATTAATTGCCAAGATTTGCTGACCGCGCACCAAGGCAAAAACACGGATTTCCTCAGGGCTGATGCGCGTAGAGATGTCCCTTGGATGACGACCAATTGCAAACGCACCTAACTTTACTTCAAATTCATACAACGTAATGCTTGCTCTGTCTGACACCCACACTTCATGCTCTTCTTTTGGGTCTTTATTGTTTGGAATACGCACCTTAAACAGATTGGCCATAAAAGGAATGGTCGTCCCTTGTAATACTAATGATAAAACTACCACACCAAAAGCAATATCAAATAGCATAAAGGCATTATCTACCCCTGCAATCACTGGCAACATGGCAAGGGTAATGGGTACCGCACCGCGTAAGCCAACCCAAGAGATGAAACCGATCTCTTTGTTTTTAAACTTAAAAGGTAAAACACTGGTATAGACTGCAATAGGACGAGCCACTAAAATCATAAAGGCAGCAATGGCCACTGAATAAGGCCAAACTTCAAGAACGTTCGATGGTGTGACCAATAAACCTAATACGACGAATAACACCGCTTGCGACAACCACGCAAAGCTGTCCATTACGCGCATGACATGCTCAGTTGAGCGTACCTTATGGTTGCCAATCAGAATACCCGTGACAAAGACGGCTAAAAAGCCACTTCCGCCTAGTAAGTTGGTGGCAGCAAACACCGCTAAACCAGCCGATAATATCAAGATGGCATACATACCTTCTGCCAAGTGTATTTTGGGTAATAACCGAGAGAGGAAGTACCCGAAGAACAAGCCCATTCCTAGACCAAAGCTAAGCTGCTGTAATAGCAGCCCTAAAAAGCCTAGCGCTGTCTGTCCGGCAGGATCAACATTTAAAGCAATTAATCCAGTTACTAACAGAATTGCTAAAGGGTCGTTGGCGCCCGACTCTAATTCAAGCGTGGCTTGGACACGATCATTTAATTTAACACCGCCATTACGCAGCAGTGAAAACACCGCTGCCGCATCAGTAGAACCAACGATTGCCGCTAGCAATAGCCCAAAGCGCCAATCGACATCAAGCAGCCACGTGACGAATACACCCAGTATCATTACGGTCGCAAGTACGCCCCAAGTAGCTAGCGTAATTGCTGGTTTTAGTCCAACTCGAAACGATTTAAAAGAAGTACGCAGTCCACCGTCTAGCAAAATACAAGCCAATGCCGCCTGCCCGACAAAATTGGCTATCTCATATTGAGAAAACTCAATACCCAATATACCCTCTTCACCGGCAAGCATCCCAACCACTAAAAACAATAGCAAAAGTGGAACACCCAAACGCGCCGATAACGTACTTGCCATGATACTGGCGAAAATTAATACTGCTCCTACGAGATACACGATATTTAAGGTATCCATGTTTCATTAAGCCCTATTTTATAATACTAAGCTGAACTAACCAGAACGGGAGTAACATTTACCCATTGCTTTCAACGGTTAATTATTGTTTTAACATGCTTCTTAAGAATAACTGAGCTATGCTTGTATGTTAGTAAATATCTTATTCTATTATTGCTAAACGAGTCATATTATGAAAAAAGAGACACTGACAGGACTATCTATTATTACATTTGCAGCATTTTATATTTGGATTCAAAATGGCAGTAACCCATTTGATAAAAAAAGAAATACTGAACTCGAACAAGCTCAAAAAACATCAAAGATTGCATTGCTAACGAAGTGCCAGAAAGCAGTACAGCCCATGCTTAAAGGCTTTAAGTCTATGGACATTAAACGAAAAAACACAGACTACAGACGATTAAATAATGGTAACTTTGAAGTCATAACACATTACTACGCTGAAGATAGTTTGGATGCGGCTCCGCTCATTATCGTCGACTGCTTATTCGATAAAGATGGCAGTTTATTAGAAACAGCGCAGGTTAAATAACTTCCAGTATAGCTATGGAGCTGTAGTAGATGAGACCATCCCAGATTCTGTGTAACTGACGTTTAGATTAAATACTTACACAAAATTTAGGAAGGTCTCAAAGCGCCAACTTATCCTTATATTCACACATACCTTTTAATGCACTATCGATTAACGTTTTCATCTTAGACAGTTCTGAAATTTTAATTTCTAGCTGTTTGTTTTTTTCTAGAAGCTTTTCACCCATTTGTGATTGCGTCAGGTTGTTTGAATACAATAGCTCTGTTAGCTCTCTAATCTCTTTTAAGGTGAAACCTAACTCCTTCGCCATAATAATCATATTGAGCTGTTCCATAATCCTGTTATCGTAATCTCTATAACCATTAGATTTTCTAGATGGTGACGAAATTAATCCTTCCCTTTCGTAAAAACGGATCGTATCTCTGCTTAGTCCGACTGTTTCAGTTAATTCTTTTATATTCATTATCGAGCACCCTCAATTAACGCTTGACTATGGAGTAATGTCCATAGTGTATAGTAGGCGTTAATTAACAACAAGTAGGTTCTTTTATGGATATAAATATTCTGACGGACGACAACGTCGAGCTGCGTGCAACCCTCTATAAAGCGAATAACCCTAAGGCCGTTGTTCTAATAAATCCAGGAACCGCTACTAAAACTTCTTATTATTTGCCGTTTGCTAAATACTTAAGAGAGCATGGTTTTCATGTCATTCTTTGGAACTATAGAGGTTTTTGCGATTCTAAAACAAGTCATCTAAAGGAGTGTCATTATCAGTATTCTGATATCGGACGGTACGACATTCCAGCTGCCATCGATACAGCTAAGCGCCTGTTCAATGACTTACCCTTGTATTGCGTAGGGCATAGCGCTGGAGGTCAACAAGTTGGCCTTGCTCATAACGCCGATCAATTAGATGCTCTAATTGCAGTGGCTGTATCGGCAGGATATTTTAGCTATATGCCGCTTCGCTATCGTCTTAAAGCCAATTTCTTTTTCCGTTTTTTAGCACCGCTTAGTAATAAAGTCTTTAATTATGTGCCGGCTAAAAGCTTCAAACTCATGGAAGATTTGCCAGCTGGTTTTACAGAGGAATGGGGTGCTTGGTGCCGAGAAAAAGAGCTGTTTTTCTCAGATAAATTCTATGGGAAAACCATTCCCCTTGGTACTTACAAAAATTTTAATGTGCCAACTTTCGTCTTCACTGCCGATGATGATGAAATCTGTACTGAACGCAACCTGCATAATTTTTGGAAAAATGTGACCAGCGATCGACCTATCACTTTTAAACGCTATAGCATTGGCAGGAGCTCAGACCAATCAGTTGGACATTTTGGCTACTTTAGAAGTAAAAACACTCATATTTGGCAAGATATTTTAGAGACGATCAACAAGGTACATCATGATAAACCGTTACAATCACTATAAAACCCTGATTTTCATTGTATTACTTAATGTGTTTTCGAGCATTTTACACTATGTTCATAATGTGATTCATTTCGATCACTATCCTGAGCCTGATTGGTTATCTCCTCAGCTTGTAGATGCCTTCTGGTTCGTCATGACACCAATTGGTATCTATGGTCTGATTGTGGCTGTCAAAAGCCAGATGACCAAAGGAGGTTGGTGGCTTTATTTGTACGCCTTAATGGGGTTGTTGTCGTTACTGCACTACAACATAGAGACTGATAATATCATGACTGTTACCATGCACAGTCTTATCTGGTTTCAAGCAATTTGTGCCTTTTGGTTAATCGCCTATGTAACGATGTACTTTAAAAATAAAAGTGGGCATTAAGAGTACTAATTGGTGAAACTTTAGCCTTTATAAAAATAGCCTAACCTCTTATTTATCGTTTTAAGGAATTGAAAATGAATGTCGAAGAAACAATAGCAACATGGGAAGCAGAAGAAGCACGTATTAGAGAAAAGCTAGGTAACGCTGATGTTATTCCATTATCAGACTTAACCACTCGCAGTGGTATGGATATTTTTAATGCTATGTTTGCAGGAGAGCTGCCTCATCCTCCTATTGGTCTGACACTTGACTACACTCCTATCCATATGGAAAAGGGTATTGCGGTTTTTCAAGGACGTCCAAAGCGTCATCATTACAACCCATTGGGTACAGTCCACGGTGGCTGGTTTTGCACGCTTTTAGATTCTGCTGTTGGTTGTGCTGTACATACCCTCTTACCAGCAGGAAAAACCTATACAACTTTAGAGATAAAAGTAAACATGGTGCGAGCTTTGACAGTGGCAACACCTTTAGTTCGGGCTGAAGGTAAAGTAATTCATGCTGGTCGAAGAACAGCGACTGCTGAAGGCAAAATTATAGGGCCTGATGGCAAGTTATATGCTCATGCCACCACAACCTGCATCATTCTTGATGTTTAGATAAGATTTTCGATAGTTAATAGAGCTTATCTGTCAGTCTCAAGTCTAATAGCTTCTAAACCAAAGAAAAACGCTAAGAATATAATGGGTATTATATGAGTATAAAAAATACGGTAGGCTGGCCGCTTAAATTCAGTAGAAAATCTCTAAAAACCATCAATGCCCATGTCACAGCTTTTAGGACATACCTAAATAACAGAGTAACTAAGAACATACCCAAACAGCCAAATGAGACTGACATTTCGAATATCCAGACTACTTCTATGAATGAAGCGATTGATATTAGAGAGCTTGAGTATAAAAAAGCACCAATTAACTGGATACCTGCTGCTATTTTGATAGCAACGCCAATTGCAGCAGTCATTATCACCCCTTGGTATTTGATGACTCACCAAGTCAGTGCGCCTGTTTGGGGTGTATTTGGTGCTTTTATGGTATGGACGGGTATGAGTATTACAGCAGGATACCATCGCTTATTGTCACATCGGGCTTATAAAGCTCATCCGATAGTGAGAAATTTTTTATTATTAGGAGCGACTTTTGCCGTGCAAGGTTCAGCTTTTGATTGGGCCTCTAGTCATCGTGACCATCACCGATATGTGGATGATCCATTTGGTGATCCTTACTCCGTGAAGCGCGGCTTTTTCTTTAGTCATATGGGTTGGATGTTACGCAACTACCCAAGCCGTAAGATGGATTTTAAGAACATTCCAGACTTAACTAAAGATAAAATCTTACAGATTCAACATAAATACTACGGCCTATGGGTATTGGTCACGAATGTAGGTCTAGTTGCGGCTCTTGGTTGGTTACTTGGCGATGTATGGGGCTCATTAGTGATTGTTGGTCTATTACGTTTAGTATTAACCCATCACTTTACTTTTTTTATTAACTCGTTTTGCCACATGTTTGGCTCACGTCCTTATACCGATACGAATAGTGGACGTGACAACTTTTTCCTCGCTATATTCACATGGGGCGAAGGCTATCATAATTACCATCACTTTTTTCAATACGACTACCGTAATGGGGTAAAATGGTGGCAATATGACCCAACTAAATGGTTGATTGCTGGTTTATCTAAAGTGGGATTAACTACTGAGCTACGTACCGTTGATGACACTACCATTAAACATGCCGAAGTAAGAATGCAATTTAAACAGGCTCAGCAAAAGATCAATACGGCAATGTCGGCAGGTTTAGACATTTCTCATACTATGAAAATTTTTCAAGATCGTATCAATTTTGAGCATGACGCCTTCATGCAAACAGTGGCAGAATGGCAAGCACTAAAAGCGCAAAAAATTGAAATGAAAAAGAATCAGTACTCTGAACGTTTGCATGAAATTGATGACAAATTTAAGCAAGAATATACGAGAATTGAGGAAAAAATTCTTGAGCATAATAGTAATCTAAAAATGATTTTTCGCCCTATAGGCTAGAATGACAAGGTTGTTTAATAGCACTTCACTAAGGAGTTTATATTATTAGAGATATAACCAATTAGATATCCTAAGGGTAGTTCTTCTAAGCTAAGCTATACCCCAAGGGAACTACCTATTTTACCTTTCAAACCTATTAACAGACTACTTAAAGCAGACTGTTAGCATGGAACCATCTATAACAGACTTTTGAATTATAAGACTATCTGCTGTGCTTTTTTCCTATCATTAGCCTATACCTAAAAAATAAAACCTCTAAACGATACTCCATCTATCATTAGACTTGTTATTAATATTAAAAGATAGTAATATCTTATTATTATCAGTGAATATTTGTTATTAAGTCTAAGTGATAGGTTGGCGTTATGACCGTTCGTATTTATGTGAGAGCCAGCACTAAGGATCAAGACGCTAAGAGAGCCTTGTCTGACTTGATTCGCTTTAGCCAAAGCTATAACGATAACCATGTTGAGTACGTTGAGCATTTCAGTGGTACGAAGCTTGATAGACCAGCACTCACTCTGTTACTCAATGACGCTGAGGAAGACGATATTCTGCTGGTTGAAAGCGTGGATAGATTAAGCAGGCTATCTCAAGATGATTTTGCAATTCTAAAGCAGCGCATCAAAGACAAGGGCTTGCGATTGGTGGTGGCTGATCTACCAACTACGCATACGGTAAGTAAAGGCATGACAGGTGAGATCCTAACAGTGATTAACCATATGCTGATCGACTTATTAGCAACGATGGCAAAGCTTGATAACGATAAGCGTAGAGAGCGTATTAAGCAGGGGTTGGCGAACAGTGGTTATAAGCCCACTGGTAAGAAGCCTAATACAACGAAACACAATCGTATTAAAGAATTAGCCAGTCAAAACAATATGACAAAAGAGGAGATCGCTAAGGCGGTTGGTGTTGGGGTAGCTACGGTTTATCGGGTGTTAAAGCAGGGCTAGACGACACTATGTCGGAGGGTCTCCAAACCCGGTACGGTTCACTCAAAAAATAGGAGCTTAGAGCTCCCATTTTTATGTTAGCTTTCTAAGTCTCTATGTTAATTTGAAGAATACTTCATCATAACGTCCGAATACAGCTATATTTTTTTGATTTCTACAATATCATTTGATTCAATTAGCGATTGGATATTACCAAATAAACTTTGAATATAATCAGACGCTATATGGATATCTAAATCCTCCCTGCTACGCCATTCTTCTAAGAAGAAATATCTACTCGAGTCATTTTCGCTAATATAAAGCTCATATTTCAAGCATCCTTCTTCTTGAAGCGTAGGCTCTATTACACTTTGTAAAAGCGCTTCTAACCTCTCTTTTTGATCTGATTTTGCCTTAAAGTTCGCAATTACTGAAATAGTCATTATTTCACCTTGAATTTGTTTTAGAAGTTTTCTAGTACAATTTTGCCTTTTGACTTACCTGATTCAAGCAACTTATGCGCCTTCTCCAAGTTTGCAGCGTTAATTTTGCCTAGATTTTGGTTGAGGGTACTTCTAATTTTTTGCTGGTCAACTAATTGGGCAACCTGTTGCAATAGATCACCTTGCTTTTCAATATCATCGGTTTCATACATTGAACGGGTGAACATCAATTCCCAATGGATAGAAATAGATTTAGTCTTAAACGGCATAATATCAAATGTTTGTGGATCATCGATCAATCCAAGCTTGCCTTGTGGTGCAATCAGAGAAACTATTTGCTTGATATAGGTTTCTGTATGATTGGTAGAGAATACGTATTTTGGTTTTTCAATGCCTAGTGTCTCGATTTGTGCATTTAAATCTTTGCTATGATCAATGACATGGTCGGCACCAAGTGATTCCACCCATGATTTCGTTTCTTCACGTGAAGCTGTTGCTATAACGGTCAGATTTGTTTTTGCTTTTAGGAGTTGAATAGCGATTGATCCTACACCGCCTGCACCACCAATAATTAGAATACTGCCAACTTCTGTTTCTGAAATTTGAAACCGATCAAACAGCATTTCCCATGCCGTTATTGCAGTTAATGGCAATGCTGCTGCTTCTGCATTAGATACTGTAATTGGTTTAAGACTGATAATTCGTTCATCGACTGCTTGAAACTCAGCATTACTACCATCTCGGGTTAAATCGCCAGCATACCAAACAGAATCTCCTACTTTAAACGAGGTAACTTTTGAGCCAATTTCAATAATTTCCCCAACGGCATCCCAACCTAAAATAAGATTATTTGCTTCAGACGAATTTTTTCTCACTTTGGTATCAACTGGATTCACAGAGATTGCCTGAACTTTTACCAGTACATCACGCTCCTTAAGCATAGGCTTCGCTTTTTCAATATCTACCAATGAATTTTTAAAATCATCATGGTTATTTATAACATGCGATACGGCTTTCATAGATTTATCCTCAACTTTAAAAAAATATAGTAAAAATGGGAGCGAAGTGCTCCCATTTTATGTTATTCAATAATTAAAACTCTTGGCTCGTTGGGCGCAAAACAATTTCATTAATATCTACATCCGCAGGCTGTTCAATTGCATAAGCAATTGCTCGAGCGACTGAGTCAGCTGGTATGGCTTGTTTGTAGAAATCAGTAACAAACTCTGAACTTTCTTTATGAGAAGAACCGAATTTTAGTTCTGACTCAATTGCACCAGGCTCAATAGTAGTCGTTCTAATTGTTCCCCCAACTTCATGACGAAGGCCTTCAGAGATGGCTCTTACAGCAAACTTAGTACCGCTATAAACAGTACCTCCTGGACTAAATACTTTTAACCCTGCAACAGATGCGAGATTAATAAAGTGTCCAAAGTTTTGTTTTTGGAAAACAGGTAGGGTAGCTGCTATACCATAAAGAACACCTTTAATATTAATGTCGATCATACGATCCCATTCATCAACTTTTAGCTCACTTAATGGTGCAATAGACATTAATCCAGCATTGTTTACCAATACATCGATTTGACCAAATGCGCTTAATGCCTTTTCAATAAGTGCTTGTACTTCATGTGGTTTGGTTATATCCATACCAATAAATTCAGCTTGACCACCTTCAGCACGAATGTCGTGAACAATAGCCTCTAATTTTTCAGTACGTCTAGCACCAAGTACAACCTTTGCACCTTTTTTAGCAAGTAAGCGAGCAGTAGCTTCACCTAAACCACTACTTGCACCAGTGATAACAATAACTTTATTTTCTATATTATTCATACAAGTAACCTTCAACCTATTTGTCAATCATATTTGATGGATTAATTATTGCAGCCTTGTTAGGTATAATAAATGAATAATATTATCTTTCAGAATTCCTATTTACGGAATAATTGCCATAACACAGGATTGGACATGCAGAACAAATTGGAAATGATGCGTATCTTTTGTGTCGCAGCAGAGTCTCGAAATTTTAAAGAGGCAGCAACTCAGCTGGGTATTTCCCCGCAGGTAGTGACACGGGCAATAAAGGAGCTAGAAGAGCAGCGCGGAGAGATTCTGTTTTACAGGAGTACTCGACAAATTAAAATTACTGCTGATGGTGAGCGTTTGGCAAAGCAAGCACGTCTTGCGGTGGGATCGATTGATGCTCTGCTTGTAAAAGACACTAAGGAAAAACGAGATGAAATGCGTGGGACTGTCCGTCTTACTGTGTCGTCAGTGTTAGGGCGTAAATTGGTAGTACCTGCACTAGCAGAATTTGCCACACGTTATCCAGATATTGTCGTGGATTGTGTGCTAACAGATTCACACTCGGATGTGATCGATGAGCGAATAGATATCGGGATCAGATTTGGATTTTTGCCGGACAATCGATATGTGGCAAGGGAATTGGCGAAAGTGAACTTTTATTCTGTGGGTACGCCAGAGTTAATTGATAAGGTTGGAATGCCTAAAAAAATTATTGACCTTGATAAATACCCTCTAACAGCACTAGTCGATCATAAAACAGGGCGTTACTGGCCATGGACATTCACCGAAAGTCGAAGCTTCACGCCATCAAAGCCTCGTTTTATTACAGATGATCTAGAAGCTGAATTTCAAGCTATTCTCGCTGGAGTCGGATTCGGACACATGCCTGGATTTCTAGTTTTGCCGTGGCTTAGGAGTGGTAAGCTCATTCAGATACTTCATGAGGAAACCTCTCCCGTTTGGCGCCTGTATTTATATCGTCCACAGCGGGGCCCGACACCTTTGCGAATCCGAGCATTGTTTGATTACTTAGCGGAAGTGTTGGGCCATATAGAAAACTGAATCAGATAGAACTAACCTTTTTTCTAGAAAGTAGAAATCAGATAAGACCATCATGTATTTAGAGTAACTACAATTTTTCCTATTTGCTGATTTGATTCAAGATAGCGCTGAGCGTCATGCATGTCCTCAAAGTTAAAGCAACAGTCGATCACTGGACGAAGATATCCTGCACCTATACTGCTAAGAATAAATCGTCTGGCTTGCTCCCTTAAAACAGGGTCATGGAGAACCTCAAGGAACAAAAAACCTCGCATGGTTAAGCTCTTGCGTAATGCAACCTTAAGGGGAAATGGTGTGATCTCCGGGCTAAGTGCACCATGCATAACCATAGTTCCTCCCACAGACATCGCTTTTGCAATCTGCTCAATATGTGGCCCTCCTACAGCATCGAAGGCGACATCAAGATGTTCTCCACCTAAACGTAAAACAAGCGCCTCATACAAATCTGGTTCATCTTCACTGGCTATAACATTTTTAACACCGAGATCCAGTAAACGTTGCTTTTTCTCTATCGTCTGTGTACTTGCAATGACCTTAGCACCCGCTGCTTCAGCTATCTGTATCGCAGCTAGTCCTACGCTACTTGAAGCTGCTGTGATCAAGATCGTTTTTCCTTTCGAAACTCCACCAGCATGGATTACACCACCCCAAGCCGTCAAATACTGCATCCAGACTGAAGAAGCTTCTTCCCAGCTTAAACTATCGGGTTTGTGAACTAAAAAAGTTTCTGGAATCAGAAGCTTGTCCGCATATGTCCCATATTTGGCTAGATTGTCAGTCGGAAGAATCGATACTGCATCTCCTGGAGAAAATTGGCGTACACCTTCACCTATCGCAAGAACTATGCCTGCTCCCTCATATCCCAGACGAGAAGGGAATACTGCCTTTTGAATATAAGTACCACGCCGAAACATTACATCAGCCCGGTTGAGTCCGATCGTTTTCATCTGTATTAGAACTTCTCCTGCGGCTGGTAAAGCAACAGGAAGTGTTTCTAATGTCAGAACATCTGTATCTCCAATACAATTGAAGCGCCAAGTCTTGGCCTGAAGTGCGTTAAATGACATCAATAACTACCTTAATATTGGCAGAGCGATTTTGAACAGCATCATGAGCCTCAATCGCTTGGTCTAGAGTAAAATGACGAGGATCAACAATAGCACGCAGTTTACCTTCCTCAACGAGACGAGTTGCGGTCTTAAGGACATCACCATGATGAGAACGGCGATTGCCTGTTAACGTCGGCATTAGGACGAATACGCCAGACACTGTGGCACACCGTAGAGATGAATTCGCTAAATTATGATTGCCAAATGCAGCACAGCTGGTGATGTGGCCATAGTGAGTCGTCATGGAAAGTGAAGCTTCGAGTACTGGACCACCCACAGTGTCGTAAACAATGTTAAAACCTTGACCCTCAGGGCTTGCAGCAATAATGTCATCGGAAGATGCTGTTGTGTAATCGAGAGGTGTTGCACCGAGTTCTGAAATCAGTGATTGATCAGCTGTACGAGCAGTCGCCCAAACATTTGCATCAAGTGCTTTTGCAAGCTGAACCACCATATAACCAACGCCACCAGCACCACCCTGAACCAGTACAGTTTGCCCTGGTTGGACCTTAGCATTATCCACTAAACCTTCCCAAGCGGTGAGGAACGTCAATGGTAGTACTGCTGCCTCGCGCATAGAGATATTCCGTGGCTTTAATGCGATCAGATCAGCATCTGCTACAACATATTCTGCTAAAGATCCTTGAAGACCACGAACGCCACCAATCAGACCGTAAACTTCATCTCCGACGTTGAAGTGGGTGACACCTTCACCCACAGCAGTTACAACTCCAGCCATATCCGTTCCCAACACGGCAGGAAGCTCTGGCATAGCATATGTTGCTTCACCAAGACGAATTTTATAATCAATAGGGTTTACACCACTGGCATGAATACGTACTAGAACTTGCCCAGCCTCTGGTTGAGGTATAGGGAGTTCTACACGTGTAAATTCATGATCACCAAAATTTTCTAGGATAAGCGCATTCATCATCTTATTCATAGTTGTTCCTTATTCTTAACTGGGGGATGATATGCACAATACCAAAGTAAATTAATCCAATAAATGATATTTATAGGATTTAATAATTCCTAAATAATGAATAATGAATATCATCCGCTCACTAAAAATATTCTAGTACAGTCTGTAAAGGCAGTTTAATCTAAACTGTCGGTAGTATTTTCAAGGCTTGAAACGTTCAAAATATCTACAAAGTGGCTAAAATTTGAAACATAATTCTAAAAGGTCACAGCATTACAAAGAACATTAGCCAAAATAAAAAATGGGAGCTAAAAGTCCCATTTTTTTGTGACTTTCGCATAAGCTCTATGATGTTAATTTAAAAAAAACTAAAAACAGGGATAGAAAATTTTCGCTAAAGAGCTTTTTGATTTTCGATTTATAAAAAATATTGCTCTTTTTATACTATGGGGTACTATAGTATAAAAGCTAGCAAATAAGGAGGTCTGATGCCTAATCAGGTTGAAGACAAAAAAAAGATTCTTCTACGCGTCAGAAAGATCAAAGGTCAGACGCAAGCGATTGAAAAAGCGTTAGAAGACAATGTGGAATGTGGTGCAATTCTGCAACAAATATGCTCTGTGCGTGGTGCTATTAATGGTTTAATGAATGAGATGTTAGAGGTTCATTTAAAGGACACTTTAGTATCAGGTGAAACCACAGAACAACAACGAAAAGAAGAATTGGCTGAAATCGCCAAGATTCTAAAATCATATTTAAAATAGATCTGTATAAGGAATTATTCCATGAAGTCACGTGCTGCCGTTGCGTTTGGTCCTGGTCAACCTCTTCAAATTGTTGAAGTTGATGTTGCACCACCGAAGAAAGGTGAAGTATTAATCAAGATCTCCCATACCGGTGTGTGTCATACAGATGCATTTACTTTGTCTGGCGATGATCCTGAAGGTGTTTTTCCGGCTATTCTCGGGCATGAAGGTGCTGGCGTTGTAGTTGAGGTGGGTGAAGGCGTGACTAGCGTCAAACCAGGTGATCATGTAATTCCGCTTTACACCGCTGAATGTGGCGAGTGCGTATTCTGTGAATCTGGAAAATCGAACTTGTGTATTGCTGTTCGTGAAACTCAAGGTAGGGGCGTAATGCCAGATGGTACCACTCGTTTTTCCTACAATGGTCAACCGATTTACCACTATATGGGCTGCTCAACGTTCAGTGAATACACTGTAGTGGCAGAAGTATCATTGGCTAAAATCAATCCTGAAGCCAATCACGAACATGTCTGCTTACTGGGTTGTGGGGTAACAACGGGTATCGGTGCAGTACATAACACGGCTAAAGTACAAGAAGGTGATAGTGTTGCGGTCTTTGGTTTAGGTGGTATTGGTTTGGCAGTCGTACAAGCCGCACGTCAAGCTAAAGCAGGGCGTATTATTGTGGTTGACATGAATCCAGATAAATTTGCGCTGGCAAAAGAGTTTGGTGCAACGGACTTCTTGAACCCTAAAGATTACGATAAACCAATCCAGCAAGTAATTGTCGAAATGACTGGCTGGGGTGTAGATCATTCATTTGAATGTATTGGTAACGTGAATGTGATGCGTGCAGCCCTTGAAAGTGCACACCGTGGCTGGGGACAATCCGTAATTATTGGTGTAGCTGGCGCAGGTCAGGAAATCTCTACCCGTCCATTCCAGCTTGTTACTGGTCGTAAATGGCTAGGTTCTGCCTTTGGTGGCGTAAAAGGTCGTACGCAACTTCCAGGAATGGTTGAAGATGCCATGAAAGGTAAAATTCAATTAGAACCATTTGTGACACATACGATGGGCTTGGATCAGATCAATGAAGCCTTTGATCTAATGCATGAAGGTAAGTCAATTCGTACTGTAATTCATTACGAATAATTCCGTCAGACCTTATACTTTTCCATGCATGTGAATCATGATTGACATGCATACATTAGCAATGTCAGAATCAGTTTTAATTCTAATCAATTGTGGAGTTTTAGTTATGCTTAAAACAGCTTTATATGTCCGTCTTGAAGCTAAACCGGGTAAAGAAGACGAAGTGGAAGCTTTCCTTAAAGCCGGTTTACCTATTGTAATGGAAGAACCTGCGACAGTTGCGTGGTTTGGCCTACGTCTTGGACCTACAACATTTGGTATTTTTGATGCATTTCCTGATGAGGCGGGTCGCCAAGCACATTTATCTGGCAAGGTTGCAGCTGCTTTGATGGCTCAGGCCGATGAGCTATTTTCAGAGCCACCGTCTATTGAAAAAGTAGATGTTTTGGCTAGTAAGCTACCAGCTCATACCAACGCTTAAATGTATGAGGGTGCTGCCTGAAATTTTGAATGAAAGGCAGCACTTCAACCCTGTGAGGTTTGTCAGAGGCTTTTTATTCAAGTTGGGCTACTTTATTTGGTGGTGTTCTAAAAAGTATGCTGGCGATAGAAGTCAATAAGAAATCTATGCTAAGTTCTCTGATTCTATAGGGCTTTCAAGGCTTCAAAAATTGTTCAAGTTTTAATCAGCATACTTTTTGACACACCACCTGTAAGCTTAATAATGGAGAGCATCCTATATTCTGTGTAACAGCTATGTGGCTTTCATCAATAATTACACAAAATGTAGGATGCTCTCATCAGTTAGTAAAATAACCTCCTATAGTGGCACTTAAAACTTCAGCAATAGTTCTATCCAAGGCTTCTTAAGCTTGGAAAACTAACGTTCTGTACACCATGAAGTACATTGTGACTATTCCAATGTTTTAAAACGTTGATACCATTAGCTCACAGCTAAATATTCAGGTCCTCACTAGGGTACCGAACTTAATAATTCGCAAGCTCATCCTCTTGCTCATCACACACTCTCAACCCAATTTGTACGGCCTCACGCAGATCAGCACCTTCCTTGACACTATGAGGCACATTTGGCGTCAAACGACTTAGCTTTAAGCCATCTACCGCTGCTTTGTTAAGCGGTATACCAACGTAAGATTCATCGGTGTAACCCTTAGGATGAAAAAACACCTCACGACCAAAGGAAGGATTTGAGGCACACGCAATTTCACCCTCAGGCACCGTAAACGGATAAGGTGTTGTGTAATCTTTACTCCATATCTGCTCACTCACTACGATATAGCCTGAACCATACAAAACATCTTCTGTATTGCCTGAGCTGCACCCAATCATAACGATAGACGCTACTGCGATTAACCACCTGGACATATTGATTCGCATGGTACGCCGTCCTTATCACGATCTAGCTTGGTATTTCCACATTTAAGTGCTTGTTTGGCTTGTTCACAGCTAACCATCTGCCCACAAGTGCGCGGTAAGCCTTTGCATTGAGAGCCACCAGCACCTTTAGCAAACAACGGATGCTCTACCTCAACATCACTATAAAATGGATTATCAGTGACTGTAACTGCTGACTGAGAAGATAAGGCAAAGAGAGATAACGCCATACTTAGAATAAATTTTTTCATAGAACCTACTTTCTTTAATACCCAAAACACTGCTTTCAAGTATTAATAATACCCTATATTTGTTCAATAAAGTGAGTGCTGTATAACTAAACGTCTGATTTGCACAGCAGTTTATTTATAATTTGCCTGATAGACGGGTTAGTGCCATAGTTGTTCACTGAACGTTCTGGACAGTTGTACTGTACAGACACTAAAAACGTACTTGAACACTAGGTGAAGAATGTCCAAAGTACGCCTCTGAACAATATATAACTTCACAAGATTTAGTCAGAACCTCAGACTAAATCCTGTATCTCAATCTCTAACGCATCGCATATCTCATACGCCTTCTTTAGCGTAATATTCTTCTCTCCACGCTCGATATTCCCCATATAGCTTCGATCAATACCAGCCATCTCTGCCAGTCTCTCTTGAGATATTCCTTTGCCTTTTCGCACCTCACGGATACGCCTTCCAAAGGCAATCATACGCTCATCTGTCGTCATCTCATTAACCACTGCTAAAAATAGCAATACTCACAGTGGTGGGCTATAATATCCACGGGATATAGTCGGTATTAAAAGGCGAGTATGAAAACAAAATTAGAGTACCAATCAGGCATTGCAGACGCTACTAAGCTTATCTGTGAGAAGTACTGGTTAATGAGGCGCAATAAACCCAACGAGTTTGTACATACCTGTCAAGAAATCGGTCAAGCATTTGGATTTAGACCTAATGATATCTCTAATATTGCTAAAAACAATTCTCACCTTGTCGTACTCGACAGCCAATGCATCGATTGCGGCAAAATACATATCTGCCATAATCGCGCACAGTTTAATCAATTGACATTAGAGAGTTGGCGGTGTGATCCGTGCTGGAAAGCACTTAGTAAAAGAACAATACAAGCGCAATCACTTTTAGAAAAACCTGTTGAGAAAGAGAGTTTAAAAGAAGAGCAAAAACAGGCGTTTCTCCAATACATTAATAGCCATCGGACTACTCAACTCACTGAAATTCCGTCAGTAACCACACTTAGCGAAGCTGACAGGCTTCTATTAGCAGCAACTATAGAAAGCCTAGGAACAGACGATTTAAAAACCACCATCTCTTTACATGACATTCAGTCATTACCTTTATCGCCAATCTTTCTGTTGGATAAACATCTCCTTCAACATCTTTTCGAGCTAAACCTGCTCTTATTGGTTCCTGAAGATAATTTTGAATATATCAAACCCCACTCTCAACTTGAAATAAGCAAATCAAACTGAAGAGGCGGATTACCAAGTTTTTTGTTGAGTACAAAGCACAGATTGTGTGAAAGAATCTTACGAATCAATCGATGAGACAAATGCCATAAATCTCTTGCTCGTACCCTTTGTATATTAAATCGTTCTGATAGCTGACCAATGACTGTTTCAACGATACGGCGGGCTTTCATTAGCCGCCTTACCACAGGTTTGGGTCTATCCTCTTTCATGTTGGCTCTGAGTGGCGTTTGTAAATCCACGCCTTGAGCGTCGTAGTACGATGTCAGACTAGGGCTGATATACCCTTTATCAGCGCCAAGTAGCCCATGAATATGAGTGGTGATTTCTGGGGCAACCGCTCTTTCATCAACATTGGCAGGAGCAAAGGTAAAGCCTTTAATCATGCCCGATAAGTTAACAAGCAAATGGCCTTCAAAGCCATAGTACCTCTCTTGCTTAGCGGCACAGTAGCTAAAAGCTGCTAAGTCTTGATAATTCTTATGCCGATAAGCGCGTCCATAATGACAGACGGGTATCGGAAAGCCATCCATAAAATGAATGTTGTCACGGCCTTCAATTTGACTGACTTTATCTTGTATCTGCTGTTTGACTTGCCACAGATTAGCGCAATGCTTTGCGAAGTTAGGATATGAGCCGATGGCTGGAAACCAGGCTTGCCAATGCTGGGTAAAGTATTGCCAAATTTGTTTGTCTTGATCAAGGTGTAAAAATTCACCGACCATCTCCATGCAAATAACCTCAGGATCACTTAGCTTTGGCGCGTAACCTGCACTTCGCAAGGGTTTGGTGACGACTATTTTGTAATATTGCTCTACCATTAAATAGATATTGATGATAAATTCGTCTATGGGCATCTCACAACTCCATTGTATTCTTGGTCGAAAACAATAGATTAGTGAGGTGCTCTTCTTTTTTCAATTACTTTCGAAGTTGAGAGTGGGGTATATCAATATCAATGAGGAACAGGAATTAGAGATTGATTATCAACGGGCGACTTTTGAGTTCGCTTATGACACCAACGATCTCAATAAAGTAATGGTGGTTGCTAAATCTAAGAAAGACATTCATGCCTTAGTCGCCGATAAACAGTTTAGAATGTGGTGTGCAGACATCCAACTAGCAGAATGTTTAAACTATCTGACTACTAGAACAAAATTAAATAACTTAGAGCCGTCTATTACTGAGAAATTATTCAGTATTTTTAGATCGTGTTTGGCAGAGAACTCTGTATCGGTTGTGTACTATGTAATATATAGAGCAGTTGAAATGGCTGCTAAATCCTCTCAAACATTGGATACTACTCAGAAACATCCATCCAGTTCTATTTCCAGCAATATAGAACTGGTTTTCGGTCAGATATCTACTGGGGTATGTCGACGCAACAATTCTTTTCGAGACGATAGCCACCCGCAGTCTGCTATAACCAAGTTGTTTTTTGATTATGTATTTGGAATAGAAGATGGCGGTTTTCACTACACTCTAGATGAGCTGTTTAATCCGTATAGGAGTCAGAAGGCTTGTGGGCAGGTGAGCTATTCGATGTTAGGAAGTGCTCAAAGTACTAGCTATTCAATTAAGTTCGATGATTTGAAGGTAGTATAGACATCTTAATATATTAGGTCTATTCATGACTGATAACTAATCAAAGTTAGTCTATATTATTTCACTTTTATAAGCAGAATCTATAGCATTAATATTTCGTAAGGCTAACAAAACTTTTCTAGCTGTAGGTGGAGGGCTTTTTAGCATTTCCTGATAGGCACAATTTAGGTTGTATAAAAATTCATCGGATGGAGGATTTCCAGAAAAATCATCTAAACTTGGTGAGAATTTAATACCTATAGCTTCACACATTGCTTTTTCTAAACCTTGTGGTCTAGCTTCAACTTTCTCGAAAAGTGATTGTTCATCAGTATTTCTACCACATGGAGAATACCAATAACCGTAATCGTCTAGTTTGCGACGCTTTTGTCCAGCCAAGCAATAGTGCGCCATCTCATGTAATAGACTTCTTGGATAGTTCTCTTTAAAGAATATTTTTGCTTTTTCACTCTCTTTAGGAGCTTGATAATAAGGCTCATCTGCACCGCCAGTTATACTCAACGTGGGTAGTAAATTTTCGAATATATTGATTAGGTTGGTGCATAAATCATTGTCGTTCATAAAAATGCTTATAAAATATCTCAATTACTGTATTATGCCAAATAACGTTATAGTAAGCTATATCGCTAAAATATATCTCAGTTGAGTGAGGATAAGGTTAAACTAATTGTCAGATCCTTTAACTAATATAGTATTAGAAGAGTCTGCTAGTTCTGATTGAAGCTCAAAGTTCTGTCTTAAAATATTAAGATAATCCTGCATCAGAAGATCATATTCTTTTTTAAGTGTGTCATACTTCAACCTTGCTTTTAATTTAAGCTCTTTTTCGTGTTTTAGCTTAGCAGTATCGTTAGGTGTTTTTTGAGCAAGTTTTCCACGATTTTCTTCTGCATCTTTTATTGCTTGGCATAGTTCTGGATATCGTTCATGACGAACATACCCTTTACCTTTACCTGACTCTCTACTTATAGCGTCTCTAGTGAACTTAAAACGTGACGACTTAGTATCGACAACTTTAGCTTTATTAGTGATTAGACGGTCTAAGGCCTCCCAATAAGCTTGTTCCGCTTTACTAGTTTTCATGTTTTTCCTTAGCCTATTACTAATACTGAAAGAAGGCTATCAATTTTTTTAATGCTTGTTTCGTACTCACGATGGACACGCTTTGGAATATCTAAAGTGAGCTGCGACTCATAGAAGCTTTTGGTTTGTAATAAGCTACTTCTAGATTCTGGTAAGAACACACCATTTTCACAGCTAATGCAAGCAGATGCTAAGATGCCTGCACCTTTATCGCAAGGCCTAAGAGACATACACCCACCAACCAGAGTGGTACGATACCGAATTTTGCCATTTTTAACAGCTTTTTTAGTATCCCTCCTATTTTCTAAAAACTTTGGTAACTTGTTCTCTAACCTTTTCATTTGTAGGCTTTTGCCAGCAGCACCTGCTAAAGTTACGCCACTATCTAATAGCTTATGTAAGTTATCTGACTCTACTCTCGCTTTAGCATCCTGCCATTCTTTTCGCATAGCTTTTACTTCAGGGCCATCTTCTAGAATATTTATTGCTCTGGAGTTTGAATCCGTATAGTAGACTGTCATTATCATACTAATATGTTTCAACTGAGATTTAAGAGTAGGATATGAAACATGACCACTAGAGGCAGCATATATAGCTAGAGAGCGTCTAAATTGATGGAATCCTAATGGCCAAGGTTGTCCTAGTTTGATTTTATTAGATATTTCATCTCCATATAAAAAATGACTAACTTCATCTAAGTCTTGCTCTAAAATTAAAAGGTGCTCTGATGACATAATCCTTTGAATAAGGTTTGAACCGCCCCGACTTTATCGGAGAGTGTTTTACTTGAGTCAGGCAGCAATGCCTGACAGGGTTAAATTATCATAATACCGCTTTTCAAATTCAAAAGGTGACACATATCCAATCGTGCTATGCAAACGGGTTTTGTTAAACCAGTCCACCCATTCAAGGGTTGCCAATTCAACATCGTTCACGCCATGCCATTGTTCTTTTAGATACTCAATCACCTCAGACTTATAAAGCCCGTTAACCGTCTCAGCCAATGCGTTGTCATAAGAGTCGCCTGTTGTACCAACAGAGGCGATCACGCCAGAGTCAGCCATCTTATCAGTGTAGCGAATGGATAAGTACTGAACCCCTCGATCACTGTGATGAATCACATCTTTGGGATGGTTTCTATCTGCTATTGCTTGATTTAAAGCCGCCATCACCATATTCGTGTTCATACGATTAGATACCTTCCAACCAACGATAGCACGGGCAAACACATCAATAATAAAAGCGGTATAGACCCATCCGCTTGTCGTCTTGATATAGGTAAAATCTGCAACCCACAGCTGGTTAGGACGACGGGCATTAAAGTTACGATTGACCAAGTCATCAGCACGCTTTTGATCATCACGGCTGTGAGTTGTTATTTTGCCCTTACCGCGCCAGACACCTTGTAGGCCATGCTGTCTCATTAAACGCTCTATGGTACAACGAGCAACCTTTAACCCGTCAGCTTTCATCTGCTGCCATACTTTACGCGCACCGTAACGGCACTTGCTGTCCTGCCAGATACGTTTAATCTCGCTGATGTAAAAGTCGTCATGTTGACTGCGCAGTGAGCGTTTTTCAGGGTAGCTCTCCAAGTCTTTAGCACGGTGATAGGTTGATGGGGCAATCGGTAATACTCTACAGATCAGCTCGACCCCATAATTATTCTTATGATCGTCGATGAATTGAATCATGATTTTAGTCAGCGGTCGAGCTCCGCCTGGGCGAAAAAAGCCGCTGCCTTACGAATGATCTCATTAGCTTGCTTGAGCTCTCTATTCTCGCGTTCAAGCTCTTTAATACGTTGCTCTTGGCTTTGAGCTTGCACTGAAGCAGGAATGGTTTGATCGATGTGCTTTTTATGCCAAGACCGCAGAGTTTCAGGCGTGCAGCCAATCTTAGGGGCAATGGCTTGAATAGCTGACCAGGTAGAGGGATAGTCATTTGCTGCTTCAATCAGCATGCGAACGGCGCGTTCTTTAATCTCAGGAGTGTAGTTTCGTGTTTTCATTGTCGTATTCTCTCAGAATGTTAAGTCTCCGACAATCCCGGGGCGGTTCAAGCTAAAAAAATGGATAGACTGCCTATAACATATGTTAGTAATAGTTAGAGGTATGCAATATGTACACCATTAGAATAAGAGGTTTCTAGCATGTCAACCTATAAGGAGGTGTGTGAATTTCATGCAATGCACTTTGAAAGAAACCATGGGCAAATTCAATACGTGCTGGCTGATTGTCTTTGGCAGGAAAATACTCTGGTTCGCCCGCGCCGCGCACTAAGATAACTTCTTGATCCGCAAACAAGGGATTGAATAAATTTATCAGCCAATCGGTCGCTGCTTCTTCATTTTTATCATTAAAGATATTTGCACTTTGCGCATTTTTACTGAGCTTATCATCAGAAGTGTTTATATGTTGAGCATGGATAATTTGCTGCCATTGCTCCGCCAGTGCTTTTAGCTGCGGTTTTACTTTGACCCTATCATTGGGTTTTTTATTGTCCAATGCCTGAAGACGTTTTAGTAAACGTTTGGCGTCAGGCGCAGAAAGTAAGTGAGAGAAATTAAGCTCAATAACAGGCGATATCATATTAAAATAGTAACCAAGTAAGAGGTTTATGGCGCTTTATACAGGCACAATAGAGTCACGCCGATAAAACAAAGCAAGAGGCAAACCTTTTGCGAAAATTAGTGTACAACAATTAGCATCAAAACCAGTGCTATAACTATTACTAAAGTTAGTGCCAAAAAATCTTAACATACTAGCGCTAGCGCTAATCAGCGCTTTCCGTTAGTATGGCAGGCAATATTATACACCGTTTTTGATGAATGAGGCCGCGCATGTCAAGCACCCTAACAAACAAGCCCTCAGCGCTTCAGGCTGATAAAGCATCAGCCCCTACGTCAGCGAATCTGCCAGAACATATTTCCTTAAGTAAATGGGAAGACAGTGGTTTTGAATGGGTAGGGCAAGTCGCACCGCGCTCTTTTGAGCGTCTTAATGCCTTACTGACGACCGAGCATCTACAGTCAGAGCTTGAGATTAAAGCCAATCTTTATCGCCGTAATAATGTTTTGCATCTCTCTTTTACCTTAACCGGTGAGATATGGTTAACCTGCCAGCGTTGTTTGCAACCGATTGCGATTGATTTGACCGATGATTATGATATCGCATTGCTCGATAATGAAAGCCAAGTGCGCTTGGTCGGTGAAGAGCAGGATTATTTATTGCTTGATGAAATTATCACTGAGCCGGCTCCTGAGCGTTTATTACCGCTTAAAAAACTGATCGAAGATGAGATTTTATTGAAAACACCCATGGCACCAAAGCATGATGATTGCGAGATGAGTGTTGAGCAGTTTGGTGAGATACCAGAAGAAGAAGAAAATGAAAATCCTTTTGCGGCGTTAGCCTCGTTAAAAGGTAAGTTGTAGTCGTATAATTTGCAGTATGGGCATAATTAATGGCGGCTTTATACCTTTTATCAGCTTTCTGCAGAAGAGTGGAAAGCAGGGCTTTATTAATTCGCGAAACATGCGTATAATGTCCCGTTTATTGCATTCTAGCAACCTGCCGCTGGCAGAGAGAAGCTGACCTTGCAAACGAACTATAGATTTTAGACGTAGTCAGCACTTTAATACGTGTGGCAATCTATTTAACTAATGATGCGTAAGACTTAGGTTGTTGTGATTATATAGCCTCTGTCAGTATCGATTAAAGCTGAATTTCAAGCTTATCCCTTTTAAGTATAGGAGCTATATCATGGCTGTTCAAAAAAGTCGTAAAAGTCGTTCTCGTCGTGACATGCGCCGTTCACATCATCGTATGGAAATCGCTGAGTTAAGCATCGACGCCACCACTGGTGAAAAACATCGCCGTCATCACATGACTAAAGATGGTTTCTATCGTGGTCGCCAGTTGTTTAAAGTTAGTCAAGACGCTTAAGTTATTTGCTAATTGATGGTTGATGCAAAATGATGATAGTTCCGATAACTATCTATGATTTTACACAGTTATTATTGGGCAAGCAGTTTGAGCAAACGAAAGCCAAGTTATTTCGCTATCATATATTATGTAGCTAGATAACTTGGCTTTTTGTTATTCGTTTTTTAACAGTAATTTATTTTAAGTAGTAAATATTATAAATAAACCGTTTTACGCCATTGGCTTGTTGGTAGCTATGCTAATTGCCTGCGTCAGTGTATAGTTTAACCACCGTTAGCTGTCTTAAAGGAATAATGATAGCCATCACTTTATATCATAAATCTTCTAATTATTTTCTAATTCTATAATGCACCCCATTAATTAAGGGGTATTTCCAATTAAATAAGGAATATTGGTTATGGCCTCTGTACCCGATATGATAAAGAAACAACCCACTCGCATCGCAGTTATGTTCCCAGGACAAGGCTCGCAAGTCGTCGGAATGCTGAGTGAGCTTGCTGAAACCTATCCTGAAATTCGTGATACCTTTGCTGAGGCGAGTACAGCGCTTGGTGAAGATTTATGGGAAATTTGTCAGGACGAAGACAAGCTCAATCAAACCCAATACACTCAGCCGGCTTTATTGACTGCTAGTATCGCTGTGTGGCGCATTTTACAACAAAAAATAAAAGACAAGCCTTGTTACCTAGCGGGTCATTCGTTAGGGGAATATAGCGCCCTTTGTGCGGCTGGTGTGATAACGCTTGCTGATGCCGTCAAGCTGGTGCATAAACGTGGCCAATTGATGCAAGAGGCGGTGGTTGGTATTGATACCGCAATGGCAGCCGTACTAGGTCTAGAAGACCACCGGGTTGAGAACTTGTGTGAACAAGCCACCGAGCATGTTGATGATGCCATTGTCGGGGCAGCAAACTTTAACAGTCCCGGACAAGTGGTGGTTTCAGGTAATGCCGCAGGCGTCAACGCCGTCATTGATAAAGTTCAAAATACTGGCAAAAAAGCCATTCCATTAAAGGTTAGCGTACCATCGCATTGTGCCCTTATGGAACCTGCAAGCAGTGCCTTGGCAGAAGAGCTAGCGGCTATTCAGTTTGATCAAGCGACTATTCCTGTGATTCAAAACCGTCATGCACGGGTCGAAACCAGCGCCACAGGCATCAAGCAGGCATTGACCGAGCAGTTAAGCGAACCTGTCCTATGGTCAAAAACCATGCAAGAGCTGTCGGATAAACAAATTAATATTTTAATCGAGTGTGGCAGTGGAAATGTCCTGAGCAATTTGGCCAAGCGTCAAGCGCATCCTATTGCCAGTTATCCTACCGACAAGCCCGCCCGTCTAGATAAGTTAATGGAGGTATTATCATGAGCCGTACGATTACATTAGTGACCGGTGCTAGCCGCGGTATTGGCAAAGCCGTTGCCAAACGTTTTGCCAAAGAAGGCCATTTTGTCATTGGCACAGCGACCACAGAAAAAGGCGCGGCACTTATTGATGATTATTTACACGATAGCGGCGGTATTGGTCGAGTATTAGACGTACGTGATACCGCACAGATTGATAAGCTGTTTGAAGAGATTGAAAGCGTCTATGGCGCGGTACAAGTATTGGTCAATAACGCCGGTATTACCCAAGATGGCTTATTGATGCGCATGAAAGATGAAGATTGGGACAATGTGCTTGATACCAATTTAACCTCAGTTTATCGTATGAGCAAACGTGCGGTACGCGGTATGATGAAAGCGCGCCGTGGTCGTATCATCAATATCACCTCTGTCGTCGCCCAAATGGGCAATGCGGGCCAATCTAACTATGCTGCGACCAAAGCCGGTGTAGAAGGTTTTAGCCGTACGCTGGCGCGCGAGATTGGCTCAAGACAGGTGACCATTAACTGTGTCGCCCCAGGTTTGATTGAAACAGACATGACCGATGAGCTCGATGAGCGCTTACTCAATTCAATGCTCGATGCGGTGCCGATTAGCCGTTTGGGTCAACCAGAAGATATCGCCGCAGCGGTCTCATTCTTAGCAAGTGATGAAGCCAGTTATATCACCGGTGCGATTATTCCAGTTAATGGTGGCATGTATATGTAGCATTAGGATTTATTATTCTAATTAAGCGTTACATACTTATAATAAAAAACTCTGTGAACGAGTGTAAACTATAATAAAGGGTGCTATAATGACGGATACTTTTTTGTCAAAGCCCTGTATGATAGCAAGGCTTTACCAGACATTAGTCAAAACGTATAATTGGTTATAGTGCACTCAGACAGCCATATTAATCTGAACATCCCATTTTATATATAATGCTATAGTGCCCAATACGGGACTATAGCAATTTGTCAAAATAATAGATCAAAAAGGAGAAATCTACATGAGTAATGATACCGAGCTAAGAGTTAAAGCGGCAGTAGCAGAACAATTGGGTATGAATGTTGAAGACATCAACAACGATGCATCATTTATGGAAGACTTAGGCGCTGATTCATTAGACCTAGTTGAATTGGTTATGTCATTTGAAAGCGATTTTGGCATCACTATTCCTGATGAAGATTCAGCAGAACTAACCACTGTTCAAAAAGCGATTGATTACGTGCAAGCGCAGCTATAATTAGCGATTAGCTTAAACCGTTTGATATGACCGTTTATCTTAATAGATAAGCGGTTTTTTTTGCTTATTTTTATAAATATCGTCTAGCTATCTATTATCGTCTTTCTTAATTTGCCGTAATAGCTTTTATACAGTACTCGTTACCATTAACGATTACGTTAACATAAGCTACGCCAAATCAACATTACTCAACATACTATTACTATTCATCGCTGATACCTTTGCTTATACTCATAATGGTAAGCAAAAAAGGATGGTAACCGCTAGGCGTTATCATCGTAAAAATAACCATGCATAATAATTAATAATATTTTAAGGAGCAGTTATATGGGTATGTTCAGTTTTGCAAAAGATATCGGTGATAAAATCTTTAACCGTGATGATGCCAAGCATGACGCTAAAGCAGAAACCAAAGCGGATGCCAACACCCCAGTACAAAGCAGTGAGCCTTCAGCTCAGTCAGTTGCCAATATTTTACTGCGTCGTATTCAGCAACAAAACCTGAATATCAGCGATTTAAAAATCAAATACAACGGTTCAACCGATACTGCTGAAATCAGTGGTAAAGCGAAAACACAAGCAGACCGTGAAAAAGCCATTATTGCTATCGGTAACGTGCAAAACGTTGCTAAAGTCATCGATAATATCGATATCGAAGAAGATGCGCCTGAATCTACTATGTATACGGTAAAATCTGGTGATAGCTTATCTAAAATTGCAAAAGACGTTTATGGTTCAGCGAATGATTATATGAAAATCTTCGAAGCCAATAAGCCGATGCTTTCTGAGCCAGATAAGATTTATCCTGGTCAAGTACTACGTATCCCTAAGCCATAAGATGATTTTGAATATTAAAAGATAGATTTTTAAACATAAATATTTAAAGTTACATGCTAATAAAAATGCCTCTTACTAAAATAAGAGGCATTTTTTTTGGTATATTTGATATAGACGTGATGGCTCAAAGCTTTCTAACTTTTCCTGCTGCTCTTTGATAGCCCAAGTAATATGTTCATCGAGCATAGCATCATGGATGCCCAATTTTTGCTGTAGTTGAAAAGTTATTTCTTTATTTCCATCCGCATTGCCAAGAGCAATGGCAATATTACGTAAAAAATTCACGTAACCCGTGCGTCTCAGTGGGCTACCTTCGGTCTTCTTCATAAACTCTGCTTCCTGCCATCGCCATAGCTCAAGTAAACTGCTGCTATCAAGATTGTGCCTCGGCGCAAAATCCTCTACCGATGTCAGGTTGGCATAGCGATTCCATGGGCAAATGAGCTGACAGTCATCGCAGCCAAAGATACGATTACCAATGGCGCGGCGGTATTTGGTGTCTATAATGCCATCGTGCTCAATGGTGAGATAAGAGATACAGGCAGAAGCATTAAGCTCGTAGGGTGCGATAATCGCTTGGGTAGGGCAGATGTCGATACAAGCGCTGCAGCTGCCACAATGCTCTTTGACTGGCTCATCATCGGGCAGCTTGAGGCTCATAAACAGCTCACCCAACACGAAGAATGAGCCAGCTTGTTTGTTAATGAGTAGGGTATGTTTGCCCGTCCAACCAAGACCTGCTGCATCGGCAATAGGGCGCTCAAAGATAGGAGCAGAATCACTAAAGGGTCTAAAGATAAAATCTTGCTCTGAGCCAATATTAAGGTGCTGCCATTCAGGAAGCATGGCTTCGATTTTTAATGCCAATTGCTTAAGGCGACTACGCATCGTTTTATGATAATCACGGCCTCGAGCATAACGGGCGATGATACCTTGATTGGGATAAGCATTATCAGTGACCGCTCGCGGCGTGGGAGTTTGGGTTAAATAATCCATGCGTACGCTGATGATGGTTTTGGCGCCTTCTACCAGCTGTTCGGGATGGGCACGCAAATGATGGTTATTATGCATAAACTGCAATTGCCCCTCATAACCTTTAGCTAGCCATTGCTGTAGTCGCTCAGTCTGCTGAATAAATAAAGGGTGATGCACCGATAAAAAACCACAGTCAGCAAAGCCTAATGCTTGGGCTTGGGCTTTAATCCATTGCTTTACCTCAGCTGGCGTTGTAAAGGTCGGCGCATTATTAACATCAATTTTTGTTTGTCGTACATGATTGGGCGTAGACGTCTGCGCTGCTAACGCTTGTATGTTTGGCTGTATTGACTGAGACTGAGACTGAGTAGGTTGGGATTTGCTATTCATAGTGAGCTATAAATGATAATGTGAATAGCTGTATGATAAGCCAGTGAGCTAAGAGCGCAAGTAGCAAAATAAATAAATCTGGATTTATACTGATATCTAATCGAACCTAACATTTGAATAAGCTCATAGGGATGATACGTCATCCTATTATTAAAATAATAAAGCTATTCAATAAAATAAGCGAGAATCAGCCATGCCATTACCAGTCAATTTATTAGCAAATACCGCCATGCCTATTGCGCTGTATAACAGTAAACAACTTTATGCTATGGAGCAGGCATGGTTTACCGACGGTCATGATAGTTTTGGACTGATGAAACAAGCGGCATGGCAAATGGCGCAGTATATTGCGGCGCTGTATGAGCAAAAATCCATCAATATTCATGAATCAGATAATATTAATTTTTACAATCGTCCTGCTTATTCGCATCGAGTCAGCATTTGGGTGGGCAAGGGAAATAATGGTGGCGACGGTTGGATGATTGCTTATTATTTGCAGCAAATGGGCTGGCAAGTAGAGGTCATAGCCGTTGGTTTTGATAGTCATGAGTTTGAGATAGTTAATACAACGCAATATCTTAATAAGGAAAGTGCGCTATCGGATGCAGAAAAGGCGCTACAGATAGCGTTGTCTGCTAACTGTTCTTATCAGTGCTTTGAAGACAGTAATTATAATGACAATAACAATAACAATGAGAAAGTAAATAAGCAGTGGCAAGCGGATGTTTATATCGATGCGCTATTCGGTATCGGTTTAGATCGTGCGCCTACAGGTATTTATAAGCAGGCAATTTGCGCTTTTAATGCTGCTATTCAGGATGATAGTGCTTTGGCGATTGCGGTTGATATTCCCAGCGGATTGGTTGCTTCTACGGGTCAAGTATTCGACCAAATAGCGGTGCAAGCTGATGCGACGCTATGCTTAATTGCGCGTAAATTTGGTTTGCATACCAAAGATGGTATGGATTATAGCGGAGAAGTAATGGATATACCGCTGATACCGTATCAAATGGATAATAAAGAATTTAAGCCAGTTGCCAAATTAACGACGACTGCGCATCCTTTAAATCCTCGTCGGCAAAACAGCTATAAAGGCAGTTATGGACACGTATTAATCATTGGTGGTAATCGTATTGATGGCTCCCAAGGGATGGGCGGTGCCGCTATCCTTTCTGCCTCGAGTGCGATGGCAACAGGGGCTGGTAAAATTACTGTCGCCTGTCACGAGGCATTTCATGGGGCGCTATTAACCTCACTGCCAGATGCAATGACGATGAATTTACATGATACCGATGGGGTAAAGAACCTTATCAAGGAAGCCAGTGTGGTTGCTATCGGTATGGGACTGGGCCGTGATGAAAAAGCAAAAGCAGTGTTTATCACTTATATTGAAGCTGCGATAAGAGAAGGTAAGCCGATAATCATTGATGCGGACGGTCTTTATCATCTGGCAGCATTACATCTCGATGAACATCAATTAATCACACAGCTAAAAGAGCATAGCGCTAAGCATCAGGTTTGTTTCACCCCGCATAGTGGTGAAGCCGCTAAGTTATTAAATAAAAAGATTAGTGAGCTAGAAGCTGATAGGTTAGCAGCGATAAAACAGTGTACCAAGATATATGGTGGAGATTGGGTATTAAAAGGCGCCGGGTCGTTGATTTTGGAACAAGGTAAAGCAGAGCATCATGTTTATGTTTGCGGCGTCGGTAACGCTGGCATGGCAAGCGCTGGCATGGGCGATGTGCTATCAGGTGTGATTGCAGGTCTACTAGCTCAAGAAGATTTAAACCAAGCAGCGCGTAGTTTACACCAAGCGGTGCTTCTTCATGGATTGGCAGGAGACTGCTTAGTCAAACAAACGGAAAAATTTAGCAGTATGACCAATAATGATAGGTCATTATTGGTCGGTCAACGAGGCTTACAAGCGCAAGATATGCCCGCTGCTATTCGTCATGTTATGCAATTGCTGACTAAATAACTAATAACGGATAAGCATTAAATAGAGCGGTGCTAACATTGTTTAAAATAATTAAAATTAGGTCTTGGCACCATTACAATATTGGTTGATGGCTTGTTGTACGCGCTCACGCTTAAGCTCAATTTCACGGCCATCTAAATATTGACGTTTACCGTTGGCATCCATCTCATAAATACGTCCGCCAACATTGAGGTTGGTCAAATTGTTACGTAATGACTGGCAACGCTGGGCATTGGCCTGCGCCTCTTGCTCTTTGATACGCGCCTCTAACTGCGCCACACGCTGTTCTTCTGCGCTTTGCGGTGCCGCTTGATTGGCTTCAGTTTTACCGGCCAATTGCCCAGCGTTACTTTGTCTACCGTCACTGCGAAATTCAATCACTTCGATATTCCTACCATCTTGCGGGGCATGTTGGCTGTATTTTACCTCACCATGCGCACCGATAGACTTATAAACCTGAATGGCATGACTGGCATTGATTGGTAGCATGAGCATACACGCCGTGCTGATACTCATAAGCAGTTTGGCAGCCGTATTTATCGTAGACGCATATGCCATGGTAACAATCCTCTTAATAGGTAAAAAACGGATATATTTATCAGTTAAGGATAATATTTAAACGTCTTAATAACAATATAAATACATTAGCGTTTGATTCTAGCAAATAATACTTATAAATGTACATTATTTAATAACTAATAGTTAGGTATAGGGTTTAGAAGTTTTTCTTGACAATGGTGCCCAAACCACCGAATATAATAGCAGTTGATTGGTCAGTGAGCGGCTTTTATGATATTGCCGTGGCACTTGAAAATAAGGACTAGCGGTTGCTTATCAGTAGCTCGCTTAGCTTTATTTTCTTTGTGACAAGAATATAAAATAGATGGTCATTATCGCAATGGTTATCAAATGCTATATTTATTGTCTCCGGACTTATCCGTCTACAATGACTAAGATAAACTTATTATTAGTATGTTTGCTAAGATTTGGCTGTAGTAAAAATAGGGCATAATGTGTGGCTGTAACATCTACTCATAAACAGGTTATATGATTTAGAAATCCTATAACGTGTCACCATTTTGAGATTTGTTTTTTCATGCGCTATCGATTTATTTATTACTAGCGTAAGCTCGTATTCATCACAAATAATAAGCTTCTTTTATAGATGCATTCGCATCTTGTCACTTGTCTATCGATAAACTCCTGTCACAATACTGACCTTACATATATTGCTGTGTTTGAGTGGCTTGCTGTCTTATAAAACAGCGTTACTTAGATATGGTGGGCACACATTCTTGATATGGACAAGGATTCGTATTTATTTTAAGAGCCAGACAACCCTATGTAAATATCGTGGTTTTCTCTTATAAATAAACACCAATACTTGCCACAAAAAAAGGTGATGACAGTGACGCAAACCACGCAAAGTCCAAATATGACTGGACATACCCAAACGGGTAATGCCGCCAAAAATTTTGAAGAGAAGCAACAACGCCTTGCTGAAGGTAGCGATCAGCCCGTGATGCTATCTGGTGCTGAGATGTTGGTGCAATCACTAACAGATGAAGGGGTCAAATATATTTTTGGCTACCCAGGCGGTGCTGTTCTGCATATTTATGATGCCTTGTTTCAACAAGAGAATATCGAGCATATTTTAGTACGTCATGAGCAAGCAGCCGGTCATATGGCAGATGCTTATTCGCGAGTCACAGGGCAGACAGGGGTGGTCTTAGCGACTTCAGGTCCGGGCGCTACCAACACGGTGACGGCTATTGCCACCGCCTTTATGGATTCTGTGCCGATGGTGGTCATCGCAGGTCAGGTACCTAGTAGCCTAATCGGTGAAGATGCCTTCCAAGAAACCGATATGGTTGGTGTATCGCGTCCTATCGTGAAGCATAGCTTTCAAGTGCGCCATGCTAGCGAAATTCCTATGATTGTCAAAAAAGCCTTTTATATTGCCCAGTCTGGACGCCCCGGTCCTGTGGTCATCGATGTGCCAAAAGACATGACCGCGCCTAGCGAGAAATTTGCTTATGAATATCCAAAAGAGGTATTTATACGCTCATATCAGCCGTCATTAAAAGGTCATAGTGGTCAGATTAAAAAAGCGGTTGAAACGCTGCTTGCTGCTAAGCGCCCGATCATTTACTCTGGTGGCGGGGTAGTTTTAGGTAATGCACATAAAGAGCTGACTCATCTTGCGCATCGCTTGAATTTACCAGTAACCAATACCCTAATGGGCTTGGGTGCCTTTCCTGGCTCTGATAGTCAGTTCTTAGGAATGCTTGGTATGCATGGCACGTATGAAGCCAACATGACCATGCATCATGCTGACGTCATTTTGGCAATTGGGGCGCGTTTTGATGACCGCGTAACCAATAATGTCAAAAAATTCTGTCCGAATGCGACGATTATTCATATTGATATTGATCCTACGTCTATTTCAAAAACGATTAATGCCCATATTCCGATCGTGGGCGATGTCAAATCTGTCCTTACCGATATCATAGAGATTGTCGGTGATGATAAAGAGCTAGAACAACATGCATTGTTAGATTGGTGGTCACAAATTAACGAGTGGCGTAAGCGTCATGGCCTGCGTTATGACACCAGTACTGACAATGGCATTAAGCCACAAGCGGTCGTGCAAGCTTTAGATAAAGTGACTAATAGTAACGCGATTATCACCAGTGACGTCGGTCAGCATCAGATGTTTGCGGCGCTTTACTATACCTACAATGAGCCGCGTCAATGGCTAAACTCAGGTGGTCTTGGTACCATGGGCGTTGGCCTGCCATACGCAATGGCGGCGAAGCTTGCTAACCCTGAGCGCGACGTGGTTTGTATTACCGGTGAAGGCTCTATTCAAATGAATATCCAAGAGCTCTCAACCTGCCTACAGTATAATTTACCAGTTAAAATCTTAAACCTAAATAACGCCCAGTTAGGTATGGTAAAACAGTGGCAAGACATGCTGTATGAAGGTCGTCACGCACAGTCTTATATGAATTCATTACCGGATTTTGTCAAATTGGCCGAAAGCTATGGTCATGTCGGTATCAAGATTACTGATCCTGCGACCATGGAAGCACAGTTGGCGGAAGCCATGGCCATGACAGATAAATTGGTATTTATCGACGTTTATGTCGATCGTAACGAGCATGTATATCCGATGCAAATCGCTGGGCAAGCGATGCGTGATATGTGGTTAACAAAAGGGGAGCGTACCTAATGCAACAACAACATCTGATTTCGGTATTGATGGAAAACGAAGCGGGTTCGTTGTCGCGAGTGGTTGGTTTGTTCTCTCAACGTGGCTACAACATCGAAACTTTGAACGTTGCCCCAACAGACGATCCGAGTATTTCTCGCTTAACGTTAACCACTATTACGTCACCTGAAAAAATTGAACAAATCACCAAGCAATTGCATAAATTGATTGAAGTGGTTAAAGTGCTTAATCTATCAGATAACGTACACGTCGAACGCGAGCTTATGCTAATCAAAGTACGAGCGACAGGCGGTGTACGTGAAGAGATTAAACGCAGTGCCGATATTTTCCGCGCACAAATCGTTGATGTAAATTCAAACCTTTATACCATTCAAATCGTCGGTGACAAAGCCAAGCTTGACGGCTTTATCGATGTGATTGGCCGCGAACGTATCATGGAAGTCGTGCGTTCGGGTGTGATTGGTATTGCACGCGGCGAAAAAACGCTAAGCTTATAATCAGCGTTTATTGCAAAATATACGGTTTTAAGCTTGGTATTTTAAACTTATTTATTCAACACTTAACATAGCGCTTATATAGCAAATCACTTTACGACAGTGACTGTAATCTAGGCGTTTATTTATCCATGGCCCGCCATGATTGAGGAAAAGGACTCTACTTATGAACGTTTATTATGACAAAGACTGTGATCTATCGATTATCCAAGGCAAAAAAGTTGCTATTATCGGTTACGGTTCACAAGGCCATGCACACGCACTTAACCTACAAGATTCAGACGTCGATGTGACCGTTGGTCTACGTGCCAACTCTGGCTCATGGAAAAAAGCGGAAAACGCTGGTCTAAAAGTTGCGGAAGTAGAAGAAGCGGTAAAAGCTGCTGACGTCATCATGATTTTGACACCTGATGAGTTCCAAAAAGAGCTTTATCAAAATGAGATTGAACCAAATATCAAAGAAGGTGCAACATTGGCTTTCGCTCATGGTTTTGCGATTCATTACAACCAAGTCGTTCCACGTAGCGATCTTGACGTTATTATGGTTGCGCCTAAAGCACCAGGCCATACTGTACGCTCAGAATTTACCAAAGGCGGCGGTATTCCAGATTTGATCGCTATCTACCAAGATGCATCAGGTCAAGCTAAGCAGTTAGCCTTGTCTTATGCTGCTGGTGTTGGTGGTGGTCGTTCAGGTATCATCGAAACCACGTTTAAAGATGAAACTGAAACTGACTTATTTGGTGAGCAAGCGGTTCTTTGTGGCGGCGCTGTTGAGCTAGTAAAAATGGGCTTTGAAACCCTAACAGAAGCAGGCTACGCACCAGAAATGGCTTACTTTGAGTGCTTACATGAGCTAAAGCTTATCGTAGACCTCATGTATGAAGGCGGCATCGCTGACATGAACTACTCAATCAGTAACAACGCTGAATACGGCGAATATGTGACTGGCCCTGAAGTTATCAATGAGCAATCACGTGAAGCCATGCGTAATGCGCTAAAACGTATCCAATCTGGCGAATACGCAAAAATGTTCATCAGTGAAGGCGCAACCAACTATCCATCAATGACCGCACGTCGTCGTAACAACGCTGAGCATCAAATCGAAGTGACTGGTGCTAAATTGCGCGGTATGATGCCTTGGATTGGCGGCAACAAAATCATCGATAAAGACAAAAACTAATTGGCTAGTGAGCGATTAGGTAATTAATCACTCATCTAGAAATCAAAACCCGTGTTATCACTTGATGGCACGGGTTTTTTAACGGCTATTATTTCAATAAGCTAAGTAAGGTTTTCATGTCAATTACTTCGATATTGGTTGAAAACACAGCATCTCTGCCTCATATAGACAGCCTTCATCATTTTTATCAATGACTTTGTCTTACTTAAAGCGTTATTTCATGTCGCTTCTTATTCTTATTTTTTCTTGATTACAGGTTGTCTGTTGTGCAAATACCAAATCCTAACTGGCTAACGCCGCAATTCGCATATATTACTCTGAGCGCTATCGTGGCTGTTTTGATATGGATAGAAGGGGAGATGCTCAAAAGCAATCAGGGTAAGCTGCCAAAGTCCAAATTTTTCCAAATCAGCTCCTTGATTGATACCGCTTGGTTTTTTGTCTCGACAGTCGCCTTATATGTTATCGATCTAGCGCCATTAGCGCTCGCAGTTCCGGTTGCTTATAGTATCTATACTATCTATGGTTGGATATACGGCACACGGCTACTCAAACGCAAAGGCATACCAGATTCACCGAAAGACTTGGTGGTTCCAGCTAAGTACATCGCTTATAGCCAATCGTTTTCCTTGATATTTTTTGCCCTATGTCTACTGGTATTATCGTCACCATGGCTACCGCTACCGCAATAGATATCGAGTTAAATAGTTAATTTATTAATTTTATCATTAAGAAAAACGTGATGAGTGTTAGTTATAGTTTGCTAAATAACGACAAATAGTTATGAAAATCAATAGCTTGGATAGATTAACGTCATCCTAACCATTCCCTTTACATAAGAAGTGAATTATTTACAAAAAAAAGTAATTTAACCTGTTGCAGTTGAGAAAAGCTGTTATAATCAGCTTGTACTCAAAGGATTTGAGGCGAGAACAGATAGTATATCTTCTAGATATATCAAGGGTTTAAGCCGACGCATTCAGCAGAAAATACTTGAGTATATATCAATTAATCGGTGATGACACACGTCTCGCCAACAGTTAAAGAGTTAGGAAAATTTATGTCAGATAAAGTTGAAGGCACTGTAAAGTGGTTTAATGAAGCTAAAGGTTTTGGTTTTATCGCTCAAGACAATGGCGGACAAGACGTATTCGCTCACTACAGCGCTATCCAAGGTAACGGTTTCAAAACTCTAGCCGAAGGCCAAAAAGTGTCTTTCATCTTAGGTGATGGCAAAAAAGGCCCACAAGCTGAGCAAATCGAAGCTATCTAATCTTACTGATTATTGAGTCATACTGATTTATCAGTTTACTTAATAGCAAAAGATTATTAATAAGCATTGATTCCTTTGTTTGTTAAAACAATAAAAATACTGTTTAGACTTTAAAAAAAAGCAACCTCTCATCAGGTTGCTTTTTTTATGCAATTTTCTAAGAAAATAGACTACATATTTAATATCACTAAGCTTGTTCTCATTGATTTTAAATAGAATATAGGCGATCCGCTATAAAATGAACACAGAGCTACTGGTATTCATTTTGCGCAGCCTCTGTCTGCGTAGGCACAGCAAGCAAGGAAAATGAATACCAGTAGCGCATTATAATACTTGTACTTATTTTATTTAGGACTGACTATAGTAGGTTTTAAATGTAATAAAAGCCTAAATCAAGAGGTAATTATCCAGTTAAGTGATTCGTAAAGCATAGAAAGCATAATAAATATTATACTGCTAACGGTTTTTAATAAGATAAATGGTTCATTTATGCGCTTATAGACGCTTTTTGCAACAGTGGTGACAAATTTATGACGCATTATTCACGGCGTTGCCTTGACCTTAGCACTGTGCTCACGCAAGATAGATGGGTCTGATAATTACGGTTGGCTTAGCTTTAACAGGTTTTAATATTTTACTTTTAAATTTTGATTATTGGTAAAAAGCAAGTATTATGCCAAGACACTTTTGGTGATTGGCTTATGAGTGTTTAGTTAAAATTTCTGTTACTGTAGTAATAACCTTTAGTGGTATTTTGAACGACGATTTGAACAACAGTTTGAAAAAGATGAACCTCTGGTTCTTAACTGGCAATTTTTAATTCATAACATTAATAAACGAGGAACGTATGAAAGCATTAGTAGCGGTCAAGCGTGTCATTGATTACAACGTAAAAGTTCGTGTAAAAGCTGATAATTCTGGCGTAGATTTATCTAACACTAAAATGTCAATCAACCCTTTTGATGAAATTGCTGTTGAAGAAGCGGTTCGTCTAAAAGAGGCGGGCGTGATTGATGAAATTATTGTGGCATCAATTGGTCCAAAAGAGTCACAAGAGCAGATTCGTGCAGCTTTGGCATTGGGTGCTGACCGTGGTGTCTTGGTAGTGACTGACGCAAAACCTTATCCACTACAAATCGCTAAAATCCTAAAAAGTATCGCAGAGGCTGAATCTACCGATATTATCCTGTTGGGTAAGCAAGCTATTGATGATGACAATAACCAGACCGGTCAGATGCTAGCGGCATTGATGGGTATTGGTCAGGGTACGTTTGCGTCAGAAGTGAAAGTTGACGGCGGTAAAGTAAATGTCACTCGTGAAATCGACGGTGGTTTACAGACCCTAGCGCTTGATCTACCAGCGGTTATTACCACTGACTTACGTTTGAATGAGCCACGTTATGCTAAATTACCTAACATCATGAAAGCGAAGAAAAAGCCACTTGATGAGAAAACGCCTGCTGATTTTGGTGTTGATATGGCATCTAAGCAAGAAATTATCAAAGTCGTGCCACCTGCTGAGCGTAAAGCTGGTATCAAAGTGGGTTCAGTTGACGAGTTGGTCGATAAGCTAAGAAATGAAGCAAAAGTTATTTAATTGTTAATACTTTGCTACGGCATATCCTGTGCAACGTTATGAGGTCTGAGTATTTTAATATTTAAGCTATTTAATATTTAAGCTAAATGGATAAATAACGCTGTACACAAACAACCGCATGAATAGATGATACGAATAAATAAAGGACAAAAACAATGGCAATTTTGGTATATGCAGAACATGACAATGCCAGTCTAAAAAAGGCAACTTTAAACACGATCGCTGCTGCTAAACAAATGGGTGATGATGTCCATGTATTGGTCGCGGGTAGTGGCGCACAAGCGGCAGCTGATGAAGCCGCTAAAGCCGCAGGCGTGACTAAAGTATTATTAGCAGACAATGCCGCTTATGAGCATCAATTGGCTGGTAACGTTGCGCTATTGGTTGCTGATATTGCTGGTGATTATAGCCATATCCTTGCACCTGCTACCACCACTGGTAAGAACTTTATGCCACGTGTGGCAGCTTTACTTGACGTGAGCATGTTGTCAGAAATCTCAGCTGTAGTAGACGCGCAAACGTTTGAGCGTCCTATCTATGCAGGTAACGCCACGGCAACGGTTAAAACCACAGAAGATAAAGTCGTCATGACAGTACGTACGACAGCGTTTGACCCAGTAGCAAGTGAAGGTGGTTCAGCGACTGTTGAAACTATCGACAACGTGCAAGAAACTGGTAAAGCAAGCTTTGTTAATGAAGAGATGGCCAAATCTGACCGTCCTGAATTAACTTCAGCAGGCATCGTTGTTTCTGGTGGTCGTGCTCTAGCAAATGGTGAAAACTTCACTAAATACATTGAGCCATTAGCTGACAAGCTTGGTGCTGCTGTTGGTGCATCACGTGCTGCTGTTGATGCAGGCTATGTACCAAACGATATGCAGGTTGGTCAAACGGGTAAAATCGTGGCACCGCAGCTTTATATCGCGGCTGGTATCTCAGGTGCTATTCAGCATTTGGCTGGTATGAAAGATTCTAAAGTCATCGTTGCTATCAACAATGACCCAGAAGCACCTATCGCTAGCGTTGCTGATTACTTCTTAGAAGCTGATTTGTTTGAAGCATTACCTGAGCTGACTAGCAAGATTTAGTTCTTACTTAATAAGTAATTAAGCATAAAAAGACCCGCTATTTTTATAGCGGGTTTTTTATCAACTCGAAAATGTTTTTTGTCATTTTTTAATTTGTGCTAAGTATATTTTCTCTGGCGCAACGTCTCATATAAGCATAATGAGCCAGCAATGGCGACATTAAGACTTTCTTGCCCATTAGGCTGCGGTAGAGCGATAGGGGTGGCGCACTGCATCAGCTCATCACATACGCCTTGGCCTTCATGCCCCATAATCCAAGCAATAGGTTGCTTTAAGTCGTGTTGATAAATGACGGTATCTGTATGCGAGCTGGTCGCAAATAGCGGCGTTTGCACATAATCCAAAATATCTTGCACACTGAGATCTTCATAAATGGTTAGGGCAAACTGTGCGCCCATACCTGCTCTGAGCGTCTTTGGTGACCATGCTTGCGCGGTACCACTGGTACATAGGATATTGCGTATGCCAACTGCGGCAGCAGTGCGCAACAGCGTGCCCACATTACCGTTATCTTGTACATCATTAAGAATAAGACAATCGTCACTAATGGCCGCTAAGTTGGGCGTTGGTATAGTAATCAGCGCCATAATGTCAATGCCCGTACCTAAACTACGAATACTCTCATACAGTACATCGGACAAAGTCAAAATAGGTGTGTAGGTTGGCAGTCGCGTTAAAATCTGCTGAACCTCAGGATGCTGATGCGCTGAGTCTGCAAGGAGTATTTGCACGAACGGATAATCGCTACGCAGCGCCGCATCGATTAGATGCACACCCTCAATGACGGTTTGACCTTGCTTTTTGCGTTGGCGCGCTTGCGTTAATAACCCTTTGACAAGCTTGACGGTCGTATTTTTATCTGAGGTAATAAGCTCGGTGGGATTTGCTACCATAATGGATCGCTTAGAAAAAATAAAAAGTTTAAACCGTCATTATAAGGACTATCAATATAAGGTATATCGATTATATCGCTTTATAATGACGGTTAGCAGATTGGCGCGGCTGAATTATTTATCAGTATAATTTACATGTAAACTCTTAACATACTCGACTTCATTTTTGCTACCAAGTACCACAGGGACACGTTGGTGAATATCGGTTGGCGCTATATCCAAGATACGATTGACTGCGTCAGTGGCAGCGCCGCCAGCACGCTCAATCAACAAGCTCATCGGGTTGGCTTCATACATAAGGCGTAACTTGCCCGCTTTATTGGCATCTTTAGTATCAAAAGGATAAGTAAAAAGCCCGCCGCGACATAAAATACGATGCACATCACCGACCATCGCCGCTACCCAACGGGTATTGAAATCGCGACCACGAACACCAGTTTTGCCAGCGATGAGTTCGTCGATATATTGTTGCATCGGCGCGCGCCAATAACGATAGTTTGAAGCATTGATAGCGTATTCGCTGGTATCAGCATCGATGGTGACATTTTCTTCTATCAGCACATAGTCATTGGTATCAGGGTCTAAGCTAAACATCACAACATTATCAGTAATAGTCAGCGCCAATACTGTAGAGGTACCATATAGCAAATAACCGGCGGCTAGCTGTTGGTTGCCCGCTTGTAAGAAGTCGCTATTTTCACTGGTTTGACCTTGGCGTTGGTACGGTAGGATAGAGAAGATAGTACCGACGGCCATATTAATGTCGATATTTGATGAACCATCAAGCGGGTCGAACAATACCAATAAACTGCCATCGGCATTGGCAGGGGTGGCATCGTCGAGCTCTTCTGAAGCGACGCCCGCACAATGGCTGTTTTTTGCCAAAGCGTCTAATAATAAATCATTAGCCAACACGTCGAGTTTTTTCTGCTCTTCACCTTGGACGTTTTGATTGCCCGCTTCACCTAAGATATCTGCAAGCGCCCCTTTTCTTAATAACTGTGAGATGGTCTTACCGACATCAGTCACGGTAGTAATCACGTCATTGAGTGCAGAGTTGCTTGCATGAGCGTTTAGATAGTTTGCTAAGGTTGTCATAATGCTTCCTGATAAAGGCTATTGAAATGAATATGATTTAAAATAAAGGCTGGTAAATTTAAAGCAAAAATGAGCGTTTGAGAAATATTTTAGCTCGTACTTAATGCCCTTAAATCTGGTAAATTTTTAAATACCCCACACGGCATCTTTGTCCTGACCACAAAATCAGCTACACTAGCGCTATTATTATTTATTTATCGTTTGGATAAGCGGATTTTAATGATGGTTATGACAGGTCTATGGCTATTACCCAAGAAGATGACAAATGCTGTTTTTTGCGGTGTTATGTCTATCACTGCCACTGGGGTAAATTGTAGCAAATAAGTGCCAAAATGTCCTTGTCTCTGTGCTTATCGACCGTAAATCGCCAAAAAATGCATCAATGATGCTTAGCAAATCATATAAACCAACAATAAAGACCTGCCATTATGTCAAATTCTATCGATAGTCGCTCAACCCAGACCGTCTCGCCAACGGATTACGCTAAATTCGACCCTGATACCATTCATCAAAAGCTTAATAGCTCGTTAAGTCGTCCGCAGCTTAATAACGATGGTAGTATTCGCCATTTCTTAGGGGTAGAAGGTCTTAATAAGGCGCAGTTGCAGGCAATTATTGCCAAAGCTGAGACGTTCTTTGATGAAAATGGGCAGCTTATTAACCGTCCTGAGCTTGAAGGCTATACGGTGATGAATTTATTTTTTGAACCGTCAACGCGTACCCGTACAACCTTTGAAGTCGCTGAAAAGCGTCTTGGTGCCAATGTGCTAAACATCGATATCGAGCGCTCTAGTACCAAAAAAGGCGAAAGCTTGCGCGATACGCTGTGGAATCTGCAAGCGATGACTGCAGATATCTTTGTGGTACGGCATTCAGCGTCAGGCGCGGCCCATTTTATGGCAACCGAAGTGACGCCGGATATTGCTATTATCAATGGCGGTGATGGCTGGCATGCGCATCCAACCCAAGGGATGCTCGATATGCTGACCATTCACCGTGAAGCGCCGCGCCCATTTGAAGAATTGTCAGTGGCTATCGTTGGTGATATCAAGCATTCACGGGTCGCACGCTCTGATATCAGTGCGCTACAAACGTTAGGCGTTAAAGACATTCGCGTCTGCGCGCCGCGTACCTTGTTACCTAAAGGTATTGAGCGTTTTGGCGTACAAGTGTATGAAAATATGAATGACTGTGTCACGGACTGTGATGTCATTATGGGATTAAGAATACAAAATGAGCGTATCGGCTCGCCGCTATTAGCGTCGTCGAGTGAATATTATAAACACTATGGTATTACACCAGAGCGGCTGGCATTGGCTAAACCTGACGCCTTGGTGATGCACCCAGGGCCGATGAACCGCGGTGTTGAGATTGCCTCAAGCGTCGCCGATGGAGCGCAGTCTGTGATTTTAAAGCAGGTAAATAACGGTATCGCTATTCGTATGGCGGTCTTGTCACTGGCAATGGAAGGTCAGCGCGCCCATCAAGCTGCGAGTCAATAATCCTCTGCTGCCCTATTTTATATTTATCAAAAAGCGCCGTAAAACCATCTCCCTTCTAGGGCGTGGATATCAGGCGTCAGCTATTGTCGCTCAGCCTTAAAACAGACTTGTCAACCAAACTCATTAAGACCATAATCACTCTATGAAAACGCTCAAGTTACGCATCAAAGACAAACACGCCAATCAGCTAAATACCTTAGCGGGCGCAGTTAATTTTGTGTGGAACTATGTGAATGACTTGAGTTTTAAGCATCTTCAACGCACCAATCATTTCTTTTCAGCTTATGATATTGCAACTTATGTAAAAGGCAGTGGTGAGTTTTTGAATTTGCACAGTCAAACCTTGCAAGCTGTTACTGAAACCCATGCTAAATCTCGAAAGCAATTCAAAAAAGCCAAACTAAACTGGCGAACCAATAACCCAAAATCTAAGCGCAAATCACTTGGTTGGATTCCCTTTAAAAAAACAGCAATCAAATACTTAGGTGTCAAAAAAGCAGGAAAGAAAAGTCTTAAATCCACCATTCAATTCAGCTTGGCTAAAGGTAAGAAACTGACCATCGATGTGTGGGATAGCTACAATCTAGCACTCTACACCATTAACACCTGTGAGCTTGTACAAGACAGTCGCGGCCACTGGTATGCCTGTATCACCGTTAAAGAGTACCCAAAAATTGAGTGCGGTACAGGAGAAACTGGTATTGATTTAGGCTGTAAAGACTCAGCAATGACAAGTAATGGTGAGGTACTAAAAACCAAAGTCACCCAGCAATACGCTAAAAAACTAGGCATTGCTCAGCGGGCTAAAAACAAACAAAGAGTTAAGGCGATTCACGCCAAGATTAAAAATACACGCCAAGACTTGATTCATAAATTTACCACCAACCTTGCTAAGACTAATAAAATAATCATCATTGGCAAACTTCAATCAAAATCATTCACTAGGGGCAAGCTAGCCAAGTCCGTCTATGACGCAGGTTGGTTTGAGATTAAGCGGCAACTGACCTATAAGTGCGAGAACGCAGGTTGCTACTATGATGAGGTAAATGAAAGTTACACCACCCAAACTTGTTCGTGTTGTGGCTCACGCCAAAACAGTCCGAAAGGTAGGACGGGTCTTGGAATAAGAGAATGGCTTTGTGAGTGCGGTGTCACTCATGACCGCGATATTAATGCGGCAAAAAACATTCTCGCGCTCGGGCTTGAGCGTCTAGCGGTAGGAATCCCCTCACTTTAGGGAGGGGAGGAAGTCAATTATCCCATTTTATTGATACGGTAATAACGCTCATGGTTCACATTACGAATTCAGATATTCATATGCACGACTTACTTCCAAAAGCATTTAAAGACGTGCTACCAAGCACAGTAACCAATAAACTGGCTTCTCTTGAGTCAGAGCGCGAAATGTGGCTACTGCCTCCTTTGGTTGATTTGTGCGCGCGCCTACGTGAACCGGGGCAACAACAACACGGTACGTTGGAGTCAGAAGGGCGCGCTGCTCGTGGCAATGGTTTTTTGCATGTAGTGATTCCGCCTGATACCAATCCTATTTTAGAAAACGGCTCGCTGTTAAAAGGCTTGCGTGAGCGGGCGCTTGGTGATGGCGGTATTTATTTGCATATTTTAGGTGCGTTGACCGCAGGCTTAGAAGGCGAGCGCCCATCAAATATCGCTGGGCTTAAAAAAGGTGGCTGTATCGCGGTATCTAATGCGCGTCGACCTTTTCGCAATGATTTAGTATTACTGCGTACCTTGGAATATGCGGCTACTTTTAATATGAAAGTATTCTTTTATCCTGATGAGCTAAGTCTCTCTGGTGATGGCGTGGCACATGAAGGTTATATCGCGTCATATCATGGTTTGCAAGGGATTCCTTGGATTGCTGAAACCGTCGCTTTATCGACGCAGTTATTGATGGTGGAAGAAACGGGTATTGCCGCACATTTTAGCCAGTTATCTTGTAAGTCTTCGATTGAGCTGATGCGTTGGGCAAAAGACAAAGGGCTGCCGGTGACTTGTGATGTGGCGATGCATCAGCTGTACTTAACCGATGATAATTTAAAAGGCTTTAATGCCCAAGCTTATGTGCTACCACCGCTGCGTAGTAATACCGATCAGCAAGCCATTCGCCGCGGGCTAAAAGATGGCACCATTGATGCGATTTGCAGCCATCATGAGCCATTAAATAGTACGGCTAAAAAAGCACCATTTGCTGAGAGTACGCCCGGTATCTCAAACTTTGATACCTTTATGGCGCTGGCGTGTCAGTTGGTACGTGATGAAGTATTAACTTTAGAACAGTTGGTCGATAAAATCTGTCTTAATCCAGCAAAAATTGCTGGTATTAATGATCAGTATGAAAGTATCGGCGGCGCAGTATTGGTCGACCCCAATCTCGAATGGCAAGTGACCACAGAATCCATGCTGTCAAATGGTAAGAATACGCCATTCTTTAATCAGCAGTTGCAAGGCCGCGTTGTGGAGACTTTCTTTGGCTAACTTGCCCCGACAGGATGATAATCTGCAACCATCCTCGAAGGATAACGACCTAGATATAATCAGCCAGCAGCATAAACCGCACAGTCGTGCTAGTACCTCTAGCGAATCTATTAAAGCGGTCGCAATATATGAGGTGGTCAAAGGTGTTGGTGCGCTATTAGGGGCGGGAGCTTTATGGTCATGGCATAGTGACCTTGAGCATTGGCTTACGACAGCGACCGCTTCTTGGCAACAGAGCTTTGGCCAGCTACTGGCACCGCAAGTTGATAGTGCGGTACGCATTGCTCAGCAGGCAAGCAAAAATTGGCCAGTATTTTTATTGTTGATTTTTGCTTATGCCAGCCTGCGCTTTCTTGAAGCCTATGGTCTATGGCAAGATAGAACGTGGGCATATTGGTTTGGGGTGTTAGGCTACGGGATATTTATTCCTATCGAGCTTTATTATCTGTTTGCTAGCCCATTTGACTGGTTTAAACTTGCCATCTTGGTATCGAATATTATTATTGTAATCGTGGTTTATCGCAATATGAAGCGCAAAGGTTTGATATAACTAGGCTGCTATAAAAATAGATAAACGCGTTCAATAGACCTAAAAAAGCCAGTATAAGCGATGATACTTATACTGGCTTTTATTTTACTAAAACGACTAAATCAATACTCTTTAAAGCCTATATTTCTGCTACTTTTTCATCAGTACGAATACTTTTGGCGACTTTACCGACGCTCAAACCTTGCACCAAGATAGAGAATATCACCACCGCATAAGTCAGCGCTAACAAAATATCACGCTCGCTGCCTGCCGGTAGCTGTAAGACCAGAGCAACCGAAATGCCGCCACGTAATCCGCCCTATGTCAGTACTTTCCATGCCCCTGTCGGTAAATCAAGCTGACGGTGAAAGGTTTTGGTGGTCATACCTACCACGATAAAGCGCGCAAGCAGAGCGATAACAATGGTCAAACCAGCGGCGATAAATAAATTGCCCGAATAAGCTATCATCACCACTTCTAAACCAATTAACACAAATAAAATAGCATTGAGAATCTCATCAATTAATTCCCAAAATAGATCAATATAATGGCGTGTTTTATCGCTCATCGCTAGTGCCCGTCCGCGATTACCAACCATTAATCCCATCATTACCATCGCAAGTGGACCTGATAAATGCCAATCTAGCGAGTGCATAACCACCTATCACGCCTGCCAGCGTCAATTAATAGCGCCGATACGATCGTGCCAATACAAGCAAGGATACCAATGGGCAATTTATAACGTTTTAAATCGCCAATATTGACGTGTAGCGCCCCGGCAAATAACAACATAGACAGCATGCCGTCTAATAAGACTTCGGTAAAATCAAGCTGCTCCAATAAACTCACTTCGTAATCAATCAGCTCATCAAAACCTAAAAAGCCCAAAAATATCGCACCGATAGATAGTAAAATGGAGATAACCATTACGCCAATAGTCGTTGGCAGACCGATAAATCGATGGTTTACGTAAGTCAGTAAGGCGGTAATCGATAAAAAAATAGCGCTGATTTCTAGTATGGTCAAGCTGCTGGTAGGAGCCATAAAAAAGGTCTCAAATAATGGTAATAAATTGTCCTAAGATTAGAACTTATAAAGATTGACTGGGTTTTTATTTTAGTTATTTTCGCGCTTGCATGCCAGTTATGAATAGCAAACTTATTTTTAGTAATGCAACTTGATTTAGGGATTATCTTGATTGCGCTTGTAGCGTTTGACGAATATGAGCATCAAACTTAGGGACATAAGCAAAGTATTGATGCTGGGCATCCTCATCGAGAATAAATTGCTTAGCTTGTTGGCACATGGCGCTTAAGTCATCGACCAATTCTTGATAGCTGAGATTGTCTTGTCCCGCACGTTCAATCAATGTCAGCTCATGTAGTAGCATTTGCTGCTGGGCGTTATTAACTTTAGCATAATTGAGATCCACCAATGCCTGACAAAGCGCCTTTAATACCATCAAGTCTGCGGTCGCGTAACGGCGTATCTCGCCAAGCGATGCATCGATAAAGTCAGATATTTTAGGAGTATGGGTCACGACGGCCAATATGGCGACGCGTGGTTTATTGTTTATGCTTTCAATATTGCTGTTGTCTGGGTTTGTTTTATCTGGCGCAGGTTGCTTTGACGTTAATTGCTTTGACGTTGATTGATTTGAGGTCGAATGATCTGGGCTTGATGTATAAAAGTGATAGGGGCTGGGAGGCTGACGCCGCATCATAATGCTTAAACAAGCGGTCAAAGACTGCACACAGTTGACCGCTGTTTTTGGATCATTAATCCCTGGTGAGAGGGCGCGTACAGCGATTTCAGTCATTTGTCCTAAGCTATAAGCGATATCGTTGGGGTGGCTTAAGCGTTGCTTAATACGTATACAGCCAGCAAAGCGCTGCCAGAACAGCGCATCAGGCGCACGCAGGACGATAGCCAGATTTGGCGTATTGGTTTGATGGCGATTGTTTGAATGGGCGGCTGGACGCTGATAAAAATAGCCAATAATATTTCTATCGGTGACAAAATCACCAAGATTGGCGTTCATGTGCACCACGCCGCCATAATCTTGGGTCAAGGTGATCAGTGACTCTAGATAAATTTGCTGCAAATAGCCTGAGCACGGTGGATAAATTGGCGTGGCAGGCCAAGTATGAAACTGTTCGACGTCATGATGTTTAACGTCACGTTGATGCTCAATATCGCAGCGGTCTTTATACCAGTAGTGAATATTTTTAATCGCCTCATTACTGGCGCCTTGAATCACATGCGATGCCTGAATCGCATGTACCATATGCTGCACGAAATACACCAATAATAACGCGCAAATAATCGCCATGATAATGGCAAAGGTCACCGCCAATTGCGGCACCCCAAAACCAACATCATATTTATGAATGGCTTTTAACACCAATAAACTATAGCTAAAAGTGCCAATAAACGCACCTAAGACAAACTGATTGGGGGTATCTGTCAAAAAATTACGCAGCAATCTGGGGCCAAATTGCGAAGACGCCATCGATAACACGGCAATCGTAATCGAAAAAGTGGTCCCAGCGACACCAAGTACGGCACCGGCAATGGTGGTCATAATAGCGCGGGCGGCATCATCATCACCTGTAAAGGCAAAGGTGATTTCTCTAACTGTCTCGCGGTCGAAATGTTCATCAATGGTGACCAATACAGGCGCCAGTAGAATACCTAGCACCACACAAGCAGTTGGAATAAACCAATAAGAGCCAATAAGCTGCTGCCATATATTTCTTAGGCGATCAGGCAAATCGGTCAGTGTCTGCAATGACCAGAGCTGGTTAAATTGCTTTAACCTGTGCATGAGTGTAAGCCATGCAAATTTAAGCCAGCCATTCTCAGGGTGTTTATCCAATGTTATGTGCTCCACAAATGACCTAAAAACTAACCTAAGAAATAATCCCATTTTTATTAACAATTAAGGATTCTATTTGGCTGATAAAATCTCTTAAAAGTAAATTACCTTACCATATAAGCCATAACGATTAAAAATTTAGTAAAAAAATAAGCCCCTATAGTAGGGGCTTATTTATGTCTCATTACGGTTATGAGTAAATTTATATTGAGCTAATTTGCTGTAGGATTATCTGCCTCAGTAATGATATCTCCTCTATGGGTAGCGTGCCTGCTGTCAGCATTCACTTTGTCACTATCAATATCAACATCTTTAGGTAGGATAATTTCATTATTATGCTCGTCATACTCTATGTCACTGTCTTTATCATAAGCGACTGGCTCAAAACGTGGCGTGACGTCATCACTATCTTTATCTTCCTTAATTAAGTGATTAGGAGTCGCAGCGCTAGATTTTCTAAAGAGTTTAGAGCGCTCTTTTTTAGCTAAATCGGCTTCATTTTCTGCTGATTTTTTTCGCGGTTCACTATGAGCAAAAATAGTATTTAACGGCATATTTAATTGCTGCTTGGCATAGGCTTCTGTATTTTCAAAGCGATTGACCAACAAGCTTAGCCATGGTTTTTGGTCTTCTGGGCTCATCTCATCCAGCTCATCTTTGATAGGCAAGGGATAAGGTAGGGTGCGATAAAAGTCCCATAAAGTCATTTTGCTCAAATCTTTTTTCAGCACATAATCCTCTTCTTCCGTCATGGTAATCAAGTTGCTGTCTTGTAGATAATTAAGGTAGGTATACCATTTTGGCAGCTCTTTGCGCCCCAAGACATTGCGTAATGCTTGTTCGCTCACCGCTTCACCTTTTAAATGATGGGTATAAACGAGGTTTAACATATCAAGCAAACTTAAGAGCGGGTGGCGCGGATAGACTTCTTCGGTTTCAAAAATAGTCAAGGTATAGCTAATCTCAACGCCCAATAAAATCAAATTCCACGACAGATATATCCATAATAAGAAAATTGGTAGTGCTGCAAACGCACCATAAATGACTTCATAGCTGGTAAAGTTTGCCATTACGGTACCAAAAAGATTCTTCATTAGCTCAAAGATAATCGCGACAAACACACCGGCAATGGCGGCATTTTTTGCAGGGACACGCGCTTTTGGAATGAACCAGTACATACTGATAAAGCCGGCTACCGTGATGGTAAAGGAAACGACTTGTACCCAAAATGACCAATCGATACCATAACCAGCAATTTGTCGGTTTAAAAAACTTAGGCTTTGTACTGCGCTTGAGGCAAGGAATGCTGTGCCTAATACTAACGGTCCTAGCGTGACGATGGTCCAATAGCGCAGCATACTTTTCATACCACCAGAGCGGTTTTCTACCCGCCATATTTGATTAAAAGCGCGCTCAATAGTTGTCAAGGTCATGATGGTGGTAAAGAATAAAACCATCGCGCCGATAATGGTTAGATTTGATGATTGCTCAGCAAAGGTATTGATATATTTACTGACCTGTAAGCTCGATTGGGGTAGCAAATTGCTATAAATAACCTCATAAATCTGCGCTCTGACGGAAGCCAAAGCTGGAACAGAGGACAAAATCATTAAGAGTACCGTTAGGATAGGTACAATGGATAATAAGGTCGTATAGGTCAGCGACGCGGCTTTTTGTTGGCAGTTGTCTTCAAAGAAATGCCGCGTCAAAAAACGCAGAAATTGAAACCAGCTTTGGTGTAAAAAGGGGATTTTTTTTAATAAGTTTTCCATGACGACCATTTAACGCGGATAAGAGTGCGAATAGTGTAGCAAAAATGGGCATTGAGAATCTGCCGCTTAATTGTGTCGAAATGCATTTAAGCGGCTTTCATATCATTCTATAGTGGATTAAATATAAAAAATATGTAGCGGAACAGGGATGAATTTTTTGCAGCCTCTGTCTGCGTAGGCACAGCAAGTCAGAAAAATTCATCCCTGTTCTGCATCATGATTATAATCGATTCAATTAGTATGGATTATATATAACAGCACTTAAACTACACGGCTAAGTGCGCTTTGTTTGCATGTCAGTGAATGACTCGGGCATAATGTGCACATCTATTTATAATGCCTGTTGCCCGCTATAAGTTGCCCGCTATATATGATGCAAATAACACATATATCAAATAACAACGTCAATGATTTTAGAAGGAAGTTTTGCTAATGAGTCAGACCGCCCCTTATGTTTTGGTACTTTATTATTCAAATTATGGTACGACTAAGACATTAGCATATGCCATCGCCCAAGGTATTGAAGACGCTGGCATGACGGCGCGTATTCGTACGGTGCCGACAGTCGCGCCTGAAACCACGGCAAGTAAGCCTGCCATTCCTGATGAAGGCGACCTTTATTGCACCATGGATGATTTAAAAGATTGTAGCGGTCTGGCGCTTGGTAGTCCGACGCATTTTGGTAATATGGCCGCGCCCATGAAGTATTTTTGGGACAATACCGTGACGCTTTGGCTGGCTGGTAATCTACAGAACAAACCAGCAGCCGTCTTTACCGCCACCGGTTCGATGCATGGCGGGCAAGAGACGACCTTGCTGACCATGATGATGCCGCTATTGCATCATGGCATGATGATTGTGGGCGTCCCTTATGCTGAGCCTGCCCTAAATCGTACCCGTGGTGGTGGCTCACCTTATGGCGCAAGCCATGTCAGCGGCGCCTTACATGATCAGCCGGTATCGGCAGATGAGCGCGAACTGGCTATTGCCCAAGGACGTCGTTTGGCGATTACGGCGTCTGCCTTAGCCCAAGCCAATTGGAATCGTTAATTGCTGTCTAGTTAATTAACCTCTAACTATTGCTGCTATCAATTAGGAAATAAATATCTCTCATGGCTACTAACCGCTCCAATCAGGACAATAACACTCAAACACCAACTGAAAAATCAACTCAGTCTAGCAATGCTACTAAGGCGCAAAAACCGATAGCGCCTATTCGTCAGCGGTTGATGGTGACGTGGTTGGTATGGCTGGTTTTTAGATTATTGGCGCTGCCGATTTTAATCAGTGTCTTTAATCCCAGTAATCCAGATATTATCGGCGGTATTGCTTGGCAAGCGCTATGGTTGGTGCCGGCGTTTGTCTTGACGCCATCGGTATTACGTGGACGTTCGCCGTATGCGCTATTGATAGGCAGTATGTTTACCTTGGTTTATCTTGGGGCGAGCGGTGTGGTGCTGTTTACGCGCATCTATGGCAGCAGTTGGGCTGAGATAGTGGTATATCTACTTGATTTTGTGTTATTGCTGGCAATCAATGTTTGGTTATTTATCTTACTAAAACGCCTGCCATCAATGAATAATGTCGTTAAGCAGCCACGTTCTCGCTAGATGAATCTTGGTATCCTGTGTTGTTGTAACCTATATTGATAGCAAGATTGATAGCAAAAAAGCGGCACTCTACTTTAGAGCGCCGCTTTTTTATGTTAGTCATTTATGCAGAAATAATGGCTTAATTAACCTTGGTTAATTCTAAATCCATCTTTTTACCATCGTTAATCTGGCTGACTTTAACCGGTAGATAATCTAAGCTTGGTGCCAACCAAAAACTGGTTGAGCGGCTGTTGTCATCATGGACACGGTCGACACGCACGGTGTCAAAGGTACCTGCTGGCACGGTAATCTTAGTATTACCTGATTTTTTAAACGGCGTTTTTTCTACTTTGTCTTTTTTCGCCATGTAATAGTTGCCAGAGAATTTACCGTTTAGCAAGTCTTGGCGAATTTGCACCTCGAGGCTCAAATCATCAAAGGCTTGCTGCGCCATATTCATGGTGGTCGATTTGCCGCGATAGTTACTTACCACCTTTTTACTGCTTGGATTAAAGTCCAGTTTATGGGTACGACCAACACCTAGTAGCTTATAAGTGGTGCTTGCTTGGGTTGGAACGACATTATTGCCGTTAATGCTAAAGGTACTGTTTTGCGCAGCACTTGCGACACCGGCTACCCGCGCATTGACGTTATATTTCCACGTATTGCCGGCTTTATTTAACGTACGCGTAGCCGTCCCTTTGTATTTGTCTTCAACGGTAAAGCTATAATTGGCGCTTGATGGTTCAATGTTCTTGGCGCTCGCGAGGGTAGGTGCGGTCATACTTAAAGCTCCAATCGCAGCAATGCTCGCCCCAGTGGTTAATGCGGTTAAAAATTTAGATGGGCTGCGTTTCGGGTTATTAGAATCGGTTGCTAGGGATTGTTTATTGTTTAATAAAAAACTCATGGATATTCCTTAATTTGGTTTCAGGCTGTGTTATCAGCTTTTATTTATAGGTCTTGTTATGTGCTCAGTCCTATATATGGTCATACTCTGTTACATTTTCAAGGGCAGCGACAGAGTCAAGCGTTTGGCTAATGTAGTTAATGTTGCTGGTTTTGCTAAATAAAGCAGGCGCAGTAACTTGCTGTAATCTTAGTAAGACGGCGTAAATGAAATAGATAGTAATAACCAAAATGCACTCACGTCTCAGCGCTTACATTTACGGCCGCTATTCGATAGTAAATCCGATGTTTTAGAATAATGCTGAGACCTTTAATAGCATGCAATTCAATCAAATGATTTTTTAAAAACATCATTACTGACTGAATAAGCGACAATGTGCAAAATTCTTGTAAATTTTTGGTCTTTACACTTGAACCGAACTTACCTTGCCCCCACTTTTTGATACAAGCTCAAAGCTTATCTAAAGAATGCTGTTTTTAAGCAGACATTCTGACAGATCTTGGTATTGAGATCATTAATTCAAATAAACCCTTACTTTTAATAACCAACTTTTGGAGTCATATCGATGAACATTCGTCCTTTACATGACCGTATTGTCGTCCGCCGTATAGAAGAAGAAACAAAAACTGCGGGTGGTATCTTACTTCCTGGTTCTGCTCAAGAAAAACCTTCACAAGGTGAAGTGCTAGCAACCGGTAACGGTCAGATTCGTGACAACGGTGAAACTCGCGCGTTAGATGTAAAAGCTGGCGATAAAGTCTTGTTCGGTCAATATGCTGGTCAAACGGTAAAAGTTGACGGCGAAGAGCTATTGATTATGAAAGAATCTGATGTATTGGGTGTGCTTGAAGGCTAATTGTCCACGAGGCAATGTTAGCTAACATTTTTTTGGCTAACAACTTTTAGCTGACACCATTTATACCTCAAGAGCATTTATAAAAAATTTCTTTGAAACATTTAATTGCATTCTCATACTTATAATAGTGGAGTAATTTAACATGGCAAAAGACGTAAAATTCGGCATTGATGCCCGTAAACAAATGATGGACGGCGTAAACGTTCTAGCAAATGCGGTAAAAGTAACGCTAGGCCCTAAAGGTCGTAACGTGGTTATCGATAAGTCATTTGGCGCACCTACCATCACTAAAGATGGTGTTTCAGTTGCCAAAGAAATCGAGCTTGAAAACAAATTTGAAAACATGGGCGCGCAATTGGTGCGTGAAGTTGCTAGCCGTACCAACGATGTTGCTGGTGATGGTACAACGACTGCGACCGTATTGGCTCAGTCAATCTTGCAAGAAGGCATGAAATCAGTTGCTGCTGGCATGAACCCAATGGATCTAAAACGCGGTATCGATAAAGCCGTTCGCGCTGCTGTTGAGCAAATTCATTTGCTATCAACGCCAGCTGATGATTCAAAAGCGATTGCTCAAGTTGGTTCTATCTCTGCTAACTCAGACACCAAAATCGGCGAACTGATTGCCCAAGCGATGGAAAGAGTCGGTAAGCAAGGCGTTATTACTGTTGAAGAAGGTTCAAGCTTTGAAGATACCCTGGAAGTTGTTGAAGGTATGCAGTTTGACCGTGGTTATATCAGCCCATACTTTGCTAATAAGCAAGACAGCTTAACCGCAGAATTTGAAAACCCATATATCTTGCTTGTTGATAAAAAAATTAGCAATATCCGTGAAATTGTGCCATTACTTGAGCAAGTTATGCAGCAAAGCAAACCGTTGCTAATCATCGCTGAAGATGTAGAAAACGAAGCGTTGGCAACGTTAGTTGTAAACAACATGCGTGGCGGCTTAAAAACTTGTGCCGTTAAAGCACCAGGTTTTGGCGATCGTCGTAAAGCCATGCTAGAAGATATCGCAACGCTAACTGGTGGTACGGTTATCTCTGAAGAGATTGGCCTAAGCCTAGAGACTGCTACTTTAGAGCAGCTTGGTACCGCTAAGAAAGTCACTGTTGGTAAAGAAAACACCGTTATCGTTGATGGCGCTGGTAACAAAGCTGACATCGAAAACCGTGTTGAATCTATCCGTCGTCAAGCTGAAGAATCAACGTCTGACTATGATAAAGAGAAGCTTCAAGAGCGTATGGCGAAACTTGCTGGCGGCGTTGCCGTTATCAAAGTTGGCGCTGCGACTGAAACTGAAATGAAAGAGAAGAAAGACCGTGTTGATGATGCGCTACATGCGACTCGTGCAGCGGTTGAAGAAGGCGTTGTCCCTGGTGGTGGTGTTGCCCTAGTTCGTGCGATGAATGCATTGTCTGAACTACGTGGTGATAACGACGACCAAAACGCTGGTATCAATATCTTACGTCGCGCAATGGAAGCTCCATTACGTCAAATCGTCACCAACTCTGGCGAAGAAGCCTCAGTTGTGGTTAACGAAGTGAAGAGTGGTAGCGGTAACTACGGTTACAACGCAGCTTCTGGCGAATACGGCGATATGCTAGAGATGGGTATTCTTGACCCAGCGAAAGTATCACGTTCAGCACTAGAAAATGCGGCTTCTGTAGCAGGCCTCATGCTTACTACTGAAGTCATGATTACTGATTTACCGCAAGGTGATGATGGTATGGCTGGCATGGGCGGTGCTGGTGGAATGGGCGGTATGGGTGGAATGGGCGGCATGATGTAGTTCTATTTCTGCTACAAAGCGATTTCTCTTTGTCAGACGCGCTTAATGTACGATAAGTACTATTTTCGAGCGTCTTCCTCGACAAATCGCTTTTCGCTAGAAGTATGACTTTGTCATAACGTACTTGTTAAACCTAGTTCAAATAAAACCCCGATAGGCTTTGGCTTATCGGGGTTTTTTTATGCAAATTAGATATTGTTTTAAAAATTACTGACTTGCTTCATCCCGTCTAAACGTCCACGTTTTATCATCAGACAACTCATCGATAAAATAATACCCGGCCAAATCAAACTGCTTTAATTGTTCCGCATTGGTCAGCTTATTATCAGCAGCATATTTCACCATCAGTCCACGGGCTTTTTTGGCATAAAAGCTAATCACTTTATATTGACCATTTTTCTCATCTTCAAATCGTGGCGTGATAACTTCTGCATTCAGTGCTTTCTTTTTTATTACTTTAAAATATTCATTAGAAGCAAGGTTAACCAAAACTTTATCATCACTATCTGCCATGCGTGCATTGATAGCGTCAGTCACTGCCTCGCCCCAAAATTCATAGAGATTATCACCGCGCTCATTTTTTAGCTTAGTACCCATCTCTAGGCGATAGGGTTGGATTAAATCGAGCGGTTTTAGCACACCATAAAGCCCTGACAAAATACCCAAATGTTCATTGACGTAAATAGCGGTTTCTTTGTCCATCTGATACATATCAAGACCGCTATAAACATCACCATCGAATAAATAACCCGCCGGTTTGGCGTTGTTATCCGTAAAGGCTTCATTCTCACTCCAAGCCCAGTCTTGATTACGCTTAGCATTCAGCTGCGCCAAATCGTCAGAGATGCTCATCAGCTCTTGCAAATCAATCGGCTCTTTTGCTTTTAGATTTTTCATTAGCACTTGCGAGTGCTCAATCAGCTCGGGCTGACTATAGTAATTGCCAAGATTGACTGGTACTGGATCTTTCTCATTAAGAGATTTGGCAGGGGAAAGTAAAAAATACATAGTTATTCCTTATTTATAATGAGTTAAATGGTGTTCTAATTAAGTGTCAAGTTTTCTTATTATACGGTAGACAGTATTTTATCTTGACTTAGTCGTAGCTGTTTTGTATTTTTAAGCGTCATCGTAGACATATGTCAAATATTAAAACCATTTATGCGTTGGCTCAGAGCTAATAGCTTACAGGCTTTACACGCTTTTGGAAAAAATAAAAGTTTTTAATATAACAATAAAAGTTATGATGATGGTGTAAATACCTAACTTTTTATTTTACTTGTGGGTCATCATTAGACAATGAAAGTTAGCAGACGATATCTCTATAATAAAAAGGCATGATGGCAAAGGCGTCATCATTTATTAAATTGATAATCTTTGGTCTTAAGTGTTAAACCAACCATGACCAAAGATTTTTTTGTCCCCTGTGCTTTTTAAATATGCGTTGAGGGTGTTAAAAGGTAGTCATTAGACGTGAGTATAGTCATTAGACGTAAGTAAGGAGACGGTATGAAAATCGGTGTTATTAGTGCAGATAGCGCAAGTGAAAGTCGGGTAGCGCTAACCCCTGAGGCGGTAAAAAAATTACGTAAACTAGGGTTTGAAGTCATCATTCAGTCAGGTGCAGGTCAAGCAGCATATTATGCTGATGAGCTGTATCAAGCGGCGGGTGCTGACATTGCCAACAGTAGTGCCGAGGTCGTCACACAGTCTCAAATTATTACCACGGTCAACGACTTGCCAGCGACGGTAACTGAGCATTTAACGGCCGGTCAAGTAGTTATCGGTATGCTTGACCCGTATCGCAATAGCCAGCTAGATACTTATGCGGCAAAAGGTGCAACCGCTTTTGCAATGGAGTTATTGCCACGTACCTTGTCACGCGCACAGAATATGGACGTTTTGTCCTCGCAAGCCAACCTTGCTGGTTATAAAGCAGTATTGCTAGCCGCCAACGAATATTCGCGCCCGTTCCCCATGTTTATGACCTCAGCTGGTACGGTTAAACCTGCCAAAGTCGTCATCTTAGGTGTCGGCGTTGCAGGCTTGCAAGCGATTGCAACGGCTAAGCGTTTAGGCGCTGTCGTTGAAGCAAGTGATTTACGTCCGACTGCTCGCGAGCAAGTAGAATCATTAGGTGGTAAGTGGCTTGATGTGCCGATGAGTGCAGAGGAAGCTGAGACAGCTAAGTCTACAGGTGGCTATGCGTGGACGCCATCAGAGCAATACGTCAAAGATCAAGCGGCAGTGGTTGACAAGGCATTAAGCAATGCTGATATCGTCATTACCACGGCGCAAATTCCTGGTCGTAACGCACCGCGTTTGGTGCACGGGGCAACGCTTGCCAAAATGAAAGCGGGCTCAGTGCTCATCGATATGGCAGCTGGTACCGGTGGTAACGTCGAAGGCAGTGTGCCAGATGAAACCATTACCACGGCAAATGGCGTGCGTATCGTTGGTGCGGCAAATATTCCATCGCAACTGGCAGCGCAGTCTTCAGACTTATATGCCAATAACCTTGTCAATTTTATCACCACTTTAATTGCTCCTGCAGCTACAGACGACGCTTCAGTAAATACACTGGCACTAAATTTAGATATGAATGATGAGATTCAAGGGGCGTTAGCAGTGACACATGATAACCAAGTACGCCTTGCTAAACGCTAAGCCTTGAACATCAAGTCTCGACTACCTCATTACCCTACATTTGCCAGACACGAACAAAATTTTAGGAGGATTAGATGATTGCCACTATTTTAGCTGCAGCGCCAGCCGGTGCGGCCATGAGTAGCACACCGTTTGTAGCGATTTTTACCGTATTTGTGCTCGCTATTTTTGTCGGCTACTACGTCGTTTGGGGCGTTACCCCTGCATTACATACACCATTGATGGCGGTCACCAACGCTTTATCAAGTATTGTCATCGTCGGTGCGATGCTACAGACCGTCACTATCGATGGTTCGATGTTCACCCCGACCAGTTTGCTAGGTGCCTTTGCGGTATTTTTAGCCAGTATCAATATCTTCGGTGGTTTTGCTGTGACTGAACGTATGCTTGCGATGTTTAAACCTAAAGTAAAGAAAGCAGCCGCTCTTGAAACTGGGACGACTGAAAGTGGAGGCGATGCATGAGCGATTTAACAAATATGATTGCAGCAAATGCAGATTGGTTTTACTTAATCGGTGCCATTCTTTTTGTCTTAACCTTACGTGGTCTATCTAGTCCAAAAACTGCTATTCGTGGTAACCGCTTTGGTATGGTGGCGATGGCGATTGCGGTAGCAACGACATTTTTCTTAGCTGAAGGTCCTGTGCTGTGGTTAATCATCGGTGCGATGGTGTTAGGTGCTATCGTCGGTATGTGGAAAGCAAAAACGGTCGCCATGACCCAAATGCCAGAAACCGTGGCTTTGATGCATTCATTTGTTGGTTTGGCAGCGGTAGCGATTGCCTTAGCAACCGTACTGCATACTGAACAACAGCATGGCGCGGTTGCCCGTGTTGAATTGTTTATCGGTTGCTTTATTGGTGCGATTACTTTTTCAGCGTCTGTTTTTGCCTTTGGTAAACTGGCAGCAAAAAGCTGGGCGAAGACCTTGGTTGGTAGCTGGGTCAAACCAGTACAGGCGCTGTTATTTATTGCCATGATTGGCTTTGGTATCGTCTACTTTATGACCGATTCATTGCCCGCTTTTTATGCAATGGCAGTGATAGCAGTCATCTTTGGTTGGATGTGGATTGCCCCAATCGGTGGCGGCGATATGCCAGTGGTTGTGTCACTATTGAACTCATTCTCAGGCTGGGCGGCAGCCGGTATTGGTTTTACGCTTGGCAACTCAATGCTCATTATCGCAGGTTCGCTAGTCGGTTCATCAGGTGCGATTTTATCTTATATCATGTGTAAAGCCATGAACCGCTCATTACTCAACGTCTTATTTGGCGGTATGGGCACATCAGCCGTTGCAGCAGGCGGCGATGATGGCGCACCAAAGAACTACAAAGCAGGCTCAGCAGAAGATGCAGGCTTTCTTATGGCCAATGCCAGTAGTGTGGTCATTGTTCCAGGTTACGGTATGGCGCAAGGTCGTGCACAAAACGCGGTCAAAGAATTGTATGAGCTATTAAAAGACGAAGGCGTCAATGTGCGTTTTGCTATTCATCCAGTTGCTGGTCGTATGCCAGGACACATGAACGTACTATTGGCGGAAGCCGATGTACCGTATGATGATATTCTTGAGATGGACGAGATTAACTCTGACTTTGCTAGTACTGATGTGGTCTTGGTCATCGGTGCCAATGACGTTGTTAATCCATCTGCAAAAGATGATCCATCGTCGCCAATCTTTGGAATGCCGATTCTAGATGTTACCAAAGCGCAAACCGTAATGGTTATCAAGCGTTCGATGAATACCGGTTATGCAGGGCTTGATAACAGCTTGTTCTATATGGACAAAACCATGATGATCTTTGGCGATGCTAAGAAAATGGTTGAAGAGATGGTGCGTAGTATCAATGGCGCGCATTAATCTTTAAAGTAAGCGCTTAAAGATAAATTACTAAATCTAAGCTTTGCCATAAAAAAGTCACTGAGGTGGCTTTTTTTGCGTTAAGGTAGCCAGTATTTATATTCAACTATAGTCAAAATATCCTAAAAACGCTACGGTATTGCTGATATCTATTTTTTGTAGCCTCTGTCTGCGCAGGCACAGCAAGCAAGAAAAATTGATATCAGCAGTGTGTGATGTATCGATATTACTTTTCACTCACTATATATGCAATCATGATTAATAAATAATAATAGTTAAGAGATTTCCTTATGAACATGTTGATACGTTTTTTTATTATGGTCAGCTTATTAAAGCAGCAACTTAAACAGCAATCAGCTAGCGAACACCTAAGTGTCGAAATCTTGTCCGCACCAATTGTGCGCCACTATCGAGTATTGCCACATGACATGGGCTTTCGTGATCATCTGCCTAATTATCGCTACTTATCTTTTATTGAATTAAACATCACTAAATGGCTGATGGCATGCTGTCATCAAAAAGGCCTTAAAAATCTCGGCTGGATTATTGCCATGCAAGAAATGGTCTATCTCAAAGAGATTAATTTTCTGAGTAAAATGACGGTAAATAGTACGCTTGTCGGGTGGGATAAAAAATACGTTTATTTTGAAACACGCTTCTTTGTCAAAAATCAGTTGATGGGCGTTGGTATGACTAAGTTTGTATTGACCAATAAAAAAGGTAAGTGTGCGCCAGAGGTATTGGATATGCTTGGTGAGCAGACAAATGAGGTCATTGATTCTTGGAATCAGCATCAAGTAGCGATTAAATCTTCTGAATCTGCTAAATAGAGAAAATAAGCCAAATCAACAAAAGCTCTATAACGAACTTGTCTATAATCAGCTGGCGAATTTTGCTACGATAGGGCTTATTAAATCGTCAAGAAAATCGTCAAGTAAATAACCAGCTTAAATGACCATCAATTCGATGACAATTATAAAATGATGACAAGTTAAGGAGCTACCATGACCCCGCAGAAATTAAAATGGACAGACAGCTTAGATATCGCTATTGAGCTTTACGAGAAATTCCCCGAGACCGATCCGCAATACATTCGCTTTACCGATTTGCATCGCTGGGTGACTGAGCTTGAAGGCTTTGATGATGATCCGCAGCGCTCAAACGAAGGTATCCTGGAAGCTATTCAAATGAACTGGATTGATGAAGCAGATTAGATGCACACTGCAACGTTAATCGTATTAAAACTCATTTTAAATATTTTTTAAACACAAAACAGCATCAATATATAGGATAGGCCGCATTATGACATCAGAAATCAAAGAGCTACCCGAAGCGATAGCGTGCAAAGGTATCAGCGTTCGTACCACCAATAATGCTGAAATTAGCCAGGAAACAGCCAAGTTAGGTCGCTTATGGCAAAAGTTTTATCAAAATCATGCCGGCAATCTTCCTGAGGGCGAAGATATTTACGGTATCTACCATAATTATGAGAGCGATGACTTGGTCGGTGCTTTTGATGTTGTGGCCGGCTGGAAAGTAGATAGCGAGCAAGAGCAGTCAGATAATAGCGCTAGTGCTAAGAATGGCACTCTAGTCAGCGTAGATATTCCTGCAGGTAAGTATTTGGTCTTTTCTGAAGAAGGCAGAATGCCCAACACCGTGATGAACGCTTGGGAAAAAGCGTGGACTTATTTTAATGACCGAAGCTGTGAGCATGTACGAACGTACAATGTTGATTTTGAGCATTATATCGGTGGCAACTTAGAGTATGGGCAAGTAGATCTCTATATTGGTATTGAGTAGAAGTTTTAGAATATAGCTATGATATTTGAAGGTGTTGTAGGGTGGGTTAGCTCAAGCGTAACCCACCAATTGAACAATTATGTATGAAGGTAGATTAAAGCGGTTTAATGATTATGCTTTTTTTAAACACTGTGACTTTAAGACCGGTCAGGACTTCTAAATCTGACTCTAAGCTTTCAAACTCAGATATAGTGAATTTGTTTGGTTAATAGCTGATTGAAAGGCTAAGTTCTGAATCGCCTGAGTAACCAAGAGATTGCAATTTAGCGCCATACCTTTCTACAATACTCGCTACTTCGTTAACATGTTCGTCATTATAAATCGAAAAATTTGCTATCTGATCTTTATTAATTGCTGATAGCTCTAGCTTCCCATTTCTTGAGTTAGCTTGCTGTCTTGAATATTAATTACTACAGGAGTGCCTATTAATTTTGATAATTTTTCTGTCAGTTGTAGATGCCTAGCTGCTGATATGTCGGCATTCAAGACATAAACATCAGCTACTGCTATGACTCCTGTATCTGAATAAGCAAGCCCTTGCAATTCACCGCCATAATTTTCGATAATACGTTTTATTTCATTAACTTGTTCATCTCTATTGAATGTAGACCATTGTGTTTTAGCTGCAGAATTAGCTGGAAAGTTGACTTCGCTTTGCGGCGTTTGCACTTTATCGAGATCATTACTCTTCTCTGGTTCAGTTAGTTTTTCAGAAACTACCTTTTCGGCATATATTTCAGGCTACATTTTTTTGATATTGTCACAACCACTGACTACTAAACTAAAGCTTACGAGTACCAAAAGTAAATGAGGTTTATTGATTTTCATAACCGCTTTCCTATAGATTACTTATCACCTAATAACAAATTCTCTAAAATCCCTTCATAAATCTGCGCCAACTTTCCTAAGTCGTCTACTTCAACTTTTTCATCGACCTGATGAATCGTTGCATTACGCACGCCAAGCTCAACGACTTGCGCACCTGTTGGCGCGATAAAGCGTCCGTCTGAGGTACCGCCTGATGTAGATAATGTGGTATCAACATCGGTCACAGATTTAATCGCTTGCTGGCAGGCTGATACGAGCTTTCCTTCAGGGGTTAAAAACGGCTGACCGGATAATTTCCAGTTAATATCATAACTGGCTTTGCTATTCTCAAAATATTTATCGAAGATAGCATGGGTTTTTGCTTTTAGCTCATCTTCGCTTGTTTCTGTCGAAAAGCGAAAATTAAAAATAACTTTTAGTGTTTCAGGAATAACGTTGGTCGCGCCTGTGCCACCATTAATATTAGAGACTTGCAGGGAAGTCGCAGGGAAATACTCATTACCATTATCCCAAGTCGCTGCTGTCAGATCCGCTAAAGCTGCCATCGTTGCATGTATCGGATTGCAAGCCAAATGCGGGTAGGCAACATGACCTTGTTTACCCGTGACGGTAAGCTCTGCGCCCAATGAGCCGCGGCGACCATTTTTAATGATATCGCCAAGCGTGTCGGTACTTGATGGCTCGCCAACGAGGCAATAGGTAATTTTCTCATTTCGTGCCTCCAAGGTTTCAATGACTTTGACCGTGCCATTGATGGAGGGACCTTCTTCATCTGAGGTGATTAAAAAAGCAATAGAGCCATTGTGCTCTGGATAATTAGCGACAAAACGCTCGGCGGCAACGGTAAAAGCAGCAATACCGGTTTTCATGTCAGCTGCACCGCGCGCCCATAAACAACCATCGGCAATGGTTGGCGTAAATGGCGGATAGGTCCAATTATTTTCATCACCTGTAGGTACGACGTCGGTATGACCAGCAAAACAAATAACGGGATCAGTTTTGCCACGGCGCGCCCATAAGTTTTTGACTTCAGCGTGTTCGCCTTTCGCCTGTCTATCACCGTAATACATAAACTCACAATCAAACCCTGCTTGTTGCAAGCGCTCTGACAATATATCTTGGCAGCCATCATCATCTGGTGTGACCGAAGGACGCTCAAGTAGGGCGATACTTAACTCTAATGTTGCTTGTTGATGAGTTGGATGTTTATTAAAGTCAGACATGAATAGACCTTTATTATAAATTAAGATGATAAGCTTTTAGTACTAAACGCCAAGATAGAAGCAGTCGTTGCTTTTGATAGATTATGAATTTTAAATATTGTCTTCAACAAAAGGCACCAGACCATCACGGCGCATCCAAGTCGCGATAGAATAACGCTGACGATAAGCGATTTGCACCTGATGTTGTAGGTCGCTATCAAATATGACCAGTCGATTGGCAACTGGCATGACATTATGATGGACACCGTGCTTATCGACGACTTCTAAAGCGCCGCCATCACTAGCTGTCCATTCATCATTAAGATAAAACACCGCCGAAATAACGCGTTCATCACGACCAGCCGGATTGTCACTATGCCATTGATAGCCAAAGCCCACCGGATAACAAGCGTAATGTGCTTCACTATGGCGAATACCAGCGAACAAGCTGCGATTAAACAGCATGCCAAGCGCATTAATGCTTTGTAGATAGAAGTAACCAGCAAAAAAGTTCTCAGTAATCCAGCGAATTCTATCACCGCGAATATCGCTGACCCGAATACCAGCCGTCAGCTCTGCGTCACGGTAGTCGATAAAACCGCTTTCCGCTTGCAAGGCTAATAGTGCTTTATTCTCAAACACTTCATCAATAATCATCCAGCCATCATCTACAAATTTATCCAGCTGTTTATCGGTCAGCTTATCTTGCCAAGCGACATCAAAGTCTGATAACTCTAATACGTGCTGAGTCGGCGGCTTTTGGTTATCGTCGCCATTATGCGGAAACAGTAATGGTGGGTTATCCTGTCCAATCGGATTATCGACGACTAACTTTGTCACCTCAAGATTGCTAATAATCTGCGTCATTTTGTCTCGCCGTTATCAATAAACATGCCATTCGCTGTCCATACACAGCCAATCCATGCCTTTTTACCAAAACCATCGTTATCTTTTACCCTGTCTATGCTACCATAGATGCAATTTTTCTTATTTAAACTTTTGATCTTATGAATTATAAACACGCCTATCACGCTGGTAACTTTGCCGATGTCGTTAAACACATTTTATTGGTACAACTACTGAATCAATTGGGGCAAAAAAACAAACCTTTTTATGTGCTGGATGCTTATGGCGGTCGTGGACTGTATTCGCTCGGCAGTGAAGAGGCGCGCAAAACAGGTGAAGCCAAAGGCGGTATCCAAGCTTTGGTAAAAGCTGATGTTGAAAAAGCACCGACGGCAGTCAAAGACTATATGGAAGGCATTAAGCAAGCCCGTTTCACTTATGACAAAAAAGTCTATCCCGGCTCACCGTGGTGGATTGCTCATCATGTCGAAAAAAATCCTGACGCTGGCGTACGCGGTGAAGCGTTTGAAGCCAAAGCTAGCGAATATGATGCCTTAAATTATCAGCTGCATAAATTGCCGATTGGCATTCATCATCGCAATGCCTTTGAAGGTATCGCTGCCGTTATTCCACCAAAAGAGAAGCGCGGTCTGATTTTCCTTGATCCTCCTTACGAGCAAGAGCATAAAGACTTTACCCGCCTGATTAATCTATTGGTCGCCTCTTATGAGAAATGGCCACAAGGCACTTATGCGTTATGGTATCCGATTAAAAATATCGAAGCGGTTGAGCTGTTCTATAAAAAGCTTAAGCGTACTGAGATGAGACGTCAATTGGTCTGCGAGCTCAATATTTATCCTAATGATATTGCTGTCGGTCTTAACGGTACAGGTCTACTGGTTATCAATCCGCCTTGGCAGTTTGACAATCATGCGCGTGAGATATTGCGTTTCTTACAGCCGGTATTAAAAGTTGAAGATGCGCCAGACTTGTCTGCAGACAGTGCGACCAATGTGCGCTGGCTAGTTGGCGAATAAGGATATCGTTATGAATGACGGTTTGGTAAAAGAGCCACTATTACAAGATAGCGCCGCCACTCAGCCCCCTTTTGTTGATGAGCATGAGTTCAATATTCGCCTCGCAGATAATGACAATTATGATGGCCTAACCTTTGAGGTGATTGAAGCAGAAGTTGCAGAAGGCAAGCGTGTGGTCAGTCGCGGTGTGTATTTAGCGCCCAATCTCATCACAACCTTATCGTTACTATCGGGTTTTTATTCTATTTTAGCCAGTACCCAAGGCGAGTTTTATAAAGCATCACTGGCGATTTTTTTATCCGCCATTCTTGATGGCGCTGACGGGCGGGTCGCGCGTATGCTTAATGCGCAAAGCCCTTTTGGCGAGCAGTATGATTCACTTGCTGATATGCTGGCCTTTGGCGTTGCACCTGCCATTTTAATTTATAGCTTTGCTTTAGAGCCTTTAGGTCGTGTCGGGTTAGGGTGTGCATTTGTCTTTACTGCATGTGCCGCTTTCCGCCTCGCGCGTTTTAACGTTCAAGTTGGCATTGTCGATAAGAAGTACTTTGTCGGTTTAGCAAGTCCGCTTGCTGCTATCTTAGTCACGGCAGCGGTCATGGTTGCGGTCGATCATAACGAATGGATCGGACAATACGATAATGCCGTCATGTTCTTATTTGCTGCGTGGGTCGTTATCTGCGGCTTATTGATGGTCAGTAACGTCAAATATTATAGCTTTAAAGAGTTCGATAAAAAGAAAGTACCTTTTGTGGTGCTTATCATTGGCGTATTGGTTATGAGTATCATTTTATATGATATCCCTGTGGGCATCTTAGCCATTGGTATCATCTATGCGTTATCAGGTATCTTTACCACGCTAAAAAGCAAAGCCACCAGTTAACGCTATGATTGCTTTATAGTAGATGTTAGCTTAAGACATGCACATACAAACCGCTTATTTTTTAATAGGCGGTTTTTATTTGCGTGCTAGGGTGGTGAGTTGCATACCAATATACGGCTCTAATAGAGATAATCATAACCACTGAGATGGTTATAATAAAAAGACACAAATAATACTTGATTGGAGTTATTATTAAAATAATTCAAATATGTTATTGTATGGTATAGCTATATAAACATTATATGACTAGGGCGTGTCCTCATTTTAAAAATGGTGATAAAAATGAGATAAATTGTAGCCAAACAAGGAAAATAGTGCAGTTAATATCGGGATATTACCAAGCTATTTGACGAAGTTTGGCAAAATTTAGCCATTTTTAGACCATTTAGATGTCCATCGATTGAATTGAGGACACGCCCTAGCCTTTTTATAATGCTATTTGATAATAAATGTCGAGGTTATTATGCTGAACTTAAATAGTTTTAATCATCTATTGCCGGTCTCAAATACCTCAACACACTTGATAAGAGGTTTGATAGCGAGTGCTTTACTTTCATTATCACTGGTTTCAGCATCTTTACATGCCAATGCTAGCAACTCAATAAGTCCCATATCTCGGGCTGAAGCTGCAAATCCAGCCAACTTTAAGTATTTAAGCGTTAATGGCCGCGCAGTGACTTATGCATCAGCGCCGTGTCCTATTAAAACAGGGCTGATCTCTTGTGGTCTTGAAAAGCTCAAACTCATCAATAGCAGTATTAATGAGGTGTCTACGGATTATGATTTGGCGCAAACTTTCTTCTATCCATCAAAAGCCCAGCCCAAGACAGCCGTTGTTGTCATTACCCGTTCAGGTCTCATGGATGATAGTGTTAGCGCAGAACGTTATCGTATTAGCTTTACCTTAAAAGGTGCGCCATCTAAATTAAGTTGGCATTGGGTTCAGTATGGTGTGCAATATCAATGTGTTCGCGGTAACAAAGCAGGGATATGGACGAAGAATCTTTGCCCTTAATAGCGTCTTAAATAGCGTCTTGGATTGATACACAGATTTAGCATTATCAAAAAATCAGAAATAAACCTTCAAACCCCTTGACCCCCATCCTAAACCGCGTATAATGCCACCCAGTCGGAAGGGAAGGCGGATTGGAAAGTGGATTACCACTGATTACCAATAGCGGGTTTTAACCAAGCTACTACTTAATCATCCAGTCCAGAAAATTCATTTTAGATTAACCTAGTTTAAAATAAAATAATTTACCTCTTGACTTACTGATTTAAACGTCTATAATACGCACCTCATTAAGACGAACTGGAATGACTTATATGTAGATTACATATAACAAACCCAGATAACTTATTGAAACAAATTATAAAAAAGCTTGACAAACCAAATCATTATGATATGATAGTCGGCTCGCTAGATAGGATAAGTTATTAACTTAGACTGAATAGCAAAGAGAAATACCCTATATAATCATCTACTGGACGACAGTAGCGTGACACTATTTAAAAGCATAACTAAAGAACAACTTGTGTGGATTTTTGCTGATTCAGAATGCTAAAAAATAAAGTTGACTATCTTTTCTTTTCGGAAAGATTATTAACTATAAAAATTATCATTTAAGACAGCAGAAAAACTCAAAGTTAATTCATTACGAACATAATTTTTAGCGATTTTGCCAGATTAGATGAGCCAAGTTTAGAAGCTTCTTTAAAGAGCTTCATAGCAAGATTAAACTGAAGAGTTTGATCATGGCTCAGATTGAACGCTGGCGGCAGGCTTAACACATGCAAGTCGAGCGGAAACGATGATAGCTTGCTATCAGGCGTCGAGCGGCGGACGGGTGAGTAATACTTAGGAATCTACCTAGTAGTGGGGGATAGCTCGGGGAAACTCGAATTAATACCGCATACGACCTACGGGAGAAAGGGGGCAACTTGTTGCTCTCGCTATTAGATGAGCCTAAGTCGGATTAGCTAGATGGTGGGGTAAAGGCCTACCATGGCGACGATCTGTAGCTGGTCTGAGAGGATGATCAGCCACACCGGGACTGAGACACGGCCCGGACTCCTACGGGAGGCAGCAGTGGGGAATATTGGACAATGGGGGCAACCCTGATCCAGCCATGCCGCGTGTGTGAAGAAGGCCTTTTGGTTGTAAAGCACTTTAAGCAGTGAAGAAGACTCCATGGTTAATACCCATGGACGATGACATTAGCTGCAGAATAAGCACCGGCTAACTCTGTGCCAGCAGCCGCGGTAATACAGAGGGTGCAAGCGTTAATCGGAATTACTGGGCGTAAAGCGAGCGTAGGTGGCTTGATAAGTCAGATGTGAAATCCCCGGGCTTAACCTGGGAACTGCATCTGATACTGTTAGGCTAGAATAGGTGAGAGGAAGGTAGAATTCCAGGTGTAGCGGTGAAATGCGTAGAGATCTGGAGGAATACCGATGGCGAAGGCAGCCTTCTGGCATCATATTGACACTGAGGTTCGAAAGCGTGGGTAGCAAACAGGATTAGATACCCTGGTAGTCCACGCCGTAAACGATGTCTACTAGTCGTTGGGTCCCTTGAGGACTTAGTGACGCAGCTAACGCAATAAGTAGACCGCCTGGGGAGTACGGCCGCAAGGTTAAAACTCAAATGAATTGACGGGGGCCCGCACAAGCGGTGGAGCATGTGGTTTAATTCGATGCAACGCGAAGAACCTTACCTGGTCTTGACATATCTAGAATCCTGCAGAGATGCGGGAGTGCCTTCGGGAATTAGAATACAGGTGCTGCATGGCTGTCGTCAGCTCGTGTCGTGAGATGTTGGGTTAAGTCCCGCAACGAGCGCAACCCTTGTCCTTAGTTACCAGCGGGTTAAGCCGGGAACTCTAAGGATACTGCCAGTGACAAACTGGAGGAAGGCGGGGACGACGTCAAGTCATCATGGCCCTTACGACCAGGGCTACACACGTGCTACAATGGTAGGTACAGAGGGCAGCTACACAGCGATGTGATGCGAATCTCAAAAAGCCTATCGTAGTCCAGATTGGAGTCTGCAACTCGACTCCATGAAGTAGGAATCGCTAGTAATCGCGGATCAGAATGCCGCGGTGAATACGTTCCCGGGCCTTGTACACACCGCCCGTCACACCATGGGAGTTGATTGCACCAGAAGTGGATAGCCTAACCGTAAGGAAGGCGTTCACCACGGTGTGGTTGATGACTGGGGTGAAGTCGTAACAAGGTAGCCGTAGGGGAACCTGCGGCTGGATCACCTCCTTATAGATGGCATTCGGTCAGCAAGAATTCACAACAAGTTGTTCTTTAGTTTAAGCTTACGTTTATAACAAGCGTAATTGGGTCTGTAGCTCAGCTGGTTAGAGCACCGTGTTGATAACGCGGGGGTCAGTGGTTCAAGTCCACTTAGACCCACCATTTTACATGGGGCCATAGCTCAGTTGGTAGAGCGCCTGCCTTGCACGCAGGAGGTCAACGGTTCGACTCCGTTTGGCTCCACCACTATAAACGCAGTAAGCTTTAAATGCCAATAAATACAATAGGTATTCAACAGAAACAAGTGATTTGTATAAGATTACTTCTTTCTGTTTTATACAGAACTTATGACTCGACGAGAGCGTAAGAACTATTTAAAAACATAGATATGAGTCTGGGTTAGGAACACGTGTTCACGCGTTGTTCCTAACCTTAATAACTCACTACTTAACGACATCAGTTGTTATCCCAGTAGTGAGTTATTAAAAAAGTAAAGAGAACTGAATCAAGCGTATAAACATAGGTGATATCGTTATCATAATTAGACTTTATAACACTTAGAAGTTAAGACTTATTTAAAGTCGAGACTACTTGGGGTTGTATGGTCAAGTAATGAAGCGCACATGGTGGATGCCTTGGCAGTCAGAGGCGATGAAAGACGTGACAGCCTGCGATAAGCTTCGGGGAGGCGGCAATATCCTGTGATCCGGAGATTTCTGAATGGGGAAACCCACTTACCATAAGGTAGGTATCTTGTACTTGTACAAGAAGCGAACGAGGGGAAGTGAAACATCTCAGTACCCTTAGGAATAGACATCAAATGAGATTCCCCTAGTAGCGGCGAGCGAACGGGGAGAAGCCGATTAATTCTAATGTAGAAGAACAGCGTGGGAAAGCTGACCGTAGTAGGTGATAGTCCTGTATTCGAAACATTAGAGTTAACATATTAAGTAGAGCGGGGCACGAGAAATCCTGTTTGAAGATGGGGGGACCATCCTCCAAGGCTAAATACTCCTGACTGACCGATAGTGAACCAGTACCGTGAGGGAAAGGCGAAAAGAACCCCTGTGAGGGGAGTGAAATAGAACCTGAAACCGTGTGCGTACAAGCAGTGGGAGCCTTAATTTATTAGGGTGACCGCGTACCTTTTGTATAATGGGTCAGCGACTTATGTTCTGTAGCAAGGTTAACCGTTTAGGGGAGCCGTAGGGAAACCGAGTCTTAATAGGGCGAATTAGTTGCAGGGCATAGACCCGAAACCGAGTGATCTATCCATGAGCAGGTTGAAAGTGCCGTAACAGGCACCGGAGGACCGAACCCACTGTCGTTGAAAAGCCAGGGGATGACTTGTGGATAGGGGTGAAAGGCTAATCAAACTCGGTGATAGCTGGTTCTCCCCGAAAGCTATTTAGGTAGCGCCTCGGACGAACACCATTGGGGGTAGAGCACTGTTTCGGCTAGGGGGTCATACCGACTTACCAAACCGATGCAAACTCCGAATACCGATGAGTGATATCCGGGAGACACACAGTGGGTGCTAACGTCCATTGTGGAGAGGGAAACAACCCAGACCGCCAGCTAAGGCCCCAAATTCCTAGTTAAGTGGGAAACGAGGTGGGAAGGCATAGACAGCTAGGAGGTTGGCTTAGAAGCAGCCATCCTTTAAAGAAAGCGTAATAGCTCACTAGTCGAGTCGGCCCGCGCGGAAGATGTAACGGGGCTCAAACTAGGAGCCGAAGCTGCGGATTTGAATTTGTTTTCAAGTGGTAGGGGAGCGTTGTGTAAGCCTGTGAAGGTGTGTTGTAAAGCATGCTGGAGGTATCACAAGAGCGAATGCTGACGTGAGTAACGATAATGCGAGTGAAAAGCTCGCACGCCGGAAGATCAAGGGTTCCAGTCCAACGTTAATCGGGGCTGGGTGAGTCGACCCCTAAGGCGAGGCCGAAAGGCGTAGTCGATGGGAAATCGGTTAATATTCCGATACTTGTTTATAATGCGATGGAGGGACGGAGTAGGTTATGTCAGCCTGGCGTTGGTTGTCCAGGTGAAAGGATGTAGGTAGACAGTTTAGGCAAATCCGGACTGTCATTATACTGAGATCTGATAGCAAGCTGTACTTGTACAGCGAAGTGGCAAATACCATGCTTCCAGGAAAAGCTTCTAAGCAATAGTTATAAACGAATCGTACCCTAAACCGACACAGGTGATCAGGTAGAGAATACCAAGGCGCTTGAGAGAACTCTGCTGAAGGAACTAGGCAAAATGGTACCGTAACTTCGGGAGAAGGTACGCTGCCGATGGTGATAGGACTTGCTCCTTGAGCTGTTGGCAGTCGCAGATACCAGGCTGCTGCAACTGTTTATTAAAAACACAGCACTCTGCAAACACGAAAGTGGACGTATAGGGTGTGATGCCTGCCCGGTGCTGGAAGGTTAATTGATGGGGTTAGCGTAAGCGAAGCTCTTGATCGAAGCCCCAGTAAACGGCGGCCGTAACTATAACGGTCCTAAGGTAGCGAAATTCCTTGTCGGGTAAGTTCCGACCTGCACGAATGGCATAATGATGGCAGCGCTGTCTCCAGCAGAGACTCAGTGAAATCGAAATCGCAGTGAAGATGCTGTGTACCCGCGGCTAGACGGAAAGACCCCGTGAACCTTTACTACAGCTTTACATTGAACTTTGACCTGACTTGTGCAGGATAGGTGGGAGGCTTTGAAGCCGAGACGCTAGTCTTGGTGGAGCCAATCTTGAAATACCACCCTGGTCATGTCGGGGTTCTAACTCAGGTATAACAATACCGAGGACAATGTATGGTGGGTAGTTTGACTGGGGCGGTCTCCTCCTAAAGAGTAACGGAGGAGTACGAAGGTGCGCTCAGAACGGTCGGAAATCGTTCATAGAGTATAAAGGCAAAAGCGCGCTTAACTGCGAGACCCACAAGTCGAGCAGGTACGAAAGTAGGTCTTAGTGATCCGGTGGTTCTGTATGGAAGGGCCATCGCTCAACGGATAAAAGGTACTCTGGGGATAACAGGCTGATACCGCCCAAGAGTTCATATCGACGGCGGTGTTTGGCACCTCGATGTCGGCTCATCTCATCCTAGGGCTGAAGCAGGTCCTAAGGGTATGGCTGTTCGCCATTTAAAGAGGTACGCGAGCTGGGTTTAGAACGTCGTGAGACAGTTCGGTCCCTATCTACCGTGGGCGTTGGAAATTTGAGAGGATCTGCTCCTAGTACGAGAGGACCAGAGTGGACGAACCTCTGGTGTTCGGGTTGTCACGCCAGTGGCATTGCCCGGTAGCTACGTTCGGATGGGATAACCGCTGAAAGCATCTAAGCGGGAAGCCCACCTCAAGATAAGATTTCCCTAAAGAGCCGTTGAAGACTACGACGTTGATAGGCAGGGTGTGGAAGCACAGCGATGTGTGTAGCTAACCTGTACTAATTGCTCGTTTGGCTTGACCATACAACACCCAAGTGGTTTGTATCAAAGCTCTAATTAATCTATCTTGTAAAGCGAAAGCTTTAGAATAAGAGAAAGAATATTTCGATATCACCTTAAACCTTGATTCAGTTAGGTTTATGTTGATGAGACTAAAAGATAATACTTAAAGTCAAAATAACAACATCAGACTCATATCTAACCCCCTTTGCTGACGACAATAGCATGATGGCACCACCTGATCCCTTCCCGAACTCAGAAGTGAAACATCATCGCGCCAATGGTAGTGTGGCTCCGGCCATGTGAGAGTAGGTCATCGTCAGCTTTCTATTCTAAGTAAAACCCCCTTAGCTTAATTGCTAAGGGGGTTTTCTTTGTCCAGGGGTTGGGAAAGGTTTGTCTAATTATACTTATACTTTCAAGTAGACAGTGTCTAACGGTTGATTGCTGATATACTACTGTATTATTTGTTTTTATATCGCTACGATTATATTTTTATTTGTAATATTAGGGCGTGTCTTCAATTCATCTTACAATGAATGATAGTACACGCCAGATAGAGCATTGACTTGAAATTACGAGCTAACTTCTCATATCTAGTAGCGATACTACGAAAGTGCTTAAGCCTTGCAAACATATTTTCAACAAGATGACGCAGTTTGTACAAATAGCTATCAAACTCTGGATTAGGCGCTTTAGCATTGCTTCTTTTAGGGATTATAGGGATCATGTCATGCATGTAAGCTTTATCCCTAATCGCTTGTGAATCATAGCCCTTATCAGCGATAAAGTAATCAGCATGCCCAATCATGTCAATCAATTCACCTGCAACTTGACTGTCGTGGACGTCACCCCCAGTGATTTTAAAATCGAGCGGATATCCATCGGCATCACAGGATAGGTGTATCTTTGTAGTTGCGCCGCCACGGCTTCGTCCAATTGCTCTATCTTCACCACGCCGAGCTCCACTTGCATGCTGGTGACAGCGAACATAGCTTCCGTCTGTGAATACCCATTCCGTATCAATTTCTTTGCGTAAGCTAAAAAAAATTCTCCCATAAGCCAGTTTTCGACCATCGACTAAAGCGACTATAAGCTGTTTTCCAAGAACACAATTCTTTAGGTATGTCACGCCAAGGCGCGCCTGTGCGTAGTTTCCACAGTATGGCTTCCATGATCTCTCGGCTGTTTTGAGTTTGATAGCAGCCATGGTCTTTCATAGTTGATTGTAGCTGCTCCCAAAGCGTATCTGTTAATGCTTTTCTTGCCATAACTTGTATTTCTCGCATCGACTCAGTAGATGCGGTATTGTAACTATTATTTATGCCTTATCCAATTGAAGACACGCCCTAGTGTTAAATGTCATGGGATAAATACCTGTTAGCCAACTTAATCAATTTGAAGGAAGAAAATGTCCAATTTCTTAAAAGTTTTAATCACATTCGCTTTTATTACATGTATTTCGGGTTGTGCAGTCTTTATGGCAGCTGATCAACCAGATAAAAAAGACGTTGAACTTTTTAAGGTTGGAACTCCACGTAGTATGCTTCTTGCGGAATTTGGCCTTCCAACAGTCACTGAAGTTCGTGAAGACGGAAAGAAATATGAAATCTACTCATTTACTCAAGGATATAGCAAAGGGGCTAAAGCTGGTAGAGCTGTCCTTCATAGAACTGCAGATGTATTAACTTTGGGCTTATGGGAGGTTATTGGTACGCCAGCAGAAAGTGCGTTTGACGGTAATAAGATGGCATATGAAGTTAGGTATAATTCAAGTGATTTAATTGATCAAGTTGTTTTACTGAAAAGAAAATAATTCTCAATAATTTCATCTGATCCAAAACATCTTCTTTTTTTAGCTTGAAAATAAAGTACTGATGATATGTAACGGATTACAGCGCTGATGGTGATTATGAGCTGTTAACGATGTGAAGTTTCATATACTTTAAGGTAAATTGGCTTGGCTATGTGGAAGTAGATTTTCGTTAGTTGATTATATTTAAAAGCCCTTAGCATATTTACTTGTTAAGGGCCTTTTAATGCCTGATTGTTAATAAGATTTTCAGTAAACTGATAACTAGTCATTCTTATGTGCTTTCGGTACACTATTAATAAATTAAACTTATGACTAAAAAAATAGGCCTAAAAAATGACAACCTCAAAAGTAACCTATCAAGGCGACTTGCGTACTAGCGCTATTCATTTGCAATCAAACAATGAAATCATTACCGATGCCCCAACAGATAATCAAGGCAAAGGTGAGGCGTTTTCACCGACTGATTTATTGGCGACGAGTTTAGCCAGTTGCATGTTGACGATTATCGGGATCAAAGCGCGTGATATGGAAGTCGATATCGCAGGTACTACGAGCGAGGTGACCAAAGTGATGGCAGCTGATCCAAGACGCGTTAGTGAAGTGCATATTGCCATTACTTTTAATCAAGAGTTAGATGACAAGACGCAAAAAATATTTTATAACACTGCGCTTACTTGTCCGGTTGCGAAAAGTATCCATCCTGATATTATTCAAAGAGTGACTATTAATTCTAAGAGCTATTAATTCCAAAAGCTATTGAATCTAAGAACTACTAATTCCAAAAACTAGTGACCTCTATAAGGGTGATTGATATGGCTAGTAAAACCTTACTTATTGTTGCACATGCGCCGTCGCCTAATACCAAAAAATTGGCACAAGCGGCTTACGATGGTGCCAATCATCCCGATATAGATATCAATGTCATACTCAAATCTCCCCAAGATACCCAGCCTGAAGATGTGCTAGCAGCCGATGCACTGTTATTAGGGACGACTGAGAACTTGGCTTATATGGCAGGACTGACCAAAGATTTCTTTGATCGCTGTTATTATCCGGTGTTAGAGAAGAAGCAGGGCATGCCGTTTGCTTTATATATTCGCGCAGGTCATGACGGTACGGGTACTAAACTTGCTATGAAAACCATTACGACCGGCTTGCGTTGGGAATGGATTCAAGAAGCGTTAATTTTACAAGGTGATTGGCAAGAGGGATTTACTGAGCAAGTCGAAGAGCTGGCGATGACATTGGCAGCTGGGGTCGAAGCGGGTATTTATTAGTGCTTAATCTTTAATTTATTGATACTTGGTTGGTAATTCACATCCCGTTGCTATTTAGTTATTATCAAGATAAGAGGTTTTATGCTTAATCGTAGCTCAGATAATAAACAGTCTACTCTTACGGCTGGACTGCCATTCTCTCAAGCGTGTGAAAATAATAAGCAGCCGATTCTAGAAGTCTTAGAGCAAGAGTTGCAAGACTTTACTCATGTGTTAGAAGTGGGTTCTGGAACTGGTCAGCATAGTATCTATTTTGCACCACGATTGGCGCATTTAATCTGGCAGACCAGTGATGTGTTTGCTTATCATGCGACTATCAACGCTTGGCATGCTGCTTATCCTGCTGCTAATTTATATGCGCCGCTTACTTTTGATCTATCGTGTGATTCAGTGCCAATGAATAAGGCTGTTGCTGCGCCTTACGATGCAGTATTTACCGCCAATACTTTGCATATTATGTCGTGGTCTTTGGTTAGTAAGTTATTTGAATTGGTCGGCGATATGCTACCTTTAAATGGTAAGTTTATCATTTATGGACCCTTTAACGAAAATGGCTGTTATAGCAGTGAAAGTAATCGTCAATTTGACCATAGTTTACGGCAACGCGATAGCAACAGTGGCATTCGTCATCTAGAAGACGTTATAGCTTTGGCAAATACACATAAACTGAAACTATCTGATAAATATGCGATGCCCGCTAACAACCAGCTACTAGTATTTGAAAAATATTAAATCAGCGAAGCTTTGGAACAAAAAAGACCTCTCAATCAAGATCTAATAACGATCAATTGAGAGGTCTTTTTATGTAAATCTATTTAGATTATTTGCATACAGTCAAATTATTTATAGGTTTCTGCTAAAAAATCCAAATAACGCTTCCAAGAACGCTGATCAGCTCGAGCATCATATCTATCGCTATCGAACACGCTAAAGGCATGTGGCGCACCACTATAAGTAACCATTTCATGAGGTATTTTGGAAGCTTCTAAGGTCTTGCCCAAAGTAGCAAAACTTTCTAGGGAGACGGAATCATCTGCAGACCCATGAAACACCAATATCTCGCCAGTTGTCTTATCATAGCTTTGACCCGTTGGCGTATCGAAGGCACCATGGAAGGGTACAAATGCCTTTTGCGGGAATCCTGAGCGTGCCAACTCTAAAGCAACTGTCCCACCAAAACAATAGCCCATAGTGATGCCTGTGCGTGCATTATTGCCTTGGGCTTGACCAGCATTTAAAGCACCTTGAAGTAAGCGGCGCATTTTGCTGCGATCGTCATATAATGCTGCAGTTAAGCGTTTGTTATCTTCAATAGTCGTTGGGCGGATTCCTTGCCCAAACATGTCTGCTGCCAATACGTTGTAGCCTTCAGTCGCTAACATATCAGCGCGCTTGCGCTCATAGTCGGTTAGCCCATCCCAATCATGAATCAGTAAGATAAACGGTGCATTCGCTTTGTCTGCTTTGGCATAATAGCCCTCATAGGGTTGGTTATCTACTGTGTAAGTAATATTTTTAGTAGTAATAGCAGTAGCAGTTTGGCTGAGCAAAAATGCCGCTAAGCCTAAAGAGGCGCTGCACAGTAACTTTTCGCCGTAGCGCTTAGACGATTTGGTAAAAGTGGATGTTGATATCAATGTCATAGCTAGCCTCATTATGTCAGTGAAAAATAGCGTACTTAACAGCCAATCTACTCTTTTAACACTCATGAGCAGACATCTATTACAGAATAGCGTAAAGAATAACTACATGACAACGCTATATTGTTAAAAATACTAGAGATTAGTTTTTTTTAATGCTGAAATAATCGCTGTTCTGCTTAACCAAATATCAACACGCTTAACGATATATGCGACATACCTGCCGTAGTTTTTGAGTAATATAATTGATGAGCTTAAGTGTCTTAATATTTAAAAGCTTTTTCATCTTTTAAAATCAGCCGTGCGACACAGAAAATTAAACGACATTTGAAGTCACTACTACTCCTACGGATATAAAACTGTGTTGGCGCTTATTGAATGGTCTATTAATAGCCCATTTTTACTCATTAGCTAGCTAGGATATTTTATGAATAATAATATTGATCATACCGACCCCGCTAAAGATATGAATACCACACGAGGTCATGGCGGTGAAACCCATCAGCGTGCCGATGGCGATACTAAAGCGATGACAACCCAGCAAGGCGTGGTCATCTCTGACAATCAAAACTCCCTGAAGGCGAGCGCACGTGGTCCGACGCTATTAGAAGATTTTGTCTTACGCGAAAAAATTAATCACTTCGACCATGAACGTATTCCAGAGCGTATCGTTCATGCACGCGGTAGTGCTGCCCATGGTTATTTTGAATTGACTGAATCGTTAGAAGAATTTACCACTGCTAAGATTTTGACTGAAACAGGTAAACAGACGCCATTATTTACCCGTTTTTCTACGGTTGCTGGTAATAAAGGTTCAAAAGATACGCCGCGTGATGTACGTGGTTTTGCGGTGAAAATTTATACTGAAGAGGGCAACTGGGATATCGTTGGTAACAATATGCCGATTTTCTTTATTCAAGATGCGATGAAATTCCCTGATTTGATTCATGCGGTAAAACCAGAGCCGGATCGTGGTTTCCCGCAAGCGGCCTCTGCCCATGATACTTTTTGGGATTTTATCTCGCTTAGCCCTGAGACCATGCACAATGTCATTTGGCTGATGAGTGATCGTGCGCTGCCGCGTAGTTTTGGGATGATGGAAGGCTTTGGTATTCATAGCTATCGCTTTATCAATAAAGATGGCAAGAGCACCTTTGTGCGTTTCCATTGGAAGCCGGTACTTGGCGTACAGTCGCTGATTTGGGATGAAGCGGTTAAAATCTCTGGCGCAGATCCCGATTATAATCGCCGTGATTTATTTGAATCGATTAATAATGGCGATTATCCAGAGTGGGAATTTGGCGTCCAGCTATTTACTGAAGAGGAAGCCAATGAGTTCCCGTTTGACCACTTAGATGCGACCAAGCTGATTCCAGAAGAGATGGTGCCGGTACGTATCGTAGGTAAAATGGTATTAAATCGCTATCCGGATAACTTCTTTGCTGAAACGGAGCAAGTGGCATTCTGTCCATCGCATCTGCCACCGGGCATCGACTTTAGTAACGACCCTTTATTACAAGGTCGCCTGTTTAGTTATTTAGATACGCAGCTGTCACGTTTAGGCTCACCAAACTTTGCGCAAATTCCGATTAACGCGCCGAAATGTCCGTTTGCTAATAATCAGCAAGACGGTCATATGCAGATGCACGTGCCAAAAACTCGCGTCCTTTATGAGCCACAAAGCCTTGATCCAACAAGGCCGCGTGAAAGTATTAAAAAAGGCTTTGAGTCGTTCCATGAGCAGCTAGACGATGGCGTCAAAGGTCGCGTGCGCGCTGAAAGCTTTGCTGACCATTATAGCCAGCCGCGTATGTTCTACCTTAGCCAAACGCCAACTGAGCAAGCGCATATCGCCTCAGCCTATGCCTTTGAGCTGGGTAAAGTAGATACCGCCCATGTTCGTACGCGTATGCTCGGCCATTTGCTGAATATTGATGAAGATTTGGCACAGCGTGTTGCAAAAGTATTGGGCATGGAATTACCAGAAGCGGCAGAGCCTGCTGCGCCGATACAAGATATGGCGACTTCTGAGAAATTACAAACGATTGGCTTGACGCCTAAAACCCTAAAAAGTCGCTTAATTGGCATTTTAGTCGCAGAAGGCTCAAAACACAGTGAGATTAAGAAGTTTGAAGAGGCGGCGAAAGCGGAGGGCGCTCGCGTTAAAATCGTTGCGCCAAGTAAAGAGGTAGTTTTAGACGATGATACTCGCATACAAGCCGACGAGCGCGTAGCTGGTGGCCCGTCAGTGATGTTTGATGCGGTAGTCAGTATTATTATGCCTGAGCAAGCAAAGAAGCTGGCTAAAGACAGTGCCACGCTCGATTGGTTTAATGATGCTTATGCGCATTGTAAAGCCATTGCTTATTGCGGTGCGACCGATGAGTTTATCTTAAGCAAATTGCCAATTGAAAAAGATGCTTTTGTCACGCCACTTGCTGAACTCGATACTTTTATCGAAAATGCCAAATCGCGTCTATGGGAACGTGAGCCAAAAGTGCGTGACTTGGCTTAATTGATAGTTTAGCTTAATAGTTAGCTCTTTTAATAATAAAAAACTCAGCCGTTAGTAATAACTAGGTGCTGGGTTTTTTATTATGTCCGCGCTTTAAATGTCCAATAAAAGCCATATAAACTAGACCTCTTGCAAAAGTAGCAGAGGGTCTTACAATAACTCATACATCCATAATTGGCTAGGAACCATGCCAAACATAGATAAGCTACTCGAACAAAATAACGCAGACTTCAAACGCTATACAGGTATTCATAAAGCGACCTTTTATGAAATGCTTGAGGCCATGCAGCAGCATGAAACCCAAAAGACCAAATCAGGTAGACCAAGCGTGCTTAGTCTTGAGGCTCAAATATTACTGGCCCTTACTTATTGGCGTGAATACCGAACGCTGTACCACATCAGTATGGACTTTGGTATTCATGAGTCTTCTGCTAGCCGTATTATTCGAAAAGTAGAAGACATACTGGTTGATTCAGGTAAGTTTGAATTGCCCAAAAAGCTCCCTAGTAGAGTTGATGACAATATTAATTGGTCAGTCGTCATCGTCGATGCGACCGAAACCCCCATTGAGCGTCCAAAAAAAACCAAAGAGACTACTACAGCGGTAAGAAAAAACAACACACCTTAAAAGCGCAGGTTATCGTTCATTGGCAAACCGGTTTAATATTAGATATTCAAACGTCTAAAGGGTCAATCCACGATTTTAAGCTCTATAAAGACACTTGTCCTGATTGGCTTCCTGACAATGCTAAATTACTAGCAGATAGTGGCTATCAAGGCATTGCAAAGTTACATAAACAAACCTTCACCCCCTTTAAAAAACCTCGTGGGGGTCAGCTGTTAGACCTTTGCAAACAAGCCAATCAGTATCTGGCAAAATTCCGTATTATGGTTGAACACAAAATAGGCTTAATCAAACGATTCAAAATAGTGGCTCACAAATATCGCAATCGTCGTCAGCGCTATGATCTTAGAATGAAGCTGTTTGCTGGTATCGTTAATTTCGAGCTTGGTTTATGACTTTTGCAAGAGGTCTACTATTTATCTCTAGTCACAAGCGTTCACTCAAAGTCATTTATTTTAAAGGGATGGGCGCTATACTAAAGGACGAATTTTCATTTTATTAGCCATAAAGTGAATAAAACATATTATTAGTATGTTACTGGTTTGCTAGTGGAATGACAGAAAAGCGGTTAAGGAAGATAAATGAGTTTATGTCATATCGTACGCTTGGACGGCTATATTCAAAGTAGCTATCTCGCGGTTTATCCAAATAAATTGATGCTATTAGACGGCGGCTGTCGTCCTGATGTGGCGCTGGTGCTGGGTTATATTAAAAATACTCTTAAGCGCCCAATCAGTGATTTAAAAGTAGTGGTCGTCACCCATATGCATCCAGATCATGCGGGCGGCGCACATAAACTGCGTACGGCAACAGGCTGCTTGATCGTCTCTGCTGCGAAAGAAACCCAGTGGTACAGCGGTGTTGGCGGCCGAGTTATGCATCTGGTAGATATCGGTTTAGCGCATTATGTGGCCAAGCGGCAAGGGCGTGCTATTACAAGGCTGTGGTATAGCGCGCATCTGCAACCTGATTTGACGGTTGGCGATAGTGACACGATACCCCAGTTTGACGATTGGCAAGTACTTGAAACGCCCGGCCATACGGATCGTGATTTATCCTTGTTTCATCTGCCAAGCCGTCAGGTGTATACCGCTGATTTAATCATCAAGCTGCGCCATAAATTTGTCGCGCCATTCCCTATTTATGATCCTAAAGTTTATATTCAGTCGCTACAAAAGGTAAAAGATTTAAAACCGTCAAATGTCATGATGGCGCATGGTTGTGAGTTGGCTATTGATGCCGCCACTTTTGACAAGCTGATTGCTCAAGCGCCTAAGCATCGGCGTACCATTAAAGATACCATTAAGCATAAATTGCTTTGGCGACAAAATGACGGTTTTAGCCTTCGTAAGCGTAAACGTTAAAAATTAAGAATGTTAAGGTTATAAGCTACAGCTTTAATAAAAGATTTAGCCAAAAAAAGCATAAAAAAAAGCCCAATCATTAAATGATTGGGCTTTTCTAAATATGGTGGGCCGACCGCGACTCGAACGCGGGACCAATTGATTAAAAGTCAACTGCTCTACCAACTGAGCTATCGGCCCTGAAGAGTGTATAAAAAAAGCACTGCTTTTTTAACTCTGCAAGAGAATTTACATTTTCGTAAATTCTGTAAAGCATTCTAAAAGAAAGCTTCTTAAAACGTTTAAACTTATTACGCTACTACCGGATAGGGTAGCATACATGATAAGGGTAATACTAAAGATGGTGGGCCGACCGCGACTCGAACGCGGGACCAATTGATTAAAAGTCAACTGCTCTACCAACTGAGCTATCGGCCCTGAGAAGCGTTAAAAAATTGCATGACAATTTTAGCTTCGCAAGATAAATTTCCTTAAAGGGAAATTTATTAAAACCAGACATCAAAAACAATGTCTTAAAGCTTCATTTCTTTATCTATTCATGAATCAATATCAAAAGAGACAATAAGCTTGTTTACCCGTTTAGATTATTTGTATCTCTAAACGTGAGAGCACATTATATATATAATTATGACAATTACAACCCCGAATGCTAAAAAAAGTGCAAATCCGTGCAAATTAATCATATTTTTTTAAATTTAAGGATTAATAGCTTTTGAAGTACCCTAAATCCTATCAATTCGAGGTTTTAAGCCGTAAGTTTTGAATGCTTAGTTTTAAACAGCTGGTTTTAAAAAGTTAGTATTAAACGTGGTATTCATCAATGCGCTCAAAATATCTTAATCTCGAGAAAGTGCTTCTACTGGATCTAGTTTGGCGGCATTGCGAGCCGGTAAGAAGCCGAATACAACTCCAATCAGCGTTGAGCATACAAAGGCGGCAATAATAGAGGTTGGTGAGTAGATGACTTGAAAGCTATCACCGCCGACACGGTTAATCAGCTCACCGATGGCAAATGCCAGTCCGATACCCAATAAGCCCCCTAAAATACAGACTAAAACGGCTTCAATCAGAAACTGCTGCATGATATCGCTTTGACGGGCACCGACGGCCATGCGGACACCAATCTCATTGGTGCGCTCGGTCACGGAGACTAGCATGATATTCATCACGCCAATACCACCGACAATTAACGAGATAATAGCGATAGAAGATATTAATAACGTCATGGCAGCTGTGGTAGATTCAATGGTTTGACGAATAGAATCGGAGTTACGTATGCGAAAATCATCGGTGCCATGACGGCTAGTCATTAGCTCAGCGATGGCAGACTCAGCGGCAGCAGAGGAGATGTTATTATCAATCAGTGCGACAAAGCTCTCAATATAGGCACTGCCTATCAGCCGCGACATCATGGTGGTATAGGGCATATATAACGTAGGCGAATCAACGCTGCGACTAAAGCCACCATCGTTTGGCTCTAAAACCCCAATCACACGCCCAGGAACGCTACCTATCAGTAATACTTCGCCAATCGGATTGGCATTGTCAGGAAAAAAGGTTTTATTGGCATTATCATCGATAATGATATCTTGGGTGCGGCGTAGGATACTTTGCTCATCGAAGCCTTGACCTAGTGCCAGCTTTTCACCGCTGACATCAAGATAATCTTTACCGACGCCGCTGATACTGGCGGCTTCTTGGATATTACGATAGCGCACGTTCATATTGCTATTGAGCTGCGGGCTGACACTGACCACATAAGGTTGGTCAGCGACCGCTTGGGCATCTTGTGGGGTTAGATTGTCATCGTTGTACTGCCGCCTAGGATCGCCGTAGGGATAGCCGTCGGTAACAGTAATGGTATTAGTACCTAAGGAGCTGATATTGGACAATATCTGCGCTTGAGAGCCTTTGCCAAGGCCAACAACTGATACCACCGAAGCAATACCAATGATAATCCCTAACATCGTCAATAACGTGCGCATTTTATGGGCGCGCATGGCAAGCAAGGACATTTTGAAGGCTTCAAATAAGCGGTCGATAAAGCTGCTAAAGGCGCTTTTACGGTGCTTATCTATCATTGCCGCTGGCTGGGCTTCTGCTTGCTTATAATCTTCATTTTTATAATCAGCGATAATATAACCGTCTTTGATTTCAATGACGCGTTCAGCTTGGGCGGCAAGGCTAGGGTCGTGGGTGACCATAATAATGGTATGACCTTGCGCGTTTAAATCTTTGAGAATTTGTACGACATCTTCACCGGATTTGCTATCTAAAGCGCCTGTTGGCTCATCGGCTAAGATGATATCGCCGCCATTCATCAGCGCCCTTGCGATAGAAACACGCTGCTGCTGACCACCTGAGAGCTGGCTTGGACGATTATTCACCTTGTCCGCCAATCCTAAATCTGACAATAGCTTTTCGGCACGGTCACTACGCGCTTGTCCATCCATCCCTGCGTAAACAGCCGGTACAGATACGTTGTCGCGGGCGTTGATATCGCCCAATAAATGATAGCGCTGAAAAATAAAACCAAAGTGTTCACGGCGTAGTTTTGCCAGCTCATCTGCATCTAGGCGGCTGACCGATTGACCAAATATTTTATAATCGCCAGCAGTCGCTTGATCTAAGCAGCCCAAGATATTCATCAAAGTTGATTTACCTGAGCCTGATTGCCCGATGATAGCGACCATTTCGCCTTGATTGATGGTCAAATTGATATCATGCAAGACGCGAATGGTCTGCTCGCCAGCTTTGAACTCTCTAATCAGTCCTTTGACTTCCATCAACGGCGTATCAGTTACATTAGAAGTCGGGTCTTGGTTGCTCATTTTCTATCCTGCTTATCTCAAATCTCAAGTCATTATCAAAGCCAAAGCTGATGTTTTGCTAGCGACGATTTTATTTAAAGCGGTTCTCTATCACCTTTTAAATATTAAAACGGTCGTCCGCCTCTGCTACCTTTACTGCCTTTGCCACTATCCGGTCCTTCTTCGCTTAATATAACCTCATCGCCTTTATTAAGACCGCTTAAGATTTCAGCATTGACGCGGTTATTGATACCGACTTTGACGGTTTGCTCGACCACTTTGCCATCGGCTTTAAGTACACGCACCATGGCCATAGTTGCAGCCGAGTCATTGTTAGCATTCTTGTTGGCAGTATTATTAGCAGTGAGTGACTCTTTTTTAGCCTTGCTGGATTTTTTAGATTTACCGGCAGGCTGCAGAGCAGCAGAGGGGATAAGTAGCGCGTCTTTTGCTTGATTAATAACGATATAGACTTGCGAGGTCATATCGATGCGAAAGCGGCGCTCGGTATTGGGCACTTCGATATAACCGACGTAATAGATGGCGGCATCGGTCGAGCTGGTATCGCTGATTTTCTCAGGAGCCGGTTCAATGGCTTTAAGGGTGGCATCATACTTTTGGTCGGGATTACCGATGATATTAAAATAGACAGGCAAGCCTGCTTTGACGTTAATGACGTCGGCTTCAGAGATTTGCGCATTGATACGCACGGTCGACAAATCGGCTAAGGTAACGATTGTTGGCGCGGTTTGGTTGGCGTTGACCGTCGTCCCTTGCTCAGTGGTCACCGAGACTACCGTCCCTGACATTGGCGCGCGAATGGTGGTATAGCTTAAATCTTCCTGCGCGGTGCTAACGTTGGTTTGAGATTTACGTAATGCAGCCTGTTGGCTATTGATATTCGCCTCGGTAGTCGCTATTGCGGCTTTTGCCGTCTCAATGGCAGCGCGGGCATTAGCGACCGATGCCTGAGCGGTGGCAACCTTTGTCGCTTGCGTATCATAATCCTGCTGCGAGATCGCATCGATAGCCAGTAAGCCTTGTAGGCGCGAGAAATCTGCTTGTGCTTGTCTGAGCTCAGCTTGACGGCTGGCAAGATCTGCTTGCGCACTTTTTAGGCTTGCTTGACGGCTTAGCGACTCGGCACGGGCACTCTGTAGCGCCGCTTCACTTTGCTCAAGGCTCGCTTGCTCATTACTTAAATTATTCTTTTGGGTAACCTGATCAATCTGCGCAATTAAATCGCCTTTTTGCACTTCATCACCGACTTCAACAAACAGCCGCGTCACCTCACCCGATACCTGAGCACCAACATCGACGGTATTTAACGCCTTAACTTTACCGGAGGCCATGACGTTATTTTCGATATCGCCAATCTCAGCGGTCGCTGTTAGATAGTTGGGTGTGGTTTCTTTTGGTTTAAAGGTTTTATAGGCCAAAGCCCCTAAAGCTATGATGACCAGGGCAACAATACCCCATTTGATAGCAGACTTTTTGCTCATTTTGCGCATGACAACAATCCAATCACAGTTAAATCAAGTGTAGCTATAGTAGAGGCTTGCTGGACAAAAGGGAATGGCAATTAGTTTGCGAAACGTTAAGAGAGAAAACCGTGGTAGTAATAATGCGACAAATTGCAGACAAAAAATAACCCTATGAAAAGGGCTAAGTAAGAAAACGTGATGTTTTATCTTTAATAAATTATGGCGTCTTGAATAAACGCTGCCCTGATAGCTCAAGCGCTGCTTGCAGTAATAACTCCCACGCTGGCTGGCGCACCAAGCCTTTAATCGCTTGATCACACTTATAAAGCAGAGCAGGCCATGCAGCAGTTTGAGCTTTTGAGTGGCGGCGGCATGCTTGCTGGTATAAGCCTTGCTTACTACGCCAAATGCCAAGCGCTTGCGGGTCTTGTCCATCCATTAACTGCATAATCTGCCGCATGTCTTTACTAATTGACCATAAAACTAAGGTGGTTGGCTCATCAGTCGCTTTAAGCTGAAATATAATTTTAGCAACTTGGACGCTATTGCCAGCAAGCATCGCATCGGATAAATCAAATACACTGAACTGGGCATCGCTAACCAATGCCGCTTGCAAGTCATTAATATCTAATGCCACGTTTGTCACAGGCTGGCTAGAACTATTATCAAGATTTGCACTGTGGCTATTGCTATTAGGACTGTCACTGTTACTAGGACTGTCAATGTCACTATTTGCCATCAATTGCGGCGCAAATAAATACGATAGCCGCCATAAAGTTTGATAAGCACTGAGCAAATGATGCTCGGTATGTGACATCAGTAGCTGCCAAGCTTCTTGCGACAATGTTAAGCCAAACTGCTGGGCTTGTATTTGCAATAACTGCTGACGTTGTTGCTCGTTATACAAATTGCAGTCAATAACGTGACCATATTGTGCAAATGGCGCAAACCATTTGCTGGTTTGGGCGCGTTTATCTTGCTTTGGCGTGAGCCATAACAAGCTATGACTATGAGCACCTGTCTGTGCATCGACGGCAAAACGTTCTAACTCGGCAATAACGGCTTTATCAGGTTTATGATTGCCCGTCACGATAAGCGCACTAGCATCATCGAATAAAGACTGACTGCCAAGCTCTGATAACACTTCTTGCCAGCTCTTAACTGACACCAGCTCGATACGTTTAATGGCGTAATTCTGCGCGCGCCAATGCGGACGCAGCGCATCGATAAGCCATTGACTGAGTAAAGGCTCATCACCGTGCGCCAACCACAAGCCTGCTACTGCAACGGAGGGCTGTAGTAGTTTTGGATAAGCTTGTATAAAAGTATCTTGCATAGACGAAGAAGGACACAAGGTTATGAGTAGGGGAGTAAAGCTGTCTTTATTTAAAAAAGTACTTTAAATAAAGAAGTGTTTAAAAAATGAACGTTTAAAAATGAAGAAACTAACATTAAGATTGCGGTACGATAACAGCAGTAGATGCTGAACCTTTACCATTTTGCATAGCTGGTTTGGCGCTATTAGGGGCAATCTTAGGCAGCGCAATCGCCACATATTGGTCCGTAATTCGGCGTGCTAAGCTGTCGTAAAGCCAATCACGAATTTGCTCGCCTTGCTGATCATCGGTACTCACCGATGCCTCATTATATTGATAGCTGCGCTCAACTTGGATAGGGTTGGTCAGTGTCACAGGTTTGCCATTCTCTACGCTTTGATAGCTGACATCAGCTGACATTACCAAGCGAATCTCTGTCAAGACACCAACCAGCTCATAACGCTTAAAACGGACATTATTAACCGTAATGGCTGCAATGCTTTCTGCGCCCGCTTTTTGGTTATTGCTAGCCACATCAGCCAAGGTCATATTATCAATAACCTCAACACCCAATGATTGTAGACGCCGTGTTAGGGGGAGTTTCAACGGAAATGAGGTGCGATTGTCTTCGATAATTACCGCTGTCTTAGCAACATCAAATAGCATGGGTGCATCATAGCCGCGTAGCTGAAAACCGCAACCACTGAGACTGGCACCTGCACCCAATACCGCAAACATTGGCAAAGCAGTCAGTAACGCTGTTACCAGTTTTTGGGTGCCTGATTTACGAATCATGCTGCTTTGTCCGTCTGATTTTGCTTGATGTGCCTGCAAAGCTCGGTGTTTATACGACATAATCGCTATCCTTATTTTGATAAGAAGACCTAAAACGCAATGTCTAAAAATACTGGGTTTAAAAACCCTAGGTTTGAAAACGCTGCATTTAAAAGCGCAACGTCTAAAAACCCAGTGATTGAAAACATAACGTTGAAAAGGTCTAGCCTGCAACCACAATATTAACCAGTTTGTTCGGTACGACGATTTCTTTTTTAATCTCGCCTGTAAGGAATTTTGCCACACCTTCAAGCTCTTTTGCTTGCGCTTTCAGCTGCTCAGGATCGCTATTAGGCGCGACATCCATTTTACCGCGCATTTTACCGTTAACCTGCACCACCATAGTAATCATGTCTTGCACTAGAGCGCTTGCATCGACTTCTGGATAGTTTAGGGTGACGGTATCCATTCCTAACTGCTCAAGCAAATGCTCACCGATGTGCGGCGCGTATACCGATAGGATAATCAATAAATCAATCAGTGCTTCATGCTGTACTTGCAGGTCTTGCTCACTGTTTGCTTTAAAGTTACTCAGCTCGTTAGCAAGTTCCATCAGGCTAGAAACTGGCGTATTAAGTGCTAAACGTTTACCCAAATCACTATCAATTTTGCCAATCGTTTCATGGGTCTTACGGCGTAGGGCTTTCGCTTCTTTGCTTAAGTTATCCGTATTTAATGCTTCATTATTTAGCGTATCAAGATTTAAATTTGCGTCGGCAAGTGCCTGCATATGCTCGGTCGCAATGCGCCATACTTTTTTCACAAAGTTATAAGGACCTTTTAACGCATCGTCTGACCATTCTAGCGTTTGGTCGGCAGGCGCAGTAAATAAGGTATAAAGGCGCACAGTGTCTGCGCCATATTTATCAATGGTAATCTGAGGATCGACACCGTTATTTTTCGACTTTGACATCTTTTCGATTTTACCAATCGTAACTGGCTGACCGTCTGATTTTAAAATGGCTTTAATCGGCTGACCACGCTCGTTAAAGTCAATATCGATGTCTTCGGTAAAGTAATAAGTGGTACTGCCATCGCTATTCACGCGGTAGAACGTACCAGCAAGTACCATACCTTGAGTCATCAAATTGGCAAACGGTTCATCGCCTGATACCAAGTTTTCATCACGCATCAATTTATGGAAGAAGCGTGCATAAAGCAGATGCATAACCGCATGCTCGACACCGCCGATATATTGGTCAACCGGCAGCCATTTATTGGCAGCAGACTTATTGACCATATTGGTCGTATCGTGTGGGCTGGCAAAGCGTGCATAGTACCAGCTCGACTCTACAAAGGTATCAAAGGTATCGGTTTCACGCTCAGCAGGATTGCCACATTTAGGACAAGTGGTATTGACAAATTCTGGGAGATTTTTTAGTGGATTACCGCGACCGTCAGGGACGACGTCAGTTGGTAGGACCACTGGTAAGTCTTGCTCTTCAACTGGTACCGTACCGCAATGCTCACAGTTGACCATTGGGATAGGGCAGCCCCAATAACGCTGGCGTGAGACACCCCAATCGCGTAGACGGTATTGGATTTTTTTCTTAGCAAGAGATTGTGGCTCAAGCTTAGCTAGCATGGCTTCAAACGCTTGGTCAAAATTCATGCCGTCAAATTCAGCTGAATTGACTAAGGTATTGCGTTCGGTATAAGCACGATTGCTCTCAGTATCATTCGCTTTGGCGTCTTCTTCTACCTTATCAAGAAAGCCAGCAGGAATGTCAATCACTTGTTTAATAGGTAGATTGTATTTGGTCGCAAACTCGTAATCGCGCTCATCATGAGCAGGAACCGCCATCACCGCACCTGAGCCATAGCTCATCAGTACATAGTTGGCAACCCATACTGGCACTTCTTCGCCCGTTAAGGGATGCGTTACGGTAAGACCCGTATCCATACCGATTTTTTCAGCTTTAGCCAAGTCTGCTTCTGCAACTGAGCCTTTTTTGCAAAGGGCACAGAATTGGGCAATCGCTTCATTTTGTTCAGATGCGTATTGTGCCAACGGATGCTCGGCAGCGACTGCGACATAAGTCACACCCATCAAAGTATCAGGACGGGTCGTGAACACATCTAACGTATTGGTTTCGCCAGCCAGCTCATAAGGGAAATGGACTTCCATGCCGGCACTACGACCAATCCAGTTACGCTGCATGGTTAGCACTTCAGATGGCCAGTGACCTTCTAACTGGTCTAAATCATCAAGCAGCTCATCAGCATAATCGGTGATGTTAAAGTAATACATTGGGATATCGCGCTTTTCGACCGCCGCGCCACTACGCCAGCCTTTACCATCGATGACTTGCTCATTGGCTAATACGGTATTGTCGACTGGATCCCAGTTAACGGTGGCAAGCTTTTTATAAACCAAGCCTTTTTTGTATAACTGCAAAAACAACCACTGCTCCCATTGATAATACTCAGGGCTACAGGTTGCAAATTCACGTGACCAATCAATAGACAAACCAAGCAATTTAAGCTGCGCGCGCATACTGTCAATATTGGCAAACGTCCATTCGGCAGGCGGCGTCTGATTGGCAATCGCCGCGTTTTCTGCTGGTAGGCCAAAACCATCCCAACCCATTGGCTGCATGACCTCATAGCCTTTTAGGCGATAATAACGGCTCAGGACATCAGAGATAGTATAGTTACGCACGTGACCCATATGCAGCTTACCGCTTGGGTAAGGGAACATCGACAGCATATAGCGACTTGGCTTGTCGCTTGGCTCATTACTTACTTCAAAACGCTTGTCCGTTGCCCATTTGGCTTGTTGCGCCGCTTCAATAAGTTGCGGCTGATACTGGGCGTTATCGATAGAAGTATTATTGGTATGGGTAGTATTAGCAGTTTCTGCTGTCACGGCGTTGCTCATAGTTGGCTCGGAATAGGTTGTTACAGATAAATTGGGTAAAATTTTACAATGCCATAGCATAGCGTAATTTGGCAAAAATTGCGACGATATGATGGGGTGTTTGCTCATCGTAAAGGCGATAAATCTGCAAAGTGAATACGCTTATGAATGTTTTCGTCGTCATAAACCAAATGCTGATGTCAGTTAGGTATAATAAACAAAATAATGATAATTGATTTGGAGTTTTTATGACCATCACTATTTACGGTATCAAATCTTGTGGCACGATGAAAAAAGCTTTTACTAAGCTTGATGCGCTGGGCGTTAGCTATGACTTTCATGACTATAAAAAACAAGGCATTGATAAAGATAGCGTACAGCGTTGGGTGGATGAGCTAGGTATTGATAAAGTATTGAATAAGCGTGGTACGACATGGCGTAAGCTGACTGATGAGCAAAAACAAGCCGCTGATGAAAACCTCAATAACGCTATCGATTTGCTGATAGAAAATACCAGTATGATTAAACGCCCAATAGTTGAAGGACAGCTGGCAGATAAAAATAATGGTCAGCCGATACTATTATGTGGTTTTGATGAAGCTGCGTTTGAGGCGGCTTTTTTATAAATAAGTGCTCATAAAAAAGCTATCAGTTTGGTAATTTATAAATTATTATTAGAATTAAGTTTGCTGGCTCATTATGTTCACGGACGAGGATAAGATTATGAGAAAATTAATATTGATATCAGCGTTTGCGTTAGCGCCTTTATTAACTATCACCGCGCAAGCTGCTGATACGTCAACCAAAATCACCTTTGCTAAAGACAGCTATTGCGGTAATTTTAGTGGCAATCTCAAAAACGGCAAAGTATTTCGTTTATGGTTACTGCCTGATCAAAACTTAGTGATTCGTAACGTCGGTGACGACCAAATCAGTGTCGCTTATGTCTCAGGGCCAGATGGGCGTTTGAGCGGCGATCGCTATGAAAATGAAAACTCTTATATCACCCAGCGAAAAGGCAATCACCACATGAAAGTATATGGCAACAGTAGCCATAGTAACGTAGAGTTTTGCGCTTATTAAACGATTCTAAATTAAGCAGCTTTGATAAATAAAAAAGCCCGAGCTTAGTATCTAAGTTCGGGCTTTTTTCATAAACTATTACAGCTATTCGTTAAGTAAGTCTAAATCACGACTGATCAAGGTACCAACCCCTTTATTGGTAAAAATCTCCAACAGCGTGGCATGCGGGACACGACCATCGACGATAACCGCACTTTTTACGCCGCTACGTACCGCATCAAGCGCACATTGAATCTTAGGAATCATACCGCCTGAAATCGTACCATCTTCAATCAGGCTGTCGACTGTCTTTGGCGTTAATCCAGTCACGACTTCACCGTCACGCCCTAATACCCCTTTAATATTGGTCAACAGCATGAGCTTTTCTGCCTGCAAAAACTCTGCAACCTTACCCGCGACCAAATCGGCGTTGATATTATAAGTATTGCCTTCTTCATCGACGCCAAGAGGGGCGATAACAGGGATAAAATCAGAGGCAATCAGCATATTAATCACATCTTTATTGACGCTGACCACATCACCGACGAAACCCAAATCGACGGGTACGGCAATACCATCTGCGCCGATTTTTTCCATCATTAACTTTTTAGCTAGGATTAAATTGGCGTCTTTACCCGTCAGACCAATCGCGCGTCCACCGTGCTTATTGATTAAGCTAACGATAGACTTATTAACGCTACCGCCGAGCACCATCTCAACGATATCCATCGTGCTTTTGTCGGTCACGCGCATACCGTCGATACGATCAGATTGACGACCAAGCTCTTTTAACAGATTATCAACTTGTGGACCACCGCCATGTACGACCACAGGATGCATACCGACGGTTTTTAATAAGACGATATCACGGGCAAATGAGCTTTCAAGCGCAGGGTCGGTCATGGCATTGCCGCCGTATTTGACAACGATGAGCTTATCAACAAAGCGTTGAATATAAGGCAGCGCCGTGGTTAATACTTCTGCGGTAATTTTGGCTTCATCCAAATTAAGCGTCATGACAAGCTCCTAAAAGACAGGGGTAAGCGGTGGATTAATTGAGGGTTTCTGTTTCTGTGTGGCGTTCTCTAATAAGACGTTCTCTAATAAAATAAAAGGTAAACAATCAGTTAAATGACATTTACTCAGCAACAATAGCCAAAATTTGCGTGGCTAAATGCTCGTTAAATGGGCGGCATAAAGCGGCGAACCTTGTTTGAATATCGGTAAGATCGGCGATGCTATCACCGGCGAAGCGCACGGTCAGATTTTGACTGGTATTTGATTGACGTAATACGCCAAACCCGCGCGCGAAATCCAAACGTACCCCATCGATACAGCTGAGCTTGGTGCCCACTGGTAATAATTTTTGCGCCTGCTCTAAAGTGGTATATTGGTTTTTAGCAGAACAGGTACAAATCGATGGCGCACAGCTAATGATTGCTTGTTGGTCAGGTTGGGTAATAAAAGCAGCTGATGTCGCATGAACCAATTGCTGTAAATACTGGCAGAATCTTGCCAGTTGCTGCACGATGGAACAGTCGGTAAGAGCTGTTTCTGTTAGCGGTAAATAATGGTCAGCTGTACTGACGATAATGGGTAAAGCATCAATAATACCAGCTAAGTTTATTGCACAATTTGGCTTAGTAGGCATTGGTTTAGCTAACCAATGGAGCAGTCGTAACGCGGCATACATGGCATCATCATAAAGAATAAAGTAGCTATCATTAAAAATGAAGTGCCCAGATAACTCGCCGGCAAAGATGATTTGACCGTCAGACTGCTGCATTTGTTGCCGCATTAAGCTGCTACCTGTTTTACTAATCACAGGCGTTGCGCCAAGCTCAGCAATAAGCTTTGGTAAATGATGGCAGCATTTAATATCAAAGAGTACTTGAGCGTTTGATAATGATTTCTTTAACGGCTGAGGGCGCTGATTGACAGCTACCGTTGCCAACAGATAAAGCAGATGGTCAGGAGTAACAACTTTGCCCTGATTATCAACCACCATTAACCGATCGCCATCACCATCAAAGGCGATACCTATATCTGCTTGATGCAGAAGTACGCTTTGCTGCAACTGCTTAAGACGCTGCGGCTCAGTCGGGTCCGGATTGCCGGCAGGAAAGTCACCGTCTGGCGTATCATTAAGTGCAATGACCTGCTGACAAAAATGCGTAAATAAAGGCTTAGCAATATTGCTAGTCGCGCCGTGCATACAGTCAATGACCACCACCAAATCAAGCTTGGAGAAGAGTAGGTGACTATCTTCTGCGGTCTGATTAAGAGGCTGATTATTATGTTGATAAATTTGCTTAAAAACTTTTGTAATAGCGTCGATATAAGCGCTTGCAACTTGCTTAGCAGGTAAATGCTGCTGTTTATGATAAACGGGCTTAGCAATGCTGTCCAAAAACGGGTTTTGCGTATCGTAGCTAGTCAGCTGACGATAGAGAACTTGAATATCTGCGCTGCTAGGCGAGATATGATTGACTAACCATTTAACCCCTAAAATGTCTTTAGCGGAATGGCTGGCAGTGATAATAATGCCATGTCCCTGATATTGCTCCGCCCAAAAAATCATCATGGGCGTGGTCACTAAGCCCAGTTGAATGACTTGTATACCTTGCTGAGACAAAATATGAGCAAGTGCCTGCGCAATGGTATCGCTATCACAGCGCACATCATAACCAATGACAACGATGGTTTTTTCGTTAGCGCTTTGGCTATTATTTTCGTTATTGGTTTTTTGCTGAAGTTGATAAAGATGAGCAAAAGCGTGCCCCAATGCGTGAATAAAATCATTGGTAAAATGCTGGCGCGAACCACGAATATCATAAGCACGAAATAAGGATTGCTGCGCAGCAAAAGACGGCATCGCTTACTCTCCTTATTGTCGTGATTGTTAAGTTATCATGATTGTTAAATCAGTACGGACTACTGACGACCAGAGTGCCCAAAACCACCAGCACCGCGCGCGCTGGTATCACTAAATTCTGCCACCACTTCAAACTCAGGACGAGCAACCGGTACAACCACATATTGCGCCATACGCTCAGCAGGGTTTAAGACAAAATCTTCATTGCTGCGATTCCAAATACTGACCATCAGCTCACCTTGATAATCGGCATCAATTAAGCCAACCAAGTTACCCAAGACGATACCGTGCTTATGACCGAGACCTGAGCGCGGTAAAATCATGCCAGCAAAATTAGGGTCTTGAATATAAACCGCAAGTCCGGTGCCAATCAAAAGCGTCGCACCGGCTTTAATCGTCAATGGCTCATCAATGCAGGCACGCAAGTCGATACCTGCGCTGCCATCGGTTGCACGTGTCGGTAGCGAGAACGCTTTATCTTCAGTAATTTTAGGGTTTAATACTTTAACTTGTACAGCTTGCATAACGCACTCACTTAACGATGTAATGGTGTTGTAAACAGAATGAAACACATTTTTAACTTTTAGGTTTTAAATGCTTAACAACAACTATTTTTATAAATAGCTGCTGATTGTTAACTTTTAGTTTTCAGATTTTCATAGGCGATTGACTAAAGAATCAACACGCTCGCCAAGCCCAAAAACGACATAAAGCCGACAATATCGGTCACAGTAGTCAAAATCACCGAGGCGGATAGCGCAGGGTCGATATTCATATGTTTGAGCATTAGCGGAATACTGATGCCTGAAACGTTGGCGGCGGTCATATTAATCGCGATAGCAAGCCCAATGACAGCACTGATTTTAATGTCATGAAACCACAATTGGGCAATAAACGCCATGATTATCGCCCATATGATACCGTTTATCGCCCCAACCCACAGCTCTTTATTTAATAACCATAGGCGGTTTGAACCACCGATTTGACCCATCGCCATACCGCGAATGACCACCGTCAGCGTCTGTGAGCCTGCAATACCGCCCATACTGGCAACCACTGGCATCAATATCGCTAGCGCCACTACTTTCGCCAGTACCGCTTCAAACTGGCCGATCACTGCGGCAGCTAACAGCGCGGTGCATAAATTAATACCTAGCCAAATACTACGGCTCTTAGCACTGGTCAAAATAGGTGCAAACAGCTCTTCATCTTGGCTGACACCAGCAAGGTTTTTCATGGTGCTATCGACATCATCTTGGATAATCTCCATGATATCTTCACCATTTAACTGTCCGACCAGCTCGCCATGACTGTTAATCACAGGGGCAAAGCGAATGTCTTCTGAACGGAAAATCGCTGCCGCATCTTGAATGTCTAAGCGGTCATTAATGGTAATGGCCGCATCAATTAATGCCGATACTAGGGTACGTTGGTCATGTTTAATCAAATCGACCAAACTTAGTAGCCCGAGTAATTGCTGGCTTTGGTCGACGACCAATAGCTCTTGGCTTTCGTCATCGAGCAAGTCGTCGTTTTCTCGCAGCCAGTTTTGTACTTCCGCTAGCGTAATATCGTCCCTAACCTGAATAAGATCAGGATCCATATAACTACCAACTTCCCAGTCGGCATAGGTATCAAGCTTATTAACCTGAATGCGGATATCTTCATCCAAAGTCGCCATCACCGAGGTACGCACACTTTCGGTAACGGTATCTAAAATCTCGGAGATATCTTGCGCATCAAGGTCTTGGGTAAAAAGCGATATCTCTTTTGAGGAGATATTTTCCATCAATGGCTGGCGCGTATCAAACTCTAGCTCAGCAAGCACTTCACCCTTAATGTTTTCTGGTACTTGTGCCCAAATCAATAAGCGATTTTGACTAGGAAACGACTTTAATAAGCTGGCAATCTCATACTCTGATTGCTTTGCTAAAAACTCGGTAATAGTCTCATAGGCTTTATTCGCGACCAACTCTTGCAAATACAGTAGCTTATATTCGCCGTTAGATTCCGCCGGATTATAGTCTCCCTGTCGTATCGATAGTCGTTCAGCATTCGGCGTCGAGGTGGGCATAAAGGTTCCAAATTTTTCAAAGGTATTAATATAAAAATTGAGTTTACCGCTCATGTAAAGAGCGGTAAGCATGATATCGCTTAAGTTTTAAACTTAACGATTACCTAATAAAGCACGAATATTGGCCAAGTATTCATCAGCAACTTTTTCAGGATCTTTGCTGGCCTTTTTCTTTTTCGCTTTGGCTGGCCAGTCGATATGATCTTCTGGTAACTCATCTAAAAAGCGTGATTCAGACGTGACGCGCATCTGACCGCCTGCTCGGCGTTGGGTGGCAAGCGTCAATGTCAGCTCACGACGGGCGCGGGTAATGCCCACGTACATTAAACGACGCTCTTCTTCGACCGTCTCGCTAAGAATAGAGTTGCGGTGCGGTAGCATTTCTTCCTCAAGCCCCATGATATAAACAAAATCAAACTCCAAACCTTTTGCCGCATGTAAGGTCATGAGGTTCACTTTATTGGTATTTTCTTCTTCTTGCTGCTGCTCAAGCATATCGAGCAATACCAGCTTACGAATGATGGTATCAATGGTACGGTCTTCATCTTCTTCGGCGCGATTAATCAGCGATTGAATACTGGTATAAAGCATGTCGATATTATCGATACGGTTTTTTTCTTGTTGTGGCGTTTTTGAGTCGCTACGGACAAAGTCGATATAACCCGTCTCGTCAATCATTTGGCGCACGATAGGCACAGGATCAGGATGCTGATCTAGCTCACGGGTATAATGCTCGATGAATTCACCAAACTCTTTTATGGTGCCATAGGCTTTAGACGGCAACACATGACTGAGACCCGCATGCGTACAAGAGGCCAATAGCGAGATGCTATGTTCTTGCGAAAATAAACCTAGTTTTTCTAGCGTTGCTGGTCCCATACCGCGCTTGGGCGTATTAATAATGCGCAAAAACGCACTGTCATCTTCTGGGTTGAGAATCAAACGCAGGTAGCCCATGATGTCTTTTATTTCGCTACGGGCAAAGAACGACTGACCACCAGACAATTTATAGGGCACTTGCAGTTGACGCAATTGCGCCTCTAGCATGCGTGCCTGAAAGTTACTGCGATATAGAACGGCATACTGTTCCCACTCATTGCCAAAACGCAGCTTGTGGGTAACAATTTCTTTTGCCACGCGCTCAGACTCATCGTCGTCATTACGGCAATTAATAATGCGAATTTTTTCGCCTTGACCTTTATCTGACCACAGCTTCTTTTCAAATAAATGTTCGTTATTCATAATGACGGCGTTGGCAGAGGTCAAAATACGCGTGGTCGAGCGATAATTTTGCTCAAGCATGACAATTTTTAACTTCGGGAAATCTTCTTTTAGCAGCGCCATGTTTTCAGGCTTAGCGCCGCGCCATGCATAGATAGACTGGTCATCGTCACCAACCACGGTAAAACGCCCTTGTGGTCCGACCAGATATTTGATCATTTCGTACTGTGCGGTATTGGTATCTTGATACTCATCGACGAGCAAGTAACGAATACGATTTTGCCATTTGTCGCGCAGCTCTCTGTTTTCACGCAGTATTTTGGTCGGTAATACAATCAAATCGTCAAAATCAACAGCATTATAAGCACGCAGATTGCGTTCATATAAAGCATAAAGGGTGGCAAAAATCATATCTTCTGGATCGTCCAAAGTTTCCATCGCCTTGTCCGGCTCAATCAGATCGTTTTTCCAATCAGAAATCATTTTTATCGCTTTGCCGACCAACTCACGACTTTCCGCACCGCTTAAATTGTCACGCATCATCAGCTCCATCAGCAGACGTTTGCTGTCGTCGCTGTCCATGATGGAGAAGTTACCTTTAAGCGGCGTATGAGTCAGTTCATAACGTAAAAACTGTAGCCCAAATTGGTGAAAGGTAGACACTGTCAGCCCGCGAGTTTTTTCACTTGGCAGCAATTTACTGACCCGGGCTTTCATCTCGCGCGCCGCTTTATTGGTAAAGGTCACCGCGGTAATGCGCTCGGCTGGCATGTTGCATTCTTCAATCAGATAGGCAATTTTACGGGTAATCACCGATGTCTTACCAGAGCCGGCACCTGCTAGCACAAGCAATGGACCAGATACGTAGAGCATCGCTTCTTGTTGTTTGGGATTAAGTTGACTCATAAGGTGACCTGTAAGACAAAAGCAAAAAAAGTAAGCAAAAGGAGGCGAGCTTCGATATTAACAGCCGCTAATTTCAATCAGTACTGCACGTATTACGCAAATCGATAGCGCAACATGACAACATAGCGTTATAGCTTGTTGCCTCATCTCGATATCAAAATATGGCGTCGGTAAGATTATTCAATCCGTCTGTTAATTTAGCTCATGGCAGTTAATATTTTGTGACAATTAATCATAACCGCTGTCGTTAAAATAGCTGCCGATACTACCATGAAATTCAGTGGGTCATTATAAAGCAAAAACCCCATCTTTGGGTGAGGAGTTGAAGGATGAGTGCCGAGTAAAAAAGCGTTTGGATTGCGTGACTTACACTATATATACCGGCGCCTTTTTAGAAATATGGATTTGGGCTTAATATAAGGTAACGTGTATATCATAGTTTATGGTAAAAAAAACATATTTTTTTTGCAGAGAAAATGACCGTTCAATGCAGTTAAAAACTAGCTTTTGATTACCGATATGCGTATAGTACGTAAATAATTTATGCCAGTTGTCACGTCATTGTTGACCACGTGTAATGAGCTATTAAATCAATTAAGTAAACACCGAATATGATATTGATTTAATACGTTGATCTTACGTTGTTACAAGATGCGTTGGGCGACCAGCCTTTTTATCCGTGTACAGAGCGGAACATCTACAGTTGGTCACGTCTGACATCGTCGTCAATAAGCTTGATAATTGGTTATTACCAGCACAGTAGCTATAATAGTCATTGATTTATACAATCACTGAGTTATTTAAACAAATTTACTCAAATAAAGTGACTCAATGACAGTTACTTTGTGTTTTCGTCTGCGTTACGCCTGTCGCCATTACTACCATTATTTGTGAGTATTTGCGGTGCGCTTGACACTCGATTGGGTGAGGAGCACGTATTATCATGTCTGCTTTTAATTGGTCAGCAATCGCTTTTATTTTAGCCGCCATTGGGCTAGTTGTATTTATGCTGGTCGTTCCGCGCTTACTTGGCGGTCGCTCTCAGGGCTCACAAAAAGAAGAGATATTTGAAGCGGGTGTTGTCGGAGCTGGCAACGCCCGCATTCGTTTGTCTGCCAAATTCTATTTGGTGGCAATCTTCTTCGTTATTTTTGATTTAGAAGCGCTGTATCTATACGCCTATGCGGTTTCCGTTCGTGAGGCTGGCTGGCTTGGCTTTGTCGCTGCCGCGATATTTATCACTATCTTGATTATTGGCTTGGTATACGAGCTTAGTCTGGGTGCGATGAACTGGGCACCGGCGGATAAACGCCGTAAGCAACCTCGCTTACACGCGGCTCCAGCAGGTTTCAATTTGGCAGACATCACCAAATTTGATGGCGTTGATGAGCTGATGGTTGATCCGACGGGTAAAATACCGGCGCAATCTTCAGGGCAAATTAATGTCTCGAACAACATTGAGACCAATCGTCGTCATTTGCAGAATATCGATCATATTAATACCACAGGTAATATAACCTCCGTGGATTTTGCCACCTCTGCGCAGCCCGATAAGGTCGAACGCTAATTGCTTATAGCTAGATTGCTTTAGCCTTATTCCAGTATGTCAGCACGATTAATTTATTCATAATAGAAGTTATGGCGCTCGTAGTGGCAATCTGATTGCCGCATGGCGCTTAAAATAAAGGTTGTATGTTATGAAATACACATTAACAAAAGCCAACCCTGATGCAGATACCTATCCTGCACAGACTAGTCAAACGGTCAATGATCCGCTCGAAGACGAAGTCAATAAAAACGTCTTTATGGGTCGTCTCGAAGACCTTGTCCATTCAACAGCAAACTGGGGGCGCAAGCACTCACTGTGGCCATTTAACTTTGGTACCTCTTGCTGTTATGTCGAATATGCAACTACCTTAACTGCGGTTCACGATTTATCACGCTTTGGTGCCGAAGTTATTCGTGCCTCGCCCCGTCAGGCGGACGTGATGATTGTTGCTGGTACTTGCTTTGTAAAAATGGCACCGGTTATTCAGCGTCTATATGAGCAAATGCTTGAGCCAAAATGGGTCATCTCAATGGGTGCTTGTGCCAACTCGGGCGGCATGTATGACATCTACTCAGTGGTGCAAGGCGTAGACAAAATCATACCTGTTGATGTTTATGTGCCCGGTTGTCCACCGCGTCCAGAAGCCTTGATTCAAGGCTTGATGCTGCTGCAAGAGTCGATTACCAAAGAGCGCCGTCCGCTGGGTATTCATGTCAATGAGCAGGGTATCTATCAGCCACAAATGACGCCTGAGCGTGACCGTAAGCAAGCAGATCGTATCGCTGTGAAAAACTTGCGTAGCCCAGATAGTATTTAATCAGCAAGTATGTAGCCAAACTGTATGTGAAAAAGCAGTATTTAAGCATAAGGTATTTTATTTGCTTGTTTGGCTCAATCATTCATAATCCGTAAAAATGCTCAGTACGCATATATTCATCGTAGTTCAGTTATGATCAACATAGTTCAGTTGTGTTCAACATAGCTTAATTATGATTAATGAAGGAATACATCATTCATGGTCACGGTAGTCGAAAACATAGATCCTAAGATTAAGCCTGTCCCAGCGGTTATCACCGAGCTTGAGCAGAAGTATGCCGGTAAGTTTGTCGTACAGCACACGGTGGATGAGATTCCAACGGTGTGGGTTGCGCGTGCCGACTTATTAGATGTTCTATTATACCTGCGTAAATTGCCAAAACCTTATGTCATGCTATTTGACTTATCAGCGATAGATGAGCGCTTGCGTCAACATCGCCAAGGGTTGCCTGACAGCGATTTTACGGTGTTTTATCATTTGATGTCGCTTGAGCGTAATAGCGATGTGCGTATCAAAGTCGCGCTAAGCGAAGACGATCTTAATGTACCGAGCGCTACCAAGATTTGGCCAAATGCCAACTGGTATGAGCGTGAAGTGTGGGATATGTTCGGTATTGTCTTTAGCGGTCATCCGCATTTAACCCGTATCTTATTGCCAAAATATTGGGAAGGTCATCCACTGCGCAAAGAATATCATGCGCGGGCCACTGAATTTACCCCATATTTCTTGAATACCGCCAAACAACAATACGAGCAAGAAAACCTGCGCTTTGTCCCTGAAGAGTGGGGCATGAAACGCTCGGGTCGTGATGAAGACTTTATGTTCCTGAACATCGGTCCTAACCATCCATCGGCTCACGGTGCATTCCGTTTAGTGCTACAGCTTGATGGTGAAGAAGTGGTCGATTGTATTCCTGATATTGGCTATCACCATCGCGGCGCCGAAAAAATGGCTGAGCGTCAAACGTGGCACTCATTCATTCCTTATACCGACCGGATCGACTATCTCGGCGGCGTAATGAATGAGCTGCCGTATATCATGTCGGTTGAAAAGCTTGCAGGTATTACCATACCGCCGCGCGCTGAAACCATCCGCGTGATGATGAGTGAGTTTTTCCGTATTACCAATAACTTGCTATTTGTCGGTACCTTTATTCAGGATGCAGGCGGTATGACCCCAGTATTCTATATGTTTACCGACCGCCAAAAAGCCTATGACGTCATCGAAGCCGTTACCGGTTACCGTATGCATCCAGCGTGGTTCCGTATCGGCGGTACAGCGCACGATTTACCGCGCGGCTGGCAGCGTTTGGTTCGCGAGTTCCTAGAATGGATGCCAAAACGTCTGGATGAGTATGTCAAAGCAGCGCTGCAAAATAGTGTGCTTAAAGGTCGTACCCAAGGCGTTGCGCAATATAATACCAAGCAAGCATTGGCATGGGGCGTCACTGGAGCAGGTTTACGTGCGACTGGTTTAGATTTTGATTTGCGTAAAGCGCGTCCGTACATGGGCTATGAGAATTACGACTTTGAAGTTCCAGTCGGCTATAACGGCGATGCTTATGATCGTTGTATGGTAAAAGTCGAAGAGATGCGCCAGTCGCTACGTATCATCCGTCAATGTATGGATAATATGCCGCAAGGTCCTTATAAGGCGGATCATCCATTGGCAGTACCACCGCCAAAAGACCGTACCTTGAATGACATCGAAACCTTGATTAACCACTTTATCTCCGTCTCTTGGGGTCCTGTGATGCCAGCGGGTGAGTGCACCACGATTGTGGAAGCCACAAAAGGCTTAAACAGTTATTACATCACCTCAGATAAAGCGACGATGAGCTATCGTACCCGTATTCGCACGCCGACATTTGCGCACCTGCAGCAGATGCCATCGGTGATTAATGGCTCACTGGTATCCGATGCCATTATGTATCTGGCATCGATTGATATTGTGATGGCCGATTGTGACCGCTAAGTGTTAGCCGTAATGCATTTATCATCATCTTTTATGACTGCTAAATGCTAAATGCTAAATATTAGAAGTTATAAATTAAAAGTAAGACACGTTCATTAATATGTTATCGCCAAACTGGCACACCAAAACGCTGTCGTTGCGCCATGAGCGCAACCTTAACAGTGGGCTGAGTGAGGAAAGAAAAAGATTATGAGAATTGTTTCCGATAAAATGCCAAAAGTAGATGTGGCAAGTATCTTAACCGCTGAAGAAATTGCAGCTATCCATGAGTTTATGCATCATTATCCTCATCCACGGGCAGCGTCTTTAGATGCACTAAAAATCGTGCAAAAGCGTAACGGCTGGGTCGATGATGCACAAGTCAATGCCATTGCTAATATCCTAAATATTCCTGTGACCGATATGGATGGGGTAGCAACCTTCTTTAACCGTATTTATCGTCAGCCAGTCGGTCGCAATGTCATTCTTATCTGTGATTCGGTCGCTTGTTATCTAACTGGTTATGAAGCGCTGGCGGCTGAATTAAAAGCGCAGCTGGGCATCGACTATGGTCAGACTACCGCTGATAACCGCTTTACGCTATTGCCGATTTGCTGTTTGGGCAACTGTGACAAAGGTCCTGCTGTCTTAATAAATGAAGACACCTATGGTCCTGTGCAGCCCACCGAAGTCGCCCAATTGTTGGAGCTATACGCATGAGTTTAACGATTTCAGAGCAGATTGCTCGTCGCGGTCAAGGCAAAGCGCCAAGCCAATTAAATGACCAGCGTATTCCTGTTTATGGCGATAAAGCGACCGCAACTAGTGAAACCAAACCGCTTACATGGCGCCTCGCCCATCACGATGCGGTATTGGATTTAGCCACTTATGAATCACTACGCGGATTTGAAGCTTTAAAGATGGCTTTAAACCAATCGCCAGCCGACACTTTAAATACCATTAAAGAATCAGTGGTCAAAGGTCGGGGCGGTGCAGGTTTCCCAGCTGGTATCAAATGGTCGCTCATGGCACCACCCGATGGCGGTCCACGTTATCTCGTCTGTAATGCCGATGAGATGGAGCCGGGTACTTTTAAAGACCGTCTCTTGATGGAGCGCCTACCGCTACAGCTTATCGAAGGTATGCTGATTTCTGCCTACGCGATTGGTGCAACGGCAGGTTATATCTTTATTCGTGGCGAGTATATCTTAGCAGCAGAGCGTCTAACGGCGGCGCTTGAAGAATTGCGTGCCAATAATTTGGTCGGCGACAATATCTTAGGATCTGACTTTAGCTTTGATTTGCACGTCCATACCGGCGCTGGTCGTTATATTTGCGGTGAAGAAACCGCTTTGATTAACTGTCTTGAAGGTCGCCGTGCCAATCCGCGTACCAAACCACCGTTTCCACAGGTGGCAGGTGCATGGGGTCGTCCAACCGTAGTTAATAACGTTGAAACTCTGCATAACGTTTCAGCGATTATTTTGCACGGTAGCAAATGGTATCAAGACTTACCAAAAGCCAAAGGCGTGGTCGAAACTCCGGGTACCAAGCTATTTGGTTGTTCAGGTCTGGTCAATGATCCCGGTCTATGGGAGCTACCATTTGGTTATACAGCGCGCGAAATTATCGAAGATTTTGCTGGTGGTATGCAGGAAGGTAAAAAGCTTAAAGCATGGTTACCGGGCGGCGCATCAACCGACTTTTTAACCGCTGATCATCTAGATACCGTCGTCGATTTTGACACCATTCAAAAAGCCGGTAGCCGTATGGGTACTGGGCTAATCATGGTCGTCGATGAAGAACAAGATATGGTGCCATTACTGCGCAACCTTGAGATTTTCTTCCAACGTGAATCGTGCGGTTGGTGTACGCCATGCCGTGATGGTCTACCGTGGGGCGTAAAAATATTGACCGCCATTAATGATGGTCAAGGTCAAATCGGTGACGTTGAGAAGTTAGAAGGCTTAACCCGTGATTTATGGATCGGTAAAACCTTCTGTGCCCATGCGCCGGGTGCGATGGAACCACTAATGAGTGCAATTAAATATTTCCGTCCTGAGTTCGATCAAAAAATTGCGCAGGCGGTTGGTGAAGATGTCATTGAGGCTGCAGCCAATCAACAGCCAGAAGTGAAATAAGGAGAGCGGCATGGCAGTCATACATATTGATGGAACCACTGTCGAAGTAGATAGCGCAGATAACTTGCTGCAAGCATGTTTATCACTCGGCATTGATGTGCCGTATTTTTGTTATCACCCCGCCTTAGGTTCAGTCGGCTCTTGCCGTCAGTGCGCGGTTAAGCAATATCAGTCTAAAGAAGATATGGAAGCGGGTCGCGGTCGCCTGGTGATGTCATGTATGGTTGCTCCGGGCAATGATATGTACATCTCGGTCACTGACGATGAAGCCAAAGCCTTTCGTAAGTCGATGGTTGAGCTGTTGATGGTCAACCATCCGCATGACTGTCCAACTTGTGAAGAAGGCGGACATTGTCATTTGCAAGACATGACCTATATGTCAGGTCATAGCCGTCGACGCTATCGCTTTACTAAGCGTACCCATCATAATCAAGAGCTTGGGCCGTTTATCGCTCATGAGATGAACCGCTGTATCGCTTGCTATCGCTGCGTACGTTTTTATAAAGACTATGCGGGCGGCGAAGATTTGGGCGTTTATGGCTCAAATGAGCGCGTTTATTTTGGTCGTGATAAAGACGGTCAGTTCGAAAGCGAGTTCTCTGGTAACTTAACTGAAGTATGCCCAACCGGTGTCTTTACCGATAAAACCCACTCTGAGCGCTATAACCGTAAATGGGACATGCAGTATGCGCCAAGCATCTGTCATGGTTGCTCAGCCGGTTGTAATATCTCTCCGGGCGAGCGTTATGGTGAATTACGCCGTATTGAAAACCGCTATAACGGTGAAGTAAACCGTTACTTCTTATGTGACCGTGGTCGCTTTGGTTACGGTTATGTCAATCGCGAAGACCGTCCAACGCAAGCGCTAGAACGTATCAATGATAAGCATGTCAAAATTAATATTGATTATGCGTTAGACGAAACCATCAAACGTATCAAAGATAAAAAAGTCATCGGTATTGGCTCACCACGTGCCAGTCTTGAGACCAACTTTGCGCTAAAAAATATGGTCGGCTTTGATAACTTTTCAACTGGTTTAAACCATCAGCAGCAAGCACTGGTCAATAAATGCATTGAAGTATTGAGTACTGAGGGTATTTATAACCCGGGTATGACGGATATTGAAAGCCATGATGCGGTATTGGTGCTAGGTGAAGATATTACCCAAACTTCATCACGTGTGGCGCTGTCGATTCGTCAAGCAGCAAAAAATGAAGCCATTAAAATGGCTGCAGCGACCAAAACGCAATCGTGGTTGGCCGAGCCAGTCAAACGTATTGGTCAAGGCGTACAAAGCCCGGTATATGTCATCGATGTTATCCAAACTAAGCTAGAAGATATCAGTAAAGTCAGCGTTGTTGCGACACCTGAAGATATTACCAAGCTTGGCTTTAAAGTCGCCGATGCAATTGCTGATTTTGCTGATGATTTAGCAGAAATCGCAGAACCAACGTCAGATGACGATGCTAATGTTGATGCTATGCAAGCGTTGGCACAGCAAATTGCTTATGACTTGATTCAAGCCGATAAGCCGTTAGTTGTCTCTGGTAGCAGCTTATCATCGACTGCTTTGATAGAAGCAGCGGCACAAATCACTCAAGCATTGAGCCAAAAGCGGGCAGCGATTAAAGCTACTGAGCAGCAGCAGGTTGAGGAACATAACGCGAAGGTTGCAGCCGCTGAAGCACAAGCAGCAACTGCTCAGCAAAGCGAAGACAAAGACTTGTCTGCTAAACCGAACAAACCTGAAACCGGTGTTGATACAGAAGCGCAAGACGACGTCGAACGTAAACCGGCAACCAAGCTTGAGCTAAAAGAAGTTAATAAACAATACCATGCGCAAGCCGGTATTTATTTAGCGGTTCCTGATGCCAATAGTATTGGTGTTTGTATGCTTGGCGGTCAATCAGTCGAAGAGTTATTAGCCACTGATTTCGATGTGGTTATCGTTGCTGAAAACCAGTTAACGGATGCCATTGATGCGCATAAATTAACCCAGTTATTGACCGATAAAACCGTTATCGCCCTTGACCATCAGCTCCTTGATTGGCATAAAGATGTCGATATCGTATTACCAGCTGCCAGTTTTGCGGAAGCGGACGGTACGCTTATCTCTGCTGAAGGTCGTGCGCAGCGCTTCTTCCAAGTTTATGATAACGAATATTATCATCCGATGAGCAGTATCAAAGAAGGCTGGCGCTGGTTACATGCTGTTCATAGCAGCTTAGAAGGTCGCGATGTCGACTGGACACAGCTTGATGATGTCATCAATGCATTGGTTGCCACCCATCCTAAACTTGCTGGTATTAAGGGCGCTGCTCCTGATGCTGATTACCGTATGACTGGTCTAAAAATTGCCCGTCAGCCGCGCCGCTACTCAGGTCGTACTTCTATGCGTGCACCGGTATCTGTGCATGAGCCGATGCAGCCAAAAGATTTGGATACCGGTTTAACCTTCTCAATGGAAGGCTATAGCGGTAAGCAAACGCCAAGCTCGATGATTCCTTTTGCCAGTGCAGCCGGTTGGAACTCACCGCAAGCATGGAATAAATACCAAGATAAAGTCGGTGGTAGCCTCAAAAATGGTGATCCAGGCGTCCGTCTGTTTGATCAATTAGAGCGCCTAGCCACGCGTCAATATGTTGCCCCAGAAGTTACTTCGGTGACGACCACGGATATGCAGCAAGGACAAGCAAAACTGGTACCGATTTATAACCTTTATGCCAGCTCTATGATGGCATCACGTAGCCCAGTGGTTGCTGAGCAATTACCGCTAGCAACATGGCGCGTCGGTATTGACGATGCAAAAGACTGGGGTCTTGCAGCGGGTGATTATCTGGCGATTGAGATTGATAAACAGCAAATTACCTTACCCGTTGAGCTCGTTGGTTACTTAGCAGAAGGTTGTATCGGCTATCCGGTTGGGCAGGTGGATATCATTCATCCGTCAATGCCAGCATCGGTACGTAAAGTTGATGCACCGGTGACGATGATGGGCAGCATAGCGACTGATAGTGCTTTAACCGCCAATACCAATAACCGCGCAACGCCAGTAAGCAGCGCGCCGACCACCACACAGGAGGTGTAATATGCAAGTTACCCGTATTATCCCTGATGTGCCAAGCTTTTTGGCTGGTATGATGACCTTTGATACCTGGTCGATACTTTTTATGGTCGTGCAATCGCTGGTCATCTTTTTGGTGGTGGTCATTGTCGCGGCAATGATGATTATTTATGAGCGCCGCATGCTAGCACTCTGGCAAGACCGTTACGGCCCTAACCGTGTTGGTCCGTTTGGCTCGTTGCAGCTGGTTGCTGATATGCTCAAAATCTTCTTTAAAGAAGATTGGACGCCAAACTTTACCGATAAGTTTATGTTTACCTTGGCGCCTGCGGTTGCCATGTTTACCGCTTTGGCCTCTTTTGCCATTATTCCTATCTCGCCATCCCTTGGGGTTGCTGATTGGGATATCGGTATTTTGTTCTTCTTTGCTATGGCAGGTATTGCTGTCTATGCGGTGATGTTCGGTGGCTGGGCATCTGCCAATAAATTCTCTTTACTTGGCGGCTTACGTTCTGCGGCGCAAACCATCAGTTATGAAGTCTTTTTAGGCTTATCATTGATGGGTGTGGTTGCACTGACTGGCTCATTTAACCTACGTGAAATCGTTGAATCGCAAATTGACGGCTGGTATATCATTCCGCAATTCTTTGGCTTTTTAACCTTTGTCGTTGCTGGTGTTGCCGTTACCCATAGACATCCATTTGATCAGCCGGAAGCCGAGCAAGAATTGGCCGAAGGTTATCATGTCGAGTATTCTGGCATGAAGTTTGGTATGTTTTTTATCGGTGAATATGTCAACGTCGTACTGATTTCTGCGTTGATGACTTGTTTGTTCTTCGGTGGTTGGCTTGCGCCGTTTAATTTAGATATTCCGTTTATTCCACCAGCTTTTTGGTTCATGATTAAGACACTATTCTTTATGACCATGTTTATTTTGGCTCGAGGCTCACTCATGCGTCCGCGCTATGATCAGGTGATGAACTTTGGCTGGAAAGTCTGCCTGCCGGTAACCTTGATTAATCTGTTGGTTACTGCTGCAGTCATTTTGATTTTTTCCCCAACGTTGTAGTCATTACTAGTAGCCATTACTAGCCATCACTGATGAACTAGGGTAAAGCTGATAAGGATAATAATCCCATGTTTACTACGATAAAAAAGACCGTCATTGGTATGTTTACCATTGTCCGAAGTATGTGGATGGTCAATAGTCATGCAATCAGGCCACGCGACACCATTCTTTATCCAGAAGTGCCGGTACCAGTACCGCCGCGCTTTCGCGGACGTATCATTTTGTCTCGTGACCCTGATGGTGATGAGCGCTGCGTCGCTTGTAACCTATGTGCTGTGGCATGTCCGGTCGGCTGTATCTCATTGCAAAAAGCAGAACGTGAAGATGGACGCTGGTATCCAGAGTTTTTCCGCATCAACTTTTCACGCTGTATCTTTTGTGGTTTGTGTGAAGAGGCGTGTCCGACGACCGCGATTCAGATGACCCCAGATTTTGAGATGGGCGAATACGTCCGTCAAGACTTGGTCTATGAAAAAGAGCATTTGCTGATTTCAGGACCGGGTAAATATCCCGATTATAACTATTATCGCGTGACGGGTATGGCGGTAGCAGATAAACCAAAAGGCGCGGCACAAAATGAAGCTGCACCGATTGATCTAAGGAGCTTGCTACCATGATGAATATCTTAAATAGTCCTGAATTGGCAGGGTTTTATGCGCTGGCAGCGGTGGCAATTTTTGCCAGCTTGCGCGTGGTGACCCTCGCCAATCCAGTGCATGCTATTTTATCGATGATTGTGTCGTTATTGGCCATCTCAGGTATTTTCTTTGTATTAGGGGCACCTTTTGCTGGTGCGCTTGAAGTGGTCGTTTATGCCGGTGCCATTATGGTGTTGTTCGTTTTCGTTATTATGATGCTAAATCTCGGCATGAGTAATGATGAGCGCGAAGAGCGCTGGCTTGATGCCAAAACTTGGGCGGTACCGACGGGGCTAACGATTATTATCGCGGTTGTGCTGTATGCGATGATTGGTCTTAACCATGATGATACGGCGATGATTGGCGGTACAACGATTTCAGCCAAAGCAGTAGGTACGGCGCTGTTTACCAAATATATTATGCTGATAGAAGTGGCGGCATTGCTCTTATTAGCCGCTTTGGTTGCCGCTTATCATTTGGGTAAAGAGTCTATCGATGATGAGATTGTCGGTAACGCAAGTCAAGGTAATGCAAGCCGAGGTGCTAGCCAAGCAACCAATCCAAATGTCGCCAGTATCAAACATTACGATGATAACGGCATGCCCATAGATACTGATGCAGTAAACATGGCTGAACCATACGAATATAAAGATGTTGACCCGCATGACTATGTTGGCAAGAAAGTCGGCATGAAAGCAGGTACGCAGGTAGGTGTGAATAAAGTCACGCGCAAGGAGTCGGACTGATGGTACTAGCAGCGAGCGTGGCACAGGAGGTTGCGAATGTGCCGTTTGCCCACGAGGTAGCAGGCTTAGTGCAGCCGGTTGCTGAGGCGCAAAATGTACTGGGTATGATACCCATGAGCCATGGATTGATTTTGGCCGGTATTTTATTTGCGATAGGTCTGTGCGGTGTCATGGTAAGGCGTAATTTCTTATTTATGCTGATGAGCCTTGAGATCATGATGAATGCGACGGCTTTGGCATTTGTGGTCGCAGGTAGCCGCTGGGTTGATCCAGATGGACAGATTATGTTTATCTTTATTCTGACTTTAGCAGCGGCAGAGGCGGCCATTGGTTTGGCAATATTATTGCGGTTTTATCATCAGCGTGGGCATCTTGATGTCGATAGCGCCAATGAGATGAAAGGATGATGTCATGAGTTTATTACCATTAACCTTTATATTCCCGCTCGTTGGCTTTTTGATTCTAGCCTTTATGCGCGACAAGTTAAGCGAGCAGGTAGCAGCGATTGTCGGTGTCGGTAGCATGCTGCTATCAGCACTTTGCACGCTGATGGTCAGCTATACCTTTTTAACAAGCAACCCTGCCGGTACGGTCATCGAGATTCCGCTATGGACTTGGTTTCAAGTCGGCGATTTTGCGCCAAGTTTTGGTCTAAGCTTTGATGGCTTAGCATTGACGATGACGGGTGTTATTACCGGTATCGGCTTTTTGATTCATCTTTTTGCCGCATGGTATATGAAAGGTGAAACAGGCTTTGCGCGCTTCTTTAGCTATATGAACTTATTCGTCGCCAGCATGTTATTGCTGGTATTGGCGGATAACTTGTTCTTGCTCTATCTTGGCTGGGAAGGCGTCGGTATCTGTTCTTACTTGCTGATTGGTTTTTATTATCAAGACCGCGCTAATGGTCGGGCAGCGATTAAAGCCTTTACCGTCACCCGCGTTGGTGATGTGTTTTTAGCCTTTGGTTTGTTTTTATTATTCCGCGAATTTGGCACGCTTAATATTCAAGAAATTATTACCCGTGCGCCGGAAATCTTTGATATTAATAATCCAACGATGATTTTGACCACCATGATGTTGGTTGGTGGGGCGATGGGTAAATCAGCGCAGTTACCACTACATACGTGGCTTGCTGATGCAATGGCAGGTCCAACGCCTGTATCGGCTTTGATTCACGCAGCGACGATGGTTACTGCGGGTGTTTATCTGATTGCGCGTCTACATCCATTATTTCTCCTCACACCGGGCGTCTTGTTGTACTGGGTTGGGGCAGTGGGTGCATTGACGCTCGTCGTTGCTGGATTTTGTGCACTGGTACAAACCGATATTAAACGTATCCTTGCTTATTCGACCATGAGCCAAATCGGCTATATGTTCTTAGCATTGGGCGTTGGCGCATGGCAAGGGGCTATCTTCCACTTGATGACACATGCTTTCTTTAAAGCCTTGCTATTCTTATCATCAGGTGCGGTGATTCTTGCGGTTCATCATGAACAAAACATCTTTAAGATGGGCGGTTTACGCAAAAAGATACCGTTAGTATTTTGGTGCTATGTCGTCGGTGGCGGTGCGCTTGCGGCGATACCTTGGGTTACCGTTGGTTTCTATTCTAAAGAAGCGATTTTGTGGGAAAGCTACGCAACCGGTCACCAAGTCTTATTCTATATGGGCGTATTTGGTGCTTTCTTAACCGCACTTTATACCTTCCGTATGATTTGGATCATCTTCTTTGGTGAAGAAAAAACCCCTGCGCACAAGCTATCTGGTGTGTCATATTGGCTACCGCTGACAGTATTGCTGGTATTATCAACCGCCGTTGGTGCATGGATTACGCCACCATTGCAAGGCGTATTGCCAGAGAGCGTTGGGCATTTATTAGAAGTGGCTGGTCAAGCACATGACAAACATACGGCGGAATATATCGCCATGGGCGCCATGCTTGCTGGTTTGATTCTCGCAGCATTCTTATATGTCGTCGATAAAGGTCGCATGTTGACCCGCTTTAAGCGCACCTCTATAGGCGCAGCGTTATATCATTGGTGCTATCACGGTATGGGCTTTGATGCGCTATACGATATAGTTTTTGTAAAACCCTTTTTGTTCATCGGCCGCTTATTTAAAGCCGACCCTATCGATAAAACGTGGCTGTTATTACCTAAGCTGGCATCTGTTGGTAACAAGGTATTGTCGGCGACGCAAACAGGGTCACTTCGAGGTTACGCTGCAAGCTTTGGCTTGGGTGTGGCTGTGCTGTTGGTGCTGGTAATGATGACGGTGGTATAAGATGATTGAGTTACAACAAACGTGGATGCTACCAGCATTAATCGCAATTCCTTTTATTGCAGGATTGCTATGTTGGTTGGTCGAACGCTTTAATAAACGTCTACCGCGCTGGATTGCTTTAATCGGTATGACGTTGACCTTTGCCTTGTCACTGGTATTGTGGCATTACGGCGATTATAGCGGTATGAGTCAGCAAGTGATTGCGCCAGATGCAAATGTGCCATGGGTCGCTGAATTCAGTGTGCCGTGGATACCCAGTTTTGGTATCAGCTTTCACTTAGCGTTAGATGGCTTATCGCTATTGATGGTTGGCTTAACAGGTCTGCTTGGTATTGCTGCCGTTGCCTGTTCGTGGAATGAGATTCAACGCCGTGTTGGTTTCTTCCATCTAAACTTGCTCTGGAGCTTGGGCGGCGTTATTGGTGTTTTCTTAGCCATTGATATGTTTTTATTCTTCTTCTTTTGGGAGATGATGCTGGTTCCAATCTACTTCTTGATTGCCATTTGGGGTCATGACGTCGTTGGTAAAACCAAAGAATACGCCGCAACTAAGTTCTTTATATATACCCAAGCATCTGGTCTTATCATGCTGGTCGGTATTTTGATATTGGTCATTATCAGCTACGCCCAAAAAGGCGTAGTGAGCTTTAATTATAATGACTTGCTCGGTACGTCACTTGGCGGCTGGGAATATCCGATTATGCTGTGCTTCTTTATTGGCTTTGCCGTGAAGTTGCCGATTATTCCATTCCACGGCTGGTTGCCTGACGCGCATGCGCAAGCCCCAACCGCAGGTTCGGTGGATTTGGCCGGGGTTTTGATTAAAACTGCCGCTTATGGTTTGATTCGTTTTGTCTTACCATTATTCCCAGCAGCGTCACAAGATTTTGCCCCGATTGCCATGACTTTAGGTACCATTGGTATCTTCTATGGCGCGTGGCTGGCCTTTATGCAAACTGATATGAAGCGCTTGCTTGCTTATACCAGTATCTCGCACATGGGCTTTGTGGTATTGGCAATTTATGCAGGTACCTTACTGAGCTTGCAAGGTCTGATGATTCAGATGCTTGCGCACGGTTTAAGCTCAGCAGCACTGTTTATCATGGCAGGTCAGCTATATGAGCGCTTGCATACGCGTGATTTGACCTTGATGGGCGGTATGTGGGGTCAGTTCCGTTATTATGCGCCGATACTGATGTTCTTCTGTGCCGCTTTACTGGGTATCCCAGGGACAGGTAACTTCATTGGCGAGTTTATGATTTTATTTGGTGCCTTTGCTGATTATCCGGTGTTTGTGGTCTTAGCGACATTCAGCTTGGTATTGGCAGGTTTATACTCGCTTATCTTAATTCATAAAGCGCTATTCGGTACCAATAACATTCAAGAAGTGGCGTTACAAGAAACCAAGCTACACGGTTTGCCAACGCGTCCGTTAAAAGATTTGGGCAAACGTGAGCTGTCTTTATTATTGATGCTAGCGGCGGGCTTGGTCTGGCTCGGACTGTATCCACAACCGTTCCTTGATACCTCAAGTCACGCGATGCAGTGGATTAATAACGCCTATATATACAGTCAAGTAACACAAGTAGATGCCTCGCAGCTGCTTGATGCAATGGAGGCACGTTAAGTCATGAACGATTTTACGATGAATGATTTGATGGGGCTGCTGCCTTATGCACCAATCATTGCGGTAGTCATTACGGTATTGGTGGTGATGGTTGCCATCACGATTAAACGCTCTCATATGGTGACCGGTACTATCTCGGTCGTCGGTCTGAATGTCGGTTTGTTTGCCTTGCTTGGACAAATGGCAGGCATTATCGATAGTGGGCCTTTAGTACCAACGGCGGAGCAGTTATTTGTTATTGATAACTTCGCCCAGTTTAATATGGTGGTTATCTTTATCTGTGCATTGGCCTGCTTTACGCTGTCTTATGCCTATTTAGCTGATTTAAAAGATCATAAAGAAGAGCTATATTTATTGATGCTGCTATCGACCGTTGGCGCTTTGCTCATGGTCAGTGCTCAGCATTTAGCCTCATTCTTTATGAGCCTTGAGATGCTATCGATACCGCTATACGGCATGCTGGCATATACTTATATGCGTAAACGCTCGCTTGAGTCGGGGCTGAAGTACTTGGTGTTATCAGCGACGGCATCGGCAACCTTACTGATGGGAATGGCGTTTATTTATGCAGAAGTAGGCTCGCTCGCCTTTAAACCTATCAGTATGACATTGGTCGATCTCTTTGAGTCGCCGCTGTTGATTTTAGGGGCTGCAATGATGATGTTTGGTATTGCCTTTAAATTGTCGGCAGCGCCGTTTCATATGTGGACGCCAGATGTTTATGAGGGCGCACCAGCACCTATCGCTACTTATTTAGCTTCGGTATCAAAAGTGGCAATGATGGCGTTGGCAGTTCGTTTCTTAATTGATACGTCGTTATTGGCACTGCCATCGGTACAGATGCTGCTTATGGTCATGGCAACCTTGTCGATCTTGGTAGGTAACTTACTAGCCGTTCGTCAGACTAGCCTTAAACGTCTACTCGGTTATTCGTCTATTGCCCATATGGGTTATGTGCTTATCGTGATTGTTAGCATTGGTTCTGCCGCTGATAGTATCTCAAGCATGTATATGGCGATTTATGCCTTTACCTCTATTGGTGCCTTTGGTGTCGTAACCTTGATGTCGAGCCCTTATCGCTTGGCTGGTGAAGCCGATGAGCTGACCCATTACCAAGGATTATTCTGGCGCCGTCCAGTATTGACCGCTGTCATGACCATCATGATGTTGTCATTAGCAGGTATTCCATTGACCGCAGGCTTTATCACCAAGCTATTTGCGATTCTTGCCGCCGTACAAGGTACCAACTGGTTCTTGGCTGCGATGATTATCTTGGGTAGTGCCATTGGTCTATTTTATTACTTGCGCGTCATGCTCACACTATTTAAACGTCCAAAACAATTTATTGAATTTGACGTCTCGAAGCAGTGGGGTCTACGTACCGGTGGTATTATGGTCATCGCTGTCACCGCTATCATCGTCTTCTTCGGTGTGCTACCGAACAGTATGATTGAGTGGGCAAGTTTGGCTCGTATATGGTAATGGCATCATAGATGTGAGTTAAGTATCAGTATTAATATCAGGTAAGACGCCGCATTCTTATGGCGCTGCTTATCTGCTGTTACGGTTAGAAAACCAAGGTGCGCCAGCTTTATGATAAGCTTGGCGCATCTTTTAGTTTGACCCCTTTAAAAATTTATAAAAATAGCCATCTACACTAGAGTAGCCATCATTATTAATAAAAAAAGAAGGTAAGTCATTATTATGAGTGACAATATTCAAAAAGTAACGGTGCTCAGTAAAACTACGTGGACGCCCAACCTATTTAGCTTTACCGTCAGTCGTCCTGATAGTTTTAAATTTACCGCTGGGCAATTTGTGCGTTTGGGCGTTAATCCCAGTCAATTAAAATACTATAAGCAGTTGAGTGCAGTAGCTGATACTGATGAAGATGATGATGAAGAGCTGAACGAGGCCCTGAATGAAGATATTTTCCGCGCCTATTCGATTGTATCGTCACCCTTTGATGAGGTATTAGAATTCTTCTCCATTGTCATCCCTGATGGCGCTTTTACTTCGCAGCTGCAACACCTAGAGGTAGGCGATGAGCTGTTATTAAACACCATGCCATTTGGCTTTTTAACCTTGGCGCGTTATCAAAAACCACTACCAAAAGACTTATGGCTGCTGGCGACGGGTACGGGTTTAGCACCATTTTTATCGATGCTGCAAGATTTAAAAACATGGGAAGATTACGAGCATATCATCCTTGCTTATAGTGCGCGCTCGACAGAAGAACTGGCATATATTGAGAAGATTGAAAGCTTACAAGAAGAATTTGGCTCCTTGGTTGATAATCCAGCCAAGTTGATTTTTATACCCATCGTGACTCGTGAGCCGGTTGAAGGGGCTTTGACAGAACGTCTGCCAAAACTCTTATTAGATGGAACGCTACAAGAGCGCGCCGGTATTGCTTTAGATATCGATAGCACCCACGTCATGCTCTGTGGCAACCCTGACATGGTAGAGGATACCAAAGAGACGTTAAAGAGCTTAGGACTGGTGATGAATCGCCGCGGTGAAGGCAATATCGCGGTAGAAAACTACTGGTAGTCTTATGATTGTCCTGAATCTACTATAGACGGGCTTCATTAAAAAAGCGCTGACCTTTAAAGACAATAATCTTTAAAGGTCAGCGCTTTTTTATGGGTGGCATATAGTTCGCTTGTATTTCAATATAGTCCATATTTTATAAAATGAACACAGTGCTACTGGTATAAATTTTGCGCAGCCTCTGTCTGCGTAGGCACAGCAAGCAAGAAAAGTTTATACCAATAGCACGTTGTAATATTCGTACTTATTTTATTTGGGACTGACTATATAATACCAAACCCAAAATATATAGTATAATCCATTTATGACTATACCAATACATAACCTAGAAGATCATGACTTTGGCAAACACTCAAAGACCGAGAGTAACCCCAGAGCCCGACTACGCCTGCTTATCTTATACCAATATAGTATAGGCAAAGCCACTAACGATATTGCCAAAGATCTTTGTATTCACCCTGAAACTGCCAGACGTACATTGAAACGATATCATGAACGAGGACTTGAGAGTCTCTATGATCGTCATCGCAAAGGTCGCCATAGTAAACTGGCAGAAGCAGACACAGACGCTTTTAAAGCCATGATAGTCTCTGAACAAGACAAGCGAGCTGGCGGTCGTTTGACCGGTAAAGATATTCAGCAATTGGCTAAAGAACACTACAACGCCCACTATACCGTCAATGGTATCTACGAGCTGCTTAAGCGTATCGAGATGAGTTGGATAAGTGCTCGTAGTCAGCATCCAAAAGCAGACCTACAAGCTCAAGACGCTTTTAAAAAAACTTTATAGCACAGGTTAAGGCGTCCTTACCCACTGATGTGAGCCTAGATCAAGTGGACATCTGGTTTCAAGATGAAACTCGAATAGGACAACAAGGCTCATTGACCAGAGTTTGGCATTACCGAGGACAACGACCTCGACTCATCAAGCAGCAACAGTTTAATTCCGCTTATCTGTTTGGTGCCTTTTGTCCAGCGACAGCAGAGGCGGTAGGTTTAGTATTGCCTTCAGTCAATAAACACACAATGTTATTGCATATGCTTGAGATTAGTAAAGCCGTACCAAAAGGACGCCATGCGGTAGTAGTGATGGACGGCGCATTGTGGCATCAACCAAGCTTGAATCAGGGCAATGTCACTATGCTTAAATTACCGCCTTATTCACCTGAGCTTAATCCCTCTGAGAGAGTATGGCAGTACCTTAAGCAAAATGAGCTATCTAATCGTTGTTATGAAAGTTATGAGGCTATTGTCGATGCCGCATGCTTGGCTTGGAATAATCTGCTTAAACAGCCACAGAGAATCCGGTCTTTAACTACTCGTACTTGGGCGCAATTTTAATTATTGGGATTGGTATAAGTTTAAAATTGATTTTAGACCTGACTTGGCTCCGTAGCATCCGCAATCGGATTGATAGGACCTTGCATTAGCTGCGGCTCATCTTTATCACTAATGATATCTTCGTTAGCACTACTGGCTAGTAGGTCACGATAATTAATTTGCGTTTTAAGTACCAATTGTTCTTCTTCAAGCTCGCCGTAATTGACCTGTACCTTATGTAAGGTGCTGATGATTTTCTTATTCTTTTTCAGCCAGCGATTGATATCAAGATAGATGATTTCCTCTTTGGCACGGGCAATATTAATATAAGACAAAATAAAGCCTAACGGGTCTTTTTTCAGCACGCTATGATAAAACCAGATAAAAAGCTTGATACCTTGGCGCTTGATAAAGGATTCGCAGCGTAGATTAAGGACGTCGGTATAAGTTTGCTGACCAAACACAAGGCGCTGAACGTTGCGATCAAGCTGTACATGAACCAGGCTAAAATTACTCGCCACTTCCGCATAGATACCGCCAGCATCGACGGTACAGTACAAGCGAAACCAATCATCATGTATCTCAACGCGCAGCTCTAAAATGGCTTTGACATTGTCCGTGACAAACTTTTGCAGGGCATCGTTGACGTAGGTTTGGGCAACCGGCAAGGATATCTCATCCTCAAGCTTATCCGTGGTTTTATTATAAATGTTTTTAATCGCTTGGGTAAGACGCTCCCAGCCATCGCTAAATGACTCGTCAAAACGATAGCCAATATTTTCAAAGAATTCATCAAAACTGTCTGAATCATTCATATTGTCCATATTATCAAAGTTACTCAAACTTATTATCCTTATAATGATGGGGGTCGTCACCTAAGCGTGAAACTGCAACTGTGTTTATATCTCATATTATACAGGCGTAAAATTCGTATTTGCTAATAGCTCACTTATAAAACAGTATATATGAAAAAGGTAGCGTGCAAAATGAACGTCTAGGTTTTGTCTGATTGAGGAGGCTTACTATTTGCTCTAGCTGATGCGATGTAGTTAGAGAGTACGTCGCACTTAATATGCAGTAGTTAATATAAAACCGTTAACATAAACATCAGCTGATAGATAAGCAAGTAGCAAGTTAAGAGCTGCAGTATACGGTTGTGCTAGCGACACAATTCTTTGTCATGTTATGATAGCGCCGGCATTGGTCGACAGACGCTTATATTATCATGCTTCTTGCCGATAGCCCTTATATTCATTAGTTGAGTACAACTGTGGCCTCCATTAAAGACTCGCAAAGCTACCATTTTTCAGCGCAAGCACCTAAGCGTGATATCGGCTTGCCGATGGCGATTGTGATTGCCGTCAGTGTCCATGCGCTGATTATTTTTGGGATTAGCTTCTCGATGGGGCAAGACCCTGCTGGCATGATGCAAGACGTTGCGAAAGCGCTGACCGATAATATGCAACCAAATGAAGATGCACAATTTATCGCCAATGCTTCACAAGAAGGCGGTGGCACGGTGCAAGAGCAATTGCGCCAAGAGACCGACCAAAGCAGTCCGTTATCTGCCGAGCAAATGAGCGAGACGCAAGATGTGATTAACTTACAACGCCAAGTCCGTCAACAGCGCTATCAAGAAAGCTATCTGCGTACGACGCTAAGTTGGCGTGAAGCAAGCGTCGAGTCTGATAACGATAGTAAGCAAGAGCAAGATGACATGAAGGCGCAGGAAGAGCGTCTACGTAAGCAAATTGCTACTTTAGAGGCGCAGCTGTCTCAGCGGCAACAGCTGTATGCAACCAAATCAAAAGTCGTGACCGTTGATAGCAATTCGACAACGCGCGGTGCGGCAGCGGATTATATCAATACCTTTCGTGAGCACGTCGAGCGGATCGGTAACTTGCAATATCCTGCCCAAGCACGCGCTCAAGGTATCACGGGCGAAGTACGCTTGATGGTCGTCATCGGTAATGATGGTAATATTAAAGCCATTCGTTTGCTTGAGAGTTCAAACTCGACGATATTAGATGAGGCTGCCAAACAATCGGTCAGACAAGCGGCGCCCTTTGGTAAATTTACCGAAGATATGAATGATATCGTCGAGTTGCGTCTGATACGTACGTATCGCTACAGTGATAAAGTAGACATCACTTATTAAGCTCATTGAGAGCCAGAAATATTTTATCGGGCTTTAATTTAGCTTTAACTTCAATTTAGCGTTAAACAGTCATAAGCATCATGTTTATGACAAAGCTTTTATAAAAATACATTTTTAAAAATCAGTAATAGAGTAAAGAGTCAGTATGGAATTTTTAGGTTTTACCCTTGATATAGCCAGCTTAACAGAGAGTGCTTTGAGCATTGCGCTTAAAATTGCTTTTGCCTTAGTGATATTTATCGTCGGGCGCTGGTTGGCAAAAAAAGTCGTAACCATCAGCAATCGTATTATGTTACGTAGCCGTTTAGAGGCGACGGCGGCTAACTTTTTAAGCCGCTTATTATATAGTTTATTATTGGTTGTCGTGATTTTAGCAGCGCTGAGTAAAGTTGGCGTACAGACCACGTCGGTCGTTGCTATCTTAGGTGGTGCAGCGGTGGCGATTGGTTTGTCACTTAAAGACCAGCTATCGAATTTTGCCGCTGGTATCATGATTGTGACTTTTCGCCCGTTTGTCCGCGGCGACTATGTACAGATTAGTAGTTTTACCGGTACCGTGACTGAAATCACCTTAGTCAACACCCATTTAACAACCATTAATAATCACGATATCATCATTCCAAATGGCGATATTACTACCTCAGCGGTGATTAACTATACGGCGTTACCCAATCGCCGCGTCGATATCACGGTCGGTATTGGTTATGATGCCGATATCAAAACCGCCAAAGATATTATGCTAAATTTGGCAAAAAATAATCCACTGGCGTTTACTGATCCTGCACCGGTGGTACGGGTGACCAACTTGGGCGACAATTCAGTCGATTTGACTTTAAATATTTGGACCACCAACGATGATTGGTGGTCGATGCAATGCGATTTATTAGAAGAATTCAAAAACGCCCTTGATGACAATGAAATTGACATTCCATTCCCGCAGCGCAGTGTGCATGTCAAAGGCTTAGACCAGATGATTAACCAAATGGATCAAGCACAAAAAACCATGTTAAAAAAGAGTTGAAGAAGGATTAAAAAAGGGCTAAAGACAAGCTAGAGATAAGGATTTGGCAGCGCCAATCCTGCCAAAATATCAATCTCAAAGCTTTCCATCTCATCTTGCTCGGCTTGTCCGAGCTCGTGGTCAAAACCAAGCAAGTGCAGCACACCGTGTGTCAATAAATGGCTGATGTGCTGATTGACAGTCTTGTTTTGCTCAGCAGCTTCACGAACCACCACGCCATGGCAAATCACCAGCTCACCTAGCGGTAACGTTGGCATCAAGCCAATGATTGCCGCTGGCAAGTCGCTTGGGTAGGATAGGATATTGGTGGCATAATCTTTGCCGCGCGCCTCTAAATTAAGCTCTTGCCCTTCCACTGCATCCGTAATATAGATATCGAGCGCTTTCGATTTTTCTTGCCATACTTCAGTATCGATATCGGCATAATAAGGCAGCGTCAAACCATTTTTAATACGCTCATCTATATTATCCAAAGTCGCCATCATGACCTTTAACAAGTTTTCGCGACTATAAAAGCTCTCAAGTATATCGTCATCAATACTATCGGCGGCGCTGATATCAAGTACAGCTAAGCTGTCATCATTATTAAAGCTACTATTCAAACTGTCATTAAAACTGCTATTAACATTCTCATCAACATTATTGTCAGTATCATTCTGTTCAGCTTGGCTCATGCCATTATCCTTTTTCATATCAACTTAAAAATATTCAACAATAAATATCTAACAGTAAAAAACCGGATATCAAATCCGGTTTTCTTGCCATATTTTCTTAAGTTTTCTCATATAGCTATATTCATATAGTTTACAGCTTAGCGGCTGCATCGTTTATTGCCTGTTTACGCTCTTGCTCTTTCATGCGCTCAAATTTACGTTTTTCTTGCAAGGCGAGTTGCTCTTCATCAAAGACATCATAAGCTTCAACAATTTTTTGTACCAATTGATGGCGCACGACGTCTTTTGAATCAAACTTGGTGATATGAATCTCTTCAATACCGCTTAAGATTTCCATCGCTTGCGCTAAACCAGATTTACTACCGCGCGGTAAATCGACCTGCGTAATGTCACCGGTAATAACCGCACGTGAACCAAACCCTAAGCGCGTCAAAAACATTTTCATCTGTTCGGGCGTGGTATTTTGTGCTTCATCCAAAATGACAAATGAGTTATTCAAAGTACGACCACGCATATAAGCAAGCGGGGCGACCTCGATGATTTGCTTTTCAAGCATTTTGCCCACTTTATCAAAGCCTAGCATCTCATATAGCGCGTCATATAAAGGACGCAAATACGGATCGATTTTTTGGGTTAAATCACCCGGTAAAAAGCCTAACTTTTCACCAGCTTCTACCGCAGGACGTACCAGTAAAATACGCTCAATCTCATTGCGCTCAAGCATATCGACAGCACAAGCGACGGCAAGATAAGTTTTACCAGTACCGGCAGGTCCAATACCAAACGACACATCAGACGATAAAATATCTCTCACATAACGCTGCTGATTGCCACCGCGCGGAATGATTTTACCATTACGGGTGCGCAGGCTAACTGGCGTAAAGTCACTGGCAGCATCCAAGTTATCGGCATCTTCCTCGTCAGCCAATTCTTCATCGGCTGCTATATCTTCATCGCGTGAGATACTCGATTGGATGATTAAGTGCAGCTCTTCTGCGCTGATATCTTTGGTATTTTGCGCTTCATCGACCAGCTTATAAATAATACGTTCGCCGCGCTCAACACCCAATATATCGCCGCTCAGGCAAAAGTCGCCTTGGCGTTGGCTGATTTTAATATCGAGGCGTTCTTGGATATATTTCATGTGGTTATTATATTCGCCGAGCACGGTTTTAAGCTGTGCTGGGGTCAACGATTCGAACTTTATACGGCGGCTCATGGAATCAGTCAAGCGATTATCCTTGTATTTGGTTGCCCGCGGCTATGGCCAATCTTCTATGGTTTAGTTAATAAATTGCGATAGATTAACGGGCTTCAGAGATAAAATAATTAATTGTGTTTCATTGCTTTTAAATAGTTTTTATAACGTTTGTTGCTTAGCTGATAGAAATTAAAATGACGGTAAATGGCTGATAAAAATGGTTATTCGTAAAATGACGGGTAATAAGTAACTATCCTGCCTTCATTATGGTAGATAGATTTGAAAATTCAAGCGATATAAGGGAGGTAGCGCTTTGTTTTTGTATGGCGATTGCAACTACTGACTGCGTTTTTGCTGTTTTTAATGTTGAGTCATTTTAAAAGCTAGTGTTTTGGAGGTTTGAGCTTTCTAAGATACAAGCCGTTATTAGATGAAAAGTGAAAATCAGAAATCCTATACACTCGCTGTGGATACTGTCAAGAGCACGGCATGCGCGGTAATTTGTGGTAATCTATTGCTTAGATAAGACAGCTATAAAAGCCAAGCTGAAAAGCGGCAGACAACGATAAATTTTCTAAAAAAATAACATTTTTGAGTGCGTATTCATCACGTCTAAACGCGTGTTAAAAGGGTCATATTAGGAATAATAACCATGCAAAATACTGAAGCAAATTTGTCAAAATCTAGTCATATTAAATCTAGTCATATTAATAAAGCTGCTATGACTGAGCAGCAAGTACTTATCGCGGGCGGCGGTCATGTCGGTTTGTCGTTTGCATTGTTACTTGCCCATCATGGTATCGCTAGCACCTTACTTGAAAAGAACAGCTATCCAACCATCAGCCCTAATGATGATGCTAAGCGTAGCCACTATTTGGACAGCCGCAATACCGCGCTGTCACGGCGCACCGTACAGATTTATCAAGAGATTGGGCTATGGGCTGAGCTGCAAAGCCATGCTTGCCGTATTGATGCGGTACAGATCAGTGAGCAAGGCAGCTTTGGACGCGCGCAGTTAAGTAAAGCTGAAGAACAGGTCGAGTCGTTCGGACAAGTGATGGAAAACGCGTGGCTTGGACGTAAGCTGTTATTGGCTACCCAGCAAGAGCCGTTGATTACGCTGATTGATAATGCCAATGTGATAGCAGTTAGCCAACAAAGCGATGGCGTGTCGCTAAGCTTTAGCTATTACGGTGAAGAAGAGCATGAGCAGCAACTGCAAGCCAGCGTGTTAGTCGCTTGTGATGGTCGTGACTCTACCGTACGTCAGCTATTAGGTATTGGCACTACAACTTATGACTATAAACAGACCGCTATCGTCGGAGTGGTAGAGACCGATCAGCCGCATGAACATATTGCCATTGAGCGCTTTAGTCCGGCAGGGCCGCTTGCGGTGTTGCCATTGACCGATTCAGAAGGTGACGGCAATGATGAGTACCAAAAAGGTTATAGACGCTCGGTAGTTTGGGTTTGTCCAACTGGCGAAGAAACGCAATATTTAGAAGATGATGCGCATTTCTTGGCGACCTTGCAGCAAGCCTTTGGCGAGCGCGCTGGCACGTTTAAAAAAGCCGGTCGCCGCGGCGCTTATCCATTGACACGGGTACTGGCAGATAAGCAAGTAGAGGGTCGCTGCGTCATCATGGGTAATGCTGCACATACGTTACATCCAGTTGCTGGACAAGGCTTTAACCTATGTATGCGCGATGCCCATGTACTGGCGCAAATGATGAGTCGGCAAGTGCTCAAAGGCGAAGATATCGGCGATCCGACTTTGCTCAAGCGCTATGAAAAAGCCCGTCAAACCGATCAAAAACGCGTCATTCGCTTCTGTGATGCCGTCGTACATGGCTTTACGCATCCAAATCCAGCGGTGAAGCTGGCACGTAACGTGGCCTTGGTTGCCTTTGATAAACTGCCAAATATTAAGCCATTGATTGCCAACTATGCGATGGGCTTAAAATCTTAGTTCAACATACTGGTAAGTTATTAAGCAAATAAAATCTATAATTTCAGCTGCTGCTAAACCACATAAATATGAGCGGATAGCATGAATAACGCGACAAAGGATATTTTATGAAAAATAACCATACGCTCATTATCGGCGGCGGTATCGTCGGTGCAACCCTTGCGCTAAAACTGGCACAAGCTGAAATGCCAGTGACCCTCATTGATGCGCGCCCGCAACATGATGAATCAGATTGGCAACAGGTGCTTGGCAAGCGGGATGCGCGCGTTTATGCATTAAGTCTTGCCAGTATCAACTTACTCAAAGATGTGGGCGCTTGGCGAAAGATAGCGGCATCAGAGCGTAAAGCCGATTATTCGCAAATGCAGGTTTGGCAGTTAAACGGTAGGGGCGAGTTACTGTTCGGCGATAGTGGCGATAACAGTAATGGCAATAATAGTAGTAATGGCAGTAATCAAAGCTCTGAGCCAAAAATGCTCGGTAGTATGGTTGAGCCCGCCGTTATCGAATACGCATTGTGGCAGCGTTTAACTGCCGCTGATGTCAGTCAATATCTAACCGTTATCGATGGGCAGAAGGTTGTCGATATGGACTGGCTTGGTAGCGCGCAAGGTTACCGTGTGACCTTAGATAATGGCAGTGTGATTGACACGCGTTTATTGGTTGGTGCTGACGGTCGCGGCTCGTTTGTACGCAGGCAGGCGGCAATTGAGCTGGATGTGCTTGATTATAAGCAAACGGCGATTTGCTGCGCCATTCAAACCGACAAGCCGCATCGAGCAACCGCCCGTCAAGCCATGCTACCGACAGGTACATTAGCCTTATTGCCGCTTGCTGATATCACGGATGAAGATAAAGCCAATCCGCAACACTGGCAGTCGATTGTATGGACATTACCACGCAACCAAGCATTGGCATTGTTAGAAGAATCGCCGCGCTATATCGCTGATAAATTGGCTGCTGCCAGCAATTATGAGCTGGGTGCTATCCATCAGATTGAATCCATCGCCAGCTTTCCGTTAGCAGCGCAGCAAGCAAAAAGCTACGTCGCGGATAATTTAGTATTAATTGGAGACGCCGCGCATGGCGTGCATCCGCTGGCAGGTCAGGGGCTGAATTTGGGTATGCTCGATGTGAAGGCATTAAGTGAACAACTCACCCATGACTATGCGCGCAGTGGCAACAAGCTGTGGGGTACGAACCAAACCTTGCGTAGCTATGAGCGTCTGCGTCGTCCGCATAATAGCCTGATGATGCACAGCTTTTCGGCGCTTAATTGGCTGTTTGCCGGCTCGTTTGCGCAGATGCGTCCGATTCAACAACTTCGTAATGAAGGCATGTATCGCGTGAGTAAAATTAAACCCTTGATGCGCCTGTTTGCCAAGCAGGCAAGTGGGGTTTAGGGTTTTAAACTTAAGGAAGAGTAAAGTATGAACGTGAAATTATGGACAATAGCGCCGATGATAGGCGCTTTAGCACTGACAGGTTGTCAAACCGCTGACTTGTCTAAGCAAACAAGTCAAACTATCGATATGCCAACGGTTGTGATTAATTCGGATAGCGACGGCGATGGCGTTCCTGATTAGTTAGATCAGTGCCCGAATACGCCAGAAAACGTAGTAGTAGATGACAGAGGCTGCCCTTTTACGATGCCTGGGGTTGGTTTAAAAATGGAATATCGCGCCCTTTTTGACAAAGGTAGCAGTGAGCTGCTGCCAAAATATCAAGCTGAACTTGATAAGGTAGGAATGAGGTTACAAGAGTAACCCCACTCTCAACTTCGAAAGTAATTGAAAAAAGAAGAGCACCTCACTAATCTATTGTTTTCGACCAAGAATACAATGGAGTTGTGAGATGCCCATAGACGAATTTATCATCAATATCTATTTAATGGTAGAGCAATATTACAAAATAGTCGTCACCAAACCCTTGCGAAGTGCAGGTTACGCGCCAAAGCTAAGTGATCCTGAGGTTATTTGCATGGAGATGGTCGGTGAATTTTTACACCTTGATCAAGACAAACAAATTTGGCAATACTTTACCCAGCATTGGCAAGCCTGGTTTCCAGCCATCGGCTCATATCCTAACTTCGCAAAGCATTGCGCTAATCTGTGGCAAGTCAAACAGCAGATACAAGATAAAGTCAGTCAAATTGAAGGCCGTGACAACATTCATTTTATGGATGGCTTTCCGATACCCGTCTGTCATTATGGACGCGCTTATCGGCATAAGAATTATCAAGACTTAGCAGCTTTTAGCTACTGTGCCGCTAAGCAAGAGAGGTACTATGGCTTTGAAGGCCATTTGCTTGTTAACTTATCGGGCATGATTAAAGGCTTTACCTTTGCTCCTGCCAATGTTGATGAAAGAGCGGTTGCCCCAGAAATCACCACTCATATTCATGGGCTACTTGGCGCTGATAAAGGGTATATCAGCCCTAGTCTGACATCGTACTACGACGCTCAAGGCGTGGATTTACAAACGCCACTCAGAGCCAACATGAAAGAGGATAGACCCAAACCTGTGGTAAGGCGGCTAATGAAAGCCCGCCGTATCGTTGAAACAGTCATTGGTCAGCTATCAGAACGATTTAATATACAAAGGGTACGAGCAAGAGATTTATGGCATTTGTCTCATCGATTGATTCGTAAGATTCTTTCACACAATCTGTGCTTTGTACTCAACAAAAAACTTGGTAATCCGCCTCTTCAGTTTGATTTGCTTATTTCAAGTTGAGAGTGGGGTAAGAGTATAAAACCGCCACCATATTGATTGAAGGTCATAATTCAAGAACTGAAGTCGATAGCGCCTCTATAGACGAAGCGAACGCCTTAGCGCAATAAAGAGCGAATAAGGTTAAAAGTTATTTAGTATCGAAATATAACATTGCCTCTGAGCGCATCACAGCGACTGAGTATGGCGCAAGAAGACCAATTGCGCCGTCTGACTGATAGTGAAGAGGGCAATATGTTGAACCGGCGCGTATATGCGTTTGCGTCTGAATCTCAGGAATAAAAAAACTTTATTACTGAAACGATTTGAGGTAACTCATCAAATCTAATTGAATAAGGGCTTCCATTCGATATGAAACTAAATTTCTATCTAGCCAGTACCATTTTTTGTAGTTCTTTAGGGTTATCGGCGTGTCAAATGACTATAGCTGTGCCGTCTAAAGTTATACCTCAGCATGAAAATGTCAGGACGATGCAAGCAGAAGTTGATTCAGATGGTGACGGTGTGTTTGATGCTATAGACGAGTGTCCTGAAACCCTACCTAACAGAGTGGTCGATATTAAAGGCTGTGAAATAATAATTGAGGGAGGCGAGGCGCTTGAGATGGAATTACAGGGATTTTTTGCACCGCTGAGTAGTCGATTAATTAACACCTATGATAAAGAGTTTAAAAAAATTGAAGAAAAGCTTAACGAATATCTAGATGCTAATGTCTTTATTTTTGGGCATTTGTCATCGAATGAGCTTGCATTATCAAAGAGCAATGACAACTTATCACGCCAACGTGCACTCACTATTAAAAACAGACTTATAACAGAGCATCATATCGCATCTGATCGTATTACTACTTACGACTGCTTAGATCGGTATCCTTCTACCAATATAGATCTGAGTTATGATGATCCTGAACAGATGGAATCCAAAAACAGAAGAGTCGTTCTTAAGGCAAGTAGACAAGTCAAAAATTTATCGAATCTAAAATACGCGAGTTATACAGAGAGTTATGGTAAGTACGCCAAGCACTGTGAGCTCTTTGAATAATAACGACTGATTTTCATCAACCTTTAAAACTTAACCTTACCCCAACGCCGAAAATAGCACCATCAGCACTGGCGAGACAATATTAATAATAAAACCAAAGCTAATCGCCAGCGGCACAACTTTTAGACCACCTGATTGTTGAATAATCGGTAAGGTAAAATCCAAACTGGTCGCGCCGCCAAGACCGACCGCTGCTGATGGAAATTTACGCATAAAGACGGGGATAAATAATAGCGCAAAGAACTCACGTATTAAGTCGTTAAATAGCGCCACACTGCCCCAAACGGCGCCATAAGCATCGGTCATGATAATCGCTGATAGCGAATACCAACCAAACCCTGATGCCAGTGCCAAGCCTTTCGTCCATGATACATCGGTAAACATCAGCGCGAAAACAAGTCCGCCAACCAGAACTGCTAGTGTAAAGATGATACTCATCTCGACACCACGTTTATTGAGTAGTACTTCTTTAAGGGTAATGCCCGAGCCTTTTAAGCCAATACCGACCAGTAAGATTAATACCATTAGCATTGCGGTCATGGTGTTTTCAGGTGGCATATAATCCACGGGTAAGAGATAGCCAATCACCATGCCAATCACCACACAAATCACTTGCGCCAAGCTGCCGCGAATACTCACACGGTGCTCTTTGGATTTGACGCTGGGCTTTTTGGCATGCCACGGGCGCAGGCGGTCAAACAGCATGAGAGCAAATAAGCCAGTGCCAATTGTCAGTATCGATAGGATGGTGACGTACAGGGCGATTTCGCCTATTTGACTGCCCAGCCCTTCGACTTGTGACAGCTCAATACCGATGAGGGTTAAGATGACATAAACCAAGTACGATAAGCCTTTATCAGCAAGCTTAGTCATGGTTGGGTTTGAGGGGATGGCAAAGCCAATAAACATTGGCATTAATACCAGAACAAGGGTAATCAGGCTTTGCATGTCGGCAGACTCGTCATTTTTAAACAAGGCGTTTTTGGGAGGGCATTTCTCAGAAGCTGGGGATTGTATCATATCAGGCAAGCAATACTGACACTACTCAAGCAAAATTCGACATGAATGTGCCAGTTTAGGGCGGACTAGCAGCCAATTGTCAATGCATCATCTTTGTTAATTAAAGAAAGGTGGTCTTGGCTATGTTTAACGGATTTATCTACGCAAAGATTCTGCTCATCTCATTGCTTTAATAGAGGCTCAATCACACTCGTCCGAGGTGTGCTTGTTAAGTCAGGATAATCCTTTCGATAATGTCCACCGCGGCTCTCATGACGCTGATAAGCAGATCGTATAATCAAGGTCGCTAATTGTAATTGTCTTGCTAACTGAAAGTAGGGCAGCTCATTCAAAATAGTAGCGTTATCTTTATTGTCGATATCTAACTGATTAGAGTTACAACAGTTAAGCTGTTGTTGCCATTGCTGTATTTGTACCAACGCTTGTTCTAACAGCTGAGCATCACGAGTAATACCCATATGAGAGGTCATTAAAGCTTTTAGTTCTGCGGTTATTGCAGTGGTGTCAGCATTTATGTTGACGTTATCATTAGTATAGCTTTCATATTCAACAGACGATGGCAAGGTAATGCGCTGACTATCTTTAAGCGTTGGCGCTGTCCACATATCATAGATTGATTCATTTAAATCAGTATTAGGTAAAGTTGCTTCTAACGTTTCTATTGCTGCTAAATAGCGCGGTAAATCAGCAGCGATATTGCGCCCAACGACCACACATTCTAATAGAGAATTACTCGCTAAGCGATTTGCACCATGCAGACCTGTATAAGCGACTTCGCCTGCCGCATAAAGCCCTACCACATCGGTCAAACCATTGGCAGACGTCACTACGCCGCCGCAGCTATAGTGAGCGGTAGGGGCGACTGGAATGGGGTCGGTAGTGATATCAATGCCGAGCTCTAATAGCGTTTGATAAATCTGCGGAAAATGCTCTTGTAAAAAATCCGCTGGCAAGTGACTGACATCAAGATGTACATAGCCAAGTTCATTCTTATTAATTTGCTCAGCGATGGCACGGGCGACGATATCTCTTGGAGCCAGTTCTGCACGGTTATCAACATCGAGCATAAAACGCTTGCCCGTTTGCGGACAATATAACCGTCCACCTTCACCACGCAGTGCTTCGGATATCAGAAAGCTACTGTCATCTAAGGCTAAGCCAGTCGGGTGAAATTGAATAAATTCCAAATTAGCCAAGCGGCAACCCGCTTGCCATGCCATCATCACACCATCGCCGACACAGACATTCGGCGCACTGGCACGCTTAAATAACTGTCCTAAACCGCCACTTGCCAATACGACAGCGCGACTATGAAAGGTAAGTTTACGTTGATTGTGATAATCAAAAACAAGCGCACCTTGGCATTGCTTATTTGGGTTAGCGTTATTTTTTAAAAGGCTCAGTGCTTCATGGTAGGGCAAGATAGTAATATTGGATGCAGCTTGTGCTTTTAGAGTCAAGGCTTCCATAATATGCCGACCAGTTGCATCATCGGCATGAGCAACTCGCCGACAGCCATGACCGCCTTCTTTGGTCAGATGCAAATCGCTAGTCTGTAATGCCGCTAAAGGATTTGCATTATTATATGGCTGTCTTTCTTGTTGCGGAATCAGGGTAAAGAGCACACCCTGCTCACATAACCATTGTACGGCTTGCTGTCCAGCGCTGAGGATATTAGTGGTATTATCAGTCTCACATAATCCTGCGCCAGCGACTAACGTATCAGCGATATGATCAGCGACACGGTCATTCTTGTCTAGACTGGCTGCAATGCCGCCTTGGGCATAATGGCTTGAGCACACTTCTATCGCGGATTTACTTAGTACTGTCACACTTAGCGATTTTGGTAAGGCAAGCGCGGTACTTAAGCCTGCAAGACCAGCACCAATGATAAGGACGTCTATCTGGACAGTATCCTCAGCATTATTAGTATTTACCTTATCCGCTGACCATGCCTCGTTCATATTACGCCGCTCCAACATTGGCAAATAATTTACGGTCTTTAACAATGTCACCACTTGCAGCCACCCGTTGCTTTTGCGCTTCGGCAAAATCAAGCATGCGTTGTAATGGTTTTCTAGCTGCTGCTGCGAGCTCAGGCGTTATGAGCACTTCACCGCTGCGCTGAGACAGACATTGCTCAATCCCTTTTAGGCCATTCATTGCCATCCAAGGACAAAATGCACAACTTTTACAACTGGCGCTCTCACCAGCGGTAGGCGCAGCTAAGAAACGTTTGTGTGGCGAGCGCTTTTGCATCTCGTGCAAGATACCCAAGTCGGTAGCGACAATAAAGGTATCGGCATCCATCTCATAAGTTGATTGTAATAGCTTACTGGTTGAGCCAACCACGTCGGCCAGCGCGACTACACTATCAGGTGATTCAGGATGTACCAACACCTTAGCGTCTGGATGCTCTTCTTTTAATTGCATCAGCTCAGTTGTTTTAAACTCGTTATGAACCAAGCAAGACCCTTGCCACAGCAGCATATCCGCGCCAGTCTCTTGCGCGATGTATTTACCCAAATGACGGTCAGGGCCCCAAATGATAGGCTCGCCTTGCGCATGCAGATGACGAACGATATCGATACCAACGGACGAGGTCACAACCCAATCAGCACGAGCTTTTACCGCCGCACTAGTGTTGGCATAAACCACCACGGTACGCTCAGGATGGGCATCACAAAATGCGGAGAACTCATCAGCAGGGCAGCCTAAATCAAGCGAACATTCAGCCTCCAAGTCTGGCATCAGTACTGTCTTTTCCATACTTAGTATTTTTGCCGATTCGCCCATAAAGCGTACGCCAGCGACGACCAAGGTTTGCGCGCTATGCGCTTGCCCAAAGCGTGCCATCTCCAATGAGTCACCAACACAGCCACCCGTTGCTAACGCCAAGTCTTGAATAAAAGGGTCGACGTAGTAATGGGCAACTAGCACCGCATTATTATCTTTTAATAGCTGCTTAATATTATCTTCAACTGCGAGACGTTCGGCACGTGGCAGGTCTGCCGGTATTTTAGCTTTGGCATATTCGATGTTCATTTGAGTCGCAATGCGATTGTCATTGCTCATGATCGGCGCGTCATAGGGATAAGTTTTCATAAGTGCAACCTTTAGTACATTAACGACAAATGAGGTGTCGTTAGGAATAAGACGACAGTTAAATATGGTAAATAAATAAAGTGTTTTAATTATGCTCATTTTGAGCATAAATACAAGTATTTTTTATAATTAACTTTAAAATTGAACTAAATCTTTGTGGATTTCTTCTATTTGTGGATTTCTTTTAAATAGCGCCGTTTCTTATACTGTTTCTCTTGCATTTATCTTCCAGTATTTATTACATGCCATTGGTATATTTACAACGGCAGGCTATGATAGTTTTAGATTCACGCTATACTAAGCCGTGTTATAAAAGTCATAATTTGTAGCTTTTTCACTGCATTCTTCAAGATAAAGGATATTTACTAAAGCCATGACGTTGTCTTACTCACATGCACATCAACAGGGTAGTGGCACCACAGAAGTGGTCGCCGTGTTGGTGGCGATTACTGAGCATACCGCTCGGGTCTTAACCGTTGATCAAGGTAAGCTATTGCCCAATGGGCCCCTTATGCCATTACATCGCTCACTACAAGCGGGCGTACGTCAATGGGTCGAAGAGCAAACGCAGCAGCCGCTCGGTTATTTAGAGCAGCTATATACCTTTGTCGATACCAATAGACGCAACGTTGATGGCCATGCGTTGGTGTATGTGAGCTACTTGGGATTGGTGCAAGAGACGCAAACGCAGCAGCTACAGAGCCAAGCTCTATGGCGAGATTGGTATGATTATTTTCCTTGGGAAAATCACTTGGAGGGTAGGCCAAGTATCATCATGGATTTCATTGTGCCAGCACTATTAGAGTGGGCGAATAAAACAACAGATGCCATCGTTCAGCAGCGTCGTCGTCAGCGCATTGGCTTGTGCTGGGGATTGAGTGAAGCGTTCTTAGCGGGCAATGATTTTGGGAATTGCGAAAATAAAAATGCTGGCCTTAATACAGCGAGTGATAACAATCAGGACAATCGAGAGTGGGTTGCCGAACACGTACTGCTACGCTATGAGATGCTATATGAAGCGGGGCTGATTCCTGAAGCGCCCACCTATCCACCCAGTTATTCAGCCAACACTCAAATTAGTACCCAAACCAGTACCCAAACTAGTGCTCAGACCAGACTTTTACCTGAAAATTGGTCGCAGCTGATAGGTGCGCCCATGTATTATGATCATCGCCGCGTGATTGCTACCGCCATTTCACGTCTGCGCGCCAAGATTGAATATCGACCGCTTATTTTTGGTTTGATGCCAGATGTTTTCACCTTGTCGCAATTACAGCAAAGTGTTGAGGCGTTGTCAGGCGTGCGCTTGCATAAGCAAAACTTCCGTCGTTTGCTAGACTCACAAAACCTTGTCATGGAGACGGGGCAGAGTAGCAATGCCCAACGCGGTCGACCTGCCAAGCTTTATCGCTTTCGCCACGACATTGAGCTACAAAGCCTACTCATGGATAGTAAATTGCCCAAACGCAAATAGTGCCGATAGTATTAATGCCTGCATAACGCTTCCCCCATTAGCCTTAAATATAAATTGTTAAATAAATAAAATAACGCCCTTTTCTTGCGAGGCTAGGCGCTTTACGTTATATTTATGCTCATTTTGAGCTTAATAGAATAAAGCTCGGATTAGTAATGCGCATTTACCATGTAAAAGCCATCACACAAAAATAAGGGTGAAATATGACAGTTAAACAAGAGCCAGCATTGGATGAAGTATTACTTAAGCCCTTAGTGGAAGCCGCTTTAACTGAGGATTTGGGTAGACGTGGTGATGTGACGTCGCAAGCAACCATCCCAGATACTATGCAAGCAAAACTACAAATCAAAGCGCGCCAAGCAGGTGTGATTTGCGGTATGGATCTGGCAAGACTGTCTTTTGCTTTGGTTGATGCGCAGATAGAGTTTATTGCTCAGGTTGTTGATGGTGAAACGGTTGCAGCGGGTACGGTATTGGCGATTGTCAGCGGCAATGCGCGTCATCTATTAACAGCGGAACGTACCGCTCTAAACTTTATGACTCATCTCAGTGGTATTGCAACGGCAACACGGCAGATTGTCGATAGTGTGGCAGAGTATCCTGCGCAAATTACCTGTACTCGTAAGACTATTCCAGGTCTACGCACGGTACAGAAATATGCGGTACGCTGCGGCGGCGGGCGCAACCATCGTTTAGGATTAGACGATGCAATTTTAATCAAAGACAATCACATTGCCATTGCAGGTGATATAAAGACCGCTATTCAGCAAGCGCAAGACTTTGCAGGTCACCTGATTCCGATAGAAGTTGAAGTCGATACGTTAGCGCAGTTAGAGCAAGCCTTAGAGGCTGGCGTGAGCTTGGTGCTGTTAGATAATATGTCGCCTGAGATATTATCTAAAGCGGTCGCTATGTGTAAAGGTCGCGCCAAGACCGAAGCGTCAGGTGGTATCACGCCTGAAACTGTGCAAGCCGTAGCAGAGACAGGTGTTGATTTTATTGCCATGGGTTATTTGACTCATAGCACAACTGCGCTAGATATCGGCCTTGATTTTAACGCCTAACGTCAGCGCTTAGTCTGAGTTTATATTTGCTTTTATAGGTTAAATCTCGGACTAATAGTCTATTAAAAGGGCAGATTTGTATGGATATCCTATGGATTTGGTAAGGCGTAAGGATTAAGCGAAGTTAATGATTTAATTGGCTTATCTGCCTATGCTACAATGCCGCTGCTACCGACTATAAGGTCATCGTACACGCGCACGACGACCTTATCTTTTGCCCGATTTGCCCAATAGATAAGCGAGCGCTTAGTGAATACTGAAATCATCAAGATAATCTTAGCTTTTTTGGTATTGATTAATCCCTTTGGCGCATTGACGTTATTTTTGGATTCAACTCGCGGTTATTCGATGAATAATCGCCGTAAAGTGGCGCGAGTAGCTTGTTTAACCATTTTCATCACCATCAGTTTCTTTACTATAGTAGGTGAAACGCTACTAAAAGCTTTGGGTATCTCGATTGGCTCGTTCCAGTTGGCAGGTGGTATTTTAGTATTCTTAATTGCCTTAAACATGATGAATGGTGAAGGCAACCCTGTTAAACCTGATCAAGAAAATTTCGATGTTGATCATCTGCACGGTGCACCGCCAACAATGGCTGCAGCAGTCGTGCCTATAGCCATTCCAATGATGATTGGACCTGGTGGTATCTCAACAGTAATTATTTACTCTTCGCAAGTTTCCGGTATGTTGCAAGTCTCTGCTATTTTGATTGCGGGTTTATTTATCAGTTTATTCTGTTATTTAGCCTTGATGGCGGCAGGTCGCATCAGTCGTCTATTAGGCGATACAGGCTTAAACATCATGAGTCGAATCATGGGTATGTTACTCGCGGCAGTTGCTATCGAAATTATCGTGAATGGCTTACGAACCTTATTTCCTGATTTAGTTTGATTAATTCCTAAGTGCTCATTGCTTTTATCTGGCTTTTTAATAACGGCTATTACAAGCTATCTAAAAGCGAAAGAGGACTCCACCCGACATTAGGGTCATAGGTATCTACACAAGTTTTCTAGCCGCCTCAGCAAAGTATTTTAGATCATCAGGGGAGTAGTGATTAACGAGCTCGTTAAAGTTAAGCCATTGGAACAAACCAGCCATTACCGCAGGGGCAGTTATGGGTTTACTGCGTTTCATTTGCCGACCTGACAGGCGTACTAAAAACAGAACAAACTCTCGCGATTGTTTATCTGATGCTTGCATAAGTCGCCACACTAACGTACAAGCTTGTGATGCAATCAATAAGCGTTTAAAAAAGGCATCCCCACTTTGCTGTAACCACTGCTCTAAATGCTGACCTGCACTTTTAAGCAATTTAAAATACGACTCGATCTGCCAGCGCCAGTAATACCATTGACTCACCTCACCTCACCTGCAGGCACTTCATCGCCTTGCAGATTGGTGAGTAGATACCAAGTGGCTAATAGCTTATCTTTGTTATCATAAATCCGGCTAACAACAAGCACTAGCGAGGTGGGCTCACCCTTGATAGGCGTCACTCTTTTGCCTGTGTTAGGATCAACTGCCTTAGGTTTGGCAGGACGTGTTAAAACAACATTGGCACTGGCTATGTACTGATGGGCAAGTCTGCCCTTATAACTTACTTGACGTTCATATTTAAAGTCGAGTTGTTCCGCTATCTGACTAGAGCGCTGAGATTTGCCTTTATAACTAAGGTAAGAGCCTGCTTTGGATCTGATGATAAAGTGATGGTTACCTTCCTCCCACTGGCGCATATGAAACGCTGAATCGGCTTCTCTATCAATAATATGAACCAAGGGCTTATCAAATCCCTGCTGGTCTAAATACTCAATACGATCCGTTAATTCATTGAGGTGGGTTTGTTTGGTAGGCGTCTTCTGATAGCTGCTATGTACGCTATTTGCTGTAATGAGGTTTTGAGCCGGTGTGGCGATTGGGCTACCATTGATGTCACTTACTAGGATACTTGATTGCAGTTCATATCCAACATCTGTTTTATGACTCATTGCATACGTATCTGTCTTATTGCTATGAGTTAAAGCTATCCGCGACCAGTCATGCATCACAAGTCCATAGCGTTTGCACTCCTCCCGACATCCTTGTAAGCTATTTTTAAGTAACGGCTTACTAAGCTCTTGATAGCTGATATTGTCATTGTGAACAAATCGCCATAAAGCTTGGGTTTGAGCTAAACTACTTTGTGTATTAATACTGGCTTTCATACCCGCTTGTACTTTACTATTTGGATGAGTGTGATTGTGTACGAGTTGTTGATATCGTTTGATGAGCCTCGTATCTAGCTCCATTTTATCTATACCATACTGGAAGATTCTATCATTCTTTTTTGCTCTTTTTAAGTTGTGTAGATACCTATGCATTAGGGTGGAGGTGAATTTCGCCTAGTGTTTATTATATTTTTATACAAATTAGCTACTGTATGAAATCTAAATAATCTTTAGAATTTATATTCTATCAAACAAAATTAGTTGCGGTAATGAAAATCAACAAGGCGTATAAATTTAGGCTTGAGCCTAACGTAGAGCAACGGGTTATTTTAAATAACCTTGTCGGCTCTGCGCGTTTTGTTTGGAATCAAATGCTAGCAATGTCATTCGAGATGCTTGCCAACAATGAGTTTATTAATGCCACCAACTTGGTTAATAAAATCATGGATCTAAAGAACAATCCTGATTTTGAATTCTTAAAAAGCCACTCAAATGCGGTGTCTTTACAACAAAAAGTTCGTGACTTGGCATCGGCTTGGTCACGCTTTTTTGATCCGAAAGTTCATGCCAGGTTAAAAGAAAATAAGAAAAAACCTAAAAAGCCCAAATCCTTTAAGTTGCTTGATGGCACTGAGCTTCAATTACGACCCCTGATGCCGCAGTGGAAACGTAAAATTGACCGCCGCGACTCAATTCGCTTGGTTCAGTTTGATAAATATTGCCGTGTTGAGGGTAATCGCGTCAAATTACCGAATGGTATTGGTTTGGTGAAATTTAGAAAGTCGCAAGATATTATCGGCGCCATCAAAAACGTCACTATTAGCAAGAAATCAGGGCGCTGGTCCGTGTCTTTTGGGTGTGAGCGCGAGATTGAAAACCCAATTCACCCTTCTAAAACCGCCATCGGCATTGATTTAGGCATCACCAAACTCATCAGTACCTCAGACGGTCAGTACATTAAACCCAAAAATAGCTTTAAATCCAATCAAGTCAAACTGGCAAAGTTGCAACGGCAGTTGAGTCGTAAGGTCTTATTTAGCCAAAACTGGCAAAAACAAAACCGTAAGATTCAAAAACTTCATCATCATATCGCCAATATTCGCCACGATTACTTGCATAAAATCACCACCAACATCAGCAAAAACCACGCCATGATTGTTGTTGAGGATTTGAAAGTAGTCAATATGTCGCAGTCAGCTAGCGGCTCTGCCGTTCAGCATGGGCGCAATGTCAAAGCTAAGTCAGGATTGAATAAGTTGATCTTAGATCAAGGCTGGGGCATGATGGTTGATATGCTTGAGTATAAGCAGCACTGGCAAGGCGGATTACTTATAAAAATTAATCCACGATATACCAGCCAGACCTGCTTTGAATGCAAGCATATCGCCAAAGAGAATCGACAAACTCAGGCCAAGTTCGAGTGCGTCAAATGCAGGTATGTTGCGAACGCTGATTTTAATGCGGCTCGCAATATATTAGCGGCAGGACATGCCGCTTTGTCTGCGGAGGGAGGATGCGGTAAAGGTCGCCCGATGAAGCAGAAAACTTGTGGCCTTCGTGAGAAAGCCACCTAACAGCATTTGCTTTTAGAATCCCACACTTGAGCTTGGCGAAAGTGGTGAGAGTATGTCAAATTCTATCAAAATTGCAGCCCAGTCCTCGCCAAAAGATAGTATTCATCAAAAACCTCCTGTCTATTTCCTAAGATACTGCCTCCTAAAAGATCATCTCTTAGGTAAATTTTAAAATTAATTTCTGACTTTAATACCTACGATCAATTACCAAAAGTATCAGCAAAAAACGCCAATTATGAAATTATGTTATAATAGGGGTACGATAATTTCATAGGAGTTAGTTTTGAGTAAGAAAAGGATTGCTATTTTAGGTGCAGGTCCAAGTGGTTTGGCGCAGTTGCGTGCTTTTGAAGCAGCTCGTTTGGCTGGCGCAAAGAACTTGCCTGAGATAGTTTGTTATGAAAAGCAAAACGCTATCGGCGGCATGTGGAATTACAGCTGGCGCACAGGTTTAGACAGAAACGGTGAGCCTGTCCACGGTAGTATGTATCGCTATTTATGGTCAAATGGCCCTAAAGAGTGTTTAGAGTTTGCCGATTATTCGTTCGATGAGCATTTTGGTGAACCCATCCCATCATATCCACCACGTGAAGTCCTAAAAGACTACATCATGGGTCGTATCGATAAGCAAGATATTCAAAAATACATCCGCTTTGAGTGCCCTGTACGTTGGGTGTCATTTGATGAGGAAACGCAAAAATTCACCGTGACGGTGATGAACCATAAAACCGATGAGCAAGAAGTGGAAGAGTTTGATTATGTCGTGGTTGCGACCGGTCATTTCTCAACGCCAAACATGCCATACTTTGAAGGTTTAGAAGCGTTCCCCGGTCGTATCCTACACGCTCATGATTTCCGTGACGCACTAGAATTTAAAGACGAAGATATCTTACTTATCGGTAGCAGTTATTCTGCCGAAGACATTGGCACGCAGTGCTACAAGTATGGCACCAAATCAGTCACCATTAGCTATCGCACACAAGCGCTTGGCTACGACTGGCCAGAAGGTATCAAAGAAGTGCCATTAGTAACGCATTTTGAAGATGATGTGGCACATTTTGCTGATGGTACGAGCCAAAGCTTTGACGCTATTATCATGTGTACGGGTTACTTGTTCCACTTCCCATTTATGCCAGATGAGCTACGTTTGCAGACGCATAACTGCTTGTATCCAGCCAACTTATATAAAGGTGTTTTTTGGCAGCCGAATCCAAAGCTGATTTATTTAGGTATGCAGGATCAGTATTTCACCTTTAATATGTTTGATGCGCAAGCGTGGTACGCACGCGATGTGATGCTGGGCGATATCGGATTGCCTGATTTGGCGACTCGTGAAGCAGATGAGCAAAAGTGGTTGGCGACTTATGCTAAGTGCGTGACGGTCAGTGATTCTATTGATTTTCAGGCTGCTTATATCCGTGACTTGACCAATGGCACCGATTACCCAGAGTTCGCGGTAGAAGAGCAGGGCGAGATTTTAAAGGAATGGCAAAAAGATAAAGCTGAGAACATCATGACCTTTAGAGAAAAGTCATATCGTTCTACTTTAACTGGAACGCTATCTCCTGAGCTACCAGAGCCATGGTTAGATATTCTTGATGATTCGCTAGAGCATTTTTTAAATTTAACCTTTGTTAAGCCTAAAAAGCGCAAAAAAGCGTCCTAATAAGAAGTCATTAGTTTCAAAGTAATAAAAAACCAAACACGTAATGTGTTTGGTTTTTTCGTTTTGATAAGCTGTGTTTATTTCTTACGCTGCATTAACTTTGATATAGATGCCAAGCCAAATACAGCATTAAAATACCGACCAAGGCATCGAGTATATTCCAAGCTTTTGGTTTGGCAAATAGTGGTCGAAGTAATCGCGCACCATAACCAAGTGCAAAAAAGAAAAAGAATGATGCGCTTACTGCACCAGCGGCAAATACGACTTTGCTAGTTGCGCCTGTTGAAACCATGCCGACGAGTACCAATGTATCTAGGTAGACGTGCGGGTTAAGCCAAGTAAAGCCAAAGCATAATAACAGTGCTTTTTTTAAGCTGGTGACGACTTGTCCTTCAACGTTAAGCGCATGCGATACGCGTACACTGGCGTATAAGCTTTGCAGTCCATAGCCAAGTAAAAATACCACGCCTGCAAATTTGGCAATGTCTACAACTTGCGGATAACGTGCTGTCACTGCGCCAAAACCGCCAACGCCAGCGGAGATTAGCAGCGCATCACTGACTGCGCAAAATAAGCAGACGAAAAAGATATGTTCGCGTTTCAGTCCTTGTTTGAGGACAAAGGCATTTTGCGAGCCGATGGCAATGATGAGCGATAGCCCAAGTAAGAAGCCAGAAATATAATCGGGAGCATTCATAATAGTGCGCTTATAATGTTTTAAGATTTGGTGTTTTTAGGGCTTTGTCTTTCACATGATTTGAGAGGTTGTGATGTGAGAATCTTGACATTTTGCTTACTGGCAGCGCCGTAAAAAGCTGTTAAGATACGCTATTAAATAAATCGATGCAATATGAAAAAACGCAATATGAATAAACGCACTACGAGCAAAATATGAATGCATTGGAAGAGGGGCAGAGTCGGTCATGGTGGTAAGTTTGGCAAGAATGCTACAGTCCTTTGGGCAAGCTCAAGACCTGCCAACACTCGCGGCTAAAAATGCTCAGAAAATGGCAAGTAGTGATGACGCAACTGCTAATGATAAAGCAGCCGATAATGAGCAGACTCAAGCGAGCAGCAAACGTTCTACGCTTACGCCGCCTGAGCGTGCGGATCGTATTTGCGCTGCGTTAGCACAAGTAAATGATATCCGCTCGGCAACGCCATTGACCGATCGCTATTTAGCCAATCGTGCTCAGATGCGCCCGACCAATCGCCCTCCTTTTGACCCTGATACGTTATGGTATCTCAAACATGGACGCTGTCCGATTATGACTGAGCTTGTTGATGTGGTCGATGAGGCCACCCTAAATGCTATGCCTATTGAGGCCGTTGCGATACTAGATAGGATTAATGGTAAGTTAAAGCGCTACCGTGAGTGGAGTAGCGAGCTCAATGCTGAGCAACAACAGCAACATAATGAGCGCCAGTTTGTTATCGATAAACTGGTGTCCGAAAGTATCCCTGAGGCGCTACATCACTATGAGCAGTTGCAACGCTTTAGTCCGCACCGTACCAAAAATAATGTGGTGCAAGGAAAAATGACCGCAGGCGATATGTTGACCGATTTGTTTTTAGAGATTGATTACGAGCTTGATGAATTACTAGATGAGCTCCACCAAATGGTGATGAATAAACTGGCTTCAACGCACCGTTATGTTAAAAGCCGCACCCAAAGCTAGTGGTTGCTTGCTTTTTAATTATGGGCTTTTACTCATGAACTTTGAATTGGCGTTATAAAAGTAATCTCTGCACACGACAAAAAAAATCATCCCCACCCGATTTTCATAGGTTTAGGGGTTAAAAAGCTAACTAACTGTCGAAATACAGTCTTATCATTATTAAAAAACACCAAGCGAAGGCCTTCAATCAATATATCCAGGCCAAGCGCAAACAAACTGGCTTGAGGTCGAGCGTTTGACTTCAACTTGCGTTTTAACGGCTTATCTTTGTCTTTATAAATACCGACATGATAAGCCCAACAAAATGCTAAGGCGTTCACTGCGACTAATTTACTGACCCGATCAAGATGGGTTAAGTGGGTATCTTCAAGATTAAAGCCACGGCCCTTTAGACAAGCAAATAAAGTCTCAATTTCCCAACGCTTGCCATAGCTTGTCATCGCATCCACTGTTTCTAGTTGATTGGTTGCGACAATCACTAAACCGTAGTCTTTATCACGCTTGGCAAATACTCGGACCAAACAACCATCGACAGTCAGTATTCGCCCATGTCGATATGTTTCTTGATGGCTAACATGGCGCAATAATTCTTTAATCTGTACCAGCTTGCCATGATGATTCCTAACTTTACTGTTCTTCTTAATCCGTATGGCAAAGGGTATGTGATTATTGGTGAGCCAGTTAAACCATTTTTCGCCAACAAACTCTCTGTCTGCTACTATCATCTCAAGGTTATCTTTGCCAAATTGTTTGATAAACCGCTCAATAAGTTCACAGCGTTCAAGATGGTTTGTATTACCTCGCTTATCTAGCATTTGCCAGTATAAGGGGATGGCTATCCCTTTATATACCACCCCTAGCATAAAGATGTTGAGGTTACTTTTACCCCATTTCCAGTTGGTGCGGTCAATGGTTAAGGTGACTTTGCCTAGCCCAAATAGTCGATATATCATCAAAGCCAGTTGATCGTAGTCTATCCTGGCTTCGGCAAAAAATCGCTGTAGTCTGCGATAGTGACTGTCGGTCTTGCCACCCTTAGGGAGGTGTCTTGCTATTTTTTTTAAGATTACTGCTTTGAGCAGTAATCAGGGCTATTATCATTAGGCTCAAACATGTGATTCTTGCCTTGTTCATACTCAGGTTTTGGGTTAAAGTTTCACTAAGTCTGTTAAAGTTTGGCATGGTCTGATTCGTCTTGAAAATTACTATTATGCCTTTGCTTTAACAGACTTTTTTGTTTTTTTGTCGTGTGCAGAGAAAAGTAATATAAATCAGCATGATTAAACACAATCGATTCAATGTATAACAATATAGGGCTTTAATAGAGCCTTATTTTTTTGTTTAATGATAGCTATCAATTTTTATTTAGAATAATAGGTTTATTTAAAATAATAAGAAATTTGCCAAACAATTTGGCTAAGCAATAAGGACAACCTAATGACCCAATTGACTGCGATGTTCGTAATGTTTGTTTTATATGGCGTGTTGCCAGCCGCTGGGTTGTACCTAGGATATCGTGGTATCAAGAAAGTGACGGCGCCCAAAATGCTTGAGTATAAAGCGATGCCGCAGTTAGGCTATATTCCCGAAAAAAGCTTGCCAGTTGAGGTCAAGACAGCGCTCGACCAAATCAATGACAAAGGCGAAAAGCTGCGTGTTATTTATGGTGATACCAATAATGATGGCAAAATCGATGATAAAGATACCGTCACCGAAACCTATATCATGATTCAAAATCTAATGGATAGACATGTGCCACTAGCGGTGGCTGATTATCGCCGTTTGCATGACTTAGATGTGGGGGAAGGCGCGCTTGCTGATAGCACTAAAATTAAGCACTCCAATGTCACTGGCAAAGAAGCATTGTTAGATGTGTTGAGCACGATTAATACTCAGTTTGATGATTTGCTTAGTGCTTCCTATCATCAAGATGGACAAAAGCTGCTTGCAACCAACCGTTACTTACAAAAACGTTTTAACAATCCTGCCGTTAATGCGGATATTCAAGAGGTTCAAAAGCTTACCAACAGTGAGGATACTGTTAATAGTAATGTAGATATCGAAGCGCTTGAAATTCCAACTGATGCAAGTGGCAAAAGCGCGAATACGAATGCTAAAGATATTAAATTGTAATTACCCAATCGTATGAGCTAAATAAAGGTTAGGCGTATATGAGTGTTTTAATTGGCGTTGGCATTGTGACGACGGTCACTACTATTTATTTAGGTAGAAAAGGCTGGCACGCATTGCATAAAGCGGTCGGCATTACCCCAGGTGTGCTTACGTATCAAGATAATAATACGCCATTGGCACTATCTGCGGTAAATTGGCAGCAGCTAACTTTAAATAAAAAGCACTTAAAGGTATTGCCAGATAACCAACTACGTCAATTGCAGCGTATCGATGAAAAGGTCAGCAACTATCAATCTTATCAAAAAATACTACAAGCTCAGAATAAAATGCCTGCGGTCACAGAACAGCAGTTTGTGTTAAATAAAATGTTGCATACCCGTTTACCTGAAATGCTAGCCAGTCACTATCAGCTAGTGAATATAAATAGAAGTAATAATGAGGTAAATCAGCAAAAAAAAGCTGAAGCTAGTGAGTTATTACAAGATGCATTAAATAATATAGAGCATCGTCTAGATGAACTATTAAAGCAAATAGAGGTTCAGCAGTTGCAGGAATTACGAGTCATGAAGAACTATATTAATAGTCATGATAGCTAAGCTTTGGGGTAGTAACGTTATTAAGAAAACGCATAAAAAAGCGGTCAATGAATGAATCATTGACCGCTTTTTTTATTAACTACTTCAAATTTATAAAAGATTCAAAGTAAGGTTAAATTAATCCGATTAACGCTTGTTGTCACGGGTATTACGGGTGCCGCGACTGGCAGGACTAGCACTGCTCTTAGGTTTTGCGCTGCTAGGACGGCTATCGCTACGAGTGTCAGTACGACGTGCTTTAAGCGGTTTATTTTTAATACGTTCTTGCTTCTCTTTAGCTGCACCATGCAGACCTGTACCGTGACGTGGGCGTAAGCTCACTAAATCCGTCAAAGTATTGATGTCTTTTTTGTCGAGCTCTAAGAAGCGACCGGTACGTAGCTCTTTTGGTAAGATAATCGTACCGTAACGTGTACGCAGTAGGCGGCTAACTTTAAGACCTTGCGACTCAAACAAACGACGTACTTCGCGGTTACGACCTTCTTTTAGCTTGACGTGATACCACTTATTGACGCCTTCACCGCCACCTTCTTTAATATCTTCAAACTGTGCCATGCCATCTTCTAACATGACGCCAGACGTTAACGTACGAGCGATATCTGGTGTCACTTCACCAAGCACACGCACGGCATATTCACGTGTCACTTCGCTAGACGGATGCATTAAGCGATGCGCCATTTCGCCATCATTGGTAAATAATAGCAGACCAGTCGAATTAATATCCAAGCGACCAACCATTACCCAGCGGTCATGAGTCAATTTTGGCAAACGCTCAAAAACGGTTGGACGGCCTTCTGGATCATTGGCAGAACATACTTCGCCTTCAGGTTTGTAATAGGCTAAAACACGACGACGCTTTTCATTTTCGGCAGTGTATTTGATCTGACGACCATCAACACGAATCTCATCGCCTTGTTCCACACGGTCGCCGATAGTCGCTGGACCATTATTAACGGTCACGCGACCTGCTTTAATCACTTCTTCCATCTGACGACGTGAGCCAAGTCCCATACGGGCGAGGGCTTTTTGGAGTTTTTCATCTTTCATAACGATATCCTTGAGTCGGTGGGTTTACATTTCTCAATGTATAAATTTGGACTGACTATTATACGCTATTTATCAAGGCTTTGTTTAAGAGAAATTTTTTAAGGCTATCGTTATTGGCAATAAGTTATTTTTTTATTAGATAGTTATGGGTTTAAACAAGGTCTCTATATTTGGCGAAAGCGAATATACATTGATTGTTACTCTTACGTAATTTTTGCCAAAAACAGCCCATTATTATTCAATATTTAATCACTTAACCCCAGTTCGGGATAAGCCACATTGTAACTCATTGATACTATTTACAATGTGGCTACCTGTCCCTGCTGAGGCATGTTTTTGATGGTGGGTTTATAGGGAAACCAGCAATAAGCAATCAAACCTGACAGCAAGTTTGTGACAAACCCCGTGACACTACGATGGCGTGAGTGTTCGATTTGGCACAAGTTTTTAAGCTCTCCAAACACCGTTTCAACCAAAGAGCGATGATTGAGTAGTGCCTCATCCATAGGCTCAAGTAATTGGGGTTTCATATTACGCCGAAGTTTGGTTATCAGCGTGGTATCACTGTGTTTTGTGAGCCACGCGTTTAGTGCTTTACTGATGTATCCTCTATCACCAAACACCTTGCCAAACACAGACGTTGCCATATCCTTAATAGGCACTCTGTCATCGGTATTACCCGCAGTGACTTTAATGGATACAAGCTCGCCCTTATGATTGATAATGGCGTGCAGCTTAAAGCCATAGAACCAGCCCATGCTGCTTTTGCCTCGGGTTGCAAGTCCTTTAAAGACTTTATGACGGTAGATACGCTTGTTATGACAAACTGCTATCTTGGTTGAATCAATATAGCTGATACCCGTACAGTCGCCCATTATGCTTTGCAAGTAGCTGCACAGTGGCATGATACTGCGCAGCACTAGCTCTATAAATCGCGAGTAGCTCGGCAGATTTGGAAACTCCCGTTTCATCATGCCAAGCATGTGATGGTAGTAAAACGCCTTAAACTGTCGATAACGCAGTTGATGAAACAGTACCAAGATGGTCATAATCTCTGCTACACTTATCTGGCATGCTCTTAACCTTTGGTGTCCCGTTGCGATTAAATGAGCGTCAAACTCAGGTTTGAATTGCTGATAAAAGTCGTCAATATGGCAGTATAGTTCGGTTAGGTTGTCCATGTAAGAAGTCCTTTTTGCTTAAGTGGTCTTGGTAAACTTACTTTAGCAACTTTGGACTTCTTTTTTATCTTTTTTTTGAGCCCTTATCCCGAACTGGGGTTCACTTATGTTATTATGGCTTTTTTATGTGGCTAATGTAACCCTTTAGTATAGTTGTCCCAATTGGTTTAATCGGTAGGCGCTACTTATACCTATGATTTATAAAGGTTTTTCTATGTTTTTCAATTCATCAAAGTTATTAAGTGTAGCGTGTCTACTCATGATTAGTCTGATCTCAGGTTGCAGTAGTATCAATGCTGGGCTACAGGCAGGTGAGTTACCGCCTAGTGGGACATTTGTCGCTGACAATGGTATTCAGTTTAATGTGCAACCGTTAAATCTAGCTACTTTGCCGCCTAAGCAAGGAGTTGTTACTAATAATGATTTATATACGCTAGCTAAAACCTCTGGACGAGTAGAATACCGTATTGAGCAAGGGGATATTCTTAGCGTTACCCTTATTGATTACCCAGATATTAATGCATCGACATCAAGTCTGACAGTTGATCAACAAGGCTTTATTCAATTCCCTCTGATAGGGCGTATTAAAGCCAGTGGTATGAGTGTGCCACAATTTACCGCTACCTTACAAAGCAAATTACAACGTTATCTTAAGTATTCTGATCCACAAGTGAAAATTATAAATTATCGTGGTAGTAAATTCTTTGTTGATGGAGATGTTAAGCAGTCTGGTGAGTTTGCTATTGCTGATGTACCAGTATCTCTATACAGTGCAATTTCTATGGCAGGTGGAGCAACGACTACCGGTGATTCAAATAATATAGTGCTTAATCGAAGAGGAAAGAATTATAATTTTGGATTACAGTCGTTACGCCAAATGGGCCTATCGGCTAATCAAATATATCTGCAAGATGGCGATTCTATTCATGTCAACAGCCAAGACCGTAACAAAATATATGTATTAGGGGAGTTTGGACAAGTAGAACCTGTGCCTATTTTAGAGCATGGTATCAGTTTAGCGCAGGTGTTGGGTGAGTCTAAAGGGCTTAATTCCAGTACTGCGAATGCCGCAAAAATATATGTTGTTCGTGATAATCTAAATACACGAGCGACGGATATTTATTATGTAGATATGCAAACGATCACTAGCTTTGCACTTGCCAATCGTTTCGAGATGCAGGCCAATGATATTGTGTATGTTGATCCAACTGGTTTAACGCGCTGGAATCGTGTTATTAGTTCACTACTTCCTTCCACTGCTGCTGTCAGAGCTTTCTCAGGTTTATAGGAATTACTCCAATGGCATTTGATAACATTCTCGTTGTTTGTGTCGGTAATATTTGTCGTAGTCCAATGGCAGAAGCTTTATTAAAACAACGCTATCCTGATAAAGCTATTGACTCTGCTGGCGTCGGCGCATTAGTCGGCCACCCTGCGGACCCTGCTGCACTAGAAATCATGACAAAGCAACAGCTTGATATTACCAATCACGTGGCAAAACAGATCGATGAAAAGTTGGTTTTAAAAGCAGACCTTATTTTTACTATGTCAGATAGTCAGACTAAGTGGATCGAAGAACGCTGGCCGTTTTGTCGTGGTAAAACCTTTAAGTTAGGTCATTGGACAGATAATGATATTGCTGACCCCTATAGGCACGAAATTACTGCCTTCGAAACTGCATACCAAGATATCGTTGATGGTCTTGAACAGTGGGCAGATAAAATTAGTTAAATAGCTACTATTAACTACCTAACCTTTAAACGAATAACCTTAAGTGATGAACATACCGTTATGAATACAGATTCCAGAAACTTATCAAAGCCTTCTTCTAAACAAGAGGATGACGATATTGATCTAATGGCGCTGCTGTTTGCCATTTTGCGTGGCTGGAAAGTCATCGTATTTTTTGCTGTATTGGGTTTGATAATAGGGATTTTATATAGTAGGTACGTCAACCCTACTTTTCAGTCAGATGCACTTATTCAAATTGAAGAAAGCTCTCAAGGTATTGCAGCATTAGGTAGTGATATTTCAGAGTTAATTGGGTCAGAAGCGAGTAAAGCGCAGACAGAGGCTGAGCTCATAAGATCACGGATGATATTAGAACCCGTCGTCAACTTATTACATCTGCGCATTCGGCTTTCTGACCCTACGATCGGGTATTTGGATCGAATAAAAAGCAACGTTACGAGCACCCAAATAAACACTCCTGAAGGAGTCGCAATTGAAACCGAAAATGGCCAAGCCTATATCAGTCAATTTAATGTATCGCAAGCTTACCTAGATAAATCATTTACATTAACGAGATCTGCTACAGGTTTTGTATTAAGTAATGGTTTCGATGAGTTCAAGGGTCAGTTTAATCAACCACATCAATTCAGCGGCTCAAATGGTCAGATTCAGATTACGGTTGCAGATCTTCCTGTTAATGCCCACCCTATTAGTATAATGAAACAATCACTACAAAATACTACTAACGCCATTAATAGTGCCCTTACTGTCACAGAAAAGGGTCAGCAGACAGGTATTATCCAGTTGTCAATGACCGGTTTACGTCAGCAGCAAGTGACTTTAGTATTAAGACATATTGTTCTATCTTATATCGATCAGAACCAATCTCGTGGCTCTCAAGAAACCACAAAAACGATTCAGTTTATGGAAACTCAGATTCCAACACTAAAAAAGAAATTAGAGGATTCTGAAAAGACTTTTAATAAATTTCGCGAAAAGTCTGGAACTATCGATGTTGGTCAAGAAGCAGGCATATTATTAACTGAAAACTCGCAAATTGACGCACAGCTTAATGAATTAAAGCTTAAAAAAGCGGATCTCACGACTTATTATACCGAAGATCATCCATTAGTGATCCAAATCAATGAGCAACTCGACGTACTTAATAGTCGGAAACAAGAGATCGATAATACTATCGCCGGTCTACCTGAAGTACAACGAGAATTCTTGCAATTATCAGAAGACACGGCTATTAACAGAGAGATTTACCTCACTTTGCTTAAAAACTATGAGCAATTGAAAATAGTAAAAGCTGGTCAAATTGGTTTTGCACGTATTATTGATTTGCCTATCAGTACTTTTAATACTATTGCGCCTAAAAAGCTACAGATTTGGGTATTAGCAACGTTATTGGGTGCTATGTTGGGCGCAATATTAGCGTTGATTAAAAGTTTGCTTAGAAATGTGGTCAAAGATCCTGAGCGTCTGGAATCTAGAACAGGTGTGCCTGTAATAGCAACGATCCCACGCTCACCATTATTAACGCGATTAAATAAAAATAAGAAAGCAGGAAATCGCCTGCTAGCTTATGCTGATAGTAACAGTTTAAGCTACGAGGCAATCAAAAGCTTAAGAACAAGCCTTATGTTTGGTGTGCCAAAAAAAGTGCATGCAGATAAACGAGCCACTGTCATTCTTATTACTGGCGAGAGTCCTGGTGTCGGTAAGTCCTTTATCTCTGCTAACTTGACAGAAGTATTTGCCCAGTTAGATAAAAAAGTTCTGATTATAGATGCTGATATGCGTTTAGGTGAATTGCATCAAATGTTTAATATGGATAGAAATAACGGTCTGGCCGATTACTTATTGCAGGATCATAATGATACAAAGCAAGTTAACGATGTCCAACAAATAGCCAGTGCTACCAATTTCATTCATCCTACTAGTATGGATTATATTGACTTTATGCCACGAGGTCAGCATCCACGTAACCCAGCATCACTTTTGGCCAACGGACGCTTTAATACGTTAATGGCAGAGCTAAACCTGCATTACGATTATATTATCATCGATTCCCCACCAGTCTTAGCTGCCTCTGACGCTATGATATTAGCGCAACACGCTGACAAGGTATTGATGGTCACTAGATACGATGATTCGATAGAAGGGCAGTTGGTTTATGCGGTCAATCAGATGAGTAAAGCCAATATACAAGTTGACGGTATTATCCTTAACGATGTACAGCAAGGGATTATGAGCAAATATAGTTATCACTATAGTTATGCTTATGGTAACAATAATTAATTATTTTTAGATTCTTTAGCTAAATTAATATCCTTTGAGTAGTTGAGTGTTATGTTGATAAAGTCAGAAACCAAAAGTGCGTACCAATCACTGAACGGTAAAAGCGGTTGGTTACAAGGTATAGCAGAATACTTGTTGTCATTACCTCGTAGCGTTAAGCGCGCCATTTTGCTTAGTATAGACCTTGTCCTGTCATTGACTTGTTTGTTTTTAGCCTTATCTTTACGCTATGGCTATCTTGGCAATCATATTGGTTTATTGGCACTATGCTTTTATGCCATTATCCCTATCGTAGGGTTGTATGCGATAGGGTTTTATAGAGGGGTGGCTAGAGGTTTCTTTGATGCTGTTATGGCAAATGTCTCACAGCTGTTTTTTTTGCTGATTGTATTGTATGAAGTCGTTCTATTCATTGACTTCTTTCCCACCATGCCGCGCTCAGCCCCTATCATATTCTTATTTCTATTCTTTATATGGTTGTGGAATAGCAGACTGACTATTCGTGAGTTTCTAACGCGCCTACAAGGTAAGAGCCAACAACGTACTAAAAATGAGGATGGTTATGAAAATGTCGTTATTTATGGGGCGGGAGAGGCAGGTCGAGACTTATTAGAAGGCTTAAGAAACTCGCATAAATATAATGTTGTGGCCTATATTGACGATGATCCTCAGCTTACGGGTGCTTATTTACTCGGCAAAAAGATTTATGCTGCTGATGAGTTAGTAGGCTTGATTGATGAACTAGACGTTGCACAAGTGTTTTTGGCCATTCCTTCTATCAGTCGCGCGCAGAAACGCCAGATTATAGATAAGCTCTCAGGCATTGCCATAAAAATAAAAGAATTGCCAAGCTTAGAAGAAATCGCTGACGAAAAAGTGACCGTTAGTAGTATGCGTAAAGTAGATATCTTGGATGTGTTGGATAGACAGACTGTTGAACCTGATGCCAAATTGCTGCAGATGAATATTAAGGGTAAGTGCGTGTTGGTCACTGGTGCTGGTGGCTCTATCGGTAGTGAATTATGCCGTCAAGTGATTAAAAACCAGCCCAAATGTCTTGTACTTTATGAGCTGTCCGAGTTTGCGCTTTATAGTATCCATCAAGAGCTAATCATCAAACAAGCCAATACCCCAGCCTATCAAGATATTAAAATTGTTGCTGTTATCGGTAATGTCACCAATGAATCGAACCTGCTTAGAATACTGAAACTCCATAATATACAGACAGTTTATCACGCTGCTGCCTATAAACATGTGCCAATGGTAGAGCACAATCCCTTTGAAGGCGTTATCAATAATACCAAAGGCACTTATCACTGCGCCCGAGCTGCGATTGCAGCAAATGTTGAGACCTTTGTTTTAATATCGACCGATAAAGCAGTAAGACCAACCAATGTGATGGGCGCTTCTAAGCGTCTAGCAGAGTTGGTTTGCCAAGCGCTCAGCCAGACGGATAGCCAGACCTGTATCAGTATGGTGCGTTTTGGTAATGTCCTAGGCTCATCAGGCTCTGTTGTGCCGTTATTTACCAAACAGATCGAGCAAGGTAAGCCGATTACGGTCACCCATCCTGATGTGACCCGTTATTTTATGACGATTCCAGAAGCGGCAAACTTAGTCATCCAAGCAGGTGCAATGGCATCAGGTGGTGAGGTGTTTGTGCTTGATATGGGAGAGCCGGTCAAGATTGTTGACTTGGCACAGCGAATGATTCACTTAAGTGGTTTTGATATTAAAGATGCTGCCCATCCTGAGGGCGATATCGAAGTCATCTTTACTGGACTTAGAGATGGAGAAAAGCTCTATGAAGAGCTCATCATCGGTGAAGATAATGTTGAATCAACTGATCATCCCCTTATCATGCAAGCGCTAGAACACCACTTTCCATTGGATGAGCTTGAATCGATATTGTTTGAGCTGACTGAAAAGCAAAAGCAATTTGATGTTCCTTGGCTGAAGCAGCAGTTTAAGCAGTTTGTAGCAGGTTATCATCAAGAAGGCTCTAAAGCTGCATAGCTGTTAATAAGCACCCTAAATACTATTTTTCAACTAAAATTGGTTAGATGAACAAAGGAAAATTATGCTAGATATTAACAATATAAAAATAGCAGTTATCGGACTTGGCTATGTGGGTTTGCCTTTAGCCGTTGAGTTTGGTAAACATCTGCCAGTAGTAGGCTTTGATATTAATGCCAGTCGTATAGCGGCCCTGTGTGCAGGGACAGATCATACCTTGGAAGTTAGTGATGAAGAGCTGACCCAAGCATCGCATTTGAATTATAGCTCCGATATACAAGCGCTTAAGGATTGTAATTTTTTTATTGTTACGGTACCGACGCCTATCGATGATTATAAACAGCCCGATCTTACTCCTTTAATTAAAGCCTCAGAAGTTATCGGTAGTCTGCTTAAAAAAGACGACATTGTGGTTTATGAATCGACCGTTTACCCTGGGGCCACAGAAGAAGTTTGTATTCCGGTGTTGGAGAAAGTCTCGGGATTAACCTTCAATCAAGACTTTTATGCCGGTTATAGTCCTGAACGTATTAACCCGGGCGATAAAGAACATCGCGTTACTAATATTTTAAAAGTAACGGCGGGCTCAACACCTGAAGTCGCTGATTTTGTGGATGAAGTATATAATTTAATTATTACTGCCGGCACTCATAAAGCAGCAAGCATCAAAGTAGCGGAAGCGGCAAAGGTGATTGAAAACACCCAAAGAGATGTCAATATTGCCTTAATTAATGAGTTAGCCGTTATCTTTAATAAAATGGGTATCGATACCCAAGCAGTCTTAGAAGCGGCTGGCACCAAGTGGAACTTTTTACCGTTTCGTCCAGGCCTCGTCGGTGGTCATTGCATCGGTGTAGACCCTTATTACTTGACTCATAAAGCGCAAGCGATTGGCTATAACCCAGAGATTATATTGGCTGGTCGTCGCTTGAATGACAGCATGGGTGAGTATGTGGTCACACAGCTGGTTAAAACAATGATTAAAAAGCGTATTCAAGTTGAAGGTGCCAAGGTATTGGTCTTAGGCCTGAGTTTCAAAGAAAACTGCCCCGACGTGCGTAATACCAAGGTCATCGACATTGTCCATGAGTTAGAAGAATATAATATCGACGTTGATGTCTATGACCCTTGGGTAGATAAAGCAGAAGCTGAGCGTGAATATAATGTGACGCCTATCAGCAAGCCCGCTGTAAATAACTATGATGGTATCATCTTAGCCGTCGCGCATAATGAGTTCGTCGAGCTGGGTGTAGATCAGATTAGAGCGTTTGGAAAGAATGAACACGTGCTTTATGATTTAAAGTATGTCTTTACCAAAGAAGACACTGATATCCGCTTATAAATCTATAAAAATACGGAAAATAATTATCATGACGTCAACTGCATATGAAAAAGTTCAAAAAGTATTAATTAACGAGTCAAAGACATGGCTGATTACTGGGGTAGCGGGGTTCATTGGTTCTAATTTACTTGAAACTTTACTATTACTAAATCAAAAAGTAGTCGGTTTAGATAACTTCGCGACTGGCTTTCAGCATAACCTAGATGAAGTACAGAGTTTAGTAAGTAAAGATCAGTGGCAGAACTTTACCTTTATAGAAGGCGATATTCGTAATCTAGATGACTGTCAGGCAGCATGTATAGGCGTAGACTACGTACTGCATCAAGCAGCACTAGGTTCAGTACCACGTTCTATCGCTGATCCCATTAATACTAATGATACGAATATCTCAGGCTACTTAAATATGCTCGTAGCAGCTCGTGATGCAAAGGTTGCTAGCTTTACTTATGCGGCTAGTAGCTCAACGTATGGCGATCATCCAGCATTGCCAAAAGTCGAGGATAACATTGGCAATCCGTTATCACCTTACGCAGTGACTAAATATGTCAATGAGCTTTATGCAGATGTATTCTCACGTACTTATGGGTTTAAGACGATTGGTCTGCGTTATTTCAATATTTTTGGTAAACGCCAAACACCAGATGGTGCCTACGCAGCGGTAATACCAAAGTGGACGGCTGCTATGATCGCAGGTGATGAGGTGTTCATTAATGGCGATGGCGATACCAGTCGCGACTTTAATTTTATTGAAAATGCCGTACAAGCTAATATCCTAGCAGCAACTGCTACTGAAGAAGCTAAGAACCAAGTGTATAACGTAGCTGTTGGTGGTCGTACTACCCTTAATACGCTGTTTTCAGCACTTAAAGAGCATTTAAGTGCTAACGGAGTTAGCTACACTCAAGAAGCAGTCTATCGAGATTTTAGAGCAGGGGATGTGCGGCATAGTCAGGCTGACATAAGCAAAATACAAAATGCGTTAGGCTATGCGCCGCAGTTTAATATTATTCAAGGTATTGAGAAAGCAATGCCTTGGTATGTTAGTTTTTTGAGATAAGAAAAGTTTATGAGTAATAATGAGGCAAACCCTCCTTCAGAAGATAATATCGCTAGTGTTAATTCAAATGATGTCGGTAATCGTGCTCGTAAAGGGGTCAAGTGGACAGCTCTACAAATTATTGCTCGTAATCTATTAAGTCTAGGTACAACGGCAGTACTAGCTCGGCTACTTAGTCCCAGTGATTTTGGGCTAGTAGGTATGGTAGCTACGCTCACAGCTCTACTAATGGTGTTTTCTGATATGGGCTTGAGCTGGGCGACCATACAACGGAAGCAATTAAATAAAATACAAGTTAGTAACCTATTTTGGATTAATTTTGGTGTTGGTGTATTTCTTTGGCTCATATGTATATTAGGTTCACCTGCTGTTGCCAATTTTTATAATCAGCAAGAGTTAGTAGCAATTACTGCTGCCTTAGGAGCTGGCTTTGTATTGAGTGGTATTGCCGCTCAGCCTATGGCTTTACTTAATCGTACTATGAACTACAAGGCGGCTGCTCAAGTAGAAGTCTTTGCTATTGTTATAGGTGCAATATTTGCTTTAGTCGCTGCTTTCTCAGGCTTAGGTTACTGGGCTTTAGTAGTTCAAAGTCTGAGTACTGGTATAGCAAGAGTACTATTAGCCTTACCGATGAGTAAAATACAGATATCCAAACCGCGTCGAGGAGTCGGGACGCTAAGCCTAGTAACTTTTGGTGGTATGTTGGCTATAAATGGCTTATTGATCTATATAGCTAGAAATTTAGATAGTGTTTTAATTGGGAAGTATTGGGGAGCAGAAGAGCTAGGGTTTTATAATCGAGCATACTTTTTAATGTTATTACCTAGTATGTTGGCTACAGGTGTGCTTACTAATTTAATGGTCCCCTCGCTCTCTGCTTTACAAGATGATAAAGAAAGGTTTGCTAATGCCTATCGTAAAGCTTTAAAAATGATAGCTCTTATCGGCTGTCCGATGGCTCTTGGATTTGCTCTTACTGCCGATGAAATGGTAAAACTAATTTATGGGAGTCAATGGCAGGAGGTTGTTCCTTTGCTTATATGGCTGAGTATTGCAAGTGTCACCCAACCGCTCTATAACACTACTGGATGGTTATTCACAGCAGTAGGTAAAGCCAAAGCGTATTTGTGGCTAACAGTAATCAGTGGTGCGTTATTGAGTGTCAGCTTTTATTTGGCTTTACCATATGGAGCTTTAGGGATTGCTAAGGCATACGGTATTGTAATGGGTATTGTTATTTTCTTCCCCGCTTTATGGTTGGCTCACAAAGTCGCTGATTTATCTTTTATTCAATCATTGAAAGAATTGCTACCAGTCGCTATTAGCCTTATAGCGATGACTTTTACGGTAATAGCAGTAGAAAAAATTGCTAATATTTTACAACTTACTTGGTACAGTATATTGATTACAAAAATAATTACGGGAGTAGCTAGTTATACTTTAGTTGCATTCTTATTAATGAGAAAGTTTGTTTTAGAATCTGTATTTTCGATGTTTAAGCATAGATTATAGTAATGTTTTTACTTTAATTATCGAAAAACTAAACTAATGGAATCGTAAATGTCTAATAAATTGAATATTGTTTTCATTTGTAATGAGTATCCACCTGGTAAAAGCGGAGGAATAGGTGTTTTTACTAAAAAGATTGCTGAAGGCCTATGTGTGCATGGTCATGATGTACATGTGATTGGCACTTATCCAAGTATTGAAAATAAATTACAAGAGGAGGTTAACAAAGTAAAAGTGATTCGTATTCCCCACGTAACAGGCAGAATAGGCCTTATTGCTAATAGAGTAGCTATTTATAAACATTTGAAAAAAATAGCATTAATTAAACCAATTGATATTATAGAGTGTCCTGATTTTGAGGCTAGTATTTCCTATATACCCAAATTAGCTAAAAGTAGTATTACTCGTTTACATGGTAGCCATACATACTTTAGTTCTGAAAGAAATATGAAGCCATCTGCTATTATTAAGCATTTAGAAGAAAAACAGCTGAAATCAGCTTCTGATATTGTATCAGTGAGCCAGTATACAGCTGAAGAAACTAAGCGTTTATTTGGTTTACCTGAAAACCCTTGGGTAATATATAATTCGATAGATGTAGATAGCTTTAAAGCCTATATCAAAATAGATTATAGTGAGAGTAAAAAAGTCATTTACTTTGGTAGCTTATCTGAAAAAAAGGGTATTTATCCATTAGCAGAGGCTTGGCGATCTTTTAGTTTGGAAAATCCAGATTGGGTTTTAAGTGTTGTTGGTAAAGATACCTATGAGAATGGTTATTCAAGTAAAGAGGAAATGATTAAAATTTTAGGAGAAACAAAGGGGTCTATTGAATTTATAGATCACATAGATAACAAAGACTTAATAAAATCGCTGAGGAATTATGATTTTGCCATACTACCTTCATTTTCTGAAGCATTTGCATTAGCTCCTTTAGAGGCAATGGCTGTTGGCTTACCAGTAATTATCTCTAATATGTCTAGCGGTCCTGAACTTGTGGAACATGGTGTGGACGGTTGGCTTTGTGACCCTCGAAAGCCAAAAACAATTCTTAATATGATTGAGCTAGTAGTTGAGTCCGAAAGATTAAGAGAGAGTATTGCTAAAGCTGCAATAGAAAAAATAAAAAATAAATTTAATTTTCAATGTTTTATAGAAAGTAATATTAACATGTATAAATACACACTCACAAAATAGGTAGTTTCGTGAAACAGGATAACTTGACTCCAATATTGATAATTACACCTTTTTTTGCTCCTCAAACACATGCAGCTATGTTCCGCATTCATAAGCTTGTAAAATATCTACCACACTATGGATATAGACCTATAGTTTTAACTACTGATACTAATTATCTATATAATAATAACAAGGAATTATTATTAGAGTTACCAGACTGTGTAGAAATAATTCGTACACGTCATATCGAACCGAGTTTACGTGGTTTACGTATGGCGTTTGGTGGTAAAGATCGTAGTTTTTCCGCCATAAAAAACTCCAAAAAAGATATAGATATAAATGAGATCTTACCAAATCGCCTATTTTCAAGTAGACCTGGTGGAATATTGTCTGTAATCAATTCATCTGTTTCAAGAACTCTTTGCAGTATTCCTGATGCCCATTGGGCATGGGCTTTGGCCTCAATGAGTACTGCTAAAAAACTAGTTGAAAAATATGATATTAAGATTATGTATACAACTGCTAACCCGTATAGTCATTTAGGTATAGCAATTGAACTTAAAGATAAACTAGGGGTTAAATGGATAGCAGATTTTCGAGATCCTTGTGGCTATGGTTATAAAAATAGTGTTAACAACTATTTTGGGCAAAAAGTTCAGCAAAAAATACTGCAAAGTACTTTTGATAAAGCTGATAAAGTAACAGGTTTATCAGAAACCTATAGCTCTATATTTTCTGATCTCTATGGTTTGAATGATAGTCGCTATACATTTATCCCTACAGGAGTTGATAATGATTATCTTTCTTGCATTAAAAATGTAAATGATAGCTATGCTAGCAGTATTGTTTTTGCAGGTGAAGTAATGCCTGAACAAGACTGCTATATATTCCGTATACTTCATAATCTACATAAAAATAATCCATATTTAAAAATGATATTTGTAGGTCGGTCAGATGTTAATAGACCAATTATCGATAAGGTTTTGGAAAATATAAGTGATTGGAAGATTGAAGTTGAATACGTAGATCATTTGCCACAATTGGAGCTCTACAGTATTTTACAATCAGCTAAGGCATGTATTCTTGCTCCTGGTAGTAATCGTTATTGGTGGACTAACTTTGCAAAAATGGTTGACTATATTGCTTTAGGAGTGCCGGTCATTGCGGACGTTCCAAAACTTAGTGAAGCCAGAAAAGAGCTTACTAAAGCTGGTCTTGGTTTTTTCTTAGAAAGAAATAGTGTAGAGGAAGATGCTTTACGTCTTCAAGAATGGTTAGAAAATAACGATAGAGATGAAGATGATTTATGTGCTGACTATCGTAATCGTTACTTAGCTAGTTCACAAACCAAAGCTTTTGCAACACTATTTGATGAAATTGCAAAGGATATCTCAACATGAAAGAGCAATTAATTATTTTAAGCTATGACTATCCTCCTAATGATGGTGGCATCAGCCGTTTAACATCTGCTTTTGCTAAGCAGTTAGCTGATAGTGGAATGAATCTAGAAGTATGTACTCTTAAAGCTGATAATGTTGAGCAGAGGCTATCAAGGCCAGAGTTGCCAACAATTGAGTTGTCTCGTAAAAAAGGTTTGCGGGAACTAGAGTTGATTAAGTATTTAATATCTAAACCTAAGCAAATTAAGGTAATTACCACAGTATGGAATCCTGAAGGTACCTTGGCCTTGTTACTTCGTCGGACCAACCTTTATATATTAGCTCATGGTAATGAAGTAATGCCTTACCCTAAAGGTCCAAAATATTTATTAAAATCTTGGCTGCGCAAAAAAGTTCTCACATCAGCTCGCTGTGTTGTATGTAATAGTCAGTATACTGAACAGCTAGTCGCTAATATTTCACCTAATATCAAAACTGAAGTGATTAACCCTGGAGTTGATTTAGAAAATTTTGCGACAAATATAACTCAGGCTGAGGCTCGGCAGACACTAGGCTTGCCGTTTGATAAGTCTATAGTACTCAGTGTATCGCGTATTGATGATTATAAAGGACATGACGTCATACTTGATGCTCTAGCCTCTCTTTCTAAAGAGCAGTTAGAGCATATTCATTACGTTGTAGCTGGAAAAGGTAGACATCTAGAGAATCTCAAGCATCGAGCCAAAGAGTTGCAAATTAATGATTATATTAATTGGTTTGGGTTTGTTTCAGATGAGGATTTGCCAGCGTTATATAAGGCAGCAGATTTATTTATATTGTGCACCCGAGAAGATAAGCAACAAAGAGGTGTTGAAGGGTTTGGAATGGTATTTTTAGAAGCACAGGCAGCAGGTCTGGCTGTAGTTGGTACGCGTGCTGGGGGTATACCTGATGCTATTAAGAGTAATGAAGGTGGTTGGCTAATCGATCAAAATGATAGTCAAGCGGTTGCAACATATCTTAAAAAACTGGTCAATAATCCCCAAGAGTTTTATGAGCAAGGTAAGCTTGGATATGAGCGTGTACAGAATCATTGCACTTGGCAACACTATACACGAGCCCTACTGACTATATTGGAGAAATACTAATGACAGAAACAAAGAATGTTAATGGAGTCTCTGTTATTATTCCTACCATTAATCGTGCAGAGGTCTTGTTAGATACTATCAAAGATATCTTGAAGCAGGACTTTACGGATTTTGAAGTAATAGTGGTTGATCAGTCAGACGATATAAATAATGAGGCAGTTGAGTTACTTAAAAAATCATCAGTACCTTGTCGTTATTTCAAAGCGCATTTTAAGGGTTTGCCCCAAGCACGTAATTTTGGCCTACAGAAAGCCAGTAACGATATCATCTTGTATATTGATGATGACATACGCTGCAGTACAGACTTGGTCGAAAATCATTATAAAGCGCATCTAAATACGGGTGCCACACTAATAGCCGGCGGAATCACTGAAAAGAATGGTGAAGTGCTTACTTCTGCCTTACCTGGCTCTTTCAATAAGTGGACAGCAACAGCAATTCGTAACTATTCGTCAAAGAAAGAAGGTTGGTGCTGTCATGCACCAGGTGGCAACTTTTCGATTAAACGAAAAGCATTTATTGATGTTGGTGGGGTTGATGAAAACCTTAGCGTTGGTGCGGCACTTTACGAAGAGTCCGAACTTGCTTTACGGTTAGAAAAAGCGGGCTACCAAGCATGGTTTGAGCCAAATGCGCATCTTATTCACCTCGCTGCACCAATGGGTGGCTGTAGGGTATTGAAAGACTGGCCTAAATATATGTATGGTCTTGGTCATAATAGAGGTATCTTAGTTTTTAGGCATTTAGCACCGATTTACTGGCCGACATCTTTAGCTCGGACACTATTATTAGGTATCTCATATAGCAGGCTAGATAAATCTATAAATCCGTTTATCTCTGTCATCAAGGGTGTCAATGCGGGTAGGAAAGTAGCTAAAAAACCACCGCTCAACACAACGCTCAGTGCTGAAGAAGTACTAATTCACTAGTGGCTTAAAAGCTAAGGTCAGGATACCGTGATAGTATTTAATTTCACATTCTATAGCATGATATGCCTAGTATTCTTGGCTCTTTTTATCAAAAGAGAAAATGCTACTGCACGAGCTGGTGTTATTATTTTCTCCATCCTGACAGTAGTTTGGTTATGGATTACTTTGTCATTTAGAGAGCCGGCAGGTGATCCTTGGCGTTATATGTTAGGGCTAAACAATATAGCTAGGCTCAGTTTTTCTGAACTGCTTGATTATGATAAAAGCCCTTTCGGTTTTGCATTGTTTAACTGGCTTACAGCGCTAATAAGCACTAACTCTATACTGTTTTTCTCTTTAGTGTATTTCTTATGCCTTGTACCCCTTTATTTAGCCTTTAGAGAGCGGGTAAATAAGTTCGATGCAGCATCATTAATGATGCTTTATCTACTTTATCCCTATTATATAAACTATTTAGCAAGTGGCTTTAAACAAGGTATAGCTTTTGGTTTTATGCTATGGGGATTGAATTGCATCATAGACAATGAAAATCCCAAGTGGTTAAAAGGAATAGCACTGCTTTTTACGGCAACTCTTTTTCACTCATCTCTTTGGTTAGCCAATATAGTATTTTTGGTGTGGTTTTTTCTTTATAGAAGGGTTTCTTTATCGTGGTCCATTTTGACATTGGTTTTTACGATTATTCTTGCCGCTACCGGTATGGTTGAGTCAATAGTTGCGCTTATCCTTCCTGAGAGTATGATTTCTGAATTAGGGTTTGATACATATTTTGATGAAGATTTCATTTCTGGTAGTGAATTTCAAAGTGTTGGTTATCAGTTGGGTTTTAGACTGGATTTCACTATTTTTACGGTTTTACCATTAATGGTTATTTGGTATTTACAAAAGAAAGTTAAGGATTTTAGGCTCTCTATCGACATGATTAAAATTTACTCAATAATGGCATCCGCTTATTTTTTATTGGTATTTATTCCTTATTCTGACCGAATTGCTGGATTCTCATGGTTTTTAATGCCTTTCATGATGTTTACTCAGATATCAAACTTAAATTCACGACAATATAAAAATATCTTGATGCTTGTTTTTATTTCTTTATATCCTATTTTAATGCTTGATCATATGAGAGTTTACTTCCAATGATAACCATACTGACACCAACTTATAACCGTGCTCATACATTACCTAAGCTGTACCAGTCTTTGATAGAGCAAACTAATTACAGTTTCGAATGGTTAATTATTGATGATGGTAGTAATGATGATACCGAAGCATTAATCAAGACATATCAAGTTGAGTCTAATTTTAGTATTAGATATTATAAAAAAAATAACGGAGGCAAATGCTCAGCTATTAATACAGGTGTTATACATGCCCATTATGAGTGGATATTTATTATGGACAGTGATGATAGTCTTTTGATGAAACTGTGGGGCGAATAATTAATATACTAGATAATGAAATCGATGAAAGTATTGGTTCTATTTTTGGTTTAGCTAAAATAAATGATAAAAACGATAGGTTTTTTAAAAAAACCGGTAAAAGTAAGTACTGTAAATGGGTTGAATTAGACGGTTTATTTGATACTGCTCCATTAATTAGAAAGAGTATAGCAATTAAATATCCCTTTCCAGTCCATGAAGAAGAAAAGTATATGGCAGAAAGTTGGCTTTCTAATCATATTGATAAGACACACTTTTCATATTTTGTGAACCAATATCTTATGCGTGCTGAATACCAAGAAGATGGTTTATCAGCACAGTCTTTAAAACTGAGGACTTGCGCTCCTATAAACGCTATGAGTGTGTATTCTAGCTATCTAGATAGCGAGATTAGATTTATAAAAAAAGCAAGGTATGTTATAAACTATTGGAGGTTCTACTATCATGCCAAGGATAAATATCAAAATATAAGATATAGAGATCACATAAATAAATATTTTATGTTTACCCCTTTTGGAAAAATTTTTTTTCTAGTAGATAAATATATAGCTAAACGGTGAACATATGAAGAAAATTAGTATTTCTATAGTTATACCTTTATATAATAAGGAGGATACTATAGGCAGAGCTATTGAAAGTGTTTTATGCCAAAAATACAATCTTTTTGAACTTATTATTATAAATGATGGGTCTACAGATAATTCATTACATATAGCTAAAGAATACGAATATGATGACAGGGTGAAGGTATATTCTATACCTAATCAAGGAGTATCCTTTGCTCGTAATTATGGTTCAAATATTGCATTTTCAGAATATATTTGCTTTTTAGATGGTGATGATGAGTGGCATCATGAAAACTTGGAAGAAATCGTAAGACTTATTTTGAATAATAAAGATTCAGTCCTTTTTTCAACTCGGTCTTATGTTGAAGGCTCTTTAAAGAAGTTTGATATGATGAATAAAGCTGAACTAACAGGTGATTTTTTTGAAGATTACTCAAAGGTTAACTACTTAATAAACTCCTCATCTGCATGTGTAAGAAAAGAAGACTTTAAGGCTATCAAGGGTTTTCCAGTTGGATTTGGTAGAGGAGAAGATATTTATGTTTGGTTTCGTTTAGCTTTATTAGGTAAGACAGCTCATAGCCTTCGTACACTAGTTACTGTACACAGTGATGGGAAGAGTAGATGTGCGAACGATAAATTGAAAGAAATACCGTATCATATTTATTATTTTACATTACGAAACTCTAAAATTTATAAATCAAAAAAATTCATTTACAAAAGCCTTAAGTAAATCAGCTTTAAGAAATGGTCTGATAACTCTTTCTTATTTTGATAATTTTTATCTATCTATATTTTACTTGTCACGTGTTTTTTATATAAATAAAGTTAATTTTTTAATTTTTTAATTTTAAGCTCTTTATTTCTTATACCTGTGAATATAAGAAGAGTTTTATTGAAAAAAAATAAAAAAATTAAGTGGAAAATTAATTCATCATCATACTAATTATCTAGTATATTTCTATTATAAGTTTTTTAGGTTGCTTTATGCTTATTCCAGTAGTTCTTGCAGGTGGTACCGGTAGTCGTTTATGGCCTCTATCTCGAGCGATGTATCCTAAACAGTTTTTGTCATTGGCAGGTGAAGGTACTATGCTGCAAGAAACCTTTTCTAGGATCGATGGACTAGATATCAATCAAAGCATCGTTATTTGTAATGAAGAGCACCGTTTTATCGCAGCCGAACAGCTACGCCAGCATAATGAAATGCCTACTATAATACTAGAGCCATTTGTAAGAAACACAGCACCTGCGGTCGCATTAGCAGCTATATATGCAACCAAAAATTCAGAAGACCCAATCTTGCTAGTATTAGCAGCAGATCATGTTATTGAAAATAAGCCAGTTTTCGAAGCAGCAGTACAACAGGCAATACCATTAGCTGATTCAGGTAAGTTAGTCACATTTGGTATTGTGCCAACTGCTCCTGAAACAGGCTACGGTTATATAAAGCGGGGTATGCGATTAGAAGATAATATAAGCTTTTCAGTTTCGAATTTTGTAGAAAAGCCTAATATTGAGACTGCAGAAGGATATATTGAAAGTGGCGAATACTATTGGAACAGTGGCATGTTTATGTTCCGTGCAAGCCGCTATCTAAACGAACTTGCTAAGCATCGTCCAGAGGTACTAGCAGCCTGTGAAGAGTCTATGTTAGACCTTACAAATGATTTAGATTTTCTGAGAGTTGATAAATCTGCATTTGAACGTTGCCCTGTAGACTCTATTGATTACGCAGTAATGGAGAAAACTCAAGATGCTGTGATAGTACCATTAGATGCAGGATGGAATGATATCGGCTCATGGTCTGCGTTATGGGATATCAGTACAAAGAATGAGGAGGGTAACGCAATACATGGGGATGCGCTAGTAAGAGACTGCAAAAATAGCTTTGTATATTCTAGTGATCGATTGGTAACTATGGTGGGTATGGAAAATACTGTGGTCATAGAAACTAAGGATGCGATACTTGTTATTGCTAAGGATCAGGTGCAAAACGTAAAAGAAGTTGTCAGTATTTTAAAAGAACAAGAGCGTGTCGAAGTTAGTTTACATCGAGAGGTATACAGGCCTTGGGGTAAGTATGACTGTATAGATATAGGTCATCGTTATCAAGTTAAGCGTATTACAGTTGACCCAGGTGAGAGATTATCTATTCAGATGCATCACCATAGGGCTGAGCATTGGATCGTTGTTTCTGGTACGGCTAAGGTTATTAATGGTGATAAAGAGTTGATATTGACTGAAAACCAATCAACTTACATCCCCGTTGGTGCGATTCATGGTTTGGAGAATCCTGGAAAGATTCCTTTAGAGATTATTGAAGTACAGTCAGGAAGTTATTTAGGTGAAGACGACATTGTTAGATTATCTGATCAATATAACCGTATAGAAATTGAATAAAATATGCTTTCAGCTAGGATGTTTTAAATAGATTTCAACTAACTTTTAAGCGTATGCGATGAGACGATTAAATTATGATTATAACTATATTTACTCCTACATTTAATAGAAAAGAAACTCTTGCTAGATTATATAACAGTCTGCTTCGTCAAACTTATAAAAGTTTTGAATGGGTAATTGTAGATGATGGCAGTACTGACGATACGGAGAGTTTAATCCGTAAGTTTATTAAAGAAGATTGTATTAAAATAATATATTACAAGCAAGCCAATGGAGGTAAGCATAGGGCTATAAATAAGGGTTTACAGCTAGCTGATGGAGAATTGTTTTTTATCGTCGATAGTGATGATTATTTATTGGATAATAGCTTAGAAATAGTTTCTTCCTATTATCATGCAGTTAAAGATGATGATAATATTATTGGAGTTACAGGATTCAGGTGTTATCCAAACGGAGATATTATAGGCGGTAAGCTATTCCCTGATAAGGTAGTAGATTCGAACCTACTCGAAAGAAGACGTTTTTATAAAATTAGTGCTGATATGGCTCATGTTATAAAAACTGAACTATTTAAAGAGTTTCTATTTCCTGACATTTCTAATGAGAAGTTTGTTGCTGAATCTATAGTTTGGAATAAGATGTCAACTAAGTATAAAATGAGATATTTTAATGAACCTATATATGTTGGAGAATATCTTGAAGGAGGGTTATCTCATAATAGTATTAAAAACAGGAGAAAGAATCCAAAATACTCAAGCTTACTATACAGAGAACTCGTTAATAACCCAATTGCAAGTAGTATGCTGAAGTTTAAATCTGCAGTTAATTACTGGCGCTTTTCATTTTGTAAAAGCAAAAATATTTTATTGTTAATACATGAGATTGGTAATTATAAATATTCGCTTCCTGCATTACCATTAGGGTTTGTCTTTTTTGTTAAAGATAATATAAATGATAATGTGGACATAAATATGAAATAAGGAGTTGCTATGAGTGGTAAGATTCAGTTTAAAAAATACAAAAACGCTTTGAGTATAGTATCTAAAGTATTTGCTATTTCACCACTATCTATCAGATATTTCTTGTGGGATTGTTCATCTATATCTAGCAGTAAGTTAGCTGTTGGTTTAAGATATTCATTATTAAAATCTATGTCTGATAATGTCGGAGATAATGTATACATTGGCAAATATGTGACTATTAAAAACTTCCATAATATCCAAATTGGTAACAACGTTAGTATTCATGACTGTTGTTATATCGATGGTGCTGGTGAACTAACTATAGGCAACAATGTATCAATAGCGCATCACTGCTCTATTTTAACAGTTAATCACCAATGGAACGATAGTGAAAAACCTATCAAATATAATAGTGAAGTTTTTAAACCTGTCGTTATTCACGATGATACTTGGTTAGGCTGTGGTGTAAGAGTTTTAGCAGGAGTGACAATTGCAAGTCGTAGTATATTAGCCGCTGGATCTATAGTAAATAAGAACGTTGAACCAAATAGCATATATGGTGGTGTACCTGCTAAATTAATCAAAAATTTATAAATCTATATGATTGTTTTTTTTGAAATTAAAATATACTAAATATAATTCCATCAATGCTTTAACTTAGCATGCCTTTTATACAAGTATATAGTTTTTCTCTGCACACGACAAAAAAACAAAAAAGTCTGTTAAAGCAAAGGCATAATAGTAATTTTCAAGACGAATCAGACCATGCCAAACTTTAACAGACTTAGTGAAACTTTAACCCAAAACCTGAGTATGAACAAGGCAAGAATCACATGTTTGAGCCTAATGATAATAGCCCTGATTACTGCTCAAAGCAGTAATCTTAAAAAAAATAGCAAGACACCTCCCTAAGGGTGGCAAGACCGACAGTCACTATCGCAGACTACAGCGATTTTTTGCCGAAGCCAGGATAGACTACGATCAACTGGCTTTGATGATATATCGACTATTTGGGCTAGGCAAAGTCACCTTAACCATTGACCGCACCAACTGGAAATGGGGTAAAAGTAACCTCAACATCTTTATGCTAGGGGTGGTATATAAAGGGATAGCCATCCCCTTATACTGGCAAATGCTAGATAAGCGAGGTAATACAAACCATCTTGAACGCTGTGAACTTATTGAGCGGTTTATCAAACAATTTGGCAAAGATAACCTTGAGATGATAGTAGCAGACAGAGAGTTTGTTGGCGAAAAATGGTTTAACTGGCTCACCAATAATCACATACCCTTTGCCATACGGATTAAGAAGAACAGTAAAGTTAGGAATCATCATGGCAAGCTGGTACAGATTAAAGAATTATTGCGCCATGTTAGCCATCAAGAAACATATCGACATGGGCGAATACTGACTGTCGATGGTTGTTTGGTCCGAGTATTTGCCAAGCGTGATAAAGACTACGGTTTAGTGATTGTCGCAACCAATCAACTAGAAACAGTGGATGCGATGACAAGCTATGGCAAGCGTTGGGAAATTGAGACTTTATTTGCTTGTCTAAAGGGCCGTGGCTTTAATCTTGAAGATACCCACTTAACCCATCTTGATCGGGTCAGTAAATTAGTCGCAGTGAACGCCTTAGCATTTTGTTGGGCTTATCATGTCGGTATTTATAAAGACAAAGATAAGCCGTTAAAACGCAAGTTGAAGTCAAACGCTCGACCTCAAGCCAGTTTGTTTGCGCTTGGCCTGGATATATTGATTGAAGGCCTTCGCTTGGTGTTTTTTAATAATGATAAGACTGTATTTCGACAGTTAGTTAGCTTTTTAACCCCTAAACCTATGAAAATCGGGTGGGGATGATTTTTTTTGTCGTGTGCAGAGATAGTTTTTACAATAATATAGAATTTAATTTTAATACGGTAAAATATGAAGTTTCTAATAATTGCTAGCTATCCTGCCTCAATTTCAAAATTCCGTGGTCATTTAATTAAAATGCTACAGAATAAAGGTTTTGAAGTTCATATTGCTTCTCCTGAGTTTAACAATCATCCTGAAGAGGCTAAAGAGCTTAAAGAATTGGGTTATATTCTTCACGATATTCCAATGCAGCGTACAGGGACCAACCCATTAAACGATGCTAAAACCTTGTCTGCTTTATACTTATTGATGAAGAAGATTAAGCCCAGTCATGTTATGGGTTATACCATTAAACCAGTCATCTATGGATCATTGGCAGCCAAACTCGCTCGTGTGCCGCATCGTTTTGCTCTGATTACAGGTCTTGGTTACGCGTTTCAAGGAGCAGATGAACAGGACTATAAAAAGTCTACTCTACAAAAAGTAATGCATAAACTTTATTCAGTAGCATTAGCATCGACTCATAAAGTGTTTTTTCAAAATCCTGACGATGAAGCCTTGTTTAGAACTATGAAGATTTTGCAGCCTAAAGCCTCAACTACCGTGGTTAATGGCTCAGGCGTTGATATATCAGAATATAGTGTCCAGCCTTTTGCCACTATAGATGATATATTGATCCCTAGGTTTCTATTGATAGCTCGCTTGCTGGGTGATAAAGGAGTACGCGAATATGCTCAAGCTGCTAAAACTATTAAAGATAAATATCCGCAAGCTCAATTTGACTTAGTAGGCTGGATCGACGATAACCCTGATGCTATCGAGCAACAAGAGTTAGATAGTTGGATTAATGAAGAATTATTTAACTTTTGGGGTAAGCTTGATGATGTGAAGCCAGCCATTGCAGCGAGTTCTATTTATGTATTGCCTTCTTATCGAGAAGGCACACCGCGCACTGTACTAGAAGCGATGGCAATGGGTCGCCCAATCATTACGACGGACGCACCAGGTTGTCGTGAAACAGTGATTGATGGTTATAACGGTTATTTAGTTCCTGTTAAAGCGGTAGAGGAATTAGCGGCTGCGATGGAACGTTTTATCGTTAATCCAGCGCTTATTATTGAAATGGGTAAGGCATCACGCCAATTGGTAGAAGAAAAGTTTGATGTGGATGCTGTCAATCAATCTATGCTAGAAGCGATGGGCTTATAATTTATACAGTAGAGTCACAGGAAGAAAAATGATCAAACGCCTTTTCGATATCACTGCTGCGACCACCGCTTTGGTCGCTTTATCTCCGGTATATGTCATCACCGCTTATAAAGTCAAAAAAAACTTAGGCTCGCCAGTGCTATTTCGTCAAACACGCCCGGGTCTAGACGGTAAGCCGTTTGAGATGATTAAGTTTCGTACCATGAAGGATGCCATAGATAGTGCTGGCAATCCTTTGCCTGATAGTGAGCGCTTGACTGACTTTGGTAAAATGCTACGTAATAGTAGTTTGGATGAGCTGCCTGAGCTGTGGAATGTTGTCAGAGGCGATATGAGCTTAGTCGGACCACGCCCGTTATTGATGGAATACCTACCGTTATATAGTAAAGAACAAGCGCGTCGTCATAATGTACGCCCTGGTATTACCGGTTATGCGCAAGTGAATGGGCGTAATGCCATCGGTTGGGATAAGAAGTTTGAGCTTGATACGTGGTATGTAGACAATCAATCGCTTTGGTTAGATATCAAGATACTACTTAAAACAGTAAAAAAAGTGGTTATCAAAGACGGTATTAGCGCTGACGGCGAAGCGACAATGAGTAAGTTTACCGGTTCTCAAGATCAATCAGCTTTAGAAAATAGCTATGAGTAAAGTATTTGCCGTCTACGGTGCCTCAGGCTGTGGTCGTAGCTTAATGCCGGTAGCCGTTGATCAATTACAAAGATTAGATGCTCAAGTAGATAGCCAAATCGTATTTATTGACGACGCATTAGATAAAGATACTAATGTTAACGGCTATACGGCGATGAATTATGCAAAATTTAAGAGTATAAATTGTGATGATAAATTTGTCCTGATTGCCATTGCTAATAGCAGCATTCGTCAAAAAATTGCAGATAAATTGGTTCAAGATGGTATCTCGTTGTGGACAGTAAAAGGAATGACCACCTTAATTATGGATGAAGTGATTATCGCTGCTGGTGCTGCGCTCAGTCCATTTGTCACTATTGCTGCTAACGTCACTATCGGTAAATGCTTCCATGCCAATCTATATAGCTATGTCGAACACGATTGCGTGATTGGCGACTATGTCACCTTTGCCCCGCGCGTTAGTTGCAATGGCAATATTCATATCCATGACCATGCCTATATCGGCACAGGGGCAGTCATCAAACAAGGCACACCTGATAAGCCATTGATTATCGGTAAAGGTGCCATTATTGGAATGGGAGCGGTTGTTACCAAAGACGTCCCAGCTGGGACAGTTGTGATTGGTAATCCTGCAAGACCCCTCAATAAATAAAAACTATAAATAAAAAATCAGAATCAAATATTTCGTTATAAAACACTAATCGTCAATGATAAATCATCAATTATAAATAAGCACCATCGAGGCAACTATGTTAAACACCCCATTTTCACCTTGGCCAAGCTTTACTCAAGAAGAGGCTGATGCGGTCAGTCAAGTATTATTATCCAACAAGGTAAATTACTGGACAGGGCAAGAGTGTCGTCAGTTTGAGACGGAATTCGCTAAATGGGCTGATAGCAAATATGCCATTGCGATGGGTAATGGTACATTGGCATTAGACGTTGCCTTACAAGCGTTAGATATTGGCGCAGGCGATGAAGTCATCGTCACGCCGCGTACCTTTATTGCAAGTATCTCATCAGTCGTCAATATTGGCGCTACACCAGTATTTGCTGATGTCGATGAGGCTACCGGTAATATCACCCCTGAGTCGATCGAGGCAGTATTAACGAATAAAACCAAAGCTATCGTCTGTGTGCACTTAGCAGGTTGGCCTTGTGATATGGATGGCATCATGGCGTTAGCAGAACAGCATAATCTATATGTGATAGAGGACTGTGCTCAGGCGCACGGTGCACGTTATAAGGGTCGTAGCGTTGGTAGTATTGGGCATATCGGTGCGTGGAGCTTTTGCCAAGATAAAGTAATGACCACAGGCGGTGAAGGCGGTATGGTTACCACTAACGATGAGCAATTATGGCGCAAAATGTGGGCTTATAAAGACCATGGTAAAAGCTACGCCGCTGTCTATGAGACCGAGCATCCACTAGGCTATCGCTGGCTACATGAAAGCTTTGGTACCAATTGGCGCATGACTGAAATGCAAGCGGTGCTTGGTCGCATTCAATTAACGAGAATGTCTGAGTGGACAGCCAAACGTACGGCTAATTCTCAAGCTATTTTAGATGCCTGTACTAAATGGGAAGCAAAAGGCTATCTTTCTGTACCAAGATTAGAAGAGTCGCCGCAGTTTGCAGATTCGACCCACGCCTATTATAAGCTCTACGTCTATGTGCAGCCAGACAACCTACCGAAAGAGTGGTCACGAGATCGGATTATTGAAGAGATAAATAAGTTAGGGGTTCCTTGTTTTTCTGGTTCCGCTTCGGAAGTTTATCTGGAAAAGGCCTTTGATAATACAGGTTTACGTCCTGAAAGTAGATTACCAGTCGCCAAGCAGCTCGGCGAAACCAGCTTGATGTTTCTTGTGCATCCAACGTTGACGGCAGACGAAATTAAGCAAACCGTACAGGCGATTGATAGTGTATTCACTAAGATTGATGACTAATAATTTATAATTTGTTAGGTTAAATTTAATTTAATGACGTTATTTTAATTACGTTAATCCATATTACTGTTTGAGCGATAGCCTTTATAATAAACCCCTTTTAACCAAAGAGTATTTGATCATGTACAAGAAGCTAAGTATTTTATTGGGTTTTGGTGTCTTATCATCAGTGTCAATGCTGGCATCTGCACAAAACCTGTATATGAACGATCTAAAGCTTAAGGCCGATCTTGACTGGCTAAATACTCAAGGGGTCGCGCAGATTAGCACCAGCACGTGGCCACTGACGTCCAATGAGATCAAGCGCGCTTTAAATACGGCTAATGCTCAGACACCTGCGCAGCAGCAAATCCTGCAGTCGGTACAAACGCGCCTAGCTCAAAACCGCAATTCTGTGGTAAAAGGGACGGCCGCCCTGCATATACAAACCGATAGAGATCAGCTACCACAAAAATTTGCTGATGATAAGCTGGCGGGTCAACAAGCAAGCGTTGGGGTGTCACTTAGCGAAGCAGAGTGGGAATTTAATCTACAAGCCAATCTAAAAAATGACAAACTCATTGAAGATGGCTCAGACGTTAGCTTTGAAGGCTCATATCTTGCTGGTACCGCAGCTAATCAATGGTTGATTGCAGGTAAAATTCCTACATGGTGGGGACCTGGTCATGATGGTAGCCTGATTCGAGGCGATGCAAGCTTGCCGGTCGCAGGTTTTACCATGCAGCGTGACCAACAATCTGCACCGACATCACCATATTTATCGTGGGTCGGACCTTGGCAGTATCAGCTATTTGCTGGTCAGTTTGAAGATTATGAAGCAATTCCTGATGCTAAGCTGTTTGGCGCAAGGCTGACGGCTAGTCCTTGGGAATGGTTAGAAGTCGGGGCTTCTCGTACCTTTATGTGGGGCGGTGAGGGTCGTCCAGAGAGTCTTGGCTCCTTTACTGATGCTCTTTTAGGAACTAAAGATAATGGTGGTAACGAAAGAGGCGATCCGGCTAATCAGTTAGGTGGATTTGATGCGCGCTTAAGTTTAGCGCCATTAGTCAATGTGCCTGCTGGCGTTTATGCTCAATATGTGGGCGAAGATGAAGCAGGCGGCTTGCCAGCGAAAAATATGTATTTAGCAGGTGTTGATTATGCGTCTGCTGCTTACGGAAAACCTTATCAGCTGTATGCGGAGTATACAGATACCCGCACTAGCGGTGAGGTAAGAGGTATCTCTTATGACCATAGTATTTATACCGACGGCTATTATCAGCAAGGCTTTCCATTAGGCTATGCGCTAGGCGGCGATGCGGAAAGTATCGCGCTTGGAGGTCGCTTATGGCTCGATAACCGTAATTTTATTAATGTAAAAGTACAGCATGCTAAGGTGAATCAAGCCGATGAAGCCATTAATCAAGCCTTCCCAACGATTGATAAGCTGACTGGTATTGATGTGGCTTGGGAGCATCAATACAATCCAAAGACGCTGATATCTAGTAGACTTTGGGCAGTTGACTCTGATACCCAGTCCACTGATGTCGGCCTAGGTGTAGGTATTGAGCTACAGACTTATTAAATGGCTGTTTAATCAGTTTATGAACATGAAAAGTCGGTCTATTAGGATTTAATGGCTCGACTTTTTTATGGCCATGTTATTAATTTTTAATAAGGCCTTTGAATAGGGTGCTAGGATTTTTTAGCCCAGACAGGTACAATATCAGTCTCAATTAACGGTCAAAAAGAATTGACCGAGCATAAGACAGGCATGCAAAGATACTGCAGGCGCTGTCTTTACTTTTTTTATCGCACCCTCTATTGGAGTTACTATGTCAATTGCGTCTATTACGTCAACTGCCCAAGGATCTGCTACCGTTTTGGACGGTAAAGCACTTGCTAAACAAATAGAACAGCAACTGAGTACGCGTGTAGACGCTATTAAAGCTAAGACAGGACGTACCCCAAGCCTAGCGACGATATTGGTCGGTGACGATCCTGCGTCTGCGACTTATGTGCGTATGAAGGGCAATGCTTGTAAGCGTGTCGGTATGGATTCTATTCGCGTTGAAATGCCAAGTGCGACAACGACTGCAGAGTTGATGGCAAAAATAGACGAGCTTAATAGCAATCCAGACGTTCATGGTATTTTGCTGCAGCATCCAGTACCGGCTCATATCGATGAGCGTGCTTGCTTCGAGCAGATTGACTTAGCAAAAGATGTCGATGGTGTGACCTGTCTTGGCTTTGGTCGTATGGCGATGCAGCAGTCCGCTTATGGCTCATGCACCCCGCAAGGTATCATGCATTTACTAGAGCATTATAATATTGAGCTGTCAGGTAAAGAGGCCGTGGTCGTAGGGCGTAGTGCTATTTTAGGTAAACCAATGGCAATGATGCTGTTAAATGCCAACTGTACCGTAACGATTTGCCATTCAAGAACGCAAGATTTAGAATCCCATATTAAGCGTGCTGATATCGTGGTTGGGGCAGTGGGCGTACCTGAATTGATCAAAGCCGATTGGATTAAAACCGGCGCGGTAGTCATCGATGCAGGTTTCCATCCGACTGATAATGGCGGCGTTGGTGATATCGAGCTGCAAAGCGTAGAAAATATCGCTAGTGCTTATACGCCAGTACCAGGTGGCGTTGGCCCTATGACGATTAATACGCTTATTCGCCAAACCGTTGATGCGGCTGAAAAATCTGCTGGTTTAGACAACAGTGCAGTTAGCTAATGAAGCCGCTGTCAGAGCAAGAACCAGAACAGCAATCGGAACAGAAAAATAACCAAGCGTATCAAGCCCAACAAACCAATACCCCTCATGTATCAAAGCCAAATATGGGAATACATGAGCGCATGCAACATATCGGCCGTGAGTTTGTCGATATTTGCCACTATATTATTTTATTTTTGATTAGTGTGGTGGTGGTTTGGACAGCGGGCAAAGAGTTCTTTGTGATTTTTCAAAAAGGCTCAGCAGATTTAAAAGATATCTTATTACTGTTTATTTATCTTGAACTACTGGCGATGATTGGTATTTACTTTAAAACCCATCGTTTGCCAGTGCAGTTTTTGATATTTATCGCGATTACAGCTTTGTCACGACATTTGGTCGTCGATGTGCAGGCGGTATCAGATAATTTTCATCTGTGGCTATTGGCAACGATTTCCTTTGCCATCATGGTGCTGAGTGCGTCAATTGTGATATTAACGTGGACGGCGAAGATGTTTGGGCGACCAGAAGATTATTTGGATGATCATCAAGTGACCAGTACTGAGCATCATCTGCCGAGTGTTGATAGTAAGCATTATCGTAAATAAGGTTTGTTTGATAAATACCATTGATGAATGGTTGTTACTAAATCGCTGGGAATGAATAGTCGTTAATTTTTAATAAAAAAGGGTTGCCAATTAAATGGCAGCCCTTTTTCTGTTTTAAATGAAGACATGCTCTGACTTATAACCAACCCAACCTTTTAAAGTTAAAGTATAAAAAGCTACATAACGAGATAATAACTGCCATGATAACGAGATAAGAGTACTGCCAATGGAGCTCTGGCATAAAATCAAAGTTCATTCCATAGATACCAGCAATCGCCGTTGGTACCGCTAAAATACCTGCCCAAGCGGCAAGCTTACGTACCACCTCATTCTGTCCCATATTGACTATAGCAAGATAGGTATTCATGACCACGCTTAGCATCTCATTTAAGCCGTTAATGGCATCCAAAGAATGTAGCAAATGGTCATTCACATCTCGGAAGTAGGGTTTAGCAGCGTGAGAAAACGGGGAGATTAAGTCGCTTTTATCGTGATTGATAAAGAAGCTACATATATCTTGCACCGGTAAAATCACCGCACGCATATGTACCAGCTGGGATTTTAATTCATATAAGTTTCTAAGCGTTTCTTTATTAAACTCATAAGTAAAAATATTACGTTCTTGCTCGCGTAGATAACTGCCCAAACGATCGGTAATCGGCATATAGTTATCGACGATAAAATCGAGAATGGCATGCAGGACAAAGATAGGTCCCATGCGCAGCTTTTCTGGGCGACGATGACAGTGTTCGCGTACCGGCATATAAGAGTTAGACGGACCATTACGAATGGTAATCAGGTAGTTTTTGCCCATAAATATCGCGGTAGTGCCATAGCGAATGATATTGTCTTTGAGCTTGGCGGTACGTAGCACCACAAATATCATGTCATTTTCGTAGTTCTCAACCTTGGCGCGCTGATGTTCGGCAAAGGCATCTTCAATCGCCAGCTCATGTAATTCAAAAGCATCTCTGACTTTGACCATGGTTTCTAAACTGGGGTCATAAAGACCAAGCCAGATAAACTGACCACTATTGCTTAAAGCGCGACTGACATCATTCAGCGCCACCTTATTCACTTTTTCGCCCGTTTTACGCGAGTAAGCATAGCAATTGACCACTTCGTCATCGCTGGATAAATCGATATCCTCATAGCGCTCAGAGTCGGGGTCATAGACGGTCATCGTCTCAATCGTATCCTCGACCGTCGCGTCCGCATCGCCATAAATATAGCTGTCATAGCTATCATAATTGTCTAAATAAGAGCGCTCATCGCCCATGTTAGGGTCGATAAGGCTGACATTAGAGTCAGGTGTGATACGAGTTGTCGGTTTGACAATCAGGTCATCATCTTGCTTCATACCTTCTCCTTTAGTCTGTGGTTAATATTAAATAAATATTAATTAAAATAGATTATGACATGCGACCAAAATGAATTTTTTTCTGCACACTGCTTCTCTGCAAACTACAGTGCAAAGCGTTTTAGCGTCTCGATATCCACCAGACTTAATAAGCTCTCGTGACAGGCTTCTAGCTTTATTTGCGGAGCAATATCGAAGTCTAAGGCTTCAACCCAGCGTAGCGCACAAATACACCAATAGTCACCAGGCTGTAGACCGGCAAAACCATATTCAGGCAGCGGCGTAATCAAGTCATTGCCGCGACTGGCAGAAAAGTTTAAAAATTCGCTGGTCATCTTAGCGCACACGGTATGCTGACCAACATCGTGGTTGCCGGTATGACAAAAGCCATTGCGATAATAGCCAGTAAGCGGATCAAAACAACAGCTGGCAAGGGCAGTGCCGAGGACGTTGGTTTGATTAATGGCAGGATTTGGGTGGTAATCAGTTGACATAAGGCTTTCCGAGATAAAATATGGGTTAGTGTAACATGAGTCTACCGATAAGGCGTTATGCAAGCAACAGACTGCAAACGCTTCAGGCTAACAGAAACAGTAATACTAATAAGCAGTGATGTTAAGAAACGGGGTTCTAGAAAATAAGTAAAAATCATGAAAGATAGTTAGCATAAATAACTCCGTGTTACTCTTATCATTGATAGGTATTACTTTTTATTTTCATTTATTCGTTCTGAATGCATACCTTATTAATAATGAAGGCTATAAACCTTTTGACCAAGAATTAGATAGTAATTGGGGTTAATTGTCACTAGGCGAAGCTTGGCTGCTATGCTAAACTAAAGCATAAAGTGCCTTGATTATTTATCATAGTTTTCTATCGCATAAATTTTAGCGCATAAAGATACTCGTCTTATCATCCTAACTTATACTTATTACTCACCCTTTTGCGGTCACCTAGTTTGCTTATAGATAATTGGGTCAGTGATGTTGCGCGTCAAAAATACAAAACGCCTTACATCCCTGCAATTGTAAATACAACCTTTTAGTACCGCATCAGTACCGCGTTTTTGGTAAGCGATACGCCAAACAAGGATTCATTGTGTCTGCCAGTTCTGATTCTGCAAAACCTGCCCAGTCAAATACGACAAAACCAGCTGCGACTCAGCCTGCTGATAATCGTGCTACCGCTAATGGCCTGCCATATCTAAGCAATTTTGCCAGCGATGTTGCCAATAACAGCTGGCTGCTGCCTGATGGGGTTGTCGATGTGTTGTTTGAAGATGCACATAAGCAAGAAGTACTTAGACATCAATTGATCCAGCAGCTTATTAGTCATGGCTATCAGTTGGTCAATCCGCCGATGATTGAGTTTACTGAATCTTTATTAAGTGAAGCCTCAGAAGATTTAAAGCGCCAAACCTTTAAGATTATCGATCAGCTGACCGGTCGTTTGATGGGCGTGCGCGCTGATATTACCCCGCAGATTTTGCGTATTGATGCCCATCACGGCGGTAATGGTATTGCGCGTTATTGCTACGCAGGGGACGTGATTCATACCTTGCCTTCAGGATTGTTTGGCTCACGTACCCCGTTACAATTGGGTGCAGAGATATTTGGTTGCGGCGAACTTGCAGCCGATATTGAGCTGGTAGATGTGCTGTTTAGTATGGTCAATAGCTTAGATATGAGCGCGGCGCTGCATATTGATTTGGGTCATGTGGCTATATTTAAGCGTTTAGCGGCACTGGCTGAGTTGTCTGATAATGACACCGAGCAATTGATGCATCTTTATGCCAATAAAAATTTACCAGAACTAAAACGTGTTTGTCAGTTACTCACAATGGGTGATGATTTTTACGCATTGGCGCGCTTTGGTCATGATATGGCAAAGTTATTATACACACTGTCAGATACTGCCAAGCAAGATACGCACATTGTGACGGCTGTCGATGAGTTGCAACGTTTAAAAGCACATTTAGAGATGCAATGGCAGACGCCAGTAAGTATCGATGTGACCGAACTGTCGGGCTATCATTATCATACCGGCATTATCTTTAACGGCTATATCAATAGCGAAACTCAGCCGCTGGTACGTGGCGGGCGCTTTGATGGTATGCAGAGCGTGGGGCAACTAAGTGCGAAGCAGCCACGTGAAGCGACAGGCTTTAGTATGGATGTAAGCCGTTTGCTGGCGCATACGCAGCTTGAGTCACCAATTATTGTATTGGTTGATTATGAGGCATTAAAGCAGGCTAATGCTGATAAAGCACAAATGCAAATACTATTGCAGCAGGTCACAAGCTTACGTCAGCAAGGTTACCGCGTCACTATGCCATTAACGTGCGATGACCGTCCAGCAGCGATGACGCATCGTTTAAACTTTGCGAATAATCAGTGGCAGTTAGAAGCTATCTAATTTTAAACGCTATATCTTGAATCTAAAATCTATTTAAAGAAATATCATTAAATGACTGGGTTATTAAACCGCTAAAGAATGACTTTTAATTATATTTTTTAGCATAATTTCAGTTTTAAACCGTTATTGCACACACCTCAATACATCAAGGTAAGGATTAATCATGGGTAAGAATGTCGTAGTTTTGGGTAGCCAATGGGGCGATGAAGGTAAAGGTAAAATCGTTGATTTACTGACCGAAAAAGCCGCAGCAGTTGCACGCTTTCAAGGCGGACATAACGCTGGTCACACCCTAGTCGTTGATGGTAAAACCACCGTTTTACATCTAATTCCATCAGGTATCTTACGTGAAGGCGTGACTTGCTTCATCGGTAATGGTGTGGTGTTAGCACCTGACGCATTATTAAAAGAGATGAAAGAGCTAGAAGACAACAACGTGCCAGTACGTGAGCGCCTACGTATTTCACCAAACTGCCCATTGATCATGCCTTATCACGTAGCGCTTGACCAAGCACGTGAAGCAAAACGTGGCACTGGCAAAATCGGTACGACAGGTCGCGGTATTGGACCAGCCTATGAAGATAAAGTTGCGCGCCGTGCGATTAAGCTTGCTGACTTGTTCCGTGATGACTTAGAAGAAAAACTACGTAACTTAATCGAATATCATAACTTCCAATTGACTCAGTATTATAAAGTTGACGCCATTGATTTTGATGAGACGTTTAAGCTTTGCCAAGAGTGGAAAGAAGAGATTAAAGGTATGGTTACTGATGTGACCGAAGACCTAAATCAATTACGTCTTGCTGGCAAGAACCTGATGTTTGAAGGTGCGCAAGGTACGTTGCTTGATATCGACCATGGTACTTATCCGTTTGTCACCAGCTCTAGCGTAACTGCGGGCGGTGTATCTACTGGTACGGGTATCGGTCCACTGTATTTAGACTATGTATTGGGTATCACTAAAGCGTATACCACGCGTGTTGGTAGCGGTCCGTTCCCAACTGAATTGTTTGATGATGTTGGCGCGCATTTAGCCAAAGTCGGTCATGAGTTTGGTGCAACGACTGGACGCGCCCGTCGCTGTGGTTGGTTCGATGCCGAATCATTACGCCGTGCTGTGGTACTTAACTCTATGTCAGGTATCTGCTTGACCAAGCTTGACGTATTAGACGGTCTAGAAGAATTGCTAATCGGTGTCGGTTATAACCTACCTGAGACTGAGTGTGCTGGCGCGCATGATGCTGAATTCTATGAGTCAGTAACGCCTAAGTACGAAACCCTACAAGGTTGGAGCGAGTCAACCGTTGGTATCACAAACTATGACGACCTACCAGAAAACGCCAAAATATATATCAAACGTATCGAAGAGTTGATTGGTTGCCCAGTTGATATCATCTCAACTGGTCCTGACCGCGAAGAGACGATTGTATTACGTGATCCGTATGATGCTTAGTCAGTGATAACCCTATGTTATAAGTAATTCATAAAACCCTAATGCTGAGCATTGGGGTTTTTTGTTATAATAATGAATGAGTAATGATAGATAAATAAGTAGCGGTTTTTGGCTTTATACAAGCGACTTTCCTAAATTAACCCTATCATTTATAGCCTCAATCATTATATTGACATACTCCCACCACTTTCGCCAAGCTCAAGTGGGGAATTCTAAAAGCATAAGTTCTTAGGCGACATTCTCACGAATATCACAAGTTTTCTGCTTCATCGGGCGACCTTTACCGCATCCTCCCTCCACAGACAACACGGCATGTCCTGCCGCGAGTATATTACGAGCCGCATTAACATCTGCGTTCGCAATATATGTGCATTTGACGCACTCAAAGTTTGCTTGAGTGCGTCTATTTTCCTTAGCAATATGCTTGCATTCAAAGCAGGTTTGGCTGGTGTAGCGTGGGTTTACTTTAATGAGCAACCCACCTTGCCATTGCTGCTTGTACTCAAGCATATTAACCATCATGCCCCAGCCTTGATCTAAGATAGATTTGTTCAATCCTGACTTGGCTTTGAGATGACGACCTTTTTTCTCCTTCGTTCCGCTTGCTGATTTCGACATATTGGCGACTTTTAAATCCTCACAAGCAATCATGGCGTGGTTTTTGCTGATTGTGGTGGTAATTTTATGCAAGTAGTCATGGCGAATGTTAGCGATATGATGGTGGAGCTTTTGAATCTTACGGTTTTGCTTTTTCCAGTTGGCACTGAATTTTACTTTCTTTGCCAATCCACGTTGCAGCTTAGCAAGTTTAACTTGATTAGCTTTAAAACTGTTTTTGGGTTTGATGTATTGACCGTCTGAGGTGGTAATGAGTTTAGTGATACCTAAATCAATACCTATGGCGCTTTTAGAGGGGTGAATTGGGTTCTCAGATAATGCTCGCTCAGTGCCAAACGACACGTACCAGTGTCCTGATTTCTTGCTGATGGTGACGTTTTTAATGGTGCCGATGATATCTTGTGATTTTTTAAATTTCACAAAGCCCACGCCATTAGGTAGTTTGACGCGGTTGCCCTCAATACGGCAATATTTATCAAACTGAACCAAGCGAATTGAGTCGCGGCCATCTGATTTACGCTTAAAGCGTGGCATCAGTGGGCGTAGTTGAATCTCTGTACCGTCTACTAGCTTAAAAAACTTGGGTTTACGAGGTTTCTTTTTATTTTCTTTTAACCTGGTATGAGTTTTAGAGTCGAAAAATCGTGCCCAAGCAGAGGCGAGATCACGTATTTTCTGCTGTAAAGACACGGCATTGGCATGAGTTCTTAAGAAAGAAAAATCAGGATTGTTCTTTAGATCCATGATTTTATTAACCAAGTTGGTGGCATTAATAAATTCATTTTTGGCAAACATCTCAAATGAGATCGCTAGCATTTGATTCCAAACAAAACGTGCAGAGCCGACAAGATTATTTAGAATAATCTGTTGCTCTGCATTAGGCTCAAGCCTAAATTTATACGCTTTGTTGATTTTCATAACGCCGATTCATTTTTTTTGATATAATATAAACTCTAAAGTTTACAATAATTTATTTCAATATATTATTTGTGTAAAGATATAATATAATAAACGAAACGCTAGGCGAAATTCAATTCCACTCTAACATCAAGTGGAGTCCTTTTTCACGTTTTGATAAGCAATAATTCTGTGTTGGTCTGTCTTGAATTTATATTGATAAATCATGAATCATTTCAATAAGTCTAAGCCAATATAGTAGTCGGAGATAAAATGAGAGGTTCGTGATAAAGCGACTTCTTTATTATTTCATTTCTTATTTTAGTGTAATTTTTTAACCCCCTCATCCATTAGGAGCTTTTCATGGCTAACGAACGTACTTTATCTATCATCAAACCTGACGCAGTTGCTGGCAATAACATCGGCGCTATCTACGACCGTTTTGAAAAATCAGGTCTAAAAATTGTTGCCGCTAAAATGATGCAACTTGATGATAAAAAAGCAGGTGGTTTCTACGCTGAGCACGCTGAACGTCCATTTTACAATGACCTAGTTTCATTTATGACTTCAGGTCCAGTATTGGTATCAGTATTAGAAGGCGAAAACGCTATCGCTAAGCATCGTGATATCATGGGCGCTACTAACCCAAAAGACGCCGCTGAAGGCACTATCCGTGCTGACTTCGCTAGCAGCATCGATGAAAACGCCGTTCATGGTTCAGATTCAGCTGAATCAGCAGCCCGTGAAATCAGCTACTTCTTCAATGAAGATGAAGTTTGTGCACGTACGCGTTAATACCAATAATTATTGATATCAGCTTATGATGTTGGTTATTAATAATTAGTGTGGCGAGACGGCTTATATCTTAGGGTATAAGCCGTTTTAGCTATTATAATATTCCGGTATTTTATTATGAATCATTAAAATGACTCATTGAAATTTCGAGTCACTTGCCTCACTATTAGTTTTACTGAGCATTATCAATCCCTTATCAGCATGTTTTTATGATTTCTAAGCATTTACCAATGCCTCGATAAAAAATGCGCTCATAACGGATTGCTCCTGCACTCATACATAACGTATATACATAATGTATGACTGGCAACGCCCATCTCAATAATTGCAGCGCTTATCGCAATGGCTGCAAAAAGGTTACCTATTATGTCGACTTCTCAAACACCCATCCAACATATCCCAACAAAGCCTGCGAATAGCATTAAGCTCGTTGATGAGGCGCAGGCGAAAACCAATCTATTGGGCATGACCCAAGCGCAACTGGCGGTTTATTTTAAGAGCATCGGCGAAAAGCCGTTTCGCTCGACGCAAGTCATTAAATGGATTTATCAGCAGGGTGTAACCGACTTTGAGCAGATGACTAATTTGAGCAAATCATTGCGTGATAAATTGTCAGCCAATGCCTGTGTTGTTCCGCCAAAAGTCATTCATCGTCAATATAGTGATGATGGTACGCGTAAATGGGTTTTTGAAGTGACGGGCGGCTCATTGGTTGAGACAGTATTGATACCAGCTGACGACAGTAAATTAAACGGTCGTAAAACCCTATGCATATCGTCGCAAGTGGGCTGTGCGTTAGATTGCAGCTTTTGTAGTACTGGTAAGCAGGGTTTTGAGCGTGATTTAAGCGCCGCTGAAATCATCGGACAATTATGGGTGGCCAATGCCTCTTATATGACTGATGACAATGACAGTTTAGAAAACGTTGACCATAGTTTATGGGAAAATAACGTCACCAACGTCGTAATGATGGGCATGGGCGAACCATTGTTAAACTATAAACCCGTGGTTGGTTCGATGGAGTTGATGCTGAGCGACCATGCTTATGGGCTATCAAAGCGCCGTGTGACGTTATCAACCTCGGGCGTGGTGCCAAAAATGTATCAATTGGCGCAAGATATCGATGTAGCCTTGGCGATTTCCTTGCATGCGCCAAATGACGAGCTGCGTAATGAGCTGGTGCCTATTAATAAAAAATATCCGCTAGAAGAGCTGATTGCCGCAGCAAAAAACTACGTTTATGATGTCAATCCGCGTCATAAAAAGCATGTGACGATTGAATATGTCATGCTTGATGGCGTCAATGATCGTAATGAGCATGCCCATCAATTAGTGGCGTTATTAGAAGGTTTACCAAGTAAAATTAACCTAATTCCGTTTAATCCGTTCCCACATGCGCCGTATGACAAATCAAGCAATAATCGTATCCATGCCTTTAGTGATATCTTAAGCCAAGCGGGTTTTGTTTGCACCATTCGCCAAACGCGCGGTGATGATATTGATGCCGCTTGTGGTCAATTGGTTGGACAAGTCGCTGACAGAACGCGCCGCTCAGCCGCTTGGCAGCAAAGTATTAAAGATCGCGAAAATATTTAGGGCAGCGTTAATAGTGCAGGACTAACATTGTAGAGTTAAATACTACAGCGTTAACTATTTGCTGATTGAGCATTTAGATGTAGTAATGGGCTTAAGCATTCAGATTAAATGCTTAGCTGTCGTTTTTGTCTCACAACAGTAATAAAATGTAGTCATTAGCAGTAATAATTGAGTGCGGCGCAATTAATCACAATAAATTGTACTTATGGGGGCTAAATCTATTAAACTGAGGCCTCGAAGATAGAACGCATTGAATCTCAGTTTTATGATGGCGGCTATGATGACTTTTAAAAATCCTTGTCAGTTCAAATATCAAACATTCATTTCTCAAACGGTGCAGCAATCGAGTGTCAATGCTATGAGTATTGCCAAAAAGCGCGGCGTAAACGTTATTTTGTTAGCCAGCGCTTTAAGTGCCTTGCTACTTAGCGGTTGCCAGAGTACAACGACCACGGATTTAACCGGTGGCACGCCTTATCAAACCTCGACGCGGCCGAGTGACAATCGTAATTTGGATCAGCAAGAAATTGCTCGCGTTCGCACCTCACTTGCGGCACAATATATCCGCAAAAATGAGCTTGATACCGCTCAGCGTCAACTTGAAAAAGCCTTTGCTGCCGATAGCCGTTATGCGCCAGCCTATGATATGATGGGCGTTTTGTTGCAGCAAGAGGGCAGTCGCCTCAATCTTGAAAAAGCCGATCAATATTTTAAAAAAGCCATTATGCTTGATAAAGATTTTGATCAAGCCCACAACAATTATGGCGTTTATCTGTCGCAGATGAAGCGCTATAAAGAGGCGGCGGCGCAGTTTGAGATTGCAGGGGCCGCACTTGGCTACGAAGGTCGTATTGGGGCGTTAGAAAACTTAGGCCGCACTTACCTTCAGCTAAATGATCATCCAGCCGCTGCCAAAGCGTTTTTGCGTGCCTTAGATGGTAACCGCAATAGTGTGATTGCACACATTGAATTGGTCGATTTATTACTCGAGCAGCAGCGTGTGCAGCAAGCACAAAGGCTTTATGACGAAACTTTGATGCTGGTACAAGGGCAGGGTATTAGTCCGCGCTTGCTATTGCAAGGTATCAAACTTGCAGCAGCACAAAATAACATAGCAACCCGCCAGCAATTGGCACAGCAGCTTTTATCCGCTTATCCACTAAGCGATGAAGCAAAACAACTTAAGACTTGGCTTAACAATCCAGAGGCACCATGGAAATGACCACCCCATCATCAAACACTCAATCTAACGCTCAGGGATCATTTGGTGCCATGTTGCAGCAAGCCCGCAAAACTAAGCAAGTCAGCTTGGAGGACGCGGCCGCCGAGTTATTTATTTTAAAACGACATTTGCAAGCCTTAGAAAATGAAAATTTTGCGGATTTACCGCAGGCGGCGTTTGCGCGTGGTTTTGCGATTAACTATGCAAAGTTTTTGGGTTTAGATCCAGTCAAAATAGCCAATAGCTTCGATGCTGCTTACCCAACTGAGCTAAAGTCGCGCTCAACCAATAATATTGAGTCGCCACTACGCCCGATGGGTACCCTACAGCGCGATACTCATAACCGTATCCGTTTTAATCCATTATTAATCATCGCGGTCATTGGCGTCATTATCTTAGCGATTTTCCTATTTCGTATGGTCAGTAATGCCAGTAAAGACAATAATGAACAGCCAGTAACCAGCAGTGAAGACATCTCAGCGCTAGAACAAGCGCAAGGTGCGGCGATTGATACCGATGCTAATGGCGTTGGTGCTTCTGGTTCAGCACTTAACTTGGGCGGCGATGCAAGCATGGCACCAGCTACGCTGGATGTTAAGCTGACAGATGCCGCTGTCGTCACTATTACTGACGCTACTGGTAATAGCTTGATAGCTGGCTCGCAGACTGCTGGTAATTATCAATTATCTGGTATGCCGCCCTTTAATGTACAGATTGATAATGTTAAAAATGTCAGCTTGATGCTTAATCAAGAAGCGGTAGCTCTAGACAGTTATGCTACAGGCACGCAAGCCAGTTTTGAGCTAGCGCCTTAGTTTTTAAATAACGGGTTTATTAATTTGTTAGTTTATTAAATGACTGGTTTTAAAGTGAGCGCTAATTTTTTCAGTGATTGCTATTTTTAAAACCGTTATTGTTAGTGTTAAATAGTAATTAGTCTTAAGAAAATTATTGGTGTTAAAAAGCTATTAGCGTTATAAAAGCGATGTTTGTTTCCAGTTTTTTTCGTTCCAATTTGTTCCAATGAAAGGGTTTGTCTATGTCAACGTCAGCGCCTATTAACCGTCGTCTTACTAAAAAAATATATGTCGGTGATGTCGCGATTGGTGGTGATGCACCGATTAGCGTGCAAAGTATGACCAATACCGATACTTGTGATGTAGCAGCGACCGTTGCCCAAATCGAGCGCTGCGTTGAAGCAGGGGCGGATTTGATGCGCGTATCGACGCCGACGATGGATACGGTAAGAGCCTTTGCGGAAATTCGTAAGCGTGTCAGCGTACCCTTGATAGCTGACGTGCATTTTGATCATAAAATTGCCTTGGCCGTTGCTGAAGCCGGAGCGGACTGCCTGCGTATTAACCCGGGTAATATCGGCAGCGACGCCAAAGTACGTGAAGTAGTCGCTTGTGCCAAGCATTATAATATTCCCATTCGTATTGGTGTTAATGCCGGCTCATTGGAAAAAGACATTCAGCGTAAATATACCGAGCCAACCGGCGCGGCGATGCTCGAATCAGCCATGCGCCATATCGATATATTAGAGCGCTTGAACTTTGATCAATATAAAGTGTCGGTGAAAGCCAGCAATGTGTTTTTAACATTAGATGCTTATCGTCTTATTTCTGCGCAGATTGATAATCCGCTGCATTTAGGCGTTACCGAAGCGGGTGTTTATCGTACAGGCGCGGTTAAATCTGCGATAGCCTTAGGCGGGCTATTATTAGATGGCATCGGTGATACCATTCGTATCTCCTTAGCCGCAGAGCCGGAAGAAGAGATTAAAATCGGCTTTGATATTTTAAAATCGCTAAATATTCGCTCAAATGGCGTTAACTTTATCGCTTGCCCAAGCTGTTCGCGCCAAGAGTTTGATGTCATTAGAGTGATGACGGCGTTAGAATCACGTTTAGAAGATATCCGTGAACCGATGAACTTGTCAGTGATTGGCTGTAAAGTAAACGGTCCGGGTGAAGCGAAAGAAGCGGACATTGGTATTGTCGGCGCGGCGCCAAAATCACTGGTCTACCGTATGGGCGAAAAAAGCCATTTGATTGATACCAATAATTTGGTCGATGAGATTGAAGGCATGGTACGTGCGCATGCTGAAGATTTGGCGAAAAAACGTGAGAATGAAATCATTCGTGTAAAGTAATAAAGTAAGCGTAAGACGCTGAGCTATTTAAAGCTTAATGTATAAACGTCACGACAAAAATAATTAGTAATAGAGTACTTTGTTAAAAATTTTAAGGATGCGACCGTACCATGATTAAAGCTATCAAAGGGTTTAATGATATTTTGCCTGAACAGTCTGCAAAATGGCTGCACTTAGAGTCGATATTGGCTGATGTGCTGGGTAGATACGGTTATGAGCATATTCGTCTGCCTATCGTTGAGCAAACCGACTTGTTTGCCCGTGCTATCGGCGGCGCAACCGATATCGTCGAAAAAGAGATGTATAGCTTTACCGATAAGTCTGAGCCACCAACGCCATTGGCCTTACGTCCAGAAGGTACGGCAGGGGCAGTACGCGCAGTGATTGAGCACAATTTATTGCGCGGTGATACGCCGAAACTTTGGTATATCGGTCCGATGTTTCGCTATGAGCGTCCGCAAAAAGGTCGCTACCGTCAGTTTCATCAATTGGGTGTCGAAAGCTTTGGTAGTGCGCTACCGGATGCCGATGCCGAGCTGATTGCTATGACGCATCTAATGTGGCAAGAATTGGGTCTAAAAGACGAGATGCGCTTAGAGCTTAATAGTTTGGGCGAGCTTGATGAGCGCCATGCTTATCGCGAAGCACTGGTTGCTTATCTGACTGACAAACAAGAGCAGCTAGACGAGGACAGCAAGCGCCGTTTAACGACCAATCCGCTGCGTATTTTAGACAGTAAAGAAGCAAGTACCCAAGCGTTATTGGTAGATGCGCCAAAGCTTGCTGAGTTTTTGGGTGCTGAAAGTAAAGCGCATTTTGAGCAAGTGCAAGCGTATTTAACCGCACTTGGTATTGAGTTTGAAATTAACCCGCACTTAGTACGCGGTCTTGATTACTATAATAAAACCGTTTTTGAATGGGTAACTGATAAGCTTGGTAGCCAAGCGACCGTTTGTGCTGGTGGTCGTTACGATGGTTTGATTGGGCAATTAAAATCTATCGGTAGCCCTGATGACAAAGGGCATAATAAACCAGTGAAGTCTGAGCCAGCCGTTGGTTTTGCGATGGGTCTTGAGCGTTTATTGTTGCTTATCGAAGCCGTGGCGCCGATTGCAGAGTTGCCAGCTTGTGACGTTTTTGTGGTTGCTCATCCAGAAGTCTATAGTGCGGGTATTGGCTATGCGCAAGAGCTGCGCTACAGCCGTCCTGACCTACGGGTAAAAATGGCGAGCGCAACCAGCTTAAAAGCACAAATGAAAAAAGCGGATAAGTCAGGCGCTGCATTAACAGTGATTATCGCCCAGCAAGAGCTCGATGATAATACCATTAGTATTAAAGATATGCAGACGGGTGAGCAACAAACGGTTGCGACAGATTGGCTATCGAGTAAAGAGAACTTTGATCGTTAGTAAAAGAAAACTTGGTTCGCCAATAATCGATGGTGGCTTTAGCATTCGCATTTAATAACACTTTTATCAGGTAAAAATATATGGCTCTGACACCCAATTCGCCAAATACAGACAATTCAATGCAAGCATTAAAGCAGTATGGCAGCTATATTGTCACCGCGATTTTATTGGCGTTGGCCGCCTATTTCGGCTGGACCTATTGGCAAAATAACCATGCGCGCGTCGATACCGTCGCAGCCGACCATTATGCTGATATTCAGCGTTTAAATGAAGAAGTCAGCTTAGCATCACAGAATCCAGATTTAGAAGCAGAGGCGCAAGCGTCACTGGCTGAGAGCCGTAAACAGTTAGACAAAGATATTGATGCTTTAGTGAGCACTCATGGTAACTCTGTCTATGCATGGCAAGCGCTGATGATTAAAGCCCGTCAACAAGTGGATAACGATGACTTTAAAGGTGCGGGTGAGACCTTTAAAAAGGCACTAGCAATCGATTTGGGCGATGCAGGCTTAGAAGCGATTACCCGTCTGCGCTATGCGAAGACGTTACTAGCGGCTGGTGATGCCGATGCCGCCTTGGCTGAAGCCAATAATGATATGCCAAGCTCGTTTGAAGCGAGTCAACAAGAGCTATTGGGTGATATTTATCTGGCACAAGATAATAAAGACTCAGCGGTTAAATCTTACAATAATGCTTGGGAATTGTTACGTAACCGTCAAGAAACACGTGCAGTATTGGCATTAAAGATGGAAAGCTTGGGTATCGTGCCTGAACCTATTGCGGCGCCAGCCAGTCTTATCCAAGAACCTGCAGCACCTGCACAACAGCCATCAATGGTTGAAAATGAAAATACGGTAGTAACTGCTGAATAGTAGAGGTTGAAAATAAATCTTAAAAAGGTTTTCAATAATAATCGCTGCTGCTAGATATGAGCGCTAACGCTTTAATAAGTATTTTAATAAAAATTGTAATACCTCAAATCGTTCTACAAGCCGTTTTAAAAAACTGTTTTAAAAAACTAAGTAGCGCAGTAAGTCAGGAGGGTAGTATTAATAATGAGTGCTTATTTATGTGCTGGTTATTATTGTTCACCGTTTACTTGCTGATAGCTAATTTATTAATGATTAATTTATTGCTAGTGAGACCCTATAATGACTCAAGCTATTCGCTCTAACAGAACTATAAACGCTAAGACCATCAAAACGACGGCCATGCATGTCGCCGTCATCGCAGTGATGGCAACTGCAGTCGTTGGGTGTAATCGAGGTATCAAACCAGTCGTCAATGACCCTGTCAAATTGGTGCAAATCGCGCAGCCAATTAGTGTATTGCAGCCGGTTTTTAGTACCGATGTTGGTAGCAAAAAAGCCAGTAGTAAAGATCCGCTTGACCTGCAAGTGGGCTATGCCAACTCGCAAATCGTTACTGCATCACGCGGTGGTGATTTAATAGGCTTTGATAATGCCGGTCAACGCCTATGGTCAGTCAATGTTGGTGATCAAATTACCGGCGGCGTGGCCTTAGATGCCTTGAGCCAAACCGCTATTATCAGTACCCGTGGCGGCTTGGTGATGGCGTTTGATAGTGCCACTGGTGCTAAGCGTTGGCAGACACAGCTTAGCGGTTCGGTGCTAACACCTGCTTTAATCAGCAATAACCGGGTGGTTTTATCGGCGAACGATGGCTTCTTACATGGGTTATCGTTACAGAATGGTCAGTCGGTTTGGCAGTTTGCCACCCAAGTGCCTGCTATCAGCGTACGCGGTAGTGCAGCGCCAACATTGCTAGATGCGAAAACCGCACTATTGGCTACGGCTGATGGTCGCTTGCATGCCGTTACTATCGATAATGGCTTACCGCAATGGTCACGCCGCGTTGGTGTCGGTGCAGGCAGTAGTGAAGTTGAGCGTATGAGCGATGTCGATGGCATGCCTATCGTCGATAAGAACCAATTGTTTGCCATCAGCTATAGTGGTCAGCTGTTAGGTATCGACTTAGCTTCTCGTCAAGTGCTGTTCGTTAACGAGCTTGCAAGCTTAAAATCACTGGCGGTGAACAATCAGCAAGTCATTGCAACCAGCTTAGACGGCAAAGTAGTTGCTTATAATCGCAGCAACGGTGAGGTTTTGTGGGAAAGCGAAGAGTTGGCTTATCGTCACTTAACCAACCCTGTGATGATTGGTAATTATATTGCTGTTGGTGATTTTGATGGCGTGGTGCATTTATTTGACCCTGCTAGCGGAAAAATTGTCAGCCGTGTACAGACTAAAGGCGCATTAAGTAGCTTGCAAGTACAAGGCAGCCGTTTGCTCACCCAAAGCACTTCAGGGCAAGTCGCTATTTGGCAATTGGCGCGCTAGATTTTTATAAGTCATTGCTTATTTGATTGTACTGATTAAAAAAGCCTGCTTATAGTGACATCAATACAAAACGCTGCTCAGTCAGCGTTTAGTGCCTTGTGTAAATTGCTTGTTTAAGCGGTCGCTTTCGCGTACTCTATGCGACCGCTATGTAGTAGGCGTTATTCATATATAATAGCGTTATCTATATAGTCGATTCATTTTGGAATTTATATTTATAGCCCGTGGCCATTAATATCTCGATATTATTTCGCACTGACTATATTTGCTATTATCTAATTTTATCGTTTTATTTCTATTATTTATTTAAATTCGCGGTCAAGTGCAGCTATTCATCTTTATGATAAGAGTCAGCGACCTGTCCGCCATTGTGCCCTTCACTGAGAGTAACCCATGAGTATCAAGCCTGTGGTCGCCTTAATTGGTCGTCCAAACGTCGGTAAATCTACCTTATTTAACCAGTTCACTAAAAGTCGGCAGGCATTGGTTGCTGATTTATCAGGGCTGACTCGTGACCGCCAATACGGTGATGCAACCTATGAAGACAAATCTTTCATCGTTGTAGACACCGGCGGTATCGGTGAAGCGGATGATGGTAGCGGCAATATTGATGACTATATGTCTGAGCAGTCGCATACGGCCATTCATGAAGCCGATATTATTGTCTTTGTGGTCGACGCCCGTGCCGGTATGATTGGTGCTGATGCTGAGATTGGCAAGTTTTTGCATACCCTTGGTAAGCCTGTTTATGTCGTTGCGAATAAAGTTGATGGCGCGCACGATGCCGCGCCTGCAGAATTTTATGCCTTAGGATTGGGCGAGCCGTATCCGATGGCAGCCAGTCATGGTCGCGGTGTTGGTAACTTGCTAGAAGTTCTGACTGCTGATATGCCAACGCAAGAAAACGTTGTCGAGCCAAAAGGCTTAAAGCTAGCTATTATTGGTCGTCCAAACGTTGGTAAATCCACGCTGGTTAACCGCCTATTGGGTGAAGACCGTGTGGTAGTATTTGATATGCCTGGTACGACGCGTGACAGTATTTATATTCCTTATACACGCGAGGGTAGAGACTACGTTTTGATTGATACCGCCGGTGTCCGTCGCCGTGGCAGAATCGATGAAAAGGTAGAGAAATTCTCAGTCATCAAGACCTTGCAAGCAATTGACGATTCTAACGTCACGGTTATTGTGATTGATGCCCAAGAAGGTATCGTCGACCAAGATTTGCATATGATTGGTTATGCGCTTGATGCGGGTCGTGCCTTGGTAGTCGCCATCAATAAATGGGATGGTCTCACTGCAGATCAAAAGAACTATATTAAGATTGAGATGGATCGCCGTTTCAACTTTATCTCTTACGTAAAAGTCCATCAAATCTCAGCATTGCACGGTACCGGAGTGGGTAACTTATATCCTTCTATCTTGCGTGCTTATCAGTCGTCGATGTTTGAGGTGTCAACCAACCGTTTGACGCAGATTTTACAAGATGCTGTGGCTGCCAACCCGCCACCAACGGTTGCTGGCCGCCGTATCAAGCTGCGTTTTGCGCATATTGGTGGTCATAACCCGCCAGTGATTGTGATTCATGGTAATCAAACGTCTTCGCTACCGAAGAGCTATCAGCGCTATCTTGAAAACCAATTCCGTCAAGTATTTAAGCTTGAAGGCACGCCGCTGAATGTTATCTTTAAACAAAATGATAATCCGTACGCCAATAAAAGCGACACGCCAACCAAAGCAAAAGCTCAACAGCTACGCCAACGCGAACGCAATCGTGCGCAGAAATTTACTACCAAAGATAAGCCGAGATTTACTAACAAAGATAAAAAACGTTAATTTTGCAAGATAGTGAGCGTCTTTATAGTTTTTAGCCAATAAAGACCGTTTTATTTTATCTTTACTATTTCTCCATCCTTGGCTTTTCTGTAATATAATTTGCCATGATGACTATACTAGCCATCATGGTATTTTTTAATTTAATAGATTCTTAAGTTACATTAAAATGTCGCATTCCGCTCATCACCCTTATAGAATACCTGTACTATAATCAAAAGTTGTCTTAACTCAGTTGAGTGATATGAACAACCGCCCACCACAAACCCTTCCTATGCTTGTTTGGCAATCTATCGTACAGACCATGATTTTGGCTGTATTGGCAGGTTTTCTATTGTCTTTTGTTTATGGTTTGGTGCAGTACTATAAAGAAGAGCGTCAGCATATCCAGCAATTGGCGAACTTGCTGACGATTAGTGCCGCAAGCATCGATGGTGACAAGATGGTCGCGGAGCAAGTGCGCTTCTTGTTAGAGCATGAGCAGAGTGTTGAGAGTATTTTGTTTTATTCAACCTCTCAGCCTATTGCCGATAGCAATCAGTCCAGAGATGATTGGAAAAACGCCTTATTTGCCAATACGGTCAGCTTTAACTATCCGGTGGTCGGCGATTATATTAATGGCAGCCGCAGCCTATCTATGGTTAGCGATACGCTAAACCCCGCACAAAAAAGCATCGCCGCGCAGAATATCTCCCAGAATACGCTTCAGCTAAATTCAAGCCTGCAAGCTGCAAGTAGTCCGCTGAGTAATAGACATGAATCAAATTCAGCCAGTGATTTAAATACTGAAAATACCTTGGTTGGCTATATTAATATTACCTTAGATGTGGCGACCCTACGTTCAAATTGGCTACAAAACAATCTATGGTTGTGGTTAATGACCACAGCACTGGCCATTATTTGGGCGCTGTATATTTTACGTAAATTAAATTGGCCGTCACAAGATATCGCCGTGCTTACGGAAGTCTGTGACATTGTCATTAAAAATCCTGAGCTTGAGCAGCTGCCCGTGATTCCGCAGCGCTTCAAGTTTCAGGAGCTGGTGCAGATTAAGCAGGCTTTTACGACGCTGTTCAATCGTCTGCAAGAATCGAAACAAGATTATGAAGCGCTTGCCGCTTTCGAGCAGCAATTGCATCAAAAGGATTTGTCTTTAGATGTGCAGCTGCATAATTTTCAAAGCATGATTACGCATGAGCTAAAAACCTCGCTTAATGCCATTGTCGGCGGCTTACAGCTGTTAGATGATGAGCACCTCAATGATGAGCAAAAAGACGCGGTCGATATCATTCATAATGGTAGTGACAAGTTAGTTTTGGCATTGGATCAAATTATTCAGCTTAATCAGATACAAAAAGGTCAGGTCAGCCTACAGATAAGCGAGTTTAATCCGCTGCAATTAATTGCTGATTTGTTGGCAGATTTTGAGCCTATTGCCAGACAAAAAGGCTTGGCATTAATCAGTCATATCCATCATATTGATTATAGCCTTGAAGGCGATGTCGGAAAAATACAGCAAATATTATCGATACTGCTGAGCAACGCGATTAAATTTACCCCCGTAGGTGAAGTCAGTATTACCTCGCAATTGACCCATTTTGATAATAGCAATCGTTGGCAGATTCGAGTCAAAGATACGGGCATCGGTATCGATAGTGGCTTTATCGATGATATTTTTAATCCGTTTTTTCAGGTAGATTCATCACAAACTCGTCAGTATGAAGGCACGGGCATTGGCTTGCCAGTCGTCAAACAAATGACGCAGTTGATGGGAGCCAGTATTAGTGTCGAGAGCACGCTTGGCGTCGGGACTGAGTTTATTATTACTATTCCGACGTCCAATCTACGCCAATCGCGCCAGCAACAGCTCCTGACGGGACTGGTCATTGTCTACTACTATGATCAAGATAGCGGCGCTTTGTTGGATGAATTACAGCGTTTAGGCGCGCGTGTTATCTGTTATCAACATGAACAGCTCGTTATTGATGAGATGCAGCATAGAAAAGTCGATATGGTGATGTTCGCGGAAGATGTATTAGCAAGCAAAGCGGAATTAGTGGCCAAGCGTATTCGTGCCTCTGAGACCGACTATCGGGCTTTATTGGTATTTTGGTATCCACAGCAGCGTGCACGACATTTAGACAGCTTTGAGCATAGCTTAAAAGCGGCCGGAGTGGATTACTGTCAGGTGGCGACCTATGAAGATAAAGCGCTGAGTAATTTATTAAAGAGCTGGCTCGCTTGGTCTTAATGATGGCGGTAGGCATGAACATAGTGATAAGCATAGACAAATAAAAAAGACGCCCATAAACAGGCGTCTTTTTTAATACTAAAATCACTGCTAACTATTATAGTTACATGCAGACATGTTTTTATGCAGATTATTAAATAATGAGCTTAAAATAAGTTTTGTGCCCAGCGGGTAAAACGTTGCCAGATACGGCTCATAAAGCCTGATTGTTCGATATCGCTAGTGGCTACGATAGGCACGGAAGCAACCGCTTTACCATCAATAACCGCCATCATTTTGCCAATTTCTTGACCTTTTTTGATAGGCGCTTCTAAGCTCTCAGGAATATCGACCACAGTAGTGATTTTATTCTTTTGCGTTTTATCGGTCAGAATTTGCAAACTATCGCCAGTGGCAAGCTCTACTTCTGTCGCTTCGCCAAACCATACTGGTACTTTACTAACAAACTGTCCAGCAGGTGCTTTAGTTACGGTAGTAAAATGACCAAAACCCCAGTTAAGTAGCTCACGTGACTGATCGGCACGGGCTTGCTGGCTTTCTGTACCCATAATGACAGAGATTAGGCGCATGCCATCACGATTACTAGAGGCGGCTAAGCAGTAACCCGCTGCATCGGTATGACCTGTTTTTAGACCATCAACCGTAGGGTCAGTGGCTAGTAGGGCATTACGGTTACCTTGGGTAATACCGTTATAAGTGAACTCTTTTTCCGAATAAAGACCGTAATAGTCGCCACTGTTTTTGATAATTGCACGTGACAATATGGCCAAATCTAACGCTGATGCTTGGTGCCCTTCGTCTGGCATACCTGTCGAGTTGACGAAATGGGTATTTTTCATCCCAAGCTTTTCTGCCTGCTCATTCATCAAGATTGCAAATGAAGCTTCGCTACCAGCAATATGCTCAGCCATCGCTTTTGAAGCATCGTTGCCTGATTGAATAATGATACCGCGTAACATATCGATGACGCTGGCGGTTTTATTGACCGGCACATACATACAAGACTGACTGCTACTACCGCGGCACCAAGCATTTGGGCTCATCAAAACTTGTTCGTCTTCTTTGAGGTCACCTGATGCTAAGCGCTGCTCGATGATGTAACTGGTCATCATCTTGGTCAAGGACGCTGGTGGTAATGCTTGATTGGCATTTTTTTGTGCCAATATTTCACCAGTATTATAGTCCATTAATACATAAGCCGTATTTTCCATCTCGGGTGGCTGTATGGCTGCGCTCGCCATCACTGCACTCATAGAAACACTGACACCCACTACCAGCTGTACTAACTGTTTTTTTACACGCTTTACTGTCATAGATTGTTACACCGCATCATAAAACCAAATGTATCTATCGCTTATATTTCGTGCGGATTCTCACGGTTAATCTATTGTGGCCCGCTTTAAAGCTGACTCTAAAGCTAAGATTTAAAACAGATTTTTGATGAGAGACTTAACGACTAAGCGATGGACATAAAATTAACGCCTTATCTTAGCAAAATGCCGACCGATGGGGAATCGATAAATACAATAAAATAGGACGCGACCAAAAACAGCGCATCATTGTGATAAACCATAGCGTTTAGAAGGGCAAAAATATGGGCATATAAAGCCTTTAGCTATAGATTGCATTTCGATGCACGAATGCTTTTCTAACTGCCACAAAAAAGCCTGCTGCACCACCTGCGATACGCAGACCAGATGACAGCAAGCTTGATACTATACTATAGGTTAATTAATAGGTGGTGTGTCAAAAAGTATGCTGATTAAAAATTGAACAATTTTTAAAGCCTTGAGAGCCCTATAAAATCAGAGAACTTAGCATGGATTTCTTATTGACTTCTATCGCCAGCATACTTTTTAGAACACCACCAATTAATAAACTTATAGCGTTTTTTAGTTGATTAACATTGATATAGTAAAAACCAGCGACTTGACGGTGATATGAGCAGTAGTTTTATTATGGTTATTTATCGCTACTTATCGCTACTTATCGTGCATATAAAGTAATGCTGGTTTCTGTTTATATCAATGCTTTTTATATCTTTATATCAGCAGTGCTTGGGCTACTACTTTATTTATACTTCTCTAAAAAACAAGCTTCACTGTTTTTTATAATAGCTTATGAAGAATACTTTTTAATAGTAGCCTTTATGAAAGGCAGATTTATTAAAAGCATCTTCTATTAATTTCTTAAGAATACTCAGCATTCGCCAAATCTTCACATAACGCTTTGTTATCTTGTCTAGAGAAACCCATCGTCCAACTGCGAATACCTTGCAATATCTGACGGTAATCTTGCTGGGTAGATAGATACTGAATAGCCGCTTTTGGGTCTTCTAACGACGGCATCAACTCATGCAACTGTACGTTATAAGATTTATAAAAACGCTGTTTTTGTTTGCCCGTCAGCATCGGCGGACATATCTCTGACAGTACTTGCATCACTGCAATTTCATGCTTGGTGATGTTAATACCAGATAAATCCAGAGGAATGGTCGTCGCTGAATTAGACGCGGCATTGGTAGCTTGAGACAGCATAGCAATAGACGTTATCAGTCCTGCTAGACCTACTTTTGAGGCGGTCTTCGCTATCACAGAAGCTATAGATAATATCGATTGATTATTCATTCAGTATTACACTCGCTTATCTTTGTTTGATGCTGCTATGTTAATCGGTAAAAAAATAAAAGTCACATAAAATATTGATTTATGTGTAGATATATTGTGAGCTAAGCCACGTTTACAGCAACATATTAGTAGTATGTAGTACTAAGTTACCTCAACATAAAAATATTCATTGATAATGTTGTACCTTGTTGCCTATTGTAACTCTATCGCCATGTTTTTATACTAAAAAGTGGTCATTGTTGCTACTGAAAAAACGCCTATAAAAACTCGCCTATAAAACCGAATATCGGGAAAATTCTAGCCCAAGACTGGGTTCGTCTGGTGGCACTATTAGGGTATAATCGGCCAAAATATTTTGAGTATAGCCACTGACTTAGTCTCGATAAGAGGGATTATAGCAATTTTACGATAACAAAGTAGCTAAGTGGACAGACGGTCATTAATAACGGTATTGGGCAGAATTGAGCAAAAATGAAAATTTTAATGAGTAATGATGATGGGGTGCATGCTCCGGGGTTGTTGGCACTGTATCACGCATTGTCAACCATTGCAGAGGTGGTGGTGGTTGCGCCAAGTAATGAGCAAAGCGGCTGCGCAAGCTCCTTGAGCATCTCAACGCCGCTATATACTCATGAATTGGAGTCTGGTTTTATTGCGGTGAATGGTTCGCCTGCAGACTGTGTGTATTTGGCGTTACATGAAATTTACCGTTATACCGATTTTGACTGTGTGATTACAGGTATTAATTCAGGTGCCAATTTTGGTCAGGATGTTTTATTTTCTGGTACGTTCGGCGCTGCATTGACCGCGCAGCTTTTTGGCTTGCCAGCGATTGCCACCTCTTTAGTGGGCGGCGGGGTCAAAGGTGCAGGGTAGGAGCAGGTAAGTCATTATCAAATGGCGGCCAACGAGATTGTCAAATTATTGACCGAAACTCCGATATTAGATGCTTGCAAAAATTTGCCCTATCATGTATTAAACGTTAATATTCCTGATGTTGATAGTGCCGATGCGATTAAAGGTCGAAAAATCACGGCTTTAAGTCACAGTGAGATTGCACGTCCTGTGGTCGACCCACGCGGCTGCGATGCCTACTGGTTATCGCTACGCAAACGTACATTATCAAGTGAGCTATCAAGTGAAATAGCAACAGAAAATGTAGACGCTCAAACATCGTCCATAGAAATGACGGATGACCAAGCGGTGGCAGCAGGGTTACGATCAGTTAACTAAAATATAGCCAAATCTATTCATTTATGTCTATAATAAACAGATTGTATCATGATATAGAGATTAAGTTATGGGAAAGCTGGTTAGTATTGGTGAGGCAGCCAAACATTTCGGAGTTGCTCAATCCACACTAAGACGTTGGGATGAGGATGGCACGTTAGTCGCCAAGCGAACCAAAAATGGGCATAGGCGATATGATTTAAGTGAAATTAGACCACATCCTTTGAGTACACCACCTAAATTAGACAGAAAAACTGTTGCTTATGCTCGGGTATCAAGTCGTGATCAAAAAGATGATTTACTTCGCCAAGCTCAAGCTTTGGAACTTTATTGCGCCAATCAAGGTTGGGTTTTTGAGACGATTACCGATCTTGGTAGTGGAATGAATTATAAGAAAAAGGGCTTGAAAAATCTGCTGGATGACATACTAGACAACAAAGTTGAACGACTGGTAATTACTCATAAAGACAGACTTTTGCGATTTGGTGCAGAATTGGTTTTCATGTTGTGTGAGGCGCGTGATGTTGATGTGGTAATAATCAATAAGGGCGAGGAAGTGAGTTTTGAGCAAGAATTAGCTCAAGATGTATTAGGGATTATCACCATATTTTCAGCAAGACTCTACGGATCTCGCAGTAAGAAAAAACAACAGTTAATAGAGGCGGTTAAAAAAGCATTATGATCCGTGGTCACATCATCGAACTCAAACCAAACAACGTACAGGCAAATCACTTTGCTCGGGCTTGTGGCGTGGCGAGAAAAGCCTACAACTGGGCTTTGCATGAGTGGCAACGGCAGTATGCGCTTGATAAGGCGTATCGTGATGCGTGTTTAGCGGCTGGCATAGAGATTGATACCAAAAAGCTAAATAAGCCCTCACAGGCAAAGCTCAGACGCGAATTGAATGCCATTAAGCGCGATTTATTCCCTTACATGTTAGAAGTGACCAAATGTGCTCCGCAACTGGCAATCATGCAACTGGGTGATGCTTATAATAATTTTTTTAAGGGCTTGGCGAAATATCCAACAGCTCGCAAGAAAGGACGTGACGATAGGTTTAGCTTATCCAATGACCAATTTGCCATTAAAGGCAAGTCCATTCGCATACCCAACTTAGGCTGGGTTCGTACAAAAGAACTGCTACGTTTTGACGGTAAGATTATGTCGGCCACCATCTCTAAGCGTGGCGGCAAATGGTTTGTCAGCGTGGCTGTTGAGAGGCAAGAAGTTGCACTTCCTGCTAAAAAGACAGGTAAAAGCGTGGGTATTGACCTTGGTATTACTGATTTATTGGTTTTATCAGATGGTACTAAAATCAAAGCACCAAAACCATTGGGTAGGTATTTAAGCAAATTAAGAACACTCAATAAAAACCTAAGTCGTACCAAGAAAGGCAGTAAAAACAGAGAAAAAGCAAAAACCAAGCTCTCTCGTTTGCACTACAAAATCAGGTGTATTAGGCAGGATTCTCTCCATCAGATCACAACAAAGCTGGTTAAAAAGTTTGATGTGATTGCAATTGAGGATTTAAACGTCAAAGGCATGGTTAAAAATCGCAGATTGTCACGGGCCATTAGTGATTTGGGTTTCTTTGAATTTAAGCGACAGCTTATTTACAAAGCCGATGAGCAAGGTAAGACAGTTAAATCGGTTGGGCGCTTTTATCCCAGCTCAAAAACCTGTTCAAACTGCAATCATATCCTTGGTAAAGATGAGCTAACGTTGAAAATGCGCGATTGGATCTGTCCTGTATGTCAGGTTTCTCATAACCGCGACCTCAATGCCAGCATCAATATTTTAAATAATGCGACTGTCATCTTAACAGCCGCATGACCCCCTTTTATTGGACGGTGAGTTCCATCGCCAATTAAAAAAGTCTGTGGAGTCGTGGTCAGTCTAAGTCTCAAACGAGAGGTAGCGCGTGACATTGAAGCAGAAAGAAAACATCAAACCTAACCAATAGTTAATATTAATTAGGTTTGAGTAAGATTTTTGGAACGGTACATCAGTCTATCGCCTGTGCGCCTGCATCATACGCCAACCGAAACCCTTGATACGCTCTCGGCGTTGGTGCTATAAATTGATAGGTTTATCCGTAGTGATATTTATCAGTACTTAAAAATCGCTAAAAAACCATTGGTTATCCAATAATTAATCATGGTATCTGAGACATTAAACGTTATAACCGTTAGCAAAATGCTTGTGAGTAACACAAGGAATTTGTGAGCAACATAAAGAATAGGAAATCTTGTATGAAGAAGCTTATTGCTGGATCGCGCTTGGCAACAGTGGCATTGATGGGTACGTTGACAGCAGCCACATTAACGATGGTCGGCTGTGCTACTAAGCCCACTTATCAGGCAGCCAACCAAGTAGGACCTAAGATTATCACCAACGGACAAGGTGTTCCCAATTATCATCGCGTCCAGCGCGGTGATACGGTCAGCCAAATCGCGGCGCGCTATCGCTTAAACTATCGCCAAATTGGTGCGCTAAATGGCTTAGATAGTAAATATACGATTTATAGTGGTCAATGGCTCAAATTATGGCAAGGTGAGCCAGTACGCGCCACCAATAACAATCGCTATAACGCCTCTACACCAACGCAAGCACAGCCAACCTATACGCCGCCTGTGACTAATACGCCCAATTATTCACAAAATCCTGTCTATGAAGTGACAGCCAACGCCACTTCAGGTTATGAATATCCGAGTCGCAACCAAGTGACGCGTAACTTTGATGCCGCCGCCGGTAACATGGGTATGTGGTTTGCTGGCACCATGGGCGATCCTGTACTTGCGAGCCAATCGGGAACGGTGCTTTATTCGGGTAATGGTCTGCCAGAATATGGCAACCTGATTATGATTCGTCATAGCGATAACTATATCACCGCTTACGCGCATAACAGTGCGCTGCTGGTCAAAGAAGGTGAGGCGGTACAGCGTGGTCAGCGTATTGCAAATATGGGTAGCAGCGGTCAGACCAATCAAGTAGGCTTGGAGTTCCAAGTACGCTTAAATGGCAATCCTATCGACCCACGCGCGGTATTGGGTCGTTAAAAAAGCTCGTTGAAAAAGACGGTAATAAAGGCGTTAAAAAGGACGTTAACTCTGTGGCAGCTTTTATAATAACTTTGCTATGTTAATTGGCAATTATTAAAGCTGTGCCCATTAAGCTACTTTACTTATTCATACTTGAGATCTCTTATGTTATTAAAAAAACAATATCTGGCTTTGTTTCCCGCCTTAGTTATGGTTGGCTGTACCAGCCAGCAGGCGATGCAAAAGCCGAGCAAACCCGTACGCCAAGGTAATGTGCAAATTACCCAGACCCAAACCATTCAGGTGAAGCCAACGCCAGTACCTGTCGTTAAACCCACACCCGTTGCCAAACCAAGCTATAACAGTTTTTCTGATTGGAAATCTGATTTCTCTATGCGCGCGCTGGCATCGGGTCATGATGCATCGACAGTGCGTCGTTTGCTTGATACGGCTTATTTAAACCAACAAGTCATCTCGCTTGACTCAGGACAGCCAGAGTTTTCTAAGATGCCTTGGGAATATGTCGATTCTGCCGTATCAGATGGCCGTGTCAGCACAGGTAAGCGTAAGTTTGCCGAGCAACGGGCGTTTTTATCACAGTTAGAGTCGCAGTATGGCGTCAATGCAGAAATCATCGCCGCGATTTGGGGCATGGAGTCATCATACGGTGTGGTAACGGGCAACAGCAGTATTCCAAGCTCGCTTGCCAGCCTTGCTTATGATGGCCGTCGTCAAGAGTTTGCTGAAACCCAGCTATTATCATTAGCAACGCTATTGCAGCGCGGTGATGTTTCGTGGTCACAGCTCGATGGCTCTTGGGCAGGCGGCATGGGGCAAACGCAGTTTATCCCTGATACCTGGCTTAAGCATGGCGTTGATGGCGATGGTAATGGTCACCGCAACCCATGGTCGACGGGTGATGCTTTGGCGTCTACTGCTAATTACCTGAGTAATTCAGGTTGGGTGCGCGGTCTTGCGCCATTTTATGAAGCGACTGTTCCTGCGTCATTTGATTATTCATTGGTGGGTACCAAGCAGCCTGCCGCCAGATGGGCTTCTATGGGTGTCGATACCATAGCCGATGTCTATTTGGATGCCAATACTCAAATGGAGCTGTGGCTGCCTGCTGGTAAAGATGGTCCAGTATTGCTACTTAGCCCAAACTTTGATGTCATCAAAGTTTATAACAATTCATCAAACTACGCGCTTGGTGTGAGCTTATTGGGTAAAGCGCTTGCCGGTCAGAGTGGATTACAACAATCATGGCCGCGCTATGAGCGTCCGTTATCAACGGCGCAAGTTCGAAATTTACAGCAGCGTTTGACCAGCTCAGGTTATGATACCAAAGGCACAGATGGTATCGTCGGTACCAATACGCGACTGGCATTCCAACGCTGGCAAGCAGATAATGGTCAAACCCCAGATGGTTTTATCACTCAGCGTAGTGCGTCTTCATTAGCAGGATGGTGAGACAGAGTAAAGTCACTGTTTTTGGATAATCGTTATTTTCAGCGATGGTTTAAAAATAATAACTCTAATAAATAGAAAAACTCCGTTAATGACGGAGTTTTTTTATTGGTGGATTTTTATAAAAATTGCAGCAGCAGGTTAGATAGTCATCTTAAACTCGTACATATCAAACTCAGCGTTATTATCATCTGAATCCTCATCTGAATCCTCATCTGCTATCACCGCACCAATCACCGCAATGACTTTTGGCTGGCGTGTATCGCCATCTAGCAGTCGCCAATCACCAAGTACGTAGCGTTTTTTATTACTCGTGGCTTGATGAATATCTGGACGATGGGTATGACCATGTAGTAACGCATCGCTATCAGCCACTGCTTGTATCACCGCATCTTCATTGACATCCATGATGTACGCCGCTTTATTGGCATTATTCTGCTGGCTTTTTTGGCGCATTTTATCGGCGATAGCCAAGCGTTTTTCTAGTGATTTATTGAGCAAATACCACTGGGTTAACCGATTGCGCATGATTTTGCGAAAAAACTGATATTTCTTATCATCAATACATAACGCATCGCCGTGTTCTAAGCGATAATTCTGCTGTCCAACGCTTAAAGTATACGGCTCATAAATAAGCTCACCACCGAATAGATTGCAAAATGGCTGACCTAACAAAAAATCACGGTTGCCATGCATGATTAAAATCTCACAGCCAGCTACCCGTAATTGTTTTAATTTAACGATAAGCGGGGTGAGCCAATGGGTTTGGCGCTCATCTTCTGATAATAATAAATAAGCATCATCACCAATCCATACTTCAAACCAATCGCCCAAGATAAATAAGCGTTTAAGCGCAGGCAAGGCAAGGCAATCATCAAGCAGCGCCAAAAAAGCCTGCACTAAGGCAGGCTCTTCAGGCGATAAATGCAAATCGCTAATCAATACTTGCCGCACCTTATGAGGGCGGGTGGTAATTAGATGGTCAAAACTTTGCATTTATCCTTATCCTCATAACTTTAAACAGTAACGACTCATAAGCTTCTACTAACTCATCGCTACTGCGTAATAACTATTGAAGAATGATTACTGAGTGATGATGGTGGCTGAATTGATAACCACAGGCTCTTTTGGCACATCAGCATGCATGCCGAAACGACCAGTAGGTACGCCGCGCATTTTTTCGATGACGTCCATACCGCTTGTTACTTTACCAAATACCGTATAGCCCCAACCTTGCATGTTTTTGCCAGAATGGTTTAGGAAATCGTTGTCTTTTACGTTAACAAAAAACTGGCTGGTTGCTGAATGTGGGTCTTGCGTACGTGCCATCGCGATGGTGCCTCTGTCATTCTTTAGACCGTTATCCGCTTCGTTTTCAACGGGCGCGTTGGTCGCTTTTTCATTCATCTCAGCGTCCATTCCGCCGCCTTGAATCATAAAGCCATCAATGATGCGATGGAAAATCGTACCGTCATAATGACCAGATTTTACATAGTTTAAAAAGTTTTCTACCGTTTTAGGTGCTTTTTCTTCATTGAGTTCGATAACGATGGCACCCATATTGGTGTCAAGTTCTACTACTGGTGGCATGTCTACCATGTGATATTCCTCTTTGATTGCAGCGCCTAACATGACGCTGTTAAGTGGTGGATGAAAAGTTGGTGATTAAAAAGTTATGGCTAGTCTAACGGCTTTTTTATCCCGTGTCATGTATCAGGCTGTTAATGCCTTTGCAAAAGCTGATAGAATAACGCAACTTTAACTTTTTACTATCATTTTTAATAACTTGTTTTTAATGATTTGGTTTGAATTTTCCATGCTGCGTGATGGCACGTAGCATGAACTGACAATTTGCTTTAGGAGCAATGCCCGATGAGTGAGCACTCAAGCAACAATGCACAAAAAGACGAACAAAAAAACGATTTTATTCGTAATATCATTCGTGACGATGTCAATGCGCAAAAATACCCACAAATCGTGACGCGTTTCCCGCCTGAGCCAAACGGCTACTTGCATTTAGGTCATGTTAAATCCATCTGTCTAAACTTTGGTGTGGCTAAAGAGTTTGGGGGTGTTTGTAACCTACGTTTTGATGACACCAATCCGACTGCAGAAAAGCAGGATTACATCGATAATATTAAGAACGATGTGAAATGGTTAGGATTTGAGTGGGCAGGAGAGGCGCATCATGCGTCAGGCTACTTCGACCAGTTGTATGCATGGGCCGTGCAGTTGATTGAGCAGGGCGATGCCTATGTAGACTTGCAGTCACCTGAGCAAATTAAAGAAAACCGTGGCTCCTTTAATGAAGCTGGCACGCCATCACCACATCGTGATGCCAGTGTTGAAGAAAACTTGACCCTTTTTAATGATATGAAAGAAGGTAAGTTTGCGGAAGGTAAAGCGGTGCTGCGAGCCAAGATTGATATGGCCAGCCCAAACATGAATATGCGCGACCCTGTCATCTACCGCGTCATGCATCAAGCGCATCATCAAACGGGTGATAAATGGTGCATTTATCCGATGTATGATTTTGCCCATCCGCTCTCGGATGCACTCGAAGGCATTACCCATTCGTTATGTACGCTGGAGTTTGAAGACCATCGTCCATTCTATGATTGGGCGGTTGAAAAGATCGGCTTTGATGTACCGCCGCATCAGTACGAGTTTAGCCGCCTAAATGTCGACCATACCATGACCAGTAAGCGTAAGCTTAAGCAGTTGGTTGATGAAAATATCGTTAGCGGTTGGGATGATCCGCGTATGCCAACGATCGCTGGTATGCGCCGCCGTGGTTATACGCCAGAGGGTTTACGTGATTTTTGTGAGCGTGTTGGCGTGACCAAAGTAGACAGCGTTGTTGATTTTCGCTTATTAGAATTTAGTATTCGTCAATCATTAGAGACGACTACGGCGCGTGGTATGGCAGTGCTTAAGCCATTAAAAGTGACGATTACTAACTTTCGTGATGCGGTCAGTAGTTGGGAATCGCAAAAGGCTGATAGCGTTAATGCGCGTTGGGACGATGATGCACAGACTTTATGGTTGACGCAGCCAAATCATCCTAACGTCGATATGGGCGAGCGTGAAATTCCGTTTACCGAAACCCTTTATATTGACCAAGGCGATTACGAAATTGAGCCGCCAGCAGGTTATAAGCGTCTATCACCAGAAAAGCCAGAAATTCGTCTGCGTAATACTTATGTATTGGCAGTGACTGAGCATATTCTTGATGACGCTGGCAATGTTGTTGAGCTAAAAGCCACGATTGATCCTGCAACGTTAGGCAACAACCCTGAAGGTCGTAAGGTTAAAGGTGTTATTCACTGGGTATCTGCCAGTCAAGGCGTCCCAGCGACCGTGCGTATGTATGAGCAATTATTTAGTGTCGAAGATCCAAGTAGCGTCGCTGATGTGCATCAAGCATTGAATGCTAATTCGTTGACTGAGCTCGATGCCGTGGTTGAGCCGTCATTAGCTAATAGTGATGCTGGCACGCGTTTCCAGTTTGAGCGTGAAGGTTACTTTATCGCTGATACAGCAGACCATAGCAGCGATAAGCCGGTATTTAACCAAATTGTTAGTTTGCGCGACAGCTATAAACCAGCTTAGTGTATAACTATTGGCTTTATTAACCGTGTTTAAAACAGCACTGAACAATAGTAGTTTTCAAACTTGCCCATTTCTAGTACGCTAGAGATGGGCTTTTTTTGTATAAGCATGGATTTTAATCGTTGATGTTGAGGGTAAAGGAATGGCAAAGTTTTTAAATAGCAGTGGTACAACTTATCATTTAGAGGAATTGATTAAAAATGCTTCTGACCGCTTGATTATTATTAGCCCGTATTTAAAGCTAAATGAGCGTATTAAAGAGCTATTAGAAGACCGTAATCGTCTTAAAATTGATATACGTATTGTTTATGGCAAAAACGATTTACACCCTGAAGAAATAAATTGGCTCAAAAACCTAACATTTATTCGTACCAGCTTTTGTAAGAATCTACATGCTAAATGCTACCTCAATGAAAATGAATGCATTATTACTAGCTTGAACCTGTATGAGTTTAGCCAAGTGAATAATAATGAGATGGGTGTGCTGATTTACCGTAACGAAGACGCGAAGCTTTATGCCGATACTTACGAGGAAGCCCAGCGTATCATTCGTATCAGTGATGAAGTGCGCATGTCGCTTGAAAAAGTAACTGAATCTGATAGTAGTGTTGATAATAAAGCCACTGTCAACCATAAGACCGTTAGCCATAATGCTAATACAACGGTTAAACCTGCGGCAGAAACGGCAACACCTAATTACTCGAAGCTGACAACTGCAAAGCTTGCTAAAGAGTTGGGCTTTAAGACCCAAGAGTTAAATGATAAATTGCTAGCAGCTGGCTATGTACAAGAGCAAGAAGGAGAGCTTACATTAACAGATGCTGGACGTGCCGCTGGCGGTACAAGTAAAAAAGGAAAGTTTGGTGAGTTTTGCTTGTGGGATTCAGGAATGGTGATTTAATTACTTTGCTAACAATACATTTATTCAGTTAGGGATAAACGGAATAAGCGCATTACAATCCGTCACAAGACATTCATAACCAGTTTGTTAATATAAAGTGAGTTCTTACTGATGTGCTTAGCGCTATTTTGATACCTGAGCATATCGATGATAATAATAGAGCGCATAGATACTTTCTAGCATTAGATACTTTGTAGTATTAATGGGTATTAACGCTCATCACAAACATAAATAAGGAATTAAGCATGGCAAATTTACGTCTGGGTGATACTGCACCAAATTTTGACGCCACAACCACTGACGGTGATATCAATTTCCACGAATGGGCAGGGGACAGTTGGGTTGTCTTTTTCTCACATCCTGCAGATTATACGCCAGTATGTACTACTGAGCTTGGTCGTACCGCAGCACTAGGCGGTGAGTTCCAAAAGCGCAATGTTAAACCAATCGCGCTATCGGTTGATGGTTTAGAAGATCATAAAGGTTGGGTAAGTGATATTGAAGAAACCCAAGGTACTGCTGTCAATTTCCCTATCATTGCTGACCCTGAGCGCAAAGTCGCTGATCTCTATGACATGATTCATCCAAATGCTGATAGTACGGCGACGGTCAGAAGTGTGTTTATTATTGATCCTAAGAAAAAAGTACGCTTAACGCTGACTTATCCAGCCAGCTGTGGCCGTAACTTTGATGAGATTATTCGCGTGATTGATGCGCTGCAATTGTCTGATGAATATAACGTAGCAACGCCTGTTGATTGGAAAGATGGCGACGACGTTATCATTCCACCAAGTGTGAAAAACGAAGACATCGCTGCTAATTATCCTAAAGGTTATACCGAAATTAAGCCTTATTTACGTACTACACCTGCGCCTAACAAATAAGTTAAGCGTATATGATAGTTGTAATAGATGAAAAGTGAAAAGCCCTCTGACTTAATGTTATGGGGCTTTTTTTACGTTTCAGCTTTTTATTGGCGTTAAGGTTTTGCTATGATGAGCAGAGTAGGCTATAACTGTTATATAGTGCATTGATAATTTTATCCAAACGCTATTTGCAATAATCATAATAAAGCCTAGCAGCGCTGAGTCGCTTTTGAGACCATCTTACAAGGAGTTTGCCATGAAAAAACTATACGTTACCCGTACTGCGCCCAATCCACGTAAAGCCCTGATTTTATTAGCGTCAAAAGGTATCGATGTTGACGATATGGATGATGTCGATGTGGTCGATATAGATTTTGCTACTAATGAGCAGATGTCTGATGAGTTTACCAAGATGAATCCGATGCAGACAGTGCCAGTATTAAAATTGGATGATGGCACCATACTCAATGATTCGCAGGCAGTGTGCGAATATCTCGACCGTGTCTATGGCGAGCGTTCAGTGATGGGTAATGATGTGGTACAACGGGCGCAAGTATGTTCTATGCGCCGTATTGCTGAGTTTGAGGTGCTGTATAACTTTATGCTGGCGTTTCAGCACAGTCACCCATCTAAAGCGCAGCGGGTTGAACAAGTGCCAGAATTTGTCGCGCCGTCTATCGCGCGCGCTGTTAAAGCATTGCCCTATTTTGAAAATATATTAGATGGCCACGATTACTTAGTTGGTGATCAGTTAAGTTTTGCTGATATTGTGCTGTATTTAGGTTTGGACTTTGGCAAAATACTCAAGGTTAACCCGAATGAACAGGGCGAAAATCTGGCGCGGTTTTATCAAATGATGAACGAGCGTTTTAGTATTAAAAATATGGCAAAAGCCAAGCCTGCTCACGAAAGTGAGTAAAAACGGCATGGTATTATAAATTTAACAGCAAACTTAGCAATAAATAACGCCGATAGCCTTGGTTCGCTAATATCATTGTTAGCGGCCCGAGGCTTTTTTAATCCACAGCTTAAATGAGAAATCAAACGATAATAGTTACTATTGATATATAAGATTACACACTTCGTTACAAAACTTACCATCATCGGCGCTATAGTGGTCAAATTATGAACACTTTGCCAAAAACCGCGCAGAAAGCCCCTACTTCTAAAGTATCGGGATGAATGCGTTATTGGTAGCAGTCCTTACTACCTATGGTATTATAATTAATAATCATACCACTTATTAACAACAAGCAGCGATGCCAAAGCAAATCCTAAAAGCCTATAAAGTCAGACTATATCCGACCATTGTCCAGCAAGTATTCTTTGCCAAGTCATTCGGCTGTGTGCGCTTTATTTGGAATAAGATGCTTAGCGATAAGATTGAGCACTATAAAGAAACTAAAACAACCCTCAAAAACTACCCTGCTCAGTATAAAAAAGAGTTTGAGTGGCTACAAGAGGTCGATAGCCTGGCATTGTCTAAAGTTGAACGTCATTTGCAAAAAGCCTATCAGTCGTTCTTTAAAAACGGCACAGGCTTCCCCAAGTTCAAGAAAAAAGGGCAACGCGATAGCTACACCACCAACAACCAAAAGGGCACAGTGGCGATCACAGAGAGCACCGTTAAACTGCCTAAGATTGGCCATATCCCCGCTAAATTCCCGAATAAAATAAACGGTTTGATTAAGAGCGCTACCATCAGTAGAACCCCATCAGGCAAATACCATGTCAGCTTATTGGTTAAAACCATTGCCACACCACTACCAAAAACACACTCTAACATCGGTATTGATTTAGGATTAACTGACTTCATCGTCTTATCGGACGGCACTAAAGTAGCTAATCCTAAGTTTTTATCGAAGCTGCAACACAAGTTGGCAAGAGAGCAAAAGATTTTAGCCAAACGTAGAGCAGTTGCCAAAGTTGCTAATCGCAAACTTAGTGACAGTCGCAATTATCAAAAGCAAAAATTTAAAGTCGCTAAAGTTTATGAGCAAATAACCAATAGCCGCACTGACTTTCTACACAAACTCTCATTTAATCTCATCAAAAACCACGATGTGATTGCCATAGAGGATTTAAACATCAAGGGTATGGTTAAGAACCATAAACTCGCCAAAGCCATCTCAGACAGTTCATGGTCAACATTCACCACCATGCTTGCTTATAAAGCGCAATGGTATGGCAAAACGCTTGTTAAAATAGACCGATGGTATCCATCCTCTAAAACCTGCTCAGGCTGCAACCACTTACTGACCAAGGCTGAATTACCCTTGTCATTGCGATCATGGGATTGCCCTAGTTGTTTGCAAACCAATGATCGGGACATTAACGCCAGTATCAACATTCTCAATGAAGGTTTGAAACTGGCCACACTCAAAACCGTCGGTTCGACGGAGTTAGCTTAGTCAATTTACCTAACCGCTGATACAGAATACTGTATCAAGTATGGGTATTACCTAAGAAACCCCTACTTCTAAGGTAGTGGGTAGTTCATAAAAATAGATATAATCACTCCTTGTATAGGCAACAGTGAATTATGAAAAAGTTTAATCACAAGGTATGACGCTCATGACATCATCTTTTACCACGCTATCTTCTATCCGCTCATTTTCTAGGTTTGCTTTAGTGCCAAGTATTTTAGCAGCAAGTTTGGCCTTGGGTGCTTGTCAAAAAGACGCTGCGCCTACTGGCGGTGACGCACCAGACAACACTGAAGCGGGCACATTAACTGATGCCACATTAAACACCGATGCGGCATCTGATACAAGTAGTGATACTAAACTGACTTCAGAGCAAGAGATAATTAAAGATTTAGCGCGTTATCGTTGGACATTAATGGATATCGATGACAAAAGTGGTGGACCTGTCATAACGACGCTTATGGATATTAAGGAGCAAGTCATGCTGCTGTTTAGTCAAAATCAAGGTCAAAACACGCTGAACTATAGTGTAGGTTGCAACACGATAAGTGCTGTGTATCAGTTGCAAGGTCAGACGCTAACGATCGAAGAGAGCATGAGCACCAAAATGCTCTGCGAAGATCTCAATAAAGCAGAGAATCTTTTAAATACCTTGATGCAAGGTAGCAGTCAGCTGAGTGTGACTGAAGGTGAAAACCCAGTGCTTACACAAGTGACCAGTAATGCGATTACGTTGACTTGGCAAGGTAAGCTTACCTCACAAGCCAAATATAACAGTAAAGGTGAAACCGTATTTTGGGCGGTAAATGCTAAGAAAGTAGCGTGTGCTGATGATAGCTCAGAGATGTGTTTACAAGTGAAGCCCGTCATTTATGATGACCAAGGTATTAAAGTGAGTGAAGGAGAATGGTCAGCATTTACTGGTGAAATTGATGGCTATCAGCATGACGGCATGCATGACGAAGTATTGCGTCTCCAGCGTTATGAGTTAGATAGTAACGAAAGCACAGAAGGCGAAGAATATGCTTATGTGTTGGACGCGGTGATTGAGAGTGCGGTAGCAGAGTAACTCGGTTAGTTGCTTATACTATATAGTCAGTTCAATATAAAAGAGATACGTTCAAAATAACGTTCTGCTGAGATAAATTTTCCTAGCTTGCTGTGCGCTTCGCACTCTAGAGGCTTCGAAAAATTTATCTCAGCAGCACTGCATTCTTTTTAAATCGCATCCGCCATAGTAAAAACATAGCATAAATAAATAGTCAGATAGTTTAAATAAAAAACACGCGCCGTTTGGACGCGTGTTTTTTTATGGTTATTTGCTATGTTCTATTATCTTTTGCCTTCTTATCTTAACGCCAATACTAACGCAAATTGCCTAAGTCTTCTTCTGTCAAACGCCAGCGCCCTTTTTTCTTAGAAGCACCGCGTCCACGCATGGCACTATTTAAAATTAATTTGTTCATTGAATGGCTTGAGTGCGCATGACAAATGGCGCAGGCAAGACCATCAGCGGCGTCTTGTTGCGGAACCACGTCTAAAGACAGTATGCGGCAGACCATTTCTTGGACTTGCTCTTTTGCTGCTGCCCCATAACCACAAACCGCTTGTTTAATTTGGCGAGCGGTATATTCGGATACTTCTAAATCAAGAGCGACCATGGCAGCAATCGCTGCACCGCGTGCTTGCCCAAGCTTCAGCGCTGAGTCTGGGTTTTCTGCCATAAACACTTGCTCGATAGCGGTATAAATAGGCTCATCGGCATATTTTAGATGATGCTGGGTAATACGGGTCAAGCCATTAAAAATACGCTTAAGACGCTCAGGCATCTCTTTGGTATCCGTACGAATAGTGCCGGCATCAATATATGTCAGCTTATCGCCCGTTTGTTGAACAATGCCATAACCGGTCATGCGCGAACCCGGATCAATCCCGATAATAATTGCCATAGTATTCCGTCTTGCTTACATTTTGTTTTATGGCTTAAAAATCAGCCTTAAGTTTGATAGTATAGCAATCAATCCCCATATACATCATATGTTAGCCATTTTAATTTTCATGGCGCTCAATTTTTTAGATTTTATCTTATAGGACGACACTTTATGGGTCAGATAGTTGGTATTGCCATCGTTTGGTTTATTATCGAGATGCTACTGTGGTATTTGCTTGCTCAATTTATGAGCGGTTGGTGGGTGTTTATGTGGTTTATCATCGCCGCCGTCATCGGTATCTCACTGATGCGTAAAGGGATGGCAGCACTCAATCCAATGGCACAGCAGATGAAAGCGGGCGGTATGATGAATCCTGCGATGCGTCCGCAAGAATCAACCATGATTAAAAGTGTCGCCATGGCAGCTGCCGGTATTTTGCTGCTGATTCCGGGTGTGCTGAGTGATTTATTGGCGTTATTGGTAATATTGCCGCCAGTGCAGAAAAAGTTGAAAGACTTTGCTAATAACTACGTCATGAACAATCAGCAAAAAATGATGGAGATGATGGCGAAACAGATGGGCGGCGGACAAAATCCGTTCGGTGGTGCTGGCGGCATGGGTGGTCAAAACCCATTTGGCGGTGCAGGTGGTATGAATAACCAAAACCCATTTGGTCAGCAACAGCAAAACCCATTCGGCGATGTGTTTAAACAGCATACCACCGTTGATGGTACGGCAAAAACCATTCCGAAAGATGTGAAAAAAATCACCAAATCTGCCAATGATGAATAGTTCATTTATTAATAAGTAGGTAGATAAGCAGACATAAAAAAAGCCCCTTTCGTCAATGACAAAAGGGGCTTTTTGAGCGTTAAAACTATTTTTTATAAAGGTAATATTTATAAACAAAATAGTTAATAACTGAATGAAACAACCGAAGTGCCGCCGCAAGATGGTGACCCATGAACCGTGAAGTTCAGGGCGGATGCGTCACTGCCTCTGCAGGTTTCCTGAGACACCGCAAGCGGTGCAGGCATACACAATGAAGCAATAGGTACCACATCCTGGTAAAGCATTATCGGCTCAGGGAATAAACATCTACTAGCCAACACTTCAGAATATAATTATCTTAACCAATGGTTTGAGTGATTGCAAGTATGATTTACAGATTACTACGTAGGTTTAGATCTTAGCATTATTGTTGTCGAGTTTTAAGCGTCTTTTTTAGCCAATAAAAGCGCTCAAAACTTTAATTACGGGCTTAAAGGGGCGTTTTTTCAGCTATTTGGAGATGTGTGGTAATATAGAGGGCTTTAAACATCCTAATATAGCATTATAGGCGTTCATTCACTTGAGGAGCGGTAATCCATGACCCATAACCAGCAACAATCAGAATTCATCGACGATAGTCAGGCCCAGCTCAATAATAAGCAGGATAGCGAGCAAAATAAAAAAGTGCCGCATGTCTTAATGATATTAGATGGTTTTGGGCATCGTGAAGACGACAAGGATAATGCGATTGCTGCCGCCGATATGCCAAACTTGGATAAGATTTACCAGCAATATCCGCATGGATTGATATCGGCTTCCGGAGAAGATGTCGGTCTGCCAGACGGACAGTTTGGTAACTCAGAAGTTGGGCATATGAATTTGGGCGCGGGCCGTGTGCTGTATCAAGACTCAACCCGTATCTCAAGTGAAGTGGCCAATCGTGAGTTTTATAAAAACGAAGCCTTGGTCAATGCGGTGAAAGCAGCAAACGAGCTTGGCGGTAACGTGCATATTATGGGACTGTTGTCAGATGGCGGCGTCCACTCGCATCAAGACCATATCGAAGCAATGTGCCATTCAGCGTTGGTACACGGTGCCAAAAATGTCTTTGTCCATTGTTTTCTAGACGGTCGTGATACGCCGCCAAAATCTGCTGATAAGTATATCAATCGCTTACGGGAGCATATTGGGAAACTCAATGCCCATTACGAAGGTGGTCGCGTCCAGATTGCCAGTATCATCGGGCGCTACTATGCGATGGATCGTGACAATCGTTGGGATCGCGTGCAAAAAGCCTATGAGCTTATCACCGAAGGTAAAGCCGATCGCTTAGCAACGCGTGCAGATGGCGCGGTACAAGCGGCGTACAAAGCACGTGAAACTGATGAGTTTATCAATCCAACCATTGTCATTGGTCGCGATGAAGTGCCATATACCGTCGATGATAATGATGCGCTTATCTTTATGAACTTCCGCGCTGACCGTGCCCGTGAGCTTGCGCAAGCATTCGTGCTACCAGATCATGAGTTTTCAGGCTTTGCCCGTCATAAGCAACCAAGGCTTGCCGCTTTTGTGATGTTGACGAAATACTCTGACGTTTTAGCAGCCAATCCAAAAACCAGCATTGCTTATTATCCAACGTCATTGACCAATACGCTTGGCGAGTATTTGCAGAATAAAGGTAAAACCCAGTTACGTATCGCTGAAACTGAAAAGTATGCGCATGTGACGTTTTTCTTTAGTGGCGGCCGTGAAGAAGAGTATAAAGGCGAGACGCGGATTTTAGTGCCATCTCCCGATGTTGCCACTTATGATTTAAAGCCAGAAATGAGCGCCCCTGAGGTGACGGATGAATTGGTGGCTGCCATTGAGTCTGGTAAATATGATGTATTAGTAGTCAACTATGCCAATGGCGATATGGTTGGGCATACAGGTATCTTTGATGCGGCGGTTAAAGCGGTAGAGGCGTTAGATGTCTGTATTGGTCGCGTAGAGACCGCGGTACGAGCAGCTGGCGGTAATATGCTTATCACGGCTGACCATGGTAACTGTGAGCAGATGCAAGATTATGAAAGCGGGCAGGTACATACGCAGCATACTACTGAGCACGTGCCATTGATTTATATTGGCGAGCAGTCAGTAACAGTACGTAGTGGCGGTAAGCTGAGTGATATTGCACCAACTATTTTGGCGTTGATGAATATTGAGCAGCCAGATGAGATGACCGGTGAAAATTTATTGGTTCCAGCATCATAATACGGCTACGTAGTATTAATGTTTAAGGCTAATGCTTAATGGTAAGGCTTTAACAGCTTATTAATACGGCTGAGCATTTTAAAAGAGGGAAGGATATTTATTATCCTTCCCTCTTTTTATGTGCTTTTTTAGATATTTTCTGCTGCTTTGTTTTTGATGCATCTTGCCTGATACATTTTGCCTAAATTATTTGCAATACTATCCTAGTTTAAGATAGCCGCTTGGTGTTATTTTAACATCTTAGCGCAGAGTTCTCCCACCTCTAAGGTGGTGAGATGAATGCGTTGTTGGTTATAATAACCTCTACCTGTAGTATAATTAATAATAAATATAACACCAACTAACAATAAGTATTTCATGCCAAAGCAAATCCTAAAAGCCCATAAAGTCAGGCTGTACCCTAATGAAGAACAGCAAATATTCTTCGCTAAATCATTCGGCTGCACACGCTTTATTTGGAATAGGATGCTTAGTGACAAGATTGATCATTACAACGAACATCAGACCGAGCTTAAAAACACTCCTGCTCAGTATAAGAAAGAATTTGAATGGCTAAAAGAAGTCGATAGCTTGGCATTGGCTAATGTGCAGCAAAACCTAAGAGCTGCTTATAATAAGTTTTTCAAGCAAGGCGCCCGATTCCCTAAGTTCAAGAAAAAAGGGTTTAAAGACAGTTACACCACCAACAACCAAAAGGGTACAGTGGCGATCACAGATAGCACTGTCAAGCTGCCTAAGGTTGGTCATATCAACGCCAAGTTCCCCGATAAAATAAACGGCTTAATTAAGAGCGCCACCATCAGCCATACCCCATCAGGTAAATATTTTGTCAGCTTACTGGTTGAAACCATCGTTAATGAATTACCAAAAACCCACTCTAACATCGGCATTGACTTAGGATTGACAGACTTTATCGTCTTATCAGACGGCAGGAAAGTTGCTAATCCTAAGTTTCTATCGAAGCTGCAAGACAAGCTTGCGCGTGAGCAAAAAATTTTAGTCAAACGCAGAGCCGTTGCTAAAGCGGATCAACGCAAGTTGTCAGAGAGCCGCAACTATCAAAAGCAAAAAATAAAAGTCGCCAAGGTCTATGAGAAAATAACCAATACTCGCAAAGACTTTCTACATAAACTCTCATTCAATCTCATCAAAAACCACGATGTTATTGCTATTGAGGACTTGAACGTCAAGGGTATGGTTAAGAATCACAAACTTGCAAAAGCAATCAGTGACAGCTCATGGTCGTCATTTACCACCATGCTTGCCTATAAAGCAGACTGGTACGGCAAAACGCTTGTCAAAATAGACCGATGGTTTCCATCGTCTAAGACTTGCTCAAACTGCAACCATCTACTGACTAAAGCTGAATTACCGCTGTCGGTTAGAATGTGGAATTGTCCAAGTTGCTTGCAGCAAAATGACCGCGATATCAATGCCAGTATCAATATCTTACATCAAGGATTGATACTGGCTAAACAATCAAAAACTGTCGGTGCGACAGGGTTAGCTTAGTTGATTCGCTTAACCGCTGATACAGAATATCGTGTCAAGTAAGAGCGTTACCTAAGAAATCTCTACTTCTAAGGTAGGGGGTAGTTCATCGGACATTGTTGATTAATAACTCTATAATTTATTCATCACCCTACAATCATAAATAACCATATAATGATTTGATTCGTCTAACAAAATTATAACAATAATAACCAAACCAAAATAACCAAGCCAACTTTTTTAAGGGGTTTCTTTTATGCTTCCTACTAGCTCTTTATCCTTATTGATGTTTAAGAGATTGGAAAACCCAATGCTGACACTATTTATGAGCGCTCGGTTTATGAATTCTCAATCTTTTGGCTTTAAATCTATTAGCTCGCAGGTATTAAAGCCAGCTATTCTTACAAGCTTACTGGGTTTAGGCGTTGTGACCATGTCTGCCCAAGCGGCTATTAATAACAACGGTAAAATCAATAATAATAAAAACCCTACTTCAAGTTTGCAATTAATCAGTCTTAATGCCGATGATGTGCCATTGGACAACGGTGCGGACGATTTTTCAGATATTGCAGATATGCTCGAATCAGCCGATCAAGTCGATGACTCAATAGATGCTGTCGCTGATGAGAGTGCATTGGATAATGGCTCAGATGCCATTAATACTGATATTCCAAATGAAGTGGCACAGGTGTCATTAAATGCCATTTCGCCTGAAACTCTAAAAACCTTTGTTGCTGTCGTTGATTTGGTACGCCGTGAATATGTTGACGCGGTAAAGGATGAAGAGTTATTTAACAATGCCATGAGTGGTATGTTGACCAAGCTTGATAGTCATGCTGAGTTTTTAGATGCAGAGGCGTATGAGAATTTGCGCGCTTTTACCGAAGGAGATGTCGGTGATATCGGTATCAAAGTGCAATATCACCCAAAAGAAGGTTATTGGGTGATTACGGAGGTGATTGATGGTTCACCTGCTGATAAAAAGGGCATTGCTGTTGGCGATTATTTACATCAAGTCGATGAGTTTAAGCTTGGTGAAGAGGAAGAAAGTAATGATATCGAGCAACTCTTGACAGGGATTGCCGGCACGCAAATAGATGTAGTAACGTCAAAAGCAGGTCGCCGTAAACATACCACGACTTTACAGCGTAATAACAATCATCCGCAGATTATTGAAACTCGATTTGTTGATGGTATGGCGATTATTAGATTGCCCGCCTTTCAAAACAACAGCCGTGAGAAATTACTACAAAGTTTGATTGATTTAGATGCGCCCGTCACCGGAGTATTATTAGATATGCGCGATAATCCCGGCGGCGTATTGGCGTCAGCCGTAAGCGTTGCTAGCTTGTTTATGAGCGATACCGATGTGGTACAAGTGAAAGGTCGCCAAAGTGACTCGCGCACGCTATCGACGCAAGGCGCAGCGTTATTAGAAGCGTTGCCCGTCGTGGTTTTGCAAAACCGTTATTCAGCATCTGCCGCCGAGGTATTAGCCAGCAGTTTGCAAGCGCAGAAGCGCGCCACAATTTTGGGCGAGGTCAGTTATGGAAAAGGCTCAGTACAGTCCGTTATCCCGCTCAATGATGAGCAGGCGGTCAAGCTGACGGTTGCCAACTATATGACCGCATTGGGTAAAAAGATAGATGGGGTTGGGGTAGAGCCTGATGTGACGTTGTTGGGTAATGAGAGCACATGGGAGCAACAGGCGCTTGATTTACTCAGACAGCAAGCACTGCCTTCGGGTATTCGCTTTGTACGTAAGGCACAGGCAGACAGCGGTGCTAAGCAAGATAAGTCTATTAAAGACGAAGCGATTAAAAAGAAAGTCACTCAAAACAATACTGTTATCGATCATGTGATTGATAAACCGACTGCTAAAGACAAACGTTAATTTAAGTAGAGTTTAAATCAAGGCATAGCTTGAACAGTCGCTATTATTTATGATTCAGATTGATCTTCGGCAATCTCTAGCTTGGTCATGCGATAGCGTAAAGAGCGAAAGGTCGTACCCAATAGTTCGGCAGCTTGGGTCTTATTCCAGTTGGTTTGCTTAAGCGCTGTAATGATCAGCCGTCTTTCTTGTTCTTGTAGATAATGCTCTAAGCCTTGGGCAGGTAATTGACCAGCGGCAATATCTTCTTTATGCATGGACTTACTTATAATGTTTTGCTTATCAGCTTGACTGTTTATTGACGCATCTAAGTTGCTACCTACTGAGTTATCAGCAGTTTTTTCGGCATTTTCTGCTGAGCGCGTACTCGCTGGGCTTGTATTCATGGAAGGATAATGCTGAGTGGTGGTTCGATAAGGATGTATATTCGCTTTTGCTTGTTGCGTGCTGTCTGTTTCTACCTTACTTTTTATGGCATTATCTTGTATTGAGTCAGCTACCGAGCTTTCACTTTTATTTGAAAGAGAAGCGTTCGAGATGCTTGCTTTATTGGTACTGATATTTTGACAGGCAGAGGTTATCCTTTCTTGGTGGCTATTAATATCAGGTAGACCTAGGGCGTGTCATCAAATAGAACAGTTATTTTAGAATAAGCTATACTAATTTTATATATAGCAAACTGAGCTCAAGTATTATGACAAGACGACATGCCCTACGAGATGACCAATGGGAGAGAATTAAAGACATCCTTCCAGGTCAACCAAGTGACGTTGGTGTTACTGCAAAAGATAATCGATTATTCATAGAAGCAGTACTGTACCGCTATAAAACCGGCATACCTTGGCGCGACCTACCTGAACGCTTTGGCGACTTTAGAGTGATTCATACTCGTTTTAGCCGTTGGTCAAAAAAAGGCGTATGGGAGCGAGTGTTTAATCAGTTGTCTGAACAATCCGATGATGAATATGCCATGCTAGATGCCACTATTGTTAAAGCCCATCAGCATAGCGCTGGAAAAAAAGGGATCAAGCCATCAGCCGCAGCAAAGGTGGACTGACCACTAAAATACATACTCGTACAGATGCGCTAGGCAATCCTACAGGCTTTTATCTAACAGGTGGCGCAGCGCATGACCTGTGTGGCTCAGATGAGCTATTAGATGTCAGTATTAGCCAAACCTGGCTTGCCGATAAGGCTTACGATGCTGATGCCCGCGTCATTGAACCGATTAAAGCAGTACAAGGCCATGCAGTCATACCATCCAAGTGTCATCGGCTGCAGCAAAGAGACTTCGATAAAGCGCTCTATCAAGCACGACATTTAATTGAGAACTTCTTTGCCAAGATTAAGCAGTACCGTGCGATTGCTACTCGCTATGACAAGTTAGCCAGTCATTTCCTCAGTGCGATTCATCTGGTTTCTTGTGTCATTTGGCTTAATTGATGACATGCCCTAGATGACTGGCATCGATAGTCGACGTTTCTGCCAAGGTTACCGCGCGCTCAAGGACGTTACGCAACTCACGAACGTTACCAGCAAAGTCATGATGTTGCAGGCGCGCGCAAGCAGCGTCAGTCAGTGTTGGCGGCGATTCTAATTGCCATTCATCGGCGATGAGTACCAAAAAGTGCTTAGCCAATACAGGGATATCATCACGCCGCGCGTTGAGCGTTGGCAGTTTAAGCTCAATCACATTAATACGATAATACAAATCTTGGCGAAAATTGCCCGCTTGTACCAGCTGATTTAAATCCTTATGGGTCGCCGATAAAATACGAATATCGACCGGTACTTCTTTGGTATCACCGATTGCGCGCACGGTTTTCTCTTGAATAGCCCGTAGTAATTTAACTTGTATCGCTAGTGGCAAGTCGGCGACCTCATCTAAAAATAAGGTGCCGCCATTGGCTTGTTGAAACAGTCCTTGTTTATCGGCAACAGCGCCGGTAAAGCTGCCTTTTTTATGACCAAAAAACTCCGACTCCATCAGCTCTGACGGTATTGTCCCGCAGTTGACCGGCACAAAGCTGCCATCGCGGCGCGGGCTTAAGTCATGAATCAAGCGCGCCACCACTTCTTTTCCTGTACCTGAAGCCCCTGATAAAAAAACCGGCGCTTGTGAGCGTGCAAATTTTAAAATGGTGTTTTTTAGCGGATGCATGACAGCAGAGTCGCCAATCAAACGGCTATCGAGCATTTGCTGCTCAGGTGAACGCTCAGGCGTTGACTTGGACACATTATCTTGATGAACAACCTTAAGGGCGCTTTAAACCAATTGACGCAGGCGGGGCAGCTCAAGCGGTTTATTCACGAAATCAAAAGCGCCTAGCTTTAACGCTTCAATCGCCAAATCCATACTGCCGTGTGCCGTAATCACTGCAATCGGCGTCGTTGAGCTACCGCTAATATGCTTAACCAACTCTAATCCTGAACCGTCAGGTAATTTTAAATCGGTTAGACAAAAATCATAGTCATTTTCTTGCCAATAAGCTTTGGCTTGCGACAAAGTATAGGCCACATCACTTTTGATGCCCATCTTGGTCAACGTGATTTGTATCAAGCGGCATAAATCTACTTCGTCATCAACGACTAGCGCGGTTGTGGTCATACATCATCTCATTGTTTTCAAGTACTTCATTGTCTTCAAGTACTACAAGGGTGTCAAAAAGGTATTAAAAAATCATCGTATCAAAGTTTATAGTGCATAAGTATCAAGGTTTATAGTGCATAAATAGTAGCGTTTATAAAACATTTATAGGTTTTCAATTATTAGGCAAACGCTTCCTATATGCTTTCATCTGTACTTTCATTGACGTCATGCTGGATGGCAGGGGCAATCAAACGGAAGCAGGTTTTTTTATGTTCTGGAATATAAAGCAGGCGTGCATGGTTGGCCTCACAAAATGCTTGCGATAAGTATAATCCCAAACCTGTGCCAGCTTTATCGGTGGTAAAAAATGGATTAAACAAATGGGTTAAATCTACATCACTAACGCCTGTACCATCATCCAACACATCAATTATAACATCGTTATCAGCACAATAAATCTCGATTTCCACAATGGCATGAGGGTTAGCATAGCTGCTATGACGTAAACCATTGTTAATTAAATTGATAAGAATTTGTTCTAACTGGTGCGTGTCAAATGAGATTGTCGGCTGCGTATGGCTGCGTAAAAAAACATCGTGACCTTGAAAGTAATTGTCTAAAAATGTTGGCATCCAATCCGCAAGGACAATCATTTGCTGGTTGGCAATCTGCTGACGAGACAGCTTTAAGACATCTTCAATAATACGATTGACGCGCTTGGTCTGCGTAAATATCATTTTATAAAGCTCGTGGTTGCCAGCCATTTTTTCATTAGCGCTTGTGTCGTTATCTGCTGTCTGACTTTCTTTGATATCTTCTATTAATAATTGGCTGGCTTGGGAGATTGCTGCTAAAGGATTTCTTATTTCATGGGCAATACTAGCGGTCAGCTATCCTAAAGAGGCCAATTTTAATTGCTGCGCGCTGGCTTGTTCACGGCGTAAATCTTCTAATATGATTAGCTTGCTGTCATCTTTTAAGGGGATAATCTCGACACGCAGCTTTCCGACGACTGAAGCATTGGCCACGGCTGGTAACTCATAAATAAAAGTGCGAGATTGCCCAGCCTCTACCGATAAGCAGGCTTCGAGTAGTTGCAGATGTTGTGCGCGCAGCTGCTGCTGAAAATGAGATACGGGTTGGTTATCATTATAGTATGAGACTTTTTTCGCTGTTTCGCTGTTTCGCTTGGGGTTTTTAGCATCTGACTGATATCGACCGCTTCTGTCGCCGCTAGTGGGGAAGGGTTTGGAATGCTGAGCAGCTGATGGGCGGCAAGGTTTGCCAACACAACATGCTTAGAGTCGATGACGATAACGCCATTGACCATTTGCGTGATGACTTCTTGATTAATAACATTTAAGCGTTCGACTTCTTTTGCGTGGCTTGCCGCTACCTTTTCAAGCTGGACCAAACGCTGTGAGATTGACCAACTTAAACCACCAACTGCCAAAAAACTGGCTGACATCAGTAGCGCATCACCCAAATTTGCCAAACTCATACTGTTGGCAATGGCATAAAAAAACTGCTGATAGATAACAAAGATAATCGCAAGCAAGGTAATGATAAGCGCTTGCGAGCTATGTAAAAGCATAAAGCTGGCGGCGACCACAACCATATATAGCATGGTCAACTGCAAATCGGGCGCGCCAGCGGTATAAAGTAATAAGCTTAAAATGATGACGTCTACTACTAAACCAAAAGCCAGCTGTCGCCGTAGATGCTTGGTCACCACATAAAATAAACCGAGCAAAATCAGGCTCAGCAGGACATAAAAGCTGAGCGCGGTTTGCTGCAAAAAGCTTGGTAATGATGAGCCATCGCTAGAGCGAGCTGTGATATAAACCATCAGCATAGAAAATAGGCTGAGAATAAAGCGATAGCTGCTATAGATCAAACCCAACCTGCGTAGCTGCGGCAACGGCAAGGTATCGTCGCGCTGCAAATAATCCGTGATAGCGGTTATAACGCTAGGAGCAGATTTCTTATGCTGCTCATGTTGCCCATGTTGCTTAGACTTTGACGATGGCACAGGCTTTGAAGGTTTCATAGGCTTTAAAGTTTTCACTGGCTCTAAAGCCTTTTAAGTTGAGCGTGATAGAAGGAGAGGTACTTACTAAACTTAGTAGCTTATGCTTAGTAACTTACGGTTGAATAAGACCATGACGAATGGCTAGATGGGTCAATTTCACATCGCTATCGACGCCGACTTTTTCATAAATACGATAGCGATAAGTGTTGATAGTTTTTACACTGACAAACAACTGATCAGCGATTTGCTGCGGGCTTTGGCAGTTGACTACCATCATAGCGACTTGTTTTTCGCGGTCACTTAATAAGTCAAAAGGCGAGCTGGCGTTATCAGATAAAAGTACGTCTGCCAATTGCTCGGCGACGTCTTGGCTAAAATAGCGCCCACCTTGATAGATTTTTTTGACCGCACGTATCATCTCATCAAGTGGTGTACCTTTGGTAATATAACCATTAACGCCCGCTTTGATGAGCATCGAAGGATAAGGCTGCGCTGACATACTGCTGACGGCCAATATTTTGATGCCCATATCTAACTGAACCAAGCGTTTGGTTGCTTCAAGACCGCCAATATTGGGCATATTGACATCCAGCAATATTACATCAGGGCGCAGCTGTTTCGCCATTTTAATCGCCATATCGCCGCTATCTGCCTCGCCGACGACTTCGATATCGGCACTATCTGCCAACATACGGCTAATGCCCATCCGCACCAAATCATGATCATCTACTACTAATACTCGAATCATAGTTATACTCTTTTCTATCTGTCAGAATAAAGGGCGCACTGCTAATGTTAAGCTGCTTAGCGTGTCTTACTTTGGGTGCTTTATTGAATTAATTTATTGTATTGATTTATTGCAATACTCTAAAAATTCGCTACTGTAAGTATATCAATTAACAAAGACACTGATATTATGCGTCATAGTTTAATATTAACTTTGCAATTAAGAGGTTATAAGCTTAAATGTAAGGCTATATTGCGCCAGTGTTAATAAATATTGCTGTAATATAAAGTAAATGTAGTAAAGTTTGAATGTGGCTAAAAAATGACATCTAATTGATTTAGTAGATTAAACTTAAATGCAAACCATGATACACTAAAAATACAAAAACTCTATGTGAGTATCTACAAACACATCCATAAACGCTACGTACGTGGTTGCTGTTAGTGAGTATGTAACTGACTCTCTAACTAATGGCAGCGCGGCAGCAGGAGGCATAATGAAGCAACTACCATTAACCAAACAGCAATTAATCGCTGCTCTGATTTCATTGAGTTTGGGCAGTGTTGCACAAGCCGCACTTACAATTAATGGTGGTTCTAGCTCAGAGTCTAGCGCTCGTGTGAGCTGGGGCGGTGCCGATAGCCTGTCTGAAGCTCGCAGCATCATGTATAAAGCCAATAATAGTAATAGCGGCTCGGCGATTAAAAAAGTAGATAACGGTCACGGTACCACCAACATTACCAATACCCGCACGTTTGGTAATAGTAATAACAGCTTTAGCAATACGACTAATGCCAACAGCTATAACACCACCTATCGTGGCAGCTTTGGTAGCAGTAGTATGATTCCAATCAGCACCGATTCGCGCAGTGTTGCGGTCATCGATGCTGAAACGGGCGAATCTATCTACGAAAAAGACGCTGATATTGCCCGTCCAATGGCCAGTATCACCAAAGTCATGACGGCGATGGTGGTTTTAGATGCCGGTCTCGACATGCGTGAAGAGCTTACCCTTGACCCAGAAGATTTCGTCGGTCCTAAACGCGCCAGCTCAAACCTTAAGTCGGGCGACCGTTTAAACCGTGCTGAGATGTTACTGATGGCATTAATGAAATCAGAAAATCCTGCGGCAAAAAGTCTAGCGCGTAATTATCCAGGCGGTTATAGTGCCTTTATCCGTGCTATGAATCGCAAAGCACAAGACTTGGGTATGACTACTGCTTTCTTCGGTGATCCAACCGGTCTTGATAAGCGTAACGTTGCTTCGTCAAATGATTTGGTAAAAATGGTGCGTGCTGCTGGTAATTACGATGTCATTCGTCGTTTCTCTACCACCAAAAGCTACGACTTCTATGTCTCTAACTTTTCAAGCGGCAACCGTACTTATAAAGCCAATAACACCAGCAGCTTAGTGCGTGATGGTAGCTATCCGATTGGTATCTCAAAAACAGGCTTTATCAATGAAGCTGGTCGTTGTGTGGTGATGGAAACTCGCGTTAATAATCGCCCTGCAATTATTGTGATTTTAGGCGCGAACAGCTCAGCGACGCGTTGGGGCGATGCTAAAAACATTCTAAACAGCTTGGCGACTCGCCGTACGGTGTAAGCTTGCTGTTTTAGTATCTATAAAAAAGGCTGTTATGCGATATAACAGCCTTTTTATTGTGTTGAATTTAGGGCGTCTTTTAGGAAAAATCATATGACTCAAGCATCGGCTGTTACGCGAGCTCCCAAACTATACTTACTCACCAATGATGATGAGTTTGCAGTTTTATATGCCAAACTAGAAGCAGCATTCGTGACAGGGTTGATAGCGCTATTGCAAATCCGCCGTAAAAAGACTTTACAGCTGCCTGATGGCGCCACAAAACTCTATGATGAAGCGCTGCAAATAGTCCGTTTGGCAAAAACTTATCATGTTCCAGTGGTCATTAATGATGACATTGAGCTTGCCGAAAAACTTGGTGTTGGGGTGCATTTAGGTCAGCAAGATGGCGATATTAACGATGCCAAACGTCAACTAGCGCCCAAACAGATTATTGGTCGTACTTGTCATGGTGATATAGAACTGGTCAAAGAAGCCAAAAAAGAGGGCGCAAGCTATGCGGCGATGGGGGCGGTTTTTGCCTCAAACACCAAGCCCAACGCCAATATTATCTCACGCCAAGAGCTTATTGATGGCTGCCAGCAAGGGATTGATATATGTGTGATTGGAGGCTTAAGCGCAGAAAATATCGTTGAGCTGGCAGGTTTGCCGATTGCTTATGTGGCAGTCGTTGGGGATATTATGGACTTGCCCGTGCAGCAAATCGCGGCGCGCTGTCGGCAATGGCAGCAGGCGCTCGATACTTGGCGTACGCCTGCTGGATAAAAAGTTAGTTTGATAGTAGCGATTTAGGGTTATTTAGCGTGTTCCATACAAAGAGTTGCGTAAGGTAATGCTTTTAAGCGTTGTTCTTCAATTCTTTCACCGCAGACTTCACATTCACCGTAAGTGCCGTTTTCAATACGGCTTAGGGCGTTTTCAACATAGACTAAACTTTGACGTGCCTCGCCCATTAAGTTTGTGCGCATGTCGTTTTGACGGTAAGAGATGGCTTGATCTTCCCAATGTTCATTGAGGTCATCTTGTGGGTTTTGGATATGGTCCTCGATTTTATTGATACGAGTCTCATACTCTTCTTTGAGTTTTAATAGTTCTTGTTTAGCCGTTTTAAGGTCGATACTCATTGGGTTCTCCTAATGGGTTATTTTTATTGTTGGGGTCATTTATTATTACTAGCAGTTTATTATCACTAACCGCTTTATCATAAATAGCCTAACGATTGAGTACCACCACGAAATGTTACTGATTTTTATTGAAATTTCGCCCATTTTTTTATTGTCTAAGCTTACTGGGCGAAATTTATGCAGGTTCTTTATGAGCATCTGCTAGAAAACTGCTAGAATACACCGCCGCAAATTCTTGTTGGGTTGTCTTTATAAAACCATAAGCAACATCAGCCAAAGACCAACCCATTAGATAATTTGAACAATATTATTCAGACATTAATAAAAAGCCACACGGCAGATTAACCATAGATGATACATAGGAGCAGGTAATGAATTTTTTGCGTATGAGTGAGCTGAGCTTAACCGATAAAGTGGTATTGATTCGTGAAGACTTAAATGTGCCTATTAAAGACGGTAAAGTCAGCAGTGACGCTCGCCTGCAAGCCAGTTTGCCTACCATTAAAATGGCGCTAGAAAAAGGCGCGGCGGTGATTGTCTGCTCACACCTTGGTCGTCCGACTGAAGGCAGCCCTGAAGCCATATATTCGCTCGCACCGGTCGCTGAGTATCTAAGCGATAAATTAGCCGCACAACTATCAAAGCCAGTAAGCTTAAATACTGACTATTTGACTGCAGGCGTGACAATCAACGCCGGCGAAGTCGTATTACTAGAAAACGTGCGCTTTAATAAAGGCGAGAAGAAAAACGATGCCGATTTGGCGCAGAAATACGCTGAGTTGTGCGACGTATTTGTCATGGATGCCTTTGGCACTGCCCACCGTGCGCAAGCATCGACAGAAGGCGTGACCCAAGCCATGCACCAAGCAGGCAAAGTAGCTTGTGCCGGACCTTTACTGGCAGCAGAGCTTGATGCGTTGAGTTTAGCGCTTGAAACGCCTGCACAGCCGATGCTAGCAATCGTTGGTGGCTCGAAAGTATCGACCAAACTTGAAGTACTGCATAGCTTGGCTGAAGTCTGCTCGCAGATTATCGTTGGTGGCGGTATTGCCAACACTTTCCTAGCAGCGCAAGGTCATAGCGTTGGCGCTTCTTTATATGAGGCGGACTTGGTGGACACTGCTCGTGACATCATGAGTAAAACTGAGATTTTATTACCTGAGTATGTGGTCGTTGCTGATAAAAATGACATCAACTTTGATGACTTTACCGGCTCATTACAACAAGCTACTGCAACTATCAAGTCTGTCGATGCGATTGGCGATAATGACATGATCTTAGACATTGCGCCGGCAAGTGCTAAGCAATTGGCTGATGCTATCATCAAGGCAAAAACCATCTTATGGAATGGTCCGGTCGGCGTTTTTGAAGTTGACGCTTTCGGTCAGGGCACCCAAATCGTAGCAAATGCTGTTAAAGACAGCCAAGGTTTCTCGATTGCTGGTGGCGGCGATACCTTAGCGGCGATTGATAAATATCAAGTGGCTGATGGTGTCAGCTATATGTCAACAGGCGGCGGCGCATTCTTAGAATTCGTAGAAGGTAAGTTGTTACCTGCTGTCGCTGCCTTACAAATTCAGGAATAGCGCTTAACGATACTTCAGCAGTTAAGTAACAGTAGACGTACAACTTATCGTGAGCATCTAGGTTAGGCTATAAAAATAATAAGGTGAATGCCATTTTTAGCTTTCAATTGATACTCAACTGTCAATATGAAAGCAATAAGTAAAAGTGGTCACTGATTATTATTAAGTGGTAATTATTTGTTTCTATACTGAAAATTGTTATTGCATGTCTAATTTGCACTCTATAAAATAGCGCAAATCATGTATTTGACATGCTTTATTTACGAGAGGTTTATTATGTTAAAACGTCATTTATTACTTGCTAGCGTACTTGCTGGTACTTTTGCAATCACTGCATGTAGCCAAGAAACACAAGATAAAACGGCAGCTGCTACTGATTCTGCTGCTGAAGATACTGCTGCTAACGCTGATGCTGCCGCTGCTGAAACAGAAGCCGCAGCTGCTGAAGCTGAAGTTGCTGCTCAAAACGCCGGTGCTGAAGTTGCCGAAGGCGCTGAAACTGCCGGTGCTGCTGCGACTGATGCATTAGCAAATACTGGCGAAGCGGTTGTGGTAGGCGCAAATGAAGCCGTGTCTGCTACTGCTGGAGTGGTTGCCGATGGCGCAGCTGCTGTTGAAGATAAAGCCAGTGAAAACGCAGTAGAAGCAGAGCAACAGTACTAATTAGTAATTTTAAGCATTGGTTATAAATACTAATTGCTTTATAAGCCCTCAAAATATTTAAAAAGCTTTGGTAATAGCCAAGGCTTTTTTGTATTTAAAACATTCATCTAGCACAGCCAAATCAAAGACATAAGGTATTTGGTTTTATACGTATTTTTAATAGACCTGTATATGCGATAAGTTTTACCAAATAGATTGATAAAAACCGACCGTATTTTTTATAAATTAAGCAAAGAAATAAATAGTCGGCTAAGCGCTACGAAGCGGTGACAATTTTTGCTATAATCACGGCGTAATAATTACGATAAAAAAACACCAGTTTTTCGCTGGTCTGGCTATATAAGGCTAGGATTTTAGGGCAATTGTTGCAACATCGTATTTTTAAGAATGATTTCTTAATATCATATTCAAAATTTAATCAGAGAGCGTCTTATGGCTTTAATATCGTTACGTCAACTTCTAGATCATGCCGCCGAGCACAGCTACGGTGTTCCTGCCTTTAACGTCAATAACTTAGAGCAGATGCGTGCAATCATGATGGCGGCCGACGCCTGTGACTCACCTGTCATCGTTCAAGCCAGTGCCGGCGCCCGTAGTTATGCAGGTTCTGCGTTTTTACGTCATCTGATTATTGCTGCGATTGAAGAGTGGCCGCATATTCCTGTAGTGATGCATCAAGATCATGGTATGTCACCTGCTATCTGCCAGCGCTCAATTCAGCAGGGCTTCTCGTCAGTAATGATGGATGGCTCGCTTGGTGAAGATGGCAAAACGCCAATGGACTATGATTATAATGCCAGCGTAACCCGCGAAGTGGTCAAAATGGCACACGCATGTGGTGTCTCTGTCGAAGGCGAAATCGGTTGCTTGGGCAGTCTTGAGACAGGAATGGCAGGCGAAGAGGACGGGTCTGGTGCAGAAGGAATCTTAGATCATGAGCAACTATTGACCAGTGCTGATGAAGCCGAGCAGTTTGTTAAAGATACCAATGTGGATGCGTTAGCCATCGCTATCGGTACCAGTCATGGTGCGTATAAATTTACCCGTCCACCGACAGGCGATATCTTATCAATTGAGCGCGTAAAAGAGATTCATGCCCGTATCCCGCACACCCATTTGGTTATGCATGGCTCGTCGTCAGTACCGCAAGAGTGGCTAAAAGTCATCAATGAAAACGGCGGTAACATTGGCGAGACTTATGGTGTACCGGTTGAGCAAATCGTCGAAGCAATTAAGCATGGTGTGCGTAAGGTAAATATCGATACCGATTTACGTTTGGCATCAACGGGCGCTATCCGTAAATTCCTTGCAGAAAATCCAAGCGAATTTGATCCACGTAAATACTTTAAAGCCTCTATGGTTGCGATGTCAGATATCTGTACCAATCGCTTTGAAGCTTTTGGTTCTGCTGGTCAAGCACATAAGGTTCGCCCAATCAGCCTTGAAGGTATGGTCGATTTTTATAAATAAGCGTTGCCAACAAGATATGCTCATTTAATCATAGCAGCGTGGCTTATTTTTAGCGCAGCTTCTATATTTAAGCTTTGTACTTATGTACTGTACGTCGGTTCTATAAAAGGTGATGAATGATGATTGGATTGGTTAGCGGACAGGTGCAATATTTGATGGCGCCGACTGCCTGTGTCATGACCACCTCTGGCGTAGGCTACGATATAGAGCTGCCGCTACCGTCGTTTTGCCAGTTGCGTCTTAATGAGCAGGCGAGCATTTGGACGCATTTTCATGTGCGCGAAGATGCGCAGCTGCTTTATGGCTTTATCGATCGTAAAGAGCGCGATGTCTTTCGTCAATTGATTAAAATCAATGGTGTTGGGGCAAAAATGGCATTGGCTATGCTGTCTGCGATGTCAGCTGCTGAGCTAAAAATGCACGTCGAGCAAGAATCAGAGGCGGCATTGACGCGGATTCCTGGTATCGGTAAAAAGACAGCGCAGCGCTTATTAATTGAGCTAAAAGACAAGCTAAAAAATATCGAGGTTGATAGTAGTAATTTAGAGTTTGCGATTCAGCCTGCGCCCATTTCTGCTGAAGGCAGTATCATCGCTGAGGTGGAAGGCGCGTTAATTAGCTTGGGTTATAAAGAAAGAGAGGCGCAGCAAGCGATTAAAGCCGCTAAGAGTAATGGCGCTACCTTTGCAGATACGCAAAGCTTGCTAAAAGCCACCTTGCAACAGCTATCTGGTTTTTAAGTAATGTGAGCGCGTTATTCTATAGTATAAATAAGTCTTCAATAGATAAGCGACATTCATTGTCGCTTATTTTCGTTTTAGGCTGTGTTTCTTTGACTAGCTGCTTTATGATGTTTTGCATGACTTATACGTAGCGTTTGGTTATGCTGTTTATACCAATCCCAAAAAATATGATTAGCTTCGTCAATCTCGTTTAGTCTCTTAGATGTAGTACTGGCACTCGCTTTCCTAGCTATTAAAAGCTAGTCAAATTTTTGGCAACGGTATTATTTCACCTTTTTAATATAATGATAAAACCTATGATGCAAGATCGTTTGATTAATCCGTTAGAAGGGGCAGGTGATGCGCCTGATTCCAATATTCGACCGGCATTATTGGCTGAATATATCGGTCAGCCGGTGGTGCGTGAGCAGATGGAAGTGTTTATTAGCGCTGCCAGAGGCCGTAACGAGCCGTTGGATCATACACTTATCTTTGGTCCACCGGGCTTAGGGAAGACAACCCTTGCCAATATCATTGCTCGTGAGATGGGCGGCAATCTGCGCTCAACGTCAGGGCCAGTGCTTGAGCGTCCAGGTGATTTAGCCGCCATGCTGACCAATTTAGAAGAAGGTGATGTACTCTTTATCGATGAAATTCATCGCTTGAGCTCTGTTATTGAAGAAATCCTTTATCCTGCAATGGAGGATTTTCAGCTCGATATTATGATTGGTGAAGGGCCTGCAGCGCGTTCTATCAAGCTTGATTTACCGCCGTTTACTTTGGTCGCAGCAACCACGCGAGCAGGGCTATTGACCTCGCCATTACGTGATCGTTTTGGGATTGTGCAGCGCTTAGAGTTTTATAATATTGCTGATTTGACGACGATTGTTAGCCGTGCCGCGCGTTTGATGCGGGTACCGATGAGTGAAGATGGTGCGGTAGAAATTGCTCGCCGTGCGCGTGGTACGCCAAGGATTGCCAATCGATTATTACGCCGTGTGCGTGATTATGCGCAAGTGAGGGGCGACGGTAGTATCAATGGCGCGATAGCCGGTAGTGCGCTCGATATGCTGGCCGTAGATAGACGTGGGCTTGATCATTTAGACAGACGTTATATCGAAATATTGCAAGAGCGTTTTGATGGTGGTCCAGCAGGGGTTGAAGCAGTAGCAGCAGCCATGGCTGAGGATCGCGGTACGTTAGAGGATGTGATTGAGCCGTATTTGATTCAGCAAGGCTATGTACTGCGAACCGCTCGTGGTCGGGTATTGACGCAAATGGCGATTGATCAGATGTTATAGAATAGTCAATTCAAAACGCACGAGGTATATCTTTAATAGCATTGTGCAGGTATAAATTTTTCTCGCTTGCTGTGTGCTTTGCACTCCAGAGGCTTTGAAAAATTCATACCTGCAGCCTCGCATTTGCTTCAAAATAAATGAACCATATTAAAACTAAAAAGCGCCTACCTTTAATCTATCAATTAAAGGTAGGCGCTTTTTTATACTTATTCTTATAAGCTTATTAAATAATCGGTAATGTTTCAGGCCATATCTTGCCGGGATTTAAAATGTTTTTGGGGTCAAGCGCTGACTTAATGGCTTGCATCAGCACTAAGGCATTACCGTGCTCTTGCTGCATATATTTTTGTTTGCCTTGTCCAATACCATGCTCACCGGTACAAGTGCCATCCATCTCAATCGCACGGTTGGCAAGGCGGCTGATGATACCGTCAGCTGTGGCGACTTCTTCAGGATTGTTGGTATCGACCAATAAGAGGACATGAAAATTACCATCGCCTACGTGACCGACGATAGGTCCAATCATGCCAGATGCTTCGATATCTTTTGCTGTCTCACTGACGCATTCTGCCAAGCGTGAAATGGGCACGCAGGCATCGGTGGATAAAGCACTGGCTTCAGGTCTGAGAGCTGAGCTGGCATGATAGGCATTATGCCGTGCTTGCCACAGACGTTTACGCTCAGCTTCATTGGTATCCCAAGCAAAATCCGTACCGCCGAATTCTTCGATGATATCGGTAAAGATTTGAGCTTGTTCAGCGACGCTGGCTTCTGTGCCATGAAACTCTACAAATAGCGTAGGCGTTTCAGTGAGATTGAGGTTGGCGTATTGATTACAGGCTTTGATTTGCATGGCATCGAGCAGCTCAATACGGGCAATGGGCAAGCACATTTGAATGGTCAACATTACCGCCTGACAAGCATCTTCAATCGTTGGGAAGTGGCAGATACCACTGCCAATACACTCACTGATACCAAATAGTTTAAGCGTAACCTCGGTGACGATACCAAGCGTGCCTTCTGAACCGATCATCAATCGCGTCAAATCATAACCAGCAGCAGACTTTTTAGCACGGGTGCCGGTGCGGACAATCTCTCCACTTGCGGTAACGACTTCAAGTGCAAGTACCACATCTTTCATGGTGCCATAGCGGACAGCATTAGTGCCTGAGGCGCGAGTAGCGACCATACCGCCGATACTGGCATTGGCACCGGGGTCTATGGGAAAGAACAAGCCGGTATCACGTAAATAATGGTTAAGTTGCTCACGTGTGACTCCAGGTTGTACGGTAACGGTCAAATCTTCATTATTAACCTGTAATATCGAATCCATCGCATGCATATCGATACACAGCCCGCCATAAGGCGCATTTAATTGACCTTCTAAGGATGAACCAATACCAAAGGCAATCACTGGCATCTGATACTGATTGCAAATCTCAACCGCAGCAGCAACCTCGTGTTTATCTTGTACTGTCAATACCGCGTCGGGTGGCTGATTGGCAAGCCACGTCATGGTATGACCATGCTGCTCACGTATTGTGGTATTGGTGCTCAGTTGTTTGCCAAAGCGTGTTTGCAAAGCGGCAATAGCATCACTATGATTTGGTTTGACTGAATCATGAGGCTTGGAAGGTGATGTAGATGATATGGTCGACATAGGTAAATTCTCCATATAAGACGTATTTTAACTGACCAAACAAGGTGTCAGATAAGATAAAAAGTTAAGCTCTAATTCATTTTGATTGCCGTTAAAGGACAATTAAAATGAATTAGAGCTTATTAGATTAAAATTTAACTTTTATAACTATTAATGAGTATTCACAGCCATTAAAAAATCAGCAATCTAAGCTAGAACCCGCCAAATAACGACAATCATAGCCAATAAATAAAAGATAGGCGCAAACCAACCGACTTGTGTGGCGATGGCAATAAACACGGCAAAACCTGACAGCGCTAGCCAATCACGGCGACGATCATTAAGCATATCAGCGCGTATTTGTTGTATTTCTCGTAGCTGACTGTCTTGGCGCGACCCTTGAGAAGCAAGGCTTTGTAGACCTTGGTCTAGCAGCTTAGGAATATCAGTCGTTGATAATAAAATCTCTGGCAACTGCTGGCGTAAGTGTTGCAAGTTACGCATCGGATCGAGCTGCTCTTTAATCCAGCCGCTTAAAATGGGCTTAGCAAGTGACCAGATATCAAGGTCAGGATATAAATCACGACCAAGTCCTTCGACATGCACTAAGGTTTTGAGTAGCAGCATTAATTGTGGCGGAATACTCATATGATGGCGACGGGCAATATCTAAAATCTGCATCAAGACACCAGCAAAGTCGATATCATTAATGGATTTTTGTAGCATCGGACCGACAGTGCGTTTCATATCACGCATTAAAGCATGCTTATCGGTATTGGGCGGTATCCAACCAGCACGGCTAACGATATCAACCATCGCCGTAAAGTTGTTATTCATCACCGCCAAAAGCATGCGCGCGACAATAAGCTGGTCGTCTTTTGATAGCGTACCCATAATGGCGCAATCAAGGCCGATATAGCGCGGCTCATGACCCAAGTCAACCGCTACCATATTTGCAGTGAGCGTCTTAACCGGCGGCGTTTCTACAAAGACATTACCCGGATGCATATCAGCATGAAAGAAATTATCGCGGAATACTTGGGTAAAAAATATCGTTAAGCCTTTTTTTGCCAGTGCCGCCCGGTCATAACCAAGCTTATCAAACACCTCAACTTGCGAGATAGGAACGCCTTGAATACGCTCCATGACCATGACGTTTTTGGCCGCATCATAAACTTCAGGCACATACATCAGTGCTGAACCCAAGAAGTTATTACGCATTTGGGTGGTATTGTCCGCCTCTAACGTTAAATCCAATTCATTAAGCATGACTTGGCGATAGTCTTCGACAATATCAACGATATGGATGGCACGCGCCGCTTCGATACGCGCCGATGCCCAATTGGCAAGCTCACGCAGTAGCTCAAAGTCTGCAACGATGGTGGTGCGTATATCAGGGCGAACGACCTTTACCACCACTTCACGCCCATCATGTAGAGCCGCCGTATGTACTTGAGCGATAGAGGCTGCTGCTAACGGTTTAACGTCAAAGCGAGCAAATAGCGTGGCGATAGATTGACCCAAACCATATTTCGGGTCTTGAATTTGGGCAATGGCAACGTCAGAGTCGAAAGGCTTGACCTTATCTTGCAGCTGCACCAGTTGTTCGATAATCTCAGGCGGCACCAAATCGCGGCGCGTCGAGAGCAATTGACCCAGTTTTAAAAATAACGTACCCATATCTTCAAGCGCATACTTTATGGCATTGGGCTGATGTTTTTTACCCCAAGCAGCTGGATGCAAGCGAATTAAACGCGCTAAAGGTTGCAGCTGCGGCGCTTCTTCGACAGACAAATGGGTATCAATGCGATAAGCGGCGGCAATACGCCAAAGTTCAAGCAAGCGGGCGCGATGGGATAATAGCATGGGATATAGGTACTCTAAAAATTCGAAAATAGGCTAAATGTTGTATTTTTTATAACGGTATGTGTTTATAAAGAGCGTTTAAACAATCGTAGCATCTACGTATTATTATCTATTATTGCTTAAACGTGCTTGCTCATCTTTGATAGCAGCAAGCTTAGCTTCTTCTCGCTCAATGTCAGCACGCAGTTTTAATAACTGCTGCTTTAAATCATTGACTTCGGCAGCTTCCATCGGGTCAGGAGCAACATTACCGGCTACATCATTGGCCCAGTCGCTGACATCATTAAAGGCGCGTTTAGCACTATGACGCCAGCTGCCTTTTAGCTGTGAGATGAGAAGATGCAGTTGGCTGGCCATCGGTTTACCAATAAAGGGCTCAAGCTGTCCAGCGACATCAGGGTCAAAACCTGCGACCAGTTGTTTAAGTTGCATCAGCACTTTGTAATCACCTGCGATAGGCAAGTTGCCTTCTGTGCCGCGCATCAGGTTGAGCAGTTGGGCAGGATTATCAACGGTAATGATGCAGTCTGGACGACTATGGCCAAGACGCGCACGCTCTAGACTGGCTTTTTGGCGCTCATTCATATTGCCGCTTGGTTCAAACACACTCTCAGTCATGACCGGCTCAAAGCGCAAACGCTCATCGGTAAATAAGACGTCCAAATTCACTTCAGGCGCGCCCATATTTAGACGCAGCACTTTGCCCGCAAGCGGTGCCAGCCCAGCTTTGGTAATCTCATCACTGGCAATGGCGATATTAATCAGCTTTTCGGCACCCGCCAAAAGTAATACAGTCAGCATAAGGCTCTCGCATGTTTGGTTGAGCGCCATAAGCGTGGCGCATATTTCAAAATTGGCTGTTATGCCGATTATCAAACGCCTGCCTAATGACAGACGTTTTTACATTATGAATAAGCTTGTATAGCCAGCTTTTATCACTAGACATTAAGCATAAACAAGCGTGTTTATGCTTTAAAGCCGCGATGGACCGCGACGATACCAGCAGTCAAGTTATGATAATCACAATTTTCAAAGCCAGCTTGTTGCATCATCTGTTTAAGTGTCTGCTGATCAGGATGCATACGAATCGATTCTGCCAAGTATTGATAGCTTTCTGCATCATTGGCAATCAGCTTGCCCATAATTGGCAAAGCAGTAAATGAATACAAATCATAGGCTTTTGATAAAGGCTCAAAGACAGGTTTTGAGAATTCTAAAATCAGTAAACGGCCGCCTGGCTTTAGCACGCGATACATAGATTTTAGGGCTGCGTCTTTGTCTGTGACATTACGCAGACCAAAGCTGATAGTCACTAAATCAAAGCTTTCATCATCGAATGGCGCCAATGTTTCAGCGTTTGCTAAGACAAAATCAACATTATTAGAGCCAGCATTGATTAAGCGCTCACGACCGACTTCTAGCATCGCCGCGTTGATGTCTGATAACACCACATGACCATTGCGACCGACTTCACGGCTGAATACTTTAGCCAAATCGCCTGTACCACCAGCGATATCAAGCACATGCTGACCGGCGCGTACACCTGATAAGCTAATCGCATAACGCTTCCATAAACGATGAATACCAAATGACATTAAGTCATTCATAATGTCGTATTTTTTGGCGACTGAGGTAAAGACATCAGCAACGCGCGCTTGCTTTTCAGCTTTATTAACCGTCTTATAACCAAAATGCGTTTGCTCATTACCATCAGTATCAGGCGTATGCGGGTTTTTGATGTCATCACGCTGGTTAAATAGCGTTTGTTTGGCGGTTTGTGCTTGCGCAGAAGTAGGGTTGGCGCTGTTGTTTAATGTGGCGTTAGCGTTAGTGGTATGGTTTGGCATAGTCGTTTGTTGACCTTGTGGGGTTCCAGTTGGTAAATCTTGCACTTGGGTGAAGTCATTATTATTGTTGTTATCGACTGCGGCATTTTCATTAAGCGTCGTATTAGAAACATGGTTTTGACGCGCTTTTACTTGCGCGGTGATATTTTGATTGTTGGCGATACTGTCTTTGACCAATTTATCTTGCAGGTGACCATGAGAAGTCGCATCAGTTGCAGCATTGTTATTTGAGTTGTCAGTCATACGATTATCCTAATATTCGTTTTTATGATGGCGTATTTTAGCGCTGTTTAAGCCTCACTTGAGCATTGTTGAATCATTATCTAAGTATAGTTTAATCAGTAACAGCGCCGTGAGCCACGTGCATTATTTGACCCTATCATACACCAAACGTTGCTGCCTTACCGCCATTATCCGTGTTGTGAACTTCGTCAATAATCTCAAGCTCACGCTCACAAAATGGTTCGATAAAGCTGCTGACGCTTTTTAGCGGTTTCATGGCTTTAAAGCCTGCATCAATAAAGTCGTAAAGCGGTTGGAAGTTATAGCGATACGCGGCGCCTTTCGCCATTGCAAAGGCTTTTTTGAGCATAAAGGAATTCAGATCTTTATCGGTACGATAGCAGACTTCTTTTAGGTTGTTAATTTGCACACGGCGCTCATCTGCCTCATCAACAGCGCGGTAGGCGGCAAGCATATTCTCTTCATTAACCGCTAAATCTTGAGCAACCAACCACTCGGCCAAATGCAAATCAAGCTCAATGGCCAAGATAGATGCTTGAATGCCCATACTACCGGCTTCTAAAGAAGACTCTTTGGCGAGGCGCTCAAGTTTTTTGGCTTTAGGAAGGATACGTCCTAATTGCTCTGCCAATACTTTAAATTCATCACCACCATACAGCTGGGTTAAGAAATAATCTGCCATTAATTGGTTTTTTGGTTGTTCAAATAGCACGCTGTGCGTACGCTTAATACGCGCTTGTTGCCATGCTTGCACTTCTTTAAGTTTCGTATTTAAGGCAGCATCTTCATGGTGTGGCAGCGCCCAAAAACGGTTTAAGTGCTGTTGTAAATTGGCTAAAGCAGTCATGGCAGGTAATCCTATAAAAAGTAAAAATAACAATCAATCAAATTGATGGTAAAAGGGGTGAGATGGTACTAAATTTTATACTTATAGGCAGCTATTAAAGCATGCTCGCAAGATTTTGTTCACCTTAAAAGAAAATACCGCAGAATACAAATGCCAAACTGTTACATAGCAGGGTTATTTACTGAATTTACGCAATGCTATGATTAACTGTATAAATAAGACAGCTTATAAAACTATAAATAAGACCTGTATAAAAAATTATCTAATAATAAAGCGAGTATGGACATGAGCAAAAAAAATGATACGACTGAGGACCAAGCGCCACAAGCCGTGAGTGACCAATTTAGTAAGCAAGTCATCGAGCAGCGCTTAACGCCCAATCCGTTAAATCTCTTTTCTATGGACAAAGATACGCTGCGATTGGCATTGGTCACCGCACAGTTTGCTCTGCGTGCCACGCGGCAGCAAACACCGCCAACTATGAATAAACCAACAGGGTTATTGGTGCTGGTCAACGGTATGGAGCAAGCAGGCAAGGGCACAGCCGTCACCCAGCTGCGGCAATGGGTCGACCCGCGTTTATTGAAAGTCGAGGCAACCATTGGTGATTGTCCCTTAGAGCATCAGCCGATTTGGCAGGCGCATACCAAGGCGCTGCCGCGTCATGGCGATGTCATGGTTTATTTTGGCAACTGGTATGCTGATTTGCTCTATAACGTCATGCGTATGGCAACGCTAGATAATGAAGCTAAGGAACATAAAGAAAGTGATGAGAAGAATAATGAGCAGCTGAAAGATAAAGCCTTGCCTATTGGCCAATGGCAAGACTATTTAAAACAAGCGCTGACTAAGTTACAAGCCTTTGAACAAGACCTTGCTGCTAATCAAACCAAGCTGCTTAAATGCTGGTTTCATGTCGAAATCGAAACCTTGCAGGCGCGGCTAAATGACGACAAGGCTGATCCAGAATTTTTATATCAAATTGATTGGAAAAACAAAAAGGTCGTCGAAACTTTTAATGAAGTGGCAACGGCGCTATTACGCCAGCAGGGAGATTGGATTATTATCGATGGTGATGACAAATCACAAGCAGCCATGCATTTTTGTCATCAAGTGTTGCAAGCGATGCAAACAGCGTTAGCAAGCAGTCGCATAGAGGAAAGCGAACAGCTAGAAAATGTTAAAAAATTCGAGCCAGTAAAAGTCCCTAAAACTTTGATAAATATCGATGATACCGAGATAGATAAGTCTGAGTACCATGAAGCGCTTGCCGATAAACAAGCGCGCCTTGCTGAGTTGCTACGTGCGCGCAAGGGTAGGCATGTGGTCTTTGCCTTTGAAGGTATGGATGCGGCTGGCAAGGGTGGCGCTATTAAAAGACTGGTTGCGCCGCTCGACCCACGCGAGTATCAGATTTATAATATTGGCGCACCGATGCTGTATGAATTACAACACCCTTATCTATGGCGATTTTGGACCAAACTGCCCAATGAGCAGATCGATCGTATCAGCCGTATCGCTATCTTTGACCGTACGTGGTATGGGCGCGTATTGGTCGAACGTATTGAGGGTTTTGCGACTGATGAAGAATGGCAGCGCGCTTATGATGAGATCAATCGCTTTGAGGCGGATTTGGTAGCAGCTGGCACGATAGTTATAAAATACTGGCTTGCCATCGATAAGAAAGAGCAGCTTAAGCGTTTTGAGGCGCGTGAAGAGACCCCGCATAAGCAATTTAAATTGACCGATGATGATTGGCGTAATCGTGATAACTGGGCAGATTATGTGCAATCGGCAGCTGATATGCTGGCACGTACAAATACAGAGGATGCCCCTTGGTGTGTCATCGCCACCAATGAAAAGCGGCAAGCGCGCCTAGATGTATTAGACCATGCCATTGAGCAGCTATTTTTAGCACTGTCTGATAACTGATTAAAAAGTTTGAGAATTGATTATATTTTGGCTCAGCCAAATTATAAAATATAACAACAAATTTTCACTAAATTGATAGGTTTTATCGCGCTTACATTCACAGTTACAAATCTCGCAATATCATCATGCATTCTGTGTCTATATTTAATATAATAGGCACATTATAAATTCTGCTTTCTACAAAATAGCTCAGCAGTCGGATACTGTATTTGTCATATAAATGCTTTAATCATTACTCACATATTTGTCATAACCAACGCTATCACTATAAAAACCTAAGCCGCAAGCTGCTGTAATCGGACGATTTGGCAATACTACTTGCGGCTTTATGGCATTTTGTGTGATGGTTTTTTTACCTGATATTTTTATCACAAGCAAACTAAGCTAGATATTAGTGCTAGGTATGAGTAGAAAATAATGGTAAACAGACGAAATCGTCTGAGTGATGGATCAATAAGGTATTGCAGGCTAGTTATTCAAACCAATTTTCAAAGCAGTGGTTTAAAAAGTACTTCAATAAACAAGTTCAAAAAACAGTATTTCAAAAACAAGTTGCGTACACGCTATCATAATATTGGGTGGTGAAAACAACACCGTTCATATCCATAGCGCCGCAATGTCATCAATCACATATAATTTCAATCAGCTTACGCAGGACGTATCAACGTATGGGTATTAGCAGCAGTTCTACAGGACCAACCAAAGCAGTCGGTTCTATGAGAATCAATCTATTTTTTGCCATGTTAATGATTGGGATGACCGCTTACTTTTTATGGTGGGGTCTAGATTACACAATGCATCAGCAGACGATGCTATTTATTGTCGCCACTGCTTTTGGTATTTTCATGGCATTCAATATCGGCGGTAATGACGTCGCTAACTCCTTTGGTACCTCAGTGGGTGCGGGGACGTTGACCATTCCGCAAGCCTTGGGTATCGCAGCGATATTTGAAGTGTCGGGCGCGGTGTTGGCAGGCGGTGAAGTCACCGATACCATCCGTAGCGGTATTGTCGACCTAGATGGTCTGTCGGTCACGCCCAACCAGTTTATTTATGTCATGCTGTCAGCGCTCATTGCTGCGGCATTCTGGCTATTATTTGCGACCAAAAAAGGTCTGCCAGTGTCAACCACTCACGCCATTATCGGCGGTATTGTTGGTAGCTCTATTGTTCTTGGAATCACGTTGGGTGGTACCGAGATGGCATTGTCGACTGTCAATTGGGGCACCATTGGCACGATTGCTATCTCTTGGGTCATATCACCATTACTCGGCGGCGTTTTTTCTTACCTTTTATACGGACAGATTAAGAAAAATATCATTGAGTATAATGATAGAACAGAAGCGCACATTGCGACGCTAAAAGGTGATAAAAAAACCTTAAAGCAAAATCACAAAGAGTATCTGGATGGTCTGACCGAATCAGAACAACTGGCTTATACCTCAGCGATGTTACGTGATCAGGAAATCTATAAAGATGATGATTGCGACATTGAAGATTTAGAAACCGATTATTACAAACAGCTTTATGAAATTGAAAACGAGCGCAGCAACCTCGATACGCTAAAAGCATTAAAGCAATGGGTACCTATTATTGCGGCTGCTGGCGGCGCGGTCATGGCCTCTCTGGTTATCTTTAAAGGCTTAAAGAATGTCAATAATGGCATGACGACGCTGCAAGGCTTTTTAATCATGGGCATGATTGCAGCGCTAGTATGGCTTGCGACCTATATCTATACCAAGAGTATCCGCGGTAAGCATAAGGAAGATTTGACCAAAGCGACGTTTATAATGTTTAGCTGGATGCAAGTCTTTACCGCATCAGCCTTTGCCTTTAGTCACGGCTCAAACGATATCGCCAACGCCGTCGGTCCTTTTGCGGCGATTATGGACGTTATCCGTACCAATAGCATTGCTACTGAAGCGGCAGTACCACCTGCAGTTATGTTGACCTTTGGTGTGGCGCTAATCGTTGGTCTTTGGTTTATCGGTAAAGAAGTTATTCAAACCGTTGGTACCAATCTGGCAAAAATGCATCCCGCTTCTGGCTTCTCAGCGGAATTGGCTGCTGCTGCTGTGGTGATGGGCGCTTCAACCATGGGGCTGCCGGTATCGAGTACGCATACCTTAGTTGGCGCGGTACTTGGCATCGGTATCGTCAATAGAGACACCAACTGGGCACTGATGAAGCCTATTGGTTTGGCATGGATTATTACCCTTCCAGCAGCGGCAGCTATGTCAGCAATCAGCTATATTTTCTTAAGTAATATTTTTTAAGACAAAATTTTTTAAATTTGACTTTTAAAGTAGTATTTTTAAAGCCATATTTTTAGAATAGTGTTCTTAAGGTGGTTTTTTAAATTATAGCCGTATGAGTTTTTAACAAGATTTTAACGGTGAGACTTTACTACTTTATCTAACAGCATAAAAAACGCTTATCAGCATCATGCCGATAAGCGTTTTTTTATATCAAAATCAGAGTTAATTTAATCAAAATGAGTTCTATTCGGTGCCAAACTGTTTGCGTTTTTTGGCAAAGAAGCGGTCTAAGCGATCCATGGCATCTTCTAAATCATGCAGGTTGGGCAAAAACACCAAGCGGAAATGGTCGGGTGCATCCCAGTTAAAGCCGGTACCTTGTACCAGTAAGACGTTTTCTTCTACCAATAAATCCATCATAAATGCCATATCATCTTCGATAGGATAGACTTCAGGATCCATCTTTGGAAAGCAATAAAAAGCCCCTTGCGGCATGGTACAAGAGATACCTTTAATGGCGTTTAAGCGTGAGACCGCCATTTCGCGCTGCTTATAGAGACGGCCTTTTTTAGAGGTCAAATCCTTCATGCTTTGGTAACCGCCCATCGCGGTTTGAATGGCATATTGCCCTTGGACGTTTGAACATAGGCGCATAGACGCCAGCATATCCAAACCTTCAATAAAGTCAGCAGCGTGGTGTTTTTTACCAGAAACCATCATCCAACCAGCGCGGAAACCTGCGATACGATGCGACTTTGATAGACCGTTGTAGGACAGCACAAGCACATCATCGGTCAAGGTGCTCATCGGCGTATGCTCCATATCATCATAGAGAATACGGTCATAAATCTCATCGGCCATGATGATTAAATCATGCTCTTTTGCCACCTCAATAATCTGCAGCAGTAATTCATCGCTATACAGTGCACCCGTTGGGTTATTGGGGTTAATAACCACGATGCCTTTGGTTTTAGAAGTGATTTTAGATTTGATGTCCTCGATATCAGGATGCCAATTGTCGTCTTCATTACAGCGATAATGCACGGCTGTACCGCCTGCTAAGTTGGCGGCAGCCGTCCAAAGTGGGTAATCAGGCATTGGCACCAGGACTTCATCGCCATCATTCATTAGCGCCTGCATGGTCATGACAATCAGCTCAGAGACGCCATTGCCCAAATACACATCGCGTACATCGACAGCAGATAGCAGGCCTTTTGATTGATAATATTGCAAGACCGCTTTACGAGCCGCAAAAATTCCTTGTGAGTCTGAATAACCCGTCGCTTCTGGCAGGTTCATCGCTACATCACGCAAAATCTCATGCGGTGCTTCAAGACCGAACGGGGCAGGGTTACCAATATTAAGCTTTAAAATGCGCTTGCCTTCGGCTTCCATTTTATTAGCCGTCTGCAGCAGAGGACCGCGAATATCGTAACAAACGTTTTGTAATTTATCGGATTTTTTTATTGTGTTCATAGAGTGCCCACTTATAGGGTTGTTTTGTGAATTTGGTGCTGCTTGATTTGTCATTGGTTGAGCGTTGCTAACTTGCTTGCTAGAGGCTGCATTTTTATTATGAGCATTTATGCTTTGAGTTGAATCTGCGTTGCTAGCAATATTGCTATCGATGTCGGTATTGATATTAGCTGCACTTTGCAGGTCACCACGCAAAAGGTACCCTTCGCTACAGCCTAAGATACGCGCTAAGGTCGGCAGCTTCGATGATACGATGCCATTGGTGCCGCGCTCCCAGTTAGAGATAGCACCGCGACTGACCTTTGCGCCTGCTGCGGTCATCGCTTGCGCCAATTGCTCGGCAGTCATGCCTTTATCGCGGCGCAGTTGTACCAATCGTTCGGCTTGCGTGCCTTTGTTCGCCTGCAACTCTTTGCTATCAGCCATCGTTATTTACACCTTTTATTAACCAATCAATGCGTTTGTAATGGAATATCTCAATAGAATACTTAGCCATAAACCAGTACTAATGCAAGATATTATTGCAAAGCAACTGCTAATGCAAGTATCAAGATGAATATCCGTAAAATTAATTTTAAATTTATAAGTAAATGCAAGAATAACTTGCATTTAAGGTTGGATGATTAGCTTTTAGAATTTTTTAAACAAATTTGGTGCTAAATGGTGAGTGAAATAAGAAGTCATGAAGCCAGTACTTATTAAGCCAGCACCAATGAAGCGAAAATAATCAAGCATACGACATACGGGCTCAATAAAATTACAACTTTACTCATTTAGGCGGCAAGATAATTTGTTATATTTTACTTCTCTATCTAAATAATTTTCCCAAGACTTTAAGCTCTCAGCTGGCAAGTTGCGCACCTTTATAATAACTACCTTGAATAGTCAGCTGGTAAGCAGCAGATAAAGGCTATCGTTTTTATAAAACGAGCGATAACGTTTTGCGAGAAAATGACAAACAACAAACGAGATAGCCACTCATTTCATCCAAATATTCCATAAGGATAAACGATGCAAGATAATCAATTAAGCAAAGAAGAAATCAGCCAGTTGACCGAAGCGGACTGGAAAGAGCGCCTGAGTGCCGATGAGTATCATGTGATGCGTGAGAAGGGCACAGAGCGTCCATTTACTGGCGTTTATAACGACGTCAATGATAAAGGTATCTACCGCTGTAAAGGCTGCGGTGCAAGCTTATTTGAGTCGGACAGTAAGTTTGATGCCGGTTGTGGCTGGCCAAGCTTCGATCAAGGTATCGATAATGGCGCCATCGATGAGCACGTCGACGACTCGCTAGGCATGCGCCGTACGGAAGTCACGTGCAGCAATTGCGGCGCGCATTTAGGTCACGTATTCCCTGATGGACCTCGTGAGACCACTGGCATGCGCTACTGCATCAACTCGTTATCTATCGATTTAGATAAAACTGAAGAATAAATGTCAATATAGTCAGTAGTTTGGCTTAAATCAGTATTTTAGCCAAAGTTAGACTGATAAGAAGGAAGTACGTGGTGCTTCCTTTTTTCTTCTAAGCCTGCAAATTTCTTATCAACCTGAAAACAATAAAACAATCAATTTAAGGATGAATGATGGGCACTATTTACGATTTTACCGCTGAGCGTATGGACGGCACCTCGCAAGCCTTTGCTGATTATAAAGGTAAGGTGCTATTAATCGTCAATACCGCCAGTAAATGTGGCTTTACCCCGCAATTTGAAGGGTTGGAAGCGTTGTATCAACAATACAAAGATAAAGGCTTGGTCGTGATTGGTTTCCCTTGCAACCAGTTCGGCGCTCAAGACCCCGGCACTAACGATGAGATTGGTGCGTTTTGCCAAAAGAACTATGGTGTCAGCTTTCCGATGATGGCTAAGGTTGATGTCAATGGCGATGAGGCCCATCCGATTTTTGCATGGCTAAAAAATCAAAAGGGCGGGCTGCTGACAGACGGTATCAAATGGAACTTTACTAAGTTTTTAATTGGTATAGATGGGCAAGTCATTGACCGTTATGCGCCAACCACCAAGCCTGAAGCGCTTAAGTCCGATATTGAGCAAGCGCTAGCAGGGAAATAGCCGATAAGCTGAAAAAATTATTGGTTTTGTATAAAATATAAAACCAATGAAAACAGAGGCTTGCCCGTAAAATTGATAAATTCAGCAAAAATAGTTAAGAAAAGGGCAAATACTGTTTGACAGCCATGTGTAAATCTATATAATACACACCCACAGCAAGGGGCTTTATTGATAAAGCAAGTTGCTGTCGGAAACGCTCATTAAGACGTTTCAAAATTAACCATAGCGTGACAACTATAGTTAATAAAAGCTTTAGAAAATCCTATTTAAACGATTTTCTTTTGCGAAGCTAAAAAGCACTGCTTTTTGATATGCTTCTCAGGGTGATTAGCTCAGTTGGTAGAGCGTCTGCCTTACACGCAGAATGTCGGCGGTTCGAATCCGTCATCACCCACCACTCTTTTAGCGAGTGCGTCCTGTTGATAAGGACAAGATGCTAAAAACGACCTAAGCAGCGGTAGTTCAGTTGGTTAGAATACCGGCCTGTCACGCCGGGGGTCGCGGGTTCGAGTCCCGTCCGCTGCGCCATATTTAAAACGAATTTAGACTTTCGAGTTTAAGCAAGTTTCGCCTCAAGTATTCGTTTACTTGAGGTTTTTTTGTGTCTGATTTTTCTTTTAGAGCTTTTGTCTATAAGGGCTTGGCGCCTTCCCTCGATTGGTCTTTACGAAATGGTCTACTCTTTAACAATGCATAAATGATAATTTTTTATGCATGCATTCTGCCTTTTGGAAATCGGTGACCAAGTGCTCAGTGACCAAACGGTGACCATTTTGTGACCAAGGTTGTTAAAGTTTGATGACGTTCATAAAGTAATCGACGTCTAGGATATTATAATCTAGCCTACGAATGAGTTAATGAAAACATCAGAACTAATAGCCCTCAAATCATTGTTAACACAACTCGGATTTTTGAAGGTGGATAGCATATTATTCTAGGTTTTGCGCATCTTCCTGCTTCTCAATTTTATGCTGATCTTCTGTACGCTCTACTTTCCAGTAGCTAGATATATATAAATGCGTTTTAGCTATGGACCGGTTGAATTTAAAATAATCACGCAGTACACGCATACTATGGAATTCACAAGCAGCCCAAACAGCAGGTTGCCCTTCAAGCCAAGTAATGGTTTTAACATACTCAAGTAAAGGGCTGCTTGCGGAGTTTGGAGTAGGATTTATAACCCAGTAAATGTCAACGTTCTTAGGTTTTTTAAGATTTTGTCGATCTGCCTCGCTGCTGATCTCAAGGATGGCATAGCCGCGTGCATCGTCAGGTAATTGTGCAAGATTGACAGCAATCGCAGGTAGTGCAGTCATGTCACCTATTAATAAAAACCAATCTGCCTCATTATTAATCAGCTTCTTTGGTCCTGGTCCGCCTACCAATATTTGCTCACCCACTTGGGCGTTACGTGCCCACATTGAAGCAGGGCCTTCAGCGTCGTGCAAGGCAAAATCGATATCTATTTCACCCTCACGTTGACCACTTATAGTATAGGTGCGCATTAGTGGTCGAGCCCCATGGCCTTGAGGAAATATGAGTTTGATATAAGCGCTTTCTTGATCTGTTGGAAAGTCAATCAAGCCAGCACCGCCAAGCGTGACGCGGTACATCTGTGGCGTGATGTATTTGGTACAAATAACATCCAGTATTCTTGGAGCGGGTTTTGCCATTTTGATACCTTTCTTAATTTAAGTGTTTCATTTTTTAAGTCATCAGTTTGGATAACGCCAGTATATAAAATTGACATTCTCTAGTAATGATAAGCTCTACGTTGTTTAAAAGCTGGCCTTTAGACTGACGGACATTTGGCGCTCGGGTCCCATCCAGCAGTTATTGCTATCGTAGCAAGTACCGACATAGGTTTTATCAAACAAATTATTGATACTAGCGCTGACCGTGAGCATCGGATTGACCTTATAGCTGCCACCAATATCTACCAATGTCACACTTGGCAGCTCGTCTGAATTTTGCTTATCAAGTTGCATGCCGTTTTCATAGCGAACCCCTGCATTGAGGGTAAGCTTATCTGTGGCGTAATAGTCTGCCCACAGTGTCGCCTTGTGCTTAGCGGTTTGGGCAGGAGTGTTACCGACCACGTCAGGGTTGAATTCATCTTCGGTAATCTCTGCATCGATATAGCTGTAGCTTGCAGCAATATCTACCCAATCACTTAGCATATGGCTGCCTGAAACCTCGAAACCTTTAGAGGTAATTTCACCCGTTTGAACTTTCTGTTGAGAATTAGCAGGGTTTGTTACTACGACGTTCTTTTGCGTGATATCAAACACCGCCAACGTTCCTTGTGTGGCGCGATCTGGGGACAGATATTTGATACCAGCTTCTAACTGGTCAGCGGTGGTTGGCTCAAATGCCTTATTAGTAATGAAGTTGCTACCGACAACAGGCTGAAACGACTGTGAATAGCTGGCATAAGGAGAGAAGCCATTATCAAAGTCATAAATGGTAGCAAGACGACCACTGGTTTTTGATGCGTCATTAAAAACAGTTTTTTCGCCAGGTGTACCTAGGTAGCTTGATTTTTGCTCATTGGTGCTTTCAAAATCGTCATGGCGTAATCCTGCTACTACCGTCAAATCTTGCCACTGTATCTCATCTTGTATATAAAACCCCAGCTGGCTTTGTTCGATATCATCTTTCTGTCGATAAATATCTAATGGCAAAGTGTCAGCATTGATTTGGGAAGAATCGGGTTTGGACAAATCAAGGTTTGGTGTGCCATCTGTGCCAGCATCATAATAAGTGGCGCTACTGTCAGTTTCTTGATATTCCACACCAAATAATAAATTATGCGAAGTATTGGCAGTATCTAACTGATAAGCCAGCTGATTGTCTGTGGTCCAGTTGTTCATCTTTTCATCAGTGGTATAGGCCACACGATTTAAAATCTTGTCGCTACCCGTGATAAACCCTTCTTGATTGTACATATTGCGCTGCTGCGCTTCGGCATCGGTATAGCGTAGGATATGCTTAAAGGTTAATTTGTCATTGATAGCCCAGTTGACAGTCACACTTGGCATTATTACTTCTTTGCTAAAATGATTCCACTCGTCACCTGCGTAGGCATCACTATCTAGCTTGCCATAGCTGGCATTGTAGACTGTCCCAACAGCAGGAAGCGGAGTAGAAGGCACCATCTCTGGATCGTCTTGGTAAAAAAGATTGGCAAGAACGGAGACATCTTCTGTCGGTCGCCATTCAAGTGACGGATTAATTAAAGTGCGCTCTTCTTCTGTGGTCTGCATCTGTCCCTCTTTTTTACGTTTTAATGCCACCAAGCGATAATTGAGCGTATCTGAAATAGGGCCTGTCGTATCGACTGCCATTTCTTTGAGATTTTGGTTGCCAAGTCGTAACTGCACTTCAGATGCTTGGGTGCTTTTTGGTGTTTTGGCGACCTGATTGACCATGCCACCTGGAGCCGCGTAGCCGTAAAGTGAGGAAGCCGGACCTTTTAAGATTTCTACCGCTTCTGTCGCATAAATGTCTACTTGCGGCATCAGGTTCCAAGCACCGTCATAGGGGAGGCGTAATCCATCATAAAAATTGGAATAAGTCTTAAAACCGCGAATATTGTATTCATCAAAAATAGATACCGTACCACGGCTCTCAGTACTCACGCCGGGCTCGTAACGCAAGGCCGCGTTGACACTGTCTGCTTGGCGTTTTTGTAATAGTTCTTGATTGATTCTCGTATAACTTATTGGGGCATCATTAGGGTCTAATGCGGTTTTGGTGCCCGTACTACGGTAGCTATCGGCATAAACAGTAATAGTATCTAAGGTCGTCACTGGTGTCGGATTAACCGTAGCAACATTCTCATCTTTGTTTTGGATATCTTCAATATGATTTGTCGTTTCTTCTGCATATGCAGCATGGCTAATACTCATTAATAAGCCAATCCTGACTGCCATTTTTAATTGTTTTTTTCGGGCAGATTCGGAACGTAAAAGAGACGGCATCGTATTTCCTTTCAGATAGAAGTAGTTGACGGTTTTAAATTAAAAGATAAGTATATAAATATGGGGATAATGATAACACTAATGATTATTGTTATCATTAAAAAATTACAATAAGAGTTTTTATAGAAGCATTGGAGGTATTTATTGTCAGCACTTATACAGAATACATAAGGTGTAAGTGAGGAAAAATCATTACTGATTAAAATTATAAAAAGTTAAAAAGCACCTCATATAAGGCCAATTATTTCCTATAAATCGCAGTGTTTTGATGAGTTTTCTTGTATGATGCTGCCATCTTTAAAAACACGTTATAGGCTTGGAAATATTTTGGGTCGAATCTAACAATCAGCTATTTTATATTACTATTATCAATGCGTTCATGACGTTAATTGAGCAGCTAAAGATGGTTAAAGGTCATATTTATGAGTAGAGATACACGTCAACCCCCTAACAATCAACGCTATTTTACAGTATGGAGATGGCATTTTTATGCAGGCATGTTTATTGCCCCTTTTTTGATTATTTTAGCGTTTACAGGACTTGGCATGCTGCTTATGTCCAATACAACAGGCCGAGATAGTGATCGTTTAACCGTTACCCCTCTACAGTCTATGGTTCAAGCACCAATCGCCAATCAAGCAAAAAACGCCCTTCAAACCTTACCAGATAGCACGCTGATTAAATATATCGCACCCCGCAACACCGATACGGTGGCCTTGTTTCAAGTGATATCAGATGGGCATGACAATATGGTGGCGGTGAATCCGTACACAGGTGATATTGTTAAAAGTACCCCCACTAATACGGGCTTGTACAATACCCTTGATAGTATTCATAGCGATTTGCTGTTAGGGAAGGTTGGTGATTTTATTCAAGAAGCCACCGCCTCATTAACTATTTTGATGGTTTTAACGGGTTGGTACTTGTGGTGGCAAAAACGCAAATCTGTCAAAGCTATGTTGATTCCTGATGATAGTAACCTAAAGAAAAAGCGTTCATTTTTCCGTACTATTCACGCCACCTTAGGCACTTGGATATCCATTGTCTTGTTGTTTTTTTGCATTTCAGGCATGGCTTGGGCAGGTATTTGGGGCGAGCGAATCATACAAGCTTGGAGTCAGTTTCCGGCCGGTAAATGGGGCGTGGCCCCCATGCCACTTTCGATTGACCATGGTCAGCGTCATGCGGGTATGGATATGGATAACGCCAATGCCGCGCTGCACGTTCATGGAGCAGCACCAACGCCTGCAGCAACACATGGTCGTGTATTAAATACGGGCAGCACCAAAGAGGTACCTTGGGTGCTAGAACTGACACCGATGCCGCTGTCAGGGTCAACGAAAGGTGAGAACGGTATCGCGCCTAATATTCCCATTATGATTGATACGGTAGATAGGTTTGCTCGTGAGATTGGCTTTGAAGGGCGTTATCAGCTGAATCTACCACAAGGCGCGACAGGAGTGTGGACGATTAGCCAAGATTCTATGAGCTACGATATGAAAAGTCCAACCGCTGACCGTACGGTACATATCGACCGCTATTCGGGGAAGATATTGGCTGATATCCGCTTTGAGGATTACAATGCTTTTGGCAAGTTTATGGCAGCGGGTGCGGCTATTCACATGGGAACGCTGGGATTATGGAGCGTGTTAGCCAATGGACTGTTTTGCTTATCAGTGATTGCAATTTGTGTGAGCGGTTATGTCATATGGTGGCAACGTCGTCCTCGTAATGCCAACGAAATCATTGGACTAAATCCGCCAGCACGTGGACAAGATTTCTCCATATGGTGGCCGTTTGCCATTCCATTGCTTGTTGTGGCTATTATATTCCCAGCAGCAATCATTGTGATTATGGCTATTGCGTTGTTGGATTTTTTGATAATTTCTCGGGCGCACTTTGTACAGAAGCTATTCAAATAAACGATATGCTTAAATTTCTCCTGCTTGATATAGGTGTTACCTGGCAATGGTTATGCTTTGGTATCAGATATTTTAGTGATATGACTTATCATCAATTACTCTAGCATAGCAATGGCGTCCGCACTGGCACGCTGGCGTTCTTCTGCATTTAACTCCGTCAGTTTTCCTTCTTTCATCATCAGCAAGCGGTCAGCATGCTCAAAATAACCGTCGTCATGACTGATAATAAACAGTGTTTTGCCCATGGCTCTTAATTCAGGAATCAGCGTTTGATAAAATACTCGGCGAAAAGCAGGGTCTTGGTCAGCGGCCCATTCATCGAGCAGCAGAAAGTCCTTTTGTTCGGCGACAGCGAGCAGCATAGCCAAGCGTTTGCGTTGTCCTTGTGACAGCTTGTCGGTAGACAGTCGATGGTCAGTTACCGTCACTTTATCTTGCAGGTTTAATTTATGCAGCCACTCGGTCACTAAAGACATATCAGGGTCATTGTCTTGACTGCCGATTAATTGTTTAAAAAGATGTTGATCGCTAAAAATGGCAGAAAATAGCTGCCGATAATGGCTATTATTGTCCGAATCAATCACCTGTTTGTCTACTTTTACAGCGCCTGTCGTAGGTGTAAAAATACCAGTAATTATTTTTGCAAGGGTAGACTTACCGCTACCATTAGAGCCTATCAAAAATACCACTTCGCCGCGCCTCAAGGTGAGATTGATATTTTTTAAAATGTCATCAGTAAGCGCCTCATTTTCAGGTACACCTTCTTGTGTGTGATGGTTTATACCTTGATAGCGATAGCTTACATTGTTCAGTGAGATGGTCTGCCAGTCACTTTTTGCGATATTAGTTAAAAACGCTGGCTGATAATCAGCAAGCGCCAACGTCTGTATTTTATCTAACGCGACTTGCGCCGTTTGTAAAGTGGGATAAGCGCCAACGGCTTGTAGTAGGGGCGATTGCATAAATAAAATGGTCAAAGAAAAAGTGGTGGCAACGCTCATGGGAATATTAAAATAGTTTGAGACCGCAAAGACGACGCCAATCGCTGCAAACATCATAATGTTCGACCAATTCACTGCTGATAAGTGAAAGGTATCTGCTTTAATAACACGCTCTTTATAGAATTGGGCGTGACTCAAAAACTCATTGGTATACAGCTTTTGCGCGCGGTGCTGATTAAGTGCAAGCTCTTTTCGCCCTTCGATAATAGATTGATAATCTTGATACAAAAGATCATTAATCTCCCTTAATTCCGTTAAATGCTTATAAACGTGCTTCACCAAAATGGTGCTTATCCAAATCGTCATTACAATCCAAACCATGATGATTAGCAATAGTGGCAATGACAACCAACCCAAATATAAGGCGACTCCGCTAGATAAAATAATCCCCTGAACCAACTCTGGCATACGAACAAAGGCCACGGTAATCGATTGGATATCGGTAGATAAGCTGGCGAGTAGTTGGGCGTTCCCTAACTGGTCAATTTGCGGAACGTTGGTATCGATGATTTGTTTGACCAGTTTGGTTCTGAGCTCATACACAAATCTATGACCCAAGCGGGTTAGGGCATATTGTGATAAAAAAGTCGTGACTAATAGGAGAACGACTAACGCTGAAAAATAACCTAAACTTTGCCATGACAAGGTATTAAAAACAGGCTGACTGATAAAAGTGTGATTAATATAAGCAATAATACCCACACTGACCGCCGCATTGACTAAATTTAATAAGATAACTTTGAGAAAAGGCAGGCGGTAATGCGACCAGATCATATGATATAGAGAGGCTGTAGCGCGAGAGGACATAAGGACTCAATAATAAAATGAATTTTGCATATTTTTAGATAGCACAAAAGGGAGTAGGTGGCGCCTAATCCCTTTTATTCAAACCCGATAATGATTCTATAACGACAGTTTATTCAGTATAGTCGTTTCATTGGCGAAGCTTAGCGTTCAAATTTAAAAGTCAAACGTCGCTGAAACTTTTAACGCAGTGGGTTCGCCCGCATTTAAATAACCAGCATCTGTATAACCACCGACTGACTGCCAATAATCTTCGCCCGTGACATTGGTTACCATGCCTTTTAAGGTAACATCTTGACCTGCTAGCACGGTTTTATAGCGAGCACCAAGATCTAACGTCGTATAACCGTCAACTTTTAAGGTATTGGCATTATCGGCATAACGAGGGCCTGTATGAATGATATCACCTGTTAAGGTTAGTCCTTCGAGTGCCGCAACATCATATTCTAGATTGACATTACTTTGTAAGGTAGGCAGACCGATGACTTTATTACCATCTAGCGCTGAATCACCGGTGTCTTTTTGTTTGGCACTTAAATAACTGACGCCCGCATTTAGACGCATATTCTCGCTAGGGCTACCAAATACGGTCAGTTCTACACCTTGGTGACGGTTTTTACCAGCAGATATAAGGGTGTTTGAAGCATCGATATAGTCACGTGCGGTATCAGTGCGGTACACGGCTAAACTACTGCCAATAAGCCCGTTGTCATACTTTACGCCAATTTCAGTTTGTTCGCTCACGTAAGGGTTCAAAGCTTGACCCGCATTAGTAACAGGTGCACTATTATTTGTTTGCGGGGCTGTTTTTCCTGGCGCTAAGCTTTCGATATAGTTACCGTAGAACGACCAGTCCATGTTTGGTTGATAGACAATACCGATACTTGGTGTCCACTCACTCTTATCGTAATGAGCAGTTTCTACCTGCGTGTTGGCATCATAGCTGGTGGTTTTTATATTTTGATGACGCACACCTAACGTGGTTTTAAGTTTGTCATCGAACAGCGATATGGTATCTGCTAGCGCAAAGCTTTGTAGTTGTTTCTCATTGGTTAACTTTGGATCATCTAAGTTACCGCCAAACGTAGCTGTACTTGTAAAAGGGACTTCAGTATAGTCGGTAGGACGGTATAAATTGGTCGCAGGTTGATTGCCAAGATCAAACGCGAATGCGCCTTTTTCTTCTTGATCATATAGGTTTGCTGCCAGAACCAAATTATGAGCCACTTCACCGGTTTGCAATTTACCACGTAGACCAAGTTCGGCACTTTGTACCAAATCTTCTCTAGAGTTATCAAAACGATAAATTGTGCCCGCACCATCAGCATTGTTGACGGTTAAGGTGGCTAGTGAGTTTTCTTCCTCGCCACTTCGCATGCCGTAAGCACCATAAGCGGTGAGATTATCATTAAAATCATATTCTCCTCGAATGGTACCAAAGATATCTTTTTCATCTGAGTACGTCCAAGGCTGAGCCCAGTTTTTTGAGCCGTCTGGCGCTTTTGGTATGCTAGAAACACCACCAAGATTGACGCTAGGACGAGTCTCTTTAAGTTTATTATCTTGCCAGCCCAAATCTGCTGATAATCGGTATTGCTCGCCTTTATAATCTAGCCCAAGCGCTGCCAATCCTAACGTTGAAGATTCATCATCGATGGCACTATCGCCATCTTGATAAGCGGCGTTAAAGCGCACGCCAAATGCATCCTCAGTGCCAAAACGGTCACTCACGTCGACGGCAACTTTACCTTGGTCACCTTGACCATAACCAAGCGTTAATTGGCGTAGGGGAGCATTACTAGCACGCTTTGGTAGTAGGTTAATCGTACCACCAGCATTGCCGCCACTGGGTGCTGCACCGTTTAGCATAGCAGATGCGCCGCGTTGAACTTCAACACGCTCGAATAGTTCGGTGGCGATATACTGTCTAGGCAATATACCGTATAGACCGTTAAACATCGTATCATCTGATGTGGTGATGAAACCGCGCATAAAGTAAGCTTCTTGAAAGTTGCCAAAGCCCCTTGCAACGCGAACAGTGGGGTCTTTTTTAAGCAGGTCGCCAACACTTTGGGCTTGTTGGTTGGCAATGTATTCGTTGGTATATGATGTGGTAGAAAATGGCGTATCCATAATATCTTGATTGCCTAAAATCCCTACGCGGCTTCCCGTCGCAACTTGGCCACCTTCATAAGCATCTGGCAATCCATCTGCTGACGCGTCAGCACTACTGGTCACCACGATCGTATCAAGCACCACGCTTGGAGTATCAGATTGGGCGTCGACCATTAAATCCGTTTGTGCTAATGAAGCTTGGCTTGCACACAGTATGATGACTGAGGTAGATAAACAAGAGTAACATACGGATTTTAATAACAGAGGATGAGAAAAACTCGATGGTTTAAGGTGAAATAAAGCGGAGTATAAGCGAGACAGTTGCATCAATATTTCCAGCGCATAAGTTAAATGCTTATTATAATGATAATCATTTCCATTGCAATATATTGCTGCATTAATACTAAATATATTTGTGAGACTACAAAGGGTTGTCCATCAACCTTAAAGTGCTTGTGATAGTATTAATGAATCTCAGTCATATAATATGATTTGAAAGTTAGCTAGTGTTTTTACCAATCTAAGCGGATTAAGCCTTAATACGCCGCATCAAATATAGAAAATATGCCCCCCCAATAATAGCAGCAATGGTGCCTGCAGGAATCTCATAGGGAAATATAAGATAGCGCCCGATCCAGTCCGCTATAACCATTAGGCCTGCGCCTAAAATAGCAGACAATTGAATTTGCCGTTTGAGTTGTACTGCGCCTAAGGTGGTCGCAAGGTGAGGGATCATCAGACCCACAAAACTGAGCGGACCCACTGCTAACGTTGATATCGTACTAAGTAATGCTACAAGAATGAGTACCAAGCTTTGATACAATCTCAAAGATACCCCAAGCTCACGGGCGATCCCACTACCTAGGCTCAATATCTCTAATGGTTTTATGACCATAAAGCTTAATAGGAAAAGTATAAAAGCCAATCCTACTAAAATCCATGCCGTTTCTGGACTGGCAAGATATGTAGAACCTGATAGCCAACTTAGCACCGCTTGTAACCGTTGATCGCCAGATATTTTTACCAGGCTTAATAATCCGCCCATCAATGCGGCAATGGCCACACCAACTAATAATAAATAAGCCGGATTGATACGACGGGCAAGCCATAAGATCAAACTGAGCACGATAAAAGCACCCAATAATCCTGATAATATAATACCTGTATAGCCAAAACTGGGCAGGAAAACAAAGGCCAGTACCACTCCTATCGCTGAGCCTGAGCTAATACCAAGTACTTCAGGGCTGGCCATCGGGTTACGTGTCAAGGTTTGTAGCAGCACGCCAGCAGTTGCTAGCATTATGCCAGTGGCGGCTGCGCTTAAAGTACGAGGCAATCTAAAATCAACAATTAAATGTCCTAGCGTACTAAGCTGCCAGCCATTTGAAGTAGCCGTAAAGATAAGTACGCCTATGAGCAACAGTATTAAGGCGATACTCCAACCCATTAAATGAGTGTCACGGCGTTCTGAAACTAAAGTCGGAATAACCTCATCGGTATGTTGACGACTTTGGCTCACGATTAACCATATCACCAATGGGGCACCAAGAATGGCCGTCATTGCATCAGCGGGGATATTTAGGCTTAAATAATGTTGTAACAGCGTCGTAGCATTACTGGTGATCCATAATAACAGTGCCCCAAACACATAACCCAATAGCAAACGGTAACCAATACGCCTTACTGAAAACACATTCACCAGTGTAGCAGCCCCTAAGCCAATAAAACCAATAGGCCCCACGCGACTGACGACAAGGGCGGTCAGTATTGCCACCAATCCTACTACCAAACCACGAATGAGATTGATAGGAACGCCCAAACTTTTGGCTTGCCTATCATCTAAGCTCATTATTTCTAATGGTTTTAATAAAGGCATTAAGCTAATAAAGGTGACCACACTAGCGATGCTTAATACGGCCGATACTTGCCAGTTATTCTGCGTGAGACTGCCCGCCGCCCACACCATGACGTTTAAGGTTTCTTCAGCATAATAAATCAATAATAAAGCAGTAATAGCGCCCAATAAAATATTGGTCACCAGTCCACCTAGTACCAATACCAAAGGATTCATGCGACTAGGCGCAGCTAGAAGAAAAACAATCGCCATACTACCAAGTGCGCCAACAAAGGCGACCCAGAAACTTCCCCCTAACGCCAAACTAGGCAGGAATAACGTGACAATGAGCAGCGCTATGTTTGCACCGCTACCGACTGCCAATGTTGTGTCTGAGGCCAGAGTATTTTTTACCAGCTGTTGTAATAAAACACTGACCAATCCTAAAAGACCACCAGCGGTTAATGCTACCAACATGGTCGGTAGGATTTGTAGCTGGATACTCATGTCCGAAAGCGATAGCTCAAATGAGGGTATGAATAATTCTAAAAAAGGCAGCTGCCAAAGTTGATGTACGACTGCATAACTGCTCACTACTGCTAGCAGCATTAAGAAAACGACCATCATATAAATACGGTTAGCAGACAAAAAATTATTTTTATTCATCATAAATCGGTATTGCCTACAAAAGTGACATTCGTTAAGCGCTCGGCTAAAACATTCATAGAAGCCACGCCACTATTGTTCCATGTCGCAGGCAGTAAGGTGATACAACGGCCTTTTTTGCTAGATGCATGCGCTTGATCAAAGGAATAACCCAAGCGCTGCCACACTAAGCTGTCTTCTAATTCAAGTTTGAGAAGGTCACTAAGAGGTTCAACGACCACAAGGCAAGTATCGTCATCAAGCTGCGCTAAGTCTCCTAGCATAATGGGCGTAAACCCCCATTGATTGCCATCTGCCAATGCCACTAGCTGTAGTCCCATCGTCTCTAAAGCAGGTTGAAACAAGCTATTATACGAAAACATACGCAAATTATTGGTGTCGGCAAATTGCACGACAGCCAATTTTTTGACATGAGGATAACGCGCATGAAAAGTCTGTCCCGCTTGTAAGATTTGTTTCTTACTGGTGTCTAAATAATCTTGCGCGGCTTGCGGTTTATTGATAGATCGGCCCAATTCTAATGTGGGTTCTATAAAGTCCTCCCACTTTGCGATTTGGTTGGGACTGGTCAATTCAATAGAGTGGATAGGCAAATCGCCGTACATAGGACGCAGGTGCGCATAAAAATCGTTGTCTATGACCAAATCCAAATCTAACTGAGAGAACATTTCAGGGTTGGGCTGATAGCGTGTTCCTACGTCGAGAGTTGTATCAGGTATAAGAGGCTTACCGACCCATTCTCTATAGAAAGGTTTATCGCCCATAGCAACTGGTGGGTATCCCATGGCAGTCAGCGTCGCCGCAATACCCCAATCGGGCGTCATGACTTTAGGCGTTTTTTGACTGTTTTTAGGTGACACTGCTTGTGGTGCTTGTGAGGTGGCGTCAGACGACTGGCAACTGCTTAACAATAAACTTGAGCATAATGCCACACATAGCCCGAACGAAAAGGTGAGCGCTTTCATATAACTGCGACTTTATGAGTAGTGGTAGGATGGGTTAGTAGGGTAAAATCGACACCAAATATCGAGCGCAGTACATCCTTTTCCATGGTGTGTTTGACATCATTCATATGGCACAGCTTGCCTTGTTTTAGGGCGATAAATTCATCACAAAACCTTGCTGCTAGATTTAGGTCGTGCAGGATAATCACAACACCTAAGCCTTGCTCATCGACCAATTGACGAATCAGTTTTAACACTTCTATTTGATAGACCACATCCAGCGCTGCTAGTGGCTCATCCAATAGAAGATACTTTGTTTGCTGGGCAAGGCACATCGCCAGCCAGACGCGCGCACGCTCACCACCTGACAACGTCGATACTTGGCGATCTCTAAAGGCGTCAACTTGAGTGAGGGCGATGGCTTTTTCTACTTGTTGATGGTCGTCGGCAGTCGGCTTTTGCAGCCATTTTTGATGAGGGTATCTGCCCAACATCACAAGCTCATAGACCGTAAAAGCACCCGCATCAGGTAGATTTTGCGGTAAATAGGCAAGATGCGTGGCCAGTCTTTTAGCGGAAAAACTACGCAAATCTTGACGTTCTATTTCAATACCACCTTGCGTGGGCGTCATCTCTCCTGCCATAGCCTTTATAAGGCTGGATTTGCCGGAACCATTATGCCCAATGAGGGCATAAAGTTTATTTGGTTCGATGATAAAAGAAGTCGGGTGAAGCAAAACTTTTTTTTGACGTATTAAGCTTAAATTATTGATGTGCATCATAGTGAGCAGTCGAAAGTAAATGGGGCATTTTAAAGAAAAGTAGCTAGTTAACGCAAATGATTTTCATTTTATTTATGAATATACGGCAGTTATTGAGCGCGCCAATAGACTTTTATGACCATATCTTGACGAGATAGACCAAGGGTTGCTTTTAATTGTTGTCTTAATGACTTGATGTCCGCCGCTTCAAGCGCACCCCATACCTTGCCAATCTTAAGAGGCAATGTTATTAATCTTGCATGTAATAAGCTTATGATTTGTTCAGGAATTTCGGTTGTTGGTGTCTTAATGATATGAAGTAGATTGTCTTGTAGAAAATGCTCATCATGACCTAAGCACGGGCAAAGGTTTAGAGTATGTAAATAATTGATATCTTTTGGATCTTCAGTGATAGCAATGACAAGGGGTGGTAACGGATTTTGCCAGTTCTCTAATAGATTGGCGACTGTAGGTAGAGAGGTTTCATCACATATTAATAAGCATTGACCCTCATTGAGGTGTTCTGTTTTCTCAGGATAGTCGCGCACCGTTTTTATTGGCATACCGCAAGCGAGAGAACGTGCCCAATTGCCACCTGGTGTGTCGCCATGGATATAAACATCTATCCAAGCTTGAACAGACAAGCTGATTGGATCTTGCCATGCTTTTCGCAGGGTGTAGTAGCGCTGTAAAGGCTTGTCATTATTACTTGACTCATCATTTAGGGTGGAGAAAACGTCAGAGTTTAACTCAAATAAATAAGCATAACCGGGATGATTGAGTGGGATAGTATCGGGTGCTGTGACCACCAGTCGATACATATTAGGGCTGACATAATAACCATCAATCACACTAAAATGCTGTTCTTGAAGTTTGATCGTACGCTTACCAAGCTTAGTAGCGGATGACTGCAATAACGCTATATATTGTTCATGTAGTGTCTCAGCGTCGCTAATAGGCACAAAAAAGTTGATAAAGTATTGATGATTAGAACTAGAAATGTTTTCAGGGAGGCTGTTATCTGTAGAACTGCTATCTTTTAACGCATTAGAGTTATTTTGATAGCGATTCATCGTCATAACATCTAACAGAAGACCGTCAGGATACAGTTCTGTTATTGATACTATATCGTACTCGCCGACTGAGGCCGAGGTAAAGGCATTGATAAACATCGCAAGTTCATCTTGATGCTCTTCATTGAGATGATGAATGAACATGGCTTTATCAGCAATGGCTAATGGGGTTTTATCGGTATCATAACGAGTAAGCGTTTCAGCCATAAAGGGTCATCCAAGCCAAAAAATCACATAACGGTTACTTCATATAACAGTCGATTAGGTGGCATTTGAAAATATAAGGATGTTACTGATAATCATTAACATCTAGATTATTATTACGTTAATTTGATTGTATGTCAACGTATTTATAATCTTAAGCGGGCTATTGTCATAGGATTATTGATATTTTTCTTTCAATCATAAGCGATGGTGATGATTGTTTCTGAAATAATACGAATCTTTAAAAGCGTGTTTAGCCGAGTTAAAGTCAGAGATTGGGAGGTTAAGGAGCGGTCTAAATGTTTATTTTAAATTCCCATGAAGTCGCAGTTGCCACTTAGCCATCAGGATGGTTTATTTTATTCAAACGCACGTGCGCATAGCTATTGCCTTGCCAAATCAGATTATAATCTAGTCTGATAGTCCAAAAAACATCCCGATTTTTCAACAATTAATAATCTGATTAGAAATACTTCTGAATGGGTGTAATGACATCTTTGTATTTCACCTTTTTGTCATAAAATTCATAGATGCTTATTACCTTTAAACTCTCGCTCTTTAATTGAGCTTCCAATCAAGAGGCGTGCCATAAGCCTCAGTAAAGTAATCAATCAACGTTCTTACATTTAGAGAGACATGGCGGGTGTTAGGATAAATAGCTGCGACATGCTGAGGTGTGGTTTTGACTGCCGTATCATAATTAGGCAGCAGCTTAATGAGCTCGCCGTTCTTTAAATACTCACCGATGAGCCAATCTGGAAAAAGCACAATCCCCATACCTTTGAGTGCAGATACCAATAAAGATTCTGCATTATTAGACATCAATAAGGCGGGCGCTAAGAATGGCGTCCAATCTTCACTTTCTGTTTTAAAAAGCCAACGATTGGGCCCTGTTGAGCCTTTATATACTAGGCATTTATGATGCGTCAGATCTGCTGGTGTTTGTAGCTTACCGTGTATGCGTATGTACGCTGGAGAAGCGGCAAGATGATAAGTTTGCTCGCCAAAGATACGCGCATGAAAGGTCGAGTCATTTAGAGTACCGATTCTAAAAATAACGTCAGTTGCATAATGATGAGGATCAATAAAGTCATCCGTTAACGTCAAGTCTATCTGTAATCTAGGATATTGAGCACTAAGCTGTGGCAGCCAAGGTGCGATATGTTTTTGTCCAAAAAACACAGGGGCGTTGATTCTGATTAAACCACCCGGTTCTAAAGTCCTGTCTTGAAGTTCCTGTTGTGCCGCATTCATGCTTTCAGTCATGGATTTTGCATAGCGCATAAACACATGCCCCGCTTCAGTCGGAATGACGGCACGTGTATTGCGATGAAAAAGCTGTTGCCCTAAAGAGTCTTCTAACTGTTTGATAATACGAGACACTTTAGAAGCTGACACGCCTTCTTTTCGAGCCACTACAGAAAAACTCTGAGCGTCAAAAACTTCTATAAAAAACAATAGTGTTTTTATGTTGATGGTATCTACCGTATTCATTTGTGCAACTTATGCAAAGGTCATTTCTATATTATAGCGTTTTTTAATGGGTATAGGCTGCGATACACTACGCCGCATCACTCATTAAGGATTGCTATATGCAAATTTTATTAATACTCATTGTTGTTTTAGGCGGCATGGGGTTGTCAGTTGAAGCGGGATTGCTTGGACCCTTAGGAAGTGAGGTAGGCGAGCTGTGGGCAACGTTGAGTATTTTTGGCGTTGGCGCTGCTCTGACATTCTTTTTGATGTTGTTTTTTAGTCCGCGAGACAGCCCTTCCTTTTTCTCACAGCCCCCTTTACTGCTGGTTGGCGGTATTTTAGGTCCTGTTTATGTGGTGGTATTAACCGTGGTGACACCGGTCATTGGTATTGCGTTGACGATGATTGGCATACTGGCTGGGCAAGTGTTTCAGAGTTTACTCATAGATCATTATGGTTTGTTTGAGACCATGGAGCGAAAAATAGACAGCAAACGAATTATTGCTTTATTTTTCATTATTGCCGCACTTATTTTTATGGCAAAAGGATAACCTAAATGATGCTTATTTTAATGATTGTATTGGCAATAATTGGCGGCGCGGCTTTAAGTGTTCAGGCAGCATTAAATGGTCGCCTTGGCAGCAACGTTGGGGTGTTTAAAAGTGCTTTTTTAACCTTTTCTGTGGGTGCGGTTGTGACCGCTTTGCTTATTTTCTTTTTTGAACCAAGTCATACTGTGACTTTGATGGATGTGCCTAAGTGGCAGCTGCTTGGTGCTTTATGCGGCATTCCTTATATCGTCATTATGGTGGTTGCGGTTCAGCGTATTGGTACTGCTGTAGCAACGGTAGCGGTTATTTTTGGTCAGCTGAGTATGAGCGTACTGATCGATAATTTTGGTTGGTTGGGTAACGAGGCGATTAGCCTTACAATCAGTAGGATGGCGGCGTTGGCTTGCTTAGCTATTGCACTTTATTTTATTTATGCCAGTAGTAAGTCTGAGCCTAAAGAGGCTCAGTAGTTCATATGTATTGATTATAACTAGACATATTTTTCACTTTGTAGCTATGAAGAACTGGGTGTATTACTACTGAATCTTTTTATAATGATAGTCGCACACTGTTCAGGCGCTTCCATTGGCAGAAGATGTCCATTATCTGATAGCTCAATGATGCGTTCAACAGGGACGAGATCTTCCCAAACTTTACGAACCTCATTGCTAATAAACATAGAGGGTTTGCCAACAATAATGGTGTAGGGGACATCAAGGTCGTTGAGCTCTTTTAAAGCATCATTGACAAAAGGAGTGTCAAAGTAACTTGCCAACTCTTGCTTAGGGTCGAACAGTAGGCTGTATTGCCCTTGCTCATTTTGGACAAGACTGTTTTTTGCAACGACATAAAGATTGTTGTCATCAATACGTTTGAAGGGGCGATGTGCCCGTAGATAGTTGTAATATGACTCAATACTCTCCCAATTCGTTTGCTTGGCTAACGTGCTTTTGAACGGTTCTTGACCAACCTTTAAGTCGTCAGGCGCAGCGTTCATCATGAGAGTTTGCGATTTGGTAAAAGTCACAGGCTCTATCAAATAAAGCTCTGAGAACAGCTCTGGACGTTTGGCTGCGGCGATGGCAGTGGCGGTAGCACCTTGAGAATGTCCAATACCGACGATAGGGCTGTCTTGTGTCTTCTCTAAAAAATCAATCAATATATCGGCATCTTGCTCGCGGGTAAGCTTCTTAACGGATGGTAAATCATGCCAGTAGCCGCGCATGGCAAGACTGGTGATAGCAAAGTGCGCACTGAGCTTGGTTAATAGTGGTAAATAGACGCCAGTCGTAAAGCCGTTGCCACCATAGAAATGAGCCGCGGTCCTCGATTTGTTTTTATCCTTATTACCCAACGCAGACAGGTCGTAATAGCGCGCTTGTTTGTCATCTAATGTGTTGGTGCGTTCGAATGTTTGCATGAAATTAGCCTTAGAGTTTATCAATAGTCAAAACCAGTGAAGTAAAATTTTGATATTGTTTTTACTGTGGCATGTCAAATATTAAACAAGTCGTGGTGGCGTGCGCATATAGTTTGCCATTAGGACCAACGATGCGACCTTCAGCCGTAGCTGTCTGACGCCCCACATGGATGATCTTGGCCTCAGCACGCACCAGCGGAATAGCTGTCGTCAAGGCGCGAATCATATTTACCTTAATCTCTAGCGTGGTATAGCCTTTACCAGCGGGTAAAGTTGAGTGAATAGCGCAGCCGACAGCGGAGTCGAGAATGGTACAAAACCAACCACCATGCACACTGCCCAGAGGATTGTAATGTTGCTTACCTGGCCGACCCTGAAAAATAGCACTACCATCCTCTATATGGATAGGGATAAAATCCAGTGTCTCGCCAATCGGTGGCGAGGGCAACTCTCCAGCAAACATCGCCTCAAAGAGTGCCTTACCGCTCATACTCGCCAATTGATCAGGTGACGTGACCCCTGAAGCGCCTAATGTCGCGCGTACTCGTAATTCGTCGGCTTCCCAAGTAGAAAGCTCCCCCACCACACCTGTATCTGTTTTCATGACATCCATTTTCTTGTCCTTCATTCTATTAATTGTTTTTCAGACTCAATATTCCCAAGGTGGGAAGGGTAGTTTACGTCTACGTAAGTAAGACTTAGTGAGTCATATCTAGTCCAATAACCAAATAATAATCTAAAATGGATTAGTTAGTACTAAAAAGATAGTGACTATAGGATTTTTTGTGCATTTATGACAAGTTCAAACCCCAATTTTCATAAAGCCACCTGACAAATATTATTATTACTAGTTTTGACGTAAGCTTTACAATCACGGACGTAGAAGAAGTAACAGTATAATGTTTGTGTATTTCACTTAGTGATAGAAGTATCTATACATGCTATTTTTAGACTCGCAATATTATAGGTAATCGTATCTAAAAATTTTAAATTTTAGATATAAACTAAGTTTGCAAAAGTTCATTGTTTTAAAACTACCTTGCCAGCTGTACCATCCATTCGATAGTTTTTAATTTCCTCGACAATAACCAGATTAATGCTGTCTTCTATCTCATCAAGGATAACGTTGAACTACTCTGTAGGCTTGTAGAGGTTATCGTTAGCTGCTTTTGAAGACACCTTGACCCTCTGATCACAGAAGAAGGCGTGCAATACACCTTTCACACTGCAGGCATTGGCATCATATGCTATCGCTACAAACTCTTTAAGATTACTATCGACTCTAATCATAACAAGCTAGCTTATCCAAATGTGCTGGATCGGAAGTTTGACATCGGTCGACTTAATAAGTCTTGGGTTGGCTATATTACTTATATTTGTATAAAGGCTGGCTGTACCTAGCCGGAGCGAAAGATTTATATACCAAAGAGTTGGTCGGCTATGAGATCAATAAGCGTATGACTGTTGATTTAGTCTGTAAAGCGTTGAACATGGCCATCAAAAATAAACGACCCAGCCAAAGACTGATTGTGCATTTTGATAGAGGCCGTCAATACTGTAGCCATTCATACTACAAGATCATTGATTAGCACCAGTTTATAGGCTCAATGAGTGGTAAAAATAATTACTTTGATAATGCGTCAATAGAGAGTTTCTGGGGTATATTGAATAATGAGCTTGTGTATCATTAGGGCTATAAAACAAGGTTTACAGCAACCAGTAAAATCACAAAATATATAGAGCTGTATTACAACCAAACTAGGATTCATAGAGGCTTAGACTATAGATCGCCAAGACAGATGTGGTTTGTCTTTTATCGTCAGGCTGCGTAACTAAAATCTCTCAAGCTTAACTGTACGGATTTGACGGCAGGGGTCAGCGTCTATCCTATCGTCTATCTGGACTGCATCGTCGTGAAGATACATCAAGACAAGCAGATCATCAACAAAGCCATTTACTTAGCGCTAGGTGTTGCTCTTGATGGTAAAAAAGAGCTGCTTGGTATGTGGTTATCAGAGAATGAAGGCGCTAAGTTCTGGCTGGGTGTTCTCACTGAATTACAAAACCGCGGGGTACAAGATATCCTCATTGCCTGTGTCGATGGCTTAAAGGGCTTCCCCGATGCCATCAACACCGTTTATCCCAACGCTCAGGTTCAGCTGTGTATCGTGCATATGGTGCGCTATTCAATGAAGTTTGTACCTTGGACAGATAAGAAGGCCGTAGCGGCTGATTTAAAGGCCATCTATGGCGCTGATACGCTTGAGATAGCAGAGGCCAATCTTGAGCATTTCGACGAGGTGTGGGGTGATAAGTACCCGCATGTGGTCAAGTCTTGGCGCAATAATTGGGAGGGCTTAACGGTGTTCTTTGGTTACCCTAAGGACATCAGAAAAGTGATTTATACCACCAATGCTATTGAGTCTTTAAACAGCGTGATTCGGACAGCTGTGAATAAGCGTAAGGTGTTCCCATCTGATCAGGCAGCATTCAAGGTGGTGTACTTAGCCACCCAGCAGGCATCCAAAAAGTGGTCGATGCCAATCCGTAACTGGACGTCTGCCCTTAATCGCTTTATGATTATGTTTGATGACCGTATCAGTAAGCATTTAATCTAAATGGCAGTTACACAGAATCTGGGATGGTCTCGTCTAGCCTGTCACGCCGGGGGTCGCGGGTTCGAGTCCCGTCCGCTGCGCCATATTTAAAACTTAGTTTTAATACAAAAGTTTCAACCTCAAGTATTAGTTTACTTGAGGTTTTTTTGCGTCTGCTTATTTTTTATGCGCCTTTGATTAAAAGTACGCTCATTTTTTCTGTTAGCCCTATCTACTATTGATCATTCGTCGGATCAAAATATATCGCCTATTCTTCATGTTAAGTTTTATACTGGCTTTAAGGTAGCAGACAGCACAGCTCGCTCTGCTTTTGTGGCTGTGCCAATATGCAAATTTTAGATAAATAATATAATAGGGATAAAATAAAATATGGACTATAACCACCTACCTAGAGAGCCATTAGGCTTCTTCCCAACCCCGTTAATTGAGCTGAAACGATTGAGTAGAGCCCTTGGCGGTCCCAAAATTTATATGAAAAGAGATGACAATACGGGGCTGGCATTGGGTGGCAATAAGACTCGCAAGCTTGAATTCATCATCGGTGATGCGCTTGCGAAAGGTGCTGATACGATTATCACCGCAGGCGCGATACAGTCAAACCATTGTCGTCAGACGGCAGCGGCGGCGGCAAGCTTAGGGCTGGAATGCCATTTAGTCTTGGGCGGCGAAGAGCCAGCGCTGGCAAGTGGCAATCTGTTGCTAGATAAGCTATTCGGTTGTCATATCCATTGGGCAGGCAATCATCGCAAAGGCGAAGATATTCCTCGCATCGTTGAGCAATTAACCAACCAAGGCAAAAACGTTTATGTGGTGCCGTACGGTGGCTCAAGTGAGCAAGGTGCGTTAGCCTTTGTAGAGGCGTTTAAAGAGCTAGAGTCGCAGCGTCAAAGCATGGGTATCTCCTTGACGCATATCGTGTTTGCGTCGAGCTCTGGCGGCACGCAGGCAGGCTTGATGCTTGGCAACAAAATCTTTAACTCACCTTATCAAATCGTGGGCATCAATATTGATAAAGGCGAAACCGATAAAGTCTCTTTTGATCAATATACACTGGCGCTTGCCAATAGCACGGCAAAATTAATCGGTGCAGATTGTGAATTTACTGCGTCAGATTTGATTCTTAACTCAGATTATGTTGGTGAAGGTTATGGCGTGGTGGGTGCATTAGAAAATGAAGCGATTGCCATGACTGCCCAAACGGAGGGGATATTGGTAGATCCTGTTTATACCGGTCGCGCGATGGGCGGGCTCATAGATATGATTCGTACGGGGAAAATCAAAGAAACCGATAGTGTTCTATTCTGGCATACTGGCGGTGCGCCGGCTTTATTTGCTTATGCCAACGAGTTGGATTTGGCGAAAAAACCCCAGTAATCTAGAAATTTAATTTCTTAAATGAAAAAGTTGAATTGTTATTAATTGATTAATTAAATGGTTATGGGCGTTGATTGAGCCGGCTGACACTGGCTATCAGCGCCACCATAATAATACCCATAATGATAAGAATCCCCGACATCATGTGTGCCGCCTCATAATTTAGCGCTTCTACTTGCTCGTAGATAGCGATAGAGACAACCTTGGTCTCATCTGAGATACTGCCGCCTATCATAAGCACCACGCCAAACTCGCCAATCGTATGGGCAAAGCTGATTAAACTGCCCAAAATAATTCCGATACGCGCCTGTGGTAGGGCGACCCTTATAAAACGTCTAAGACGGCTGGGTTCTAATAAATGCGCGACTTCCATGACGCTTGCTGGAATACGTAAAAACTGGGCGTAAACGGGCTGAATATAAAAGGGTAAGGAGTAGATAATGGAGCCGATAACCAGTCCTTCAAAGGTAAAAACTAAAGGGCTGATGTTGTGCTCGATAAGCCATTTACCAATACCGACGCTGGGGCTTAGCAGTAATAATAAATAAAAACCAATCACGGTAGGCGGTAAGACCAGCGGCATGGCAATGATGCCCATCAGTAAAACTTTAAGACGAGATACCGTTTGCCCACGGCTGGGTTTGGCAAGCCAATAGGCCACAGGAGTAGCGAACAGCAGTAAGCATAAGGTGGTGATAGCAGCAAGCTTGATACTTACCCAAACGGGGCTTAGCATGTCTACTATCAGAGATTGAGCAATCATAGCGTCACTTATCAACTGGCTTAGTCCATGCTAACCGTTTCATTTATCCTAACCGTCTACTTAATCACTTTATTTGCAAGTGTATCAATAAACGCATGTATTTAATTTATTAATCAATCCGTCAATCCGTCAATCCACAAAGCCTTATCGGTCAACCACAAGATAGCCGGCTTTAGAAAAATACTGCTGTCCAGCAGGCGCGCGCAGATAGTTGGAAAAATCTGTCGCGGCAGTAGCCTCACTAAGCACTATTCCATCTTGCAAAATAGCTGGATAAGACTCTGGCGCTAACGTATAAAATTGCTCAGGCGTGGCTTTAATCGCCGTCAGTTGTGATTGGGCGACAAAGCCATAATCGACATTGCCAGTATGCGCATATTGAAACGCTTGCCCGATATTTTCAGCTTGTATAATACGATTTTGTTCAGTGAGTGTGTCAAAGATATTCTGCGCTTGTAGATACGCTTGTGCTGACTGGCCATAAGGGGCAAGTTCTGGATTGGCAATGGTGATTTTACTATCAGAACCCGTCGTCAATAATTCATTTAAGGCAGTAGGGTTGAGTCCTTGTAGAGATTTAGTCGTGCTATACAGTGCCAGTTGACCTTGGGTATAGGTAAACGGCTGATAAGTTGTTTTGTCAGCAGACTTTAAATTATCTAATTTCTCTTTGGCAAGTTTGGCAGGGAATTCTTGATTGGCAGATAAGAATATATCGTACGGTGCGCCAGAAATAATTTGCGCATATAGCTTACCTGAAGAGGCGTAAGTCACCTCAATCTCTTGCGCCGGCAAGTTTTTATCCGTTTTATATGCAGCAATAATCTCAGGCAATACATCAGATAAGTTGGCAGCAGCAGCGATACGCAGCGTTTGATTCTGCTCAGTGGTGTTGTCGGCATCTGATTGGATAGGCTGAGTGGTTTGCTCTTTGCTACAAGCAGTTAGCATTAATGCTAAGCAAGCTGAGGTTATTATTTTAGTCATTATTATGGAACCTTCCTGTTATTGCTTGCCATTATTGCTCATTGTTATTGCTAAAGGTTAGCTATCGCCTTGAGCAGTTATTTGAAGCGCATTTTTAACCGTTATTGCTAAGCCATTTTGAAGAGTCATCTTGGTAATATTCTTGCTTCCAAACTGGAATATCAGCTTTTATGGTATCCAATATCCAGCGGCAAGCATCAAAAGCAGGATAGCGATGGGCAGAGACCACGCCAACCCAAACGGCGACATCACCAATCTCTAGCGCACCGATACGATGGATGGCAATCGCATGGGTAATCTCAAAGCGCTTTTTGGCCTCTTTAATAATGGCGCGACCTTGATTGATGGCGAGGTCTTCGTAGCCATAATAGGTCAAACGATTGACGCTACTGGCATTATTATGATTGCGAACGCGGCCCTCAAAGCATACAAACGCGCCGCAGCTGTCATCATCAAGGGTGCTTTTAAGCCGACTTTCATCAATATCGGTATCTAACAGCGCAAAACCATCACGTTCAGCGATGAGATACGCCTCATCGATGCTACGCTTGATGCTCATCGACTGCCCATGTACATTGTCTGTCATTTTTTCTGCCTATTATTTAACAATATTGTATAACGAGGTTTTTAACTTTTAAGCATCGCGTAAAGTAACGCTGCTCATAAAAAGTAGATTGATAAAGAAGGATAGGTGAGTAGGTTAATAAAAAGCTATTTTAAATTAACCACCAGCAACAGGGGTGATAAAAACCACGCTATCGCCGTCATAAATCTCATCCGTCCACTTGGCAAAATAGTCATTTACCGCCACGCGCAGCTCTGACTGCGGGCGACTAAAGCGATGCTTTTGGCGCAGCTGCTCATACAATTCGGTCAATGATGTTGACTGTGGCACCTTGATTTTTTCTTCATGACAATTGGCTTCATCGGCTAAGCTGGCAAAGTATAAAACGTTAATATTCATCAAGGCATCTATCTCTGAATTTGTATTGCTTTCTACTAAAGTGCTCATAGAAATCTCCATTATTTATTCATTACTAAGCTTTTTGTAGATGGTATTCATAAAGCCAATTTAAGCATGTTGATAATCGGATTTACCGCCGGTTTTTTTCATGAGATGGATATTATCAATCACAATGTCATGCGAGATGGCTTTGGTCATATCATAAATGGTTAAGCAGGCGACGCTAACGGCGGTTAATGCTTCCATTTCTACTCCAGTCTTATGAGTAACTTTAACCGTGGCGGTCACGGCAATGCTATGGTTTGCATCATCGTATGCAAAGCTTAAGCTGATTTTATCTAAGGGCAGAGGATGGCAAAGTGGAATCAGGTCCTGGGTGCGTTTGGCAGCCATAATGCCAGCGATATGAGCAGTTTGGGTGATACTGCCTTTTTTGGTCATACCGTCCGCGGCTTTGATTTGCATATAAATGTCGGCAGGAAAAACCACTTGTCCGCTTGCATGTGCTTCTCTGGTGCTCGTCGTTTTACCACTCACATCAACCATGGTGATATCACCGTCGCTGTCTAAATGGGATAAGCCAGATTGGTTGCTTGTTTGCTTGGTTGGTTGCTTGCTTGCTTGATTACTGTTTTTTTGACTGTCGCTATTCATCTTTATTTCTCTTAAATGGCAGGTTTTTCTTAAAGTTGCTTTCTTTAACTAAACCTTTAACTAAACCTTTAAATAAACCTTTTTATAAGTTGTTTAAGGCTAAACAAGCACGGGAAAAATCTTTAGGCGTATTGAAATTGGTTAACTCTTGCCATGCTTTTGCAAAAGGGACAGGCTGCACAATCGGCTTAATAAACTTCATTACTTGCCGCTGCCCATCGTCAATATAACGCTTTAAATCAGGCTCCATATCCAAGCGGTATAGACCTAACAATGGATATAAATGACTGTCATCGGTCAGGCAAATGACAGATTTGTCTGCAGCTTGCGTGATATAAGGTTGCAGTTTTTGCCATAAATCGGTGACAGGAATCAAGCTATCGCAGCTAATGACCAGCAGCCAAGATTGCTGCCAGCTTGCGTCTTTTGTTAATGGGTTTGACCTTGCCAAACGCTTTAATGATTGCAGCGCTGCTTCAATCGCTACCAACGCGCCGCCGGTTTCAATCGATTTGTCATCTTTATTAGAAAGATTTTTGCCAGATATATTTTTGCTAGAAAGAGCGTTAGCAGATAGATAATCCCTAATACGAAAAATTGATGACTTCGAACTCTTAATCAAATTTGGATTGATGCTAAAGCCACGTCCATTATCGGCAATCATAATAGGTATATTGCTCATCATCGCAGCACTTAATTCAAGCGCTTGTCTGACATGATAATCAAGCAAACGCTCACCTGTTGGTAAGATAAGCTCAGCTTTTTGCGACCCCATACGTTTGGATGCGCCGCCCGCCAAAATAACGATACCTGCTAAATGATTGAATCCATCTGCTTTGATTAAGCTATCCGCAACTTCAAGCATGAATCAATCGTGACCTGGATTGGTGCGCATAAAGTGCGGCACAAAGTTACAAGGACGCGTACGGCTGTCGAGCTGCTCTTGTAAGATACCTTCCCAAGCGGTGCGGCAAGCGCCTGATGAACCGGGTAGGCAAAAAATACCCGTGCCATTTGCCATGCCAGCTACGGCGCGAGATTGAATGGTAGACATACCGATATCGTCTTTTGAGATTAAGCGGAACATTTCACCAAAACCATCGACTGATTTATCAAATAAGACGCCAACCGCCTCTGGCATGCTGTCTCTAATATAAAAGCCAGTACCGCCCGTGGTGATGATAGCGTGCACATCTGGGTCGGCAATCCAGTTACTGATGACGGCTCTAATTTTATAAATATCATCAATAATCAGCTGACGATCGGCAAGTTGGTGCCCTGCGGCGGTCAGTTGGTCAACCAAATATTGCCCTGAGGTATCTTCTGCAATAGTACGACTGTCAGAAACCGTTAAAATAGCGATATTAAGCGGGGTAAAGGGGGCTTGCAGCTTACTCATGGATATTCCTTAATAAATGCGCTTGCTGTGAAAATAAAAGTTTTTATTATTAATAAATCAACCGCCAATCATCGACAAGTTATTCATCATGCCACTGTTTGATTCGTGAAGATGATGATGCTCAGGTTTAATCGGCATAAAGCTATGCAGGGTATTAACGAGCCCTGCCACATCGTCTTGTTCGAGATACTGACGAATATCGTAGTTACCTTGGTCGAATAGACACAGATGCACCTTGCCTTGACTACTTACCCGCAAACGATTGCAGCTATCACAAAAATGGGCAGCATAAGGAGCAATTAGTCCGATACGCCCTTGATAATCTGGATGGCTATATTCTATCGCTGGACCGTCGTTGCTACCACGTATATGGGTTTGCCAGCCGTGTTTACTTAAATAATTGGTAATGATATCGGACTGTGCATGCTGGGCAAAAAACAAATCGCTGTTGTCACTGGTCTGCATAAATTCAATAAAGCGATAAGTAATAGCTCTATCTTTGACATAGTCGATGGCATTCATTAGATTTTCAAAGGCGGTTTCAGCCATTAAAATACTGTTTATTTTCAGCTTAATATCTGTGGTTGCCAGTAAGGTATCCATATCAGCCAGCAATTGTGGCAACATATCAAAGCCAGTCATCTTATGGAAGGTCGCGGCATCAAAGCTGTCCATACTGATATTCAGCTGATTCAGCCCAGCCGCTTGCCAGCTAGCTAAGTGCTTACCAAGTTTATATCCATTACTGGTCATGGCAACCGTTTCAATGCCTTCGGTGTTTTTGATGGTTTTAATAATGTCGACCACGTCACGGCGTATAGAGGGTTCACCGCCAGTAATCCTAACTTTTTTAGTACCGACTTGGGCAAAGCCGCGGACTAAGGTAGCAATTTCAGTAACACTGAGCTCGTTTTGTGGTGGTTTGCCTTGATAGCCATCAGGCAGGCAATATTCACAGCGGAAATTACAGAAATCAGTAATCGATAGACGCAAATAGGTGAGACGTCGTGCGAAACCATCGGTTAATGGTTGAGAGAGCGTGGCCGGAGAATACGTCGATGTGATAGCAGTTTTCGATGAGTCACCATCAAAAATAGCGGGTGCAGCGGCAGGCGAATACAATTGCGCATTACCTACGTTACCTGCGTTGGGGGCAAGATGGTTCATAGATGATTACCATTAATATTAAGTATAGTGTGTACTTTTAGGCGTTGCCTCAGGTTGTGAGTGGGAAAATCCATTTAAATACGATTATGACAGCTTGCTAGCAAATAACCATTCACCATAAGTGAGCTGAAAACTACCACCAAAGTAGTAGATGCTCATTGGTTATGATTTTTAAAATCAAGATACACCCTAAGCAGTTTCTCATGATTTATGGCTAATCAACAGTATAAAGAGTTATTAACTGTGTAACTCGTTATACCCTTGATTAGCCATGCAACTTTTTACCTATACCGTTATTAATGATTCAATTGTTTAGCTGTTGTTTAGCTGTTGTTTAGCTGTTGTTTAGCTGTTGTTTAGCTGTTGTTTAGCTATGCAACCAAGGGAAGGGCTGCACTTTTACGGTTTCACCGGCAGCTATATTGCCAGATTCTTGCGCCAAGACAATAAAGCAATTGGCGTGGCTAAGCTGTTTGATACGGTGCGATTGTTGCTTGCTAAAGCTCTCAACGTGAAATTCGCCAGCGTCATTCTGCGACAAAATTCCTCTTTGGAAATCCATCCGTCCGGCTGATTTTTTAATATCGTTTTTAAGCGTTGCGGTTAGGCTAAGCTGCATGGGGCGCTCTTGTGGCGCAGCGCCTGCCATCTGCCATAAGGCTGGAATGACAAATTGTAAGCTACCAACGACGGTTGATAGCGGATTACCGGGTAAGCCAAAATATAATACCGGCTTGGCAAGATTTTGTGTCAGCTCGCCAAAGACAAACGGCTTACCGGGTTTCATCGCCACTTTATAATGATTAATTTGCCCAAGCTGTTCAATGACGGTAGTTAAAAAGTCATAGTCGCCAACCGATACGCCAGCCGTAGAGATAAGGGCGTCGCACTCTTGCATCGCTTGGGTTACGGCAGTGGTAGTCTTTTCTAAATCATCAGCAATGATGCCATAATCACGAATAGTGATAGGCAAATGGGCGAGTAAGCTCTTTAGAGTAGGGGTGTTGGAGTTATAGATTTGCGCCAAGCTGGTCAGCTCATTACCAATTGCAACGAGCTCATCACCCGTTGCCAGTACCCCAACGATTAAAGGCTGATATACCTTCACTTTATCTAGGCCTAAATTAGCCAGTAAACTGATATCAGCAGGATTTAAGCGCTTACCTGTTAATAAAATCGCTTCGCCAGTTTCAATCTCTTCGCCTTGCTTGCGGATATTGTCATCAGGTTTAGCGTCTTGACTGAGGGTAATAGCATAAGGCTGTGATTTATCAATACTCTCTTTTATTGCGGTAAAGTTGGTGTTCTCTTGCATAATGACCGTATCACAGCTATCAGGAACGACCGCACCGGTAAATATACGCACCCCTTGTCCTGCTGTGATGTCACCATCATAAGGGCTGCCCGCTTGTGACTCACCGACGATATCAATCGTGCTGTTTGCTGCAAGCACGCTGTCTTTAGCAATCGCATAACCATCCATCGCCGATAGATTTTGCCTTGGTATTGCAAAGGGCGAAACAATATCTTCTGCCAATATATGATTGCGGCTGTCTAATAAGTCGTAACTAACGACGTCTCTTTTATATAGCGGATAGTCGTTAGTATTATAAGTTTCTATGCGCTGCTGTATTTCAGAGATAAGCTCTGCAACCGTAATCATAAACGTCTACTCATTTTATTAATATTGAACTGTGTTATTGATATCGAACGACACATAGCATAAATAGCATAAGAGGTAGGTAATGTCTTAAGAACCTTTATACCATAACAGCTATTTTATAACATAAGAATTAAGTGACCGACAGCGCATTGCTTAACCACGGAAGATATTCTCTTGCTCAAGCGTCATCTCGATACCTTCGATATCCGCCTCATTCGCTAAGGTAAACAAATAATCGCATAATGCTTGGTGAAAGGCTTGCTGGCTCAGCTTATTATGGATCGCAGGGCTGACTTGCTCGTAAGTCATCTGAATACCAGATTCTTTATTTAGCACCTCAACGATATGAAAACCGTAACGGCTCTCGATAGGGCTTGGGGCAAGTCCTTTGTCTAGCTTAAATAACGTGCTTTCAAATTCTGGTACGGTTTGTCCTTTGCTAATAACGCCCAGCTCACCACCTTGCTCTTTTGAAGGGCAAGCCGAATGCTGGCGTGCCAATTGGATAAACTCGGCATCAGGATTGGCGTTATTTTTGATTTGTTCGATAAACTCGTAAGCGGTCTTTTTGAGCTTTAGGCGCTCATCGCCATCTTCAGGCGGGCAGGCTAATAAAATATGGCGTACGGTCATGATGGGATCGGTCTTAAAGTCCGTAATATTTTGGCTATAATAGCGCTCACAGGTTGCCATATCTGGCATCGTTGCTTGAACGTTTTTGTCTATTAAAGTAGAAATCGCTTGCTCTTCATCGTTTTCCCATGCCGTCTCACCAAGACTTGGCTCGTCCAAAACCGCCAATCTGAGTAATTCACGCACCACCAGTGCTTGCGTCGCTAAAAATACCGCATCTTCTTTGTTCTCCGCTGGATGATATTGCAGCTCTTGGGCGATATTGGTTCTATCTATCATCACACCATTGACCGTCACTGAAGGCAGCTCATCACGGCTAGAGGCAATCAGGTTCTTATGATTGCTGCGTTCTTCCGCCATCGCTTTTTCGATAAATTCTTGGTCAGAATGTGGTTTTTGCAAGTCGGATAGGGTTGGCATGACCCGCAGAATATCATCCCCATTACCAGTTGCTATATGATTGGCAGCAGTAGAGGCATGAGCGTTTTGGTTGCTGGTATGATCGGCTGGATTGTAGGTACTAACAGTCATGGCTTTTGCTCCATTAAGGGTTCTGATAAAAGGAATCGGATGATAAATATCGTTAAATACGATTAAAGTTTTACGTCAAAAATTAAATAAAAAAATAGAGCCGCCTTTAAATTATTTACGCACTGATGAAGCGTTTAAAGGCGGCTCTATGGCTGTTGCTAATTGACTTTGTATTATCTTTAACCAAGTATTGAGCGCATTTTCTATCTTACTCAATGCTTAAATACTTAGTTAGACTGATAATATTAAGCCAACTCTAGGCTCATCTTCGGACCAAAGGGTTCGTAATGAACGCTATCAACGCCATGGTCGAGAGTCATTAAACCGTCGATGATGCTTTCCATAAACATCATAGAACCACAAACATAAATATCGGCAGGCTTCGGTAAAGTAGCAAGCCATGCTTCGTCTAGAATTTGCCCTGACTCAAAGTAGAAGATATGCTTTTCGACGTTTTCAGCGGCGGCAAGCAACTCATTAACCTTGCTGTCAAAGGCATGATGTTCCTTATTCTGACAAGCATAAACCCAAATAATAGGGCGTAGTGGATTGGCCGCTACTTGCGCCTCTAACATTGATAAAATTGGCGTGACGCCAACACCGGCACTGACCAATACCAATGGGATTTCGTTTTGTTGTACTAGCTCTTGGTTAAGCTCAAAATCACCGGCAGGGGCAGATAGTAAAATCGTATCGCCAACGTCTAAGTGGTCATGTAAGTAGTTCGACACTAAGCCATTATGCTCGTTACGGTTGTCGCGTCTAACGGCAAACTGAATACCTCTATCGCTATTCGCTGAATATAAAGAATAATGACGGAGGGCAATATGCTTACTGTCTTTTGGGTCAGTTTTAACCGTGATGTATTGACCAGCAGACAATTTGAGTTTGCTTAAATCAATATCAGCATTTACGGGAACGACGGTAAAGGCAGCAATGTCAGTCGCGGCTTCTGCTTTTTCGGTAATTTTAAACGGCGCAAAACCTGACCACATTTCTTGCTCGTACATGCCGTGTTCGATTTGGATAAATACCGAAGCGATTTCATCATAGGCTTCTGTCCAAGCATTGATGATGTCATCGTTCGCCGCTTCACCCAGTACTTCTTTAATAGCACCCAATAAATGATGACCAACAATCGGGTAGTGCTCTGGCAAAATTTGCAAAGCGCGATGCTTATGGCTGATTTGGGTAACTTGCGGCAATAATGTCGCCAATTTTTCCAAATGCTTAGCCGCGGCCAAAACAGTCATGGCAAGTGCGGTTTGCTGACGACCTAGTTTTTGGTTGGTCTCGTTAAAAATATCCAGTAGTTCAGGATGTTCGTTAAACATATTTTTATAAAATACGGTCGTAATCGCGGTTCCATGTTCTTCGAGTACAGGAACGGTTGCTTTCACGATTTCTAGGGTTTTTGGTGACGCCATGGTGGATCCTTTAGTGATATTTCACATTGATAAGTTTTGGGATTAAAGCTCAAACTATGAATCTGACAACTGTCATTAAGAAAACCATCATTAAACTGTTAAAAAAGCGCTGGGATTAAGCATTTAACCGTCTAATAATTGAGTGGTTTCTATAAGATTCATTAAAAATGAATCTTATAGTATCGTAACTTCATCCAAACATCAATGCTGTATCGCTATTGTGGCTATTTCTATTGGCAACGTTTCTATTGCGAACGTTTCTCTCTGACAATCTGATAACGGCGACCGAAATACCAGATTGGCGCGCTGATAATATGGATAAGCCGTGTAAATGGAAATATCGCAATCAGGGTGATGCCGAGCGCCATATGCAGCTGATAAATAAGGTCAGTTTGCTCAATACGTGCTGCTGCCTGCCAAGGTCTTAAGATAGTGATGTCTTGTGCCCAGCCGGCCAAATTCATCATGGTGTAGCCATCTAGATGCTTCACTGAGGTAAAGATGGAAATAAGACCTAAGTTAAGCTGAATAAATAACAGCACCAGTACCAATTTGTCCGAGAACGATGAAGTGTTTGAGATGCGGTCATCGGTAAAGCGTCGCCACATCAGCATGACTAAGCCAAACCAACAAAACACCCCCGCGATACCACCGACAACCACCGCTAAAATCTGCTTATGCCCAGCGCTGATAAAACGATCATAAAGAAAATGTGGCGTCAACATCCCAAATAAATGCCCGAGCAAAACCACAATAATACCGACGTGGAATAGGTTGCTGGCAAGGCGCATGTTTTTGGTTCTGAGCATTTGTGTCGAACCAGATTTCCATGAATACTGAGATAAATCAAAACGTACCCAAGTACCGATGATAGCGATGGTCAAGGCTACGTACGGATAAACGCCAAAAAGGAAAATTTGCAGCCAACTGAGGTTGGCTAAAGACTGTACACTAGGATCTGCGATATTCATGTCCTTTCTCCTTATTAGGGTTTAACCGGTTGGTTGGTTTTAAAGTCTACCCAGTGCACAGGGGCATCGACCGCATTTGCAGCAGCGGCGTTTTTTATCCCCGCTTTTGCCGCAAGGTTTTGGGTACTCGTCTGTGACGGGCAGCGCTCTTCTTGTTGCACATCCAAAAACGTCACCACTTCTTCTTCCCATTCTTTATCTAAGGCTTCAAAGCTGTCATCGCGCTTTTCTTTGCTGATTTTTTCTTGATACTCTTCAACAATCTCAAGCGGTTTACCCGCGATTTGCAATAGCGCATTAAAGCAGCCTTTATACAGGCTACCGCGATCCTCTAATCTGGCAGCAAGCAGCGCAATGATATGGCTGACGTCAGCGATATCCATACGAATTTGAATGTCGTCTTCGATAATGGTCGCTTGATAGGCTAAAAATTCAAGGTATAAAGGCAGATAATCAGGCAGCTCTTTGACGCTAATCTCAAAGCCAGCTTCTTGATACTGACCCATCAAATCGACCATCGCTTGACCACGGTCGCGCGATTCGCCATGTACATGCTCAAACAACCACAATGATAAAGAACGACCGCGCTCAAACAGACCGTCATAACGCGCTTGCGCCTCAAGAGAGCCGGTATCGATTAAATCTTCAATCAAGTCGATGATTTGCGTGCGTACTTCTGGGCTAATCAGCGTTGATGTGGCGACAATCTCGGTGCAATCGGCAAGCGTATCGCCTAAAAACAGCTCATTGCTTGGATAGTCGATAAGTAAGCTTAAGACCTTGAGTAGCTTCAAATCAGAGTTACCGATAGTTGGTGACTCCATCGATGAAGTAATAGGTTCATGCACCGAAGTATTATTATTAAATTGAGTAGTTTGCATCTTATGACTCCCACTTTTGGACAGTATCGATGAAATCGCGGCGATTGGCTTTACGTTGGCCAAACATACTGTTGTCAGAATGTCCTGAACAGCCCTCGCCAAAGGTAAATCCGCAACCATTACGTTCAGCAAAAGCGTCACTTAACGCCTCTTCACGATGCGCCGTTGGAATCACAAAGCGGTCTTCGTAATTGGCAATAGCTAAGTAGCGATACATTTCCTCAACTTGTAGCTTGGTCAAACCAACATCATCTAAAATGCTTTGTACTTCTTGTTTTTCGACCAGTTGCATACGCTTATAGCTACGCATCGCCAGTAGGCGTTTTAATGCCAAACGTACTGGCTCTTCATCACCGGCGGTAAGCATATTGGCAAGATAGCGCAGTGGAATACGTAAGCTGTCGACATCTGGAATGAGGCCATCCATACCGACTTTGCCCGCTTCAGCAGCGTTTTGAATCGGTGATAACGGCGGCACATACCAAACCATAGGCAGCGTGCGGTACTCAGGGTGTAGCGGTAGCGCAAGTTTCCAATCCATCGCCAGCTTATAAACTGGTGAGCGCTGCGCTGAATCAATAACCGATTGCGGGACACCGTCTTTTAACGCTTGAGCGATAACGGCAGGGTCGTTAGGATCTAAGAATACGTCCAACTGCGCTTGATAAAGGTCTTGCTCGTTAGGCGTGCTTGCCGCTTCGGCGATTTTGTCTGCGTCATAAAGCAGTACGCCCAAGTAGCGGATACGACCAACACAGGTTTCTGAGCAAACTGTCGGCAAGCCTGCTTCAATACGCGGATAACAGAAGATACATTTTTCAGATTTCCCCGATTTCCAGTTATAGTAAATTTTCTTATAAGGGCAGCCTGAGATGCACATGCGCCAGCCGCGACATTTTTCTTGGTCAATCAAGACGATGCCGTCTTCTTCACGCTTATAAATCGCGCCACTTGGGCATGATGCGACGCATGTAGGGTTCAAGCAATGCTCGCACAGACGCGGCAAATACATCATAAAGGTGTTTTCGTATTCGCCATAAATCTCCGCTTGAATGTTGTCGAAGTTTTTATCTTTGCGACGTTTTTCAAACTCTGAGCCGAGGATTTCTTCCCAGTTAGGACCCCATTCAATCTTTTGCATGCGTTTGCCGGTGATGGCTGAGCGCGGGCGGGCGATAGGTTGATGGTTGCTGATAGGGGCGGTATGTAGATGCTGATAATCGAAATCAAACGGTTCGTAATAATCATCAATCTCTGGCAAATCAGGGTTGGCAAAGATATTGGCCAATACTCGAAATTTACCACCGATGCGCGGATTGATGGTGCCGTTGGCATTACGTATCCAGCCGCCTTTCCATTTGGTTTGGTTTTCCCACTCTTTGGGGTAGCCGATACCGGGTTTTGACTCAACGTTGTTAAACCACGCATATTCCATACCTTCACGGCTGGTCCAGACGTTTTTACAGGTGACTGAGCAGGTGTGACAACCGATACATTTATCAAGGTTAAGCACCATGCCGACTTGCGAACGAATTTTCATGGATCTGTGCTCCAAATATTAGTAGAAAAAGCAGCCTTTATTCTTCATTGATGTCGTTTTAAAAATATGTCTTTTAAAACGACGGGTTTTCAATAGAAGAAAACGCTTTAATCCTCAATGGTGGTTGGTAGTGGACGCGGTAATTCGTTATCTGGCTTATCTTCTAGCCAATCGATTTTTGACATTTTACGAATCACGACAAACTCGTCACGGTTACAGCCAACGGTGCCATAATAGTTAAAGCCATAAGACTGCTGGGCATAGCTACCAATCATGTGGGTCGGCTTCAAAATCGTCCGAGTGACTGAGTTATGGATACCGCCGCGCGTGCCTGTTTGCTCAGAACCGGGAATATTGACCAGTTTTTCTTGGGCGTGATACATCATGGTCATGCCTTCTTTGACCCGCTGGCTAACGATGGCACGAGCCGTAATGGCACCATTAGCATTGAACAGCTCAATCCAATCGTTATCGACGATGTCAGCTTTTTGGGCATCGACTTCTGACATCCAAACACAAGGGCCGCCACGGCTTAGGGTTAGCATGAGCAAGTTTTCAGAGTAGGTACTGTGGATGCCCCATTTTTGGTGCGGTGTTAAAAAGTTCAGTACAATCTCTTTATTACCATTTGGCTTAGCGTCTTTGAGCAGCTCAGTGGTCTTAGTATCAATCGGTGGACGATACTGCTGCATTTGCTCGCCAAACGCTTGCATCCAAGGATGGTCTTGATAAAACTGCTGGCGACCAGTAATCGTGCGCCAAGGAATCAGCTCATGGACGTTGGTATAACCGGCGTTATAACTGACTTCATCTGACTCAATACCTGACCACGTTGGGCTTGAGATGATTTTGCGTGGTTGGGCGACGATATCTTTGAAACGGATTTTTTCATGTTCGCTAGATTTGGCAAGGTGAGTATGGTCGCGACCGGTGAACTCAGAGAGTGCAGCCCAGCCTTTTACCGCCACATGACCATTGGTTTCAGGCGCGAGCATCAAAATCATCTCAGAAGCGTTAATCGCCGTATTAAGACGCGGTCTGCCTTCAGAGATACCCGTTTCAGTCACACGGTGATTTAAATCGCCAAGCTGTTTGACCTCGGTTTTCATATCCCAATTCAGACCTTTTGAGCCATTGCCTAATTTTTCTAGGGCAGGACCAAGCGAGGTGAATTTGGCATAAGTATTCGGATAGTCACGCTCAATCACTTTAATCATCGGGCAGTTTTTACCCGGCACAGGTTTTTCGCCAGCGGTTTTCCAGTCAGTGCCACCAAATGGCTGCGCAAGCTCGCCCGGCGTGTCATGTTGCATCGGCAAAGTAACGACGTCGGTTTCAACACCTAAGTGACCTTTTGATACTTCAGAGAAGCTCTTGGCAATGCCTTTATAAATTTCCCAATCGGTTTTAGATTCCCACGCAGGGTCGGTTGCCGCAGTTAATGGGTGGATAAAGGGGTGCATGTCCGAGGTATTCATGTCATCTTTTTCGTACCACGTTGCTGTTGGTAGTACGATGTCAGAATACAAGCAAGTAGAAGACATACGGAAGTCTAGGGTGACAACCAAATCTAATTTGCCAGTAGGGCCTTTTTCTACCCAATCGACTTCTTTTGGTTGCAGGTGACCCTCTGCATTTTCTTTATTGAGCAAGCCGTTTTTGGTGCCCAAGAAATAATGCAGCATGTATTCATGGCCTTTACCTGATGAGCCCAATAAGTTTGAGCGCCAGATAAACATATTGCGCGGGAAGTTGTCAGGATTATCAGGGGATTCACAAGCAAAGCGTAAGCTGCCGTCTTGTAGAGAATCGACCACATATTCTTCCACATCTTTGCCACTTTCTTTGGCTTTGGCGGCGATGGTCAATGGGTTACGATTGAGTTGCGGCGCTGAAGGTAACCAGCCTGCGCGTTCTGCTTGAATGTTGTAATCAAGCATATGCTCAGGGAAAAACTTTTTATCGACGAGAGGCGAGAGGATTTCATGGGCAGAGATGGTCTCATGACGCCACTGTGAGCTGTGATTGTAAAAGAAGCTCGTGCCATTCATATGACGCGGTGGACGATGCCAATCAAGGGCAAAGGCCAATGGCAACCAGCCGGTTTGAGGGCGTAGTTTTTCTTGCCCAACATAATGCGCCCAGCCGCCGCCAGATTTACCGATACAGCCGCATAGCATGAGCATGTTAATCACGCCGCGATAGTTCATATCGAGGTGATACCAGTGGTTCATACCCGCACCAATGATAATCATCGATTTACCATGAGTCTTATGGGCGTTTTCAGCGAATTCACGCGCGACTTGGATGACGCGCTCACGGCTCAGACCGGTGATGACTTCTTGCCAAGCAGGCGTGCCCGGTACGGTGGCATCGTTATAGTCGTCGGTGACGTGCTCGCCGCCAACGCCATTATCAACCCCAAGGTTGGCCACGGTTAAATCAAAGACGGTCGCCACGATAGCGGTTGTGCCATCGGCCAAAGTAATGGTTTTACAAGGGACGGTTTTTTGCTGTATCGCTTCGCCCGGTACCGAGGTAAAATGCGGATGATCTACATGACCAAAGTAATCAAAGCCGACTTTGCAGGTTTCATTGCTGTCTTTTAAAGTCAGCGTTAGGTCAATATCTGCGCCTGTGGTGCCATTTTTTTGTTCAAGATTCCATTTGCCTTTTTCGCCCCAACGATAACCGATAGAGCCAAGCGGAGAAACCAGCTCGCCATCACTATTTAGACCGATGGTTTTCCATTCTGGGTTGTTTTCTTGACCTAAATTATCGATTAAGTCAGAAGCACGCAGATAGCGACCCGCATGGCGTGCGCCTTCTTCACCTTCTAGCATGACGAGCACAGGTAAGTCGGTATAGCGTTTGGCATAGTCTAAGAAATATTCACTTGGCTGCTTAAGATAAAACTCTTTGATAATCACATGACAGAATGCTTGCGCGACTGCCGCATCGGTCCCTTGTTTTGGGTTTAGCCATAAGTCAGTTAATTTCGATACTTCCGCATAGTCGGGCGTGATAGAGACGGTTTTGGTACCTTTATAACGCACTTCGGTAAAGAAATGCGCATCAGGGGTCCGCGTTTGCGGAACGTTTGAGCCCCACGCAATAATATAGTCAGAGTTATACCAATCGGCTGACTCTGGCACGTCAGTCTGCTCGCCCCAAACCATTGGCGATGCTGGTGGCAGGTCACAATACCAGTCATAAAACGATAAGCAGACGCCGCCAATTAATGATAAATAACGACTACCAGCAGCATAACTGACCATCGACATCGCAGGAATCGGAGAGAAACCGACGATACGGTCAGGACCAAAGGTTTTGGCGGTATAAACATTACTGGCAGCGATGATTTCATTGACTTCCGCCCATGTCGAGCGGATAAAGCCACCCAAACCGCGCTTAGATTTGTACTGTTCTGCTTTGATAGGGTCTTGGACAATACTGCCCCACGCATCGACTGGATCAGGATACTGTGCTTTGGCTTCACGCCATAATTTTAATAGTGGCTTACGTACTTTAGGGTATTTCACACGGTTCGCTGAGTACATATACCAGCTGTAGCTTGCGCCACGAGGACAGCCGCGCGGTTCGTGGTTTGGTAAGTCTGGACGGGTTTCTGGATAGTCGGTTTGCTGCGTCTCCCACGTCACCAAGCCGTTTTTGACGTAGATTTTCCACGAGCAAGAACCGGTACAGTTGACGCCATGCGTTGAGCGCACAACTTTGTCATACTGCCAACGGCTACGATACACATTTTCCCAATCACGAGACTCATCGCGCGTCTCGCCATGCCCATCGGAGAATTCGCCCTGTTTACGTTTAAAAAAACGGAATTGGTCGAGTAAATGGCTCATTTCGCTATCCTCTGTTTTATTGCCTAAGGTGTATCTAGAGCTGAGTGCAGAATGCTTCTATCTTGATAGTGCTTGATATCGGTATGCAGCTAAGCCGTAAATATTATTTCGATAGCGTCATTTTAAGTAAGCCGTCACCCTCTTACTATCAGCTAACATGAGCAGGGCACTACCACCTTAGTAGTAGCGGCAAGTTATCAAATTTGCTTAAAAAAACTGTTAAGTGTCTAATTATTGAGCGTCTAATCGTTAAACGTCCATGAGCCATGCTTATTTAGCAGCTGGAAATTACTTAGCAAAAATTTAAAACAAAAAAAGTGCTACTCACATCAGCAAGTAGCACTTCATAGGGTTGGTTATTGCTCATTCAAAAGACGGTTGTTAAAGGGTTGTTATAAAATATCTGCTTTAACAAGGAATCTCAGCATTAGCACGGCTGTAATACCACCAAGTCAATACGATACAGAGAATGTAAAAGACAATTAAGGCGATAAAGGTGCCATCAATACCCAGTCCTGAACCGAACATTTTTGGTATAAAGAACGCGCCATAAGCGGCGATTGCTGAGGTGAATCCAACCACCGCTGCAGACTCTTTACGTATTTCAATAAATAGCGGCTCTGTCCCTGCTTTTTCAGGCTCAAGGCGCTCATGAAAGGTTCTAAAAATAACTGGAATCATGGTAAAGGTAGAGCCGTTACCGATGCCCGTGGTAATAAACAACACCATAAAGGAGATAAAGTAGCCGACAAAGCTGCCCTCATGGGTCTCGCTAGGTAGGAAGTACATCACCGCCAATACCGCCAACACCATCACGATATAGTTCCAAAAGGTGACTTTTGCGCCGCTGGTTTTATCAGATATCCAACCACCTAGTGGACGAAATAGCGCACCAACCAAGGGACCTAAGAAAGCAAATTTAAGCGCATCAATGGCAGGAAATGAGTTTTTAATCAACATCGGAAATGCGGCGGAAAAACCAATAAAGGAGCCAAAGGTTGCCATATAAAGAATACACATAATCCAGTTATGTTTGCGTTTAAAGATAACGGATTGGTCTTTAAACGAGGCTTTGGCGGTGGCAATGTCGTTCATGCCAAACCATGCCAATGCTGAAAATAGCAGAATAAAGGGTACCCAAATAAAGCCTGCATTTTGTAGATAAAACAGCTGACCGCTGGCAGAGACTTGTGGGTCGCCGCCTAAGCTACCGAATGCTGCTACCAATATAATCATCGGGACGACGAACTGCATCACTGACACGCCCAAATTACCCAAACCAGCGTTTAGCCCAAGCGCTGTGCCTTGTTCCGCTTTTGGATAAAAGAACGAGATATTGGACATGGACGAGGCAAAGTTACCACCGCCAAAGCCGCAAAGCAGCGCAATAATGGCAAATATCATAAACGGCGTATCAGGATTCTGAACCGCAAAGCCCATCCATAATGCCGGAATTAACAGAGACAAGGTTGATATCGCTGTCCAACGCCGACCACCAAAAATTGGCACCATAAAAGAATAAAAAATCCGTAGCGTCGCCCCTGATAGTCCGGGTAGCGCGGCGAGCCAAAACAGCTGCCCGCCATCAAAATCAAAACCAATCTCAGGTAAGCGCACGATGACCGCGCTCCATACCATCCATACTGCAAACGCCAGCAGCAAGGATGGAATGGATATCCATAAATTGCGAGTGGCGACTTTTTTGCCGCCCCCTTTCCAGAACTCATCTATCTCAGGTCGCCAGTCAGTGATGAGCTTACCACCTTTGAAGTTGTAATCATTGCCCATACTATTCCTCACTTAATATCATTTATGCTTAGTTATAATGGATAGTTTTATAACCTTAAGCCGTTATAAAAATTACCGTATGCAGTCGCTTTGATTGTTGTTAATGACCGCTCGTATATGGGTTAGGTTGATCCGGTAGATTGATGTCTGTGACCAATGCGCCCTTGATAACAGCAAATCATCACAATCAATGGTTTTATAGAAACGATAACTCACGGTACTGCGTTATCCCGATGATGAGTATTCATACATAGTGGTATACTGATGGCTAAAAGAGGTATGTTGCGGGCAGAATGATTACTAAAAGTTTGCTCTGAATGGACTGATGTAGTTTTTATTTTTTGAAAAGTGTGGAGTTTTTAACCAGAACTGGTTTGAGATTGGTTAGGCGCACTTGGTGTTTCTAAGATGTTTTTAAGGCTTTTTTTAAGATGCCTTTAATACTTTTAGTAAGTTGTTAACGCTGATACTGAGCACCTCTTTTTTACTAATTTTGATGGGTAAATGCTATTCATGAAGTCTATTCAACGCCGCCAGTCTTTAACCCTTCATGCTTGGGGCGCTATTATTATCATCGCCATCTTATCCTTGATGTCAGCGTTGGGGAGTGGGGCGCTGGCTTGGGTAGCACGGTCTGATGCGGAGGCGATTAATACCGCAGGCTCGATACGCATGGCCACTTATCGCATTAGCTTTCAGATTGCGACTGGTTTTTCCGATGACCATCCTTTTAGCTCAAGTTTAAATATTAACCAAGATAGCGTCAGCGACCAAGAAAATGAGACGTCTGTTAAACAAGGTAAATTAGATTTTTCTAATAAAAACACCGCCGAAAAGACCGCTATCTTGATTAAGGATATGGAAAATCGGCTGGCAGAATTGCAGATCTATCAGCTAACGAGTGCCAATAGACATACGCTCATCAATGAGCAGCTTAATAAGATAAAAGACCAATGGTATCAAGACTTAAAGCCGACTTTATTGGCGCAGGATAAAGCGGCGTTTTATGGCGTTTCTGCCAGTTATATCGAAGATGTGAACCGCTTTGTTGGTGAGCTGCAGTACCGAAACGAGCAGCGCCAGACATGGCAGCAAAACCTGCAAATCCTCTCGTTGATACTGACCATCATTATTGTGCTGATTGGCATGCGCCGTTTGCAAAAATCGGTACTGCTGCCCATTCAGCAATTGATAAAAGCCAATAACCAATTTAAAGACGGTCAGTTCAATACCAGAGTGTCCATCGCAGGCTATCGAGAGTTTGAAGTGCTTGGCAATTCTTTCAATGATATGGCAAGTACGATTGAGACCTACCAGCGCTCGCTTGAGAGTGAGGTGCAGGTAAAAACCCAGCATTTGGTCAAAGCCAACCAAGTGCTGTCGCTGTTTTATGACTTTTCAAAATCGCTGACCACCAGCCAAGTGAGCTTATATCAGCTCGATGCTTTGATTGCAGATTTCAGTAAGACCTTGCCGCATCTAGAATTTACCTTGTGCATACAGAATAAATATATCACCAGTAAAAATGCCATCGTTCTGCATGGCGAAAAAATGAAAGAGCTGTGTAAAAAGCTCAACTGTGATAACTGCGCAACGAAAAACGGCGAACATACCAAGTCTTATCCTATTGTTCATCAACAAGAAGAATTTGGCGAATTGCGCGTGCGACCAAAGTCGACGCTGGTCATGAATCGCTCTTTTGTCACTGATGGCGACGATAATGCTGATAATCATAGCAATATAACACCAGAACAGCTTATTCAAATGACCGAAGCGGGCAGCATTTTCCCATTTAGCAGTCCTGAATTGGATGCGCAAAATAACGAGCTCATCGTCTCACTGACCAACTTAATCAGTACCGCCTTATCGCTGCGTAAGCAAAAACAGCAAGAGCATCAGCTGATTTTATTTGAAGAGCGCTCGACCATTGCTAGAGAGCTGCATGATTCTTTGGCGCAGTCGTTGTCTTATCTAAAAATCCAAGTCAGCGTCCTTGAGAGACACCTTAAAAACGCTGGCAGCGAGCCCGTCAAAGCACCGGTAGCGCAAAATATCGAACAGATAAAAATGGGGCTAGGCTCCGCTTATCAGCAGTTAAGAGACTTGTTGGTGACCTTTCGCTTGACCATCGATAACGATAATTTCGACGAAGCCTTGCACGATGCTGCCAGTGAGTTTGCCTCAAAAGGCGATTTTAATATAACGGTGCACAACCATATTATGACGCTTAATTTGAGCGCCACTGAGCAGATAGATTTGATTCAGATTGCCAGAGAAGCGCTGTCAAATATCAGCCGCCATGCAAAAGCACAAAACGTCGCAATTCATTTGGAATACGAGGACGGTGATAAATATATCGTCATGAGTATCATCGATGATGGCGTTGGCATATCTGGCGGTGTCGATCAAACCCAGCATCATGGCTTGATGATTATGAAAGAGCGCGCCCATAATATCGGCGGCGAACTTATCGTGACCGATAACGAGCCACGCGGCACTATCGTTACGGTCAGATTTGAGCCCAATTTCTTTGATGAAGAGAGTAATAAAGATGCTTATTTATAAGCTCATAATATTGTGATTTTAAGCGATTGAATGGTCTTTTTTAAAGTTGTTGATTGGCGTTTTTTTGGCGGATTTTTCTAACCAGTTTCATTTTTAAATATGATTTCTGCTAAGCAGTTTTTAAGCATTGTAATCCTGAATTATTAAATTTAAATCATTAAATTTTTGTACCATTTTTTTAATTTGTGAGTATGTTATGAGCACCAAAGTTTATACCAGCACGTCGCCTGCGCGCCTATTATTGGTTGATGACCATCCGATGCTACGCCGCGGCATATCTGAGTTATTAAGTCTTGAAGACGATGTCAAAGTCGTTGGCGAAACCAGTAATGGTCAAGAGGCATTAGCATTTTTAGAAAATAATGACGTCGATTTGGTGATACTTGACCATAAAATGCCGGTGCTCACCGGAATCGAAACTTTACGAGAAATCAAAGCCAGAAACATCAATACCAAGACCGTATTGTTCACCGTTTCTGATAGCGGTGAAGACGTACAGGAGGCGTTAAAATTGGGCGTCGATGGTTATCTGCTAAAAGATATGGAGCCTGAGCTGATTATTATTGATATCAGAAAAATACTGCGCGGCGAATTGGTTATCAGTCCCAATCTAGCCTCGATACTTGCTCAAACGTTGCGCACACCCAGTATCCAAGATATCGCCAGTAATCTGACCAGCAGAGAGTTACAAGTTATTCAGATGATTGCTGAGGGGCTGAGTAATAAGATGATTGCCAATAATTTGGATATTGCCGAATCAACGGTAAAGGTACACGTCAAGCATATCCTCAATAAAACCGGTCTGCGGACACGGGTAGAAGCGGCGGTATGGACGGTTAACCATTTATCTAAGTAGCCATTTATCTAAGTAATCATTTATCTAAGTAATCATTTATCTAAGTAATCATTTATCTAAGTAATCATTTATCTAAAACTAAAAACCCACCTAACAATATGCTAGGTGGGTTTTTAGTTTTGGACATCACAATCTGAGAGTATGATTGTTATGTCTTAGTTTTTGATATAAGCATTAACGGCTAATATCAGCTTTTAGTACTTATTTCTAGTACTTACTCTCTGCCGCAATTTGACGATCAACGGATGACATTTTATATTCATCACCAAAGGCGTCTTCTGGTTCTGCCAACCAGAAATAACAGACAACCCATGCAATCAGCGCACCAACTGCAATGATATAAAAGAACTGATTGGGCTCTACAAAGGTGTAAATAAATAAGTAGAATACCGCGCCAACGTTACCATAAGCGCCTGCCATGCCTGATATTTGACCGGTCAAACGACGTTTAATTGAAGGAATAATTCCAAAGGTCGCGCCTTCTGCCCCTTGTACAAACACCGAGCATAGAATGGTAAAGACCACGGCGATAAATAGCGGCCATTCGGCATTAAGCATGCCCATCAGCGCAAAACCAATGCCAATACCGAACATATAAATCAGCATCACCAAACGACGATTACCGACTTTATCAGAGATATAACCGCCAAGTGGCCGCGCCCATAAGTTAACAAAGGCAAAGGTAGAGGCAATCAAACCAGCCGCCGTCGGGTCAAGTTTCCAAGTCGCAGCAAAGAACATCGGTAGCATAGAAACCACCGCCAGCTCTGCGCCAAAGTTAGCAAAATAGCTGACATTCAGCGCCGCCACCGATTTAAAGGGGTATTTATCGTCTTCTGGAATACCAGCTTTAAGCATGGGCACATTGACACTGATGGCTTTATAAATCTGATAAATGACCATCAATACAATCACGCTATAAGCAATGATAGCGCCCGTGGCACTCAAAAACCCCATCGCTTGGGTGCGATACACCAGCAATCCCAATACACCGTATAAAGGAACGATAAATAAGCAATATAACCACAAGTCTTTCCAAGTCGACACTTCTAACGCGCCAGCTTTACGGGATTTTTTATGCGTACCGACTTCCGGTCCATCGGTGATTAAAAACCAATAAGCCACGCCGTATAGCGCCATTAATAGACCAGATAGTGCAATTGCCCAGCGCCAGCCATCATCGCCGCCAAAAAATTGTAAGGCTACGGTTGGAATGGTAATCGCCGCTGCCGCTGAACCAAAATTTCCCCAGCCAGCATAAAAGCCTTCAGCAAAGCCAATGTCTTTTGGTTTAAACCATAACGCCGTCATATGAATACCGACGACAAAACCTGCACCGACGATAGACATGAACAAGCGCGAAACGAATAGTTGCATGGCAGAGTCGCCAAACGCGAAAAACCACGTCGGTATCGCCATCACCACCATTAATATAGAAAACACGCGACGCGGACCAAAACGGTCCAATGCCATGCCGACGATGACGCGCCCCGGAATCGTCAACGCGACGTTGGCAATTAAAAATAATTTGATGTGATCAGGGGTTAAATAGCTTTCTGTCTGTAGCATCGAGGTTGCCAGCGGTGCCATATTAAACCAGACATAAAAGGTCAGAAAAAAAGCAATCCACGTATAGTGTAGCGCCCTTATCTCACGGCGTTCAACCTCGAGTAATTCTTTTGCATGCATGATAATGTCCCCATTATAAATTCTGATGCCGGTAATGGGCACAAGATAGCAATAAAGGGGGCGTCATAACTATTGAGCGAAAGCAGTATAGGGTCTACTTTCTATACTACTTAATGGGGAGTAGGCAGGCATTTTCGGGCGTTATATTTTTATTAATAATCAAACTCCTACAAGGCTGGTAAAGCCTTTTAAAAAGTGCTATTTTATATTAATGATAATTATTCTCAATTGAATATTAACCTTTAAGGCAGATTGAGAAATAAAATCTATATTAAGCAAACTAGCCAAGGAGTTATCATGAGTGCCACTACGAATACTAAAAATACCACTAGCACCACCAATCCCAATCCCGTCATTCCAAGCCATTGGAAAATAAAACGTTCAACCCATTTCTTCACCAAAGATAAAGTGCCTAACGCCTTGTTAACCCATCACAATACGGCGGAAGGCGTCTACGGACAAATTTGTGTCATGCAAGGGACGGTAACTTTTTATGGCTTTGCTGATGAAGCGGCCACTGAGCCTGAAAAAACAGTGGTTATTAACGCTGGACAGTTTGCGGTCAGCCCGCCTCAATATTGGCACCGCGTAGAATTAAGTGACGATGCCCAGTTTAATATCAACTTTTGGACAGAAGGTGATAGCGGTAATAAATCACTGTTTAATAGCTCGAAAATCCATAGTAAACCTATCGAGAAGTTATTTGATAAACCAGAGGAATCTTAATCATCTAGGTTAGCTATACAGTGATTGTGCTATGACAAGCGCTTTTGTCATGGCACAATAATGCTAAATGTTGCTAAGATGATTATTTACCTATTCATCTATTTATTTACCTATCTATCTATGGGAACTAAGCATGTCAGCTTTTAGCAATCAGCCTGTCAATAAAAACACGAGAAGCGATACCCATACTGAATCGCAAAATTACCGAGTAATGATTGAATCGCTTGCGGCTACCAAGACATGGTTATTTGTTCCTGCAACGCGAATAGATCGGGTAGCAAAAGCCTTTGCTAGCGGGGCTGATGCGGTGATTGTTGATTTAGAAGATGCGGTTGCGCAAGTAGATAAAGCCCAAGCTCGCGTAGCACTAAAAGCATATTATGATGCTGAGCATGACGCTAAAAGCTATCGTCCGATTTGGCTACGTATTAATCAAGCGAGCAGTGCAGAATTTGTTAAAGATTTAGCGCTATGTCAACAGCTGCCTAAGTTAGCAGGTGTATTACTGGCAAAAGCAGAGCAGCCAGCAGATATCGAAAGGGTGTATCAAGAAACGGGGCTGCCCGTGATTGCGTTGATAGAAAATGCTATGGGCTTATACTGTATTGAAGATATGGCAAAAGCTTCAGGGCTGCTTGCATTTAGCTATGGTTTTTTAGATTTATGCAATGATTTACAAGTGCAAGTGGGTACAGCATCAGCGGATATTATTGCCAATCAAATTCGTTATCAGCTTATCCTGACCTCAAAAGTCCACCAACTGCTCGCGCCGATTGATAGTGTGTATGCAGATTTTAATGATAATGAAGGGCTGCATCATCGTGTGCAGCTATGGTCGCAGATGGGCATGTCCGGCATGCTTTGTATCCATCCTAAGCAAGTTGACGTCGTCAAGCAGTCACTACAACCAACGGTTAGTGAGCTTGAATTTGCGCAGCGCGTGGTCGCAGAATATGAGCGCAGTGGGCAGGCAGTCTTTAAAGTTGATGGTAATATGGTTGATGCGCCGGTGATTGAGCGTAGTTATCAGGTGTTATCAAGCGCTAAATAATTAGCACGATATTGGTTTTAGAGTAATTTAACCACGTACCAGATAGTTCAATGCTATCTGGTTTTTTTATGCCTATTTATTATGCACAATCCCTTAACTGGCTTTGAGATTCGCCCCAGTATTTTGAAGATTTATAGCGAATTTAATAGGTTGTTTTATAAAGAATGAGCGGTACAGTTTATTATGATTATAAGAATAAATAGAAATAACTCTTAACATTCATATTAAATGAATGTTATTATGTTTCCAGTTTGATGCTAGATGTAAATACTCATCAAATACTTTTAGCCATCGAAGCGATAAAGTCTATCAATGGGTCAGTGAGGTAATCTTAAATTTAAGCCATTAACCTTGACTCTTATCTAAATATCAAGACTAAGACTAAGGTAGTAGGCTTAATATTTGCAGAACTATTAATCAGAGCTATCAATAGACTTATCGCAACGGGCAACATTATTTTTTTCATTTTTGGAATCATGACGCTTATAAAAATTCATTTAAAATGAATTTTTAAGTGTTCAAATCATCTATCTAGCCAGTAGGAGCAAGATATGGGCGAGTACAAGAAGTATTGGTGGGGCTTAATCGCCGTCCTCGTGGTTACCTTTACCTTTTTAGGTTGGGGCGGCGTGGAAGTGTATCGTACCGCACCTCCTATCCCTGATCAGTATATTGACAGCAATGGGAAGGTTTTAATCACAGAAGAAGATATTTTAGATGGTCAATCTGCTTGGCAGCGTACCGGTGGTCAGCAGCTTGGCTCAGTGCTCGGGCATGGTGCCTATCAAGCGCCTGACTGGACGGCAGATTGGTTACATAGAGAGCTTGTCGCTTGGTTGGACATCAGGGCACAAGAGTTATATGGGCATGATTTTGCCGCCACCACAGACGATCAAAAAGCGGTGCTCAATGCGCAGTTGAAAAAAGAATATCGTGGTAGCAATACCAATGATAAAAATCAAGTGGTGTTATCAGATACACGTATCGCCGCCATCAATGAAGTCGCGCCTTATTATATTGGCTTGTACGGTAATGAGCCGTCCTTGCAAAAGTCGCGTGAAAACTTTGCCATGAAAAACAATACCTTGGCGGACATTGAAGACAGACAAAAACTGACCAACTTTTTCTTTTGGACCACGTGGATGGCGTCTACCGAACGTCCGGGTACCAATGCCACTTATACTAATAACTGGCCGCATGAGCCGCTAATTGATAACGTCCCAACCTCAGAAAATATCATGTGGTCTATCGCCAGTGTAGTGTTCTTAATTGCTGGGGTTGGATTCCTTATTTGGGGCTGGTCGTTTTTACGTAAAGAAGAAGACGTCAAGGAAATCACACCAAACGCTGACCCATTAACCAAAATAGCGTTAACGCCGTCGCAAAAAGCCTTGGCAAAATACGGCGTTTTAGTCATGGGGTTGTTTGTTTTTCAGGTATTTATTGGCGGTTTCGTCGCGCATTATACCGTTGAAGGACAAGAGTTTTACGGTATTGCCGTCGCCGATTACTTCCCGTATTCGCTGGTGCGTACGTGGCATATTCAGGCAGCACTATTTTGGATTGCTACTGCTTTCTTGATGGCAGGGTTGTACTTAACGCCGCTTATCAATGGTGGTAAAGATCCTAAATACCAAAAATTGGGCGTAGATATACTTTGGGTGGCTTTAATTATCGTCGTCGTTGGCTCATTTATTAGCCAATACTTTGCCATTGCTGGCATTATGCCGGCGAAATACAACTTCTGGTTTGGTCATCAAGGCTATGAATTTATTGACCTTGGTCGCTTCTGGCAGATTTTAAAATGGGTCGGTATATTGTTCTGGTTGGTATTAATGACCCGTGGTTGCTTACCAGCATTTAAACAACCGGGCGATAAAAACTTATTGGCAATCTTCTTTGCATCAGTCGTTTGCGTTGGTTTATTTTATGGTGCTGGCTTGTTCTACGGCGAGCGTACACATTTAACCATCATGGAATACTGGCGCTGGTGGGTGGTACATTTATGGGTAGAAGGCTTCTTTGAAGTATTCGCCACCGTATCATTGGCTTTCATTTTCTATAACTTAGGCTTGGTTAATAAAAAAATCGCCACTGGTTCTGCCATCGCTTCTGCGGCGCTATTTATGCTCGGCGGTGTACCCGGTACCTTCCACCATTTATACTTCTCAGGCACAACCACGCCAGTTATGGCAATCGGCGCCTCATTTAGTGCCTTAGAAGTGGTTCCCTTAGTTGTACTAGGTTATGAAGGGTATGAGCATTGGTCTATGCAGCGTCAAGCGCCATGGATGGATAAGCTCAAATGGCCTATCATGTGTTTCGTTGCGGTCGCGTTTTGGAATATGTTGGGAGCAGGCGTGTTCGGCTTTATGATTAACCCGCCTGTGTCACTGTTCTATTTACAAGGGTTGAATACCACAGCCGTTCACTCACATGCCGCTTTATTTGGGGTCTATGGGTTCTTAGCAATCGGCTTTGTCTTACTGGTCATGCGTTATATTCGTCCAGACTATGTGTTTAGTGAAAACCTTATCAAAACCGGTTTTTGGGCGCTAAATGCAGGCTTGGTATTGATGATTGTCACCAGTTTATTACCGATTGGTATTTTCCAAGCGCACGCATCAATGACCGAAGGCTTATGGTACGCTCGTAGTGAAGGCTTCTTACAACAAGATTTCTTACAAACACTGCGTTGGATTCGTACCTTTGGTGACGTGGTCTTGATCACTGGTGCTGTTTGTGTGGCATTGCAGGTGGTTAAGTTTGCCTTTGCAAAACCCTCACATTCAAACTACCAACCTGAAAACCCTGTAAATGATTAATATCTAAGTCATTAACAAGGTTAAAGAATGAAAAGGCTCTGCAATGGCAGTAATGCCAGTCAGTTAAGGCTGACTGGTATTTTTTTTGGGATATTTTTGTGGTTTACCCTTAACCACCCTCGGGCAAGATCGCTTTCTGCGTTCAGGAATGACAAACAATTTTCCTTCCTCTAAAACTGCATCTAACAACTTAGGGAAGAGTCCTGCAGCCTGTAAAGGCGCAAACCGTAACAGATCAACAATCGTAATAGACGCCATATGAAAGCTAATTCGTAGAGGGCTAACCTTAGCTCTAACTGCCATATAGCGCATCAAACGTCTTATCAGATTATAAGCAATCATAAGCCCCCAGAACTCTTGTAACACAAGCTGTGGCAGCTTACTTCTTAACAACAGCCCCTGCTGTAGATCAGACTTAATTTCCCTAAAAGCCATCTCGATCTCCCAGCGCTGCAAGTACAGCTGTGCCACTTTATCCTTAGTAAAGCGTTTATCATCTATTAAAGAGGTGATGTATCGTCTTGTCTTACCCTCATAACTACACTCAATTAATCGAGCTTGCCAAGTATCGGGTAGGTTTGGATTTTTCTTTTGAGCTTGGGGAGAAACCGGCATTTGTATCAAGTAGTCCCCTTCACTAAAGGTTTCAATTACACTGTAACGCAAATTATCTTTAGCCCGCATGAGCCAGTGACTGTTTGGATGGGTTTGTTGCCAACTAATCAGTAGGTCTGCTGAGAAATAGGCTCTATCAAAGAGCGTAATGCTGTTGTCTTGAATATTTAGCTGACGGGCTAATGTGATCTCTCCTTGACCCATATCTCCAAGGGTTGTGTCAATGATCTCATGCGTGTCAGTATTGATCAGGCATACCGAACGCATTTGGGGATAGGGCGCCTCTTTAGTTCTGCCTTTGCTTGAACTAAAGTACTGAAGGTTCTCATCAGTATAGGGTAGTGAGTATACGACACCGTCTACAGCTTGGACGCTAAGTCCCATAAAGTCTTGCTGCTCGGCTCGTGATTCTGTTTGGTAGTGAGCACTTAGTTGATGAAATAGCTGCTTTAGAGGCTCATGCCCGAGGCGTTGTCTTGCTTGTACCACTGCACTGGGTACGCAGGCCTGTGAGTCTATATTAAGCCGCATCTGCTCTGTGATATACCAAATTGAACGGTTTCGATATAAAGCTGTGCCGATGACTATCCAAACAACGTGTTCGGCAGGTAGCTTACGCCTTCTAATGCTCGCTTTGCCGGTATACTCTAAAGCTTGCTGTATCCACTCAGGGTCTATTAATTCACTAAATTGTTCTAGGGTGTCTGGAATCCTTTTATGCGTCTCATTAATAGCGTCTTGTAGTCTCATAGTAAAATAGCCCATCTACTTATTAGATGGGCTATTTTATTACTTTTATTGAGTTTTTGCCTTAACTGACTGGCATTACTGCAATGGCAGGGCTTTTTTAGGGTTTAAATAAAGGTGTTTTCTAATAAAAAATGGCTAATGAAAAGCGGTTAATGAAAAGGCGGTTTAACTTCAGACTCTTTGCTTTTTTTTATTATGCTAGTGCGGTTGCGATATGGCTGGATTTTCTGCCATCAATCATAAAGTAATGTGAGCGCTATTCCTATGCTAAGCTGGCAAGATGACAAAATTGTCATCTTAGCGTCATCTGCTTGTCAGACTGACATTGTTATACTTTTTATCTCTGCACACGACAAAAAAAACAAAAAAGTCTGTTAAAGCAAAGGCATAATAGTAATTTTCAAGACGAATCAGACCATGCCAAACTTTAACAGACTTAGTGAAACTTTAACCCAAAACCTGAGTATGAACAAGGCAAGAATCACATGTTTGAGCCTAATGATAATAGCCCTGATTACTGCTCAAAGCAGTAATCTTAAAAAAAATAGCAAGACACCTCCCTAAGGGTGGCAAGACCGACAGTCACTATCGCAGACTACAGCGATTTTTTGCCGAAGCCAGGATAGACTACGATCAACTGGCTTTAATGATATATCGACTATTTGGGCTAGGCAAAGTCACCTTAACCATTGACCGCACCAACTGGAAATGGGGTAAAAGTAACCTCAACATCTTTATGCTAGGGGTGGTATATAAAGGGATAGCCATCCCCTTATACTGGCAAATGCTAGATAAGCGAGGTAATACAAACCATCTTGAACGCTGTGAACTTATTGAGCGGTTTATCAAACAATTTGGCAAAGATAACCTTGAGATGATAGTAGCAGACAGAGAGTTTGTTGGCGAAAAATGGTTTAACTGGCTCACCAATAATCACATACCCTTTGCCATACGGATTAAGAAGAACAGTAAAGTTAGGAATCATCATGGCAAGCTGGTACAGATTAAAGAGTTATTGCGCCATGTTAGCCATCAAGAAACATATCGACATGGGCGAATACTGACTGTCGATGGTTGTTTGGTTCGAGTATTTGCCAAGCGTGATAAAGACTACGGTTTAGTGATTGTCGCAACCAATCAACTAGAAACAGTGGATGCGATGACAAGCTATGGCAAGCGTTGGGAAATTGAGACTTTATTTGCTTGTCTAAAGGGGCGTGGCTTTAATCTTGAAGATACCCACTTAACCCATCTTGATCGGGTCAGTAAATTAGTCGCAGTGAACGCCTTAGCATTTTGTTGGGCTTATCATGTCGGTATTTATAAAGACAAAGATAAGCCGTTAAAACGCAAGTTGAAGTCAAACGCTCGACCTCAAGCCAGTTTGTTTGCGCTTGGCCTGGATATATTGATTGAAGGCCTTCGCTTGGTGTTTTTTAATAATGATAAGACTGTATTTCGACAGTTAGTTAGCTTTTTAACCCCTAAACCTATGAAAATCGGGTGGGGATGATTTTTTTTGTCGTGTGCAGAGACTTTTTATTTAATATTTTAATGCTAGAGCTTTATTGCTCTAACTATTACTACAACTATCAACGCCATGCATTTCTAAAAATACCTGCCATTTTTATCATTAACGAGATATTTACTATGGTTATCCTTGCCACTAAATTTAGTCGTCAGTTTAAATCGCGCCAGCTAAAACCTAATCAGCTCGTAAAGACAGCCCTACGCGGCAGCTTTATAATATTAGCGGCGTCGACACTTTTTGCCTGTAATCAAGCAGATACTAATGCTGATAGCAGTGCCGCTGATATGAACTCGGCGCAAACCCAAGTTTCGGTGAATAAGACGTCGGCGGATAATTTAGAAAACACTAACCAGTCTGCTACGATAAATGCTAAAGCCCAACATTCTGATTTACTCAAAAACGTTTCAGCGACCGTCTATAAAGATGTCAATTGTGGCTGCTGTAAAGACTGGATAGAGTATGCGCAAAATCATGGCCTTACAGCGACAAGCCAGCATCCAAAAGATTTGTCATTATTCAAAGACCGTTATGGCGTGCCGACAGAGATGCGCTCGTGCCATACTGCGGTCACAACCGACGGTTATGTATTTGAGGGGCATGTACCAGCTAAATATGTCGCTCAGTTTTTAGCCAATCCACCGGCACAAGCCATCGGGCTTGCCGTGCCTGGTATGCCAGTCGGCAGTCCGGGTATGGAATATCAAGGGCAATTTGCACCTTATCAGATTATGCAAATAAACAAAGACGGTACAAACCAAGTATATGCAGATATTGAATCTGCTGAGCAGCAGTTATAAGCTCATACAATATGAAACTTATTAAAGAAGCTAATAAAAGAAGAAGTACCTTTTGCAATAGGTTGACTTTTAAATAGCCTAAGCAATATAAAGGCAGTCATAACAACAATCATAACGACCTGAGTCGTGTAGAGGAAGACTGCTTTATGAATCATTCAAAACAAGAAAAAATGAATCCATAGGTAGAATTCTCACTGATGACTCTAACGTAGCGGCGTTTAGCACATTCGTTTAATAGTTTTTTATTGGTAAATCTTAACTGATTTACCATTTTTTATTGTCTACTTACAAAAAGGATATACCATGAAAATCACTCATCATTCACGTCTTGTTGTTCTCACCGCTAGTATCAGTGCGGCATTGCTGCTTAGTGCCTGTCAGCCTACCAATGACAAAGTTGAAACTGCACCTGCTACAGAAGAGACAGCGGTAGTTAATGATACTGATAATGTTAACGATACTGCAGCCGCCACAGATCCACACGCCGGTCACGATATGTCAGCGGGCACGATGGCAGGTGCTGAACATATGACGCCGATGCATCAAGCGTACAATGACTCTATGGCAAAGATGCATGACGAGATGATGGTCGGGATGGAGTATAACGATCCAGATGCCGCCTTTGCCAAAGGGATGCTAGGTCATCACATTGGCGCCGTTGATATGGCAGAGATTCAGCTGAAATATGGTACTGATAAAGAGATGCGCCAGCTGGCACAAGACATCATCGATGCTCAACAAGCAGAAATTGAGCAAATGCAAACGTGGCTAGCGAGTCATCCTGATGCAGCTGAAGCCACACCCGATACCAAAGCCATGCAACAAGCCTATGCCGACGGTATGGACGCCATGCATGATGAGATGATGGCGGGTATTGCTGATCCTAATCCTGATATGGCCTTTGCACGTGGTATGTTGCCGCATCATGTTGGCGCGGTTGATATGGCAAAAGTACAGCTGAAATATGGTAAAGATGCCGAAATGCGTAAGCTAGCGCAAGCTGTTATTGACGCTCAGCAGTCTGAGATTGAGCAAATGCAAAACTGGATTGCCAAACAAAGTGGTTAGAAGTTTGGTGTAAAAAGTAGCTAGAAGTTTGCCATAATATACTGATTATGTAATTAAATTTAAATAGAAAACCCAGCTAAGAGATTCTTAGCTGGGTTTGTTTTTTAGCTTATTATTAAGTTATTAATTAGTTATTAAGCTTTCGATTTGTTATGCTTTTAGACGTTTTTACCATGTTGCTTTTGCTGAATATCTTTTGCCAAGTTATAGCATTCATTGATATGGTCGGTAGCGATTTTTTTGAAAATCATATAACCCATGGTTGCCGCAACCATTTGTCCGCCAAGTGGAATAAATTTGGTCACTTGCTTGGCTGCGATACGACCACCAAAGCCTTGGACGGTTTTTTTCACGATACCACGTGTCGCCATTAAGCCTGCAAAGTCGACGGTACGGTCTTTTAGCGCCGCCCAATGAATGGCACGTGACTCTAAATCAATGGCAGATTGACGACCTTCAATCAGACCAAAACGTTCGCTAATCTCAGGTAACAGCATGGTTAGCATGCTGGCATCAACTGCCACGTCAAAAAATGGTACTGGAACGATGGCAACACCCGCTGACAGCTTGGCGCGTTTTTTGACCAATTTTTCGCAGTCTTTTTTAACTTGTTCAAGATCTAGATTTGGATCGATGGTATTAGGCAGTTTTTCAGCAAGTGGAGTGGTTTTCATAAAGCGTCCTTAAAATGTTTAAAAAACAGAAAATGGTTAATATATTAAAAGAAAAAATTGCAAAATGATAAGTATCTTATGATTTTCTAATAAGTCATCTTAGATGTTTACCATTTTATGGATTTATACGCCCCATACAATCATTGCTTTGTAGCAAAATGCAGAAAATTACAGTCACTCTGCACCGTTTTTGTAAATAAGTAACGGCTTAGCAAGCAGGGATTTAGAAATGAGCCGCTTCGAATCTTTGTGTGGCATGCATGGAATATAAGTTACGCCATCAGACCTACCAACGCAATCGTTAAACCTAGACGATAGTACTAAAAATTCCCATTGTGGCTATCTGCCAAAGCCAGTAGAATACCAACATGCTAAATTTAACCCCCCGTTATACCAGCACTCGCATCGACGAGTTGCCCGCCGCGTTGCAACCACTTGCCGCCCAATCATTTACCCTTGCTAGGCTTTATGCTGGTCGCGGTATCACTGCGCCTGATGAGCTTGAAATAGGACTGTCTGGTTTACTGCCAGCCGAAATGCTGCATGGCGTCACGGAAGCGGTGCGTCTATTAGATGTCGCTATCGATGAAGGGCAGCGTATCTTAATCGTAGGTGATTTTGATTGCGATGGAGCAACCAGTACCGCATTGATGATGCGTGCGCTGACAAAGATGGGCGCAGTCGTTGATTTTTTAGTACCTGACCGTTTTAAATATGGTTATGGTCTGACGCCAGAGATTGTCGAGTTAGGTATCAAGACTTATAAGCCCGACATGATTGTGACGGTGGATAATGGTATCTCAAGCCACGACGGTGTGGCGCGGGCGCAGGCTGATGGTATCACTGTTATTATTACTGACCATCACCTGACCACCAAAGAGACACCGCCTGCCGAAGCGGTGGTCAATCCCAATCAGCTCGGCTGTCACTTTAGCAGTAAGGCATTGGTCGGCGTTGGCGTGGCGTTTTATGTGCTGGGACGCTTGGCAAAATTACGCCGCGAAGCAGGCAAGTCTAGCGTGCAAGTCAGTCAGTATTTGGATTTGGTCGCGCTTGGGACGATTGCCGATGTGGGCGTACTTGATAAAAACAATCGCATTTTAGTCCATCATGGGTTAAATGCCATTCGTCAAGGGCGCTGCTCGCTTGGCATATTGGCATTGCTTGAACAAGCAGGTCGTGACCCTAAGCAATTACAGGCGCAGGACTTTGGTTTTGTTTTAGGTCCGCGTATCAATGCCGCTGGGCGTATGGACAATATGCGTATCGGTATCGAGTGCTTATTGACCGATGACTGGAGCACCGCACAGCGTTTGGCACAAGAGCTCGAGCAGCTTAACCGTACCCGCCGTCACGTCGAAGGCGAGATGCGCGCGCAAGCAGATAGCATTGTGCAAGCGTTAGCTACTGCTGAAAATGATAATGATGTTAATACTGCTGATGTTAATAATAGGGCTGACGAGAGCGATGAAATTCTTATTCAGCCTAAAACTGAGAAACAGGCGGCTGATAATCAAAACCGCAGCATCATTTTATATCAAGACGATTGGCATCAAGGGGTTATCGGTATCGTCGCTGGTCGTTTAAAAGAAAGTCACTATCTGCCCAGTATCGTTTTTGCGCCAGCGGATACAGAACGCACGGGTGACGACGATGCCATCAAAGGCTCGGCGCGCTCTATCGCAGGCGTGCATATTCGTGATGCGATTGAGCAAGTGGCCGAACGTTACCCTGATTTAATCAGCCACTTTGGTGGTCATGCTATGGCGGCAGGTTTAACCATTAAACGGCGTCATTTCGATGGCTTCGTAACCGCGTTTAACGAAGTGATGGCGCAGATGGATGAGGAAGTCTTTGCCGAGCAGAAATTTACCGACGGACCCTTGCAAGCGGCTGACTTTAGCTTGTACTTTGCAGAGCATCTAGCGAATGCCAGTATATGGGGTCATGGCTTTGCGCCGCCGATATTTGACGGCGTATTTGAGGTATTGAGCTTTAAGATATTAAAAGACAAACATCTTAAATTGTCGTTACGTTATCCTGAGGTGCAATATCCGATTGAGGCAATCCAATTTAATTTTGATAGTAGTGCTTGGGATTACCGCGCCGAAAAAGTGCATGTATTATTTCAGCTAGACATTAACGAGTGGAACGGTAAACAAAGCCTGCAGTTGATGGTCAAAGATTTGGCGCTGGTAAAAGAGACAGTAGAGGAAAGCAAGTAGTTGCTAGGCTTGAATACTTTAATATTTCCATTCAATGGTTGGAAATTGCCAGTCATAACGAATGGCAAGCATCCGCAAAGTAAAAATCGTCGCCATTGCTGAGATATCGGCAATCCAAGCGCTTACGCCAAGATTGTGCAGGGCAAAATAAAGAATGCCGCCCGTTAAAGACGCACTAATATAAATCTCTTGCTGTAGCACCAACGGAATCTCATTACAAATCATATCGCGGATGATACCGCCGACAATAATCGTAATCACCCCGAGTAATAATGCCACCGGCACATTCGCGCCCATACTATCAGCAACCTTGATGCCGATTAAGGTAAAGGCTGATAGCCCAATGGTATCGGAGAGCTTAAGGAATTTATCAACGCGCCTAGAGTTGGGATGAAAGAATATCTGCATCACCAGCGAAGAGATGGTGATAACCGTCAAATAACTCATGTCTACCATCCAAAACAGCGGATGACGATCCAAAATTACATCGCGCACCGTACCGCCGCCGATGGCAGTCACAATCGATACCAGTAAGCAGCCAAAGACATCAAATTTCTTATGCTTGGCCAATATCGTTCCTGAAATACTACAAGCGACAATCCCAATCATATCAAACAGATAAATCAGCGAGCGCGGGTCAAAAGTAGTAATCAATTCAGAATCTAAAGCAATGGTGAGCATGCGTTTTTCTCATTAAAGCCCGGATATTAAAGCCCTGATATTAAAGCCCTGATATTAAAGCACTGATATTAAAGCACTGATATTTTTTCGGCCATGATGATAAGCGGCTAAACGACTAATTCGTTAATCGACCAAGCGAATAGAAGGCAGGTGCCAATCGAATTTAAGCGCCAACATACGCACGGCAAAGATGATAAATAACATCATAAACTCATTGGTAACCGCGTCAACGCCCCAGTAATCAAGCGCCAGATAAGTTACAGACCCTGCAATACTGGCAGTGATATAAATCTCACGCTGTAGCAGCAGAGGTATCTCATTACAGATAATATCACGTAATAAGCCACCAATAATCGCCGTCCAAACTCCCATCATAACCGCAATAACCGGCGACACATCTTGCGCCAAAGCCACTTTAAAACCAATCACACTAAAAGCCGCCAGCCCAATCGCATCAAAGAACTTAAGCGCTTTATCAATCTTATGATACAAATGAAAGAAAATTTGTAGAATAAGGGAGGTGACGGTAATGACGATGACATAGTTAAGGTCAGTCATCCAAAATAGCGGATGGCGATCTAGCGCCATATCACGTAATGTACCGCCGCCAATGGCATTGACCATAGAAACCAAAATACAGCCAGCAATATCAAAGCCTTTATGCTGCGCCAGCAAAGTGCCCGCAATGGCACAAGCAATGACGCCCACCATATCCAATAAATACAGCAGAATATCAGGAAAAATAAAGTTACTTATCATGATTTATTTGAGCCTCAACCGTCTTTTGCAAACAATATAAGCCCTAGCATAATTAGCCCAATACCGACCAATCCCAATGCTGAGGGTAGCGTGTTATTCAACAATAGTATACCGCCAATTAAAGCAAAGATTACCTCGCTGGCTTGGGTCGAGTCAACGCCTGCCACTTCACTTGAGGTTACCGCTTGTTCACGGGCGTAAAGAAATATGCTCGTCGCTGCCACTCCAGCCAACAGTGCGACTAGCAAGGTGTTAAAAATTTGTGTGGTTGCGGGTGGCTCGGGATGTATAAGTACGCCTAAAACCACCCAGAACGGCAAGCTACCGAGGGTCATGAGCCAGATTTTGTTAAAGGCATTTTGTAGGAGTGTCGTCTCGATAGCCGGAATACGGGCAATGAGGTTTTGTAAGGTAGAGGCGGGCTTAGCTTCGATGGTAGGATTTGTATTTAACGTCATGCTATTATCTACCAGACTATTTATAGCAGTAGATAAATCGTAAGCTTCTGAGATAAGCGGTTGGTTGCTATGCTCGTGATGACTTTGTTCACTGTTGAGTTTCTTATCTTCTGTTACTTGTTGCATTTTAGCCCCATCTTTATGGGGATGGTGTTTGCGCGAGTTGTGTGAGACTTGCCAGACCAGCTGATTGCCGATTGGGTAACTAAAAGCCGCAATTAGCGCAGGTAGGGCACCGTAAAGCAGCATTTCTGCCATCGGCGCGCTATCAATATCGGCGAGGGCAGAGGCGCGTAAGCCTTCGCTGACATTGACCAATACCACTCCGATAAAGACCAAAAAGGCATAAATGATAAATTTCTTGTCAAACCTTTGTCCAAATGCCATTAATACAATAAGGCTTGTTACCACGGTAAACATAAAGGTAGCGGCAACGACCCAGCCTGCGACGTGGTCGCCCGCATAGCAAATGCCTGTATAAAATAACCCAAAGCCAATACTGCCGGTAAGGCACCAAAAGCCCCAGTGCTGACGAAAGATAAGCGCAAGCTCTTTGATGCGAGCAAAGCTATGTTGCAGGATAATAATGGCGGTAATAATCAGCCACATAAAGACATAGCGTAGGCTTGCTGACCAAAACCAATGACCACCGGCATTACTCATCAGCTCATTTAAAATAAATGTCGAGCTAAAGAACGCCCCCGCCAATAAGCCCAATAAAATCAGTTTGACCATTCATGCGTCCTTGCAGTTGGCTCGTTAGCTATTTAGAGTGTATTTATCTTTTATCTTTAGGTTGCTAATTTATCTTATCTACTTGGACTGTCGTTTTGCGTGACTTATGCAGATGTTAGACGGTTATTTACCTTTGGCATCGGCCCAAATAATCTTATGTAATTGCAATTGGAAACGTACCGGTAAGGCGTCTGCTAGCATCCATTCAGCCAGCTCGCGCGCCAGTACGGGCACCTCAGGGCTGCTCATTAATTCGCTATCGGCTACATCGTCTGCAACATTAAACATCGGTGAAAACCAAACCGTACCAACCAATTTATCCAGCTGATGTTTAAGCAGTTTTTCTTTCGCCCACTCATAATCAGCGCGGTTCATAATGACAAATTTGATTTGGTCGTGCGCCGTAAGATAGTCAAGATTTGACCAAAGGTTTTTATCGACTTCACCCGAGCTTGGCGTTTTCAGGTCCATCACTTTACTGACTGCGGGCGGCACATTTTCTACCGTCAGCGCCCCTGCGGTTTCAAGTGAAATCTCATAACCCTCATTTAACAAACGCTGCATTAATTCAATGGCATTTGGCTGCGCTAATGGCTCGCCACCAGTCAAGCAGATACGCTTACACGGATAGCTTTTTATGGTCGTGATAATGGCTTCTAATGACTGGCGTTCGCCGCCACTAAAGGCATATTCGGTATCACAATAGACGCAGCGCAGCGGGCAGCCGGTCAAGCGCACAAATATCGTCGGCAATCCTGAGGTCAGCGCTTCACCTTGCAGCGAATAAAAAATTTCGGTCAAACGTAACCCTGCTTCAGGGTCGGTGACAGGAATCAATGATGTGCGTAAAGATAACTCACTCATAATATTTCAAATACAGTTAGAGATTGATAATGCCGTGAGCATTTATCAAATAAAAAGGGTTTAATAATCTGTCTAACGCTAGGGGTTTCAGTGTCCAAACGAGATGCAGATTATAACGTAATGTCTTACATTAAGCTTGCCATTAAACTTGCCATTAAGCTGCTATTAACCTGCCATAAAGCATTAAAAAAGATGCTGGAGTCAGCCCCAGCATCTTTTATGATAAAAACAATTAACGTAATAAATAAAGCATTAGGCTAAACGTAATAACTCATTGACTGAGGTTTTAGCACGGGTTTGCGCATCGACTTTTTTTACAATAATCGCAGCATATAAGCTGTGAGTGCCGTCTTCTGATGGCAAGCTACCGGGCACAACGACTGAGCCTGCTGGTACACGGCCGCGATGAATCTCGCCCGTTTCGCGGTCATAAATGCGCGTTGATTGCCCGATAAACACACCCATAGAAATCACTGAGCCTTCTTCTACAATCACGCCTTCAACGATTTCAGAGCGTGCACCGATGAAGCAGTTGTCTTCGATAATCGTTGGATTGGCTTGTAGAGGTTCTAAGACACCGCCGATACCAACGCCGCCTGATAAATGCACATTTTTACCGATTTGGGCGCACGAACCAACCGTAGCCCACGTATCTACCATCGCACCTTGGTCGACATAAGCGCCAATATTGACGTACGATGGCATCAAGACGGCACCCGCTGCAATGTATGAGCCTTTACGAGCAACCGCTGGTGGTACCACGCGTACGCCGGCTTCTTTAAACTGCGCTTCTGTCCAGTTGGCAAACTTCGTTGGCACCTTGTCATAGAACTGCACGTGTTCGCCCGCAGCTTGGACATAGTTATCATTTAAACGAAATGATAATAAAACCGCTTTTTTAGCCCACTGATTGACCACCCATTCGCCATCTTTTTTCTCTGCCACACGCAAGCTACCGTTGTCTAATTGCTCAAGCACTTCATTGATGGTATCGCGTACGTCTTTTGGCATGGTTGCTGGGCTATATTCGTTACGATTTTCAAAGGCTTGTTCAATGGTTTGTTGCAATGACATAAATATTCCTAAAATTGATGGAAGGTAAATAAAAACGAATAAAAAGAACGATGCTAATAAAGTGAATAAAAGCGTTTTAACTAAAAAACGGGCTTGCTGTATTGTCGCTAATTTGGCGGCTTTTAGCAAATAACTTAAGCGCCAGTAGCAGTGCTGTTATTGATGCTTAATGCAGTTATTAATTAGGAGTATGGCTAATTATCCATTCTAAGATGTCTTGATAAACCAATGTTTTATTCTGCTCATGAAGTGGCTCATGGCGCATATGCGGGTAAAGCTGTAGCTCGACATCACTAAAGTTCTGTTTTTCTAAACGGCTGGCAATTTTGCGAATGCCTTTGCCCATATCGCCAATAGGATCGTTCTCACCACTGACCAATAATATAGGAAAGCCTTTGGCAATCGTGGTCGCCCAGTTTTTATTGAGACCAGCGTCCATTAAGGTGAACAAGGTCAAAAAGCCATTGTTGGTAAAGTCAAAACCCGTCAATGGATCGGCTTCGTACGCTTCGATAGCCGCAGGATCTTCATTTAGCCACGCAAATTCCGAAGTAGAAATACGATTATCAAGCTTACTATTGAGCACTTTATTCATCACGTTGGCAAAGACAGTATTTGGCTTTCTAGGAGCGGCTTTCGCTAAGATTCTATTAATCGGCAACAGCACTTTGGTCAATGGATTGGCGTCAGCCGTGCCCATTAGAATTGCACCAGTAAAGTTCTGTGCATGATGCTTGAGGACGTTACGCACAATAAACGAGCCCATCGAGTGACCCATGACAAAATGCGGTACGTTAGGATGGCGCGCCTTTAGGCTGTCTGCCATGATAATAACGTCTTTTAACAATGACTGTACCGGATGCTCTTCAGCAAAAAAACCCAAATCATCGGCTGATTTAACCGTCTGTCCATGACCAAGCTGATCATAAGTGGCAACCGCAATACCATTATCCGCTAAAAACTGCGCAAACTCTGCATAGCGTCCACTGTGCTCCGCCATCCCATGCACAATCAGCAAGGTAGCAGTAATCGCCGTGCTAGTATCGCTTGGCTCAAAAAAAGTATGGTGTAAATAATGAGTGTTATCAGAAGAAGTAATTTGTTCAGTGTGACTCATAAAAATCCAGTCCTTGAATGGTGAAGGGTTAACATACAGACAGTATATATAGGTATAAATATTTTATTATAAAAATAAATAATGGGGACGAACACTCTAATCGCCAAGCGTTACAGGGTCAAATTATTTGCTCGTTTAAGGTTATCGTACAATAGTCTGGGTATAAATGCTTTTAATTTATGTTTTGATGGTTAATAAAGGTCGAGTGGAGTGGGGCAAAATCTATTTGCGTGCATTGCATATATTTAAGAATGTAGCTGAGGTTATAAGCTCTGCAGAACTAAGAGAAATGGATACTAGATTAACGATTTTATGCTTTAGATATTTATAAAATGGAAAAACAGCCATAAAAAAACCCCCATCAAAGTGATGAGGGTCTTGGCAAATGCCATAATCGAATCAAAGATGACTCAAAAAATTTACTACTAAAATATGGCTCTCCAACCTGGGCTCGAACCAGGGACACACGGATTAACAGTCCGTTGCTCTACCAACTGAGCTATTGGAGAATAAGCGGTAAGTGTTTAATGGCTTACTGCGAGCTTAGAAAGTCTCTAACGAGTTCTTGCTAAGTGGGGCGTATTCTAGCAAAGATAAAAAATACGTCAAGCTTTTTTTGCATATTTAGCAAATATTGTTCTTTTACTTGCTAGATAAGCCCTTTTACAAGGGTTTTAGCCAAAAGTTAGCAATTGAGATATCCATAAAAGTTATATGCCTATAAATAAAATAACAGGCCAATACTGTGCTGAATCATTACCTTTTCATAAATAATATCTTCTAATAGGCATTTATTTGCGATTTATCAGAGGCTACTGTATAACGGACATTCAAAATAGATAGGTCTCTGATAACGGTAAGGAATATTATGTCGCAATACAATACCAGCTCCACTGCCAAAAGCGCCCCTTTAAACCATGAATTGTATATGTCAGTACTGATGACGCCTGATATGGCAAACTTTATAGGCAATGTGCATGGTGGTGATTTGCTCAAGATGCTCGATCAAGTCGCTTATGCTTGCGCGAGTCGCTATAGTGGTAGTTACGTTGTGACGCTATCGGTCGATCAAGTGATGTTTCGTGAGCCTATTTACGTCGGTGAGCTGGTTACCTTTGCGGCAAGTGTCAACTATGTCGGTAGAACTTCCATGGAAGTGGGTATCCGTGTGGAAGCAGAAGACGTGCGCGCCCGTACAATTCGCCATACCAATAGCTGCTATTTTACCATGGTGGCGATTGATGATAACGGTAAGCCAACGCCAGTCCCTGCGCTTGAGATTAAAAATGAGATGCAGCAATGTCGTTTTGATGCCGGCTTAGCGCGTAAAAACTTGCGTATGGAAGTCTCGCATCGTCCTAGCTGCGATATTAATAAGATGATTGGTGATAATTCAGATAGTAAGAGCTAAACTCTAATCACATGACGGACAAACCATGTCATCGAAAATGTATGATAGGCGAGTTTTCTTAGCATCGCTATATCGAGTAGGGTCCTCGTAAAATGGGAAACTCCCAAACCCTTAAAGCTATTAAGACCATCAAGACTTAAACAAAGTCTCACGAAAACCTTACTGACCAAGGCTAGGTTTTTGGTTAAATTTAATGGTAAACAAGGCAGGTAAATAAACAGTTAAAACCATTCATACTTATGGTTCGACTGTGTTATTTGACTGCTTTAACCCATTAAATAGACCATTGACCGAGACTCACATGAGTTCAAAACCTACAAAGTCATCAGAATCCCATTCTACAGAGCAATCAATACCGCAAACTGGTCGTGCGCGCGGCGTTGATAGCGTGCCCTTTGATACTACAAGCACTTCCTCCTATTCTGCAACCAATGCTGATAAAAAAGAGGATGACAAAAAATCTTCCTCATTACTCACTGTGCTGATTGCGGTTGGGGCAAATCTGATTATTGCGATTGCTAAAACGGTTGCGGCATTTATGACCGGTTCAGCTTCTATGATAGCGGAGTCGGCGCATTCGTGGGCAGATGCAGGCAATGGCACGTTGCTGATTGTGGCCGAGAAAAAAGCGGTTAAGCCTGCCGATAGGAGTCATCCATTAGGCTATGGTAAAGAGGCGTATGTGTGGTCGATGATTGCTGCCTTTGGCGTTTTTATGGCAGGTTCTATTGTCTCCATTTATACCGGTATTACCGAATGGAACGCGCCCGAAACCGAAACCAACTATACCATCGGCTTTATTATCTTAGCAGTGGCTTTTGTGCTAGAAGGATTCTCGCTGACGCAAGCTTATTTGCAAAGTAAAAAGCATGGCAAGGCCATCAATGTCAGCGCCCTTGGTTATGTTGTTGATACCTCAAACCCAACGTTGCGCGGTGTATTCTTTGAAGATTTAGCCGCGGTTATTGGCTTGGTGGTCGCGGCAGCGGCGATGGGTATGCATGCTTATACGGGACAGCCGTTTTGGGATGCGCTTGGGTCGATTGTGGTTGGTATCTTATTGGGTATGGTCGCCATCTTTTTAATCAATCGTAATCGCGACTTTTTGGTTGGCTATAAAGTCTCAGAAACAATGCATGACTACATATTAACTGAGCTATTAAATCATCCTGATATCGATAGTGTCTCTTATTTACACTTAGAATGGGTTGGACCCAAAAAAATATTTATGGTCGCCGCAGTAGACATCGCCGGTAACCAAAAAGAGCAGCAAATCGCACAAAAATTTGAAGATATTGAAAATCAGTTCCGTGCCAAGCCGCTATTTCAAGAAGCTATTATAACGTTGTCAGTGCCTAATGCTGAGATTTTACGCTTACCAAATAGCTGATACTGTTTAAAGCGTTCATTTGCTACTGAATATTAATAATTGAAAACTGATAGCCATAATATTTAAAAAATATAATACCGAAAACTATAATAATGAGAACCTAATATGAAACGTTTTAATAACGCTACGATAAAAAAATCACGCCAGCGTACTACCATTATAAATCCGTTACTTAGCTTGGTTGTGGTAACGCTGATGTCAGCTCCAATCGTAAATGCCAATGCAGAATTGATTATCCATAGCGAGCCCAATACAGTTAATAAGGACGTCAATAAGATTGCCAATCAGCATAATAATAAACAAGCACCGACCGATGTATCTATCATTAAGCTGATGCAAGTGATGCATATTGACGAGCAAATCGAATCTATCGTCAACGGCCAACAGGCAGCTATCGATGCCATCAATATGCAAACGCAAAATCAGGCTAAAAAGGGCAGCCAGCAGATAAATGATAAGTCATTAAACAAGCGTCAACGTCAGCTACAAGAGCAAATCCGAAGTGTTTTAGGTCAATATGCGAAGATTATGAGTAATGGAATAGGCGATGCGACAGACGCGCAAACCTTGACCCAAGCTTATATCAGCGCAGCGAAGACTTACTATACGCAAGCGGAAGTCGATGCCCAAATTAAATTTTACGACACTGAAATGGGTCAAAGTATCCTTGCCAAGCAACCACAAATTACCGCTGCCTTTTTACAGCAATCATTGCCTGAAGATACCAGTGAAACCGAAGCACAACTAGGCGAGCTGTTGCCGCAAATGAAGCAGATTATTAAAGGTATTTTTTAAACCGGTTATTTTCAAATCTGAGTTAAGCGTAACGCTTTTATATCAAATGACTGTATAAAACTAGCCCACATAAAAAAGGTCACTATTAAAGTGACCTTTCTATTTCTATAACTTATTATAATATTTCATTTTTCTATAAAATGCTTATTTCTTTGGCGCATTGGCACCGATAAACCAAGCATCTTTATCGACAATACGGCTAACTTCAGTCAATAAGTCGGCGGTATCCTCATCGCCCGCATCGCTAGCAACATCAATCCCTTCGCGCAATGAAGCGGCAATGGTTTTATAGCGGTTGGTAAGCTCGCGCACATGCTCATCCACTGCTGTAATATCAGTCGGGTAAGTCTCTAAAATAGAGTCCTCAACGACACGCTTAGAGATACCATTGGCTTTACCACCAAGGATAACAATGCGTTCAGCAACCGTATCATAAGCTTCTGTTAGGCGCTCATAAGTGTCATCTAATAGCTGATGCACCCCAATAAAGCCTGTACCTTGCAAGTTCCAATGGCACTGTTTGCTGTCCATGCTTAGGTCAATCAAATTTGCCAAGTTGGCATTCAATAAATCGACCATTTTTTTAGCTGTTTTGTCATCGATACCACTTGCGTAACGTTCTCTCATGTTTTTCTCCATTGTATTATTTTACTAAATTTATATCGTTAGTGAATAAGCCGTTAATGAATAAATTGTTATTAATATTTTACTAAATGGCTATTCATTAAATGCTGATTAGCCAATTTAATATTTACTAATCGTGTTGCTGCTTATATGCTGCTACTTACTTAATTCACTACCGATGATAACAGCTTAAATTCGCTATAGAACCCTTGCGCGTTAGGCTTTATTGAGTGGTCGTGTAATGAGTTTGTTAATCGTGAAAAGCTTTGTAAATTTAGCCGTCGCTCTGTGCGTTTTTTATAAATAAAGCATACTTATAGTGCAGGCAGTATTCTAGAAATACTCAGCCTAATGCTTCTGTCTTGGACGTTATTTGCTTATTTACACTGGGCTGACTTGACTCTTCACTTTGGCTTTTAGATAGCATGAACGTTAAAGGATAAACCCAGATATTATCCTTTAAAAACTGTAGTTTAGACCCCATATTGTTATAAACCTAAGCTCTTATAAGCTTTTATAAAAATCAGGAAGAAAACCATTATGCGAATGCCTGAACCGCGCTCGTCGCGTCAGTTAAACCAATTGGCCACTCAGCTCCAAGGCGAAGCTGAAATTAGTGGTGTCAATGCGTCTGGGACGCAAATATCGAGCCGCGCCTTTGAGATGGTCACCGAATTTGAGCCAGCAGGCGATCAGCCGCAAGCGATTGAAAAGTTAGTCAAGGGTATTAATTCTGGCATGGATGAGCAGCTATTACTCGGTGTGACGGGTTCTGGTAAGACGTATACCATGGCAAAGGTCATCTCGGAATGCCAACGTCCAACGATTATTATGGCGCACAATAAAACCCTTGCCGCTCAGCTTTATGGTGAGTTTAAAGCGTTCTTTCCGAACAATGCGGTCGAGTATTTTGTCAGCTATTATGACTATTATCAGCCAGAAGCCTATGTCGCCGCTAGTGATACCTTTATCGAAAAAGACAGCGCCATTAACGACCATATTGACCAAATGCGTCTGTCAGCCACGCGTGCGCTACTTGAGCGCCGTGATGCGATTATCGTCGCTTCGGTATCCTGTATTTATGGTTTGGGTGACCCGGAAAGTTATCTAAAAATGCTGCTGCATGTGGTGGTGGGCGATAAAATCGATCGTACTGCTACGATTAAGCGCTTGGTTGAAATGCAATATACGCGCAACGAGCTGGACTTTGGGCGTGGTACATATCGCTTGCGCGGTGAGCTGTTGGATATCTATCCTGCTGAGTCTGAGCAGCTGGCGGTACGTGTGCATTTATTTGATGATGAAGTGGAGAAAATCACTTGGTTTGACCCTTTAACGGGCAAAACTGTGCGTAGCGTGCCGCGTATTACCATTTATCCAAAATCGCATTATGTGACCCCGCGTAATAAATTGGAAGCGGCCAGCCATACGATTCGCGCCGAGCTTGAGCCGCGTCTTGAGTATTTCCGTGAAAATAATAAATTGGTTGAAGCGCAGCGTCTGAAAGAGCGTACCCAATATGATCTTGAGATGATTCAGCAGCTTGGCTACTGTAATGGTATCGAAAACTACTCGCAGCATCTCTCTGGTCGTCCATCGGGGGAGGCGCCGCCGACGTTGTTTGATTATATTCCAGAAGATGCACTGTTATTCCTCGATGAGTCGCATGTGACGGTGTCGCAAATCGGTGCGATGTATAAAGGTGATAGGTCGCGTAAAGAAAATCTTGTCAATTATGGCTTTCGCCTGCCAAGCGCGATGAATAACCGCCCGATGAAGTTTGAAGAGTGGGAACGTATTAAGCCCAAAACCATTTATGTCAGCGCCACGCCGGCACAATATGAGCTTGAGCATAGCGAGCAAGTGGTTGAGCAAGTCGTGCGTCCAACCGGTTTGATTGACCCTGAGATTGAGATTCGTCCGGTACTGACCCAAGTCGATGATGTGCTATCAGAGATTACCAAACGCCGTGAAAAAGACGAGCGCGTATTGATTACCACTTTGACCAAGCGTATGTCAGAGGATTTGACCAGTTATCTAAAAGAGTACGATGTCAAAGTCGCGTATTTGCACTCGGATATTGATACGGTTGAGCGTATGCAGATTATTCATGAGCTGCGTACTGGTGTCCATGATGTGTTGGTTGGTATTAACCTCTTGCGTGAAGGGCTTGATATGCCAGAGGTGTCGTTAGTGGCGATATTTGATGCGGATAAGGAAGGCTTTTTACGTTCTGAGCGTGCGCTGATTCAGACTATCGGTCGTGCGGCGCGTCATATTAATGGCAAGGCTATTCTCTACGCTGATCGCATCACACCGAGTATGGAGCGGGCGATTGAAGAAACCGACCGTCGCCGCGAAAAACAAGTCGCCTTTAACCTTGAGCATAACATTACGCCAAAAGGCGCACGCCGTAGTATCACCGATAAAATCGATACGGGCGAAGATCAGAATGCCAATGACAATCAGGTGATTCCTATCAAGAGCAATCTACCTGATGTCGATATCAGTATTTTACGCAGCCCTGATTTGCTCGCCAAAGAAATTAAACGCCTTGAGAAGCAGATGCAGCAAATGTCACGGGATTTGAAATTTGAAGAAGCGGCAAAAACGCGTGATAAAGTTTTGGAGTTAAAAGCGCATTTAATCTAATAGGTTCATTCCGACTGAATGTAAACGTAGAGAAGGTGAGTTGCATAGGTTGCAGCTCACCTTTTTTGTATTTAACACTTAAACCAAGAAGGCTTTTACCCATTAAAATTGATAACTAATAATTTGCCGTTAGATAACTTGTAATTATACCAAATGCCACTTAATATGATATTAAGCAGCTGCATGCGCTTTATTACTCACGGACGACTTAGGCGGACTATCTACCATGCATACCAGTACCCATAATAAAACCAATGAAATTAAAACCAATGAATTACTCAGATTAGACTTCAATGAAAACTCCTTAGGCATGTCAGACTCTGCCAAAGAAGCCATCCTCAATGCTTTAGGTGGTGCTGCTCGTTATCCCGATAAGCCGCGCGCTCAACTGCTGAGCAAAGTAGCCGAAATCAACGGCGTACCTGAAAAGCAGGTCTTATTGGGCAATGGTTCAATCGAGAGTATCAGGGCTGTCGTGCAAATGCTGTATGACAAAGCCTTGAAAACAGATAAAAGGTTTCAGCTAGTCATCCCAGACCCAACCTTTGGCTGCGCAGAGTTGTATGCACATTCTCTAGGCGTGCCAGTGGTCAAAGTACCATTAACTCACGATAACTATGATTTAGATTTTGACAACCTACAAAAAGCTGCCGCTGAATTTGACGGTATTAGCCTGTTTTATCTGTGCAATCCTAATAATCCAACAGCCATCATTACCGCGACAGATACGCTCAAAGCTTGGATAAAAAATGCACCAAAAAACCACTATTTCTTATTGGATGAAGCCTACTTCGGGTATGTCACAAACCCAAGTTTTGAGAGTGGTGTTGAATGGATAAAGCAAGGGCTATCAGATAACCTAATTGTCGTTCGTACCTTCTCAAAGTTATTTGGCCTTGCAGGTTTGCGCGTCGGCTACGCGATTGGACATCCGCAGATTATTGCAGAGATTGGGTCTTTAATGTCTACGGATAATATCAATGTGTCAGGTGCGGTTGCTGTAATCGCAACGCTCGAAGATGAGGCGTTTTTGGCGCACAGTTTGCAAACCACCAATCAAGCAAGGCAAATGATGGAGACGGCACTCGATGAGCTAGGACTGCGTTATTTGCCCTCGCAGACCAATTTTATTTTTTATGAAGTCAAGGGTGATGTGCAAACATACATAGATAGAATGAAAGAGCATGGCATCGCGGTCGGTCGTGAGTTTCCTTCTATTCCAGGTTTCAACCGTATTACCCTTGGGACACCCGAAGAGATGACGGTTGTTATTGACACGTTGCAATTGTTTCGGAAGCAAGGCTGGGTCTGAGTAAGCTAAATCGTATGATTTAATTCACCAAAAAGGAAAGCGGCTTAGACTGCAGCTTTCCTTTTTTATTTTTCTAATTTTGTTTTTCTCTAATGAATTTTATATCCCCTCGCTAAAATGAGCAGCATTTTTTACCAACAGCAAACGCAGCTTTACATATCCGGTCTTAAAAAATAGCACTACCTCTTATAGTCTAAGTAAACAAAGCATGACCTATTAGCCAATTAACCAATAACTAAAGGTTAGTGAAAGTTAAAAAAATAGGTCTGCTAATGGATACTTCATCATAATTATAATTTTGTAAATGCTAGGGATATAGAAATGTTCGATATAAAAGCGTTGTTAAAGCGCGAGGTAGAAAAAAAGCTTATTGATGTAGATGATTATATATTTATGCCTGAGCGCATAGAGATGGCACTCGAAGGTGGTAAATTAAACTGTGTGTTGAATAGTGATGGTCGCGTTGATGTTTTTTATACTAAGCAAGGGGTGACGGAAGTCAGTTCAGCGGCGCGTAAACACCCTTATACGCCGTTTGAAAAGGAGTTAAGTCATGGGATATACGATGATATTATTCGTGATTTGGTTAAAGCGGTGAATAAAGTCCTAGACGGAAAATCCAAATACTTTCATCATAGAGTGTTGCCTATAAAGACGCCGCAACTGCCAACGTCAACCATTATTAAAGAGGATAGCTCTTTTTAATTTAACGGATTCTTAGTGGCTGTTTAACGGCTATTTAGAATTATGGCTTTATAAATGGTAAGTAAAATATATTCAGTTAGGTTTTTTAAAGAGGGCGCGTTATATGCATATAACGCGCCCTTTTTATTGGGAATTTTCTTTATTAGGTGTTTTTTTAGTACACGCCATTACTATGAGCCATTATTATTTTAAATAGCAGATTGCTCTCGCCTATACTTTAACCAGCGCTTAGCGAGGCTGATTTTTTCATCGCTATAGAGGTGTCTTTACTGGCTAAAGCAGCCGTTTTAGTAATAGGGCGCGATTGACCACCTTCAACTAAATGATTGCTACTTGCTTGGGTTATCAGCCCTTTGGCATAACGACAGCGGTCATCACGCTTTTTTAACGTCTCGGTATAATACCACTCGCATTGCAAAGCCTGCTCATTGATGTCCAATAACATATAGCCATGGTCGGTTTGGTTATTGAATTTTTGATGTGGATTTTCTTCTACTCCTGCGCCACTTTCTGGAAAGGCTAAAGAGGTCAGGGCAGGGCAGACAAATTCGACCGCAATGGAGCCTTTACCAGTCGCTGGATTGTAGCTATTGGCATCAAAAGGATTTTGACAAACATCAAACGCAAATGAGGCATGATAGTCACCGGTTAAGACCACCGTATTATCGATGGCATTTTCTTCGATAAAGTCTAATAAACGCGTCCGCGCGCTGGCATAGCCATTCCAAATATCGCCAGAATTGGTCGCAGATGAGCCTTTAAAGGGCGCTAAAATGACTTGCTGTCCAAGGATTTGCCACGTTGCTTGCCGGCGTTTGCTCTCTAGCATCTTTAAATATAGCCAGTTTTCTTGCTCAAGCCCTAGCAGTTGACGTTCAGGCTCATTACTGGCAGCCGCATCAAGTTTTTCACGGCCAAATATGCGCGTATCTAGCATATTTAAATCAAACAATTTGCCAAACTCGAAACGTCTATAGATGCGTAATTGGCTGTCCAGCTCGTTACTACTGTCGTCGCGAATGGGCATCCACTCATGATAGGCACGTACGGCGGACATTTTACGTTCTAAATAACTGCCTTTGCTATCGGTGTGGAAGCGCGCGCCACCCTTCCATGAGTTATCTGCTATCTCATGATCATCCCAAACAGCTATAAAGGGATGCTGGCGATGACATTCTTGTAAATCAATATCGGTACGGTAGCAAGCATAGCGGCGCCGATAATCGTCTAAACTAATGATTTCGTTTTTAGGAAACAGCGTGCGTTCTTCTTTTAAATCGTTATCGCGATAAAAGCCTTCTGGATACTCATAGATATAATCACCTAAATGTATAACGGCAGATATGTCGACTTGCTTGGCGATATTGGCATAGCCGTTAAAGTAACCAAAGCCATAGTTCGAGCAGGAAACCACTGCCAAGCGCACGCGATCAACTTCGCTCGCTGGCAGGTCTGGGTGCGGTATGGTACGTGTACGACCGATAGGAGAGAGATAACCCAGTGCTTCAAAGCCATAGTAATAAGTGGTATTGGGTTTGAGGTTTTTAGGGTCAACTTTTACGGTAAAATCAGATGCGGCGCTGGCTTTTGCTCGCCCTTGAGCGACGATGTTTTTAAGCGCTGGGTCTGTTGCAATCGTATAAGCAACAGGGATACTAGAGGCCTCAATACTACCGTCGTTGGTAATCCGTGTCCACAGTATCACGCGATCATGTAGCGGGTCGCCACTGGCAATACCATGCACGAAAGGCGCTGCCCCTTGATAGCCTAAGTCGTCTAAATCATCAAGCTGATTTGGCGGCTTGACGTTATCGTCATCTGACGAACAAGCGCTCAGCTGCGTCAGTACCGTTCCGGCTACTGTTACCTGACCACCCAGTTTTATAAATGCACGTCTTTTCATGAGTCATCCTTGATATAGATTACAGATAAATTCCATTTATCCTTAATGATACTAAATAATCTATATGAATAGGCTGGGTTAAGCAATCGCTAACCCAGCCTATTTCGTTAAAAAACGCTCTTAATCGGTGACTTTATCAGTTGCTTATTTGACGATGCTGCTGTAGCAACTTTGCAGCGATTTTGCCACCACTCTAGCGACCAGCTGTGTGCGATAGCTGGCATCTATTGCAGCATTGCCAAGCTCGACGATAGTCACTTGCTGCGGTGCTTGCTCACTGACGCAGCCACAAACTCTCCCTTTTACTTCTTCTTCTTGGGCGTCAGTCATCGCCACACTCGCAATGCGCCACGCGTTTTGTTTTTCAATTTGGCTACGGCATTGATTATCAATGGCGGCTTTAAAGACATTCATACCAATCTCGTTTGCCGTGCCAATTGCCGTACCGGCATTAGAATTGACATCGGTTGTGGCACAGCCAGCTAGCGCAAATGTGGCCAGCATCATGGTTGAAGTAAGTAATTTTTTCATAAATTTTCCTATAAGGTTGTTCAGTATTATTGGCGGTCGTAAGCGCTATTTTTAGCTGCTTATTGTAGTGCGTAGCTATAAAGCGAATACAGCGTTTGCACTGTAGCATAATAGAGATGGATTTTGCCTTCAAAAAAATGAGTATGCAATAAAAAATATTGTCTAATTTAGGTGTCGTTATTCTGATAAAGGGCGGTTATATAAGCGGCATTAACGAAGTAAATAAATGGCTAGCAGTAGCGTTATAAGAAAAGTGCTATTGATATATTTTTTAATAAAATATGATGTTAATAAACATAGCTTGGCGCATTTTTATGAAAAGCAGCGCGGATAAAGGTTTACAACCCCGTCAAAATTTGTTTAAATCATTTATAATATGAAACTTAGTATCGCATAGCGAAACTATAGATATGGTTTCGGCTGTTGATATATAGTTAAAATACTATGAAAACGGTACAGTGCTGCTAGGGTTAATTATGCGCAGCCTCTGTCAGCGTAGACACAGCATGCCAGTAAAATCTATACCAGCAGCACGTGACAAAAAAGGTTTCAGTTGTGTTTAGGATTAACCATAGCTTTGGTACAGGGTATAGCTTAGATTTGGATTGCAACTTGCGATATATTGCTTAGCTCATTAAATATAGAGAACCATATCACTGGCTGTTTTTTGAACATAAGCACTCGCATCCATTAAAACATCGTAGCAATATATGACATGCCATGTTTTAATTGAGGAGACCCTAGGTTATGGAACGCTTAACTCCTGAGTTTATAGCGAAGGTCAGCGTCATAGACTGAGGTTGGTAGTCAACAAGAATGAGTTGCTACTACAGCTTTGTATTTAAGAACCATGTATTTAAGAACTTTGTATTCAAGAATCGTGTATTTAAGAACCTTGTATTCAAGTTTTTTTTATAAACCCATTTTGCTTTATTTTATCAAGGAAGAAAATAATGAAGTCTATTTATAAGATGCCTCTATTAGCCGCCATGATTGCAGCCAGTATGACTCTGGTTGCTTGTTCAGACAAAGCGCCTGCGGATAATGCCGCTACTGACAGTGCTGCTACCGACACTTCTACAGATACTGCCGCCACAGCAAGCGACAAGCTCGAAACCAAATTCGTCACCATTGCTACAGGGGGCGCCTCCGGTCCTTATAATATTATTGGAACGTCTTTAGCAGAGATTTATGCTAAAACCTTTGGTGTTAACGCCAAAACCCAAACGACAGGGGCGTCAGTAGAAAACGTCAATCTATTGACCCAAGGTAAAGTGGATATGGTGCTGGCACTTAGTGATGTCGTCACTGATGCGATAGAAGGTAAAAATGACTTTAAAGCGCCCATTACCAATATTCAGCAAATTGCTGTCCTATACCCCAACGTGATCCAAGTGGTTGCCTCAGAGAAGTCTGGTATTAAAAATATTGAAGATTTAAAAGGTAAGCGTATTGCAGTTGGCGATCAAGGCTCTGGTACAGAGGTCAATGCTCGCACCCTGTTAGAAGGTTTTGGTATCACTTATGATGATGTCAAAGTCGACTATTTAGGCTTTGCCGATGCAGCCGATGCGATGAAAGCGGGTAAAATTGAAGCGGCGTTTTTTAGTAGTGGCTTACCGAACTCTTCATTATTAGAGTTAGAGCAAGGCATCAAATTGCAGCTGGTCACCATCAATCAAGATAAGCTCAAAAAAATTATCGAAACCAAGCCTTACTTTAAGACTTTTGAGATTCCTGCCGGTACCTATGGTAATGCTGCTGCTATTCCAACCACAGCCGTCATGAATGCCTTATTGGTGCGTTCTGATATCTCTGAGGATGATGGCTATAAGTTGACCAAAGCGTTATTTGAAAACTTAGAGGGCTTGAAAAACGCTCACCAAGCGGCTAAAGATATCAGTTTAGAGACCGCTCAAGTCGGTATGGTAGCTCCTATTCATCCTGGTGCCAAAAAATACTATGATGAGCAAGCAGCCAAATAAACCTTTATGGTGGATAGCTGGCGCAGCAGCGATGGCTGCGCTGGTTTTATTGATAATATGGGCGATTTTTAGCCGCCAATCTGTCATTGAAATACGGGTAGCGGGCGTTACTGATAGCGATAGCTTGGTATGTTATTTTGTTGAGCCTGACTTTCAATTACGCTGGATTCATTCAGTAGAAAAACAGTGGTGGGAAGAGCAGTATCTTCGTGAAGCGGAGGGTTTACTACTAACCAATACCTATTTTCAAGCATTTGGTGCCGGTACGCCGTCTACCGAAAACGTTGCTCCTATCAAAAAGGATGGCTACGTCGGCTATCAAATCAACCAAAGGTTTCCCCATCTTAATTGGGTGGTATCAAGATTAACTCAAGGCGAAATTGATTATGCCGGTCAGCGTATTTTGATTCACCAATGGGTACCAGATTATTCAGAAGTAACTATTATGCCCAAGACTTATAGTCTAATCGATAGATTTAATAAGGATTTTTGTCATGAACTCCCAAGTGATGGATCACAATAGCGGGACTCCTATTTATAACGATGATGTGAATGCTAACGATGATGTGAATGCTAATGAAAATGCGATATTGGCACAGCAGACAAATGCGCATGTAGAGACTGAAGATTACGACAACGTTGATCCTAGTGTGACGCAAGCGATATTAGAAAAATATGATCGCGAGTCTATCACGCGTCATATTACCCAAGGCCCAGTGAAGTATATTATCGCTGCCATCTGCATCTTATATTCCCTTTTTCATTTATATATTACCTTTAACCCCATGCCGTCACTATTGCAGCGCTCCGTGCATGTGGGCGTTGGCTTTGCGTTGATTTTTTTAATCTTTCCTGCCAGTAAAAAAAGCAGTCGTAAGCGGGTAGCATGGTATGACTGGATTTGGTTTCTGTTGTCTTTATCTGGCATGACCTATCTGATATACGAGTACCAAGATATTGTCACCAGTCGCGGCGGCATGGCAAATTCGATCGATGTAATATTTTCTATTATCACCGTCATCTGCGTCCTTGAGGGCAGTCGGCGTATTACTGGCTGGATATTGCCCATACTGGCCTCTATATTTTTGCTATATCCCTTTGTCAGTCATCTGGACTTTATGCCGGATCGGCTACTCACTCGTCCTTATGATATGGGCGATATTTTTGGTCAATTATTCCTAAAAACGGAAGGATTGTATTCAGTCGCAATCGGCGCCTCAGTCACCTTTATCTTTTTATTCATCCTCTTTGGTGCATTTCTAGCGCGTTCTGGCATGGGTCAACTATTTAATGATTTGGCATTGGCGCTGGCAGGCGATAAAAAAGGCGGCCCTGCTAAAGTGGCTGTCATTTCAAGCGGCTTTATGGGCAGTATCAATGGTTCAGCCTTATCAAACGTCGTTAGTACCGGCGCGTTTACTATCCCATTGATGAAAAAGGTTGGTTATCATAAAGATTTTGCGGGTGCTGTAGAGGCAAGTGCATCAGTTGGTGGTCAAATCTTACCACCGATTATGGGCGCTAGTGCGTTTATTATGGCGGAAACCACAGGGCTACCGTATAGTACTATTGCTTTGGCAGCATTATTACCTGCTATCTTGTATTATTTGGGCGTTATCGCTCAGGTACATTTTCGTGCCGGTCGCCGAGACTTAAAAGGTATGGCAAAAGAAAGTTTGCCGCAGGTAAAAGAGGTATTAAAAGCGCGCGGTCATATGCTATTGCCGATTGTGTTTCTGATTTACTTATTGATACAGAATGTTCCTGTAGGGTATGCCGCGGCTTATACCATTGGTTTTACTGTCATCGTCAGTATGCTACGCAAAGAAACACGTATGGGCTTCAAGGATATTTTAGGTGCTCTAGAAGATGGGGCACGTCAGTCATTAGCAGTGATGGCGGCTTGTGCGGTTGTGGGTATCATTATTGGGGTCGTTAGTTTGACAAGCTTTGGTACGGTGATGACATCTTCGATTGTCACCTTAGGGGCAGGGTCGTTATTGCTCACCTTAATTTTGACCATGCTGGCTTCGATGGTGTTAGGGATGGGGTTGCCATCTATTCCTGCCTATATCATTACCGCAACGATGGCGGCACCCGCGTTGGCAGGGTTTGATATTCCTATTTTATCAGCGCATATGTTTGTCTTCTATTTTGGCGTGTTTGCCAATATTACCCCGCCAGTTTGTCTGGCCGCCTTTGCTGGTGCTGGTATTTCGGGCGGCGATCCGATGAAAACAGGATTCTTGTCATTAAAGTTAGCCTTAGCAGGTTTTATCGTGCCGTTTATGTTTATTTATAATCCTGCGATGTTGATGATTGACCCGACAGGTCTTGCGGTCACGGCGAAAGAGTTTCCATTACCACCTGTTATCGATATTATTATTGCCGTTGTAACGTCTGTCGTTGGTGTAATTGGACTTAGCGCAGCGTTAGAGGGTTATTTTAAAGGTGATATGAATGTCGTTACGCGCTTAATATTGGCGTTAGGTGCATTACTGCTGATTTATCCTGGGCTTATCACAGGTTTAATAGGGGGTGTTATAATACTCGGTATCGCGTTATTAAATATAAAAACCAGTAAGACGCCCGTGTTACCTCTAAACGTTTAACCTTATTTAGAGCGATAGTTTAGAGGCATAAAAAAGGGCGGATAGTAACTCTCTACTATTGAACTGACCCCCAAATATTGGACGGTTTAGTTTACCCCAAGGACTGAGTTCTGTATTGCACAGGACTCAGTCCTTTTAGTTTAAGTTGAATACGCTCATTATTATAATAATGCATATAGTCATGAATCTGTTGTTCTAACTGATCCATCGTTTTCGGTTTCTCAATATAAATCGTCTCGCACTTCAGCGTACCGAAGAACCCTTCCATAAGCGCATTATCTAAGCAATTGCCTTTTCTGCTCATACTTTGCTTAATGCCATTCTGTTTAAGCGTCGTGCTAAACGGTTTCATTTGGTAATGCCACCCTTGATCTGAATGCAGCATTAATCTCTTACCACGGCACGCCTTTGTCTTATTTAAAGCACTAGCTAGCATCTTACCAACTAAGTCATAAGTGGGTCTCTTTGAGAGCGTATAGCTGATGATCTCATTGTTATAACAATCGAGTATGGGCGATAAATACAGCTTATGATCACCCACCTTAAACTCAGTAATATCGGTGAGCCAGCGTGTGTTCGGTTTATCTGCATGATACTGGCGCTTCAAATAGTTCTTCGCAATCTTGCCTTGTTGTCCTTTGTAAGAGCGGTACTTCTGACGTCTTATCTTTGCGCTAAGCTTCATGTCATGCATCAGCTTAGCAATGAGCTTATGGTTATGATAAACCCCTAACTGCTTTAGCGCTGCCGTAACTCTACGATAACCATACCTGCCTTTGTGCTTGTGGTATATCTGAGCAATATGATGTTTTAAGTCTGCATATTTGTCTTTAACATCAAACTGACACCTATGGTAGTAAAAGACACTCTTAGCCATCTTAGCGATGTTTAGCAAAGCAGATAAAGGGTGCTCTTGTCTTAGTGCTTCGATGAGCCTTGCTTTTTGCCTGCTTGTTCCTCCGCTTTGAGCAAGGCATCGAGCTTTTTTAGGTAGGCATTCTCTGCACGCAAATATTCCAGTTCACGCTTAAGCTCTACTAGCGTCTTTTCATCATCTGGCTTGTCTGTAATAAAGGGTTTACTCATGGCGGTTCTACCTTTAGGTTTGGATATGAGGCCAGACATGCCGTGTAGTCGATAAGCTTTGTGCCAATGACTAATGAGCGCCGGTGAGCTGATGTTAAACTTCAGTGCCACCTCAGATTGACTTAAATCTTCTTTAAGCATGGTGGTTAGTACGTTAAGTTTAAACTCACTGCTGTATTTGGCCTTACTTGTCTTTGGCTTAATGGCTCTTATGCCACCGCTTTGGTATTGCTTAACCCATTTGAGTACAAACTCTGGATTGACGTTAAGCTTCTTAGCGGTGGCGTGACTACTATGGCATTGCCGATAGTATGCGATGACTTGCATCTTAAAGTCTAGATCGTAACGCATAAAAATACCCCCATAAGTTGTGTCCAACTTATGGGGGTAAGTTCATATTCGCCCTTTTTATATTTTAAGAGTCGTCATTCTACTTTAATATAATGACGAATTTCAATTAGCAGCCAAGTTTACCTTCTGCGGCCAAGGCTTTTTTGCTACGAATGGGTGCTGGGCAATCTTCGCCATAGTATTGACGATCAGCAAAGTAGCTTGAGCGCACCATAGGACCTGCCCAAATGTTAAAGAAGCCAATCTTTTTGCCATAGTCCATATAACGCTGGAACTCATCTGGATGGACATAACGATCGACAGGTGCATGGTCTTTACTTGGTTGCAGGTACTGACCAACGGTAATCATGTCGACGTTATGGGCTTTTAAATCGTCAAGCAATGCATAGATTTCTTCTTCGGTCTCACCAAGTCCAACCATAAAACCACATTTGGTGGCAATATCAGGACGGCGTTCTTTATACAGCTTAAGCAAATCGAGCGAATGCTGATAATCAGAGCCGGGACGGAAAGCTTTATATAAACGAGGCACGGTTTCGATATTATGATTAAAGACATCTGGCGCAGTTTCAGTCAATAAGTCCAAAGCGATATCCATACGACCACGGAAATCTGGCACGAGTATCTCAATCAAGCAGTTTGGGCTTAAAGCGCGAGATTCATTCAATACTTCAACGAAATGGGCAGCACCACCGTCTTTTAAATCATCACGGTCAACCGAGGTAATTACCGCATATTTCAGACCTAGACCCTGAATGGTCTCAGCGGTATGGCGTGGCTCGTCTTTGTCTAACTCATTTGGGCGACCATGACCGACATCGCAAAACGGGCAGCGACGGGTACAGATATCACCCATAATCATAAAGGTCGCCGTACCATCGGCAAAGCACTGTGGCAGGTTAGGGCAGGCGGCTTCTTCACAGACGGTATATAGCTTTTGCTCACGCAGAGTTGCTTTAATACGCGCCACTTCCGCAGGCGAGGACATTTTAACCCGAATCCAATCTGGCTTTTTCTTGGCCTCGACGGTCGGAATCACTTTAATTGGGATGCGTGCTACCTTGTCGTAGCCACGTAGCTTTTCGCCTTGGATGGCTTTTTTCGGTTTTGCACGGGCAGCGGGGACGTGGGTTTGTACGGCGTTTGTCATAATCAAATGTTCTCTTAACCCTTGATAGAATAAAGGTTTATGGCATTATTAGAATGTTTTATGAATGCAGCTATTATAGCAGATAACGGGTCAATATTTTTTAGGCAATCTTGTTAAGATAACTAAGAAAGCTACTAAGGATAAAAAGGCTTCCATGAATAAAAAAGCTTGCGTAAATAACAGGGTACTACGAAGCATACCTTTATCGTAGTTTTATTTATTGATATCAATGTCCATGTCATTTAGCACTTCTATGGCAGCGCGAAACGCTTCTTGGCTGGCAGGTGCGCCGCAATAAGGGAGGCTATGCATCAATACTTCTCGGATTTCAGCGACGCTAGCACCATTATTTATCGCCCCACGGATATGACCCTTTAGCTCAGCGGAACTTTTTTGCGCAATTAAAAACGCCATGGTAATCAATGAGCGGTATTTTCGTGGCAATACGGCGTCATCTTGCCACGTGCTGCCCCAAGCATGTTCGATAATCCAATCTTGTAAGGGCTGAGTAAATGGCGTCGCTGAATCAAGCGAGCGTTTAACATGCGCGGCGCCCATCACTTCAGTACGAACTTTTAGACCATTATCGTAATGAGCGTTATTGTCTTTTTCGCTCTTTTTCATACTGCTATTTTTTATACTACTATTGTCCATATTGCTATTATCCTTAATATTCACTCATGGCGTTTGTGTTATAAAACCCTGTATTAAAAAATCGTCTTAGAAAAAATATTTTAATAAAGTCGTAGACGTTTAGATAATAAGAGTATAGCAGTCGCGCCATTTTTATTTAACCGTCAATGTAGAAGTCTATGCAGAAACTAATGCAGAAATGAATGCAGCAGTCTATGCAGAAAAAGAGCAGGGCAAAAATGAGCGGTAAGGCGACAGGTTTGCTATTTAAGGGCGTCAATCATATTAGTTATGGCACTATTTTTATAATAAATGTCCAATATGGCCTTATTCTGCGCCTTTTCGCCGCACAGCCATTAACATTTTGAGCGTTTTGAGCTATGATTGCACGGATAATTATTCAATGCAGTACATCGATGTAGGCTGTCATCCTGACTACTCACGTGATGTACTGGTCACCAACCGACGAGGACGACTATTGTGTTAGAAGCTTATCGTAAACATGTCGCAGAACGTGCTGAGCTAGGAACTGTACCACTTCCACTAAATGAGAAGCAGGTAGCAGAATTGGTTGAGCTACTCAAAAACCCACCAGCGGGCGAAGATGCGTTCTTAATGGACTTGTTAGAAAACCGTATTCCTGCCGGTGTTGACCAAGCCGCTTATGTTAAAGCTGCATTTTTAGCCGCTATCGTTAAAGGCGAAGCGACTTCACCACTTATCAGCAAGAAAAAAGCCGTTGAAATCTTGGGCACTATGCAAGGTGGTTACAATGTTGCGCCATTAGTTGCGGCATTAGACGACAGCGAAGTCGCACAAGAAGCCGCTGATGCGTTGAAAAAGACATTACTCGTATTTGATGCGTTCAATGACGTGACCGAAAAAGCCGAAGCTGGCAATGACATCGCAAAAGAAGTCGTACAATCTTGGGCTGATGCTGAATGGTTCTTGAGCCGCCCTGAAGTACCAAAGAAAACCACTTATACAACGTTTAAAGTGACTGGCGAAACTAACACTGATGACTTGTCACCGGCGCAAGACGCGTGGAGCCGCCCAGATATTCCATTGCATTCATTAGCCATGCACAAAAACTCTCGCGACGGCATCTTTGCTGACGAAGAGGGCGTTGTTGGTCCAATGAAGCAAATCGAAGCTTTGAAAGAAAAAGGTCATCCACTTGCTTATGTCGGCGACGTGGTTGGTACGGGTTCTAGCCGTAAATCTGCAACCAACTCAGTCCTTTGGTTAATGGGCGATGATATCCCGAACGTACCAAACAAACGTGGTGGCGGTCTAGTATTGGGTAACAATATCGCTCCTATCTTCTTTAACACCATGGAAGATTCTGGCGCGTTACCAATTGAAAAAGTAGCGGTTGATAACCTAAACATGGGCGATGTGTTTGACATCTATCCGTATGAAGGCAAAATCACTAAGCATGATTCTGACGAAGTATTGTCAACGTTTACGCTAAACTCGCCAACATTGCTTGACGAAGTTCGTGCAGGCGGCCGTATTCCATTGATCGTTGGTCGTGGTTTAACTAACCGTGCTCGTGAATATATGGGTCTTGGTCATTCAGACGTATTTGCTAAGCCAGAAGAGCCAGCTGATACCGGTAAAGGCTTTACCCTTGCACAAAAAATGGTCGGTAAAGCTTGTGGTCTACAAGGCGTGCGTCCAGGTATGTACTGTGAGCCAAAAATGACGACGGTCGGCTCGCAAGATACCACTGGTCCTATGACCCGTGATGAGCTAAAAGACTTGGCATGTTTGGGTTTCCAAGCAGACCTAGTGATGCAGTCATTCTGTCATACTGCCGCTTATCCAAAGCCAGTTGACGTTGAAACTCAGCATACACTACCTGACTTTATCATGAACCGTGGCGGCGTAAGCTTGCGTCCTGGTGATGGTATTATTCACTCATGGTTGAACCGTATGTTACTTCCAGATACCGTTGGTACTGGTGGTGACTCGCATACTCGTTTCCCAATGGGTATCTCGTTCCCAGCTGGTTCTGGTTTGGTTGCATTCGCAGCGGCGACTGGTGTGATGCCACTTGATATGCCTGAGTCTGTTCGTGTACGCTTCGTTGGCGAACGTCAGCCTGGTATCACGCTACGTGACTTGGTCCATGCGATTCCTTATCAAGCCATCAAAGAAGGTTATTTGACGGTTGATAAGAAAGGTAAAATCAACGAGTTCAACGGTCGTATTCTTGAAATCGAAGGTCTAGAAGACCTAACTGCTGAGCAAGCGTTTGAATTGTCTGATGCATCAGCTGAGCGTAGTGCTGCTGGTTGTACCATCACTCTATCTGAAGCGTCTGTGACTGAGTACCTAAACTCAAACATCACCTTGCTTAAGTGGATGATTTCAGAAGGCTATGGCGATGCGCGTACGATTAGCCGCCGTGTTGAGCAAATGCAAGAGTGGCTAGCAAGCCCAAGCCTATTGCGTGCTGACGAAGATGCAGAATACGCCATCGACATGACAATCAATATGTCTGATATCAAAGAGCCGATTCTTTGCTGCCCGAACGATCCAGACGATGCTAAAACATTGGCTGACGTTGCCGGTGATACCATTGATGAAGTATTCATTGGTTCATGTATGACCAACATTGGTCATTTCCGTGCAGCGGGTAAACTGCTACAAGACGTACCAGCAGGTAGCCTCAAAACTCGTCTATGGATTGCGCCACCAACGAAAATGGATGCGCGCCAATTGATGGAAGAAGGTTATTACAACATCTACGCACAAGCCGGCGCTCGTACTGAGATGCCAGGTTGTTCACTATGTATGGGTAACCAAGCACGTATCGCACCGAACTCTACTGCGGTATCGACGTCAACTCGTAACTTCCCGAACCGTCTAGGTCAAGGTGCTGACGTTTATCTAGCGTCTGCAGAGCTTGCAGCAGTCGCAGCGGTACTTGGTAAATTGCCAACCAACGACGAATACCAGCAGTACGCTGGCATGCTTGATAGCATGGGCGAGGAAGTCTATCAGTACATGAACTTCGACCGTATGGATTCTTATACGGAAGAAGCGGACAAAATTAACGTTGCTCAGTTGACCTAATTTTGCTTAAAGCTTAAGTTAAGTATTTTTAAGTTTTACAATTCTTATTTAAATAGAAACCCCGTATCATGATGATGCGGGGTTTTTTTAAATTTAAAATAAATCAATAACGGTTTGCAAACTTTTATTGAGTGCTTATAATCAAAGTGGCTGATTAAATTTTTTGGTTGGCGACTTTACCGTTAAGGTTGACGACAAATCCTAGGGAAAATAAAAATATGCTTGATAAAACGACGCCGCCACCTTTACCGAATTCTGCAATGGTTAATAATCATAGTGCTGAAGCAAACTACGGCATCCTTGACTGGTTTAAAAAAGCTTTAAGAAATTATACCAATTTCTCTGGTCGTGCTCGACGTAAGGAGTATTGGTATTTCGTATTGGTACAAATGGGTTTGATTATTGTAGCGATGATTTTAGATGCCATTATATTTAATTCAGAAACGGGGCTATTCTATATTGTTGTAGTGCTTGGTTTGTTTTTGCCGGGCTTAGCGGTGACTATTCGCAGGTTGCATGATACCAGCCGTTCAGGATGGTGGTTTTTGCTATCCATTTTGCCATTGATAGGCTCTATTATATTACTGGTATTTTTAGCGAGCGATACCAAGCTTGAAACCAATCAATGGGGTCCACCAGCAAAATAAGCTGCGACTGGTTTCTCTCGTTATCTTATGTATAATATAGGGGCAGGCGGAAACCGTAGCTCTGCATTTTTTTCTCTTTTCTATCTCGGGACGGACCGATACTTTGCTGGGCAACTTTTTTTATACTTAAGTGCTTTGGAGTTTTGGTTGATTACTTTATCCCCACTCAAACGTCGTATCGTCTATGTGACTGTTTTTGAGCTTATTGCTATCATTGCTTCTACCTTTGTACTAATGAAACTCAGCGGCGGCGATGCGGCAGAGTCGTTACCCGTTGCTATCATGGTTTCATTAGCCGCTGTTATCTGGAACTTTTTATACAATACGGCTTTTGAAGGCTGGGAGCGGCGCAAGCAGGTTAAAAAACGCACATTATTAATCCGCAGTGCTCATGCGTTAGGGTTTGAAGGCGGATTGGTATTGATTTGCTTGCCGCTATATATGATTTGGTATGATGTTGGTTTGATCAAAGCCTTCATGATGGAGGCGGCGTTACTGCTATTTTTCTTGGTTTATACCTTTGTTTTTACCTTGGGTTTTGACAAGATATTTACCTTACCGCATCACTATAAGACCGCTTCTGCTTCTTCATAAGTAAATAGATTAAAGGTATTAATATAGACTTGTCTTTATATTGTTTTACCCAAAAAAAGGCTACCTAATGGTAGCCTTTTTGCTGATAGTACAAAATATAGCGTTAAAAGGCTTTTATTTACCTTGATAAACGGGCTTACGTTTTTCCATAAAGGCGGTGATACCTTCAGCAAAGTCAGCGGTTTTGGCCATCATAGTTTGTTGGTCAACTTCCATATCGAGCGCTTCATTTAGGCCTTCAAAAGCATGAACGTTAATCATATGCTTCATTGATGCCAAAGCTTTACCGGGCAGGTTGCTTAGGCGTGTTGCCAATGCCAATACGCTGGCGTCAAGCTCATCTTTGCTTACGACGCTATTGACTAAGTTTAGACGCGCGACATCGTCGCTAGTCAGTTTATCACCTAACATCACAAGCTCAGTTGTTTTCGCCGCCCCAATCAACTGATTCAATAAATAAATGCCACCCGCATCTGGAATCAAACCGATATTAACAAAAGCTTGTACAAATTTGGCATCATCAGCGGCAATACGGAAATCACACGTTAATGCCAAGTTCATCCCAGCGCCAGCCACGGCCCCTTCTAACTTGGCGATAATTGGCTTATGAATATTACGCAGCTTTAAGCTCACTTCTGCCACTTCTCTGAGCATAAAATCAAGCTTTGCCACGAGTGCCTCAGATTCCATGCCGTTTTCTAGCATCTCACCGATATGACCGCCACTAGAGAAGTTGTTATTTGACCCTTGCAGCACAATCACGCGGACGTCAGCATCTTGGTCTGCTTGATCAAGAGCCTCCATAATGGCGCCTTTTAATGGCGTGCTAAACGCATTTAGCGTCTTAGGATCATTCATGGTAATGGTGGCAATATGGTTTTCGCTGTGATATTCGACCAGAGGTTGTGACATATTTGGTTTCCTTAGTGAGAAGTTTTAGATAAGCATTGCTGATAACAATGGACGTTATGATGAATAGGGTTGTGATGGATATGGTGGTTAGGTGTAATAAATCGTTCAAGCTGATTACTATATCAGCTTGTTATGATTATAAAAGCGGGTTTTGTAGGCGCTTAAGGCACGCTTAGAAGGGTTTAAGTTTTATCTATTTTGTTTTATATTTAAATTTTTGAATATAATTAGTCTACTGTGTGAAAATAACGCTATGAACTATCTGCTCGCTGCATTATGCTAAAAGGCAACAGTTTTTAAGGCAGTATTTTAAGTAGGTGTTTTTCAGGAATTTCATTCATTGAAAAATGAGCATCAGATAAATAAGCCCTAAACAAATAAGTATTCAATAAACAAGCAAAAAACAAGGAAGTTATTATGCCAATGATAAATGTAAATAACGTTGATATTTATTATGAAGACAGTGCGCCGGAGGATAAGCAAAAGCCAGTGATGGTATTTGCCCATGGACTGCTATGGAATACGCGGATGTATGATAAGCAGGTGGAATACTTTAAATCTGGCTGCCGCTGTATTGCGTTTGATTTTCGTGGGCAAGGTCAGTCTGAGATTACCAAATCAGGCTATGATATGGAGACGCTGACCGAGGATACGCTAGCATTGTTGGATGCGCTAAATATTAAGAAATGTCATTTTTTAGGGTTATCCATGGGTGGCTTTGTCGCTCAGCGTATCGCGCTAAAACGTCCAGAGTTACTGTTATCGCTGACCTTACTTGAAACGTCAGCAGACCCTGAAGACCCAAAAAACGTCCCGCAGTATCGAAAATTGATGAAAGCTATCCGCTGGCTTGGTATGAAGCGGGTCAGCCAAAAAGTCATGCCTATTATGTTTGGCAATAGCTTTTTGAACGATAAGTCGCGTAAGGCTGATCGCAGAGAGTGGCTCGCGATGCTACAAAGTAATCGTAAAGGCGGGGTCGTTAAGGCGACCACAGGCGTCATTGAGCGCTCGGCCACTTATGATCGGCTAGGGGAAATTACCACGCCGACACTGATTATCGTTGGTGATGAAGATACGGCAACGCCTTATGCAAAGGCGGAGCGGATGCATTTTGCGATTAAAGGCTCTAAGCTTGCGGTTATTAAAGGCGCTGGGCATACAGCGACGGTAGAAGAACCTGAGCAGGTTAATAAAGTGATTAATACCTTTTTAGCAAACTGTGTCTAACTTTGAGCGAGACTGGAACCAGTTTTGAATCAGACATAGCAATTAATAAAGTGTTTATACGAAAAAAAGCCGTTATCTTAAATAGGATAACGGCTTTTTTTATTGAAACTATTTAAGAAATTAACATTAAAATATTAGGTGGTGTTCTAAAAAGTATGCTGGCATCAGACATAGCCATAATTGACATAGAAGAATACCAAATCAAACACCTTAAAGTGGTTATCAAACTTCTTTGAGAAGCAACAGGTCTTTCGAACGGCTCGTCGCAATCGGTGTCTAAGGCGACAGTTATTACCTTCTATGCCTACCGTATGCTGCTTGCCGATTTGTTTCTTGTCAGGCTTGAATGCGGTTTTAAAGCTATCCCAGTTATCCATGCTAATAGAACCATAGCTGACTTTCAGTTGTTTAAGACGGGCTCTTAGCTTCTTAGCTGTTTTCAGGTCACGTTTGCCCCAAACATAAGCAACAATCTCATTGGTAGCGCGGTCATAAGCATAAATAAGCCAAACTTTACGCTTTTTGCGATACACGTAAGTCCAAAACTCATCAACCTCTAAGCGTTCATAATAGCGCTTTTTAGGTGTAATCTTATAGACCGATGAGCCTATGGTGCTAAGGACTTTACCAATACTAATAGAGGCTATAACGGCTATGTCTCTGACGCCGCAACCTCTAACCGTCATTAGCCGTATGATGTCTTCTATTTTAGAGTGACAGCCATGATAAGTTAAGGCATGGTCGCCAATGAATTGACGTTTGCAGTTCTTACACTGGTAGTTCTGCTTGCCATAGCTTTTTATACCATTTTTCTTTAAACTGGAGCTGTGACAGTCGGGGCATATGATATCTATTTGTGTCTTCATAACCTCAAATATATCATCTTGCTTTGGCTGTCACCCTCCTTTCATCTCCTCAGCATACTTTCTGACACACCACCTAATATTAATTTCAAAGCAGCAAAGTTAACATCTTTATTTATAACCGTGCGGTGTAGTCATTATTAATATCATCAAGGGTGCCAAAAACCTCAGCGCGATTGACGATTTCAGTAGCCCATGCACGGTGCGTGGCAGGCTCGAGCATCGTATCGTTATATTTAAATACCGCTTTTGCCTCGCTATGCAAGATTGCCTGCGCTTCATCCAAGGTGCTTAACGGTACGCAATACGCTTGCTGTACCAAAGCAATCTGGCTTGGGTGAATGACCGTTTTGCCGACCAATCCCAAGTTCACATCACGCATCAGCTCTTTCATAAACAGTGTTGGCTGCTCTAAGTATTCAAATACTGGCGCGGTAAGATAAAAACCATGCGGTACAAAGCAGCCAAGCAGCTGATAGGCGAGCGTACCAATCGGGGTGTCATAGACAATGCTGTTTTTAGGACGGCGTAAACGCAGCGCTGCAAATAAGTCATTACCACCGATACGCAGGGCAAAAACTGGCTGGCTAAAGGCTTCTTTAAAGCCAATCGCTAACTCTTGATTGTGATGCGGATTAAATAGCGCTGCCGTCTCAAGCGTCGGCATCAATAGCTGCTCAGTGCTTAAATTCTGACAGGCCATACGCCAATTAGACAAGCTATACATATCGACTTTAGGTAAAACAAAGCCATCAACCAAATCAATATGGGCAAAATCTGCGAGCTGCTCTAGCATCGCCGGATGACGCGGGCGCACGAAGACCAAAGGTCTGGTTGGCTGATCGGTGTGCACTTTTGATTGAATGCCATCTTTTTTTGCTGGGTCATTGATACTATCGACATGCGCGGCCCACGTATGGAGCAGCGTTTGTAGACGCTCAAGTGCCAACTCAACATCGCTATGGCTGACCGCATCTTCTAAGCAGATAATAATACTGTTAATCGTCGGCAATTTATCACGCGTAATGACTTGCCAAATATCTTGCCGCGTCGCAGGCATATATAGGCTAGCACCCAGCTGATACGGGTGATGGGTATGCGGTTTGAGCATCGCATGACGCTCAGTAATCAGGTGGGCATAAGACTGATTGTTATTATAAAGATTGGACTCATTGTGGGGCATATCGGACATAGTTGGCATCGTAAATAGTGATAAGTGAATGGTTATAGCAAGAAATCATAGCGTAAGGACGTATGATAAAAACAGCGGTGCTGATGCAGTACTGATGCGGTATTGATGCATTTCTTTCGCAAGGCATCAATACATCAAGGCATCAATACATCAATACATCAAGGCATCAATACATTAATGAATCATGAGCGATCTGTTGCCCGCTGCTTGATCAGCGTAATCGCTTGATAGGGGAGTATTTTAGCACCTAATACCGTGATATTGATATCACGCTCGCTACATAAATGCCGCAATAACACAGTATCTGGGTGATCGGCGGTGGCCAACAAGATGCGCTCAGGATCACGGCGTAATATCGCCCGTGTCGCCTCTGCAATGGTCGGCTTAATACGGTTGCGATTGCTAATGTCATACTCTGCTGCCAGCGTATCAATTAAAGCAGCTGTCTGATAGCGTGGTTGCTCAAACGTTTGCAAGTATTGTGGAGACGTAGACAGTGCACGCCGCGTGCTATCAATATGATCAACAAAGGCTAGGCTATGATCTACCGCAACCAAGTTATCATAAAAGACGCTACGATGTAGTCCCGATTGTGGCTCGGTATATAAACTGCGTGATATCAGCCCCGATACGGTACTGTTTAATAAACCTGATGGAATCAGCCAATCTTCCTCACTTGCCGCCAACCAAGCAACGCCTGCGGGGTCAGCAAGGGTTACTAGAGGAATAACATTCTCACCTTGATGGAAAATATTGGCAAAATTTGGATGATTAGGGTCACTAAAGACTTCTAAACTAAGAGCCAGCTCTTGATAAATTGCCCCTTTACCCGTCCAGCCGTCGACAAATATGATTGTGCTGTCTGGATGAGCATCCAATATCATCTGCAGCGCGACTGGATCAAGTCCGCGATCGCGAATGATACTGATACCATAATGCACACTTGGCAACGCATAGCTGCTATTAGTATCTGACTTTTCATTGTCTAATAGGGCACGTTGTAATAATACGCCAACTGGTAAACCTGCGCGTACCAAGCTGACTAATATTAATGGACGTTCAGTACTTACCGTTTGCTGAAAAATATGGTGTAGCGTATAAGCCAAGTTAGCAATATCAGTTGCGGTTCTCGTTGTACCTTGCGCTAATGCCTGCTGATACAATTGCTCATGCATGGCAGTTGGCGCATGCTCTAAGGTTAACATGTCAGAATAATGGCGCTGTCCACTTTGGATGAGCGCTTCTTTTTGACTGACGGGTACATCGGCAACGGCGTTTTTATCAACGATATCAAGCAGCACAGTCACATCGCTAGCAAGATAGCTGCCCGAGCCATATTCCTGCATTTTTTGAATATTAGGGTTCGTTATAGGATGGGTCATAAGATAGTTTCTACTTACAAAAATGCGTTCGATTATTGTTTTTAAAATGAGGACACGCTCTAGGAGAGGCTAAGCGTTTAGAATTACTGCGAGCTAAAGCGCTCATGTAGCTGACCATTATTCGGCATGCCGTACCAATCAAGCAATTGCAAAAATGGTAAATCGGCCAAGCTATCACCAAAACCAAAGCTCGGACGCTGGTTGTCTAAATGCTGGTCTAATAAAAACTGCACCGCATGGTGTTTATGAACCGCGTGCGGCAATATCGCAAGATTGTTCGCATTCACATGCACATAAAAATCTTGCTCAAAATCACGTATTAACGTTGGTAACTTTTTAGCGAGCTCTACTAACGCTTGATGGTCCTTTTGCGCATGCTTAATAGCCAGATAAATGGTCAGCTCTTCATTAACAGCGCCATCATTAAAGCTATCGATATGCGGTGTAAATACCAGCTGACTGTTGTCATTTCTACTGTGATTGGCAAATAATTGGCTCAGCTGCTGTAATTTATCTTGCAGTGGCGCAAGTTCACTATGCATACGCTGTTGCCACTGAGCTTGTAGCGTGCCGTCTCTATCAAGAATAATCGCACCATGAGTTAAGACCTGCCAGCTATCAAAAGGCAGCTTAACGCGTTTGATTTCACTGCGATCGCGTGCGGTGACCACTATCAGCTCTGTACTAAGCAGCAGCCAATTAAAGAACGCAGCTTGGCGCTGACTCATAAAACTTAGTGGCTTACCTTGTTTATTAACGGTCGCGCAAACTAAGTTTTCAGGTTCAGACGTTGGCAAATCCCATGCATCAATTTTACGTTGGGTTTGAAAAAGCGTATCGTCCAAATCCATCAGCGTGTAGGGTTTGATAATATCGGGATTGGCTTGAAAAAATGGGCTAGTCATAGTATTTGCCATAAAAGCGTGCGTAAGGGTTAAATGTGAAAATCAAAGCAGAACTTAAAGGATAGTTTTAATAGGACAGCTTTTATAAGATAGCCTTTGTAAGCTAGCTTTTATAAAACAGCTTAAAGCGTCGGACTCACCACCAACACATTATCCAAACTTTGCCACATGTCATCGACGCTATCCGCTGATGTTTCAACGCACAAAACAATCAAATCCCAATCGTTAGGCTCAACATTATAAGCAAAGTTGGTCATACCAAGCCCATAGTTGTCGCTAAAACTGAGCATCGTGGTAATCGCGCCACCAAGGGCAATCGGCGAGCGCGTTAACGCACTAAAATTAACGGTAGAGTTCTGAGTTTGCGTCTCAAGCCATTCAGCCAATAAAAACGGCAGCCAAACAAACTCATTACTGCCCAATACTAAAATCCGCTTGGGCAACTGCTCTTTATCAAACTGTTCTTTCTCAGATTGTTCTTTCTCAGATTGGGCTTGCTTATTAAACACCTTGAATGCGGTTTGAAAATTCAAAAGGTAATTATCAAAGCCGTCGGTACTGTCTAGGGTTGGGAAGCGACCCCAATTGCCAGTATCACCTAGCGTATGACTGCCAGCCTCAGTGGTATCGACCGATGGCATGGTAATCGGCTCAGGATTAGGCGCATCCGTCCATGTCCATGCACCAGATAACAAGTGATGACGTTGAAACTTAATATTAGGTAGACGTTTAGCGATTTGATCAAACACAGTGTCATCCGAGTCAGCTGTATCCTGATGCTGATGTCGTTCCTGATTTAGGGACCAATCCACCAAAGTGGTCAGATGTACTTGCTCTAAATGATCAAGCCCTGCGTTACGTAAGGCTGTGACGACATTGACGCAAGTATTGCCCGTTGACGCTTCGTCATCCACCATAATCAAGGTTTTGCTGGCAAGTAGCTGTGCTTGAGTCACTCTATCTGCACTTTGATAAATCAGATGCTGGCTTGCGTGACTGTGATCTTCGCTAAACGTGGTCAATAAAGAGTGGCTGCTTTTGTCATGATTGCCATCATGTTGCGCATGACGGGTAGAATTTAATAATAAAGCTTGTGGATAGCGAGTTTGTAGCGCTTGATGTACCCCCGCAGATAGCCCAACGGCTGTCTCTGCCATGCCGATGACCAAAATGGGTTCAGGCAAATCATATGGTACTAGGTTTGCCAAATCAGTAAAAGCATGACGCATGGTGCTAGGCGCGACTGGAATATGGCGACCTAAGACTTTTGAGACAAACAAAAATGCGCGTTTAGGATTAATGCGCTGCGCAAATCCAAGCAAGTCTTCTAATTGATAGTGATTGCTTTGTTCTATTCCATCTTTTGCAGTGGCTGAATTGGTTTGATAAGTCAGATCAAGAGTGCCGCGTGGTAAGTTAATGGTTGTGCTGTATTGCTTATTTAGCATTTATTTTCCTTTGGTCTTTCAATTTTTATATCGTTGCAATGACTACTTAACCCTGACATCCTACTAACCACAAAGCACCGCGACTTTGCTTACTCAATTGCGGTGTGGTCAGCGTGGCAGCTGTCGTGCGTGACATGCCATCTGAGCCAGAGGTCTCAGATAAGTTATCTAAACTCATTCCAGCGCTCGCGAGTAGGGCGGATAATAACTGAAATTTCACCGCATAGTTCATATTTTGTGCATGCTCGTGCACAAGGCTGGACGTCACCATGCCGATAACCTCGCCAGTCGGTAGTAATAAAGGGCTGCCACTAGAGCCGGGTTGAATGGGCGCGGTAAATTGCATATAGCGAATATCATCACCAAACCCCGTCAGTCCTGAGATACAACCTTGTGTCACTTGTAGTTGGCTGCTCAATCCTGATAATGGAAACCCTAAAGTCGTAATGGTTTCACCCAAATTATCAGTACAACGCTGTGCTAATGGTAAATAACTTGGTAGCGGCTCGCTTACTCTAATAATGGCTGAATCACTACCGATATCGCTAAGCACCACTTGCGCCTCACGATCAGGCTGCCCTTGTTGTCGAATTCCAATCATCACCGCCGACTCAATGACATGATAGCAAGTCAGTAGATGATAAGGGTCAATAGCAAAAGCCGTCCCTGTCCAAGTTTCACCAGACTGAACGTGTCTTGGCGGGCGCGTATCACTGTTAGGATAATCTTGCTGCTGCGCGCGCTGGGCATCTTGGATAAGGGCGTGCGTATCTGGCGGACGCATATCGAGGCTAATTTGCACATGATGCTCTAGGCTTGCCAGCCCTTGGGTAGAGCTCTCACCAAGGGCGCGGCATTTAAATTGTCCATTGCGCCGATATATTTCTAATATGATTACTGCTTTAACATGGCGCTCACTTGCGGTAAATTCATAACGAATATCACCATTGTTTAGCGTTAAATTTACCTTGCTTAGTTCGACGGCAGGTAAGTTGAGGCTTGGCTCATGATAAACATAAGCAATCAGTTGTAAAAAGCTTACGCCTTGTTTATCAAACAATGCAGGCAAATCCAATTGCCATGCGTTTGGGTTATCCTTGCTATTGAGCTGCGCCCACTCTTTTGGTTCGTGCAGATAAGCAGGGCTACAAGCCGCTTTACGATGCTCATCTAAAGGCAGCCATAATAGCCCAAGCTGCTCGCCAAACTTTGACTGATTTGTCGTCGCAAAAGCGACCGAACAATTCGATTGGGCGATAACCGTATTTGCCCCTAACACTAACGTGGTTTGTGCTGTCATCGCCTGCCTCTTATTGAACATATTCGGTTGCCGTCGATTTTTACCGCGGATTTATTACTGCTGATTTTTTATTTCATTGTTTTTACTTACTCGCTAGCATTTTCTTCAATTTTTACGCTAACCATGATTGAGCGTACTTGGCAGGGAGTGATTTGCTGTGCAATATCCGCAAGCTTTGGTTTATCGGTTAAGCCCAGCCAGTAGCCAAATCCAACTTGGGTTAAATCGACCCCGCTATGGCTGGTGTAATCAATGCCACCAGAGGGGCGACTGTTAATTTCAAGCACACGATGCTGCCCGTCATCATCGGCCTTGGTTTGTACGCTGACGATACCATCGCAGCCAAAGGCTTTTATTAGTGGAATAACCACATCCATGACCGCTTGCTCGTAGCCGATATGCTGAATTTTCCCTGTTTTATAACGGGTGATGGCAGCCAATACTTCACCATATTCGCAAACGACATCGATAGAGTATTCTTGCCCTGATAAATAAGGCATTAGCAACATAGGAATAGGGCGCTCGTGCACCATCAGACTGTTCGCGTAGGCATTGATAAACTGCGCTGTATTGATTTTTTTCTCTTCGGTAAAGTATAAGTGCTCAAAGCTATCGTACTGTTCACCATCGTTTTTGGCTAAATCTAGCCGCCAAAAACCTTGGGCAAAAATACCTGTCACTGGTTTGATGCATAAAGGCTGATGACCGTGCGTAGCAAGTAGCGCTTCAAGCTCTGCGACATTATCAAAGCGCCACGCTTCTGCCACGGGAATATCATGCTCATGACACTGCTGCATAAAGGCAAACTTATCATCTATCGCTTCTAACGCCGCCACACTTGTCGCGCCAGTCAATAAACGAATGCCAGCCGCGTCAAATGTCTCACGGTGGGCTTCATAATCAATGCCATTGCGTCCAGTCAGTAACACTTTAACGTTATTGTTTTTGGCTTGCTCTAAGACAAACTGCCAACGCGGCATCAATGGCTCTAAAGGTTCGAGCATTGCTTGCTCATCGCTATCTGTGGCGCTCGCAGAAGGCTCACGGTAAACGCTATCGGCAAATTCAAAAATCTCAGGTCTATTATGGCGGTGTGACGCGATGATGTTAAATGGCATCTCAGATTGGGCTTTTAATGTTTGCAGGCTGGCTAACATATCACGCTGGCTTGACTGACCTTCAGCTAACCAAGCGGCAGATGGCGCGGCAGTCGACGTTGTATGAGGGCTTTCGTTAGCAGGGGTTTTCATAATTCTCTCAGCGTTATCATAAATTTTAGAGGGCAATAACTGGGACTGGCATTTAATAAGGTAATAACCCAAGGCGCGATACGGCGTTGGTTAACAGTATTGGTTATAGCAGGGTCTATTATATACAAATGCTAAGCGTTATAAATGCTGCTGACAAAATAGCATTAAGGATTTGTAAAAATGTTTTTGCAGCGTTGTTAACGCCTTGTTGAACTGTGCCGTGTACTGTAAAAATCAGGCGCTATCCATGCTACTATATAGCGATAGCCAATCTCACCTATATAAACAAATAATAAATAACCTAAAGGATAAATGATGAGTCAACCTCAAAAACTGATTGCTGGCGCTAATGCACCGCTGCCAACGGATAATATCAGCATTCGTATTTTAAGCCAAAGCGCCATCGATTGCGCCGCTTATCGCCTGACCACTGAAGGCAAAGTACGTGGCGATGGCGACATGATATTTTATGGGCAGACGCGTAGCGATGATGGCAGCGTCAGTTTCCGTGGTCATGATAGCGATGGATTTTTTGATATTAACTTACCTGCGCAGCCTGCGAGTATTGAAAAGATAGCCCTTGCGTTTTCTAGTGCGCAAACGCTTGCGCAAGTCGGTGATGTGGATATCCAAGTATTACAAGGCAGCCAAGTGCTGATGACTTGTCAGTTAAGTGCTGCTGGACGTAATGAAAAAGCGATTATCTTAGCAGAGTGTTACCGCCGCCAAGGCAGTTGGAAATTCCGTTTTATCGCCCAAGGTTTTGAAGGTGGCTTAAAGCCGTTATCTGAACATTTCGGTGTTGAAATTGCCGATGAAGCCCCAGCTCAAAGCCAGTCACAAAATCAAGCGCAAAGCCAATCTCAATCTATCAATACGCAAAGACCTATTAACACGCAAAAAGCGGGTAGTGCGCCTCAAACAACTACGCCGCCGCCAATTCCTACAGCTTCTCAAAATCCATCAATTAACCTAAGTAAAATAACCTTAACTAAAAACCAATCTAGTATCAATCTAAAGAAACGTGATGATTTTGGTAAAATTTCTGTCAACCTTAATTGGAATCAACGTCCAGATAGCAGTACGCAAGCCCCTAAAAAAGGCTTGCTAGGCGACCTATTTAAGCAGCATAAAGCCGCTGGTATTGATCTTGATGTTGGGGCGATGATTCATCTGAAAAATGGCGAAAAAACACTGATTCAGGCCTTGGGAAATCGCTTTGGTAATCTACAATCAGCGCCTTATGTATTGTTACGTGCCGATGATAGAACCGGACAAGTCAGCGGCGGTGAGTGGCTCGATATCAATGGACAACAGTGGTCGCAGATTGAGGAAGTCTTTATCTTTGCTTTTATCTACGAAGGTGCACCAAACTGGGCGCAAACCGATGGCGTCGTAACCATTCATGTACCCGACCAGCCACCGATTGAAACCCGTTTGACAGAAGGTGCGGGTAATTTACCAATGTGCGCGATTGCGCGTTTGGTCAATCAGCAAGGCAGTATCAATGTTGAACGTATTAATGAGTACTTTAAAGGCCATCAAGAGATGGACAAAGCCTTTCATTGGGGCTTTAGCTGGAAACGTGGTAGTAAGTAAGCGCTTTAATAGTATTGTTTAATACAAAAAATCAGCCCGTCTATTATAAATAGACGGGCTGATTGCTTATAGATTACTAAAACTCTTACTTCAGATTGCTTAACCTATTTACGCATGCGGAGTGATAGCAGGCATCAAGTCATGAAAGGTACGACCAGAAGCCGTTTCACCAATGGCATGCATCTTCCACTCATTATTATGGCGATAAACTTTGGCCATAATCATTGCCGTATGAGTACCTTGTGACGATAAGTTATAGCGCGCCACTTCAGTATTATTATTGGCATTGACGATACGGCAAAAGGCGTTTTCTACGGTTTCAAACGTCTGACCAGTGAAGCTATTGACCGTAAAGACCAGTGACACTACGTTCGCTGGAACTTTTGATAAATCAACATTGATGACTTCATCATCGCCGTCGCCATCACCAGTGCGGTTATCGCCGGTATGGACGATACTGCCATCTTTTGATTTCAGCTGACTGAACCAAATCGCATCGACGGCTTGTTTATTGGCATCAAACATAATGCATGAGGCATCTAAATCGATCGAGTCGCCGCCGCTGCCGCCGCCAAATAATTTGCCTAAAAAGCCGCCTTTTTTCTCTTGCGCTCCTTGAAAGATATCCCAACCTAAACCCAATTTTACTTGAGTAAGCTCACCACCAGCTTCTTTGCTGAGGGAGATTTTTTGACCCTTTTGTAAACTAACTGCCATGGTAAAATCCTTATAATAATTGTGAGTAGAATACTTAAGTTTTCAGTGCTGTTTTCGGTTATTGATTTCAGTATCAGCTTTCAGTTGTCAATTTCTGCGCTGGTTCATAGCTGTAATATTAGCTGTAATTCTAGCTATAAATTTAAATTATAAAATGAAACTTAAATTATAAGATGTTATTTAAAAAACCACCGCTGCCACCACGACCACCTGAGCTAGTACCTAAGATGCTTTGTAGCCAACCTTGATAGCTGTCACGATTGCGCGAGCAGATGATAACTTTGCCCGTGCCTGAGAAGTTTAAAACCATGCCTTCGCCACTGGTGACGGAGTTAATAATATTGCTCATGATGCCTTTTTTCTTGCTGGTCGATACCGAAAGCTTATAATCAAGGTTTGAATCCCAGCAGACCACATGGCCGTTATCAATGATGACGTCTTTATCAGGCGTTACATCAATCTCAAATAGTGAGCCAAAACCTGACACCACTACCTGACCTTGACCTTGGGTTTGCATAACCATAAATCCACCCGTATCACCAAATACCGCGCCGCCGAGGTTGCGCTGGATATTGGCTCTGATATCGACGCCAGTTTGTGCGGCAACGAACGCGCCATCGCTCAAGGTATATTGCTGAGCGCCGCAATCGATGATTTGCATATCACCATCGAGCGTTGGTGCCAGCAAACAATCACCTTCACCATTCACGGCTTCAATTTGCTGTTGAAAAAGTGACTCGTCGTTAGCAAAGCGGCGCATCAGTGATTGCATGAGTCCGCCTTGTAGCTTACCTTTCAGCTCAAGGTTCGACTCCATCATTACCATGGCATTGGCTTCACAATAAATTGAATCGCCTTTTTTTAAGTTACAATGCAAAAAAGGTTCAATAGTGCCGATTAAGCTAAACGTTGCGGCCATGGGGTTCAAATCCTTATTCTGGAATTTTTAAATGCTTCGTTCTCTATAAAAATCATCGTTGTTAATTTAAGCCTGCCAATTACATTTAAAGCCATCAAATGCTTTAAACAGGCACACTTGATGGCTTATTAACTATCGCAATCAAATAATCGATTGCGATAGGGGGCTTGATAGCGGTCTTACAGTTATCGTATAAAACGATGACGTTATTTTAACGTTAAACGTTTACGCCGTAAGAGGCGGCTAATGGTCCAAGACCACCGCTAAAGCCTTGACCGACCGCGCGGAATTTCCAGTCACCGCTATGGCGATATAATTCACCAAAAATCATCGCTGTTTCAGTGCTACCGTCTTCTGATAGGTCGTAACGGGCGATTTCAGCTTCGCCGTTATCGTTTATCACACGGATGTAGGCATCGCCAACTTGACCGAAGTTTTGGTTACGAGCTGTGCCTTCATAGATGATGGCGCAGATAGCGACTTTGCTGACATCAGCTGGGATACTAGCTAGGTTGATTTTGATTTTTTCATCATCGCCGTCGCCTTCACCAGTACGGTTATCGCCGGTGTGCTCAACCGCGCCATTGTCTGACTTTAAGTTATTAAAGAAGATAAAATCTTGGTCGTTACGGACTTTGCCTGCTTCGTTGACCAAAAAGCCAATCGCATCTAAGTCAAATTCTTGACCGTCAGTAGCACGTGGATCCCAGCCAAGACCGACAGTGATATTGGTTAAACCGGGCGCTTCTTTTGATAAGTTTACGTTGCCGCCTTTTGTTAAGCTAATAGCCATATAAATATCCTTTGGATTAATAATTAAGTGGATTTGGTTTTATAAAACAAACTAAAAATAGTGCAGTGATTACTCTCTTAGATAAAGTAACTATCTTAGCGAAAGTATCTTAGCGAAAGTATCTGAGCGCAAAAGGTCAGTAAATCGACCTGTACGCCACGTCCTGCATATCATTACGGTTTACTATACTAAGCGTTTGCTTACTAAGCAAGGCGTATTTTGTGTGACTATATGACATTTATATGTTTGTTTAGAAAAAAAGGGTTTTATGGCTATATCAGACCTATTTTGGCTATTTATCTTAATATGATTTATAATAGCGCGCTCAGGTTCCCTCTACCCTGACTTAAAAAAAGGACTCTTCTATGAGCAGTAGTACCCTTTCAACCACCTCGATTCGATCTATTCGCTATAGCCGTGCTTTATTCTGGCTTGTCAGTTTGCATATCTTTATTATTGCTATCAGTAATTACTTGGTGCAAATACCTGTTGGACTATTTGGTTTTATTACCACATGGGGCGCCGTCACCTTTCCCTTCATCTTTCTGATTACGGATTTGACCGTACGTATATTTGGTCAAAATCTCGCTAGACGCATTATCTTCTTTGCTATGCTGCCAGCGCTGGTGATTTCCTATTATTTCTCAGTAGTTTTTTCAAATGGTCAGTTTGTTGGTCATGAGCATCTGCTGGATTTTAATCTGTTTGTCTTTCGCATTGTTCTTGCAAGCTTTAGCGCTTATGTCGTCGGACAGCTGTTAGATATCCAAGTGTTTAATAAATTACGCCAGCTTAAAACATGGTGGATTGCACCCCTTGCATCGACGTTTATTGGCAATCTTGTCGATAGCTTTTGCTTTTTTGCTATCGCCTTTTATAAAAGCCCTGACCCCTTTATGGCAACGCACTGGGTTGAGATTGGTGCGATGGATTACTTGTTTAAGTTAGTAATGGGCGTGCTTATTTTCTTACCTTTATATGGTGTGATATTGGCAAAGTTGCAGAAAGTGCTTGCCGGGAAGGAAAAATAAGAAAGCAATAAGCTATGTTGAGCGCACTGCTGATGATAGAGATTAAAGGTGTGCGCCATGCATCAAGCGTGTAGACAGACTCAAATTTAACGCCAAAGATTTAGCTAACTATTCAGAAACATCTGCGCATTCAGAAATATCTAAGTATTCAAAAATATCTAAGTATAGTCAGTGAAAAGTAATATCGATACATCACGCGCTGCTGATATCAATTTTTCTTGCTTGCTGTGCCTGCGCAGACAGAGGCTACAAAAAATTGATATCAGCAATACCGTAGCGTTTTCAGGGTATTTTGACTATATTCAAAAATATAGTATGCAAATACAGATAAAAAAACAGGTTATACCAATTGCTTGATATAACCTGTCATTACTACGATTTTCTGTCAAAGCGCTTTTTGCTTAATGTGAACTTAGCGTTGAAACTAAAATTCAAACTAAGTAATCGACTTTGCTTCTCGCTTACGATAATTGAGTGAAGCGACAAACGCCCAACCAATAAAGGTAATACCGATAAGGCCAGTGATAAGCTCTGGCACATGGAATTTCACCGATAACAACATGATGATGGCTAAAGCGCCAATGGCATAATGCGCACCATGCTCAAGGTAAACAAACTCATCAAGCGTGCCTTTATCAACTAAGAAAATAGTCATCGAACGCACAAACATCGCACCAATAGCCAGACCTAGCATGATGACGATAACGTCATTGGTAATCGCAAATGCGCCAATCACGCCATCGAAACTGAATGAAGCATCAAGGACTTCTAAGTATAAGAAACCGATAATACCGCCTTTCATAATCGCGCTAGTTGCAGCACCAGTACTATTACCTTGAGCGTCTAGTTCTTCTTCAAGATCACCTTCAAGCATACCCGAGACCACTTGTACGCCAAGGTATACTAAGATACCCCATACGCCTGCAATCAATACCGCTGCTGATTGCTCAGGGTTAGCAAATGATACCGCAATCATCAACACGATAAGCGCCACAAACACGCTCATGGCATCGACTTTACCCAGTTTTGCCAAGCGGCTCTCGAGCCAATCAAACCAGTGCACTTCTTTATCATCAAAGATAAAGTTCAAGAACACCAATAGTAAGAAGATACCACCAAAGGCTGAGATTTCAGCATGGTGTGCCATTAGTCTTGCCGAGTATTCTTTAGGATCGTTCAATGCCAAATCTATAACTTGCATCATACCAAGATCAGCGGTAACCGCGACGATGACAATAGGGAATACCAAACGCATACCGAAGACGGCGATTAAAATACCGACGGTTAAGAAAATCTTTTTCCAAAATTCGTCCCAGCCTTTAAGGACTGAAGCGTTGACCACCGCATTATCAAATGATAATGAAATCTCCATGACGGCCAAAATAGCGGTAATAGATAAGGTGGTTATCATACCGCCTATACCGCCGTGTGAATATCCCCACCATGCCGCTACCGCTAGGGCAATAATAGTGAAGATAAAGTCTAAATAAAAATGTCTCATGACACATCCTGTCTGGTTGCATAAAGCTAAATTCGGTCTATTATAGACACAAACCGCAAAAAAAGCGGTTATTGCTAACCACTTTTTTGCATAATTTTAAACGAAACATAAAGCATTACCAGTCTTTTAGCTATGAATAATTGTGACTATTTTGCAACCATATTTTACCGTCAAAATAGCGGCTTATAATTACTGTTGAAGTACCTGTTTAAAGGTGCTGTAAACAGTGACTGTTTATAGTGGTTTTAAATAGTGGTTTTAAATAGTGGTTTCAAATAGTGATGTTAAATATTGATTTTCAATAATCACTTTAAAATAGCCACTTTAATTTAAAATAGCCACTTTAAATAGCCACTTTAAATAAATAGCTAAGATCTGCTTTAGGTCTTGGACGTGATCATTCTATAAAAGTCGATTTACGGTAAGGATAAAATATCAAGACCGTGTTAGATATCGACGCCATACTGCTGACACATGGCTTGCAAGCCACCTGAATAGCCTTGACCAACGGCGCGGAATTTCCACTCACCGTTATGACGATAAACTTCGCCAAATACCATCGCGGTTTCAACAGAGTAATCTTCTGCTAAATCAAAACGTACCACTTCCGTGCCAGTTTCTTCGTTCACAACACGGATAAAGGCGTTGGCGACTTGACCAAAGTTTTGGCTACGAGCGGCTGCATCATGAATAGTGACGGTAACGACGATTTTATCGACATCAGCAGGCACTTGGGTTAGGTTTACTTTAACGACTTCATCATCGCCGTCGCCTTCGCCAGTACGGTTGTCGCCGGTATGCTCAACTGCGCCATTGTCAGATTTGAGCTGGTTGTAAAAGATAAAGTCATGATCGCCGCGTACTTTACCCGCCGTGCTGAGTAAAAATACACTGGCATCCAAATCGAACTCAGCGCCAGACGTTGCGCGCTCATCCCAACCAAGACCGATAAGCAGCTTGGTTAAGTTTGGGTCGGTTTTGGTTAGCGATAAGTTACCGCCTTTATTAAGGGATAATGCCATGGAATTGTCCTTGTTATTAGAGTAGGGAAGGTTTAACTATTACAGCGTTAGGAAGGAATGCTATAAAAGCCAAAGTCTATAAATATAAGCGATAGCGGGATTAAACTGTACATAAAACTATCGTTTAACGGTTGTCTAACTATTGCTTAACTATTACTTAGTGACGCTCTATCATAACAACAAAAAATGACCCAATCAAAGCCGATTGGGTCATTGTTATGTGTACGGTTATGTGTACGATAAGACTGATGATAAAGGACAGCGTTTACATGCAGTGCTTAACCTTTACTCGCTTCTATAAATCTAAATTATAGGCTTTGACGATGGCGAATCTCAAAGCTCTGATGAATCGGCTTTTTAACATCAAAATCAAAACCAATGGTTTTTTGGGTGATATCAACAATATCATAGCGCTCAGTCAACTGCTCATCGAGCTCAAAGCGGGTAAAGTTATTGGAGAAATACAACACGCCGTCTGAGGTCAAGCGGTTCATCGCGCGGTTGATGAGAGCCGAATGGTCGCGCTGTACATCAAAGGTACCTTGGAACTTTTTCGAGTTCGAAAAGGTTGGCGGATCAATAAAGATAATATCAAATTGTTCCGTATTGTCTTTAATCCATTCAAAAATATCAGCAGCGACAAACTGATATTTGTTGCGGCTAACGTCAAGACCATTTAGGACAAAGTTTTGCTTGCCCCAATCGAGATAATTCTGTGATAAATCAACGCTGGTGACTTTTTTCGCGCCAGCCAAGGCCGCATGGACACTTGCCGTACAGGTATAAGCAAATAAGTTCAGTACGGATTTATTACGACTGTTGTCTTTGATACGGGCGCGCATATTACGGTGATCAATAAACAAACCGGTATCGAGATAATCGGTAAAGTTGACATAGAAGTACGCGCCATCTTCACGAGCGACATAGAACTTGCCACGCTTTTCAGTATTGCCTTGCTTGCTATATTGGTCATTACCAGACTGACGCGCACGGGTTTTGATAAAGATTTGTTCGCGGTTAATGCCAAAGACTTCACGAATACCCATTAACGCCAAATTAAAGCGTTTTTTCGCCGTTTCAGGTGGAATGGTTTTTGGTGGCGCGTATTCTTGCACGTGCACATAATCGCCATATAAATCGACCGCTACTTTGAAATCAGGCAAATCAGCGTTATAAACGCGTAGATTACTGACAGTGTCTTTTTTAGCCAGCTTCTTCAGCTTGGCAAGATTTTTTTGCAAGCGGTTGATGAAGTCTTGTCCTTCTTCCACTTCAATCTCACGCTTCTCAAAGCGGCTGACCAAATTACCCGTTTGCCCCGCAATCAACGTACCGTAGCGGAAATAAACCGTAATAGCACCGTTATGACAGCGTAAAGTTTTTGGCTCTTTAATCGGCAAGATATCGACTTGTTCGACATTGGCCGCCAAGATTCCAACCATAGGGTCGATATCAATACCAGCAAAACTGTCTTGTAAAATCAGCCCAAGCGCATGATATAACGGCTTAATCATCTCTTCATCACCTAAGCGCTCACCATACGGCGGGTTGGTAATGACTAAAGGATTGCTTAAGCGACCATCATCAACCAGCGGCTTTAGGACGCTGCTGAGTTGGTCAAGAGCGCGAGTCTCAAGGTCAAGCAGTGGTAATAAGTCCTGCAAACCGGCGGCTATCAAGTTCTTTTCTGTCGCCAAAATTGCGCCGCTATCGGCATCAAAGCCCAAAATCAGCGGTAAAGTATCTGGCTGCTCGTTGGTAATGGCCAACGCATCACGGAAACGCGTCTGGGCATCATCAATCATCTGTTGCCACAGCGCATCGTCATGATGCTGCCATTGATAAAAACCAAATTGATTGGCGGCTTTATCAATACCGACCGCATAATCGCAATGCATGAGTAGGGCTTCAATAATAAAAGTACCAGAACCACACATTGGATCAATCAGAGCGTTATATAAAGGGGCATTACCTTGTTCATTTTTCTTATGCCAGCCTGCGCTGTAAAGCAACGCTGCCGCTAAGTTCTCTTTTAATGGCGCTTCGGTCATCGCCACACGGTAGCCACGGCGATGCAAACTGGTGCCTGATAAATCTAGATACAGCTCAGCTTGCTTATCATTGACCGTTGCAAACACCGAAAAATCTGGGTTTTTACTATCGACGTTAGGACGGCTGTCATATACTTCGTTAAAGGTATCGGCAATCGCATCTTTGATACGCAGCATGGCAAATTGCTGACTGACGGCAACGCGTTTATCAACCGATAGACGAATGGCAAACGTTTGCTCTAGCTTAAATTGTTCCGTCCAATCGACCGATTTTGCCAAACCATAAAGCTGCTCTGCCACATCGTATTCAGTATTGATGTTTTTGCGTTTAATCAGCATCAATACCCGTGACGCAACCCGCGACCATAAGCAAATGGTGTATAGGTCACGCAATGTACCAGTCACCGCCAAACGACCAGTACTCTTGATCTCGCTTGCAATACCAAAACTGGTCAGCTCAGTTTGTAGCGGTGCCTCAAGCCCATCGGCACAGGTAATAATAAGGTCAAGCGACAACTCTGCTGAAGCGGCTGGTAAGGAGTTGGGCGTGGTTGTTTCGGTCATACGGATACCTGTGGGCTAAATTGATAAATATTGATAAATAAGGCACATCATAAAATAAGATGTTTAACCGCCAATTTTACCATAATTACGCCATGGATAGTTTAAAGCGGCATTGTTTAAAAGACTGTTTTTAAGAAATGGCTTTTTGTTTTTAAACTAAAATCATGGCGCACCATTGTTTTTTAATATCGTTAAGCAGCTAATGACACTGACTACTTACCGCCTTTTTTTAACGCGGCTGTTTCTGTGACCAATTGCGTAGGAGTCGCAACTGGCTTGGTAACGATAGGGTAAACCTGCTCTGTTGGCATCAGCAGGCGCATATGCGGATAAGGGGTTGAGATATCAGCGGCATCAAAGGCACGTTTGATATTCTCGCGTAAGACTTCTTTGATTTTAGGCATACGTGCAACAGCCGCAGGCTTGACCCAAAAACGCACGATAAAGAATACGCCGTATTCGCCAATCTCATCAACAGTCGCTGAGGTTTCAGGGCGATTTAATACCACGTCGCTCTCAGACAATACTTGTAAAATCACCTCACGTGCCTTGTCGATATCATCTTCAAAAGCAATGCGCATACGGATATCAAAACGTATAAAGTTTTTCGAGGTTAAATTGATGACCACAGAAGAAGCGACGTTTGAGTTGGGGATAATAACGGTGATATTGTCACGGGTTAAGACATGGGTCGTGCGTAAAGCGATAACCACGACGCGCCCTTCATTGTCATTGATATTGACCCAGTCGCCGACTTGAAACGATTGCTCAAGCAAAATGGTAATCCCCGCGATAAAGTTAGCAAGCGTTGATTGGGCGGCAAAGCCCACGGCAATACCGGCAATACCCAAACCTGCCACTAACGATACGATATCAAAGCCAAATTGCGCCATGACGCTGGCAAGTCCGAATACCAATAATAGTACGGACAAGATATTTTTCAGTAGCTGTTCGATAGAAGCGTTTAGACCATAATGCTGCAAAACTTTATGGATAATTTGCCCAGATGATGTCCATAGCACATAATAAATACCCGCCCAAGTACTGGCTTTAGCAGTGGCTTTGACCGTATCTGGCTCAAAATTAAGCTGGCTCATGATAGCTATTAAGCTGGTCACAATCCAAATATAGCGTAGTATTGAGCGAACAATTTTAGATCGGCGCTCATTTAAGCGGATTCTGGTTCTGCTTTTTTTGACAATGTAGATAGCAAGCCAATAAAAAAATCCCAATACCGCCAGTAGTATTAGGATTTTGATGCCCGTACTCACCAATTCTACCGATTTAGCTGACCAGTCTAACGAGTCTTCATCTATGGTGCCGCCGATAGCAAGGTATAGGCTAGTATGTAGGTCGCGAACAATCTCTTGAAAGAAGTCAGTAATACCAGCGATTGCCATTGTTTCATCCATGCAGGGTTTAGGTCTAAATAAAATGGGTATTAAAAAGTCTGATTGTAAATTAACTCAAATCGCTCAGGCAAATCAACTATGACCTTGATTGCCTTGAGCGTTCATTTGAGCACTAACTTAAAGTGACATAAGTCAAAACGACAAAAGTATGAAGCATAATTTTATTAAAAAAAATTGCCGCTTATCTTGTTAAAAGCAAATACTTAAAAATTGCCTTCTTGGGTATCATGCGATTGATAAGGTATCTTCATCATACGCTGAACATCACGTAATGCGGTACGCAAACCTTCTAATATCGTCGGATGATAAAAAGGCGTATCAAGCATGTCTTTGATACTTAAATCATTGGTAATTGCCATCGCCAATATATGTCCAATATATTCCGCATCAGGGCCAACCATACTAGCGCCCAAGATTCTATCGGTCTTTTTGCAACCATAAATATGCAATAAACCGCAGTTAACACCCATCACGCGGCTACGTCCTTGATTGTCAAAGCTCACTTTGCCAATCACATGCTCAAGCTCTGAGTCTGCTTGGATTTCAGGTAGCGACATGCCGACGTTCACGATTTGTGGCGCGCAAAATACAATGGAAAATGGCGTGGCAGGCGGGCGAATATAGGCGTCTGTCTTATTGTCGCAAACAAGGCTGCCGGCGCTAAACCCTTCATCACTGGCTACATGTAATAAAGGAAGATTGGCATTGGCATCACCAACGATATAGACTTCTAAATCACCGATTTTACCAGTCTTTTTATCAAGCTGCTTTGGGCGATTTTTATCATCAAGCTCAACGCCTAGGTTTTCAACACCAAGCTCATCGATGTTATTACGGCGACCTGTGGCAACCAGTACGTATTCGCCTTGCCACTGCTGCGTTTGACCCGCGCTATCTTCATAATTAATAAAGGCAACCGAGCCTTTATCGATTGAATTTTCCTGAATACCAACCTCGGTAATGTTACTACCTAAATGCATGGTTAGTTCGCGACTTAAGCAATCGATGGCTTTATTATTAATGTCATCGTCTTTTAAACTGGCGACGCGTTTGACACGATTAAATAAAGTAACGTCGACGCCTAAGCGTTTAAAGGCTTGGGCAAGCTCTAAGCCGATGGCACCTGCACCAACCACCGCCAGTGACTTTGGTAAATCAGTTAGCTCGAAGACAGTGTCAGAGGTAAGCATGGTATCGCCAAGCTTATCTGCCCAGCCTTCTGGGATAAAGGTTGAGCTACCAGTCGCGACAATGATTTTATCCGCTTCGATTAGCTCATTGTTAACCTCAATCAATCCCTGTTCATTGATATAAGCGCGACCCGCTATTTTCGTTTCTGCAGGCCAACTTTCTACTTGCTCCTCAACGTAGCTGGCAAAATGATCACGCTCAGCGCGAACCCGCGCCATGACTTGTTTGCCATCTATTTGCGCGCTGGCATGCACACCAAACTCGCCAGAATGATAGGCCTCATGCGCGCGGTCAGCAGCAGCAATAAGCAGTTTACTTGGCATACAACCGACCGCAATACAGGTGGTTGTCCAAAATCCATCATTAATAATTATGACGTCGTCTTTTAATTTGCGGGCTTGGCGAAAGGCGTTTTGACCAGCAGTACCTGCACCAATGACCGCAACCGATACCTTGCGTGTCACTTTTGTATGGCTACTGTCAGCAGTGTTATCAGGCTGTTTATTCATAATATTCTCAAAGGCGAATGTGATATTAGGTGATAGATTTGCACAAAAAACGATGAAAAAGGCTATTGAGAAATTAAGGCGTTAACGTATTCAGTAAACGCTCAGTATAGCCTGCCGCGCGTAAGTTACGCTGCGCATGGGTAAGCGTACCATTTTTATCAAAGACAAATGCTGAACGTACTAGACCTAAGCTGACTTTGCCATACATATTTTTTTCTTTAATCACATCAAAATATTGGCATAATTTCTCATCACTGTCGCTAATCAAGGGAATATGCAAATTGTACTTAGCGATGAATTTTTCGTGAGACTCAACGCTATCGCGCGACACACCGATGATATCGTAGCCCAATTCATCAAACGCATTGATATGAGTAGTAAATTCTGTCGCTTGCGTGGTACAGCCTGGGGTATTGTCTTTTGGATAAAAATATAAGATAAGCCCCTTATCGGTATGGGCAACCAGCTCTTTTAGGCTGATATCGTCATGAATAAAATTGTCGTCTAGCTCGCGCACGATAGTGACCGGAAAATCGGGCAGGGCAAGGTTCTCTGTAGTGGGCTTAGCCATTATAAAATCCTTATTAGTTTCGGTTATGCGTATATTATAGTAGGTGGTCTTATTATAGGCAGATTGGCAGAAATAAATACTCCGTTTTACACATCACTTATTCATTCGCAACAAAAAAGACTGGCGATGACCAGTCTTTTGTATTTTGCAGCAAATATCTTTTACGTGCTTTAAGCAGGTTTTTGTGGCTGCTTTAAATCCAAACCAACCGTGCATTGCTGCAGGTCTTTTTGCATTTTTTTCACGTAAGGTAAGCTTGATGGGTCTTTTTTATCTTGCGCGTAGCTTTCAATTTCCCACATCTGACCAATGGTCATCTCGCTACGAACACCGATGGTGCATTTACATAATTTGGTCGCAGTATTTTTGTCAGCGACCTTATATTTGACCGCGCCATTAACACAAGTATTGATATTATTTTGCTTGATATTGGCAGCGTTTGCTTGTGGCAATGCAAACAGAGCAGCTAGGGCTAGGGGTAATACGGGTAACAACTTCATAAACATCCTCTATAGGTCGCGTCAATTTTTCAGATTTTATAGGCAAAAATCTTGGTCGTTTTATTTGGTTACTGGTCTAAGTATTGATTTTAGCACTGATTTTAATAATGGTTAGGACACTAGTTTTGTCACTTATTTTATAACTTGCATGAGCAAATATATAGGCAATTCTCCATCTATATAGCGCTCATTACATTTAGCTAACTATCAGTACGATTATCTTGTCATTGATATAGTCGCCCATACCATAGCAAGTAAATTGCTTAAAATACAACGCCAGCGTGCTGTGTTAATGCAAGCAAATGTTGCGCAAATATTTAATGAGCTGCGCTATTAAGACAATCATACTCGTACTTTAAGGTAGCTATAAGCCTGTTTTTACAGTATTTATTCAGGCTATTAAGGCTGATAATGAGTAGGATCAGCAACGCCAGCTTGGGCAAATCCTTGGCGGCGCAGCACACAGCTGTCGCAAATGCCGCAAGCCAACCCATCGATATCTGCTTGATAACAAGAAATCGTCTGCCCATAATCGACCCCTAACGATAAACCAAGCTCGATGGTTTTGGCTTTAGATAACTGCTGCAGTGGTGTTTGAATCGATAAATGGTGACCGGTGACGCCAGCTTTGGTGGCAAGATTGGCCATGTGCTCAAAGGCAGCGATATATTCGGGACGGCAATCAGGGTAGCCTGAATAATCGACGGAGCTTACGCCAATGACGATATGGTTGGCATCGGTCACTTCAGCAACTGCCAAGGCGTAAGATAAAAATATGGTATTACGCGCAGGCACATAAGTGTTTGGGATAGCGTCGTTATCGATCTCATCACGTTTTTTACTGGGGAATTTATCGGTATCGCCATCAGGGACAATCATGCTGTGGTCGGTGAGTGATGAGCCGCCAAGCTGCGCGATATCGATATCAATAATGCGATGATTGACTGCTGCGGTTTCAGCGATGGCTTTAGCGGCGACCAGCTCACTATTATGACGTTGACCATAATTAAAACTGACCGCCGTCACAGAAGCATAGCGCGCCTTTGCCCAATACAAACAAGTCACGGAATCAAGCCCGCCTGATAGTAGCACCACGGCATTTTGGCTTTTATACAGCGCCGTCAAGTTAGCGTCGTTTGCTGGATTGGTAGAGGAAGTCTGTGCAGTAACATGAGTCATAGTGGTATCTATTATTAGTTTGAAAGTATTGGTTCAAAAATATGGATTTACGAAAGCCGTCTATTTTAGCAAAAATAGCCCCGTTACAGAACCTTGAAGGTGTTATTAAAAGAGGGCTAAAGCGTGATTAAGTAGTGGCTAAAGGATGGTTCAGTCAGCACTGTATTTATATTATCCATCAAACACTATTAATCAGACATAGGGCAATCAAACAGGCGATTAGGCATAAGTGCTGTTATCAAGTTAAATAACAGTCTTAAGTAGCCTTCTTAAGTTGCCCTGATGTTTATCCTTATCAATTAACGTCATATTTTCAATCTGTTAGCAAAATTTGTTATAATCGCTGCTTTTAAAGCCCGCGTGCTAAAAAATATTGCTAACTACTTTATAGTAAAATCAACCTTGTAAAGATATTGAGTAACTTATGACCGTAGCAACCTTGTTTACGCCACAAATCATCCCTCAGTTGGATGCTGCTTCTACGGATGCTAGCTCTGCCGAGACTGGTTGGGATAGCTATGCATTAGATACGGATGTCGCTGACGAATCTAACGAATCTGATGGAGTTGCGCATGACAATGATATGGCTGAGCAATTATCATCTAATCAGCTGCTACCGACTGAAACGGCACAATTTCGCAAGCTACAAAAAAAGCTACGCCGCCAAGTATCATGGGCGATTCGCGATTTTAATATGATTGAAGATGGCGACGTCATCATGGTTTGTGTGTCAGGCGGCAAAGACAGCTATACACTGCTAGATATCTTGTTGTTACTTAAACGTATTGCCCCGATTAGCTTTGATATCGTCGCGGTCAATCTTGACCAAAAGCAGCCCGGTTATCCTGAAGATATTTTGCCTGCTTATCTGAATGAGCAGGGTATCGCGCATTATATTTTAGAAAAAGACACTTATAGTATCGTCAAAAGCGTGGTGCCAGAAGGTAAAACTTATTGCTCGGCTTGTTCACGTCTGCGCCGTGGCTCGCTATACGGCTTTGCCAAACAAATTGGCGCAACTAAAATCGCCCTTGGCCATCATCGCGATGATATGCTGGCGACGTTCTTTTTAAACTTATTTCACGGCGGCGCGCTTAAATCGATGCCTCCTAAACTGCTCAGCGATGATAAGCAAAACTTGCTGATTCGCCCGCTTGCCTACGTTGAAGAAAAAGACATCATTGAATATGCGCGTTTAAAAGAATTTCCGATTATTCCGTGCAATCTATGCGGTAGCCAAACCAATCTACAACGGGCGATTATCAATGACATGCTACGCGAATGGGATGACGCCCATCCGCAGCGCTTAGCGTCTATTTTTAAAGCCATGCAAAACGTCGCACCGTCGCAATTAGCCGATCGTGAATTATTTGATTTTGAGACATTAAGCATCGAGCGTGATGATAATGAGCGCTTATTTGAAGGCGATAATATCCAAGCAGGGCAGACCGATAGTCTGGCTGAGATTGGCTTACCTGTAGCACCAAAAACTCAAGTCTTTAATCCAAAATTTGCCAATAATCAGAACACGGGCGCAGCAGATGAAACGGAAAAAAACAGCCGTATAACGCAGAAAATTCCAACGATTAATCCTGTCATTTAATGAGCTGATGGTTTAAAGCTATAGTCAAAATATCCTAAAAACGCTACGGTATTGCTGATATCAATTTTTTGTAGCCTTTGTCTGCGCAGGCACAGCAAGCAAGAAAAATTGATATCAGCAGCGCGTGATGTATCGATATTATTTTTTACTGACTATATGTTGCTTCAATAATCTTAAGTTAATTTGATAACGTTAAATCCATAAAAGTTAGCCCCAAAAAAACCAGCCCTTAATAACTATGGGCTGGTTTTTTTAATCTAAAATAGCTATTTAAATAACACTAGCTTTCGGCAAACACCGGTAGCGGATTAAAACTTACCTCTGAGCGTGGCAATTTTGCTACATCTTGCATACGCCAATCATCCTTACCATCATTACTAACTTGTAAGTAATATTTGGCTTTGACTGGGTCAATATTTACCTGAGCGCTATATTTGTTGCCTTCTTCATGTTTTAACACAACATCACGATCTTTTTTGATATCGGTGGCATGTGAGATAGATAACTCTAAGGTATCAGGATAAGTAACCGGCTCACCATTTGATAATTTACCAGACTGCAAGCTCTGCTCAGGATAATTTAGATAAAACACGATATCACCATTATCGGCAAACTGCATTTGACCGTGTAAGTCTAAATCATAGGTGAGCTTGTCGCGCGAGACGTCATGATAGAGGGTTTTACCATCCATATACCAATCGTCACGTACCACACTGTCACGTATTTGGTAAGAATAATAGACAAACCAGATGCAGGCAATAACGACTAACGCTGGCATGCCAATGACAAAAATAACCACCATATAGTTTTTGTACCATGGCTGGCTATCTTGATGCTTAAAGTTGGGGGCTGGACTAGACATAACATACCTATTAATCAGATATTCGTTTATAGCTGTCTATTAGAGAGTTATAAACGGTATCAACGGATAAAATGATGGCTCAATACTGCCAGATTAATGACGAAATATTCACCCGCTAATCATTGATGGATAGTCATCAACCAACAGCTAATAACTAACGGACGAGAGTTATAAAATATAGTAATTAAGCACGCAAAGACTTATTGTCCTTGCGTGGTAAAGATGTTTTGTTTGCTGACATTATACTGACCATTTTCGCTCTTCACATTTAAAGTAACTGGTGTTTGACCAAACTCAATCACATCAGGGTCACCATAAATACTCACTGGCATATCAAAGCTTTCACCAGCCTCTAACGGCACATCGTTAAAGCGTAACTCTAAGCTCAAACCGTCTTGTGGCTCAAGGGTTATCTTATAAGTGTGAGGCTCTTGCGTTTTGTTGGTTAATTTAACGATATAGCTGTTCTCAATCATGCCTTGCTGATTCAATGACGACAACTGGTTGCGGTCACGGCGAATATCAATCTCTAGCGGTACGCGATCATTCAAGGCATAAATTACGCCGCCACAAAGCACGGTCAGTAAGGTTAAGTAGGCGAAGAAGCGCGGACGGAATATTCGGCTTGGCTCTTTTTCGACCAATTGACGCTCTGTTGTATAACGAATCAGCCCGCGTGGGTAGCCAACTTTATCCATTACATCATTACACGCATCGATACAGGCAGCGCATTGGATACAAGCTACTTGCAAACCATCACGAATATCAATACCCGTTGGGCAGACCTGCACACACATCTGACATTCGATACAGTCGCCTAAATCCTCAGGGTTGGTGCCTTTTTTGCGCGCGCCGCGAGGCTCACCGCGTTCATAATCGTAAGAAACGATTAACGTATCTTTATCGAACATCACGCTTTGGAAGCGACCATAAGGACAGATTTGCACGCACATCTGCTCACGCATATAACCTGCATTGACGTAGGTCGAGAAAGCAAAAATAAATATCGATACCCATATCCACGTTGACCAATCAGGGAAGGGGATAAACCCTATCATCTGCCAATTTTGATACAACGCCTCAGTACCCGACACATAACTGACGAAAGTCGTGGCGGTAATCATCGAAAACACAAACCAGATAAAATACACTAAAAAACGCTTAAACACTTTCTGTGCGCTCATAGGCTCTTTATCGAACTTCATACGCTTGTTACGATCGCCAATCACCAGCTTTTCAACATATTGGAACATATGCGTCCAAATGGTCTGGGGACAGGCATAGCCACACCACACCCGTCCGGCGTAGACAGTCACCATAAATAGGGCAAAGGCAGCAATAAGCGCAAAAGCAGCAATAAAGTAAAAATCTTGGGTTAAAAAGGTCATGCCAAAAATATAATAATGCTGCGACGGCACATCAAACCAGATTGCTTGCCTACCGTTATAACGTAGCCACGGTAAAATCAGAAATAATGCCAAAAACGCATACATGCTAATGACACGGATGTTTTGATAAAATCCGGTGACAAATCTGGGATGCACACGTTTTTTATTGGCGTTAAGATCGACGACAGGGATTTTATTGGATTGTTGTGCTGACATAAACGTGCCTCTTTAAAAAAAGAATCAGTCTGCTGGCATGATGAACAAATACCCTAAATAACTGGATATATGAATGTGCGATGTTATCAATGTCAGTAAGTAGCTAGACATACTGAAAGTCAAAATATGCTGACTCGACTACCAAATGAGCGATTGTAAATAATGGGTTTAAATATGCTTAAATGGATGATTCAATAGTGTTTCTCATAGATAGCTATTTTAACATTCTCCCTACTATAAATGGGGCAATAATGCTAGAAAGCAACATTAATCTCATCATTATTGATAGCCAAATGCAATAATAGCATCTACTTATGAGAAACAAGTCATAAGTAAGGGACAAATGACCGAGTCTAATTATTGCTAATGAGAGTATTAAGGTTTTTATTGAATTTACTCACTATAACCAACATTTAGCCCTCAGTGAATAACTAAAAAGGGAGAACTGCAATAACAGTCCTCCCTTTTTTAAACTTACTTATTTACGATATAGCGACTGACTAAATATGATTAGTTAGCGGCTGTTGTTTCTGCTGTAGCGGTTGCGGTTGTCGCTGCCTGAGGAGCAGGGGCAGAGACTGTTTTTGCTTTAGCAGGTTGAGCGCTTCTGTCTGATAGAGAGTAAACATAAGCAGCAAGCAACATAATGCGCTCATTACCCAGTTTGGTTTCCCACTCAGGCATTACGCCTGCACGACCATAACGTACCGTTTCGCGAATGGTTTCACGATCGCCGCCGTATAGCCAGATTTTATCTGTCAAGTTTGGCGCGCCAGTAGAAGTCATACCTTTTGCGTCTGGACCATGACAAAGTACACAGTTGGTTGGCTCGTTGAAGATTGCCTCACCCTGAGTGACTTTGGCTTTATCCAACTCATAACCTGGTTGATTGCCAGATATTGATAGGACATATTCAGACACGGCACGAACACCGTCTTCACCGATTTGGTCGCGCCATGCGGTCATACCACCGACGCGGCCGTTATGTAGAGTCGTCAAGATATTTGTCGCCTCACCGCCATATAACCAGTCATTATCGGTAAGATTTGGATAGCCTGCCGCACCTTTGGCGTTAGAGCCATGACAAACTGCACAGTTCTGTAAGAACAAGCGACTACCAACCTTCAATGCATTCGGGTTTTCAGCCAGCTTTTCTATATAAGGTGCCAACTCGGCCACTTTCTCGTCGATTTGAGCCTGTAGCTCTGCTGGTGGCTTCTCACTATGACGCAGGGTTGCTTGCATCTCAGAAAGCGTTGCTAGGGTTTTTGTTGCACCGCTCGCATCAGCCTTGGCCAAAATGTTTTGCTCAAAGTTATCGGTAAATACTTTGTTATTACTTTCAAGTTCGCTGTTCAACTCGTTATGAGAAGTCCATGGTAAGGTTTTGCCATCCACTTCTACGGTTGTAATACCTTCCCACTTTGATGGAAAGATAGCAGGGAAAAATATCCAGTATGCAACGGCCCAAATGATTGAGCCAAAAAATATCACTAGCCACCATTTAGGGAGTGGCTTATCGTATTCCTGAATGCCATCGTAAGTGTGACCAGTGGTACCGTCTTCCTCTACTTCTGGCTTGTACTTCAAAACCATTAGCAAAACACCGAGGATACCCGCCCAACACATAATACTTAGTATGGTGATCCAAGAACTCCAAAAAAATGTCATCGTTTATCCTTATTGCGCTGCTCTTCAGACAAAGATTCGATATCTTCGTCATCAAGCGCAAGTTGTGCATCTTCTTCGAAGCGTTTTTTGTTTTTTGGCGAATACGCCCACCATGCAACGCCTACGAAGGCAATAAAGGCAGAAACGGTCGCAATTGTTTGTAATTCACCAATACCCATTAGCGCTGTCCTTCCATCGCGGTACCTAACTGCTGTAAGTAGGCAACCAAAGCATCAAGCTCAGTGGCACCAAGTACAGCATCTGGTGCGCCTTCGATATCTTCTTCAGTATAAGGCACACCGAAGCGATCGCGGAATAGACGCATTTTGGCTTGAACATTGCTACCATTAACTTCATTGGTTGCAAGCCAAGGGAAACCAGGCATTACTGATTCAGGTACTAAAGAACGTGGCGCAATCAGATGCTGTTTTTGCCAGTCTTCAGAATAGCGTCCACCGACACGTGCAAGGTCAGGACCAGTACGTTTTGAACCCCATAAGAATGGATGGTCCCACGTTGATTCTGCAGCACGCGAATAAGGTCCATAACGCTCAACTTCAGCACGTAACGGACGAATCATTTGGGTATGACAGACGTGACAGCCTTCACGAATGTAGATGTCACGACCTTCAAACTCAAGTGCAGTCCATGGCTCCATGGCGGGAAGGGGAGCGTTCACCCCACCTTCTTCAGGACCCTTGTTATCATAAATCAGCGGTACGATTTCGACGAGCGTTGCAAAGCTAATGGCAATGACAATACCGATAACCAACAAGCCGGTATTTTTTTCAATAATTTCATGCGGTGTACCAGACATGATCGCTCCTTATACGTTAGCTGCCGAAGGTTTATCAACACTAGGTTCATGATCTGTTGGGTCAGCGATATCTACAGGCTTACCTTCTGGCATTTGCAGTGTTTTATAAACGTTATATGCCATAACAAACATACCCGATACATACAATAGGCCACCAAAAGCACGACCGATATATGGGAAATGTGAGAACTCAACCGTATCAACGAAGCTGTACACCAACGTACCGTCTGGGTTGGTCGCAAGCCACATCATGCCTTGGCCAATACCTGAAATCCACATAGAGACGATATAGAAGATAGTACCTGCTGTTGCCAACCAGAAATGCGTGGTGATTAAGCTGATTGAGTACATTTTTGGTTTGTTATAGATACGTGGTAACAGTACGTATAGCGAACCAATGGTAATCATACCAACCCAGCCAAGCGCACCTGAGTGTACGTGACCTACAGTCCAGTCAGTGTTATGAGATAAGGCGTTGACGGTCTTAATAGACATCATTGGACCTTCAAACGTCGACATCGCATAGAACGACAATGCCACAATCATAAAGCGAATGATCGGATCGGTACGTAACTTATCCCAACTACCTGATAGCGTTAGTACCCCGTTAATCATACCCCCCCAAGATGGTGCAAATAGGATGATTGAGAATACCATTGCTAATGACTGTGTCCAATCTGGAAGCGCTGAATAATGCAAATGGTGACCACCAGCCCACATGTATGATGCAATCAATGCCCAAAAGTGAACGATAGATAAACGGTAAGAATAAATAGGACGACCAATCTGTACTGGAACGAAGTAATACATCATCCCAAGGAAAGCGGCCGTTAAGTAGAAACCTACCGCATTATGTCCGTACCACCACTGCACCATCGCATCAGTTGCACCGCCAAATAACGAATAAGATTTAAACGCACTAACAGGGATAGCCATACTGTTTACGATATGCAGTAGAGCAATCGTAATAATAAAGGCCGCAAAGAACCAGTTAGCCACATAAATATGTGAGGTTTTACGTTTGATTAGCGTACCGAAGAAGACGATGGCGTAAGAAATCCACACCAAGGCAATCAAAATATCGATCGGCCACTCAAGCTCGGCGTATTCTTTGGTAGACGTTAACCCTAAAGGCAGGGTGATAACGGCGGCGACGATAACCGTCTGCCAACCCCAAAAGGTGAACCAGGCCAAATAAGGCGCAAATAGCCTCGTTTTACAGGTACGCTGGACAATATAGTAAGACGTTGCGAACAGGGCAGAGCCACCGAACGCAAAAATGACCGCATTGGTGTGGAGCGGTCTTAGGCGACTAAATGTCAACCATGGAATGTCAAAGTTGAGTGCTGGCCATGCTAACTGTGAAGCAATGAACACACCAATACTCATGCCGACGATGCCCCATATCACGGCCATTATCGTAAAGAATCTTACGACAGTGATTTCATATTCACGGTCAACTGGGGCGACTGCTGTGTTTTGTAAACTCATTGGATGATTCCTTTACAGCCCGAATTATCAACAGAATTAACTAACTCTCCGCGGCAGCTGTCTTATAAAAATTTATAAGCAGACAATGATTGCGGTACATGCTATTTTTTGACTACTCTTATCAGTCTTGCCATTATTAACTATCAACTTCGCTAGTTATCAGCTATCGCTGATGAGTAGAGGACGGCGATAAAAACGCACTGCGCTCACAGCTAGTCGATAGTAGGATTGTTAATAAACGGTCATATTTGATAAGAGAACGTGCCTTCCTTGAGCATCAAACATCTATTGAGGCTGAGTATGTATCTTAATTATTACTGATAAAAACAGTATGAACGAAGATAGATACTGATATTCAACTGGCGCTAAAAAGCTTATGCACCATCAATGTATGCTAGCGGCGGCTGACAAAAAAACATGTTTACGTAATGTTTAGTTAAAACTCCCGACTCTGTTTAAGGGTATTGTAACGCAAACCTAATCAAATATCATCAGAACTATGCGCCAAAATACAAACTCTTTGGTAAAAATACGCGCCAACAACTTAATATTGCAGCATTATGCTCCCATTTTATACCCAATTTCCCTACTATTCTAGGGGTGAAAAAACATAGTGCTAACATAGCAAAAATACAAACTTATCAGAAAAATTTGTAACCATGACGACATTGAACCTTTAAGAGGCTATAAATAAGTTTTACTTATTATCAAGTCGCATCTTATAATGGCGCTGAACAGTATTGCTGACAGGACGTTTTTATGCTTCTGTTAACAATTATTTTAATCATTGAAATAGCGGTCAGTCTTATGCCTTTAACGGCACAAGCTGTCCATACATAAGCTTTTTATACATGAATTTTTTATAAATGAGCTTTTCATAATAGGTATTAAGGATAATAATATGGCAGTTTTTTTGACAGACGAATGGTTTGAGCAAGTTGAGCAAATGGGTCAAGAAGCCGGTGAACTAAATCTACCACCAGCATTGGCTAATATGATTGTGAACCTAAAAGTATCTGATACTGAGCAAGATATCGAAGCCAGTTTTGCTAATGGTTTATTACATCGCGGCTTAAATGACGCAGCGACGACGACTTTATTGCTTGATCGCAGCATCTTACAATCAATCATCACTGATTTTGATACCAATGAAATCATGGGCGCCTTTATGGGTGGTAAAATCCGTGTTGAAGGCGATATGTCACAATTGATGGCAGTACAAACGGCGCGTCCTAGTGCTGAGCAAAAAGAGCTTTATAGTCGTATTAAGTCAATGACTACCATGGCTTAATGGTTTGTCTTGAGTTTTATAAAATATAACGCTTAATATAAAAAAGCCCTTAATATTAATTAAGGGCTTTTTTATTGACAAATTTAACAGTATAGGACTGTATTAAATTAGCTGGCTTTTGATTGTTGCGCGCTTGCTTGCGATTCTTGATTTTCTTTATAAATCGCTGCTTGTAACCAGATATTCGCCTGTACATAGTCATGAACTTGGATAGCAGCAGTGGTTGAAGTTTTAGGCGCACCAATACGGATTACAAATGGGTCAGCATCTTGCTCACGCAGTACCACCACATCAAATAAGATGATGGGCTTACCATTAAACAGCGTTTCTTGCTTACCAAGCACCTGACCTTGACACCAAGCTTCATCTTCTTGCCCTAAGGTATCACCAAACAGGTAAGCGCACATATGACCTAAGTTAATCTCAACCGGTGCCATTTGTTCTTTGGTCTCTGGCTGCCACGCTTTGATTTGCTCTTGTAAATCATCGGGCATTTTTCCATCGTTGGCGGCGACAATGTCGTTAAAAGCGCGATGGTAGCGAATGGCTTCTTGGTCTTCGACCATAATCACTTCGTCTTGTTCACTCAGCTTAATCTCATGCGCCCAAGCACTGAAATTCACATAATACGCCATATCCTGCTGATATAAATGACGGTTGGCCGTATAAAGCTGGTCAAAAGCATAGATGATGCTGCCATCAGCGGTGCGTAAGCGTAATACCGCATCATGGGTATTGTCATTGACAATCATACGTTCGATTTTGCACGTCAGCCCATAAGGGCTATCGACACAAGGGTAGGCATTGATAAAGCATTCAGGCTTGCCATCTTTCATCGCCAGCACTTGATTGATATGACAAGGCTGATCTTCAGATAGCAGCAAACAGCTGTCTTTGGCACTGACATTGCTGTTAAGCCCTTTCGGCATAGCAGCTTTTTCAATCATCTTTTGCAGCCATTCTGGCACGTCTTGACTCATGTCATCGGTCAAAATGCGCCAATGATCGGCGTGACCGGCAGACTGCTCGTCAGATAGAGTGATTTTGGTGGGGGATTGGATATTTTTATATTGATAATTAATGGTCATGAATATACTCAAACTTAAGTCAGCCATGAGGTTTGGGTCTAAAACTGTGATTGCTGACCATTATCCAATATGTGAGCGGATTGGTTTATGATAACCAGCAATGTCGTCAGTAAAGAGGCAACAAACAACAATGAGGGGTTAATGACAATTGTCCTTAGCATACAATATATAGGTATAGACGCAACTAATAGCAAGCCCCCTCATGAAAAATAATGTTAAAAGTTGAGTTTTTATTAAAAAATACCGGCAGTTTGCGCTAATGACTGGCACATATAAGTCAAATTGTGTCAAACTAGCTCCTTTTTGACAGCGGCATTTTGCTGGTCATAACCCCTGTTTTTGTGTTCGATTGATATGTTTTTGCGGCAACTGTCTTAGTCAATGTAATGCTACTAGGCGGTTGTTGCATCTGGTTTTATAACATAAATAAAGTCGCACGTGGATAAGATAAAGAGTTTGAATATGTTTCGTCCTTTAGCGTTATTTATCGGCTTACGGTACACCCGAGCAGAGCGTAGTAATGGTTTTATCTCCTTTATATCGCTGATTTCAATGATTGGTCTGACGCTTGGCGTGGCGGTATTGATTACCGTGCTATCGGTCATGAATGGTTTTGATCGGGAGCTAAAGACTCGTATTTTGGGTATGGTGCCACAAGCGACGGTGATCTCAACCGAGATTATCGGTGATTGGAAGCAGGTGGCAGATAAGATCAAAGAAGATCCAGAGGTCGCCGCCGTTGCGCCTTTTATCCAGCTGCAAGGTATGCTGACCTCCAACGGTCAAGTGGCTGGGATTATGGTCACCGGCGTCGATCCTGAATACGAGAAAAACGTCTCTATCATCAACGAGCATATGGTAGAAGGCAGTATTGATACCTTGCAAAACGGTGAGTTCAGTATTGTGCTTGGTGAAGAGATGGTGCAATCTTTGGGGCTGCGCTTAGGCGATAAAGTGACGTTGGTGTTGCCAGAAGCGTCGCCATCACCAGCAGGTGTGATACCGCGCTTTAAGCGTTTTACGGTGACGGGTATCTTTACCATCAGCCCTGAAGTAGATAGCCTGATGGCGTTTATTCCGATGGGTGACGCGGCAAAATTACTGCGTCTGCCAGAGGGCGCGCAGGGCATTCGTATGAAGCTTGACGATATCTTTAACGCACCGATGGCCGCCCAACGAGCTGCTGCCATTGCCCCTGAGCAGTTATATCCTAGCGATTGGACCCAAACGCACGGCAATCTGTTCGGTGCGATTCAAATGGAAAAAGCCATGGTTGGCTTGCTGTTATTCTTAATTATTTTAGTTGCGGCTTTTAATATTGTCTCAAGTTTGGTGATGCTAGTCACCGACAAAAAAGCCGATATCGCCATTCTAAAAACCTTTGGTGCTTCACCGCGTCTGATTACCCATGTCTTTATGGTACAGGGTGTGGTCATTGGTTTTATCGGTACGATTGCAGGCACGATACTCGGCGTTATCTTTGCCCTGACCGTCAGTGATATTTTGGGCTTTATTAATAATAGCTTTGGTTTGAATTTATTTGATGCTTACTTTGTGAACTATCTGCCATCGCAGCTGCGTTTGACCGATGTGGTGCTGATTACCAGTGCGTCATTTGTATTGAGCTTTTTGGCGACCATTTATCCAGCACGCCGAGCGGCTAAAATTCAGCCCGCGCAAACGCTACGTTATGAGTAATATATAGGCGTTAATGCCATGATAAATAAAATAAAGGAAGCGCTATGTCTGCGATTTTAAAAGCGACCAATATTAATAAAATTTACGATGAAGGGGCGGTGAGTACCCAAGTATTGACGGGCTTAGATTTGACCGTCAATGCTGGTGAACGCATTGCGATTGTCGGTACCAGTGGTTCAGGAAAAAGCACCTTGTTGCACTTGCTCGGCGGACTTGATACGCCAACCAGTGGTGAAGTCTGGCTACATGGGCAGCTGCTAAATACCATGAATGAGACTGAGCGCGGCGCGATGCGTAACAAGCACTTAGGGTTTATTTATCAGTTTCATCATCTATTGGCGGAATTTACTGCGGTTGAAAACGTCGCTATGCCGCTGCTGATGCGCCCAAAAATGTCGACTACTGAAGCGCGCCAACAAGCGATAGATATTTTAAACAGTGTTGGTCTTGAGCACCGTTTGGCGCACAGGCCAGGTGAGCTATCAGGCGGTGAGCGTCAACGTGTGGCGATTGCCCGCGCGCTGGTGACTAAGCCATCGCTTGTCTTGGCCGATGAGCCGACCGGTAACTTGGATTATGACAATGCTCAAAGTGTGTTTGGGCTGTTATCCGAGCTGCAAAGTACGATGCAAACGGCGCTGTTAATGGTGACGCATGACCGTAGTTTGGCAGCACTTGCTGACCGTCAGCTATTATTGCGTAATGGTCATTGGGAAGATTATTAAACCTTTAACCTTTCATTTTAAACAATGTACTAAATAATATTCTTAACCGTTTCTTCTAAAAGTTGCATGATTGCCGTTACTAAGCAGTAGCATGATAGGGTTAGAATTTTTATAAAAATAAGATAACAAATAGGCTGTATAGGGCAGCCTTATTCATTAAGTAAGGATGGATAGTATGAATAAAGACGATGACCCGATTGAAGCATTTGGCAGTATCGAAGAAGGTAATGAGCCCTTAAAGCCTTATATGGATCCAACGTTGTTCGACACCATTGATAAGCAGGCACAAATAGAGTTGCTAACGCCAGTTTTTGACTCGATTACTTTAGCGGGTGTCGATTACGACTTAAAGGCGCAAGATAGTGCGACTGGCAAGCGCTATACGCTGCTTAAAGATGAGAAGGTGATAGATGTCTTTGTGATGGATACCAATCTTACTGATAATATTCTCAATGCTATCGAAAAACATAAAGAGCAAGAAGGCGAATTATAACGCCGCCTAAAATTTGGGCAATGATTTTTATAAAATGCTGCTATTTTTATCGTATGACTGGTGCTGAATGAATCGTTATAAATGAGTAATAGTTGTTAGTGCTTAGGCGTTTCGTCAGAGGAGTTCTGCTGGCGTTTTTGCCAGCTGGTGACGGTCTTATAGCGCCAGATGGCTTTAAACGCCAAACCGCATACAATGCTGCTAACGATGGCTAAAATCGTGAGTCCTAAACAGAACGCCGTCAGAGATACCGTGCCTTTATAAGTAATAAAGGGATTAGCGCCATCTGACAATGCCCATAAGCTAAAATCAGCAATCATACTGCCGATAAGCCGCAAACTAATCATCGGTACGTCAAGGATTTTGGCACCGACATAGTAGCCAGCATAAAAGACCGGTAAGCTGGTCACTGGATTGGTAATCCAAGTCAGACCGAGCGCCATCGGGACATTGGCTCGAAAAATGAGCGCGCCGATTAATGCCAGTAACATTTGTCCTGGCAGCGGAAAAAACGCGCTAAGCACACCGATATAAACCGCTTTATTTAGACTATGGCGATTAAAATGCCACAAACGCGGGTCAGCAAGCTGCGGCGCAAACAGTTTTAATGTGCGACTGGCTAGGATTTTTTCAGGGGTAGGAAGTAGGTCTTTCAGACGTTTGTTTGGCACAGAATCGCCTTTACTCGTTATCTACAGCCCGCTCAATCATAATGATGGGCTGGTATGCAGTGATATTATTGATAAAAAATACAGGTAAGGATGTTATCAGAAAAGCAGGAAGATAATGTTGGATAATCACTATCGCAATATTTCTGCTCAGTATAGGGTAATAGCAGGATAAATGCCATCGCTTGACGGTTCGGTCTAACATTAAGGCTATCGTCAATCATCATTTATCATACAGCCTATACTTATCATACAGACTATCAAGCAAGGAGCGCTGGTGTACTGGTTAATTGGTAGCTTGATAATCATCGTTATGATAGGCGTTTTAGCCGTTGCTGATAGCATGCCGCTGCCTATTAGTCCGTTATTAGCAGACCTCAGTGCTACTGCGACATTGCCGCTATTATTAACGATACTTACTATTATTTTGTTAGTCGTCAGTCAATGTCGTATTTCATTTCCTCATTCCTTTAACGAAAAAACACCTCTTGCTCAAAACCCTTCTGTTAAAAATTCTACGAAAACCTCAGCGTATAGCTTGTCGTTACTTTCTAAGTGTGTCCGCTATTTATTATTAGCAGCGCTAGCACTGACGCTGATTAGTGGTAGTGGACTGCTCGCATTGATAAGTCATCAACAGGCGCAAAGTAGCGCCATAAAACAACCTTTGCGTGTACAGGCGCTGGTTAGCATCGAAGGCATAAGTGATAGTATTTATGATGTTGTAAGTGATAGTGGATATCGACAGGTTGCCACCATCAGTCAGATATCACCGTTATTGTCTGAATTGACAGCGCAGGATTTAGATAATCTTACCGCGGATTACGCTGCCAATTATAAAGAAGGGTTGAATAATAGCCTAAGCAAAGATAGCGAACATACAGCTAATTTAAACCATGATAATTCTGAAGATTTTGAAAGCTTTGAGAGAGCTGAATACCGCGTATTGTTAAACGCATATCCAAAAAAGCCCAAGCCTAAAAAACCTTCCAAAAAATATTCTACGAAACAAGCTAAAAACCCATTTAAGCAAACACAGATTATAGACTTAAATCATCTGCAGCCCGGTGATCAATTATTGATGACCTTAACGCTAGCGCCACTTGCTAACTCTGAGCAAGCGCTGAATAATCCAACCGGGTTTGATAGTTATCGGTGGTTACGGGGTCGGCATATCGATGGCGTTGCTAATATAATAGCGACCAGTACCTCGACTATTCCGTTTGATGACTCAGCAGCATCTAAAGCTGCTGAGTCTTATTTATACCGTTTGCGTAGCGTTATCGACCAAGGACGTTGGCAGCTGCGTCAACACTTTTATCAAGATTGGGCCGCACAAACTACCGCACAGCAGCAAGCAAAAGCGGTAACTTTAAGTTTGCTGACCGGTGATCGCAGCTTAATCAATCGCGATACCAAAGATTTATATCAGCTGGCAGGTATTTCACACTTACTGGCTATCTCAGGGACGCATGTTTTATTTTTAGCGATTGTGTTAGCGGGATTGGCTGTCGTACTGCTTAATCGTTTTTGTCCCTCTCTATATCGTCATATCCCGCGCTGGCAAGTGCGCTGGTGGGTTATGATTAGCGCGGCTTTTATTTATGCGTTGTTTACCGGGTTTGATGTTCCTGCTGCGCGTACCGCATGGATGTTATTAGCGATAGGTTTGATACGCTTAACACTCCTGCCGATTAGTACCATGCGTATATTATTGGCGCTGGCGGTATTGATGGCGTGGCTCGACCCATATGTATTGTGGCAGGCAGGTTATTGGCTGTCCTTTATAGCGGTGGCGTTGTTATTAAAGTACGAGGATAGCTCAGCACGGTCGATTCAAGCAGAACTTACCCAGCTAACGGCTTTTAGTCATGATGACAATACAAGCAAGCAGCTGCTTAAACGTATGTGGCTAGGCTTTAAAAGGCTGTTTAAGTTACAGTTTTGGCTATTTATCGCGCTATTACCCATTACCTTGTTATTATTCGGCAAGGCGTCATTGTTAGGACTTGTCGTCAATTTATTTGCCATTGTTTTGTTTGGCTGGGTGATTGTACCGCTGAATCTATTGGCAGGGCTCTGCTATCTTATCGTGCCCACGCTGGCAGATGCTATTTGGGCGCTGGTAATTGCCATTGTCGCTTATTTACACGAGCTGATTATGTGGCTGACGGCATTACCGATATTCTCAGGGGCATGGCTCTATACGCCAGTCAATATGGCTATTTTGCTGATGGTATTATTGGCAATGTTACCGTGGTTATTGCCGCGCGGGCTTATCAGTCGTTGGCTCGTGCTACCGCCGTTAACACTGCTAGTGATGACCGTATATGCCAATCAGCAGTCACTAACCACAATACCCACTCTTTATATTTTACCGACTGGCGACCAATATGTGAGTGCGGTTTTGCTGCACTATCCTGTGATAAATAATGAAAATGTGCATAAGGATAATAAGAAACGCGCAGCCGCTAGAAGGGTAAATAAGAAAAATGTCAGCTGGTTGTTTTTGGCCGACCATAGACCTGATAGTGTCCGTACGATGCCAAGCACGCTAACGGCTGATAAGTTTTCCGCGACCCTAGAGCAGCAATTACGTAGCTTATCCATTAAGCGCTTAGAGGGTATCGTGGTACAAAGTAGTAGCGCCGCATTGACTGCTACACTGTCAACATCATCGACTAGCAAAAGCAAATCTTTAAAGGCTAATAGTTTTAAGACAAATAATTCTGAGCCGAGTAACTCTGAATTACTACCCATGACAGTGGAGCAACTAAGTCAACGTTTCCCAACCGCTCAATACTGGCAAGCAGGGCGTAGTGAACGTTGGTCTGAGCGTCAGCGCGCTTATCAAGTAGCCAGTCAATCCAGTCAAGCTAAAACTCATGCAACCATTAGCGCCCAAGGTTGTGAGCAAGGTAAAATCTGGCAACTTGCCAATGGTGATTTAACTGTGCAAGCAATAACAGGCTGGAGCAAAATAAACGATGTTAGTGTCTGGGATTGTACGCTTGCGATTGATAGTCGACTGCCTATTCAAGTCATCAATTATAATGCTGCTGAGCCACTCAAATCATTACCTAGCAAATTACAAACGCTTCAGTCCGATATAGAGGCGCCAACCCCTCAAGCCAAAAATGCTCAATCACGTCTGATTCTGAATGCCGACACCCATCCGCGCGTTTGGCAAATGTGGTCGTTATTATGTTCGATTGAGTATAATGATAAAAATAGTAATTTAAACAACACCTTAGATAATGCCATAAATAGCACAACATGGCTTGGACACAGTACTTCGCATATCTCTACTGAGGTAATAAGCCAGCAACAAATCCATGAGATAATCACTTACGATAATAAGCCACTAGATGCCGCCTTAGCTTTTAATGCTGATACTAAGGATTCACCTTAGGCTTTACCTTAATAGTGCTATGCTTATAAAATGCCTCGCTTCTACTTATGAAATGCCTCACTGCTATAAGGTGTCGCCCTTATAATATCAAGCTATTTCACAGTTCTGCTATTGAACCATGAGCGAAATGGCATCATACTTAGTAGCTTATTTAACTTTTATGAAAGCGCTACAAAACGCACTTCTATAAGTAAATATACTTATTGCGGTTGTATTAAGTTTTTGCTCGATTAAGTTTTAAGACCCTCTCTTTTATTGTTTTACATTGTTTCTGACTTAGGAAGTTATATGCCCAACTGGCCACCAGACCCTAACAAACGTCCTAACAACTCGGCAAATCAGCCAACGCCGCTGCAGCAGTCAAATCAGCCGAGCGGACAAGAGTGGCGACTGATTGAAAATACGTTATTAGCCAGTGTGGTTGAGCAGCGCCGCGCCCGTCGCTGGAGTATTTTCTTTAAGCTATTGACCTTTGGTTATATATTATTGATATTTTTAACCCTCGGGCGTGGTTGCAGCACTAAAACACCCACCAGTCTCGATGGCATGGATACCAGTAAGCCGCATTTGGCTGTGGTTGAAATCCAAGGGACGATTAGTAGTGGTGATGTGGCCAATGCTTATGATGTCAATGAAGCCTTGACGCGCGCCTTTAAAAACAGCAATGCCAAAGCGGTGGCGCTCGATATCAACTCACCTGGTGGCTCACCTGTCCAGTCTGATGAAATCTGGCAGACGATGATGGATTTGCGTCAAGAATACCCTGATAAAAAGCTTTACGCGGTGATTGGTGATATGGGCGCTTCTGGTGCTTATTATATCGCGTCAGCTGCGGATGAGATTTATGTCAATCCATCAAGTTTGGTCGGTTCGATTGGCGTAATTATGCCAAGCTATAATATCGAAGGCTTAATGGATAAGTTTGGCGTTAAAGACCGTACTATTACCGCAGGCGAGTATAAAGATATCTTAAGCCTATCGCGTCCGCTCACGGCTTATGAAGAGCAGCATGTCGAAAAAGTGCTAGACAATACCCATAAGCACTTTATCAATGCGGTCAAAGAAGGTCGCGGCGATCGTCTAAAAAATCCTGAGCAAAATAAACTGTTTTCAGGGCTATTTTGGACCGGCGAGCAGTCTATTGAGCTTGGTTTAGCCGACAAAAAGGGCAGTATTTCAAGTTTAGAGAAACAGCTTAAACTTGATAACGTCGTCAACTATACGCCGAGCGACCCGTTTAGCTTATTTATGGATCGCTTTGCGGTTAAGTTAGGCGCAGGGCTTGGCTCAAGCATCAAGCTTGACGTACTACCGCAAGAAGAGGGTAACGCGCAGATGCGCTAAGCCCTTTATATTTTAGATTTAATGTGTATGATTGTTAAGGCTGAGCATATGACTATGCTCAGCCTTAATTGTATATAAATTTTGACTATTATAATAAACAGCTATTTAAATTACTGAGAGCTTGTCATGAGTGCCATTACCTTGCAGACCTTTGCGTCACTGCCCAAATCTAAGATAACCCAAAAGCCAGTTATTCATTTTGCTCATGCCAATGGTATGCCAAGTGCCGTTTATGCGCCGTTTTTTGCACCGCTTGCTGAGTTTTTTACCATTGAATATATTCCTATGTTAGGTAATACGCCCGATTATCCAGTCGATAACCATTGGCAGAGCCTGACGCAGCAGATTATCGACAGTGTTAAACGTACTTGTGAGCAGCATGGCGTTAGTCAGGTGGTGGGCGTCGGTCATTCGCTTGGTGCCATGTGTACTATGCAGGCGTTATACCGTGCGCCAGAACACTTTGCGCAAGCGGTACTGATGGATCCGCCTTGGATTTATGGCAAAGTCAGCCTGCTATGGCATTTGGCCAAAACCGCAGATAGATTACCGCTGATGAATAATCGCTTGATGGATAAGCTCTCGCCAGCGGGCGTCTCTAAGCATCGCCGTGATGTTTGGGATAGCCGCGAAGATGCTTATGATAAGCTGCGTCATAAAGGCTTTTTTAAAGATTTCGATGAGCGGAGCTTTCAGGGCTATATCGAGCATGGTTTACATGAGCGTGCTGATGGCAAGGTAACATTGGCTATCCCTAAAGCCAGCGAAGTTGAGGTTTTTCGTACCAATCCGTCATGGTATTGGCTGACCCCAAACCGTGCACCTAAACCGCCGGTGACGCTTATCATTGGTAAAGACAGTATCTTTCTTAAGCGTAGGTTCCCGCAGCAAATCAAATCACGGCTTAATATAAATTACGAAACCCACGCTGGTGGTCATATGTTCCCACTTGAGCATCCAGAATCGGTGGCGCTACAAGTGCTTGAGCTTATCAAAAAACAGTTACCAAAATAAGCTGATGCATTATTAATGCTCATAATAAATATCCTGTTGGCAGCTAGCACACCCCTTTGAGTGACAACTTTATGCTAAAAGATGCGACCACAAAACCTGTTATGATCCCATCTGTTATGACTAAAGCACCTAAGCCTGCACCGCTATTTTCGCGCTTGGGTGCGTTGCTGTTGGTCATAGGAATGGTAGTGATGTTTTTTATCAGTCAATTAATCGGCGTCTATATCGCCGGTAAACTGGTATTGCCGGCCACTAAAAATGCAACCATGGGCGATATTTTCTTTTTTGGTAGCAATGATGGCACGGTAGTAAGTCTTTCTATCATCATCGGCTGCATATTACTGGTGGCAATCAGCGTATTGTTGATTCGTGTGAGAGGCGGGAATGTAAAGCAGTATCTGGCGCTAAAGCCCTTCTCATGGACGGTGGGCATCGGCATGTTAGGATTGCTACTGATATTTATGATTGGTAGTCAGGCATTAACTTATCTGCTCGATAAATCGCCACTGGTCTTTGTCGACCCTTTATATCAGTCTGTCAGCTCTGTATGGCTATTGATATTTGCGATGGTGATTGTCGCGCCAATTTATGAGGAGCTGATATTTCGTGGGCTGTTGTGGTCGGCTATCGCTGAGCAATTCTCAGGCGCAACCTATGCAGAGCATCGCGGCGCAGTCGTCGCAAGTCTAGTGACCAGCGTGATATTTGCAGTGATTCACTTGCAATATGGCATTTATGAAATCAGCACCATTGTGGTATTGGCATTGATATTTTGCTACGCGCGTATTAAGTCAGGCTCGCTAGTGCTGCCGATGCTGCTACACATTATTAATAATGGGGCAGCAATGGGGCAGTATTTAGCAGAAGTTAGTTAAATGTTTATATATAAATGTCAAATAGCTAATTGATGAATACTTGCACCAATTAGCCGTTATTTTATGTTTATAATGATTGATGACTAAGCATCTGGATTTAAGGCTAAGACTTCTTCAGCGGCTCGTTTAATATCGCCAATCGTTAATTGCGGTTTACCACTCAATGCTTGTCGCCATTTGCGAGCGCCCATTAACCCTTGGAACAACCCTAAATAATGCCGCGTCATCGTTGATAGTGCTTCACCTTTAGCGACTTGTTCTTCTAAATATGGATACAGTTTTGCTAAAATATCTGAGCGCTTAGGAATCGGCGCACCCCATAAGCTATTAACTTCTGCCAACAAGTACGGGTTATGGTAAAACGCCCGTCCAATCATCACTCCATCGATATGCTGCAAATGCGCTTTGATATCAGCAACCGTTTCGATACCGCCGTTGATTTCGATATCAAGGGCAGGGAAATCCTGCTTAAGCCGGTAAACATCATCATAACGCAATGGCGGTATTTCGCGATTTTGCTTCGGGCTCAAGCCCTGTAGCCACGCCGTACGGGCATGGACGATAAAGCGCGTACAGCCTGCAGCTGCCACTTTTTCGACAAAATCTACCATAAACTCATAACTGTCAAAATCATCGATACCAATACGATGCTTGACGGTCACCGGAATATCGACCGCCGCCTGCATGTGCTTAACCAAATCAGCAACCGTGTGTGGCTCTGCCATGAGGCAAGCGCCAATCTTATTATGTTGGACGCGATCGGACGGACAACCAACGTTGATATTGACCTCATCATAGCCATGCTGCTGGGCAAATTCAGCGCATTGGGTCATCTCGCTAATATCGGCGCCGCCCAGTTGTAGCACCAGCGGATGCTCAAGCGTATCAAAGCGCAAATGCCGTGCGCGATTGCCATGTATCAGCGCACCGGTGCTAATCATCTCGGTATAAAGATAAACGTGCGGATTAAACAGCCGCGCAAAGTAGCGATAATCTGTCGTTGTCCAATCAATCATTGGCGCAACAGAGAGTCGTTTATTGGTCATATCAACCATTAGGGTTAAGCCTCGTTATTAAGTATAAGTACTTTTAAATGCATTTTTATATATATTAAAAAAATTAGTCGATAAAACGCCATGCCTGATAGAGGCAGGGCGCTTTTTTATCACTAAGGGTATATTGGTTAAACGATGAAAAAATCAATGGCCAAGCAAAGTAGGGCTAAATGACATGGCTACTATGACATAAATACTTCTCAAATAACCTCATTGATTTTTCTAAACTCTGGCAAATTATAAAAATAAATGCCCATGATGATGCCAATAAAGCCGATAAATACGATGTATAGGGCGGGCGAGAAACTGATATATAAAGTGGCGTAACCAAGCGCAAAAGGCACCAATACCCCAACAAGACCGTAAGATAGATTATAACAAAGCGCCATACCAGTGAGTCGTACATTGGTCGGAAATAGTTGCACAATAATGGCGGGTATCATGCCGACAATACCAGCGCAAAAACCTAAAAGCGCATACATAATGAGAATATAGTCGCCACTGGCTTGCAGGTGATAAAAGAAAGCAAGCATCTGCACAATCAATAATACAGAGCCAATCGCCAATACTTTACCAAAATTTTGATGATTGGATATGATGCCATAAAACACACAGCCAAAAATCATAAACACAATGCCAAGACTGTGTGAGAATCCAAACAAGTCATTATCTAGGGTAAAGCGCAATTCAATTAAATCCGGTAATAACAGGACGATAACGGTCGTGATACTAGCGACAATGAGGGTCAGAACCAAGCCGATAAAGATAGAATGCTTACAATGTTTAAAGAGTAGGGTAAAGGGTTTGACCACATAATCACGTGGTTTTGATGCTTTCATAGCGATAAAAAACGGTGACTCATCTATCCAGCGCCATGCCAACAAAGGCAAAACGCTCAAAAATGCTGCGATAAAAAATGGTATACGCCAACCATAATCAGCCAATTGCGCAGTGGTCAGTGCATTGGTCAGCCAAAGAAAAAAGGCGTTGGAAAATAACACACCAACATAGAAACTTGCGGTCACATAGCCACAAGCGACTGATAAATATTGGCGCGGCACGTGTTCTGAGACAAAAACCCAAGCAAGCGGTACAAAAACGCCAAATGCCATCCCTTGTATCAAACGTAAGGCAATAAATAAAGCGGGCGCAACCAAGCCCCATTGTGCATGCGTTGGTAAGCAGGCCATGGCTAATAAGCTTGCAGCAGTCACCAATATGCTGATTAATAAGAGCGGTTTTCGACCTTTAATATCACCAAAGCGGCCAAAGATGATGCCGCCAAATGGACGTGCCAAATACCCAATCGCAAAAAGCCCAAGCCCTTGCATACTGGCAACCGTAGAGTCAGCATTGGCAGGTAAAAAGGTAGCGGCGATGATATTTGCAAGATATAAATAAATCAAAAAATCAAAAAACGCGACCGCGCTGCTAAAGCAAATAAACAGTACGGCATTTCTATCTTTAGAGGACATCAGAGCATATTGAGAACGAGAAGGCATAATATATCACGCATCCACATAGGGAAGAGTTTGTTAAGCCAGTCACCATCTAGATAACCGGCCATAATAAAAAACGACAAATCATATAACTGGCTAATGATTTTCCGAAAAGATAGGGTCTTGCACTAAAAAATACTTCAAGGTTAAATTATCGGCTTAAGATATCTCGCTCAAGTTATTGTCGCTATAGACAATTTGTAAATAAGCGCTTATAAACAAAACTGATTCATTCAAGCTAAATGAGCTAACGCTTATAGTAACCAATCAATCGGTAACCATGACATGATGGTCAGCCACACATGGTCACTGATATCAACGCGTGGCTCTGAATCGTAAATGACCTTTTTGCCATCTTCTACGGTATGCCACTGCAAATTGCCATTTTCTAATAACTTGACTTCATAAGCTTGGCTTAATAGGTCATCGCTGAGCGCACCATGTAACTGCTTTGCAAGCTCATCATCATTGATAATCACGCCCATTTCGGTATTGATATTCGCGGAGCGCGGGTCGACATTATACGAGCCGATAAATACTTGATAGTCATCAACGGCAAAGGTTTTTGCATGCAAGCTGGTTGACGATTGACTGCGCGCTTTCCACAGTTTGTTTTCGCGTTTTTCTTCAGAAGCGGTAGATTTTAGCTCGTAGATTTTTACCCCTGCACGCAGCAGGTTAGGACGCCATTGACTGTAGCCAGAATGCACGGCGGTCACATCGGTGGCATCAAAAGAGTTGGTTAAAATCTTGATGTCGATGCCCGCTTCGGCCAGCGCAACCAACGTATTGACACCGTCTTTGGTAGGTACAAAGTAAGATGAAATAATAGTAAGGCGCTTGGTCGGGCTGCCCAATAAAGTGCGCAGCTGATGCACCAAATTGGTATCTGCTGGGACAGTTTTGGTGAGTTTACCAACATCATCACTTAAGAACTGCATGTCCGTCCAGCGAAAGGGTACGCGTTTATTGATTAAATCAGTATCAATAGACGAATCTTCGATAGCAGCTTTATAGACATCTAAGCTACTTTTGCTGTTATTTTTTTCATCAACTCTTAACTTATCCAAGCCCTCTAAAAAATCCGTAGTTTCGCCTTTATCAAGGGACGCTAGGGTTTGGATGTCAAATGAGATTGGTGCCGACCAGTAGCTTGCAAAGCTATTGTCAATATCAGCGACAACTTTACCTATCAGTAAAACGTCTAAATCCGCAAACTGGCTGTTTTTATCGTTACTTAAGTATTCATCACCGATATTACGCCCACCAATAATGGTGATTTGCTTATCAAAAATCATGCTTTTATTGTGCATGCGTCGATTGATTCGCGGTAAACCCGTCACAAAGTTTAAAGTTTGAAATTTACGATACATCAAAGGATTGATAATACGTACCGCGATATTCGGGTGACTGGCAAAACGTAATAAATGCTGATCGAATTTGGCATTGTTATTAAAATCATCGAGCAACAAGCGCACAATAACCCCGCGTTCGGCGGCATCCCATAAGTCTTTGAGCATCAGCTGTCCGGCTTGGTCATCGTGCCAAATATAGTATTGCGCATCGATATTGCGGGTGGCCATACTGGTCAAAATGCTGCGTGAGGCAAACGCATTGGCACCGGTCACAATCGGATGGTAGCCAGATAAATCAGGGTGAATCTCGCTTTGTTCACTAATCGCCGCCACCAAATCCGTATTGTCGATTTTTGGATTGGTATTTGGGCTATTTTCTTGGCTACTATATTGATTATTACTGCTTTGATTACTACTATTTTGATTATTATCGCTATCGCTTTCAATGCTATCGTCTTGTGGCTCATCATTTTTCTGATAGAGAGCGTCAACACGCGCTGATAAAGCTTGGCTTTCAGGCAAATGCGGCTGCTTTGGTAAAGTTTGGCAGCCACTAAGACTTAAGGTGAGTCCCAGTGTTAGACTCAGCGATAAGTTGCTTGGTTCTATACTAAACATCGACATAAATGAGATACCTTAATGAGCCTGAATGTAATGACATACTGGTGAATAATGGACTTAACTTTGCTTGCTGTTTTTACCGATGATAGCACTGATTATGAAGCGGATCATAATATCGCTCAAAGCAATACTCAAAGCGCGGCTAAGCTTAGCAGCTGTTGTCATCTGTGCCTATTATAAATACGTTATTTTTGTTAGATACGGCACGTTATTTGGTCATGATAACCACATCGTCCAGTCATCGTCTGCGCTTGCATCTTATCCTTATAAATGCATCGGTGTTTTTAGTATTAAGTCGTTAATAGTTAATTCTAAATATTTAATAATAATTTCTGAACACTAAGTGCTAAACCTCTAGTATTCAAAAATAATATTTAGCAAGCCTTTGAAACCAGCTGTTTGGAATAAGTTGCCATGCTATGATAACGCGAACAAATGCTGTTTATAGTCAAAATAAGCCGTATGTTTAATAATAACCAGTGCAATGGAAAATTTATGAGCCAGTCGCAAGTGCATGATGATAGCAATGCAAATAAAACAGAGACAAATAAAGTAGACCCTAACTGGCGCAGTGACGCGCTCAATCTAGAACTCGATTATGGTATGCAAACGATAGCAGTACGGGCAGGGCAGCATCGTACCGACGAGGGCGAGCATTCAGAAGCTATTTTTACCACTAGCTCTTATGTTTATGAGTCGGCGGCGGATGCGGCAGCACATTTCAACGGTGACAAGACGGGCAACGTCTATTCACGCCATACCAATCCTAGCGTGCGCACCTTTGAGCGTCGTTTAGCCGCGCTTGAAAATGGCGAGCGTGCGGTGGCGACCGCCTCAGGTATGGGCGCGATTTTGACCATGTGCTTAGCCTACCTAAAATCAGGCGATCATTTGCTCGCTGCCAATCAATTATTTGGCTCATCGATTGGTTTATTTAATAACTATATGGCAAAGTTCGGCGTTGAAGTCAGCTATGTCGATTGCTTCGATAATGACGCGTGGGCAAAGGCTGTACAGCCAAATACCAAAGTTATTTATTGCGAAAGCCCTAGCAATCCGTTGGCGCAAATCTGCGATATCGGCTATTTAAGTCGGCTATGTAAAGCCAACGATATCTTATTGGTCGTTGATAACTGCTTTGCCACGCCAGCATTGCAGCGTCCGTTAGATTTGGGCGCTGATGTGGTCATTCACTCTGCGACCAAGTACTTAGACGGTCAAGGACGGGTCTTGGGCGGCGCTTTAGTCGGTAGCGATAAGCTGATGCAAGAGGCATTTACCGTGGTGCGCTCAGGCGGTATCAGCATGAGCCCATTTAATGCTTGGGTCTTTACCAAGGGGCTTGAAACACTGAAACTGCGTATGCAAGCGCATTGCCAAAATGCCAATCAAGTGGCAGAATTTTTGGTCAATCATCCCAATGTCAGTACCGTGCATTTTTCAGGTTTGCGTAATCATCCCGCTCATGAGTTGGCGACGCGTCAACATCATATGAAAGGGGGTTATGGTGCTATCATGGGCTTTGAAGTTAAGCCGTCGGCTGGCACTGATTCAAGCAAAAGGGATTCAAAAGCCGCTGCTTGGCATGTGATTGATTCAACACAAATGGTCTCTATCACCAATAACTTAGGCGATGCTAAAACCACGATTACTCATCCGGCGACCACCACCCATTTTCGCCTGACGCCTGAGGCACGCGCAGAGGCAGGTGTTAATGATAGTCTCATCCGTTTGTCGGTCGGCTTGGAAGATGTGGAAGATATCATCAAAGATTTGGCGCGTGGTTTAGACAGTTTGTAAAGATAAAGGTATAATCGCGGTTAACATCAAGTTTACGTGATTAATGACGATTCATTATTATGCGCATTAAGACAAAATACAAAGAGGCAACTATGAATATTCAAGCATTGATGCAACAAGCACAAACGATGCAAAAGAAAGTCGAAGCAAACGTTGAAAACGCTAAGAAAGAATTGGCCAATAAAGAAGTTCAAGCCGAAGCGGGCAGCGGTCTGGTAAAAGTTACTATGACAGGTCGTCACGTGGTCAAGCGTTTGACTATCGATCCAAGCTTATTGGAAGATGAGCCAGATATGATCGAAGACTTAATTGCTGCTGCGATCAATGATGCGGTCCGTCAAGCAGATGAGTTATATGAAGAAACCATGGCTGGCGCGACCTCAGGTATGGGGCTACCACCAGGTATGCAAGGCATGTTCTAAATAGCAGGATTTTCAGCGCTAAGCTTTTAAAGACGAAACTTTTAAAGACTAATTTTTTAAAAATAAAGCTGTTAAATATTAAGCTTTTAAGCGCGAAAAACTGCTGATTGAACACAAAAATGGGGTTGTTATCGACACGATACGACCCCATTTTTATAGCTACGATTTATAAATTAAGTTAAATAAAGGAAGTTACTTTGCTGACAGCCAAATTTGATCAGCTGGTCAAACAGCTGCGTATTTTGCCGGGCGTGGGGCAAAAAAGTGCCCAACGTATGGCGCTACATCTGCTTACCAAAAAACGCCCCCAAGGCATGGCGCTCGCCCAAGCGCTTGATGAGGCGATGCGCGATATCGTCGAATGCCAGCGCTGCCATAGTTTTAGCGACGAGGCATTTTGTCCATTATGCCAAGATCCAAGGCGCGATAATGGCTTGTTATGCGTGGTCGAAACCGCCGCAGATGTGATGGCTATCGAGCAAACCGCAGGCTATCGTGGGCGCTATTTCGTTTTAGGCGGTCACTTATCACCGATAGACGGCATCAGTGCTGATGATTTAAATATTGATCAATTGGTTTGGCGGGTTAAGCAAGAGCCTGTTGAAGAGCTGATATTGGCAACTGGTACTACCGTCGAAGGTCAAACGACGGCGCACTTTATCAGTGAGGCGGTCAGTCGTCATGTTAATAAAGTCACTCGCTTGGCACAAGGCGTACCGATGGGCGGCGAGCTTGAGTACCTTGATAGTATGACTCTTGGACAAGCCATGCAAAATCGCTCTTTCTTATAGTATGCTGTATAGCAATTTCATAAATTCTCTATAAAAGCCAAGTCTTGTCCATTTTATTTGATGGAATTGTTATAATTGTTTTCTTATCCACTTTTATTAGGGTATGTCCTCATTTTAAAAATGGTGATAAAAATGAGGTAAATTGCAGTCAAACAAGGAAAATAGCGCAGATAATATATAGATATTACCTAGCTATTCGATGATGTTTGGCAAAATTTAACCATTTTTAGCCCATTTAGAGCCCTATCGGTTGAATTGAGGACATGCCCTAAGACGCAATTTAGCGTTTTATTTTTTCCTATTTATGCAGGTATCTGCCCGTGTCCAACCATGCTTCAACAGCTTCAACTGCTGCCACCCAATCAAACCTCTCAGACAATACTGCTGCTACTGATGATGAGCCCTCAAAACCATCAGTCAATAATGAGGTAGCGCCCACAGATTTGCCACCCGAGCCAGATATCGATGCACTGCTAGATATCGCCGATGAAGCTGCGGTCACTTGGGTACGTCAGCAAGATGGTTTAAAGGAAGTTATCGATGCCTTGGCAACTTGCGGGCGGGTAGCGTTAGATACCGAGTTTATCAAGCGCGATACCTATTATCCACGCTTGGCACTGGTGCAGTTAAATGTGGGTGATCATATTTATTTGTTAGATGCCCCGCAACTGCAATTGGCTGAGCTGTGGCAAGCGCTGATGAAAGTGGATGTGGCGATTTGGCATGCCTGCGGCGAGGATTTGGGGATTTTTTATCTACTGTCTGGTTGTCCGCCATTGACCAATATCTTTGATACGCAAATTGCCCTGTCTTATTTAACCGGCCAATTGCAAATGGGCTATCAGCAGGCGCTTGATGACCAATTAGATATGCACATCGATAAAGAACAAAGCCAATCAGACTGGCTACAACGCCCGCTATCAGATGAGCAAGAGCAATATGCGATTGATGATGTGCGCTTTTTGCCAGCGCTTTATTTAAGTCTTGAGTACGAGCTGAAAAAGCAAGGTCTGTTTGGATATGTATGGGCGGACTGCCAGCTCTATGCCAGTGATTTATATGACGCGCAGCATGTTGAAGACGAGGCGATGTATCTCACGATGGCAGATTATCGTTATACCTCTGAGCAAATGGCGATACTACAAGCAGTGGCAACGTGGCGCGAAGAGCTGGCGCGGGCGACCAATCAGCCGCGTACCTTTGTCATAAAAAAACAAGCGGTACGTGAGATTATCACCGAAAAGCCAAACAATATGCGTGAGCTGGCACATAAAACCACGATGCACCGTAGTATGCTGCGCCTATATGGTGAAGAGTTGCTAAAGGTGATTAAGGAAGCAAAAAATCTGCATCCTGCTGAACATCCAGACTGCCTATTACCACCGTATCGCTCAAAAAACAAAGTACTGTCAAAAGCGGTACAACACGCGATAGATAAGCAAGCAGAAAAAATAGGCGTGCCAGCTAATGTATTGATGCGTAAAAAATGGCTCGCACAGCTCTATGAAGTGATTGCCTTTGATAAAGATTTAAGCGAATTACCAGAAGGGTTAAAAGGTTGGCGCAATGAGTGGGTGATGCAAACCTTGATTCCAGTGATTAAGGAACATAAAACCGAGTTGCAGCAGGGTATGGGTATCAATGTTCGATAAGCGATAAAGAGTAGCGTTTATAAGTGCTTAGCATTTATAAGTGCTTAGTGTTTATAAATGCTTAAGCTCGCTATGGTCAAACTGTCCATGTTGTAAAAAATGCTTGGTTTGTGCGGCCACTGTTTTATCGACCAGCATCCCAGTGTGCGATACTGGTAATACGATATGGTCAGTGGCTGCCTCTATTCTGGTTTCTTCTATATATACTGTGCCATCATGTAGTAGATGTTCTACTGATGGCAGGTTGTCTGCCCGACGCAGTTTGCGATTATGATACTGCAAAAATAACTGCCCTAAGCCATAAGGGCGATTACCTGCAATTACGCCTAAGGTAATATGCTCCGGTAAGGGCGCGACCGTGCCATCTAGCGCATCGACGTACGAGCGCCCCACCACAGCTGGCGTCAAGCGCCAAATATAATCTGCACAAACACTACCTAAATGCGGTGTCCCAAGCGTTACGCAGCGTCCAATTTGCCACTTGGGATACTGAGTGACAAAATCACGAATAATCAAACCGCCCAAACTATGACCGACCAAATCGATTGGCTGGTCAGGATGATGATTATTTTCTAGCCAGTCATTTAATCGGGCGCTATTGGTTTTGATGCCGTCACGCATACTGCGATAGCCATATTGGTGGGTATCAAATCCTGCTACTTGCAAGCGTTTGGCCAATGGCCGCATAATCCAAGCGGTTTGATGCAGACCATGAATCAGAATGACGCGGCTTTTTTGTTGCATGTTATTTTCCAAAAGTTATTTTACTGATGTTTTATTATATTAGACTCTAGCCACTAATTTAAACGCTAATCACATGACCTTTTAAATTACTAGCCCAGAATAGGCAAAATAAAAACCTCCAAATCAGCTACTGACTTGGAGGTTTGTTTTTATATGAACTGTTTATAGTTGTTTGAAAACTACATATAGTTTTCGATGCTTGGGCAAGAGCACATAAGGTTCTTATCACCATAAGCATCATCAACACGTGCCACACTCGGCCAGAATTTATGGGCACGAATGTAAGGCAGCGGGAAGGCAGCCGTATCACGGCTGTACGGATGCGACCATTCGCTGCTGGTAATCATCGCCGCAGTATGCGGTGCATTGACCAATGGGTTGTCTTCTAACGTCCAACCATCGTCGCCAGCTTTGGCTTTCATTGCTTCGGCTTTGATAGATTGTAGCGCACTGATAAAACGATCTAACTCTTCTTTAGACTCAGACTCAGTGGGCTCAATCATCAAGGTGCCCGCTACTGGGAAACTCATGGTTGGTGAGTGGAAACCATAATCCATCAAGCGCTTAGCAATATCGCTTTCAGTGATGCCAGTTTCTTCCTTCAATGGGCGAATATCGATGATACATTCGTGAGCGACGCGGCCGTTTTTGCCGGTATAAAGAACAGGGTAGTGGTCTTTCAGCTGGCTGGCAACATAGTTGGCATTTAATAGCGCAAGCTCAGTTGCTTTTAGCAGACCATCACGGCCCATCATGGCGATATACATCCATGAGATAGGTAAGATGCTTGCTGAACCATAAGGTGCTGCTGATACGGCTGAGCAATCATTTTGCGCATTATGCACAGGGCTCAACGTATGGTTGGCCATAAATGGTGCTAAGTGTGCTTTCATGCCGATAGGGCCCATGCCTGGACCGCCGCCGCCATGTGGGATACAGAAGGTTTTATGCAAGTTCATATGCAGTACGTCTGCTCCAACATCAGCAGGCTGCATCATGCCGACCTGCGCATTCATGTTGGCGCCATCCATATAGACTTGACCGCCATGTTTATGAATCAAATCACAAATATGACGAATGCCTTCTTCAAACACACCGTGCGTCGATGGATAAGTAATCATTAAGGCACCTAGATTGGCGCTGTGTTCTTCACATTTAGCGGTCAAGTCGTCGATGTCTACGTTGCCGTTGTCATCAGTTTTGACCACGACTACTTTCATACCCATCATCATAGCGGTAGCAGGGTTGGTACCGTGCGCTGACATTGGAATCAGGCAAACATCACGATCCGTTTCATCCAATGACTCATGGTAACGACGGATTGCTAATAAACCAGCATATTCGCCTGAAGCGCCAGAGTTTGGCTGCATAGACACTTCATCAAAACCTGTGATGGCTTTCAGTTGCTCTTGCAAGCTATCAATCATCGCAATGTAGCCGGTGACTTGATCGCGCGGTGCAAATGGATGTACATTGGCAAATTCAGGCCATGTAATCGGTAGCATCTCACTGGTCGCGTTCAATTTCATGGTACAGCTACCAAGTGAAATCATACTACGGTTCATCGCCAAATCTTTGTCTTCAAGCGATTTTAAGTAGCGCAGCATTTCATGTTCGGTATGATGCGAGTTAAATACTGGATGGCTCAAGATATCATCGGTACGCAAGTGGGCGCTATCAAGTGATACGCTAGCCGCTTCAGGTAAATCATGTGATTTACTAACAAATAGCTGAGTTAAGACGTTAAAGTCCTGCGCATCGCTGATTTCACTGAACGCAACGCCAAGCTTACTGTCGCCCAAACGCCATAAGTTATAGCCAACATTGTCCGCATTTTCAAAAATCTGCGTCGCCAGCTTCTCTGAACCACAATCAATAACAACCGTGTCGAAGAACTGCTCATGTACCACATTTAGATTGCTGTCGTTAGCTTGTTTAATAACATTTGCAAAGGCAGTCGCAAACGCATGGATACGAGTCGCGATACGCTTCACGCCACCTGGACCATGATACACCGCATACATACCCGCTAGATTAGCAAGCAAGACTTGTGAGGTACAGATGTTTGAGTTGGCTTTTTCGCGGCGGATATGCTGCTCACGAGTTTGTAATGCCATACGTAATGCAGTATTGCCTTGTGAGTCTTTTGAGACACCGATGATACGACCAGGTGCTGAGCGCTTGGCTTTATCAGAGAAGGCAAAGTAGGCGGCGTGTGGACCACCAAAGCCCATTGGAATACCAAAACGCTGCGTGCTACCCAATGCGACGTCTGCGCCCATATCGGCTGGTGATTTTAATAGCACCAAGCTCATGATATCGCTGACAACGCTGACGTAGGTTTTGTTTTTCTTCACCGCCGCGATAACGTCGGTTAAGTCTTTTACATCGCCCTCAACACCGACATATTGGAAAATAGCACCAAAATAATCGCCTGATTTGGCGGTTTCAAAATCACCAACAACCACTTCCCAACCGAAATATTTGGCACGAGTATTGATGACGTCTAAGGTTTGTGGATAAATGCGGTCATCAACAAAAAACTGATTTGATTTGCTTTTACTGACACGCTTTGACATCGCCATCGCTTCTGCCGCAGCAGTTGCTTCGTCAAGTAATGACGCACCAGCCATCTCCAAACCAGTCAAATCAATACAAACTTGCTGGAAGTTTAGCAATGCTTCTAGACGACCTTGGGCAATTTCCGCTTGATAAGGGGTATAAGCGGTGTACCAACCTGGATTTTCAAGCACATTACGCTGAATAACCGCTGGCATGCGCACAGGCGAGTAACCCTGACCGATATAGCTCTTATTAACCGTGATGTCGTCTGCCATGGTACGTAATTTAGCAAGCGCGGCATGCTCACTCATCGCCACAGGCAAATCTAGCTCTTTATGCAAGCGCACAGGCTCAGGCACGGTATCGTTAATGAAGCTCGCCATGTCTTTATAGCCAACTGCGCTGAGCAGGTCAGCTTGCTTGGTCTCATTTGAGCCTAGATGACGATAGACAAATTCAGCTTCGTTGAATAAACCTTTAAAGGTATCAAACGTTGGGTTTTGAGAAATAGTCATGAGAGTCCTTGGTTAAGGGAGTAATAAAGGGATGGCTAAAATAACTAATAACTAATAACTAGTAACTAGTAACAATAACGGCTTACAGTTTTAGACGTAATGGACAAATTGCTCTTGGTTAAAGCGGAACTGGGTGTTGTAGACGCCATTATCAGCGCGCTCACCAGCACCAATCATCATAATGATATGTTGATCGTTACTTAAATTTAATAAGCGTTTCATAGCAGGCTCATCAAAGCCGCCCATCGGACAGCTATCAAAACCGTGCGCGCGTAGGGCGAGCATTAAGTTTTCAGCGGCAAGGGCGGTATTGTTGGTGGCCCAGTTTTTGGTGTCTTCAAAGGTATAATAAGGGGACTTAATTGGACCTTTTACGCGTCTAAATACTTGAGTTGCACTCCATTTTGCCGCAGATATTACGTTAACTGGTCCGCGTAAAAAGTCCATGGCTACGACTTTGGTGTAGTAGTCTTTGACTTTTTTGGGTACGGGTGTATCAGGGTATTCGCGCAATATCTGCTGAGCGTGATCCTGCCAGATATCGGTACGCGCAACGACCGCAATCAAGCGTGCGGCGGTTTTTGCTGCGTTTTGATTCATGCAGTTCTTTACCGCGCGTTTGCGATTGTTCGTATCATCAATCACATAAAATTCCCACGGCTGTAGATTGCTCGAGTTCGGCGCGAGCATGGCCAAACGCAGACAGTCTGCTAACACATCGTCAGGTATCTTTGTATCGGTAAAGCGACGAACGGAACGACGTGATTCAACCACTTCGCGAAACGCTTGCAGCTGCGGGGTATGAGTAGGCGTCGCAGTATTGTCTTTAAGGTCAGTGCTAGAGGTCATATTAGAATCCATACTGGGGATTGAATGATCAACTTAGGTCAGTATTGAGTGCAACTTTTCAATAGTGTCTGACAAGTGGTTAATACGAGTAAATCGAATAGCGGTTGGCAGTAGTCAATTGAGCGATAAATAGGTTAAAAAAGGCGTACAGATATCAGCTGACGCCAATATCTGTCATAGCAAGTTACATTTTTCAAGCGACATTTTTAAGATTGCAGATAGCGATATTTCATTTCAGTCAAATAGCGCTTTTCAGCAAGCGAGCAAAGCTGATATTACAGCTCGTTTTCGTACTCATCAGCAGTTAGCAGCGCTTCGTAGTCAGCGATGTTGTCAGGCTTCATTCTAAAGAACCAACCTTCACCGTATGGGTCAGAGTTGATGATCTCTGGATCATCTTCTAATGCTTCGTTGATGGCAACGACTTCACCTGAGAGAGGCGCGTAAACGTCAGAGGCTGCTTTTACTGATTCTACGACTGAGATTTCGTCATCAACGGCGATGATGTCACCCACGTCTGGCAATTCAACAAACACCACGTCACCCAATAGGTCTTGAGCATGGTCAGTGATACCAACAGTGATAGTACCGTCGTCTTCTAGGCGTAGCCACTCGTGGCTGGCGATGTATTTTAGTTCTGCTGGGATATTGCTCATGGTCTCTCTCCTAAGTGATAGAGGATGGTTAACAAAAATAGTGGAAGCTAATAATAGAATTTATAATGACTAAGAGTCAAACTGCTGCTTGCCATTACGGACAAACGGTAGCTTAAGCACACGTACATCGACAAACTTACCTTTGCCGCGCAAATCGACCTGAACGCTATCGTCATCTGATAAACTGGCAGGGACACGGGCAATGGCAATCGAATTTTTTAGGCTAGGGGAGAAAGTGCCACTGGTAATGAGACCAGTTTGCTCATTGTCCGTGCCTTGATTGATGGTGACGGTCATGCCTTCACGCAATACGCCGCGCGTCGTCAATAGTAAGCCGACTTGTTTCATGGCGGTGTTGTCGTCTTTTGCTTGCTGACGCTTACTTACTAAGGCTTCACGACCGATAAAATCACGTTCGTCTTTTAGCGCCAGCGTCCAGCCCATGTTGCACTCATAAGGGCTGGTTTCTTCATTCATATCATGACCATAAAGGTTCATGCCCGCTTCCATACGCAAGGTATCACGCGCGCCAAGGCCAGCAGGTTTGACGCCATTGGCTTTTAATTGCTCAAAGAACGCTGGAGCATCATCGCCATGCATAATCACTTCGACGCCATCTTCACCAGTGTAGCCGGTACGAGCAACGAACCAATCTGTGCCTTCGATGTCTGTTAAATCAGCACCAACGAAAGGCTTAAGTCCCGCCAAGGTATCCGCCCAGCTCGGTTTAACTTGCGCCAGTTTTTCAACCGCATTTGGTCCTTGTACGGCAATCATCGCAAGCTCTGGACGCTCGGTGATGGTAATGTCAAAGCCTTTAGAGACTTTTTCAAACTGTACCATGTCTTTATCGTGAGTAGCAGCGTTTGAGACGATACGGTATTCGGTGGCGTCTGCATTCATCAGGTAAACGATTAAGTCATCGATGATGCCGCCTTGCTCATTGAGCATGCCAGAATATAGCGCCTTACCGACGGTTTTTAATTTATCAACATCATTGGCAAGCAGCTTTTGTAGCCATGCTTTAGCGTCAGCGCCTTTAACATCAGCGACGACCATATGTGAGACATCAAACATACCGGCATCGGTACGTACCGCTTCGTGCTCTTCGATTTGTGAACCATAATGGATTGGCAATTCCCAACCAGAAAAATCCACCAGTTTGCCATCACTATCAACGTGAGACTGGTAAAGAGGCGTGCGTTTAGGGGCTGAAGTACTTGCGCTTTGAGGGCTGGCGTTTTGAGAATTGGTGCTTTGAGTGTCGGTCATAACAAATCCTTATGTGTACATCAGTCGTACTCGGTAGAGTAATGAGCGATGTGCAGTATCATAGTAGCGAGAAGCAATATTGCAGGGTGCAAGCATTGCAACCAAGGGTAGCACAGAAAAAAAAGATAAAGCAGTAAGCCAAACCAGCGTTGAACGTCGGTTTAAGCAAAAGCCCTATCTGTCCTGTAACCTGAGATTTTCAACACGAACCATCATTTTTTTAAGCATCTATTTGCAAAAAAATAGCAATGATGTCGCATTTTCTCCCCTTCGGTGGGCAAGGCGTCGTCCGTCCTTACCGCTCTCCAGATTTGTTATGCCTTGTGTTTGGGTGTGCTACGCGATTGACGGTAGACAGCGAAACAGCCATGACATGTGTTTTTCAGTCCTTTTACCTGAGCGATTGGCAGGGTATATGCGCCTTCGGTGGTCTTATTACAACTATCAACGCAACTCATTAAATAAGTGCATCTGACATCGTGCCCAAGACTCTCTCCTGAAAAACGCTTTTATTATGAAAGGTTAATGGTTTTTTTACAAGCCACCGCATGGATTAAAGTGAATAATTTAACCAAAATGCGCTTTTTTAGAGATATTTAGGCAAATAAACTGCTAAAAAAGCCAATTTTTTGCGCCTGTACAAAGCAACATAAGGCAATCAAAAGCCATCTCTTTAAAGCCTGCTACGCAAAGCCACTATTGAAAGTCGGACAAATTATGCTAGGCTAGCAACCATTATTCCCATATTCCTCATTCATTTCATTTAAGCTATTTAATACAGGCTATTTAATACCAGTCATTTGATAACTGTTTTAATTGATGGTTTTTAACCTTTCGTGCTCAATAGGTGCCCTTTATGCATTGCGATATTTACAAATTTCCCAAACACAATGATATGTACGTCTATATTGCTCGTCCTGATTATCCTAACGATACCGACGAGATTAAAGACTGGCTTGGCGTATTACCAAAAGACTTCCGTGCAGGCTTAGGGCGCAGTCAGTTTGTCATGCATCTAGATTTGGCAACTACGGCAACGCTTGCGCGTGTTGATAAAGAAGAAGTGTTGGCGAAATTACAATCACAAGGCTATTTTGTACAAATGCCGCCGCAAGATGTCATGCGCCGCCAAGCCGAGTTGCGCGCCCGTGAAGCACAAGACAATATCTACGATTAATGCGCTTGTTTTAAAGTATTTCTTTTAAGTTTTATGGCAAGCTTCTTTTATAATGTGTCTTATTTTATAAAGCAACTAACGGCAACTGAAGGTAAATATAGGTCAGCGGCCAAGTGGCAGCAATTCATAAACACTCATAATCGGTGTTAATAACAAGCCAACTGGCGATGCGACCAATTGATAAAAAACGTTACCAAACAGTGGTCAGCATGCACTTTATTTAGAAGTCGTGATAAACTAGCAGCCTATTCAGTACAGATGTCGATGATGTAGTCGGCCCCATTTTTAGTACGACAGAACGTACCCTATACCGCTAGACACATAACGTGTCGCCGGTGATAAATGCAGGTAACCAAACACGTATGGACTGGTTTAAAAGTATCTTACACAGCTTACCATTGGAAGCCATCAGTGACATTCTCGGCGAGATTGCGATTTGGTGGGGGCAGCTGGTAAAAGACGTTCCAGCCGCAGACCTACCCATGTATGCGTATTTGGGCGGTGTCATCATCGTCTTGATACTTTGGCTACTGGTTGCTCGGGTCTTGCCGCGTCCACTCGGCGGTATGAGTTGGATGATGCTCTTTGCTGTTTTACTAGCTCCCGGTACAGCGCTTGGTGACCCTAGCGTGATTGCACCAGCCAGTATTAGCGTTGTCTATGCCATTATGATGAAAGACACGGCTGGCGCGATTGCTAATATGTTGCCGATATTGGTGGTATTGGTCGTCGGCTTGTTTGTGGGTTTTGTTTGGCAACTGATTCGCGGCGCGTTTGAGTCGAGCTTAGATAAAGCCCGCAGCCGAACGGCAGAAGATACGCAAGCGACGATGCAGCTAACCACGGGTAATTACTTAACAGACAATGCGAGTTTAGCAGAGTCATCCGATGACTCAGTATTAATGTCTAAGTCTGAAATAACCAAACCTGAAATGGCTAAGACGGAAATAAATAAGCCTGAAGCTGAAGTCAGTTTAAAAAAAGACAATAAGCCATTGAAGCAAGCGGATAGTAATAAATCTAATAAGCTTTAAAGTAGAATTAAGCTTTATTAGCTAAAATAGAAGACACCGTGTGTGTCTTTTTTTATGTAAAAGCATTTTTATGTAAAAGCATTTTTTGCCGATTGAGGATATAAGCAATTAATGACTATTAAAACGATATCAGTAATATTTGTTAGCAACTGCGAACGCATGAGTATTTTGGCAATTAAGGCAGCTGTGCTAGTCTAATTCATTATTTCTTATTCACCACTTGCCCCTTAATCCCTTTAATGTATAACAATAACTGAGACTTAGTTTATGACAAACACGACCGATAAAACCAAGAAAACCTTTACCGGTACAGAAAGCTATATCGCTACCGACGATCTGCAATTGGCAGTCAATGCGGCGATGACGTTACAAAAGCCGCTGCTTATCAAAGGCGAACCGGGCACCGGTAAGACGTTACTGGCTGAAGAAGTAGCAGAGAGTCTGGGTATGCCGCTGATTACATGGCATATCAAATCAACCACCAAAGCTGAGCAAGGTTTGTACGAGTATGATGCGGTATCGCGCTTGCGAGATTCGCAAATGGGTGATGATAAGGTTTATGAGATTGGTAACTATATCAAGCCGGGCAAGTTATGGGATGCCTTTACCAGTAAAGAGCGCAGTGTGTTATTGATTGATGAGATTGATAAAGCTGATATCGAGTTTCCCAATGACTTGCTACATGAGCTGGATAAGATGTCATTTTATGTTTATGAGACGGGCGAGACCATCACTGCTGAGCAGCGTCCTGTAGTCATTATCACTTCAAACAATGAAAAAGAGCTGCCAGATGCGTTTTTGCGTCGTTGCTTCTTCCATTATATCGACTTCCCAGAAGAAGCAACCATGCGTCAAATCATTGAGGTGCATTTCCCTGATATCCAAGAAAAGCTGGTCAATGATGCATTAGATATCTTTTATAAGCTACGTAATGTTCAAGGGCTTAAAAAGCCACCCTCAACGTCAGAATTGGTTGATTGGTTAACGTTATTATTGGCCGATGATATGGCACAAGAAGAATTGGAAGAAAACTTGCGCGGCGAAAAGTCTATCCCGCCATTATATGGTGCACTGCTTAAGAATGAAGCCGATGTCAACTTATTGCAGCGTTTTGCCAATATGATGCGTCGCTAAGCGACAGACCATTTGTCATGATTAAAGCCAATGAAACGGCTTCACTCGTAACCATATCAGCAACGTCGCCAGATAATAATGTCAGCCAATAAGTGATACGTGTCTTATGTTTATCAAATTGTTCTATACCCTACGTACTTACGGCGTACCCGTCAGTACCCGTGAGCTGCTTGACCTAAACGCTGCGTTAGATCAAGGGCTGATGATGCAGCCGCATTCTGAGGATCCAGAGCTGTCTACCTTTGCCAGTCGCGAGGATATGTATCGGCTGATTCGCCTCTGTATGGTCAAAGATGAGCGTCACTTTGATAAGTTTGACCGCGCCATGGCAGACTATTTTGAAGGGGTGGATAGCCTTGATATGGACGAGCTGTTGGCCAAGTTAACGGACGTCCCAAAAGAATGGCTCGATTTAAAGCTCGACCCAAAAAATCTGACCGAAGAGCAGCGGCGCTTGCTAAAAAAATACGGCTCGCTAGAGGAGTTGATGAAAGCGCTTGAAGAGCGTCTGAAAGAGCAAAAAGAGCGTCATCAAGGCGGCAGTAAATGGGTCGGTACAGGTGGGACATCACCATTTGGTGCCTATGGCGACCATCCAGAAGGGGTGCGCGTCGGCGGTGAATCACGCAAACGTAGCGCTGCCAAAGTTTGGGAGCAGCGAAAATATCGCAATCTCGATGATGATAATCAGCTTGGTACGCGCCAAATTCAAATGGCACTGCGTAATTTGCGCCAGTTTGCGCGTACCGGTAGCGCGGATGAGCTAGACATTCATGAGACCATCAAGCGCACCGCCAAAAAAGGCATGCTCGATATTCATATGCAAGCTGAGCGCCGTAACCGCGTCAAGGTGCTGATGTTGTTTGATGTCGGTGGTAGTATGGATATCCATGTGGAAGCATTAGAGAAACTGTTTTCAGCGGCGAAGAATGAATTTAAAACCTTAGAGTTTTTTTACTTTCATAACTGTTTATATGATTATGTTTGGAAGGACAATAATCGTCGTCATAGTGCACCGATGCCTACCTTTGAGCTGCTCAATAAATACGGCCGAGAATATCGCGTGATATTCGTCGGTGATGCATCGATGTCGCCCTATGAGCTGATGACAGTTGGCGGTAGTGTTGAGTATATGAATAATGAGGCGGGCATCGTTTGGCTTAAGCGGGTGCTGGCGCATTTTGATAAAGTCGCTTGGCTCAATCCTGAAAACCCTGCGTATTGGAATTATACCCAAACCATCGTCGAGATTAAAAAACTGTTCGATAATAAGATGTATCCGATGACTTTACATGGTGTGGAAGAGATGACCAACTATATGGCGCGCTAACGTCTAACTATAGATAACGATAAGAATCCTTTACTTTATTTCTTATTGAAACACGCATAAAAATAGCCGTTATAAAATATAGCGGCTATTTTTTCTTTCTGTTTTCTCGTTTTTACCTTTTCTTTTCTAGTTTTTTGTTTCTATCAGTCCAATCATAACGCCCATCTCTTTTTTATCATGCTTATCGATAGTCGGTGCATACAATGCCGAAGCAATGCCGCCATCTAAAAATAATGCATTTGGACAGTTTAAATCATCCTTAAACAGGGTGGCAAATTGATAAAAGCTCACAGGCTCTTCGCTATTGACAAATTGTAGGCTGCCATCGCTGCAAACACCGGCACCATTACGCAGCTTAATCGAGGTACTGTCAGGATTGAACTGCGGGTGAATCTCATTATTGATGACCAGCATAGGGCCTGATTGCGTCGCATACCAAGGCTGTGCTGTACCACTTTTGAGCTGCTTATCTAAAGCATTGCTTTCAGTAATTTGCACCTTGCCAGACTTATCCCACCACATAACGCCATTGGGCAATAAGTGAAAGTTGCCGCCGCCTGCTTTAATATTTAACGCCCGCAGCTCTTTACCTTCGATAACCGTATAGCCAATCGGCGCATAATTTTCATTATACATACCGGCGTTCATGGCAAAATACAGCGTTTGCTCAGACGGTAATGTCGCTAACAAAGTATCGAAAGTCAGCAGCGGCTGGGTGTTATTAGCACTGTTATCCGCTTGCTGCCAAAACAGCTGTAAAGAATAGCGAGGGTCTGATAACGTCTGCGCGTCGATACGACAAGCGCTATAAGTAAAGGGCGCGTTTTGCGACTGGCATGACCAATGCTTTTTGCCATTATCAGCGCTGCTATCATTTGTGTGGTCTGTCGGCTGACAGGCGCTGATGCTTAATGCAATCAGCGCTGCCGTCAAAAGAGTTTGGGATAAAGTAAAAAGGGAGATTGGCATCAATGACTTGCCTTGTGGCAGGTGGATAGAAGTTATCTATTGTAATGCTTCTACCATATTTTGTCGCTTATTTGCTGCTTCGCTTATCCATTTAGTCATCTGTATGGGGTAAGTCGCGAAAAGTATTATTGACGTTGCCAATTAACATGCCACCATCGATGATGTCTACTGAATCATCGGGGTGTTTCGTGGTCGGCGCGCTGGTTTCTTTACCTCTATCGCGCGAGTCTTTATTATAAGCAATCAGCGCATCGTTATTGGCAAGGAAGCTATCGGGATTTGCCATGACCCACATTTGGTTAAAGACGTCGGCGCGAGCGTTTTGCGCAAGTAATGCGCCTTGGTCAGCAAAGTAGAAGAACTTCGATAATAGCTTGATTTGTCCGTTATCTAAACGGCGCGCAATATGATAAGGCTGTAATTGACTTGGATGCTGGAGGCCAACCGCGCCAACGATGCTGGCCAGTGATTTCAGGGTGTTTTTATGGAAGCTTGCCACGCGCTCCGCTTTACTTGGCACATCGAGCGCTTTTTGGCGATACGGGTCTTGGGTCGCAACCCCCGTCGGGCAAGTGTTGGTGTGGCACGAGCGTGATTGAATACAACCAACGGCAAACATAAAGCCGCGCGCTGAGTTACACCAGTCAGCGCCAAGCGCAATCATGCGCGCAATATCGAAGCCTGAGACGATTTTGCCACTGACGCCAAGCTTGATTTTGTCACGGATACCGGCGCCAACTAAGGTATTGTGTACCAATAAAAACCCTTCAACCATTGGCATACCGACGTTGTCCATAAATTCAACGGGCGCTGCACCTGTGCCGCCCTCTGCGCCATCGATCACGATAAAATCAGGATAGTTGTTGGTTTCAATCATGGCTTTAACAATCGCCATAAACTGCCAAGGTTGACCTACGCATAGCTTAAAGCCGACAGGTTTGCCGCCTGATAAGTCACGCAGCTGCTGCCAAAAAGCAACCAACTCTCGCGGCGTGCTAAAAGCGCTATGTGAAGAGGGCGAAACGCAATCTTGACCGGTTGGAACTTCACGGGTATCAGCGATTTCTTGGGTGATTTTTTCGGCGGGTAACACACCGCCTTGACCGGGTTTGGCACCTTGTGAGAGTTTAATCTCAATCATTTTTACTTGCGGGTCAACAGCTTTTTCCGCAAACGACTGCGGATCAAAATTACCCTGAGCATCACGGCAACCAAAATAACCGGTGCCCAGCTCCCAAATCAAATCACCACCAAATTTACGGTGATAAGGGCTAATCGCACCTTCGCCGGTGTCATGGGTGAAGCCGCCCATTTTTGCGCCTTGGTTGAGCGCCATAATCGCATTGGCAGATAAACTACCAAAGCTCATCGCCGAGATATTAAATACCGACATATCATGCGGCTGCTTACAACGATCGCCACCGACCACGATGCGAAAATCTTTGTTTTCTAGCGGCTGACTGACGGCGGATTGTAAAAACCACTCTTTATCATGGGCGTATAAATTGTCTAGCGTACCAAAGGCGTTGGTGTCACTGACGTTTTTGGCACGTTGATAAACCAATGCGCGCTGCTGGCGTGAAAACGGCACTTGTTCTTTATCGTTTTCCAATAAATATTGGCGAATTTCAGGGCGGAAGTCTTCGAGCACGTAGCGGATGTGGCCGGCAACCGGATAGTTTCTCAAAATAGCGTGCTTTAACTGTGTGATATCGTAAATCCCCAAGCACACACCGAAGCCGCCAAGAATGATTAGCCACCAATTCGTCAGTAACAGTCCGGCTAAAAACAGCAAGACCGCCGCAGCAAAGGTACTATAGCGCAAAAATACGCCGACTAAATAAGGAGAACTGGTTTTTGATTCTGGATTCAAATTGGTACGAGATTGGGGCATAACGATACTCAACAGTAAAACATTGGAATTAAAAATGCGGCAGAAAGTTATTTCGTAACTTTGCCGCTATTCATTATTCAGTATAAAAGGATTGGATAATACTCATTAAAACAAATTAAAGCGCCACCAACTTAAACACTGACAATAAAGGCAGGGGCTCAAATTGATGGCGTACATCATACGCCTATAATATCACGGCTCCATATTAATTGAGTAACGGCTTGCTAATAATGACGTGATAACGCCGTTTTTAAAGGTTTTAGCATGGCATAAACGGCTTATTAGCCAAATAAGTGCTTAAATACCGCGCCCAATCTTTTCTGCCAGCGCCTGCAACTTAGGTACAATCGTCGCCGCATATTCATCTGCTTGCCAGTTAGCACTTGGCACACTGGCATTGAGCGAATACGCATGCTGTCCAGTGGCAACATCAAAGACGCCAACGGCCACAGCCAATATATCGGTAGAAAACTCACCATCTGATACCGTATAGCCATGCGCTCTATAATGCTCTGCAGCGTCAGATAAAGCCAACTGCGCGTGCTTATAATCTTCTGTAGATAAGTGCTGTTGTAAATTACTAAGAATCACACTCTGTCTTGCTGGCGAGCTGGCGGCATAAAAAGCGCGCCCAATAGCAGTACGGGCGACGGGCACTGCCGAGCCAACTTGCAAATTGACTGACAGGCGAGCAGGGCTACGACAACAAGCGTGATAGCGCATTTCTCCTTCGACCTCGGTTGCTAAATTCACCGATACTTCATTGCTACTGGCAAACTGTCGTAGCAACGGCTCAGCTGCCGCTACCATGTCGTGACGACTCCACGCCGTTGCGCTGAGTCTCACCGCGCTACTGCCGAGTTGATACTGTCCATGCTCGGTCATGCGTAAAAATCCAAGCGTCATCAAAGTATGAATAAGACGGGTGATGGTCGCTTTTGGCAAGGAAGTTATTTGACACAATTGCTGGTGGCTGAGCTGCTCATGCTGCTCAAAGGCTGCCAATAAAGTCAGTCCACGCCCTAATGCAGTGACAAACTGCCGGTCGTTATCGTCCTTACTTTGCTCAAGAATAGTGGTCATTCGATCCAGTAGTGGCAGAGCTGCCGATACATTTTTTGTCATTTTATGCTCATTTTTTTTGATAAAGGTTTACAGCGCGGTAAAACTTTGCTTAAATAGATTTAAATTATGAAACTAAGTTTCGCACAGCGGAATAAGCAAGTCAATAACCTGTGCAGTCAATTTACTTATTAATCACTACTCGTCGGTCAGGAAGACTGATATCAAGGAGATCCACATGGCAACATCTACGCGTCCAAGTTTCGATTGGGAAGATCCGTTTTTATTACGCAACCAGTTGACTGATGAAGAGCGCATGGTCACGGACAGCGCCCGTCAGTTTTTTCAAAAAGAGTTGATGCCTGGCATTTTAGAGGCTAATCGTAACGAGAACTTTGACCGTAATATCATGCGTCAAATGGGTGAGATGGGCTTGCTTGGCGTAACGATTGAAGGTTATGGCTGTGCTGGTTTATCAAGTGTCGCTTACGGTCTGATTGCCAAAGAAATCGAAGCCGTTGACTCTGGCTACCGTTCAGCGATGAGCGTGCAATCAAGCTTGGTCATGCATCCTATCTGGGCGTACGGCACCGAAGAGCAAAGAGAGAGATATCTGCCTAAGCTTGCTACTGGCGAATATGTTGGCTGCTTTGGTCTGACTGAGCCGGATTCAGGCTCAGATCCTGCCTCGATGTCGACCCGTGCGCGCGCGGTTGATGGCGGTTATGAGCTGACAGGTAATAAGATGTGGATTACCAACAGCCCTATCGCTGATGTATTTGTCGTTTGGGCAAAGGACGATGCCGGTGAGATTCGCGGTTTTGTTTTAGATAAAGGTATGAAAGGGTTATCAGCGCCGAAGATTGAAGGTAAGTTTTCACTACGTGCTTCAGTTACCGGTGAAATCGTTATGGACAAGGTGTTTGTCCCTGAAGCCAATGCTTTCCCAGATATCCGCGGTCTAAAAGGGCCGTTTGGTTGCTTAAATAAAGCCCGTTACGGTATCGCATGGGGCGCGATGGGTGCGGCTGAATTCTGCTGGAAAGCAGCACGCCAGTACACGTTAGACCGTAAGCAGTTTGGTCGTCCGCTCGCCGCAACGCAGCTCGTACAATTGAAGCTTGCCAATATGCAAACAGAAATCACCTTGGGTCTACAAGCGGCGCTACGTGTTGGTCGTCTAATGGATGAAGATAATGCGGCGCCTGAGATGATTTCACTGATTAAGCGTAATAACTGTGGTAAGGCGCTCGATATTGCGCGTATTGCTCGTGATATGCATGGCGGCAACGGTATCTCTGATGAGTTCCACATTATTCGTCATGTGATGAACTTAGAAGCGGTTAATACCTATGAAGGTACCCACGATATTCATGCGCTTATCCTAGGTCGTGCGCAGACTGGTATTCAAGCGTTTTATTAATAAGTGCTAGCTAGTCAATGCTAGCTAGTTTTAGACCATTAACGTACGTTGCTGTTTGGCTTTTTATAAGCTGTTATAAACAGGAACGTACGTTTCTGAGTTTTTAAGCATTTTTTAAGCACTGTTCTTATACATTGTTCTTATGCATAGTTCTCATACATTGTTTTCATCCATCGTTGTTATGCATCATTTATTTAGCAGTGTCTATTCTTAAAAGGTATTCAGGCATTAAAGAAAAGACAGTAAAAGCTAAATGATACATGGCAATTTTTTATCAAATTTTTATCAAAGAATAAGTTACATAATAAGGGAAGATTATGACTGATATGGCAAAAGGTGCATTACACGGTATCAAGGTGCTCGACTTATCGAGAGTATTGGCTGGTCCTTCTTGTACTCAAGTGCTTGCAGATTTGGGCGCTGAAGTCATCAAGGTAGAGCGTCCGCATATTGGCGATGAGACGCGTCATTGGGCGCCGCCAAAATTCAGCGATGATACCTCCGCTTATTACGCCACTATTAACCGCAATAAAAAATCTCTCACTGTTGATATCACCACGCCTGCCGGACAAACCATTATCAAGCAGCTTGTTGCCGATAGCGATATCGTCGTTGAAAACTTTAAAGTTGGCGGTCTAAAGAAATACGGCTTAGATTATGACAGTCTAAAACAAGACAACCCGCGCCTTATTTATGCGTCATTAACGGGTTTTGGTCAAACAGGTCCAGACGCTAAGCGCCCCGGTTATGATTATATTATTCAAGGCTTGTCAGGACTGATGAGTATTACTGGTCCAAGCGATGGTGAAGCGCATAAGGTTGGTGTGGCAGTCGTCGATTTATTCGCCGGTTTGCAGCTGACCATTGGTATTCAAGCGGCCTTATTAGCGCGTCAAAATACGGGACTTGGGCAGCATGTCGATGTGGCATTGCTTGATAGTGCGCTTGCGATGCTCGCCAACGTCGGTATGAATTATTTGGCATCAGATAAAGTCCCGCCAAGACTCGGCAATCAGCATCCCAATATCGTGCCTTATCAAGTGTTTGCAGGGCAGGGTGACGTGCACTTTATCTTAGCCTGTGGTAATGACAGTCAGTTTGCCAAACTTTGCACTGTGTTGGGCGTTGATTGGCATAGTGACAACCGTTTTGCGACCAATCCACAACGCGTTGCCAATCGTGAGCTACTTTGTGATGAGTTAGCTAAGAAGTTTGCCGAGCAACCTCGTACTTATTGGTTAGAGGTTTTAGAGAACGCAGGTATTCCTTGTGGGGCGATTCATAATATTGCTGAGGCATTGGCCATGCCGCAAGCGCTAGCACGTGAGATGGTGGTTGATTTTGCCGAACAAGGCAGCCCTGTTCGTGCCCTTGGGAATCCGATTAAATTGTCCGCCTCACCGGTTACTTATCGTACGCCGCCACCGCAATTGAGCGAGCATACCGATAGTACGCTTGCTGATTTGGGCTATGACAGTGACATGATAGCCAAGCTTAAAGCCGATGGAATTGTTTAAGCTTATTTTTAAATCATAGATATCAGTAGCGGACGTTTAATAATATTTATTGCTATCTCAGTTTTAAATACTCGGCTTTAAAACCCAAACGCTGCTCAATTTGCTCTGCCAATTCAATCAGTACCGCACTGACCTCAGCTCGCTTGGACTCATATTCTGCTTGCAAAAAGCTGACCGCCATACCGGCAACCGCGTTGCCTGACGCATTGCGAATATAAGTGCCTAAGCAATACATGCCCTCGCGCAGTTGTCCATCGTCAAGGGAGATGCGACTATTTTGAATAGCCGTCAGCTCGGTAGATAAGTCATTAAAGTTATCGACACCGTGTTGGGTAATGGGCGTAGGGAAACCGCTGGCATAGATGGACTTTATGCTGTCCATAGAAAAGGTGGAAAGCATGGCTTTACCAGTGGCAGAAAATACTGCTGGTACGCGCACACCAGCGCGGAAAGTAAAGCCAAGCGGAGCCGGCGCTTCATGGCAAGCCAAAAACACCACTTCACCAAAATCGAGCTTGGATAAAGTCACCGTATGTTGAAGTAGGGTTGGATACTGGACAATAAGGTCTTTAAATAGCTGAATGACGCCTTGCTGCTGCTCATATTTGCCCGCCCAATACATCAAATACGAGCCCAAATGAAAGCGGCTATCGCTGTCTTTATAGATGACATGCTTGGCCAAAAGACTTTGCAAAATGTTGTGGGTTGAGCTGCGCGGCAGGTTAAGCTCTTTGGCAATATGAGCTGCCGTTAAGGGTTGAGCGCTGTCGGTTATCAAATCTAAAATCTGAAAGGTCTTGTCCAAAGCAGGAACGGCAGTGGTGCTCATAAGGAACCTATAAAAGTCGGTAAAATTAAAAAAAACATCAAAATAAAGTGATAAATCATCACAAAGTTGATAATAGGGGTTGCAAATATGCGTCCATCATTCTTATAATGATGTCTCGTATATAGAATATATGTTCAGTATATTGAACAAATAACAAGTTATCAATAATTATTTAAGTCATAACCTTTTACTTATTGTTAGTTATTTATCGCTATAAATCTGCAAACCCTATCTGCAAAATAACATTGACAAGGAGTGTCAACATGTCACAACTGCCACATACGCTAGAGCTATCAAACCCAGACCTACTCAAACAGCAGTGCTTCATCAAAGATGGCTGGCATGGTGCTAGTGATGACGCGACTATTGACGTCAGCAATCCTTTTAACGGCGAGATTATCGGTAGCGTGCCAAGCCTGACGACCGACGATGTCAATGATGCGGTTGCGGCTTCTCATGAGGCGCAAATCACGTGGGCGGCCAAAACCCCAAAAGAGCGCGCTGAGCTACTACAAAAGTGGGCCGACCTTATCGATGCCAACAAAGAAGATTTGGCCATCATTATGACCGCCGAGCAAGGCAAACCTTTAACCGAGTCACGCGGGGAAGTTGGCTATGCCAATAGCTTCATCCGCTGGTTTGCTGAAGAAGGCAAGCGCGTATACGGTGATGTTATCCCTGCCAATCAAGCACAGCTGCGCCATGTCATCCTAAAACAGCCTGTTGGTGTTTGCGCGGCTATCACGCCTTGGAACTTCCCAGCAGCGATGATTACCCGTAAAGCAGCACCTGCCCTAGCGGCAGGCTGTACTATGATTATCAAACCTGCAACCGAAACGCCATTTTCTGCCTTTGCACTGGCTGCCTTGGCTGAGCAAGCGGGTATTCCTGCAGGCGTCATCCAAGTCGTAACTGGCAAATCATCAACCATCGGCGATATCCTAACCGGCGATGCGCGCATTCATAAGCTGTCATTTACCGGCTCTACCGAAGTCGGTCGTACCTTGATGGCCCAATGCGCCCCAACCATCAAAAAACTGTCATTAGAGCTCGGTGGCAATGCGCCATTTATCGTCTTTGATGATGCTGATCTTGAAAAAGCCGCTGAAGGCTTAATCGCCTCTAAATATCGTAACGCCGGTCAAACTTGTGTTTGCGCCAACCGCGTCTACGTGCAGGACAGTATCAAAGACAAATTCCTAGACGTATTTGTGAAAAAAGTCGCTGAGCTTAATGTCGGTAATGGCATGGACGAAGGCGTCGATATCGGTCCGTTGATTAATAAAAAAGCTTTAGAGAAAGTACAAGCACTGCTAAAAGACGCGTTAGATAAAGGCGCAACCCTTATCACGGGCGGCAGCACCAACGGCGCATCAGAGCTGACTTATAATCCAACGGTGATTACCGATATCAGCAGTGATATGGATATCGCCCACGAAGAAATCTTTGGTCCTATCGCTACTATCTTTACCTTTAAAGATGAAGCCGACGTCATCCGTCAAGCTAACGATACTATTTATGGTTTGGCTGCATATTTCTACAGCGGCAGTTATGCACGCTCATGGCGCGTTACCGAAGGTTTAGAGTACGGCATCATCGGTCATAATACCGGTCTAATTTCTACCGAAGTCGCACCATTTGGCGGCGTTAAGCAATCAGGCTTTGGCCGTGAAGGCTCAAAATACGGCATCGAAGAATATGTCGTGACCAAATACTGGTGCTCTGATGTTAGCTAATAGCTGGAGCCAATAGTTAGCTATTTCGTATTTTAACCGTTTAATTTTCACTCAGTATTTAACGGGATTCAGCAGCAGGAATCCCAACTATCACTAAAACTTACTCTATAAACCGCCATCACATCACTGGCATCTACGTAAAGAAGAAAGAAAAGGATATTCTTATGACTACTACCAATCAATCATTACTTGAGCGCCGTAAAGCGGTTTTGCCAACAGGACTTGGCGTTGCCTTTCCTATCTTTGCCGAAAAAGCAAAAAACTCGGAAGTTTGGGATATTGAAGGCAATCGTTATATCGACTTCGTCGGCGGTATCTCAGTATTGAATACCGGTCACAGCCATCCAAAAATCACTCAGCGTGTGCATGAGCAGCTAGACAAATTTACCCATACTGCCGCGCAAATGATTAACTATGAATGCTATGTTGAGCTTGCTGAAAAGCTTTGCCAAAAAGCCCCTATCAGCGGTGATACCAAAGCGTTCTTTTTGACCACTGGCGCTGAAGCCGTTGAAAACTGTATCAAGATTGCTCGTGCAAAAACCGGTCGTCCGGGTGTCATCTCTTTCGTTGGCGGTTGGCATGGTCGCACGCTAATGTGCATGAGCCTAACGGGTAAAGTATTGCCATACAAAAAGAACTTTGGTCCGATGCCAGGCCCAGTCTTTCATGCGCTATTCCCAGCTGAAGAGCTAAATGTTACTGAAGCACAAGCATTGCATAGCCTTGAGATGATTTTCCAAGCGGATATCGACCCAAGTGAAGTGGCGGCGATGATTATCGAGCCAGTACAGGGCGAGGGTGGTTTCCATCAAGTCACGCCATCGTTTGCCAAAGCCTTGCGCGAGATTTGCGATGAGCATGGCATTGTGCTGATTTTTGATGAAGTACAGTGTGGTTTTGCCCGTACAGGCACGTTGTTCGCCAGTGAGCAGTTGGGCGTTGAGCCTGACCTAATGACCAGTGCCAAGAGCTTGGCGGGTGGTTATCCTATCTCTGCCGTTATCGGCCGTGCTGATATCATGGATGCGCCGCAAGTAGGCGGTTTGGGTGGTACTTATTCTGGTAACCCGCTGGCTTGTGTGGCAGCTTTAGCAGTCATGGAAGTCATCGAAGAAGAGAATCTACTTGAGCGTAGTGTTGAGATTGGCGATAAAATCGAAGCTTTCTTAAAGGGTTTAAACTTAAGCAGTATCGGTCATATTCGTCATAAAGGCGCGATGTTAGCGTTTGAGTTAATCGACAGTGATGGCAAGCCTGATGTTGAAGCAACGGCCAATTTAAAAGCCAAAGCATTTGAGCAAGGTCTGTTATTAGCCTCTTGTGGCATGTTCGGTAACGCCATTCGCGTGATGGTGCCGCTAACGGTTGAAGATGAAGTGCTACAAGAAGGCCTTGATATTATCAAAGGTATTTTGACTGCTTAAAGGCGTTAAGATTTAACAATAATGGATGCTTAAGGTTTGGATGATGACAGTCCTGCTTTGAGCGGTGGTTTTACAACGGCGCCTTGCAAGTCAAGACGCTGTTGTTGTCTCTGCTATCGATATATAAAAACATTATCAAGCTTCTCAGTCGAGAAGTATGGAAAGATAAACATGAGGGGCGATGCCCTGTTATATAAATCCTGTTATACAAAATACATGTCACTCTAGGTGTAATGAGCAAAAGATTCACATGGATTAAACACGGACAAGGAGTAGATTATGTCTGAATTAAAAAAATCTTTAGGGACGCTAGACGTTATCGCGTTGGCATTTGGTGCGATGGTCGGTTGGGGCTGGGTCGTCTTAGCGGGCGGTTGGATTTTGTCTGCTGGTACGTGGGGTGCGATGCTGGCATTCTTGATAGGCGGACTGGCAGTGATACTGATTGGGGTGACTTATGCTGAGCTTGCCGCATCGATGCCAGTCACCGGCGGTGAGCACACTTATACCCATCGCGCATTAGGGGTCAATGTCTCCTTTATCTGCTCATGGAGTATTCTATTTGGTTACTTCTCAGTGGTCGCGTTTGAGGCGGTCGCACTCCCGACAGTGGTAGAATATTTTATCCCCAATTATAATCAAGGTTATCTCTGGACCATCGCTGGCTGGGATGTCTATGCCACTTGGGTCGGGGTCGGTATGCTGGGCTCCGTCATTGTAACTTGGCTCAATATCCGCGGTATGGAAGTCAGTGCTTGGTTCCAAAAAACGGCCGTATTGGGCATTTTATTCGTCGGGACGTTACTGTTTATCGGTGCGGTACTGTTTAATCCTGAAAGTTCAAACTCAGTACAAGCGCCAGCATTTATTGGTGGTATCGGCGGTATAATGGCGGTTATTGTTATGGTGCCGTTTATGTTTGTCGGCTTTGACGTTATCCCGCAGGCAGCAGAAGAGATTGATTTAACGCGCCCCAATATCGGTAAATTTTTGATTATCTCGATTATCGTTGCGGTGATGTGGTATGTGGGTATTGCGTGGAGTGTGGGCACGACTTTACCACTGGTACAAGCAGAGAGCTCAACCCTCGCCACGGCTGATGCCATGACCAATGCATGGCAAGGCAAATGGGCGGGTATTTTGTTAGTGATTGGCGGTGTGCTGGGTATTTTATCGAGCTGGAACGCCTTTTTAATCGGCGGCAGTCGTCTGCTGTATGCGATGTCCAGAGCACATATGTTGCCAGCCTTTTTAGGTAAATTGCACCCAAAATATAAAACGCCATCAAACGCCATTTTATTAATTGGCGGTTTGGCGACGCTTGCGCCGTTATTTGGTCGCAAAATGTTGGTTTGGATTGTCGATGCCGGTGGTTTTGGTATCGTTATCGCTTACACCTGTGTCGCTATCTCATTCTTAGTACTGCGCTACCGTGAGCCTGATATGGTTCGTCCGTTTAGAATACCAGCAGGTAAACTGGTCGGTATGCTGACGATTGTGCTAAGTTTTGGTTTATTGATGCTCTATATGCCAGGTATGCCATCTGCGTTGACCGCTGTTGAATGGTGGATTTTCTTTGGCTGGACGGTCTTAGGTATCGTGTTATATAGCTATGCAAGGATAAAATATCCTGGTATCAGTGAAGCGATTATGGCAGAAGAGCTACGCGAATTAAAAATTGTCAATCAGCTATGGTTAAAGGACAATCCAAAGAAATAGCTTCTATTTTGAACTGATTATAGTAATAAAATTCCGCTGCAAAAAAAGCCTAACAGTAAATGTTAGGCTTTTTATTATTCTCAAAATCAATCAATCGATTAAGATTTATCACGAATCAATTTATAATTTAAAAACTCAGTGATACCAAGCGTACCAAGTTCGCGGCCAAATCCTGAGCGTTTGACACCGCCAAATGGCGTGTTTGCTTCACTACCAGAAGGAGCATTGATAGTAACCATACCGACTTCTAGTTTGTCAGCAATATCAGCAGCTAGGGCAGCATCTTGCGTTTGGATGGAAGCCCCAAGGCCGAAAGGCACGTCGTTGGCTATCTTAATCGCATGCTCAATATCACGCGCCTTATAGACGACTGCGACAGGACCAAATAGCTCTTCACGGTAGACATCCATAGACTCATCAACGTCTGTCAGTACGGCAGGCGCAAACCAAGCACCCGGCTTGTCTTTGACCATGCCACCTTTGACCAATACCGTTGCGCCGGCTTGAACGGCACTGTCTAGCTGCTCTTGTAAATTAACTGCCGCCGCTTTTGAAGACATTGGACCGATAAAAGTACCTTCATCAAGCGGATCAGCCAATGTCATGTTACGTACGGCATTGGTAAAGCCTTCGACGAATTTATCATAGACCGATTCAACGACGATAAGGCGTTTGGCCGCATTACAAGCTTGCCCTGTATTACCAAAACGACCTTCGATTGCGCCTTTCACAGCTTGTTCGATATCGGCATCGGCTGCGACGATAAAGGCATCTGAACCACCAAGCTCTAGCACTACTTTCTTCAGCGCGCCGCCTGCAACTTTAGCAACCGCCTGACCTGCGCGCTCAGAGCCTGTTAATGAGACGCCTTGTACGCGGCTGTCTTCGATGATGGTCGCTGCTTGCTCATTGGTGGCAAATACGTTGTTATAGACGCCCTCAGGTAAGCCTGCCTCTTTTAGGATATCAACGATGGCTTCGGCAGTCTTAGGGCACTGCGGCGCGTGTTTTAGGATAATGGTATTGCCCGCCATAAAGTTTGGCGCGGCAAAACGTGCTACTTGATAATGCGGATAGTTCCACGGCATGATACCTAATAGAGCACCTACAGGGAGTTTTTCTACAGAAGCAGAACCACTATCAACATCGATGCTATGCGGTGCTAGTAGCTGCTCAGCGTTGTCTGCGTAGTAGCGATAAATCTCAGCAACCAAGCCAATCTCGCCTTTTGCTTGGGCGACAGGTTTGCCCATCTCATTGGCCACAATACGAGCCAGCTCATCTTGGCGTTCAAGATAAATATCGGCAATTTTATGCAGCAAGGCACTGCGTTCAGTGAGTGAAACCTGACGCCAGTCTTGATAAGCGCTGTGCGCTTGTTCAATAGCGTTTTGGATGTCTTGCTCAGTTGCTGTCGGGTAGGTGCCTTCTACTTCGCCAGTTGCTGGGTTGTTTACTTGATAATCGCTCATCATTATTCCTTAGGGTTAGATTCAAAATCCGTTTATGTTTTTTTCTATGCCTTTCTTTCTATGTGTGTATTCCTATACTTATCTATCTATACTTATCTATCTATACTTATCTTTCTGTGCTTGTCTGTTTAAGTTTATCTTTTTAAGCAGATAATGTTGGTTGCTGCTGAGTAACGTTATGAGTCTTGCTACCAGCAAAAACGATTTGTCTTATGCGTACATCCATAACCTGATGCTAAAGAAAGTCTATTTCAAGTGCTACAAAGGCTTCATTTAGGCATCGCTTATCATTTAGCCATGAGTCAGTAACGTGCCATACATTGATGGACGGCGATCACGGAATACGCCCCATTGGCGGCGCGCGATAGCCAGTTCATCTAAATCAAAAGTAGCAGTAAGAACTTCTTTTTTATCCTTCGATGCTTCTTGGATAATCTCGCCGCGACCATCGGTGATAAACGAGCTACCGTAGAATTCTAGCGTGCTGTCATTGCCATTTTGACTGATGGTTTCTGTACCGATACGATTCGCCGCGATAACTGGCATAAGGTTGGCGGCGGCATGACCTTGCATACAGCGCTGCCAGTGACCTTTTGAGTTAATGCCCAATGTCGGCTCATCACCAATCGCTGTCGGATAAAACAGTAGCTCTGCACCCATCAGCGCCATGCTGCGCGCGCACTCAAGAAACCACTGATCCCAGCAGATACCGACGCCGATTTTGGCATATTTGGTATCCCAAACCTTAAAGCTAGTGTCGCCTGGGGTAAAGTAAAACTTTTCCGCATAAGGAATACCATCTGGAATGTGGGTTTTACGATACGTGCCCCGTATCTCACCATCGGCATCAATCACGGTGACACTATTAAAAAATGTATTGCCAGACTTTTCATAAAAGCTGATGGGCAATACTATGTCTAACTCTTTGGCCCATGCTTTAAAGTGGTTGATAGCGGCATTGTCGGCAACTGAAGTCGCCAGTTTAAAGTAATCAAAATCATGAACTTGGCAGAAGTAGGGGGTTTCAAACAGCTCTTGTAGCAAGACAATATTGGCACCCGCTTTAGCAGCCTTGGTCACTAATTCAGTGGCGGTATCGATATTTTGTTGTTTATCCCAACCGCACGCCATTTGGGTTGTCGCAACGGTGACAGTTCTCATTATCTAATTCCTTTTAGTTATTGAGAGAGGTGGGCGGTCTTCTGAGAAGACTATCTATAGGTAATAATTGATAAAGTATTTATCCATAGATAGCGCTCATTTTGAATGCTTGCAATAGTCCAAATTAAGCCATCATATAACCCAAGCCTAAGAACGTCACGACGGATAAACCCGCGCCGAGCATGGCATAGGGGAACTGAGTAAAGGCATGTTGCATCGGTGAACAGCCAGCGCCTTGGGCAGCCAGTAACGATAAATCACTAAAGAAACAGGCATGACTACCAAATGAAGAAGCCGACAATAAAGCCCCAATCATCAGCGGCGTGTTGACACCAAGCGCTAACGATATTAGGAATACAATTGGCATGGCAAGGACATATAGTCCCTAGCTTATGAGGTGGCAAAAGTTAGGAATGCCATGACCGCAAAGATAACAGCAGGGAAGATGACAATCGTCATATATGGCGTGATAGCCTCAACTTGAGTCTCAAAGCTTAAAATCCCTTGTATCCAATGCACCACAACCGTGACAAAACAAGTTAATAGCGCGCCACGTAATAAATCAATTTCAAAATAAACCGTTGAAACAATCAATAAAATCATTGGGAAGGCAAAGTTCATGATATTGGCTTTAAACGATAGCTTACGTTTGGCTTGAACGTTTGAAACCAATTGCTCTTTTACAAAGGCTTCAGGGACAGGATTACCCGCTTTGGCGCGAGCCTCTGCTTTTTTCATCGGACCCCAATCACCCAAAATGCCATAAGCTACTAAGAATACAATCAAAAGTGCAAACCAAGCATAAGTCATATAAGGAATAGCACTGATATAAAGCCCGATACCTTATTATCTTCTAATAGACCGGCAAAGTAGACCGCCCAAGTAGAGATAGGAACGATGATACACATAGGTGCGGCGGTTGAATCGACAATATAAGCGAGTTTCTCACGCGAGACGTTATAGACATCAGTGAGCTTTTTGACAGAAGTGGATACCGCTAGACAGTTTAAATAATCATCAATAAAAACCACGACGCCTAAGGCAAAAGTAGCTAATAATGATTGACGGCGTGATTTGATAAGATTTGATAGAGCTGAGCGAGCCCAGCAGTAAAGTGTCTTTAAAGCAGGTATATAATTGTAGCACCACCAAAAATCTTGGGTTTTTGATTGAGACTTATCAGCCAAATAGCTCGACGGAAGAAAAAATCGCTCATGAAGGTGAAGAGATTGGCACTGTCATTGAAGGCAAGGTATTAATTCGTATTGAAGAGACGACTTATCTGCTGAATGAAGGTGACAGTTATGTGATTGATACGATTAAACCGCACACCTTTATCAATCCTACTGACGGCGTAACTCGTATCGTAAGTGCGCATACGCCCACGACTTATTAAGTTAATGTTAGAGCTTAATTAACGTTATTGGGTATTTTAAAAGAGTTTTAGAAATTATTTATTATCATGTAAAGCGCTACGTCTAAAAATAGAAGCAGCGCTTTTTTGTTAAAAATGAGGACTTGTAAGCATGCTATTCGGTATTGTCTTGAGTTGCTTTTGAATCATCAGCTGGTTTGGTTATTTGTGTAATTTTAGGCTCTAATACTTTAGTATCTGTCGCTTTCATGTCTGCGGTTTTAGCCTTTAGCACTTTAGTCTCTAGCACTTTAGCATCGGTCGTTTTAGTAGTGTCTTTAAGCAGCCTGATTTTGGTGATTTTATCCGCTGGTTCGATTTTTACATAAGGAGATTCAGGAATAGATTTAGATGCCTTACTAAGGCCTTTCTTAATTTTTTTAATCGCCGCTGCATCCGCCTGCGCTTGTTCTTCTGCAAGCGATTGGTCATATAACCCTTGATAGACGAGTAGCGTTTGTTCAATCATTTCACGCATGGTGAATTTATTGGTCATCTCAGGACGGGTAACACTCTCTAGCTGGTTACGCACCGCTTTACAGAGCGCTTTGGCATTATATTTTTTCACCAATCCTTGCGGATATAAGGGTTGTAAAATTTCGCTAAATGCCGCTTGATCCCAGCCAATGACTGGCGTACCTAAATGAATAGCTTGCAGGGCATTGATACCGATAGATTCAGGCTCGTTAGCAAGCGCCATGACGATATTGGCGGCTGACAGCCACTCGCGCATGTCGTTACGCTTACTACCGACATAGGTAATACGCTCAGAAAGCCCTAACGTATTGCTACGTTGGCGAAAGTCTTCATGCGCGACGTCGCCCTCGCGGTAATCTCCATCCATAATAATGGCGTGAATATTGGGAAACTGTTCTTGTAGATTGCCCAGAATATCAATCAGCCATTCTTGCCCATATTCATTGCCAATGATGGTCGGAAAGACCAGCCATTTTTTGTGCTCAAGCTCAGGATATTCAGCAAAAGTGTGCCGCAACCAATAAACAGAAGGATTATGCCGATACGGATAACGGCGCGTATCGACACCGCGATAGATACGCTTAATGACCTTGGGTTCTAGATCTTCACGGCGCAGGCCTTTTTTTAGATAATTGGTGACGCTATCAGAGACCGTGATGATGGTATCGACATCAAGCAACGCTTGCGAGTATTTATTAATCGGATAAAAGCCATACATGGTCGAGACCAGTTTTGGTCGGCGCTTGACGCGCGCGCGGCGCAGTGCCAAATGCAGTATCCATGCGGGTGTGCGTGAATGCACATGAATGACGTCGGGGTCGTATTTTTCAATCAGGCGGCGCAGCGGGGCAACTTGTAGCAGTGACAGCCAAGATTTTTTATTCATATAGAGCTGATGGTAAATATTGCCGTCACGCTTTAGACGTTTGACCAAGTCATTTTCTTCATCAGCGCTAGAGATAATGATGGAAGTATGCTCATTTTTAACCAAAGCGCGTCCAAGATGAAAAATACCGCGCTCGGATTCATCATGCTTTAAAGACGACAGTAAGCGCATAACTTTCATAATAGCGTCGGTCACCAAATAAGATATCAAGCTGCTATTGTCAGTTAAAAGCGCCGAAAACTCAACCACCAAGATAAAAAGATAAGGTCAGATTTGCCATGCTTTTTTTAGCTAATATTAATCATTTAACGAAAGTTAACCTTAGTATTAATCTTAAGAAGCTAGCGACGTTTTTGTAGATGCTCAGCATTAGGTAGCACTTGCTTTTCACTGAGATATTTCCAATAGCGCTGCGGCAGATATTGCTTATGCAGCCGTGGGTTTTTACGCTCTTTGATATTGACGTTGGTAAAGTAACCTTGCCAAAACTTTTGATAGAGCTGCTCATCTTGACTATGGATACTAGCAGGATTGCGCAGTACTGCATCATCTAGGTCAGTGATGGTTTGCAAGGCAGCAGGGCGCATGGGCGTGCTTTTACTTTTGTCATAATAAATGCCATAGCCGCGCGCCACATCATAAATCGCCCAATGCTGATCTTGGTAGCGCTGACGAAAATGCTCACCAATTAATGGCAACACATTAAAATCAGGCTCAACGCGGGCAAAGTAAATATCATCAGTGGTATGCTCAAAGCGCACAAAGGCTTCCATGCAGTGCTTTTCACGAGCGACAGACTTGACGGTTTGTACCAACTCCAAAACATTCAGGTTACCCAAATCTTCCATAATAGCGCGGCTAGGGTAGTCGATGGCATATTTAACTACCTGAAATAAAGTGGTGCCGATATGGTCTTTTTCTGATAAAAATCCCCACAGAATATTGCGCATACCTGAGCGACCTAATAATTTATGCAGCTTTGTTAGTACACGTTCGGCATGATTTTCATCTGTAGCAACGCTCGTCGCTTGAGCGATTAACGAGGGCACATAGCAGTCTTGAGCAATTAACTGTAAGGATTCATCATCTTGTAAGCGGTTGGCATAGACATAAAATACCGCACTCAGCCAACCTTCAAAACTTGGCTCATAAAGCACAATACTGGGCGTTAAGTGACCGATAATATAGTCATGGTTTTGCATCAGTGGTGACATTTATGTTCCTATTGGATTAAAACAGCGCCAACTGCCCATTACGTTGGTCTTTATACTTGGTCTGCGTTTGCGCCAGTACGTATTGACGGAAATTACCACGCGTTAAATGCGCGAGATGTTCGTTCTTACCCGTCGTAGCGATAAAGTACTTGGCACGATTGACCGCCGCACCCATTTTCTTCAAATGGTAAAGCGTTAACTGATTAAACTTACGTGCCTTTACTATTTTTCTAGCCGTTTTGGTACCGATACCGGGAATACGCACAATCATCTCGTAAGTGGCGGTTTGAATATTAACGGGAAAATACTCACGATGGCGAATCGCCCAAGCGAGTTTTGGGTCGCAGTCTAAGTCTAAAAATGGCGAGTCTGGCTCAACGATTTCGTGCGCGCCAAACCCATAAAAGCGCATTAGCCAATCGGCTTGATACAGACGGTTTTCACGTATCATCGGCACAGGCGTTCCAATCGCTGGCAGGCGACTATCTGCCAACATCGGCACATAGCCAGAGTAATAGACGCGCTTCAAATCATACTGTTTATAAAAATGACTCGATAGCTGTATGACTTGCAAGTCCGTCTCATTACTGGCGCCAACAATCATTTGACTGGTTTGACCCGCTGGGGTAAATTTTGGTGTTTTTCTATGCGTTTTACGGCTTTCACGGATAGTGATGATTTCTTCTTTTACTGTTTGCATTGGTGCTTTTAATTGCTCATGCGACTTTTCTGGTGCCAGTAAAGCCAGACCAGACTTAGTAGGAATCTCAATATTGACGCTAAGACGATCAGCATATAATCCCGCTTCTAATAACAATTCCTTTGAAGCGCCGGGGATGGTTTTTAGGTGGATATAGCCGTTGAAGCGTTCACGGGTACGTAATATTTTGGCGATCTCGACCAAGCGCTCCATCGTATAATCCCCACTTTTAAAAATACCTGAGCTGAGAAAAAGCCCTTCGATATAATTACGGCGATAAAACTGCATGGTTAAATCAACGACTTCTTCGACACTAAAAGCGGCGCGCGGGGTGTCATTACTTTTGCGCGAGGTACAATAAGCACAGTCGTAAATACAATGATTGGTTAAGAGGATTTTGAGCAAGCTAACGCAGCGACCATCTTCAGTATAGCTGTGGCAAATACCGGTTGCGGATGCATCGCCAAGCCCACCGCCTTGGTTTTTACGCGTACCAGCCGAAGAGGAACAAGAGACATCATACTTAGCAGCGTCCGCTAAGATATTAAGTTTGCCTTGTAGTCGTTCATAATTGATGGTTGCCATAAGCGATATTTACCAATGCATTAATGAAAGGCTATTTTAACAAAATTAACGTTAAGTCATTGTATTTATAGAAGAATATTAGAAATAACACGACAGATGGTGTCGTTAGATGCCAATAATTTATTATCGAGAAGTTATAGCTGAAAAATTACTATCGAAAAGTTATTATTAAAAAGAGTTTTGTCGTTTATATTTTCTACAAACAAAAAAGCCCTGCATTAGCAGGACTTTTAGAGCAGTTATTTAGCAAATATGTTTTTATACGCGGTAGTCGTTACTGAACTTTAGCGCGTATAACAACCGTTTGCGGTGCGTTAGCAGGAAGGTCAACCAAGTTCCATTTTAGTCCAGAATAGTTTTCCGTAACGACTACAGTATTGCCAACTTGTTGAATAGTTTGATAGCTATCGCCACCGGTGGTCGCAAACGTTGGTAATGGACTGTTTAATGATACCAATTGCACGCCATTTGGCAATGACACCATCGCATTGATATCAGTGACAGGCTGCGCGGTGGTATTGGTATAAGTGGTATGATATTCGATGACGTCGCCAGGCGCGATATGATTCGCTGGTACGGCCACTTCACGACCGTCTTTGTTTTTTAATATCTTCATGACTTTGGTTTTTGCATTGACCACGCCAGGCGTACTAAAGATTGGGTTCAGTTGCAGAGCGTCTAAAGAGGTAGATACGATTTGCGTCGTTGCAGGTTGGTTCGTCACTACGGTTGTCGTTGGCGCATTGAGGACTGGCAATTGGGTAGCCGTCGTCACAGGCAAGACTTCTGTCACGCTAGTCGTCGGCACGGCTATGACATCAACTCTGCTGGTTTGATTGGTCATCTGGTTGGTCACAGGCACGCTCGTCACCGTGGCACTGCCTTGGGTGACGACGGTATTGCTAATACCGTTACTGGCGACTTGACGAACCGTATAGCGCGGCACATTGGTCACTTGTGTTACCGCAAACGGCATGCCATCTTGCATGGTGATGCTATTCGGCGTTGCGGTGATGACCGCCGTTTTACCATCAGAATATTGCTCAACCACCGTGGTGCTACCAACAGACGAGCTAACCGCTATCTCAGGCGCTGCATTGGCTGTGGCGATAGACATCACTGCGCCTGCCAACAGTGCTGATACTGCAGTAAATGTCGCTGTTTTTTGCATGCTACCTGATGAGCGATGAATAATAATGGTCATAATAAAGTCCTTTAAAGTTATAATAAGTAAAACAAAAATGACAAACACTTAGATAAAAATACCCTCGTTAATTGACTCTACAGAGCAGGTCAACGAGGGTAGCAGTATTAATGCAGTACTAACAATAGTCATAAACAGCCAAACAATATAAGCTATCTATCGAAGCGTGTTATCAAACGATTAAATCATAAACTATCGAATTACTGATTTATCCGTCATTATTTAAATGAAAAGCTAAGCATGTGCCATGCACCTAATTATTTAGCCATCTCAACTCAACAATTATGCGCTAAAACGAATTGAGTAGAAAAGCAGCGTTGTGTAACTGCTCTCCTATAAACGATAAATTTTTGTGTACTTTACTTTATATTCCTCTTAAGAAAATTACTATTTTACTCACTATAAAAACCAAACAGATTAATCGTAAATCACTTTCATGATTTCGTATTCGACCACACCTTTTGGTGTTTCGATACGCGCTTCGTCGCCTTCAGATTTACCAATCAAACCACGCGCGATAGGTGAATTAACAGAGATTTTGCCAGCTTTAAAGTCAGCTTCGTCGTCACCAACGATTTTGTATTGTTTTTCTTCTTCGGTGTCCATGTTTTCAATAACGACGCTGACGCCGAATATCACACGACCATCTTTTGGCAATGTCGTCGGGTCAATCACTTGCGCGCCGCCAAGTTTGGCTTCGATATCACGGATACGCGCTTCACAAAAACCTTGTTGTTCGCGAGCTGCATGATATTCAGCATTTTCTTTTAAATCGCCGTGTTCGCGAGCTTCAGCGATAGAAGCGGTGATACGTGGACGGTCGACACTTTTTAACTGTTTTAATTCGGCTTCTAGAGCCGCATGTCCTTGCGGAGTCATGGGATAACGTTGCATGTTTTTTCCTTAAACCAATAACACCACACCATCTCCTAGTGAATAGTGAGATGGTGTCAGTGTTGTTGCAATGAGTATGTGAAGATATAAAAAGAATGAGGTTTAGACGGCGTCATAAGTAAATGCGCGCTTATCTATGAGCGTATATACACTGATAGATGATACACATGAACCTTACGTAATAAAAAGCATAGTCGCAGTTTAGCCACTATGCTTTTTAGGTCTGTCTTTTTAAAACTTTGTTTTTTTTAAGCACTGCTTTTTTAAGCCGTACGTTTTTTAAGCATTACTGTTATATAAAAATAGATAACAAGTTTTGCAGCAGCGATTAAACAAGCACTGCAGTTATGCTTAATCTACTGAAATTATACCGCCAAGTCAATAGAGCTATGCGATAGTCTTTGCTTGTTCATGCAAATCTTGTAGCTTATACACATCAAACGGTAAGTCGATGGCATAAGATTTACAAACCGCATCTGCCGCGCCTAAGGTTGTCACATAAAAGACTTTACCTTGCAGAGCACTACGGCGGATAGAGAATGAATCCTCTTGTGCCTGTTTGCCTTCAGTGGTATTGATAATAAGGTCGATTTTACCATTTTTCAAGGCATCGACGATATGCGGGCGACCTTCGGTGACTTTGTTAATTTGCTTACATTCAATACCGTTTTCCGCCAGTACTTTTTGCGTACCAGTGGTGGCAACAATGTTAAAGCCAAAATCTAGAAGCTGGCAAGCGATAGGAGTAACTTGTTCTTTATCGCTATCACGCACCGAGATAAAGACAGTTTTGGTTTCGCCCTCAGTTGGTAGACCTGGCAGGCGCTCATTACTACCGATAACCGCTTTGTAGAATGCTTCGCCAAAGGTTTTACCCACACCCATCACTTCACCAGTTGATTTCATCTCGGGGCTCAAGATTGGGTCAACACCCGGAAATTTAGCAAATGGGAATACCGCTTCTTTGACCGCATAAAATGCTGGGACGATTTCAGTGGTAAAACCTTGATCTTTCAATGACGTACCAGCCATACAGCGCGCCGCGACTTGTGCTAATGACGTACCGATACATTTAGATACGAAAGGTACGGTACGGGCTGCACGTGGGTTCACCTCTAGAATGTAAACCGTTTCGCCTTTTACCGCGAACTGAACGTTCATCAAACCGACGACGCCAAGCTCTTTTGCCATCGCAACGGTTTGCGCGCGCATTTTATCGCAAAGCTCATCTGATAATGAGTAAGGCGGCAATGAGCAAGCCGAGTCACCAGAGTGCACGCCAGCTTGTTCGATATGCTGCATGATACCGCCAATCACCACGTCAGTGCCGTCGCAGACACAGTCAACATCGACTTCGATGGCATCATCTAAGAAGCGGTCAAGGAGTACAGGCGCTTCGTTTGACGCTTGAACCGCGGTGCGCAAGTAATGTCTTAACTCGTCTTCGTTATAGACGATTTCCATCGCGCGACCACCAAGTACATATGATGGGCGGACTACTAGCGGATAGCCAACGTCTTTGGCTTTAACCAAACCATCTTCTAAGCTTGTCGCTAACGCATTGGTTGGTTGCACAAGGTTCAATTGCTGAATCATATGCTGAAAGCGTTCGCGGTCTTCAGCACGGTCGATCGCATCAGGACTGGTACCGATGATTTTGACGCCGGCAGCTTCAAGGGCACGCGCCAGTTTCAATGGCGTTTGACCGCCAAATTGCACAATCACGCCGTCTGGATTTTCGATACGGACGATTTCAAGTACATCTTCTAAGGTGATTGGCTCAAAATACAGACGGTCTGAGGTGTCATAATCGGTTGAAACCGTTTCAGGGTTACAGTTAACCATGATGGTCTCGTAGCCGTCTTCGCGCATGGCAAGGGCTGCGTGAACACAGCAATAGTCAAACTCGATACCTTGACCGATACGGTTAGGACCACCACCGATAACCATGATTTTCTTGTTATCCGTTGGATTGGCTTCACATTCGCTGTCGTACGTTGAGTACATATAAGCGGTGCTGGTGGCAAACTCTGCCGCACAGGTATCGACGCGTTTATAGACAGGATAAACGTTTAAATCCCAACGCTTTTTGCGTAGCTGCTTTTGTGAGACGCCAAGCAGTTTTGCCAAACGTAAATCCGATAAGCCTTTACGCTTAAAGCTACGCAGGTTTTGCTCAGTTAAACCGCCAAAGCCTAGGGCTTTAACTTGTGCTTCGGTTTTGACAATGTCTTCAATTTGTACCAAAAACCATGGGTCGATTTTGGTTAAATTAAACACTTCATCGACGCTCATGCCGATACGGAAAGCATCGGCAAGATAATAAATCCGTTCAGGCGTTGGAATGGTTAAGCGATTGTTAATCTCGCTACGGGCTTTCTCAATACTGACTTTTGCTAAGTCGATTTGCTCATCAAAACCATCATTGCCGGTTTCCATGCCGCGCAGTGCTTTTTGCATCGATTCTTGGAAGTTACGACCGATTGCCATCACTTCACCAACCGATTTCATCTGTGTTGATAACACACTGTCGGCTTGTGGGAATTTCTCAAAGTTAAAACGAGGGATTTTCGTCACCACATAATCGAGCGCTGGCTCAAAGCTCGCTGGCGTTTTGCCGCCTGTGATGTCATTTTGCAATTCATCTAGGGTATAACCAATCGCCAATTTGGCAGCGATTTTAGCAATCGGGAAGCCGGTTGCTTTTGATGCCAATGCCGATGAGCGTGAGACACGCGGGTTCATCTCGATGACGACCATACGACCCGTGTCAGGGTTGATACCGAACTGGACGTTTGAGCCGCCTGTTTCCACACCGATTTCACGCAGTACGGCTAATGAAGCATTACGCATGATTTGGTATTCTTTGTCGGTCAAAGTTTGTGCTGGGGCGACTGTGATTGAGTCGCCGGTATGCACGCCCATTGGGTCAAAGTTCTCAATCGCACAAATGATGATGCAGTTGTCGTTTTTATCACGAACCACTTCCATCTCATATTCTTTCCAACCGATTAACGATTCATCGATAAGCAATTGATGGTTTGGTGATAAGTCAAAACCGCGCTCACAAATCTCGATAAATTCGTCACGGTTATACGCGATACCGCCACCTGAACCACCCATAGTAAATGACGGACGAATGATACATGGATAGCCCATTTTTTCTTGGGTCGCAAAGGCTTCTTCCATGGTCTCAGCCGTTTCAGCACGTGGACACTCAAGACCAATACGCTTCATGGCTTTATCGAATAAGTTGCGATCTTCTGCCATCTCGATTGAATCTTTGGTCGCGCCAATCAGCTCACAGTTATATTTGGTCAAGACGCCATGTTTGTCTAGGTCTAAAGCACAGTTTAGCGCTGTTTGTCCGCCCATCGTTGGCAGGATAGCATCCGGACGCTCTTTAGCTATAATTTGTTCAACCGTCTGCCACGTAATCGGCTCGATGTACGTCGCATCAGCCATGACAGGGTCAGTCATGATGGTTGCAGGGTTTGAGTTGACCAAGATGACGCGGTAGCCTTCTTCTTTTAGCGCTTTACACGCCTGCGCGCCTGAGTAGTCAAACTCACATGCTTGGCCGATGACGATAGGGCCTGCGCCAATGATAAGAATGCTTTTTATGTCGGTACGTTTTGGCATAGTTAGGGCTACCTTCGTTTGGGTGATATTTTGAGTAATCTGTATTTTAACGATATGTTCAATAACGCTTATCGTGTCTGCTATGGTGCAGCTTGAACCACCATCTGTGCTTCAAGCTTTATATTGATTATTTGCGTATGGCTAATTATCGATAACTTACGCTTTCGCCGCTGCCATCATATCGGCAAATTTATCAAACAATGGCGCAGCATCATGCGGGCCAGGGCTGGCTTCTGGGTGACCTTGGAAGCTAAAGACGGGCTTATTGGTCAGCTCAATTCCTTGGTTGGTACCGTCAAATAATGAGCGATGGGTCGATTTAACATTGGCAGGCAGCGTGTCTTCATCAACGGCAAAACCATGGTTTTGACTGGTAATCATAACCGTACCCTTGGCCAAGTCTTGAACTGGATGGTTGGCACCATGATGACCGGTTTTCATTTTGATGGTTTTTGCACCGCTGGCAAGACCAATCAGCTGATGACCTAAGCATATACCAAAGGTTGGAATCTCTGTTTCTTCAATGATATGACGTACCGCATCGATAGCGTAATCACAAGCCGCTGGATCGCCAGGACCATTTGATAAGAAGATACCGTCTGGATTCATCGCCAGCACGTCTGCGATAGGCGTTTGCGCTGGTACGACGGTTACATGGCAGCCGCGGTCAACAAGCATACGTAGGATATTGGTTTTGCTACCGAAGTCATAGGCGACCACGTTATATTTTGCTTCGACATGCGTACCCAAATGCTTAAAGAAGCCACCCGTACCGCTATCATGGCTACCAGCTACATCGCGGTTAAGCAGCGTATCTGATAAATCCCAGCTACCGGCTGTCCATTCAAACGTCGTCGGTGTACAGCATTCTTTTGCCAAGTCCATCCCTTCGATACCAGCAAACTCTTGCGCCAATTTAATTGCTTGCTGCTCGTCATCATGGCTGATAGTTTCGCCATTAGAAGGGGTCATGATACAGCCGTTTTGAGCACCTTTATCACGTAGTAGGCGGGTCAATTGGCGGGTATCAATATCAGCAATAGCGACCGTATCATGGCTCTGTAGATAATCAGTCAGTGACTCTGAGTTGCGGAAGTTTGAGGTCACCATGGTCGCATCGCGGATGATAAGGCCTTCAGCCCAAACTTTGTGACCGTTGCCAGACTCGACATCTTCAGCGTTGGTACCAGTATTGCCAATGTGCGGATAGGTAAGCGTGACCAGTTGGCGTGCGTAACTTGGGTCGGTTAGGATTTCTTGATACCCTGTCATGGCTGTATTAAATACCACCTCACCGACACGATGACCAAGACTACCGATACTCAAACCGCGAAAAATCGTACCGTCTGCTAGTGCCAAAATTGCTTGTATTTCTGCCGATGAATTCAAGGGTTGCCTCCGCTGTTATTAGTGAGTGCTGTGCTATTTTTAGGTTAAAATAAAGCGCTGCTTTTTTGATTATTGCTATTTAACTGCGGCTAAATAACCATAATAAAAGAGACAGCGCCAAAATTTTTCCACAAAAAAGCGAGAAGACATCATAGATGAAAAGGTACAGGATTCACTAAGGGGTGAATAAGTAACTTACATCATGTCCGCTCGCTTTGGCACAGATTTTGCGCATTATACTAGAGTTTTGCGTTAAGGGCTAGCACCTTAAGGTGAGGAAGGCGGATAAAATGGGCATAATGTTAAAACGGTTGTTATTTAATCAAAAACTGAGGCAATACCAAAAGCGTCTTTATTCTAAACAGGTTGTATAGTTGATGCCAAATAAAATAGACTCGCCATATCGTTTTTACATCGAACTGACTATATCTACAAGCAATCTAAAGCCTTAAAAATTATAATGAACCGATAGGCCGTAATAGTCGGGTGCTAAATTGGTGGCGATATGCAATTGATCATCATAATAGCTTTTGGTTAAATACATACTACTGGCAACCCCTAAAGCTGCCCCTGCCAATACATCGGCCACATCATGCTCATCGGCTTCAACACGGCTATAAGCCACGAAACCTGCGCCAATATAAGCAGGGATGCTATATTCTAAGCCATAGCGTTTATGAATAAAGCTTGCGCCCTGAAACGCCATTGAGGTATGACCAGAGGGGAAGGATTTCTCATCACGGCCATTGGGTCGCTCTTTATCTATCACTGACTTTAGCACTTGCGTCGCAGCAACGTTGGTCGCAAATGAATAATAAAATTGCTGACGACCCTCTTTATCATCCATATAATAAGTGCTACCGTAAGCAGCTGCTGGTATGGCAAAGGCCAGCACATCGCCTACCTTGCTAGTAGAGCTACTGTCTGCGTGGGCAGGGATGGAAGCCATCAAGCTGGTCGATAATAAAATGATAGGGACATATTTTTTGCTGATCATCACTGCGATCCTAAAAAGGGTTGGTGAGCGTTGATTGTCCGTATAAAATTTTATGGTTATTTTATAGGGAGAAATGGCATACGACTTTATGCTAATTGATCTATTGATTGGCTGCAGCATTATACTATAAAGTTTTTATCTGTCTTTACAACTATCACGCTTTAGATCACATTTATTTATGACACGTTTTTTACGCTAGGCTTTTTTACCACGCACTTTTTACCATGTATAAACTTATATAAAAATAACGATTAAGGATGGATGATGATTTATCAATATTTAGACAAAACGCCAGAGTTTGCAGCACCATTTAATGGCTGGGTAGCTGATTCAGCACGGGTGATAGGCGATGTGTATTTGGGTCATAAAGCCAACGTGTGGTTTGGGGCGGTGATTCGCGGTGATAACGAGCGCATTCATATCGGTGATTATAGTAATGTACAGGAAAACAGCGTCATCCATACCGATGCAGGCATTGAGGTTAAAATCGGTAATTATGTCACCATTGGACATTTAGCGATGCTGCATGGCTGCGAAGTTGGTGATAATAGCTTGATAGGTATTGGCGCGGTGGTGTTAAATAATGCCAAAATCGGCAAAAACTGTATCATTGGTGCCAAAGCTTTGGTCACCGAAGGTAAAGAGATTCCGGATAATTCACTGGTGATGGGCGCCCCTGCAAAAGTGGTCAAAACCTTGACCGATGAGCAGGCGGCAATGTTAAAAATGTCGGCGTTACATTATGTTGAGCGTTGTCAAAAATTTAAAACTGGCTTAACAGAAATAGCGATGCCTGATTAATTGCTATAGATGTTTGAAAAATAGAAGTCAGAACAATTTTATGAAAAAAGGATGGCTTTATAGTGAGCAATCCCTTTTATGAATGTTAACTTATTTTTTGACATTGAGAGGCTCTTTATGCAAACGGTCGTTATGCCATTAGCATCATGATAAGCCAAATAACGGCAAAAATGATAATGCCGATAATCAGGCCGCGAAAGATATCATGGCGTATAGAATGGTCACTAAGGTAATGATTATTACCGGTATCGTCGATATTTAAGGCATTGACGCTTTCAGCACCGGCGCTTTTACCGACGATAAAACCTGTTAACGCCCCCAAAATTAGCATAAACGGCGTAAATAGCCAGAATATCTCGCCATTGCCCATACCGGCTATGGAGCGAATAACAACGATGGCAAAGTCGATAATTAAGCCGCCAAAACCATATAACAGAGCGTTTAACAGCGCATAAAGCAGACGCTCTAAAGGCGATTGATAGCTTTTGCCTAACTGCCGTCGCCTGATTTTTCTGATTGAGCGGGCAGGACGTCGCGGTCGGTTGGACAAAGCAGTTTTATCATCAGGCGCTTTCATAAAGTTCTCTATTGTTATTATTCAGCAGGCTAAAGATAAGCTAATGGGATATTAAAGTAAACAAGTTAGCATAATTTTGTTTGGTAAACAGTGGGCTTCTAAAAGTTTATTCAGCAAATTTTATATTCATCACCCTTTATTACAAGCTCTTCATTTCAAAAATAATTTATATCTAAAAAATCATTCCTTTAATAAACAAGAATAAGGTTCCATTATGCAGGCAACACAAGCAGGACAGGCGCCAAAAGAGTTGGCACTTTTTGATTTAGACCATACTTTACTCGACGTCGATAGCGATTACCTATGGGGTGAGTATATCGTTAAGCATAATCTCGTTGACGAAGCTGAGTATCGCACTGCAAATCAAAAGTTCTATCAAGATTATATCGAAGGTACGCTTGATGCGACCGAATATAATGAATTTGTCGCACAATTCTTAAGTAGCTTACCGATGGACAGGCTGCATGAGCTACGCGAAGATTATATTAAGACGGAAATCGAGCCGCACATTCGTCCAAAAGCCATGGAGGTGCTCTGTCATCATGTCGAAAAAGGTCATGAAGTAGTGATTATTTCTGCCACTAATAACTTTGTAGTATCAGCCATTGCTAAGCGTTTTGGTATTGAAGATGCCAACGTGCTATCGACGCCACTTGAGATAAAAAACGAGCGCTATACCGGCAAATTAACGGATAAGCCTAATTTTAAAGAAGGTAAAATTTACCATCTTAATAAATGGATAGATAAGCGAAAATCAGCGGGTATGGATTTTGATAAAACTTATGCCTACTCTGATTCTAAAAATGACATTCCATTGCTCGAATGGGCGGATGTGGCTATTTGCGTGTCACCCGATGATGCGCTACATGCGCACGCGCTTGCCCATCGTTGGGCAGTAGAAGATTGGTCGATTTAGGCAGTTTAACGCTATTTAATATACAGGCAGTACTAATTAGCCAACTATTTATTGTCAATCTCATTTAAAATAGCGCCATATCAGTGAGATATCTATTTAAAAAGACAGGAATACTTATGGAAATCAATCCGTATCAAGAACAAATCAAAGATTTATCTGAGCGTGGGCAGGATTTGCGGAGGTATCTTTGACTTCGACGGTAAGCAAGAACGCTTAGAAGAAGTCAATTTAGAATTAGAAAACCCCGAGCTATGGAATGATCCAGAGCGCGCGACCAAGATTAATAAAGAAAAAAGTCAGCTTGATGGCGTCATCGACGTGGTGGTTTCGCTTGAGACTACTTTGGAAGATGCGGCTGCCATGCTAGAGCTGGCGGTAGAAGCAGAGGACGAATCATTGCTTGCTGATGTGCAAGCAGAGCTCGACAATGCAGAGAAACGTGTTGCTGATTTAGAATTCCGCCGCATGTTTAGTGGCGAGATGGATCCAAACAATTGCTACTTGGATATCCAGTCAGGCAGTGGCGGCACGGAAGCGCAAGATTGGGCAGAAATGCTACTGCGTATGTATACGCGCTGGGCAGAGTCTCATGGCTTTAAAGTTGACGTGATTGAAGTATCTTCTGGTAGCGTTGCTGGGATTAAATCAGCCACGATTGAGATTAAGGGTGATTATGCGTTTGGTTGGTTACGTACCGAAATTGGCGTGCATCGCTTAGTGCGTAAGTCACCATTTGATAGTAATAATGGCCGTCATACTTCGTTTGCTGCTGTTTTCGTGTCGCCTGAAATCGATGACAACGTCGAGATTGATATCAATCCAGCCGATTTGCGTATCGATACTTACCGCTCATCGGGCGCCGGTGGTCAGCACGTGAACACCACCGACTCTGCCGTACGTATCACCCACGAACCAAGTGGCGTGGTGGTGACTTGCCAGAACGAGCGTAGCCAACATGGTAACAAAGCGACAGCGATGAAAATGCTCCGTGCTAAGTTATATGAGCTTGAGATGCAAAAACGTATGGAGTCACAACAAGCAGTCGAAGATGGTAAATCTGATGTCGGTTGGGGCAGTCAAATCCGCTCTTATGTACTCGATGACTCGCGCATTAAAGACTTGCGTACTGGCGTTGAAACCTTTAACACTGGCGCGGTGCTAGATGGTGACCTCGACCAATTTATCGAAGCAAGCCTAAAAGCGGGATTGTAAGATTAGACTATTATTAATACCATTTAAAAGACCGCTTTTAAGACAACTTTAAAATATCAACCAACATTTAATTAAGGAAAATTATGCCAAGCGTTAATAACTATTTTGATAATAAAGTCACCTCTATTGCTTTTCAAACAGCGACCAAGCCGGCTACCGTTGGCGTGATGGAAATTGGCGAGTATGAATTTGGTACCAGCGAATTTGAAACCATGAGCGTAGTCAGTGGTGCATTGACGGTGAAGTTGCCAGAAAGTAATGAGTGGCAAACCTTTAATGCAGGTGAGCAATTTACCATTGACGCCAATCAGAAGTTTCAAGTAAAAGTGGACGTAGAAACGGCTTATTTATGCACTTATGGTAAATAATCGTTTTTAGATATTTATTAGAACAATCAACGCCAAGTGTTTAACGCTTGGCGTTTTTTTTGTGGCTGTCTTTTGAGGTAAGTTTGAGTCATAAAATATTTGGTAACCGTTATAGGTTTTGACGATATTGCACCATGTCTGTTTGGCTGGCAATTACATCATAGAGTTTGCGCGCCGTAGTGTTTCCTTCTTGCGTTGTCCAATAAACACGGTTGCAGTTTCTCTTATTGGCAAAGTCATATACCTGTTCAATCAATGCGCGCCCGAGGCCTTGACCGTGCACCGCTTCACTAACGTATAAATCTTCTAAGTAACAGCATTCGGTGGTATTCCAAGTATTGGGATGTAGCACCACATGCGTGATACCTACCAACGTGTCGTTTTGCCAAGCACCAAAGCCATAAATCGGTGCGTTATTATCAAGCAAGTTGCGCCACGTCGATTCTGTCGTACTTGCTGGCAAACTGGTTTCATAAAATGCCAGATAGCGCTGCCATAAATTTAACCAAGAGTCGTAATCAGCTTTAGATAATGGGGTTATTTTTATAGAGGTATTTTTCATGATATTTATTTAACTTAAGTGGTGATTGTTGTCGAATTATGGCTGAAAAGCTCATTATTTAGAACCTTTTAAAGAGTGTTTCTTACACATCGATTACACTTTGCTCGTGGCAAACAAACAGCAAAAACAAGCGCAATTGATTATGCTAAAACGACTATTTTATCAATCGAGTATGTATTATGGCGAAGCTAGATGACCAAACAACCACGCAAGATGTGCGCCATGATTATGAATATTTGGCTCGCTTAGCCAACTTACGCTATGTTAGTGATAATGAGCCTGGGTTTACACGCAGGCGTTGGGGACGCGGCTTTACCTATAAAGATGCCATAGGTAAAACGGTGAAAGATAAAGCGTTGCGCAAGCGTTTTGATGCACTGGTGATACCGCCGATGTGGTCAGAGGTTTGGATATGCCAAGATGATAAAGGGCATCTGCAATCGACAGGCCGCGATGATAAAGCGCGTAAGCAGTACTTGTATCATCCCGAGTGGGATCGCGTGCGTGACCAAGCTAAGTTTAATGCCATGATAGGTTTCGCTGAGGCGTTGCCAAACCTACGTGCGCAAGTAGAAAAAGATTTAGAAGCGCAGTCGTTATCACGCGCCAATGTACTAGCTGCCGTGGTTAAATTGCTGGAAACCACGTTAATTCGTATCGGTAATAGCCGCTATGCCAAGCTCAATAAGAGCTATGGCCTCAGTACGTTACGCAGCAAGCACGTCAGCGAAACCGATAATGGCTTGGCGTTTGATTTCGTCGGTAAAAGCGCCAAAGAGCATCATATCGAACTGCAAGACGAGCGTTTAATTGACATTGTGCAGGCATGTAGTGAGTTACCTGGTTATCAGATTTTTAAATATTTGGACGATGATGGCAACAAGCAAGTTGTCGACAGTAGCCATATCAATGACTATCTACGCACACATACTTGCGGTCACGATTGTGAAAGCAAGATGTATAGCGGCAATTTATATAGCGCAAAAGACTTTCGTACTTGGATGGCAAGCGTTCTTGCAGCCAGTCATTTATACGATGAGCTGCAAACATCGAAAGGGCAAGCAATATTAGCCAGTGAACCCAATAGCGATGAGCGTCAACAGCTGGTTACTGCTATGGTCAAAGCGGTGGCGGAGGAGCTTGGCAATACACCTGCTGTCTGCCGCGCTTCTTATATCAATCCAGTTATCATCGAGCGCTTTTTAGCAGGACAGTTTTTTGAGCCTTATAAGCAAGCGCGCCGTGGACGTACCAAGCAATATCAAAGCTGTGAAGAGAAAGCGTTGCTAGGATTTTTAAATGGCATAAAATAAGGTTATCTTCCCTAAGAAAACCATATTAAAATTAAAAATGATACGTTATGTATTGAAATAAATATAAAAATGCGTTACTAATAGAGCATACGCAACTTAATAAGTGCAAACAATAAGTGCAAACAATAAGAGGAAACAGTGTATAGGATATGACTGTTTTACTCCTGATAAATCGCTGATATCGTCAGTGACCCTCGATTGCTAAAGGATTAGCTTATGAATACCTCTTCTATAGATACTTTATTTTCAAACGATTTGTCCTCAACCAATTTGTCTTCAGACAACTTATCTCCAAACAGTTCGTCTGCGAATACTTCTTCTCCAAACCCAACTGGCTATAGCGACTACTATAATAACTTTGATATGAACGCGCTATTAACAGAGATATTTGGTGAAAACTTAGATGACCGTCTAAATGCCTATATGGCCTGTTGTGGTCGTCATGTACGTGATGGTCGCGGCGATAATTTGGCATTAGTGCATGAAGATACTGCTGGCAACATAACGCGCATGACTTTTGCTGAGCTTGATAAGGCAAGTGCGCAAGTTGCCAATGTATTACTGTCTTATGGCGTAAAGGTCGGTGACCAAGTGGCGACTATGCTACCGCGTACACCTGAGCTGCTCACGATTGTATTGGCGACTTGGCGGATTGGGGCGGTTTATCAACCATTATTCACCGCCTTTGGTTATGATTCGATTAAATACCGTATGGATAAAGCCAATACCAAAGTGGTTTTTACCAATCAGGAAAATCGCGGCAAGTTTGAAGACTTCGCTGAGCAAACCAAAATGGTCATGGTTGGCAGTAAGAATAATGCGCAAGCTGATAATGAAAGCAAATGGTCTGATGATAATTATGCTCAGATGATGGCGACCCAGCCGCAAACGGTAGAGGCTGTTTTGTTAGATGAGGATGCGCCGTTTTTGCAAATGTTTACCTCAGGTACCGTAGGCAAATCAAAAGGCGTTAGTGTGCCATTAAGCGCGCTCTCAGCTTTTTATCTGTATATGCGCTATGCGATTGATTTGCGCGCCGATGATAACTACTGGAATATGGCCGATCCGGGCTGGGCGTATGGATTGTATTATGCGATTACGGGTCCGTTGCTGATGGGTGTCACCACCTATTTTAATGAATCGGGCTTTGACGCTGCCAATACCCGCGACTTTATGGTCCGTCATAAGATTACCAATTTGGCCTCTTCACCGACTGCGTTTCGGATGATGAAATCGAGTGGCGTGTTTGAAGACGCTCATAACGATGAAAATGCCAAGCTATCCCTACGCTGTGCCAATTCAGCAGGCGAAACCTTAAATACCGAAGTCGTCAACTGGGTGGAAACTTATCTAAACTGCAAAGTGTGCGATCAGTATGGGCAGACCGAAACGGGCATGACCTGCTGCGAGCACCATGCGTTAGCTCATGAATGCCCAGTAGGCTCGATGGGCATGGCGTTACCGGGGCATACGTTAGTCGTATTAGATGATGACATGAACATATTGCCTGATGGTGAGCAAGGACAACTGGCAGTGGTCGTCAGTCAATCGCCGGCGTTTTATTTCCGCGGTTATAGTTGGAATGAGAAAGACGCCTTTGCTGATGATTATTATTTGACCGGCGATGTGGTCGAGCGCCATAGCGATGGCAGCTATTGGTTTTCTGGACGTGATGATGACATTATCATTACAGCAGGCTACCGCGTAGGGCCTACGGATGTGGAAAATACCGTGCTTGAGCATGAGGCAGTCGCAGAATCCGCCGCCGTTGGCGTGCCAGATGAAGTGCGCGGTCATACGATTAAGTCTTATGTGGTGCTAAAAGATGGCATCAAAGGGACAGATGAGATTGCTAAAGAGATTCAAGACTTGGTCCGCAGACGTCTTTCAACTCATGCTTACCCGCGTGAGGTTGAATTTGTCGATGCGTTACCAAAAACGCCAAGCGGTAAAATTCAACGTTTCTTGTTGCGTAGCTTGTCTGCGGCATAGATTGTTGGAAACTTCGATAGTCGTTTAAGATAATAAAATAGTTAGCCTAAAAAATAGTAATAAAACATCAATTAAAGGAATAATTATGCAAATTGAACAACACAGCTTTTTGGTTACTGGCGGTGCATCAGGTCTAGGTGAGTCAGTGGTTCGCGCTATTGTCGCGCAAGGTGGTAAGGTCGTTATTGCTGATTTGAACGAGTCAACTGGGCAAGCTTTGGTTGATGAGTTAGGTGATAATGTACGCTTTGCACGTTGTGATGTGACCAGTGGTGATGAGGTGCAAGCGGCTGTTGAGTTGGCGGAAAAAGAATTTGGCGGTCTGCAAGGTTCCATTAACTGTGCTGGTATCGCTGTCGTACAAAAGCTGCTTGACCGTGAAAACAATCCAGCTGACCTTGATGCTTTTAGTCGCGGGGTTAATATCAATCTCGTTGGCTCTTTTAACGTGGCACGTTTGGTCGCGGCTAGTATTGCTAAGCGCGTGGCGAACGGCAATAATACAGAAAGCGCTAATGAGAAGAATGCTGATAATGGCGTCATTATCAATACCGCATCTATCGCGGCTTTTGATGGGCAAGTAGGGCAAGCAAGCTATTCATCATCTAAAGCGGGCGTCGTTGGTCTGACCTTGCCGCTAGCGCGTGAGCTGGCGCGTCATGGTATTCGCGTGATGACCATCGCACCTGGCGTCTTTGCCACACCGATGATGGAAACTATCCCTGAAAAAGCGCGCGAACAGTTAGAGGCATGTGTTCCTTATCCAAAGCGTTTAGGCAATCCAAATGAGTTTGCCAAACTGGTCACACATATTATCGATAATGCTTATCTAAATGGTGAAGTGATTCGCCTAGATGGCGCGATTCGTATGGTATAAAGTGATTTTAGATTTTGAGTGCAACAAATTTACCCTTAATTCATAAAGCTTGCACAAACTTGGCATAGTCTTTTGCTATCTTATCAAAGATGGTTTTATCAATGAGCGCTTACCTTTAAGAAGCAAAAACTATGTCTTTTTTCAATAAAAATAGTAAATATTCACATTGGTTATTTATCGTCATAGGTTTTAGCCTCGCTATCATTACTAGCACGAGTGCCATTGCTGCTGAGGGTGTTTCAGAGACTAAACAAGCCATGCCTAAAAGTATTATGATTGATAAAGTCTTTGTCGATAAATCTGCTCGCACTCTGCAGTTGCTAAGCGATAATAAAGTGATTAAGTCTTATCATATTGCGCTCGGTGGCAATCCTGTTGGTCATAAGCAGCAACAAGGTGACAAACGCACTCCGACAGGTTCTTATATACTCGATTATAAAAATGAAAAATCTAAATTCTATCGCTCTATTCATGTCAGCTATCCTAATGCGGCGGATAAAGCTCGTGCCAAATCACGAGGCGTTAGTCCCGGCGGCGATATTATGATTCATGGGCAGAAAAACGGTTTTGGGCATTTGGCAGCGATAAATCAGCAACGCGACTGGACCGATGGCTGTATTGCCGTGACAGATAATGAGATGGATGAAATCATGGCGGCTGTAGAGATTGGTACACCTATCGAAATTGTGGAATAAGCACCTTGTTAACATACGTTTATTCAGCTCATATTTAACGTACTATCTACCTTTCTAGATATTATTCAAATCACTCATTTAAGCTTTTTTCGATAATTTATTCATACTCTTAACATACTCATCTCTTCCTTTCTGAAAAATCCCAAACTTCCTATTTTTTCTTTTCTATCTTCCCTTGAAATTTCCCATAAATGTGCCTATTAATGTTTTATCGTCATATCATTGTTATTAGTAAGGTTTATATTGATAAGGTGATATATTAGTGTTTTGTATTGTCTATTTAATTGAAAGCAACTGACACTTATAGGCCACTAAATATTACTCAGAACAGTTAAATTGACATTGAAATATTACTTAACAAACCCGATATAGATAACAACGAAAAGCTTACGGCATCTTAATACTTATAAAAAGCCGCAGCTACTATCAGATATAAAATATTATTAATTATAAGAGGAAACAAGTATGAGATTCGAGAAGTTTACCCAAAAGTTGCAATCTGCCATTCAAGAAGCCCAAAGTCTGGCGTTAGGGCGCGATCACACAGGTATCGACCCTGTGCATTTGCTTGCCGTATTGCTGCAAGATGAGTCTAACTTGTCTATTTGCCAGCAAGCGGGCGCGTCTATTCCTGCGCTAAAAAACGGCGTGGCAAAGGCGCTCGACAATCAAGCAACCATTAGCGAGCCGACCGGCGACGTTAATTTAAACCCCAATTCGGTTAAAATTTTGAACTTGGCAGATCGTCAAGCACAAAAAGAAGGTGATGATTTTATCGCCACTGAATGGGTGATGTTGGCACTTGCTGAACAAGGTGACACCAAAAAGATATTTGAAAGCGCTGGCGTAACGGCGAGTAAGTTAAAAGCAGTCATTGAGCAATTACGTGGTGATGAAACGGTGAACAATCAAAATGCGGAAGATCAGCGTGATGCGTTGAATAAATATACCATTAACCTAACTGAGCAGGCGGAGCTTGGTAAGCTTGATCCGGTGATTGGTCGTGACGAAGAGATTCGCCGTACCATTCAAGTGCTGTCACGTCGTACCAAAAATAACCCTGTACTGATTGGTGAGCCGGGTGTTGGTAAAACGGCTATTATTGAGGGTTTGGCACAAAAAATTATCAATGGTGACGTACCAGAAGGACTACGCCGCAAAGAAGTATTGTCGTTAGATTTGGGTTCATTGATTGCGGGGGCAAAATTCCGTGGTGAGTTCGAAGAGCGACTCAAAGCGGTACTCAGCGACTTATCAAAGCAAGAAGGCAATGTCATTCTATTTATCGATGAGTTGCATACGTTAGTAGGTGCTGGTAAAGCCGACGGCGCGATGGACGCTGGTAATATGTTAAAGCCTGCGCTAGCTCGCGGTGAGCTACATTGCGTTGGTGCGACGACACTCGATGAGTATCGCCAGTATATCGAAAAAGATGCCGCGCTTGAGCGTCGTTTCCAAAAGGTGCTGGTTGATGAGCCAACGGTCGAGGATACCATTGCGATTTTGCGTGGTTTAAAAGAGCGTTATGAGCTGCATCACGGCGTTGATATTCAAGACAGCGCGATTATTGCTGCCGCGCGCATGAGCCATCGCTATATTACTGATCGTAAGCTACCGGATAAGGCGATTGATTTAATTGATGAAGCGGCAAGTCGTCTGCGTATGGAGATGGACAGCAAGCCTGAGTCACTTGGCAAACTTGATAGCCGTCTCATTCAGTTAAAAATGCAGCGCGAAGTGCTCAAAAATGAAGAAGACGCTGGTGCGCAAGCAGAGCGTAAAGCGCTTGATGCACAAATTGAAGAGCTTGAAAAAGAGTACGCTGATCTTAATGAGATTTGGCAAGCAGAAAAAGCACTGGTCAAAGGCAGTCAGCAGCTAAAAGACGAGCTCGATAAAGCGCGTATTGCTTATGATAAAGCCAGTCGTGAAGGTGATTACGAGACCATGAGTAAGCTGCAGTATGAAACCATTCCGCAGCTAGAGCGCCGTATCCATGAATCTGATTTGGCCGAGCAAAAAGAGCAGACTGGTGAAAATAGTGGTATCAAACTGCTGCGTAATAAGGTCACGGATAATGAAATCGCCGAGGTCGTGGCGGCTGCGACTGGTATTCCGGTCAGCAAAATGATGCAAGGCGAGCGTGACAAGATGATAGCGATGGAAGAAAAACTCCATGAGCGCGTCATCGGTCAAGATGAAGCGGTCGAAGCGGTCGCCAATGCTGTACGCCGTAGCCGTGCAGGTTTGTCTGATCCGAATCGTCCTTCTGGATCGTTCTTATTCTTAGGGCCTACTGGGGTCGGTAAGACTGAACTGACTAAGTCACTGGCGAACTTCTTGTTCGATAGTGAGGATGCGATTGTTCGTATCGACATGAGTGAGTATATGGAGAAGCATAGCGTCAGTCGTTTGGTAGGCGCGCCTCCAGGGTATGTTGGTTATGAAGAGGGTGGGGCATTAACTGAAGCGGTACGTCGCAAGCCTTATAGTGTGATTTTGTTTGATGAAGTCGAAAAAGCGCATCCTGATGTGTTCAATATCTTACTGCAAGTGTTGGACGATGGTCGCTTAACGGACTCACAAGGTCGCGTGGTTGACTTCAAAAACACCGTCATCATTATGACCAGTAACTTGGGTTCGCATAAAATCCAAGAAATGGTCGGCGAAAGCTACGAGGATATCAAAGCTGAGGTGATGGAGTCAGTTGGGCAGCATTTCCGCCCAGAGTTCGTCAACCGTATCGATGAGATTGTGGTATTCCATCCGCTCGGTATGTCGCAGATGTCAGGTATTGCGGCGATTCAGTTGGATCGCTTGCGTCAGCGCTTGCATGAGCGTGAGTTGGATATCGAGCTATCAGCCGATGCGATGAACAAGCTGGTGGCAGTTGGTTACGATCCGGTTTATGGTGCGCGTCCACTAAAACGTGCTATCCAGCAAGAGATCGAAAACCCCTTGTCATTGAAACTGCTGGCGGGTGATTTTGTCGCCGGTGATATCATCAAAGTCGATGTGAGCGCCGATGATAAATTGACCTTTGATAAGCTTAGAATGAGCTAACAGCAAATGCTACATGACTGTCGCTAAATGACGGTTATGCTTTAAAACAAACCCCTTATTTGCCTATATTTTATATGGGTGGATAAGGGGTTTTTGCGTTTGGTGCAAGCATTATTTTACCGTTGTTATACTTTGCCCGTACTTTGATTATGCTATAAATAATTATAGTGCAAATAAGAATGCAACAAAATTAAGGGAGATGACATCAGGATGATAAACAATAAAAAACAGACAAATACGCTAATAACATTACCGTTGATTCTTACCGCACTGCTGTTTAGTGTCTCTGCGTGCTCTAATCCTTCAGCGGTCAATACCAATAAAGATCTGACCGAGTATAAAGAAGGGCAAGCCTCTATCGATGCATCCATAGCAAGTATGGAAAAACCTAGCTTTGCAACGAAAGCCGTGACCACCTTTAATGAACCTTGGGCAATGACCGCGTTGCCTACCGTCAATAGTAAAGCAGCCAAACTGCTTGTAACCCAAAAGACAGGCGAGCTATTGATTGTTAATACAGCAACAGGTGCGAAAACAACAGTCAGTGGGATACCGAAAGTGGCTTATGGTGGGCAGGGCGGACTTGGCGATATTATCCTTGCGCCAGATTTTGCTACTTCAAACAATATATATCTTAGCTACGTTGAAGCAGGCAAGGGCGCTGATAATAATAAATTTGGTGCAAAAGTCATTAAAGCGACATTGACGGGGTCAGATACTGACAGGTCAAGCTTACAAGCCATGACGCCCATTTGGGAGCAATTTCCAAAAGTAAAAGGACAAGGGCATTATAGCCATCGCTTACTGTTTTCACCTGACGGGCAGTATTTATATATCAGCTCAGGCGAGCGCCAAGAAAAAACCCCAGCGCAGGATATGAGCGTTAATTTGGGTAAAATTATCAGATTAAATCCTGATGGCTCAGTGCCAGCCGATAATCCATTTATGAATACAAATAATGATATCGCTGACCAGTTTTGGACCACGGGTCATCGTAATGTACTTGGCATGGCTTTCGATGAGAAAGGCAGACTTTGGGCGCATGAAATGGGGCCACGCGGCGGTGATGAGTTTAATCTTATTGAAAAAGGTAAGAACTATGGCTGGCCAATCGTCTCGAATGGCCGCAATTATACAGGAACCGATATTCCGGATCACGATACACGTCCTGATTTTGCAGCGCCTAAAATTACTTGGACGCCCGTTATATCACCTTCTTCTATGAGTATTTATCATGCCGGTAAACATAATGACTTTCCAGCGTGGCAAGGCAATGCACTCATCAGTGGCTTATCATCAAAAGCGCTCATCGTGGTGAGTTTTGAGAAAAATAACGGAGCGGCAGAACGCTATCGCTATGATATGAGTGAGCGTATTCGTGGTGTCTTAAACGTCGATGGGCAAGTGTGGTTATTAGAAGATGGCGCTAAAGGTAGGCTGCTGCGATTATTGCCGAACTAGTGACTTAGCTAATAGCTCGCATCAATCGCTGGCTAAATAATCTAACTGAATAATTGCTTAAAATGTCCAAATCGAGATTTAAAATAGCCAAGCAAATTGTTACCAAAAAAATATCTTTATTGAGTTTATTTTGTAGTTAATTGATAATTAAAGGTTAGTTTGTTAAGGTGACCTTTCTTAAATATGAGATTTTAGCGAATGAACGAAGTAAAAGTAGGTAAGCTCGGCCCATTTCCAAGGGTAAATAAGCCTGTATTTATCACATCAGGCATCTTAATTGTCGGCTTCATCATTTTTGGCTCGTTATTTACTGAAACTGCCGCAGCGCTTTTTAGCTTCTTACAGGACTTTATTGCCGAAAAATTCCGCTGGTTATTTATCATCTTATTTAACGTGGCGCTGGTGTTTTGTATTTACCTTGCCGCCAGCCGCTACGGTGATATTCGTTTAGGTAAGCAGACGGAACAACCGCAATATACCCTGTTTTCATGGATTGGGATGTTGTTTTCGGCGGGTATCGGGATTGGATTGGTATATTGGGGAACCGCAGAACCCTTATACCACTTTATGGCACCGCCCGTTGGTGAGGGACAGACTGTAGAGGCGGCAAAGCAAGCGATGAATCTGTCGTTTTTGCATTGGGGGCTGCATGCGTGGGCGATTTATACCGTCGTGGCACTATCATTAGCCTATTTTCACTTCCGCCGTGGTTTGCCGTTATCGATTCGCTCAACCTTGTATCCTATCCTTGGGCAAAAGATTTATGGTAAATGGGGTCATACCGTCGATATTTTGGCGGTATTTGGGACGATGTTTGGGGTTGTGACCTCGTTAGGTCTTGGGGTTATGCAGATTAACTCGGGTCTAGAGGGTTTATTTGGTATTCCTAATACCTTGACCGTACAGTTTATTATCATTGCCTTTGTGACTTCACTGGCTTGTGGCTCGCTGATGCTAGGTCTTGATAAAGGCATTAAGCGCCTCAGTGATATTAATATGGGGCTGACCGGTATTCTACTGGCCTTCATGGTGATTTTGGGTCCCACATTATTTATCTTTGACAGCTTTATTGAAAACGTTGGCAACTATCTGGCAAACATCGTCACGTTATCGACGTGGAGTGAAGCCTATAGTGGCACTGATTGGCAAAGCGCTTGGACGATATTTTATTGGGCATGGTGGGTCAGCTGGTCACCATTTGTCGGCGTATTTATTGCACGTATTAGCCGCGGTCGTACCATTCGCGAGTTTGTATTTGGCGTGCTGCTTATCCCGATGACGATTTTGTTTTTCTGGTTTACGACTTTTGGTGGCGTTGCAATTCAGATGGAGCTATTAGCCGCTATTAGCCCTGATTTAGTCAGTCCAGGATTGGTGGCCGCGGTGCAAGCCGATACCGGTAGTGCCATTTTTAAATTGGTTGAATACTATCCGCTTACCAAACCTATCACCTTATTGATTGTGGTGATGATTGTACTTTGGTTTGTGACCTCGTCAGATTCGGCCAGCTTTGTCATCGATATGTTGACCGCTGGTGGCGATACCAATCCACCCAAAATCCAACGCTTATTTTGGGCCATTATGCAGGGCGTGATTGCGGCAATTTTATTAGCAGCAGGTGGATTAGGGGCATTACAAGCGGCGGCCATCGTGGCAGGATTGCCCTTTGCTTTGGTCATATTTGTGATGATGTATGCGTTGTTACGTGGCATGAGTCGCGACCGTCTTATCCTATATCGCAACCAGCAGCGTTACATTACTGACGAGTCAGCCGACCATAATTCAGCCAATGAGTTTGTGGATGAAGAGCTATTAAAAGGTCCGCCTAAAATTGTGAAAGGTGATTAATAGGCTGAATATCGCCGTATCAAAGATATTTTTTATACGTTGAATCATATAGTTAGCTTATATTTATTTTACCTAAATAAACAATATAATAATTGTCATTTAAAATCCTAAGATGCATCGTTATCTTAGGATTTTTAATTTTGTCTATTAACAGATGACTGACCGGATTTGATGGTTTGTAAATATCTCGTTAAGGTTGGCGTCCTAAAAAATTGAGACGACTGACTGGATCACGTTAAAGTTGGCCGATTGGGTTCTTTTCCACGGGTAAGTAAACCTGTTTTTTTAACCTCAGCGATTTTACTCCTCGCGTTTATTATCTTCGGTGCCTTTTTTAATGAATTGGCAAGCGAAGTGTTTGGCCAAGCGAAGGCATTTGTATCGATGCGCTTTGGTTGGTTTTTTATCATGGTGGTCAACTTAACGTTGGTGATGAGTATCTATCTGATATTTAGCCGCTATGGTGATATTAGGTTGGGTCACTAAAACGAGACCCCAGAGTACAATATTGTTTCTTGGATTGGCATGCTGTTTTCGGCAGGCATTGGTATTGGCTTGCTCTACTGGGGGACAGCTGAGCCGCTATATCACTTTATGGCACCGATCTTAGGTGAGTCTGAAAGCATTGCCGCGGCTAAGCAAGCGATGAACATCTCGTTCTTGCATTATGGTCTGCATGTCTGGGCAATTTACGGCATGGTGGCGTTATCGTTGGCATATTTTCATTATCGCCGTGGTTTGCCATTGGCGATTCGCTCAACCTTATATCCGTTACTGGGCAAAAAAATCTACGGCCCTATGGGTCATATCGTTGATACGTTAGCGGTATTTGGCACCATGTTTGGTGTGGTCACGACCTTAGGCCTTGGGGTGCTGCAGATTAACTCAGGGCTTGAGAGTTTATTTGGTATTCCAAATAACATCACCGTGCAGATTATCTTGATTGCTTTTATTACCATGCTGGCAGGATTGTCACTATTGATGGGGCTTGATAAAGGTATTAAGCGTTTAAGTGATATCAATATTTTCTTTACCATTGTGCTATTAAGCTTTGTCATTATTTTGGGTCCAACCCAGTTTATCTTTAACAGCTTCTTTGAAAATATCGGTAATTACCTACATCAAGTAATTCCGCTTGGGCTATGGACGAAATCTTATGAAGGTGAAGCAAACTGGCAGTCATCATGGACAGTATTCTACTGGGCGTGGTGGATTAGTTGGTCACCATTCGTTGGGGTATTCGTTGCCCGTATTTCTCGTGGTCGTACCATTCGTGAGTTTATCTTAGGGGTGTTATTAATCCCTATTACCATTTTGTTTTTATGGTTCACCGCCTTTGGTGGTTCAGCAGTGCATATGGAGCTGATGGCGGCGGTTGACCCAAATATGGTAAGTCCTGGACTGGTTGAAGCAGTGCGAGCGGATACCGGTAGTGCTATTTTCAAATTAATGGAGTCGTATCCGCTGACGGCAGCGCTAAACGGGCTTATCGTGGTGATGATTGTCCTTTGGTTTGTCACCTCATCAGATTCTGCCAGTTTTGTCATTGATATGCTGACCTCAGGCGGTGATACCAATCCACCAAAAATTCAGCGCTTATTTTGGGCAGGTACAGAAGGCGTAATAGCGGCGGTGCTCTTAGCAGCAGGCGGTTTGGGGGCGCTACAAGCCACTTCTATCGTCTCGGGCTTCCCGTTTGCGGTGGTCATCGTCATTATGATGTATTCATTGCTACGTGGTTTGAGCCGTGATAGATTGATACTTTATCGTAATCAGCAGTGGTTTATCACTGAAGAATCTGCCGAGCATAACTCAGCCAATGAGTTCCGCGATGAGGAATTATTAACCGGACCACCAAGTCTAAAGCCGACTGATGACTAGCGATGAGTAATAGCTATAATTAAAAGCTATGTAGCGAATGTTCATAGCAAGCTTGCTAAAACACAGTCGCAGTAAAATATAAAAAATCCCAGTGTTAAGCTGGGATTTTTTATGGGCGTTTAATAATTTATTGGTTTTTAACAGATGATAAGTATTTAACGATATGCTCTTAAAATCAGCATTACTGTTTTAGACATTCATTATGAACATTCGCCTTTTACATAGCTGATTGCCTCAGGGGTACTACAAGCTGAGCAGGCATTGCCCGCCGTGCGATAGCTTATCACTGAGCCCACTTGTGTTTTTACGCAGACCGGATCGTATTGCGCCGTACACATGGTTTTTTCGGGATCAAAGGTTGGACACTGGGCAACGATTCCTTTTGGAGGTTGGCTGGTATTAGAAGCGGGCGGCTGAATAGCTGTGCTATCAGGCATAGGGCTTGAGTTAGGGCTGATATTGTTACAACCCGCTAAGCCGAGCGTCAAGGTTATGGTTAGTGATAGGGCGAGGGTAGAAGGCTTTAATAGAGATAGCCATGGTTTAGATAGAGCGCTCATAATAAATATCCTTATATTTTATGTATACGTGCTTTTGATTATTCATTTTGCATCAAAAGTTTGTGTTAAAAAAGTCTATCATCAATGTAATGGTTAGTATTTAATCACAGAACATTTGCTCGTAATATATTTGATAGTAAAGGATTTATGCTCAGTCATCTAGTGCAAAACAGATAAAAAAACCCAAGCTTATAAGGCTTGGGTTATTTATGTTACTTCTTAATAAAATTCTTGAGTGAGCTTTTAGAAAGCTTACTGCGCAGGTTTATCATCTTTATTAAGCTGTACGTACTTATCAAAGTTTTGTGCATAGTCGGTCAAGTTGTCGCTTAGCATTTGGCGATATTGTTTGGTATAAAACTCAACGATATCGTCTTTTTCTTTGGCGAAATCATCACCCTTTACAAAGCCAATCGAGGCAACTGATGCGCTATAGCGTGCCGCCGCATAAAGCAGTGACGCACCTACTTGACCTGAATGCGCTTCAGGACCTAGTTGACTGTTTGCCACGCCAATAATCGCATCGGCACGCTGATAAAACGCTTGCATCTCAGGGGTGATTTCAAGAGCGGCATCAATATCATCATTTTGGGCATTGTTTGGCATATTGTCTTGAGACATAAGCGACTCCTAATAAGGGTAAGTAAATTTAAATATATCACGCCAGTCTTTAAACTTAATAAGGATAAAGACTGGATAAATCTAAAAAATGGATAAAATAGTAAACAGTCTAACCTTAGGCTTATAAACCTGCATCTGCTTTTAAGATTTCCGCTTTGTCAGTCTTTTCCCACGTAAAGGCGGTTTCAGAACCTTGGCGACCAAAGTGACCAAAGGTTGCCGTTTGCTGGTACATCGGCTGCAATAAGTTCAGCATACGCGTAATACCATAAGGACGTAGGTCAAAATGGGTACGAATCAAGCTAATGATTTCATCGTTGCTAATTTTGTTAGTACCAAAGGTATTAATTGAAATCGAAGTCGGTTCAGCAACGCCAATCGCATAGCTCACTTGTAACTCACAGCGATCTGCAATACCGGCAGCGACGATGTTTTTGGCCACATAACGTACTGCATAGGCAGCGCTGCGATCCACTTTTGAAGGATCTTTACCACTAAATGCACCGCCACCATGACGCGCCATACCGCCGTAAGTATCAACGATAATTTTACGACCGGTAAGACCAGCATCACCGACAGGACCACCAATGACAAATTTGCCCGTTGGATTGATATGATAGCGCGTACCGGCATGCAATAACTCTGCTGGCAATACTTGCTTAATAATGGATTCCATTACCGCTTCTTGCAGGTCTGCTTGCGAGATGCTTGGATCATGCTGCGTTGATAAAACCACGGCGTCAATGGCAACCGGTTTATTACCATCATATTTGAGAGTCACTTGGGCTTTGGCATCGGGACGTAACCAAGGCAGCTCACCGCCACGGCGAAGCTCAGATTGACGCTCCATCAAGCGATGGGCATATTCGATAGGCGCTGGCATCAATACTTCGGTCTCATTGCTGGCATAACCAAACATTAAGCCTTGGTCGCCGGCACCTTGTTCTTCAGGATCGCTACGATCGACACCTTGAGCAATTTCAGGAGATTGCTTACCGAGCATATTAATAACGGCACAGGTCTCGCCATCAAAGCCCAAGTCTGAGTGATGATAACCGATGCCATTTACCGTATCACGGACGATACGTTCAACGTCGATATTGGCAGTCGTGGTGACTTCGCCTGCCAGTATGACAGCACCTGTCTTAACCAGCGTTTCACACGCCACACGGGCATGTAAATCTTGGCGTAAAATGGCATCAAGGATAGCATCTGAGATTTGGTCAGCCATTTTATCTGGATGGCCTTCGCTCACAGACTCTGAGGTAAATAAGTTGTATTCGCGCATAGTGGGATCGCTTAATTGCAGGGACTGTAATATATAAAATCAGTCATTATTAAATGTTAACGGAAAATAGAAGGTAAAAGTGAATCAAAAAATTATGATATTTTACCGTGAATCGAGGTAAAACTCTAGTGTCAGCCATGACGGCTAACAATTGTAGAAATCATCGAGGCGGCTGTCTTCTTGCCAGCGGTATTCTGTATAGTCAGCGACTTCTTTTGCGCTATCGCGACCTTGTCTATCAGCAATAAAACCAAGCGCCATATCCATGCCAGCCGTGACACCTGAAGAAGTATAAAACTTGCCATCTACGACCCAGCGCGCCTGCTTTATCCAATCAACCTGATCTGATTGCTCGGTTACCCATTGCCAAGCACGCTTGTTTGACGTGGCTCGTTTATGGTCTAAAATACCTGCCTTCGCCAATAAAGCACTACCCGTACAGACGCTAAGCACCCAGTCGGCGTTATCAGCGAGCGTAGTCAGGGTCTGCAAAAACTTACTATCATTAATCAGTGGGCGTGTACCTTTACCGCCGACGACCAATAATATATTCGTTTGCTGGGCTAATTCTGCTACTGCGACAGTTTGTAAGGCAACACCATGATGGTTATGAATGATACCACCTTTCATTGACGCAAACTGAATGCGAAAATCGTTAGGTAAGCTACCAAATAGCTCAATAGGTCCAAATAAGTCCAAGGTTTCAAAATCGTCAAATACGAGTGCGGTCAGGGTCTGCATTCTGCTTCCTTAAATTAAAGTATTAAGCCGAAGTATTTAGAAAGGAGATGTTTAAAAGTCTTTAAGGCTCTAAAAATGCCGCTTTATCCTTAAACATACATTCTTCATAAACAGGACAAGCGCCGCATTTTGGGGTGCGAGCTTGACAAGTATAGCGCCCATGCAAAATCAAATAATGGTGAGCATCAACGATAAAGTCATCGGGGATACGTTCGAGCAGTTTTTTCTCAACGATTAAGACATTTTTACCCGTGGCAAGTCCAGTACGGTTGCCGACACGAAAGATATGGGTATCAACCGCCATCGTCGGCTGTCCAAAGGCGGTATTTAACACCACATTCGCCGTCTTCCGTCCGACACCCGCTAGAGACTCCAAGTCTTTACGGTTATCAGGAACGGTGCTATCAAACTTCTCAATCAAGTCGCGGCAGGTTTTAATGACGTTTTTGGCTTTGGCATTAAATAAGCCAATATTCTTAATATATGCTTTCAGTCCTTCTTCGCCTAATGCCAAAATGGACTCAGGCGTATTCGCCACCGGATAAAGCTGGTTGGTGGCAATATTGACGCTGACATCGGTCGCCTGTGCCGATAATATGACCGCGATAAGCAGCTCAAAGTTACTGTTATAATTGAGCTCAGTTACTGGCTCATCAATCGTCGCAGCCAACTTCTCAAAGAATGGGCGTACATCACGATTGGGCATCCGCCTCGATGGCGGTGTATCGGCAGTTTTATGCTTAACGGTTTTACTCATGGTATTTTTACCATTATTTTATTCATTGGTTAGTCAGGAGTAGATATTGGCTATTAAAGTTGTGCAAGCTCAGCTTGTAACCCTTCAAGCTCTGCTTGTTTGCTCTCATTAGGCCGTACGCTAAGCTGCTTTTCTAACTTCTTAATTTTACTGCGTAGCTTTGCCGCTGCAATGGTATTTTTTGCTTGTGCTTCACTGATATTTAACGATTGACTGGCGGCATTATTCAGTTTTGCCTCCACCATGCTGACCACAGGTTTGCTATTGCTGCTATCCGCCAATTGCTCACTGACGCGTCTTAGATGGGTATGATAACGCTGGCGTAAATCCTCTTGTTCAAGCGTGCGCTCAGCTGTTGATAGGGTACGCTCAACGGTGACCAAGTCAATGCAATCAACCGGGCAGGGCGCGATACATAGCTCACAGCCTGTGCATAAATCCGTAAAAATAGTATGCATATGCTTGCCAGTACCGACGATGGCATCAACAGGGCAAGCAGGGATGCATTTGGTACAGCCGATACAATCATCTTCTCGAATCACCGCGCGCACTTCTACTGGACGCTGCGAGCTTACATCTATTGGCCATTTTGACGGCTCAGCGCTAAATGGTTGTATATCGCTACTATCTTGATTGATGATTTGTGCAATCGCATCGGTCACCGGCTGACCACCGGGCACACATTTATTATGAGGCTCATTGTCGATAACAATCGCCACCGCATACGGCAAGCAGCCATCAGCATGGTCGCAAAGTCCGCATTGGGTTTGCGGCAAACAGGCGTCAATGCGCGCAATATTTGCTTGGGTGGCGGCCGGCAAGCTCTCTATGTTCAAGCTATCGAACAAAATAGGTAGATTGGTGAGACGGATATGACTGCGGTTTTTATTCATGGTGCTTTGCATTTAATGTAAAACCTTTATATCAATGCTAAGTGCTGATATTAAAATAAATAGGGTAATAGCGCTATTTATTAAGAACATCTATCTTTATAAAAAGACATCTTGCCCTTATGAATTAAATATCCATTAAAGTGAGATGCCTTGTTCATGAGCAATTTGGGCAATCAGCGCATAAGCAATGCTGCCTTTTGACGGTATTTTTGGCAAATCTGACAGGTCAAAAAAATCGGCATGTGACAGCTCATCTTCTTGTATCACGATTTCACCGCCAGCAAGAGAGGCTCGAAAACCAAGCATTAAATTAGACGGAAACGGCCAAGGTTGACTGCTGACATAGCGAATATCTTTGAGGCTGATATTCACCTCTTCTGCCACTTCGCGTACCACCGCATGCTCTAAACTTTCACCGACTTCTACAAAACCGGCAATCAAACCATATTGTAGCGCTTGCTGAGGCGTTTTTTGCTGCCCATAACGGTGATGGTGCGCCAATAATATTTGCATTGCACCCGTTTGCGGATTCGGTCGGGTAATAGCGGTAATAACGCAAGGCTGCACACGTGGATACTGGCGTAAGCGGCAAGCTTGGCAGACCATTGCACGCTCAGCGCTTGCGGCATGCACCACGGGAGCGGCGCAGCGACTACAAAACTGCGTATCTGCTTGCCAACGTAATAACTGTATGGCTTGGCTAAGCTGGTCGGATAACGCGAATGGCAGCTGCGTGATAAGCAGACGATACGCAATAAAAGCGCAAGTATCGGTGTCTGGACTGCTTTCTGAATCATGACCTTCTAAAATTCTAGGTAAATCAATATGATGGGTTATTGCATAGTCATAAGTAATGGCAATGGCCGCTTGTGATGTAAAAGTATTGGCAGTATCGGTTTCAAAATCAGCCAAACTAGCGCTATCTGCACTATCAATGCTACGCGTGCTGCTTTTTACATCGTCATTAGGTAACCAATGAGTCGGCGCTAAGCTTTCAAGGAGCGTGACTCGCCCAACTTGATAGGCTGGCTGAATGTTATGGATGTCATGAATGTCATGAGTGTTTATCGCTGTATCATTAACCGAATCTGGTAACTGAACCTGTACAGGCCACCAGCCCTTGGGCGTTTGACGACATAAAACCGTCTCGTCACGAAGTATAAAGGCGTGGGTCATAGGATAAATTTCCAAACAATCAAAGACAGACTCATATCCGCATCGATATGAGTCTGTTTAAAGTGGGCAGTTAAATGATAACTCAGTAAGTAAATAAACTAGCAATTAGGCAGCAAGCAACTGGCTTAAGCTTTGTTGCCCGACATCTAGCGCTTGTTTACTCACGGGACGATTGTTCTCAAAGCCATCTAAATGATGGTCAACGGCCATGATGACATCGGCGATATAAGCCAAGGTGCCATCATCAATCCGTGCGCCACTATCAATACGCTGCTGCAAATAACCCGCTAATTGACTGAGCATGCTAGCAGGGGTTGGCAATTGTAAAAAGCGCACCGCACCTGACACTTGACGCAGCATTTCAGGAATATTTTGAATATTAAGGATATCACGCTCAGGTTCAGCTAAATAGTCATTGATAGCTTGTTCGGCACTGGCAATGGCGGTACGGCTCTCTTGTATCAGCGTATCATAGGCGGTATTCAGCTGATGTAATGAGATATGTGGATTGTTCAAAGGCAAATAAATAGCCCCTGGGGTGTGCATTTCTGCCATGGCGATAGTGGCATTTTCAGCGTGCATCAATGCCAATAATAAATGGTCAAAATCTTCTGGCGTAGGCGCGCGCCATTTGCTCACCGCCTCTGCTGCGGTACTCAAGCTGTTTGCAGCATTTGCTAAGCCTAATAAACGGAACGCTGAACTCAGCTCGGTCAGCTGCTCAGTGATTTGCGAGGTTTGCATATCGACAGGATTGATAGAATCACCGCGTGCGTAGCTATCGACATTCTCTTTGATATTATTGATTTGTGCTTGAATAATGGTGTTTAAAGTGTCCGTCAAAGCACGATTAGGACCAAATAAGAAGCGCGCCATTTGCTCAAGTTGCGGCGTCTCTAGCTGATTGGCAGCATATTGTTCACGCAGTATTTTGGCCTCTGCTGTATCGCGCTGGCAAGCAAAGCTGACCAAGTCTGCAAAGCGTGTGTCCATTACGGGCAGATAGCTTTGGAACTGCTGCTCTAAGTAAATAAGCGTGTGTTTTTGGCTTAAGTTCAGCGGTAAAATGCTGGCAATATCGGCCACGGCGGCAGTTGCTGCTTGCCAAAACAAACGGTTAGAGTTTGCGGCTATCAAAGCGCAAGCTGCTGACATGGCATCGAGTTTTTTCTGCTCATCGTCGCTCACGTTGCCGTCTTGATTTAACAACGCAACCCCAAGGCCACTACGATAAGCGTAAGTCAATAATTCGCTATCAAGATTGAGCTCGTGCAGCGGTTGAAAGTTATTTTCAGGATTGGCAATAATGACGCTGCTGCTACCAAAGGTTGAAAAATAATCAGCGGCGATTGGTGCTTCTTGCCCGTGAGCATTGAGCTTATTAATAATAGGTAGTAGTAAAGTCGGCTCTACTGACTCAGTCAATAAGACAAACTCAATATAACGATCAAGCGTCATAATGGCTTCTGATAAGTCCATAATCAACGCCGTATCGCTATTATCACCGCTATCATAAAGCTGCTGTAAACCATGCGCGATTGCGGTGTTGAGCGCCTCTGCACCCGCCAGAGCAATCAGCTCAAAAATACAAGACAGCTGTTTTAACACAATAATAGAATCTAATAATAAAGGCGCTTGGCTATTATCATCATTAAATTCGCCCAAATGAATCTCAGTATCTTTTAATATGACTTTAATTTCATCGTGCAATAAATGCAGTGATGGCAGGTTAAAATCAGTCACACTCAAGGTTGGGGCGGTTAATTTCATTTGCGTAGAATGGTTCATAGTTGTTTTTTTCCATGACGTACTGATGAAAATAGCAATGGTTTATGATCAATTAAAAATAATATCAATAAGGTTTTAACGCTTATTGTCATAATAATCAAGACTAACTTACTTAACCGCCAGTATAAGAGGTTATTTAATAATAAAAACGATTTTAATGATGGGGATTATAACGGCTACATTTTATCTTTAAGCGCAGGATAATCCTCTGCAAGCGCCGCATACCAGCTTTGATTGGCGCTCTCATTGTTACTTGAGGTCATTAATAAACTGGCCAAATCAGCAAAGCTTGCATGGGCGGTATGTCCGCCATCGGCTTGGGTGTCGTCCTCGATAGCAAGGGTGACTTGGCCGCCGGTCATTGCCAAATAAACTTCAGCTAAAATCTCTGAGTCAAGTAATGCGCCGTGGAAAGTACGGTCTTGCTTACCGACATCTAGGCGGCGCACGAGGGCATCTAGGGTGTTTTTTTGCCCCGGATATTGCTGCTTGGCCATCACCAGCGAGTCGGTCACTTGGACGCGCTCCGCAAAGTCATGCATGCCAACTTTGGCGAACTCCATATTTAAGAAGTTCATATCAAAGGTGGCGTTATGAGCGATGATTTCGGCACCGTCCATAAAATCATACAGCGCCTGAGCGACTTGATCAAAGGTTGGCTTATCGGTTAAAAATGCCTCAGAGATACCATGAATGCGGATAACTTCTTCATCCATACCGCGCTGCGGGTTGATATAGACGTGGAGCTTTTCGCCGGTAAATTTACGCCCGACCATCTCTACAATACCGACTTCAATAATACGGTCACCCTTCATTGGGTCAAGACCTGTGGTCTCGGTATCCATAATAAGCTGGCGGTCAGATTCATGACGATGGATGGGCTTTGGCAGCAGCGGTATAAAATACGGGTTGGCACGGCTGGTATCACCATCAAATTTTGGCGTATCGGCTTCGCTACTGGTCTCTATATCAGCTGTTATGTCAGTTGCTATAGCTGCTATTTGGTTATTTGTGCTGGTGTCTGGCATCACTGTATCGCTTATTGTTTTGGTAGCATGGTGCTCATTGCTATTTTCTGCAGCTAAAGCATCTGTAGTTATCATCGTATCATGATGGTTTTGACTGTCTGTTTGACTGTCTAATAACTCCGCATCAAGCTCATCATCCATCATATCAAACCCCAATGGATCAAATTTTAGCCAATCATCGCTAGCGTTCTGGGTATTATCGGTCACTATTTGCTCTTTTTTTTTAGCAGTCTCTTGCGAGTTGATTAGGGCAGCACTTTCACTGCTAGAGGTCACGCCTAAATTTGCTAGCTCGTCCGCTTTTTCGTTGCCCGCGTGTCCGGCGTGACCCTTGACCCAATGCCAGTCGACATCACGCTGCTGGCAGAGCTCATCTAGGCGCTGCCAAAGGTCTTGGTTGGCGACGGGTTTATTGCTTGCCGTTTTCCAACCTCTTTTTTTCCAACCCTCAATCCATTCGGTAATGCCTTTTTTGACATAGCTTGAGTCTGTCCAAATCTCAAGGTTGTGCTCATGCGGACTGTGGGTCAGTGCTTGTATCGCGCCCATCAGCTCCATGCGATTATTGGTCGTTTCTTTATCACCACCATATAAATCCTGCGTACAACCATCGCTAAATATCAGGTGCGCGCCCCAGCCGCCGGCACCCGGATTGCCTTTACAAGCACCGTCGGTATAAGCAACTGTCGTATTGGGTTTCGCGGCCAACGGATTTATGGCGTTATTAATATTAAATGACTGCGCTGAAGTAGAAGTGTCTGACATAAAAGCGTATTGACCTAATAAATGGTAAACGTGGAGCAGGGCGGTTTCGGTAGTGCTATTTTTACACCAGCTAGCACGATATATTTTAGGTTTGAGTATAGCAAATCTATCCCAGCTATGGGCAGCTGGCATGCACAAAATCGTAAAAGCACAGATGATAGTAGTGATGATAATAATAACGCGGTGGTTTTCTGTTAAAATGGCTGCGATTGTAGTGCGATGGCACGATTTGATTGTTTTCTTTTTGATTATTTTTAACAGTCAGACGCTCAATATCAGCTTTTTATATGCAAATGCAGGATAACCCTATGATGTCCGTACGCCCAAACGTTTTTTATAAAAAATGGCCGCCCTTGATGGTCGCTATCACAGTCAGTAGCGCACTGTTTTTAAGTGCTTGCAATGATAGCAATACGCCAGCTGATACTAAACAGATGCAGACGGCAGCGGATTTATCCATATTTGAAGGCTGCTACACTGTCAGTCATGACGAGCCTGCACAGATAAAAGTCAGCCAACAGGGCGGCGCGTGGGTGATGCAGATGAAAGAGCCGGCAAGCGCTAAGCGCGTTTGGGATGATGCTGAGCCGTTAGAGGTGATTGCAAATAGCGATATACCCACGTATTTCTCTATTGACCCTGACAATGTCGATGCGGTCATTGGGCGTCCAGACAGAGTGTTGGTACTGGCGCATGTGAAGCCTGTCTATGCCAATATCGATCCGCTACTTGATAGTGAGTATTTATCCTACATTTATCGCGGTGCCAATACCATTTACCGTGTCGAGTGTGACGAGGTTAATACGGATATTTTAGCCAATCCTCATTCAAACATTGTGATTGATAATGTGAATGAGAGCAGCCAGTAAAACTATAGAGAAGCCTTTATATAAATAGCTCATTATCGGGTATGATAATAAGCGAACAAAGTTATTTATAAACAATCAAAGCTTTCTGTAATCAACAAATACGTCATTAGAGTCAGGCAATATGAATTTTTTTAGTTATGTGGTGTTAGGCGGATTTTCTTATGCGGCGGGTTGGGCAGTCAGAACCTATATCCTAGATAAACAGCCAAAACCTGAGCAGCCTTATAATCTTAAGCATCCAGCAATCTTAGCCTATCTTGGCGGATTTTTTATTGTTATGCTGATTATTTCATGGCTTATCGGGCGCTATTTGCTTGGACACGTTGACGTTGACTTGCCATTTATTATTGTGAATAGCTTGGTTGCTACCTTTGTATATTCATTTGGTCTGAATCCAGAAAAAGCCAATTATGAAGTGCCAGATTAACTCATACTGATAAATCACTAGCGGTTAATAAAAAGCCAAGGCTGATAAATGCATTATCGGTCGTGGCTTTTTCTAATGTATTAGCATTAATGTTTGCAGTAGGATAGCTTATCAGCAGTTAATTCTTTTTCTTTAAGTTGGTAGCAGTTTTAACCGCTGACTGGCTTTGCTTCCACGTTTGATATTTCTGCAAATCCTTTTCAATAAGTTTTAAGCAAAAGGTGAGTACCAGCGCATCGTCGATATGACCGATAAAAGGGATAAAGTCTGGGATGATATCAATCGGGTTGAGAGTATAAAGCAGCCCAACGACGCCCGCTGAAATGGTTTTGTAGGGAATATCGCGATAATTGCCTTTGTAATAATCTTTAATCAAGCTCATAAATAGCATCAAATCCTTAGCAAAACGCTCAAGATGGCTGCTATCTTTTAGCTTTTCTTGCAGTTTTTCTTCCTCATGAATGAGGTACTCTAAATCGGCATCTAAGATGTCATCTTTTTCCTGCTTATCAGTCGCTTTGTCAGCCATTATTATTATCCTTATTTAAGCGCAATTGATGTCTTTATGTGATGTCTTCATACTACAACAAAGTCGTGGCGTGCGCCAATATTGCGTATTATGAATAGGTTTAATTTGCTTGAGTTTTTAGTGTATAGAGTAGCGAAAAAGTAAATATGGGCAAGGGTTAGGCAACTATTTTCACTTGCAAACCGTTTACAATACGCAGCTGTGATGTCTAAGCAAATAGGTTGCAAAGATAAAGATGGTTCAAAAGTAGATTCAAATAAAAAACGATAAGGTAGCAGCGAGCGATGGTTTCCAAGAGTGAGTTATTAAAAAATGATAAAAGTAAAGATGCTCATACAGCGAATGACACGACGTCTGGCTTGAATCGTCGCCAGTTTTTACGTCAAGTCGGTATCAGTGCAGGAGCAGGATTATTAGTAACCCAAAGCATCACTCAGGCGCTTGCTGCCAATACTATTCAGCAAGATAAAAGCACGCAGCTTACCAAAGATGATCTGCCAACGGCATTGATGGATGAGCGCCTGACATCACAAGAAGCAGCGCCCGAAATATTGCAACCGAATACCCGCTGTATTACGCCAAGTATAGAGACGCGGCTTTTTGCCAGCTCCAATGTCGGTGGTAGTGACGAGCGTAATGAATTGGCACTAGAGCGCTTGGCCTGCGCGGGTTTTAAGGTGGATAATCCTGCGATTACCAAACGGCAGTATTTGCGCTTTGCGGGTACAGATTCGCAGCGCGCGAGTGATTTGCAAAACATCGCTACGGGTGCGATCGCAGCACCGAAACTGCTACTTGGTGTACGCGGTGGCTATGGCGCTGTGCGTTTATTGCCAATGGTTGACTGGTCGACGCTGGGTCGTATAATGAAGGAGCGCGGCACGATACTAGCAGGCTTTAGTGATGTGACCGCCATCCAGTGCGCGTTATTGGCAAAAGGAGAAATGAGCTCGCTTGCCGCGCCGATGCTCTATAGTGAGTTTGGTAAAAACAAACCCGACCAAGTCAGCTGCCGACAGTTTGCAGAAGCATTAACCAATCCCAATTTGGCTATCAATATACAAGATGCGTCGTTAACCAGTCCAAATTTACCGAGTATTCTGTCAAGTTCTGAGCCAAAAACTTTAACGGGCACTATTTGGGGCGGCAATCTAAGTGTGGTATCAGCGCTGGCAGGTAGTGAATATTTGCCACGGATTGACGGCGGTATGGTATTTTTAGAAGATGTCGGTGAGCAAGCTTATCGTATTGAGCGCATGCTATATGATTTGTATTTAGCAGGTGTGTTTAAGAATCAGCAAGCGATTGTATTTGGCGCGTTATCAGGCAGCGGTGAGGACAGTTATGACAAGCGTTATGATGTCGCTACTGTAATTCGTCAATTGCATAAGCTGACAGGATTGCCGATTTATAATGGCATGCGCTTTGGTCATATTGGTCAAAAGCACAGTTTTCCATTAGGTGCGACGTGTCAAATCAGCGCCAATAACTTCGGTGGCTATCAGTTAGCATTTAGTGGTTATCCAACGATTAAAGCAGATGCCATTCATGTCGAAGGCTTGTGGCAATCCGTTTAGCTATCAGAAAAACCTCATAAGAAATAGCAATAAAATATAAGCTAAGTCTTAAAGGTTCTAAATCGCCAAGCGTGAAAATTTATCCTGATATTCTTTCGGCGTCAGTTCAGTAGCGCGTTTAAACAAGCGAGTAAATGATGAAATATCATCGTAGCCAACTTGCTCAGCGAGTGATTTAATCGTCACATCTCCTAATTCTAACAAACGCTTTGCCTGCTCAATTCTCACCGCTTGAATATACTCAATCGGGCGCATAGCAACACAGGATTGAAAGCGTCTATTTAAGGTGCGCGGGGTGATATTCACCATGTCTGCTAACTGGCTCACCTGCATAGATTGCCTAAAATTCTCTTCGATAAATTCTTGTACCTGTTTAACCAGCTGGTCTGAATGCGGTTTATGCAACGTCACATTGGTATAGCTGTTTTGATTGCCCCGTTTACTATCAATAATTTGGGTTTTCGCCACTTGGGTAGAAATCTCGCGCCCGCAATAACGCTCGATTAATAACAATCCCAAGTCATAAAAGGCGCTACCACCTGCCGCACAGAATATATTGCCAGATTGGTCTTTTGACTGGCTTTTTGAGTGAGTGACAAATTGGTTTTCTTGCAAATCAACCAGTGGAAAATCTGCCTTAAACTTACTGGCATAGCCCCAATGGGTGGTCGCTACTTTGCCATCGAGCAAGCCTGCTTTTGCTAAAAAGAAAGCCCCGCTACAGTTGCTGGCGATATCGGCTTTGGTATTTGTCAGTCGCTGCAAATGCGGAATTAAATCACTATTTTGACTCAATACCTTATCGATTGAATCGCCAATCGTTGGGATTAATAGTAAGTCGCACTCTGTGACTTCCTGAATATCGCAATGCGCTCGCATGATTAAGCGATTGCTACATCTGATATCTACGCCGCCCAGACTAGCAATTTGCACATTAAATCTGGGTTCTACTGCCTCATCCAAAAATCGTTGCCAGCTGACGCCAGTAAATGAAAATAAATCTAGCGCTCCTGTCAAAGCGCTGCCAAGTACACCATCGAAGCCGACAATGATGACTTTAAAAGGTTTGAAGTAGGGCATAAGTGCTTATTTTCCTATGAGAAAACGTATTTAAAATGTCAGTTTATTAGCAGTTTTTCCCAATTTTGCATATCAGTTTTGTCTTATTTGACCATAATTATGTCATAAATGACAATACGGCAAGGCGTTAAATTAGATTAATATCAATGCATCACCAAATTTAATAAGTTAACGAGAATACTATGGCGGCAGATACACTTATCAATGACTTTGAGTTACCGTTCCAATTATATGATGTATTGGGCACTGAAAATTTAACCGAGCATCCGAAGTTTGCAGAGCACAGCCGCGAAACCTTTGATGCGGTATTGGACACCGCCAATAAAATCGCGACCCAGTTATTCTTACCGCACAACCATGTGGCGGATAAAAACGAGCCGCAGTTTGACGGCAAAAAAGTCAGCATGATACACGATGTAAAAGTCGCCTTTGATGCATTTCGTGAGTCAGGCTTTATCGCGGGTCGCTATAGCTTTGACGATGGTGGCATGCAATTACCCGAAACAGTGATGACAGCTGTGGCAGGCTATTTTATGGCGGCCAACCCCTCAACGACGGCTTATCCGTTTTTAACCACCGCCGCGATTAATGTTATCTCACATTTCGCCAGTGATGAGATTAAAAATGCCTTTATGCCGCGCATGTTGACGGGTGAATTTACGGGCACCATGGCGTTAACTGAGCCACATGCTGGCTCATCGCTTGCCGATATCAAAACCACGGCAGTAAAGCAGGACGACGGTTCTTACCGCGTAAAAGGCAGCAAGATTTATATCTCAGCGGGTGATCATGAGTTGTCCGACAATATCGTGCATTTGGTATTAGCCAAAGTGCCGGGCGGTCCTGGTGGTGTAAAAGGCATCTCGTTATTTGCCGTGCCGAAGTATCGACTCAATGAAGATTTATCGGTTGGCGAGCGCAATGATGTGCATTTAACGGGACTTATTCATAAGCTTGGCTATCGAGGTGCGACTTCCACGGCATTAAGCTTTGGCGATGCAGGCGAGTGCTATGGCTACCTTATCGGCGAAGAGCATTTCGGCTTGCGCTACATGTTCAAAATGATGAATGAGGCGCGTATCGCGGTTGGCTTTGGTGCAGCGATGATTGGCTATCGTGGGTATCAGTATTCGCTCGATTATGCCAAAGACAGGACGCAAGGCAGAATTGCACCGAACAATAAACCTGAAGACGCAGCAACGGCGATTATTAATCATGGTGATGTCAAACGTATGTTACTTGCGCAAAAAGCCTACAGCGAGGGCGGCATATCACTCTGTCTATATGGCTCAAACCTGATTGACCGTATCAATACTTGTGAAGATGCAACATTAAAAGCTGAGCTATCAGAACTGCTGGATTTACTCACGCCAGTGTTAAAAGCATGGCCCTCTGAATATGGTCCAAAGGCCAATGATTTAGGTATTCAAGTATTGGGCGGCGCAGGTTATACGCGTGAATATCAAGCCGAGCAATTTTGGCGTGACAATCGTCTCAATCCTATTCATGAAGGCACAAATGGTGTGCAAGCGTTAGATTTGTCATTCCGTAAGTTATGGCAAAACAAGGGTCTTGGGATTCAAATTCTAAAACGTGAAATTACTCAAGACTTAGAGAGGATTACTACGCCAGAAACCGCCAAACTTGCCGGTAAATTGATGCCTTATATGGGTCATTTGCATGAAGTGTTGGTGCATCTAAGCAAAATTCTGCAAACAGAAAAAGCACTTACATTAACAGGCAACGCACAAGCACTAATGAATATTTTTGCCTCTATCGTGGTCAGCTGGATTTGGATTCGCCAAGCTAGCAAAGCGGAACAGTTATTAAGTGATACAACCGACGTTGAGAAACAAAACTTCTATCATGGCAAAATCCAAGCAGCCAAATACTTTATCGATTGGGAATTGCCGTTAATCAAGCGCGATATTGAGCTGTTAAATAACGACAATGCGGTATGTACCGATATGCAAGCAGAGTGGTTTTAAGGGATTTTGAACCATGTTTGATATTAATAATAAATACAACTTTGAAGGAATAAACAATGACAACAATCAATAAGCAGTGGCGCTTAAAAGAAAGACCTATTGGCGCGCCGAGTGCGGAAACTTGGGATTATACCGAGTCAGAACTATCGACTATTTCAGACGGTCAGTTACTGATTAAAATCGAATATATCTCGATGGATCCAGCGATGCGCGGTTGGTTAAACGATGCCAAATCTTACATCGAGCCGGTACAGATTGGTGATGTCATGCGCGCGGGTACCGTGGGCGAAGTGATTGAAAGTAAGCATGAAAAGTTTGCCGTCGGCGATTATGTCGTAGGTCATAACGGCGTGCAGTCCTATGCAGTCAGTGACGGTACTGGGTTATACAAAGTCGATCCACAGCTTGCACCCTTATCTTATTACTTAGGCGTGCTCGGTATGCCAGGTATGACCGGCTACTTTGGTCTGCTAAAAACAGGCGCGCCAAAAGCGGGCGAGACCGTCGTCGTTTCTGGTGCCGCTGGTGCCGTTGGTAGCTTGGTTGGACAAATTGCCAAACTCAAAGGCTGCCGCGTCGTTGGTATCGCAGGTGGTAGCGAGAAATGCAAATTCTTAGTCGATGAGCTGGGTTTTGATGCGGCTATAGATTATAAAAATGAAAATGTGAAAGAAGGCTTAAAGCAAGCCTGTCCAAAAGGTGTCGATGTCTTCTTTGACAATGTCGGCGGCGATATTTTAAATGACGTCCTTACACAAATTAATCTACATGCCCGTATCGTTATCTGCGGTGCGATTAGCCAATATAACAACACTACAGAAGTAAAAGGGCCGTCAAACTATCTGTCATTATTGGTCAATCGTGCCCGTATGGAAGGCATCGTTGTATTCGATAATATCAAAGAGTATCCGGTAGCGATGAAAGACATCGCAGGCTGGATTCAAGCGGGCGATATTAAAGTGAAAGACCATATCGTTGAAGGTATAGAGACCTTTCCTGATACCTTGATGATGCTATTTAAAGGTGAGAACTTCGGCAAGCTGGTACTTAAGGTAGAGGGATAAATCATGACACTGAATACAAATGGAATTGCATCAGACGTCACTGGTAAACGTATTTTAATCACCGGCGGCGCGTCTGGTATCGGTGCGGCAAGTGCGTTATTGTTAGCCAGTCGCGGTGCGAAAGTTGTCATTGGCGATTTGGCGGAAGAGATGGGCGCTACTGTTGCTCAGCAAGGGCAAGATGCTGGTAATAGCATTGTTTTTAAAAAGGTCGATGTGACTAACGGCGATGAAGTGCGGGCGCTATTTGCTTTTGCTATGGAAACGCTTGGCGGTCTTGATGTGGTGATAAATAATGCCGGTATCGACCATAAACCGGCACCGATGCATGAGCTAAGTGACGATGATTTTGACCGTAATATCGCGGTTAATCTAAAAGGCGTCTGGCATTGTATGCGCGCTGCTGTTACTTGTATGGCGCCCAATGGCGGCGGTCATGTGATTAATGTGGCCTCCATTGCTGGTTTACGTTCTGCACCACTGCTGACAGCTTATAGCGCGGCCAAGCATGGCGTCATGGGGCTGACCAAGTCTGCTGCCCATGAATATGCACGCGTCAATATCCGCTTTAATGCGGTATGTCCAAGCTTTATCGATACGCCGATGGTCCGTAATACCATGGCGAAAATGGACGAGCGTGCCCAGCAAGCCACCATCAAAGCCAGCCCAATGCGCCGTTTGGGAGATGTCGATGAAGTATCTGGCGCCATTGCATGGCTGGCAAGTGATGAAAGTAGCTTTATGAATGGTCATGCCTTTACCCTTGATGGCGGCATGTTGGCTTAACATCAAAAGTATTTATTAAAATATTTAAAAATATAAGGAATAATGATGAAAGATGTATTTGATTTAACAGGTAAGATTGCTTTGGTTACGGGTGCGAGCCGCGGTATTGGCGAATCTATTGCCCGCTTATTGGCGTCAAGAGGCGCGCATGTGATTGTCTCTAGCCGTAAGATTGATGCTTGCCAAGCGGTTGCGGATAGCATCATCGCTGATGGTCATAAAGCCAGCGCCTTTGCTTGTCATGTGGGCGATATGGATCAGATTGAGGCAATTTTTGAGCATATCAAAAGCGAATTTGGTCAAATTGATATCTTGGTCAATAACGCCGCGGCAAACCCTTATTATGGGCATATCTTAGATACGGATCTAGCGGCTTTTGATAAGACCGTTGAAGTCAATATTCGCGGTTATTTCTTTATGTCGACGGCTGCCGGTAAGATGATGCGCGAGCAGGGCGGCGGTGTTATTTTAAATACGGCATCGGTCAATGGCTTGGTCGCAGGTGACAAGCAAGGTATTTACTCAATCACTAAAGCTGCGGTGATTAGCATGACCAAAGCCTTTGCCAAAGAATGTGGTCCATTAAACATTCGCGTTAATGCGTTATTGCCGGGTCTGACCGATACCAAGTTTGCCTCGGCGTTAACGACCAATGATAAAGTCTTAAAGATGGCGCTACATGCGATTCCTTTAGGTCGCGTCGCTAATCCTGATGAGATGGCGGGCACGGTATTGTATCTTGTGTCTGACGCCTCAAGCTATACGACGGGCGCAACCGTGGTTGTCGATGGTGGTATGCTTGCTTAGTTAGCAATGCATGTTTAAAAAACCGATGTTTAAAAATAGGAAGCCGCATGACTTTAATAGTGATGCGGTTTTTCTTATTGCATATTTCCGTTTTTTAGTTAGTGTACTGTCTTTTATATCAATACTAAGTCAATAAAAAAGGTGCAGTGCGACTCTCTTTGGATTTCGCTACCTCTTTAGGTGTGCCTTCTGCGACAATAAGACCCCCTTCATCGCCAGCACCCGGGCCCATATCGATAATCCAATCGCTGTTGCTAGCGACTTGCATATCGTGCTCAATCATAATCACCGTATTACCAGTTGCGACCAGCCCATTTAACTGTGCCATCAGCAGCGCGACATCAGAAGGGTGTAAGCCAGTCGTTGGTTCATCGAGCACATACAGCGTATCGCCGCGCTGGGTACGCTGCAGTTCGGTAGCAAGTTTGATACGCTGTGCTTCGCCACCAGACAACTCGGTCGCTGGTTGCCCAAGCCGTAGATAGCCAAGCCCAACTTTTAGCAAGGCATCTAAGGCGCGCATAATTGGGGCATCATCAATGAAAAATTCAGCAGCGGCTTCGACTGTTAAATCAAGCACTTCGGCGATATTTTTACCTTGATAAGTAATTTCTAAGGTTTCGTCATTGTAGCGCTGACCATGGCACACTTGGCAAGGCGAGTAAACACTTGGCAGAAATAGCAGCTCAACGCTGACAAAACCGACGCCTTCGCAATTTGGGCAACGTCCTTTTTTAACATTAAATGAGAAACGTCCGGCATCATAGTGCCTTGCTTTTGCTTCTTTGGTGGCGGCAAATAATTTGCGCACATGGTCAAACAGTCCAGTATAAGTCGCCAGATTTGAGCGCGGTGTGCGCCCGATGGCTTTTTGGTCGACAGTGACTAAGCGCTTGATGTGCTCCATACCACTGACTATCTCACCGCCTATTGGCGTTTCTTGTTCTTGCTCCAGTAAAGCCGCTTCATCGGTGGGCGCTTCAATCACGGTTTTTTGCCCTAGCGCATTGTAGACCAGTTCAACCAACGCTTGACTGACCAAACTCGATTTCCCCGAGCCTGAAACGCCCGTCACTGTGGTTAATACCCCTAAAGGAAATGCCACATCTAGGCCTTGTAGATTATTACGCTCGATATTGGCAAGTTTTAGCCAATGATTAGGTTGTCTTGGCTGCTGGCTTGTTAATTGCTGGGCTTTTGGTTGCTGGGTTTTTGATTTTTTATTTTTGGAATCACCATTAAAAAGGTATTGTCCAGTATAAGAATCAGAGATATCTTGCAAGCCTGCGACAGGGCCGCTATAGATGATTTCACCGCCGTGACTGCCCGCTTTTGGTCCGACATCGACTATCCAATCGGCATGGCGAATGACGCTGACATCATGCTCGACAATGAATAATGAATTACCCGCGGCTACCAGTTCATCTAACGCACCTAATAGCGCCTGAGTATCGGCAGGATGCAGGCCAGCGGACGGTTCATCGAGCACATAAACCACGCCAAATAGTTTAGAGCGAATTTGAGTGCCAAGTCTTAGGCGCTGTAGCTCACCGGGCGATAAGGTAGGCGTGGTGCGTTCAAGTGATAAGTAACCTAGCCCAAGTCTGGTTAACGCTTGCACACGCGATAAAATATCGCTGGTAATACGCTTGGCAACAATGGCTTTTTCACGATCGGGCATATCATCGCTGAGTTTTTTATTGGCAGCGTCGTTAAGTTTTAGCGCCAGTTCAGTCAAGGTTAATTGTGATAACTCGCCAATATCAAGCCCGGCAAATTTAACCGACAGCGATTCTTGTTTTAACTTTTTGCCATGGCAGCTTGGGCATTCTGAAATTTGCATAAACTGCGCCACGCGTTTTTTGGTACGTGGACTTTGAGTGGTGGCAAAAGAATGCAAAACGAAATTTTTTGCACTGGTAAAAGTGCCTTTATAATTGGGTTTTTCACCTTTTTTAATCGCCTCGCGTACTTGCTCGAGATTGTATTCTGGGTAAACCGGCACTTCTGGGGTTTCATCGGTAAATAAAATCCAATCGCGGGTTTCCTTGGATAACGTGTTCCAAGGTTTGTCGATATCGTAGCCCAGTGTGGTCAATATCCGGCTCAGATTTTGCCCTTGCCATGCCGGTGGCCAAGCAGCAATGGCGCGTTCTCGAATGGTTTTCGTCTTGTCAGGCACAAGCAAATCTTCTGTGACCTCAAACACGCGACCAATACCTGAGCAAGTAGGGCAAGCACCTTCTGGCGTATTTGGCGAAAAGGCATCGGCATACAACATGTCTTGCCCAGCAGGATATTCGCCTGCTCGCGAGTACAGCATGCGCAGACCATTTGAAATCGTCGTCACGCTACCAACCGATGAACGTACCGACGGCGTACCGCGCTGCTGTTGCAGGGCGACCGCAGGCGGTAAGCCTTCTATCGAATCGACATCAGGCTCGCCAACTTGGTCAATCAAGCGCCGTGCATAAGGCGATACCGAATCAAGGTAGCGGCGTTGCGACTCAGCAAACAGAGTGCCAAATGCCAGTGACGATTTGCCTGAGCCTGATATACCGGTAAAAACAACCAGTGCATTACGCGGTAAATCCACATCGACATTTTTGAGATTGTGCACCCGCGCGCCCCTGACTTGAATGCTTTGTGCAGCGGTAAGGTTGTGATTTTTGAGAGAAGTGTTAGGTTTTTTATGATTAGATTTCTTATTATTGGTTGTCATACAACGCTTATTCCTTTGACTAAAATCGGCTCGTTAACGCTTTGATTCAACAATACCGTGTCTATTTGATACTGTGTTCTTTTAATATCGTATCTGCTTAAAGTCATCCTACCACCTTAAAATCAAAACCCTGCGCAGGCTTACGCTTTATAGACAGAGGATAGACACAGCAACGTCAAACGATAACATTTATAAGGTTTACCCGATAAATTGCAGATTATAGAGGTTAAGAAATACGGCGTTTTGGCCGCTATTAAGCGGGCAAGTGGCGCGTTAACTGGGAATGCTTTATCATTAACTTCATCTATCAATAATTTATAAAAGTATTTTATGATTTTTATCAGCAACACCATTAGCCTGAATGACAGCGAAGTAGAGATTAGCGCCATACGCGCGCAAGGGGCAGGCGGGCAAAACGTCAATAAAGTCTCGTCTGCGATTCATCTGCGTTTTGATATTCATGCTTCGAGCTTAAGCGATGTCATTAAACAGCGTTTATTGGACAGCAAAGACAGCCGAATCGCCAAAGAAGGTGTGCTTATTATTAAAGCGCAGCAGTTTCGTACCCAAGAACGCAATCGAATTGATGCGCTTGAGCGGCTGCAAAGCTTTATTATAAAAACCACCCATGTCAATAAAACCCGCAAAGCGACCAAACCTAGCAGAAATGCCAAACGTAAACGCGTCGATCAAAAAACTCAGCGCGGTAAGACCAAAGCGTTACGCGGTAAGGTGGATTTTTAAATAAACGGCTTACTTTTTTAATAAACCAAACAGCAAAATGCCAGCCCATTTAATTGGCTGGCATTGTGTATAGGCTTATTTACTATCAAGTTTTTAGCTAACCAAGTCTTCTACTTAATTCAGGAAAGCGCTTTATCATAAATAACATCAAGAGCAGCGACACACTGGCGATAGCGGCACCAACATAGCCCACGCTTGATATCGAGATATGCGTCACCGCATAACCACCAAACAGCGCACCGGCGCCAATTCCTAAATTAATAATCCCTGAGAACATCGACATCAGCATGTCTTGCGCCGTGACATCGACCATGATGACTTTGGCTTGCATAGAGATAATCAGCAGCATCAGCGCCGCGCCCCACAGTAACGCAATGAAACTCAGCGCCCAGATAGAAGTCACGGCAAACAATAGTACCAGCATAGATATCAGCATTAATATGATCGATATCAGCATCAATCTGGTATTAAAACGATCACCCCAGCGACTGAATATCACACTGCCGGCAATCCCTGCCACCCCAAATAATAGCAAGACAACCGTCGCGGCGTTTTCACTGATGGCGCCGACTTGACGCATAAAAGGCTCGATATAAGAATAAGCGGTATAGTGAGCGGTAAAGACCAGTAAAATGAGTAGATACAAACAGACCAATAAGGGGTTTTTAAGCAATTCTGGAATTTTTCTAAAAGACCCCTCAAACATACTTGGTAACGTTGGCAACAGCCTTGCTTGCAAGATAAAGACGATAAAAGCAATCACCCCAATACCGCCAAAGGTCGCCCGCCAGCCAAACCATTGACCAACTAAGCGCCCTAGTGGCACGCCAAGCACCATCGCCAATGAAGTACCGGTCGCAAGTACGCTAAGTGCCAGTGCTTTTTTGCCTTCTGGTGCTACGCGTATCGCTATCGCTGCGGTGATGGACCAAAATATCGCATGCGATAGCGCAATACCCACGCGGCTAATCAGTAATACATCAAAGCTCCAAGCAAATACGGACAATACATGGCTGGCAATAAAAACCACAAACAAGCCCAAAAGTAAGCTTTTACGCTCAAATCGGCTGGTAAGTAGCATCAATGGCAATGACATGGCCGCGACAATCCACGCATAGAGCGTCAACATCCAGCCAGTTTCTGCTGTAGTGATGGAAAAATCTTGGGCGATGTCACTTAATAGGGCAACGGGGACAAATTCGGTAGTATTCATAATAAAAGCGCTGACGCCCATCAAAAATACTTGGAAATACTGAGTTCGGCGAGCATTTGCGCTCACCTCAAGGTTATGTTTCATATGATCCAATACAAATAAAGAAGGCGCTAATAGTGAAAATTAGCTGAAAAATAATTCATGAGTTTAAGAATAACGGCGGCATAGGTGGTAATGATGAAAAAGAGGAGGGCAAGATAGCAAATCAGTTGCGGTATGTCAGAGCCTATCATCAGACCCTACTATTTTATCAGTAATCGACGGTGTTTTTTGTAGGAGAGTCTTTAAAATTAGCGACTGAATAATTGGTTGAATGCTTAAGTAAATCCGATGCTGACATCAGTGTCAGTTACATAGTGCTTATAGTGAGGTATCGCTATTTACGCTTGAATATAGGTATGATGACGCCATAGGCATAGGCATAGGCATAGGCTAGGAATGCCTGATAACGTGATTTTAAATAATCATTGATATTTTACTAGGGCGTGTCTTCATTTCAAAAATGGCGATAAAAATGAGATAAATTGCCGTCAAACAAGAAAAATAGCGTAGATAATATCGGGATATTAACAAGCTATTTGACGATGTTTGGCAAGATTTAGCCATTTTTAGCCCATTTAGATGACTATCGAGTGAATTGAGGACACGCCCTAATATGGAATAAAAGAAAAGCAATCTATGAAAACAGACACCAATAAACCATTAGCCTTTAGACGATACCCTTCAACGACGGCGCTGCAATGTTTTGAGACCGCTGCCCGTCATTTAAGTTTTACCAATGCCGCGCAAGAGATGCACATGACCCAAAGCGCCATCAGTAAGCAAGTGGCGCAGTTAGAGGAGATGCTAAACCTGTCTTTGTTTTATCGGACGCCGCACCGGATTTCACTGACCCCTGCTGGCAAGTCATATTATCTTGAAGTGTTAGAGATTTTAAAACATATCGAGGTGGCGACCACCAATTTGATGTCGCATAGCAGTAATACCGAGCTGCTAAAAATCGTCTCGCATCCGACATTTTGTGCCCGCTGGTTGATTCCAGCACTCAGTGGCTTTAGTCAAGAATACCCGCTTATCAACCTAGATATCAAAGAATTAGTAGGTCCATTTTTTTCTGAAGACCAAAATGTCGATATTGCTTTTTTATATGGTGATGGCATGTGGAGCAATATGGAGTCTATAAAACTGTTCGATGAATACTGCGTTGCAGTCTGTCAGCCGCAGTATTTGCGAGATAAAACACTGAGTACTGAGTGTTTGACAAGTAGGGAGTGTTTGGATGACTATGTGTTATTGCAAATAAGTTCGCGCTTAAGTGCGTGGTATGAGTATTTTAAGCAACAAGATATCAGCGTCGATGGCACCTTTGTGGGTCCACGTTTTGAGACTTTCCATGCTTGCATTTCTGCCGCCTTACTGGGCTATGGTATAGCCTTGGTGCCGTTACGCTTGGTTGAGCCTGAGCTACAATCAGGCGCTTTAGTGATGGCGTGGGATTATGCGGCAAAGGGTCGCGGCAGCTATTATGTGACTTATCCTGTCTCTTCAGGGCAATCGCATAAGGTCAAAGCGGTTTTAGGATGGATTACGGCTTATTTAGCAATCTCAGATGAACGTGAAAAGGCGTTAGGGTTGGTTTTATAATGTCACTTACGTTTATTTATAACCTAAAGTATTTTTTATAGCACTGGTCTTGTTATTTTTATCCTGCAAAGTTATTTGCTGTGAAAATTTAACAAGCTAAACAAAAAAACTGCCTTGATACGCAGTTTTTTTTGTTTTTAAAGGATTCGTTTAAGGAGCTAATTTACTGGTAATGACAAAAAGGAATGCCACCACAACTATTATTCGTTTGCTGCTGGAATGATGTTTTGTTGAAATGAGTCTAACTCAAGGAAGAGATAGAGATTCATCATGGACAAGCTTTATAACGTGACCGATGCCTTTACGATGGTGCATCCGCTAACGCTCGTCAAAGGCAAAAATGCCAGAGTTTGGGACGACAATGACCGCAGCTATATCGATTTTGTCGGCGGTATTGGTGTTTTAAACTTTGGTCACTGCAATCCTCACATCGTTGACGCCATCATCCAGCAAGCCCAGTCGCTGATTCACTATGCCTACAATGCGGCAGCGCATCAGCCGTATCAAAGCTTTATGCCGCGATTATGTGAGCTTGTGCCTATTAGCGGCGAGCTGGCAGGGATGCTCACTAACTGCGGTGCAGAAGCAACTGAAAACGCTATAAAGATAGCACGCATGAAAACGGGTCGCACAGGTGTCATTGCATTTGATGGTGGCTTTCATGGGCGCACACTGGCTGCGGTCAATCTCAATGGTAAGGTCGCGCCTTATAAGCGCGGGCTCGGTGCATTAGGGAGCGGCGTTTATCATATTCCTTTTCCCAGTCCCGATAACAATATCAGCGACGAGCAAGCGATTGACGCACTCCAGCGTTTATTTATGGTAGAAACCGATATCGACAATATCGGTGCCATCATCGTCGAACCTGTACAAGGGGAAGGCGGCTTTCAATTGTTGTCGCCTACCTTTGCGCAATATCTACGTAAGTTTTGTGATGAACATGGCATGTTACTCGTCATGGACGAAATCCAATCTGGTTATGGTCGTACGGGTACGCCGTTTGCTTTTACCCATTTAGGGATTGAGCCTGACCTTATTTTACTTGGCAAAAGTATCGCGGGCGGCTTGCCCTTAGGCGCAGTCATCGGCAAGGCTAGTCTGGTCAATGGTCTCCCCAAGGGCAGTTTGGGTGGTACCTATTCTGGTAACCCAGTTGCTTGCGCCGCTGCCAATGCCACGCTCGATATCATGCAAGCCGATGACGTTTGGCAGTCAGCCAAGCATTATGCCCAGACGATTGAGACGACCATCAGCCAATGGCAGCAAGAAGGTATCTCACCTTGGTTATTTGGTCTTACTGGTATCGGTGCGATGCGTGGTATCGAGCTGCGCCATCCTGAGCATGATGTGCATCCAAGTGTGATGGCGCGAGTATTAACCAAAGCACGCGAGCGTGGTCTATTGCTGATGCCAAGTGGGCAACATCGCCATATCATTCGCTTATTGCCACCACTTACCATAGAGCCTGACACCCTAAAAGAAGGATTGGATATTCTAAAAGAGGTGCTCATCGCGCTTCCTGATGGCTTGCCTGCCGCTTAATGTTTAGGAATGCTTAGGCGTGCTTAGAATTGATAGCGCATCGTCATAAGCAAATGCTCGAAATCAAATACTTATTATTAAGCTAAAAATTTATTAACTCTATTACAAGGATGTTTATTTGTGAAAAATAGTAGCGTCAGTCCAGATAAGGATTTTATCTGCAGCGATGATATTCGCCATGATTTCTCTATGGCCATGTCAGCCATGTATCAGAACGAGGTGCCGCTATACGGCGACTTGGTTGATTTGGTCAGTGATGTCAATGCCGAAGTATTAACCTCACATCCCGATATTAAATCACAACTGCTGCATACGGGCGAGATTGAGCGTCTGAGCATGGAGCGTCACGGGGCGATTCGACTGGGTACCGCAGCAGAGCTGAGCATGATGCGCCGTCTTTTTGCCGTGATGGGTATGCACCCTGTCGGCTACTACGATTTAGCGCCTGCTGGCGTGCCGGTACATTCAACAGCTTTTCGCGCACTTGACTCGCATTCATTGCATAAAAGCCCCTTTCGCGTCTTTACCTCGTTATTGCGTTTAGATTTGATTGCCGATGAAAATTTACAACAAGAAGCCACGGCCACACTGGCGCAGCGTCAGATATTCACTACTGGCGTTATTGAGCTCATTGAGATTTTTGAGGCGCAAGGTGGCTTGACTACTGCGCAAGCAGAGCAATTTGTCCAAGAAGCGCTAGAGACATTTCGCTGGCATGATAAAACGCCGGTGGCAAAAGCGCTCTATCAGCGCCTATTAAATCAGCATCCGTTGGTCGCAGATGTGGTCGGCTTTAAGGGTCCGCATATCAATCATTTAACGCCTAGAACCTTGGATATTGATGCGGTACAACAAGGCATGCAAGCAAGAGGCATACCCTCAAAAGCCATTATCGAAGGACCACCGCGTAGAGCGTGTCCTATCTTATTAAGGCAAACCAGTTTTAAAGCGCTACAAGAAGCGGTTGGCTTTAAAGTTACTAATAACTCAGACGCTAGCCATGAAGAGTATGAGCAAGGGCATCATACCGCGCGCTTTGGAGAGATTGAGCAACGCGGTGTAGCGTTAACACAAAAGGGCCGCGCGCTTTATGATGAACTACTGAGCGAAGCTCGCCGCCAACTTGGTGTTACCCCAAATGAGGACAATGCGGCTCAGTATAATCAAATTTTAACTGAGGTATTTACCGCTTTTCCTGATGATTATCAAACTCTACACGATGAGGGGCTGGCGTATTTTTATTACCAGCTGACAGATAGCACCCTTGATTCTGAAGACGGTCAAGCGTTGTTGGCCGCCACCTTAAGCACTGATGATTTGAATAAACTGCCTAATGCTAAGCTGACTGCTCTGATTAATGATGAAGTGCTTCGCATTGAACCCATCGTTTATGAGGATTTTTTGCCTGTTAGTGCCGCCGGTATCTTTCAATCGAATCTGCAAGAGGCGCAGCCAAGCCAATATGACGGTTACTCAAGCCAACAAGAGTTTGAGCGTGATTTGGGCGCCGCCATTTACGATGAGATGGCATTGTATGAAGCGATGCAGGCGCAAAGCCTTGAGCAGTGCCTGTCCACCGTCAGTATTTAGTAAAATTTAGGCTAAAAATAGCCAGCGTATAGCAGACTTATTAGCACGTCATTCCAAAAAGGAATGACTGCAAGAAATTTATTATTTTGCAACTTAGTAGGTAGCAGGGTAATTTTATAAGTCAGTCAAGGACGTAGTAAACCATTATACCAATATGCAAGGGATTGATTATGATTAAGCAATATATGTCTGCAATGGGCGTAGAAGAAGCACACTATCAAAATGGCGACTTTGAAGTCACCACCCCAATTGATGGCTCAGTCATCGGTAAAGTCACGTTAGATACAGTCGCCGACGTCGATACTAAAATCCAAAATGCCAAACAAGCTTTTCAAGAATGGCGTGTCGTTCCTGCCCCTAAACGTGGTGAGTTGATTCGTCTATTGGGTGAAGTCCTGCGTGAGCACAAAGAAGATTTAGGTATCTTAGTATCATTAGAAGCCGGAAAAATCAAAGAAGAAGGCCTTGGCGAAGTCCAAGAAATGATTGATATTTGTGACTTTGCCGTGGGCGTATCGCGTCAGCTTTATGGTCTAACCATCGCCTCAGAACGCCCAGGTCACCACATGCGTGAGACATGGCATCCACTTGGCGTCATCGGCGTCATCTCGGCCTTTAACTTCCCCGTTGCCGTTTGGTCTTGGAATACGGCACTGGCCATCGTTTGTGGCAACCCTGTCATCTGGAAACCTTCAGAAAAAACCCCACTTGTCGCCTTAGCTTGCCAAGCGTTATTTGAAAAAGCCTTGGCAAAATTTGGTGAAGCACCAGCACATTTATCGCAAATCATATTGGGTAAAACCGATATTGGTAATGCGTTGGTTGAGAATAAAGACATCGCTTTAGTCAGTGCCACCGGCAGTACGCGCATGGGCCGAGAAGTCGGGCCAAAAGTCGCTGAGCGTTTTGGTAAATGCTTGCTTGAGCTTGGCGGTAATAACGCCATGATTTTGGCACCCACTGCCGATTTGGATCTGGCGCTACGTGGCATTCTATTCTCAGCAGTAGGAACGGCAGGTCAGCGTTGCACCACCTTACGCCGTCTGTTCGTTCATGAGTCGGTCAAAGACGATATCTTACCGCGCGTTAAGTCTGCATACGAGACGGTGAGCATCGGCCATCCGCTTGAAGGCAATTTGGTCGGTCCACTGATTGATGAAGACAGCTTTAATAATATGCAAGCGGCGTTAGAAAAAGCCCGCAATACTGGCGGTAAAGTCACGGGCGGCGAACGGGTGCTGATGGATAAATTCCCCGATGCTTATTATGTGACCCCTGCGATTGTTGAGCTTGATGAGCAAAATGACGTGGCACGTAGTGAGACGTTTGCGCCGATTTTATATGTCATGCCTTATAAAGAGTTCGACGATGCGCTAGCGATGCAAAACGATGTGCCACAAGGGCTGTCATCTTGTATCTTTACCAATGACTTACGTGAAGCTGAAACTTTCCTCAGCGACCGCGGTAGTGATTGCGGTATCGCTAACGTCAACATCGGCACCAGTGGCGCTGAGATTGGCGGCGCATTTGGCGGCGAAAAAGAAACCGGCGGTGGTCGTGAATCAGGTTCTGATGCATGGAAAGCTTATATGCGTCGTCAGACCAATACGGTCAACTATTCAACCGAGCTGCCACTGGCACAAGGCATCAACTTTGGCTAATAACAATGTGACGTGACGTGATGCTTGTTAAGTAGGCTCAGCGCCTATTTAACAAGCCAGTTATTAGCTATTTTGGTCGCCAATTATCAAGTATTTATTGTTTTAGTATGAAAGCCTGCGGAAGTGATGAATAACCATTCATGATTTCAAAACAGGCTTTTTACTCCCTTTTCAGTAACCTTTTTAGCACTTTTTTCAGCATTATCAGCAGCCATGGATTGGTTGTTTACACTACTGTTATATCCATGACAGCAGTATCCACTACTAAGGAAGGTAGGTATCTTATGATGGATGATAAACCTTATGACGAAGCTAAAGATGGCTACGGTCCGTCTTCTAGTTTTTTATTAGATATTGCACCTCTGGTGTTGACTGCCATTATTCTGATGGTGCAGTTTTTTGTATTCAAAGATTTTACCCCTCACATACCCTTAGCTTGCGGTATTTTAATCACTGGCTTGTTTATGAAGCTGCGTGGCCGTGACTGGGATGGCATGGAACAACGCTTTTTAAAGGTTGTCAAAATTGGTCTACCGGCCATGATTATCTTGATGGGCGTTGGTATGCTCATCGGTGCTTGGATTATCGCTGGTACGGTTCCCACGATTTTATATTACGGTTTTAGCGTTTTTTCTCCTTCATCATTCCTAGTCTCTGTCTGTCTTATCTGCGCCATTATTTCTGTCGCAACCGGTACATCTTGGGGCACGGTTGGTACGGTTGGTCTTGCCATGATGGGTATTGGGCTAGGCTTGGGCATTCCGCCGTCACTAACGGGCGGCGCCATTGTTTCCGGTGCTTTTTTCGGCGACAAAATGTCCCCTTTATCTGACACCACCAACTTAACCCCAGCGGCTGCCGGTATTGACCTTTGGGAGCACATCCGCGGTATGTTGCCAACCACCGTACCTGCCATGGTGACTGCATTGATTATCTATGCTTGGATTGGGATGGGCTACGGCGCAGAAAATGTCGATTTATCTTCAATCAGAGACATTCAAGCCTCACTAGCCGCCAACTATAACTTGAGCATCATTACTTTATTACCTGCTGTGGTCGTTGTCATTGCAGCGGTGATGAAAATGCCTGCCATTCCAACGGTATTATCAGGTGTGGTGGTTGCAGGCTTAGTCGCGTTCTTTATGCAAGGCGTGGGTGTGCACGACATTTTTACTGTCTTACAAAATGGCTTTGTCAGTGAGACGGGCTTTGCTGTCGTCGACCAACTGCTGTCTAAAGGCGGCGTCATGTCAATGACCTGGGTTGTGACCTTGACCATTTTTGCCTTAGCTTTCGTCGGCTCAATTGAGCATTACGGTACGCTTAAAGCCATCATGGCAAAAATCAATAAGATGGTGAAATCAAGATTTGGTTTGGTAATTACCACGTATGCCAGCACACTTGGTGTCGGTACGCTCATCGGTGACGTCTATACCACACTGGTATTGCCAGGCCGTCTACTCAAAGACAAATATCAAGAAATGGGCTACAAGCGCACGACGCTTACCCGCTCTATTGAAGATACCGGCACCCTGTTATCTCCTCTGATTCCTTGGAATATGGGTGGTAGTTTCGTCGCGGCAACCTTAGGTATTGCAACGCTTACTTATGCGCCATTTGCTTTTGCCTGCTGGTTATCGCCGCTATTTGGCTTGCTATGGGTATTCTTAGATAAATTCATTCCCCGTGAAGAACCTACTGTTAATAACGACACAAGCACGCTCTCCACTGTAGACAACGTGTAATTTAGAAGGAATATAAGATGTTGCAAGAGCAATGTTTGTGGAATATGACCGCACCTATTATTGATACTTACAGCCAGATGAATAGCGATACTGAAGCGACTATTTGTATCATAGGCGGCGGTTATACAGGGTTATCGGCGGCGATTCATTTGGCAGAAAAAGGCGTCAAAGTTATCTTGCTTGAGAGCCATACGATAGGCAGTGGCGGCTCCGGTAAAAGCGTAGGGCTCGTCAATGCAGGTACTTGGGCGCGCCCTGATGATTTGAATATTGCGCTAGGTGAAGCGGCAGGTGAGCGCTTGACAGACGCCCTTGGACAAGCGCCAAGCTTAGTATTTGACTTAATCAAACGTTATAATATCGACGCCCAAGCCACTCAAGCCGGTAATATCCACATGGCACATAACGCTAAAGGTGAAGTCGATGTCGATATTAGATACGAGCAGCTAAGTCGTCGCGGTGCGAATGTTGAGGTATTAACCGGTAGTAAATGCCATGAGTATTGTGGTACCAAGAATATCAATAAGGCACTACTCGATCACCGTGCTGGTACCATCAATCCCTTGGCTTATGTTAGAGGGCTGGCCAAAGTAGCAAAAGATCTTGGCGTCACCATCTATGAGCATTCCGCTGTTGAAGCCATAGAAAAGGTGGATGGCTATTGGTATGCAAGGACTTCTAAAGCGCGCGTGAAATCTGAGCGCGTCATTATTGCAACCAACGCTTATACCGAAGGCGAATGGACAGAAATTAAAAAGACGTTTTATCTGGTTTATTATTATCAGATTGCATCTGAGCCGCTCAGCGGAGAGGCGGCAGATCGTATTTTGCCATACAAAACAGGGGCATGGGATACACGCTTGGCCTTGTCTAGCTTTCGCCGTGATGACGATGATCGCCTATTATTGGGAACGGTGGGTGGTACACAGCTTAAACCAAAATCCTTTTATCAATCATGGGCCAATGCGGTGCAAAAAAGCTATTATCCAGATTTGCCGGCATTTAAGTGGCAGTACGAGTGGACTGGCAGTTTTGGCTTTACGCAAGATCATATTTTTCGAGTCATGGAGCCCGCTGAAGGCTTGCTGACCGCAACGGCTTATAACGGTCGCGGCATTACCACAGGCACGCTAATGGGTAAGTGCTTTGCAGATTATATAATGACCGGTAATAGAGACAGTATTCCCTTACCATTTAAGACTTTAGAAGAGGCAAAAGTTTCTTTTGGAAGCATTAAGTCAGGCTTTACTGAGCTGGGACTGACTTTATATCATGCGGGTCAATGCCTAAGAATTATTGGGTAGGGAATTTGGACAGGAAATAGTGACACACCTTAGTCTGATAGAAATGTTGAACTTTGCCTAAACCGCTAAGTAAGTTTAGGCAGTATTTTCCTTTAAATTGAATCGGCTATTTATTTTTCATGTTGAGCCGACTATACTTAAATAAAGTTGCTCTCATGAGTGGATGACACTTCTGAAAACAGCCAATCACGAAAGGCTTTAAGCGTTGCCATATGGGCAGATTCCGCTTGATAAACGACGTAATAAGCCAATGGCGAGCTAAAGGTAATTTCAGGAAACAATCGTACCAAGCGTCCGGCAGCGACATCATCACGTGCCATCACACTACGCGCCAACGCAACTCCATGACCATTGATGACCGCTTGGAGCACCGCTGCTGAGTTATTGATTTGCATGCCTCGCGAGGTATCTACTTTGCTGAGCGCAGCATTGGTTAAACGGGCTTGTGCAAGCCAATCATCCCACGAAGGAAAACCGATAAAACCATCCATGGAACGGTCATGGATGAGCATCTCTTGGGTCAAATCAAGCGCGTTTTTTCCTTGTAACAATTGCGGCGAGCAAACCGGATAAATCTCTTCTTCCATCAGCTTTTCGCTAACTAATCCTGCCCAAACTCCAGCACCATAGCGCACGCCGATATCGACGTCTTGGATGGCAAAGTCGATTGATTTAGCACTGGTGTCAAGGCGTACATCGATATCTGGTTGCAAGCTTTGGAATCGATCGATACGCGGTAACAGCCATTTAGCGGCAAAAGCAGGGCTGACGGTCACCGTGAGTACGCCGCTATTTGAGCCTGCTTGTAACTGTGCCAATCCTTGTGCCAAGCTGTCTAAGCCTGCCCGAATATGAGGCAATGCCAGCTCGACTGTTTTGGTGGGAATTAAGCGCGATTTGCCGCTAGGTTTGCGATAAAAAAGCGGTAAGCCTACCGCATCCTCCAAGCTACGTACCAGTTGACCGACGGCAGCAGGAGTCACGTTTAGCTCGTCTGCCGCCGCAGAAAAACTTTGATGACGGGCGCTTGCTTCCAAGGCACGTAGGGCGTTTAAATGCACGGCTTTCTTCATAGTGGCAAACATTTTCTTTTAGAGAGATGAATATTATCTCGTTTGTCAGCCGATGTAAATCAGCGGATAATTGACGGCATCAAACCTTATCTTTGGAAGATAATTTATGCTTATCAATGCAGATTTTACCTGCCGTGCTTCATTAGCGCCCGAACACTATCAATGGGTGTCATCACCGCAAAATGGCGTCGAGCGCGTGATGCTCGACCGCGTCGGCGCAGAAAAAGCCCGTGCCACCAGTATCGTGCGCTATGCCCCTGACTCTTATTTCCCCCATCATTTGCACCCGGGCGGCGAGGAGATTTTGGTGTTGTCGGGTACTTTTTCGGCAGATAATATCGATTATCCAGCAGGTTGCTACTTACGCAATCCACCAAACTCTGGTCATCAGCCGTATAGTAAAGAGGGCGCGGTTATTTTTGTCAAACTTTGGCAAATGCCAGCAGCAGAGGCGCGTTATGTCGCCATCGATACCAATGATGCGGCAAATTGGCAAAAACAAGGCAATCGTGATGTCTGTCATTTATTCTCAGACGCCAGCGAGCAGGTCAGCTTACAACGCTTGGATACTAATGAGGTGCTATTTACTGAAGCTATCAAAGGCGGCGCTGAGATATTAGTGCTAGACGGTGAAATGATAGACGGCGAGCTGATAGATGTCGAATTAGTAGAAGAAAGGATAATAGATAACGCTCAAATTTATACTCGCGGTGGTTGGATACGCTTGCCAGTAGATGCGCTGACACCAATAAAGGCAGGCGAGTACGGCGCTACGGTTTATCTTAAAACTGGTCATCTGTCTCATATCATCGGTGCTGACGTGGAAGGAGCATAATATGCAAACAGTACCTGTAGCGATTATTGGCGGCGGCTTAAGTGGCTTGTATGCGGCTTATTTATTAGAGAAAAAAGGCGTTGATTATGTGCTGTTAGAAGCGCGTCCAACCTTGGGTGGTCGTATTGTGACCGCGCGGGCAACTGACCCAAATACTGCACAAATAATAGATAACACCAGTGGCTTTGATTTGGGACCATCATGGTTTTGGCCAGAGTATCAGCAGCAGTTGGCGCGTTTGATTGATGAATTGCAGTTAGAGAGTTTTACACAATTCGAAGAGGGCGATATGTTGGTTGAGCGCTCGCCTAATGAGCCTGCTATGCGTACGCACGGCTATAAAAGTGCGCCGCCGTCTATGCGACTTAAGGGTGGTATGGCGACATTGATTGACGCGCTCTATCAGCGTTTAGATGCCACGCGGATTTTGACCAATCAAAAAGTGCATCAGCTGCATAATACTGGGCAGTATATTGAAATCACTAGCGAAGCTGAATCTGGGCAAGTGGCTGTTTGTCAGACACAGCAGTGGCAAGCGCAGCATGTGTTACTGGCGCTACCGCCTCGATTGGCAGAAGAAAGCATAATATTCGAGCCTGCTTTACCGACTAATCTCAAGACACAGTGGCGAGGGACGGCCACATGGATGGCGCCGCACGCTAAGTACCTTGCTGTTTATGACAGTCCATTTTGGCAACAACAAGGATTGTCAGGCTCAGCACGCAGCGGACAAGGACCGATGGTTGAGATTCATGATGCATCGGTGACAGATGGTAACGGGGCATTATTTGGTTTTATAGGCGTACCTGCATCCGTACGCCAAACTGTCTCTGCAGACGTATTAAAGGCCCATTGCCGTGCGCAACTGGTGCGGTTATTTGGGGCGCAAACAGAATCACCTCAGGCTGAATATCTTAAGGACTGGGCGCAAGAGCCATTTACGGCAACCGCTGCTGATGCAAATAGTGATGGTCAGCATGCCACAGCCCCTATGTCTAAAGCGCTATCTGGCGTCTGGGCAAACAGTCTGAGCGGTATCGGAAGCGAATGGTCAGCGCCGTTTCCCGGTTATATCGCGGGCGCTATCGATGCGGCAAGCATCGGCGTTAAAAATTTACCTGAGTCGATAGCATAGTCAGTTCAAAATAGAAGCGCTACGTTATAGCTATGTGCGACTGGTATAAATTTTCCTTGCTGTTATCAAGTGTCACCATATTGATACTTGATAGGCACCATCAGTCTACTTGACTTAAAACTTCAACATTCATTTCTCTACTATTTAGACCATGTAGCTTTATCTAAGCCAATGTGGTCTAAATCAGCCTCTTCTAAAATAGTATTTTCTAGAACAACTTTCTCTAGAATAATGTTCTATAAAACCCAGATACATACTAGCCCTTCACATTGCTGTATTATTTCTATAAAATACCGACCGTGTGGTTTCTTTTATACGATAGATAACTTTATCCTTATAAAACGGCTTTCTGAACTTTGGATAAATAAATAATCCCTATCTTCTTTAAGGCAGAAACCTCATGTCTGCGTCTTAGCATCATGGCTAAGAGCTTATGATGAGCTTGCAAGAGTCATTATTTTTAAGTGCTTGGCGTGAAGTATTTAGTAAAGACTGGTTATACGGCGGTAGTTGCCATCACTAGCATTGTCAAAATTGTCAGAATTATGGATGGCATAGAAAGCGGTAATAGTGGCGACAAACTTATTCTCAAACTCTTTGGTGCATGAACATCGAGATAAAAATGAAAACAGAAAATGCTTATAAACGTAAAAAACAGCCAGAAATCGTACGTCGTGCGCTGCTTGATCAGGCAGCACGCATCACGCTAGAGCAGGGGTTGTCTAAAGTCACTTTTCAAGCCGTCGCCGATGCAGTTGGGGTGACCAAAGGTGGGGTGATGCATCATTTCACTACCAAGAATGCGTTGATTTTGGAAGTATTCCATGACGCGATGAAAAAGTTTGAGACAGAGGTTGATACGGCGATGGCCAAAGACCCAGTGCCTTACGGTTCGTTTACCCGTGCCTACATCAATGCCACGATTAGCTTAGGTGAAAAAGGGCAGGAAGAGTTTGATAATCAGGCAACCTTATACGTATTGATGCTGGCGGACAGCGAGCTGCGCAAGCTGTGGGCTGAGTGGTCAAATGAGCAATTAGACAAGCATAAACCAACTGACAATACCGAAACGTTATGCATGGTGCGTCTGGTCGCTGATGGTATTTGGCTCTCTGATTTTTCCGGCATTAATATATCCGATAAAAAATCATTACGTGAGCGTTTGCTAAAAATGACCCAACCTGAACATGAATAAAACGCTGCTTTGTTTTGATTTAAACACAATACTTTAAACACAGCGCTTTAAGCGTTTATTAAAGAAATGCTTAAAGAAAAAATTTTAGAAATAAACGATATAAATTTATTTTAAATACTTAACCCATGACGACATTATTTGCTATTGGCTTTTTTATAAAGCCTTTACCAGTCGTCGATAGGAGAACCTATGACAGATTCAAACATAAGCAACCCAAACAACTTAAAAGACATCATCGATTTAGAGCAAATACAAACCGCTTATATCAACGGTCGTTATTTGGCGGTCGATGAATCATTAGCGACATTTGAAGATATTAATCCAGCGACAGGTGAAGTGTTAGCTATCATTCAACAAACAACTAATGAGCAGGTTAATGAAGCGGTAAAAGCGGCGCAAAAAGGTCAAAAAGTGTGGGCAGCGATGACAGCGGTTGAGCGCAGTCGGATTTTGTTAAAGGCGGTTGCGATATTGCGCGAACGCAATGATGTGCTGGCATTACTTGAAACCAAAGACACGGGTAAAGCTCTTTCTGAAACCAAATATGTTGATATCGCCACCGGTGCCGATGTCGTTGAGTATTATGCCGGTCTTGCGCCAATGCTTGAAGGTCGTCAGATTCCGCTGCGTGATAGCAGCTTTGTTTATACCCGCCGCGAACCGCTTGGCGTGGTCGCAGGTATCGGCGCGTGGAATTATCCGATTCAAATCGCGATGTGGAAGGCAGCGCCAGCATTGGCCGCTGGGAATGCGATGATTTTTAAACCCTCAGAAGTCACACCGTTAACGGCACTAAAACTGGCAGAAATCTTGACAGAAGCAGGCTTACCAGACGGCGTCTTTAACGTTGTGCAAGGGGATTATAAAGTTGGCGAAGCGCTAACCCAGCATCCTGATATCGCCAAAGTATCGTTTACGGGCGGCGTACCAACGGGTAAAAAAGTCATGGCAAGCGCGGCATCATCGTCGCTTAAAGACGTGACCTTAGAGCTTGGTGGTAAGTCGCCATTAATCATATTTGATGATGCTGACATCGATACCGCTGCTGATATTGCCATGATGGCGAACTTCTATAGTACCGGTCAGGTTTGTACCAATGGCACGCGCGTCTTTATCCCCAAAACCTTACAAGCCAAGTTTGAAGAAGCTATCTTAACGCGCGTCGAGCGTATTAATTTAGGCAATCCGCTGGACGAGAGCATCAACATGGGGCCATTGGTCAGCTTCCCACATATGGACAGAGTGCTTGGCTATATCGAGCAAGGTAAAGCGGGCGGCGCGCGTCTATTGACTGGCGGCGAACGTGTCACAACAGGCGAGCTTGCCAATGGCGCGTTTGTCGCACCGACTGTGTTTACGGATTGCAGCGATGATATGAGCATCGTACGTGAGGAAATATTTGGTCCCGTGATGTCGATATTGACGTACGAGACGGAAGAAGAAGTCATTCGCCGCGCCAATGATACCGAGTATGGCTTGGCAGCAGGAGTGGTAACCGCTGATTTGACCCGAGCGCATCGAGTAATCGGTCAGATTGAAGCGGGTATTTGCTGGTTAAATACGTGGGGTGAGTCACCCGCGCAAATGCCAGTGGGCGGTTATAAGCATTCTGGTATTGGCCGCGAAAATGGCATTGAAGCACTTGAGCATTATACGCAGACCAAATCTATCCAAGTAGAGCTTGGTAAGTTTGAATCGGTATTTTAAGCAGTTGTATGGTAAAAATTTTTAAAACAGTAAGGTTGGCGTATGAGGACTCATTTGTCCTTTTGGCACCGCCTTACTGATATGAAATGATGGATTTTTTTAATATTATGGAGCGTTTTATGACATCAACCACACCTGAATATGACTACATCATCGTCGGCGCAGGCTCAGCAGGAAATGTGCTGGCCACCCGCTTGACCGAAGATGCCAACATTAAGGTGTTGCTGTTAGAGGCGGGTCGTCCGGACCATCGCTTAGACTTTCGTACGCAGATGCCAGCGGCGCTCGCGATGCCGTTACAAGGAACCACTTATAACTGGGGTTATAAAACCGATCCCGAACCTTATATGAATAACCGCGTCATGGACTGTAGTCGCGGTAAAGGTCTTGGCGGCTCATCATTGATTAATGGGATGTGCTATATCCGTGGCAATGCGCTTGATTTTGACGATTGGGCCAAAATAAAAGGCTTAGAAGATTGGACTTATTCAGACTGCCTACCTTATTTTAAAAAGTTAGAAAACTGTGACGCTGGCGAGAATGATTATCATGGTGTCGGTGGTCCGGTTGAAATGACCACCTCAAAGCCAGGAGTCAATCCGCTGTTTGAAGCGATGATTGAAGCGGGCGTGCAAGCTGGCTACCCGAGCACGGATGACCTAAATGGTTATCAGCAAGAAGGCTTTGGGCCAATGGATCGTTTTGTGACGCCAAATGGTCGCCGTGCCTCCACGGCGCGTGGTTATCTTGACCGTGCCAAACCGCGCAGTAACATCACTATTTTAACTGGCGCATTGACTGATGTGATTCTCTTTGATGGTAAGCGCGCTGTCGGTGTTAAAGTTGCGCATCAAGGTCAAACCAAAAACTTCTACGCATCTCGTGAAGTGATTGTTTCATCGGGTGCGATTGCCTCGCCGCAGTTATTGCAGCGTTCAGGGATTGGTCCTGGTCAATGGCTTAAAGATGTGGGCGTGACTGAAATTCTAGATTTACCGGGCGTCGGTAATAACCTACAAGACCATTTAGAGCTGTATATGCAGTATGAATGTAAGCTGCCGGTCTCGATTGCGCCTGCCAATAAATGGTGGAATAAGCCTGCCATTGGTGCGGAATGGTTGTTTAATGGCACCGGGCTTGGGGCGTCAAATCAGTTTGAAGGTGGCGGCTTTATCCGTACCGATGAGAAGTTTACCCATCCTAATATTCAGTATCATTTCTTGCCGTTAGCGGTGCGTTACGATGGTCGCAGCGCGGTGAAATCACACAGCTTCCAAGCGCATGTGGGCTCATTACGCTCCCCAAGTCGCGGTCGCGTCAAGCTAACCTCGAAAGATCCAAGCGCGCATCCAAGTATCTTATTTAACTATATGTCGCATGAGCAAGACTGGCAAGAGTTCCGCGCCGCCATGCGTATCACTCGCGAGATTATGCATCAGCCAGCGCTTGACCCTTATCGTGGTCGAGCTATTGCGCCGACCGATGATTTGGTGACCGATGCACAGTTAGACGAGTATGTCCGTAACCATAGCGAGACGGCTTATCATCCATCATGTACCTGTGCGATGGGCGAAGGTAATGATTCGGTGGTCAATGGCGAAGGACTGGTACACGGTATCGATGGCTTGCGCGTGGTCGATGCGTCGATTATGCCAAATATAATCAGTGGTAATCTAAACGCGACCACCATTATGCTCGCCGAAAAAATCGTTGATAAGATGAAAGGTAAGCAATTACCACGCTCGACGGCTGACTATTATGTCGCCAATGGCGCACCGCTCAGAGCCGAGCCGATGCGTGATTACAGTTCTGTTGTTTAAATGGCTGTCTAAATGAGTGTCTAAACGACGGCATAAGCTATTGGACAATAAACAATATAAGACCATTTCAAAAAAGAAGGCCTTTCACAGTAAAGGTCTTTTTTATCAGCGCGTATGTTAAGCAAATAAAGCCTTTAAGGCGGCCTCTGTTTAGCATTTGCTTTGCTATTTTAATAACAGTTTATATCTAGCAAATTTTATTTATTGGTACTGCTTTGTGCGTCATGCGGTGATACGTATTTTATGTGACTATTAGTCATAAAACTATTAGTCATAAAACTATGCAGTCATAAGACTATGACGGACAAAGCAATATCAGACCCTGTTTAATTTACCTATCGAGGTCTTTTATGTACAGCTCGCCATCAGAAGATGCGACGAAACCCCTGACTCTAAATAAGACGGTTTTTTTAGGTTCAGCTATTATTTCTATTTTATTGATCATCTGGACGATTGTGTTTCCAGATTATAGTGAGACATTATTAAGCTCAAGCATGGCATGGGTATCAGAGAGTTTTGGCTGGTATTATATGCTGGTGGTTGCCGCTTATAGTATTTTTGCCTTGTTTGTTGGTTTTTCTAAATACGGTGATATCAAGCTTGGGCAAGACCACGAAAAAGCCCAGTTCCCGTTTTTAGCATGGGCGGCGATGCTGTTCTCCGCGGGTATCGGGATTGATTTACTCTTCTTTGGTGCCTCTGAGCCGTTGATGCATTATTTGACACCGCATACTGGTTTAGAGCCTGCCAGTGCAGAAGCGATGCGTGAAGCACTGTCGCAAACTTTTTTACATTGGGGTCTTCATGGTTGGGGCATTTATGCCTTGATCGGGATGGCATTGGCGTATTTTGCTTATCGTAAAAACATGCCACTTGCCCTACGTTCACCGCTGACCCCTATTTTCGGTGAGCGCTTAATCAAAGGCTGGCTTGGTGATGGTGTTGATACCTTTGGCGTCGTCTGTACCTTAATGGGTATTGCCACCAGTTTAGGTATTGGGGTATTGCAGGCCAACGCCGGCTTGACTCATGTATTCGGTATCGAATCTAGCAAAATGGTGCAGAGCCTGATTATCTTAGGCGTGGTTATTGCTGCCGCTATTTCTGCTATGACGGGCGTTGAAAAAGGCGTGCGCCGTTTATCCGAATTTAATATGCTGTCATCGATATTGCTACTATTGGCCATATTAGTACTGGGTAATACCGTTTATTTACTCAATACTTTTACCCAAAATATTGGTCAATATTTCCAGACTATTATTTTTAAAACCTTTGATGTCTATGCTTATGATGGTACGGCTGGTGCTGATTGGAAATCAGGTTGGACGATATTTTTCTGGGCATGGTGGGTTGCTTGGGCACCTTTTGTAGGATTATTTATCGCGCGTATTAGCCGTGGTCGTACTTTGCGAGAGTTTGTCTTTGGCGTGATGTTTATTCCACTTGGTTTCATCTTTGCATGGTTCTCTATCTTTGGTAATTCAGCGATAGATTTGGTCGCCAATGGTGCCACCGAGCTTGGTGAAATCGCCGTCAATGATGCGGCGATGGGTATGTTTGCCTTGTTTGAATACTTCCCTTATAGCGATGCTTTTTCATTGGCAGGCGTGGTAATTGGCCTGATATTTTTTGTGACGTCTGCTGACTCAGGCGCTTTAGTCCTTGCGAACCTAAGCTCAAGAGGTATGACCAATGATACCGACGCACCTGTTTGGTTGCGCCTATTTTGGGCGGCAGCCACGGGTTTGATTACTTTAGGCTTACTGTTTGCGGGTGGTTTTGCCTCGCTACAATCGGTGTCTGTCATTGCCGGTTTACCGTTCTCACTTATTTTAGTGCTTTACATGATGGCTATGTGGAAGTCATTAAAAGAAGAGGGTAATAAGCGCAAAGCCAGTACCGTTGGTACGGCAAACGTGCTCGATAGTGGTAAAGGTTGGAAGGCGCGCTTGCAACGTATCGTCAGTTTCCCAAGCCATAAACAAGTCGAACGCTTTTTACAGACAGTCGTTAAGCCTGCCATGATTGAAGTTGAAAAAGAGCTAAAAGATGGTGGCCTTAAGACGGCATTGGATATCCGAAATCTGGCCAGTATCAGTAAAGATATAGACGCTGGGATGGATGAAGATGATGGTCAGATAGATGGGGTAAAACTGCGCGTCGGTCATGGCGATGAAGATGACTTTATCTATGAAGTCAATCTCATCAAAGCTGAGCGTCCGAACTTTACACTGAATACTTCAAGCAAGCAGGCCGAGTTTTATTACCGTGCTGAGGTGTTTTTAAGTGATGGCTCGCAAGAGTATGACTTGGTTGGCTATACCAAAGAGCAAGTGCTGGTCGATATCTTGCATCAGTACGAATGTCATATGCAGTATCTGCATTTAGAACGTTAATTCATTTATTAAATCATTCATCAAACGCTAGTATATGGCGTGCTAGATTTTAGATATCTGATTCACAATTTGGCAAAAGAAAACCCCATAAGTTGCATTCAGCTTATGGGGTTTTTTTATATAAATTGGTTCAATAAATAATAAGCTTAATGATAAATTTAGTGATAAATCTAGTAATAAGTGATTGGGCGACAGCAGTTGTCGCACAGCTTTTTTTAGCCTCTTTATTTTTATAAGGTTTTATATTATAGTTATTGAGTCAGGCAAAAATAACATGACAAACAGTTAACCCTCGGGGCGCAACGCTTCACTTTTTAACTGAGTTGTCTTTAGCAAGCATTTTTAATGATGTCGTTTGAACAGTATTTTTTAAACAGTATTATTTTCGTTTACTTCTAAACCACTTCGCCTGTACAAATCCAAACCTAAACCCCAAAAAACATAATGATTGATAATCAGAAAGACTGAACAGAAAAACGCTCGTTGATTTTAATTTTTTAAGCGTAATAACGATAAAAAAAGCAGCTTTACTATAATGACCAGCTACAGCTAAACAATTAGAAAAAACACCGAATCCTACATTCTAAAACCGATTAACTTACTTAAATTATAGCTAATGACGTCATTTTACAAAATGGCGAATAGACTCGGCTGGCTTAAAATTGCGCTTACTAAAGCCTAAAAAAAAGAAAACAGAACGAAAAACAATACGAAAAATACTGCAACGAACAAACTAAAATCAAAATAATAAGGATAAAACGATGACAAAGTTAACCTATCAATTTGAGCAAAAACGCATAGACGATATGCAGTGGTCAGAGGGGGCAAAACTGTCTGGAATAACGGCACTGGCGAATGATGAGAAAGGGCGGGTGCGAAACAGCCCATTGTTTTATCTTGAGACGGTTTCGATAAACAATTATGAAGATGATGTGTATTTTGTCAATAATACCGATGATACCTTAAGTTTTGTCGCGCCTTTTAGGCTGTGCCGAAACATAGGTGATGCAAGGGCTAAGCTTGGTGATGTTAGTGCTGAAAACGTAGAAAAAATAAAGCTTTACAGCGATAATATAGACCGTTTATACACGGATGTTTTACCCAAGCAAGCGGTGCGTATTGGCAGTATTCATATCATTTATGATAGCGATGCGCTGATGCAGTGGTTTATCAATGTGCCTTATAAGGGCGTTAATAAGCATTATGGCATTTGGCAATTCAATGTTGTCAAGAAGGGCGGAATTGGCGGATCTTATCCATTGCTTTTGCAGGATTTTAGCAAGCCCTCAAACGTGGTGAGTACTGATTGTGTGACTGAGCGTGATGAGATGCCGATAGAGCCTTTGCTCTATGACGAGCGCTGCTCGGTGTTAGAACAATTTATCGAACAGTATGGCGTGGCTGACGCCATATTTATCTTGGCCATTAATGATGTGCTTTATCGCTATTGTGTGGGCTGGAGTGCGCCCTACAATGAGTCGGATATTCAGGCAAAAGATATTGCGCGTAAATTAACAGAGCAAAAGCCAAAAGATACTGAGGCGGTAAAAGCCATTGTCCAAGCCGTTTACGATTTTTAGTTTAACAAAGGTTTTGCAAAAAATATCTCCATGCAGGCTTGTAAGGAGATTTTGGGTTTATACCAAGCGCAGATTACCAATCAAAAGGCGGTTTAAATGACGAAGCAAATGAATAAAAAGTAGGTCTAAACAATAATAAAAAAAGGAGAGAGCTATGATGTTTCCTATCGAAAATAACGAGACGTTTTTATTGTTTTTTCATGGTCTCGATTCGAGTTGTGAGACCAGTAAGTATACTTGTATCACACGGGAGCCGAAATATTGTCAAACGGTCAATTACCGCGAAAATTTTGCAGAAATATTTGAAATTTACGATGCTTTAATTCAAGAAAAGATGCAAGACTATCCACGCGTGGTGCTGGCAGGGCATTCGCTTGGTGGTTGGTTTGCCAATCATTTCTCGCATAAATATAACTTACGCGCGCTCTTGATTGCGCCTTGTATTTATCCAAGTGACGTTTTAGCGGACCGTATTCTGGCAGTGGCCGATATGAAACTGTCTTTTCCGACCTCAAATACTGAGATGGTACGAGTTATGGTGGAAGTCGACGATGAAAGTTTGGATGTGGCGGTCGCTAGACGAACTCTGGTCAATCTGCCGGATAGCTGGGAAGTTGATTATTTCGACGGCGGTCATCACCGTATCGCTCGCAGTAGTGATATTTGGTATCACTTGGTTCATTTGTGTGAAGACCCTATTGTTTGGATGGATGAAGCGACGTATCATGGTGAAGATTAGGATATTTCTTTAAAAAAGAAGCATTGATATCAGTATTTATTTTCTATGAGCTGATGTGCTATCATTATTAAACGATCTAATCATCTATCGTGGGTTTAACAGTTTTGTCGTTACCAATTGCTATTGCAAATTATCATGATTGCAATGGGTGGTGGCGTACAAACCTTGCAACTTCCAGCACGATATAAAACAATCCTGGTAAAGCGCATGAGCCTGTACTCCGACATCCTCATTTGTGCCTGATTTTATACTTTTTCGTCGGAGTTATAGGAATCTAAGGTCTTCACTATCATGAGCCAATCTGCCAATCCATCCAAATATACTCGCCGTTATCATCCGCGTCATCCTTTAGCACAATATGCAATCACTCAAATAGACACCCTCGAGCTGTGCGCGCAAGATATTGTCAAAGCCATGGGTTATTCTATTAAGTACACGATTCCTGCCTGTGATCGTTTGCGTCATGTGTTGTCTAATAAACATCTTGGTCTTGATGGTAGCTATATGGATAAATGCTTTACCGCCGATGAGTTTTTAGCCAAGCTATTTTTGGTACTAGAACTGCCTTATGAGCGCTTTGCCGAAGATATTGCCCAGATTAAATATGAGTTGGCGCATTGTCCTCAGCCGCAACCTCGATATCGCTTACAAGCCGATGTCGATTATAAATTTACTGGCGGCGCAAATTGGATGTCGCGTTGGGGAGTCTCGTTCTTAGAGCAAGTACGTTTGCCAAGTGGATTTGCTAAATTGGATGAAGCTGCGCGTAAGGCCGTGATTAAACAAGGTATCCGCGAGCATTATCGGCAGCATGATGGTCAACTGCCTTATGATGGGATTATTAAAGGCTATCGCTTGATTGTTGAGCAGCAAGATGAAGTGGTCGGTAAAATAGAATATGGATTGCCAAAATCCAGCAGCGTTTAATAGCCTAAGCATTATTAATCTTATAATTTTAGACAATCACCTTTACAATGTTTTAGGTTAAGTATCAGATTAAAAACAAGCCTCACTACTATTAAAAGTCGTGAGGCTTTTTTATTGGTTAACTATTATTTTAAAATTGAGCGAACGTTTTTTAAGCGGGCTCGCTATATTATTAAACATCAAACCTAGCCTTGAGGGCAAGCACTAGCATTGTTATCATGAGTAGGTGAAGGTATGGCCATGACCACAGCTAAAATCCGCACATACCTTAGCCATAAAACGCTAGCTTTTATGTTTAAAATTATTAATCTCAATTTCAATTTAATGGCGAAACCTACCTATGACTTCCTCTTATCCGTGTCTGTACTCTTTTCGTCGCTGCCCTTATGCCATGCGCGTCCGCCTTGGCATATTGTTTGCCGAGCTGCAGGTAGAGCTGCGCGAGATAACGCTGAAAAATAAGCCGCCGCAAATGCTAGCGATTAGCCCAAAAGGTACGGTACCTGTGTTGCAGCTTTTAGATGGCACGGTGATTGAAGAGAGTAGAGAGATAATGATATGGGCGCTTGCGCAGCAAGATCCGCAAGGATTGCTTCATGATGCAGCTTTACATGACGCGAATGTCTTGATTGATAAAAACGATAACGAGTTTAAACATTGGCTAGATCGCTATAAATACGCTGACCGTCATCTCGAGATGAGCCAAACAGAGTATCGACAGAAGGGTGAAGTATTTTTACAGCTTTTAGAGGAATTACTAACTAAAAATCCTTATTTGCTAGGGAAGGGTATCACGCTTGCTGATATTGGGATTATGCCTTTTGTCCGTCAATTCGCTCATGTAAATCGCGATGTTTTTTACAATCTCCCTTATCCAAATTTGCAGCGTTGGCTACAAGATTGGCTTCAGCATCCGCTTTTTTTGCAAGCGATGACTAAGTTTCAGCCGTGGCAAGATGGGGATGAGGTGGTGGTTTTTCCTTTGTCTTCAATAAGCTAAGATTTAGTCTGACTGCGATAGTTACTAACTCCGTGCTGTAAGTAAGCTTGAGGTATCAGGCTTATGAGATTTAGCCCCTTTTTTAGCTAAATCATAATATTAAACCACTTCTCATTTCTATTCGCTCTTTGGTCATGGATAAGTCATATCATCTATGCCGAAGAAAGCGTACAGCTCGACAAATATTTTTATCCTTGCTAATATACAAGGACATCGTGGGTTTAACGCTACTTCCAGCACGATGAAAAACAATAACTGGTAAAACGCACAACTCCTTTTTCTCTGTAAAGTTAAAGCGACTGTGCTGAATCATTTTGGCATACACAGAGTAACAGGAGCGCCTCATATGACTATTTCTAGTCAATCGACAACGACACTGCAATCTATCATTCTAAAACGTATCGAGCAAAAAACGCTATCCCATCATGAAATACTGACGCTAATGGGGTATCATAATCATCCTAAAACGACAGACAAGGCCATTAATCGCTTGCAAACAGTTCTATCTAGCCCTGCGTTGGGACTGACTAATAAAATCTACGATTTTAAGTATGCTGCCTCGGAATTTGTTGAAAAGTTATGTAGCGTTTTGGGCATCGATAAAATGGTATACCAACCCCTTTTAGCAGAGTTAGAGCGCGATGCCAGTCATTTATTAAATGCCATCACACCGATTGTTTATGCTGATATTACCTTTAATGAAGACTTTAGACCGTCATTCAATTCATATATGGCGGTGGATAAATTTAAACGCATCTCATTAGATGATGAAGTCAGGCTATTACCGCGTCAAAAGCAGCTAAACATCATTAATGAGCGCATCACTGCCCACTATAAGGCGATGCAGGGTGAAATTCCATTTGCTGGGGTGATTAGAGAATATAAAGTAGTATTCAATAATGGCCGCGACGATGAAGCACGACTTTATATTGCACATCACCAGCTATAAAAGACGCGTTATAAAAACACATTTATACAAGACTATTGATAATTAAGATATAAGGCATATTGCAATGCAAGAAACACAGAACCCTATGGAACAAGCGCAAAACGCGGTAGAACACAGACCGGTATTCATGCCTAGAGTCAATAGTGACAATTTGGTCAAAACTGACATGGTACGATTTGAGCGGCACGTGGGGTTTGCCAGTAGACAAAAGAAAAAATCCATCAATGATATGCATCAAGTCATTCGCAAAAAATATGGCTTTAGTCACGTCTTAGAGCTATCGAGTAAATCTGGCAATAAGTTGAGTTTTCCACTCAGTCCATTAAGCTTAAAACTTACCAATGAGCATGATGGTCAAGCGTATAGTGTCGAAAATGCCTTTCAGAGCAGCATGATTTTTGAGGATGGTGGTCCGTATACTGACTTGCTGACAGTCCCGCCAAGACAAGCCAAAAAGGATGAGCGTTTAACAACCTCAGGTGAGCTGATTGGCTATAATTATTTTGGTATGGAATGGAGTGTAGAGCCATTGACTACATTTTATGACTGGCTGTATGTGAATGCTCTAAAGCAAAATACTCATCTGCATGAGGAAGTCATGCAATATCAAGCTTTTACGGATCGTGAGTTTAATCCTAAGAAATCTATCCATTGTGCGGCTTATGCGCTGGCGATGTTTGTCGCGCTCAATAAACGTGGGTTACTCGATAATGTTGAAGATCCAACGGTGTTTTTTAACTTATATCATGAGTTTAAAGTGAGTAACACCGAGCACCTTTTGGAAGAGGGTTGGGTCTGAATGATTTATAAAGAAAAATCCTTATACATCGTCAATGAGCTTTAAATCACATAGAAAGATTTCTACTGTTTATTTAGCATATAGTAGAGTTACTTTAAAATCGATACAGTGTGACTGGGATGAATTTTCCGTAGCCTCTGGAGTGCAAAGCGCACAGCAAGCAAGGAAAATTTATACCAGTCGCATATAGCCATAACGTAGCGCTTTTATTTTGAACTGATTCTAGCCCACCAAAAACCAGATTATAAAAAAAGCACCAAGCCATTAAGGTTCGGTGCTTTTTTTAGCTCAGTTTTTTATTTCTGGTCTAGAGCAGGCGTTTATAGTAGTTCTTTACGCAGCTGAGCTGGAGACTTAGGAGATAATAAGCTAGGTGCGACGTCGAGTACGGTTTTCGCACCAGTTTCGCCTGCCAAGTTCATTTTATAGGCGGCGCGGGCATAGGCTACGAGTACGCTAGAGGTAAACTCGGGATTACTGCCAAGCTTTAATGAGAATTCCAACACTTGATTATTCTGCTCATCATCCATGCCACTTACACCACTGCGAATCACAAAACCGCCATGGGGCATCTTTTGATGGTCACGCTCAAACGTTGATTGGTCGATAAAGTGTACCTTGGTATCGTAGTCGACAAAGTAGTCCGGCATGGTCACGATGGTGTTGCGTACGGTATCGGCATCTGCGCCATCTGCTAGCACGATATAGCATTCGCGGGTGTGTTTCTCGCGGGTGCTCAGCGTTGGCTGCTCGCCATTTCGTACCCGTGTCATGGCAGGCTCTGACGGAATGGTATATTGCACGCCTGATTTCACACCATCTACGCGGCGTACCGCATCTGAGTGGCCCTGACTTAAGCCCTTGCCCCAAAAGGTATAGGTTTCGCCAACCGGTAAAATGGCTTCGCCGTATAAGCGGTTGATGGAAAACAAACCGGGATCCCAACCGACGGACAACATGGCGACTTTGTTGGCTTTCTTGGCAGGTGTATCAAGTGCTGCAAAGTACTCAGGAATCTTAGCGTGAGTATCGAAACTATCGACAATATTAAATAAACCAGCCAACGCTGGGCCTTGCTCAGGCAAATCAGACTTAGAGCCGCCACATAATATCAGCACATCTATCTCGTCTTTATATTGGGCAATATCGTCCATGGCGTACACGGGCACGCTGTCGTCAATCAGGGTGACGGAGGCAGGGTCTCGGCGGCTGAATACACAGACTAACTGCATGTCTGGGCTTTGTTTGATGGCGGCTTGTGCGCCGCGGCCAAGGTTGCCGTAACCGGCGATGGCGACTCTAATTATTGGGGTCATTATGATTAGCCTTACGTTGGTGGAGCGGACAGTCCGTTACTTAGCTACTGCTGGTGCAATAAGGGTTTGCAGTAAGTTGAACGGTAATACATTGATGGTTTACACAAATGGCATCTATTTTAGAGGATTACTATAACAAGTGATAGGGTACTGTCATACTAAATTTGAACTGCGTTTTCGATGCTCACAAAGATGCATGGCGTAGGATGGGGCGAAATTTTATAGTGAAATTAAATCAGAATCTCTCCAAACTGACATCGATTAACGTTTATTACTCTGCACACGACAAAAAAAACAAAAAAGTCTGTTAAAGCAAAGGCATAATAGTAATTTTCAAGACGAATCAGACCATGCCAAACTTTAACAGACTTAGTGAAACTTTAACCCAAAACCTGAGTATGAACAAGGCAAGAATCACATGTTTGAGCCTAATGATAATAGCCCTGATTACTGCTCAAAGCAGTAATCTTAAAAAAAATAGCAAGACACCTCCCTAAGGGTGGCAAGACCGACAGTCACTATCGCAGACTACAGCGATTTTTTGCCGAAGCCAGGATAGACTACGATCAACTGGCTTTAATGATATATCGACTATTTGGGCTAGGCAAAGTCACCTTAACCATTGACCGCACCAACTGGAAATGGGGTAAAAGTAACCTCAACATCTTTATGCTAGGGGTGGTATATAAAGGGATAGCCATCCCCTTATACTGGCAAATGCTAGATAAGCGAGGTAATACAAACCATCTTGAACGCTGTGAACTTATTGAGCGGTTTATCAAACAATTTGGCAAAGATAACCTTGAGATGATAGTAGCAGACAGAGAGTTTGTTGGCGAAAAATGGTTTAACTGGCTCACCAATAATCACATACCCTTTGCCATACGGATTAAGAAGAACAGTAAAGTTAGGAATCATCATGGCAAGCTGGTACAGATTAAAGAGTTATTGCGCCATGTTAGCCATCAAGAAACATATCGACATGGGCGAATACTGACTGTCGATGGTTGTTTGGTTCGAGTATTTGCCAAGCGTGATAAAGACTACGGTTTAGTGATTGTCGCAACCAATCAACTAGAAACAGTGGATGCGATGACAAGCTATGGCAAGCGTTGGGAAATTGAGACTTTATTTGCTTGTCTAAAGGGGCGTGGCTTTAATCTTGAAGATACCCACTTAACCCATCTTGATCGGGTCAGTAAATTAGTCGCAGTGAACGCCTTAGCATTTTGTTGGGCTTATCATGTCGGTATTTATAAAGACAAAGATAAGCCGTTAAAACGCAAGTTGAAGTCAAACGCTCGACCTCAAGCCAGTTTGTTTGCGCTTGGCCTGGATATATTGATTGAAGGCCTTCGCTTGGTGTTTTTTAATAATGATAAGACTGTATTTCGACAGTTAGTTAGCTTTTTAACCCCTAAACCTATGAAAATCGGGTGGGGATGATTTTTTTTGTCGTGTGCAGAGCGTTTATTACTATAACTTAAGCGCAGTAATGGTCACGGCCATGAGACTACTTGTACCTTTAAACAATGAGCAATAAACAATGAGCAATAGGTTTTGCCCATCTCTCCTGAAACGCGAACTGAATTTACTATATAATGTTAGCCATCTCGTTGTTGATAATCCATTCAGTTGAGGTCTTTTTCTTAGTAAGAAAGACTTTTTATTAGGTAAAAACGGTGCTTTATGTTTAACGCTTCTTCGACTCGCTTAAATAAATACATTAGCGAAAGCGGTATTTGCTCCAGGCGCGACGCTGATCGCTTTATTGAACAAGGTAATGTGTACGTCAATGGCAAGCGTGCTCAAGTAGGCGCGCAAGTAGTTGCTGGAGATGTAGTAAAAGTTAACGGCCAGCTTATTGAGCCACGGGAAGCAGATGATTTCGTTTTTATTGCGTTGAATAAACCAGTAGGCATTGTGAGCACCACAGAAAGCTCTGAGAAAAACAATATTGTTGATTTTGTGAGACATAGCGTACGTATTTTTCCGATTGGGCGCTTGGATAAAGATTCCCAAGGTTTAATCTTTTTAACGAGCAATGGCGATTTGGTTAATAAGGTGTTACGTGCGGGTAATAACCATGAGAAAGATTATGTGGTGACGGTAAATAAGCCGATAACGGATAGTTTTATTGAAGGTTTAGCCGGTGGCGTACCTATTTTGGGCAGGATGACAAAAAAATGTCCGGTCACTAAGGTGTCGCCTAACGTGTTTAACATCACGCTAGTGCAAGGTTTAAACCGTCAAATTCGCCGTATGTGTGAGCATTTTGGCTATGAAGTCGTGAAGCTTGAGCGCACACGTATTATGAATGTGAGTCTTAAGGGTATTCCCGTTGGAGACTGGCGAGATTTAACCCCAAAAGAGATGGCCGTTTTACTGAAATCTATAGAAGACTCTTCTTCGGAAGACAGTACTGCTGCTAAGAAATCTCGTAAGGCGCCACGAAAAAAACCTCGTACGGATACTTCGTCAAAGTCAAAAGAATCTTCAAAACCAACGGGCGCCGCAAAAGGGAATGCTAAACATCCCAAAGATGGTACTAGAAAACCAACGGGTTCTAAAGGTAAAGACAGGCGTCCTTTTGGTGATAGCAAGAAGCCTGCTGCAAATGGCAAGCGCCCTGCAAAAGGTCGAGGTTCTTCGCGGTCCTCAAAACGATAAATTGATAGGTAGTGGCAGCGCCACTCAAAAGGCACCAACTCTCATCCAAAGAGTACCGCCTGTGTGGATAATGACTTTTGATGCAGTAGCGCAGTCAAGTTAGGCCAGCAACCAAAGAGAGTAGTGATATAATGCCCCGATAATCGATATTTTATAAAGGGTTTACATTATGGCTCGTACCGCTAGCGCATTACACATTTTAGTAAAAGATAAAGAACTGGCTGACGACATTATTGCCAAGCTTAAAAAAGGTGCCCAGTTTGATGTGTTGGCTAAGAAACACTCCACCTGCCCATCCGCTAAAAAAGGCGGCAGCTTAGGTGAGTTTAAACAAGGTCAAATGGTACCGGCATTTGATAAAGTCTGCTTCAACGGCGAACTCTTTACCCCGCATTTAGTGAAAACCAAGTTTGGCTGGCATGTGGTTAAAGTGCTTTATAGGACGTAAGCGTTAGACCCTGTAATGGCATAAAAGCTTTGAGCTGTTTTTAAGACGGTGTACACAATAAAGCCAGACAACTTAAGCTGTCTGGCTTTTTTTATGGTTAATACTTATCTGTTTGCCAAAAATCATGCTCACATTGTCACTATCTCCAACAATAACACCGCTCAGCGATAGAAATTTTTATAAAAACCATAAAAAACTGCGTAGCCCTTATATTTAACGGTTACATTTAAGAGCTAAGCAGTTCTATAGTTTTTAAATATCAGTATGTGAGCATCTATCGACGCCCGATAACACTTGATAACAACAGTCAAGCGTCAACGCTGTTAAGCATTACTTTTCAAATACGCTAACATGGTGTCTGCATCTGATACTTCAAACGGGTCAGTTGGGCAGTTGTCGTCAAAACCAGCTTCTTTAAATACTTTTTTGATGGCTTTATTGTCGACATACATCGAATAACGCCATGAGCGCATACCAAAGCCAAGATTGCTCTTATCAACCAGCATGCCCATTTTACGAGTGAACTCACCATTACCATCAGGAAGCAAGAAAACGTTTTCACGGTTTTGCTTTAAGCCCCATTGGTACATGACGAAGGCATCATTGACAGAAACGCAAACGATCTCATCTACGCCTAACGCCTTAAACTCATTGTAAAGCTCTTCATAGCGAGGTAGATGGCTGGTCGAACAGGTTGGCGTAAAGGCACCTGGTAATGAGAACACAACCACTTTTTTATTGACAAATAGCTCATCTGTGGTTAAGTCTTGCCATTTAAATGGATTGTCTCCTCCGATAGATTCATCACGAACACGGGTTTTGAAAGTCACATCAGGTACATGGGTAATCATTATTTACTCCGATTTAGGTTATTGTCTTTTTGTTTTCAAATACTTCACTTATATGATAATAGCTATAGTAGTCCATAAGCAAATCTTTAAGCTGATAGTCACTATATAAGCTATCAAAATAAATGAACCGCCCAGCCTAATCCAAAAATAGACTGTGTGAGAATTTAAGTTTGTCATTGCTTAATCATAATATTAAACCACTTTTCATCTCTATCTGCTCTTTGGTCATTGGTAAGCCAAATTTCGTCTTTGAATTCATGGTTGGTTTTTTGCTTGATAGCTTCCCAGCGCTCTTCATTCATATCACAAAAAAAGCGGTTGTCTTTCACATGCTCATTATCGCCATATTTAAACGATGCGTAAAAAACTCCATCATCAGTTAGCATGTGTAGCAACCCATCTATTAATTCAGGCAGCTCCTTATAAGGTACATGGAGTAATGAGGCGCATGCCCAAATAGCGGTAAATTGACGTTACCAGTTTTTTTGGATAATGTCTTGAAAAGTAGCACAATGCCACTCAATCGTATCTTGATAGTCCATGCGCTTTTGAGCAGCTGCTTTTGCAAGATCAAGTAATGCCGAGCTACTATCGATAGCAGTAACATTGAAGCCTAAACTGGCAAAATGCATACTGTCACGACCTGAACCGCAGCCTAAGTCCAGTATATTTTGATTGCTTATTGGTCTGACAGGTAGATTATCTATAAAGGGTTGATATAGCAGACGCATATTCACATCGATGGTTTGCTCGATGAATGAGTGTGCATTGCTATTATAAAAGGCTAGGGTGTTTGATTGATCTATCATAGGTTATATATCGCTGCTTATTGTCAGAAAAGACTACAGCCTTGTTGTTTAGGTGTACGGTTTCTTCAGCATAGCTCAAACCTATCAGTCTAAGGTACTTTAGGTTCTTTAGATTGCCGATAGCGCCAGGTAATGGCTTAGTGGACTCACTTTCGCTTCGTAGTACTGATTTATTATCAATACAGTTATAACTCGTTGATTTTCCATATCCCAAATCCAGTCGCTCTAACTGGCGCAACGCTTCAGGTTCACGAGGGATAGTGCTATCAGGGCTGCCTGATATATTATGGTTGTCAATCCAGTCCCATATCTCTATCATCCAGTCTTCAACGTGCGTATCTTGATTGATAGTGCTGTTGTCATCTTGGCTGGTTTTATCGCTATATGCTGTCATAAGATTACCTTTTAATGCCTGTTAAATAATGATGGTTACATGAGGTGAGTGCATTCAAATTCTTAGCTAGTCTTATTGCTATGTGTCAAACTGCAGATTAGTTGGGCACAATAATAAAACCAAGGTAAGCCATATGCTTAACATAGCTTGGACTATCAGTGACTGAGACTGATAAAAGTTTATGAAGCGGTTTGGAGAGTTTGCTTAAAAAAGCGGAATAGCAGAAAGCGCTCATAAGACTCAGTAGCTGAGTATGAGAAGAATATTTTAGAAGTATGAATTTTGGAATCAATTGACTAGAAGTAGTCATAAAGAAATCTCCTGTTGCTCTGTCTGTGCCAAATTGAAACGACACAGTTACCTTACAGAGCAAAAAGGAGTTGTGCGTTTTACCAGTCTTTGTTTTTCATCGCGCTGGAAGTAGCCGTAAACCCACGATGTTTTTTATCATAGCAAGCTGTTTATTATTTGTCAAAAGTGACATTGAGCTATGCTGAAGAAATTCTAGAGAACAATGGCAATATCTTAGCGACTGCAAAGCAGTTAGGCATAGCCATGCAAACCTTATCTAACTGGCAGAATAAAGCGAATGAAGGCTATCGTATTGTCTCAGCATACTGAGTCTTTGATAGTGCTGGGGCAGTCTGTTATAAGTGTTTCCATTAGAGCAGTCTATTTTAAGTGGTCTATTAACAGGTTTAAAGAGTAAAACGACTGGTTCTGTTGAGATATAGATCGCTAAGACCGGTGTGGTTTGATTTTTATCGTCAGGCTGCATAATCAAAATCTCCCAAGTTCAACTGTACGGATTTGACAGCAGGGATTATGAATTACTAACAGGGGATAAGTTTTACTTCGTTTGCAAGGAATTAAAGAATAATCAGGATGATATTATTAAACTATCTAAATGGTTAGAATCTCAATGCTAGTAAAGAAATTCTCTATCTTATTTGTTGTTACAAGGAAAATAATGATTTGTTAAGGGGTTCCAAAGTGATAAACCTTGTGCGACAACTATGCTGCGGCCAGCTAATGTATTAAAATTGATAGTAGCTGCATTTGTTTGAGCCACGACTCACCATACGGAGAGTTCAGACAGAGCAATACTGGAAAGAACACATCATAAAAACTTATACTTCCCACCCCACTCTCAACTTCGAAAGTAATTGAAAAAAGAAGAGCACCTCACTAATCTATTGTTTTCGACCAAGAATACAATGGAGTTGTGAGATGCCCATAGACGAATTTATCATCAATATCTATTTAATGGTAGAGCAATATTACAAAATAGTCGTCACCAAACCCTTGCGAAGTGCAGGTTACGCGCCAAAGCTAAGTGATCCTGAGGTTATTTGCATGGAGATGGTCGGTGAATTTTTACACCTTGATCAAGACAAACAAATTTGGCAATACTTTACCCAGCATTGGCAAGCCTGGTTTCCAGCCATCGGCTCATATCCTAACTTCGCAAAGCATTGCGCTAATCTGTGGCAAGTCAAACAGCAGATACAAGATAAAGTCAGTCAAATTGAAGGCCGTGACAACATTCATTTTATGGATGGCTTTCCGATACCCGTCTGTCATTATGGACGCGCTTATCGGCATAAGAATTATCAAGACTTAGCAGCTTTTAGCTACTGTGCCGCTAAGCAAGAGAGGTACTATGGCTTTGAAGGCCATTTGCTTGTTAACTTATCGGGCATGATTAAAGGCTTTACCTTTGCTCCTGCCAATGTTGATGAAAGAGCGGTTGCCCCAGAAATCACCACTCATATTCATGGGCTACTTGGCGCTGATAAAGGGTATATCAGCCCTAGTCTGACATCGTACTACGACGCTCAAGGCGTGGATTTACAAACGCCACTCAGAGCCAACATGAAAGAGGATAGACCCAAACCTGTGGTAAGGCGGCTAATGAAAGCCCGCCGTATCGTTGAAACAGTCATTGGTCAGCTATCAGAACGATTTAATATACAAAGGGTACGAGCAAGAGATTTATGGCATTTGTCTCATCGATTGATTCGTAAGATTCTTTCACACAATCTGTGCTTTGTACTCAACAAAAAACTTGGTAATCCGCCTCTTCAGTTTGATTTGCTTATTTCAAGTTGAGAGTGGGGTACTTCCCATAAATAGTCATCAATTTTGTAGGATGTTAAATACCATAACCTGATAGGTTCCAATCTAAAAGATAGTAAGCTACTCAATTTTAGTTATTATTACTTTTATGAATAAAAAAATAAGCTTGCTAAGCCCTAAACTGCTGACTAAATCTATCTTTAACTGGGCTATATATAATGACAATATTAATCATTAGTGATAGCATGGATTTAACTGCAGTGAGCTAGACGCTATTACAGAGTATCTTGAGTTAAGGATTCAAATAAAATTTTCGAATTCTTCGCTCATAATATTTATTATCTGTTAAAGATTGATTGCTTGATCGAGACCATCCCAGATTCTGTGTAACTGCCATTTAGATTAAATGCTTACTGATACGGTCATCAAACATAATCATAAAACGATTCAGAGCAGACGTCCAGTTACGGATTGGCATCGACCACTTTTTGGATGCCTGCTGGGTGGCTAAGTACACCACCTTGAATGCTGCCTGATCAGATGGGAACACCTTACGCTTATTCACCGCTGTCCGAATCACGCTGTTTAAAGACTCAATAGCATTGGTGGTATAAATCACTTTTCTGATGTCTTTAGGATACTCGAAGAACACCGTTAAGCCCTCCCAGTTATTACGCCAAGACTTGATGACATGCGGATACTCCTTGCCCCAAGTCTCATCAAAGTGCTCAAGATTGGCCTCTGCCATCTCTATAGTATCAGCGCCATAGATAGCCTTTAAATCAGCCGCTACTGCCTTTTTATCTGTCCACGGCACAAACTTCATTGAGTAACGCACCATATGTACGATACACAGTTGAACCTGAGCGTTGGGGTAGACTGTGTTAATGGCATCAGGGAAGCCCTTTAAACCATCAACACAGGCAATGAGGATGTCTTGTACCCCACGGTTTTGTAGCTCAGTGAGTACGCCAAGCCAGAACTTAGCGCCCTCATTCTCTGATAGCCACATACCAAGCAGCTCTTTTTTACCATCAAGAGCAACACCTAGCGCTAAGTAAATGGCTTTGTTGATAATCTGCTTATCTTGACGTACTTTGACGACAATGCAGTCTAGATAGACAATAGGATAAACACTGCTCAGCGGCCGGTTCTGCCAAGCGGTGATGTCCTCTAATATGTTATCGGTGACTCTTGAGACAAGAGAGCTTGAGATGTCGACGTCATAGAGTTCTTTAATGGTTTCGACGATTTCAGTGGTGGTCTGACCTTTGGCATAAAATGAGATGATTTTATCATCAAGGCCTGAGATACGACTTTGATGCTTACGCACTAAGGCAGGTTCAAAAGCGCCGTCACGGTCTCTTGGGGTGGAGATCTCAAGATCGCCTGTGTCACTGCGGACTGTCTTTTTAGTGTGCCCATTGCGCTTGTTAGGCTTATCCGCCTTTTCATGTTTGGGGTAGCCGAGATGGTCTTCCATTTCAGCTTCAAGGGCAGTATCGATAAAGGATTGCATGAGCTGCTTTTGAAAATCTTTGATGTCATCAAAGCTATTCATGCTACCAGCCATTTGCTCGGCCAGTTTCTTAATGTCAGATTGAGTAGTCATTGCTTATTCTCCGGTTGGTGGATTATAAGCAGTTACACAAAGTTTGGGAAACTGCCGCTTGATCCTCTAACAGACCGCTTTAAAGCTGCCTTTTAAATCAAATTTAGAAACAATACTAGGGCGTGTCTTCAATTCATTTTACAATGAATGATAGTACACGCTAGATAGAGCATTGACTTAAAATTACGAGCTAACTTCTCATAGCGAGTAGCGATACTACGAAAGTGCTTAAGCCTTGCAAACATATTTTCAACAAGATGACGCAGCTTGTACAAATAGCTATCAAACTCTGGATTAGGCGCTTTAGCATTGCTTCTTTTAGGGATTATAGGGATCATGTCATGCATGTAAGCTTTATCCCTAATCGCTTGGGAATCATAGCCCTTATCAGCGATAAAGTAATCAGCTTGTCCAATCATGTCAATCAATTCACCTGCAACTTGACTGTCGTGGACGTCACCCCCAGTGATTTTAAAATTGAGCGGATATCCATCGGCATCACAGGATAGGTGTATCTTTGTAGTTGCGCCGCCACGGCTTCGTCCAATTGCTCTATCTTCACCACGCCGAGCTCCACTTGCATGCTGGTGACAGCGAACATAGCTTCCGTCTGTGAATACCCATTCCGTATCAATTTCTTTGCGTAAGCTAAAAAAAAATCCGCCCATAAGCCAGTTTTCGACCATCGATTAAAGCGACTATAGGCTGTTTTCCATGAACATAATTCTTCAGGTATGTCACGCCAAGGCGCGCCTGTGCGTAGTTTCCACAGTATGGCTTCCATGATCTCTCGGCTGTTTTGAGTTTGATAGCAGCCGTACTTTATCATCGTCGATTGCAATTGATGCCAAAGTGTATCTGTTAATGCTTTTCTTGCCATAACTTGTATTTCTCGCATCGACTCAGTAGATGCGGTATTGTAACTATTATTTATGCCTTATCCAATTGAAGACACGCCCTAGTAAAACTTCATGATCATGAGAAAAGTGAAGAAATAGTGAAAAATATAAAGCGTGCTAAAAATTTAGAGAAAAAATTTAAGACTGTAGTTTCTGAAACTGTAGATGAAGTAAGGAAGAGAAGTTTAGAGATATATGGGTAGGTCTTGAGCCGTGCCGACTATATTGGATTTTTATTTACTTGAGTGAAGGGGCGATCTCCGCCTGAGCGAGAAAATCAGCAGCCTTGCATATGCTTTAATTCGCTTGCTTTAGTTCTTTATTTTTGCTTTCAAGCTCCTTTATGCGTTGATCTTGTATTGAGGCAGGAATGATTTAGTCTATTTACTTTTTATGCCATGATCGTAGAGTTTTAGGCATACAGCCAATCTTAGATGCAATGGCTTGAACAGCTTACCATGTAGAGGGATAGCCGCTCGCGGATTCAGTTAGTATGCGAACGGCGCGTTCTTCAATCTCAGGAATGTAGTTTCGTATTTTCATTGTCGTATTCTATCAGAGTGTTGAACCTTCGATAATACTGGGGCGGTTCAGCATAGTACAATTGGATATGTGTTACCCTTTGAGTTTAAAAAATAGCATTATGATATTTTAAACTTGTCAGGCAGCAATGCCTGACTCAAGTAAATAAGCCTCCGATAAATTCGGGGCAGTTCACCAGTGTGCAATGCATTCTCACTGATTAAAGTACGCTCAAGCAGCTGAGCTGCCAGTACACCTGACTCGTGGTCATAAACCTCCCAGCCAACAATTTTACGGCTATAGACATCCTCTATCATGTACAAATAATAGAACTGACCCCGTACCGGACTTGGCAGATAGGTGATATCCCAGCAGAACACTTGGCAAGGGCCAGTGGCAGTAAAGGTCTTTGGGGCGCTTGAGGCTTTAGGGGCAAGTGCACGACCGCGGTGAGCCAATTGCTCATGCTGCCTCAGCACCCGATAAAAGGTAGACTCTGAGCCATGATATATCCCCTCATCAAGCAGGGTCGGTACAATTTGGGTGGGCGGCAGACTGGCAAAGCGGGGCTGATTGCACACGGCTAGGATGGCGGCTTGTTCAGAGGCGCTCAGTTTATTCTTAGGAGCTTGGCGCACGGCGTCACACCGTTTATCACCATTCACGTGACCTGCGCGGTACCAGCGCCGATAGGTGCGGATGCTAATGCCAACTTCAATACAGGCAAGGTTAAGTCTGGCTCCTGAGTGATTGGCCTCTTGTATCCAGTCTATGTATTGCTTGCGCTTAGGGAGCAAGGTCAGTCGTCATCAAACTCCTCCCAAAACGCTTCCAACTTTTTTCGCAATACCAGTAAGGCGGCAGTTTCAGCTAAAGCCTTTTCTTTTCGAGCAAGCTCTCGGGTGAGTTGTTTGATCTGTTTGCGATCGCTCTGCTGCTGACGCTTGTCTTTCAGGCTTTGTTGTTTGCTGCTGCTAAAGCCTTGTAAGGCGTCAGTACGCCACGCTTTGATTTGCTCAACATATAGGCCTTTGCTGCGGCAGTATTCGCTAAGTTCACTCTCGCTTAGGGTGGCCGTCTCTATAATGGTGGCAAGCTTGGTTTCGCTTGACCAGTCATCAGGGGTTTTATGGTTCGATGGCATGGGGTGACCTTGTTCTCTAGCTTGGGCACGCCAATTATACAGGGTCTGTAATCCGATGCCTTCACTTCTTGAAACCTCGGCAACACTTAGGCTCAGCGGGGGTAGCAGTTTGCTGAGTATAGCCTGTTTACGTTCTTCGCTATATCGTGGCATGATGTGTCCTCATTGTCCCCTTTGGAATTATTATTTAGGGGTGACAACTATCCTGCCATAGGGGGTTATGAATGTTAGTGATTTGATGCTTCGATAATTATGGATATTAATCTTTTTACAATATCAGAAGTATGTTTATATTTTTATTGTTGTCTTTTTCTAGACAGTGAGGTCTCCAACAATCTTGGGACGGTTCGCGGTTATATTGTGTGAATACTGCACCTAAGAGAGGTAGAGCATATTGGTTGTACCTATTTGCTAATTTTAAATATGAATCGAGTATAAGTGAAGGCTAATTATAGAAAATCATCAATAAACTTAGTAAGAAAAGAGGTTAATGTATCGGGAAAATTTGAAATCCAAATTCAGAGTTGTCAAGATACTGAACCATGCCAGTGTTAATTGATCTATTAAAGATAGAACAACTAATAAAATATATGAAATGACTAAAAGCTTCTGGTAATTCATAATAAGCGTACAATTGTCTACGAGTATGAATAACTACATCGCTGTATTTTTCTTATTTCCTATGCTAATGATCCCGATTGCAACATTATGGCTTTGCTTCAAACCTAAATGGTTATATTCCACCCATTGGTTGCCAAGCAATCGAATACTACTAATTCTATATGCTGCCATAGCTTGGGTTATAAGTATTTTAATAATAATTATGTTATATGAATGGGATCATCAAACGACAGTTTTTGAGCAACTAGTAGGAGGTTTAGGTTGTTTTGGATTTATATTAATGTTCAAGGAAAAGTTGATTACGAAAAAGTGAATTATGAGAAAAATGATAATGGCGTGACCAATATTCAAAATTTTAGCCAAATATAAGCGCAAGCGAGATTGAGCTATAGCCAAGTCTTTATAAAATCGATACAGCCCATATCATGAAATAGTTTAGTCAGATTATTCTCCATCCATCCTTGGCATAGAGATTTTGCCTGTGCACATTTCTTTTAAATGGGATTAAGGTCAGGGTTATAGGTTGGTAGCCAAAGAATACGATGGCCATGCCTGTTAAGTAATTTTTGAATACGCTTGCTCTTATGAAAGCAGGCATTATCTATAACGATTACGCATTTCGTTTTAAGACTTGCAATAAGTATGAACTTGCAGCAGTCATAAAATATATTACCATTAATATTCTGCTCAAAGTAGTCAGCCGCAAACAGCATCTTTTCGTAGAGAGCACCGATGATATTGGTACGTTTTTTTGCTTGCCAGCTGTAGCGATCAATACAAGGTTTACCAATCGGTGCATAGACATAAGGTCTGATAGTTTTGGCCTCAAAGCAGCCCTCATCCAAATAAACAATGGGATAGCCTTGCTGCATAAAAATATTGAGCTTACTCTGATAAGTCGCTCTTTTTATCAGGCACGCTTTTGGATGTTATAAAGTCTTTTTTTTGGCTGATGCCAGGACGCTTTAAATCATTGAAGATGCCAGTTTTACTACAGTTCAAGCGAGGAGCTCTTTTATAGTTATAATCATCCGGATATCTTTTACGTCTTCAATCAATGCGTCATCAGGTATTTTAGTTGGTGCTTGATTTCTGGTTGTTTTAGCGACTAAATTCTACTGCCAGCTGTGGATGGTATTGGTACTAACTTCATGAAATAGCGCAGCTTCTCGTATGGTCATGGCATCAGCGATGCTAAAAAATACCTACTTACAATAGTCTATTGAATAAGTCGTCGTTCATTTCATTAAATGTGATTATTAATAGTATTGTGTCGGTTTTATTTCAATTGGACTATAATATCAACGACAGTTGACTCCTTCGCATAGAAGTCAGGTAGAATATGACCGCTTAACCATCAATAGCATTTATATACCAATCAGCGATAACTCAGTTATAGCAAATATCTTAGTAAGAAGGTAGAACGTAGTAATGAATTGGGACGAATGGATAGCAGAGAATCGTAAGCAAATTGAACACGTTGCCGGTTATGAAGAAAACTTTGTCAGAACTATCTTGGCCAAAATACCTGAGATAAGACCAGAAGATGTCACCGCTCAATACCATTTTAGAGACTCAAATGGTGGCAATAGATACATTGACTTCATGATCTCAAACGAATCAAAAGGCTATCAATTACCCATCGAGTTAGATGGCTATTGGAAAGTAAATAACTATCGTGACTTTAACGATATGTTAGAAAGACAGAATGATTTAATGGCCATCTATGGTGTACTGCTTAGGTACACCAATAATAAGATGAATCAAGAGCCAGATAAAGTTGTTATTGAGATTCGTAAAACACTAGAGCTGCAAAGCAAAAATCAGCTGAGTCAAAAAACAGTTGAAAAGCAAAATCAGCAGCGCGTTGATGAGTACCAACAAGAGCTCAATCAGCTAAAGAATGAACTTACCGAGCAGAAAGCCACCCACAACCAATCATCTTCTACGATTACTGGTAGCGAAATTGCTAGCATTCAAGCAGCAATTGCAGAGCTACAAGCCAATATCAATCAAAACAACGCTCCTAAAGTACAGCATATTCGAAGCGAACCAATCATTGTAAGTAAACCTAAAAAGCAAACTAAAACAAAAGTCACAGCCAATCAGATGCTCATAGCAGGTTCTGCTGGATTAGTGATTGTGGCGCTAGGTGCCAATGCCTTCTTTAATAAAAGCAATGATAATGCACCAATGGCTTTAGTCGGTGAGTCGTCATCTTTAGTGTACGATGCAGATGATGAGCAAAGTAATAGTAGCAATAGTAGTAACGTCATAACTGGTAATAACCAGGCGTCAATGAGCTCTGATGCTGTTGATACAAGCGGGGCAGTCATTGCTGCTCAAAATAGCAACACTAACACACCATCGTTTGAAGACACGCCTACTGAACCTGTATTTCAAGATATACCACCACCTGCTGCTACCGTCAAAAGAGAGCCTGAGAAAGTTGATGTCTATCAACCACCTTCTAATCAGGCGCAGAACAGCCAAAGCTACGAAGCTGCGGTCTCTAACACAGTACCAGCTGCACAAGCCTATAAGCATATTGGTGATTACCGCGTCGTATGTGGCTATGTTGCTCAGGTCAAAGGCTTCAGTAAAGGTAAGTATTTAAATCTTGGTACTTCATACCCCAATCAAGATGTCACCGTAGTAGTGTGGAATTCTGATATGGGCAACTTCGATAATCTAGATCAATACGAAGGCAGAGATATATGTGTACAAGGTACTGTTAGCTCCTATAAAGGTACACCGCAAATTAAACTGTCTTCTATGAATCAGTTGCAATAGAGCTATGTGGACTTTTTTTATAGCTATACTCATTTTCGTTTTTTTACTGATACTGCCAGCCTTATCTTCAATGTATGATCAAGAGTACAGTGAACAAGGAAAGAGACAGAAAGAGAGAGAAAGACTAAATGATGAAACTGATTCAGCGTTAGCTACTAAAAAGGCGCTAAATGATGAAGAAGATCGTAGGCTTGCAGCTGAGAAAGTAAAGCTTGCTGATGAAAAGAGAAAAATTGAAGCAAGTAGACAGGCAAATCAGAATCATCTTACAGTGAGCCAGCTCATTATCTACTCATCTGTATTTATAGCTATTGCTATCGCCATTATTCTATTTTTTAAAAGTATCAGTTCAACCTGATTATTATTGAGGTCACTATGTTTAAAAAACTTACCGTCATTATGAGTGTTGTTTTATTCGGTTCTACCTTGTCATATGCTGCTGAACCCAAGATTGAAGCTTTTAAAGCACCGTTTCATGTTGGCAAAACAGTCATGGCTTGTGGCACATTAGCTGAAACTAAGCACTTCTCTAACAGGCATTATCTTAACTTGGATAAAAAATATCCTAATCAATCGCTAACAGTGCTTGTGTGGAATAAAGACTACCGCTGGTTTGAAGATCGTTTTGGTAAGATAGATGGTTTCGTTGGTAGACGTTTTTGTGCCAGAGGGAAGATTGAGGAATATAAAAATAACATGCAAATGCAGGTGACCAATCCACAGTTCTTGAGATTGATGGATAAGTAGTTATATTTTATTGAAGTTAATAAGTGCTGACGGTTCTAGACCATCCCGCATTCTGTGTAACTGCCCTTTAGATTAAATGCCTGGTGATACGGTCGTCGAACATAATCATAAAGCGATTTAGGGCAGACGTCCAGTTACGAATGGGCATCGACCACTTTTTGGACGCCTGCTGCGTTGCTAAGTACACCACTTTGAATGCCGCCTGATCAGACGGGAATACCTTACGCTTATTCACCGCTGTCCGAATCACACTATTTAATGACTCAATGGCATTGGTGGTATAAATGGCTTTTCTGATGTCTTTAGGATAACCAAAGAACACCGTTAAGCCCTCCCAGTTAGTGCGCCAAGACTTGACCACATGCGGGTATTTATCACTCCAGGTTGCGTCAAAGAATTCAAGATTGGCCTCTGCTATCTCAAGCGTATCAGCACCATAAATTGCTTTTAAATCAGCCGCTACGGCCTTTTTATCCGTCCGTGGTACGAACTTCATTGAATAACGCACCATGTACCCAATACACAGCTGAACCTGTGCCTTGGGGTAAACGGTATTGATGGCATTAGGGAAGCCCTTTAAGCCATCGACACAGGCGATTAGGATGTCTTACACTCCGCGTTTTGCAATTCAGTGAGAACCCCTAGCTAGAACTTAGCGCCTTCATTCTCTGATAGCCACATACCAAACAGCTCTTTCTTATCATCAAGACCGACACCTAGCGCTAAGTAGATCGCCTTGTTGATAATCTGTTTGTCTTGACGGACTTTGACGACAATACAGTCTAAGTAGACAATAGGATAAACACTACTAAGCGGCGGTTTCTGCCAAGCGGTGATGTAGTCTATGTAGTGGTTAAGATAGAGCATTACAATATAGAGCGTTAAATACAGAAAAGCCCCTGATATCAAGGGCTTTTTCTACTCTGTAAGATAGTGTCGAACTACATATTGGCACTGGTATGAGGTACTACTAGCCAACTCTAGTGGCAATGATAACCTTCTGTTCTCGAATTATGGCAACCAGCTGAATTAGTGCGTCCACTTGTTGCAAATACAGAAGTCGCAAATGTGATGGTAAGTAATACAAAAAATATCTTTTTCATAGCTTTATATCCTTCAGAATTGAATTTTGTTGAGAGTTATAGCACAGAAGATTAGCTATGAGCTTTTTTGTTGAAGTTATATATTTAGTATATTGTCAGGTTTATTGTTCTAACAAAGCTATTATAATATCTTTTAGACGATTTTAATGGTTGAACAGCAAGCTATTTATCCATTAAGTCACTAACATTGAGTATTTAGAGTTATTAATCCTTATTTGCTAAGATTATTAACCAAATATTTGTTTATATTTAAAATTAAGAAGAAAAGAGATGGGTATATTTAGTAAGTCTGTATTTCTATTATTGCTAGTAGCCATGAGTTCACAAAGTTATGCAAATGTTAATAAATCGAGCAAGTCTATTAAAACAGCTGTAAAAGCTAGTACTGGCAAACAGGACTTAGTCGGCTTGTTTCAGTTTTTTGAAGATAATTGTGGTTTTGATGATAATTATAATCCGACAAACAATCCAAGCAAAAAACGATTCGAAGATTTTAAAAATACATTCGTAGCTCATTCTGATAGTTATTATGTAAAGCCTCTATCTAATATACCTGCTAAATATCGCAATGTAGTTAAAAGCATTCAGATGGTGCAAGATGATCGTGAGGTCATACATTACTATGTGAATTTTAAAAATGCCACCTATCGCGGCTATGACCTTGATAAGCTTGATGTATCTTTCATACCTTACTCAGAATACGATTATCATGATCATTTATATTTTAAGGATGCTAGTTTTTTTGCGTTAAAACCGTCGTTTAAATTTCCGGGTACGGGCTGGCAGGAGAGTGATGAGGAGCAAGGGTTTAATCGCGAAAAGCTATCTATCACTTGTGATGGTGTGCCTCACTGATAATTTTGCAATCACACCAAAAACTAAGGATCTCGTAAGAATGATTGCGTATGATTCAAAGTAATTTATCTCAAGGTATATATCATGACATTTAATAGTACTATCAGAATAGTGCTTGCACTTAATTTGATGCTCGTCTCAACATTATCGTTTTCCTCCTCTAATGTTAATTCTAATATCAAACTGAACCGCCCCGGTATTGTCGGAGACTCAACATTCTGAGAGAATACAACGATGAAAACACGACACTACACCCCCGAGATTAAAGACCGCGCCGTTCGCATGCTGATTGAAGCATTAAGCGACTATCCTTCCACCTGGTCAGCTATTCAAGCAATTGCTCCTAAGATTGGCTGTACGCCTGAAACCCTACGATCATGGCATAAAAAATACAACGATCAAACCGTTCCTGCGTCGGTACAAGCTCAAAGCCAAGATCAACGTATTAAAGAGCTTGAACGCGAGAATAGAGAGCTCAAGCAAGCCAATGAAATCATTCGTAAGGCAGCGGCTTTTTTCGCCCAGGCGGAGCTCGACCGCTGACTAAAATCATGATTCAATTCATCGACGACAATAAACATCTTTATGGGGTCGAGCTGATCTGTAGAGTACTACCGATTGCCCCGTCAACTTATTATCGTGCTCAAGCCTTAAGCGACAACCCACACAAGCGTTCACTGCGCAGTCAGCATGACGACTTTTACCTCAGTGAAATTATACGCATCTGGCAGGTCAGCAAATGCCGTTATGGTGCGCGTAAAGTATGGCAGCAGATGAAAGCTGATGGCGTAAAGGTTGCTCGCTGTACCATAGAGCGTTTAATGAGACAGCATGGTTTACAAGGCGTCTGGCGTAGAAAAGGTAAAATAACAACTTGCAGCCGTGATGACCAAAAACGCGCTGATGACTTGGTCAATCGTAACTTGGTGGTGTGTCAAAAAGTATGCTGATTAAAACTTGAAAAATTTTTGAAGCCTTGAAAGCCCTATAGAAACAGAGAACTTAGCATAGATTTCTTATTGACTTCTATCGCCAGCATACTTTTTAGAACACCACCAAAATTTTAATAATTACTATCAGGAGCTATCCTAGGTGACTAGTTTAGCCCTAATAATTGCAACTTTGGGACACTGCCGTTAAAACGCCACTCTTATTCCTTTAAATACAGGTAGAAATACTCTTTTGGCATCCCGTTAAACTTACGCAGATGATGCTTAGCTTGATTTCAAAAACTCTCTATTCCATTGATATGATTTTTATCATGGACAAAGTTTTTGGAGGGGTTAATACAATAATGGGTAAACTCACTGATATCTAAGGCATTATAGTCTCGTTCTGCTAGGGTATACTCAAAAATTATTGAAAGCCTCGTTTAGTTCAATATCTCAAAAACGTTGTTATAAACCCATTTTTTAAATATTTTCTAGCGTTCTTAAAATCTAACTCATACGCTTAATTAAATTGTCCTTTTTTATAAACTGATGATACAACGCTCCCCCAACGTGGGCTATGGTAAATATAATAATCATTGGCCAAATAATATTGGTGTGTAAATCATTATAGAAACGAGCCGCACTACGGTCGGGTGTTACAAAAACTGGAATCTCGAACAATCCGAATATATCAACAGGACGACCACCATATACTGACATTAATAACCCGGCTATGGGCATTGCTATTAACAGCGCATAAAGAGCAAAATGCGTAAGCCTAGCTATGATGCTTTGCCATCTGGGCATTGGAACTGCAGGAGGTGCGTTAGTTAAGAATCGATTCATTAACCGAATAATCGTCCAGAATAAAATACTGATACCAAATGCTTTGTGTAGGCTAATGTATAGCGGATTCTCATTATTACCGTAAAGCAAAATTAAACACCACGTTACTAGCAAGAGTAATGCGCTCAGCCAATGCAATAAACGACTCGTTGCGGGCCACTTCTGGATACGGGGTTGAACCTTATTCATAATAAATCTCTGCAAATAGTTTATTAAAAATCCACTTAAGATACCCCATTCTCAACTTATTTTTCTAAGGTATTGGTTTACTTAGTTTTTAAAATTACAGTTAAAACAATTAGGATTTTAAATTCTATAAAAATCAAAAACCTACGATAAGTTGAGATTGGCGTTTAAGATAGTTAAATTGCCAAATATAAAACGACAAACTCAGAAAAATTACCTCAATTGCCATTTTGTTATCTTATAAAACGTAAGTATAGAATATCAGTATATAGAAACCATAATATAGTTGACACCATCAACTTTAATTTATATAGTTGCCTTAGTCAACTACATAAAGGTTTCTATATGGCTAAAAATTTGATGAGTGAAACGCTACATCAATTGATGCATACCTACATCAATTTATTGCACGAAGGCATCAAACGACAAGGGCTTGAATTAACAGTAACGCAAATCAGAACTTTAAAAGTCGTATGTTATAACCCTCACAGCACTGCAAAATCAATTGCAGATTACATCGAGCGTGATAAAGCACAAATTACTCGGGCATTGAATGACCTTTTAGCGGCCGATTTGATTATTAAGACAGATAATCCGCAAGATGGTCGCAGTCGACTGCTCGAACTGACGGTTAAAGGCGAGGACATTATGGTAAAGCTCAACGCTGCAGAAGTGTGGGCTAAAAACCAGCTCACGCAGGATTTAACCGCCGTTGAGCTTGCGTTATTCTTTCGAGTCAGTCGCGCCATGATAGATAATGTTAAGAATAGCTGCATTCTTGATGGGTAAAAAATACTGCTGATTTGCCGGACAAACTCCTCTAAAGAATTAGAACAATCAGTAGTAACGACATAAATCATAATAGTAAAAACCTATAAAACATAAAGAATGGCAGAATTCTATGAATAATATAACCCGTCAAAAACCAGTGAAAGAAGTCATGACCGTCACCGCTAAGGAGCGATTGACCCCGCACTATATTCGTATTTATCTTACTGGTCATCCTGACACGATTGCTAATATTGCGACCATGACTATCGGGGTAAACAATAAAGTCGCCATACCAATTGATAAATCCCAACCGCTCAATCTAGAGGATAAGTCCAGTTTTGTGATTCGAACCTATACCCACCGCGGCGTAGATATTGAAAGACAACAAATCTGGATTGATTTTGTCGCTCATGGTGATGAAGCACCCGCTTCGGGGTGGGCAACTCATGCCAAAGTTGGTGACGAGCTTGGGGTGATGATGAGGCCTAAGAATAAAGCGTTATTTCCAGTAGCAGATCAATTTTTATTGGTTGGCGATGCCACGGCTATCCCTGTGCTTGGGGCGATACTTGACAGTCTGCCGAGTAGCGCGACTGGGCAATGTATCATCGAAGTTCATGGTGAAAAAGACGAACAAGTTTTACCAACGTCAGCTAATATTGCAATGACGTGGTTACATAACCCGCATCCTATGCAGGGCAGTCAACTCGCTGCTGTGGTTAAGACGCTTACGCTACCAAGTTCAGAAAACAGCCGTTTTGCTTATATTGCTAGTGAGTTTTCATCAGTTAAAGCCATTCGTCAGTATCTAAAAGGTGAACTGGGGTGGTTAAAAGACGAGCTATACGCCTTTTCATATTGGAAATCAGGCTTTGCTGAAGACCAATCTGCGAGTGATCGACGTGCAGAAAAAGAGGCAGACTAAAATAGAAAAATGATAGTAAATAGACGAGAAAGATTGGTTCCCATAACTCTTTTTTGACCAATAGCTATAGCAACTATAAACCACTGTGAAACCGTTAAATTTTCCAGGTAAGTCAAGGCGCGGCAACTTTTGCCAGAATGACGCATAAGAGGCATGATAAATACAGTAAGTCGCATTGATAAGTAACACAGACAGGATCAAATATAATTTATTTTATTCACCCTGTTCAAGATCTTCTAGTATTGCGCACTCTGCGTTTTCATCACCTGAGCAATGATCAGCAGAAATCTGTAATAAGCTCACCATATCTTGCAATTGAGCTATTTTTTGTTTCAAAGTTGCGATATGTTGCAGTGTCAATTGTTTAACATCAGCACTCTGCCGATCTGTATTTTTCCGCAAATCAAGCAACTCTTTCATCTGTTTGGACGAAAAACCTAAATCGCGAGCCTGTTTTAAAAAGCATAAGCCTTTTATATCTTGTTTAGAGTACATTCGATAACCTGAATTCGAGCGCTTTGCGGCATCAAGCAACCCGATCTGTTCATAATAGCGGATCATTTTGGGAGAGATTCCTGATTGCTCTGACGCTTGACCGATATTCATAACTTTCCTCCTGATATAAAAAGAGTTAAAGCCAAATGACTACTTTGAATCGCGACTTTAACCCTATCTTAATACAATCTATGCTTTAATCATTGGCACCTGAAAATACTTTAAGCGAAAGGCATTACCTAGCACAAAAACAGAGGATAGGGCCATTGCTCCTGCAGCAAAAATAGGTGACAACAAAATTCCAAACGCTGGATATAAAACCCCTGCGGCAATTGGAATTAAAGCAATGTTATAGAAAAATGCCCAAAATAGATTTTGTCGAATATTTTTGATAGTTGCTTTACTTAAAGCAATCGCATTAGGGACACCTTGTAGACTACCTGACATCAACACAACGTCTGCGGCTTCAATCGCCACATCTGTCCCTGTCCCAATCGCTAGACCGACATCAGCTTGGGCTAGCGCAGGCGCATCATTAATACCATCGCCAACAAAAGCCACGCGACCATACTGTTGTTGCAGTTGACGTATCGCATCTACTTTTCCATCAGGCAACACTTCTGCGATCACTTGATCAATATGTAATTTTGCTGCAATTGCTTGGGCGGTATGCCGATTGTCGCCTGTAATCATTGCCACTTTTAAGCCCAATTGATGTAAACCTGCAATAGCGGCATAAGTGGTATCTTTAATAGGGTCTGCAACGGCAATAATGGCGGCTAGCTTTTGGTCAATCGCGACATAAAGTGGGGTTTTACCTTCTTGTCCTAAGCGTGCAGCCTCGTTTTCAAAAGGTGTAACATCAAGCTCTAATTGCTTCATATAACGATCAGCACCAATATGAATGGTTTGACCTGCCACTTCCGCTTTAATTCCAAATCCCGTCACAGACTCAAAGTTGGTAATCGGTAATAAGCTGATATTTTGTTGTTCTGCAGCCTGAACAATGGCTACGGCAATGGGATGTTCAGATTTTGCCTCAACCGATGCCACAATACGCAAGACTTGCTCATGTTGAAACCCTTGTTGGACATGAAAATCCGTTAAAGTTGGTTTACCTTCGGTCAAGGTGCCGGTTTTATCGACTGCAATGACCTTAACTTCCTGTAGAGCTTGCAACGCTTCACCTTTACGAAATAACACGCCCATTTCTGCACCGCGACCTGTACCGACCATAATAGACGTAGGGGTTGCCAATCCCATTGCACAGGGACAAGCAATAATTAAGACGGCAACGGCGTTGACAAGACTAAATGTCAAAGCAGGTTCAGGACCAAAAATAAACCAGACTATAAAAGTCAGAGCGGCTAAGAGCATGACCATGGGGACAAACCACATCGTGACTTTATCAACCAATGCCTGAATCGGTAATTTAGATCCTTGAGCCTGTTCAACCATGCGAATGATTTGTGCCAATACCGAAGATTCTCCGATAGCCGTTGCCCGAAAATTCAAAGTTCCATTTTGATTGACCGTCCCTCCTACCACTTGATCGCCCACTTGTTTTTTGACAGGAATGGGTTCACCTGTAATCATGGATTCATCAATATAGCTTTGACCTTCAATAACTTCACCATCAACAGGAACACGCTCACCGGGACGAATCTCAACGATCGTTTCTGTGGTCACTTCTGCAATCGTTACTTCCACCACTTGTCCGTTATGGTGAACACGCGCTGTTTTTGCTTGCATACCAACTAAGTGTTGAATGGCTTGAGAGGTACGTCCTTTGGCTTTTGCCTCAAAATAACGCCCTAATAAAATTAAGCTCACAATCACAGCGGCCGCTTCATAATACACATTCACGGTGCCCTCGGGTAGAACTTGTGGAATAAATGTTGCAATGAGAGAAAAGCTATAAGCCGCCAGTGTTCCAACCGCCACCAATGAGTTCATATCTGGGGCAAAACGCCATAATGCCGGAATACCTTTTTGATAAAAACGTCGGCCTGGAAAGATGAGTACCAGTGTAGTCAAAACAAATTGAATCAGCCAGCTTTGTTGCGTGCCGATATTGTCCATGACCCACATATGAAAAGCTGGAATCATATGTGATCCCATTTCTAGAATAAAAACAGGCATGGCTAAAATTAAAGAGATCATTAAATCTCGTTTCAGCTGTTGCTGTTCCGTGGCTTTTTTATCCTGTTGAACACTCACACTTTGCTCAATCTGCTTAGCTGTGTATCCCGCTTTTTTAACGGCTTGAATCAAATCGCTGCTCTGTACTTGAGCGTTGCCTTGTACCCATGCGCGTTCAGTAGCAAGGTTGACGTTTGCTTGTTGTACGCCCTCAACTTTTTTTAATGCTTTTTCTACCCGTCCAACACAGGAAGCACAAGTCATACCTTCTATCGACAGCTCAATCGGCTGAGATGCCAAGATCTTATAACCGGCTCGTTCTACGGCTTTGGTTACTGCGATAAGGTCTAAAGGTTGAGATGAGGAAATCATGGCTTTTTCAGTCGCAAGATTCACCTCAGCATTTTCAACACCTTCAACTTTTTTTAATGCTTTTTCTACTCGTCCCACACATGAAGCACAAGTCATACCCTCAATGGGCAATGTCTCACTATAAAGATAAGACTTACTATTTTCTGAATTCATAACAGCCTCTATCATGTTCAATCTATTATCAACAGCATATAGGTTGACATCATGGTAAGGTCAAGTATATTTTTTCAAAAATGTGTTTGACCTTACCATTATGACAAGGCTTAAGCTTAGTGATGAAATAAAACTTATTTGGAGAAAGGGTATGAAACTATTGATTGCAAATATGAACTGTGGCGGTTGTGCCCGTGGTGTGACAGCAGCTATTCAGAATATCGACTCAAAGGCCAAGGTTAAGATTGATTTAGCAGCCAAAGTGGTCAGTATCGAAACCATCGCCAGTATTGAGCAGATGACAGCTGCTTTAGCAAAAGGCGGTTTCCCTGCACAAGCGCAATGAATCAGCCTTATAAACGCGCAGCCTATCTGTTTGACAGAAAGGACGATGGGCTGAATCACATCTGAAAATATTGACCAGTTGAAAAAAATCTGACATGGGCAACTGCATCTTAGTGATGCGTTTGCCCCGCGCCTTTGGTTATAGGTCTACTTTTAATGATAAAAAGTGGACAGTGTTATCAAAATGAATACTTTATCTATGACACGAGTTATCGGCAAGCGCATGCAATATTCCGCAGGATTCAGCTAGCGCTTCACTTGCGCATTTTTGCCGCAACGCTAGTAGATGTTGCTTTAATTGTATCAGCTCTTCCATACGTGTCTCTACCGCATCGATATGCTCATCCAATAGCACATTGACCTCACCGCAGTTTTCATCAGGTTTATCTCTATATTGAAGCAGGGTTCGTACTTCATCCAAAGTCATATCGAGCGTACGGCAGTGCAGGATAAATTGTAGACGCTCAAAATGCGCTTCATTATACAAACGATAGTTGCCTTGGCTACGCGCAGGTTTTGGTAATAACCTCTCTTTCTCATAATAGCGAATGGTTTCGACCGTCGCACCGGTGCGCGTGGCAAGCTCACCAATTTTGATTAGCATGTGTATCTCCTTAAATAGTATTTTCTATTATCTAAACAATAAAGTAACTATAAGGTTTGCTGATAAAAAATCAAACCTCTTTATCGTTAAAAGTCTTGACCCTAAAGTTACTATAGGGTTCATACTGCCTTTAACAAGAGGAGAAGTGATTATGCAATATCATATTGAAGGTATGGACTGTGCCAGTTGTGTTGGTAAAATCGAGCGGGCGTTAATGCGAATACCTGGTGTCTCTGAGGTTCAGTTAAACTTTGCGACTCAAAAGCTAGAGCTAACCTTGGCGCCTGATACGAATACTGGCGTTAAAGATATCGAGAAAACCATTAAAAGCCTAGGGTTTGGTGTGTCAGCGTTAACGGGTCAACAAAATGAGAGGGGCAATGATGGTAATCAATCAGCGGTGGACAATCAGCGCTGGTGGCAAACCATAAAAGGCAAACAGGTCATTGGTACGGGGCTTTTGATGGGTGCCGCATATGTATTGTCTTTAATTTTCCCTGAATATGGCGCATGGGCTTTTATTGCCGCTGTGGCTATCGGTGTCCTACCATTTGCTCGCAAAGCTTCTGCACTGGCGTTAGCAGGATCGCCTTTTTCAATTGAAATGCTCATGTCTGTTGCGGCTATTGGCGCGCTTATCATAGGTGAAGCTGAAGAAGCGGCTGCCGTGGTCTTTTTATTCTCGGTTGGGGAGCTATTAGAGAGTGTCGCAGCTAATCGTGCGCGCGCAGGAATCAGAGCATTATCGTCGCTTGTGCCAAAGACAGCTATTTTACTGGACGCGCAAGGACAACAACGTCAGGTGGCAGCGACTTCACTACAAGTGAATGATAAGGTGCTTGTGCGTCCTGGTGATAGAGTCTCTGCTGATGGCGTGATTGTTCAAGGTACGTCTAGCCTTGATGAGTCACCTGTGACGGGAGAATCTGTTCCTGTTGCCAAAACCATAGGCGATGAGGTCTTTGCTGGATCTATCAACGTTGATGGGGTACTACAAATACGCGTAGAAAAAACAGCGGCAGATAATACAATTGCTCGTATTATTGAGCTTGTGGAGCGGGCACAAGCGTCCAAAGCACCGACTGCACGCTTTATTGAAACCTTTAGCCGCTACTATACGCCTATCGTTATGGCGATTGCGGCTTTAGTGATTATTATCCCACCTCTACTGATGGGAGCAGAATGGGGAGTATGGCTATACCGTGGTTTAGCGCTATTACTGATCGCCTGTCCTTGTGCTCTTGTGCTGTCAACACCTGCCGCTATTGCCTCAGGTTTGGCTGTCGGCACGCGCCATGGACTGCTTATCAAAGGAGGTAATGTCATGGAGTTGGTGGGTCAGGTCAACACTGTCGCTTTTGATAAAACGGGTACTTTGACCGAGGGCAAACCTCGAGTAACCGATATCATTGATTTTAAAACAGTACATGGCGATGCTGAGGGTCGCGATAAACTACTGTCACTGTTTGCAAGTGTCGATGCTACCTCCAGTCATCCGCTTGCTATCGCTATTGTGGATCATGCCAAAGCCGCTAAGGTAGTCATACCTGGATCCTCCAACGCCTTTGCGACCGCAGGTAAAGCGGTTCATGCAACGGTTGCTGGACGCTCTTTGGCCATCGGCTCACCAGTCTACGTCGCTGAGAAAGTGATGTTGCCAGCTGAGCAGCAGATTCAAATTGAGATGCTACAAAATGATGGTAAAACGGTTTCTATTTTGTTTGATGAGCAAACGAGGGAGGCGCTCGGATTGGTCGCTCTACGTGATGAGTTACGAGAGGATGCAAAGCAGGCCATTGCCCAGCTTAACAAGATGAACGTGCGCTCCGTCATGCTCACAGGTGACAACAGTCGTACGGCAAAAGCGCTTGCCAGTCAGTTAGATATAGAGTGGAAAGCTGAGCTGTTACCTGAAGACAAGCTACGTCTACTCAGTGAGATGCAAAGCAATAGTAAAATAGCGATGATTGGTGATGGTATCAATGATGCACCCGCTTTGGCAGCGGCAGACATTGGCATTGCGATGGGCAGTGGCACGGATGTGGCTATCGAAACGGCTGATATTGCCCTATTAAAAAGCCGCGTGATAGACGTTGCTAACCTTATTGCCTTATCCCGCGCCACCATGAGAAATATCCATCAAAATGTCATATTTGCACTTGGGTTAAAGGGCATATTTCTGATAACCACTGTGCTCGGCGTGACAGGGCTTTGGATTGCTGTGCTAGCGGATACTGGTGCTACAGTACTGGTGACGCTGAATGCATTGCGTTTACTGCGTTTTAAAACAAGATCTTCCGATTAATTATCATTAAAGGATAAGGCGGTCGCAACTACATTGGGACCGTTTTATTAAACCTATCTCCTGCCTACAAGCAGTCAATGCACCTACCTTTAATCCAGAAATCGCCTAAACCTATCACTCTTCATCCAGAGTAAATCTGCGCCGATATTCGCTAGGGGTCAAACCAACAATGCGCTTAAATATTTTACGAAATGCACTGGCATCACTATAACCAACTTTCCACGCTATTTGCTCAACAGGCATTAAAGAGAACTGTAGAAAGTCTTTTGCACTACCAATGCGTAATCGCTGACAGTATTCTGTTGATGTCATGCCCGTCGCCTTATGGAAACGGCGCAGAAAAGTGCGCTCCTCTAACTGCGCACAACTAGCTAGGGTGGATAAATCAATAACCCGTGCTTCTGTTTTTTGTAGCCAATGCTGCACCTTTAGTATGGCGGCATCACCATGGGTGAGTATTGGAGAAAATGCACTGTAATAACATTGTTCACGCCTTGAGGGATCAATTAACAACGCACGAGCGGTCTCATTCATCACTTGTGAGCCAAGAAAGCGATCCACCATCCTAAGCCCCAAGTCCGTCCAAGCCATCGCGCCACCAGCGGTCACAATATCACCGTCTTCGATAATAATGCGATCCACATCAAGATCGACATCGGGGAAGCGCTGTTCAAACTCTTCTACATAACCCCAATGCGTCGTTGCTTTGCGTTTGGATAGGAGTCCCGTCTCGCCCAGTAAAAAAGCACCGGCGCAGACGGATGACAGTATCACACCTGTGGAATGCTGATCTCTTAGCCATTCCAGCCATGGTGCCGCTGCTTGCTTTGCAATTGGCGTCTCTAACGTGGGTGGAATGATGATAGCTGTTAACCTTCCTGCACTATCAGAATTGCTCGAAAAAGTGCAGGTAGGTCGCAGATCAGCATCTTTAATTTCCCAGTGACTCACTTGTAAAGGCAGATCGGTTGTATCTCGATGTTTGGCGGCGATCTTACTGGCAATGACTAGTAAATCAGTCAAGCCAAGGACGGCCGCCATTTGAGCCTTCTCATAAACAACTAACCCAATTTCAATAGCGTCTTTTTGATTCATATGTCGTTATTAACCTCTTGTGTGTCGATGTAGCCACTCGTTAGTGTGTCACAGCGCTTATATAATGTACGCCTATACAGTCACTTTGATAAAAAAAGGAATCATCATGAGCACAAAAGCACTGATCGTTGTAGATATTCAAAATGAGTATTTTCCGCAAGGTAACTTATCACTCGTAGGTATTAACGAAGCCGCTGCCAATGCGGCGTTGGTTATTGCGTCTGCTAGAGAAAAAGGCCATACCGTCATTCATATCCGTCATGAAATGCCTTCTGCTGACGCACCAATCTTTACGCCTGGTACTGATGGTGTAGAAATCAATGAGAAAGTAAAGCCTATAGAGGGCGAAGCCGTCATCACTAAGCATTACCCCAATTCGTTTCGTGAGACCTCTCTTAAAGATCTGCTTGATAAAGAAAACATCAAAGACGTTACCGTGATTGGCGCCATGAGCCATATGTGTATTGATGCAACCGTTCGTGCTGCGGTTGACTTTGGCTATACAACGACCACCATCCATGATGCCTGTGCCACGCTTGATCTTGAATTTAATGGCACGACCGTACCCGCAGCTCAGGCTCATGCCACCATTATGGCAGCGATTGAATTCCTATATGGCGAAGTGATTGACACCCAAACTTGGATTGCGCGTTAGTCATAAGTTTTTAAGCAAACCATTATTAACTCATAACATAGACTCATCAATAAGGTAACCATTATGAATATAACGAAATCGCTGACCGGCACCACACTATTAAGTGGTTTCATTTTGTTAACCGCATGTACCACCTTTGCCAGTCCAGCGACCAATTCTAACGCGGTAAAACAGACGGCGACCAATACCGTTCAATTTCAGCAAATCCGTAATGCCACGATTAAGCTTGATTATGACGGTACCACGTTTTTAGTGGATCCTATGCTCGCGGCTAAAAACGCTTATCCAGGGTTTGCAGATACGTTAAATAGCCAAATACGCTATCCAATGGTAGATTTGCCGGTATCTGTTGCAGAGGTGCTAAAGGCTGACGCCATTATTTTAACCCATCTACATGCGGATCATTGGGACGATGCTGCACGCAACCTGGTCCCTCGTAATATGCCAATTTTTACCCAAAATGAAGCCGATGCGGCAATCGTGCGTAAAGATGGCTTTACCGATGTCAGAGTGTTGACAGAGCAAGGGGTGGTGTTTAAAGGCACTAGAATCAATAAAACCATCGGACAGCATGGCACTGATGAGATGTACAAAGTTCCAGCGCTTGCTCAGGCACTTGGTAAAACGATGGGTATTGTGTTCCAAAAGCCAAACTACAAGACCGTCTATGTAGTAGGGGATACCATTTGGAATAAAGACGTAGAGAATGCGCTGACTCGCTACAAGCCTGATGCGGTCATCCTTAATACAGGCTATGCAAAGCTGTCTACCTTTGTCGATGACTCTATTATTATGGGTAAAGACGATGTATACCGTGCGTATCAATTCTCACCTAATGCTCAGATAATTAATGTGCACATGGATACGGTCAATCATGGCGCACTGTCGAAGGCAGAGCTGCGCCGTTTTATCGAAGAAAAACACTTAGACAAACAGCGTGCGCTTGTTCCTAATGATGGTCAAACCTATAAATTCTAGTTCTTTAGAAGTCAATTTTTAGAAGCTTCCCTGTGTGGCAATGCTCAAAGTGTGTTGCCACATATAATAAACACTGCATAACTGAGACAGTTTATGAATATGCCAAATAATTCTGGCAACGCACCTTTCGTTCTCTCGGTACTCGACAATGCCTTCACCGGCGTTGGCCACACAGTAGAGAACACCTTTCAAGAGATGATTGCGCTTGCGAAACTGGCGGATAAAAGGGGCTTTCAGCGGTTTTGGATGTCTGAACATCATGCCATGCCTGGCGCCGCGGTTCCTTCGCCACAGATGATGGTGGCTCGGCTTACTGGTGAAACCGAGCGCATTAGGCTTGGTGCAGGCGGTATCATGCTACCGAATCATGTGCCTCTGGTGGTCGCTGAGCAATTTGGTATGCTTGATGCGCTGGCGCCAGGACGGATTGATCTGGGTTTGGGAAGGGCACCAGGTACGGATGGCGCAACAGCTTCAGCTTTGCGTCGTCACCATGCGGCAAACGATGAGTTTCCTCAGCAAGTCGCAGAGTTGTTGGGCTTTTTAGAAAATAGTTTTCCACAAGACCATCCTTATAGTGAGGTTCATGCGGTGCCAGGCCCATGGCAGGCCGAGCAAAATCGAGTGCCACCATCGAAGACCACAGCTGATGTCTGGATCTTGGGGTCATCGACTTATTCAGCGCATCTGGCAGCACAGCTTGGCAGACCTTATGCGTTTGCCTTGCAGTTTGGCAGTGCTGATGTTTTAAATGCCATGCGCATTTACCGAGAGAATTTCCGTCCATCACAATTCCTAGCCAAGCCATACAGTTTGGTTAGTATAGGTACGATTGCGGACGAAGATCCTGTAGAAGCACGTCGCCAGTCAACGTCGTCTGCCATGGCAATGTTGAGAATGTTCCAGCGTAAACCTTTTGCTTTACTGCCCCCTGATGAAGTCGCGGCTTTTCAAGGCAATTTACAAGAGCACCAGATTATTGAACAGTATACTGATCAAACCCTTCATGGCACTGCTGCCGAGGTAGCAAAAGGTTTGGAGGATCTTCAGGAGCAGACAGAGGTCGATGAGGTCATGATGGTGGTACAGGGCTATTCGCGACGCGCCCAATTGCGCACTGTTGAGCTAATCGCAAATCTCTATGGTATGCCAAGTCACTAGGGCGTGTCCCTAATCTAGAATAGTAGGTTCAAAAGCCTTAAAATATAGAGACTATTTCAAACATGGCTCTCTAGGATATGGCAAGAACAGTACTCAATGATAATACATGGGAACAACTCCAAAGCACCATGAAGACTCATGGCTGTCATACTTGAAAAAACGACAGACAAGTCATGGAACCCATACTGTGGAAACTTCGTACAGGTGCCCTATGGCGTGATATACCGAGTGGGCTATGTCCATGGAGAACTGCCTACAACCGCTTTAACAGGTTGTCAAAAAAGAGGTTATGGGAACTATTTTTTTTGACCTACGAGCAAGTATTGATGAAGAACGGGTATTCGCAGACGGAAGCTACATCCGCTGTCATCAACATTCAAGCGGCGTCAGACGAGGAGAGCTTCGAGACACTGGGAAATCTTGAGGTGGAACCACCACCAAGATTCATCTCACCGTCGATTCGCATGGAAACCCGATTGATTTTAAAATCACTGAGGGTGACGTCCACGACAGCCAAGCGGTAGATGACATCATAGAGAGGTTAACGGATGCGACCTACTTCATTGCTGATAAAGCTTATGATTCTGAAACCATTAGAACGAGGCTCAAGCAAGACAACATAAGCCCTATCATACCTAAGAGAAAAAATGCTAAACAACCAGATCTAGCTTTTGATCATTATTTATATAAGCTACGACACTTGGTTGAAAACACGTTTGCAAGGCTAAAGCACTTCCGTAGTATTGCGACTCGATACGAAAAATTGGCTCGTAATTATAAGTCTATGCTGTATCTAGCTTGTACTATGATTCATTGTAAACTGAATTAGGGATACGCCCTAGATCCTGTTGATAATAGTAATAGTAATAGTAAAAGGTTAGCAAAGCGCTTAACGATTAATCTCAATCGATGCAATGATTTTGTTAGATATACCGATAAAATGACTGGCTCTAGCATTATCGCTTTATTATTATAATCTTACGCTGTTAGGCAATGCTGCCTTACTTAAGTAAATCAACCTCAGATATGTTCGGGGCGGTTCAGTCTTCATCCCAATAAGGATACTCACCAAAGCGCTCGGCAATCAGCTCAATAAGCTTTCGGCACCGCTTTGATAGAAATTTGTTTTTTGGATAGACCGCATAAGCGTTTAATAAGGGTAATTGAAATTGCTGCAATAATGGGGTCAATTCTCTGTCTTTTAGCTTTTAGTAAGCAATAAAGGTAGGAAGTAAGACGATGCCATGGCCTCTAACTGCCATATCCAGCAAAAAATTACCATTATTGGCGGTCATTCTTGAGCCAGTGCTGACAAGATGGCGCTGACCTTGTTCATCGGTCAGTTCTAAATTATGGCTCGGACTTAAACTGTATTGTAAAACACGATGCGGACCGCATGATAGTGGTAGGACAACAGTAATTGAGCGAGTCTTAAAGGAACGAATGATCTCATCTTTACCATGTTTTAGCTTGCCCCATCAATAGATCTTTGACGGGGCAGTATTATACCTCTAAGAAAGAAAAACCAGTTATTTTTAGTTGTCAGTCAACAGTTACTAACAGGTGTGCTTTCTATCATTCTTGCTTAGGAATGGCTTTAAATTTGGCCACTTGCTTCGCATTAGTAATAGTCAGAACAGGCAAGTTGTTACCGCTCTTGCTGATGCTATATTTGCCTTGTACCGTTGCTGCGGCTGCTGTATCAAAGCTGGCTAACGGTTCAGGACACCCTTTTCGAGTGCTTCTTATACCGCCTAGTTGTACGTTACCATTCACAACGCTGTATCCAGCAGCTAGGTTATTACAGGTATTCATGAGAGCGACAAAATTGTTGCCGTTTTCATTCATAAAATTTAGAACCAATGGGTTCTTTGCATCAAAGAATAGCTGAGGAACTTTATTGTTATTTGCATCTTTGGCATCAACCAACTGCCAATTATAGGCTTGTAGGATATTTGATGTAATTGTCTGTTCTACTGGAGCTGTCACGCTAGGAGTAGTTTGGCAGCCAGCAGCTAATGTACCTACTGCTAAAACACCTGCCATCATCACTTTGGTCATGTTTTTCATATAAACGCCTATAAGATTAAATTTATTAAAAAATTATGCATAGCTGTCGTAGTCGATGATATTAACAGCTATAAAGCCTACGTATTGTCACAGAGGGTAAAAGAAGGTACAAGTAATCAAGTATGGCGATTTGGGTACTCCAGTTAAAGCGATGATAATAGAGGAAATTGATAAATTTCAGCATAAATCAGTGTACTGATAAATATTCCAGCCCCACTCAGCCAGATCATGTATACATGAGACATTGACCACTCGACTTGCCATATAATTTTCTTTTTTGCGCTCAACCACTCTGTAATACTGATGCCGACCATCAACCACAATATACCCACCAAATAACCGCCTAACACATCACTTAAATAGTGTTCATTTAGCACAATTCTACTTAACCCAATCAATAACATAAAAAAGATAGAAAATATAGTTATGTGAATTTTTTGGACAAAATTCTGATTAAATCGAATCAGTAGGTAGGTAATGAACCCATATAAAGCAATCGTAATCGTAGCATGACCACTTGGAAAAGAATGGGTGTGCTCAAACAATAAAATATCGGCGGGTCGCTCACGTTTAAATAAATATTTGGTTAAAAAAGTAAATGCGGCGCTACCTGAAGTAGCAACCAGTAGTCCTATAAGGACATGGCGTTGCCGAAGCACCCAGCATATTACTATAGTAAGCAGCATCACCAAAACGGTCATAGGAGTAGAAGCAAAGCTGGTTATTTGAATGAAAAAATTAATAACGTCAGAGTCACGCAGTAAACTCATCTGCTGTGATACAAAGTAGTCTGTGGCAACAATAGGTTTTAATGTAGCCACGTCTTCGACCAGCCCAACGAATAACGCCAATACGTAGCTCATTAATACAAATAAAAGCGTGAATGACAGACCATAAAAATGCCGTATATCGAACCGTTGTGACAGTATTACATACAGCTTGGGATGCCTATCCTTAAATTGAATGATGCGTGTGTGTTTTCCAAGATACTGTTTTGTCATTACCCAATAGCGAATGACTTGATTTAAAAACCACTGTCCATAACGAATCATCACGTACTGCAACACTAATAAAATCCCAACAACTATAAAAAGCAGAGAAACTAAGGCGACCAGTGGCTGATTTTCTTGTATGAGTAACATTAATATTCATTCTTTTCGAGAATATCCCGAATCCTATATAATTACTTTTATTGTTTATAGCCGTTTTCTCGATATAAGTGTTTTTAGCATAGAGCTCAATGCTGTTAAATCTGTAGATATTAACTTGAGAGGTTTTAGTTATGTAGCTTAACGATAAGGCTAATGATCAGCTAATTGAAGGTATTCGATATTGTATTGAAGAATAATGATAACTATTATCATTATTGTTTGCGTTATTTTTATAATGTTGCTAAAGTGTGCATTCTTTATTGCTGAGTAGTGGGTAGCTCTTTGCATCTTCTAGTTTTAAGATGTTATCTATATTAATACTTCAATTACTTATCTTACTTTTATAGCAATTAAAAAGCATAACTTTACCGTGTTTTTCTAGCAGGTATTCATGATGTTATATCGAATCTCTTCTATCAGAAAAGCTGAAAAATATTAGTAAACACTAAATACTTCCAGGATTGTCATCTATGCCAATATTACCAACCTCTTTTGCTATGAAAAACTCTTCCTTACAAAAACCACTATGTTTAACGACTGGTAAAGCTTTTCTGAGCATCGCTATCGCCTCTATTCTTACTACTACCGCATTCGCAGCTGAGAGCGGTGGCCTTACTGTACAACAAATAGAAGCGCAAGAAGCGGCAGAACAGCAAGCTATGCCCTCTGTTGAGCTAGATACCATTGTCGTTAAAGCGGCGCGAGAGGAGCTAGAACAAGCAGCGGGTCTGTCAGTGATTAGTGAAGAGGCCATCAAAAAAGCCTCTGTTTCCAATGACATTGCAGAGATCGTGCGCAAAATGCCTGGGGTTAACCTATCTGGCTCCTCAACTTCTGGTCAGCGCGGTAACCAGCGCCAGATTGACCTACGTGGTATGGGACCGAATAACACGCTGATTCTAATCGACGGCCGTCCTGTTACTTCTCGCAATGCAGTTCGCCCTGGTCGTGCTAGCGAGCAAGATACCCGTGGAGACTCGCAATGGGTGCCGCCGAGCGCTATTGAACGAATCGAAGTATTGCGTGGTCCAGCCGCGGCTCGCTATGGTTCTGGTAGTATGGGCGGGGTAGTTAATATCATCACCAAAGCGCCTACTAAAAAAGAATTTTCGGTCACCGGTCACTACGAATCCCCAGAGAGTGACTTAGAAGGCAAAGACTGGCGCACCAATATCAATATGGCTGGCTCTTTAAACGACAAGCTGTCCTTCCGTACCACGCTGGGTTACCACGACAGTGAAGGTGATGACCCTTATATCAATGCCGAAGACGCCCAAATTGTTGATGGGAGCAACGGACCAGCTGCTTCGGTCGCAGCAGGTGTTGAAGGGGTGGAAAATGTAGACGTCCGCCAGCTTTTTGAATACGCTATGGATGCGATGAATACTGTGGGTTTTGAGGTCAACTACAGCACGCAAGATAACCGCTGGGCGGGCGACTCGCAATTCCAAACAGTCAATGATGACTTGGTCGAAACCCTAGGGGGTGACACCACCAATAAGATGCGCCGCTATGGTGCTGCTTTAACCCATCGAGGTGACTATGAAAACTCCCGTAGTAACAGCTATTTAGAGTTTAACCGTACCAATAATGAGCGCTTGGCTGAAGGTACTGGTGGTAGTATTGAAGGTCAAATTAAGCCTCCAGTAGAAGGCGAAGATTACCTATGGAACAAAGCGACTTATGACACACTTAACGCCAAGTCAGAGTGGGATATCTTTTTTGACCGCCACACCTTGACTGCAGGCGCTGAGTTCCGTGGTGAAAAACTCAATAATCCTGTGGTTTCAGATTTAACTTTTGATGAAGGCTTTGACTTTGGGGATGTGGAAACTGACCCTGCTAAGCGCGATCCAAAATCAGATGCTTACCTGATAGGTGCTTATTTAGAAGACAACTACCAAATCACTCAAGATTGGTATGTAACCCCAGGGCTCCGTTTTGATTATCACAGCGAAGCCGGTAGCAATTGGTCACCGAGTATCAATACTACTTGGGACTTTAGCCCTAACTGGTCGGTGAAAGCAGGGGTCAGTCGCGCCTTTAAAGCACCATCACTTTATCAACTTGATCCCAACTATATCTACTACACTAAAGGCAATGGCTGTCCTTCTTGGATTCCGACTGATCAACGAGGCTGCTATGTTTTGGGTAACACTGATCTCGAGCACGAGACTTCTTGGAACAAAGAGCTGACTTTTACCTATGACGATGGTACAGGACTCAATGCTGGTCTGACGTATTATCATAATGCCTATGACAACCGTATTGGTGCGGGTGTAGATCGTGTGGGTGTAGTTGGTGTGGTGGTTGATAGTGCAGATATAAACCGCTCTGTTTTTCAATGGGAGAACCAAGGCGAAGCCATCATTGAAGGTCTTGAAGGCTTTGTAAAAGTGCCAGTGACTGACACGGTTTCTTGGTCTACTAATGTCACTGGAAATATTCGCTCAGAACGTAAAGATACTGGCGAAGCGTTATCATTAATCCCTAAGTTTACTGTTAATTCTAACGTTAACTGGGACATTACCCCACGTTGGAATACCGACTTTGGTGTTAGTTATTACGGAACTATTGAAGCGCCTGAAGTTTCAGTTACTACTGGCGATGCGTTAGAAACGCTAAAGCTTGATCGTAAGCCTTATGCACTTGCCAATATCAGCACTCGCTATAACTTGACGGATAGTGTCACCGTTGGTGCCGGAATCAAAAACTTATTTGATAAGCAAATTAAACGCGAAGGCACGGGTACCAATGCGGGTGCTCGAACTTTTAATGAGCCAGGTCGGGCTTATGTGTTTGATGTGAGTATTGATTTCTAATTCTTAGATACAGTATTTTCTTTAAGAATAAAAAAGGTCTGAACTAATGGTTCAGACCTTTTTATTTGGGTGATCAATTGTCTCATAATCTTGTAAAAAGTAATTCATTTAAATGCGACTGGTGATGCTGTCACTGGCTTTGAGCCAGGTCGTAACATCAAAGCCTCTTTAATCTAACAGTTCTAAAGCTTATTGGTTTTGGTATCGTCACTATAGTTAAAGTATCTTAAAAACGCTACGGTGCTGCTGATATCAATTTTTTGCAGCCTCTGTCTGCGTAGGCTCAGCAAGCGAGAAAAATTGATATCAGCAGCACTGTTATGTATCGATATTGCTTTTCCCTGACTATATATATTCTTAGTTTTTATTAGTCAGTAACTATTGAATGATTTTCAGAAGGTGAGATAAATTGTTCTTTTTAAGAAGTAAGGAATGAAGCTAGAGGCAGTTAGCTTGAATTACACCGTATCGACAATCACTGGACGACCTTGATGGTTTAAAACAGTGACATCGACGTTGTATAAATCTTTCATGGTTTCTTGCGTGAGGACATCTACAGGCGCTCCTGTGGCTAGCACACGCCCATTTTTCATCGTTACCACGGTATCAGCGAACTGTGCGGCTTGATTGATATCATGGAGGACAATGACCACGGTTTTTTGCTCAGTATGACTTAACTCACGTAGTTCACGCATCAGGCGACCAGCATGGTACATATCCAAATTATTTAATGGCTCGTCAAGCAATAAATACGGCGTATCTTGACAAACAATCATCGCAATCAGCACACGTTGGCGTTGACCACCTGATAGTGTCGATAAGAAGCGTTCGGCTAACGGCTGAAGCTCATAGCGCTCTATAATTTCTTGCACTTTTTGTTGATCGTTGGCGGTTGGCTGACCTTGATGATAAGGATAGCGCCCAAACATTAGTAGTTCATGCACCCGAAGCCGCCCTTGCACTTGGTTATCTTGCCCAAGCATTGCCACCGTTTTAGACAAGGTTCGTGCATCACAGCTGACAATACCACGTTCCTCATTATTTACATCAAAGCTTACTTGCCCACTTTGCAAAGGTTGCAAGCGTGCCATCACCGAAAATAGAGTGGATTTGCCAGCGCCGTTGGGACCAATTAAGGCAATGATTTGGGCACTAGGCAGGGTCAGTGTCATGTCATGCAAGATTTGCTGTTTGCCGATATGATGCGAGATGCCAGTTATTTTTATCATAATTGTTCTTACTTTATTGTTTTTACTTCATTTGAGTATCTGTGAGCTAAATTTTCAATAAATTTTTATGGTTAATGGCTTGAGCGACGTTGGCTCATAAAAATCAATATTAAAAATACCAAGCCACCAGCCAATTCAATGACGACCGATAAGACGCCAGCCATACCGAGAACTTGCTCAAATATGGTTTGACCGAGTACCAAGCAAATAATTGCCACTAAGCTGACCAATATTAAGCGTTCGCTATGATACATATTACGCGCGATACGATTGGTCAATGCGCAGACCAATAAGCCAAAGAAAGTCACTGGACCAACTAATGCGGTTGCCGTAGCAACTAGTACCGCAATGCCCGTTAACAGCCCAAATGCTAGGCGTTGGTAGTTGATACCGAGGTTGATTGCCTGTGATTTACCAAGCATCAAAACATCGCACTGATAGCGCCAGCGCCAAATAAACAGCGCACTAATGACACAAATAATAAAGCTAATACCCAAAAGTTGTGGGTTTACGGTATTGAACTGGGCGTAACTTGCCGATTGCACAACGACGAAATCATCAGGGTTAATCAATCGCGCAATCAGTGCCGATAAGCTGCGAAACAACACCCCAAAGATGACGCCGACTAATATCAGCCGTGTTAAATCCTGACTGCTTTTGGAGAACAGTAGTTTAAATAGCAATAACGACGCGCCAAACATCAAGACAATTTCAAGCGAAAATTTAGCAATCGGATTAAGACTGGTAAAGCTAATCGCGCCCAAAAAGAATACTAGTAAGCTTTGCAGCAATACATACAGCGAATCAAAGCCCAACAATGAGGGCGTCAAAATAGGATTGTGGGTTAAGGTTTGAAACAATAGGGTAGAGACGCCAATCGCATAACCAACGACCATCAGCGCTAGTAGTTTTTTACTACGTAATGGTAGCGCAAAATCCCAATGTCCATGGACGTTAATGCTTAAAAACAGAATCATCGAGATAAGCAATACAATGGACGCAATCGATTTTGGATGATTAACGATTGTTGTCCAGAGTTGTGCTAGACGACTTTGTCCAGAAGTAAGAGCGTCGTTATTTTCTGAAGCACTATCGTCTGCGGTGTTAGTGGTTGCGGCGCTAGGCTTAGATGATGAAAACATGCGTAAATCCTATAGTGCCAAACTTATTGGTAAAAAAGCAGTGATAAGTGAAAAGATTAGGTAACTGGATTGGGTTGAGTGATTCAAATAACAGCTTTTATTGTTCAGCAGGTGCACGTAATAATAGCCATAAAAACAGTACCGTACCAACCACACCGAAAACTGTTGCTACGGGCACTTCAAATGGATAGCGAATCGAGCGTCCAATAATATCGCACAGCAATACCGCTGAAGCACCAAGCAAGGCAACCGCAGGTAAACTACGGCGTAATTTATCACCCATCAATCGACTGACGATATTGGGCACGACCAAACCAATAAATGGAATCATACCCACCGTCACGACGACAACGGCACTCATCATGGCAACCATTCCGACGCCAATCCACGTCACATGACGTTTGCTGATGCCTAAGTTAAGCGCAATATTATCGCCTAAACCAATGATGGTCAGTTTATCGGCGATGATATAAGCCAGCACGCAGAGTACACCTGTCAGCCACAATAATTCATAACGACCAGCTAATACGCCAGAAAAGTCACCAAACTGCCAAACACTTAGCATTTGTAATGACTCAGTCTGATACGCGATGAAGGTCGTCACTGCTTCAATGATGCCGCCAAAGACAATACCAATCAGCGGAATCATTAAAAAGTCTGTCGGTGGAATACGGTGAATCAGCAGCATAAATAACATCATGCCAAATAGAGCAGCGATGGTTGCCACGCCCATTTTAATAATAAGCGCACTGGCTGGAAACAGCAAGCTGACCACGAGCAACCCTAGCGCTGCACTTTGGGTAGCACCAACCATTGATGGCTCAACGAAGCGGTTTTTTAGTACTACCTGAATAATCATTCCAGCCACTGCCATTGCGATACCTGTTAAGATAATGGCAATGGTACGCGGTAGTCGGCTGACTAACATTAACGAGCTGTCTGAGTTGGCGCTATGACTGATGAGGCTTTGCAGGATACCTGACCAGGAAAAATCGGCTACACCGATTGATAAGCTTAATAACACCAAAAGCCCCATAATGATGAGGCTAGCGCTGTTAATGAACCATGGTGCCATAACGGCACGTCGAGGTTGAGCGCTAAAACTATTGCTCGCGCTTTTTGACGACTTTGCTGAGCTAGTGGACAAAGAAGCGCTTGCTTTATCCTCAACACTGATCTTATTAGAAAATAACGGCATAAAGTTTGCTGGCTTAGAAATTTATTGACGCACAAAGTGATCGTTTGAGGACAGTTATCTAATAATGCTTAATAAATCTAACGATTATTTAGCATTATTAAAAGCGTCTTTAATGGTCGTTAAATCTTTAATCCATTGATAATAACCGCCGAATGCAAGATAAGAGTCTGGACTGAGATATACCACTTGATCTTTACTCCAAGCAGTGGTTTGGGCAACCAGTTTATTATCTAATACTGCTTTTGCTCCAGCACTGTCTTCACCAATTGCCGCGCTACGGTCAATGACAAACAACCAGTCTGGATTGGTCTTTTGTAGATATTCAAAAGACACTGGCTGACCGTGGTTACCATCTTTGATTTGTCCATCCGCTATTGGAATATTGAGTACGGTGTGAATAAAACCATAGCGTGACTCAGTACCATATACCGACATTTTATTGCCATTGACCATGACGACTAGGCCTGTGCCCTTATCTTTGGTGGAAGCTTTGGTTTCTGCTAACAGGTCATCAATGTCTTTTTGCAGTTTGGCCGCTTGCTCACTTTTACCAAACAATACTCCTAAATCAGCCAGGCGGCGCTTGCTCGATTCATAAATATCGGCGGTATCGACACTCATATCAAGGGTAAGAGCAATGTTCGAAAGTTCATCGTATTTTTTAGCAGTGCGGCCGCCAATTAAAATTGCCTGCGGTTGTAGCGCATTCAAGGCTTCAAGATCTGGCTCAAATAACGTACCTACTTCTTTTGGCTCAGGTTGGTTTTTTGCTTGCAGATTGTCTAACAACATATTGTTTGGCATACCTTGAATAGGCACATCAAGAGCGGCTAAATCTTGCATTAGCGTCATGTCATATACTGCAATGGGTGATGGGTTCATCGGTAAGCTTACTTCACCTTTTACGGTATCAATTTTTACAGTAGTGGCAGACTCGCCATTACTAGTAGCATTTGAGACTGTATCTGTCGTTTTATTTTCTGTTGTAATCGTTGCAGTTTCAGAGTCGCTAGAGTCGGATGATGTACAGCCAGTCAAACTAACAGTGGCTACTAATGCCACCATCATAGTGGTTAATAAAGGACGCTTGAATACAGGTACTGGTGTAGAGAGTAAAGTGGTAAACATAAATAACTCATTATACAGGTTATAGAAAGTTGGTTAATCAAACGACTGCCAAATATATGAAGGGTAGTAAAGAGTCTGCATAACTGTATTAACAACAGTGTTCTTCGCTATTTATTTTGCCTTCAATCTTCAATCTTATTGCTTATTTCGTTTTTTGTAAGGTCAGATAAGTAAACAGCGATTATCATAGAGGAGTTAGTGATATATATCAATGATAATGAGAACTATTGTCATTATTTATATTGGTTATTTTCATAGATAGAGGTACTCATCTTTCTAGCAGCTTTTAAGAAACAGCTTGCCTTCCTCTTAAACCTATTTAAAGTAGAGAGGGTAATTTGTAAGCGGAAATTAACATCTGAAAGATAATTATTGTTAATAGTTATCGTTTGCATTACTATTACATTTTATTTTATAGACTTATTAGGCTGTTATGGGTTCAACAAGTTTCAATGTGCCATCACTTAAATTAACATCAACAGTTATGGGTTGTGTTGTCACATTACACTTGCTGACAGCACTTGCATTGGTGATAGTCAAAACCCCTGTGACTACTATTAAGCCACTTAAAATAACGCCACCTATAGAAATACAGTTGGTGTCAGAAGTTACGACAATTGCAGAGCCGGTGACGGCAGCCGCAGAAGTCGAACCTATTAAAGCGCTCAAACCACAATCTGTTAGCGTACCTGAGGCAAAACCAGAGCCTAAAAAAGCCGTGCAACCAGTTGTGAAAGAAGAGACATCAAAGCCTCAAGTTGATACTAAGCCAGCTACTGCGACAACAAAGGTAGTAAATAGCAAGCCTGTCATCAAACAACCAATAAAATCACAAGAATCAGACGCAGCAGCTCAAGCAAGCGCTTTAGCAGCCGATAACGAACGTAAGATATTGGCAGTACAGGCTGAAAAGGCTACTCAACAAGTGCATGCCAAAGCTATGCGAGAGGCTCAGGCAGCAGCGGATGCCAAAGCAAAGGCAGATCGTGAAGCGCAAGCCGAATCCGATGCCAAAGCGGCAAGAGAAGCCGCACAAGCCGCTGCTCGTGAGAAAGCCAATCAACAAGCTGCCGCCGCCGCAAGTAATACCCCCGTCAATTTTACTGCCACTAACGCTAACTGGGCCTCAGCACCGAGTTTTAGTTTTCCTGCTCGTGCCAGACGAGCTGCCAAATCAGGCGAAACCTTTAGGGTGGTTTTGATATTACAAGTTAATAAGCAAGGCGGCATTGATAATGTGAGCTTAGCGCAATCTTCTGGCAACGCTGCACTCGATAGAGAAGCTCAGCAACAAGTACGTTCTGGTAAATTTAAACCCTTTACGAAAAATGGCGTACCAGTGGTGGGTAATGTGACTTTACCTATCAGTTATGCAGTGCCGTAAAAGTTAGTTATTTACCAAGCCCATTATTTTCAAAGCGTCACTATTTATAATTTTTCATGATAAGTCGTTATGCGGTACTCGCAACGAACTCATATGATTGCATAACATATTAAGGAGTCTGATATGGACTTTACAAGCTACTGGCAATACAGCGATTTGGTGACCAAAAGCTTGTTTTTCTTGCTATTGGTCTTATCGGTGCTCTCTTGGGTAACTGGTATTATTCGCATATTACAAAGCCGAAAATTGGCCGCCTGTGTTGCTGATGATTTGAGTCAGCAGGTTGAGATGAAGCGTTCAGCTGTGACTAACTCTGATGCTGCTATGCGTCGATTAGTCATTGAGCAAGCATTATTAAAGCATATAGGGCGTTACCGTTTTGCTAGCGAACGTGGCTTACCTATTTTAGGTACCACTGCAGCGATCGCGCCATTTATTGGGTTATTTGGTACAGTGTGGGGTATTTTTCACGCGTTACATAATATCGGTACCAGTGGGCAAGCAGGACTTGGACAAGTGGCAGGGCCAGTTGGCGAGGCGCTCATTATGACAGGTCTCGGTATTGCCGTCGCAATTCCAGCAGTGGTGTTTTATAACCTTGCCGTACGTATCAATCGACGGGTAATGTACCATGCCAATGATAGAGCCCATGATTTATTGGCGCAGTCTGTTAATTTAGCAGCAATGCAACCTTCAATGGAGCCTCATAATGTAGCTGAAAAGCAGGGTATAACCACTAATGTCACTGGTAGTAAGAGTGCTCATAGCAATAGTAGTATTCATACTGATAAACAAGAAGCTTATCAACAGTAGCAGTGCTAGCCTTTATTTATAAAGCTGTTGTAAACGATAGAACTGCATGGTTTTTTTCAAAGCAAAAATTTATGATTTTGTATAAGACTGATACACAATTGAGAATATTATGGCATTTCAGTTAGGTGATGATGACGTCCAAAGTATGAATGAGATGAACCTCATTCCACTTATTGATGTCATGTTGGTATTAATGATTATCTTTTTATTGACAGCGACTGTTTTGAACCCAACAGTACCGCTTGATTTACCCAAGACCAGTGCGCTAATCAATGAGCAGCCACCTGAAGCAATCCAAATCAGTATTGATAAAGATGCCGGTATTTTTTGGGATAGCGATCCTATTAGCATAGAAGAGTTAGATACTCGTTTGCAGCAAGAAAGTGATTCAGGCAAAGACCCTTCTATTCAATTGCGCGCGGATAAAGACAGCAAATATGATACGGTGGCGCAAGTGTTAGCATCGGCAAGCCAAGCAGGTTTAAGTAAAATTGCCTTTGTTAATGAATAACAATGAAAAATAGGAGTCATTTACCATAGTTGGCTTTCTATATAATCAATCTCGTCCCGCTATTATTAAAAATAACTAAGATAATAATAAAAAATAAATATAATAACAATCTTTCTCTTCCGCCTTGCTTGGGTAACCTAGCGAGGTTTTTCTTATCCAGTAGATAAGGTCAGAGTGCTAAAGTTATCTTGAATAGGCTTAATCTTAGAAGTTCTTTAAGCTCTCTAATAGAGAGGTTGTAAATACCTCTCCATGAGATTGGTTGTAAAACTGATAGCTACAACGCTCCTCAAAGTGCTCACAGACTTCCTTGGCGAATTCTTTTTTACTCATCAGAGTAGGCGCTACTACTGGCATAGTGGTCTGCTCTGGAGAGTGACTAAAAGTGAGTCGTATTTGTTTGTGTTTATTATTGGATATATCTGCAAGTTGCGCTTTAGGAAGATTTTGATATGCCTGCCAATAGTTAATCATCTCTCCATTTTGCCACCAAAGTGATGGATCTGCACTGAAATACTGCTGATAAGCTTCAGGATGCTTGAACAAATTATATAACACAAACAAACCACCGTAAGAGTGTCCCCAAATGGCTTCTTGCTTCGGTTTCTCGCCCAACTGTTCATATACCCAAGGTTTAATTTCTTTTTCAATCAACGCATAAAAGTTTTCTACACCGCCGTTTAATCGCTCTCTACCTTCTTCTGTAAACGCATTGTTATCTGTAGTGTTGGCTAATAGTGGTGGGGTATAGTCATAAGCTCTGGCGTCAACATCAAAACGATAAGGCGTCTGATAGCCTATGAAGACCAAAGCGGGCGCTGATTTTTGTGGTGTGGATTTGGATAATAAGCGCAGCGTTTCTTTGTTTAAATCATCAATAGCCGCATTGCCATCAAGCATATAAAGCACTTTACTAGGAGTTTTTACAGAATTGTTAGAGAGTAGATGATCGGTTGTCTGCTCAGGAATAGCTAACCACACTTGATAATGACGAGGTTTTGCATAGGCTTGCAGCGTTTTCAATTGTGAATCGGTTAAGCTAGAGGAGGATAGTTCTGGTGCAGGTGCACTGAAGGTATGATATACGAAACGATACCCGATATCTTTGGCATGCAATAAGCTCATATCTACGGTCTTGGTCAAGTCAGGTTTAGCATAGCTTGGTGACATCATTACTCCTGCCATAGTTATCGTTATAATTGCAAGGCTTCCCTGAAATCTTGACATACTTATCCTTTATTATATTTAGTTTATTGAAAAAAGCCTTAGACATAGCGTTGCTTATATTGAAGCTGTAAGAGGATTAACAAATGCAGTTTATATCACTGATAATGATTGACAATTAGTTACAATATCGTAATAATAATGCATATGATAATCGTTATCAATAGTATTGCTTTCTAGTGGTTCTGTATTTCACAAAAATCCTTCTTATGAGATTAAATTATGTCACGTTCAACTCAGTCATGTTTCAGCAAAAACCTATTATCTAAAGTTTCTATTTTATCTATTGCACTATTATCTTTAGGGGTTGCAGGCTGTCAAAATACGATGTCATCATCTAGCGCAACGCCTGTATCTACCTCTAATGCTGTCACCACGGGTCTCATGAAAACTCAAAGTAACTATGCTGATACCCGTTATTTAACGATTGACGGCAAAGATTATCCTGTTTCTGAAAACTCTGCTCGAGTAGTCATCAATAAAGCGAAAAATGCACCAGAATTGGTCGCTGATATTTTTGATGGAAAAGGTAAAGTTGCAGTACCAGGCTATAAAGTGATGTTGATGGTTCGAACGAACTCAGTGGCTGCAGAAGGCAGAAAGCTAGATAATGGTAAAGTTATCGATAATCGCATGATCCATCGTGGCAGCAAAACTCTTGTTGGTATCCCTGTTGTCAATGGTCAAGCAAAACTTGATCAGGCACAATTATTAAATTTCGATATCATTTTTGACGATTTAACAACAGTCGTTGCAGAGGGCGAAGTGGTCAAACCACGTGGTACCAAACTAACCAAAGCAAATATACCAGTTACCAATAAAAAAGTGGTCGTACACTCTTTGACCTTACCTAACATTGCTAGCGGTGAGAGTGCAGGTGGTGGTGTTAATTTCGAAGCCAGTGCAACAGTAGATGGCAAAGTCATAAAAACTGGCGCTAATAGTGCTTTTAATATCTTTTATACCGCGACTAGTGATAATGCTAGAGGATTCTAGTTGTTGAGTGCTAACTGGTAAGAACAGACTCTGACTTCACTAGATGAAGCCAGAGTCGTTTCCGTTTAATCGTTATCTGTTTTTAAAACCACTAACAAACCCAATGGGTTATCTACTATTGCTTTAAGGAATTCTCACGTGGTTAATAATACCTCCAATCAATCCTCGCATTTCCGACTATCTCCGCTATGCTATTCTGTTTTATCGTTACTCTTTATGTCAGTACCAGCGACTGCTGCTGAATCACAAAATAATGCTGATTCAGAGCCTAGCACCACATTAGATACAATTGTCGTTACCGCAAACCCTTTATATGCCATTGATCCGAGTGAAGACAATAATTTATATAATGCCAATGTCGCGACGGTCGGCACCAAGATACCAGATTATCTAGAAAATATTCCACAGTCTATCAGTGTGATCACCCAAGCGAAAATCGATGACTTAAATCTTGATACCCTAGACCAAATTGCTAAGCGCACGACAGGCTTACGCGTCCTGCAAAATGATGATGGGCGCTCCTCTATTTTTTCTCGTGGTTATGAATATGACCAATACAGTATCGATGGGCTCGCCTCTCCAATGGCAAGTATCAATGGCACCTTGCCTAATTTAGCGGCATTTGACCGAGTAGAAGTCATGCGTGGTCCATCTGGCTTGTTTAATTCAGCGTCAGAGATGGGCGGTGTGATAAATTTGGTTCGAAAGCGTGGTGAAGCCGATGGCAAGCAAATCTTAGAAGCCAATGTTAGTAACCCAACAGGTTATGGCGTAACTGCTGATCTACAAGGCAGTTTAAGCGCCGATGACAGTCTGGTTGGTCGAACGGTCCTGCAATACAATCAGCGTGCTAATCCAGTAGTTGATGATATCGGCGGAAAAGACAATCAAAATAGTACGGTCTATGTCAGTGTTGATAAGCAATTGAATGATTCCAGCAAATTTGGTCTAGGTTATTTAATGCAAGATCGACAAATCACACCTAATAATGGTCTACCAACTTTTGCAGATAAATCATTAATATCTTTACCTCAAGATAAATTCTATGGCGCTAAATGGAATGACTTTAACAGTCAGAGCCATGATGTGTTTGCCGATTTTGAGCATCGTCTTGCCAGTGCCGGCGTCATAAGTGCCGGTATGCGCTACTCTGATCGAGAGGCTGATTATAATTATGCTTTTGCAGGAAGCGCCCTTGTAGACAATAAAACCAATGTTGCTGGTATTGGTGCAGATATTCATGAAACGTCACTTAGTGCTGATGTCAATCTAAGCCAACCTTTTAAGATTGGCAACCATCAAAGCGAATATGTCATTGGTGCTGACTATAAACGCTTTAAAACTGATAATGAGAATGCACGAACTCAAGCCTTGGGTAAAGGGCTCACAGTCGAACAAATCAACGATTTGAACGAAGTCAGTATTATTGAGCAAGCACGTCGCGGTGAGAAAGGTTTTGCCCTCGTACACACTGAAAATACGCTGAGTGAGACAGGTTTATATGGCAAAGTCAATTATAAACCTATCGATAAGTTAAGTTTAATCGCCGGTGGTCGTTTGAGTCACTATGAGATAGAAAGTGATGACAAGATTAGCAATGCTAATGCCAGTACTGACAGTAGTAGCAAAGCCACCGGCTATGGGGCTGCTGTGTATGAGTTGACGCCAAATATCAACGCATATGGTAGTTATACCCAAGTATTTACCCCACAGTATGTCGCCAATAAAGACGGTGAGTTACTAAAGCCGCGTGAAGGCGATCAAATAGAAATCGGTCTAAAAGGACATTGGCAAGATACCTTATCTGCAAGACTAAGTGCCTACCGTCTGACCGATGAAAATGCTGCTGCTCCTACAAAAGATGGCGATCAAGTTGCATTAGGTAAACGTCAAATGCAAGGCGTAGAACTAGAAGTTAATGGCGAGATTATGCCGAATTTGCAGGTATCTGGCGGTTATAGCTATCTAGATAGTGATATTAAACAAGCATCAAGTGATAGGGATGATGGCATTTTCTTACTAATGCCAAAGCATTCTGCGAACCTTTGGGTAAGCTATGAAGCGGATAATTGGCTTGCTCGTCCATTAACAGTAGGATTGGGTGTCAACGCCGTCGGTGAGTTTTCTTCCTCTCAAGGTATCAAAGCAGATTCTTATAATACTTGGGATGCAATGGTCAGTTATCCATTTAATGATCAGCTCACCGGACAGTTAAACGTCTATAACCTCTTTAACAAAGACCATTATGTCCGCGTCGGTTCACTCAATACCTTTAATATTCCGGGTGATGAGCGTGAAGTAAAAGCGTCATTGTCTTATAAATTTTAGAAATAGTCATGGCTTGTTAGGTTACAAGCCTAATAAATGAGGCGCATTGAGTGGATCAAGCGCCTTGTCTTTTTTATAAAACTAATTTTTTATAAAGGGTGCATTATGTCCCAAGTTTTTGATCAACATTATACAGACAAAGTGCCATTACCCGTGGCGGCTAAAATAAAGTTCATGAACCATATCAATGATGAACACCAAGATGAGCTGGCTATGTTTGTGGAGGCATTTGCTGACACTAAGCTCAGTAATGATGTAGCGGTTGTGGTGGCAGAGGTTTATAGCGATGGATTATTGCTCGAAGCAGCAGCTCAAAACTCAGAAAGTCTACCAAGTCATAAAGCTGAATCGTTGCCTGATGTGGTCAAGCAATTCTTTATTGAATTTGAAAATGTGATTGATGAAACGGTTACTTTGAAGTCGCAATATATCAACCTCTTGCAGGTGGCTTCAAAGAAACTTGGCAAGCAGGCGATAAAACAGCAAGAGCGTTATTTCACTGTGATTGATAGTTATTACGCCAGCCCGAATATGTATCGATTGGTCGTGATCGCGCCTGCTGACTCGCCACTGAATCATGCAGGATACGCTTATCTGTTTGAAATGAATACTGACATATCAAACAGTCATGAATCTGCTAATGCCTCTGATAACGCATCGGAGAGGTTACAACGTTATTATACCTTGCGAAAAGCATGGCAAGATGCAGGAACTCAGCGAATACATGGCTGGGTGGATACTTATATTCATGGTGACACGCCTGGTGGAAATTGGGCAAGAGCGGCTCAAGCTGGCACGCAGCTCAAAAGTGTTCGCGATTATCCTGAAAAGATTGCGCATTTAAATGACGGACAATGTCTGCTTATCTGCGACGAAACGTCTATACCAACAGTCGCTAACTTATTAGAAAATTGGCACAATCCAATAGCGCCAATCGTCATTGTCGTTACTCATGATGTGGCAGATAGAGCGTATTTACAAGATATCGAATTAAGTCAGACATTAGCACAGATAGATAATTTTAAAAAAGATAGTATAACGCATATCTTAAATACGCCAACCACCAATCTTCCTGATGCTGTCTTGTCAGTTATAGATACACGCTTAGAAGGCGCATCTATCGTTATAGAAAAGGTTTGGGGAGCGCTTGGAGCGTCTGATGCCAAAATATTAAAGCGTCAATTAAAGGCTAAGTTTGGTTTGTCTCGCCAAGATATGGTGATGAAAGTGTATTGGCGAGCGTCTTAAAAGGTGAGTATGAGTCGCTTTGAACTGTCCCGACTATATCGGAGGCTGTTTATTTAAGTTAGGCCGCTAGATCTAACGGATTGAGGTTATCATAATACTGTTTTTCAAACTCAAAAGGTGGCACATCATCAATAGCGCGATACTTAGTAGAAAATGCTTTCGCTTGTGCTTATATCTGGCTGAAATAATGAGTGTTCAACACGCCTAAATAAAAATAACCTTAGATTATAAAATAACAGTCATTCTATAAAACGGTCTAAATATGTCTGCACCAAAACCTTCCTTGTCCAATAAACCGATTGCCACTGATCGCGTGCGCTCTACTGATTTACCTGTTGCATGGATTATGATGCTTGGGTTGATTGTGGCGGTAGGGCCATTATCGATTGATATGTATCTACCAGCGTTACCATCAATGGCGGACGACTTTGGCGTATCAACTGCCTTTATGGCAAACTCCGTCCCTGCCTATTTTGTCGGCTTGGTATTTGGGCAGCTATTTTATGGTCCGTTAAGTGATCGTATTGGTCGGGTTAAACCCTTATATTTTGGTATGATTTTATATGTCATTGCTTCGATTGTGTGTGCCACCACAAGTAATGAATACGTATTGTTTGCTGGTCGTACCTTGCAGGCCCTTGGTGCTTGTGTTGGGGCGGTGGTTACCCGAGCTGCTATTCGTGATCGCCTGACTGCCAAACAAACCGCCAAAGCCTTTTCTATTATGATACTGGTAAAGGGCTTGGCACCAATATTAGCGCCGTCACTTGGCGCACTATTTTTGCAGTTCTTTAATTGGCACTCTATCTTTTGGTTTTTAGCCGCTTTTGGAACGCTTAATTTATTATTGACGAAGTTTTTCTTTTTTGAAACGCTCAGCGAAGAAAATCGTAATACGCGCCCTGCTAAGGAGGTGCTCAGTCAGTACTGGGACTTATTAAAAGACCCGGTGGTGTATCAGAAAGTATGCTGAGGAGATAAAAGGAGGGTGACAGTCAAAGCAAGATGATATATTTGAGGTTATGAAGACACAAATAGATATCAACTGCCCCGACTGTCACAGTCCCAGTTTAAAGAAAAATGGCAAAAAAAGCTATGGCAAGCAAAACTACCAATGCAAAGCCTGCAAGCGTCAGTTCATTGGTGATCATGCCTTAACTTATAACGGCTGTCACTCTAGAATAGAAGATAAAATACGGCTAATGACAGTGAGAGGCTGTGGCATTAGAGACATTGCTATTATAGCCTCAGTTAGCATTGGTAAAGTGCTTAGCACCATAGGCTCATCTGTTTATAAGATTGCGCCTAAGAAGCGCTACTATGAACGCTTAGAGGTTGATGAGTTCTGGACTTACGTGTATCGCAAGAAGCGTAAAGTCTGGCTCATCTACGCTTATGACCGTGCTACCAATGAGATTGTCGCTTATGTCTGGGGCAAACGTGATTTGAGAACGGCTAAGAAGCTAAGAGCACGTCTAAAGCAGCTCAAAGTCAGCTATGACTCTATTAGTATGGACAATTGGGATAGCTTTATAACGGCTTTTAAACCAGATCATAAGCGAGTTGGCAAACAGCATACGGTAGGTATAGAAGGTAATAACTGTCGCTTGAGACACCGATTACGTCGAGCGGTTAGAAAGACTTGTTGCTTCTCAAAAAAGCTTGATAATCACTTTAAAGTATTCGATCTGGTGTTCTTTTATGTCAATTATGGCTACGTCTGATGTCAGCATACTTTTTAGAACACCACCAATAATTCATATAAGTATTCTCAAATAAGGTGATTTTGGATACAGCTATGCTAATTTTTAGCAAGTGATTGAGAGCCTCCTAACATGGAGATAAGCAATAATCTTATTATTGAGAATAAGTGCCAGATTATTGATGTTATAGGATCTCGATTAGTGTTGAATCTGAGCGATCGAATATAGCTCATTTTTAATAGGTAATGCAATGAAATATCACTATTACACCAGTATGAACCGCCTCGAATCTATCGGATTATTTAATAAAGTCGGGCATTTCAGTCAGTCAAGAAATATGCTCACATATACAGGTACTTCAGTCGGATAAGGTTAATTGCGTTACTCACAGACAACATCGTTTAAGTAAGCATAACTCTGAGAAATAGTCTCAAATAGGATTTTCTATATGTGAGTTCCTTGCTTCTAAGTTGGCTTACCACCAACACCATCCAAAAACTGACAGACAGCTTCTGATAAATCTGAGAGAGCGTTTCCCTGAACATCGACTTGTTCCAATTTTTTGAGATTGGTAATACTATCAGGCAGAGTTTGTAGGCCATTGTGATAGAGTCCAAGACCTTTCAGTTTATTCAAATTGCCTATCGAGCTTGGCAGGGTTTTGAGGTCAGAAGCACGTATGTCTAGTTTTTCAAGGTTTGTTAAATTTCCGATACTCTCAGGCAGGGCTTTCAGTTTTTCGTTATAGTCAGTTCAAAATAAAAGCGATACGTTATAGCTATGTGCGACTGGTATAAATTTTCCTTGCTTGCTGTTATCACAGAGGCTACGAAAAATTCATCTCAGTCGCACTGTATCGATTTTAAAGTAATTCTACTATAGCATACAGTTCAATACTTGTGAGTTTGCTTAGATTGCCAATAGCGTCTGGTAACTCCTGAACCTGCGTTCCTCTCATATCAAAATGGGTAAGCGATGTTAGATTTCCGAGCTCATCAGGAAAGCTCTCCAAGCTTTTTGAAAAGATATTAAGCGATTTAAGATTCTTTAACTGACACAGTACCTTTGGGAACTCAGTAAAAGAGCACTTCATATAAACCAGCGTCTCTAAGCTGTCTAATTGAGCAATCTGTTCTGGTAGCTCCTCAAAACCTCTTAGTCTAAGGTGTTTTAGGTTTGTTAAATTGCCGATAGCGCCAGGTAGTGGCTTAGTGGACTCACTTTCGCTTTGTAATACTGGTTTATTATCAATATAGCTATAACTTGTAGATTTTCCATATCCCAAGTCTAGTCGCTCTAACTGGCGTAACGCTTCAGGTTCACGAGGGATAGTGCTGTCAGAACTGCCTGCTATATTATGGTTATCCATCCAGTCCCATATCTCTGTCATCCAGTCTTCAACGCGCGTATCTTGATTGATAGTGCTGTTGTCATCTTGGTTGGTTTTATCGCTATATGCTGTCATAAGGTTACCTGTTAAATAATGATGGTTAAATGAGGTGAGTGCATTCAAACTTTTAGTGGGTTTTATTGCTATGTGTCAAACTTAAGAGTCGTTAGGCACAGTAATAAAACCAAAGGAAGCCATATTTTTAACAAAGCTTAGACTACCGGTGACTGAAACTGATAAAGGTTTATGACGCTGTTTGGATGGGTTGCTTAAAAAAGCGGAATAGCAGAAAGCGCTCATAAGACTCAGTAGCTGAGTATGAGGAAAATGATTGAGAGGTTTAAAGTTTGGATGTAATTGACTAGAGATAGTCATAAAGAAATCTCCTGTTGCTCTGTCTGTGTCAAATTGAAACGACATAGTCACCTTACAGAGCGAAAAGGAGGTGTGCGTTTTACCAGTCTTTGTTTTTCATCGCGCTGGAAGTAGCGGTAAACCCACGATGTTTTTTTATCATAACAAGCTGTTTAGCATTTGTCAAAAGTGACATTGAGCTATGCTGAAGGAATTCTAGAGAAGAATGACAATATCTTAGCGACTGCAAAGCAGTTAGGCATAGCCATGCAAACCTTATCTAACTGGCAGAATAAAGCGAATGAAGGCTATTGTATTGTCTCAGCATACTGAGTCTTTGATAGTATTGGGGCAGTCTGTTATAAGTGTTTCCATTAGAGCAGTCTATTTTAAGTGGTCTATTAACAGGTTTAAAGAGTAAAATGACTGGTTCTGTTGAGATATAGATCGCTAAGACCGGTGTGGTTTGATTTTTATCGTCATGCTGCGTAATCAAAATCTCCCAAGTTAATGTCTACGGGATTGACAGCGGAGGTCATAGAGAGTGGGATGAATTTCATGATTGTTAATACATTTACGATTGAACCTGTCCAAAACTTAATTACTGCATCTACTGCAGCGCTAGGTTGTGGACTACTCATTGGTCTAGAAAGAGAGCGTAGCAAACAACGTGAAAATCAACACAGCTTTGCAGGTATTAGATCTTTTGCAATTTGCGCTCTATTAGGGGCAATTTGCTTTTCTTTCGGCTTGTTTATGGGACTCATAGGAGCATTGATAGTAGGTGGTATAAGTATCATCTCTATTCATAAACAAATTGAAGATCCAGGTGTCACCACTGAACTTGCTTTTATACTCACCTATTTTATAGGCGGACTATGTTTATGGCATATTCCTTATGCAGCGGCACTTACCGTCGTCCTTACCTTCCTTCTAATGACAAAGCATTCAATGCATGGAGTAGCGGTTAGATGGATTACTGAGCGTGAATTTAAAGATGGTATCTTTTTACTGGCTTTACTTTTAATTGCACTTCCTTTAACCCCCAATAGGGATCTTTGGGGTTCAGTACTAAATCCTTATATTATTTTAAAATTATTGATATTAATTTTAGCCATTCAAGCACTAGCACATATGGCAAAGAGGCTTTTACCATCACGCCACGCCATGTTTTTATCTGCTTTAGCATCAGGATTTATATCCAGTACAGCCACGATTGCAAGCCTTGGAATAGAAGTTCGTCAGGGTCGTGCAGATGCAAAAGAAAATGCTGGAGCTGCCCTTATATCCTGTGTCGCAACAGTCGTACAACTTCTTATTATCGTTGCAGGCGTAAGTTTTAGTTGGCTTAAAATTTTATTATTCCCATCTATTATTGCCATGATAGTTTTAATTATTCCTGGGGTATGGTTGATGAGAAAAACTCGATCCGAAGAGAAAGCTAAGTTAGCTGATACACCCATGTTTAGCTTAAAAGAGGCAGGTATCATTGTAGTGACACTTACTATCATTCAAGTACTTGTTTATGGTTTAAGTTTATGGCTGGGTGACGCCGGTCTTATTGCAGGAACCGTACTGAGTTCTATGTTTGAGGTGCATGCAGCAATGGCTGCTGTAGTCATGCAAGGGAACCCAACTAACCCTATTTTATTGCTCGCCTTATTATTAGGTTTAGCGACACATGCAATTTCTAAATCAATTAATGCGGCAATTACGGGTGGTTTTCAATACGCACTTGCTTTTGTTCCAATCCAAATTATTCACATGACTGTTTTAATTATATTGATATATACTATGACGAATAATTAAAAAATTTCTCTACTTCATTGGTGTAATGGACGTTTTTCATGCTGATACAGGGTCTAATGTGTAGTGGTATAATAAAATTGGACAGCTTATAAGGGGTTATACTATCTCAAAAAGCATATGTAGTGGCACACTAAATTTGGACTATATTTAAGAGAAAATATATTGCATACGAAAAAGCCAGGCAGCCCAAGCTGCCTGGCTTTAAAATCTTGAACAACTTATCTATGATTATGCTCCCGCCATACAGCATGCTCACATACCTCACAGCACCAACGCTCTTTTGAGCGCATATATGGAATGTCTGCTGGTATCTGTAAAGGACACACATAACCACAGTACTCGCATCGCACATCATCTAAATAAGCAAAACATTCACCGACTGTCTCGAATAGTACCTGTGCGCCAATCTCATACTTTTCACAGATGGTTTCTACATGAGCAATATAGTCACTTTCGTTATCATACGCCCAGTAATCCTCACAGATTCTTAGATCTCGCGCATTCTGCGTCATATTCGGCTGAAGTTTTACACTCATCACATTCTCCTTAGTAGCCGTCATAACCAGACTGCGGTAATAGCTCATAAAGTTCGCTCTGAAGCTTGCTGCTTATATCTTCCACAAAGTACCCATCCTGAGTATCCAAGCGCTTCTGCACCCATACACGCAGTGCCATATCATTATCAAAGCATCGCTTCACTTCTAAGAAGCGTGCTAGGTCATAACCCGATGAAATATATAACTCACGCATTAATGCATTAGCAATAAGGTTTGCATCTGCACTGATTGCACCGTCAGGTTTAAGTTCAGCAAACAGCTCTTCATAATTGATAATTGTCATAGTGACGTCTCCTTGTCAGTTTGTGCATTAGAGCTATTTGTATTTGCTGCGCTGGTTAGCTTTTCCTTACTCGCCAGTAGCAAGTTATCCATCGCTGAGCCATCCTGACGGGTGATATCAGGCACATAGCGGCTATACACCCGAAACAGCATCTCAGTACTACTGTGACCCATCTGCCGGGCTATCCACTCAGGATTCTCACCAGCAGCGAGCCAAAGCGTCGCTGCCGTGTGCCGAGTTTGATAAGCCCGCCGATGTTTAAGGCCGAGCAGGGCAAGTGTAGGCTTCCATACCCGTCTATTCACATTGCGGTATTCCATCGGATTGCCCTGTGAATTGCAAAACACAAACTCTGACTTACCAAAGGTGCGTGCCTTCTGCTCTAGTAGGGCGTCATAGACCAACTGCGACATCGCAATATCACGTTGTGAGCCTAACGTCTTAGTCGGGCCCATCTCACCGTTTACTAATGCTCCTCGAATACTGATCTCACGACGATCAAAGTTAATGCAGTCCCATTTCAGCCCATCAATCTCACTGGTACGCATCCCGGTAAAGAAGCGAATGGTGTAGTAGGGCTTATAATCCGCACGGACATGCTTTAAAATCAGCCATACCTCACTCAATGTAAACGGATTTACATCCGGACGAGCTTGCTTAAGATTCTTAATATTTTTATAAGGCATCTCAAACTCATGGCGATCAGACGCTTCTTCTAGTATCATACGAAGAAGTATCATGATCTGATTGATTCGTGCTACTGACAGACTTGACTGACCATCTTTACCGTAACGAACTTTGGCGAGGGAGCTACGGAAGGTCAGCAAGTCTGGTTTTTTTATGGCGTGTACTGCTTTGCCACCAAACTCAGGCAACAAGTACTTATCCAAGATAATCTGCGTCTTTTGCCGATAACTCGGCCGCCATTCAATCTTTTTCTCCTCATACCAAATCTCTGAAAACTGCCTAAAGGTGGGATTACGACTGATACAAGCTTCCGCTCTATCAGCCAGTGCCGTCATCTCTTTTAAACGCGTACTCTTCGGAAAGTAGGCGCCATAGTCAAAGATGCCTAGGGTTATTTTTGCATCTATCTCTTTTGCCACTAAAGTCAATTTTTTAACGTTTGCGGGAGTATCAGGGAAGATTGTTGTCTCACGGCAACGAATATTCATATATGTGAAATCTATGAATAGCTTGCCACGCCTTGCTCTTACTGATGCCATTGTTAATCTCCTTGTTTAAATAAAACTTACTGTAAAGCCATACCATTGATCGCACTCATAACAGGTTTGCACATATCCTCTTCGATACGCTCCCATACATATAAAATCTTCCGACCGCCAAAAGGACGAATGTAGTGAATATTTTCAATCAAGACAGTATCCTTAAGCTGGTTACGGATAGTACGAGCATCGTATTTGATACGTTCAGCTAATTCTTGAGTAGTGAGATAAGTCTGTGACATAATAGTTCTCCATGTGAAATAAATTTACTATTAGTGAATGATTAGTTATCACTAATGAGTACATATTATCTATAAATATTATCACTTGCAAGCACTTTTTTATCACTTTAGGGACTTTGTATATGATTAAGCTCAATTTACCTGTTTTATTTGCACAAAGAGGCATCCGTGTAGCTGATGCTGACAGGATGTCTAAACTAGGAAGGTCTACTTTGTATCGAATGTACAATAATGAAGTCACTAGAATAGACTTTGATTCATTAAATGAGCTTTGTAAGCTTTTAGATTGCACACCCGGCGATATTATCCTCTATGAAGAAGATGAAGTTTGTGAGGAAGAGAGTTCAAAAGAAAGTTAGAATGCTTACTAGGATGGTTGTTCGAAGTGTCTTGAAAATCATTAAGCTTAGCGCCGATACATATTTTACTCGGTCTAATTACTTTTAAATATTAGGTTGTAGTCATCACTGTTTAAGCGACAATTAATTTCGAATGTTATAAATATGAAATAGATTTCGGAAAATTTAGGCCTCTAAAAAACACGTTTTTTGCTGAATTGAGGTTGGGCTCAAAAATCAGCATAGTGCCAAATTCACTAGGTTAGGTGTCATGATGGTTTTTGAACCAAAAATAGCTAGGTTGTGGTCAGATACGTATACGCAGTTTTAGGGCAGGGCACGGTTTGGGCACCAAATGGGCACCGCTCTAAAAACGCCCCTTTTAGTTAGTTAGTTTTTCTTAATTATTACTAAGATAGTTTTATTGAAAAACCGCTGTAACCTATGAAAATTGGACAAAAAAAAGCCTCACTGTTAAGAGGCTTTTTTCAATTTACATCATACAACTTCATAACTTAAGGAATAACAAAATAATCCTTTAAAGCCTTTATTCTATTGATATTGAGCATTTATAGATATATCATGTACTACAACGTACAACATTATTATATAATATAAAGCATTCTAAATGGCTACCAAAGTGGCTACCAGAATGGCTATCAAAAAGGGTTAAGGTAATGGCAAAGCAAGAGATAAAACTAGACTCACAAATACCAAAGGCCATAAGAGAAGCTACTCAAGCTGGCAAGACAACTATTTACCCTATTGCTGGCTATAAGGGCTTAGAGCTAAGAGTTAGACCGCATAAAGATAGCCCAGACGCTACAGCCGATTTTAGACACCGTTATACCCACCCAATTACTGGCAAACGCCCTTATATGACGCTAGGACAATACCCAGCGTTAAGCCTTGCTGATGCCCGTCAATATCACAGCGACAATATGCAACTACTAGCCAAAGATATAGACCCTTTAGAGAACAAAGAAACACAGAAACGGCAAGAAATAACCGATCGTCAAAACATACTTAATCATTTCATTAATGAGTGGCAAGCATTACAGGATAGTAAGAACCTGAGCGCAAAAACAATATATAACAATCAGCTACTAATTAAGCCCATCAAACAAAAACTAGGGCATATGAAAGTAACAGATATAACGCCAAGTATCGTTATAAGGTTTATTCAAGATATACAAAAAACGCATCTCAACAAAGGGTTAAGGGCTAAGATCATACTTAAAAGCATTTTACAAATAGCTAAGGCTCATATGATTATTGAGTACAACCCAGCAAGCGACCTACAAGGAACGCTTAAAAGCCCCAAAACACAACACCGCCCATCATTAACAGACCCAAAAGAATTTGCCGAACTGCTAAGAGATATTGACCAGCTAGACGATGCAAGCCAGCTTTATAATAAAAGAATATTACAGCTATTATCGCTTACGTTTGTTCGCATTGGTGATGCTTGTACTATGAAATGGAGTGATATTAACTGGCTTAAAAAACAATGGGAGTTTAAACCGCAAAAGTCTGGCAATAGAGGCGATATGGTGGCCAGTATCGTTATACCACTAGCACCGCAAGCCATAGCAATATTAAAGCAGATGCAAGCCTTAACAGGTGATAGCGAGTATGTATTTCATAACCCTAGACGCAAAAAAGAGCCTTATCACCATACGCAAGAAGTGAATAAAGTATTGAATGGTGATCTAATGAATAACGGACTAGGCTATAAAGATATTCACAGCCCACACGGTTTTAGAAGTAGTGCAAAAACTATGCTAATGGAGCGGCTAGGTTATGACGAACTGATAACCGAACTGGCACTAGGCCACCGCATGCTTAACGCTTATGGCACTGCTTATAGCCGTATGGATTTACTACATCAAAAAGCTAATATGATGACAGCATGGGCGAACTACCTAGACGATATTAAAGCAGGTAAGTTTGACAATGTTATTCATGCTGATTTTAAGAAAGCAGCCAAACAGAACCACGGCTAAAACCTAACCAACAAAACCCACCAATGGAGAAGTAACAATGATGACACTAGACACCAAACCAACACGCCAGCAATTAGATGACCGCGCATTTTGGGATAGTTTACCGCCAGATGGTGCAGAATATGACGGCTTTATGTATGTGCCTACTTATTCTATTTTGCGTGATGATGAGCCTATCAATCTTAAGACAGATAACGGCAAAATATTAAGAAACTCGTTACCTTATGAGTTGGCAGTTACAGAGGTGCAACGCCTATCTAAAAAGCATGACAATATCACCTTAAAGATCACTGGGTATGGTCAAAGCCTAGTAAGAATGGATAAACGATTAACAGCATAACCTTATTTAGCGACTAAACACCGCTACAATGACCATGCAAGGCTAGGATTAATTACCCGAACGCCAGCCATTTCATGCCTTAGGCTGGCATGCCTTGCACCTATTTTTATTAAGGTATGAATGACAAGTAAGGCATGATTATGGCAGTACTACCAAAGAAGTATTTATCGGTTTACGATGTAGCAGACTATCTAAATGAATTAGGCTATGAATACGATTTAAACCAGTCTTTTGATAGGTACAAATTGAACAAAGATATATATGAGTTCGTGTTACACAATCAAATTAAATTAGTTTATAAAGCATTAAGCATAAATTTTACGTCTGACTATATTGTCTTGCTTGAATATCAGGCTAAGGCTATCTTGATTGAAGATAATATTACAAGTGCTGGTGGTTCAAGTTGTCTTATTTATCAGCATGAAGATGGTAGTTACCCAAAAACGGGAAATGAAAGAACTAGTATTGAGTATCAACAAATCAATTTAGATAGTATATATATACCTAGAGTTGAACTCGATAATCTATTCAAAAATGATATTAGCCAACAGCTAATAATAGCAAAAGCTGAAATAACAGATCTGGAAACTGAACTTGCACAAGTCAAAGCGCAATTAAAAGAACAAATAGACAATCCAGCAAATGCAGAAATTGACGAAGGACAAGGCGATACTCTACTAATACTAGGGGCTGTAATGGACTGTATTAAGGAAGTTGCAAAGCCAAACTATACCCAAGGGTTACTAATAAACGCTATAACGGATAAGTATAAAAACACTTCTAGCTTAACCCAAAGCACTTTGACAAAGAAATTTCCAAAAGCTAAAACCCATTTAAAACAGAACGTTACGTCTTAAACCCTTTCTATAGCAATTTTGCTTTTTTCTATAGAAACGACTTACAACACCCCACACCGCACAATAAGCCTTAACAACTTTCATTCACTGAATAGGAGTTAAGGCAATGCCTAACACTACCCACGCAGCACCCACCAATAAGCTAAACCTAGCTTACCTATTAGCGAACCCAAAAGAGCTATATCAGGTTAAGCAGATAGCCGATGTATTCCAAAAACACCCTGAAACCATTAGACGCTGGATCAAAGCTGGCACGATAACAAAGCCGTTATCTATCAATGGCGTTTACTACTTTAAAGGTAGCGATATTGTGGACTATCTAAACGCTACTAATGAGGGGGCTTAATCATGGATAAGCTAAAACGCAGCCAAAACCAAATAATCAAAGACCATCTTTTAACTGGCCAATCAATCACACGCTGGCAAGCTATCGAACTTTATAGAATAGCCACGCTACCCACGCGCATTAATCAGTTAGAAAATAAAGGCTTAACCATACAGCGCAAGCGAGTAGATAAAGACGGCAAACACTGGAACGTCTATTGGATTGATACCGCTAATCTAGCTAATGGGGTGCAATCATGAGCCAGTCAAACGACATATTAGAGCCGCGCCTAGTGGCAGTTGATAGTTATTACTTGTCTGTCATTGATGACCGCATACAAGATCTATCAAACGATAGCGAGCACCTAGCAATGGCACTTAGTGCTATCCATACCGATGATGACGCAAGCCGCGGCGTTATTGTGGCTGTAAGGTCTGCCTTACTTGCTAATAGTGAGCTGGCAAGTATCGTTAGCGAGATGTTGAGTGGGCTTATCCTACTACCTGAAATCAAGGTGAATAATGATGAGTAATAGCGACTTAGTAAACGAAGTTATAGACAGGTTAAAAGATGAAGGTTTTTTGATGATAACTGATGACTTTATCGACCAGTTAATCATTACCTTACACGCCAATGTGAGCGCCATTAATAGCCTGATAGAGATAGTAGAAGTAGAAAATCAATTACTAGCTATACGCGGCTCGCTACCTACAGGCAGTAGGCAAGTAAATTCACTCAAAGAGCTAGCCACACGCATAGCAGAAATAGCGTTTAATGTTGAGGGGGTAAGAGATGAGCAACGATAACAAAAGCAATCCAAAAGCCGACCACGGGCCGCACAGCACCAGCCAACCGCAAAAACGCGGCTTACTACTTAGCTTTATCATCTTTATGGCATGGGTTATAGGCATTGGCTTAGCATTGGCATTGATCGCTTGCGACCCAGCAAAAGCGCAAGGGGTTACTTATGAGCAGCGATAACCCTAAAACATTCATGGACGCTCAAATGGCCTATGCTAAATCAATACATGGCAGGGAACAGAAAAGGCGTGATAAAGAGATGCAACGCTACCACCAAATCAAACGGGCAGCGGACAAGATACAGCAATCATATGATGATGACGGCAAGGAGGGTGACAGATGATCACACCACAAACCGACAGCCAAGAAAAAACCCGCGGCAAGGCGGGCTTAGTTAGCATTTTAGGTGAACATCAACCAGCAACGGCGCAAACGCTACAAGATGACGAACTGCTAAAGAAATTACACGATATTTTAGAACCTAACAGACTACTAGATATTAAGGCTAATTTGTCAGTAAATCAAGGTGAGCTACTAACCACTGGCATGGTGGGCCTAGTATTGCATAACAAAGACTATGAGCCGGTAAACTTGTTATGCATGCCACCAAACGGCAAGCCCAAAGACTATGTAGTGACTGATCCTTTTGAAACGGCCGCTTTTATCATTGGCACGATGGACAGCACCCACGAACTAATAGCCGTTGATAATATAGCTGATGCCGTAGAGCTGTCTTATATTTTGTTAGGTGAACCGGTGACGATACTAGCCAGCCGTGATGAGTGGTCATTTAATGACATGGTTAAGCATTTTTCACAAGATGCACCCGTTACCGTGATGACTACAGCGGACGTTAAAGACAAGTTTATAAAACCACTGATAGGCTCAAACGTGAGGGCCGTTATTACCAGTGAACGCACCGTATTAGAGCACTTAGAGTATGGCTCGTTAAGCTATCAAGCCATATTAGCCCTTGATGATACAAAGATAATCGACCTAAAAAGCACAGCATGGCCCACACCTGAGCCGCTATCAAGCGACCCAAGCAAACCGACACGCTACCCAATAGAAGCATGGGACGGACTGCTACAAAAGGTCATTAAGAAAATAGCTTATTATCAGCAAGTGCCTGATGCTATGGCCGGTCAATGTATCTTAGGCGCACTAGCCCACATGGGACAGGCCCACGTTGATGCACCTATTGGCTATAAGCACATGCCGGCAAGCCTGATCTTAATCACTGAGGGGGAAAGTGGCAGCGGCAAAACGCAAGCTATGGACTTAAGCCACCATAAAATAAAAGAGTATGAGCAGAAACAGTATGAGCAATATATAACAAGGCATGAGGAGCACAAAGCACAGCTTGCCAGCTTAAAAGGTGCAGAACTCAAAGACTACCAAGCCAATGAGCCAGCACCCCACAACCCCGAACGGCTATTTAAAGATGCCACTATTGAGCCGGTACTCGATAAGTTTGTTAATGGTGAAATTACAGATGCATCATGGTCCACTGATGACGCGGCCCAATTCTTTAATGGTCATACAATGAAAGGTGACACAGCCGGCAACGCACTAGCAGCCATTACAGACCTTTACAGCGGCGGCGAAGTGAACCGGACACGATCACAAAAGAACGCTTATGCCAACCCACGCACCAAAGCCTATAACGTGCGTATGACGTTAATGCTAATGGCTCAACGTATTATCTTAGAACCGGCCTTAACTGATGACATGATGAACCAACAAGGCTTTTTAGCAAGGGCCTTGATTGCATGCCCTAACAGCTTGCAAGGTTATAGAACATGGGACGATATAGAGCGCAGGCAGCAAAGCCCATTTATGGATAGCGACCTACAAGCCTATTGGAGCAGATGCAACGACCTACTAGACCCCGTGGACAGTAACGCGCCCACCGATGAGAAAGGAGCACCTAAACGCTTTAAAATGTGCTGGCAGGACAAACAGACAGAACAAGTATTCTATGAGCATATGCAGGCAATAGAGAACCAGCAAGCTAAGAACATGCCATTAGAGTATTTAAAAGCGTATGCCTCACGTATGGCAGAAAATGCCAGTCGCATAGCTACATTGATAGCATTCTTTGATAAGCGTAAGACCATTACCACCGATGACATTAAACGGGCTTTTATGTTGGTTAGCTACTCAACGGCCGAACGCTTGCGCTATCAAGATGCAACGCCAACCGGTGAACAAACTGACCTTGAAAAGCTAAGCATATGGTTAATAGACAAGGCCAAAGCTTACAACCCAGCGGTATTAAATAAGTCTTTTGTGACACAGCATGCACCCAATGCGCTAAGAGGTAAAAAGCTTAATTACTTACTTGATGACCTAGAAAGCATGGGGCATATCAGGTTAGAAAGTGAGGGCCGCCGCCGCTTAGTGTATGTTAACCCCAAGCTTATGACTGATTAGCGACCAGTAAAAGCCGCTAGACTTGCTAAACTTACCTACAGCCCTTACCAGTTAAGGGCTTTACTTTAGCTGTATGACTGCTAAGCATTGCTAGACTTGCTAATCTATCGCTAAACTTAGTCAATACAGACGAACGTTAGCAGAACTATAGCAACTTTAGCGACCCTTAGCAGGTGGCAAGCTAAGCCAAACGCCTTATAAATAAAGGGATAGAGCGAACTTTAGCAACTTTAGCAGTTTTTTTAGATATACAACTATATTAGCAGGCGTTTATCGTCTGCCTTTATAGTGTAAAGAAACCCTAAGGTTAAGCGCTCACTGTTTATCATGGTATAGCTCTTACTACACATCTATTTAAAACTTCTAATCACTTTGTACTTAATTTCTTGGTTATTAGCCTCTAAGACATCAATCAAAGCGCCTTTATAACCTATTTGTTTAGACTCAGACAGATCATACTCAACATCATTATTAAATGCAGGTCTAGCTGTATCACTACTAAATTCTCGATAGCCTATATTAATTTTATTGCCAACTTTACCGTTATAAATTAAAGTTTGTTGGAAGCTGTTTTTGTTAGCCGTTTCCCAGTTTTTACGTTCAAACGGGGCTTGATTACAAGATGCTATAATATTGTATATCGTCATAACGCATAACGAGTTATCTTCCTTACGAATAGCTAAGGACATTGGTGGATCAGATAAGAGCCCTTTTGTGATATTACCTCCATCGATACCGCCAACCATTTTATAGTGTTCATATTTTAGGTCATCACCTTGTTTTGCAAAGTAACCGTTAGTTAAGCTATAACCGCCTAGTTTCATTGGACTACTTATATAGATAGCTTCCTGTTGAACCATAATGCCCTGTGTTAGCATATGATCGCCAAGGCTAGCAGTTGTAATAATTCCTACTGGTGGCTTATTAATTTCTTTCGTTGTAGGCGTGTAGTTGTAGCTAGGGGTAGCACAGCCCACCATAGATAGACTAATGGCAGACATTAATAATAGCTTTTTCATAATTTAATAAACCTCAAAATTCAAAACGTAATTTACTCAAAATAGAAAATGATATGTAGTCATTTTTTAATGGCAGTGATAAGTGCCTCTTTTAGTGTCGTTATGACAACCTGCTGAGTTAGTTCCACCACCATGAGCGAATGCGGCAGAAGCGAATGTTACTGTGAAGACTACTATTAATAATTTTTTCATAATTTTTCTACTATAGTTGATTAATAAAGACTTCACTATACAAACAAAATTCAATTATTGATATTTAGTAGATTATTGAAAAATCATAGATTAAAACTGTTCTATCAATCGACCCAAGCATTAGTGTTATAATATAACAACTCACTTAATGATTTAGATAACGATTATAGGTAGTCATGCCAGCCATTGCCACCACTCGCAGCCTTAGCGACTATTCAAAGATTAATATTTCAACATATCAGGAGAAGTTAAAACAAGCAGCCGAACCCTTTTTAGATCTTAGTTATCAATACCGTGGCAAGGCTTATAACTACTCTATTCAAGTATCAAAGACCCCATGCAATTATGGCGGTTATCGTCATTGGTTTATATGCCCGTCATGCTCAAAGCGTATAAGCGTTTTATATTTTGCTGCTACTTACGTTTGTAGGCATTGCATAGGCTGTAATTATGGCTCGCAGTTACAGCAACCAATAGACCGCTTATTCAGCCGCTTACATACGATTAGACAGCGTTTAGGCTGGCAAGCAGGGATTGCCCACGGTATTGGTGAACGACCCAAAGGAATGCACCACAGCACGTATAACAAGCTGATGAATGAGCATGAGCAGCTAACGGCTAAGGTATGGCAATCTACACTTGATAAACTAAATTGCACCCATTGAGGTTAAGAGATGCGACTACCTGACATTAACGACTTGATCCAAGACTTACAGCTTGCAAAGCAGATAGCGATTGAAGATAGAAACCCGAACGCTTTAATCATGGCCACCGTTAGCCAAGCAAAGTTACTAGGATTAGATAAGCCGCAGATTAGAGATGTTAATGCCGATGCCGTGCAGACCATTAGCGACCTGATGAATGAATTGGCAAACGATGACCAGTTGCTAACTCAAAGGATAAGCCATGCAAAAAATGAGTATTGATGACCTGATGACAGAATTAGACGATGCTAGATTGACCGCCAAAGCCAATGGTCAAGCGTCTGCTATGGTAGCTGCTACGATGAGTAAAGCAAAGCTACTGGGGCTAGATAAAGGTGATAGTGATAAGGACAGCGAGGTAATGCCCGTTAAGATAGTTATTCAAACTGTAGACGCTCGCAATCTTGATAGAGTGTGTTAGTTTTCGGACACGTTAGAGGGGGGCTATAAATCGAGATTAAACAGGCAAACCACATAAGAGCGCCACTATTCACACGCACAAGAAAAAAACTGTTTCAAAAAAAGGTTAAAGCGACTTTTGCTACAAATGACGTAAGCGTAGGACTTACAGCTACTATAAGTAAGTTAATGCCATGTTAAAAAGTTAAGAGAGGTTAAAGCAGAAAGCAATAGCTAAACTTTTAATTACGCGCGCGCAAAAATATGCATATGGCAGCGGTCATTACTAATAAAGAGCTAAACAATCACACCGCCCTATGGCCACCAGTAAGCATAGGTAACTATGAAAATGGCTACCAAACTGGCTACCATATAGCAGGTAATTTAAGAAAACTATATTATAAACAATAACTTACGCATAAAAAAAAGCCTCACTGTTAAGTGAGGCTTTTTAAGTATTTGGAGCGGGAAAAGAGATTCGAACTCTCGACCCCAACCTTGGCAAGGTTATGCTCTACCACTGAGCTATTCCCGCTAATTATCAATTAACTATCGTCAGTTGATGAAGGCGTATTATACGCAGTTTTATTTGTCTGTCAATACCTATCACGAAAAAAAGTAAAAGTTAGCAAAACAGGCATGTCATCCAGCCATAATTTTATGTTATAACAGTTTATTATAATATGTATTCCAAAAGCTTTGTATGGAAGAAATAAGCTGGTGTGCATTTTATAAAAAACGTCGTTCTTATTGATAGTCATCAATATTTATAATCTTAAGCATTAAGGATAAAAAATGAGTCAACAATACACAATCGCTGATTACTTATTTGATCGTATCGCTGAAGCGGGTGCGACAGAAATATTTGGCGTGCCCGGTGATTTTAATTTAACGTTTTTGGATAACGTGATTGCTTCTGATAAATTGCGCTGGGTCGGTAACACCAATGAGCTAAATGCTGGTTATGCTGCTGATGGCTACGCACGCGAGCGTGGCTTTGCCGCTATGGTGACGACCTTTGGCGTGGGCGAGCTGTCGGCAATTAATGCCACGGCAGGCTCTTTTGCCGAGTATGCACCGGTATTGCATGTGGTCGGTGCTCCAAGCACGGCGTTACAAGATTCAAAACGCCGGATTCACCACACATTGGGTGATGGCGTATTTAATCATTTTATCAAAATGGTTGAACCCGTCACCGTCGCGCGCGCGCATATCACGCCTGATAACGCGGCCTCTGAGATTGATCGCGTCATTCGCTTGATTCTAAAAAAGCATCGCCCCGGCTATTTGTTATTATCACCAGATGTGGCAAAAATGCCGATTTATCCGCCAACGACCAAGCTTGATGACAGCCAAGAAGATATTACTAGCCAAGCAGCGTTGGCAGATTTTAAACAAGCATTGATAGATTTTTTACCTAATAAAACCACCACTTTGATGGCAGATTTGATGGTGCATCGTTTGGGGTTACAAAATCAGCTAAAAGCCTTAATCGCTGATACCGACATTCCTTATACCACGCTGTCATGGGGTAAAACCCTGCTTGATGAAAACAGCGAGCGTTGGGCGGGTACTTATGCAGGCGTGGCGTCACGTCCTGTGGTTAAAGATGCAGTAGAAAATTGCGAATGCTTAATTAAAATCGGCGTGCAATATACCGATACTACCACTGCAGGTTTTAGCCAAGATATTGATGAAAAAGTCGTGGTCGATTTGCATTATGAGCGTGCGTCTATCAGTGGTCGAAACTTTGCGCCGATTGCACTAAAAGATGCTCTGCAAACCCTACATGAAGTCATGACCTCGGGTATTGAGATTGTGCCCAAGCAATTCTGTAAAGAGATGAAGCCGCATGAGCAAAACGGCAAGGATGATGAGCCGATTCGCCAAGATGACTTATGGCATATCATCGCTGACTCTCTCGATGATAAAAACCTCGTGTTCTCTGACCAAGGTACGGCGTACTTTGGTATCAGTGATGTGCGTCTGCCAGAAGGCGTGACCTCTTATGGGCAACCGATGTGGGGCTCAATCGGTTATACCTTGCCAGCGAGTTTGGGTGGTGCTATCGCTTCACCGCATAAGCGTAGTATCTTATTGATTGGTGATGGCTCGGCTTTATTAACGGTGCAAGAAATCGCGGTAATGATTCAAGAGCGCATCAATCCGGTGATTGTACTGATTAATAATGACGGCTATACCGTTGAGCGGGCGATTCATGGTGAAAACCAACGCTACAATGACATTCCTAAGTGCGACTGGCAAATGATGCCAAAAGCCTTTGGTGCGACGGAAGAAAATAGCTTAATTATGAAAGTGGAAACCGCTGGCGAATTAAAAGCGGCGTTGAAAAAAGCCGCTGCCACCAAAGATAAGCTGGTGATGTTAGAAGTGATAGCAGATAAGCATGATATTCCACCATTATTGGCTGATATCAGCGCCGCCCTTAAACCTAAATAGCCTAAGTAGTATAAAGGGTTTTAAATTAAAATAGATGAATACTTTTTAATCACTTTATTTATTAAAACCATACATTAAAAAAGCTTATAAAAAAATCCCTATTTGGCGTCATGCTAAATAGGGATTTTTTATGTTGTAGCATGGCAATTTTTATAACATTAATGATGCGTGTGGCTAATGTTTTATGGCGCTGATGATTTATTATCGACCATTTTGCTTGGGATGTTCATTATCATGCTAAATTATGCGATTAACACATGATAGGAGATGGGCCGTCATGATTTGGCTAAAAATGCTTATTGGCGCTTTGATGGTATTACTGATTCAACTTTTTGCGCAGACGCGCTTCTTTTATTTGGCAGCATTGGCACCGCTGTTTCCCACCTTTACCTTAATTAGCCATTTTATTGTCGGCACTGAGCGTAGTCCTGCTGACTTAAAGGTGGCATTGATTTTTAGTATGCTGGGTGTCATTCCGCATCTTATTTATACCTTGGTGGTGTTTTTTAGCATCAGTTATGTCAGCTTATATAAGGCGCTTTTATTGGGCGTGGTTGCTTGGACAGTGGCAGCGGCTATCTTAGTGATTGCATGGCAATATATTCAAGCTTAATGGTGATTTAAAAACGGCAATATTTTCTACTATTCAAACAATAGAATAAAAGTGGCTTTTTATAAACTGATGTTTTAGAAGCTGATAAAGCAAATGAAATGATTAATAAATGATTAATAAAGGATTTTAAGACGATTGCTATGAATATAGGTTCTCTAGCTTTGGTCAACGATGTTATTCTTAAGGACGGTTTTATTATTTTGTCTGCAATATCAAACACGATGCTATCCGCCGCAAAATAAGGTCAATATCAATATCAATATCAATATCAATATAAAGGTTAGTACTTAGATCAATACTATCGCAATCATTCCACTCGTTATCACTGATAAAATAGGGCTTAAAAAAAGATGGATACCTTAAATATCCTGTATCTCGTAGGAGCAGTATTAATTTTTGCCAGTATCATGGCAAGTACGTTATCGGCGCGTTTGGGCGTTCCTCTTTTGCTATTGTTTTTAGTCGTTGGGATGCTGGCGGGTGAAGAAGGCCTGTTAGGTATTGAGTTTTCTCAATACGGTCTTGCGAACTTTGTCGGGCAAGCGGCATTGGCTTGTATTTTATTAGATGGTGGACTGCGCACCTCTTTTAAATCTTTCCGAGTCGGGCTAAGACCAGCCATCACGCTTGCCACGTGGGGCGTACTTGCGACGGTCATCATACTGGGTGTGTTTGTCACGTGGCTGCTCGATGTCGATTGGCGCTTTGGATTATTGATGGCGGCTATTGTCGGTTCAACCGATGCGGCAGCGGTATTTTCATTGCTGCGTAATGGCGGGGTTAAGCTTAACGACCGCGTCCAAGCGACGTTGGAGCTAGAATCCGGTGCCAACGACCCGTTAGCTATTTTATTGGTGACGGGGTTGATTGCTTTAAATGTTGACCCTGCCGGACAGACAGCATTTGGCTTTTTAGGCTTGCTGTTACAACAGCTTAGCTTTGGCCTTGGTATGGGTTTGCTGTTTGGCTATTTATTGGCAAGGCTATTACCGAAAATACATTTGGCAGAAGGCATGTATGCCATCTTGATATTGTCGGCGGGCTTGGCGGTGTTTGCAGCGACCAATTTAATCGGCGGTAGCGGGTTTTTAGCCGTTTACCTCACCGGGGTGCTGATAGGCAACCATAAAGTACGCTCAACCGAGCATGTCATGCGGGTGATGGATAGCTTTGCTTGGTTATCACAAGCGGTCTTGTTTGTGGTGCTGGGTCTACTGGTCACGCCATCGAACGTGCTCAATGTTTGGTATTACTCGGTCGCCATTGCCGCCTTTATGATTTTGATTGCTCGTCCTATCGCCGTTTATAGCAGCGTTAAACCTTTTAAATTTAAAGACAGAGAAATCGGTTTTATCTCTTGGGTCGGCTTACGCGGTGCAGTGCCTATTACTCTTGCGATTTTACCGGTGATGGCAGGTATTGATGGCGCCTTTATGTTGTTTGATATTGCCTTTGGCGTGGTGGTTTTATCTTTGATTTTGCAAGGTACGACCATACCCTTTATGGCGGATTTATTTAAAGTACGTATTCCCAATAATAAAGACCCTGAAGAAAAGCATGAGGTTTGGGTATCGGACAAAGCGAGTATTACGTTATATCAGTTCCAAGTAAAGTCAGGGGCGTTTGCGATTGGTCGCCATCCGATGGGCATCTCTAACCGCGTCAACCCTGATGAGATTAGTGTGTTTGCCTTAGTGCGCGGGCAGCAGATTGTCATTGTCGATGAAAATACCAAGCTCAAATTTGGTGATAGTGTCTGGTATGCCATGCGCGGCAATCATGCCAGTCAGATAGCTAAGATTTTTAATGATACAACCTTAGACCGTAAAGCCATCGATGACTTTTATGGTGATTGGCTACTATCACCGAGTGTTAAACTGGGCGATTTGCCATTTTTTACCGGTGTTATGACTTCTGAGTCTTTGGTCGATAAGCTTAAATCTAAACCAGAAGATAACGAAAAAAGCATGTGGGAGCAAACGGTTGCTGAATATGTCAAAGACAGCTTGGATATGGCGCCGGTATCGGGTGACACGGTGGCGATTAACGATGAATGGTCACTGGTTATCAAAGAAGTCGATGATAAAGGTAAGCTTAGAACGATTGGTTTAAAACGCGAGGAGCTACCCAAAGCGGGGTAGCTGTTTGCCGTTGTTATTTATCGTTATTGTCTATACAAAGCTCGTGATTCTATAAAAGCCCCGTCATTTGCTGTAAAAAGTCAGCAACGTGCTTATGCAAATTTTCTCGATAGGCCCAATGATGCTTGACCTCGTAACTTGCCTCATTGGGCAACAGTATTTTCATCATCCCCATCTCTTCATAACGCTTTGCCAAATCATTGGGCAAGTAGCCGACATGATGACCTGCCAAAATCAACTGCGCGGTCGCCTCCATATGGTAAGTGGTGGCGCTTAATGTTTTTGGGCGGACATGATTGATACTCAAATCGGTAATATAACCTCGTTTTATCCAAGGATAATTTTGTTCCAAATCCTCAAAGGTTAAACCTTCTGCCTCATAAAATAGCCGATGCTCGCGTCCGCAGCAGACCACTTGCTTTTCGATAAATGCTGGCTGAAAGGTCAATAGGGGTGGGAAGCTGCCAAAATAGCCCACGCCAATATCACTTTCATTACTTAAAAGCTTATCAAGCATACTCTCAGGGCTTTGCACATCGATAGAAAAATGTATCAATGGATTATTACGATAGCTTGCAGCCAAGCACTGACGTAACGCATCATAAAAAACCGTCGGCATTTGATCGATAAGACACAGTCGAATATGACCGCCGCGTACCGAATCTAATTGCCGAATATAATGCAGTTGATGCTGAAAGCTGGCCACCGCTTCGGTAAAACTTAAGCAAGCCTCGTAAACCGCGGCACCGTCTTCGGTGAGCTTAAAGCCCGCGCGCCCGCGATGACAAAGTGTCATACCCAAACGATCTTCTAAATGGGTTAAATGACCGCTAATGACAGACGGCGTGACATTTAAGCGTGACTGCGCGGCGGTCACACCTTGACACTCCACGATGGCCATAAAGCTCCGTAAGGTTTTGATATCAATTTTTATTAATTCATCTAGCATCGAAAGTCATGTCCCCGTATCTATTGTCTTAACCGATTTTTTTATAAAACTTCTATAAATAACGAATAAATCAAAGTTACTACGAAAAACCAGAAGTTTACTTCTAAATTTTACCATGGTCTCGCCTCTGATATTTAGGTATTGTCAGAGCTATAAAAAAAGTGACATAGATAAAAAGTGACATAGATAAAAAGTGACATAGACAAAAAGTAATATAGATAAAAAGTAATATAGATAAAAAGTAATATAGATAAAAAGTAATATAGATAAAAAGTAATATAGATAAAAAGTAATATAGACAAATTGTCTGTTTTGACCAATCGATACAAGGATGTAAGTGATGAAATTTAATCAACCATTAAGCGGCAACGACATGCCAAGATTTGGCGGCTTCGCTTCTATGATGCGCCTGCCAACCCAAGCCGATGGTGAAGGGCTAGATGTGGCATTCGTTGGGGTGCCTTTAGATATCGGCGCCTCAAACCGTAGCGGTGCAAGATTGGGACCGAGACAGATTCGTGATGAATCACGCATGATTCGCCCTTATAACGTCGCCACTCGCGCAGCTCCCTTTGAGTCCTTACAAGTCGCTGACATTGGCGACGTGCCTATCAATACCTTTAACCTGCTAAAAAGCGTCGATATTATCGAAAAATTCTATACCGATAAAATCGTCAGTCATGGCGCTATTCCTTTAACCTTAGGCGGCGACCATACCATTGCCTTGCCTATCTTACGTGCGCTCGCCAAAAAACATGGCCCTGTGGGTATGGTGCATATCGATGCGCATGCCGATATCAATGATGAGATGTTTGGTGAAAAAATCGCCCATGGCACGCCATTCCGCCGAGCTGTTGAAGAAAACCTCATCGATGGCAATCGTGTGGTGCAGATTGGTTTGCGTGGTACGGGTTATAGCGCTGAAGAGTTTGATTGGTCAACCGAGCAAGGTTTTCGCGTAGTGCCTGCTGAAGAATGTTGGTATAAATCACTGACACCTTTAATGGCAGAAGTGCGCGAAAAATTAGGCGCTGGCCCGGTATATTTAAGTTTCGATATTGATGGGATTGATCCTGCGTTTGCACCGGGTACGGGAACCGCTGAAATTGGTGGCTTGACGTCAACGCAAGGTATCGAAATCATTCGCGGTATGCGCGGCCTTGATGTAGTTGGTGGCGATTTAGTAGAGGTGTCACCGCCGTATGACCCGTTTGGTAACACCTCGGTACTAGCCGCGAACCTGCTATTTGAGATGCTATGTATCCTACCGGGCGTGCGCTATGACGATAAGGTCAAAGCCATTTATTGAAAATAATTTATAAACCCAAACTGTCCTTTATAAGGAATTAAAGGGCAGTTTGGGTTTAGCTTGGATTTGATACCGAACGACTTATTTAATTGCTATTGAATTTTTTAGGATGATTAACTCATGACGCATTCTCTACAAACGCCTTCTTCATTGCCAAATTCCGCGCCAACTGCCTCATCTCTAACTTGTGGTGAGCTGCTCGTACAGTGGCTAGAGTATTATGGGGTGGAGACGGTATTTGGTATTCCGGGCGTACATACGGTCGAGCTATATCGTGGCCTGCCCAATACCGATATTCGCCACGTGACACCGCGTCATGAGCAAGGTGCAGGCTTTATGGCCGATGGTTATTACCGCGCTTCTGGTAAAGTCGGAGTGTGCTTTATTATCACCGGTCCCGGCATGACCAACATCATGACGGCGATGGCGCAAGCATTGGCAGATTCTATCCCGATGCTGGTGATATCTAGTGTCAATAAAGTGCAGCATACCGGCAGCGGTGAAGGGCACTTGCATGAATTGCACGACCAGCAAGGTATGGTCAGTAAGGTTGCGCTTATGAGTAAAACGATTTGGCAGCCTGAGTCATTACCCAAAGTCATCGCTGAAGCTTTTGCGTTATTTAATGGCGCGCGTCCGGGACCGGTGCATATCCAGCTGCCCATTGATGTGATTACCGCCGATGCCAGTCATGTCGCCAAGCCGCCTAAGCTAAATAAGCTAGATGCTTCTCTAAACAGCCAATCTGCTAATAATATTTTGACGCAATTACAAGCAAACAAACCGCTACCTCATCCTGCGCAATTGGATTTGATTATTGAGCAGCTTAAAAGCGCAAAAAATCCAGTCTTACTTTACGGCGGCGGCTGCGTTGATGTTAATCATGACGCACAAAAATTGGCAGAACTTATCGATGCACCGACGTTTTTGACCATTAATGCCAAAGGTTTACTGCCACCTGCTCATCCGTTGAGTTTGGGTAGCAATCAGTCATTGGCTGTTGGTCGCGCTGTCATTAGCGAGGCCGACTTAGTATTGGCGATAGGTACTGAGCTTGGCGAGACTGATTATGACGTTTTCTTTAATGGTGGGTTCCAAATCAATGGCACGTTGATTCGTATCGACTGCGATGCTCAGCAATTACAGCGTCCGTTTAGAGCAGATATTGCCGTATTGTCGGATGCGCAAATGGCTATCAGCGGTTTATGTACGCGCTTAGAGAATCAACCGCTGAATCATCAAGCCCTCGCGCGAGTAGCAAAGGTAAAGCAAGCGTTGATAGAAGAAATGACGCCAGATTTTGCTGGTCAAAACGCACTGCTACAGCTGATTCGAGATGAAGTAAAAGACGTCATTTTCGTTGGCGATTCAACCCAACCTGTTTATAGTGGCAACCTTGGTTTTGAGGCTTTAGCCACGCGTCGTTGGTTTAACTCATCGACTGGTTTTGGCACCTTGGGTTATGGTTTGCCTGCCGCGATTGGTGCCATGATTGGCTCAAAAGCGCCGGTTATTAGCCTGATTGGCGATGGCGGCATTCAGTTTACCATCGCAGAACTCATCTGCGCCGCCGAGCTTGAGCTACCATTGATTGTGCTGTTATGGAACAACCAAGGTTATGGTGAGATTCGACGTTATATGGAAGAGGGTGGCCTGCCACTGATTGGGGTCAATATTAAAACCCCGAACTTTGAGCCATTAGCCGCAGGATTTGGCGCAGGTTATCGTCGAATCACGGATAAGCAGCAGCTGCTCGAGGCATTAAAAGAAGACATCAAAGGCAAACAACCAATTATTTATGAAGTTGATGAAGCCGATAAATTTCTTCTTGAAATGGGTAAGACCTTTACCTGCTTTAGCTAATATTCTAAAGCGTCATTGGTACTAAAAATAACTCATAAAACGTTATCCAACTGTTTGCGCAATTCGCTCAATCTATGGACAGATTGGGCCGCGAAAGAAAAAATTGGCGCTCGACGCCTATCAAGGAGGATTAAATGACGAATTATATAGATAAATCCCAGCAGCCAATTTTAGGCAACGATACCATTGTTTCAGGCACCCCTGAAGGCCTACATTGGCGAGCTTCCATGTGGAAATTTTTGCTATTTTCAGCACTGGGTATTGCGCTGTTTATTATTCCCTTTCAGTGGGATGGCAAAATCACCATTTTATTGGGCGTACTAACCGATACTCTGCAAGCAGTGCTGGGTAGTTATGTGGTTTACGCGGTATTGGCCATTGTGACGGCTTCCTTTATCGGAGCACTGGCCGTTAAGGTATTAAGACCCAATTTGCCCGCAGGCTCCATGTGGACAAAGCTTTTTGATGTCGACTGGTTTTGGCTTGCTGCTCGCTTTTTGGGCGTACTGTTTGCGTGGATGATTTATTTACAAGTTGGCCCTGAGTTTATTATTAACCGTAATACCGGCGGCGTGATTTTTGAAGACCTGATTCCTATTTTGATTCCTTTGTTCTTTTTTGCCATTTTATCCTTACCATTTCTGACTGATTTTGGTTTGATGGAATTCTTGGGTACTTTATCTAGCAAGATGTTTGTTAAATTATTCAGATTGCCGGGTCGCTCTGCGGTCGATGCGATGTCTTCTTGGTTTGGTGCCGCTTCCATTGGCTTGCTTGTGACTATGCAAGAGTATGACAAGAGTTACTACAGTCAGCGTGAAGCAGCTATTATCGCGACGACTTTTTCGGTCACCTCCATCGCCTTTACCTATGTGGTTGCCAAAACCATCGGCGTTGACAATAACTTCGTATATTTTTATCTGACCATTGCTTTAACAGGCTTTATTGCTGCCGTTATTATGCCGCGCCTACCACCATTGTCTATGAAGCCTGATACCTATCATTCAGGTAAAAGTATGCTGGATGAAGAAATTCCTGCTGAGTACTCTACCTACCAATGGGCGGTCAATCGTGCCGTTACGCGCGCGCATTCTATGCCCAGTTTGGGTAACGTATTCAAACATAGCTTAAAGAATTTATTTGATATATACCTTGGCCTCATTCCTGTGATTTTCGCTATCGGTACCATTGGTCTTGGTTTGGCAGAATATACACCGGTCTTTAATTGGCTGTCTGCGCCGCTCGTGCCATTGCTTGAACTATTGCAGATTCCAGAGGCAGCAGAGGCGGCTCCAGCGATGATTATGGGCTTTGCCGATATGTACTTGCCAGCCTTGGTCGGTAAAAGTATCGAGAGTGAAATGACGCGCTTCATCGTTGGTGCTGCTTCTATTACCCAGATTATCTATATGTCTGAGGTGGGCGCGTTGATTTTGAAATCAAACATCAAGCTTAACGTGTTAGAGCTGTTTTTGATTTTCATCTTACGGACGCTGATTAGCTTAGTAGTCATTACGTCAGTGGCGCATCTACTGTACTAAAACGTCCTGTTATATAACGCTAACGGCTATTGATTCTGATATACAACGATACTACACCCTCAGTCGGTTTTGCCTTGATAAGGTAAAATCGACTGTTTAATTGGCAATATGAATAGAGTCTGTTAATAAGCATTTTCAATAAAAATTACACCGTAAATAAAAATAGTAAAAGGAAAACAAACATCATGGACACGACAAACTTTGCATCTATATCAAAATATATCGCCATACAAACGATGCAAAATGAAGTTAGGTTAAATGCCGCCTATATCGATGGGGATTGGGTCACTATTGAAGCATCTGATTCAGTAGATGAGCATGCTTTATATGACCCAAGCTCTGGCGAGGTCATTGCAATAACTCGTTTGTGTAATAGCGCACAGGTAGAAAGCGCAGTTAATGCTGCGGCTCGTGCTTATCCGTCTTGGTCGCAGACCAGTGTCAATGAGCGCGCGCATTATTTACAGGCTATTGCAGATACGATGGAGCAGCAGTTTGATAAGCTGGTTGGGCTGTCTGTATTGAATAACGGAAAGCCGATTGCAGAGGCGAAAATAGACGTGAGCGACGCCATTGCTTGTTATCGCTATTATGCCAATCTTATCAATGCGCAGACGACTTGGTCTGAGGTCACCACCAACGAGACAGGCATACGCTTATTAAAAACCTATGCACCCGTTGGTATTTGCACCCTTATCGTGCCTTGGAACTTCCCGATGGTCACTACTGCTTGGAAATTAGCACCGGCATTGGCGGCAGGTTGCACCGTACTGTTAAAACCGTCAGAGGTGACACTATTACCAGAATTGATGCTGGGCAATATATTGTCCGCTATTGAGCTGCCAAAAGGGGTGGTCAATATCCTACCGGGCGCAGCTGAAGTAGGCGCAGCGATGACCAGTCACCCACTCATTGACAAAGTTTCTTTTACCGGTAGTAATATCGTCGGCGAAAAGGTAATGAGCCAAGCAGCAAAAGGTATCAAGGATATCAGTCTAGAGCTGGGTGGTAAGTCCGCCATCGTGGTGTGCGCAGATGCTGATATTGATTATGCCTGTGATTTAATCATGGGCGGTATATTTACCAATGCCGGTCAAATCTGTTCTGCAACCTCAAGATTGCTTGTCCATCAAGATATTGCCCAGTTGTTATTTGAAACACTGAAAACAAAAACAGAAGGTTTGAAAATTGGCGATGGTTTTGCTGCTGACATGCAAATGGGTCCATTGGTCAGTGCGCAGCAACTTGCGCAAGTTAAAAAATATATCGATATCGCGGTTGATGAAAATCTTAATTGCCTAACAGGTGGCGAGATACTAGAGCGGCAAGGATATTTTGCAACGCCGACCATTTATACGAATGTGCCAGTGAGCAGCCAGTTATGGACAGAAGAAGTATTTGGACCGGTGTTGGTCAGTACTACCTTTGCAGATGATGCACAGGCGATTGAACTTGCCAATGATAGTAAGTATGCCTTGGCAGCGACTATTGTCAGCGCCAATGAGACTGCAGCGTTAGAGATGGCGCTACAAATTCAATCTGGTCATATTTGGGTCAACGAGCAGCAAATCGTACTGCCTGAAGCAGGTTGGGGCGGGTTTAAGCAAAGTGGCATTGGTCGCGAGTTGGGTATTGATGGCTTGTCTGCTTATCAGAAGAGTAAGCACGTTTTGCTACCGTCGTAATTGCTGTTTTTATTGCTCTGTCAAAAAATCCCCTATATAGGGGATTTTGGTTAATGCTTAGCCATTAGCAATATGATGAATAACTACTACCTACCACATCAAATCATCTGGAATCACGTAAGCGGCATAGGGGTCATCTTCTGCTAGCTCAACCTCTGACTTATCATTCGATACCACCATAAAGCCTTCTAGCTTGGAGTTGATGCGGTCAGCCAAGGGGCGCGGGAGCAGCGCATAATCGTCTTCTAAGCGCGCAATCACCACATGACCTGCCACTATCTGGTCATAGAGCTTTTGGGTAATATAAATCTTTTTAATTTTAGCGTCGTCAACAAACTGATAGGTAACATCGCCTTGTGTCTCTGTGATTTGGTGTTGCTTAATCATCTGAATAACGTTGGCTCTTAGCATTTTTTCTTCTAAAAGTTGCTGTTTTTCCTGATTGAGCTTTTGGTCTTTTTCTATTTTTTTGGCTTGGGCTTCTGCCAAGGCTTTTTTGGCTTCAAGGTTTGAGGCGTCACCTGTGCGCTTGGCATGCTGCGACTGTTTGCTGATTTTTTTGGCTTTTTTGCTATCCACCAATCCAGCTTTTAAGAGTTGTTCTTGTAGGGCGTTTTTGGCCATGTCTGTATTACCTAAGTGAAATTACCTAAATCTGAAATTACTTAAATCATAATATTTAAAAAGTCATGGTAACAAATTTTGCCCAGACATGTCATTACATTGAGCGGGCTATTAATTATTTGACGTAGAACTCTGATGAGTAATAGTATAAATTTAGCGAGAGTTAGAAGCAGTGTTTAGAATTAGATTTATTAAACCAATTTTCGGTCAATAAAAAAGGTTACCAGTTTCTTGAAAACCTAATATATTCAATAAGTATGGTGAATCTAAGATGAATTTAAGCTATAAATTCATCTTAGATAGTTCGATGGTTATATGGTAAAAATATACTTAAGAAAGATTCTTGACTCTCATATTTGACTTAGGCGGCCGATATATCTAACTGCACTGCTTGTACTCGACTCTTTTTACCATCAACCGCAGCATTTAAGTTAACAAGGAAAATCGCAATAGCGGCAATAACACCGGGAATGGCGATAAATAAGAAGTTCGTTTGGTGGCTTAGCTCAAGTGTCAGTAACGCTCCAGTCAAGATAGGACCTACGATAGCGCCAATGCGGCCGATACCTGATGCCCAGCCCATAGCCGTCGTACGTACAGCAGTCGGGTAGTACTGAGCGACAAAGGTGTAGAGCAGTATCTGTGAGCCAATAGTGGTTGCTCCGGCAATGGCAATCAGAGTATATAGCACCACCTGAGGGCTATTGTAGCCAAGCAGTATCAACGACACCGCACCTAAAGCAAACATAACAGTTAAAACAGGTTTCAGATGGAATCTATCAGCCAGTACACCGCCCCCGATTGCACCGACCATACCGCCGATATTGAGTGCAAATAAGAACAGCATACTAGCACCTAGCGAGTAACCGGCCTGAATCATAAGCTTTGGTAACCAGCTGGCGAGAGCATATACCATTAACAAGCACATAAAGAAGGCTACCCAAAACATAGTGGTGGTAAAACCTCTGTTTTTTAGGAATAACGCTTTGATAGGAGCGTCATCGCCTTTGGTTGGTTCATCTAATATTAAGTTGGTTGAAGCCGTGATGGTCTCTTGTGGTGCAAGTTTGCGGACGATTTTTTTGGCTTCATCATGTCTTTTTTCTTTGACCAAATACATTAAGGACTCAGGTAGCATTTTCCAGATAATTGGCAATAGCAGGGTAGGTATTCCTGCAATATAAAACATAATCTCCCAACCGTAATCTACCACCAAAAACGAGCCTAATAATGCTGATGCCATTCCGCCTATCGCGTAACCACTAAACATAATAGCAACCAGAGTACTACGGATACGTTTTGGGGCATATTCAGAGGTCAGCGCTACACAAATCGGCATTACGCCGCCGATACCAAGACCAGCAATGAAGCGTAAAGCAGCAAACTGCATCGGACCATTAGCAAAAGCACCGAAAAAGGTAAAGCTACTGAATAGACCGACGCAGATCATGATGGTCTTTTTTCGACCGATTTTATCAGACAAAGTACCAAAAATCATGGCACCAAACATCATGCCAAAGAGTGCTGCGCTGGCCAGAAAGCCTGCTTGTACCGCGGTCAATGACCACTCCTCCATGAGTAACGGTAGGGCCACGCCATAAATAATAAGATCATAACCATCAAAGATAATGATCAGTAGACACCAAAACAGTACCTTCCAATGAAAAGGAGCAAATTTGGCTTCATCAATAACTTTATTGATGTTTAAGGTTGGTGATTCCATTCGTATTTCTCCATGGGTAATATCCTTATAAGTGTCTAACAAGTTATTGTTTTCTAATGATCAAGTCAAAAACTCTCTAAGTATTAGTTTATACCTAGAAGGTATGGATTTTTTATTAACAGATGGGAGTGTAAGAGTGTATAGATAGCTTTGATAAAAGAAGCAGAAAATGAAAAAGAGATTTTCTTTAAGCAAACGCATTAATAGTCAGTCAGGCTACGGATATACGTTATATTTGTTTTTTATGAGAAAAATATGTGCTTATTATTAATAGCTAATATCTATTAATAGATAGGTAAAAAAAGATTGCTCATATATCTAAAAGATATATGAGCAATCTAAATGTAAAGAATAGCAGTCATACAAACACCGCCAACATTACAAATGGCAGTGAGTGTATTTGGACAAAGGCTATAGCACCATTAATGTTTCAAATACTGTCGCACGAGCTGATTAAATGCTTCAGGCTGTTCAATATTCGAGATATGCGAGGCATCGATAGTAGCGAGCGTAGCGTTAGGGATGTGATCGACCATATATTGACCATCGGTAACCGTCGTCACTGGATCCTCAGAACCTGCAAGCACTGTGACAGGCACGCGGACATTTTTTAATTGCTCGCGAGTATCAGCGACAGATAATGCCTCGCAGCAGCTGGCATAACCCTCGCTACTGCCAGCTGCGAGAGCGTCAGATAATGCTTTAACGACATCAGGATAATTATCGATAAAACTTGCTGTGAACCAACGCGAGGCAGCGGTAGCGGCGATAGGTTTTAGTCCTTGCTCACGTACCAATTGCGCGCGATCTACCCATGCTGCCTCATTACCAATCTTTGCGGCGGTATTGCATAGCATCAAGTGATGGAAGCGCTCAGGATGATTGATAGCTAACCATTGACCAGTCATGCCGCCCATAGAGATGCCACAAAAAAATGCTTTATCAATGTTTAAATGATCAAGCAAATCAATCACATCTTGTCCAAGCTGATCGAAACTATAAGGACCTTTTGGTGCGGAAGACTTACCATGGCCACGGGTGTCATAGCAGATAATAAAATAATCGTTTTGTAAGGCATCGATTTGCGGCTGCCACATATGATAGCTGGTACCTAAAGAGTTAGAAAATATCAGAGCAGGATTGCTGTTATCACCAAAAGTGGCATAGTTTAGGGCAATTTCTTGGTTATTAAATATGGGCATACTAAGCATCCTTATTTAGGATTAAAATGTTGAAGGCATATGTAGGGATGAGTATTACGCTTGGTAATTAACCCGTTCAATAATCATCGCAATGCCTTGTCCAACCCCAATACACATCGAGCAAATAGCATAACGCTTATCAGTTTTCTCAAGTTGATTGAGTGCTGTTAAAATTAAACGTGCGCCTGAGGCACCGAGTGGATGACCAAGGGCAATGGCACCACCATTAGGGTTGACGCGCGCGCTGTCATCAGCTAACCCTAAGTCACGCGTACAAGCGAGAGCTTGAGCGGCAAAGGCTTCGTTTAATTCAATGACATCCATCTCATCAAGTGACAGTCCAGTTTTTACCAGTAGTTTTTTTATCGCTGGTGCTGGAGCAAAGCCCATAATACGTGGCTCAACGCCTACCGTAGTTGAGGCCACAATACGTGCACGCGGTTTTAGATTGAACTTTTTCACCGCTTGCTCTGATGCCACTAAAAAAGCCGCTGCGCCATCATTGATACCTGACGCATTGCCAGCCGTCACGGTGCCATCTGAGGTGACGATAGGGCGCAGTTTGGTCAACTTCTCAAGCGTGGTATCAGCGCGAGGGTGTTCATCGGTATCGACAGTGATAGGCTCGCCTTTGCGTTGCGGGATGCTGACAGGAGTAATCTCATCTTTGAAAAACCCTGCCTTTTGCGCCGCTGCGGTCCGTTGTTGACTACGTAGGGCAAAAGCATCTTGGTCAGCGCGATTGATATTGAATTGCTCTGCGACATTTTCAGCGGTTTGCGGCATCGTTTCCGTGCCATATAGCTCATCAAGCTTTGGATTGATAAAGCGCCAGCCCATCGTGGTATCTTCAAGCGTTTGACTACGATCAAAGGGTTTATTTGCTTTACCCATTACCAATGGCGCACGGCTCATGCTCTCAACGCCACCTGCGATAATCAAATCAGCTTCACCGGCTTTAATCGCATGAGCGGCGATGGCTAACGCATCCATTGAGGAGCCGCATAAGCGATTCACCGTAGTGGCAGGCACTTGATAAGGTAGGCCAGCTAGTAACGACGACATACGTCCGACGTTGCGGTTGTCTTCACCGCTCTGATTAGCACAGCCGTAGATGACGTCATCTACTTGTACCCAATCGACATTGGCATTACGTTCCATTAACGCCTTGATAGGGATAGCCCCTAAGTCATCGGCACGGACAGGGGCTAGACCGCCGCCGTAGCGTCCAAATGGGGTGCGAATGGCATCGATAATATAAGCGTTGTTTAAACCAGTGGTTGAATCAGTCATCATCCTTGTCCTTTTTATTATTTTGAATTTGTAGCGTCAATTAATGTCGCACCCGTCAATGCTTGTAAGTTCGCAAAGCTTAAGTCATCGACCATTTCAGTGACGGCTAAACCTTTATCAGTGACATCAATGACACATAAGTCAGTATAAATACGATCAACACAGTTTTTGCCAGTCACGGGGTAGGTAAGCTTGCTAACGATTTTAGGGTCGCCAGTTTTGGTGGTGTGATTGGTCATCACAAAGACTTTTTTGGCACCGACGGCTAAGTCCATAGCGCCGCCAACAGCAGGTATTGCATCTGGCGCACCCGTGCTCCAGTTGGCTAAATCGCCATTGGCAGCCACTTGAAACGCGCCTAATACACAGATATCGATATGACCACCGCGCATCATGGCAAAAGAGTCGCCATGATGAAAGAAGCTGCCGCCATCGAGCATGGTGACGTACTCTTTTCCGGCATTAATCAGCTCGGGATCCTCTTCGCCTTTAGTAGGTGGGGGTCCAAAAGCTAATAAGCCGTTTTCTGAATGTAAAAAGACATCTTTATCATCAGGTAGGTATTGCGCAATTTTGGTCGGTAGTCCGATGCCTAAATTGACATAGGCGCCATCTGGAATATCTTGTGCAGCGCGCTCGGCGATTTGATCGCGGGTCAAAACGGTGTAGGAAGTATGGCTCATGATTATGATCCTTATAATTAGCAGTATTAAGCGGTGGCTGTAGTAGCTGTGCTAGAAAGTTAAGCGCTAGCAGATTCAGTGCTAGCAGGCTGAATTTGCACCACATGCTGCACAAAAATACCCGGTGTAATAATGTGTTCAGGATCAAGCGCGCCAAGCTCAACCGTTTCAGAGACTTGGGCGATAGTAATATCAGCCGCCATTGCCATGATTGGGCCGAAGTTACGGGCAGACTTGCGGTACACCAAGTTGCCCCAACGATCGCCTCTAGAAGCTTTAATTAAAGCAAAATCAGCCTTAATGGGATATTCAAGAACATAGTCTTTACCATCGATTTCTCGAGTCTCTTTACCTTCTGCGAGTAAAGTACCAAAGCCTGTGGGCGTATATACCGCACCGAGTCCCATACCAGCTGCTTGAATACGGCAAGCCAAATTCCCTTGTGGTACTAGCTCCAGCTCAATCTTGCCAGCATGATAAAGCTCGTCAAATACCCAAGAGTCCGATTGACGCGGGAAAGAGCAAATGATTTTACGCACAGCACCTGTTTTTAAGAGCTTGGCAAGGCCATGGTCGCCGTTACCGGCATTATTATTAATGATGACTAAATCCTTTACGCCTAAATTAATAAGTCCATCAATCAGTTCAGCAGGTTGACCCGCTGTGCCAAAGCCACCAATCATAATGGTGGCTCCGTCTTTGATTTGACTGAGTACGTCAGCAATACTTTTATCTGCTTTGTTAATCATATTAATATCCTATAAAAAGTCATATGAGGTAGTGTCTTTAAGATTGATAAGCGGTGTACAGGTTGAGTCATTGCTCTGAAACTACTTAAATTTTTCCGTAAGAGACTTGCTCTTAATTGGCTTCATTATTAGAGGTCGTTAATGAGATAGATGATGTTGGTAGTAGGCGTTTTTTGGTCAGAATATAGTGAGCAATCATGCCGATAAGAATGCCCCAAAACACAGAGCTTAATCCCAAAAAGCTCATACCCGATGCTGTCGCCAAAAAGGTAATTAACGCTGCATCTCTTTGCTCATCATTTTTCATAGCAATGGTGATATTGGCAGAAATGGCACCGATTAACGCAAGGCCGGCCAGTGCCGCGACAAGCTCTTTTGGAAGCAAGCTAAATACCATCACGATACTGCCAGCAAATAAACCGCCAAATAAATAGAAGATGCCATTAGCGACACCTGCGATATAGCGCTTTTCCTTAAGTTCATGCGCATCTTTGCCAGTACAAAGCGCGGCTGTGATAGCGGCAAGTACGATAGTGATACCGCCGACACATGCAACTGCTAACGAGGCGAGGCTTGTAACACTCACAATAGGCTTGGCTGGCGTGTCGTAACCGCTAAGATTTAAGATCGCCATACCGGGTAAAAACTGGCCAGTTAAGCTCACAAGGATGAGTGGTATAGCGAGGTTAAACGTTGAGTTCCACGACCATTCAGGGGCAATAAAAGTAGGTATAGTGATGGCTAAATCGAAATGGACAGGGTTCATTTTGCCAAGTAAGACGCTTAAGATAACACCGCACAGTAGTACCCAAATCATCGTATAGCGCGGCGAAAAGCGTTTAGCTAATAAATAGCAACCGAGCATGCTAAAGACGATAAATGGCATACTATCAGTGGCTTTAAATAATTCTAAGCCGAACTGAAATAAAATCCCTGCCATCATGCCAGCGGCAATACCGTTAGGAATCCATTTTAATATTTTGTCGAAGTAACCTGTCGCTCCAACAATAAATATGACAATCGCCGAGATGATATAACCGGCAACAGCTTCATTAATACTCATCTGTGGAAATAGGGTAACCAGTAAAGCGGTACCAGGGGCGGACCATGCTGTAATAACCGGTGTTTTATATTTAATGGATAAATATATACCAGGAATGGCAGCACCGATGGAGATACCCCAAATCCAAGACGCCATCATGGCATCTGATACTTGTGCGGCTTGTGCGGCCTGAAAAAAAATAATTAAAGGCCCCGCATAAGAAATAAGAACCGCTAAGAACCCTGCAACCGATGCGGAGAGCGACCAGTCGCTTTTTAAGGTTTGGATTACAGAGGCCATATTGCTTCCTTGCAAATTAGCATTCGTTACGGGGTTGCAAATTAAGATGCATGCTACTGATTGGCAGATTTATTATTAGCCTTCGTCGCCACCGCCCACAGGAATGGTACTTCCAGTAATATAAGAAGACTCATCGGATGCTAAAAACAAGATGGCATTGACTTGCTCATCAATCGTGCCGTAGCGTTTCATAAAGGTGCGATCAATGGTCTGATCAACCACCGCATTCATCCATGATTTTTCATCATCAGTTAATGGTTTGGCGTTACGTGGAATCTTTCTGGGCGGCGCTTCAGTACCGCCAGTTGCTACAGCATTCACACGGATGCCATCGTTTGCATACTCAAAAGCGAGCGATGCGGTCATGGCGTTCACGCCGCCTTTCGCTGTCGAATAGGGTATGCGGTTGATACCGCGAGTAGCGATAGAGGACACATTAACAATAGTGCCTGATTGCTGTTTGACCATGGTTGGTAATACCGCATGACAACACCATAATGTTGGAAATAATGAGCGGCTGATTTCCTTTTGGATTTCTGCTTCAGAGAAGCTGGTAAAAGGTTTCATCCATATTGCGCCGCCGACATTGTTGACTAATATATCGATACGCCCATAGCTATCAAGTGCCTTATCAATAGCCTCTTTAGCACCTTGATGGGTTTCAAGGTCAGCTTGAATGGTAATTGCCTCTCCACCATTAGCGATAATTTCAGCCAGCACCTCTTCTACTAATGGAGAAAAGTCTGCCATGACGATTTTTCCGCCTTCACTTGCTAAGCGTAATGCGACTCCGCGTCCGATGCCTTGGGCGGCACCAGTAACGATACATACTTTATTATCAAATCTTTTACTCATGACAGTCTCCTAAAAATCTTGCTCATGCTTTGCTAGTAGAGTAATACGGCTAGGCTACGTTATTGTTCACTGGGCGTGAATTTTTCATAGTAAAAATTACTCGGTTTTAGATTGCTGCTGTCTAACCAATTACTCACCGCATCCACCATCCCTAACGGACCACACAAGTAGACATCGACGTCACCATCGTTCAGCCACTCATTATCAACATGACTGGTAACATAGCCTTTACGCTCATGATTACTGTCTTCAGCGGCGACACAGGTGCGGTAGTCAAACCAAGGGTGGTTTTGTTTGACTTCTTCTAGTTTCTCAACTTCTATAAGATCAAAGTCGTTGGTGACGCCGTAGACCATCCTGACAGGATGATGAGCACCAGACACCTCTAAGCTTTTTAGCATCGATAAAAAAGGTGCGATACCAGTACCACCTGCTAGAAATAGGGTCGGGCGGATTAGAGGGCGCAGGTAAAAGCTACCAAATGGACCCTCAAAATTAATCTCTTGACCTATAGTCGCAGTATCAGATAAAAAGGTGCTCATTTTGCCGTTAGGAATATTGCGGACGACAAACTCAGCCTGATTGGCACTAGGTATAGAGCTAAATGAATAGGAGCGTGTCTCGTTAGAATCAGGAATACTGACATTGACATACTGGCCTGGCAAAAATACTAGCGCATCTGGATTGTCGACTTCGACGCCAAAGTGAATGGTAGATTCTGACAGTACATTCAGCTGCTGTAGTTTGCCTTTGAATACAGACTTGCCGACTTTGCAGGCTTCAGAGGAGGTTGGTACTTTGATCACGCAGTCGCTTTCTGGAATCATCTGACAGGTGAGTACATACCCTTCAGCAGCTTCAGCTTCTGTCAGTGCATCTTCGATATACATATCAGGGTGCATGTCGTAGCTGCCAGATTCACAATGGCAACGGCAAGTACCGCAAGCGCCATCAAGGCAATCCACAGGGATATTAAATTTTTGACGATACGCTGCTTCGGCGACGGTTTCGTCGGCTTCACATTTGATGAAGCCTGTGACGCCGTCTTCGAACTGTAGAGCAATATTATATTCCATGAGAAATATCCCTTTTCAACACGTATTAATTAAAAGCTAGTGGCTAAATAATGAGTGAATAATGATTAGACGTGATAGACGTCCATGATTTGATGCACATAGTCGTCTTTTAAGACCACATACTTATCCAAAATTTTTGGTTGGTCTTGAGTCATGTCTATTTTGTACTGAGAGTAACCCCAATAGGTATTGGTCTCGTGATAGCGAAAGGACTTGTTGATCCAGTTGAAACGCACCGTCACAATACCGTCATTGTCTTCGAGTAGTTCAATATTCGATAAATTGTGCGTGGTACGCGTATCAGGAATGGTCGCTGATGAGCGCTCAGTCTCGATGCGGAAGATACGATCTTCAAGACCACGGCGATCCGGATAATAAATCAGCGAGATTTCTCGTTGTGGGTCGCTAATGAGCTGACCATCATCATCCCAACTTGGCATCCAGAAAGGGCAGTCTTCATCGTAATAAGTGAGCCATTCTTCCCATTTTTTCTCATCCAATAAACGCGCTTCACGGTATAGAAACTGTCTAATGTCTTCAATGTTAACAGTTGCATTTTTCATGATTGATATCCTTATTTTTTTGTCAGTTCTACAATAAATAGCAGAGTAATAATAAAAATGTATTAGTCGCTATTAGCACCGTGTAGCTGCTGCTCTTGCTCTAGAGCTTTTTTCATCTCTTCATGCCAGTAGCGATGTTGGACGGTATATAGTCCTTCATCTTCAGTCTTAACACCACTCATCAAAGGTTTGAGGTCAATAGCGGCAGCGCCTTCATCTGCACCTTGAATCCAATGCTCAGAGCCTCGGCACATATCATTCCATTCAAGCTTGATACCGTTATAACCTTCTTGACACGAGCGGAACTCTTCTAAGTCATCAGGTGTTGCCATACCAGTAACGTTAAAGAAATCTTCATACTGACGAATACGGCGTGCACGTGCCTCATCGCTTTCGCCTTTTGGTGCGATACACCAGATACTGACTTCAGTTTTGTCAACCGCGATAGGGCGGAGCATGCGAATTTGTGAGCTGAACTGATCCATGATGTAGACGTTTGGATATAGGCATAAATTACGTGAGCGCCCAATCATCCAGTCGGCCATTGCTTCACCGTAGCTGGCGACATAGTCATCGCGATAAGCATAGTTTGGACGGTCTTGTGGGTTTTCCCATTGTGTCCATAACAGCATGTGACCGTTTTCAAAAGAATAAAACCCACCGCCTTGTCGACCCCATTTGCCAGCGTTCATGGCTTTGATATTGTCTTCTTTGACAGCTTCAGCTTCTTTACGGCGCGCAGTTGTCGCAGCGTAGTTCCAATGGACGGCTGATACGTGATAGCCGTCGGCACCGTTTTCAGCTTGCAGTTTCCAGTTACCATCAAAGGTATAGGTTGAGGTGCCGCGTAACACTTCTAGACCTTCTGGCGACTGATTGACAATCATGTCAAGAATTTTGGTAGAGCCGCCAAGCCAGTCTTCGAGTGACTGAACATCATCATTTAAGCTGGCAAAGATAAAGCCTTTATAATTGGCCATCTTCACTTGTTTTAGGTCGTGTGAGCCTTCTTTATTGAAGCATTCTGGATAGCCTGCATGTCTTGGGTCTTTAACTTTAAGCAGCTTACCTGAGTTGTTAAAGGTCCAACCGTGGAATGGGCAGGTGTAAGTGGCTTTATTGCCTTTTTTATGTCGGCAGAGCTGTGCACCACGATGTGAGCATGAGTTAATCATGCAGTGCAGCTCGCCTTCTTTATTGCGGGCAAGAATAACAGGCTGACGACCAATGTATGAGGTGTAGTAGTCGTTGTTATCAGGAACTTGAGACTCATGAGCCAAATACACCCAATTGTTTTCAAAGATGTACTTCATCTCAAGCTCGAACAACTCTTCGTTAGTGAAGGCGCTACGATGCAGGCGATAAATCCCTTTTTCACTGTTCTCTTCTAAAAAATCATCAATAGTGATGTCTGATCCTTCAGGTACTAGATTGATACGCTCGCTCATGGCTGCCTTCCTTGTATAATGACGGTATAAAATGAGATTAGAAGCTAACGTTTGATACGACAACTGAGGACATATCAAACGTAAGTCGCTAATCGTTATTAATGAATGCTATTTAATATGAGTGCTCATTAACCTTGAGCACGGCGACGTTCGACTTCACTGCCTTGGACGTTTTGGTCGATATCTTTTACTAAATGAAAGTCGAAATCGATACTTGCGTAAGGCTTATCAAGCGCTTTTTCTTTTAGCTTGTCCGCATCTTCGACCATCGTTACCTCTGGTACCAAGCCTTCGCGGCTTGCAAAAGCAAAGTCATCCCATAGGTACTCATCGCCATCGATGTTAATCTGCGTGGTCAGTTTGCGATGACCATCAGCACTGGCAAAGAAATGAATGTGAGCTGGGCGATGACCGTGACGTCCTAGCGCGCCCAATACTTTTTGCGTCATTCCTTCTGGTGGTACCGAGTAACCTAGCGGCACGATGCTGCGGAATGCATAATTTCCGTTTTCATCCGTGATGATGCTACGACGTAAGTTGAAATGAGACTGTGATTCATCAAAGAAAGAGTAGTTACCTAAGCTGTTGGCATGCCATACTTCAACTTTTGCGTTTGGCAGAGGCTGACCATCTTCACCATAAACAGTGCCTTGCATAAATAGCACGGTACCATTATCAAGGTCAGTGCCATCATCTAGACGCGCAAAGCCCTTTTCTTCTGGCGCACCAGCGACATAGAGTGGACCTTCAATAGTACGTACAGTACCACCGTCAAGACCGGCTGCTTTTAAATCCTCTTCAATCATTAAATCCATGAAGTGATCGAAACCCAAGCCTGGTGATAATAAACCAGCTTCTTTGCCCAAATCACCGATAAACTCAACGCCAGACCAATATTCATCGGCAGTGATTTTTAAGTCGTTAATGGTTTGCATAAGGTCGGTCACGATACGCAAGACAATCTCTTGTACGCGTGGATTGACTTGCTCAGGGAAGTCGATTTTGCCTTTGATGAACTGAGTGGCTAATGCTTCAATTTGGCTGCGTTCCATGTCTCTCTCCTTGTTGAGGACTGTTTTATTAAGGGGTAATTACAGTGAGTATTCTTACTCAGTTTTTATAGATTCTGATATCAGCTGTACTGGCTTGCTTTAGCTGTCATCACTACGAACAGATGATGGATGACGTAACAATGGTGTCACTTCAACCTTCATGTACGGATAGAGCGGTAATGACATCATAATGTCGTGTAGCTCTTCATTACTCTCAACATCAAAGATACTGAAGTTAGAGTACTGACCTGCTATGCGCCAAATATGACGCCATTTACCTTGCTCTTGGAGCTTTTGTGATAATGCTTTTTCGGTGGCTTTAAGCTCGTTGACCTTGTCGGCGTCCATATCTGTTGGGATTAAGACATCCATTCTGACGTGGTATAACATAATTATTTCCTTATATTTGATGACGGGTAACTTTGTTAGCTGTTACAGCATTTCAGTTTGAGCATTAGTGGCAAATTGCGGCTTCGATGATTTAAGTGAATTATTGATTGCTTGATTGGCGTAGTGATAGACTTTATCGCTATCTACTTCGATACCAAGACCTGCGCCCATAGGTACATTTAAACCAAAATCTTGATAATCAAGAGGCTGTACTAAAACGTCTTCGGTTAATAGTAAAGGACCAAAAAGTTCTGTATCAAAATTTAAACTGGGATAGGTTGAGAATACATGGGCGGATGCGGCTGTACCGATAGGACCTTCAAGCATAGTGCCACCATAGAGCTCGATACCTGCTAGATGTGCCATTTGTCCGATTAAGCATGCTGCTTTTAATCCGCCTGCTTGATTGATTTTCACGGCAAAGACGTCAGCACAATGATCTGCTGCTAAGGTAAAAGCATTCTGAGGATCTTGGACAATTTCATCCGCCATAATGGCCACATCAAAATGTTCGGTTAAGCGTTTTAGGGCGGCTTTATTGCGCATTGAGACAGGTTGCTCTATTAAATCAACGCCGCCAGCTTGCAATAAGCTAATACCTTGCATTGCCTCAAGTTCTGTCCATGCTTGGTTGACATCAACCGTAATGCGGCAATCAGGCAGCGCTTTTTTGATAGCCAATACGTGGGCAACATCATCAATAATCGGATTGCTACCGATTTTTAATTTAAAAATGCGATGGCGCTTTTGCTCAATCATGCGCTTAGCTTCGGCGATATCGGTCGCTGTATTGCCGCTGGCAAGCGTCCATGCCACTTCGATACGGTCACGAACACGACCACCAATCAGCTCACTTACTGGTAGGTTTAGGCGTTTGCCTTCGATATCGAGTAGGGCAGTTTCAATCGCGCACTTTGCAAAGCGGTTGCCATTGATATGAAGACTTAGCAGCTGCATGGCTTTTGCTGTGCTAGTAGGCTGTTCTTTTAATAAAAGAGGCGTAAAGTAGGTGTCGATATTAGTCTTGATGCTATGAGGGCTTTCTTCTGCGTAGCTTAGACCGCCAATGGTGGTTGCTTCACCCCAACCTTCATAGCCATCTTCTGTTTGAATGTGCACCAACACCAAAACTTGTTCGTTCATAACGGTACAAGCGAGCTTATGAGCTCTTATAGTAGGTATCGGTACCAATAAAGTATTAATTGAACGAATCATAACAGTCCCTATTAAGTTAATGCTGCTTCCTTATGCTTAATAAGAACTATAGTTGCTGTATAACGACATGTCTAAGACCCATTTAGTCTATTATTAATACCTTTTAGGTATTTTGATAACCAACCCGCACCATGTTATGTTCTTTAGGTATCGATAAGCTTATAGATCACTCAAGGAATAACATTCAATGGAATTGAGACATTTACGCTATTTTGTAGCGGTGGCAGAGGAAAAAAGTTTTAATAAGGCAGCAGAGCGTTTGTTTATTTCACAACCACCACTGAGCCGTCAGATAAAACAATTAGAAGAAGAGATAGGCGTCACGCTCATTGATAGGGACAATCGCCCTTTAAAACTTACTGAAGCTGGCGAGTTTTTTTATGATCATGCTCTGCAGATAATAAAAAAATCAGATGATCTGCGTGCTATGACTTTTCGTAAGGGTAATTTTGACAACTCACTCTCTATAGGTTTTGTATCGTCGATATTATATGGCATATTGCCAAAAGTGATTGCGCGCTTCAGAGAGGTCTATCCAAATATAGAAATTAAGTTATATGAATTAAACTCTTGGCAGCAAACACAAAGCTTGGTAGAGGGTAAAATAGATGTTGGTTATGGAAGGTTATTATTCGAAGACGCTTCTATTAGGCGATTACTATTAAGAGAGGAGAGCTTAGTTGTAGCTGTTCCTGTTAAACATCGTTTGGCACAAGAGAAGCAAAAGAGCATTCGTTTAATGGATTTAACCAATGAAAACTTATTGTTATATCCGATGGCACCTCGTCCTAGTTTTATCGACTATGTCTTAGAGTTGTTTGAGGCACGCAATCTAAAAGCAAACTATTTTACTGAGGTACGTGAGCTGCATATTGCGTTAGGGTTGGTAGCAGCAGGCGAGGGCTTGACTATCGTACCAAAAACGCTTGAGCATCTGCGAAGTCAGGAAGTGACTTATATTCCTTTCGAGGACGGGCTTTTAACCTCGCCTATCGTCATGAGTGTGAGACACTTTGACAAATCAGAGCTATTAAAAATATTGTTGGAGGTGACTTATCAGATTTATGATGAAGAAGGGTTTGATTATAAGCGTGAGCAAATTTGAGCACACTCTGCACTCATTAAGAATCCTAATATGAACTCATAAAAGGGTGGTTTTATGCAAGAATTTCATTATAAAGCCTTACCAGTTGACGTTCATTTTGGCGTGGGAAAGTCAGCTGAAACCAAAGATATATTACTTCAGCATGGTTATCATAAGGTATTAGTGATTACGACACCTGGTCAAGAAGAAGCGGGTCGTAAATTGGCAAAAGAACTACAAGAAATCTGTGCAGGCGTGTATCCGCATGCTGTCATGCATGTGCCAGTTGACGTGGCGAATAAAGCAGTAGAATTTGCCAAAGAGAGTGATATTGATTGTTGTCTGGCTTTGGGCGGCGGCTCTACAATTGGACTTGCCAAAATAATTGCTTTGAAAACATATTTACCTATCGTTGCCATACCGACTACCTATGCTGGTAGCGAGATGACAGCCATTTATGGTTTGACCAAAAACAATCTAAAAACCACTGGCAAAGACAGTCATGTCCTACCTAAGGTAGTGATTTATGATCCGAAGCTAAACCAAGCATTACCCGCTAAAATCTCAGCTTGCTCAGGTATGAATGCTATGGCGCACGCTGTAGAAGCGTTATATGCTAAGGACAAAAACCCAATCATCAGCCTGATGGCGATTGAATCTATCAAAGCATTAAAGTCTTCCTTGCCTGTGATTGTCAAAGAGCTCACCAATATTTCAGCCCGTCAAAAAGCAAGCTATGGTGCATGGCTTGCGGGTGTTTGTCTTGGTTCGGTTGGTATGGCCATTCACCATAAAATCTGCCATACCCTAGGTGGCACTTTTAACCTACCGCATGCGCAAGCACATGCCATTACGCTTGCGTATTCAGTACACTATAATCGTAACGCTGATATTGAAGCGATGGATAGACTGGCAGAGGCTTTGGACGTCAGCAGCCGTGAAGAAGTTGGCTTGGCAATTTACCGTCTAAACCAGTCTCTAGGTATTGAATTGGCACTAAAAGATATCGGTTTACCTGAAGAGGGCCCCGCTGATGTGGCAAGGATGGTATGTGACAGCCCTTATTATAATCCTCGTGAATACAATTACGATGAACTAGAAGGCTTATTACAAAGAGCTTATAAAGGTTTACCGCCTGCTTAAATATCATTATAAATCTGTAGATTTCAAAGTTGAACTACCTCAAAATTATCAGAGAGCACATATCAAACAAGCAGGTTGCTGTGACAATATTATTCGCTAACAAATTGCCAAGTCCACTAACAACCAAATGAACTGCATTTATATAAAGTAAGACATCTCGCTGACAACGACTTTGCTGAGCTGTACACATAAGTAATTACCCATGCATACTCTCTCAGCAATTATTCAACCACGTCAGTCATTAACCCGTATTGCGTAGACCCGCTGCCAAAGCATTGATACTACGGATTAATGGATCTTCAACAGCAAGATCATCGTCATTATCTGTAGCGTCTTTTTGTCTGGCACGTTTTAACAACTCAATTTGGATGTAATTAATCGGATCTAAATAAGCATTTCGCCATTGTAGTGACGCGGCAAGGCTTTGCTGATGCGCCAATAACGATGTCTGGTTAAGCAAAGAGTTCAAACCTGAGAAGGTTAGATGATGCTCATCGATTACCGCTTGCATAATCTTTTCACGTAATCCCTCATCTTCACATAACTGACTATAAGCCTGAGCAATGCTCATCTCAGATTTGGTAAACGCCATTTCAATATTACTAATAAATACGTTAAAAAATGGCCAGCAACTGTTCATCTCCCTCATTAAAGCTTCGTCTTCTTTGACGCTATGAAGAGCACTACCTACGCCGTACCAAGCAGGTAAAGTGAAGCGCGCTAGAGACCAACCAAATACCCAAGGAATCGCCCGCAAGGTTGTTTTACTTGGCAGGCCTTTATTACGGTGCGCTGGGCGCGAGCCAATATTTAATAAAGAGATTTCCTGCACTGGCGTCACTTGTGAATAGAACTGATAAAACCCTTCGGTATGGTCCGTAAGCGTACGATAACTTTGTTCACCCGCATCGGCTAGACGCGCAAAGAGTGCTTCATAATTTGGTAGTTCAGGCGGTTGCACCACAAATCTTGTTGAGCACGCTTTAAGCGTACCAGTGATGCCCATGGTAAGCTCAAATACAGCAGTATCGGTGTTGGCATATTTGGCATAAAGGACTTCACCTTGCTCAGTGACTTTAATTTCTCCATGCAGTGTCCCTGCGGGCTGAGCGGCAATTGCATTATGCGTTGAGCCACCGCCACGACTGACAGAGCCACCGCGCCCATGAAACAGGCGTGTTTTGATACCATATTCAGCAGCAATACGGTTAATGGTTTGCTGCGCGCTATAAAGCTGCCATGCAGACGTAATAATACCGCCATCTTTCGATGAATCTGAATAGCCTAACATGATTTCTTGGGTATTATCTGAGTGCGCAAGCAACCCTCTATACAGCGGATTGTCCAACACGGCAGGTAAGATCTTATCGATATTTTTAAGATCTTCGATGGTTTCAAACAAGGGTGCGACGGGTAAGTCAGCAGACAGCTGACCTGCATCATCAATCTTACATAAGCCTGCAAAACGCATCAGTAGTAAGACTTCTAATAATTGACTGGCATTGTTGGTCATCGAAATCACATAACTACCAAAAGTATCTTGCCCGACCAGCTTACGTAATGTTGCCACTGAGTTCATCAAGGCTAATTGTTCACGGGTTTTATCAGTCAAATTATCGGTATAAATGAGCGGTGTACCAGGCTTTTCAAGTAAACGCGTCAACCACTCTTGGCGCTCGGTTTCACCTAGGGTCTGATAATCTGGTAGGTTCGAGGCATTTGCGAAAATATCGGCGATCACTTCACTATGATAAGACGACTCTTGGCGAATATCGAGCGCTGCTAGATGAAAGCCGCAGGTTTTGACCAGACGAATCGTATCGAGTAATAGCCCTTCGCCATGAGCCTTGTCATGAGTATTGACACTTTTTCGAATGATGCGTAAATCTTCTAACAACTCTTGTGGGTTGGCGTAAGCATCGTGTGCGGCGTCGAGGTCTGTACCTTTGCTTTGAATGTGGCGATTGGTCGCTTTTATTTTGGCAAGAATAATCGATAACAATCTGCGGTACGGCTCATTGTTGTAATCGTCAGGATTATAATAAAATACTTTTTGATCGAGAGTGGCGTACGCTTTTATACGAGCATAAACGTCTGGCGCAATCTTGATAATCGTATCGCTATGAATAAGTTCGCGGCGCAGTTTTTTTAGCAGTACTTGATAATGACGCAGCACGGTATCGGCATGCATCAATACCGCCATCTCTGTGGTGTCATGAGTGACAAAGGGATTACCATCTCTGTCGCCACCGATCCAAGAGCCGAAGCTCATGAAAGCAGGTAATGGGTAGTCTGTTAGCTCTGGATAGATATCGATAATGGCGTCTTTAATATTGCGATAAACCTTTGGAATGGCATTGAATAAACTGGCATTGAAATAATGCAGGCCATTATTTATTTCGTCATAGACTAATGGCTTACGCGTACGCACTTCATCCGATGACCATAATAAATCAATCGTTTGCGCCGTTTTTTCTTTCGCTTGCTCATAGGCAAAACTGTGTTCAGTAAGATTGTTTAAGGCGTCGCTATGAGTAAATAGACTCTGCAATAGATTCATGGTCGTACGGCGGCGCGCTTCAGTAGGATGGGCGGTAAAGACAGGTATAAATTTCAGCTGTTCAATCAGCTCTTGCATTTGGGCAGGTGCAATATTGCGTTCGCGACATTCAAGCAAGGTGCGGCGAAACGAGCCTTCCCAGCTTTGATCGGATTGCATGCGCAAGGCATGACGCTGCTCGCGTAAGTAATTTTCCTCACTTAGATTTGCTAAAAAGAAATAGATAGAAAAGCTGCGGATGACGTTTTTTAAGGTTCGATTATCTAACGAGGCGATGAAGTCGATAAGTTGTCGCTTATTCGCTTCGTTAGGCTCACGGCGTTGTTGAATAAAACCTTTACGCAGGGTTTCAATCGTATTAAGTGTTTCTTCGCCAGTCTGGCGAGAAATCGCATCTCCTAGGAATGAGCCTAATAAGCTGATGCGTTCACGTAATACGTCATTATTTATAGTCATCCTTAACCTTCTCGTTAAATTAGTGGGTGAAATAGTCCTGATAGGCTAATTTATATCGCAGTCTATTGTTTAAAACAATAGGTAAGACCATTATTTATGACCATGCTCATCACTGTAGCCTATCCAGAAGTCTGCATTATCCACGCCCGCCTTTCTAGGATCAAAGATAGGGTTAACCCCTAACTTCATCTGCGCATCGTAGTCTTTGAGCACCTTTAATGCAGTTTTGCTTAGGAGTAAAATGGCGATAAAGTTTAGGTAACACATACTGCCAAAGCCAATGTCGCCTAGCGCCCACATCATACCGACAGATTGGACGCTGCCTGAGAAGCAAACAATTAAAAAAATCAGTTTTAGTAAGTGCTTAAGGATGGGGTAGCGCAATTTGTTATCCAAATAGACCAAAGTAGTTTCGGCAATATAGTAGTAGGCAATCAAACACGTGAATGCGAACAGGAAAATAGCAATAGCGACAAATCCACTACCGTATTGGCTAAAAACAGTAGATACCGCTGCTTGTGTAAATGCAGTGCCGGCCTCAATGCCAGGCATATTCTCGACCAGCGCCACCCCTTCTGGGGTAGTTACGTTATACATTCCGGTTGATAGAATCATCAAAGCGGTAGCGGTACAAACGAGTACGGTATCAATGTAGATAGAAAAGCTCTGTACCAATCCTTGCTTAGCAGGGTGAGAAACTTCTGCTGCGGCTGAGCTAAAAGTAGCTTCTCCAGCTCCCGCGACATTAGAGAATACAGCGCGACGTACGCCCCATGAGATAGCAGTACCGACCATGCCACCGAATACAGCATCCATACCAAAGGCACTTTTGAAGATGAGCGCAAACATAGAAGGAATATTGTGAGCATTAAAGGCCAACACAATGACCATCATAACAATGTAGCCAATGGCCATGACCGGAACCACTTTGCCAGCGAAACTAGCGATACGCTTGACGCCACCAAATATGATGATGCCTAGCAGTACGACAATTAGGATACCAGTCACGAATGGAGGGATATTAAATGCGGTACTAAAAGAATCAGCAATAGTATTTGCCTGAACCCCAGGCACTAACACACCATAAGAGAGACAAGTCACGACAGCAACGACGATAGCAAAAGGCTTTAACTTGAGACCTTTTTCAATATAAAACGGTGAGCCGCCTCGATATTGGTCGTCTACCTTATGCTTATAAACCTGTGCCAAAGTAGATTCAATAAAGGCACTGGCGCCGCCTAAAACTCCCATGACGATCATCCAAAATACCGCCCCAGGGCCACCAGCTGCTATAGCCGTTGCGACCCCTGCAATATTACCGACACCGATACGTCCGGATAGGGCCATACAGAAGGCCTGAAACGAGCTAACCCCTGCTGATGAGGTTTGTTTATCGAATAACAGCTTGATCATCTCTTTAAAATAGCGAATCTGCACAGCGCGGGTCATGATAGTAAAATAGATACCGACGCCTAACGCAAGATAGACCAGCGCGTCGCTCCAAATATACCCGACGATGGTATTAATGATGTTTTCCATAACTTTACTTCCTTGTAATGTTTTTGGCTACGCTGACATTAGTTCTTGGGGGACGTCCTTGCTTAATTTACCAACCAGATAGTTTTAGTTTGAGTGTATTGAGATAGTGCCTCAAGGCCATTGTCACGCCCGCCGAAGCCAGATTGTTTGTAGCCACCAAAAGGTGTCGTAATATCTCCTTCTGAAAAGCCATTAATCGAGACGGTACCTGCTTTTATAGCGGCTGCGACACGGAAAGCACGGTGGATGTTTTGAGTATAAAAAGACGCAGCTAGGCCATAGCTACTTTGATTAGCAAGCGTGATGGCTTCTTCTTCAGTCTCAAAGCTGGTGATAGCGAGAATTGGACCAAATACTTCTTCCTTGAACAAGGTCATGTCTGCGCTGACATTATCAAAAATGGTCGGTTCGATATACCAACCACTGCCAATTTCCTCATGAATACGCCCGCCTGCAACTAAATCAGCACCTTCGGCTTTAGCAGTATCAAGATAGGAAACTACCTTATCGAAATGTGCCTTTTCGATCATAGGACCAATAGCGACTTCAGGGTCATAGGGAAGGCCTACTTTCCATGACTTGAGACCTTCTTGTAGTAGGCTCAATAAAGCTTCCTTTTGGCTAGAGTGCACTATCAATCGTGAGCCACAGCTACAGTTTTCGCTCATATTCCAAAAAGCCGCTGACAAAATATGCTCAACGGTTTGCTCATTGATGAGGGCATCGGCAAACACCACTTGTGGACTCTTACCACCACACTCTAAGACGACTTCTTTTAGGTTGCTTTGCGCAGAATATTGCAGAAATAATCGACCGACTTCGGTAGAGCCGGTGAAGGAAATCATATCGACATCCATGTGCTGCCCGAGTGCCGCGCCGACTTCTTCACCAAGGCCGCAAATCAGCTGTAAGGCCGCTTTTGGTACACCGGCTTCATACGCTAATTGCGTCAAGCGATAAGCTGATAGTGACGTTAGTTCGGCAGGCTTAACAATCACTGAATTTCCGGTTATTAGCGCTGGCGCGACCTTCCAAGCGTACATTTGTGCAGGGAAGTTCCAAGGTAATACTGCGCCAACCACTCCAATTGGCTCTTGTACGATAAGCCCTAGTGCATCAGATCCAGTAGGTGCGACCTTACCAAATACTTTATCAGCAGTTTCGGCGTACCATTCAAAGGTTTCGATCGTAGCGGGTAGATCGGTGTTGAGGCATTCTGTGATTGGCTTGCCTGCATCGACACAATCTAAGGCTGCAAGCTCATCAATGTTTTCATGCATTAACTGGCACCAGCGCTGCATTACAACTTTGCGCTCTGCAGGCGACATCCGACGCCATTCTCCATTATCAAAAGCATTACGAGCTGCAATCACCGCAAGGTCAACATCCTGATGATTGCCTTTAGCAATACTACCGATACAGTTATTGTCGATAGGACTATGGTTAGGCAGTGTATCGTCTGAGACCTGCTCAGCGGCTATAAGATGGCCTGCCCAAAGTTGTTGTTTTTTTGAGAGTTCGAATACTTGCGCTGTGGTCATACTCATTAGACTGTCCTTTTATATAAAGTGGTATTGTCGATACGAAGGCAGCTTAACGACTATGACAATAGCGTTAAGAACGTTTGGGTATCTTCATCTGACATAGGAGTCAATGGTATACGTACAGATCCGACATCGATGGTACCGTTGATGCATCCGGCTTTAGCTTTTTGATTATAGTTGCCAGACTCCATAGAATGGATCGCAGGATACATGTGAGTCATCAGCTCTTTAGCACGATTCCAATCGTTTTGTTGTGTCGCTTCAAATAGAGCAACCTGTTCACCAGGGAAAACGTTAGCCGCACCTGCGATCCAACTTTTTGCACCCCAAAAGAAGAAGTCAACCGGTTGATCATCACAACCACAAACTACTTCGAAATTGTCAAATTTTGCTTGTAGCAGGCGCAGCGCATGGCTGAAATCGCCACTACTTTCTTTAATGCCTGCGATATTTGGGTGTTTGGCTAGATGAGCGACCGTTTCAAATTCAATGCTCACACCTACGCGCGCGGGAAAGTTGTACATAATGATAGGCAGGTCTGTCGCATTAGCGACTTTTTCGAAATGAGCGATAATACCTTCTTGATCTGGAAGGCTATAAGGATTGGCTGATAGCATTAAACCATCGTAGCCCAGCGCTTTTGCTTGATGTGCCAGCTCAATGGAATGATTAGTCGAAAGGCTGTTAATACCAGCGATTAAAGTGACTTTCCCCTTGGCAGTATCAGCAATAGTACTCAGGACGAGCTCGCGCTCTTCAGGTGAAAAAGTATAGTATTCGCCAGTGGTACCACAGGCTACGATACCGGTGACGCCTTTTTCTATAAAGACATTGACTAGTTTGGTTAGAGTTTGCGTATCAATATCACCATTGGCATCAAAAGGGGTAACGATAGGGACTAAAACGCCATGAATGTTCATATAAATATCCTTATTTAATGATAAAAGTCGTTAGTAGGCAGCATGCCAATAGCGACAGTGAAGATTCTATGAATGATCATAGAAGTAAGGTCTTAATTATTTAAAACGATTTAAACGATAAGAAGTGGGGTCTATAACGGGAGTTTCATCGAAATATAAAGCCGTGATCATCTCGGCACTGACGACGGCCTGGGTCAATCCTAAGTGTTGGTGGCCAAAATTTAAAAGGACGGAACCGCACTTGTCGATAATGGGCAGCGAGTCGGCGGTCGAGGGTCTAAAACCCATCCACTGCGTGCCATTTTTACTATCAAGCGGGGTTTTTAGCATTGCTTGTGCTTGTTTGAGCAACATTTGCGCTCGGATCATATTTGCCGGAGCCTCGAGCCCTGCATATTCTACTGTGCCTGCTAAGCGTAATCCTGTGTCCATGGGTGTCATTATAAATCGACGATCCATACTCGAAACGGGTAGGTTTAAGCGTGTGGTCTCGTTAGGGAGCATGAAGTGATAACCACGTTCCGTATCGAGAGGGACTGAGACGCCCGTTAACTGTTTGGCTAAAGCTTTAGAATGCGCGCCTGCCGCTAGCATGACTTTTTTGGCATTAATTTGTTGGTTGGCCGTCGTTAAAGTGAAGCCATCGGCTGTCACTTTCGCATCCAAAACACGGCAGTTTTCAAAGACTTGACCACCAAGCTCTCTGAATGTATCACTTAGTTTTTGAGCAATGGCTTCTAGATTAGTGATATGCCCGGTCTCTGGGAAAAACAAAGCACCCAGCTGGTTATCTTTTAACTCAGGCTCAAGATTTAAGAGCGCTGTTTGAGAGAGCAGTTCGTTAGGCACCCCAATATCGTTAAGGCGCTTACCATGCGCTTTTAATTCGTACAGGCTAGTGTTCTTTTCGACCGTTAATAAAGACCCTTTCACCTTAATCCATGATGTTAGTTGCCATTTGTCGGCGAAATTCTGCCAAGCTTGTAGGCTTTGAGTATTGAGAGCTAATAGGGCTTGATGGCTATGAGCAAAAGGTTCTGGGCGCATATTTAATAGCAGCTTAAAAGCCCATGGCATTAAGCGTGGTAGGTAGCGCCAGTCTATGCGTAGCGGTCCTTCAGGGTTTAATAACATGGCTGGTACATGTTGCAATATATTTGCATCAGCAATAGGAAAGACCTGCTCGGTGGCAATATGACCAGCATTGCCATAAGAGGCCCCGCAAGCGACGTTATCAGCTTCTAGGATGGCAACTTGCACTCCACGAGCTTGCAGAGTTACAGCAGCGCATAAGCCAATGATACCGCCACCGATAATATGTAAATCAAACTCTTGATTGCCCATGCTGCTCTCACTTCCTTGTGATTATTAATATGCTGCGTCTTGATCGATCTAATACTGCTTTTAGTCCCTACTTAAAAATCTTATAAATTTCTATTAGAAGAGGTTTGTAAAAGAACCAAAGCCGTTATAAAGAGATACCCCATTTAAATGGGTCGCTATCTTGGATAATTAGAGAGGTCTCTGCGCAGACATGAGCATAACCACGAATTGTAGGGATGATAGTATTGTCAGGATAAGGGTGAGAAACGGACTGATTTTCGCTAAGCCTTTCAGCAGGTTGATAGCTGGCGCTAAATATACTACCGATAACGCTTTCTTGAACCCAAGTCTGCCCAGGAGCTAATAGCTTATCCGCTGCCAAACAAGCTAATTTGGCACTGGTACCGGTCCCACAAGGAGAACGGTCATAAGCGGCACCTGGGCATAAAACGAAGCTTTTGCTATTGGCGCTGGCGAGCTCACTCTGACCAAACAGCTCTATATGATCTATTTCGCCATTATTAGCGCCAGTAATGCCAGCTTCATGAAGTGCAGATTTGATTTGTAAGCTAAACTGGGTAAGCGATTGGACATTACTCGCTTTGATGGCTTGAGGATGTTCACTCACTAAAAAGAACCAATTGCCGCCCCAAGCGATATCTCCATGCACAGGGCCAATATTCGGGACTTGAACTGCGACTTGTTTTTGGTAGCGATAAGAAGGTACATTTTGTACACTACAACTGCCGTCTTCATGCAGAGTAGCTTTTACCAAACCAACAGTTGTCTCAAGGTAATGCTCGCCTGGAGTAATCTTTTTCTGATAAGCAAGTGAGGCAATGACACCGATAGTGCCATGACCACACATACCTAAATAGCCACAATTATTGAAGAAAATAACGCCAGCCTTGGCGCGAGGGTCAGTGGGCTCACACAGTAAAGCGCCAACAAGTACATCGTTGCCCCGTGGTTCTAGAATGATGCTTTGGCGTAAATGATCAAAGTTTTGTTTAAAGTCGTGGAGTTTTTCTTGAATGGTATACCCATTAAGGTTTGGGAAGCCTTCGTACACCATACGAGTAGGCTCACCGCCAGTGTGCGAATCAATGATTTTAAAATTAAAAAGTATGGCAGACATAATTAACTTCCCGATTCATCCATGAATTAAGGTGTGTTCGTAGCACTTAATTATTAATAAGTAGTGCATAGATATAGAATGCCCCGTTTCGTAAAAGGGGTCTTGTTGTTTTTCCATGAATAAATGCGCATTTCTGCATAGGTTATAGAGCGATATAGCGGTATAAAGGTCATATGTTATTAACCTAACGTGCTAAATAGTTATTAGGCTCTAGGGAAGCTCAGGGTAAAATGATTTTAAAGTTTATTTTTCTAATGAAGCATTTATGTACAGAGCTTAGATAGTGATAAGGTTTCTTTAAAATGTTTTTAGGGTTTAGCAGGAGAGCCCAAGAGAGGCTATATGGAAAATGTGCAAATGCTATCGTTAAGAGAGCCGACAAATGGATTGTCAAAACAGCTACAGGCTTATCGACCAAAAAACTTGCAGGAGTTTGTTGGTAACGTATCATTATTAATACCTTTGCTCGATACTATGGCGAACACGGTATTTTTTGTGAAAGACAGCCAAGCCTGTTATCAATTAGTAAGTAGGACACTGATTAAACGTAGTGGGCTCAAAGATAAAAAAGAACTTGTAGGGCTAACTTCAGAGCAAGTGTTTTCAGAGCCTCAAGGCAAAGATTACCTTAATCAGGATATGAAAGTGCTGAAAGAGGGCAGGGAGATTACTGATAGACTGGAGTTACATAGCTATGCTTCTGGACAGCTAGGGTGGTGTATCACGCAAAAGCTACCGGTATATAATACAGAACGGCGTATTGTAGCAATGGTGGGCATATCGGTCGATATCGATGAAGATAATGAGCGAATATTGCGTAAGCACGCTCGCTTGGCAAGTGTAGAGGAGTATGTACGAAACAACATTGATCAAAAGATTCATATTGTGCATTTAGCGACGCTGGCGAATCTTAGTCAATCACAACTAGAGCGTACTTTTAAGGCAGTACTTAATATGTCGCCGATTCAGTTTGTACAAAAACTTCGTTTAGAGCATGCTATTCGTCTTTTGGCAGACCATAAGCTCACAGTGACGCAAATCTCTTTAAATTGTGGTTATGGTGATCATAGTGCTTTTAGTCGGCAGTTTAAGCAATTTACTGGAATGTCACCTATTAAGTTTCGTAAGATGCATTTTAAAATATAGTGACCAAGGTTTTCCTTTCGTATCATATTACAGAATTTCATCTCAGTAATAGAAGGGTGAACAGGTATATCGAATTTTAACTCTTAGGAATCGTAAGTATGATGAAAATCTAAGTACGACTGGTTTTTGTTTTATAAGACTGGCCACTATTTTATGTAGCGCAAGGTTTAGCTCTACTATAGGCTCACGTTTTACTATTAACCCAGAATATAATCATTGATGCCTCTGCTGAATTTAGAAATATCTTAGCAATTATACTTTTGGCATCCACTGCATTTTTAAGCCTCTGAAGAAACGTTCATTTCTTGGGTTAACAGCTTTATCAATATTGACTTGATCATCGACTCCTTTCATCCACCTCTAGAGAAAACGACATTATTTCTAGGCAAATGTATAAGTAATCAAGTTTAGAGCCATGTTCAGTCAAAATGATTTGTTATCTATTGTTAAGTACAGGCTGATGCTATGTATAATGCAGCACTAGCATCGTTTTCACCCATACGTCAATAAGAAGATTTTATTATGTCAAACAAGCGTCCCTTATATATTCCCATTGCCGGACCCGCTCTATTAGAAACCGCTTTACTGAATAAAGGCAGTGCTTTTTCATCAGAAGAACGTGATAGCTTTAATTTAACAGGGCTATTACCTCATAACATTGAGACGATTGAGGAGCAGTCTCTGCGGGCTTATCATCAACTGCGCTCCTTTACTAGTGACATGGATAAGCACATTTACTTGCGCAACATACAAGATACCAATGAAACCCTATTTCATCATTTGATTGAGCAGCATATAGAGGAAGTCATGCCGCTCATCTATACCCCAACGGTTGGTCAAGCGTGTGAAAAATTCTCGCAAATTTATCGCCGTAAACGGGGCTTGTTTATCTCATATCCTGAGCGCCATAAAATTGATGATATGCTGCAAAATGCCACCAAACAAAATGTCAAAGTGATCGTTGTTACTGACGGCGAACGTATATTGGGTCTAGGAGATCAAGGTATTGGCGGTATGGGCATTCCCATTGGTAAATTGGCTTTGTACACGGCTTGTGGTGGCATCAGCCCGGCTTATTGTTTGCCTATTTTGCTAGATGTTGGCACCAATAACCAACAGCTACTTGACGATCCTATGTACATGGGTTGGAGGAATCCACGCATCTCTGGCGATGAATATAATGAATTTGTCGATTTATTTATTCAAGCCGTTAAGCGTCGTTGGCCAGAGGTGTTATTACAATTTGAAGATTTTGCACAGGGAAACGCCACCCCGTTATTAAACAGATATCGTGACCAGTTATGCTGTTTCAATGATGATATTCAAGGGACTGCTGCGGTTTCAGTCGGTGCTTTGATTGCAGCGTGCCTAAATAAGGGTCAGAAACTAAGTCAGCAAAAAATAGCCTTCTTAGGTGCAGGATCGGCAGGTTGCGGTATTGCTGAGCATATCATTCGCCAAATGCAGCGCGAAGGCTTAACGGAAGAGCAGGCTCGTAGCCAAGTATTTATGGTTGACCGTTATGGCTTGCTCACTGATAGCATGACAGAACTACAAAAATTCCAAGAGCCACTTGTGCAAAAACAATCGGCTATTGAACATTGGGATAAAAGTCAGAAGCTCGGTTTAGCGCAAGTGGTTAAACAAGCAAAAATAACGGTATTATTTGGTGTTAGCGGACAAAAGGGTCTGTTTACTCAAGAGGTGATCGAATCTTTATGTGCTAATACTGAAAACCCAATTGTACTACCGCTTTCAAACCCGACGTCTCGTGTGGAAGCCACCCCGCAAGAAGTGACGAATTGGAGCCGTGGTCGCGCCATTATCGCAACGGGTAGCCCTTTTGCCAATACCACTTTTAACGGTCAGTCTTTTGAGGTCTCTCAATGTAATAACAGCTATATATTTCCTGGTATCGGTCTCGGTGTTCTAGCAGCGCGAGCGACAGGTATCAGCGATAATATGTTGATGGCAGCAAGCCAAGCGCTTGCGGATATATCAATGGAGTACGAAAAAGCACCCGGTGCCATATTACCGCCTATTAAAGTTATTAAAGAGATCAGTGAAAAAATAGCTTATGAAGTGGCACTGCAGGCGGTTCAAGATAAGCTCGCACTACCTATCACGGCGGAGAACCTACAGCGCCGCTTAAAAGCGAATTTCTGGTTGCCTGAATATCGCAATTATCGCCGTACTTCTTTCTAGTTTTTAGAAAGTATATAGATAAATGATAGATAACTAGCTGGCTTTAGACTAACCAACGTAACCTTGATTGGTCGTTAGCCAGAATTTGATAAATACGGTTGACCAGTTGCCGCTGAATTAATTTAACATAAAAAAAGCTGTTAGATCAGCAAGCATAATTGCATTTCTTTATAGTTATTAATTATTCATTCATTAAAATCGTAAAAGCCCTCTTCGCTATTTTATATAACGTAGAGGGCTTTTTAGGGCGTGTCTTCAATTCATCTTACAATGAATGATAGTACACGCCAGATAGAGCATTGACTTAAAATTACGAGCTAACTTCTCATAGCGAGTAGCGATACTACGAAAGTGCTTAAGCCTTGCAAACATATTTTCAACAAGATGACGCAGTTTGTATAAGTAGCTATCAAACTCTGGATTAGGCGCTTTAGCATTGCTTCTTTTAGGGATTACAGGGATCATGTCATGCATGTAAGCTTTATCCCTAATCGCTTGGGAATCATAGCCCTTATCAGCGATAAAGTAATCAGCTTGTCCAATCATGTCAATCAATTCACCTGCAACTTGACTGTCGTGGACGTCACCCCCAGTGATTTTAAAATTGAGCGGATATCCATCGGCATCACAGGATAGGTGTATCTTTGTAGTTGCGCCGCCACGGCTTCGTCCAATTGCTCTATCTTCACCACGCCGAGCTCCACTTGCATGCTGGTGACAGCGAACATAGCTTCCGTCTGTGAATACCCATTCCGTATCAATTTCTTTGCGTAAGCTAAAAAAAAATTCTCCCATAAGCCAGTTTTCGACCATCGATTAAAGCGACTATAAGCTATTTTCCAAGAACACAATTCTTTAGGTATGTCACGCCAAGGCGCCCCTGTGCGTAGTTTCCACAGTATGGCTTCCATGATCTCTCGGCTGTTTTGAGTTTGATAGCAGCCGTACTTTATCATCGTCGATTGCAATTGATCCCAAAGTGTATCTGTTAATGCTTTTCTTGCCATAACTTGTATTTCTCGCATCGACTCAGTAGATGCGGTATTGTAACTGTTATTTATGCCTTATCCAATTGAAGACACGCCTAGTCTCCTAGGTAACTTTTTCATTATTCCGTATTATCTTTATGCCAACGTCATGGTATTCGTTTCTGTGCCAATTATCTGCTCTACAAAAATGGCAAGCTCAGTGATAAGATGATTCGTTTCGTGTCCAAGACCTTGATGCACACTCATTAAATGCGTAAAACCATGGGGTGCGCCAAGGACGGTATGAGTCTGCACGTTGATACCATAATCCTGTAGCTGCGCGGCGTAAACCAGTGCTTCGTCATGTAAAATATCCAATTCAGCAGCCACGATATAGCTCGGACACATTTTTGTGTTATCACCATCCATGGGCGAGAGAAGTGCGTGCGGTTGTGTTAAGGCGCAATTTTGTAAATAAGCCGCATGAAACACTTCAACATCATTATAAGTTAGCATTAAGCCTTGACCATACAATTTCCAGCTTGGATAGTCGGTTCCGATATCCGTGATCGAATATAACAATAGTTGTGCGAGTGGACGCGGTAAATATTGCAATTGTTGAAAAATATCGATTGTGAAGTGATCAAGCGTATTCATATATTGCTGTTTATCAGCGGATGGTGCAACAGTGGCGTTGCTCACTTGTTGCGCGACCACTGCCGCAAGACCACCGCCTGAGCTATCACCCGTTAAGACGATACGGGATGACGACGCGCCAAGGGTATGAGCATGCTTAGTTAACCAAGTATAAGCCTCAAGACAGTCTCTAATAGCGGTGGGAGCAGGGTATTCCGGTGCTAGACGGTAGTCAACGCTGACAACTGCCCAGCTGGTTTGTGCACAAACGACATGACAAAATTCATGATCTGTATTGACCTCACCGACACAGAATCCGCCCCCATGAAAAAACAGCATCACCACATTATCACAGTTTTTTTCAGGGTTATCGCCATTTCGTTCAGGGTTTTGAATGGTGTTAGACTCTGCTTGATAACAGCGAATAACCATATCAGCACCATCAGCGTTGGCAATAACCTTATCTTGCCAGCTCACCGCATTGCCGTTTTCTTTATCGTTATGGTTTTTGTTTTTAGCGTTGTTATCAGCATTTATTTGCTGCCATACGCTTGGAGATTGAATTGCGACCATCTCGGTTGCAAATTTTTTCCGTAACTGTATTAATTGCGGGGTTTGTATAGGCGGCTTGAGCTTGTGGTTCAAACCGATAATAAGTCTCATATGTGCATCAGCATGAGGGTACTGCTCAGCGGTAGGAGCCTTTAGGTAATGATTGATTTGCTCAATTAATGGCGTTGGTAGGTTACCCAATCCCTTTAAGAAATAATGCAGCACATGGCGCTGATTGGTACGTTTAAGCGCAGTAGTTTCTACTATCTTTACTGCTTTTGTCAGCAATGCATTTAGGGATGATGTCGGCAATATTTTCATAAATCCCCTTATTCAATCAGAATTAGCATTGGCTTTCATTTTATTATAGAGTAAGGATACCTACTGTCTATAAATAAAAACTACCATTAAAACCGCAGTATTGACAACATCCCCTATTTCTATATGGTCCGCCATCTACCTATATGTTCTGAAAGTTCTAAAAACCCCATAAAAAAAGGCTTGCCGCATCGCTGCGGACAAGCCTGATTTAATATGTGGTGGGCCTCGCTATTCGATGAAGTTTGTGCCGCCGTACCGTGGACGGATAAAAAGGCAATAGCGGCTGATTTAACGGCCATCTACGGTGCGGACACCATCGAGATAGCAGAGGCCAATTTCGAGCATTTCGATGAAGAGTGGGGTGATAAGTATCCGCATGTGGTCAAGTCTTGGCGCAGTAATTGGGAGAGCTTAACGGTTTTCTTTAACTACCCTAAAGACATCAGAAAAGCGATTTATACCACCAACGCTATTGAGTCGCTAAACAGCGTGATTCGTACGGCAGTGAATAAGCGTAAGGTGTTCCCGTCTGATCAGGCGGCATTCAAGGTAGTCTATCTAGCAACCCAGCAGGCATCCAAAAAATGGTCGATGCCGATCCGTAACTGGACGTCTGCTCTTAATCGCATTATGATTATGTTTGATGACCGTATCAGTAAGCATTTAATCTAAATGGCAGTTACACAGAATCTGGGATGGTCTCGTATGCTAGTGGTGTCAATAATTTGATTTATTATAATAACGGCGATGAACTCACAGCCTACATTTTGAGTAGATTAGGCACTTTCTAACCTCTATGGCAAGCTCACTAGGATATTGGGTGGTGTATCAAAAAGGATAATCACGCAAGTTAATATCTACGGATTTGACAGTAAAGGTCAATCGTGGATCAGATAAGTTTAACAGGGAATATTGAGTTGGGTAAATGTGTAGTACTCGTAGATGACGCTCTTGATAATCGGCGTATCAAGAGGCATTAAACGTAAAATTGAAACCGACTGTCAGTATCTGGTAGTAAGGTCTAAGTAGTACCTTGTGAGCTGTGATGTGTTCGGGGCATAAGTAGTAAAAAAAGCGTCTACCCGCAACGCATGACAGACACTACAGTATGTTTTCAACCCCCTGTTGTGTAGGTAAGGGGTCTGACACTCGCCCAATCGGTTCCAATAGGGGGTTCTATTCATTTATTACTGAACGAATAGAGAATTATAAATTTAGTGGTCTACAAATCTTATTCAACAAGGTTAATTTGCCAGTTATTGGCTTGAATGACAATATTAATTTTGCGTAGTTTCATCGCCAGGTCATCGGCTTGCTTTTGTAACCCAGCTACTGAGACCATAATATTCCATTTAATTTCACGATGACTATAACGATCTGCCTCAGTGTCGGTCGCTTCAATTGCTTCAATTAATAGTTTGTGGCGCATCTCCAACGCCTCGCGTTCGACCAATAGCGTCAGCATTGATTGATCTTTATCCGTCTTAGCAACTGCATTGGTACGGTGAATACGCTCAATCAAAGCAGATAGCTCAGTAATGACTTGACTAGCCTCAATCATTAGCTGACCTGGATCTTCATTTGGCGTATCGCCTTCTTGAACTTTAGCATTACTACGAATACGTCCTTTAATTTGAGCAAGTTTTTTTTGCATATCGCTACGAATAAGTAGGGCTTCTGCGAGTTTCATTTTGGTTTCCTTTGCATACTTGTTATCAATGCCTTACTGTAACACTTGGTTTATTTCAACACTAGTACAGGCTATTCTAGAGGGTTTGGTGACTATATCTTATGATCTCATTCGAAAATAGCTCTTATTTACATTATTTTTAGCTTACTTTTTAACACCCTACTAGGGCGTGTCCTCAATTCACCTTGCAATGAATGATAGTGCAAGCCAAATAAAGCATTGACTTAAAGTTACGAGCCAACTTCTCATAGCGAGTAGCTATGCTGCGGAAATGCTTAAGTCTAGCGAACATATTCTCTACTAAGTGGCGTAACTTGTACAAATAGCTATCAAACTCTGGATTAGGCTGTTTGGCATTCTTTCTTTTAGGAACGACGAGTATCATATTGTGGCTTCGAGCTTTGTCTCTGATAGCCTCTGAGTCATAGCCTTGTCCAATTGCTCGATCTTCACCAAGCCTAGCTCCACTTGCATGCTGATGACAGCGAACATAGCTTCCGTCTATGAATACCCATTCCGTATCAATTTCTGCTCAAAAGCTAAAAAAGGATCCTCCCATAAGCCAGTCTTTGACCAGCGATTAATCTGCTCAACTAAGTTAACATCGCCCTTATCAGCATCTTCAATCAGCTGCATAAGCAAGCTTAGGTCGCACCAAGATAGCCCCTGATGCATTTGCACCATAGAAAGCAGCAATTTCGTGGCCATGATCTTTGGCAAATGCTATTGTAAATACCCCATTTTTAACACAACACTATCATAGAATAATTAAGCCACCTGTCTATACTCAGCAGGTGTCATATCATTAAGTGAATCATGTGGTCTTTCAGTGTTATATACCTTGATCCAATCCTCAGTCAGTTGACTGACCTCATTCAAATTATTAAAAAGGTAGCAATCTAAAACCTCGTTACGATAACTGCGATTAAACCGTTCAATATAAGCATTCTGATAAGGACAGCCAGGCTCGATGTAGTCTATAAAGATATTATGAGCCGCTGCCCAATCAGCACACACACTGGATGTGAACTCACTGCCATTATCTACACGGATTTGCTTAGGATAACCGTGCCACTGGGCCAACTGTTCGAGATACCGAATCACTCTCAAGGATGGGATGCTGGTACCAATATCAATGCCTAATACCTCACGGTTGTAGTCATCAATCACATTAAAAGTGCGAAAGCGAATATTGTTATGCAGCTTGTCACTCATAAAATCCATTGACCACATATGACCTAATGCATTTGGTACACTTAATGGCTGTGGATTGCGTGCTGGTAGACGTCTTCTTGTCTTACGGCCTAGGTTTAGGTTCAAAGCTGTATAGACACGATGAACCCGCTTGTGATTCCATGAATAGCCAAGCTTACGTATGCGCTTAAAACACTTTGGAAAACCCCAACGGTTGTGCTTGTCGGTTAGCTCATTTAAGACATCAATAATTTCATGGTCATCAGGTAGTTTAGGTTTATAGTAGTAAGCCGTTCTACTGATACAGACGACCTGACAACTAACCGCAATACTGACACCATACTGCGCCTGTAGTTCTTGCGCCCAGACTTTGCGGCAGGCAATAGTCGCTATTGAACCGCCCCGACTATATACGAGACTGTTTATTTAAATCATGCAGCAATGCCCGACAGGGTTAAATTATCATAATACCGCTTCTCAAATTCAAAAGGTAAAACATAACCAATTGTACTATGAAAACAAGTTTTTTAAACCAATCTATCCATTCAAGGGTCGTTAGTTCAGACCTCAATTTTGACAACCTCACCTGAGTAAAGCACAGAATACAAAAAAGGTTGTGAAGACTATATTATGTATACCTCTGGCAATCTTTTGCACCAGTATTAAAATTGAGTTGCTAATAATATTTAGAGGCTAAATTTATATTTATATTCCCGTGTTAATAAAGTAATCGTCGTCTAGGATATTATAATCTGGCCTGCGAATGAGTTGATGACCACGTCAGAAACTTAATACTCATAGCTCACAAATTGTTGTTAGTACAACCTTCAATTTTTGAGTATAAATAGCATATTATGCTAGATTTTTTGCATCTTTCTGCTTCTCAACTTTATGCTGGTCTTCTGTGCTATCGACTTTCCAATAGCTGGATATGTATAAATGCGTTTTTGGTATTGAAAAATATGTTTTAAAGTGATGGCGCAGTACACGCATACTATGGAATTCACAAGCAGCCCAAACAGCAGGCTGGCCTGCTAGCCACGTAAGCGTTTTAACCCTTTCCAGTAATGGGCTGCTTTCGGTATTTGGATGTGAGTTGATCACCCAGTGAATGTCAACGTTGTCTGGTTTTTTGAGTAGTTGCTTATCCGCTTCACTGGTGACCTCAAGGACTGCATAGCCGCAGGCATCAGCAGGTAGCTGGGCAAGATTGACGGTAATGGCTGGTAGCGCTGTCATATCACCAACCAATAAAAACCAATCTGCCTCATTATTAATCAGCTTCTTTGGTCCTGGTCCGCCTACCAATATTTGCTCACCCACTTGGGCGTTACGTGCCCACATTGAAGCAGGCCCTTCAGCGTCGTGCAAGGCAAAATCAATATCTATTTCACCCTCACGTTGACCACTGATGGTATAGGTGCGCATTAGTGGTCGAGTCCCATGGCCTTGATGAAATATGAGTTTGATATAAGCGCTTTCTTGATCTGTTGGAAAGTCAAGCAAGCCTGTGCCGCCAAGCGTGACGCGGCACATATGTGGCGTGATGTATTTGGTACAAATAACATCCAGTATTCTTTGAGCGGGTTTTGCCATTTTATAAAGTGCCTTATTTTGTAGCGGTAAAGACAGTTGCCAATTAAGTCAGGATTGATACTGTCATCTTTGATTTCAGAAATAATAAAATATTAAGGAGCAGGCTGAATGTCTATTTTAAATTCCCATGAGGTCGCAGTCGTCGCTGAGCTATCAGGGTAATTTATTTTATCCAAACGCACGCGTGCATAGCTATTGCCTTCAGCAGATCTAATGAGCGCGCCTTGTGCGCTGTCAACTGGTTTGGCATTTAGTTGATGCGTCATGCCATTGTAGGTATACCAGCCAAAGTCTAGGTTCGGGAAATTACCCGTATAAGCAGGATTGAGATCCGAGCCTTTACTATCAATGACCCAGCTTCTGGCACTCAGCGGTTTATCATATACAGCGGTGTTGGTAAGGTCGGCTAAAGTAGCCGCGCTACCATCGCTGGTAAATTGACTGGTAATCGGTTTACCTTGCGCATCATAATATCCGGCTGGCGTGGCGGCGAGGTAACCACCAACTTTGCCTTTTTTAGTGCCAATAGCAGAATCGCCACCATTTAAAACCACATCATTACGCTTAAAGCCGATCTGCCAAGTGCTGTTTTTATCGCTACTACTTTTCCCTGTGGTTAAATCAAAATAGACCCAATTATCATTGTTTGAGGCATCGATGGTTCTAGTCTGTATCTTATTTGGTAGCGCGGTATCAATCCAGCGCAGAGTAGGGTGACCAGAGGCACCAGTTTCATTATAATAATTGGTAATCTGCATGGCATAAATAGGCTGCTGTACGCTGCTGTCTGTCATGGCGCTGCTATTATCTGTGGTAACAAGATAGACGCGATTGTTCGGGTAGAGCTGATGGTTGCCTTTTAAATTGTATTCAAACCAAGGCTGTGCATCAAATATACCGCCACTACGGTCTTCATTGTAGTGCATGGTAATATCACGTTTGGTATCAGGGTCTTGAGTTGCATTGCTATAACGGCTCAGATCTGACCAATCGATCAAACCAAAAACGCCGCCCAAACCTGCGCCAGAATCACCGCTATTTGACCAAAGCTTAACCGAACGCGCTTGGTTATCAAACTTAATATCCCATTTATCTTCAGCACACGAGCTTTCAGCTTTGGCGTCAAAGTCATAACAGGTAGCGGCCTCAGGCGCTAGATTGGTGACTTGCCAAGTGGCCGTTTCGCTAAAGCTGGCAGTGCTAACAGGCGGCGTGTTACCGCCATTACCAACATTGCCGTTACTGTCACTGCTTGTACCATCACTGCCGCCACCGCAACCGGTCATGCTGAGGGCTAACAGGCTGCTACTGAAAAGTAATGCCAATTTGGTCGGCTTGGTGTTAACTAATGGGATAATTGGGGTCATATCAGCTTCCTTGGTGGTTGTCGTTTTATATAAAAGGTGAAAAACAGCACTACAAATACAACTGCTTTAGAATGATTGCGAATCAAAGGCTTACCAATGGTAACTGGCGCCAAGTAACCACTCACGATTATCAATGGGGCGATAGTCACCGGTATCAGTGACATCACGCTGCACATCAAAGATATTATTAATCGCCGCGTACAAGCTCAAGTTTGCAGTTGCGTCATAATTGAGCTTGCTATCGAGTGTCCACCAAGACGGTGAATATGCTTGCTCGCTGGTACTAATCAGCTGTTTAGATTCATAATTGAGGCGCGGGATCAGCTGTAATTTGTCATTGATTTGATAATCTAGTGCGAGCATCGCTTTGTGATTGGGCTTATAGGTCAGCTCGGTATCCGTTACATTGTTATGCGTCTTGAGGTAAGCGTAGCTGGCTTGTAGTTTCGCGCGCTCGTCCACTTGCCAGTCAATACCAATATCGCCACCATAAGTTTTGGCGCTATCAACGTTCATATATTTATAAATGGCGATGTTACCGTCAAAGGTGGCGTTGTCCTCGTCGGTTTGGATCAGATCGTTCACGTCATTATAAAAACCATTAACCGTCAAATTGACACTATCGCTCAGCTGACCTTGATAGCCGATTTGGTAACTGGTTGAGGTTTCAGGCTGCAAGTCGGGATTACCCATGACTTTATAACCCAAATTGCTATGGTCAAAGACGTAGTAGCGTTCTTTCAGGTTGGGCACGCGATAACCACCGCCAATACTGCTACGAAAGACATGGTCGCGACCGCTCGCATCCAAATGGTTGTATTTGAGTGATACCTTTGGCGCCGTATGGCCACCAAAGTCTTCATCGTTTTGATAGCGAATACCGCTCAACACCTCCCAGTTATCACCAATCAGCCAATCATCTTGTATATATAGCTCGCCGACATCACGGCTAACGTTATCGCTGATAAGCTCGCTGGATTGATTTTTCGTTTGGCTTAACTTGTCTTGCTGAACCTGACCGCCAACTTGAATAAGATGAATGTGCTTATCGGATAGTAATAGCTCAGGTAGGTCGAGCTGCGCTTGCGCCAGCGTGGTACTGATGTCTGTATCACGGGCGCTGGTGATGGTTTGCTGCGTTTTAGTATTGGATTCGCTTTGATATTCCTCATGCAGGGCTTGTGCGGACAACCGATAAGTTTTGCTGCGATTATCCACATGCGGCGTGATATCAGCGCGCGCACCAACACTAAAGCGCTGCTTAGTAATGTGCTCATCTCGTTGCTGTGCCAAATAGCGCGGCGCCACATAATAATTAAAACGGCTAACATCGTCTTCTTTATAGTGGTTGGCCTCTAACCAATATTGAGCGTTTTTGACCATTCGGCTATCGTCGTTACTATCGTCATTGTCTGATATGCCTTTACCGTCCGGGTGGTAGCTAAATCGGGCACTGACTTGTGATTGCTCGCTGGCATCTTTTAATCTGGGCCATGCTTCATGGTCTAAGCTCAAACCATTATTATCCAGATACGAGCCTGATAGACGCGCATGAAAGCGCTGGTTTTTATCTAATGCCCCTTCCACGCTGGCTTCTACATAGCGTTTGTTAGCATCTAACTTTTTACCAGATGGATTTTGCCGACCATTGCTGGCAATCTCGGTAGTGATATGTCCTGTTGCCGCGCCAATAGGTTTAGTGATGATATTGATAACGCCGCCCATCGCCGCGCTACCAAACTGCGCTGACGCCGCTCCCTGAACCACTTCTATTTGTTCAATATCCATATTCATATATTGATTTAAGTTTACCGTCGAGCCAGTGCTGGCGGTGATGGGTAAACCATCAATCAACACCAATACTTGATCACCGGTAAAGCCTTGCATACTAACTTCGTAACCTGTTTTACCATGGACTTCGCGTAAGTAAACATTGGGCAACAAGGCTAGTGCTTCTTTTAAAGTATGAGCATGGTTGTCATCTAGCTGCTGGCGGCTGAGTACTTGCAGGGCAACTGGCGCATCGCTCAATGCACGCTCAGAGCGTGTGGCCGTTACCACGATAGGATCTAAACGTGTGCTCGGCATGGCAGCATCGCTTGTAATATCAGCATTAGACTCTGCAAGAGGCGGCGCTGCTTGGACGGAAACTGACGTGAATGCAAACAATGCTAATGCAACACTTATAGCTAATGGGCTACGACGCAGTAGTGAGGGATAGGTGTTTAGTCCCGTATGAGTCAACGATAAATCAAACGCTAAAATTGACATAAATAAAACAGCCATTGTAAAAAGAGAAAGTAAGAAAGTAAGAAAGTAGTGTTACTTAAAGATCTTTTGCTACAAAAAGAGCAATCTAAAGCGACCGTGTCATAGTTTTAATTGTTAAAGACTTTGTTACCTGATTCACTATTGTCAGTAACAAAGCTCAAACATCATATTTCAAAAGATAATAATTATCAATATGCAAATGATAATTATTTCTATTTACAAAGTGAAAAAATGTTGCCATAATAATTTCCGTTCAACATCGCCTAGCAGGAATAATAAACGGTAATGATGAAAAAGACGTGATGACTAATACGTTATGAAAAAGCAGTCTCTTGATCACGTTTTGACAAGCACTAATTTTTCAAACGTCTGTCATATACTTTATCCCTGCTACTCTTAATACATTCATATTTAAGCTGACAACGCCAAGGTGATTGGTTTTTTTATCATCGACTATTTTATGGAGACCATCATGAGTCACCCGTTATCGTTAAGCAAAAAAAATACTGAGCTGTGGCAACAATACCAAGCATTAAAAGCAAAAACGCCGATGCTATTTCCCACAGAAGGAGCGGCTGCATTAGGTACCAGCGAGTTTGAACTGATGTTAGCTTCGCCTTATAGCCAGTATATGGGTGATCAGTGCAAAGCTGTATTAAAGCAATTTGAGAACTTTGGTGACATGGAAAGCATTGTCAGAAACGAGTTGGCAGTGCATGAAAAAACCGCGCCATATCATAATCTTAAGCTTGGCGAAAAAATGGGCTTGGCACTCAATGTTGGTGGTCTGGATTTGCGATTCTTTATGGGGCAATGGCAGCATATGCTGGCGGTAACGGATACCAGCCGCGCCGATAAGCCATCTTATAGTATTCAGTTTTATAACGCCCAAGGTGCTGCTATCGACAAAGTGTATCTACGAGAGTTGAGTGATGAGAATATCAGCCGTTGGCAAGCGATGATTCAGGAGCAGCTGCAAACGGTAAATAAGGAGACGCTGACATTAGAAGCACAAGAGCCGCTAAATGACTGGCGTTACAAGGCATTAAGTGAAGAGGAGCGCGCGCAGTTACAACAAGGCTGGCAGTCAATGACAGACGTGCATCAATTTCACTCATTATTAAAAAGTCTCGGTATCGATCGTGCTAGCAGCTACCGTCAAGCACCAGAGCAGATGACGCAGCAGCTTGATATTAGCGCTGTCGAAGCGGTATTTGCGCAAGCGCGTGATGCCAAATGCCCAATCATGATATTTGTTGGTAATAGCGGACTCGTGCAGATTCAGACAGGCACCGTACAGACTCTCAAGCGCATAGGGGATTGGTTTAATATTTTAGACAAAGACCATAATGACTTTACGCTGCATTTAAAAGACACAGCATTGGCGCAAGTATGGAGCGTTAAGCGTCCAACCAAAGACGGTATCGTGACTTGTATCGAAGGTTTTGATGATCACGGCGTCAGTATCTTTAGTGTGTTTGGTCAGCGTATTGAAGGCACGCCTGAGCTTGAAGCATGGCAGCAGATCGTTGCCAAGGTTACCGAAGCCCATTCGTATGCGGACATGCTGCATGAAAAGACAGAGCATGAAAAGACAGCAACACAGGTACTAACGACTGACGACATGGCATAAATTTAACGTTGGATATGAATAATGATGACTGGCACTAGAGGCGTCTATCATTTATATAAGCCTTTATGTGACAGTCGTTTTAATCATAAATAATTTGTCAATCGACAACCATTATAAGAAATCCTTCAAAATGATGACCAAGGAACCGTTATGCTCTCTCAGCTATTAAAACAACACACAAAAAACTTAAAATTCGAAAAACCATCAACGATACATATATCTTTTAGCAGAAGTACCATAAATATAGCCACCATTATTGGCGCATTTGCCGTGCCTTCGCTTTCTGCCCAAGCTTATGAGCGTGTTGTCGCCATGAGCCCCGATGTCGCAGATGTGGTCGTGGCCCTAGGAGCGACCAATAAGTTGGTCGGTAAAGATGCGACCAATAATAATCCAGCGCTAAAGAATGTACCAGCCGTGGGTATGCATCGTAATATCACCGCCGAGTCGGTGTTGGCGGTAAAGCCAGATTTGGTGCTCGGCAGTTATATGGTACAGCCTGCAAGTATTTATCAGCGCTTAAATGGTCTAAAGGTTAAAGCCGTCAATGTAGCGCCTAAAGAAGAAGTAAATACCTTTGCCAATAGTATTAAAACAATTGGCAGTTACGTGGATAAAAAATCTGCAGGGTCGCAGCTTGCTAAGCGTTGGAATGCAGGGATGAGCCCAATGGCAAAAACCGGTAAGCGCTATTTATTAAGTTACGATGGTCGTATCGTTGCAGGTAAGGGCACGGTAGGCGATGAGCTGATTCGCCGTGCTGGTGGCATCAATGCGGCAAACGTATCGGGGTTAAAACCCATGTCACGTGAAGGCTGGCTGGCAGCCAAGCCCGATGTCATCATTATTGCTGATCATAATCAGGCAGTGGTTGGCGGTGTCAGTCGATTTAGTAAACGTCCTGAGGTTTCGACAAGTGCTGCCGGTAAAAATGGTGGCGTACACTTTTGGCCAGCCGATGACTTTTTACGTTATGGGCTGAACTCACCACAAGTCTTAAAAAAGCTGAACGCTGTAGCAAAATAGCTCAAGCAATATATAGCATAACCTCTTTTATATTCAATAAAACGATATCTCACATGGCAAATACGATTTCCGCTTCTATCCCTATACAAACTGGAAAACACAAACATAGCATCTATTATGTTGCTGCCACTGTCGCATCTGTGCTGCTAATTTGGTTGGCGCTTGGTATTGGCTTTGGCGAATGGTCAAGCCCTAGTCATCTTGACGATACTATCTGGCAGCTGCGCTATCCGCGTGTGGTGACGGCATTGTTGGTTGGTATGGCGTTGTCAGTTAGTGGTGCAGCATTACAGGCTTTATTTGGAAACCCCTTAGCAGATCCAAGTTTAATCGGTACATCAGGTGGCGCAGCGCTTGGTGTTGTTTTGGTTCTGGCATTGGGATTTGGTGGCATTGGGATACCGCTTGCTGCATTTACCGGAAGCGTATTGGTCTGTTTATTTATTCTCGCTTGTCATCGGTTTTTGGGCGGTGGGCAGATGGGCTTGCTGATATTGGGATTTGTCATCAGCGCTTTTTGTGCTGCGGTGGTCAGCCTGATTTTATTCATGTCTGATGACATGGTGCTGCGCTCGGCGACCAATTGGCTGTCAGGTAGTATGGCGGAAGCGGGCTTTGTACCGCTGCGTTATTCGATGGTCTCTATGATTTTAGGGCTGGCTATTTTATTACCGTTAGGTCGGCAGTTAGATGGGTTGATGTTAGGTGAGGCAGCCGCTAAATCTTTGGGTATCAAGGTAGGTATGGTTCGTTGTTTGGTCGTGATTGCCTCGGCATTACTGACAGGGGCAGCGGTGTCTTTAGCAGGCGTCATTGGTTTTATTGGCATGATGGTGCCAAATCTGCTGGCCATTTTGTTTGGTGGCGGACGTATGCGCCTCATGATTTGGTCTGGTTGGCTTGGGGCGATATTATTACTGGTCATTGATGGCGCGGCGCGGCATGTTGCTTATCCAGTGGATGTACCCGTTGGCATTGTTTTAGCGTTACTTGGCGGTCCATTCTTTATTTGGCTGTTTGTGCGTAGTAGCCGCCGTTAATCAAAGAGAGTGCTTATGTTTCATTCATTTTTTACGGCTACATCAAAGACATCGCTAGCAAATCGAGAAAGCAATATAGATAGTAGTAATATCAAGAGTAGTAATGCAGGCGAGCTGTTGTCGATGCAAGATATTCATATCTCGCACGGTCATAAAACATTGTTAAAGATAGACAAGCTAACAGTGCCAAGCCAAAAGCTGGTCGCCTTTATCGGACCAAACGGCGCAGGTAAAAGCACGTTGCTGCATACGGTTTTGGGTCAACACACAGGAACCGCGCTTGAAACAGATGGCCACATTACGATTTACGGTCAGCCGATCAACGAGGTCATGAATGATGGCCATATCGCTTGGGTTGGACAACATGAGCGTTTTGAGCTGCCGTTAACGGTACTGGATTATGCGCTATTGGGCGTTTCACCTAATCTTGCATGGTATCAGCGCCCAAATAGTAATCATGTTGAGCGCGCGCAACGTTTACTACAGGATTTTGAGTTATTAAGTTTGGTCAGTGCTCGCGTGCAAACCTTATCAGGCGGTGAGAAGCAGCGCTTGGCTATCGTCCGGGCGCTGATGCAAGATACTAAAATCATGATGTTTGATGAGCCGACCAATCATCTCGATATCCGCCATCAGCGTTTTTTACTTCATTATTTGCATAATTTGGTGCGACAGCAGCGCAAAAGTATCGTGGTTGTCCTCCATGATTTGACCCATGCGTATCGCTATACTGATGAGGTGGTCTTGTTAAATGGTGGACGAGTTATCGCCCAAGGAACGCCTAGTGAGGTGATGACACGTCCACAATTAAGCGACGTGTATGATGTCGATATTAAAGTGTATCAAACTGAGGATGGCTTGGTGTTTATATAGGTCTTATAATGAGAGCAGAATCATTTTTTCTATAAAACCTTTATTAATAAAGGTTTTTATTTGGCTGAGGTTCGTATCTGCCTTTTTGCAAGCGATGGCCAAGTTTTAACCATAGCAATAGGGAGATGATGTGATGATAGTCTCACATTAACTTAATTTAGAGAATCTGCACATAAAAAGCGCTGATCCCTGCTGTCAAATCCGTACAGTTAAACTTGGGAGATTTTAGTTACGCAGCCTGACGATAAAAGTCAAACCACACCTGTCTTGGTGATTTATAGCCCAAGCCCTTTTGAATCCTCGTTTGGTTGTAGTACAGCTCAATATAGCCAATGATATCTCTGATGGCGGCAAACCTTGTTTTATAGTCTTGTTGATACACTAGCTCGTTCTTTAATATGCCCCAGAAGCTTTCTATGGGTGCGTTGTCAAAGCAGTTGCCTTTACCGCTCATTGAACCTGTAAACTGATGCTGTTTGATGATTCTATGATACACATAACTGCAATACTGGCTACCTCTATCAGAGTGCATAATCAACCCTTGGCTTGGACGTTTATTCTTGATGGCCATGTTCAATGCTTTGTATACTAGATCTGCGGTCATTCGCTTATTGATTGCATAGCCGACAAGCTCTTTGGTGTATAAATCTTTGACTCCCGCTAAATACAACCAACCCTAATTGGTCCAGATATAAGTAATATCACTGACCCACGATTCATTAGGACGCTTAGCATCAAATTGCTGATTTAGTATGTTTGGATAGACAAGCTTGTTGTGGTTGGAGTCCGTGGTAACTTTAAAACGTTTGTGGCGACGGCATTTGATGCCGTGTTCTTCTTTAATGCTTCTGACCATATATAGGCTAATATCGTGCCCTTGCTCGGTGAGCGTTGCATGCAAACGCTCATAACCATAACGTTCTTTACTTTCACTGTGAGCAGCTTTAACTAGTAGCTCACAATGGTTGCGATGTATCTGCTGCTCGCTGATATCGCGACTACTCCAGTCGTAATAACTTGATGGTTTGACGCTTAACACATAGCACATAGTGGTGATGCTAAATATCTGCTGATTGTCTTTAATAAAGGCGTACCTTACTAGCTGTGCTTGGCGAAGTACGCCGTCGCCTTTTTTAATATCTCTCGCTCCTCTTCGGCAACTTTAAGCTGTCGTTTGAGCTGCTTTATTTCCTGAAGAGCCGTCATAAGATCAGGATCATATTGTTCTGTGCCGATAAGCTTGCCTTGATTGGCTTTATTGTGCCAATTAGATAAGGTCTGCATGGCGATGCCAAGCTGCTTTGCGGTCGCTGAGATATTGCCATTATTGTCTGCTATCTTCTTGACGGCCTCGGCTTTAAATTCGTCACTGTAGGTTCTTACTTTCTTGGTCATGATAAACTCCGATTAATACGCTTAGTTTACCAAGTTTATCTCTACGGTTTCTTCAGCATAGCTCAATGGCATGTTGGTATATCTCCGCGTTGGTATAATCTATACCAACAAATATACCAATATTCTATATGGTTCGCCACATACCAAGATATTCGTAAAACTTGTGAAACCCCATAAAAAAAGGCTTGCCGCATCGCTGCGAACAAGCCTGATTCAATATGTGGTGGGCCCAGTAGGACTTGAACCTACGACCAAAGGATTATGAGTCCTCTGCTCTAACCAACTGAGCTATGGGCCCTAACGTTAGACGCACAATGATACCTGATTTTTCTAGATTTTCAAGTAAAAGATAGGAACTAATACAGATATTTTTAAGGAATGCCATTTTCTATCAAATATGACCACCAGCCAATGTCAGGCTGCGACCGCCATCTACGGTAATTATCTCACCAGTGACGTAACTGGCGTGTGCTAGATAAAGCACACTATGCGCAATCTCGTAAGGTCTGCCTATCCGCTGCATAGGAATAGAGTTGATGATGTTTTTTTGCTGTTGCGGGTCAAGCGCTTGGTCGCCATCTGCTTCTGGTAAGATGTTCACGCCAGGAGCGACGCCATTGACGCGTACATCAGGTGCCATATCAAGCGCCAGAGACTGTACCATCATGCGATGCGCCGCCTTTGCCATATTGTAGACGGCATAATTTTTAAAAGGTCTGTTATGCGCATGGATATCAAGCAGGCTGATAATACAGCCCTGCTGTGTCCGTAGATAAGGATATAACGCTTGGCTTAATAATAAAGGCGCTTTGGCGTTGGTTAAAAATAACTCATCCCATTGCTCAAGATTGATATGACCAAGCGGACTTGGATAAAAGCGTGAGGCGTTGTGCACTAGGACATTAAGTTGCCCAAATGCTTGCATGATATTTTGAGTAAATTGCTGTAGCGTCTCGCTATTATTAACAACCGCCAAATCTGCAAGGACGACGACCGCGCTATCAGGACGACTGTGATTCAGCGCATCGGCTAGGGCATTGGCTTCTTGCTCACTATGATGACAATGGATAATGACACGGTAGCCTTGCTCATGGGCGGCACGAACAATAGCCGCACCAATACGCTTAGCGCCACCAGTTACTAGCATTACTGGCGCTGAGGTATTAGAATCTTTTGGTCGGCTTAAGCTAAATTCTTGGTTCATATTAAAGGTATTTTTATTATCTAAATTGCTGGTTGAAAGAAATTGTTTATAAGACAGGTTGTGCTTGTAAATGCTCAATTCTACGTTGTCGTAATGCTTCGCCAATCGCTGGACCTTTGAGGCTTTGGTCGATGTCGTCCATGCTAATGGCATGAAAGCTGCCCAATGCCAGCATCATTTGGCGGTGCTGTATGGCCAGTTTTAAAACATGGCTTGTGACCAAGAGCTGCGAGAGTTTGTCCGGCGCTTTATGAGCGCTACAAGCTTGAATAAGATCGATTTTCTCAGCGGCGCTCAGTTGGTCTATAATGCTAAGCTTTTGTGTTTGCTGCAAAAATAAGGTGGCAAATTGGGTTTGCGCTTTTGGCACTTTTGCGCTGTTTCCGATCTCATTAATGCCTTTAACCGCAGTTGCTATGTTATTTGATGCTATGTCATTTGATGCTATGTCATTTGATGCTATGTTATCTGAATTCGAGTCTGTAGGTTTCAGAGCAAATGAATCTGTGTTGAGACTGGCCATTAATAACGCCCAGCGCTGCGATAAGTTTAATTGCATTTGACCGGCGAAATACAATGCAGTTTGTACAATCTCTCGTATTTGACCGTATTGAGCATGGCTCCAAACTTGATGTAGCGGGGCAAAATACTCTGTTAGCGCCCCAATCTCAAACAGCTGCTGCCAATATACTTGCGGCGACACTTGCATCATGGCACGGCTCGATTCTTGCCAAATGCGTTCACTACTTAAATGCGCAAGCTCGCCTGAGCTTACCAATTGACGCATCAATAGCAAGGTTTCATCGGCGATACTAAAGCCCAAATCATAGTAGCGTCCATAAAAGCGCGCGGTTCGCAGTACTCGTAATGGGTCTTCACTAAAAGCGCTTGAGACATGACGTAGGGTTTTGCTCTTAATGTCCTGCAATCCGCCATAGTAATCAACGACTTTACCAGTGATGGGCGTGTCATCGGTAAGGCTTTTGACTTCGATTGCCATGGCATTGACAGTCAAATCACGACGTTGCAAGTCTTCACGCAAGGTGACATCAGGGCTGGCATGCACGCTAAAGCCTTGATAGCCCAGACCTTGTTTGCGCTCCGTACGTGCTAGGGCATATTCTTCACGGCTAACAGGGTGCAAAAATACTGGAAAGTCTGCGCCCACTTGTTGGAAACCTGCCGCCAGCATATCTGCGACAGTCGCGCCGACGACGACAAAATCTTTGTCTTTGATAGGACGACCTAACAGTTGGTCACGGACAGCGCCGCCGACGAGATACACTTGCATAATAGTCTCTTTTTTTATCCAGTATTTACTAAGTCATTTTGCCAAAAAAAAACCAGTCAACACTCGCTTAGGAGTATTGACTGGTTTTAGTATAGCAGACGGTTTCTATAAATAACTAACAGAAGACCGTCTTCGTAATGCGTTTATACGCTATATAAACGACTACTGCTCACTTTCTAAATCTTGAGCTTCAGTGACCGCAAGCGCTGTCATATTAACCACACGCCGTGCCGTTGCTGATGGGGTTAGGATATGCACAGGCTTGTTAGCGCCTAGCAAGATAGGACCGATAGAGGCACTGCTGGTCGCTGTTTTTAGTAGGTTGAAAGCAATGTTTGCGGCATCAAGCGTTGGCAAGATAAGCAAGTTTGCTGAGCCTTTTAGGTTGCTTGATGGCAAGTCATTGGCACGGATATGTTCATCAAGTGCCGCATCACCTTGCATTTCACCATCGAAGTCAAAGTCGACATTCATTTCTGTCAGCAGCTGATGTACTTTACGCATTTTTACCGCGCTGGCACGGTCTGATGTACCGAAGTTTGAATGCGAAACCAACGCCACACGTGGCGTGATGCTAAAGCGACGTAACTGATCAGCTGCCAGTACCGTCATTTCAGCTAATTGCTCAGCCGTTGGGTCTTCATGGATATAAGTATCGGCAATAAAAATATTGCGATCTTGCATAAGTACGGCATTCATCGCATAAAAATCACTGACGCCTTCTTTTTTACCAATGACTCTGCTGACGTATTTTAGATGGAGCTGATAGTAGCTGAATGTGCCACAAATCATACCATCGGCATCGCCATTTTCAACCAGTAACGCACCGATTAAAGAGGTCTTACGACGAACATCACGGCGAGCAAGTTCAATGCTGACGCCATTACGTTTGTTTTTCTCGTAGTAGCCCTGCCAGTAGTCTTTATAGCGTGGATCATCATCTTGATTGATAATCGTGATGTTTTCACCATCTTTTAGGCGTAGTGCAAGTTTCTCGATGTTCTTTTCGATGACGGCAGGACGACCAACCAAGATTGGATATGCCAACTGCTCATCGACCACCACTTGTACCGCTAGCAAGACGTTGCTGTCTTCGCCTTCACAGTAAACAATACGTTTAGGGTCAGCTTTTGCGCGGGCAAAGATAGGCTTCATGACAAACGCTGAGTTATAAACAAACTCAGACAAGCGTTGACGGTAGGCTTTCATATCCGTGATAGGTAGCGTCGCGACCCCAGAATCCATCGCGGCTTTAGCAACAGCAGAAGCAATTTCGATGATTAAGTTCGGCTCCAAAGGTCCTGGAATCAAATATTCGCGTCCAAAGCTTGGCGTGCTTTCAACGTTTTTCACGTTGCTCATTGGCGTGGCTTCAACATGCGCCATGGCGGCGATTGCTTTTACGCAAGCAATTTTCATTTCTTCGTTAACGGTCGTTGCGCCAACGTCTAACGCACCGCGGAAGATATAAGGGAAGCATAACGCGTTGTTTACTTGGTTGGGATAATCTGAGCGACCTGTTGCCATGATGACGTCTGGACGTACCGCATGGGCCAATTCTGGCATAATCTCAGGCGTTGGATTGGCAAGGGCAAAGACGATAGGGTCTTTTGCCATACGGCGAACCATGTCTTCGGTCAATGTACCAGGCATAGACAAGCCTAAGAACATATCGACATCATCCATCACTTCTTCGATGGTAGATGCAGTGATATCACGGGCATAACGCTGCTTAGTCTCATCAAGGTTTTCACGGCTGGTAGTAATGATACCGCGTGAGTCTGATACCAAGATGTTATTTTTATCAACACCAAGCGCACAAATGATATCCAAACAAGAGATAGCGGCTGCACCAGCGCCTGAACAAACGACTTTAATTTCTTCAATTTTTTTGCCAGTGATGAGCAAAGCGTTTAGCATCGCTGCGGCAACAATGATTGACGTACCATGTTGGTCATCGTGGAATACTGGAATGTTCATACGTTTACGCAATTCGCGCTCGATTTTGAAACATTCTGGTGCTTTGATGTCTTCTAAGTTAATACCACCAAAAGTAGGCTCTAGAGACGCAACCGCTTCGATGAACTTATCTGGATCGTTTTGAGCAATTTCAATATCAAAAACGTCAATACCAGCGAATTTTTTGAATAGAACCCCTTTACCTTCCATCACAGGCTTTGATGCCAATGGACCAATATTCCCTAAACCAAGTACCGCAGTACCGTTGGTAATCACACCGACCAAGTTGCTACGAGCAGTATATTTAGCTGCTAAAGCTGGATCTCTTTGAATCTCAAGACAAGGTATCGCAACCCCTGGTGAGTAGGCGAGCGCCAGATCACGTTGGTTGGCCAATTGCTTGATAGGTGTTACTGAGATTTTACCCGGGCGTGGGAACTCATGGTAATGTAGGGCAGCTTGTTCAAACTGCTCTTTTTCCGTGGTAGGAGCATCCGTATTCAAAGTGATATCGTCATTCATAATAATTGCCATGGTTGGGATAATTGGAATAAAGTAAATGGGATAAAAAACTAACGTCTAAACCTCAAAACCATGAAAGATGACAATGAGGGTGCTTTTATACTAAAAAGGTCATGATTGGCGACTAGACATCAGGGTAAAAACAACAATCGTACAAAAACAGCTATTCTAGCATTATTGGCATTTAACTGCCTAGTCAGCTCGACTGAATAGTGCGAGCAATATAATAAAATGATATTCATTATTTCGCTGGTTGATGATGACAAATAATAGGGCGAAATATCAACCCTAATTGCATCATGTTTCAAAATATTACAGAATAGCCGCTTACTCGTATTTTATTAAGAAGAGCAACTAATTGGCATTTGCGGCGCATGCGGAGCAGGTGGTAAGGTATCAAGTTCGGTGGCGATATCTTGTATCTGATAAGGCGTAGCAAGCAATTCAAAGACTCGATTTAACTCATCAAACTGTCCTTGTTCCGCCGCCGTAATAACGCGCTGCGCCATACTATTACGTAACACATAAACCGGATTATTGCTGCGCATCTCCTCAATAGAGGCCTCGCTAGATAATGGCTGTAGCGCTGCCAAATACCGTGTTGACCAATCTTGCCAGACTTGCTGTGCCTCATTATTAAACTCAGCAGTCATTATTGTGAGCAGCTGCTGTTCATGAGGATGCTCGTTTGGTGCGACCAAACCCAATAGCGCGCGGAAACTATTGCTATAGTCGAGTAAGTTATCTTCTAGCAATGTCAGCCATTCAAAGGCAAGGGTTAAGCTCTCTTTGGCGTGTGGCAATCCCAGCTTACGGCACAGCCCTTGTTGATAATGCTGCATAAAAGTCGCTTCATACGGTGCTAGGCAATCAGCCAAGGTATCGCGTGTGACACCCTCTAGACGCATAAAGTGCGGTAGCCAAATATTTAAGTTCCAATGCCCAATGGCAGGTTGATTTTGATAAGCATAGCGTCCGGTATGGTCGGAGTGATTGTTAATCCAAGCAGGATTAAAACGCTCCATAAAACCAAACGGACCAAAGTCTAAGGTGCTGCCAGTAATCGATAAGTTATCGGTATTCATCACCCCATGTGCAAAGCCAATCAGCTGCCAGTCCGCAATCATACGCGCCGTACGCTCAACTACGGCTTGTAAAAATGCCAAGACTGGCGTCTCGCTATCACGGCATTCTGGATAGTAAGTATCAATCATATAGTCGGTAAACTCGCCGAGCAGGTCAGGTGCAAAGCTGGCAATCCACTCAACATGACCGAAGCGAATGTGACTGTCAGCAACGCGCATCAAGGCTGCTCCAGCTTCCATACGCTCGCGGCGCACTTTGGTATCTGATACCACAAAGCCCAAAGCATTAGACGAGGGGATGCCAAGTTGGGTCAGCGCATGGCCACATAAATATTCGCGGATGGTACTACGCAGTACCGCGCGACCATCGCCCATCCGTGAATAAGGGGTTAGACCAGCGCCCTTTAGATGTAAGTCCTGCAATTGGCCGTTATTATCGAGTACTTGTGCCATGAGTAAACCACGGCCATCGCCCAATTGTCCCGCCCATTGTCCAAACTGATGACCAGCATAGGCCATCGATAGCGGCTGAAACTGAGCTGGCACGTATTGACCACCCAATATCTCGACCCAACGCGCCATCAGCTCATCGTCATCAAGCCAGCCCAATTGCTCGGCAACTTGGGTATTAAAATGACCGGCGCGAGGATTGTCGAGCGGTGTCGGTGGCTGCTCATGATAAAGGCGAGTGTCTAATTTGACGTAAGTATTTTGATAGCGCATAGGTGCCGTTCCGATTTAAGGGTGAAGTAGTTGTAGAAGGAAAGTTCAAAAATAAAGATATAAAATCAAATGCTAAATACAATAACTCACTATCAAAACCGCGAAAGAGGACTCCACCCGACATTAGGGTAGAGGTGAATTTCGCCTAGTATTTATTATATTTTTATACAAACTATCCGTTGAAGTAAATTATTATAAACTTTAGAGTTGATATTATATCAAGAAAAACATAAAGCAAAATGAATGGGTGTTATGAAAATCAACAAAGCGTATCAATTTAGGCTTGAGCCTACTGTAGAGCAAGCCGTTGTTTTGAACAATCTTGTCGGCTCTGCACGCTTTGTTTGGAATCAAATTTTGGCCGCCTCGTTTGAGATGTTTGCCAAAAATGAATTTATTAATGCCACCAACTTGGTTAATAAAATCATGGATCTAAAGAACAATCCTGATTTTGACTTCTTAAGAACCCATGCCAATGCCGTGTCCTTGCAGCAAAAGATTCGTGACTTGGCATCGGCTTGGTCACGATTTTTCGACCCTAAAGTCCATGCCCGATACAAAGAAAATAAGAAAAAACCTAAAAAGCCCAAATCCTTTAAGTTGCTTGATGGCACTGAGCTTCAATTACGACCCCTGATGCCGCAGTGGAAACGTAAAATTGACCGCCGCGACTCAATTCGCTTGGTTCAGTTTGATAAATATTGCCGTGTTGAGGGTAATCGCGTCAAACTACCTAATGGCGTGGGCTTTGTGAAATTTAGAAAATCGCAAGACATCATCGGCATCATTAAAAACGTCACTATTAGCAAGAAATCAGGGCACTGGTACGTGTCTTTTGGGTGTGAGCGAGAACTGGATCAAAACCCAATTCACCCCTCTACAAGCGCCATAGGGATTGATTTGGGCATCACTAAACTGATTACTACCTCAGAAGGTCAGCACATCAACCCCAAAAATAGCTTTAAATCCAATCAAGTCAAACTGGCAAAGTTGCAACGGCAGTTGAGTCGTAAGGTTTTATTTAGCCAAAACTGGCAAAAACAAAACCGTAAGATTCAAAAACTTCATCATCATATCGCCAATATTCGCCACGATTACTTGCATAAAATCACCACCAACATCAGCAAAAACCACGCCATGATTGTTGTTGAGAATTTGAAAGTAGTCAATATGTCGCAGTCAGCTAGCGGCTCTGCCGTTCAGCATGGGCGCAATGTCAAAGCTAAGTCAGGATTGAACAAGTCTATCTTAGATCAAGGTTGGGGCATGATGGTCGATATGATTGAGTACAAGCAGCATTGGCAAGGCGGATTACTTATAAAAATTAATCCACGATATACCAGCCAGACCTGCTTTCAATGCCAGCATATTGCAAAAGAAAATAGACGTACTCAAGCAAAGTTCGAGTGCGTCAAATGCAGGTATGTTGCGAACGCTGATTTTAATGCGGCTCGCAATATATTAGCGGCAGGACATGCCGTTTTGTCTGCGGAGGGAGGATGCGGTAAAGGTCGCCCGATGAAACAGAAAACTTGTGGCCTTCGTGAGAAAGCCACCTAAGAGCATTTGCTTCTAGAATCCCCCGCTTGGGCTTGGCGAAAGTGGTGGGAGTATGTCAAAACATAGCCTTAATAATGCCGCGTTTCACTCTGTCCATCTCTTGTAATTAGTCCATAAGTAATTAGCACGCAAATCATTACCATAAAAAAACCCCCTATCTTTACAGATAGAGGGCAGGAGAGACTGACAATAAAGGCTGATAATAAAGGAGTTAAATCAGTAATCTTTATAAATACTTAAGCGGCTTTTGGGCTTTGACCGATAGAGCGAAACGCATTTTTTAGATTGCTGTTATGCGCCAGTATTTTTTGTTCAACCTTGGCATAATCCTGTTTTAGCGTTTCTTCAACTTCATGCAAGCGATCAGCAAATTCAGTCTTTTTCAGCTCAATGGTTTTGGCTTTTAGCGCTTGCCATTCTTCGACCGTCTGCGTAAAGGCATCGTATTCAAACTTAATACGATCTTGGAAACTCTTCATCGCATGAGGAATATCAAGTCCGTTTGCGGTGGCATTATCAATCTGCTGTTGGGCTTTTTTGAACTGCATTTGCACTTCAGCATGCTTGATAGTGGTGTCGTCAACCGTACGCAATTCACTCGTTAAACCAAGTTTAGATAGGCCAACAATCAACCATTTAGTTGGGTCATATTGCCACCATTTCACACCATTACGATAGTCGTATTGGAAGAAGTGATGATAGTTATGATAACCCTCACCCCACGTAAAGATAGCAAGGAAGAAGTTATCACGCGCACTATTGGTGTCGGTATAAGGACGCGTACCAAACATATGGCATAGCGAGTTAATAAAGAAGGTAAAGTGATGGGTCAGCACCAAGCGCAGTAAACCTGCCAAGATTAACGTACCCCAAACATCACCGATTAACCAACCAACCGCAGCGACCATCGCAACGTTGGTTGCCAATACCCATAAACCATAATATTTGTGCTGAATCTGCAGCACTTTATCTTTGGTTAAGTCAGGAATGTTTTTATAGTCAAAGCGCCCGCTAGGGTAATTACGTAGCATCCAGCCAATGTGGCTAAAGAAAAACCCACGCTGTGCCGAATAAGGGTCATCCATGCGATCATCAACATGACGGTGATGGGTACGGTGACCTGAGACCCAGTCAAAGGCTGAGCCTTGAACCGCAAGGGTTGAGCCTAGCAATAGGAAGTTTTTTACCAAAGGATGGGCTTTATACGCACGGTGCGACAGTAGGCGATGATAGCCTGCGGTAATACTAATACCTGTCCAGACCATAAAGGCACCAAACACACCCCAAACAGGCGCACTAACCTGATGGGTCAGTAAGTACCATGGCGTAATGACGGCCGCAGCAATAGGCGTTGTAATAAGGAAAATCGCTGGTACCAAGTTAATCGGCGATTTTTGGAATTCAAGCTCCAGAGGATCGATGCCTTCATCGTTGCTCGCTGCATTGGCATTTTTATAGCCGCTGGTGGTCGCAAACTGCGTATCGGCAGCGTCGTCAGTTTTGCTTTTGCTAGTATCAAGCCACGTCTTTACGCGTAGTGCTTGAGTGCCAGCGTGCTGTATAAGCGTATCACCCGACTTCATGGCCAAACGTAAGCCCTTAAGTGGTAAGCCTATTACTTTTTTAGCAATCATGTAATATTCCTAACGGTATTAATTTTAGACCCCATATTACCTGAAAAGAAAGACAAAGTGAACAGTTATACACTAGAAAAATATTGCTAAATAACAATAACTTGTATGAGTTATGGAATGTATTATCGTAAATAACCCAAGACTTATCAGCAATTTAGTGAAAGTGTAAGTACGATGGTAGATATGTAGGGTATTAAACTATGGTAGTCATTAAAAAAGATGTTCATTAAAACAGGCAATCATTAAAAGAGGTGTGGGTTATATATGTAGCTAGCAAAAGGTTGCATGAGCATAAATAACCCCTTCTATCTATGAATAGATAGGTGATGTGAGCAAATAGGTTATGTAAGCAAATAGGTTGGATAGTCAGTGATAATGACATCGACTTGCCACGATATCAATTGTTCAATCGTGTTGCTATCGTTGACTGTCCACGCACTGATAGGCAAGTTATAGCGATGACAGTGGTCAATGACTGCTTGATTCAGCAGCGGATAGTGAATACCGAGTTGCACACAGCCAAGTTGCAGCGCAGTATTAGATGCCGTAATCAAGGTTTCAGGTGTCCGAATCAATAAACCACGTGGTATGTGCTGCAACAGCTTATTGCGTTGCAGTCCGGCGTGCAGCTCGACATCAAAGCTGGTCAACACGATAGGTAAACTGGCAAGTGGACTGTCGATTAGCTCGGTCATCAAAGCGTTAATTAGCTTGCGATAATCTGTGCGCTCATGAGTCTTAATCTCAAGCTCAATGTAACTAAAGCCTTCTAATGCAGCTGCTATATGCGCTAATGGCGTAATCTTATGGCCAGATTGCTTATGATCCAATTGCGAATAGCGCTCAATTTCAGCAAGGCTTAACTGATCGATACGTGATTGCTGCGCGCACATACGTTGTAAATTGTCATCGTGAAAGACCATTAAGTGACCATCCGCAGTCAACTGTACATCGAATTCCACACCGGCTAAGCCCGCCGTTTGCAGATTTTGCGCAAGCTTAAAACCTGCTACGGTATTTTCTACTGCTTCACCGCGCGCGCCGCGATGGCCTAATAAAAGCGTGTTTTTAAAATTTATCATTATCAATAACTATCAAATATTTTACCGCCATCATATCGCCTCTAGAAAACTGGGTCTAATAAAATATTTGCCGGATAGCAGATTCATCGCTTATATGAGATGCGCCAATAACTTACGCCATTATTTCCCTAGGTATTTGTTGCGTTTTTGCAACCAAACCTCGATTTTAGCCCTAATGTTAGGCGTTATTTGTATATCGACAGGCTACACTGATGACCATTTAATTCAAACACCGTATAATAATGTGGTTTTCAAAACTTGCACGATGGCTGTTAATTGTTACGATTGCTAATTGTTAGTTACGATTTTAGCGTGATGGTTTCAGTGTGAGTCTTTGAATGTTAAACAATGTCCATCAGTGGCGGTACGAATCAGTAAATTGGAGCAAAGTAAAGATGAGCGTAGCAAATAAGAGTTTGAGCAAATGGTATAAGGTTGCTGGTATTGGCATCGCATGCAGTTTGGCGCTGGCTGGCTGTGACCGCTCAGAAAAAGAAGAGACGACGGAGACAGCAGAGCTAACCGAAAACACCACTGCTAGCGAAAACGCTGCTGCTACTGCGGTTAGCTGTGATGACCCGATGGTACAAGATCGCCTCAAATCCGCTTTAAAAAATACGCTCAATCAACAAGGACAAACGCTGGCTGCAAGCTACGCCAACGATGCTGAGATTGGTCTAAACGGCGGCGCTGTCACTGAGAAAACTAATGGTATCGTCATCGATGTCCAAAATGCCGCAGTTTTACAAGCAGCCAATGCCAATGGCATGACCACGTGTCAGGCGAGCGTCAGCATGACCTTGCCAAGTGAAGATTTATATCAAGCCAGCCAGCTGCAAGCGGCCAATAATCAGCCAAGCTTACAGTCTCGTTTAGCCAATGACAATATCCGTATTAATAACAATATGCTAGTTGATGATGCCTTTACTTATGTCGTTGGTACGCAAGGTGGTCAAGTACGTACGCGTATCGCAGGGCAGCCAGCGTTGATTACAGTCGTATCAGAAGTGGTGGCAGGCTCAGTCTTTCAGTCGGCGTTAGAAGAGCAGCGTGCTCAGCGCGCTGCCCAGCAAGCTGAACGTCGCCGTCAAGCTGCGCAAAATAACAACGACAGTCAACCGCGTCAGCCAAGACAAGTCACGCCAGTAACTCCTGTGCGTCCAACTCAACCTGCTACGCCACCGACTGTAAAGCAAAGTAATCAAGATAGCAGCAGTCAAAGCAATAGTAGTCAGAGTAGCAATAGTCAGAACAGTCAAAGCAGTAACCAAGCGGCCGCAACGCCTAGTACGTCAGCGCCTGCGACTCCAGCCACGCCTAAGTCAGTACCTAAAGATGAAAGTATCGACATGGTGATTATTGAAGATAAAAATGCCACTTATTAATAAAATGTCAGTAGTTACTGTTTAAGCCTATAGTTTGAAATAAAAACGCCCGCAACCATCATAAGTTGCGGGCGTTTTGCTTGCTAGATTTAGGGCGTGTCATCAATTAAGCCAAACGACACAAGAAACTAGATGAACCGCACTTAAGAAATGACAGGCTAACTTGTCATAGCGAGTGGCAATCGCACGATACTGCTTAATCTTGGCAAAGAAGTTCTCTATTAGGTGCCGTGCTTTATAAAGCTCTTTATCGAAGTCTCTTGGCTGCAGCCGATGACACTTGGAAGGAATGACTGCATGGCCTTGTACTGCTTTAATCGGTTCAATAACGCGGGCATCAGCATCGTAAGCTTTATCGGCAAGCCAAGTTTGACTAATACTGACATCGAGCAATTCATCTGAGCCACACAGGTCATGAGCTGCGCCACCTGTTAGATAAAAGCCAGTAGGATTGCCTAGCGCATCTGTACGAGTATGTATTTTAGTCGTCAGTCCACCTTTGCTGCGTCCAATGGCTTGATCCCTTTTTTTCCAGCACTGTGCTGGTGGGCTTTAACAATCGTGGCATCTAGCATGGCATATTCGTCATCGGATTGTTCAGAGAGTTGATTAAAAACCTGCTCCCATACGCCTTTTTTTGACCAGCGACTAAAACGAGTATGAATCACTCTGAAGTCGCCAAAGCGTTCAGGTAGGTCACGCCAAGGTATGCCGGTCTTGTAACGGTACAGAACCGCTTCTACGAACAAGCGGTTATCCTTTGCAGTAATACCAACGTCACTTGGTTTACCAGGTAGAATGTCTTTAATTCTCTCCCATTGGTCATCACGTAGGGCATGTCGTCTTGTCATAGTCATTGAGCTCAAATTCCTAAATACGATCTAAGTATAGCTTATTCTGAAATATCTATGCTAATTGATGACACGCCCTAGTCTTTGGCTAATAATGTAATGGTTAAGCTTACGCTATTTATTATCAGCGAATTTCTGTAGTACTTGACTGTCCCATAATACTTCAGAGACTTGCTCAGGGTCCGTACAGAAGCGGGCGGCAACAAATAGCCAATCAGATAAGCGATTGATAAAGCTGACTGCCGTAGGACGAATCGCTTCTGGACGCTGCTGTTGCAATAATACTGCTTGACGCTCAGCGCGGCGACAGACGGTACGTGCCACATGCAGTTGACTGACAAGCACTGAGCCTGTCGGTAAGATAAAATCCTTCAACGCTGGTAAGGTGCTATTCATCGCATCAATTTGCTGCTCTAACCAGTCGATATGGACGGCGCTCACGCCTTCATATTCTGGCATGGCAAGCTCGCCACCGATATTAAATAGCAAATGCTGAATAATCACTAACGCTTGCGCAAAATCGGCTTCTTTATTTACGTCAGTTGAAGTTTGCGTCAATTGCGCGCGGATTAAACCTATGTGTGAGTTGAGCTCATCGACATCACCCATGACACTAAATAGATTGTTTGCTTTACTCACGCGGCTGCCATCTGCCATGCCGGTGGTGCCGTCATCTCCGGTACGTGTATATATTTTGCTTAAACGATTGCCCATGTTTGCATCCTTAGCGGTCGGTGTTTTTTATCATTGCGAGTCTTACTTATAAGCTCATTGTAGTATTTTACGAGCATTTTCGCTAAGATAATGGGTTAAGTTTTATATTACTGCTCTTTCAAAAATAATAATGACGCTAGATACTGTTATAAATAAGCGTTTTTATTACTTAAATGTGCCGTACTAATATGCTCGTTTATTTCTTATACTTTTAATCAAAAGGCTTTTCTACTATGACCACACCTCTTGCAGACGCTATGTCTCAGCTTGCCATTTACGACTCACTTACTGGGCGCAAGCAGTCATTCAAACCGCTTGTTGCGGGCAAAGTCGGCATGTATGTGTGCGGGATGACGGTCTATGATTATTGTCATATCGGTCATGCGCGGATGATGGTTGCCTTTGATATGGCGGTACGCTGGCTGAAACAATTGGGTTATGACGTTAATTATGTGCGTAATATCACCGATATTGATGACAAAATCATCACCCGTGCTGCCGAAAACGGCGAAGAGATTGGCGCATTAACCCAGCGTTTTATTGCAGCGATGCACGAAGACTTTGCGGCACTTGGTTGCTTATCGCCTGATGCCGAGCCGCGTGCGACCGACCATATCGATGAGATGCAGCAGATGATTGGCAATTTGGTCAGTAATGATTACGCTTACGCTGGCGATAATGGCGATGTCTATTATGCGGTCGATAGCTTCCCTGATTATGGCAAATTATCCAAGCGCAATTTGGACGATATGCAAGCGGGCTCGCGCGTTGATGTCGAAAATGACAAGCGCAATCCGTTTGACTTTGTCCTATGGAAAGCGGCAAAACCTGGTGAGCCACAATGGGCATCGCCATGGGGTCAAGGACGTCCGGGCTGGCATATTGAGTGTTCAGCGATGTCGACCAAATGCCTTGGCAATACTTTTGATATTCATGGCGGTGGTCATGATTTACAGTTTCCACATCATGAAAATGAGATAGCACAATCGGAAGCGGCGACGGGCTGCGAGTACGCGCGTAATTGGATGCACGTTGGCTTTATTAATGTCGATGGCGAAAAAATGTCCAAATCTTTGGGTAACTTTGCCACCATTCGTGACGTCATCAAGCATTTCCACCCTGAAACGCTGCGCTTTTTCTTATTATCAAGCCATTACCGCAGCCAAGTAAACTTCTCCGATAGCGCTTTAAATGAAGCACATAATAGCCTAAGCAGGCTATATCAAGCGTTAAAAGCTGCCGAACAACAAAAAGGGCAAGCGCTTGTTATCAATGATGAGCTGATAACAGCTGCTTATGAAAGTGCGGCGGGACAAGACTTTATCAAAGCCATGAACGATGATTTTAATAGCTCAACGGCTATTAGTGTATTGTTTGGGTTGGCACGTGATATCAATAAAGCACTTAAGGCGGAAGACGTAGAGGGTGCATGGCAATTGGCGCAGCAGCTTAAAGCCTTGGCGCAGACGCTAAATATATTGCAGTTGCCAGTACAGCAGTTTCTACAAGCGGTCATCGGTGAGGCGCAAGCTGACGGTTTAAGCGGTGCAGCTATTGATGGATTAATCATCGAGCGCGCAGATGCCAAAACCAATAAAAACTTCGCCCGTGCTGATGAGATACGTGAGCAGTTAAAGAATGCTGGTATTGAGCTTGAAGACAGCCGCGCGGGTACGACTTGGCGCCGCGCTTAAATCATATTCTCTATATAACCAATTGTATTGATTAACAGTTTGCCCATAAATTAAGTCAGCTTAGCGCTGGCTTTTTTTTGCCCAGTGCATTAGCTTAATCCTATACTTAATGCAGCAGAGCCTTATCGTATGAAACACTCTCATTGGTCTTTGATTGTTCAAAACCTCCAAATTCTAAAGACTGGCAATACTGGTAATATTGGTGATGCTGATGTTGTTAATTATGAAAAAGTTGAGGCTTTCAAAAAACTTGAGAGTGTGAATATTATTATGGCTAATGGAAAAAGATTTAATAAGCATTTAAGTATCCGTCATTTTATTCTCAGCATGGCCGTTATTATCCTAAGCATTATTTATCTGCCTGCTAATGCCGCTAGTACCGATAATACTGCGCCAGAAAACATCGTTGATTATGCCGAGCAACAGCTTGATAAGCTGAAAAGAGAAGGGGTTAGCGCCTCTGCTATTGCGGAAGAGATGATTAGTCCGCTTGAGAAAAAAACCGTGCAGCAAGCAGGCGTGCTACAAGGCGATTCTGGTCTGACGGGTGATTATAACGAAGGCTATTATGCATTAAGTACTCTCAATGCAGGCTTGCCGCCCTTATCTGAGCCACCGAATTTATCGACACCACTGGCAACGTTAGAGTTTTTTCAATCAGCGGTTATAAAGCAACAGTATGACTTGGCCGCTTATGCGCTCAATATGAACTTGATTGATGAAAAGCAACAAAGCAGCCAAGCAATGGATCTAGTCAAACAGCTTGATTTTTTATTGGTAGAAAAAAAGCTTTATGTATTTGACAAGCTGCCAGATCGCCCAGATGGTTTGATAGAGCCGCCGCTTGGTAGCACGAATAGTATCCAAGGCATTCCTCGGCGTTCGATTCAATTAGGCTATATCGACTATCGCGAGCGCCGCATACCGATACATCTCGAACGCGTTCGCCTCGATGATAGCGCGCCTTTTTGGGTATTTTCTGCGCAGACGGTGGCCAATATCGATAAGCTATACGAGCAATATCAGCCCGCAAAGTTTGAGCGTTATTTGCCCGACTGGACCAAGTTAAAAGTCTTTGGTATTGCCATTTGGGAATTTATAGCACTATTCATGTTCTTTTCTTTTACCATGGGTGCCGGTTGGCTATTAAGTAAAGCGGCCGGTAAACTGCTCAATTGGTATGTCTTGGATAAAGAAGGCAACCGACTTGGTACTGTTCATCACAACGGGGTGGAAGATTTAGTCAATAAACTGACCGTACCCTTAACTTTCACCATCAGTTTTTCGTCTGTTTATACCTTGGTATCAGGCGGCTTTCCTTATTTGGATGCCTTAGCCTCATCGACACGACCCATTATTTGGATTGGCTTGGTATTTAGTGCCATGTGGCTTGGCATTCGCGCCATTAATTTCTTTGCCAATCGTTATAAAGATTTGCAAATCGAAAATTTAAGCGAAGAGCAGTTTGATAAAGGCCGCAGCCGTCGCACTTATGTGTCTATCTTTCGCCGCGTCTTTATCTTTGTGATGATTTTAGGCGGCATTTGGATAGGGCTGAGTGAATTTACCAATATCGATGGTTTGGGTAAGACCTTACTCACTTCAGCGGGGATTGCCGGCGCGGTGATAGGTATTGCCGCCCAGCCCATTTTAGGCAATATCATCGCAGGGATGCAGGTCGCCATTACCCAGCCTGTGCGTATCGGCGATACGGTGATGATGGAGGGTGAATGGTGTACGATTGAGGATTTAGGCTACACCTATGCGGTACTAAAAACGTGGGATGAGCGCCGCTTGATAGTGCCTATGCGGCATTTTATCACTGAGATTGTCGAAAACTGGTCGCATACCGAATCGCATCAAACCTCAGTGATTTATTTGTATGTCGATTATGGCGCTGATATTGACGCCATTCGACAAAAATACATCGAGCTGGTAAAAGACAATGCGCTATGGGACGGTGAAACTGAGCCTGAGCTGTTTACCGTCTCGGTATCAGAAACCACTATTAAGCTACGCTGTAGCCAAGCGGCTAATAGCCCTATTGATGCATGGACGCTTGAGTGTGAAGTACGTGAGCAGATGCTAGGCTATTTATATAACGAACAAAAAGAGTATTTACCGGCTGAGCGTTTGATTGTCAAAGCAGGTGATGGTTAAGTTTTTTGTTAAAGATTTAAATCTAATATTTTGGTCTATAACAATGCTATTCGATTGTATTTTAAGCTTCTTAAAGAGTGATTTTATAAATAAGCAGGGAGGATTGGTCAGGATTGCGTCTCTAGCAAAATAAGCTGACAAATATGTTATGCGAAGGCTTGCCTTATTTGTTATAATATGGCGTTATTTTTAAGGGATAATTCAGTTATTAAGCATCGTTAATCAGACTTTAGGATGTTTAGAGGCGCTGTATTGGCAAATCTACTTACCCAATCGTTTTATTAGCGCTGATAAATAGATAACGTGCCGAGCGAATGTTGGTATTTAGTGTTTGTTCCTCATGGTTTTATCACAATCCGATGGCTTTATCTTCATTTGCATTTTAGCCGGCTGGTTTTGACAAAACATTCGTTTATCGACTTGATACTGCATTGCCCACCCATCAAAATAACCACCACTAGGGGTCTGTATGTTGCGAATTGTCGATGAAGCCTTAACCTTTGATGACGTTTTATTATTGCCAGCTTATTCTGAAATCCTACCAAAAGCTGCTGATTTAACGACCCGCCTAACCAAAAATATTACGCTAAACTTACCAATGATTTCTGCTGCGATGGATACCGTCACTGAGTCTGATATGGCCATTACCATGGCACAGCTTGGTGGACTGGGTATCTTGCATAAGAGCATGGATATCGATAAGCAGGCCATGCAAGTACGCCGTGTCAAAAAATTCGAAGCAGGTACGGTGGTTGACCCTATCACGGTTCATCCAGAGATGACGATTGGTGAGCTACTAAGATTGACCCAAGATAACAATATCTCAGGTGTGCCTGTGGTTGAGAAAGGCACTGATAAAGTAATCGGTATCGTCACCCACCGCGACTGGCGTTTTGAGACCAATTTATCATTGCCAGTCAGTCATATCATGACGCCAAAAGATCAGCTGGTCACCGTCAAAGAAGGTGAAAGCAATGAGAATATCAAAAAACTCCTTCATGAGCACCGTATCGAAAAAGTCATTGTGATTAATGATGATTTTCGTTTGCGTGGTCTGATTACGGTCAATGATTTTACCAAAGCAGAAAACAATCCCAATGCTTGTAAAGATGAGCACGGTCGTCTGCGCGTTGGTGCGGCTGTTGGTACGGGTGCTGATACCCAAGCACGTGTTGAAGCCTTGATTGCAGCTGACGTCGATATCATTGTTGTTGATACGGCGCATGGTCATTCAAAAGGCGTGATTGATAAAGTTTCTTGGATTAAAAAGAACTTTCCAAACGTTCAAGTTATCGGCGGTAATATTGCCACTGGTGATGCCGCTTTGGCGTTACGTGATGCTGGTGCGGATGCGGTAAAAGTAGGTATCGGTCCAGGATCTATCTGTACCACGCGCATTATCGCTGGTGTTGGTATGCCACAAATCTCTGCGATTGATAGCGTAGCAAACGCGCTACAAGACAGTATTCCACTGATTGCTGATGGTGGCATTCGCTATTCAGGCGATATGGCAAAAGCCATTGCTGCTGGCGCGTCATGTATCATGGTTGGTTCATTGATGGCGGGCACCGAAGAAGCGCCAGGTGAAGTTGAGCTGTTCCAAGGTCGCTATTATAAAGCCTATCGCGGTATGGGTAGCTTGGGTGCGATGTCAGGTCAAAACGGCTCGTCAGATCGCTATTTCCAAGATGCCAAAGATGGTGTGGAAAAATTGGTACCAGAGGGTATCGAAGGCCGTGTCCCTTATAAAGGCCCAGTTTCTGGCATTGTCAATCAGATGATGGGTGGTCTGCGTTCATCAATGGGTTATACCGGCTGTGCAACCATCGAAGAGATGCGTACTAAGCCACAGTTTGTCAAAGTCACTTCAGCGGGTATGAAAGAATCACACGTCCATGATGTGCAGATTACCAAAGAAGCGCCTAACTACCGTGTCAACTAATAGCATTTTTAACGCTGCCTAAGTGCAAATTTCTGGCTTAGTAGTGTTGTCGTGACGTCGAGATACAAACAGCCAACAATGCCTTGTTATTGTTGGCTGTTTTTTTTTGTAAAATACAAGATTGGATTAAGCGTATCTGTATCTGTATCTACGGCTATGCCTGTACGCACGTCTGGTTTTTACTTTTTAACATTGAGGAATAATAATAATGAGCTACTTTGGCACTGATGGTATTCGCGGAAAATTTGGTGAGTTACCCATTACCCCTGATTTTATTTTAAAGTTAGGCTATGTCACGGGGTTGGTGCTGATAGAAAATAATAATAATCCTGCTCGTAAACCCAGTGTGGTCATTGGTAAAGACACGCGTCTATCAGGTTATGTGATTGAAGGCGCGCTGCAAGCGGGTTTTAATGCCGCAGGTGTCGACGTCCATATGCTAGGGCCGCTACCAACGCCTGCTATTGCGCATCTAACGCGTAGCTTCAATGCTGATGCTGGCGTAGTGATTTCAGCCTCGCACAATCCTTATTTTGATAACGGTATTAAATTCTTTTCAGGTGATGGCAAAAAACTCACCGATGAGCTGCAAAATGCCATTAACGATAAATTGACCGCTATCATGGCTGCCTCGGGCAGTAACGATGTTCTGATGCCTATTTTAGATCCAGCAAAACTGGGTAAAAATAATCGCATTAATGATGCTAAAGGGCGCTATATTGAGTTTTGCAAAGGCAGCTTTCCTTATCAATACGACTTGGACCATTTAACCGTCGTCGTCGACTGTGCCAATGGCGCAGGCTACAGTGTCGCCCCGCGCGTCATGCGCGAGCTTGGCGCCAATGTCATTGCGATTAACAATAAACCCGATGGTATTAATATCAATGCAAAGTGCGGCTCAACGCATCCTGAAAGTTTGCAAAAAGCCGTGCTCAAGCATGAAGCCGATGTCGGTATTGCCTTAGATGGTGATGGTGACCGTATCGTGATGGTCGATGAAGCCGGCGAGTTGGTCGATGGCGATGGTATTTTGTACGTGCTTGCTACCCAAGGTCAAACCAAAGCCAAAGGCGTCGTTGGGACGTTGATGAGCAATATGGGCTTAGAATTGGCATTAAAAGACGCTAATATTGAATTTACCCGTGCAAAAGTGGGTGATCGTTATGTTATGCAAGACCTTGAAGCCAATGGTTGGATATTGGGCGGTGAGCCATCGGGTCATATTTTATGCTTGGATAAAAGTCGTACCGGGGATGCTATTATCGCAGGTTTACAGATACTCGCAGTCATGCAGGCACGTGGTAAAGCGCTTAGTGATTTGACCGAAGGTTTTAAAGTATTACCACAAAAATTGGTTAATGTGCGCTTATCGCAAATGCAAGATCCGTTTGAACATGAAGAATTGGTCAACGCTTTTGATAAAGCCCGCGCCACTTTAGAGGGTCGTGGTCGCCTGCTTATCCGGCAATCAGGCACAGAGCCGATGATTCGAGTTATGGTTGAGTCAGATGATGAGATAGAATGTGATGTGATGGCCAATGATTTGGCTGATAAAATAAAAACAGTTTTGGGCTAAAATCTTGGATTAAAAATCCCAGGTTAATAGTGTTTACGGGTATAGTTTATATTTAAAAGTATAGCGAGAAACCAGCATGAGTATGGATTTTACTGATCAGCGCCTATCCTATGAGAAAGGTCAGCTTGAGCAGCAGTCAATGCCCGCATCGCCATTTGAGCTGTTAAACGTTTGGATGAATGAGGCTATAGCAGCGCAAGTACCAGAACCGTATGCGATGAGTTTAGCGACGTGCGGGGCGGACAATAAGCCTAGCGTGCGTATTGTCTTGCTGCGTGAAATTACCGATACCGGTATCGTGTTTTATACCAATTACGAAAGCGCCAAGGGTCAAGATATCGCTGAAAATCCCAATGCTGAAGCGTTGTTTTTTTGGCATCAGCTTGAGCGTCAGATTCGTATCAGTGGCAGTATTGCTAAAATCGATGCCAATAAATCGGCCGCTTACTTTCAAAAACGTCCGCACGATAGTCAAGTAGGCGCATGGGTTAGCCAGCCGCAAAGTGGTGAAGTTGCCAATCGCACTGTGATGGAGCAAACGTTTGCACAGCTACAAGCCGATTATCCAACCGACAGTCCGGTACCGACCCCTGAGTTTTGGGGTGGTTATGAGATTACAGTTAATGAGATTGAGTTTTGGCAAGGTCGTGCCAATCGTATGCATGACCGTATTGTGTATAGCTTAGGTAAGACTGGCTCAGACGGCGCAGCGAACTGGGCAACCAAACGCTTATTACCCTAAGCTTGATCGTTTTAATGACAATATTTTACAAATTAAAAAGCCTCTTTAAATCTAACACGCTAGGCATTTAAAGAGGCTTTTTTCACGCTGTTTTTCAGTTTAATTTTTTGCACTAATTTCTTGCTTTGGTATCGACGTCTACTGACACTGACATGCCTGGACGTAACTGTGCAAGGTTAGACTGGTCTTGAGTCAAGTCAATTCTAACGGGAACGCGCTGGGCAATTTTGATATAGTTACCCGTCGCAGGGTTGGCCGTGCCCGCGCTAAATTCGCTGCCCGTTGCTGGCGAGATATTACTGACACGACCGCTAAATTTGGCACCGCCAAGGGCATCGACATGAATGGTAGCGGGCTCACCGATACGCATATTGGCTACTTGCGTTTCTTTAAAGTTGGCAATAATCCATACGCCTTTTGGTACGATATACATCAGCTGCGTACCTGCGCTCACGTATTGTCCCTCTTTGACACTGATTTGACTCAGATGCCCAGATTCCGGCGCCCTAATAACGGTATTGTCTAAATTAATCTGTGCTTGCTTGGCGCCTGCTTCTGCGCTCTTAATATTGGCATCTAAAGATGAGCGGCTACCGCTGGTCTTCTCGCTTGCCTCACGAGCCACTTGTAAATTCGCTTCGGCTTGTTGCACGTTAGCCCGCGCCTTTGCAAGTTGCGCTTTGATATGCGCCACTTCTGCTTTTGATACCGCGCCGATAGCGTCTAAACCTTGATATCGTTTGACGTCTTCACGCGCACTGTCGACGCTGACTTTAGCACTATATAAGTCCGCCTCGCGTGCTTCGATTTGCGCTTGGCTGGTTCCTGTATCCTGCGCATTACTAGCGCGATTGGTCACAGCGATTTCAATGTTTGCCTGCGCTTGCTCAAGCTGCTGCCTAAAAGTACGATCGTCTATTTTGATTAATAAATCACCTTCTTTAACATTGGCAAAATCCTCAACCGCCACCTCAGTCACGTAGCCAGATACTTGCGGACTAATAATAGTGGTTTGTCCTTTAACAAAGGCATTATTGGTCTGTTGCACCGTCGGGGTAAAAGGCGGCAGCTTCCAAGCATACAAAATTAATGCCACACCAATAACAATCAAGGCGATTAGTATGCCTAAATTTAAATAAGATTTATTCTTTGGCGACCAGCCGTTGCTGCTAGGAATCGGCTCCTTTGGGGGCATGGACGGCTCATCACTGTCAGTAAGATTATCATTAACAATACTTTCGTCATTTACGAGCCTGTCGTTAGCTGATTTATCTATATTGACCGCAGCATTTGGATAATTTGTTGCATCAGGAGCATGAGTGTTGTTGGTTAGCGCGTCAGGGGCGGGCTTAGGGTTTTGGTTAAGCTCATCAGATTTTTCTTGGCTCATGCCGCGCTCCTAAAGTTTGAATAGTTATCATAAGTTTTTTGCATTAATTAATATGTTAAGTGGCATTTTTAAATGAAGAAAATGCTTTAATTATTCGGGCTATTTTGCTTCGCGCATTTTTGCAATCGCTGCCAATTCTTTAGCCAATGGATTACGTTTATGGTAGCGATGATACAAGTAATTTAGTAATAAAATCAGCGTTGTGATGGTTGCGATAGTTGCCATAAGAAAAAATAAATCAGCATAGGCGGCGACCGTTGCTTGGCGCTGAATACCTTGCAATACTTGTCCCATCGCCGCGACATTTGCTTGATTGGCATCCGTGATTTGGGTAGATAACATACGACCTGCGCCTGCGACTTGTGCCATTAAGGCAGGGTCGCCCAAATTAAACGAGCTTACCATATCAGCGTAGTGCATCTGTGTGCGAATGGTGGTAAACGCTTGAATCGCTGCTGCGCCTGCAAGTCCGCCAATGGTCTGCGAGATACTAAAAATAACCGAAAAACTAATAACGTAAGCGGGGCCGTTAGCGATGGCACGAAACATCCCTTCAAAAACCATGGGACCCATAAAGTAAACGGCAGCAAAGGCAATCATAAATTGGCTGACATAAAACATATAAGGGGCAGAATTTAGCGAAATATCTGTATCTAGCCATGCGCCAACCGCAATCAGGGCGACAGCGAAAATGACTGGACGGCGTAAATCTATCGCATTGGTCCTAAAAATACTGATGACCAAGGCCAGAACGCTGGCGGCAAGTATCACCGCATAGAAGGTAATCAACTGATCATTTCCGTAGCCCAAATTGGCCAGTAAACCTGCTGCACCGACATTTTGCTCAGACAATAAAATACGCATCACCGCGCCGGTTATCGTAAAAGCGATGATATTGCGGCTACGCATCCAGCGCACTTGTAACATTGGGTTTTTACGATGCGTTTCAATCCATAAGGCGATGCTAATCGTTACCACCGCGATGATGAGCGGATAGCTCAGCCAAGGCGTCGTCCACCACTGGATACGCCCTTGTACTAAAAAGACTGCCAAGGCTGCAAGTCCGCTGGCAAAAAACGCAAAGCTTAAAAAATCCAGTTTTTCGAATACTTTTTCGGTATTGCCGGGTGGTAGCTCTAAAATATTAATTAGGGCAAAACAAATCAGGGTTAAGCCCAATTCAAACAAAAATAGTGTTTCAAGCTGGCCGTCGACAGCAAGATATGGCGAGATAATCCTTGAGAGAGGAATGCCAAATTGTACTAAGCCAAACCCCAAAATCAGACCGCTAATGCGTTTGGCGGTTGGCATGCCTTGCAGGCAATAAAAAATAGCCAACACCGTCATAGCACTAGCAACCATACCACTTAAGCCGCGGGCGATGATTTCTAGATAATAAGGCTCAATGATAATAGCGCTCGTGTCCAATAAATGACTACTGACTAACCATTGTAAACTGGTGGCCGCCAACAGTGAGAACAGGGTGATTTTGCTAAAGAGCGCCATACCAAATTGCTGACGGATTTTGTATAGCAGCACCGTAATACAAGCATTGGTCATATTATAGGCGACGGAGATCCAGCCACCTTCGACTGGCGTCAAGCCCATTTCACCTTGGATTTGGGTCAGATTTGCCACCAATAAACCATTTTGAAAGCTGGCGGTGATGCCAATAAAAATACCAATCAATAGATAAAATACTTTGCGGCGCGTAGGATGGTCAGGTGTGGCGGGGGAGCCCACCATAAAGGGTTGTTCGTGCGGTTTGAATTGGTATTGATTGCTCATTGTCTATCGCCACCTGCTAAAAGTAGAAAGATAAAGTGACATCGTAGGGTTCCTAGACAAGCAATAATTGGACGAGCTATTATCACATTGAGCCATAAGTGCTTCATGTAGTAGCTATAAATAGTAGCTATAAAAAATAAAAAATAGTCAAAGGACTGTTTGCATTATTTTATCATGATTTCAATTTGAGACTATTTAGTGATTGTACTTTTATAGTTTAAAAAGCGAGGGCATCATAGTTATTTTTATGCTTAAAAATATAAATAATTCCACTTTTATTTAGAGTTTTTGCTCGAAGGTCTTCTTAGCTAAACTTAATTTTACGAGTAACTAATGTCGATTTTTTATAAATATGGCGCTTGACTGAGCTAGGCTCTGGGTACAAACTATGGTGCTGATATATCCTCTTTTTTAGAGGCATAATGACAGTATTATAAGAAATACAAGGTCGTATTTAATGGCCGTTACAAGGAAAGTAAAATGGATTTTGCTCACATTATTCCGCCGAAAGCTCCGAGTGCGTGGCTCGATATGGACGCGCTCGATCATAATACAAAACTGGTCAACCAAAAAACTAAGTCTGTTCAACTACGCTTGGCGACCAAATCTATTCGCTCTATCGACGTTCTGCATTACATTAAAGACAAATCTCCTAACTTTATTGGGCTGATGTCTTATACGGCCGACGAATCAGTGTATCTGTTAGAAAATGGCTTTGATAATATTCTCTGCGCTTATCCAACTTTAGATGCGAAAAGCGTCGCCGCAACTGTTGACTTTACCAAACAGGGCGCAACCATGATTTGGATGATCGATCGCCCAGAGCATGTGGACGTGCTTAATGAAGTTGCCAAAGCGCACGATGTCATTATTGATGTTTGTATTGATATCAATATGTCGATGCCGCTGCCCAAGCTGTATTTCGGTACCAAGCGTTCGGCATTAATGAGCATCAAAGACGTTAAAAAACTCCTAAAGCATATCAAAAAATGCCGCCATATTAATGTCAGTGCGGCAATGGGCTATGAGGCACAAATTGCGGGTTTGCCCGAGCATTTACCGGGTAAAACTGTGTTGTCGCCTGCGATTCGTTTATTAAAAAATCGCTCACAAAAACAAGTGAGTAAGCGCCGCCGCTCAATCGTTGACTATCTGAAAAAACAAGGTTATACGCTTAAGCTCGTCAATGGCGGCGGCAGCGGTAGTATGGATTTCACCTCAAGTCAGCCTGAAGTCAGTGAAATAACCGTTGGCTCTGCTTATTATAAACCGGCGTATTTTGATTATATGGATAGCATGCATGAGTTTCAGCCTGCTGCAGGCTTTGTGCTACCTGTGACCCGTCAGCCGGAAAAAGGCGTTATTACTTGTCATGGCGGCGGCTTTATTGCCTCGGGTGCGACAGGTGCCGATAAAGCGCCGGTCATTCATTATCCCAAACATTTATCATTATTAAACGATGAAGGTTTTGGTGAAGTACAAACGCCGATGGCAATTGGCAAAACGGGCAATGATGATGAGATGCCGCGTCTGAGGATTGGCGATGTGGTTTGGTGCCGCCATGCAAAAGCAGGCGAGCTGTGTGAGCATTTTAATGAGCTTATTTGTTATCGACAGTCTGCTCAATATACAACAGATGGTTTTGCAAGAAGCGAAGGAACGCGTCCAATAATAAATAAAAAGACCAAAAACCAAGTAATGACAACCTACCGAGGAGAGGGCAATTGTTTTCATTAAGACTGTGGCAAGGAAGCAATGAATGGCAAAATTGGGTCGGTTATGAACGTGCTACACCTGAGCAAAAACTTACTCCCTCATCGGTTGCAGAGCTACAAGATATCGTTAAAAACGCACGGGCAAATAAAAAGCGCGTTAGAGTCACAGGTGCCGCGCATTCGTTTAGTGGTTGCGCGAAACCTGAAGAAATTGCCGTCAGTTTGCATAATATGCGCGGTCTTATCTCGGTGGATAAAGAAGCGAAGCTTGCTACTTTACATGCTGGCACCTATTTATATGAAATTGGCGCAGCCCTTAAAGAACATGGTTTGGCGTTAGAAAATATGGGCGATGTGCAAGCGCAAACTATCGCTGGTGCTGCCAGTACGGCGACCCATGGCACAGGAATTACTTTAGGCTCCATTGCCAATCAAGTAGTGACATGGGAGTGGGTCGATGGCAAAGGAGAAGTACATACCCATCATCGCGGCGATCCGAAAACCGATGAGTTGGGTAATGCCTTGCATGCAAGCCTTGGTATGCTTGGTATTTTTACCAAATTAACCCTTAAAGTAGTCGACCTATACGGGCTTAAAGAAGCCAACGAAGTGTTAGGTTTTGAAGAAGGATTGGCGCGCTTTCATGAAACGGCGCATAGCCATCGCCATCTAGAATGGTTTTTATTTCCCGGTACCAATAAAATTCAGCAAAAGACGCTGTCGGTGATAGCGCCCAAAGCCATGACGGGCACACAAAAGCTTAAAGACCATTTTGATAGCGTTGTTACCCTTAACGGCGCTTTTTATGTGCTGTGTGAGCTGGCTCGTATGAAGCCGTCGCTGACCCAAAAGGTGAGTGAAATCTCCGCAAACTCTATCCCTAATACCAAGCGTGAAGGCTATAGCTATGAGGTGTTTCCGACACCGCGCGGCGTCAAGTTTAATGAGTCTGAGTACTTTATTAAGCTATCTGATTTTGATGAATGTATCTCGGAAATCAATCATATTTTATTAAAAGACAATAAAGGCTCGCACTTTCCCATCGAAGTCCGTACACATAAAGGCGAGACCGGTATGCTCAGTCCCACACAGGGAGAGGATTGCGCGGTATTGTCATTCCATGTCTATAAAGGCATGGACTGTGAGCCGTTATTTAAATGGCTATATGATTATATGAAAAAATGGCAGGGTCGACCGCATTGGGGTAAAGTAAATAAATTGAACCATGTGGAGCTACAAAATCTGTATCCAAAGCTCAATCGCTTTTTAGAGATTCGCCGAGAGTTTGACCCTGATAATGTCTTTATGAATAGCTGGCTTGAGCAAAAATTTTGTATTTAAAGTATTCATAAATAACTCAAGTATCAATCAGGCATAAAAAAACAGCTCTTAAAGAGCTGTTTTTTTATATTAAACAATAAAAATTATTTGGCTTAACGCTTTATGGAGTCATCGTAATTGGCTTCCAAACGCATCGCACGCTGATAGCTATCTATACTCGCCAGTTGTAGCGCATATTGCTTGATATGCATATAGTCTTGTAACGCCCCACGATGCACGAGCATGATTAAGTCAAACGCTAGCATAAAGTCAGCACCGCTTAATTTGTTGCCGATGATAAATGCTTTGTCTTTGACTTCATCATTTAAGTAGCTCAGTACTTTATGCTTTTCTGCGCTGATATAACCCGCCAAGAATTCATTATCGCCAACGCCTGCCTTAGTGGTAAACAGCTCAAGCAGTAGCGGTAACATAAGCGAGCTTTCAGCAAAGTGAATCCACTGCAAGTAATGACCATACTCTGCACTATCGGTAGCAGGGCGCAGGCGCTCGGGGGCAAAACGCTCAATCAACATCTCAATAATCGCCCCTGATTCGGCATAAAGCTCGCCATCCATCTCAATAACCGGAGACTTACCGAGGGGATGGATTGCTTTTAGACTGTCTGGTGCTAGATGCGTTTTGGTATCACGCTGATGGCTAATCAGCTCATAAGGTTGCCCCAATTCTTCTAATAGCCATAGCGTACGCAGTGAGCGCGATTGATTAAGATGATGTAAGCGAATCATGATATTAGCCTTTTTACGATGTTTTTATATTATGCTTGCAGCTTAGCAAGTAAACGTTTAGCGGCTTCTTCTGATGACGCTGGGTTTTGACCGGTAATCAATAGACCGTCTTCAACGACATACGATTCCCAATCCGCGCCTTTTTCATAGTGACCGCCATTGGCTTTTAATACGTCTTCCAATAAGAAAGGCACGACGTCAGTTAGGCCAACACCTTCTTCTTCAGTATTGGTAAAGCCAGTGACCTTTTTACCTTTGACCAAATACTCACCATCGATTTTGACGTTTTTAAGCGCGGCAGGAGAGTGGCAAACAAAGGCAACAGGCTTGTCTTGCTTAACAAAGTTTTCAATTAACTCGATAGAGTTTTTATCAACTGCCAAATCCCATAATGGACCATGACCACCTGGATAAAAGACGGAGTCAAAGTCTTCAGCTTTTACTTCAGCAAGCTTTTTGGTATTGGCAAGACGCTCTTGAGCTTCACTGTCTTCTTTAAAACGTTTGGTATCTTTGGTTTGTGCATCTGGTGTATCACTACTAGGGTCAAGAGGTGGTTGACCGCCAGCAGGAGAAGCTAGAGTAACATTGACGCCAGCATCCAAGAAAGCATAGTAAGGGGCGGCAAATTCTTCTAGCCAAAAGCCAGTTTTTTTGCCTGTATCACCCAATTTATCGTGTGAGGTTAGTACCATTAAAATATTCATAATTGTCCTTATTTATTATTTGTATTGTTTGCTAGGTTTTAATGCTAATTTAATACCAAGTTCAGATATGTCGCAGCCAGCTTTGCTAAAGCTATGCAAAGACCATGATAAAGCTATCTTTGCTAAAAACTGGCTGCTAACAGTATTAATGTTTTAAGCATTATTTTCAGTAGCTGTCTTAACGTATTATGTTGTTAAGTGGTTATCTGAAAGTTATTTAAAACTGGCTACTTTATACCTTTATATAAGTCGCTTGATATGAACTACTGAACGTCAGCAACTTTAACCACGGTTTTACCGAAGTTTTTACCCTCTAGCATATCAAAGAAAGCTTGTGGTGCTTGTGCTAAGCCATCCACGATATGCTCTTTGGTTTTGACTTTACCTGATTCAACCCATTCGCCCATGGTTTTTAAGAATTCTGGGAAATGGTCGCCGTATTCTTCAAAGATAATAAAGCCTTTGATGGTCAGGCGCTGACTGAGAATATGACCCATCAACATACCTAGGCGGTCTTTGCCATCAGGAAGCTCGGTGGCGTTGTATTGCGACACCAAGCCGCACACTGGAATACGCGCATGGGCATTTAATAGTGGCAATACGCCATCGAATACCTTGCCACCGACGTTTTCATAATAGATATCGATACCATCTGGGCAAGCGTTTTTAAGCTGTTCGGCAAAGTCGTCCGCTTTGTGGTCAATACAGACATCAAAGCCTAGTTCTTCGACCGCATAGGCGCATTTTTCAGCACCGCCTGCAACACCGACCGTACGTAAGCCTAAATGATTACCGACTTGTCCAACCGTTGCGCCTACAGGACCAGTTGCTGCTGCGACGACTAAGGTTTCACCTTTTTTTGGTTTGCCGATATCGGTTAAACCCATATAGCCGGTGAAACCAGGCATACCGAGGACACCAAGACCATAAGAAGGGTTGGACATATTTTTATCAAGTTTTAGCACGCCTTCGCCATCACTGACGCTATAATCCTGCCAACCTGAGTTTGATACGACCAAATCCCCAACAGCAAATTTATCGATATTAGATTCGACAACTTGTGCAACCGTTCCGCCTAGCATGACATCGCCGACTTCTAATGGGTCAGCATAGCTTTTAGAAGCACTCATACGCCCGCGCATATACGGGTCAAGTGACATATATACCGTACGCAGTAGCATTTGCTTGTCGTTAGGAGTAGGGATGTCGCTAGTAGTTAGCTCGAAATTATCGCTGGTTGGCGCGCCATTAGGACGGCTGGCAAGTTTGATTTGACGGTTTTGTTTTTGGTTTTGTTGGGTATTAAAATTATTATCAAAGCTCATGTTAAAGCTCCTTATTCTAGTTATTGGTTTTCTTAACGTTTTAGAATTCTTGAAGTCAGTAGCCACACTAAGGTGAATGGCTACTGATTGTTGTGACAATAAAAAATTATAAGTTTTTTGACGATTAAGCTTTACTGGTAACGGCGCGTTCTAAGATACGGCGTGATACGTCTAAATCATTTTTACCATGCTCGCCCAATTTCACCATTTTGTGCGCTTCAAGTTGCTTGATGATAGGGTCAATGGCTGACTCGGTTAATTCTGCATCTTCTAAGCTAACTGGTAGTCCAAGCTCGCGGAAGAAGTTCTCAGTATGAACAATAGCAGTTTCGATGATAGTGTCATCGTCTAGTTGTGTACCGGTATCGTTATTATTGATACCCCAAACGTTACGCGCATACTGAAGCAGTTTGTCTTTTTTGCTGTCTTTAAGCTCACGCAACACTGATGGCAATACAATCGTTAGCGTACGGGCATGGTCAATCGCATGCAGTGAGGTCAGTTCATGACCAATCATATGCGTCGTCCAATCTTGCGGCACACCCGTACCAATCAGACCATTCAACGCCATGGTTGCTGTCCACATGATGTTTTTACGCGTTTCTAAATTTTCTGGATCGGCTTTGACCGCGGCGCCTTCTTCAATCAGAATTTTAAGCAAGCTCTCAGAAAAGGCGTCTTGAACTTTCGCATTAACTGGATAGGTGAGGTACTGCTCCATCACATGGACAAAAGCATCCGCAACACCGTTCATTACTTGGCGCTCAGGTAAGGTTAAGGTTTTAGCAGGGTCTAAAATTGAAAATTTAGGGAAGGCAAGTGGGTTACCAAATGGTAGTTTTGCTTGTCGTTCGCTATAGTTAATCACGCCGCCTGAGTTCATCTCAGAACCTGTCGCTGGAATGGTCAGAACCGCGCCCAAATCAATGGCTGAATCGATATTTTTGCAATAACTGGTCAGCGCATCCCATGCTTTTTCGCGAGAAACCGTGCCATCTGTGCTGCCATCTTCAGTTAATGAAGAGATAAGCGCGACAAATTTACTGCCATCGATGACTGAACCGCCACCAACTGCTAGTAAGAAATCAATATTATGCTCGTTCACCATATCAGCGGCTTTTAGCAGCGTGGTGAATTCTGGGTTGGCTTCAATACCACCAAACTCAAATACTTTACGTTTGCCATTTGCTGCTAGCGCATTCTTTACTTCATCTAACGTACCAGTACGCTGCGCTGAACCACCACCGTAAGTGATTAACACGCGTGCCTCTGTTGGCACGAGCTCCGATAGTTGTTTGATTTGACCTTCGCCAAAGACGATGCGGACGGGATTATAATATTGAAAGTTATTCATAATATTCCTAGTTTCTAATGATAAAGAGATAAGTTGTGATGTAAGTGCTAATGAATGACGTCTTTTATATCGGATATGCGTCATAGCGATTATTGCCATCTGTGCGCATTGTACATAAATTAGACCGGTCGTCTAGTTATTTTTTTATTAATTTTACACAGCTTTTAGCGACCAAGCTGCGAGGTAGTCATCAGCCAAACTTCTGCTAATGGCGTATCGGTTTGACTGATCTTAGCGACTAAACTGGCACCCAACCACGCAAAATACCAACGCTTGGCCATACTTTCGGCGGCGATATTGTCAGGGTGAGGTATAGAACCATCTGCCCAGCCTGCTTTTATTTGCACAGCAATCCAGTTGATGGTTTGTTGATAACCGGCATACAGAGCCTTACGCATGGTTTCTGAGATATCAGCCACTTCCGCACTGAGTTTTACTACCAAGCATTTCTCATGGTCGCAGCCCTTTTGCTGGGTGTCATACCAGTTTTGAAAATAGTTATAAATCTTTTGTTGTGCGCTAATTTTTTCAGCAGTAATCGCCTCGAGGCGATTTTTATAGTTGTCAAAATAGTGCTCGATGATGGCTTCACCAAAGGCTTCTTTTGATGCAAAGTAATGATAAAAGGAGCCTTTTGGCACACCAGCGGTATCAAGTATTTGTTTGATACCGACTGCGGTAAAACCTTTTTGCGCAATGAGTTGATAGCCGATGGCTAACAGGTGCGCTCTGGTATCTGATGGAGCAGTGGTTGTAATAGCGGACATGAAGAGGATGTTCTCCTTAGATCTTTATTTGGTGATGTCATTAAATGGTGATGTCGTTAAATTAAGTGAGATAAAGCAGGGCTTTAAAGGTACTTTTTTAATCGAAAGAAAAATAATAATTTTGAGTGTTACGTTTTTTCAACAATACTTAGTGATAAATGATTCTTATTTTTATGCTGACTATGTTAGCATTAGACCAGTCGTCTAGCAAGTTACGTTTGTTATCGATGGTTAATGGCGAATGGTTATTTTACACTATCGTTTCATAAAACCATCATTTCCCAACATAACCATTGCACATAACTGTTTTGCAGTGTACCTATTCCAAATGTAGCAGCTCGATGCTTTAATTAACTAAGCGTTTTAATGAACCAAACGTTTTAAATAACAAGCATAAAATAAATAAGGATTATTATGTCAACCGATACTAAGAATACTCAGCAGAGCGTATATAGCGATTTTCATTTGCAGTATATCGCAGGCTCATGGCAACAGGGCAAAGACGATAGCGTCAATACTGATGTCAATCCATATAATGGTGACACGCTGGTCGAGATTAAACAGGCGACGAAAGAACAGCTTGATGAAGCCTATCAGGCAGCAAATGCGGCACAAAAACAATGGGCACAAAAGACGCCAGCTGAGCGTGCCAGTTTAATGTATAACGTCGTCAATGTCTTAGATCAGCGTCAAGACGAAATTGTCGATTGGCTCATTAAGGAATCGGGCAGTACGCGTATCAAAGCAATGGTAGAGTTCGGTAGTGCGCGTGCGATTACCCTTGAAGCGGCCAGTTTCCCTAATCGTGTGCATGGTGAAATTCGCGCATCAAACACCCCCGGTAAAGAAAACTTCGTCTACCGTGAGCCAATCGGTGTCGTAGCCGTTATTAGCCCATGGAACTTTCCGCTACACCTTACCCAGCGTTCTATCGCGCCTGCGTTAGCACTTGGTAACGCGGTCGTGCTTAAGCCTGCAAGTGACACACCTATTACCGGTGGTTTACTGTTAGCAAAAATATTCGAAGAAGCAGGTTTACCAAAAGGACTGCTTAACGTCGTAGTTGGTGCGGGTAGTGAGATAGGGGACGCCATCGTCACTCATGATATTCCAAGCTTTGTATCCTTTACCGGTTCAACTTCAGTCGGCAAACATATTGGCGAATTGGCCAATGGTGGCGACTACATCAAGCAAGTGGCGCTTGAGCTCGGCGGTAATAGCCCATTTGTGGTATTAAAGGACGCCGATATTGAGCAAGCGGTAAAAGCCGCCGCCTTTGGTAAGTTCCTGCATCAAGGTCAAATCTGTCTCGCTATCAACCGTATTATCGTTGAAGATGAGATTTATGATGACTTCGTAGAGCGCTTCTTAGCTCATGTTAAAACCTTAAACGTCGGTGATCCGAACAAGCAAGATACGGCAGTCGGTCCAATCATTAATGAAAAACAAGTCAAGTCACTGCAAGAAAAAATCGCTAAAGCACAGCAAGAAGGTGCCAAAATGATTTTGAGTGGTGAGATTAAAGGTCAGGTAGTACCGCCGCATATCTTTACTGAAGTGACGCGCGAGATGGATTTGTCGCGTAATGAGGTGTTCGGGCCATTGGTCGGGATTATTCGTGCCAAAGATGAAGAGGATGCGTTATCGATAGCCAATGACTCCATGTATGGTCTATCGAGTGCGGTATTTACAGCAGATATGCAAAAAGGTTTGCGCTTTGCTCGTGGTATCAGAGCGGGCATGACCCATATTAATGATATCTCAGTCAATGATGAGAGCAACATGCCATTTGGCGGTGAGAAAAACTCAGGTATTGGTCGCTTTAATGGTGAGTGGATACTGGAAGAATTTACCAGAACGCATTGGATATCAATGCAAAACGAACCGCGTCAATATCCGTTTTAATCAGTGCATTCTAATCAACGCATTATGGATAAACGTACTTAGATGTAGTTAGATAAATATTTCGATATAAAAAAAGACCGCCTGAATGGTGGTCTTTTTTTCTTATTTACACGCAATGATTCTAAAGTTTTATAGTTCTAATGTTATTTAGAATGAAAGCCTAGTAATGCTTCAATCTCTTCGATAGTCATATGTCGAACCAATGCTTGCTCTTCTACTGTCAGACGGTTGGTATGTTCTTTTATCATTGTATGGATGCTACGAGAGATCTCAGATGTCGTTGCATAATACATTTGCGGCTGTTCCTTGGTCAGTAGGGTCAAAAACCTATTAACGATTTTACGTTTTTCAATCGGTGCATGCGCTTCTGTCATGACAATCTCCTAAAAGTGAACCATTCATGCAGTCAAATTAACTGTGGTCATTACCTATGATGGTAATGGTGAGGGCAAATATCAAGCTATGTGTGACTTTAGAGTTTTATGCCGCTGTAAATTATAGAAGGTAAGTTATCGAATATCACTTATCGAACATCTGTTATCGAGTATAAGCTATCTAATATCAGTTATTAGATACAGATTGGGCTAAGATAAGACTATCCAGTCTAGCGCTTTATATCAATTATAGCTGTATATGATAACTGCTTTAATGAGTCACTACTTGAATGAGTCACTGCTTTAATGAACCACGGCAGTCATATAGTTTAGGTGGCATTATAATTAACATTCATATAAAATGAATCTTTAAGACATACCTTCTAACTTTTATTATAAGAAGTCTGCTATGCAATCAATTAATCTACCTAGCAAGCCACCAAGCTCACCGCATCCCATACTCAACTTGAGCTTTCGGATATTTTTTAGCGCAGGGGCACTATTTGCCATTATAACCATGGCGTTGTGGGCATTTGTGTTTACTGGACATACAGATATCGATGCGCAAACGTTGAATCCGCTGTATTGGCATGGTCATGAAATGATTTACGGCTATGCGCTGGCCATCGTGGCGGGATTTTTATTGACTGCAGTTAAGACTTGGACGGGCGTTATGATGCCGCATGGCTACAAGCTGCTCGGTATTTTTGTCTGTTGGTTGCTGGCGCGTTTGGGCTGGGTAGGATTTGGCTTAGGTATCACGGTTGCTGGTAGCAGCGCGGCGTTACTATATGCGGCGGCGGTATTCGATTTATTGTTCATCGGCACGATGGCTTTTGTGATTTTCCGTGCAGTATTGCAAGTTAAGCAATATAAGCAAATGGGGATTTTAGCCAAGCTTGCATTATTAACAGTGGGCAATGCTTTGTGCTATTGGGGCATTATCAGCGCCAATATGAATCTGACCAAAGTTGGTGTTTATTTAGGTTTTTATTTGATTATCGGCTTGGTATTGACCATCGGTCGCCGCGTGGTGCCGTTCTTTATTGAGCGTGGTCTAAGTGTGCCAAATGCTCAAGGTGAAACCGAAGCAGTGACGGTACGTAATAATAAAGCGCAGGATATCGCAAGCTTATTGTTCTTCTTTGCTTTTTTTATCACTGATATGTTTTATCCCAATAAATACTTGCTGACCATCAGTGCACTTGGGGTGGCGGTGGTCAACATCGTACGCTTAGTTGGCTGGTATCATCGTGGTATTTGGCAAAAACCGTTACTATGGTCGTTATATATCGCCTTTTTAGGGATGTGTGTGAGCTTTGTATTGTACGCACTGCAGCCATGGTTAGGCTATAATCACAGCATTGCGGTACATGGATTATCGATTTCCGGTATTGGCATGATGACGGTGGCGATGATGGCGCGGGTGTCGCTCGGTCATACGGGGCGCAGTATTCATCAGCCACCCAAAATCGTCAATGCGATGTTCGCGCTTATGGCAGTGGCGTTTGTCAGTCGGGTATTTTTGCCATTAATCGATATGAGTCATTACTTATTATGGATCATGCTGGCACAAAGCGCTTGGATAGCTTGTTTTGCCTTGTTTTGTATCAGTTATTTGCCGATACTGGCACGCCCGCGACCAGATGGTTTATTTGGCTAATAAGGTATTGAAACGGTTAAAATGCAACTGATTTAAGTAGTTAAATAGTTTAAAAGCTAAAGCTAAAGCTAAAGCTAAAGCGACTTAAAACATAGCATTTTAAAACATAGCATTATTTCAAATTATAAAGTTAATAGTTATAACAAACATTGGAGTGCAAAAAATGCGACTGACCAACTATAGTGATTATGCGCTGCGCTCATTAATATATTTGGCGACCAAGCCTGAGCCGCACCTATTGGCAAATATCAGTGATATTGCCAACAGTTATCACATTTCTAGAAGTCATTTGACCAAGATTATTCATCAGCTCGGGCAACTTGGCTATATAGATAGCGTGCGCGGTAAAAACGGTGGGATTCGCTTGGCGTGTGCGCCAAAAGACATCAATTTGGGGGTGTTAATCAAACAGATTGAGCCTGATTTTAATTTGGTTGAATGTTTTTCGACCGATTTATTGATTAATCCTAAGCCTGACAATGCTAATTCTGACAGCTCTTTTAATAGTAATGATGATAATGCGGTTGCCAAGGATTTGTCTTTGACGCTGATTGATGAGGAAGCAAGTGCGGGGGTCAAGTCAGGTTGTATTATTAGTCCTGTCTGTCAGCTAAAACAGGTATTCTTTGAAGCATTGACCGCTTTTATCAACGTCCTTGAGCGTTATACATTGGCAGATATTATCAGTAATGAGGCAGAGCTTGCGGAGTTATTGTTTTATAGAAATGGCCTGAATAGCTTTGTAAAATAGAAGCTTTATATAGTCAGTTCAAAATAAAAGCGATATGTTATAGCTATGTGCGACTGGTATAAATTTTCCTTGCTTGCTGTGCGCCTTGCACTCCAGAGGCTTCGAAAAATTCATCCCAGTCGCACTGTATCAATTTTAAAGTGATTCTACGATATATAAAATCGCCACAAAAAAAGGCTGCCCCGCTAGTAATAGTATGGGCAGCCTTTTTTATTATCAATTTTTAAAGCATCTAAGCAATCTAAGCGTTTAAGCATTTTTAAGCTTAGGACGGGCTTTATCAATGGCTTTTAATAAGGCTTTTTCAAACTCACCCTCTTTAAACTTCACTAAATAAGAATGCGCGGCACAGAAGTTACGTACCTCGCGCCATTCATGGGCCAAATTGGTCGCCCAGTCGCAATACTGCTTGCCAGCATTAGGCTCATCTTTTAGTGCTTTTTTGGTCGTTGGGTGCAATAACAGTTCCGGTAGCACCGCTTCTAGTAATTTGGTTGGTGGACTCATAAAAGTATCATCGACGTGCAAGCTTTTACTGGCAGGATGGAATACCAACAGCGAGCCTGCATGAATCATCTCATTGGGCGAGATATAATGAATACCTTCTGACATAGAAAACTTCAGCTCAGGGTAGCGCTTGGCGACCGCATTGCTTTCGACCAAATCGTCTGCCCATTGAATTTCGGGGATTTTTTTATGATGACGGCTACTGCCATAAAAAGTTGCTTGCGGGAAGTCCTTTGCCATTTGTGCGCAGTGGACAGTATGAAAGGGGTGGACATTGAGCACCGCTTCGACATCTTGCCCATTATTGGTTAACGCCATTACCTCATCGCGTACGTCGCCGGTGAGCTCGTAGCTGTCTAAAAATATAAAGCGACCTGAGGCTAATTTTACAAGCGAGCACTGAGTGCCTATATTTAGCATCCCGCCTAAGCGAAACGTGCCACGAATATTCCAAAATCCTGCACCCAAATCATGTATTTTATCGGTCATTGATACTTTTCCTTAATCGTTATTTTATGAGTTTTTTAATTATTAGTAATAGCAATGAATTATGCATAGTTTTTGATTATGATTTTTTGAGCATGCAAAGTCTGTAAGCAAAAGGATATCAGCACTATAAATATGTAAGTTTGAAAAAGATAAAGCAGAAAAAGTATTAAATGCAAGGCGATTTAAGAGCATCGCTTATCCACAATCTTTATAATCGTAAGCAGATATACGAGGGCTACTGCCATAGTTTTCGTTATTGCATAAGAATTTATCGAAGCGAGTATCATCATTGATGTAGCGGTGCATCCAAGCAATACCTGGCTTACTGAGTAATATCTCGTTAAAGCGATAGCTTGGACAAAAGTGGCTGCCATTTTTTATCTCAATCTTCATTTTTGCGCCAGCAGCATTATTATAAAATGGACTACTGTATTTTTTATTAGAGGCAATGCGGTCATTTTGGCAAGTGATAAATAAAGCAGGCGTGTCCATGTTGCCGTAGTCTTTATCATGATAGGGCGTTTGCGGAATAATGGCCCGAACGTCACTGCGCTTGGTCGCTAACTGCAGCGCGCCACCACCGCCCATTGACCAGCCGATAGCGCCTAAACGTGTGCTATCTATTTGCGCAACCACCGTACTATCGCTAAGAATATGATCGAGTGCGGCGCTTAATTGGGTGGCACGGCTATCGGGGTCATCATAAATAGAGTTGGTATCGATAGTAATCACCACAAATCCCCAAGATGCCAGACGCGGCCCCCACCATTTGATAGAGGCTTTATAAGACACATAACCGGGAATCACCGCGATACCGCCTAACAGACCGCAGTCACCAGCATTGGTAGGATAATGAATGGTTCCGCCGCCGAAGCCATTGGCTAGTTGCCGAGGAACAGATTTAGTTGCCACCGTAAAAGGACCATTATCGCGCGTAGCTGACAGCTCAGCCGCTGTAATGACACTGTCAGGAATACAGTTTGAGGTAGGCGATGCTGATGTTGTCGTGGTTAAAGGTATTTTAGTTGCGGGCACTTTGGTTGTTAAGGTGGCGGTTGACAGCTCATTAATTGAAAGCTTTTCAATTACTGGCTGTTTAATTGGGGTTACTTGTTCTGAGGCGACCGCTGCCACATGCATAGAAACAATCAGTGCGCCTGTCGCTGCAATCAATCTTATATAAATAGCGTTGTTTAACATGATAAAGGGTCTATTATTTGAGGTCTTTTGGTATGTAAGGTTTATTCTGTGCGTTACTTTATTCTATGCATTACTTTGTCAGGCTAGTGCTAAAGTGGTGATATCAATCATAAATAGCAGGGCAAAATAATAGTAGACAGTAATCTATTAGCTGTCAAAAACATTAATCACCTCTACAGTGTTAAAATCAGCCTAGCATTTTAGGGTTGAAAAATTTGTCATTAACAGCACTTGAATAAAAATCCTTTATGATAAATAACATTCATAAATAGCATCGCGAATAACACACCGAAACCTGAGTCTGGTATTTGCTGTGATAAACTCACAAATCATGCATCGTTTTATAGTCAGTCATAAGTTTTATTATTATAACGATTTCATGCTATCGCTTTATTTCTCTCACCTATGCCGTCTAGCTTCCAGCTAAAAAAGGCGTCCAATATAGTCAGTAATACTTTGAATAATAATATAAATAACAGTATAAATAGCGACATCAATGTCAATGTTGATGGTAGTGGCAAAGATAGCAGCGCTATCCGCCGCCATATTCAAACGCCCAATCAGCTACCTAAGCCGCCGCTGCCATTTGATGCGCCTTCATGGGTATTGAAGCTGACGATTGGCTTGATTGGGATGTTTGCTTTTTTGCAGGTCTATTCTATTCAGGCTATTTTGCCAGTATTGATGGTGGATATGTCCGCAACTGAGGTGCAGGCGGGCATGATTGTCGGCGCTACCATATTGGCGATTGCTATCATGTCGCCATTTTTGGGGATGCTTTCTGATGCCGTTGGTCGTAAGTCATTTATCGTTGGAGCGCTCTTGTTTTTAGCGATACCTACTGCGTTAATTGCCCAAAGTCCCAATATCGGTTGGATGGGCATGTGGCGGTTTATGCAGGGATTGTCTGTACCCGGTATTACGGTGGTGACGATTGCTTATATCGGTGAAGAGTTTGAGGGGCGCGCGGTCACTGAGCTGATGTCGTTTTATGTCTCAGGCTCGGTGCTTGGCGGCTTTATGGGGCGTTTTTTACTTGGACACTTGCATGAGCTTATCGGTTGGCGCGCCGGCTACTATGTAATGGCAGGTATGACGCTTGTCGGGGCGCTGTGGGTCGGTAAAATGCTACCATCGTCACGGCACTTTATTGCCAATCCCAATTTTCGCTCAGCCATGCAGACCCTTGGTGAGCATTTAGTCAACCGTTATGTCGTCACGTCCTGCTTACTTGGTGCTTGTGTCCTGTTTTCTTTGGTAGGCTGTTTTACCTTTATTAATTTGCATTTGGCCGATACACCTTATGAATTAAGCACGGGTGCGCTTGCCAATATTTTTGCCGTGTATTTAATAGGCGTTATCATCACCCCATTATCAACGACGTTGCTACGCCGATTTGGCTCAGCGCGTACGGTTCGAGTAGCGATGGTTATCTCGATGCTTGGCGTGCTGTTAACATTGCTAACACCGCTTTGGGGAGTCGTGATAGGGCTTGCTGTTATGTCCACTGGCGTCTTTATTACGCAAGCTGCCACCATCAGTTATATCGCGGTCAATGTTAAAAAAGGACGTTCATTGGCGTCGGGCTTATATTATATGGGTTATTACGCAGGCGGCACGATGGGCGCGTGGCTCTGCGGCATCGCTTATGCACGTGGCCAATGGTCGCTGACAGTTTGGTTATTATTGTTTGTGCAAGTGCTGGCGTTATTGGTTGCTAGCATTGGTATGGTCAAAACAAATCCTCGCGCGAATTAAGAGAATTTTTCGGATAGCGTTTTTTGAGCGCCTATTATTAAGAAAATGATTCTTTTAATAAACTGGCTTTTAGTACACTGCATATAGTCAGTTCAAAATAAAATTGTTATGGCTAGGACAAATATCATAAAACAATTTGGATAAGTCGTTTTGCATCCAGCCTTGGCGTAGAAACTTCACCTGAGCCCATTTTTTCTCGATAGGATTCAGATCAGGGCTGTACGGCGGCAACCATAAAATACGATGACCATGTCTATTAAGTAGCTTTTGAATACGCTTACTCTTATGAAATCTGGCGTTATCCATCACAATCACGCATTTGGTTTTAAGACTTGGGATTAGCTTGTGTTTGCACCAGTGATAGAAGACGATGCTGTTGATGTTTGTCTCAAAGTAATCTAGTGCAAACAGCATCTTTTCATATAGAGCACCGATAACGTTGGTTCGCTTTTTACCTTGCCAGTTGTAGCTATCGATACAAGGCTTACCAATCGGTGCATAGCCATAAGGACGAATAGTTTCAGCTTCAAAGCCGCTTTCATCCATATAAACGATGGGATAGCCTTGCTGCATGAAGCTATTAAGTTTGCTCTGATACTGTGCTCTTTTTATCGGACAGGCTTTTGGATGTTCTAAGGTCTTTTTTTTGACTGATACCAAGCCGCTTTAGGGCATGATAAATGCCTGTTTTACTACAATTTAAACGACGCGCTCGCTCATACTGGTAATCATCGGGGTGTTCTTTAACATCATTAAGTAGCACGTCATCTGGTATTTTATAGGGTTTGGTTTGCCTGGTTGTTTTACTATGAACACGTCTCTTCCAGTTTTGTATGGTGGTTGGGCTGAGATTATAGAATTCAGCTGCCTCGGCAAAGGTCATACCCTCGTCTAAGCTTTTTAGTACTTGTTTGCGAAAATCTAGCGAGTAAGTCATAGTCTTTATAATAACAATTGAATTTGATGATTAGTTTATAACACTTTTAGGTGGGATTAACTATATTAATTCAGCACTTTTTAATACTATGTTTTTTAACTTAAGGTAGCCTTGTTATAACATAATAACTCGTGTGTTTAAATGCCAATCAACGTACTGGCCATCGTATGCTACTTACGCAAGCACGCTTTACATAGCCAAGGTTTTTTCTTACTATCAATAGAGCTTATTAAGAATGACGATAAGTATTGCCATCCATTATAGCCACGCGTATACCGATAAAAATGCTCTGTTTTTATATGTTTTCTAAAATTTATTAATAGTGTTTTAAAATAATTAAAACCACCTACAAGGAAGTTAAATTTATGTCAAATATTTATCATAGTGCGCCGTCAGCCTACGATTATCCGCTAATCGTCAAGCAACTGTTAAATCGTGCCAAAACGGTATCGCTAGAGCAAGAAATCGTTTATGCCGATAAAAAACGCTTCACTTATAAAGAGTTATTTGGACGTATCAATCGCTTAGCCAATGTTTTAGCAGATTTAAAGCTTGATGCCGGTGATGTGATTGCAGTCATGGATTGGGACAGTCATCGCTACTTAGAGTCATACTTTGCCATACCGATGTCAGAATATATCTTGCAAACCGTCAATATCCGCTTGTCACCTGAAAAAATTCTTTATACCATCAACCATGCTAAACCAAAAGTATTGCTGCTCAACTCTGAGTTTGCGCCCTTGGTGAAAGATTATCAGTTTGAAAACTCCAGTATTGAGCATATTATTTGGCTTGATGACAATGGCGTGACGCATGAAGGCGTCTTTGGCGGCAATCAAAATCGCGTCACCGGTGAATATGAAGCGCTGTTAGATGCTGCTAGTAGCGAGTTTGAATTCCCAGATTTTGATGAAAACACCATTGCCACCACCTTCTATACTTCAGGCACGACCGGCGATCCAAAAGGGGTGTTCTTTAGCCATCGTCAATTGGTATTACATACGCTGACGGAAGCGGCGACGCTAGGTATGCTGCCCAACAAGCAAGGCGTCAGTTACGGTGATGTGTATATGCCGATGACGCCGATGTTCCACGTTCATGCGTGGGGTTTCCCGTTTACCGCCACTATGGTTGGTCTAAAACAAGTCTATCCAGGTCGCTATGCGCCCGATGTATTGATGGATTTAATCATCAATGAAAAGGTCAGTATCACCCATTGCGTACCAACGATTTTGCAGATGGTACTCAAAGAAGCGCAAGATCGCGATGCCAGTTTTAATGGGTTAAAAATGATTATCGGTGGCTCTAAACTGACCGAAGGCTTAGCAAAAGCAGCATTGGCACAAGGTATCGAAGTTTATACTGGCTATGGTATGTCTGAGACCGCCCCCCTTATTAGCTTGACAGAATTTAGCCTCAATGAGCCTGAGATGTCTGCAGAAGAAGATATCGCCCGCCGTTGTATGACCGGTAAGCCGGTACTGATGGTAGACGCTCAAGTATGGAATACTGACAATGAATCTGTCGGTATGGGTAAAGACAATACGGGCGAGTTGGTGCTGCGCGCGCCTTGGTTAACGCAAAGCTATCTGAAAAACGACGATGCGGGTAAAGAGCTGTGGGAAAATGGCTATATGCATACGCAAGATATCGCCTACATCCAGCCTGATGGTTATATTAAAATCACTGATCGTCTAAAAGACGTGATTAAATCAGGCGGTGAGTGGATATCGTCATTAGAGATTGAGACGATTTTATCGTTACATCCAGCGGTGGCTGACGTGTCAGTGATTGGTGTGCGTGATAAACAGTGGGGCGAGCGTCCGCTAGCCTTGATTGTGCTTAAACCTGCTTGCCAAGATACCAGCGCCGATGACATCAAAGCGATTGCCGAGCAAGCTGTTGAGCGCGGTATTATTCCTAAGTATGGCGTGCCAAGTCAGTTTAAATTTGTCGATGAGCTACCAAAAACCTCGGTAGGGAAACATGACAAAAAAGTCATGCGCGAGATGTATGCCAATCAAACAGAGGTGTAATCGCTTAGAGTGGTTAACTTTTAATGCGATTATGGCTAGTAAAGTATCAAGTAGCTGACACGCTTAATAGTTGACCTTTATCACTAGCTCTGCTACATTTTAAACCGATACATAACGTATCGGTTTTTCAGTTCTGGCAGGGATAGCCAGTTTTATATTATGATATTATTGAATAAGAGCGTATCTTATAAAGCATCATATTATGAAGTTATATCTTATAAAATTGCTTCTTATAACATTGCTTTTTATAAAAACTTACAGCATTACCCATCGTTTACGCTAAGGACAGCCATTATGAACGAGCAAGCTAACTCTCAAACCAGCAATCAAAGCAGTCATCAAACCAGCAATCAAGCTGTGAATCAAAATAACAATCACAATAATAATCAAAGCTTCAATCAATCCTCTAGCCAAAATTCTCAAGCGTCATTTGATAGCAAGCAAACCTTTGCAGATATTTATCAGTCCTCCATTGATAATCGCGAGCAGTTTTGGGCTGAGCAAGCCAAGCGCATTTATTGGCATAAAGAGCCTGAGCAAATCCTTGATGACAGCAATCTGCCGTTTGCTAAGTGGTTCGTCGGCGGTGAGACCAACCTTTGTTATAACTGTGTCGATCGCCATCTTGCAGAGCGCGCCGAGCAGGATGCTTTTATTTGGCTATCCTCTGAGATTAACCAAGAATTAATAGAAACCTTTCCTACCGTCGTCGATGCCTTTAAAGATTTGGGCAATAACGTTGAGCTCTATACTGACTATACCAAGCGTCGTCTGACTTATAATGACCTTTATAAAGAAGTCAATTACTTTGCCGATGTACTGCAGCGTCATGGTATCGGCAAGGGCGATCGTGTCATCATTTATATGCCGATGATATTAGAAGCGGCTTATGCCATGCTAGCCTGCGCGCGTATCGGTGCCGTACATTCGGTGGTATTTGGTGGCTTTGCTGCCCATAACTTGGCCATTCGTATGGATGACGCCGAAGCAAAAATGGTCATCACTGTCGATGCAGGTTTACGCGGTGGAAAAGTTATTAATTATAAAAGCCTCGTCAATCAAGGCGTTGAGCAAGCAACGGTCAAGCCCGAGCATGTACTAGTCGTCAATCGTGGCGTGTTGCCGTTTGAGAAAAAAGCTATCGATGTCGATTATGCAACCCAGCGCCGTATCAGTTGTGAAGCCAATGCGATTGTTGAGCCAGTATGGTTAGAGTCAAATATGCCGTCGTATCTTCTGTATACCTCAGGCACTACCGGTACGCCAAAGGGCGTACAACGGGATACCGGCGGTCACGCAGTGGCGCTAACGACATCGATAGATTATATCTACGATGGCAAGGCGGGCGAGACCTTTTGGGCGATATCTGATATCGGCTGGGCGGTTGGGCATTCTTATACCATTTATGCGCCATTGCTCGCTGGCATGACCAGTGTAATGTATGAAGGCTTGCCACATCGTCCAAACCCAGGTATTTGGTGGCGGATTGTCGAAGCCAATAAGGTGAATATTCTATTTACCGCACCGACCGGTGTGCGTATGCTAAAAAAACAAGATGAGACTTGGATGACACGCTATGATGTTTCTAGCCTTAAGTCATTCTTTTTGGCAGGTGAGCCACTTGATGAGTCAACGGCCAATTGGCTGACCAAGCATTTAGGGGTGCCGATTTTAGATCATTATTGGCAGACAGAGTCTGGCTGGCCAATTCTAAGTAATACGCCCAAATTTAATCATAAACCGCACAAACAAGGCTCGCCCGGTTATCCTATGTATGGTTATGATGCCCACGTCATCAATGAAGAAACCGGCGAGCTTTGTAAAGCTGGCGAAAAGGGCTTGCTCGCCATTCGCGCACCACTGCCACCCGGTTGTCTCACCACCGTATGGCGTAATGACGAGCGCTTTATCAGCAGCTATTTTGGTCTGTTTGATGGCAAGCACTACTCAACCTCGGACTATGCAGTGACGGATGAAGATGGGTATTTCTATATCTTAGGACGTACTGATGATGTGATTAACGTCGCCGGTCACCGTATCGGCACCCAAGAGATTGAAGAGGCGATAAGCACCCATCCAGAGATGGCAGAATGTGCAGTCGTGGGTATTAAAGATCAATTAAAAGGTGAGTTGCCCATTGCTTTTTGTGTGTTAAAAGATCATGAGCAAGTGGCGACGACCGAAAACCGTTTCCGTATTGAGCAGCAAGTCATCGGTGCGGTGGTCAAATCGCTTGGCGGTATCGCAAGACCGGCAGCGATTTATTTCCCGCAAGCATTACCAAAAACGCGCTCCGGCAAAATATTACGCCGCGCTATCCGTGCTTTAGCCGAAGGTAATGAGACAGGTGATATGTCAACGCTTGATAACCCAACCGCGATTGATGCGATTAAGCAGTCGATGAAAGACTATTAATCTAATGGCGTATTAATTGAAAAAATTCAGTCATCTTAATATCGGGAAAAGCTCATGTACAATCATGGGCTTTTTGGTTTTTAAACGTTAGAGAATTTAAAGAGTCGCAAATTCTTAGATAAAAGTTTGATAAAGCACTTGACCCTAAAATTGATTTATTGCTATAGTCAATAACGATACGAAATAAATCATTTTAAAAATTAAGTTTGATTGATAAAAACTTATCGTTTTTATCTCTTTTTTGAATACTAGGACACCATAAAAGGGTAGTCTCGCAAACAAGATAAGGATATCTTATGCACCACGTTAAACAGCTCATCAATGGTCAATTTGTTGATTCTAATACCAGCGAATGGATTGATATCACCGATCCTGCCACACAAGAAGTTATTGCTAAAGTTCCGCAAACCACTGACGATGAAATCAATCAAGCCGTCGCTGCCGCCCAGAAAGCCTTTCAGACATGGCGCAAAACGCCAATTACTACTCGTGCGCGTATCTTTTTAAAGTATCAAGCACTCATACGCGATCATATGGATGAGCTGGCAGAAATCCTGACAGCAGAGCAGGGTAAAACCATTGCTGACGCTCGCGGTGATGTATTCCGTGGTCTAGAAGTCGTCGAACATGCAGCAGGTATTGCCAATCTACAAATCGGCGACTTCGTTGAAAACGTCGCCTCAGGCGTAGACACTTATAGTATCTGGCAGCCACTTGGCGTCTGTGCTGGTATCACCCCGTTTAACTTCCCAGCGATGATTCCACTATGGATGTTCCCAATGGCGATTGCTACGGGTAATACATTCATTCTAAAGCCTTCTGAACAAGATCCAATGGTGACTATGCGTCTGGTTGAGCTTGCCGTTGAAGCGGGCGTACCTGAAGGTGTGTTAAACGTCGTACATGGCGGCAAGGCGACCGTTGATGCCATTTGTGATCATCCAGATATTAAAGCGGTTTCATTTGTTGGCTCAACCAACGTCGGCAAGCATGTCTATGAGCGCGCTAGTCAATCTGGCAAACGCGCCCAGTGTATGATGGGTGCGAAAAATCATGGCGTTATCCTACCTGATGCCAATAAAGAGCAAACCCTTAATCAGCTAGCGGGTGCAGCATTTGGTGCTGCCGGTCAACGTTGTATGGCATTGTCAGTCGTGGTGCTAGTCGGCGCAGCAGGGGAATGGATTGACGATATTAAAGCTAAAGCAGAAGGCTTAGTGGTCTCAGCAGGTAAAAACGACAAGGATTTAGGTCCGCTCATTTCACCTGCCGCAAAAGCCCGTGTTGAGCATTTGATTGGAACTGGGGTAGAAGAAGGGGCAAGTTTAATATTGGACGGTCGCGGTATCACGGTCGAAGGCTATGAAAAAGGCAACTTTGTAGGACCAACTATCTTTGATAACGTTACCGCTGATATGCAAATATACAAAGAAGAAATCTTTGGACCGGTACTTTGTATTATGCGTGCAGCCGACCTTGATGAAGCGATTGAGCTGCTTAATGCCAATCCACATGGTAATGGTACGGCGATCTTTACTCAGTCGGGCGCTGCTGCGCATAAGTTCCAACAGGATGTGCAAGTTGGTCAAATCGGTATTAACTTGCCGATTCCTGTGCCACTACCGATGTTCTCGTTCTCAGGCTCGCGTGCTAGTAAACTTGGTGATCTCGGTCCTTATGGTAAGCAGGCAGTACAGTTCTATACTCAAACCAAGACGGTCACTGCCCGCTGGTTCGATGATGAGGCAAGCCGCGGCGTCAATACCACTATTTCAATGTAATCGTTAATCCAATATATTGGCAGCATCTCAACAACATAGCGACAATCTTACTCAGTATGTTTTTAACAAAGCATAATTTATGATTGTCGTTATAGCGCTGCTATACTGTATAACCAACACGGTTTAAACCACAGTAGACTGACGGCTTATGACCTTTTCTCCAGCATATTTGCTATGCAAGCACAAGGATGACCCTATGGATTTCTCATTGACCGAAGACCAAATTGCCTTTCGCCAAACCGCTCGGCAGTTTGCTCAAAAAGAGCTAAAGCCCAATGCGGCTGAATGGGATCGCACCTCGCACTTTCCAATTGATGTGATTAAGAAATCAGGTGAGCTTGGCTTTTTGGGGTTATATACCAATCCAGAATATGATGGCTTAGGGTTACCACGCTTAGACTCTGCCATGGTGTTTGAGGAGCTGGCATGGGGTGATACGGCAGTGGCTGCTTATATGAGTATCCATAATATGGCGAGCTGGATGATCGGTGAGTATGGTAGTGATGCCTTGTGCAAAAAGTATTTACCCAATATGGTCAGTGGTGAATGGCTTGGCAGTTACTGCTTAACTGAGCCGAATGCCGGTTCTGACGCCGCCTCATTACGCACCAAAGCCGACAAGCAAGGCGACTATTATGTACTCAATGGCGAAAAAACCTTTATCTCAGGCGCAGGCTCGACTGACGTCTTAGTGGTTATGGCGCGTACAGGCGGTGCAGGGCCAAAAGGGGTTTCAGCATTTGTGGTAGACGCTGACAGCGCTGGTATCGAATATGGTAAAAACGAGCATAAAATGGGTTGGAAAGCGCAACCAACCCGTACCATCAGCTTTAAAGATGTCAAAGTACCAGCAGAAAATTTAATCGGCGAGGAAGGCCAAGGTTTTCGCATTGCGATGAAAGGCTTAGATGGCGGTCGTATCAATATTGGTATCTGTGCAGTAGGTACGGCGCAGTCAGCGCTAGAGACAGCGACCAATTACGTGCAAGAGCGTAGCCAGTTTGGTAGCCCGATTGCCAGCTTACAATCAGTACAGTTTAAGCTTGCTGACATGCTCACACAAACCATTACTGCGCGGCAAATGCTTTATTTAGCAGCTAATAAAGTCGATAACAATGACTCGCAAGCTTCTACCTACTGTGCGATGGCAAAGCGTCTCTCCACGGATCTTTGTTTCGATGTTGCCAATGAGGCATTACAGTTGCATGGCGGTTATGGCTATCTAAATGAATATCCGCTTGAGCGCCATGTACGAGACTTGCGTGTGCATCAGATTTTGGAAGGCACCAATGAGATCATGCGCGTGATTGTCTCGCGTCAGCTTATGCAAGATGATGCACTGAGTCAATTGCGTTAATCGTAGTACGCAGCTATTTTATGACAATACTTTTATAGCAATACTTTAAGTGCTCTATGATTTTCTAGGGCTCTTTTACCTAGCGTCTCACCAATAAATCGTACCAAATTCAGATAAAATAAAGGATTATTTATGACGGATTATACCAATCTCAAGTTATCAATCGACGGTCACATTGCTACCGTAACACTGAATAACCCGCCAGCCCATACGTGGACGATGGACAGTCTGCCAGCGCTCAAACAGCTGGTCACTGACCTCAATGCCAATGATGATGTTTATGCCTTAATTATTCATGGCGATGGCGAGAAATTCTTTTCAGCAGGTGCGGATTTAAATAATTTTTCAGACGGTGATAAAGGCCAAGCAATCAGCATGGCCATTGCTTTTGGTGAAGCGTTTGAAGCGCTATCAGCATATCGCGGTGTCAGTATCGCGGTTATCAATGGTTATGCGATGGGTGGTGGACTTGAGTGCGCGCTGGCCTGTGATATCCGTATCGCAGAAGCGCATGCACAGATGGCCTTACCAGAGACTGGCGTGGGCTTATTGCCATGCGCAGGCGGTACGCAGAATCTGCCTTTACTGGTTGGTGAGGGCTGGGCGAAACGTATGATATTGTGCGGTGAGCGCGTCGATGCCGAGACAGCATTACGCATTGGCTTAGTCGAAGAAGTCACGGCAAAAGGTGGCGGCTTATTAGCGGCGCAAGTCTTAGCGCAAAAAGTCGCTAAGCAATCTCCTGTTGCCGTCAGTTACTCTAAACAGCTTATCCAAGCCGCAAGAAACACCCCGCCTGCACAGAACCTTATCCATGAGCGCGAAGCTTTTGTTAAGTTGTTCGACACCAAAGACCAGCGTGAAGGTGTGCAAGCATTCTTAGAAAAGCGCAAACCCACTTGGCAAAATAAATAAGCCAAAATAAATAGACCAAATTGAATCAGACTTAGCGCTAATATTTTTCCTTTTAATTTTTAGGTTACTTTTATGACAGCAGCGACGACGGCGACGGACGATACTAATAATCAAAATTCTGTAGAAAACATCACACAAGCAGCGCCGGTATTGTTCAATACTGAACCGACAGAGTGTGGCCATCTGATTGGGATAATGACGTTAAATACGCCCAAATCTCTCAATGCGCTCAGTGTCGAGATGTGTCAGTTATTAGCCCAGCAGCTAGAGCAGTGGCAAAATGACGATCAGATAGTGGCATTGGTATTAAAAGGCGCAGGAGAAAAGGCGTTTTGTGCCGGCGGTGATATCCGTAAGCTGTATGACAGTATGTCTACCAGTGCGCCGCTACCGAACCCTTATGCGACAGAGTTTTTTGGTCATGAGTATCGTCTTTATCGGCAGATGCATTTTTATCCAAAGCCATTAATCCTCTGGGGCGATGGCATTATCATGGGTGGCGGCATGGGTCTGATGGCAGGTTGTAGTCATCGTTTGGTCACTGAGCGCACCCGCTTTGCTATGCCAGAAGTGACTATTGGACTGTTCCCAGATGCTTCTGGCAGTTGGTTCTTACAGCGCATGCCAGCTAAAACAGGTTTGTTCTTAGGGCTGACGGGTGCGATGTGTAATGGCAATGATGCGCTATTAGCCAATCTTGCAGAGTATGCCGTTGCCAGTAGTGAATATGATGCCGTCATACAAGGTTTAAAACAGAGTAATTGGCAAGTGGCAGCAGGTAGTACCGATAAATGTCACAACGATAGTGCCTACAGTATTGTTAGCCGTGCACTAGCAGCGCAACCAGTAGCAGAATTGCCTGCAAGTAAGCTTGCGACATATTGGAAACCTATACAGCAGTTGATGAACAGCGGCGGACTGGGAGATATTGATGCACTTCTACAAAGTGACGAAGCGCTTGCAAAGCTAGATACAGACTTTGCAGCAGACAGCTGGACGCAGCGCGCAGTAGATACGTATCGACATGGCTGCCCAGTTACCGCTGCTTTGACCTATGCGCTTTATCATAAAGTGACTGATTTGTCGCTAGAGCAAGTCCTATATTTAGAGACCAACGTAGCTGTGCATTGTGCCGCCAATCCTGACTTTAAAGAAGGCGTACGTGCGCTACTGATTGACAAAGATCGCAACCCACAATGGTCACGTTCACTGGCAGACTGTCTCAGTAGCGAAGGGCAGGCGTATATACATCAGCACTTTGTGAATCCTTATGCTAAAGGTGAGCATCCTTTAGGCGATTGGTTGGGTGAAGACGCTTTAGGCAGCCAGCTTGTACGCTAAGAGCTTATCGGCTCATTATAAGAATCAGGTATAAATTAAAAAACGTAAAACTATGTGTAGCACTGTCTGCATAAGCAATCATCAAGGAGCGATGAGATGGGTACAAAGGATTCAGGTTTAAGCAATAAAGAGTCAAACAATACTGCCAAGCCAAATATAGCCTTTATTGGGCTTGGCAATATGGGCGCACCGATGGCAGAAAACTTGTTAAAGGCAGGTTATACGCTATCGGTTTATGATTTATCTGCGGAGGCGACCGCGCGCTTGCAACAAGCAGGTGCCAGTGTGGCTGATAGTCCTAAAGATGCTGCAAGCAATGCGCAAGTCGTCATTAGCATGTTGCCTGCAGGCAAGCACGTCCATTCTGTCTATCTAGGAGATGATGGCGCTGATGGCGCTGATGGCTTACTAGCAGAATTACCCAAAGGCACATTGGTCATTGATAGCAGTACCATCGCTGCAGCTGATGCAAGATTGGTAGCAGAGGCAGCAAGTAAGCTTGGCATAGACTTCTTAGATGCGCCAGTCTCCGGCGGTACAGGCGGCGCCATCGCTGGTAGTTTAACCTTCATCGTCGGTGGTAGCGACGATGCGTTCGCCAAAGCTGAGCCGATACTAGCCGTCATGGGCAAAAATATATTTCATGCTGGCGAGCACGGTGCTGGACAAGTTGCGAAAATCTGCAACAACATGCTGTTAGGCATTCTAATGGCGGGAACGGCAGAGGCGATTAATTTAGGGGTTAAAAACGGCCTCGACCCTAAAGTGCTATCAGATATTATGCTACAAAGCTCAGGTCGTAATTGGACGTTAGAGGTCTATAATCCTTATCCACAAGTGATGGAAAATGTACCTTCTAGCAATGGTTATAAAGGCGGCTTTATGAGTAAGCTGATGCAAAAAGATCTTAACCTTGCGATGCAAACGGCTAAGGACACGGATGTTGAAACGCCTATGGGTGCCAAAGCGACGGAGCTTTATGAAGCACATACGGTAGAAAACGGCGAGAAGGATTTTTCTAGCATTATGGCGCGTCATGATAGTTCGGTGTTGTCTTAAAGCACGAAACGCTTAAAATCCTTAATCAGTTTTGCATAGAGTGTGTTTCTATAGTCAAAATATCCTAAAAACGCTACGGTATTGCTGATATCAATTTTTTGTAGCCTCTGTCTGCGCAGGCACAGCAAGCAAGAAAAATTGATATCAGCAGTGCGTGATGTGTCGATATTACTTTTCACTCACTATAGTCAAAGAAATTATAAATCGCTACAAAGCCATAAGAAATAAAAGAACAAAGTGTCAACACACTCTAGCCGCCACTCTTTACGTTTTTGTTTGACCCAAGCCCACATCTGCTCGATAGGATTCAAATCAGGACTGTAAGGCGGCAACCATAAAATAGTGTGATTTGCACTTTCTATAAGTTCAGTCGTGTCTTTCCGCTTATGAAAGGTTGCATTATCCATAATGATTACGCTGTCTTTCGGTAGGCTTGGTAGCAGCAGTTGTTCAACCCAACTATGGAATACATCACTATTGACACTGCGATCATAGAGTCCAACAGCGAACAGCTGGTTATTGTAAATAGCACCTATAGCATTGGTTTGGTTTTTAAGCTGCCAGTTGTATTGACCAAAGCATTTTTTACCTCTATCAGAGTAACCGTAAGGTCGGTTCTCATGAGATTTAAAACCACTTTCATCAAGATAAATAATAGGCTTATCATCAAACTTAAATTGCGCTAACTTTTCAAGGAATATTAGACGTTTTTCATCATCCGCTTTTGGATGAGTTAAGCTCTTTTTTTTGAGTGATACCGATTCGTTTTAAAGCAATGCCTATCGCTCTTTGAGTGCAGTTAAAACGCCGAGCCCGTTCGTGCTGATAATCATCAGGATAAGCGTCTACATCAGCTCTCAGTAAATCATCGTCTATCTTTGTCGGGGTAAATTGACGTCTTTTACGCTCAGGAAATATTTTCCAACGCTGAATGGTGTTGGTGCTAATTTGATACTCCTCTGCAAGTTGTCGAATGCTATAGCCTTCTTCAAGCTTATTGAGTATCAGTTGTCGGTAGTCTTTTGAGTATGCCATATTATATAATGTAGCGGATTTGTGTTTCTTTTACTATATATTTATAATCACTTTATTAACAAAGCATAAAAAGGTCTGCGCTGGTTTTATAGCGCAGACCTTTTTGTGTTCGATCATATTTTTTCTTAATGATAGAAGCTCTAGTTTTGCAGCTCATACACCAAAGCTTGAATATCCTGCGCAGCTGTTTGCAAGCGCGGCACATGCTCCAGTAGCTCATCTAATGACACACGGATGGTCGGGGCGTGAATATATAAAGAGGCCAAATAGCGTGACTTTTTATCCAACACAGGCACCGATACCGCTACCATCTCTGAGATAAACTCTTCATTGTCGATACCAATGCCCGTCTCCGCAATACGATCAAGCTCGGCATTTAACGCATCAATATCCGTAATCGTATTTTTGGTAAATTTATCTAGCGGAAGCCCTTGCAGTATTTTAGCGCGGCTGGTCGCCGATAACTGGCTTAAATAAAGCTTGCCCGTGGCCGTACACCACATCGGTGATTTTGCGCCTACAGGGAGATAAATCTGTAACGGTAACGAGGTGTTAGCACGATTGGTATACATCATGCCCATCTGATAAGGAATGGCAATACCACAAGTCTCTTTAATCTCATCAACCAATTTGTGCAAAATTATTTGGCGCTCATTAAAGAACTGACGCTGTTGCCAAAGCTCGACGCTCAAATTACGTACCCGCTTGCCAGGAATAATACCGCCACCAATATCAACCGTAACAAACCCTTCATCGACCAAATTTTGAATCAATCGATGAATGGTCGGTTTTGGGATATCAAGCTCTTGCGATAGCTCAAGTGGCGAGAGGGGCTTTGAAGCGTAAGATACGGCTTCGATAATCTCTAACACACGGGTAATCGACGATACTTTAGGCATATAGATGGCTCAATAAGAATGATAAAAATAAAGCAGAAAACAAAAGACGCTGTAATCAGTCAGTTAAATACCAGTAAATTCAAAGTCTAAAAGCAACTTTATGACTAAGACTAATTTAGCATATTATCGCGCTTAGACAAGCTTATATCTCATTAAATATAAACACATTTATCTACCATACTGCGATTCATACTAAGTATTAACTAACAGCTTTCTAAATCATCTGGTTTTTTAAGTTATCTGGCTTCTAAATTATCAGGCATTAGGTAATGTTAGATACGTTAACTCACAAACCACAACAAACTGTAGTAATAAACTCTATAACTGTAATTGAGTTAAAGTGTGACATAGGTCATTATACTGACATGTTTTGTAATACCTTTACATGAGCGTTAAGCGATTCAATATTCGTGTTTGTGCTATTCAGTTGCTTTGAGAGTATTGTGTAACAGGAAAGCGAAGTTTTGCGGATTGGTGTAGCAATTATTACAATATCTATGCAATCTTTACATAACGGCAAATAAAAAGCGCATCCATGGGGGTGACTTTTCAAGCCAAAATTGTTTTAATCTGCTCAACAAAATGGTTGTTTAAAAAAAGCTAAATTATCATTTTTTTACGGGCGAGTTATTTCACACTTTAGGAGAGTATTCTATGAAACTTATTAAATTAACGGCAATCTCTGCTGCTGTTTTAGCATCAAGTGCTGCATTAGCAGCTGAGCCAGTTATCGTTGTTGACGGTAATGAAGCAGTTGTATACGAAGCTGAGCCAGTAGCTGTTGCTTATCAAGCTGAGCCTGCTTATGCATATAATGCTGAAGCTGGTGTTGTACGTAACACTACGGGCGCTGTTGTTGGTGGTACTAAAACTTTCTTCCAAACCGTTACTCATCCAGCTGCTATCAGCGCTGAAGTTGGTACTTTAGGTTATGGTGCTAACATCGGTTGGGCACTTAACGACAAAACTGAACTACAAGCTGGTTGGGCAGGTGGCGATGTTGCTGACCTATTTGGCGGTGACTTTGACGCTGGTGATGTAAACTACGATGTTGATGCAGATTTCAGCAACCCATACCTAGGCGTACAATTACGTCCTACAGGTAACTGGTTCACAATGGGTGCTGGTATCATCGTTCCTGATAACGATCTTGATGTAACTGCAAATGCTGATGGTGGTTTCTTTAAAATTGATGGTCAGCAATATAATTCTACTGATGTAGGTACTCTTCAAGGTACTATGGAACATCGTAACAAGCTAGCGCCTTATGCTACGATTGGTTTCCGTCCTAACATCACTAACAACTTTGGTTTATTTGGTGAGATTGGTGCAGCCTATATGGGTAAAACTGATGCAACTGTAAACGCAGTAGATCCTGATAGTGTAGTTAATTACACAGATTCAAACGGTGCTCAACTTACTACTACTGCCGGCGAAGTTGCTTCTAAAGCAGAAAGAGAGCTAGAAGATAAAGATTGGTTAGAGTGGATGCCAATTGTTAAAGTTGGTGCAACTTACCGCTTCTAAGCTAATCACAGTTTAAATACTGTTTTTAGAAGAAAAGTAGTAATAAAAAAACGATCCTGAAAAGGGTCGTTTTTTTTGTCTAAAATAAAGTCAGAATTATGTGCCTACATTAAGTACTTTTTAATAAACAATTACTGTCTGCTGCTCAGATAGTAAGATGAGATAGTAACCAGTTTGATCATCGTTGAACGCTAACAAAGATAGCTGTGCCTGTGCTTCGATGCCGTTTACTAAACCAGTAATGAGATAGGAGTAATCCATACCCAAACCTTGTGCAAGGGTATACTGATAAATTTTAATAAAACACTCTTTTATTTGCCATAGTAACTTAGCGACAGTGTCACGCTGAGTGATGGTTAGAGCTTGCAAGATAGCAATCTCATTAATATGATAAAAGCGCTTTGCCACCCGCCACTCAACTTTATTGGTTTCTATGTCGATGCCTGCCGGTCGATGACAACTGATAACAACCGCAACTTTATTATCTAACCCGTTAAAAGGTTTTCCTCCACTCGGCTGAGTAGAAGTATTTGGACTACTCGCCCCAGTATGACTAAAGCATACGTAATATTGGCTGTTAACAAGTCGATAGGGGAAGCTTACGTCATCCAAACTGTCAATAATACCTAGCTTGTTAAGTAGAGATTGTAATAACAAGCGTACACCAGCACGTTGCTGCTGACGCTGTTGATAAGCGATTTTGCGCGCTGATAGAGAAACGTTAGAAATATGGTAGTGCCAAGTAATATGAATGAATTTATCAGTGTTGATGTTTAATAGGTTTGCGTTAAATAATAATGGATTGCTGAATAAGTGCAAAGACTCTAGAGGGCAAGACGCAGTTACCTGAGCCGTCGCGCACCACGTCGTGGAATCAAGTTGACTGTATTGGATATTATGTAAGTTTAAGGTTGGCATCATTTGTTTATAGTAAAGGCTATTAGCTTAAAGCTGTTGAGAGATAGGTTTCTTCGTATTTTTATGTAGATAAAGTCTACAGTTTGTCAGAATATAAACCACTTTTAACCATTCATTTTAGCGTAGCAGAATGCAAAAAGCCCAACAATATATTTGCTGGGCTTTTTGCTACTCATTAATTTAGGCTAACAAAGTCTTATCAACAGTGATTAGTAAGACAATTCAGCACGGCGGTTTTGTGCATAGGCATCTTCAGTCGTACCGGCTGCTTCTGGACGCTCTTCACCATAGCTGATGACACGGATATTATTTACCGCAACACCTTGGGCCGCAAGATAATCACGTGCAGCTTGGGCACGGCGCTCACCTAGGGCGATGTTATATTCACGGCTACCGCGCTCATCAGTGTGACCAGCGATAACAACACCAGCGTTTGGGTTTGAGCTTAATAGACCAGCATGTTGATTTAATACGCCAGCCGCTTGTGAGGTGATTTCACTGCTATCAAAGGCAAAGTATACAACTGCTTGTAGGTTCTCAGCACCAGTAATAACAGCATTTGAGTTACCGACAATAACCGCGCCGTTATAACCCGCTTGACCACCTGGGATACCTAGTGGGGCCACGACAACTTCTGAAGTCGCGCGTTTGTTGGCACAACCTGATGCCAATACCACAGCACTTGATAATACTGCTAGAGCAGCGATTTTTGAAAAACTGGTTGACATAATGAGCTCCTAAAATTTTAATGACATTTGTTGTTGTAAACTGCTTTTGGTAAAACTTAGGCAATTGCTATCTATCATATACTAAATGTTACTTTATGTAAGTAGTATTACTGTAAATAATTCGAGAATTTACATATACCTATCCGATATTTCACCAACGATTCTTGCCCCAGTTTTCAGGGTTCGCCCAGTAGTCAGCATTGAGCCAGTTTGGCAATTGCTTATAATCGTACAAATTAAACTGCCAAAGTGTGGCAGATATGGGCGACGATACCTTTAATGAAGAGGTGTCTTTTTGATGAGTGATATCCTTGTCTAAAGATGTTTCGCTCAAAATATCGAACGGTGTCAATCCGTAAGCGCGCAAATCTATTGCCTTATCAAGCACGATAAGTAAATGGGCGGCATAGATGTCCCGATAGCGCATGAGTAGGGGGATATACTGTTGTAGTAATTCTGCTGATAAGGTAGGTAGCCAAAAGCAGGCCAAATTATAACGCTCAGGCCGCGCTTGTTGGGTAAGCTCGGTTAAAGTCGCTATAGGCAATGCTGCCATTTCATCATTATTTTCATCGTTCTTATAGAGACTATCAGGCGCGCTGCTTTTTATAATGGCAATGCTATCTCTAAGTTGGGCTTGCAGATTTAAGCGTTCTTGCTTATCTAGTACGACCCACAATATTTCGCCCTGATGATTATCGACAGAGGTTAGTTGCTCAGTTACTTGGCTTTGCGTCGGTGCGGCTAATGAAGGTAGTAATGCCTCAATATAAGCACTTAATAATGGTAAAGTAAGGTTTGAAGCATCAGTCGTCATAAGGTTGGTCGTTTAATTGGTAGTCAGGTTAGAAATCAGCCTATTACATCATGTTAATAAATATTATCCAATGATTAACTGCTGTAATTGACAAAGGCGATAGTGATTAATAAATGAATAAAAAGGCGAGCGGTTCATGCTAACCATGACTACTACCTGAGTAATAAATGCTAAGCTGGTTTTTATTCATCCTCGCACTTGAAATTTGGTGGTTTAGAGCAATGTAGCTAAGTGTTATAAGCTTTTTATCATAAATAATAATAGGAACTTTCATGTCCACCACTGAAACTGCTGCTCAAATTATCAATCCTGACATGCCAGATGTGCCATCACATGCTCCAAGTAAAATTCATTTAAAAGACTATAGACCACCAAGTTTTGATGTCGAAACCGTTGATTTGGATATTAAGCTATTTGATGATCATGCTATTGTAGATAGTACTTTGGTGATGCAGCGTCAGACTGACGGCGATTTGGTGCTGTATGGTGAAGCGCTTGAGCTGATGTCTATTAAGCTTAATGATGAGCCGCTTGCTCGCAATCGTTATACGCAAGCTGAGGGCACATTGACCATTACCGATGCGCCAAAAAACACCAAATTACAGCTGCAAGTACGCATCCATCCGCATACCAATACGGCGCTTGAAGGCTTATATATCGCCGGCAGTGGTGACGATACCATGTTTGTCAGCCAGTGTGAGCCAGAGGGCTTTCGCAAGATTACCTTTTATCCGGACCGTCCTGATGTGCTGGCGATATTTACCACACGCTTAGAAGCCGATAAGCGTTTTCCAACGCTATTGAGTAATGGTAATTTGCTCGAAGCGGGTGAAGTGTCGGATGCGCCAGAGCGTCATTATGCGATTTGGCAAGACCCGACCAATAAGCCAAGCTATTTGTTTGCTTGCGTTATCGCTGACTTAGATGTATTGACTGATAGCTATACGACGAGCGAAGGGCGTGAGGTAATGCTTGAGCTCTATGCGAAGTCTGAAGATATCGATAAATGTGCTGTCGGTATGCAAGCTTTAAAAGACTCGATGCAATGGGATGAGGTCAATTATGGTCGCGCTTACGATTTAGACCGTTATATGATTGTTGCGGTTAGCCAGTTTAATATGGGGGCGATGGAAAACAAGGGTTTAAATATCTTTAACACCGCTTGTGTACTGTCTAGCCCTGAGACGACTACGGATTCGCGCAGCTTTAGTGTCAAATCTATCATTGCTCATGAATACTTTCATAACTGGACGGGCAATCGCATCACCTGCCGTGATTGGTTTCAGCTGTGTCTAAAAGAAGGCTTTACCGTTTACCGTGATCAATCGTTTTCAGCCGATCAGCAATCAAGTGCCGTCCAGCGTATCGATGATGTGGCAACCTTGCGCGCGCATCAGTTTGCTGAGGATGCAGGACCGTTAGCGCACCCTGTACGCCCTGAAAGTTTCGTTGAGATTAATAACTTTTATACCACCACTGTCTATGAAAAAGGTGCTGAAATTGTGCGTATGATTGCCAATACGCTAGGGCCTGATAACTTCCGCAAAGGTACGGATGAGTACTTCCGTCGTTATGATGGGCAAGCGGTCACGGTTGAAGATTTTTTATCGGCGCTTAGTATTACCGATAGCAAGATTGAGGACTTTATCGACTGGTATCGTCAGCCCGGTACGCCAGTGGTCTCTGGTCACCAAAGTTATGACAGCGCTACGCAGACATTGACTATTACTTTGAGTCAGCAAACCCGTCATGTTGCAGGCTTTGATGCACCAAAACCATTGCCGATACCCGTAGCGACCGCACTATTTGATAAAGATTCTGGTGCTATCGTCGCTGAGCGTATGTTGCTGCTCGATCAAGCCACACAAACCTTTACCTTTGAAAATGTAGTAAGCGAGCCAGTAGTGTCCTTGCTACGTGATTTTAGCGCCCCAGTACAGCTCAATTATGATTATCAAGATGAAGATTTGGCGTTTTTGCTTAAATATGAGAACAATGGCTTTAACCGCTGGCAAGTGACGCAAATGCTCGTCAATCGCATTTTACTGCAAGGTCAAGGCGCGAAAAGCAGCCCTGAGATATATCTGCAAGCAGTGGCGCAGACCTTGCCGGAATTGGCTGCTAGTGATGCGATGTTGGCGGCGCGTTTGCTTGATATTCCGTCAGCACCAGAGTTGGCATCTGCTATTCATAAAGATTACGATCCAGAGCTGGTAAAAGCACAGCGTGAAGGCTTATATCAACAGCTGGCAGAGGCGCTAAAAGGTCAATGGGCTGAGCTTTATAAGCAGCTACCGATGCAGGCTTATGAAGACAGTGCCGCCGCTCGTGGCACCCGTGCTTTACGTAATGTGGTACTCGATATGGCATTGACCGCCAACGTTGCCGGTGTAGATGAATGGGCGCAGCAGCAGTATGATAATGCCAGCTGTATGACAGAACGTTTTGGCGCGTTAAAAGTGATGGTCAATCATCAACTGGCAAACGCTGATAAGTATCTGGCGGATTTTTATAAACGCTTCCAAAATAATGATTTGGTTATTGATTTATGGTTTAGCGTGCAAGCGTCTGCTGATACGGTCACACCTGATACTATTAAATCCTTACTTGCGCATGCAGATTTTGATTGGAATACGCCCAACCGTGTGCGCTCAGTCATCAGCGCCTTTACCTCGCAGCCAACAGTCTTATGGACGGCAGAAGGATTAGATATTTATATCGCTGTGATTAAAAAGCTGGATGACGCCAATCCGGTGTTAGCATCGCGCTTATTACAAGTGCTGGCACGTTGGAATACCTTGGCTGAACCGCGTCGTCAAATGGCGCATGAGCAGTTGCTTGAACTGCAAAAGCAAGCGACTTCTAGGCACGTAATTGAAAGTTTAAACAGTGTTTTAGGGTCAGCGAGCGAGTAGGGTGAGTTAAATGACTCTATAACCATAAACTAAATTATTTTATAAGAAAAAGCCCGTCCGATATTATTATCGGACGGGCTTTTTTATGAAACGCTTAATAATGCTTAAAAAACTTAATGACGTTTGCTTATGGGCAATCGTTATTAAAGATTAAAAATTAACGATTCGGTAATACGTCTTTAACCATGTCACGTAGATTGCGCATGGCAGTGACCGTACTATCCCAATCTAAGCAACCATCGGTGATAGATTTGCCATATTCAAGTTGGCTCAAATCAGCCGTCAGCTTTTGATTGCCGCCTTTTAGATGGCTCTCAATCATCAGACCGATGATAGATTTATTACCGTTTTTGATCTGCTCAGCAACGTTTTGGATGACCATCGGTTGCAGATAGGGGTCTTTACCTGAGTTGGCATGGCTTGAGTCAATCATAATCTTACTATTGGTCTTGCCTTTTGCCAGCTCGTTTTCAACTTGCGCAACAGCGGTTTCATCATAGTTTGGCTTACCGTTACCACCGCGTAGTACCACGTGTGCGTAAGGATTGCCTTTTGATTTGATGATAGAAACTTTGCCATCTGCTGATAAGCCAAGGAAGCTATGACCTTCTTTCACTGCTTGCATGGCATTAACAGCAACCGTCATGCCGCCATCTGTACCGTTTTTGAAGCCAACTGGGCATGATAAGCCTGAGCTCATTTCACGATGCGTTTGGCTTTCAGTGGTACGAGCACCAATCGCTGACCAGCTAATCAAATCCTGCATGTACTGCGGTGTGTTTGGGTCTAACGCTTCAGTCGCACACGGAAGACCTTTTTCGTTCAAATCAAGTAGTAGCTTACGGGCAGTACGCAGACCTTTTTCGATATCAAAGCTATCGTTCATATCAGGGTCGTTAATCATGCCTTTCCAGCCAACCGTGGTACGCGGCTTTTCAAAATAGACACGCATCACAACGAAGATGCTGTCTTCAATCTCTTTTGCCAATACGGCTAAGCGATCGGCATATTCGTGGGCGGCTTTAATATCGTGAATAGAGCAGGGACCAATAACCACAAATAGACGCTTGTCTTTACCATCGAGGATATCTTGGATGGTATTGCGACCTTTTAGAACCGTGTTATAGGCGTCATTTGACAAAGGTAGCTCAGACTTTAGCTCAGCGGGAGTGATTAAAGGAATGAATTTTTCAATATTCACGTCGTCAATATCTGCATTATGGATAACTGGTGTTGTCATGGTTATATATCGTCTAGCTGATTTATAGGGATATTCATTATGCGGACAAAAGCGCCGGTTGACAAGGGCAGTCGCACAGTTAATTGACTGCTAACTGGAATACTGAGGTTAAAACTTCGTTATCATTGCCGAGTCTGAGCTATATGCTGAGGTTAATAGGTATCAAAATTAGGTGTTAAAATGAAAGTTAATTTTGTCTATGTTAATGAATAAGTATTATGATTTTAGACAGTAATTATCGAGCTTTTATTGGCTAATTTAGCTATTTTAAGCACTGTCACGTATGATGAGCTTATAAACAACCGCATTTAAGACTTATAAATTAAGCTTGAGCCTAATAAATGCTGTTAAGGTGGCTTTTAACAAATCCCCTACCTCTAAAGGAGCGGGATGAATGCGTCTTTGTGATCATTGACCTAACGATACCAATGACAGCTTGAAAGCGAGTGGTTATTAAAGTAATATAATACTTAATTGACCGCAAGTCATCATCGAGAAAGACCGATAATGAGTAAGCAGATCCATAAAGCCTATAAAATTAGGATTTACCCCAATGAGGTGCAAAAAGTGTTTTTTGCTAAGTCGTTTGGCTGCACTCGTTTTATTTGGAATAGAATGCTTGCGGATAAAAAAGACTATTATAGACTGCATAAAAAGTCCCTAAAAAACACCCCAGCTCAATATAAAAAAGAGTTTGAGTGGTTGCGTGAAGTGGATAGTTTGGCATTGGCTAATGTGCAAATGCAACTACAGCAAGGATTTCAATCTTTCTTCAAACGTCCTGATATGGATTTTCCTAAATTCAAAAATAAAGGTAAAAAAGATAGTTACACCACCAACAACCAAAAAGGCACAGTGGCGATTGATGGCTCGTTTATTAAACTACCTAAAATCGGTCGTATTAAAGCCAATATCCATCGGTCTATCAATGGCTTAATCAAGAGCGCCTTCAGGCAAGTATTATGTCAGTGTTTTGGTTGAAACCATTGCGACACCATTCCTAAAAACTCAATCAAACATTGGCATTGATTTAGGATTAACAGACTTTATCGTCTTATCTGACGGCACTAAAGTTGCTAATCCTAAGTTTCTAGCAAAACTAAAAGATAAGTTGGCTCGTGCTCAAAAAATCATGTCCAAGCGCAGTGCGGTTGCCAAAAAAGCCAATCGCAAACTATCTGAAAGCAGTAACTATCGAAAACAAAAACGTAAAGTCGCTAAAATTCATGAAAAAATAAGCAATAGCCGTAAAGACTTTCTACACAAACAGTCCTTCAATATTGTCAAAAGCCACGATATTATTGTGATTGAGGACTTGAACGTCAGCGGCATGCTCAAAAACCATAAACTCGCTAAAGCAATCAGCGACAGTTCATGGTCAACTTTTACCACCATGCTGGACTATAAAGCAGATTGGTATGGCAAACAGCTCATTAAGGTCGATAGATGGTTTCCATCTTCAAAGACCTGCTCAGTCTGTGGTTATGTTCTTGGTAAAGACGAGTTAAAACTTAGTGATAGGTCCTGGAATTGCCCCAGTTGCAAGTCTGAAAATGACCGTGATCTCAATGCCAGTGTCAATATCCTCAATGAAGGATTGCGCTGTCTAACCCTCAAAGAACCCTTGGTGCAAGGGAGTTAGCTAAGTCAATTCGTCTAACCGCTGGTACAAAACATCGTACTAAGTATGGGCGTTACCTAAGAAACCCCCGCTTCTAAAGCGGCGGGTAGTTCATTAAATAAGACAGTACAATTTTATGAGTAACACACCTTGCAGTGCAAATCCTTTCACGCCAATTAGCATCTGTATTGAGCAAGTAGATATTAACGGTCAGTATATTCAACTGACAGCACCGATACAGCTATCAGGTCAGTTAAATATTGTTGAGCTATTGGCGCAATATCCGATAAATGAAGAGAGCGAACAAGCACCTATACAAATTGGTGTCGATGAAGCAGGGCGTGGGCCTCTGTTAGGCAGCGTTAATGTCGCTGCTGCGATATTACCTGCTACTTGGTCAGGGCTTATTGAGGATGCACCACTTAACGGTACTGTGCTATCTATCTTGACGGATTCTAAGCAGCTGAGTGAAAAGAAACGCGACACTCTTTACCCGTTGGTTCAGCAATATGCCGTAGGGCACGTCGTCGCTGATATACCGGCTGCTGTCATCGATCAAATCAATATCTTGCAAGCAACGATGCTCGGTATGCGTTTATGTACTGAGGTTTTGTTAGAAATAGTTGCCAAGCACCTTAATACCAGTGCGGAAAGGCAGTTTGAGGTGTTGATTGATGGCAATCGTTGTCCAGATTTGGATTATGCACGCCTTGATAAACTTGGTATAAAAGAGTCAGTAATTGACTGTCAAGCGTGGGTAAAAGGCGATGCATGTCATACCAGTATTGCGGCTGCTAGTATTTTAGCTAAGGTAAGCCGTGATAAAACCATGTATGCGCTTGATGCTGAATATCCTGAATATGGTATTGCCAAGCATAAAGGCTATCCGACGCGCGTCCATATGGAAGCAATCGAAACTTATGGCGTATTAACCGCGCATAGACGCAGTTTTGCACCGATAAGAAAAACGCTCGAAAACGTAGCGCATACCGAAAGCGACAAGAAGTAGGCTGTTAAAACATTTAGCAAAATAGCCTAAGTAAAAGTTACTGTCACTCAAATATAAAAATCACCTGCTTATTAAACAGGTGGTTTTTTATTTCAACATTTAACATCTTAGCGCAGAATTCTCCCACCTCTAAGGTGGTGAGATGAATGCGTTGTTGGTGATAACAACCTCTACCTGTAGTATAATTAATAATAAATATAACACCAACTAACAATAAGTATTTCATGCCAAAGCAAATCCTAAAAGCCCATAAAGTAAGGCTGTACCCTAATGAAGAACAACAAATATTCTTCGCTAAATCATTCGGCTGCACACGCTTTATTTGGAATAGGATGCTTGGCGATAAAATAGACCACTATGAGACCACAAAGACCACCTTAAACAACACTCCTGCTCAGTATAAGAAAGAATTTGAATGGCTAAAAGAAGTGGATAGCTTGGCATTAGCGAATGTTCAGCAAAACCTAAGAGCTGCTTATAATAAGTTTTTCAAGCAAGGCGCCCGATTCCCTAAGTTCAAGAAAAAAGGGTTTAAAGACAGTTACACCACCAACAACCAAAAGGGTACAGTGGCGATCACAGATAGCACTGTCAAGCTGCCTAAGGTTGGTCATATCAACGCCAAGTTCCCCGATAAAATAAACGGCTTAATTAAGAGCGCCACCATCAGCCATACCCCATCAGGTAAATATTTTGTTAGCTTACTGGTTGAAACCATCGTTAATGAATTACCAAAAACCCACTCTAACATCGGCATTGACTTAGGATTGACAGACTTTATCGTCTTATCAGACGGCAGGAAAGTTGCTAATCCTAAGTTTCTATCGAAGCTGCAAGACAAGCTTGCGCGTGAGCAAAAAATTTTAGTCAAACGCAGAGCCGTTGCTAAAGCGGATCAACGCAAGTTGTCAGAGAGCCGCAACTATCAAAAGCAAAAAACAAAAGTCGCCAAGGTCTATGAGAAAATAACCAATACTCGCAAAGACTTTCTACATAAACTCTCATTCAATCTCATCAAAAACCACGATGTTATTGCTATTGAGGACTTGAACGTCAAGGGTATGGTTAAGAATAGAAAATTAGCTAAAGCCATATCGGACAGCTCATGGTCGTCATTTACCACCATGCTTGCCTATAAAGCAGACTGGTACGGCAAAACGCTTGTCAAAATAGACCGATGGTTTCCATCGTCTAAGACTTGCTCAAACTGCAACCATCTACTGACTAAAGCTGAATTACCGCTGTCGGTTAGAATGTGGAATTGTCCAAGTTGCTTGCAGCAAAATGACCGCGATATCAATGCCAGTATCAATATCTTACATCAAGGATTGATACTGGCTAAACAATCAAAAACTGTCGGTGCGACAGGGTTAGCTTAGTTGATTCGCTTAACCGCTGATACAGAATATCGTGTCAAGTAAGAGCTTTACCTAAGAAACCCCTACCTCTAAGGTAGCGGGTAGTTCATCTGTACTGCTTTGATGGTACTAACTTGATATTGAGAGCTTGTCATGACAGATTCTGCTACGCCTCACCAACCTTATGATTTAACGTCAGCAACTGATGGCTATAATGCTTATGACGCAATGCCTGCTGTGACGGGGGCGCCACTGGTCATAGGGATTGTCGCTGGTGAAGTGTCAGGGGATAGCTTGGGCGCAGATTTTATGCAGCAGATGAATAACCTGCGCGATGATATCATTTGGGTTGGTATTGGCGGCGCAAAAATGAAAGCGCAAGGGCTACAAAGTATTTTTCCATTATCGCGTTTGGCAGTGATGGGCTTGGTAGAAGTGATGGCGCAACTACCTGATTTGCTTAAAGCTAGGCGTGAATTATTAACGGCCTTTAAAGCCGCCGATATTGATTGGTTTATCGGTATCGATGCGCCTGATTTTAATCTACGAGTTTCTAAAAAGCTTAAGCCACAAGGGGTGTTTTGCGTACAATATGTCAGCCCTTCTATCTGGGCATGGCGTGAGTCGCGTATTCACAATATTAAAGCGGCGACCAATTTGGTGCTTTGCTTATTCCCATTTGAGCTGCCCGTTTATGAGCGTCATAATCATCCGGCGATATGTGTCGGTCATCCGCTACTACGAACCATTGATCAGACGCTACTTGAGACGCCAGTCAATCAGCGCCGTAGTGAGTTGGTCTGGCATAATGACGGCTTGCAGCAATTTTTTATCGACCGCTTTGATGATGTCAGCCAGCTTATCTGTGTCATGCCAGGTTCGAGACGCGGTGAAATTACAGCAATCTTGCCGCTCATGCTCGATGGTATCCAAAAGCTGATTTTATTAGACCCAAAGCTGTGTTTTATTATTCCAACGGTCGATCAAAATCATCAATATATCGTGCAAGATATCATTGATAAGCGCTCAGAGCAGCTGCGCGCGGCGATTGTGGTGGTCTATGATGACAGCCAACCAACCTTTAGTCAGCAAGCGATGGCGGCCTCAGATATGGTGATGCTGGCATCGGGTACTGCAACCTTGGAAGCCATGTTACTTGAGCGTCCAATGGTGGTGATTTACCAGTTAAATCAGCTGACTTATCAGATTGCTAAACGTTTGGTTAAAGTGCCTTATGTCGGTTTGCCCAATATTTTGGCAGATAGCGCGATTGTGCCCGAGCTTATCCAAGAGCAGGCCAGTGGTGATAATATCTGTCGTACCGTGATGCGCCTGCTGCAGCCTCGCGCCTATGCTGAGCAATTAAAGGCGCTCATTGATACCAAGCAATTATTACAACAGCAGAGCAATCATGACCCTGCTAATAGCGTGATTGAACAGTGGTTCTTACAAGACAATCATCAATCCCAAGTTCAATAAAGGTAAATTCCCTAAGCATAATTAAACTAGCTTCAATATTATTTGCATCACACTTAAATCTTTGGTGGTGTTCTAAAAAGTATGCTGACATCAGACATAGCCATAATTGATATAAAAGAATACCAAATCAAACACTTTTAAGTGATTATCGAGTTTCTTAGAGAAACAATAGGTTCTTCTAACGGCTCGCTTTAGTCGGTGTCTAAGACGGCAGTTATTGCTTTCAATACCTATCGTATGCTGTTTGCCAACTTGTTTGTTATCTGGTTTAAAGGCGGTTATAAAACTGTCCCAGTTGTCCATACTGATAGAGCCATAGCTGACTGTAAGCTGCTTTAAACGTGCTCTTAACTTCTTAGCCGTTTTTAGGTCACGTTTGCCCCAAACATAAGCGACAATCTCATTGGTAGCGCGGTCATAAGCGTAGATGAGCCAGACTTTACGCTTCTTGCGATACACGTAAGTCCAGAATTCATCAACCTCTAAGCGTTCATAGTAGCTCTTCTTAGGCGCGATCTTATAAACAGATGAGCCTATGGTGCTCAATACTTTACCGATACTGACTGAGGCTATAACCGCTATGTCTCTAACGCCGCAACCTCTAACCGTCATTAGCCGTATAATGTCTTCTATTTTAGAGTGACAGCCGTTATAAGTTAAGGCATGATCACCAATGAATTGACGTTTGCAGTCCTTGCACTGGTAGTTCTGCTTGCCATAGCTTTTTATACCATTTTTCTTTAGACTAAGACTGTGACAGTCGGGGCAATTGATCTGTATTTGTATCTTCATAACCTCAAATATATCATCTTGCTTCGGCTGTCACCCTTCCTTTATTACCCCAGCATACTTTTTGATACACCACCAAATCTTTTAACAGTTACGTTCTATTAAAGCTTACGTTTCAACAACTGCTTAAAAAGACGAGTTGGGCTGCTGTAAAAAAGCCTCTTCTTCGAGAGTTGATTCACGACCCAAGGTCTCATTGCGGTGCGGGTAACGGCCAAACTTATCAATAATGTCTTTGTGGCGACGCTCAAAGTCTAAAGTATTGGCATCGTTTAGTTGCTCAAAAAGCGGTAGATAACGTTTATGAATCATCGCTGACTCAGAATGCATAAGCGGCATAATAATAAATTTACGCCACTGCGTTGGTAGGGTATCAAAATGTGGCTGCCCAATGGCTTCTTGTGCCAATACCAACGCCATACCATCTTGAGCAAACGCGCATGCTTGCTCGCGACATAGGTTACGCGAAAACTGATCTAAGACAATGATTTCAGCCAAGCGTCCAGCCAACGCTGTGATTGAGCTGTTGCTATCGGCTGGCGCGTCTGCAATGCGCCACGTGACGCATCCACCTTGTTTTGCGGCTTGCCAAATCTTGCCAAACTTATCATTTATCTTCTTATCAAAGTCATCATTTTGCGCAAACCAGTATGGCTCATTGTCTTTGTCAAACCAAAAATCCAACACGGCACGCGCCTCTGAATCGAGATGCTCTAAATTTATATTTTTGAGCTCGAGTGACGATAAATTGGTATGGCTTTTTGAGGTAGAATAATCGGTTGAAAGTGACATAAGCTATTCTAATTGTGATGAATTTATACTACTATAGCGCACTTATTTGGCCCTGTCATTTGGCCTTGTCACAATGTGTGATAACGTGTCATAACTGTATCACAGTGCGCCATTAAGCCATCGTTAGCATTAAGCTATTAGGTTATCTCTTATGAACTCAACACCAGCTGTTTCTCTTGCCGCGCTAAAAACGCCTTACTATTTGCTTGACGAAGCGGCGATTGTCGCAAATATGCAGATTATCGCTCGTCTGTGCGAGCTATCGGGCGCCAAGGCCTTACTCGCGCTCAAATGTTTTGCCACTTGGGGTGTTTTTGATGTGATGGAACCCTATTTGCATGGCACTACCTCGTCTTCATTGAATGAGGTGCGATTGGGCTATGAGACTTTTGGTAATAATAATGCCGATAATAACAATAGTGTTAATAACCAAGATAAAAAAGAAACCCATGCCTACAGCGTCGCTTATAGCGCGGATGAAATCGGCGAAGTACTGAGCTATGCGGATAAAATTATTTTTAATTCTATCTCGCAATTAAATGCGTTTAAAGGTCAAGCAGCAGCAAAAAACATTCCAGTTGGATTACGCTTAAATCCAAAGACCAGTAATTCGTCTTTTATCATTGCTGATCCTGCTCGTCCTTTTAGTCGCCTTGGTGAGCATGATAAAGATAAGATTGCAGCAATACTTGGTGATATCACTGGGGTTATGATTCATAACAACTGTGAAAATGACAGCTTTGAGGCATTTAGTGCAAGTTTGGCCGATATTGAAGCTAGATTTGGTGACGTCTTAGCACAGCTTGAATGGGTCAGTTTGGGCGGTGGTATTCACTTTATCGCCCCTGATTATCCATTGGAAAAATTGGCAGACAGATTAAAAGGCTTTAGCGAAAAATATGGCGTACAAGTTTATCTTGAGCCGGGTGAGGCAAGCATTCATGGCGCTGGCTCATTGGTGACGACAGTATTAGATACCATGCACAATGAAAAAAATCTAGCCGTTGTTGATGCCTCTATCGAAGCGCATATGCTTGATTTGCTGATTTATCGTGAGTCGGCGCCTATAGCGTCTATTAATGGTGAGTTCATGGCTATTGCACCTGTCAACAAAGACCAAGTAAACGACGTTATAGATAACACTATTATTTACGGGCGTTCTTGCTTGGCGGGTGATATTTTTGGCGAATATGTTTTACCTAGCAACTTACAGATAGGCGATAGGATTGCGTTTGGTAATGCCGCAGGCTATACCATGGTGAAGAAAAACTGGTTTAATGGCGTTAACATGCCGGCAATTGTTATCCGTCGTCTGGACGGCAGTATTGATATTCAGCGCGAGTTTGATTATCAAGATTATAAGGCGAGTTTGTCATAACGCTGTTACGCTTGGCATTATTAAATCATACTGCCAAACAACTATCTAGAAATGAGGATTGGTCTTGAGTTTTCTAAGTTATGTTGTAATTTCTGCCGAAAAGTAAGTAAAAATTGTTATAATTGCCACTGGCAAAGGCAGTCGGATTTGTCTAACGGGTGCGTGGGTTTTCCTCGGTCTTCCTTTTTAATTCACGCATATCATTCACTCGTTTCTGTTTTGCATAGCCACTATCAATGGTATCGACAGGGACACAAAGGAGGATTGTTCTTTGAACACAAACCAACAAGCTAAGTCCAACAAAAAAGATGTACTTATCATCGGCGCAGGCGGCGTTGCTCAAGTGGTCGCGCATAAATGTGCGATGCATAATGATGTGCTCGGCGAGATTCATATCGCCTCACGTACTAGAGATAAATGTGATGCCATCGCCCAAAGCGTCAAAGACAAAGGTAGCTTTAAGCAAGCTGCTGTCTTACATACGCATCAAGTCGATGCCATGGATAGCCAAGCGCTGATACAACTGATTCAAGATACTGGCGTACAAATCGTCATCAATGTCGGTTCGGCATTTGTAAATATGACGGTTTTGGAGGCTTGTATTGAGACGGGTACTGCCTATATCGATACTGCGATTCATGAAGATCCACGCAAAATTTGCGAGACGCCGCCATGGTATGACAACTATGAATGGAAGCGTAAGCAGCGCTGTGCGGACAATAATGTCACGGTAATCTTGGGTGCAGGATTTGATCCCGGCATGGTTAACGCCTATGCGCGCCTTGGCTATGACATGATGGATGCAGGCTCTGTGACTGATATCGACATTATCGATATCAATGCGGGCAGCCACGGTAAGTACTTCGCCACCAACTTCGATCCTGAGATTAACTTCCGTGAATTCACCGGTACGGTTTATTCTTGGCAGGACAGTAAGTGGCAGTCGAATAAGATGTTTGAAGTAAAGCGTACCGATGATTTGCCAGTCGTTGGTGTGCAAAACAGCTATCTAAGTGGTCATGACGAGATTCATTCTTTATCAGCCAATCTAGATGTGCCAAACATCCGCTTTTGGATGGGCTTTGGTGAGCATTATATTAATGTTTTCACCGTGCTACAAAATCTAGGTTTACTGTCTGAGCAGCCGGTGATGACTGCGGAAGGGCAAGAAGTGATACCGTTAAAAGTGGTCAAAGCCGTGCTACCAGATCCAAGCTCGCTTGCGCCAAACTATACCGGCAAGACCTGCATTGGTGATAAGGTTAAAGGTAAAATCAATGGCGTTGATACCGAGGTATTTATCTATAATATCTCAGATCATAAAGAAGCCTATAACGAAGTCGGTAGCCAAGGTATCTCTTATACTGCTGGCGTGCCACCTGTCGCTGCTGCGATGTTAGTCGCAACTGGTGAGTGGGATGCGGGCAAAATGGTCAACGTCGAAGAGCTTGATGCCAAGCCATTTATCAATCTATTGAATAAGATTGGTTTGCCAACGCGTATCAAAGATAGCGAAGGCGATAGAGCATTAGAGTTCGATATTTAGTCAGTAAGTTTATGCAATATAAAAGCCTATCTTTAAAGATTAATGCCAGTCAGTTAAGGCAAAAACTCAATAAAAGTAATAAAATAGCCCATCTAATAAGTAGATGGGCTATTTTACTATGAGACTACAAGACGCTATTAATGAGACGCATAAAAGGATTCCAGACACCCTAGAACAATTTAGTGAATTAATAGACCCTGAGTGGATACAGCAAGCTTTAGAGTATACCGGCAAAGCGAGCATTAGAAGGCGTAAGCTACCTGCCGAACACGTTGTTTGGATAGTCATCGGCACAGCTTTATATCGAAACCGTTCAATTTGGTATATCACAGAGCAGATGCGGCTTAATATAGACTCACAGGCCTGCGTACCCAGTGCAGTGGTACAAGCAAGACAACGCCTCGGGCATGAGCCTCTAAAGCAGCTATTTCATCAACTAAGTGCTCACTACCAAACAGAATCACGAGCCGAGCAGCAAGACTTTATGGGACTTAGCGTCCAAGCTGTAGACGGTGTCGTATACTCACTACCCTATACTGATGAGAACCTTCAGTACTTTAGTTCAAGCAAAGGCAGAACTAAAGAGGCGCCCTATCCCCAAATGCGTTCGGTATGCCTGATCAATACTGACACGCATGAGATCATTGACACAACCCTTGGAGATATGGGTCAAGGAGAGATCACATTAGCCCGTCAGCTAAATATTCAAGACAACAGCATTACGCTCTTTGATAGAGCCTATTTCTCAGCAGACCTACTGATTAGTTGGCAACAAACCCATCCAAACAGTCACTGGCTCATGCGGGCTAAAGATAATTTGCGTTACAGTGTAATTGAAACCTTTAGTGAAGGGGACTACTTGATACAAATGCCGGTTTCTCCCCAAGCTCAAAAGAAAAATCCAAACCTACCCGATACTTGGCAAGCTCGATTAATTGAGTGTAGTTATGAGGGTAAGACAAGACGATACATCACCTCTTTAATAGATGATAAACGCTTTACTAAGGATAAAGTGGCACAGCTGTACTTGCAGCGCTGGGAGATCGAGATGGCTTTTAGGGAAATTAAGTCTGATCTACAGCAGGGGCTGTTGTTAAGAAGTAAGCTGCCACAGCTTGTGTTACAAGAGTTCTGGGGGCTTATGATTGCTTATAATCTGATAAGACGTTTGATGCGCTATATGGCAGTTAGAGCTAAGGTTAGCCCTCTACGAATTAGCTTTCATATGGCGTCTATTACGATTGTTGATCTGTTACGGTTTGCGCCTTTACAGGCTGCAGGACTCTTCCCTAAGTTGTTAGATGCAGTTTTAGAGGAAGGAAAATTGTTTGTCATTCCTGAACGCAGAAAGCGATCTTGCCCGAGGGTGGTTAAGGGTAAACCACAAAAATATCCCAAAAAAAATACCAGTCAGCCTTAACTGACTGGCATTAATCTTTAAAGATAGGCTTTTTTTATGTTTGGTTGGTTGTATTGTGACTTTACAGGAAGGTAGAGGGAGCTGATCCTGCCATGCGCTATTATCTACTCAACTGGGCGGGGCGCACCCTACGACCTAAACAAATCATCACACTTTTTACTATGCTTTCCGAGGATTATACTTCCTCAATGCCGCAATACGATCATCCAGCGTTGGGTGTGAGCGGAAAAGGTTAGCGATACTAAAGCCAGTAGATTGTCCAGACGAGATTGCAAATGCTTTCATACTCTCTGGCATTTGATCTGGGCGCTGTTCAGAAGGACGCAAGGCATCAAGCGCACTAATCATTTTGTCTTTGCTGGCAAGCTTTGCACCCATCTCATCAGCGCGGAATTCACGTAGGCGTGAGAACCACATAACGATGGCGGACGCCAAAAATCCAAGCAAAATATCCATCACGATACTCGTCACAAAGTAGCCAATGCCGGGGCTATCACTGGTATTTTTAAAGACAGTCCGGTCAACGAAGCTGCCGATAATACGCGCAAAGAACATCACAAAGGCGTTTACCACGCCTTGAATGAGAGCAAGCGTCACCATATCGCCGTTGGCCACGTGACCGATCTCATGCGCCAATACCGCTTCTACTTCATCTTGATTCATATTTTGCAACAGACCAGATGAAACCGCGACCAGCGCTTTATTTTTATTCCAGCCAGTTGCAAACGCGTTAGGCTGTGAATTATTAAAAATTCCTACTTCTGGCATGCCAATATTTACCGCTCGTGCTTGCTTAGCGACGGTATCTACCAGCCATTGTTCCGTAGCGTTGCTTGGCGTTTCAATGACCACCGTTCCCGTCGATCTTTTGGCCATCCACTTTGAAATAAATAGCGAAACCATCGAGCCAACCATGCCGTATATACCGCACATAATGGCAAGGCTGGTGTAATTTAGCCCGCCTGCGCCATGTACGCCCCCAATTCCAAAAAATCTGGATAAAATACCAAACACGATGCTAAATACCACAATCACCGCTAAGTTGGTCAATAAAAACAATCCGATACGCATCATGACGCTAACTTCCTCATTAAATTCAATGACAGTGTTAGGAGCAATTCCTTTACCGTAATAAAGACTAAAAATTAAACAGGGGACAATTATAACCTTCTAGAAGTAATATAGGCGCCAATTCTAGTATGAATAAAGTTTTATAATATCGAAAATATCAATGATAGCGGTGTGAAATGTGCAGTTGCTAGATACAGGCGCAGGTAGAAAAATAAACACACAAATAGTTAGCAGTTATAATAGATAATGAATGGTTTAGGTTCGTTGTTTAAATTCGTTGTTTAGTCATATATAAGGTGCAACCATGAACGCTCTAGCGCTTAAAGTACCACCAGTAGCACAAGTCATTATTACGGCAGCTGCCATGTATGGCGTCTCTAAAATGGTTCCTGCTTTGACGTTCTCATTCAACGGCTCAACTGCACTGGCAGTGGGTTTGGGTGTGATAGGAATGAGCTTAGGTGTCATGGGTGTGACGCAATTTAGAAAGGCGCAGACCACACCCAATCCGCAGGCGCTTGAGAAAGTATCTAGTTTAGTAACCAGTGGCATCTATGGATATAGTCGCAATCCGATGTATTTAGGCTTGGTGCTTATCTTATTAGGCTGGGCATTCTATCTGTCGCACTTTCTGTCGTTTGTGTTATTGCCCGTTTTTATACTTTATATGACACGCTTTCAGATACAGCCAGAAGAGGAAATGATGGCACGAAAATTTGGTAAAACTTATCAAGCATATCTAAATAAAGTGCGGCGCTGGATTTGAGGTATAGTAAGTAAAGAGAATTATTATGCATAAATGATCGATTAAATCAGGAAGATGACGTCATGGAAATGAAAAACATACCTTTTGCTACTACCGACTGGACGACAGTAGAAACAATAGAAACAGTAGAAACAGTAGAAATCAAAGGCGAAACGGGCACAGGGTATTGGAAGACTCGTGAATTTGATACTATTAATGTGCATATGGTTGAGTATTCTGCAGGCTACCTTGCCGATCACTGGTGCGATAAAGGGCATATTTTGTTTTGTATTGAGGGCGAGCTAAACACCGAATTAAAGGATGGGCGTACTTTTACCTTAACAGCCGGTATGACTTATCAAGTAGCGGACAATACGATTGCACATCGTTCGTCAACGAAGACAGGCGCTAAGCTATTTATTGTTGATTGATATTGGCGGTAACCTCATAAAGCTATAAAACCATAAAACCATGAAGTTATAAAAAATAACAGCGAGAACATAAAATGCAGCTAGAAATCAATGTCATTGATGCTTTTACGGATACGGTTTTTAAGGGCAATTCAGCGGCGGTTATCATTACAGATGATTGGTTAAGTGATGATTTGATGCAATCGATTGCCTTTGAGAACAATTTATCTGAGACGGCCTTTATTGTTCTTAGTGATGACGGCATTTATCATATCCGCTGGTTTTCACCATTGTCTGAGATTGCTTTTTGCGGACATGCGACTTTAGCTTCTGCTTTTGTGTTATTTAACAAAAATCCTAGTTTAGAATCTATTAGATTTTACGCCAAAGCGGTTGGTATATTGACCATCGTACAGACAGAAACTGGCAAGATACAAATGGACTTTCCCAATACTAAACCTGAAAAAGTCGATAATATACCTGAGAGTTTGCTGACAGGATTGTCTATTGCACCAGTCGAAGTTTATAAAAACACCCAAGCATATTTTGTGATTTATAATGCTGAATCAGATGTCCTAAACGTAGAGCGCGATAACGAGCGACTAAAACAGCTTGCGCCATTAGATGTAGTGGTCACCTGTCAGGCTACCTCTGCTGACTACAAAGATTACGATTTTATCTCACGTTATTTTTGGCCAGCCAATGGTGGCGATGAAGACCCAGTGACAGGCTCGGCTCATACTGCTTTAGCACCATTATGGGCGGAGCGTTTGGGTAAAAATGAATTGATTGCTTATCAAGCATCAAAACGAGGCGGTGTTTTAGAGTGTGTCGTCGCAGGTGACAGAGTAATGATTTCTGGCAATGCCGTACAGTATATGACAGGATTTATCACCGTTTAGGAGTAGATGGTTTTGACTGAGTTAAAAACCGTTGGATTGTTTGCGCTGACCGCATTGGCAGAGATAGCAGGCTGCTATTTGCCTTATTTATGGCTGCGAGAAGGTAAGTCGATTTGGCTGCTTGTTCCGGGTGCGCTAAGCTTGGTTGCTTTTGTTTGGCTATTGTCTTTGCATCCAACCGCAGCTGGTCGAGTTTATGCCGCTTACGGCGGTGTTTATATTTCGATGGCAATTATCTGGCTGTGGACAGTGAACGGCATCAGGCCTACCACGTGGGATATATTGGGTTCTGTCGTCGCGCTATTAGGCATGGCAATTATTATGTTTGCGCCGCGTAGTACTTAGCATAAAAACAGTAGCTACTATAAAAACAGTATCTAGCATAAAAAATGCCAATCAAACCGTGAGGTTCAATTGGCATAGCTTTAATTAGTATGGTTTAGATTAATATAGCTTCAGTTAGCATACTGATGCACTAAATATTAATGTTTACCTAAGATACTGCCGTTGTCATCTTTTTTAGATTGCTTAGCGGCTTTTTTCTCTTTTGCCGTTAATAGCGGTTTCTTTTTTACGTTCTTTTTACTGTCTTGACCTTTACTCATGGTATTTTCCTCTTGAGATAAGCCGTAATCCCTTTAAAGCCAGTGTAAACAAGCTTAAAGGTTAGGTTATATGCTGATGACGCAAATTGTGCGTACTGCAATGAGTATAGGCTTAAGGTGTCGCAATAGATAGCGTCAGCACAATTCACCTACGATTGGATTTAGACATCTCTTTTTAATCCTGCTCCTCAAATTCTTTTTGATAAATAGATTCGATAAAGGGGTGTTTAGTGTTATGGATTCATTTAGTCAATATGGCTATTAATAAGTGCTTACTTACGGAGTCATCGTGATTTGCTATAATGGGCCACAAGCCGATGAGTCGTCTCGGCAAGCTTTTGTAATACTCATATTTAGCACAACGATGCTTACTTTTTTGGTTGATTATTATGCGTATCCGTAAACTTTTTAAATTTGAAAATGCGCATATTGTGCGTAATTGTAGCTCTGAGCGCTGCAAACATTCTATCCATGGTCATAGCTATCAAATCGAATTGATTCTTGAGGCTAAGCGCTTAGACCATGGGCAGATGGTCTATGATTTCGGTTTATTAAAATCGTCTATAAAAGATATTATCGACAGCTTCGATCATGCGATCTGCTTTTGGAACAAAGACGACCCAGAATATATCGCTGCCTGCAAAAAATTCAGTGCACGCTGGATAAGCTTGCCGGTATCGCCATCAGCAGAACAGTTCTCACGCGTGATATTCTTTTGGGCACAAGAGATTTTAAAACAAACCCAAATGCAAAACGGTGAATCTGATGTCAGCGTTTACTCGGTGATTGCACACGAAACTGCAACCGGTTATGCGCAGTGTTTTGCTGATGATGTGGCCAATGAGCAAATGGGCAAGCTAAATTTAGAAGCGTTTGAGTTTAGCGATCAAGTCAGCAGTGAATGGCATGACCCTGAGTTATATGCCAAGCTGATTCGCGGTGAGAATTTTGTTAACCCGTCAGTCACGATGCAAGTACAGACGCAAGTACAGGCAGGTAATTCTGATGTCTAATAGTATAAAAGAAGACAAAAACGTTAAAACGTTGACACTGTACTCTGAAGACGATACCCAGCGTTTGGCTGAGCAATTAGCGGCGTTATCCTTATCCGGTAGCGTTTGGCTGGCGGGGGATTTGGGTGCAGGTAAAACCACGCTGACCCGTTATTGGTTGCAAGCGCTCGGACATACCGGTGCCGTTAAAAGCCCGACTTATACCTTAGTTGAACCTTATAGTATCGAGCAAAATGATGGGTCAATTAAGCCAGTTTATCATGCTGACTTATATCGTTTGCAAGATCCAGAAGAGCTGTCTTTTATCGGTTTCGATGAGTATTTAGATGAGCCAAATGCGTTGGTTATTATCGAATGGGCCAGCCGTGCGGACGGCTATTTACCGCCGCCGACTTTATTTATTGATATGGTTCAAAGTGACAGCGTAGACAATAATAAAAAAGAAGCCCGTCAAGTTGAGCTGCGATTATCAAAGTCAGGTCAAGCGCAAGGCTTGGATTTATCTTCTCTTAAGATTTAATTTGCATCTCATATCTGTAGCCAATGTAAATCACCAATAGCCGACAGCATCATTTATCACCATGCAAAATAACGATACCTCTTAATGCCACAAATGCCAGACAACCATTCTCATACTCGCATCAAAAAGCTATCGCCGCTGCTGATTAATCAATTGGCAGCGGGCGAGGTAGTAACGCGCCCAGCAGCCGTGGTTAAAGAGCTGCTTGAAAACGCGATAGACGCTGGTGCGAGTAATATTGCGATTCATATTACCCAAGGCGGCATGGGGATGATTGAAGTGGTCGATAATGGCACGGGTATCCATCCTGATGATATGGTTATGGCAATTACCCGTCATGCAACCAGTAAAGTCGCGGATGTTGCTAATTTGCATGGTATTACGACCTTAGGCTTTCGCGGCGAAGCATTGGCAGCAACGGCGGCGGTTTCTCGTTTGACCTTAGCCAGTAGTCATGATGACAGTGGTGTTGGTCGCCAGTTGCAAGTCGCGGGTGTATTGGACGATGAGCCAAAGTTGCTGCCAGTTGTGCATAGTCGTGGTACGACCATTACCGTTAAAGATTTATACTTTAACGTACCAGCCCGTCGCGGTAACTTAAAATCTATTGCCACCGAGTTTGGTCATATCGAAACGATAGTCCGCGAAGTGGCTTTGGCGCGCGCAGATGTGGCGCTGACGCTGTTTCATGATAATAAAAAGCGGCTGTCACTTTCTTCAAGAGTCATGCCTGCCAATGATAACAGCAACAATAATGCTAATCGTCTGCCTTTATCACGTCTCGAGCAAGCGACTGGGCTACCATTAATGGATAACGCCTTAGAAATATCCATAGACCTCACCAGTTTAATGCAGTCGCCTAAAGCCTACATTGATAATAATTTTGGCAGTCAAGCAAGCATTAATGGATGGTTATGGCCAATCACTGATTCGCAGGATGCTTTTCCAAAGTTGATTTATGTGAATGGACGACTGGTAAAAGAAGCATTGATTAGCAATCAGTTGCGTCAACTTGCCCAAACCGCTCAGTTAGCAGGTATTGGCTATGCACTTTATTTTGATCTGCCAACTGAGTGGCTTAATATTAATGTACACCCAACTAAACAGCGTATCAAAATCAGTCCATTGAACAACATCATGGCGCATCTCAGTCATGCGGTTCGGACAAAGCTTAAAACGGTCATTAGCAAAAAGACCATTAATTCCGCTAATGATGATAGTCAGGTAATAAATAATAGTCTGTCTATAAATAATACCTTCGCTGCTCAAAGGGAACAGACATCATCGACTACTCATTCAACCAAAAGCCAGCAAGTCCAAGCACCCAAACAGCCCTATCAGTTATCAGAAAATACGCCTACTTCTCAAACCGTAGACACATTATTTGTTTCTGAAAACATCAGTCAAAATATCATTAAAAATACCAGCGATATCTCTAACGATGTAGCAATAAATTCGACATCTTTGCCTTATTGTCTGGACGTGATTGACGATTTAAATAAGGTGTTAACTGAATCTGCTAGTACGACATACATCGAAGATAAAGCGCTGCCGCTGTTATTATTTTATTACCAAAGCCAACATTTACTGATTAGTGCAGCAGATTGGCAGTCAAAGCTCAGGTCATTATTTGAGTCACATGTATTTCGCGATAGGGCATTTAAAAATGAAAAGATGTTGAACAGCGCAGCTGCCATTAATCAGCAACTTGCTACCGTGAGCATGCAAATGTCACCGCAAGACTTAATGATTTTCATAGCAGATATGGAAAGCGTACTTGTTAAACATGCGATCAAATCTATCGATAGCCATCGATTGGTTGCATTGATGCTGTCATCTGCCCCTGAGTAAATGTGTATCTAACGACATAAAAAATATAATAAGCAAATTTTAGCAGTGACAAGTCGCAAATTTACTTAGCGCTAATCATATAATTAATAAAGGCAATTCTATGCAAATTTCGTCTGACAGCTCATCTTATCGCCTCAATTCCAAGCTAACAGATAATAGCGTGGTGTGCTTGATGGCACCAACCGCGAGTGGCAAGACTGCACTGGCTTATGAGCTGTATGATACAGGGCGTTATGAGCTGATTTCGGTCGATTCAGCACTGATATATCGTGATATGAATATCGGTACGGCGAAACCAACGGCTGCTGAGCTGGCGCGCTATCCGCATCATTTGGTCGATCTTATTGACCCGATGCAGAGTTATAGTGTCGCTGAGTTTGTGCATGATGTTGCCCGTTTGATTGATAGCTGTCATGAGAGGGGCAAAATACCTTTGCTCGTTGGTGGTACCATGATGTATTACATGGCGCTTATTGATGGGCTATCGCCAGTCCCAGACAGTGATGATAACGTGCGCGCACGCGTGGAGCAGTGGCGTCAAGACGAAGGTATTGGTGCACTATATGATTATCTAGGAAAAATAGATCCGATAAGCCACGAGCGTCTTAATGCGACCGATACCCAGCGCATCACGCGCGCGGTTGAAGTCTATCTACAAACCAACATACCCATCAGTGATTGGCAAAAAAAGCCTAAACAGGCTTTAGCTCATAATCCCAATCAAAATTGGCATGCGTTGGCAGTGATGCCTGAGCGCCCATGGTTGCATAAGCGTATCGAGCAACGTTTGGATATCATGTGGAATGAAGGATTGGTCGCTGAAGTGATAGGGTTGCTTGAGCAGTATCCACTGACGCCCAATTTGCCATCGATGCGCTGTGTTGGCTATCGTCAAGTATTGGAATACCTCGTGCATACTAATCACCCAGTATTTGAGCAAGCACATTTAGATAAGGCACAGTTTTATGATGCTTTTGGTCAATTAGATGCTTCAATAATTGGGCAGATAAGATCCGAGCGCGCAGCTCAGCTAGCCGTTCAAGCGCCCGAGCACACTAGCCGGACTGAGGCGCTTGCTTGTCAGCAAATGCAAAATAAGGCATTATATGCGACAAGACAGCTAGCAAAGCGCCAATACACTTGGCTGCGTAAACTTACTCAATTGTCTGATTTATCTGGTGACGTGTCTAACGATGATAAGCAGATAGACAATGCTATCACGATAAAAACGTTTGATACCATGGCACAGGTGCGAGATTATTTATATTGATGCCTATTTATACCGGCGCCTATTTATATTGCTGGCGGATTAAACCGATAGCGGAATTAGCAATGCGTAAAAAATAATGACAATTAGTTTCAAAGTATAATGTAGATAGCTGCTATAATTTAAACCCAGTAGCACAGTGGGAATTATATTTATATAACCGCTTGTTTAATGGTCATTAATTAACGTTTGTTGATAAAATGACTTTTGAAACAAGTGGTTACTTAATAATTTACAATAATAACGTATTCACGATAAAGTGGAATCACTTAACAACAATGAGCGCTTATTTAGATACGTTTTATAAATAAAACTTATTATTGTATCTGCCCTTAGCCATTATAATTAAAGCGACACTTAAAATAATTGGCATTAAAAATAATTATACAATATTTAGGAGAGATTTCATGTCAAAAGGACAAACCTTACAAGATCCGTTCTTGAATTCGCTGCGCAAAGATCGCATCCCCGTTTCTATTTTTTTAGTAAATGGTATTAAACTACAAGGTCAAATCGAGTCATTTGACCAATATGTGGTATTGCTAAAAAATACCGTTAGCCAAATGGTTTATAAACATGCCATCTCAACAGTAGTGCCAGCGCGCAATCCTAGAAGTAGCACAGCAACTGGCGCCAGTACAGGCACGCCAAGTGCCGCACCCGTTGGTTATCAAGGTGGTGGTATGAGTAGTGGCTTTGAGCGCGGTAGCAACCTTGCGAGCACAGGTGGTTTTGAAGAGCGCGGTTTTGCCAATCGTAGTGGCTTTAATCGTGGTGGTTTTAGCCAAGGTCAAGAGCGCGGTTTTGAGCGTGGCAGCTTTGGTCAAAGTCAAGAACGCGGTTTTGAGCGCGGTGGTTTTGGTCAAGACCGTGGTTTTGAGGCGCCGTCAGATAATGCGGGCTTCGAGAATAAACCAAATGACGATACTGACGACAGTAATAACTAAAATCTACGTTGAAAGTACTGTGTTTAAGTTTTATGCCCAAAACATCGTGCTTAAGAGGTTGTGCTTGCAATAATGAGCTAGAAACATATTGCTCAAATCTAAAGTAATGCTTAACTAAAAAGTATGTTATTAAAATGTTCTATATCTGATTGAGACCTACTATATTATAGTGGGTTTTTTTTGTATAAATAGACGTATAATTGCATCTAGCAATGCCAATGTTAGTGCTAAAATGATGGTATATCATCATGCGCTATACTATATAGCTAGAGCGTTATTAATCGAGAGCATAGTATAGTAAAATATTCTATTGATTCATCGCATATTTCAATTTGAAGAATTTAAAGTCATTAAATTTTAAGTTATATAATTAAAAATTACTAAATTGAAAGTCGCTGAATGTAAAGTCACTAAATATCGAGCTGCTGTATGAGTAATCCCCAACGCAATTTAACCCATCAACAATTTATTAGTACTGCTATCGAAGCGATTCATACTGAGATGGCGGCACTAGAATTGTTAACTGAACAAATCGATGATAGATTTGCCCAAGCCTGCGATATTATCTTAGCCTGTCAAGGGCGAGTGGTGGTGACGGGAATGGGTAAGTCAGGACTCATTGGGCGCAAAATAGCAGCGACCTTTGCTTCTACGGGTACGCCAGCATTTTTTATGCACCCAGGTGAAGCAGGGCATGGTGATTTAGGGATGTTAGTACAGGGCGACGTCTTACTTGCCATCTCAAACTCGGGTGAATCGGACGAGATTAGAATGCTGCTGCCCGTAGTTAATCGCTTGAATATTCCGCTGATTAGTATCAGCCGAGATAAACGCGGCATGCTACCACGTGCAGCGGACATCGTATTGACGCTTGGTAAATCACAGGAAGCTTGCCCGCTTAATCTTGCCCCGACTTCTAGTACCACAGCGACTTTGGCATTAGGCGATGCGTTGGCAGTAGCTTTGGTTCACGCCCGCAACTTTACTTCAGAAGATTTTGCATTATCGCATCCCGCTGGCGCGCTAGGACGACAGCTACTGACGCGTGTTGAGGATTTGATGCATACCAATTCAGAAAACTTACCGCTGATTAATCAACAAGCGCCACTACAAGACGCTTTATTTACCATGTCGGCTGGGCGTTTGGGTATGACAGTGGTCACTGATGACGAACAAAAAGTGGTCGGTGTATTTACCGATGGTGATTTGCGCCGCGGCTTAGAAAAAGGCATTGATTTGCAAACTCCGATGCGCGAGCTGATGGTAAGCAATCCACGTCGCGTCAGTAAAAGCATGCGCGCATCAGATGCACTAAGTGTCATGAATGAAAATGGGATTAGCCAGCTGCTGATTATTGATGAGGCAGAGCGCTTGGAAGCCGTCATTACGGTGCATGATTTATTACAAGCCGGTGTGAAATAAGTACCGCATTAACAATGATGGTATTCATGATTATTGTATTAATAATTGCTATATTAATAACTACCGTATTAAAAAAGCCTTTAATAAGAGAGCACTGATGCAAGACTTAATTAAAAAAGCCGGACAAGTGAAGTTATTGGTCATGGATGTTGATGGTATTTTGTCAAACGGTCAAATTATTTATGATGCCAATGGTATTGAAACCAAGGCTTTTTCAGTACAAGATGGCGTGGGCGTGAAGTCGTTGGCACGTTATGGTATTTTAACCGCCATTATTACTGGTCGTAGCAGCCCTATGGTAGACAAGCGCGCTGCTGAGATGGGTGTCAATCACATTGTCCAAGGTCGTGATGATAAGCTGATTGCTCTAAGCGAGCTATTAGCCACGCTTGATCCTGCGCTCAATATCACCGCTGCCGATTGTGCGTATATGGGTGATGATTTACCCGATATTAAAGCGATGCAAACCGTTGGTTTTGCTGCAACTGTTCCAAACGCGCATGCAGAAGTCATAAAACGTAGCCATATGGTGACCACGCGCGCAGGCGGCACCGGCGCTGTACGTGAAATATGTGATCTGATTTTAAAGGGTCATGGCCACTATCAAGACTTTATTGCGTCTTATACGCTTGATGAAGCCAAAACTCAGGATAAATTGTCGTGAATACTCGTGTTTTAATCGTTCTTGCGTTGATTCTCGCTGTGATTGCTGGCTGGTTTTTTAAGCAGCAAGGAGAGATTACGCCACCGGTCAGTATCGAAGCGACGGATGTTGATTATGAAGCCACCGATATTAAGGCGGTGCAGACCAATGAAAAAGGTGAAACTGAGTACGAGCTGAGTGCTGAATCATTGACCCACAATCCTGTGACCAATAAGGATGAGATGAAAGGCATCACGATGAATTGGGAGCCTTCAGATGAGCAGCGCTATCGTATTGAAGCGGGCAGTGCCGCTATCAGTCAGCAGACGGGTGAAATGAGCTTATCAGGCGGTTTCTCCTTGGTCAGCGAAGGTAAGGCGGGCGCGTCCGATTTTGAACCTATTAAAGTGACGGGTACTACATTAAAAGGCAATACCAAGTCAGGTCAAGTTTATAGTGATGAGCCAGTCAAAGTCGAGCAAGGTATGAATCGCTTTGAGGCTTCTAGCATGACTGCCAATCTTGAAACCGGTGATTATGAATTTGGCAAGGTTGCGGTTGCCTTTACGCCAGCGAAACGCCAAGACAAAGCCTTGTTTTAATAGATTCAACCATGACCTAAGTTTTAAATTAATATCAGCTGCCGCTTTAATATTGTCCTAATCACCCGATTATTTTAGCCTTTATACTGATATTAGATGCATATTAACAGCAGCACCTAGCAGGAAGTTTGCAAACTCTACTACCCATAATGACACGAGTAACTTTTATGAAATCCACTTTTTTGCCTACTTTACGCTTGCTATCGACGCGCTCTATCCAAGTATCAAACGGATTACGTGCGCTGCCGATGGTGATGCTGTTAGCTTTGCCGTTATATAGCCATGCCTTGCCATCAGATGCCAATCAAGAAATAAAATTATTGGCCGATAAAGCCACTTATAGCGAACGCACAGGAATTACCAGCTATTCGGGTACGGTAGTGATTACGCAAGGGACGTTTAAGATGACCGCTGATAATATTACGGTCAATTTATCACAGGGTCGCAGTATCAATTCGGCCGTCGCAACCGGTCGTCCAGCCACCATGCAGCAGGTGGTTACGCAAGAAAAAGGCTTGGCAAAAGGTCAGGCCAATAAAATCGACTATAACGCGGTCACAGGCATCGTTACGCTTACAGGCAATGCAAAACTGGTACAAAATGGCGCAAGTTTTGCCGGTAATGTCATTCGTTATAGCTTAAAAGCGGGCGATGTAGAAGCAACCGCTGGTGGCAATCAACGCGTAGAGTTGGTTTTCCCGCCTAATAACAGCACCAATCAAAGCAGCATACGCTAAGTAATTAAACCGATTAACATGTTAAATGACAGTTGATTAGATGGCTAGTATAGCTCAATGAATTAAAATCTTTAAACCTATAAGCCGTCCATGTTTAAGCCAATTGTATTAGCGCTTGAGTGTTGCAACTTTACAAGTAAGTGATGAATAAGTTATGAGTGATATTAAAAATAATGTTGTTAATAGCAATGAGCTTAATAATGACTCTGTAGCGTCAGCTAATAGCTCTGAACCTGTCGCTCGTTTAACGATGCAGAATTTAGGTAAGCGCTATGGTAAACGCTGGGTGGTGAAAGATGTGTCATTCTCTGTTGAACAAGGGCAAGTCGTTGGACTACTAGGTCCAAACGGTGCGGGCAAAACCACCAGCTTTTATATGGTAGTGGGACTGGTCAACATGGATAAGGGCCGTGTGACCTTAGGAAAAATGGATTTATCCAAATATGCCATGCATGAGCGTGCGCGCGCCGGTATTGGTTATTTGCCGCAAGAAGCGTCTATTTTCCGTAAATTATCGATTGAAGATAATATCTTAGCTATTTTGCAAACTCGTAAAGAGTTGAGCGCCTCTGAGCAGCGCCAAGAGCTTGAAAAACTCATCGGTGAGTTCCATTTAGAACATGTACGCAAATCACTGGGTATGAGTGTCTCAGGTGGTGAGCGCCGTCGCTGTGAGATTGCCCGCGCTTTGGCTGCCGACCCCAAATTCATCTTATTAGATGAGCCTTTTGCTGGTGTCGACCCTATCTCTGTAGGGGATATTAAAGACGTTATTTTAACCCTAAAAAATCGTGGTATTGGAGTTTTAATTACTGACCATAATGTACGTGATACTTTAGCAATTTGTGAAAAAGCCTATATCGTTTCAGAAGGCGCTATTATTGCTGAAGGGACGTCGAGCGAAGTATTAGAAAATGAATTGGTAAAATCTGTTTACCTTGGTAAGGATTTTCAGGTATAAAAAATCTCATGTTTTAATTAATATAATTTTCTAAAACCTCATCTGTATTTTTAGCCAAATATTTCGTTATTAGGCAGACCTTCAACGGATATTTGGTGATTGCTTTTTTATAAGAGCAATCTTTGTCAGTACATTGTTTGCAAGCACAGCCCTCTATAAATTACCGCCTGATTCTACAGGCTGATATATCATCTCTAACACTCTTATATCAAAGCTTTTACAGAGCTTCATAAATTCTATCTATTATTCTTTATTACTTTCGATTGACCAGCTGAATAAGGTTCATACGTTATGGCAAAAAATAAAAGTAGCTATGTCTGCCAAGGCTGCGGTGCACATTTTGGTAAATGGTCGGGACAGTGCTCTGATTGCGGCGAATGGAACAGCTTAGTTGAAGCCCCAAATGTCAGCATGCCTCATCATAACAAAAGCACGGCTAAACCAGCAGCAAATCGTGCAACACCTCGCTCGTCAGGTGGAGCACCAACCGGGAACTATTCCGGCACACATAGTGCGGTCATGCCACTCAATGCCGTAAGCGTAGGTTTAGATACGCGTTTACCAACCGGTATCAGTGAGTTTGATCGGGTATTAGGTGGCGGATTGGTGGCCGGTTCTGTCGTTTTGATAGGTGGTGACCCAGGTATCGGTAAATCGACGATTTTGCTGCAAACCGCGACTAATATGGCAAAGGCTGATTCACTGGCGGGTAGTGCTTTATATGTGACGGGTGAGGAATCATTGGCGCAGGTAGCTATGCGTGCTAAACGTTTAGATTTGCCTGCTGATAGGTTGCGTGTACTTGCTGAAACCAATGTAGAGACTATTTGCGCGGCATTGACCCAAGAGCAGCCTGCGATTGCTATTATTGATTCGATTCAGACCATTTATACCGATGCAATCAATTCGGCACCGGGCGGTGTCAGTCAGATTCGCGAGTCGGCGGCTATTTTGACCCGTTATGCCAAGCAAACTGGTACGGCATTATTTTTAGTGGGGCATGTGACCAAAGAAGGTACGCTTGCCGGTCCGCGTGTGCTTGAGCATATGGTTGATACGGTTTTATATTTTGAAGGTCAGTCTGACTCGCGTTTTCGTATGATACGCGCGGTGAAAAACCGTTTTGGCGCGGTCAATGAGTTAGGGATTTTTGGCATGACCGATATGGGGCTAAAAGAAGTCGCCAATCCGTCAGCGATATTTTTAAGCCGTTATGACAAACCCGTAGCAGGCTCTGTGGTAATGGTGAGCCGTGAAGGTACTAGACCGTTACTGGTCGAAGTACAGGCCTTGGTTGACGATTCACAAGGTTCACCTAGACGCATGGCATTAGGACTAGATTTTCAGCGACTATCGATGTTGCTAGCGGTCATGCATCGCCACGGCGGTATCCATACCAGTGGACAAGATGTCTATGTCAACGTCGTTGGCGGCGTGAAAGTAATAGAAACAGGGTCTGATTTGGCAGTGCTCTTAGCTTGTGCCTCTAGTATCAAAGAAAAGCCTTTACCGTCATCACTTGCCGTCTTTGGTGAAGTTGGTTTGTCAGGTGAAATTCGCCCTGTACCTAATGGTCAAGAACGCTTAAAAGAAGCAATGAAGCACGGCTTTAAACATGCGATTATTCCTAAAGCCAATGCGCCTGCTAAAGACGCACCGCAGTTCAAAGGTATCAATGTGATTGCAGTAGAACGCTTAGATGATGCGATTGAAAGGGCGTTTGAGCTATAAGGTTCTAATAGCAAACCCTTTTATATTCATAATTAAAATTTACACAACAAAAAAGCGCCTAACTTTGAATGAGTTAGGCGCTTTTTATTTGAAGCTAAAAGTATAATTTTTCTATCATACGAAACCGTTAAGGGCTTAAAACGCTATTGTTCTAAGACGTTAATGGTTTAAGAGGATGGGCCTGAAACACGTTCAATAGCCACGTTACCCACACCTTTACCAGTAATACCAAGTTGCTTGGCCGCACCATAAGACAAATCTAACACACGGTTACCATGGAATGGACCACGATCATTTACTTTTACCACAACGCTCTTACCATTGTTTTTATTGGTCACTTTAACGTAGCAGTTCAGTGGTAGTGAACGGTGAGCAGCGGTTAGGCCATTCATATCAAAAGTCTCACCGCTAGCGGTTTTGCGACCATGAAACTGACGACCATACCAAGAGGCTAAGCCGGTTTGCTTGAATTTGCTTACAGAGTTAGAGGCGACTGCTGTTAGACGTTCTAGCACATCTTCGTCTTTAGATACTTGTGCGGTGTCACTGGCCAACAGTGAGCTGCTTAACGCCAATGAAGTAGGTTGGCGGGCAGACTTAACTAAGCTTGATGCGCCGTCGTGCTGACGACTAAGTTCACCGAGTACACGGTCAATATGGGAGGCGTTGTCTTGCGAGATCATTGCAAGGGAGGTTTTTGATTCTGCCGCATTTGCATTAGAAGCGACTGCAGAGCCAGCAAATAAAACCGCTGACATTGTAAGTAAACCAGATAAACGCTTATTCATAAGTACCTCTATAACTTATACATCAAAACTTAACACTAAAAACCTCTTAGATGGAGCGAGGCAGCGTTAGACCAATCTAACCCTGCCGCAAACCCTAAAACCGAGATCAATCACCTTTCTCATAATGACTGACGTTACCGCCCGGCTTCAATAAATTTTAATATATGGTAATTTTTATTTCATCATCATAAGTGAGTAGGCGTTTATGATTTAGGGACAAATCACCAAACTTAACTTATGACACGCTCAAATGATAATTAACAATATGAATTAAATAACGCATTAACCACTAAAATGGGATGCTGCTATTCGATAACCAAACTTTCACACAATGCTAAATTAATAAAGAGTTTAAAGTGTATTACGTATTACTTTGTTATTAAACCGTTAATTAAGTAGTAACTTTGAAAGTCTGGAATCTACAAGTTGCTAACTATACGGAGGAGCTACAACGACAATATAATTGAATGATAAGTTTGTTAGTAGCTATGTACGGGTTATGTATCATATCTACCATAAAACGAGGTTAACGCAATTATTTGTAAAAAACAAGGAATAAAACCTCTCAGTATTAGTGGAATAATAGTGGGTTTTTATAGGGGTGTAGTTGGTGGGTTGTTGGTGCAATTTGTAAGAATAACAATGACTTATAGTTATTAATAAGTGCATGATATTAGGGTTTTTATGACAATCTATGTAGAATTGATTACAAATAAAATTAGGTTAAACAAGTAAATATCTGCCTAATTTTGCAAATTCTGTGTTGATATGGAATAAGGACTGAATGAATGCTGATGGCAAATTCTTCCTAAATTTGTCTACCAATTGGCTGGCTAATGACTTTTTAAATGACTAAGTTGGATGCTTAATAGCGTGTTTGTGTCATTATTTTAACCAAGGCTGAAACGGCCATTAAGCATAAAAATTGCTATACATAATTCACTTTGCAAGTTGCTTTATTTGTAAGCTGCTTAAAAAGCATTAATCAGATCTATGAGTATGGATTGACATCAGTAAGCCGAAACCTGCCATTAAGGTAACGATAGCTGTACCGCCATAACTAATAAAAGGCAAAGGCACACCGACAACCGGCAAAATGCCACCGACCATACCGACATTGACGAAGACATAGACAAAAAAGGACATGGCAATCGCACCTGCCAATAATCGACTATAGGTATCAGGATGGGTGAATGCGATATATAAGGCACGAGTCAGCACACAGGCATAAATAGACATGAGTAATATCACGCCAAGCAGGCCAAATTCTTCAGAAAATGCGGCAATGATAAAGTCAGTATGACCTTCTGGTAGAAAATGTAGATGGGACTGCGTGCCTTCAAGATAGCCTTTGCCAGTAAGGCCGCCTGCACCAATAGCGGTTTTGGATTGAATGATATTCCAGCCAGCTCCTTGTACATCAGCCTCAGGATTAAATAGGGTTAAGACGCGCGTACGTTGGTAATCATGTAATAAAAAGTTCCAAGCGAAAGCGACAAAAGGTACCGCCAAAGCCGCTGCACTCGCAATCAATCGCCACGAAAGCCCCGCCAAAAACAACACAAAAATGCCACTGGCAGCGACCAGTAATGAAGTACCAAGGTCAGGTTCTTTAGCGATTAACAATACCGGCACTACGATTAACGCCAAAGTGATGGCAATGCTGGATAGTGAGGGCGGTAACTCACGTTTGGATAAAAACCACGCACACATCATCGGCATGCCAAGTTTCATAAACTCTGAAGGCTGCACACTGCCAAATCCCGGTAAGTTAATCCAGCGCTGCGCACCCATGCGCACCTCGCCAATGATATCAACCAGTACCAATAATATCAGCCCTAACACATAAAATATGGGGGTAAAGGTGCGATAGAGGCTAGGCGGTATCTGCGCCATGATAAACATCACTGTAAAGGCAACACCATAGCTGACCATTTGGCGTATGACCATGTCGCTATCTTGGCCGGATGCGCTGTATAAAATTGTCAAACCAATACAGCAAACCGTTAATAGCAGTAGGGTTAGCCACGGGTCAATATGAGTACGTTGCCATAGTGTCGGCGCATGACCTTGACCTAGATGATGGCTCTGACGGGAAAAACGGTATTGCGGGTTAGAAGACATAGGCAAAATGTGACTGGCAGTTGGTGTGAAAGAAAAGTCAGGTTTGACGGATAATAGCTCATCAATTAAGCAATTAAGCAATTAAGTAACTAATCACTAAGCAAGCGGCGATTATAAGGCGTTCATTTAACCAGATAATAGCGAATAAAGTAACTTGCTGGTAATAAAGTAACGTCAATATGAACATTATAAGGATAAGTGTTAATAACGAATAGGTGACCGCTGATTCGCTGCGATAGTTTAGCCTGCTTGCTTAAAATTTGATAGTATCGATAAAACGTTTTTAGCGGTAGTTTCTAATAATGATAAAGACAAAAAAATCTGTTTATAGGCAAATATATAAGCCTGTTATTGCCCTATGTATTTGTGCCAGCAGTGTCTCGGCTTCTGCCGCTATTATAAGTGATAATAGTGAGCGCCGTATCCAAATCCGCCATGGCAGTAGCGCTACTGATAGCACTTCTAACGCCTATATCACGCCTGCTAGAAATTATGGCAGTCAAAGCAATAGTTATAGTGGCGGCGCGACAATATTAAGCGAGGGCAGAAGTGGGTCAAATAGCTTAGGCGGCGATAGTATGCAAGGGCTCATTCAACAAAAACAGCGTGAATTTAATTTTGATAGTGGTTTGTCGATAGAAGAGAGCAAACGAGTCATTACCAATAAAGTTACGCCACGTTATAACACCACTTATAACACTGGTAATAATAACTTCGGAAATAGTAATTATAACGATTTTACCAGTATGGACTTTAATACGTGGTTAAATAGTAATAGCTACCGCGCCGGACAAGTGGCCAATTATCAGCGCTATTTAAGCTCACGAGTGGGGGCACAAAACGTCCCGCCCTTATCACAGCTGCTAACGACTGCCCGTAGTTGGGATAAATGCGGCTATGAGCCTTATCAGCTACCGCCGCAGGAACTTTGGGCGAATATTGTGCCGACCTTGCAGCTATATAGTCAGCTCAAAAACCAAGGTATCTTGCCTGCCAATACCGAGATACGTTCAGTCTATCGCAGTCCTGGGTTAAATGGCTGTGCAGGCGGGGCAAACGCCAGTAAGCATATGACCGCCGGCGCGATGGATATTTGGGTGCCAGAATATGAAAGTAGTCCATGGCAGCTAAGTCGTATGCAAGACAGCTTATGTGAGTTTTGGCAATATCAGGGTCAATCGCACAACTTTGGCCTAGGATTATACTCTACTGGTGCGATTCATCTGGATACTGATGGTTATCGTAAATGGGGTTTTAATCATGCCAGTAGCAGCTCTGCTTGCCGCTATTAAAGTCTTTCTCTTCAATTAAAAAAAGCTCAGCCAGTAAATATTACTGGCTGAGCTTTTTTCGAGTTTATTTTTTATAGATAATTGATTATTAGTAAGAGTATATCAATGCTCAATCGATATTCTTAAACGCCTATAAAAAAACATGCTATCAGGCTTATTATTTTTTCTTAGACGTCTTCTCATCCCAAGGGTTAACCTCACCGACGGTAACGATTAAAAAGTCGTCAGGTTTTAAGGTGTCGCGCAGGGTTTGATTAACCTCTGACAGTTTGACCTGTTCGATACGACTGACATAATTGGTCAGGTAGCTGTTGGGTAGCTGATAAAAATTCATCATGCCAAGTATACTATTGATTCCTGCGTTACTGGCGAAGCCCATCGGGAAGCTGTTTTTTAAATTATCCGTAGTCAATCTCATCTCATCGCTGGTGATACCTTTATCTAACGTCTCATTAATCACCGCCAAGCTAGCATCAATCGCCGCGCGCGCTTTATCATTACGAGTCGAAAAACCAATCTGATAAGGTCCGCGCGCCAGCATCGGGTTCATAGAGCCTGAAATGCCATAGGTATAACCAAGATTTTGCCTGACTTCCGTCATCAAGCGCGCGTTAAAATCGCCTCCTGCTAATACTTCATTACCGACAGCAAAGTTGGTTTGCTTTTGCTGCGCTTGGGGGTCAGTGGCGCGCTTATCGCCCAATTGACCCATTAATACCGTGGTTTGACTACTCGGAAACGGAATATGAATGTGCTGAGATTGGGTTAATGGTTTTGGTTCGGGCAGGGTAGCCGCCGCCTGACCAATCGGTAGGTCGGCCGTTATTTCTTCAGCCAAATTTTTTGCTTGTGCCAAAGTCAAATTACCAGTAATGGCAAGCGACGCATTGGCGGCGACTAGATAGCGGTTTTTAAAGTCGATTAACTGTTGTCTTTTAATATTAGGAACCGTTTCCAGCGTGCCAACCGATGGATGAGCGTAAGGATGGTCGCCATAGAGTGCCTTGCTAAAGGCGATACTAGCAAGACTGCCGGGGTCTTGTTTTTGCTGCTGTAAACCGACCAGTAAGCGTGCTTTATTACGGGCTAATATTTGCTCATCAAAGCTTGGTTCAGTAAGCATTTGCGTCATTAAGTCAACGGCAGGCAGTAAATGCTTATCATCAGATAAGCTACGCAACGAGACAATAAACATGTCTTTATAAGCGCCACTGCTTAGATTGATACCCAAGGTTTCGACCGCCCGCGTGAACTCATTTTCATCTAAGCGTTTAGAGCCTTGTTCAAGCATCGTCGCGGTCATATTGGCGATACCAAAGCCTGATTTACTGATACTGCCATCACGTGCGCTACCGGCGTTAAAGCGCAAATCAATATCGACAATGGGCAAAGTAGTCGTCGGCACGAAAAGCACAGGAATACCGGCTTTGGTCTTAAAGGTCTGAATCTTTGGAACAGTGACTTCTAAAGGTTTGGCATTATCAAGGCTACTAAGCTTAGCTAAAGCGGCAATAGGCGCGCTAGTATCGACTGCGGCAGCCGGCGTGCGAGCATCTTCGCCACCCGCCATATCTGCCTGTACGATAGTAGTCAAGGTCATCATCCCAAAGAATGCACAAGCACTCAAATAAGGAAGCTGCTTAACATTAGATGAGAATTTGGTTTTCTTAAGAAAAGGTATTTGAGTCATGTCTTTCTTCTTATTCATAAGGTCATAAGTATCGGGTTTTTGCCAAGGTAACTAGAGAGCATGTTGATGTTACTTAGCTTTGCTTGCCGTTTCTTTAGTAGCATCATTTTTACTAACGGTATCTTTGCTCATCTTATCTTGGCTAGCTTCGTTTTTATTGGCAGTCTCTTTAGGCGGGATGATATGCATCACCGTTAAATTGTCTTTGACCAAATACTTTTTACTTGCCGCTTGGATATCCGCAATCGTTACGCTATCAAGCTTGGTTGGCAATTTAGCCAGTAGCCTATCATCAAGACCGATAGACTGCAGGGAGCCAATCATACGCGCCTGACCTTCCATGCTGTCCTGTGCATACACCAAACCGGTGACGGTATTGGTTTTGGCGCGCTCGATTTCATCGGCAGCAATCGGGTCGGTCGATAGCTTATTAATCTCATTGATAATGGCTTGTTGTGCTTGCGCTAAACTGACGCCTTCGCGCGGGGTTGCTTGTATCAAAAACAGTCCATCGCCGCGATCAAGCAAATCGTAAGACGTACCTACCGTAGTAAGTAGTCCTTGCTCGCGTACCAGTCTGCTCTCTAAACGTGCTGATAAACCGCCGTCTAGCACATCTTGCGCAAGTGATAGCGCATAGGCTTGTTTTTCATTATTAGCACCAGCACTCACCAGACTGGGCACGTTATAACCCATTAATAAAACTGGCACTTGCACCGCTTGCTCAGATTCTACTTGCTGATAACCGCGAAAGCCCTTTTGAGTGACCGCAGGACGCTTGGGTAGCGCGCTTGGTTTTAGCGCCCCAAAGTAGCGTTTAACCTGCGCCAATACTTCGGTTGGTTCGACATCACCGACGATAACCAACGTCGCATTATTGGGTGCGTACCATATTTTATACCAGTCTTTTAAATCGTTAAGGGTGATTGATTCAAGCTCGCTCATGGGTCCAATGACCGATTCGCCTTTCGGGCTGTTCGGCAATGCCAGCAAGCGAAATGACTCATAAGCTTTGGCAAGGGGATTGTCATCCGTACGCTGACGACGCTCTTCCATCACCACTTGATGCTCTTTGGCAAACGCTTTGCCATCAAAAACCAAATTGGTCATGCGATCCGCTTCTAGCTCTAAAGCTAACGGCAAGCGATTGGCAGGGAATAGCTCGTAATAGCCAGTATAGTCGTAACTGGTAAAGGCATTATTAACGCCGCCAAATTTAGCAATCAAACGCTCATAATCGTCGCTTGATACATCAGTGGTGCCTTTAAACATCATATGCTCTAGCACATGAGAGATACCACCTTTATCAAGTGGCTCATCTGCTGACCCGACGCGATACCAAATCTGGGTCATAACCACAGGCGCGCGGTGGTCTTCTTTGACCACTATCTTTAGACCATTTGCGAGCTTATATTCATGGCGACCAGACATATCCATAGTCAATGCTGAAGATTGCTCAGCATCTTTAAGCGTTTGGTTTTTATTTACCATATCTGTAGTGGTAGTATTTTTATTTGTAGCAACTTCACTCGCCGAAGAAATCGCGCTGGTTTGGCAAGCCGCAAGGGTAGTGGCCATAGCTAGAGCGCAGGCAAGGCGTAGAGAGTGAGCAGATGATGGCAGAAACAGTGATGAAGGCAGTGACAATGACATGATAGGTTCTACTTATATAAAAAGGCAGCTGATAAGTAACTGATTTATAGAATGAGAAGAGCGTATGTTAATGCATCTAGTAATATGCGTATTTATAATGAGCATAAAGCCGTTATAACGACTTATGCGCCCCAACCATGACGCTAGCGGTCGGCTTAAATTCTTGTGTGGTGCTACAGCCTGTTGACGATAATACAATGGTAGCGAGAAGCACGGCGGCGCCCATTTGGGTCATTTTTTTATAGTTATTCGATAGTGATAACATAGGTCATTTCCAATATAAGTGGTTGAGTAAATTAAAAAATACAACGGTTTAGCGCTCGCTAAGAGTAGGCGAAGTTTGGCCTATCAAAGGTCAGATTTTTGTGTCCAAACCTTAAGCGAAACTTGCTTAGACCAGCGTATGGTTTACAGTATGATTGCTAGCATAATTTTTAGTCTTGTTTAAAGCAGTCTGTTTGGCACGGTTTTTGGCATGGCTGTTTGTTATGGATTGACAGGTTTTTACAATTTGACAGCGCTCTACAATGCTAAAGGCTAAGCACCACTTGAATTATGCTAAACTAGGCTAAAAATAATCACCCGTTAAATAATAAAAAGCGGGCGGCATAGTCATTTTAAAACAGCCATTTTAAAAAACCACTTTAAAAACAGTCACTTTAAAACAAATTACTGATAATGATAACTTTTAGGGCAAGCTTATGAATAATCCCAATAATAGCAATCGTGTGGTCATCAACCTTGACGGCGGTCTTGATGATTTGGATGACGATGATATTACCTTACCCAGTCTGCCAGCGCAAACGGTGCCCATCGTCGATGCGTCAGACAGCGTTGCAAGCAGTAATACAGAAAAGAGTGATGCAGAAAAGAGTAATACAGCAGATATGGCATTAGGTACGCCCATCGTTGAGATAGAAAAACAAAGTTCTTCTGAAAACACTTTAGAAGCTACTGCGAATACCAATACAAATGCTGTTCCATCGCAGCCTACAACTACCATTCCTACCATGCCTTTGCAGGATCATCTGGGCGATAGACCAAGCGCTACATCTGCCACTAGTGATACCAGTGCCATAAATAAACCACAAACCGAAATACAGCAGCTATCAGCCGCGCCAGAAGAGTCACAAGAGTCACAAGAGTCAAAACAGACTGAGGAAAATAAGAAAAAAGGCAGCTGGTTTAATCGCATGAAAACGGGACTGAGTAAGTCACGTAAAAATCTTGCCGAAGGTATGGTCAGTATTCTTATCGGTGGTAAAGAGATTGATGATGAGCTATTAGAAGAGGTTGAAGACCAGCTGTTGGTGGCTGATATCGGTGTCAATGCAACCAATCGTATTATCAAAAGTCTCACTGAGCAAACCGCTCGTGGTGATTTGATTTATGCGCATTCATTGTATAAAGCCTTACAAACTGAGCTGGTCGATATCTTAACGCCAAAAGTTGCGCCATTGGTCATCGATACCAGTAAAAAGCCTTTTGTTATCTTGGTAGTGGGCGTGAATGGTGTTGGTAAAACGACGACTATTGGTAAGCTTGCTAAGCGTCTGCAAGGTGAAGGTAAATCAGTGATGTTGGCAGCTGGCGATACGTTCCGAGCTGCGGCGACTGAACAGCTGCAAATTTGGGGTGAACGCAATAACATTCCTGTCGTCGCCCAAGGTCATGGCTCTGACAGCGCCTCTGTTATCTTTGATGCCATGCAATCTGCCAAAGCAAAAAATATCGATGTATTAATCGCTGATACCGCAGGGCGCTTGCAAAATAAAACCCACCTGATGGCGGAGCTTGAAAAAGTCGTGCGCGTCATGCGTAAAGCCGATCCAAGTGCACCGCACGAAGGTATGATTGTCCTCGACGCTGGCACAGGTCAAAATGCGATTAACCAAGTGGAATTGTTTAATAAAGTCGTGCCATTAACCGGCATTACTATTACTAAATTAGACGGTACTGCAAAAGGGGGTGTGGTGTTCAATATCGCTGAAACCTCCGATGTGCCGATTCGTTATATTGGGGTCGGTGAGTCGATTGATGATTTGCGTGCCTTTAGTCCAAAACAGTTTGTCGCCGCGCTATTTGAGACTGACGATAAAGAGTAGCGCTTGGTAGTTTTTTCAATGAATAAATAAGCGTTAAAAATATGAGTGTTTAGAGGGGAGAATCATGATAGTCACCATCGCAGCTGTTGAGTCGCACCAGTTAGCACTGATTGCTATAGTCAAAGAACTTATAAATCGCCACACAGCCATAAGAAATAAAAGAACAGTGTGTCAACGCAATCTAGCCGCCACTCTTTACGTTTTTGTTTGACCCAAGCCCACATTTGCTCGATAGGATTCAAATCAGGACTGTAAGGTGGCAGCCATAAAATAGTGTGCCCTGCATCTTCTATAAGTTCAGTTGTGTCTTTGCGCTTATGGAAGGTTGCATTATCCATAATAATGACACTGCTTTTCGGTAGGCTCGGTAGCAGCAATTGCTCAACCCAACTATGGAACACATCACTATTGACACTGCGATCATAAAGTCCAACAGCGAACAGCTGATTATTGTAAATAGCACCTATCGCATTGGTTTGGTTTTTAAGCTGCCAGTTGTATTGTCCAAAGCATTTTTTACCTCTATTAGAGTAACCGTAAGGCCTGTTCTCATGAGACTTAAAGCCACTTTCATCAAGATAGATAATAGGCTTATCATCAAACTCAAATTGCGCTAACTTTTCAAGAAATATTAAACGTTTTTTATCATCTGCTTTTGGATGAGTTAAGCTCTTTTTTTTGAGTGATGCCGATTCGTTTTAATGCAATGCCTATCGCTCTTTGAGTACAATTAAAACGCCGAGCTCGTTCGTGCTGATAGTCATCAGGATAAGCCTCTACATCCGCTCTCAGTAATGCATCGTCTATTTTAGTTGGGGTAAACTGACGTTTTTTACGCTCAGGAAATTTTTTCCAACGCTGAATAGTGTTGGTGCTAATTTGATATTCCTCGGCAAGTTGTCGAATGCTATAGCCTTCTGCAAGCTTATTGAGGATCAGTTGTCGGTAGTCTTTTGAGTATGCCATATTATATACTGTAGCGGATTTTTGTTTCTTTTACTATAGTGCGCATAGTAGCCCTAAGCTGGTCGAAGTCAATTGGCTGCAGGTGGGCGATTCTTGGCACAGCTCAAAATCCATTCCTAAACTTAAAAAGCATTATGGGCTTGTCGATCAAGACTTTACCTTTATCGCTCAAAACAGCCTAAGCAAAGACGTGCCTGCTCAAGCGCTACTTATAGAAGCGATAGCGCAATTAATCACGTATTTTGAGGGTAAGCGTCAAGTATTTGATTTGCCATTAGATATAAGCCTAGGAACTGAGTTTCAACAACAGGTATGGCGGGCGTTACAAGGCATCAAGCATGGTGAAACGATTAGCTATGCCACACTGGCGCAGCGCGTAGGTAATCCTAAAGGCTTTCGTGCGGTTGCTAATGCCAATGGTAAAAACCCCTTTAGTATCATCATTCCTTGTCACCGTGTTATTGCCAGCGATGGTAAGCTTGGTGGTTATACAGGCGGCTTAGACAAGAAAGCGTATTTGTTAGCGCTGGAAGGGGTGAGCTACAAAACTTAGCATGGAAAAAGTGCTCATCACCCGCGCTTAAACACTAAAAAAGGCGAAACATTAAATATGTTTCGCCTTTTTATTAATAATCAATAAGGTGTTGATAAATGGTGATATTGGTTAGAAACTATTGCTCGAACTACTGCTCAAGCTGCGCCATAACCTCATCTGAAAAAGTCACATTACTATAAACTTCTTGCACATCGTCGATATCTTCTAACATATCAATCATCTTGATGACTTTTTCGGCATCTTCAACGTTGTCTATCTCGGCGCTGGTAGATGGTGACATAGTCACTTCAGCATTGTCAGAGACCAGACCTGCCGCATTGAGCGCGTCTTTGACTTGACCGAAACTTTCCCATTCAGTGATGACCAGTAGTGACTCGCCGTCGTTTTCGATATCAAGTGCCCCAGCGTCTAAGGCTGTTAGCATAACTTCTTCTTCTAAGCTGATATCGTTAAAGGTGATTTCGCCGCGCTTGGTAAATAGATAAGCCACTGAGCCTGAGGTGCCAAGGTTGCCTTCGTTTTTGGTAAAAGCATGACGCACTTCACTGACCGTACGGTTCAGGTTATCAGTCAAGGTTTCGACCAATACTGCGACGCCGCCGACACCATAGCCTTCGTAGCTGACCTCATCCATATTATCATTGTCATCGCCGCCTGTACCACGAGCAACCGCGCGATTGATGGTATCTCGTGTCATATTGACTGACAGTGCTTTTTCGATAACGGCACGCAAGCGCGGGTTTTTATCAGGGTCAGGGTCACCTTGCTTGGCAGCAGAAACAATTTCACGAATAATTTTGGTAAAGACTTTACCTTTTACCGCATCCTGACGGGCTTTACGGTGTTTGATATTTGCCCATTTTGAATGGCCTGCCATATGACATCCTTAAGTTTTACGTGTTATTTATAGTGCGGATAAAAAAGTTGTTAGGACTATATATCAGTAACAACTTTTTATACCTGATGAGGTATTCTTATTATATGATTGTGCTGTTAATACAGTGTAATAGACCTATCGGCCAGTTAACGATTTGTATGTCGTTTGGTGCGCTTTTTTGCTACACTGCTATTTTCTATATTTTGACCAATCATCAATTCTGACGATGACGGTCGAGAGCAACAATATTTGCAATATTATAAACCACTTTAGCGCATTTTGACCAACCTTAGCTTGTCCATGCCAGCCTAAAACGTTCGGTTCTATATAACCATTGATCTTGTGACTTTATTGACTCTATGAAGCAACCAACTGCCGAAGCCATTACTCATTTGCGTAACCGCATTCATATTATTATCGAAGGCACGGATACCCGTTTGGGTAAGCTGTTTGATATCGTATTGCTGATTGCGATTTTGGCCAGTGTCGGCGTAGTGATGCTAGATAGTGTGCTGTACATGCGTTTGCAATATGGCACCATATTTCGCTATGCAGAATGGTTTTTTACCATTTTGTTTACTATTGAATATATCTTAAGGCTATTTTCAGCGCCCAATCGCTTTCGTTATACTTTTAGCTTCTTTGGGATAGTGGATTTATTGTCGGTATTGCCAAGCTATTTAAGCTTAATATTTGGTGGTGTACAGTTTTTGCTCGTGATTCGCATACTACGTATCTTGCGTATATTTCGCGTGCTCAAGCTCAACACTTATATGCAGCAAGCGGGTTTTCTTGCCTCAGCACTTAAAACCAGCCAGCAGAAAATCACGGTATTTTTCTTATCCTTGGTATTGCTGGTGACTATTTTTGGTGCGGTCGTCTACGTGGTAGAAGGGCCGGAAAATGGCTTTACCAGTATTCCCATCTCTATTTATTGGGCGGTGGTAACGGTCACCACCACTGGCTATGGTGATATGTCACCAAAAACGCCCATCGGGCAAGCAATTGCATCTATGGTCATGATTACCGGTTATGCGATTATTGCTGTGCCGACGGGTATCTTTACCGCTGAGCTGGCGCGTAATATGCGTCCACAGCTCAATCCTATTGCCTGTCCAAACTGCGGGAAATTCGGCCACGCCGTAGGAGCGGATTTCTGCGATCGCTGCGGTCATGCCCTGCATGTTTAGTGTTTATTAACGCGATTTATAGGGCTTTTCAAAATTATCGGGCTTCTAAGTACTAATAGTCTATATATTCAGCAACCAGTGGCGATAAATCTATCACCACACCCAGATTGACCAAATTCCAATACTGACCCGAAATCGTACGGTCAAGCATCATCGTCGTCGCTGATGGCTGAAACTGACCAAAATACTTTAAAGAAGTACGCATTTGGGCGATGGCTTCGTGATGGGTCTGGCTGCTACCGAAATCAAATGCACCTTCTTGATAAGGCTTCACGGATAAAGGCTTAAGGCCAATCTCTAGCCATTTCTGATAAAACTCACCCGGCACAACTTTCTCGTCATCACGGCGAATATCAAGAGCGATTAAATCTTGCTCAAGCGCGGTCACGTCACTCTTTAAAGCATGCTTGGCAAAACGGCGAAATAATTGTACTTCGCTATGGCTATAACTGCGAATTCCGCCAAAATCATAAGCGACCACACTGCCATCGGTGCGAAAAGCAAAGTTGCCAGGGTGTGGGTCACAGTGCATGCGGTATAAACCAAATAGTTGCCCTGCGCTAAAATGGAACAGGCGCTCAGCAATTTTTTGCTTGATAGCATTATCCCACGTCGCGGCGACCGTGAGCGTTTCACCCATCTCTTCGGTTAAGGTCAAAATCCGTCTGGATGAATGACTACCAATCACTTTCGGAATGATAAGACCGTCGTCTTCTGCATGAAATGCACCAAATACTTGGAGGTTGTGCGCCTCTTTAATATAGTCGAGCTCATCATGCAAGCTTTGGCGAATCTCGTGAAATAACTGCTCTTGTAATTGTTTACTCATATTGAGCACGCCGGCGATTTTTAGCGCCATGCGTACTTGCTTCAGGTCGCTATCACAGTTCTCATCGACATCAGGGTATTGAACCTTTACCACCACCCTTTGTCCAGATGGCAAAACTGCTCTATGCACTTGCCCGATTGAGGCGGCGGCAAAGGGTGCTTCTTCAAATTCAGTAAATAACTCAGCAACCGGCGCGTTAAGCTCACGCTCAACTTGGGCACGTATCTGCGCATACGGCATCGGCGGTGCATCTTTTTGCAGCTTCTCTAAAGCCGTGGCAACTTCCGGCGGAAACACATCTTTATATTGCGAGGCGATTTGACCCACTTTCATGACTGCGCCTTTCATTTCGCCAAGCGTTTCAGCTATCTGAACACCGACATCTTGCATCAGCTCTGAGCGCGCTTGTAGACGTTTTTCTTCGTCACTTGAGAGATGCTTTAATGAGTTTTTTGCAGCTTTGCCGGCAATACTGGCGGTCATGCCAGCGAGTTTCATAAAGCGTTTTCCGGACGATTTTGCCATTCATGTCACCATATAGTGGGTTTATTTACTAAGCCCTAATGTTATTATTTTAAGCAAAGGATTGCTGTTTAACTAGTGTGCCAAAAAATGTGCCAAAAGCAACAGTATGCGTATCTTAATGCTGCTTATAAGTTATAGATTGTCGCTTATGACTTAACAGTATGATGGTTTTTTATTGGTTAATAAATAAGGTTTTAATAACAAGTATCAAGTGATAAATCATTAGCTGTCTAACTTCAAATCATAAGTATGAGTCAGCCAATAATCTAATGCCATCTGATAGCCTAAATGCCCTAAGCCGCAAATAACGCCGACGGCTATATCACTAAAATAAGAATGCTGCCGGAACGATTCACGGGCGTGAACATTGGACAAATGCACTTCTATAAAGGGTTTTTGTGTCGCCGATAATGCATCTCGTATCGCAACCGAAGTATGAGTAAAGGCAGCAGGATTGATAATAATCGCATCTACTTGCGCTGCTGACTCTGCTAACAGACCATAATGTTGAATCTCATCGACAAGCTTGCCTTCATGGTTTGATTGAATGCAAATCAGCTCAATGCCATATTTGGCTGCACGTGCGACCAAATTTTTCTCAATATCAGCAAGGGTTGTATGACCGTAAATTTCAGGCTCACGTTTACCCAATAAATTTAAATTAACGCCATTGATAAGTAACAGTTTATGCGTTTTGGCGTTTGCACTTATATTGTTTGAACTTATGTCATTTGAACTTATAAGAGTTTCTTGATTAAAAGGTTTGTCGGTCACTGCTGACTGAGAAGGTATGGTCATAATAGTCTCTATCTTTATAAAGTGGTATTTTATTTATAAGTATTGTTGTCGTTATCGCTATGGGTCAATAGTAGGGCCGTATAAGATAACTTTGCTATAAGGTTTTAGGAGTAAAGTTATCCGAAGAGTAAAAGTAGCCGAATAGTAAGACTAGTCGAATAGATAAGCCCTTATTCTTTTATGATAACAGCTTGGCAGCCATGTAATAAAAAATAACATGAAAAATTATCCTAGGGGTTAAAATCGTGTTAAAAGTCTTTATGTTGCTAAAAACCCGTGCTATGATATTTTTTACGCAACAAATATTACCTATTTGTTGCTAATGTCAGTTGGGCTAACTATTAAAGTGCATAAAGCAATTTTGATATGAACCTACACTGACCATAGTAATTTTACTATAGGCTGCATCATAAAGAGGGTAATAACACGCTTTATGTGCAGATGATGGTATGTAGAGTAGTACTCTTACATTTTGATTTCATAATCTTAAACCCCGTTTATATGCAATGTCGCAAAGGAATTTGGGGTTAAGTGACTTTTTAGGAAGTAATATTATGTCAGCTCGTGAGCAAGGTATCGTTAAGTGGTTTAATGACTCAAAAGGCTTTGGTTTCATTCAACGTGATAGCGGCGAAGATATTTTTGTCCATTTCCGCGCAATCCAAGGTGATGGTTATCGCTCTCTAAAAGATGGCGAAAAGGTTGAGTTCAGTGTGGTAGAAGGCGATAAAGGCCTGCAAGCTGAAGAAGTCAGAAAGGTAGAAGAGTAATCGCTACAGTCATTAGCGCCGTTCAGCTATAATGTCTGTACAAACTACTGATATACTACTGAGTCAAGCCCGTCTTATCTTACCTATGTTGAGTTGAACGCCGCATATTTGGTAAGTTTAGGCGTTGGGCTTGGCTTTTTTATGCTTATGAGTTTTATAATTTGTCTGATTAGAGATTACGGACTGGGCTTTTTTAAGTAGTAGCTCTTAATCACAATGTTTCCTATTCACAATAGACAGTCGTATTATAAAACCAACGCTTATCATGAGCTTTTATTCATTTAAGCTTTTATTTATTAATAATAGACAAGCGATTCACACACAAGGATATTTTTTTGAGTACTTTTAAGACGTTTACGGATTTGCCGTTATCAAACCCTACTTTACGTGCCGTAAGTGATTTAGGTTTTACTGAATTGACGCCCATTCAAGCACAGATATTACCGCATACATTGGCAAATCAAGACGCCATCGGACAGGCGCAAACGGGAACTGGCAAGACGGCAACGTTTTTACTGACCATTATGGAAGCGTTATTAAAACGTCCTTTTGCTGCCGATGAAGAACGTTATTTAGGTGAGCCACGTGCCGTCGTTATGGCGCCAACCCGTGAGCTTGCCCAGCAGATATTTGACGACTGTATTGCTCTGACCAAATATACTTCGCTACACAGCGTTTGTATCATGGGTGGCACCAATTATGAAACCCAGCAGCATGAGCTTGAGCGCCAATATGTGGATATCTTAATTGCCACTCCAGGTCGTTTGATTGACCTAATGCACAAAGGCATGGTCTATCTAGATCGCGTTGAAGTATTGGTATTAGATGAAGCGGATCGTATGCTTGATATGGGTTTTATCCCTGATATCAAGCGTTTGGTTGGTCGTATGCCGCCAAATACTGATCGTCAAAGCTTATTGTTTTCTGCCACCTTTAACCAAGATGTGATGAATCTCGCTTACCGCTGGTTGCATGAGCCAGAATTTGTAGAGATTGAGCCTGAGCATAAGACCAGCGAATTGGTCGATCAGCATTTTTACTTATTAACCGAAGACCAAAAATTAGCAGCGGTCGAGCGTATCATCACTGATAGCACAGTCGAGAAGGTGATTATTTTTGCCAACCGTAAAGATCAGGTTAAGCGCTTGTATCATAAGCTGCGTCAGGGACATAGAATCGTCATGTTATCAGGCGATGTGATTCAGCAAAAGCGCGAAAAATATCTGCAACGCTTTAAAGATGGTCATGCTTCTGTGTTGGTCGCGACCGATGTGGCAGGACGCGGTATTCATGTTGATGATGTCAGTCATGTGATTAATTACACCCTGCCAGATCAGCCAGATGATTACGTACACCGTATTGGACGTACTGGACGCGCGGGCCAAACCGGTATCAGTATTAGCTTCGTCAGCGAAGATGATGCCTTTAATATCCCTGCATTAGAAAAGCATTTAGATACTAAGTTTAGCCTTGAGCAGTGGCAGCCTTAATAGAATTTTTTTAATTAAGTTCTAAAGCATTTAAACAGCAAAAAGCCCTTAATGCATGATTAAGGGCTTTTTTATACGTCTGTTTTTAGATGCCATCAATTTAAAGGAATATTAAACAGCAATTAGTTAGTGATGATCTTCCATATCTGCTGAGTCATCATTCATATTGTGCATACTATGGTCCATCTGACTCATATCGTGGTCGGTGGTATTACCTGTGTCATTCATCATGGTATGCTCACCATGCTCCATGTTCATGCTATGACCACCGCCATGGTCACCATGCATACTGGACATGGCGATAGGCACAAAAACGACGGCTAACCCCGATAAAACCATGATAGCGCCATTAATTTGTCTTAAACGTAGGCGTCCAATTTTCTCACGTAGCCAACCAACCGTTTCATGGGTGGCAACCAACATCGGCACTGTGCCCAAACCGAAGACAAACATCAATGCCGCACCGCCCAATGGGTTATGAGCAACGACGGCAATAAGTAGCGCACCGTAAACCAAACCACAAGGTAAGAACCCCCATAATAACCCTGCCGCTAAAGCACGCGGGAAGGTATTAAGTGGAAATACTTTTTGGCGTAGCGGACTCAGATACTGCCAAAAACGCATGCCGACACGCTCAAGCTTGGTTAAAAATGGTGCACCAAGCATCGTGACACCAACAAATACCAATACCAAGCCCAATAAGATACGAGGCGTACTATTGCCTTTCATTAATGGCTCTAAAACAGTGGTACCCACAAGTCCGGCGACCAAGCCTAAAAATGCGTAACTGCTTAAACGCCCGAAGTGGTAGGTGGCTATCAAAGCGCGGCGCTTAGCAGGGCTGACATCTTTCATCGATAGACTAAATGCTGCTACTAGCCCGCCACACATGCCTAAGCAATGTGGTGAACCAAAAAATCCCATTAGTAATGCCGCAACAAGTAAAGCTGTGGTCATGGGGAGTCTCTCCTAAAAATAGTAAAGCGTGAGCCTATTTTTATCATTTATCTAAAAAAATGATAAAAGCAGTCACGTATAAATGAGATATGGAAGGCTATATGTTTGAATTTTATTGATAGCTATTTGCTTTATTAAGACGATGTCAATAAAAGGTGAATCGGTAGCACTCAATCGTCGGCTTTGTTGGAGTCTGCCGTGTCATCAGCTTGCGGTATATCGTCACTAGGCGTATGAGCTTGAATGGTTTGCCGACGTTCTTGACGGTCATCCAAGATAATGCGCTGTGACGCATTATCTAAGTCCTCAAACTGGTTTGATTTGACCGCATAGCGTATTGCCCAGATGGCGACCACGAACAGCATTAAACTTAAAGGAATTAATAAAAATATACTGAGCATGGCAAACCTCTTCAATAGCAGTTTCTTATATTATACACTTATTGCAAGTGTTATAAATGTTCTATAAATACTAAAAGTAAGACAGTGGATAATTGGGTAATAATAGTCATCTGATGATACTAATCTAATGATGCTAATTTAATAATACTAGGTCAGAAAATGCCAGCTAAGTGTTATTCAGTAAGCGTTTTTACGGCATTGCCTCTAGGGGTTAGGAGTTGCTGCGAGGTCACATCCTTAGCATGCCGACAGTTTGCTTGTGGGCGTATCACATCACGTAAGTAGGCGGCCACTTCATAAACTGCCCGCCGCGAATGACTCAAGTTCTGTGCCGGTTCCATCCAATCGCGTTTGACCGGTAAAGGCGCATTGATTGGGGTACTATTGATGCCGTTTAGGGCAAACTGTCTCCTTGCCCGCGCCATATGATAGCTATCGGTAATCAGGTATACATGATGTAGAGGAATACGCTTAGCAGTAAAACGTGCATTTTCACAGGTATTCATACTGGCATTTTCGCTGATGAGCCCATCAATACCGTGTTCTATAAGCCACTGACCAAGCCAAGGCGCCTCAGCACCACTCAGTACAATAGGTAGCGGCAAATCATGATAGGCGGTTGCCGCCGTACGGGCGCGGTTTAGGCTATAACTGTTTAGGATGGTTTGATTGTTATTATCATTGGTCAGACCGCCGCCCAGTACCACATAGGCGGTCGGTGGAGAGCTCATGGCGGCAGGCGGCATCTTTGGTAAAGGTAAATGGGCTAAAAGGTAAATCACCGCTTGTGAAAATAGCGGGGTAAATAAACTGATAATAACGAGAATAACCGCCGTTGAACCCAGTAAAAAGGTGGCATTAATAATACGAAACAGCTTTATCATACGCTCAGCTGAACGTAAGTAAGAGCGCCATAAGCGCTTAGACCATGATCGTTTAGACCACATACTCATCAAATCCAATAGAGCTGTCAGCATTTACCCAAACCGGCTCGCGTGATAATTCAATCGCAAATATCTTAGAGACAATATTGGCAATATGATTTTGAGCCTTTGCCACATCTGCTTGCGTCGCTTGATAAGGGCTGTGATTGGTCAACACCAAGGCTTGCTGTTGATGGGTCATAATCGGCGCTGAACCGCCACCTTTTAAACCAGATTGTTCAATCAACCAGCCAGCCGCAACCTTAACCATGGCATCCGGCATTGGATAGCCAACGATGGTAGGGTGAGTGGATTGTAGCGTTATAAATTGCGCTTGAGGAATAATAGGGTTCTGAAAAAAACTGCCGCAATTAGGGAGCTGTTTAGGATCGGGCAGTTTTTGTTGGCGAATATCTATAATCGCCTGCATGACATCAGCAGGTACGGGCTGCATGCGCCCTTGCTGCTCTGCATAGCGCTGCGCGACCGTCTGCACATCGCCATAGCTGGCAAGGATTTTATTGGCATCGGTATGTAAGCGAAAACCCACGCGAGTGATAAGCCAAGTATTAGGCGCACGCTTAAAGAGGCTGTCGCGGTAGCCAAACTGGCAGTCTGCTGCTGTTAGATGATGCCAAGTGTGGGTTGGCAGATGATAAGCACGAACATACTCTAAGCAATCTTCTAATTGCACACCGTAAGCACCGATATTTTGTACAGGCGCCGCTCCCGTCAGACCCGGTATCAATGCCAAGTTTTCAAGTCCATACCAACCTTGAGCCACGGTATACATCACCAAATCGTGCCAGTTTTCACCGGCCATCACTTCGATATCGACATAACGGTCTGTTTGCGCCGTCATAATAATACCGCGCATTTGGGGACGTAAGACGATAGCGTTTAAGTTTGCTGGCAATAAAACATTGCTACCGCCAGAGAGCACGAATAACGGCTTAGTAAGCTCTGCATCTTTTCCGTAACCTGCCATAAAGGCATCAAGTTGCGCCTCATCGGTGAGCGTCACGACCACATCCGCCACACATGCCAATGCCATGGTATTGCTATGGGACAAATCGACCGACTTAGCCTGTGGTACATTTACCACAAGATTAGTCGATGTCGTAGGTTGAGCATTCGAATCATGGCGTAAAGCTGAGGTCATAACATAGCCTATCTGGCAAATAAACAAGAAATTATGCGGTGTTTATTATAAAGGATGCACGGCATAAAAGTAGCAGAAATATGGTGCTTTATTGCTAAGCACTATTAATCATTGCTAAGCAGTTTTCCAACTTTCAATCCAAGCTTCGGCACTTGATTCGATACGTTCGATGACTTCTTCAAAGGCGTCGCCATCACCTTGATAAGGGTCTGGTACATCGTCGCCGCCGTAGGTTGGATCTTCTTCACTAAATAGCGCCAGTTTGGCAAGCTTGCCATCTGTGTCGCTGATGCTGTCTTTAATAGCTTGCAGGTCGGCTAAGTTTTGCGCATCCATCGCCAAAATCAAATCAAATTTGTGAAAGTCGTCAGCGCTTACTTGACGCGCGACCAGCTTATTAATGTTATAACCATGAGCTTTAGCATGGCGCTGTGCCCGTACATCAGGCGCATGACCAATATGCCAGTCGCCAGTCCCTGCCGAATCCACTTTCATCGCCAGCCCTGCAATGGCTGCTTGCTGACGAAAAATCTCTTCGGCGGTCGGTGAACGGCAAATATTTCCCAAACAAACCAGTAGCACAGAGGAGGGAGTAGACGCTTTAATTGGCATATAATGACCTTTTATCACAACAAAAAAACATGCTATCTAGACCAGCATGGTTAATGCGGTTTATTAGCATGTTATCGAGTAAATTAATTGGCTATCAGCGTAACGGTTAATACGTTGAATGGCAAGGGTAGAGGTAAAACAATAGGGTCACATTAGGCTATGAATAATAGCAAGCTGCCGACCCCAATAGCCTATATAAATGTTAAGAATCGATTTAGTCTTGATTGTGTTTGAAGCGCTGTAAATCACGCCGCTCTTTTTTATTGGGTTTATTATCTGGACGAGCAAGATTGGCAAGTTTGCGCTGCTCGGCATAAAAAGCGCGGCGCTCCTCGCTTTCCTCAGTTTCAGAATATAACGCTTGGGCAGCAATCGCATTACCACGTTGTGCGCTTAGTGCTTCAACCAACACAGTTTTCTCAGTCATGGCGGTTGCTGAGCCTTGGCGAATACTGAGCTCATCCCCGACGGCAATCTCTTTGCTGGTTTTGACGCGGCTCCCTGCATAATGGACGCGTCCGCTTTCTATGGCTTCTTTGGCAAGGGTGCGGGTGCGATAAAATCTAGCGGCCCATAACCATTTATCAAGACGCATACGCACGGCATCTGGTTGGCTATGTGCGGGCTGATTATGGTTTTTATTGTGTTTACTCATCAAAACCTCATAGATATCAATAACGTAAGATAATAATGGTGTTGTTTTTACTGATTAAAAGAGCGTTAAGCGATTAAAGTATTTCAAAATAGGTTTTTATGGTGAATAAGGACAACTGAAATTAGCCATTGTTCTGATTGGTAACTTTAGCAGCCATTGTTACAGCACTGTTAGTATTTAACTGCTCTAAACCGTTTATCACACCATTCATGTTTTTGACGGTTTTATTTTGGCTCAATTTAAACTGAGCTTATATCGAATCGATAGGCAATCTAAAGCCAATAATACCGCGACACATGACGTTCTCAATTTATGCTTGATATAAAACTATTTACACCACTGCTGCTCACAAGGAATGCCGTCATAGTTACCATCCATTTTTGTATTAGGACAGTGTTGTAGGAAGTAGGTTGCTTCGGCGCATGAGGTCATCTGAGAGCAATGTTGCCTGCCATCACAGGCAAAACTTGGTGCTGTTGGTTTAGGCGTTAATACTGGTTGTGACGTTAATACGGGGTTTACTGCCTGAATTGATGTTGCATCTGAAGCTGTGCCTAAATCGACGTACGTTGGCGGTATGTCATCTAAGTCAGTTGAGGTGAAAGCAGCGGCAGCTGAAGTATCAGCTGCAACATCAGTGGTAGGATTGCTAGTCGTGGTTTTAGGTTGCAACATCTTATAACTTACTAGTGCTAAAACCAGTAATAATACAAATATCACTATCTTTTGAATCACGGCTTACCACCTAGTAATAGTCACTACAAATAAATCAATTCTATAAGTAAATAGTCATTATTGATGCATCAGAGGCGGTTTTCTAATTGTTAAAAAACCGCATTGATAAATGAAATTTTACTTCTGCTTTGATTATTTTAAAAACAACTGATAACCAATGTTGTCATTGAGCATGGTGCAGTCATAACCAATATCAAGAAGCGCATCTTGTAGTTGGCGAGAGTTGCCCTCAGAGGCTTGCACACCGACCAGCACGCGACCTTCAGCAGCGCCATGATTGCGATAATGAAATAAGGTGATATTAAAGTCGTCGCCAAGTTTCTCTAAGAAAGTCAGCAATGCGCCCGGACGTTCAGGGAAAACTACGTTGAATAATTGCTCGTTTTCGACATGCGCATGACCACCGATCAAATAACGGATATGTGATTTGGCGATATCATCATCGGTTAAGTCGTGTGCTTCATAGCCATCGGCTGCCAATTGACTGCTAATCGTTTGACGCTCTTTGTCGCCTTCTTTTAGGGCGATACCGACAAAGATTGCTGCAGGTTCCATCGAATCTGGTGATTTTTTGCTATCGGCACGGTAGTTAAACTCGGTGATATTACGGCCATGTAAGCTACGGCAGAAGTTTAAGAAAGCGCCGGTTTGCTCAGGAATGGTCACGCCAAAGATGGCTTCTTTTTTCTCACCAATCTCAGTACGCTCGGCGATATAACGCAAGCGGTCAAAGTTCATATTGGCGCCGCAAATAATACCGACGCAGTTTTTACCTTGTAGGTTATGGGCTTCGATATATTTTTTCATGCCTGCAACGGACAAAGCGCCAGCAGGTTCAACGATACTGCGGTTTTCTTCAAAGATATCTTTCACCGCCGCGCAGACTTCGTCGTTGGTACAAGTGACCACTTCAGGCTCGACGACAGGACCTGATTTATCACTTTTTTGCATACGCACAATATCAAAAGGTAGCTCGCCAATTTGAGCGACTGCAACACCATCGACAAACAGACCGACTTGCTTAAGCGTGACTCGCTCATTTGCTTCAAGTGCCGCTTTTAATGAAGCTGATTGGTCTGCTTCTACAGCGATGACTTTGACGTGCGGCGCGACTTCACCCAAGAATGCTGCGACGCCAGAAATCAAACCGCCACCACCCACGGCAACGAATACATAATCCATGTTACGCCATTGCTGGGTTAATTCCAGACCAATGGTGCCTTGTCCTGCAATCACCAATTCATCATCATAAGGGGGAATAAAGGTTAAACCCTCAGTCTCAGCGCGATTGATTGCATAACGGTTGGCTTCATCAAAGCTATCGCCATACAAATCAACATTACCGCCGAGTGCTCTAACGGCATCTACTTTAATATCAGGGGTGGTGGTTGGCATGACGATGATGTTATTTAGGGCAAGCTTACGCGCTGAATAAGCAACGCCTTGGGCGTGGTTGCCCGCTGAAGCACAAATAACGCCACGCGCTTTTTGCTCATCGCTCAATTGGCTAATACGGTTGTAAGCACCGCGTAATTTAAAGGATTTTACTGGTTGCAGGTCTTCGCGCTTAAATCGAATATCATTAGCAAAACGTTGGGTCAGCTTGGGTGCAGCTTCAAGTGGTGTTTGAATGGCAACGTCATAGACGGTGGCTTGCAAGATGGCTCGTACCCAATGTGACAGCATAATAATTCCTAAACAGAGTGAAGATGAATAAAAGAAGTGCAAATGGCTATAAAGTCAGTGTTTATAAATTAGCCGCTATAAATAACTATAAACCAGTATAGATAAGCACAAAAACGAAATAGATTAGCCTATGCTGATTTTCACTATCTTGCAAGACACAATTGCAAATTTTATAGGGAGTTTTTTTGAAGGTTAAAGGTCAAGCCATCAATACATTAAAGTAAGTATGGGCTCTGAGAAGGGGCAATGAGTATTTAGAATGGGTTTTACGCTAACATCGCCTAAAGCCATCGGTTATAATAAGCGCGCATTTTACCTCTTTTATCATTTTAGCTCTTTTAGAGTGAGACGTTTATTTTTCCAAGGATTTATGATGAGTGATCAGCAAGCACAAAAGCAAGCTGCAGCCAAAGCTGCCCTAAGCTATATTGAAGATGACATGATACTTGGAGTGGGGACGGGCAGTACGGTTAACTGTTTGATTGAGTTGTTGCCGACATTAAGGCTTGCTGGCGCGGTTGCAAGCTCACAGGTCACCGAAGATAAACTTCGTGCCCTTGGTATCGAAATTGTCGATTTAAACTTTGCCGGTCAGCTTGATGTCTATATCGATGGTGCTGATGAGGTAAATGAGCATTTGCAATTGATTAAAGGTGGCGGCGGCGCGCTCACACGTGAAAAAATTGTCGCTGCAGCATCTAATAAGTTTATCTGCATGGTTGATGAAAGCAAAAGCGTTGAATGGTTGGGACGCGAATTTCCAGTACCGATAGAGGTGCTGCCACAAGCGCGCTCGTATGTGGCAAGGCAATTAGCCCGTTTGGGCGCTGAGCCAGTATATCGTGAAGATTTCGTTACCGATTATGGCAATGTGATTTTAGATACTTATGACTTAGATGTCAGTAATCCACTAGAGCTTGAGCAGCAATTAAACAATATTGTTGGGGTAGTCTGTAATGGTATCTTTGCTGCCAATCAAGCCGATGTCTTATTAAAAGCGGGCAGTAATGGGGTGACGACTTTAACGCGTTAATGCATTATTGACAGAATTTAATGCTATAACTTATCGCTAAATAAAGCCGTAAACAATAAAAAGGCAGAGCACTATAAATATGCTCTGCCTTTTTTTGTACGTGTTATTTTTAGACGTGCTGGTTTATCAATATTTCACGTTATGCTCTTTACCAGCCTGTTTTTAGGCAGGCAGCTTAATTTTGTCTTTTAATAAAAATTCCATCAAAGCTTTCTGCGCATGTAAGCGGTTTTCGGCTTCATGCCACACCACAGAGCGCGGATCATCGAGCATATCATGAGAGATTTCTTCGCCGCGATGGGCTGGCAAGCAGTGCATAAATACCACTTCAGGGTCGGCTTTATCGAGTAGTGATGGCGTCACTTGATAAGAAGCAAAGCGTCGCGCGCGGGTATTTTGTTCAGACTCTTGCCCCATACTGGCCCAGACGTCGGTGACAATTAAGTTTGAATCTTTCGCCGCTTCTTGGACGTTTTCAACGATACTGACACAATGCGAGAAGCGTTTCATCAGCTCAGGGTCAGGCTCAAAACCATAAGGGGCTGCTACACGTAGCTCAAAGCCAAACTGATTGGCCGCTTGCATGTAGGAGGCACACATATTGTTGCCATCACCAACCCAAGTGACGATTTTATTTTCGATACTACCGCGATGCTCATAATACGTCTGCATATCAGCAAGCAGCTGGCAGGGATGGAATTCGTCAGTGAGCGCGTTGATAATCGGTACACTGGAATATTCCGCAAAGGTCTCAACTTTTTCGTGCCCAAAGGTGCGAATCATGATGATATCGACCATGCTTGAGATGACGCGAGCGGAATCTTCTAGCGGCTCACCACGGCCAAGTTGGGTATCATTTGGCGATAAAAAAATAGCATTACCGCCAAACTGACCCATGCCAGTCTCGAACGAGATACGCGTACGGGTGGATGATTTCTCAAATATCATACCAAGCGTCCGACCAACAAAGGGCTGATATATCTCGCCAGCATGTTGCATCTTACGCAGTTCGCTCGCGCGTTTGATTAAGTTTTCTAGTTCTTGTTTGGTTAAATCAGATAGGGTCAAAAAATGGCGCAAACTCATAGTAATCCTAGCAGTCGATCGCAGTCGATGAAAAATGATACGTTGTCATTTTTTAATAGCATCGCGTCAGTGCGTATACTGGTGTGACAACAAACTTTTAGTATAGCGCAATTAGGCTTAATGTAAATGTCCAATTTGCCGTGATTCAGCAGTGCTGCAGTGCTGCATTGCTTCATTCGTCTCTCAAACCATCATTACATTAAACTCTATCAATTATGATTTTGCTATGGTCCGATTTGGGCGAGCGCTTAGGCGGCATAGCAACTCATAGCTAATGGTCTCAGCATGGGCGGCGACTTCATCGACGTGCGGCGCATCACCCCAAAGTATCACTTTACTATCTAAAGCCACGCTTTCTGGAACAGTGCTGACATCAATGACGATCATATCCATCGCCACTCGTCCGACTACCGCGCATGGATAGCTTTGATGATTTATGGCATCAATAACAGAAACATAAGCGTTGTCACTCACCACCCGTGGATAGCCATCACCATAACCGATACTAACCAAAGCCGTTTTGGTATCTTGCATCGCAGTCCAGCGGCTGCCATAGCCAATACCATCACCGGCGTTGACCGTTTGTAGAGCGATAATCTGCGCGCTAAATTCCATCGCTGGCTGTAAGTCCAAATCACGCGCACTTTTATCAATAACAGGCGTACTCCCGTAGAGCATGATGCCCGGACGTACCCAATCGTGATGATGCTCGGGGAAATTGACGATACCCGCTGAGTTGCACAATGAGCCTTTTACATCGCTACTCACCGTTTCTTTTAGGGTCTGCAGCATGTCGTTAAAGCGCTGGATTTGAATAGCGTTTAGAGGATGAGCGCGGTCATCGGCATTGGCAAAGTGAGTGGTCAAAACCAACTGATAACCGGCTTCATGCAGACGTTTGGCTGCTGGAATAAGGGTTTGGTCATTAAACCCTAAGCGATTCATGCCAGTATTGTATTTAAGCCAAACCACACGGGTGGCACTGGTAGTCGGTGGGGTGTTTTCTAGTGCCCACGTTAGCTGCGGCTCATGATGAATCACGCAGCTAATATCATGCTCAATCGCCAGCTGCCATTCATCTTTAGTAAATGCGCCTTCGATTAGACCAATGGTTTTATCCCAGCCCAATTGACGTGCTTCCAAGGCTTCTATCAAGGTGGCGACGCCGATACCATCTGCCTGTGGTTTAGCTTGTTTTAATGCTGGCAGGATAGCGGCTACGCCATGACCATAGGCATTGGCTTTAACCATAGCAAGGACTTTAGCCGTCGGTGCCAGTTTTTTAACTTGAGCCAAATTATGGGTAATGGCAGCTGGTTTGATTGTGATGGTGCGCATAATTGCCTTCTCTATTAGCAAGCTTATATTATTGTCAAAATTGGCTTATTAGCAAAGTTATTTTATGAGTAAAGTGATAAAGCCAATGCGTCATCAATTGGGCTGATGACGCACTGGCTATTTTTTATGAGTAATCGCTTATTAAGCGTATCGTTCGTTTTGTTTATTACTCATCATTTTCAAAGCTGACGTTTTGATAGTATTCTGGCGTCAGGTTGATAAAGCGGGTAAATTGCCCTTCAAAGCCCAAGCGTATGGTGCCGATAGGGCCATTACGCTGTTTACCAATGATGATTTCAGCCACGCCTTTGTGGTCTGAGTTTTCATTATAAACCTCATCGCGATAAATAAACATAATCAAATCGGCATCCTGCTCAATCGCACCCGATTCACGCAAATCCGACATGATAGGGCGCTTATTAGGACGGTTCTCTAGACTACGGTTAAGCTGCGATAAGGCAATAACCGGACATTCAAGCTCACGAGCCAAAGCTTTTAAGCTACGAGAAATCTCGGAGATTTCTCCAACACGGTTGCCATCAAGATTAGGCACTTTCATCAGCTGTAGATAATCGACAATGATAGCGCCAAGTTTGCCATCATGATTTTTAGCGATACGGCGGCAGCGCGAACGTAGCTCAGAGGGCGGCAGGGCAGTACTGTCATCAATGTATAAATGCTTAGACTGCAAATGCTGAATGGCGTTCATCATTTTTGCCCATTCATCTTCGTTCATTTGCCCAGAACGCAAGTGCGTCTGATTAATCGCGCCCCATGAAGATAGCAAACGCATGACAATAGACTCGGCCGGCATCTCCATCGAAAACACTACCACGGGTAAATCTTCGTTAAATAAAATCCCTTCTGCCAAGTTCATCGCAAAGGTTGTTTTACCCATAGACGGACGCGCCGCCACAATGATTAAATCGCCCGCTTGTAAGCCTTGAGTCTTATTGTTTAGCTCGACGAATGGGGTTTGTAAGCCAATCATGCCGTCAGGATTGGATTTTAATTCTTGGATTTTATCAATAACATTGGTCAATACCGAGGTAATACCAACGGGGCCACGCTGTTCTGCGCGTTTGTTATGTTGCTCATTAATACTGAATATTTTTGCCTCAACATTGTCCAAGATATCGCTTACTGTTTGGTCTTTGGGATTATAGGCAAGGGTCAGCATGTCATTGCCAGTAGTAATCAGCTGGCGTAAGGTCGATAGCTCACGCACGCGCTGCGCATAAGCGGTGAGGTTAAACAAGGTGGCGGGACTTTGACTTAAAATATCGGCTAAGTAGCTGTCACCACCGGCACCTTTAAGCAGTTTTTGTGCTTCCAACCAGTCATGCACCATCACCGTATCGTAAGGCTCGTTGACCGCTGCCAGATGCGCAATCGCATCAAAAATATACTGATGTCGCCCTGCATAAAAGTCGTCTTTGGTGACGATATCTGCAATCTTATCGTATGCCTCTTCGATACTCATCAAAGACGCTAGCAAAGCCTTTTCAATATCGATATTGTGCGGCGGTGTCTGATTGAGTAAGTCGTCGGTTTTTTCGTTGTCTGCCATGGATGCCTAATGTGTCAAAAGTCGGTATAAAATTAAGTATATAAGAGATTATAAATAGCTGTGTGCTATCAGTATTTATTTTAGTAGTGATACAGCCAAGCAAGCGCGACATACCTCTACGAGAGAAGTACCAAAAGGTGGTCTCAGCGCTTGCTGGTAAATGCTACAATGAAAGGCGAAAGTTTAACACATTCTACCGTTTTTTCGGCTGCTATAAGTAACTATCTATAAAAATGGCATCTGCTATGACATAAAATTTGCGATGTCTTAGACCATCTTAAACGCTCGTTTTCATAATAATAAATACAATAAAATCATATTCTTAATATCAAACTAGGATATTTTACTATGCAAAAAAGACTACCATTATTAATCACAACCGGTGAGCCTGCTGGTATTGGGATGGATGTTGTGCTGCTATTAGCAGCTGAGGGTAAATTGCAAGATTTTAAACGCCCAATTTGGGTCACTGCCGATAGTGTCGCGATGCAAAAGCGCGCTGATATGCTGGTAACAGCAGGCGTGCTCGAGAGCTGTCCATTTTGGCAAGCTGTCGATTTGGAAATAGAGGCCGATGACTTTTTAGAGCAGATGTCACAGCAAACTATTGATGACAATAACAATGACAACCATGCTTTTATCCTGCTGAATACCCCTTGTGCTGAACCAGTTGTCTGCGGAAAAATTAATACTCGCAATTCGGCAATGGTTGCCAAGCAGTTGGACATCGCCCATCAGTTAGCAACCAACAAAACAGTTGCTGCTATCATCACAGGGCCATTGCAAAAATCTGCACTGATAGATGCTGATATTAAACTGCTCGATGGCACCATGTTTAGTGGTCATACCGAGTTTTTTATGCAGCAAAGTGGCTGTGAGAAAGTCGTGATGATGCTCGCCAATCAAGCCATGAAAGTGGCGCTTGTTACCACACATTTAGCATTAAAAGACATACCTGCTGCTATCACCGCTGATAATGTACGCCAAACGGTGCAAATTGTCATTGACGATATGCGCGAGAAGTTTGGCTTAACGCAGCCGCGTATTTTGGTATGTGGTCTTAATCCGCATGCAGGCGAGGGCGGGCATCTAGGTGTCGAGGAAATTGAGATTATTAACCCCGTGCTACAAGAATTTATCGATGCGGACGTCGATATATCAGAGGCGATGCCAGCGGATACCTTATTTACCCCAAGACATTTAGCGAATTGTGACGCTGTGATTGCTATGTATCATGACCAAGGTTTACCAGTGCTCAAATCACACGGTTTTGGTGATACGGTCAATCTTACCTTAGGGTTGCCGTATATTCGTACCTCAGTTGACCATGGGACGGCGCTTGATTTAGCAGGGCGCGGCGGCGCAAGTGCGACCAGCTTATACCAAGCACTATTGATGGCCAATGAGATGGCGGATAAATCGCTTGTTAATAGACCTCTTATATAAAACTGGTGCACTAGAAGTTTGTCACGCAGTATTGGGCAACTTTAGTGTGAATAACGGCTATTTATAAATCATCAAACACGGTCTAATATAAGTGATTCCACTATAGCAGTCTATTTTGAGTGGTTTATTAATAGGTTTCGAGGGTGAAATAGCTGGTTCCGCTAGGGTATACCCAAAAAATAAACCCTCTAAACAATAACTTATCTGTAAGTAGTCAGGGCGATTCAGAAACCTGACTTTAAATCCATAGGTCGAGTCGTATGGCGTTTTGCCATATATTTGCCCAGTAAGGGTAAGCAAAACATTGGTAATTGAAAAGCACCCAGTAACGGTAGAAACACCGCACCCATAAAGGGTACAGTTATGGTGTAAGAAAGTAATACATTGCGTCCGCCACACACCAGCGCCGCGACAATAGCATTCTCATAGCCAAAACGCCGATATATTATATAAGCGGTAAAATAAAATACCAATGCCAATACCGAACTTAGCACTAGTAATAACAACGCTTGCCAGGGATTATGGTCAAAGGTGGTACGAAATCCTGCCATCAGTCCCAGTGGAAACAACATCAGCAGTAAAATATTAAACTGCCCAATTTTGGGATAATAACGTGACAAAATAGCAGGTGGAACAAACCGACGCACTCCCACAGCTAGCACCATTGGCATAAAAATATAAACTAACAAGCGTTTGACATAAAGACCAACGTCTAAATTTGAACTTTCATCGCCTAATAGCCATAATACGCCTAATAATGTGAATGGCATAATGAGCGTAGCAGCGATAGTTTTTGCCGTCGCCAGTTGTGCATCAAACCCCACCGCATTGACCAACGCACCACTACCAAACAATGGGGCAGTGGCGCCAAGACCTGCAATCGCCAATAGCCAATCGCCACGTACACCGAACGCATAAGCAATTAATACTAAAACTAGACACATGCCCCCGCTTTGTAACAAGGCAAAAACCCACACATAGCTTGTCGCTATACGCTTTAACAGCGCGTATTGGTCGATGCCCAGTAAAGTAAAGAACATCAAGAAGAACAGTATTTGGGGCAAATATACCAATACTGCATTGGATAAGTTTGGAAAAACAAAGCCCACAATTGCGCAAACTGGCATAATTAATGTGCTATGGCGCGCAATAAAACTAAGAAGCATGGCTTTTCCTAATAAAAAATGTTTTTTTTGATACATATGTTGAACCACGCTGGGATTGTTTGATATTCAACAATCTTAGAGAGTATGAAAATTCCTAGGTGTCTCATATATCTACCACATCGATGCCTGTATAGGGAACCAAACCAGTGAAGGTACCTGAGTGGTTCGCCATAGGTATAACCTAAAAAAGGACGCTTCAAAAACTGTGAAGCGTCCTTTTTTTAAGTATCTAGACTACTATGAAGGTCTGTAATCAAAAGCAATTAGATAGCTCTAATGATTGAAAACGTTATTGACAACTTGCTTTGCCCGTACGATGATTAACCACACCTTTTGACGCAAGTAATTTTGTCATCTCTGCATGACCGCGAGTACAAGCATAGGAGTAAGCACTTTGATTATACGATGCCTGAGTTTCATCTTGAGTAGTCGCCACAAGGTTGGGATTAGCACCTTGAGCCAGTAAATATTTGACCGTCTCAATACGATTATTACTAGCGGCAACCATAATAAATGTTTCACCATCATCTTCTATTTCTTGGTCGTTTAAATCGACAGGCGCTTTGTCATTTAATAACTTATGTACTTTTTTAACAATAACGGTATTTCCCCCTAGTACAGCAGATTTCATGACGTTATAAACGTCACCATCATCTTTAGCATATATATCAGCGCCTTTATCAACTAAGTAATCTACAATATCTTCATAGCCAATAAATGCTGCCCAGCCGAGAGCGGTTTGATTAAGGCTACCTGTATCTTTAGCTTCTAAGTCTTGACCATTATTTACCATATATTTAACCGTTGCTAGGTCACCACGTTTTACCGCATCAAACCACTTAGCATCTGTTCCTGTAGAGGGTTTGTCATAAAATATACGCCAAGAAAGCTTGTCTTCATTAGCGAGATCAAAGTTTTCAGCATCACTATAGCGAAACCCTACTTGTGGAATAGGCGCAACTTGAGATGATTTTACGACCTCAGTTTTATCTACCGTATTATGAGTACTAAGACTTGAACAGCCAGTTAATAGCATCGTGCTCATTAAAACTGATGCGCTCATTTTGTAAAAAACATTCATAGCAAAACCTCAAATAAGTAACTTTTTATGTAAACCACATATAGTTTGAAGTAGTCTCTATAACAAGACAATAGTCACACAGCTTAAATTCATCTTCGAAAAACTCACTGCATGTACACAACGAAGTACACTGGAACTATCTCAGGGAGAAAACCCGTTGGTATCATGAGCCTAGAGCCAAAGGTTCAAGTCCTCACTAGGGTACCATGTTCATTCTCATAATCGTTGTTATAATAAATGATTTTAGAACAAAAATAAGGCACTGTGTCGGTTGTACTAAGGTATGGGTAGTTTGCTAATAAAATATCTCAAAAAGACAGTGCATTTATGAGCTGTGTTATAATTCATTGATATATAATCAGCATATTGCTGCCATAGCGCTATAGCCCATTTATCTTTTATCGATTAAGACCTTTTTATGTCCAAAACTACGTTTGATGCTCAATCTATTTCTAACAGCCTACGCGCTGCCAAACACCAACCGCGTAAGCGTTTTGGTCAAAACTTCTTGCACGATGGCAGTGTCATCCGCCAAATTGTTGACAGCATTCGCCTCGAGCGTGATGACAATTTAATCGAGATTGGACCGGGCATGGGCGCGCTGACTGAGCCGCTATTGGCAGAAGTCGATGCGATGACGGTGGTAGAGCTGGATCGCGATTTGGCAGATAGTTTACGTATTCGTATCGGTGCCAATAGCCATCCGAACTTTACGATTATCAAAGACAATGCCATGCATGTCGATTATCGTGAACTGTATAGCCCTGAGCGCGGTAAGCTCCGCGTAGTCGGCAATCTACCTTATAATATTTCTACGCCGATACTCTTTCATTTGCTCAGTTATGCCGATGTGATTCAAGACATGCATTTTATGCTGCAAAAAGAAGTGGTCGAGCGTATCACTGCCGATGTCGGCAGCAAAACCTATGGTCGTCTATCGGTCATCATGCAATATCATTGTGATACCGACTATCTACTGACCGTACCGCGCGGCGCATTTAATCCGCCGCCAAAAGTCACCAGTGCCGTTTTTCGCCTGACGCCACATATCAACAAACCAATCGTGGCAGAAGACGAAGCGTACTTTGCGATTGTGGTGCGCGAAACCTTTAACCATCGTCGTAAGACGCTACGGGCTATTTTTAAAAAATCAACTTTGCTACCGACATTGAGCGAAGAAGACTTTGCGGCTTGCGCCATCGACCCGCAAGCGCGCCCTGAAGTCTTGAGTGTGAAAGATTTTGTCAATCTCAGCAATCAGGCACGCAAAATAGAGGTTTAAATGAATCTACTGCCACTTTATCGTCAAAAATTTTCGCATGATAAACATCACATAAAAGTATAGAGGGTTTATGATTTTTCGCCATCAGTATGTTATCGGTGACTTGCAGGGTTGCTATGAGGCATACCTGCAATTACTGGAAACCTTGGATTTTGACCCTGCGCAAGACAAGCTATGGTTTGCAGGTGACTTGGTGGCACGCGGTGAAGACTCGTTAAGTACCTTACGTCATGTGAAAGCGCTATGTGAACAAGGGGCTGCGGCAACGGTATTGGGCAATCACGATATCAATTTAATTGCGGTTTGGCGTGGGGCGACGTCCATTAAGAAAAAAGACAAGACGGCAGCTATTCTTGCGGCCGATGATTGTGATGAATTGCTTGAATGGCTACGTCATCAGCCAATATTGGTTTTTCCTGATGAACAGACGGTATTGGTACATGCTGGCATTCCACCGCATTGGACGATTGAAACGGCAGCAAACTATGCGCAGCAGTTAGAGGCGCAGCTACAAGGCAGTTTAAAACAGCTCGATCGTTTATTGCCAAATCTATATAGCAAAACAGCCGATGAGTGGCATGCGGGTATTAATGGTTTTACCAAAATGCGCGCAATTACCAATTATTTCACGCGTATGCGTCTATGCAAACAAGATGGCACGCTTGAATTTAGTTTTGCAGCAGGGTTAGAAGAGCCGATGCCAAAAGGATTTTTACCTTGGTTTGAATGGCAAGTACCGCGCACGCGCAAGATTTTGTTTGGTCATTGGGCAGCGCTTAAAGCTGAGGTTGATTTGCCGTATGCGCGCGCACTTGATGGTGGCTGTGTTTGGGGCAATCATCTATTGGCTTATCGCTTGGGCGATGGCAAAACCATCACCTCAAGCGCGCATTGCTTACTGCCAGAATCATAATCTTAGTTATATAGCCTATATACAGGGTGTTTTTTTTGGATAGTTACCTAAAGAAAACGTCGAATCAATAACCAAGCCCGCAGCCAAATAACTACCTAAGCCACCAAGACCCTCCCATTAACTGGGTAGGTTTGGTGGTTTTTTTGGTTTAGGCAGTGGTGTTTTGGCATCGCCCGCAGCTTTACTTTCAGGATTGCTATCATCATTAGTATATTGAATGCTTGCCTGATGCTCTTCATTCAATGCATTGTGCGCTTTATCGTATTGAATATCATTGCTATAAGGAACGCTATTAAGCTCCGCATCTAGCAGTCCATCATCGAGGTCAATGGTTTTTTTAGTGCTGATATGATTGGTGGTGCTGTGAGCTTCACGACTTGTGATCGCTGCGTCAAGGTCACCATTTGATATATTATTATCGTAATCTATATCGGTGACAGCCTGTTCATTTTGCATGCTTTTTTGCTTAGATTTAGGCAAGATTTTGACATCAGACAAACGGCGCACAACATAATTGTTATGGATGGGCTGTCCGCCTTTATGGGCACTGGTATCATCAAAAATCATATGTCCTTGACTGTCAATTCGAGCGTATTTCATAGGCTTATCGCGCGGCCAGATAAAGTCAGAAGGATGGGTAAGCAGGTGACTAAAGAGTTGCTTGGTTAAACGGCTCCACTCCATAAATTTGACTTCTTTAGAGCGTAGTGCCACAAATAAAGCCAGTGAAAAGCTTACCATTAAGTTGACCATACCGATAAGGGCAACGCCCAAGATGGAAATAAATACAATCTGCCAATCCCATTGGTTGGCGGATATATTAAACAATCCATGTGCTAGATTTGCCGAGGCAAAGGCAATATGGCGAATATCAATCGGTAAGCCAAATAAGAAGCCGATGGTTGCCGTACTGCCTAAGAATACCCCAAATAAGAAGTTACCCATAATAGCGCCGAGGTTGGCTTCTATAAAGCCGCCTAAACGCTGTAACCAAGCTTTCGGTAATAAGTATTGCAGTAGCCGATGGCGTTGAATACGGGCGCCAATTTGATTGTAGACCGCCAGATTATCATAGTATCCAGCGATTAGACCGGATAAAAATAAATACACGCCAGCGATAGCTGCATGGGGTAGTGCCAGTGAATGAAACGGGTCAAGATCATGCAATAAGTGCGCAGCCTTATCGGTATTGATCATCGGTGCGCCGGTATAATGTAACCAAGCAAAAGAGATAATCAGGGCAACGGGTATTGCTACCATGACGTTACCCATAATCGCGACAAACTGGGTACGTAAAATATCGACCACCAATTCTGATAACTTATTTAACTGGTGCGATTTTTTGCCAGAACCATCCGATATGGTAGAGGCGATTGCTGCTGCCGTCATAGCGGGCTGCTTGGTCGCGACCGTACCATGGACGATATGAATAAAAACAAAACCCAAACCATAAATCATGCTATTGATAAAGGCGCGTCCCATCGGTGCAAGCGCCAGATGGTACGCCAATATCTTAGTGGTCGCCATAAAAGCAATGATAAAGCCACCGATAGAGGCCTTTTTAAACATCTTCTGATAACCGGATTTATCGGTACTAATATAATGCTCACCAACGCGGCTCGCGTTTTCGGTGACTTTACGCGACAGCAGCTTGGTATTATTATCAATCAGATAGCCAATACTATAGCGGCGGCTGGCGGTGGTAATCAGCGCTTGAATCAGCTCAATGATGGCCTGATCGCGCTTATCATAATTGTCTGCTACCAGCTCAGTTAAGATGCGCATGCGCTGCAAGCTTTGATCCAAACGGAGCATCATGTTGGTTAGGCGGATAGAGATACCGGTTTTATAAATGCGCTTACGTATGGTGGCAACGATATCTTCGCATTGCTCAATCATGACCAATAATGGCGCTGGATCCACGGCTTTTTCAGGAATGATATCAGTTAAGGTGTCAAGCTCATGCGCTTCGCGGTACTGATTGACATACAAAACCGCTTCTTGATTTTGTGCCACAAATGACGCTGAATAATTCAGCATTTGCGGATAAAATTCCATCAAATCTGGATGCAAGCCAATGCCGCTGATACGATACGATAAAATGATAATCGCGTTTAAGATGCTGTTTTTTGCCGTCGCGACTAAGTTTAAATGCTGCTCATTGACTTTGAGTAGCCCGACCAGCTCATCCCATTTGTCCTTGTCGATATGGGCAAGCCAGCGTTCATCAGAGCGTTTATCGAATAAATAACCAACCAGCTCTACGACGGAGTCTTCTTGTGGCAACAGTGGTAAGAAACGATGACCGACAAGGCGGCGCAGACTATTAAAAAATCCCTGATCTGACATGATGCCAGTATCGGTATATAAAGCAATTTGACGATATTCAATAATAAGTTTTAAGACAAAACTTGATAGCCCGTCGCCATATTCTGGATGTTGACGTATGACCTCAATCAACTCTTGAATATTCTGATTGGCCAAAGCCGGTTCTTTATCACTCACTCGTAGCTCATCGATTAAGCGCTTGAGTACCGCAGGATCTGGCACATCACTTAAGGCAGTAATCTGTTGTAAAATGTGTTTTATCTCTGACACATCGCATCCCTTATGGTGGTTATTTCAATCATTGTTATTATTCAGTCTTTGCAACGATATATTTTATTTGAAACCTTTTCTTCTCATGCTTGTCGGAATTATCACTGTTGCGATATAGGCCTCTATGAATTGACCGCTTGTTAATTTTCAGGGTATAAATTTAGAGTGTATTGATTTTCAGATGTTGCTTTATAGGCATTGCTTTATAGGTATCAGGAATATTCTGATTAAGCGCAATGCGTTTGGCGTTGCGTTATTTTAATCGTAACGACACGTGGGCGGTTAATTATTTTGTTAGCAGTTATTGTGCTGCAGATGGTGCCGCTCATGCTGTCGATTGTTGTGTAAGTGACAGCTTCGATTATTGCTTCGATGCTTTTGCTTACTGCGACGATATTTTTGGCAAAAAAAGAGACAGTAGCGTGACTGTCCCTTTTATCATAGTGCGGTAGGCTTACTTTATTATAAAAGTAAAAAATTAGCTAGCAGGTACATCAAAGTAATTTAAATCAAAGTTCATCATTGGATCGCTACCGGCTTTAACCATCTGTGCATGAGCATCGATACGCGGCAAGATACGACCAACGAAATAATCGGCAAGCTTGGCTTTATTGGTGTAGAAATCACCTTCTTTACCGTTAGCGGCTTCGACCATCAAGGCAAACATATACGAGTAGGCAAGATAACCAAAGGCATGCATGTAGTCAACCGCACAGCCGTTGATTTCGCTCTTGCGCTCACCGATGTTGTTTAACACAGTGGTGGTTAGCTCTTCGATGGTATCAGCTGCGTCTAGCGTCGCTTGCTTGATACCATGATCCGCTTGCATATTATTGACAAAATCACGAATCTCACCTAAGAAATGAGTGACGTATTTGCCATTATTTTTCGCCACTTTACGACCTAGTAGGTCAAGCGCTTGAATACCGTTGGTGCCTTCATAAATCTGGGCAATACGAGTATCACGAACGATTTGCTCCATACCCCATTCGCGGATATAGCCGTGACCGCCAAATACTTGCTGGCAATCAATAGTCGCTTCTAGTGCTTTGTCGGTCAAGAAAGCTTTAGCAACTGGCGTTAGTAGGGCAACGCGTGCTGCTGCTGCTTGAGCGGCTTCAGGATCGGTACTAAATTTCTCTTGATCAAGGTTTTTGGCCACGTACATTGCAAAACAACGTGACGCTTCAGTATTGGCTTTAGCATTTAACAGCATGCGACGTACATCGGCATGATGGATGATGGCATCGGCTGGTTTTTCTGGGCTTTGAATTTGCGTGTCGCTACGACCTTGACCACGGTCATTAGCATATAAAGCAGCATTTTGATAAGCAAGCTCAGAACCACCTAGACCCTGTAGACCCATGGTGACACGCTCATAGTTCATCATAATGAACATTGAAGACAGACCGGTGTTTTCTGCACCAACCATCCAACCTTTGGCGTTGTCAAAGTTCATCACACAAGTGGCTGAGGCTTTGATGCCCATTTTGTGCTCAATAGAGCCAACTGCTAAAGTGTTGCGCTCACCTAAGCTACCATCTTCATTAACCAAGAATTTTGGCACAACAAATAACGAGATGCCTTTTGAGCCTTCTGGCGCATTCGGGGTTTTTGCCAATACCAAATGAATGATGTTTTCGGTTAGGTCATGCTCACCGCCAGTGATAAAGATTTTGGTACCAGAGATATCATAGCTACCGTCATCGTTAGGCACCGCTTTGGTTTTGATGATACCCAAGTCAGTACCAGCATGCGGCTCGGTCAAGCACATAGTGCCAGCCCATTCACCGTTGTACATTTTCTCTAAGTAAGTTTGCTTTTGCTCTTCAGACGCTGCCGCATTTAGGCAAAGTGTGGCGCCAACAGTTAGGTTTGGATAGAGGGCAAATGACTGGTTGGCCGTGAAGACCATCTCTTCAGTCAGCATGGTGACCATTTTTGGGAAACCTTGACCACCGTATTCAGAGTTACCGCTTAAGCCAACCCAACCTGATTCTGCATACTGCTTATACGCCTCTTTAAAACCAGTCGGGGTGGTCACAACACCATTACCTTCAAAGGTTGCGCCTTCTTCATCACCGCTACGGTTGATAGGCAATAACACGTTTTTTGACAGCTTTGCCATTTCTTCCAAAATCATATCGACGGTTTCCATGTCAACATGAGCAAGGTTTTCGTTATTTTGCCAAAATTCATGGGCTTTAAAAACGTCAGTTAAAATAAAGCGCATGTCGTTAAGAGGGGCATTATAAACAGCCATAAACATTCCTTTGGTTCAAATGAATAAAAGTAAGTGGGTCGAAAATATCGCGTTGTTCTTTTGGGTGGCACATAAGCATAGATAGCTAAAGTTTAGCAAATTAGCGTATCGAGAGGGGGTTTTCTTCGTGAATTGTGCGTACACCAAAAATAGTTTAATGGGCAGAGTCACTGTTTTGTCTGCGTCAATTTTTAGTCAAAAAATCAGTTTGGTAGATTAGCTAAGAAAATCGGCAACACACCTAAGTATGTTGCCGATAGGACCTACATATTAACATCTACATCAACGACGCTTTATTGTATAACACCTAAGCAATAAAAATAGCTTTAATCTATCTATTACTCATACAAGCATTATTAATTACAGCGTCGTCAATTTCCGCAAAAACTAGCCGTGTTGATTACTAGCCGTTTTTATTAAAAAGCAAATTGATCAACATCCATCGTCATGTACGGCTCAACACCAGTGCTGATGCGCTGTACATGCGTGGTGGTACGTGGCAATAACTTCGCAAAGTAGAATTGTGCGGTTTTTACTTTGGCATCGTAGAATGCCTGCTCGCTGCTACCATTAGCGATTTCAGTTTGTGCAACTAATGCCATACGAGCCCATAAGTAAGCTAGGGTCACATAACCGCTGAAGTATAAGTAATCAACAGCCGCGCCGCCAACCGCATCAGGGTTTTCAGTCGCTTGCATGCCGATACGGGCAGTCAAATCGCCCCATTCTTTCAGGTGTTTGGCAAGTGGGCGGATAAACTGACCCATTGCGTCATTTTCTTTATTTTCTTCGCAGAATGTTTGGATAATTTTGATAAAGTTGGCAAGCAGTTTACCTTGTGAACCCAATACTTTACGACCTAATAGATCGAGCGCTTGGATTTCAGTGGTACCTTCGTATAAGCAAGCGATACGCGTATCACGGACGTTTTGTTCCATGCCCCATTCGCTGATAAAGCCATGACCACCATAAACTTGCACGCCATGGTTGGCAGCTTCTAGACCAGTCTCAGTCAAGAATGCTTTAGCAATCGGCGTCAATAGTGACAGCATTTGGTCAGCAAATTTCAGATTATCGCCTTCGCCTTTTGCCACGGTATCGGCAAAATGTGAGAGGTAATAAACTAGGGCGCGACCGCCTTCTGCAAAGGCTTTTTCGGTCAATAGCATGTTACGAACGGCTGGATGCACAATGATAGGGTCAGCCACTTTTTCTGGCGCTTTAGCACCTGATAGTGAGCGCATCGCTAGACGGTCTTTGGCATAAGTTAATGAGCCTTGGAACGCATACTCTGCTGCTGTTAAACCTTGAACCGCTGTACCAATACGGGCCACGTTCATAAAGGTAAACATGCACTGTAGACCACGGTTTTCTGGGCCAATGAGGTAACCTTTGGCGCCATCGAAGTTCATTACACAAGTCGCTGAGGCTTTGATACCCATTTTGTGCTCGATAGAACCACAAACGACGCTATTCTTTTCGCCTAGGCTGTTGTCTTCGTTGACCAATATCTTAGGAACGATAAACAACGAGATGCCTTTGGTGCCAGCTGGTGCGCCTGGTAAGCGAGCCAAACAGATATGAATAATGTTGTCAGTTAAATCATGCTCACCGGCTGAGATAAAGATTTTCTGACCGGTAATGCTATAACTGCCATCATCGTTAGGTACGGCTTTGGTGCGGATAATACCCAAATCAGAACCCGCATGTGCTTCAGTTAAGCACATGGTACCTGACCATTCACCGGTGACCATTTTTTCTAGGTAGGTTTGTTTTTGCTCATCCGTACCATGGTGTTCGATGGTTTGGATAGCGCCATGCGATAGGCCAGGGTACATAGAGAATGACCAGTTCGCGGTACCAACCATCTCATTGATGACCGTTGATAATGAGAATGGCATGTTTTGACCACCGAATTCTTCTTCAGCAGACAAGGCTGGGAAGCCAAGCTCACAATAGGCTTTATACGCTTCTTTAAAACCTTTTGGCGTGGTAACAGTGCCGTTGTCAAATTTACAGCCTTCAGCATCACCGCTTTGGTTCAATGGTGATAGCTCATTTTCAGCAAAGCTTGCCGCCATCTCAAACAGGCTGTCCATCAACTCACGATCCGCTTCTTGGAACGCAGGCAAGGTCTTATAGTGACTTTCGCTGTCAAGTAACTCATGCATCACGAATTGGATATCACGTAGGGGTGCTTTATATTGCATAACTTCCTGTCCTTTTTTAAGGTGCAACCGGCAGTAAGGCGACGACTATCATTGACTGTGATTAGTTAAGTCTGAGTCGCCAGCCAATTACTGGTATGAAATCTGTCTGCATAAATAACAAACAATGACACCGATCATATGAAATAGATTGAGAAGAGTAAAAAGAATTATGACTGTATCCGTAAATTCTTGGTAAAAGATAGGCGTTCAGTGGCAAATATACAAGTTTGGTGACAATACTGATAAGTCATCAACCTGTCTTGCATCCTATATATCATCGACCTTACAGAATAAAACGCCGCGCAATAACTCTATGAAAATACTATCAATCTACTTTTATTAGACAGTATTAAGAAGGGTTGTTTTTGGACAAATGTTGCTGCGTTAATAGCACGGTTGCTTGCTCAGCCGTCATAGGCTTACCAAACCAATAGCCTTGCCCGTACTGGCAACCCATGTCTAAGAGTAAATCACGCTGCTGCTCGGTTTCGATGCCTTCGGCGATAACCTGCATATCAAGCGCCTCCGCTAAATCCAAAATCGCTTTGACAATCGCGCGCTGTGTACGGTCATCTGTGATTTTGGAGATAAAGCTTTTATCAATTTTAATAAAGTCAAAAGGGTATTCTTGTAAGTAACTCAATGAGGCATAACCGGTGCCAAAGTCATCAAGCGCCAGACAGATGCCGAGCTTCTTGAGTAAGTTAAGCTGCTTTTTGACATTGGCATGGCGCTGTATTAAAGAAGATTCTGTCACTTCAATGTGCAGTTGGTGGGCGGCAATATCATGCTCTACTAGTAAGTTACTGACCATGTCAAAAAAATCAGGATGGCTAAATTCAGCGGCATCAGCATTGATACAGATGTGTTGATCAAAGCCCAAACCTTGCCAAATTGTTAGCTGCTCGGCGATTTGAACCGCCATTTGCGAAAATAACTCAAGCGACAGTTTATGAGAAATGATGGCATCGATAAAATCGATAGGTTTTAATAAACCGCGGCTAGGGTGTTGCCAGCGTACTAACGCCTCAAAACCGGTAATCATGCCTGTGTCTAAGGCAAATTTAGGTTGATAGTAGGGTACAAATTGCCCTGCATTGGTGGCAGCTCTCAGCTCAGATTCTAGCTGTATATTATGCGCATTGACCTCATTTATGGCTTTATGATACCAACAGACATCATCGCCACCCTGCTGTTTGACATAATTCAAGGCTTTTTCGGCTTTGGTCAACAGGCCGGTAAATTCATTACCATTTTCAGGAAAGTAGCTTACCCCGACAGAGATATGGCAATAGACCTCGGTGCCTTTTGCCGTATTGCCATTTAAGAAGAAAGGGCGCTCGCACATTTGCATTAAGCTGTCTAACTGATGGCGTACCATATTAGCATCATTACATTCAAACAATAAGGCAAAGTCATCACCGCCAAAATGAGAAAAACAGCGTAAATTATCAAGCTCAAGCTCAGTAATACGTAAGACAAAATTTTCTACCAAGGTATTGATAGCATCCGGTCCCAGTAGACTGGCAAGGTTGCGATAACGGTCAATGTTAAAACGCACGACCACCACTTCTTGATAGCTGTCTAACAACAATTCACTGGTTTGACTCAAAAACACTTTACGGTTCGGTAGTCCGGTCAGCTGGTCATAATTCAGCAGGTGCACCACCTTTTTTCTGTTTTTAGCAAGCGTCGCCATATCACGAATGGTACCGACGTAATAAGGGGTATCTTCTAGATAAATTTTGCGATAGGTGATATGGCAGTCGATGACTTGCCCGTAGCGGTTTGCCATTGAAAAGTCAATTTCACAAAATCCTGTACTGTCCAAGCTGTTAATCAGATTTTTGAGCACTGCCTGTTCATCTTCTGACAAAAACTCAGCAGCATATATCCCAAGTGGACGCCCAAGCAAAAAATTTTCTGTATAGCCAAGCATCAGCTCATAGTTAGCATTGACGGATAAATAGCGTAATTTTTCGTCCAATATGAATATGGCGTCTTCAAATTGCTCGCACAATTTGACCAATAGTTGCTGTTTATCTGATATTGGCATAGGGGTGAATGCGCTCATAATGGACTCATAACATCGAAATTAAATAATAAATGGGCTTGGTAATGGTGAACAGTTTGTCCACTATTGATTTAAAGCATGCATAGTTGCCAATGCCGACAATGTCGCCAGTGCAACCACGGGCGCGGTTTCGGTACGCAGAACCCGTGGGCCAATTTGCCAAGGTGCAAAACCCACATCCGCAGCTTTGGCGCATTCATCAGCGCTAAGCCCGCCTTCAGGTCCGATTAATAATTCGATATAAGGCGCATGTTGCTTTAAGACGACAGGCAGCGCCTCAGGCATCAGGGGTTGCCCTGCTGCTGGGACACTCAGTTGCAGACGTAAATCGGCAGGCCGCTGTAATACCTGATAATAAGCATCTTTACTTAGCTCAGCGACGATTGGGCTGATTACCATCTCATTTTTATTTTCGCTAGCTGCTACATTTAATAGCCAGTCATCAATCGATAATGGCGCGATAATAAGCGGTGGACGGTTAAGACCGCATTGCTCACAGGCGGCGATGGCGACTTGCTGCCACTGTGCCAGTTTTTTCTCTACTTGGGCAGGTTTTAGATTGACCTCACCGTGGTGGCTGCTCAGCAATTGAATGGCAGTCACACCAAGCTCAGTGGATTTTTGAATGGCGTAATCCATTCGCTCACCGCGACTTATGACCAGTCCAATCTTCGTCAATACAGCGGCATTGCGGTCAGTATCTACATGAGCCAATAACGTTGCAGTGGCGTGTTTTTTGCTGATGGTTTGTAGCTGTACCTGATATTCACCGCCGAAACCGTCAAACAAAATCCCTTTATCGCCAATATTAGCGCGTAATACACGGCACCAATGATGGACAATACTTTCGGTTAATTCGACGCTGGCACCGATAGGTAAGGTGCTAAGCTGAGGGTAGGTCGCAGCCTTTTCATTTTCATTGGTAACGTCATTACTAATGTTGCTATTGGTGGCATAAAAGAAACGTCGCAAAATTACTTATTCCTATAATGGGGGGTCATGATATTTTTCAATATCTTAGCAGAATATCATTTGAGTGGGTAAAGGGATTGTCACTAATGGAATGCGCATAACTGCAATTCCCATACCAAAAAAGACTGGCGCTCCTAGGAACGCCAGTCATTAAGCAATACATTCGATAAGTATTTAAGCAATCAAGCCTAAGGCTTCAACCAAACGCTTATTTGGCTCAACTTTGTTCATGCTATAAAAATGCATGGCCGGTACACCTTCATTAATCAAACGCTCACATAGGCGAAAGACCACCTCAAAACCAAATTCGCGAATGGCCTTGCTATCATCGCCAAAATCCGCCAACTGCTTACGCACGTAACGTGGAATATCAGCGCCACAGCTGTCAGCAAAACGCATAAGGTTACTAGAATTGGTGATCGGCATAATACCGGCTACCAATGGCTGTGCAACCGTATCAATACCGCGTTTTTCTAAGGTATCACGCAGATACAAATAGCTATCAGCGTTATAAAAGAACTGGGTAATCGACGCATTGGCGCCCGCTTGGTATTTATTCACCAAGTTCTCAACATCAAGCTCAAAGCTACGCGCTTGGGGATGCATTTCAGGATAGGCTGCGACCTCGATACGGAAATGATCGCCTGAATATTCGCGAATAAACTTAACTAAGTCTAACGCAAACGGCAGCTCACCCATACCTACTTGTCCCGACGGCAAATCACCACGAAGCGCGACCAAGCGCTTAATGCCTAAGCTCTTATAAAGATCAAGCAATTCAGCAATTTCACTTTTATCATCGCCAATACAAGACATATGCGGCGCAATATCAGTGTCACCGCGCGCGCACAAAGCTTGAACGATATCTAAAGTGCGGCTACGGGTTGAACCGCCCGCACCATAGGTCACTGAAAAGTAAGCAGGTGATAGCTTATTTAACTCATCATAAGTGCTGAGGAGCTTTTCGTGTCCTTGCTCGGTTTTAGCTGGAAAAAACTCAAAGGAGAAAGCAGGCTTAGTCACAGTCTGGCTCCTATTAGTATTTATAAGCGTCAGGCTTAAACGGACCTTCGACAGGTACGCCTAAATATTCCGCTTGTTTTTCAGTCAGCTTAGTTAGCGTACCGTTAAAACCAGCAACCATCGCCGCAGCCACTTCTTCGTCTAGCTTTTTCGGTAAGACTTTAACGTATAAGTTGTCATTGCGCTTATCTGTTGGCAAGTCGGCGAATTTTTCTTCGAACAGATACATTTGCGCCAATACTTGGTTGGCAAATGAGCCGTCCATTACGCGCGATGGGTGACCGGTTGCGTTACCTAAGTTCACCAAACGACCTTCAGCAAGCAAAATCAAGTAATCGTTTTCATCGTCTGAGCGGAAGATTTGATGCACTTGTGGCTTAATCTCAACCCAGCGCCAGTTATCACGCATAAACTGCGTGTCGATTTCGGTATCAAAGTGACCGATATTACAAACGACAGCACCTGGTTTAAGAGCCGCTAGCATATGTCTGTCACAAACATGGTAGTTACCAGTCGTGGTAACAATCATGTCGGTATCTTCTAACAGACGGGTGTTGATGTTTTCTGCGCCGCCAGTGTTATCGCCGTTAATGTAAGGTGATAATACTTCAAAACCATCCATACAAGCCTGCATGGCACAGATAGGATCGACTTCGGAGACACGGACGATCATGCCTTCTTGACGTAAGCTTTGCGTAGAGCCTTTACCTACATCGCCATAACCGATAACTAAGGCGCGGCGACCTGCAAGGAACATGTCGGTAGCACGTTTGATAGCGTCGTTTAAGCTATGACGGCAGCCGTATTTGTTGTCATTTTTAGACTTAGTAACCGCATCGTTAACGTTGATAGCCGGTACTTTTAGCGTACCTTTATTGAGCATCTCAACCAAGCGATGGACGCCTGTAGTCGTCTCTTCAGAGATACCATGGATGTTATCAAGCAGCTCTGCATAATCATTATGAATCAACGCAGTTAAATCACCGCCGTCATCTAAGATTAGGTTTGCATCCCAAAGCTGACCTGATGCTTCACCGCCAACGTGGATTTGTTGACGCAAGCACCACTCGTACTCTTCTTCGGTTTCGCCTTTCCAAGCGTAAACAGAGATACCAGCAGCAGCAATAGCAGCAGCAGCATGGTCTTGGGTTGAGAAGATGTTACATGATGTCCAGCGTACTTCAGCACCTAGCGCGACTAATGTCTCGATAAGGACCGCAGTCTGGATGGTCATATGGATACAGCCAGCGATTTTCGCGCCTTTAAGCGGTTGATCGGCTTCGTAGCGACGACGCAACCCCATTAGGGCAGGCATTTCGGCTTCAGCAAGGGAGATTTCACGGCGACCATAATCAGCAAGGCTGATGTCGGCGACTTTATAGTCAGTGAAAGAGGGATCGATCGTATGGGCAGATGGGGTGTTAGACACTGCGTCCATAATATGCTCCTATCAGTGGTTAAGGTATGATAAAAAGAATAAAAACGCAGGTGCCGTTATTTGCGCTGTCAATAATCAGTGAAATGATTATTCAACAGTTACCGAGCCTAACATGACGAATTAATCAGCGTAGCTTTGATTAAAATCTCAACGCAGCTGTCAATTCATATGGCGCAACACCTCTCGGAGGGTCATTATTGTAATAGATGGCGGTTAATTTGTCACCTATTGGCTGATATAAATAGTAAGTGGTTAAGTCATAAAAAAGGGCCATCAATTGATGACCTTAATTGTTCATTTGCGCTTTATTCGATTTAACAGGAATTAGAACCAGTTATAGGTTAATGAGGTGAAGAAATTGGTGCCGTCGGTATTGTAACCTGGCAGCGTAATATATTGCTTATTAGTAATATTATTTAGACGGGCAGTCATTGTTAAGTTATCAGTAAATTGATAATTACCACTGATATTCAACAAGCCATAGCTGTCAACACGTTGTTTATCAGTATTATCAATACTACTATAGTAATTATCTACATACTGATATTCAGTACGGATATCTAAGCTTGGTAAGCGATATCCGATGTAAACTAAACCCTTATGTTCAGGACGAATGGCAAGAAATTTACCGTCATTGGATTTACCACTATCATCTTTAGCTTGCTGATAATCATAACTTCCACCAAATAAGTAGCTATCAAAGACCCAGTCTGACGTTAAGGTTAAACCTTTAATTTTAGCTTTATCAACGTTTTCACTGCTACCGCCAGCATAGTTACCATCAATATCAAATATCGAAACGAAGCTAATTAAATCATCAACTTTATTATGATAGCCGGTTAGGCGTGTGGATTGAAGCTCAGTTTTATACTCAATAAATGCCTCATAGTTATCGCTGGTTTCAGGTTTTAGATCAGGGTTGCCTGAATTTGGGTAATACAAGTCATTAAAAGTAGGGGCGCGAAAGCCTTTTGCATAATTAGCTCCTACACGAAATTCTGGAGTAAGATGATAGGCTGCCCCTAAGTTATAAGTCGTTTCACTATCAAAGTCAGAGTAATCATCATACCGTACATTAGCTTGGGCATCGATATCGTTATGCGAGACTAAATAGCCTAGGAAGCCGCTTTTTACTTTACGATCATTAGCATCATATACATTTGATTTCAGCTCTTGATTTAAATGTTCAGCACCTATAATCGCTTTACCAATAGGCAACGTCTGAGTCCTCACTAAGCTTATCTGTTGTTGATTATTATCATATTTACTGCCATTGTTTACATCTGTTTCGTAGGTTGTTGATTCATCAATGCTGTAACCATAAGTGAGTTTAGTACTGCTACTGTCATCAAAATGCTCAAGATAGGCACTAGCAGCTCCATTATTTTGTTCTGCAAAAGCATTCTTTAAAGCAGGCGCATTAGTAAGGTAGTCATCATAAGCATCAATATCTGTAGTTGACTTTGAATAAAGTCCACTTAATCCAAATTTCAAGCTATCGCTAATTTTTTGGCCAAATGAAATACTATAGTTTTCACTTTTAAATCCATCATCATCTGTTTGAGTGGGCAAACTAATTGGTAGTGTCGCATTAAATCCATCTGTTTCTTTACGATTGGCGGATAAACTCAATGTTGTCCCTTTCTCATTAAGAAACTGAGCACTAGCACCATATAAGTATTCGTTATGCGATCCTGCGCCAGCAGTTACTGATACATTACTTCTAACGATATTGGCGCCCTTAGTGAATACTTGGATAACACCGCCCATCGCATCTGAACCGTAGATACTTGAGCCTGAGGCGCCATATAAAATTTCAATACGATCAATCTGATCTACAGGTAACAAACTGAGGGTAGCACCACCTGCACTCATTGAGCTGTAACGTACACCATCGATAAGAACTAATATTTGGTTGCTATTGTAACCACGCGTATAAAAGTTTGATGTGGTGCCAGAGCCACCATTAGTATAATGACTGATTCCGGGCTGACGTTTTAATACATCAAACGTACTTTGACCCTGATAACGTTGTAGCTCTTCTTTATCAATCACCCGAGTTTGGGCAATGACATTACTTGTTTTAGTCGGTGTACGTGTGGCTGTGACGACGATTTTATCAAGCTCAACTTGTGGCAGCTCGCTATCGTCAATAGCGCTACTGTCAGCAGTCGCGGCTGTAGCACTCACGGTAAAGACGCCTAAAGCACTTAAGATACACAAGCGAAGATAGGTGGTCGAAGATGAACGAGATAAAGCCATAGTTAATTCCAAATTGATCAAATAAAAAAGTTACAGAATCGAAAGCTAAGACGCTAAAAGTTACAAAAACTACTAGGTATATTACATGCGCTTATTATCTATAAAAGTCCCTTACTTATAAACCATTTTAACCTAATGTTTATTCATCATAAGCTGAGCAGCTTTCATGATTAGGAGCTAATTATTCTCTTAAGTGGATTAACTTAAGAGAATAAGTTGTTTAAAAGGATGGATTATAGGGATGTGCATTTCTTGAGTAACATAGATGCACTCGCAATGAGAGTTTGAAATAGGTTTGGCTAATATAGAGAGTGATAAAAACATATAATCAAAAGCATTGCCGTCATAAATAATTGCTATTATAGGGACAAAATATATTTATTCTTCTGTTATGCCATTCATAGAGCTAAGAGGTTTGTTTTGTCTATTCAGCATTATCTGAGTGCTCGTACCGCGCCATCTCCATCCGTTTCATTTCCCAAAACGCTGCTTATGATGATGGCGTTTATGTTTGCGATGATATTAAGTTTACTCTTGTCGCATAGTGCGACTGCCGCCGAAGCCAACATACTGGGTGTGGGTGGGCAAAGTGAGGAGGCGACCAAAACCTCGATACCAGACTCATTTGGACGCGATACGCCACGCCATACTGTTCAAGGGTTTATCGGAGCGTTAGGGGAAAACGACTATCTGCTGGCAAGTAATTATTTAAATTTGTCCAAATCTGATAATCCAACCACCATTGTGCGCCAGTTTAAGCAAGCGCTCGATGCCGGCGGACGTTTTCAGCCTGACTTACAGATTAACAATACCCCTGAGGGCAATTTAACCGATCAGCTACCACCTAGCCAAGAAAGCGTGGGCGTGATTAATGTTGGCGATAAAAGCGTGCCACTGCTGCTCGAAAGGGTTGTGTCTAAGGAAGGGGAGCAGTATTGGCAGTTTTCGAGTGACACGCTTGATGCCGTACCAGAGGTGATAGAGAACTATGAGCCGACGTTGGTTTCTCGCTATACCATTGATTCATTAGAAGGCAAAAAGCTGTTTGGTTACCAGATGGCGGATTTATTTGCTGCCCTCACCATGATTGTCAGTAGCTTTATACTGACTTATATTTTGGTTTGGTTGCTCTATCACTTATTAAAACTGGCTTATCCGCGTATTCGTGGTGAGGCATTGCCCTTACCTGATAATGTGATATTGCCACTGGCAGTAGTGGTTATGGCGCTGATATTGTCTGAGGTGATGGTTTATGCGGGTGTCTCAGTGACCCTGCGCGAGCCGGTCAATCGCTTTACTGATATTGCCTCTTGGGTGGCGACCACTTGGTTGTTATTACGCGTTATTGATTCGATATTTACCCGCGCCGTCAATTTAAGCTATAAGAAAAACTATACCGAACGTGTTTCTATCTTGGGACTGCTGCGTAAAGTGGTCAAAGCACTATTATTGATATTTGCCGTTATCGTCATCTTTGGTAATTTGGGCTTTGACTTAACCACAGGTATTGCGGCATTGGGGGTCGGTGGTTTGGCCTTAGCCCTTGGTGCGCAAAAAACGATTGAAAACTTGGTTGGTAGTGTGGTGGTGGTAGCGGATTCGCCCGTGCGTATCGGCGATTATTGTAAATTTGGTACCTATGAAGGCACGGTTGTCGATATTGGCATTCGTTCATCACGGGTACGTACCTTATCGCGCACCATCGTCACTGTGCCAAACGGTGATTTTTCATCGATGCAAATTGAAAACTTTACCTCGCGTGATATGTTTCGTTTTTTGCACCAGTTATATCTTAAGCGTACCGCTGATATTGAGGTGGTATTTAAAATGGTCAAAGACTTGGATGCGTTTTTAGATGAGCACTATCTAACCAACCAAGAATGGAATCAGGTCAATATTTTAGAGCTACGCCAAGATTGCTACGTTATCCAATTACAGGCTTACGTCAATGCCAATGGGATTACCGAGTTCTATGACAAACAAAACGTGTTATTTGTCGATATCTTAAACCAAGTAGCGAAATACAAGGTCGAGCATGCCTTGCCAACCCAGCAGCTGATTGTCAATCAAGCTGAGCTTGAGCATCAGATATTAAATGATATCGAGGATAATGGTAGTGAAGCGGTAGAAGATAATTTAAGCACTGATGAGAATAAGACTGAGGTCAATCATGACGTCAATCATGACGTTAATGACATCAGCAACAGTGATGATATAGACGGTAAGCAGAATGGGGTTGATTTAAGCAAAGAGTCGGACAAAACCAAGGATAATAAAGCAGCTGAAATCGAAGCAAACAAAGAAGCCAAGCATAAAAAAATTAACTTAGATAAAGAGCGTCAACAAAAAAGAAAGGCATTGGTAAAAAATAAATTTAAGCGTGCCAAAAGAAAATTTGGTTTTTCTATTTGGAATCAGCCTTAAGGTGTCATGTGATAGTTTTGCTTAATAACTTACGCCACGTTTTGTTCGTTAGATGGCTATTTAGTTAGATGGCAATTCATTTAGATAGTTATAAAGGCATAGCTTATAAAAGTGCCGCTTATAAAGGGACGGTATTTTTTTGACGTAAGAAACCATAGTATTGCCATAGCAATAAGCTGGCAGCGCTACGATGCGGTGACCAATCTTGAGTCAGATTTTTTAATTGTTTCGGCGTTGGGCGTTCTGCTAGCCCTAACAAGTCCATTGCCGCCACTTTAATCGCTAAATCATCGACTGCCAGCACATCGGCTCGTTGTAATGAAAACAGCAGATACATCTCAGCCGTCCAGCGCCCAATACCGATAACGGCGGTCAAGGTTTTAATAACGTCGTCATCGGGCAGGGCTTCTAAGGCGGCAAAATCTATATTGTGCTCGACTAAAGAGCGCGTATAACGAATTTTTTGCTTGGATAGCCCCTGTGCTCGTAAGTCCTCATCTGTCGCTGCACGAATCGCTGTCGGCGTCGTAAAACCTTTATCTACTAAGCGTTGCCAAATGCTTGCTGCCGCAGCTACAGACAGCTGTTGCCCAACCATCGCTCTCATTATTTGTGTAAAGCCGCCAGCATTATGGCGTAAATCAGGTACGCCAACTTGCTCATAAACAGGCGCAAATCTGGGTTCGATAGCAATCAAAGCGCTGATATGCGCTTTTAATTCTTTAATATTTTCAATGGTTTGTATGGTCATAATAATTATGATTTCACTGTTTTTTAAACGGAAAAATAGAGATATAAAAATAATGGCGTATATAGTTAAAGCCTATGATTAAAAAATTTTACGATTTTCTTTATAAAAAAGGACTGCCAATTGCAGTCCTTTTATTTTGATACTAAGCTAAAACTAAAAACTACTCGCCATCATTTTTAGGCTTCTTAAGTAAGACTAATACTGCGCCATTACCACCATCTTTAGGCGGGGCAGAGCAAAATGCCAATACTTCTGGTAGTTGACGCAACCAACCATTAACGCATGTTTTTAAAATCGCTTCAGAACCTTTACCATGGACAATTTTTACCATGGTTTCATTGTTTTGCTTGGCTTGGCTTAGTAGCTGGGTCATTGCCACGCGTGCTTCTTCGATGGTGCAGCCATGAATATCTACCGCATCATACCAACGTAGCTTGCCTTTTTTGAGCTGATCAAAGATTTTGTTTTGCAAGGTAGGCTGCTTATAAGATAAGTAGGCTTCAGCAGCGACCGGATTGAGTAATGCTTGCATATCTGACAAGCCTGCACCTAAGTCACTTGCTTCACTACCTTGAGCTGCGGCACGTTTTGATAACGTTGCGGCGTCAAGTTTGCCGGCTTTTGAAGCATTGGCAGGCGAGCGCACATTTTTATCTTCTAATTGATTGACGCCATGCATCGCTTGCATAAATAGCACTTTATCGTCGTCGATATGTTCGCTATCTAATTGCTTGACCGTTTTTTTAACTTGTTTTTGCGTCAACAATGACACAGGTTCGGTTGGCTTTTCATTATCGCCATCCGCTGAGTTGGTATCGCGACCTTTACTCAGTTGCCCTTTGAGCTCTTTTAGTTGGTCTTGCATTTCTTTTGAAAACAGAGAGTTTGACATAATAGTTAATGTATCGTTGGTGAGTGAATGAGTGGCTTAATGGTTTATATAGTACATAAAAAATCGATTTAGCTTACTTTACGCCTGTGCTGCAACGCTCGCAAGTAAGGATTGTAACGCTTGTCCGGGATGATCGGTTTTCATAAATTGTTCACCTATTAAAAAGTGCTGAATATCGTTATTGAGCATCAAACGAATATCGTCGCTGCTATGGATACCGCTTTCGGTGACAATTAGTGGCGACGTCCTTGGTAACAGCATGCCGCTATCAACGTCAGCTGCTAAGGCTTCGATTAACAGGTTTTTTAGCTCGAGCGTCGTTTGTAAGTCGACATCAAAGGTATTTAAGTCACGATTATTAATACCATAGATATTGTGCGCTGAGCGTGGCAGTTGTAGGGCGCGCTCAAGCTCAGCCTTGGCATGCACTTCAATCAATACATCCATACCAAGCTCGATGCTTAGCGCATGCAGTTCTTGTACTTGGGTATCGTCAAGACAGGCCATAATTAGCAAGATGCAATCGGCACCCATCAAGTAAGATTGGTAAATCTGATATACATCTACCATAAAATCTTTGCGCAATATCGGTAAGCTGCAAGATTCGCGTGCTTGGATTAAGTAGCTATCGTCACCTTGGAAATAATCACGGTCGGTGAGTACTGATAAACAACTGGCACCGGCTTGCTCATATTGCTTAGCAAACAGCGCTGGGGCAAAATTATGATTGATAATACCTTTAGATGGCGAGGCTTTTTTAATCTCAGCAATGATACCAATATCAGCGCTGCGTAAAGCATCGGCAAAACCGCGACGGGGCTGTGTATCAGCAGCAACTTGTGCTTTTAATGCCTCAAGCGATACTGCTGCACGAGCAGCGACAACCTCCTCATGTTTGGTGGCGACGATACGCTGCAACACTGAAGGAATAGCGGTGTCTGATTTTGGATTGGCGGTCATGGCTATATTCCATTATTTGATAAAAAAATTAGGGTAACAATTAGGCAAATAAATTAAGGCTGCATAAATAGTTGCGATTAACAAGGTTATGAGCAACGTATTTTTTTATTAATTCTAAGCATTTAGCTTATTAAGCTTGGTCAGCTAATTGCTGCGTATATTTGGCTAGGTCATCAAGCTTAATCAAAGCGTCACCATTTTGAATGACTTTTTGTGCGCGGCTCACGCCATTCGGATAGTTGCTGGCAAGTCCTGCGGTATATATCGCGGCACCGGCATTTAAGGCAATCATATCACGAGCTTTTAGGACAGCGCGGTCGGTAGTATCTGCTCCTGATAAAGCGGCACGAATCAGCTCAAGACTTTGTGCTGGAGAATCTACATCAAGGCCAATTAAGGTTTGTGATTCAACGCCGGCATCTTCTGGCATCATCTCATAAACAGAGATCTCACCATCTTTTAACTCAGCCACCGTGGTCGAGGTCGCGAGACTGATTTCGTCCAAACCATCTTTTGCTCCGACCACCATGACATGGCGCGCGCCCAAGTTTTTCATCACTTTTGCCAAAGGTTCACATAGCTGCGCGGTAAAGACGCCGATGACGAGATTTGGCGTGCCAGCAGGGTTGGTCAGCGGACCTAAGATATTAAAAATTGTCCGCGCTTTTAGCTCACGGCGTACCGGATTGGCGTAGCGCATCGCACTATGATGATTGGGCGCAAATAAGAAACCAATGCCTTGATTTTCAATACATTGCTGCGCTTGTTCGGGGGTCAGCGTAAGGCTAATACCTGCTTGTTCAAGTAAGTCTGAGCTACCAGATTTGGTCGAAACGCCGCGGTTACCATGCTTAGCGACTTGCGCCCCCGCTGCGGCTGCTACCAAGGCTGCGGCTGTTGACACGTTAAATAAGTTAGCCCCATCGCCACCTGTACCGACGATATCGACCATATAACGACAGTTTTTTGGGCTGATATTGGCGGCTAAAGCACGCATGGCGCTTGCTGACGCTGTAATCTCGTCAATTGACTCACCTTTCATACGTAAACCAGTCAAAATCGCGCCCATCATAGCATCGCTACATCTGCCTTGCATAATGATGAGCATGACTTGATACATCTCATCAAAGGTCAGATCAATATGCTGAAAAATTCTGCCTAAAGCGGTGGTTAGGAGTTTATGAATATCCTCATCTGAGAGCTGGTTGATGTCTTCAACCCCTTTCTGCGTTTGGTTAATTTGTTCCATCATTGATTTTTCATCCTGCATAGCGGCAGAGGTCATAATATTCTCACTTATTATTATCTTTTATCATTGTCGTATAAATACATTCATTGGGTTAAATAGAGTTTTTCTTTTAAAACAGCTAGCCTACTTGGGGTAGCTCATCTGACGACATTACGGCTAGATTGTGCGTTTGTAAAAAGTTATTTAGCAGCTGATAACCGGCTTCGCTCAAAATCGACTCAGGATGAAACTGAACGCCCTCAATTGCAAACTCGCGGTGGCGAATGCCCATGATTTCCTCAATATCGCCATTAGCATTACCATCCGCATTTTGCGTCCAAGCGCTAACCTCAAAGCATTCTGGTAAGCTTGCTTGCTCAATCACCAGTGAGTGATAACGGGTAAACTTTGCTGGATTGGGCAAGTTGACAAACGCCCCTTGTTCATTATGATAAATAGCCGATAAACGCCCATGCATGACCTCGCTTGCTTTGACGATTTTGCCGCCAAACGCTTGGCCGATTGCCTGATGACCCAAGCAAATACCTAATATCGGGATAATACCTTTAAACGTCTCAATGACCTCTAACGAGATACCGGCGCGGTCAGGGTCACAGGGGCCAGGACCAATAACAATGGCATCTGGCGCAAGTGCTTTAATCTCCTCAATACTGATTTCATCGTTATGCCAAACCCTGATGTCCTGCTGCAATTCACCGAAGTACTGTACAATATTGTAGGTAAAGCTGTCGTAATTATCGATCATCAAAATCATTATGTTTTCAACTTAGAATCTTTAACTTAGTATTTCTAACTTTAGAATCTTAGACGTATTGCTATGCGGGTACTTTACGGTTTTATGCTTGGTCATGATAGTTTTTATGCTCATTTATAAAGCGCAGCCATTTTTATAATGCGAAAGGCTTGTTAAGCTTGCCATATTAAACGTCGTTATCTTAACACTATTTTGCCATCTATCAAATGTAGTCCAGCCGCCCTCTAATAGATAACGAATGCACTATAAAAGTGCGACAATTATTAATAAAGTGCTGTTTATGCGCTTCTATAGTGCGTTTATCGTTATGTTATACTTTCATGCTTAAGGATTACAAACTACCGTTGCCATGCAAGTCATTTTCTAATATGCCAATATTTCTTACATAACTATCTGTATTTACTATTAATAATTATGATTTACGGCTTTGTATTGTATTAAAATTTTTATAGTGGTACTCAGAATTGGCATAGCAGTTGCACCCATAATCAGTATTAGTAACTAACGTTACGAAACAATGCGCTACGAAGTAATGCAGCGTTATTTATTAATATGCATTTGAACAGTTAAGCATTATGAGCCAGATGTTGCTAAAATAGCTGCTGCTTGTAGTCGGTTAGGAAAATTACCGTTAAGAGTAAAGAGACATACTGAGTAAATAACGCTGATAACACCGATTTTCTAGAATCTAATATTTTTAATCCTAAGTTTTAATTTCAGTACCATGATAACCATAAGGGAAACTATCCATGTCGAATAAACTACTTGATCTTATCAAATCATCCAATGCCAAATGGGTCGATTTTCGTTTCACCGATACGCGCGGCAAAGAGCATCACATGAGCTTTCCAGCGCATAGCGTTGACGAAGAAGTGATGGAAGATGGCAAAATGTTTGATGGCTCATCGATTGCTGGTTGGAAGGGTATTGAAGCCTCAGATATGATTTTACGTCCTGATCCAGAGACCGCCTTTATCGACCCGTTCTTTGATGCGGTTACGGTGGTTGTGACTTGTGATATCATCGAGCCATCAACGCTACAAGGCTATGACCGTGACCCACGCTCTATCGCCCGCCGCGCTGAAGAATACTTAAAGTCTACCGGTATTGGTGATACGGCTTTTTTTGGTCCTGAGCCTGAGTTTTTTGTATTTGACGAAGTAAAATGGTCGATTAACATGTCTGGCGTCAGCCATGAAATCGTTGCTGAAGAAGCGGCTTGGTCAACCAATAAAGACTATGAGTGGGGCAATATGGGGCATCGCCCGCGCGTCAAAGGCGGCTATGTACCAGTACCACCCGTTGATAGCTCACAAGACATGCGTGCAGTGATGTGCGAGCGTATCGAAGATATGGTTGGTGAAGGTTGTATCGAAGTCCATCATCATGAAGTTGCCCCTTGTCAGTTAGAGATTGGCGTTGCCTTTAATACTTTAGTTCGTAAAGCGGATGAAGTGCAAAAGCTAAAATATGCGGTCCATAACGTTGCCCATCAGTTTGGCAAAACCGCAACCTTTATGCCAAAACCAGTGGTCGGTGATAATGGTTCAGGCATGCACGTGCATATTTCTATCTCAAAAGACGGTGTCAATACTTTCTCAGGTGATGAATATGCGGGTTTGTCAGAAACCGCGCTATACTTTATTGGCGGTGTTATCAAGCATGCGCGTGCCTTGAATGCGATTACCAACCCATCGACCAACAGCTATAAGCGCCTTGTGCCTCATTATGAAGCGCCTATCAAGCTTGCGTACTCAGCGTCTAACCGTTCAGCGTCTATCCGTATTCCACACGTTAGTAGCCCAAAAGCGGTGCGTGTTGAAGCTCGATTCCCTGACCCAGCAGCCAACCCATACCTAGCGTTTGCGGCGTTACTCATGGCAGGTCTTGATGGTATTCAAAACAAGATGCATCCAGGCGAAGCCGCTGATAAAAACTTATATGACTTACCACCAGAAGAAGAAGCACTCATTCCAACGGTTGCTGAAAACTTAGAAGTGGCGCTACAAGCGTTGAAAGAAGATCACGAGTTCTTATTAAAAGGTGATGTATTCACTAAAGAGATGCTAGAAGCCTATGTTGCGCTTAAACAAGAAGAAGTACAGCGCGTCAATATCACAGTACATCCTGTTGAATTTGACTTGTACTATAGCTGCTAATCTATAGTTAAAACGCCAAATTCTCGATAAAAAAACCAGTTAAGTAATTCTTAGCTGGTTTTTTTGTTCAATCAAAGTGCGTGTTTAATTGGTCGATTTAGTGTGAAGTCATTGCTGATTTAATGGTAAAAATATCGCATAATGGTTGCATCTATATATTAATAATAAATATCTACCAGGCTAACTAATTATGAGCTCATCATTTAAAAGCACTGTTTTCAATAAAGGATTGTCGCTAAGACTACTAACAGGTTTGATTATCAGCACCGCCAGTCTTTACGCGCCGATGGCAAATGCCGCTGCTATTTATAAAGTTGTCGATGAAAAGACCGGTCAAGTCACCTTTACCGACCGTCCGCAGAACTATGAACAGCAAGCAGGCAAGCAAATTAGCCGAACCAGTGTCATGACTGGCAGCGACAGTGTGGGTGCAAATAGTTCTAGTCAAACCAGTAATGCCAACAATCAGCCTGTCAATACCGCCCAAGCGCCTGCTGCCGCTAATACCACTGGCACCACTGCCAACAGTGACTCAACCGTTAACAAAGCGCCCATTAACTATCAGCTGACCATGACAGAGCCTAGCGAAGAACGGGCGTATCGTCGTCCCGTACAAACTATTGATGTAAAGGTGCAAGTAAAACCTGCCTTACAAGTGGGCGATAGTGTGAGCATTTACTTAGATGGTAACGAAGTGGCGCAGGGTTTAAGCGCCTCGATTGCAACTGTTGATGTTTTGCCGGGTGCGCATAACATCAAAGCCGTGATAAAAAATAAGAAAGGGCAGATAGCAAAACAAGTCGAGCGTACCGTTTATGTCATCCAAAATACGCAAACCTTGCAAAAAAATAAAAAATTAGCAGAGCAGCTTTTGGCGTATCAGCGTCTGCCTTGGTATCAAAAAGTGTTACTAAAAATGCGTCAAGATGGCAAACAGCCTAATATGTTGTCATTTACTAAGCCAATAGTTGATAAACCCATAGTTGATAAACCCATGACGCTTGAAGAACCGGTAAAAAAATAAATCTGAGTCACTGTGTTAAAGGCTAGTAGTGAAAGGTTAACAGTGAAAAGATAGCGGCAATCCATTAACAATAATTGCTGGATATAAAATAAGGGCAATCACTGAAAGCAGTGAGTGCCCTTATTGGTAGAAGTTAGTAATAATATCTATTGCTTAACTCATTATTTCTGCGTTTATTTCGTTAACTCAATCGTGCCATTCGCAGTCACTGAAATGGTACTGTTGCCCGATTCAAAGCTTTGGCTTGGTACTGAGGCATCCGCCGCTTCAGCTTTCATATTCATCGCGCTATACATAGGGCGAGGGTAGTTGCTACCGGTATTTAGATTGACAGTGACGACACGATAACCGCGCGCATCCCATGCACGAGTCAGGTTTTTAGCCTGCTGCTGAAAAGCGCGAGAAGCATCGGTCATAAGCTTTTGCTCTAGTGCATCTTTTTTAGCGTCTGAAACCCCAAAGTTTAGGTTTTCCATCACTAAGGTCTCTTGCAAGTCTGCAATCAGCTGACTGGTCGCGGCAAAGTCAGTACTCTTTAAGTCGATGCTGGCTTGTCCTGTCCAACCAATGATTTTGTCGTTTTTATCATAGCGCGGATAAGTGCGCTGCTGACCGGTACTGACCGTCACACTAGGGTAGCGTTTGGCGATTTTCATCGCGTTATTGATAGAAGTATTAAGCGTTGTAGCTAGCGTCTTAGCATCTGTTGCCTGTGCTTTTTTATACATACTGGCGCGAACTTCATCGTTCTGGACTTCTTCCTTGACTTCCGTTTGAAAAGTCAGCTGATCGTAGCCTGTGGGTTCTGCATGGGCGCTACCCATCATCGCGGTCAGTAGGGCGGCCGTACCCGTAGCAAGTGCGGCTTTGTTCATCCAAGTGTTTTTCATAATTATCTCCTAATGAGTGCTAGTAATGGTAATCTCAATTATCTGAGTCACATTGATTTACGTTGTTATAATGCGCATTGTTATATCCGCTGTTGTTTGTGTTCATTTTTTATTCAACAGACCTTAGGTAAAATAGCAGAAAATACACGGGTTGCTGTGAGAATTTTGTCACTTAAGTTACAGGCTCATTGAGTTTCTAAAGCAAACAGTTTGACGATAGGGGTTGTAATAATAAAAAATCCTTGTATAATCTGCAACTGGTGGCTCCATTGGTAGCCTCGCAACATTGTTCTATGAATCCCGCCAGGACCGGAAGGTAGCAACGGTAATAGTTATAATGTGTGCCGAGGATGTGCTGATGGAGTCGCTTTTTTTTGCCTAAAATTTGCTGATACTCCTGCTATATCGTTTTAAAGAGTGAAACCTAATAATAAGTCCTTCATTGTAAAGGGCTTTTTTTTCGCCTCCAATTCGCCCGATTTTGAACTTTGAGCAATATATATGGGTTAAAATACATTGTAGTAACCTTTATTAACAATAGTATAAATACAAAACTTTTTGGAGTCTGATAATGAAAATGTTTGTTTGGTTATTCATTGCAGTGGTCATATTGATGGTGGTTTTTGGGGTGTCAGTATTTAATAAGCTGGTACGTGCCCGTAACCAAGCAAAAAATGGCTTTGCGCAAATCGATGTGCAGCTAAAGCGCCGTCATGATTTGATTCCAAATTTGGTCGAAACCGCCAAACGTTATCTGACCCATGAAGAAGAGACGCTGACTCGCGTGATTGGCGCGCGTAATCATGCTCAGAGTTTGCAAGATTCTACTAAGCATCAGCCAGACTCCCTTGAACATATGGCGTTGTTTGCCAAAGCAGAGAGTATGTTGTCGAAAGCCTTGGGGCAATTCTCAGCGGTTGTGGAGTCTTACCCTGAGCTAAAAGCGGATATCATGATTAAAGAGCTGATGGATGAGTTGACCAATACCGAAAACCGGATTGGCTTTGCCCGTCAGCATTATAATGACAGCGTGATGTTTTATAACAATGACCGTGAAATGTTCCCAAATAATCTCGTCAGCAGCACCTTTGGATTTCGTCCACTTAGCCCATTGGTATTTGAAGACAGAAAGGCAATTGCTCAAGCACCTGTTGTCGATATGGGCTGATATTTACATAATGTCAAATGCACTTAGTTATGGTTAGGTAAGAGTAATAGATGGATTTTTTTGGTGCACAGCGTACCCGTACTCAGCGCAGCTTGTTGCTTTATGGGCTATTTTTTCTGATTGTCTTTGCCCATATTGCGGTGGCACTTGGTGTTATGGCGCTGCTGCTCACGCTATTTACCGGTGGCATTTATCATTGGGTATTAATACTGGTGGTCGTATGGACAATCGGTAGCTTTGTTGCGGGCAGTTTTTTAGAGTATAGACGCTTAAAAGCAGGTGGTCGTGCGATTGCTCAGCGCGTGGGCGCGGTGCGCTTGTTTATCGACCACAGCCAAGATGCTTGGGAGCATAGCCAAGGGGTTGCTCATCAGCATCAGCCTGCAGCAAAGGTTCGCTTTAGTGCCCGCCATATTGCGGTGCGTGATGAGCGGGATTTCCCGCCTGTTTATCGGCGTTATTATGAGATTGCCCAGCAGCTAGCCATTGCTTCGGGTTTGCGTATGCCGATTCTCTATGTGCTGCCTGAAGAACAAGGTATCAATGGCTTTGTGGCGGGTCGCCATAGTCAGGATATGGTGCTCGTCGTCACCCAGGGCGCACTTGATAAGCTATCTGATGAGGCGCTATACGGGCTGATAGGGCATGAGTATGGTCATATTTTGCATGGCGATGCGACGTTTAATTTACAGCTAATGGTGGTGTTAGCAGGCTTGCAATTACTCTATGACTGGAGTGATTCTATTAATAATTTTGGTTCTGGTTATAAAGTCAGTCATAAAAACAGTCAGCAAAACTATTTTGATGGCTTTTTTATTAATAGTGCGGTCAATCAAAGTAACCCTTTACCGCAAAGAGCGATTGATAGCCATGCGCGTAGCACTGAAGCGCAGACAGCAAGCTTTACCACTCATAGTGAATGGGTCGCCTACTGGCAAAGCCAGTCGCAAAGCCAGCAATCATCAGCTAAGAGTCAGTCAAGATGGCTACAACATAATAATAAGTTCGATAGTCAAGCACCGCGCAATATTTGGACATTATTAATACATGGGTTGAGTTTTTCTAGTATGGCCAGTGCGCAACTGATTAAGCATAGCTTTAACCGTGAGCGCGAGTTGCTTGCTGATGCGACCAGTGTGCAGCTGACACGTTCGCCAGCTATTATGGAAACCTTAAAGGCCATTCATCAAGATACGCTTGGTTCGCGCTTAACTGGCATCGCCGATATCAATGGATTAAGTCATTTCTTTTTTGCCAGTAGTGGTGCAGATTTGGGTGACGTATCGTGGTTTGCCACCCATCCAAGTTTGGCTGAGCGTATGAGCGCTATTAACGAGAATGCTTATCATGATTTCGCCGTACAGGTTGCTAAAGAAAAACGCATCAATCAACAAAAGATTAAAGAGATATATGAGCAGCGCCGCTTAGGTGATTGGGGCGTGATAGTAGCAAATAGCCTAAGCAATCATAAACAAGATAAAAATACACGTCAAACTCTAGTAACTGCTGCTCAGTCAGCGTCAGATATTTATAAAAGCGCGACCGATAAAAACCGCTGTTCGGCTGAGAAAAGCCTTAACAGTAACTTCAATGATGTTATTGAAAAAGATGCTATCGAAAAAGAAATCGCTACCTTTTCTACTAGTGAAATGCAGAACGAATTGCAAGGCGATAACGGGCTTGAATTTGTTGTAGAGCAAGATGTTGTTATTGATGGGCGTTTGCAGGTGCAAGCAGAAGATATCGGTACTCATCAGTTGCTTAAGCCATGGCAAGCTAAGCCTGATAGTGATTTGCCGTCTGATACATTAGTTGGTATTGATGACATACAAAAAGTCTCCCTACCGCAGTATGTGCTCAATCACAGTTATCACCCGCTAGGGGCGCAAGCTTTGATTGAAGCCGTGCTACTTTGCCATCAGGGTTGTGTGCTATCAACAACAGCGACTTATAATTTAACTGATATCTGGCTTGGGCTTGATGAGGATGGAACCTCTGCTGCTGAAACTGATACAAGCGGCAACACACAAATTTTACCGCATACACTCGATCATAAATTATTAGCGGCAGTGGCAAATCTTGACAGACGATTAGACAGTGCTTTGATTGCGTTAGCGCTAAAGCAACTACGCCAACATAATCTATCAGAAAGTGCTATCGATGAGTTGCGCTTAAAATATGAAGCCAGTCATCGTAATCAAGACCATCAACATTATATGCAGCAAAAAAAGTGTCGGACGATGCTAGTGCGCTATCAGCGAGGTATCATTGAGCTGTTTGAAAACTTACTTACGGCTGATCTAAGCCAAAATATCGCTCATAATATAGATAATGATGATTCTATTGATAAGTCTACATCCGTATTAAATCCTTTAGAGAATACGCGCTCGCGATTGTCTCGGTCGCCTTCGATTTTGTCCTTATGGCAGGCGCTACAGCTACAGCAGTTACTACCCGTATTATCTACTGTATTAAACGATAAACAGGTGCAATCACATCTTCACTCTCGATATTCATATTATCAATGGCAGCAAGTATTGCATGCTGGCACGGATGATATTTATGCTCAGCTTGACCCGTCAGGACAGGTGTTTAATGGTCTCGATATTGCCGCAAAAACCATGCTTACTTTATTGGCTTATCGCTTATCAAAGGATGCTAAAGGGCAGATAATATCTGCACTAGATAGCTCAGTACCTATCTCAGTACCTATCTCAACACCTATTTCAGTGCTCAGCTACAATAGTGCTAGCGTTGCTCATTATCTTGTAGATTTACGCCGTCATGCACGTTTGATTGATATTGATTTAGCAGCCGTTAGTGAGGCAAATTTGCAATGGTTGTTATTGACTGCGCAAAGTTTAAATAGTGTCCAATTATTAGCATTAATAGAAGCGGTGCCTATTTTTATAGCGTCTGCCAGTCAATCGTCTGTATCAGAAGCCAAAGGTGATGATAATTATCGACAGAGGCAACAGGGCGGCGATCAAATAGATTATAATGCTCATATACAGGACGGCAATGCAGATAGGGCAGATAGTGTAGATAAGGCGGGCAATGATAGTACGCGCCATTTTTATACTTATCATACGTACCGGCAATGGCTGAGTACGTTGCATACAGTGATGTTACACGATACGATAGTCAGTCAAGATGAGTATGATTGCTTGACCGAGCTTGCCAATCATTGGCTAGGCGTTCGGCAGCTTTTTTGAGCAATGTCATTGATTGCATTTGAGTATTCTTTTGATAGTAAAAGCCTGTAAATTCATTTTAGATAAGTAGGATAGTAAATAAGCATGAGTGATATTCAAGACCCGCTAATTGTATTGCAGCATCGTATGCAGCAGCGCCAGATTTTAGCGATGATGGGTATCAATCAGTGGGTGCAGCCAAGCTCTGAAACCATGAATATTGCCGATATTTCTGCGCCTACTCTGCCTGAGCAGACTACCGCTAACTCAACTTTATCTAATGCCAGCACTCCATCTAATGCTACAGCTTCTTTTACAACGAGCACTGAACAGCCAAGCATTGCATCTTCTAATATTGAATCCCCAAATATTAATGCCATATCAGATATGGTAGATGATGAGTCTAATCATTCTTATGATGACGCTAATGAGACAGGTTTAAGCCAATCTGACCAACAAAGCCCCGTTACCTATAGTTTTGACTCGACTGCCCCTGATATCTCTAAGCCCGCCGTTACCTCACTTGTAAATACTGTCGTTCAGCAAACTGCGATTGATAATGTAAATAACGCTTCAAGCTTTGAAGATAGCAGTTTTAAAGAGAATAACTTTAAAGACGATAGCTTTAAAAAGGTAGTACCATTTGATTTACAAGGTGGTCGCTATGGCGATTGGGTAATTTTGGTTGATATTCAAGCCCTTAATCATGACAGCCAAAAACTGTGGCAAAATATCACCCAAGCGCTATCCATCAGTTGTGAGACAACCTCATTTCCTATTTGTGAAGGTATGGATACCGCTGAGCTTGCCAATGCCAGCCTTGCAGGATATATCTTTAAGATTGGTCGTAGCGAAGAGATAAAAGTTGCCGCATTGACTGCTTTGCCTGACGGCCTTGAGCATCCGAACCTTTCTACTGTGCCCACGCTCGATGACATGCTTGCTGATAGTAGCCTTAAACGTCAGCTTTGGGAGCAGTTATCTAGTTAAATTTAAATGCTAATAATTAAAGCTTGACCATTAAATTCGCATAATTAAAAAACACGGTTATTAAATACACTGTTAAAAATAAATATAGAGATAAAACTTAAGGGGTTTTAAAGCGACAGTTTTATAGATGAGCTGCTAAAACTGCCGCTTTAGAACTTATATAACCACGATGATTTCATCATATTTAGGATAATGATTATGACCACTAAAGCCGCTCCTAACCGTGTACCCAACTTTTCAGCGGGACCTGCCACCATACCGACCGCCGTTTTATCACGCGCTCAAGAAGAGTTGCTTGATTGGCAGGGACGCGGTATGTCGGTTATGGAAGTAAGTCACCGTAGTAAAGAATACATCGCGATTACCGAAAAAGCGGAAGCCAAATTGCGCTCGCTCATGGACATTCCAGATAACTATAAAGTGCTGTTTTTGCAAGGCGGTGCCAGCTTACAGTTTTCAGCGATTCCATTAAACCTGTTAAATGGTGGCCGCGCAGACTATCTAACGACAGGTACTTGGTCTGGTAAAGCGGTTAAAGAAGCACAGCGCTATGCCAAACTGGGTTTAGGCGAGGTTAATGTGGTGGCAACGGGTAAAGACAGTAATTTTACCGACGTGCCAGCCCAAAGCGATTGGAACTTAAGCGAAGATGCGGCGTATTTCCACTACTGCGCCAATGAAACCATTCATGGTGTACAAATATTTGAGCCGCCACAAGTCGATGCGCCAATTATCGCCGATATGTCCTCTTGCATTTTGTCACAGCCTATTGACGTCTCTAAATTTGGCATGATTTACGCGGGTGCGCAAAAAAATATCGGGCCAGCAGGATTAATCATTGTCATTATTCGTGAAGATTTATTGGGGCAAGCAAGTGAATGGTGTCCATTGCTGATGAACTATGAACATCAGGCTGAAAAAGAGTCAATGTCAAACACGCCAGCGACGTATTCTTGGTATTTAGCAGGGCTGGTATTTGATTGGTTAGAGGAGCAGGGCGGCGTTGCTGCTATCGGCAAAATTAACCAACAAAAAGCTGATTTGCTCTATAAAACGATTGATGACAGCAGTTTTTATAGCAACCCAGTTGACCCTAAATATCGCTCTATCATGAACGTGCCTTTCACGTTAGCAGACAGCAGCCTTGACAAAGTATTCTTAGAAGAGTCAGCGGCAGCAGGTTTGATGAATCTAAAAGGTCACCGCGATGTCGGCGGTATGCGTGCCAGTATTTATAATGCAGTGTCGCTAGATTGGGTACAGCAATTGGTTGACTTTATGATCGCCTTTGAAAAAAAGCACGCTTAAGTTAGCACAGGTTTTAAAACAAAAGACGCAACTTTTATGAGCTGCGTCTTTTTTTATGCGTATTAGTGTTTTTTAAGCTGCATAATCCGTCATGTAGCAACCTTAACGCTGCAAAATATTAGGTTAAAAAACCTAAGTTTGTTATGATAAAATTTCGTGAATCGTCTATTTTGCCGTCAGTCGCGCATTTTTTATCCAAGTCGGTTTAGAGTAGAAGGTCGTTATGAGGGTTGTTATACAGTCATGATGCTAAAAAATACCATGCTAAAAGCCGTCTTGCTCGCCATTACTATCAGCTGGATACCTGCTAGTATTGCTGCGCCAATCACTACGACTGCGCTTGGGCATAATAGTACCACTGAATATATTGACGTGCCGTTTATGCCTTATGCCAATCCCAATGCGCCCAAGGGTGGCACATTATCGCTTGAGGCACGCGGCACCTTTAATGCAGCCAATAAATGGATGACCACAGGCGTGGCGATGGTCGGTACTGACTACCTGTACGATACCTTGATGACTGGCTCACTCAATGAAGCCTTTACCATGTATCCGCAGCTGGCAAATAAAGTCACGTATGACCCTGATGACACCAGTTGGATTATTTACCATGTTAATCCTGCTGCGCGCTTTTGGGACGGGTCGCCAGTGACCAGTAGTGACGTCAAAGCCACTTATGATGCGATACTGACTAAAGGCCCAATGTATATCCGCAGTTATTTAGGCGATATTAAAGACATTGAGATTGTCGATAAGCAGCGGGTAAAGTTTGTTTTTAAGTCTGATGAAAATAAAGAGATTTTATTAACGGTCGGGCAATTCCCTATTTTTGCTAAGTTATCGATTGATACAGATTTTGAGAAAATCACGCTCACGCCATTGATGGGTAGTGGTCCTTATAAACTTGGCCGCGTCGATGCGGGGCGTGCGGTCAGCTATGTGCGTGATCCCAATTATTGGGGCCGTGATTTGATGGTCAATCGTGGTCGCTATAACTTTGATATGATTAAGTTTGTCTATTATCAAAGTGATGAGATTGCTTTTGAGGGTTTTAAATCTGGGCAATATCGCTTTCGTCCTGAAAACAAAGCCTCTAATTGGGCAACAGGTTACAATTTCCCAGCTGTCAAAGCAGGTCTGATTAATAAAGAAACCATAAGCAGCGAAAATCCAGTCCCGATGCAGGGTCTGGTGATGAATATGCGCAGGCCACTTTTTCAAGATATTCGCGTCCGCCAAGCATTGACGGCAGCTTATGATTTTGAGTGGATGAACAAAACTTTATTCCATGGGCAATATGAGCGTCTGCAAAGCTTCTTTCATGGCTCAGAGCTTGCTGCTACTGGTACGCCATCTGCGGCTGAGATGCAGGTATTAAGCCCATTGCTAGCCAAGCTTGAACCGATTCAGCGACAAGCGGTATTGACGGAATGGCGATTGCCAACCAGTGATGGTAGCGGCTTTAATCGTAAAGCCTTATTAGAGGCGCGCCAGCTGTTGCTAGATGCTGGCTTTTATTATGATGATATGCAGTTATATCAGCCAAATGGCAAGCTTGCTCAGATTGAAGTTTTGATGACAGGCGAGACCATGGGACGCGTGCTGTTGCCTTATATCCGTAATTTAAAGCGTTTGGGGTTTGACGCGACCTTACGCCAAGTCGATGGGCCACAATATTACGAGCGTATGCGCCGTTTTGACTATGATATGGTGGTCGACGTCTTTGCACAGAGCTTATCACCTGGTGCTGAGCAGGCGGCGTTTTGGGGCAGTGTAGCCGCTGATGAAGCGGGCAACGCCAATACCATCGGTATTAAAAATATAGTGATAGATGAGGTCGCAAGCGCACTTGCAAATGCTGAGAGCCGTGATGAGATTGTTTTATATACCAAGGTGCTCGATCGCTTGCTACGGGCAGGTCATTATTTAGTACCTTTATACGGCAAGTCTGCCACCAATGTTGCCTACTGGAATCAATATCGTCATACTGAAAAACTGCCGACCAACGCCGTCGCTATCGATTATTGGTGGACAGATAAAGAAGCAGAAGCACGTGTTAATCAATATTTGAAGCAATAGTCTAAAACAATGGCTCTAAAAGATAGTTTAAAGCAATAATTTAAGTTAATAAATGCAATGACGCTTCAGAACTTTTTATTTGGTTTGAAAATTTAACATTTCAGCGCAGAATTCCCCTACTTCTAAAGTAGTGGGATGAATGCGTTATTGATAACTACCCTTACTCTCTATGGTATTATAATTAATAATTATAACGCCAATTAACAACAAGCTCCTTATGACCAAGCAAATCCTAAAAGCCCATAAAGTCAGGCTGTACCCCAATGAAGAACAGCAAATATTCTTTGCTAAATCATTCGGCTGCACACGCTTTATCTGGAATAGGATGCTTAGTGACAAAATTGATCATTACAACGAGCATAAGACCGAGCTTAAAAATACTCCTGCTCAATATAAGAAAGAGTTTGAGTGGCTCAAAGAAGTCGATAGCCTGGCACTGGCTAACGTCCAGCAAAACCTAAGAGCCGCTTATAGTAAATTCTTCAAAGGTTTAGGCTTCCCTAAGTTCAAAAAAAAAGGTCAGCGTGACAGCTACACCACCAATAACCAAAAGGGCACAGTGGCGATCACAGATAGCACTGTCAAACTGCCTAAGATTGGTCATATCATCGCTAAATTTCCAAGCAAGGTAAATGGCTTAATAAAATCAGCGACCATCAGCAAAACCCCATCAGGCAAGTACTATGTCAGTCTATTGGTTGAAACCATCGCTACAACACTGCCAAAAACACACTCTAACATCGGCATTGATTTAGGACTGACTGACTTTATCGTCCTATCAGATGGCAGCAAAGTCGCTAATCCTAAGTTTTTATCGAAGCTGCAACATAAGCTCGCGCGAGAACAGAAAATACTGGCCAAGCGTAGAGCAGTGGCCAAGGCCGATCAACGCAAGCTGTCTGACAGCCGCAACTATCAAAAGCAAAAAGTTAAAGTAGCTAAGGTATATGAAAAAATAACCAATATCCGAAAAGACTTTCTACACAAACTCTCATTCAATCTCATCAAAAACCACGATGTGATTGCGATTGAGGACTTAAACGTCAAAGGCATGGTTAAGAATAGAAAGTTATCTAAAGCCATATCAGACAGCTCATGGTCAACCTTCACCACCATGCTGAACTACAAGGCTGAATGGTACGGTAAAGCGTTAATCAAGGTTGATAGATGGTATCCATCTTCTAAGACCTGCTCAGGCTGTGGTCACTTACTGACTAAGGCTGAGCTACCATTACAGGTGAGATCATGGAATTGCCCCAGCTGCTTGCAATCCAACGATAGAGACATCAACGCCAGTATCAATATCCTAAACGAAGGATTGAAGTTGGCAACAATCAAAACCGTCGGTACGACGGGGTTGGCTTAGTCAATTTGCTTAACCGCTGATACAAAATATCGTATCAAGTATGGGTATTACCTAAGAAACCCCTACCTCTATAGGTGGTGGGTAGTTCATTAAAAGACATTCGTAATAAAGATAATCACTGCTAAGGACTTCATATGAGTATTCGTATTCACCCGATTAAAGCATTTAATGATAATTATATCTGGACATTAATTAATGAGAATAATAAGCAGGCGATTGTCATTGATCCGGGTCAAGCTGAGCCAGTGATTGCTTATTTAGAGGAGCATGAGCTGGAGCTGACGTCTATTTGGACCACGCATCATCACCATGACCATATCGGCGGCGTCGCAGAGCTACAAGAGTCTTATCCGATGACCCATCTGGTCGCGCATACAGAACACAACGTTGATGAAGACCAGACCATTAAAGATGGCAGTACGGTAAGTGCGTGGGGCTGCGCCGCGCAAGTATGGGATGTGTCCGGTCATACCGCAAGCCACGTGGCGTATATTTTGGATATAGATGGGCAGAAGCATTGTTTTTGCGGTGATACTTTATTTAGTGCTGGTTGTGGTCGCGTCTTTACCGGTACGATTGAGCAATTGCATGACAGCTTTAAGCACTTAAATGGCTTGCCAGCCGAGACATTGCTGTATCCAGCACATGAATATACTGCCAGCAACTTACGCTTTGGCTTATCTATTGAACCGGCTAATGAAGCGATGCAGCAAGCGCTTGCGCAAGCAGAAGAAAAAACCGCCCAAGGTATCCCGACGTTGCCCGTTACTTTAGAACATGAGCGCGCAATCAATGTATTTTTGCGCACGCAAGAGCCGAGTGTGATAGCAGGGGTAAAGTCTAAAGTTACTATCGATGATGATAAGTCTTTAACTATATTTGCTGCGTTACGTGAGCTAAAAAATAACTTCTAAATGCTAAGTTGCCATATTTCTTTATTTTAGGAAGCCGCCATTATGGGTCGTTATATCTTAAAAAGGTTATTACTGATATTACCGACGCTATTTTTGATATTACTGGCGAACTTTGTCATTGTACAAGCAGCGCCGGGCGGTCCTGTTGAGCAGCAACTCGCGCTTATCGAGCAAAGCGCAAAGGACAGTGCGCTCGGCGGTAATCTTGGTGCGGGCAGTGCCGGTAATACTAGTACTTACCAAGGTACACGCGGTCTATCGGAGGAGATGGTAGCGGCAATCAATGCGCAATACGGCTTTGACAAATCAGCACCTGAGCGCTTTTGGCTAATGCTAAAAAATTATGCCAAGCTTGATTTTGGTGAGTCGTTTTTTAAAGGTCAGTCAGTAACCGACCTCATTATAGAAAAGTTGCCCGTCTCCATCTCACTTGGGCTTTGGAGCACGTTGCTGATTTATATGATAGCCATTCCACTGGGTGTTTATAAAGCCATGCATCATGGCTCAGGGATTGATAAAGCCACGGCGATGCTGCTTGCTATCGGCCATGCGATTCCCGTTTTTGTATTTGCCGTCATACTATTGGTGTTTTTCGCTGGTGGCAGCTACTGGAATATTTTCCCATTGCAAGGATTAACCTCTGAGAATTTCGATCAATTAAGCACGCTTGGTAAAGTGAAAGATTACTTTTGGCATCTGGCGCTACCGCTCCTAGCAAGTACCGTTGGCGGTTTTGCCGGCTTAACCTATTTGACCAAGTTTAGCTTTTTAGAGGAGCTTGGTAAGCAATATGTCCTTACCGCGCGAGCAAAAGGCTTGGGTGAGCGTCAAGTGCTATATGGACATGTGTTTCGTAATGCCATGCTGATTATTATCGCCGGTATTCCGGCGGCTATCGTTGGCATTTTCTTTGCCGGTAATTTTTTGATTGAAATTATTTTTAAACTTGATGGTTTGGGCTTGTTAGGTTTCGAAGCCATTCAGCAGCGTGATTACCCTGTGATATTTGGTACGCTGTTTATTTTTACCTTGGTAGGACTTTTATTACAGTTAATCAGTGATTTAAGTTATCACTTGATTGATCCTCGTATTGATTTTGAGGGGCGCTAATGTCAAGTCATCCATTATCTTCAACGCCCTCAACTGTCTCTTCTATTCCTATAGAAAAAAAACGCCGCCTAAATCCTATCTGGCAAGCGCGCCTAAACCGTTTTCGTCATAATCGCCTTGGTGTCATATCGCTGTTTATTTTTGCGCTGATATTCGTCATTTGTATGGCAGCCAATGTCATTGCCAATGACAAACCGCTACTGGTGCAGTATCAAGACAATTATTATTTCCCCGTACTAAAAGCCTATCCTGAAACGACTTTTGGCGGGGTGTTTGAGACCGAAACCAACTATAAAGATCCTGCGGTGCAAACGCTGATTGATGAGCAGGGCTTTTATATTATGCCGCCCATTCCCTTTGCCGATCAGACGCCAAACGTTGAGTTAGGTATTCCATACCCAGCCGCGCCGAATAGCCAGAACTGGCTTGGTACAGATGACTTAGGTCGCGATGTGCTGGCACGGATACTTTATGGGTTGCGGGTATCGTTATTGTTTGGACTGGCACTGACGCTCGCGGGCGCTTTGATTGGTATTATCGTCGGTGCGATACAAGGTTATTACGGTGGCTGGGTAGATTTAGCCGGGCAGCGCTTTATGGAAGTATGGGGCGGAATGCCGCAGCTGTTTATGATTATTATTTTGGTGAGCTTATTTAGCCCCAGTATCTTTATGCTGTTTGCCATGATGTTGTTATTCGGCTGGATGGGGTTGGTCGGTTTGGTACGGGCGGAGTTTTTACGTGCGCGTAACTTTGATTATGTCCGTGCTGCTCGTAACCTTGGGGTGTCAGACAGTCAAATCATGCTCAGGCATATCTTACCCAACGCCTTAGCTTCAAGCTTGTCACAACTGCCGTTTATTTTAACGGCTAATATTATTGCTTTAACAGCGTTAGACTTTTTAGGATATGGTTTACCGCCTGGTTCACCGTCGCTCGGTGAGCTGATGGTACAAGGGAAAAACAACCTTGATGCCCCATGGCTTGCGCTATCTGGATTCTTTAGCTTAACCTTTATCTTATCATTGCTAATTTTCGTTGGCGAAGCGCTACGTGATGCCTTTGATCCGAGGCGCTCCTGATATGACAACTGAGAAGATGATAACCGCTAATATGACAACTGCTACTAAGCAAAAAAATAGTTTAAATGACAATAATAGCAATGCCCAAAGCAAGCTCATGCTGACAGTAGATAAGCTTAGTATTGCCAACACTCTTGGCGTGCCTTTAGTCGATAAGCTATCGTATGAGCTGCGGCAAGGACAAACACTTGCCATAGTTGGTGAGTCGGGCTCTGGTAAGTCGATTGCCAGTCTTGCGCTATTGGGTTTGCTACCGGACAGTTTGACCGTGACCGGTGAGGTAAAGCTAGCAAACTCCACAGGCATGAGCGCGCTGCCAATAGCCAATGAAAAAGGGCGTAATGCGGCGCTGCGCTCTATTCGTGGTCAGCGTATCGGTATGGTGTTTCAAGAGCCGATGACGGCGCTTAATCCACTACATACAGTCGGCAAACAAATTGCTGAATCATTGCATCTCAGCGGCGTAGCCAAAAAGCAATGGCGCGAAAAAAGTATCGCCTTGTTAAATGATGTCAATATCAACGACCCTGCTGATAAGCTAAATCGCTATCCGCATGAATTATCGGGCGGTCAACGTCAGCGAGTCATGATTGCCATGGCATTGGCGCAGCAACCTGATATTTTAATCGCTGATGAACCGACTACTGCGCTTGATGTAACCTTGCAACATGAGATTCTTGAGCTGTTAGATAACCTTAAGCGTCAGCATAATATGGCAATGATATTAATCAGCCATGATCTCAATCTGGTCAGGCGCTATAGCGATGACGTCATCGTCATGCGCCAAGGACACACTATTGAGCAAGGGCAAACGGCAGCAGTATTTAGCCAGCCTAAAGCGGAATATACCCGCTCACTTATCAAGCAAGACTTTGGTCAGGCGCTAAGCTTATTCGCTGAGAGCAGTGAGCAACCAACCGTATTGCAGGTAAGTAATTTACAAGTACAATTTCCTATTGAAAAAAGTTTGTTTGGCGGTACCAAACGCTGGTTTGATGCGGTAAAAGATGTCGATATGACCCTACAGAAAGGGCAGGCATTAGGTATCGTTGGTGAGTCAGGTTCTGGGAAAACCACGATTGCCCTTGCGCTAAGCCAATTACTCAGCAATCAAGCGCGTGTCAGTGGTCAGATAATGGTCAATGGACAAGATATTACAGCATTGTCCAAACGTGAGCTACGCACCTTCCGTTCGCAAATTCAAATGGTATTTCAAGATCCCTTTGCCAGTATTAACCCTCGCATGACGGTCATGCAAATCGTCGCAGAAGGGCTGTTAGTACAAGGTGTCAATAAAGCAGAACGTCAACAAGCGGTGATGGATAGTTTGGTGACTGTGCATCTACCAGCTGATTTTGCGCAGCGTTATCCGCATGAGCTATCAGGTGGACAGCGTCAGCGCGTGGCGCTTGCCCGTGCACTCATTATGCGACCAAGTCTGTTGATATTGGATGAGCCGACGTCCGCGCTTGATAGCACCACGCAAGTCACTGTGGTCAGCTTGCTACGTGAGATTCAAGAAAAATTGCAAGTCAGCTATGTGTTTATCAGCCACGATTTAAAAGTAGTCCGTGCCTTATGTCAGCATATGATGGTGATAAAAGATGGTGTGTGTATTGAGTCGGGTCGTAGCGAAGATGTGTTTAATAATCCCCAGCACCCGTATGCGCAGCAATTATTGCAGGCGAGTTTGTTATAACAATAAACGCTATCAATTATTATAAGTAAAAATCATGAGAAAATTATGCTTGATGCTTTTATCTAGCGCTCTATTACTTATTGGCTGTTCGGAGAATTCAACCGTAGCTGAAACACAAGACAAATATGCCATTGGCGATCTTGGTGGCGTTTCTGTAAATCTACCTAGAGAATTTGTCGAATTGATTGAATATGATGGGGATCCTAGTTGGGGAGAGAAGATCGTGGGCAAAAAGCCTGAACGAACCTATCAATCTAAAATCAATAGTCTTGGCTTTGATATTCGCTATACCGATAAAACTCTACTAGATGGTCCTTTTGGTAAGCTAGCAGACATATATCATCAAGAAAAAAAGCTACCAGAAAATCCGTGGGTCTCAGTCGGTATCAATTAAGGTGATCGCTATTATGGTTCCAAAGGTATCGATCGCATGGGTAAAGGTAAGATTAATCCTACCTACGAGGTTACCCCTAGACATCGATATGAAAAATTGCCTGAAAAACAGTATGGTTTAGAAGTCTACTCCCCGCCAGGTATAGACCCAAAGACCAACAAACCATGGCGTGAAGATAGATTTGCAGAGGATGTTTTTATAAAGCGAGATGGTAACGGTACGATAGTGACTTATATAAGGTGTACTAATCGACAGGTTATACGTCCTCCTTGTACTCAGTATTTTGACTTAGAACCTGCTATGCAGCTAGATGTCTATGCCAGTTATTCACGGTGGAACTTAGCGGACTGGCAACGCATTCAACAAGTCGCTACTGAGGCTATTTTAAGTTTTCGTAAAGAAAAAAGTTGATAGCTGATTTTCTTTGTATAAGTAAAGATGCGACGCTAAATAACCAGAACATAGCAGTTCATAATAATCATGACATCCTAAAAATGGCGGTGGTACAATAAGTTTAAACAGTAGTTTAGAGTAGCTAGGCACTGACACAGCACTTTTATTTTAAAAGTATTCTTATTTTGACAGCGGTGATGAATCACTGCTTTAAGTTGTCGCTATTGCTAGTATTAGCATCATTAAAAAGGATTTTTATACCCATGAAAAAACAAAATACTATTTCTAAATTGGTAAACAGTACGGGCTTACAACACGCCGGTTATTTGGCGGTTGCCAAGACGCGTGCTAAAGTGCTAAAAGCCTTTGCGTACGTTGTACCTATCAGAAGACCTATGTTATTCGTCGGTGAGACCTCTTGTGAGGATCTGTGCGACATGCTCATCAATGAAGGCAATACCAACGTTTTTATCGTTACTGACGCGGTATTAAACAAGCTTGGTATTCCTGCGAAAGTCACTGACTACCTAGATAGCAAAAACATCAGCTATAAAGTCTACGATGGCATTACTCCAGATCCTACTTTTAAAGTCGTCGAAGAAGGACTACGTAAGTCTGTCGACGCTAAGTGCGACTCAATTATTGCTATTGGTGGTGGTTCGGTCATTGATGCTGCTAAAATGATTGCCATGTCACAAGGCAATAACTGCAAGCCAAAACAGCTTATCGGTATCTTGAAAGCTAGAAAGCCTTCGGTTCCGCTTTATTGTATTCCGACCACCGCTGGCACGGGCTCAGAAGCTACTTTGGGTGCGGTAGTATCAGATGATAAAACTCATCAAAAAGCCTTATCTATCGACCCAAGAATGGTGCCATTAGCCGCGGCTATTGATCCAGTTATTATGAAAGGCATGCCGGCGCATATCACAGCCGATACAGGTATCGATGTCTTAACGCATGCCTTAGAAGCTTGGATGAGTGCCAATGCCAGCGTCGAGACCGACTACTATGCGGCGTCTGCAGTTAAATCTGTGATGCAAAACTTACCCCTAGTTTATAAAGATGGCGGCAATCTTAAAGCCCGTGAAGAGATGGGTATTGCCGCTCATTACGGCGGTATCGCCTTTAATAAAGCTGGTCTTGGCTACGTCCATGCCATCGCTCACCAGTTAGGAGCGCATTATAGTATTCCTCATGGTCGCGCCAATGCCATCGTGCTGCCGTATGTGCTTGACGTCAATCGTAAAGGCAGCAAGAAAAGACTGGCAGAGTTGGCTCGTAAAACCGGTATGGTAAAATCGGGTCAAGCTAACAAGAGCGATAGCGACATTGCCGATCATCTCATCGCGCAAGTACGCGAATTGATTGCTACCTTAAATATCGATCCAACCGTTAAAGGCATGCAAAGCAGTGATTTTGATAACATTGCCAAAGCCGCGGCTAAAGAAGTCAGCGATACTTATGCGGTACCGACTTATCTGTCTGCAGCTGAAATCAAGGCTATTTTAACTAAGATTCAGCAAGCCAGTGATGAGCACGCAAGTCGTGACTCAAAAAGTGACTCAAAAAATGATAAGGTGGCTTAATAGCTCTCATTAACAATCTCTAATTAACAACCTTTATAAATAAAAAAGAGCATATTGCTAATATGGCAATATGCTCTTTTTTTTGACTTTTATTTCTGTTGCTGGTTTTTATCTTGATTGATATTTAAAAAGCAGGTTTCCGCTTTGGCACCGCATCTAAAAATTCATTACGTGCTTGATTGTCGTATACGTATTCGCCCAGCATCGCTGTACTGCGCGTGGTTGAATGCTGTTTATTCACGCCGCGCATCATCATGCACATGTGCGCTGCATCCATGACTACTGCCACACCGCGGCAACCCGTCACATCCATAATCGTTTGTGCCACTTGTTCGCTTAAATTCTCTTGAATTTGCAAACGACGGGCAAACATATCGACGATACGAGCGAATTTTGACAGCCCTAATACGTGACCATTCGGCAAGTAGCCGATGTGCGCGACGCCATGAAACGGCAACATATGATGCTCACATAATGAATAAAATTCAATGTTTTGCACCAAGACCAATTCACGATTGGTCGATGGGAATACCGCGCCATTGACGACTTCATCCAAGCTTTGATGATAACCCTTAGTCAAATGCGCAAACGCTTTTGCTGCACGCGTTGGGGTGTCTTGCAAGCCGGGACGCTCTAAGTTTTCGCCAGTTGAGGTGATTAGCTGACGATAAGATTCGACACTTTCTTGAAAATCTGATGCTAGTGTTGGGGTATTGCTCATAAGTTTGGCAGCCATCCAAAATGTGGGTGTAGCTTAACGCTAAATCCTTGGTTACAAACAACGGTTGTAACGGATTTTTATAAAAATTGTGCAAGCTGGGAGGGCTGTGATTATACTTGAAATCCACTCAACTTCATACTGCTGTGGTCAGTAGATAATCGTTTTATCCATATTAGATGGTACTATTAAAAGAGAAGGGTGTTCATACAGTGTAAGTAAATAAAGTATACGAGTGTTTACTTAAATTAATTCGTGTATAATAAGTCATCTTTTAACTTGTGCTTTTACTCGCTATTTGTGAGCGAGCTATTAAAAATAATCTATCATTTCAATCGATTTACAGGGAAATATTATGCTACTACAAGGACAACGCTTTGTCGTCACTGGCATCGCAAGCAAGCTTTCTATCGCTTGGGCAATCGCTGAAGCCCTACATCGTGAAGGCGCGTCGTTAATTCTCACTTATCCAAACGATAAAATTAAAAAACGGGTCGATATGGCCGCAGAAGCCTTTGAAGCTGACTTGGTACTTGAGTGTGATGTGGCATCGGATGAGTCGATTGCGGCATGTTTTGAGCAAGTGACCGCGCATTGGGGCGATGGTATTGATGGCGTGGTACACGCGATTGGCTTTGCACCGATGGATCAATTGGATGGTGATTTTGTCAATGCCACCACTCGTGAAGGCAGCCAAATTGCCCATGATATCTCAAGCTATAGCTTTGTAGCATTGGCCAAAGAAGCGCGTGCTTTGTTGGCCATGCGCCATGGTTCTATGCTGACCTTGACTTATGAAGGTAGTATTTCAGTATTGCCAAATTACAACGTTATGGGCATGGCAAAGGCCAGTTTAGAGGCCAGCGTTCGCTACCTTGCCACTTCGATGGGCGGTGAAGGTATCCGTGTGAACGCCATTTCTGCTGGCCCTATCCGTACCCTTGCGGCAAGCGGCATCAAATCGTTCCGTAAAATGCTTGATATCAGTGAAAAAATCGCTCCGCTACAGCGTAATATTACTCAGACTGAAGTCGGTAATGCGGCGCTTTTCTTGTTATCACCTTGGGCATCTGGTATCACCGGTGAGATTATGTTTGTGGACGCAGGTTTTAATACCGTTGCCATCAGTGAGCAATTAATGATGCTTGATGAGACAAAATAATTGTTTTAATTAAGGGTAATATGAGTTAAGACTTAAGGAAGGCAGCCAATTGGCTGTCTTTTTTGGTTATAATAGGGGCTTTTTGGTAATAAGCCATAAAGCGACGAATATGATAACCAAATTACCAGGATGGATATTGTGGGGCGGCGCTGTGCTGGCATTCAGTGCAGGCTGCGTCAATACAGCCGCATTAATGGGCTTTACTAATTTATCTGTCTCGCATGTGACGGGTAACGTTAGCTTATTTTCAGCCGCGATTGCCCATTTAGACGGCCGCAGTATTTTATATATCGGTGCGCTACTGCTGTCTTTTTTGGCAGGGGCGGTATTGAGCGGCTATGTGATTGGTCAACGGTCATTAAAATTAGGTCGGCGTTACGGCACGGCGCTTTATATTGAAGCGGCGTTGTTATTAATGAGCTACTGGTTATATCAACAGCATGATTATTTAGGGCAGTTGGCGGCGGCAATGGCGTGCGGGTTGCAGAATGCGATGGTCGCCACTTATAGCGGGGCTGTTATTCGCACCACGCATTTGACCGGTCTAACGTCTGATATGGGCGCTGCAATCGGCAATTGGTTGGCTGGTCGTCGTATCAGTAAGCCGACACTGGGCTTTCAGGCAATTATTTGGTACAGCTTTAGCGGTGGCGGGGCAGTCGGGGCATTTTTATATGCCAAAGTCGGCTATGGGGCGTTATTTGTCCCTATCACTATTGTTTTGTGCGCGGCATTTATTTATAACTATGTGTCAGATCGTCTGCCAGAAAAAAGACAGCCGAGACGCAAAAAGCACCCATCTACTTGATGGGCGCTTTTTATTTTAATGTTATTACTTAAATAAGCTTAAAGATAAATTATTTCTCGTCTTCTTCGTGACTTTCATGTTCATGCAAACCTTGCATCATATCCAGTGCAGAGTCATCAGTGCGCTGTTGGTCTTTTTTGGCTAAGCCATCTTGGTTGATGTCTTTTGGTGCCATTTTAGTGGTCGAGTCGGTTTTATTTGAGTCTGTCATAAAGTACTCCTAATTATTTTTATCAACTTCCAATAAAAAACGTTATAAGAATTTAATAAGTAACGTTTATTGGTGTTTGGTTTTATAGCGACTTATTTAGTATGGGATAGCAGCATGTGCTTGTACATATACAGTGTACGCTTGTTTAGTGACGATGTGTAACGGCACCTCACACGGGTTAATGCTTGATAAGGCTAATTAACTATAAGGGTTTAAAAGGACTTCAGCTAACAGAAAAATTTATCTTGGCAACGTATTGTTTAAGGTGCATTCATTTTAGTTTATTAAAAATCACAATGCATTGAAGTCAATTTTTTAGCTTTGATATGACCATATCTATTGCAAATTTAATAACCGCTTTGTTACATCAGTTTTTTGTTATATATCTGTTATGATGTCGGCGTCTTTTTAGTGGTTGCCGATGAATGAATGGCAAATCGCTAAAATGCATCTTTATTTTAGCGTCTTTTTACACCGTCTTTGGGAAAATAAGGACATTTTATGTCAGAGCAAAAACTAGATAGCCATCTTCCGGATGATGGCAACGAGTACTTATTTACCGATACCTTTCCAAAAGGTACCGGTAAAGGACTGATAGTGGTCGCCATTGCGGCGGTTATCAGTATGATTATTTATAATGTGTTGCCGTACGATATCAATGCCAATAAAGGCCTTGCGATGTTGTTCTTTATCGGCGTGTTATGGTTGACGGAAGCGGTGCATGTGACCATTACAGCGATATTGGTCGTTGTCATAGGGGCACTTATTGGTTTGCCTGACTTCGATGCTGCAATCGGTTTACAGAGCTTTGCCAACCCAATCATTTATTTGTTCTTTGGTGGTTTTGCGTTAGCGGCAGCGTTGCACGTACAGCAGTTAGATAGAAAGATTGCGCTCAAGATTCTATCAATGTCAGGCGGCAATCTGAGAAACGCGGTATTCTTAATATTTGGGGTGACAGCGTTTTTATCGATGTGGATATCGAACACGGCTACTGCAGCGATGATGCTGCCATTAGCACTGGGTATTTTAACGCAGGTTGATCGCGAAAAAGACCGTGGTACCTTTGTATTCGTACTATTAGGTATTGCTTATTCTGCCAGCCTTGGTGGTTTGGGTACGATTGTTGGTTCACCGCCAAACGCTATCGCGGCAAAGGCGCTCAACATTGCCTTTGTGGACTGGATGAAGTTTGGTATTCCAATGATGTTAGTGCTGTTGCCATTATTGCTTGGTGCAATGTATTTATTTCTCAAGCCCAATCTTAATCGTCAGGTAACACTGAACGAAGATGAGCCTATTGCATGGAATAAGCCACGTGTGCTGACGATTACTGTCTTTATCGTTACCGCATTGAGCTGGATATTCTCTAAACAAATCGGTGCAGCATTGAATGTCGAGGATATTGACTCCATTGTCGCTCTATTAGCGGCATCAGCAGTGGTTAGCTTGGGTTTAGTGTCATGGAAGCAAGTGTCTGACAATACTGACTGGGGCGTACTCATGTTGTTCGGTGGTGGTATTGCACTTTCAACCGTTCTAAAAGTCTCAGGAGCATCTTTGGTTCTTGGTCAAACCGTTGCCAATGGACTATCAGCTGCACCGCTTATCGTAGTCGTACTTGCAGTCTCGGCATTTATTATCTTCTTAACAGAGTTTGCCTCTAATACCGCATCTGCGGCCTTGTTAGTGCCTGTCTTTGCTGCTATTGCTGAGCAAATGGGTTTGCCACCTGCAGTACTAGTAATGATTATCGGTATCGGTGCTTCTTGTGCCTTTATGCTCCCTGTTGCGACTCCGCCAAACGCCATTGTCTTTGGTACGGGTCTGATTAAGCAAACAGAGATGATACGTGTGGGTGTTATCCTTAATATCATTGCTACCTTTGTCGTCGGACTGTGGGCTTATTTCTTCTTAATATAACCTCGCAATCAAGTTCATCATAACTCCTAAAACCCGATGTTTAAGCGCTTAAACATTGGGTTTTTTTATTTCTTTTTATTTGCAATGACTATATAACTAGAGCGTGCTATCGTTTTAAAGTGAGGATATGCTCTAACCATAAGTTTTATATACCTAATAAGGACTACATAACATGCTAACACTGTTTATGGTGCAACTTGGTGGTCGCCCTAAAGGTCGTTTGATTGAGCAGCACGATATATTTTTTGGCGTGGCCAATGAAGTCAGCGAGTTGATAGACGATATCAATCAGCATTGGCCTGAAGTCAGAAATAAATGGCATATTGATTCGTACCGAGCGATTAGCAAAGTCGATAATTATGCGATTAAATTGGTCGAATCAAGCAGCCAATTAGAGAGTGCCAACGATTTAAAGCTATTCTTTATCAACTTAGGTGGTTATCAGCAGGGCAGTTTTGAGGAGTTTCATCACAAGCTACTTATCGTTGCTGCTACTCAAGCGGATGCCATTAAACAAGCCAAACAAAGTCAATTCTACAAACAGTTCACCTATAAAGATAAAGACTCCACTTTTAACGCAGCCTCGCATATTGATGATAAGTTTGAAGTAGATATCGATGATATTTATAACGTCAATAACCTTATTTCAAACGTTCAGCTGTTAATTGAGCCTATGGCTAATGATAGTCATGAGCTTGTGAATGCTGATGATAAAGAGTACGTTGGTTATCTGAGTATCAAGAATTTAGGGAAATTAGCATAATATGGCTTTAAATATGTATTTTAAAAACGGCATCATTCGCAAAACGCGTTGCCAGATACCTGATGAGTTATTGACCACGCTTTATCAGGTTCATAATAATGCCAATTTTCCGCAATTGACGTGGTTAATTGATAATCTTTATGAAAATCCGCAGATTCAGCCTGACGTCGCTAAGTCATTAGCTGATGAGGTGGTCGCGTTTGAGAGATTAATACTTTCGTTGCACCTGCCTTTTCCTATGGTGCCATTGCAAAAGCTCCATACCTTCTTTACGGGAGCTGCGACTAATCGACAGCTCATTTATACCAGTAACGCTTAATTTTACTCTTTTGGCCGTTTTTATTAGTTTTAGGGCGTGCTTGATGGCTTAACCGTGGGCATGAAAAGAGCTATTACATTATCAATGCCATCAAAGCTAGGGCTCTCAAAACTGATAAAAGATTTCAATGTGTCAACCAAGCACTATAACCATCTTGAATCATGCCCAAATTACCCCCATAATCTAACCACTTCCAAATAATAAATAGCCTAAGTAAATATGCCCAATACTTCTAAGAATGTCTCAGAAATGCCTACTGAAAACACCGCCAATGAACTAAGCTCCAATGAACGAAACACCAGTGCCTTTAGCTCCAATCAGTCAAGTAATGAATCAAGTAAAGTTGCAAACTTAGATAATGATGACTCAAATATCACGGCAAACAGTGATAGTACGTCTTCGCAAGCTAAGGTTGCTGCTGATTTACCCGTGCTGGCAAAAGATAGCTATTTTCTTAGCCGCTTAGAGGGTGAGCTGGCGCGGGCTGCTGTGGCTAACAATAAGAGAGATAAAAAGGATTCTGATAATAAAGCAGAAGATGGGCTAGCTAAAAAACGTGCCCAATATGACAAGATAAAAACCCGCTCACAGCAAGCGGTGCAGGCACGTATGGATAGCATTCCAGACAAATTGGCTGAAAAGCTGAATCTTGATTTGCCTGTAAGCCAACGTGCTGACGATTTAATCCAAGCTATTATTGATAACCAAGTGATTATTGTCGCAGGCGAGACGGGCTCTGGTAAGACTACCCAATTGCCGAAATTGGCAATGCTGGCAGGGCGCGGTATTACTGGACAGATAGGGCATACCCAGCCAAGGCGACTAGCGGCTAGAAGTGTGGCAAACCGTATCGCTGAAGAATTGGGCGAGCAGCTTGGCAATACTGTCAGTTTTAAAATTCGTTTTAATGAGCAAGGGTCAGCGCAATCAGTTGTTAAGCTCATGACCGATGGTATCTTATTGGCTGAATTGGGTCATGATCGATTTTTAAGTAAATACGACACCATCATTATTGATGAAGCGCATGAGCGTAGCTTAAACATTGATTTTATTATGGGTTATCTAAAAAAACTACTGCCCAAACGCCCCGATTTAAAAGTCATTATTACCTCAGCGACGCTTGATACCAAACGCTTTAGCGAATACTTTAGCCGTTATGATAATAAGCTCAAGCGTAACGTCCCTGCGCCGATTTTTAATGTTGAAGGCCGTAGTTTTCCAGTAGAAGTTCGTTATCGTCCGCTCACTGATGAGCCGGTGAATAGCTCGGATGATGACAGCTACGACGACTTTGAAGAGAATCTACCGCGTGCGGTGGTTGCCGCAGTTGAAGAATGCTTTAGCGATGCACAAAATAAAGGTCATGCTGACCAAGCGGATATCTTAATATTTGCCGCCACTGAAGCAGAGATTCGTGAGCTCCAAGACGTGCTTGAACGTCATGGACCCAAGCATACCGAAGTACTGCCACTATTTGCACGGCAGACTTATGAAGAGCAGCAGCGTATTTTTCAACCCTCAGGTCGCGGTCGGCGTATCGTTATTGCCACCAACGTTGCTGAGACTGCATTGACTGTACCCGGCATTCGCTATGTCATTGACTTAGGCTTTGCACGGATTTCGCGTTATTCTTATCGCTCACGCGTACAGCGTCTACCGATTGAAGCCATCTCGCAAGCCGCTGCCAATCAGCGTAAAGGCCGTTGTGGTCGGGTCGCGCCAGGTGTTTGTATTCGTCTGTATAGTGAAGAAGATTTCACAGGTCGTCCTGAATTTACGGAACCTGAAATTTTACGCACTAACTTGGCATCTGTTATTTTACAGATGGCAAACCTGCGCTTAGGTAGTGTGGATGATTTTGCCTTTATTGAGCCACCTGATAGCCGCTTGGTCACTGATGGTCATAAATTGCTCGATGAGTTAGGGGCGATTACGTCTAAAGATCAAGCAACTTCTACTAAGCAAACCAACAAGCCAAAACCAAAAAAAGGTCTCGATCATCTACGTCTGACATCTACTGGTCAAAAGATGGCACGTATGCCGATCGATCCAAGGCTGGCGCGTATGCTGGTTGCTGGTTCTGACTTTGATTGTATTCGAGAAATGCTTATCGTTGTGGCAGCGCTTGCCGTACAAGATCCGCGTGAACGTCCAGCCAATAAACGTCAGCAAGCCGATCAAAAGCATGCGGAGTTTCGTCAAGATGATTCCGACTTTTTATTCTATTTAAGTCTGTGGAAAGCACTGTTTGAAAAAGATGAAGACGGCAATAAGCTGTCTGGTAATCAGCGTAAGAATTTTACCAAGAAAAACTATCTGAGCTTCCCGCGTGTCCGTGAATGGAACCAAACCCATCGCCAGCTGGTACAAATGGTGACCGAGCTTAAGCTGACGGATGTTAAGGATGCAAAAACTGCTGATAAAGGTAGTAATAAAAAGGCTTCGTTAGAGAACGTTACGAGCGATCCTACTGCGATTGAAGATGAAGAACTCAAAGCCGTTAAATATGCCAATTTACATCGCGCATTACTAACAGGATTATTGTCTACGATTGCGCATAAGACCGAAAATCGTGGTGAGTATCTTGCTGCGCGCCAGCAAAAAGCTAAAATCTTCCCAGCCAGTACGGTGTTTAAACAAGTACCGCCTTGGGTCATGGCTTTTGAAGTGGTTGAAACCTCGCAAGTGTTTATGCGCACCGTTGCCAAAATTGAGCCGGAATGGATTATCTCGGCGGCAGGTGACTTATTAAAATATCACTACTTTGAGCCGCATTGGTCGAAGAAGACGGGGCGCGTTAAAGCCTATGCGCAGATTAGTTTATTTGGTCTGATTATTATCAGTAAACAGCTGACCAACTATGAGCAAGTCAACTTAGCTGAGTCGCGGGAAATCTTTATCCGTGATGGTTTGGTGACTGGTAATTTAGGTCGGCAAGCGCCATTTTTACAGCATAATATGGATAAAATCGCTGATATTGAACGCATTGAAGACAAATTGCGTCGCCGTGATTTATTGGTTGATGAAGAAGCGCTGTATCAGTTTTATGATAAAAAAATCCCCGAACATATTGCCAGCCGCAAAGCGTTTGAGGATTGGCGTGCCGAAGTAGAGAAAAATGATGCGAATCATCTATTCTTTACCGATGATGACGTGCTTAATAGCCAAGCGCCAACCACAGGCGATTTCCCAGAAGTGTGGAAATTGGGTGATTTAAAATTACCGCTACGCTATGTCTTTGATCCGTCAAGTGATGATGATGGCGTGACCATTCGTGTGCCACTGGTGGCGCTACCACAGCTCGATGCGATTGAGCTATTGTGGGGCGTGCCCGGTTGGCGCTATGAGCTGGTATTACAATTGCTCAAGTCATTGCCGAAAGACATTCGCCGTCAAATTGTACCGATTCCTGACACCGCCGATAGCTTGTTTGGTGAATTGCAGCCCGCTGGTGGTCAAGGACTGCTTAAGCAGCTTTGCCAAGCCCTAAATCGTCGCGGTATTATGTCGGTGACACCAGATAGCTTTAACCCTGCTAGTATTGATCGCTATTTGCAGCCGCAAATCTGCGTTGTTGATGACAAAAACCGCATTATCGAAAAAGGTCGTGACCTGCAAACGCTGCAAATTCGCCATGCTAGTGAAACCCGCCAAGCGGTGAATGAGCAGCAAGGCACACACACCGAATTCCCTGAGCATTTTGCCTTTAGCAAAAACCATCATAGTGCAGGCGTGGTGATGAAGCAGTTTGCTGCCTTGGTCGCAGACGCGTCAGGTGAAGCGGTATCGATTCATCAATATACCGATGTCAATGCGGCGTTGCAGGCGCACCGTATCGGGGTTTTAACTTTAATTAAAGGTAAGCTTGGCGCTAAGAAAAAACAGCTGACCAGTCAAATCGATAAGATATTCAAATTGGCCTTTGCGCCACTTGGGGATATGGAGAAGCTAAAAACCATCGTTATCGATGCGGCATTGGATGCGGCGCTTGAAGAGCATTATGTGTTATTTGATCATAGTGCTGATTTACCTGAAAGTGCTGATGATACTGCCATAGCCCTTGCTGAAGAATTGCCTTTCACGCCAGAAGAGTATGAAAAAACCTTGGAAGTAGTGGCGGGCCACTTCCTATTAACCGGTCAAAACGTGATAAAAACGCTTAAAAATGTCTACACCCGTTGGCAGCGTATCCGTCAGAGTTTACTCATGCTTGATAGAGAAATATTTGGCGAGTCTATCGACGATATCGAAGATCAGCTAGAGGACTTGCAATTGGCTGACTTTGTTTATCGCATGGATTATAGCCATTGGCAGCAGTATCCACGCTATCTGGAGGCGCTGGAGATTCGTATCGAACGCCTTGAGCATAATATTGAATCTGACCTTGAAGGTGTCTATGCCCTTGATGTGCACATGGAGCGGCTAGCAAACCGTGCCAACGATAAAGCCATCAGCGAGTATCGCTGGATGGTTGAGGAATATCGCATTCAGCTATTTGCGCAGCCGATGAAAACCCGCATGGCGGTATCGCCGAAGCGTCTAAGCAAGATATGGGATAAGATGAGTTAAGGCTCGATTTGAGCTTTAAAAGTTGTTAATTGACAACCTATGACAATTATCTTGTATAGCTCTTCATTCTAATCGATAATATTTGATTAAAATGAAGAGCTATTATTGTTTTACACCAAATTTTTCTGGGCTTTACACAATAGATTGATGTAATTTTTTTAGCAGGATAAAAAATAATGATTAAATTTAGACTGATAATATTAGGATTTGCATCAACTATATTTATTATTACGGGCTGTGATGAAACACAAGCCAGTAATAATAAAAACGTGAAGGAATTGACGCCAACAAGCGTGCAAAAAGAAGTGCAGTTACGGGGCGACTTCAAAAGAAGCTTTGAGGTTTATGAGTTGGCCTCTAATGACATCACTTACTACGTGTCAGATCCAAAGCAATTATTAATGAAAGATTCGAAGAGTGTCAATCAAAAAGGCTATTACAAATATTTCGAAACTTGCGTCGTTGGCAAAATCAGTTCTATTGGTAAATATGGCCCTCTAGGCAAATATCAAAATCAAATAACTGTCCGTGAAATTTGCGTGTAGTTTTGATAGTGCAAGTTATTGAATGGATGCACCTTCCAACTCTAAGTAACTAACCCTCATTATCAATAAAAAAAGGCCAGATTAGCAATCGCTAACCCAGCCTGTTTATTTAACTAAAGACAGATTACAGTAAGGCTCTAACCTTTGGATAAACCATATTGGCAGGAGACAAGATATCATCTAGTGTCTCTTTATCCATCAGTTTTTCTTCTAATACGATGTCATACACACTGCCACCAGTCTCTTGTGCTCTTCTTGCGACAAAAGAAGACGCATCATAACCAAGATGCGGATTCAGCGCAGTGACCAGTCCGATATTATTGAATACCTCGACGCTACACGCCTTGTTATTCATCATCAAGCCATCGATACAGCGAGTAGCAAACATCTCACAGATATTGGCAAGCATACTCATACCGGTAAACAAGTTAAAGGCAATCACTGGCTCAAAAACGTTTAGCTGTAGCTGACCATTTTCTGACGCCATAGCGATAGTATGATCGATACCCATCACATGGAAGCAAGCTTGATTGACCACTTCTGGGATAACCGGGTTTACTTTACCCGGCATGATTGAGCTACCCGGCTGCATTTCAGGCAAGCGATATTGCGCCAAACCTGCACGCGGACCCGAAGACTGCAAACGTAAGTCATGGGCAATCTTAGATAAACGCGCGGCAAACAGACGTAAATTACCCGACAGTGCAACATAAGCACTGGTATCTTGCGTCGCTTCAATCAAGTCTTCAGCGATATAATAAGGTCTGCCAGTCAGCTCTGATAAGCTCTTGGCAACTTCTTCAGAATAGCCAGCTGGGGCATTCAAACCGGTACCAATCGCTGTGCCACCCATATTGATTTCATGAAATAGCGCGCGAGTAGCTTCGATGCGCTCCATCTCTTTTTTTATCATGGTTGCAAAAGCATTAAACTCTTGACCTGCCGTCATAGGTACCGCATCTTGTAAATGCGTGCGACCCATTTTTAATTGATCAGCCAGCTCAACGCTTTTTTTCTTCAGGCTTGTGTGCAATATAGCCATCTTATCTAACAGGCGCACGCAATAATCGTCCAAAGCAACATTCATCGCCGTAGGGTAGGCGTCGTTGGTTGATTGTGACAGGTTGACATCGTTATTTGGATGCACATGTTGATAGTCGCCTTTTTCATAACCGAGGATTTCTAGTGCTCGGTTGGCAATCACCTCATTGGCGTTCATATTGGTTGACGTACCTGCGCCGCCTTGGAACATATCTACGATAAACTGGTCGTGATATTTATTATCGATTAAGTCATCGCACGCCGCTGCAATAGCGTCTTTAACCGTGTCATTTAGTACGCCTACTTTGTTATTGGCGATAGCCGCCGCTTTTTTAACGGTGGCAAAAGCACGAATAAAGGTAGAAAACTGATTTAAGCGCACACCACTGACGGTGAAGTTTTCAAAAGCACGTAAAGTTTGGATGCCATAGTAAGCATCAGCAGGGACGTCACGATAGCCGAGTAGATCATGTTCTTGGCGAGTAGCAGTAGTCATTCAATAAAATTCCTTTCAATAAAAAGCCCTGATTAAGACGCAGTGAGACCGTCATTTATTAAAATGACAGTGGTTGCATCACATTGGTAAATCAATTCAATCAACATTCAAGCATAAGCCTTTTACAAGGCGATTAATAATGAATATTTATTGTATTATGCATAATAAAACAAAAAAGTTTATATCATAAACGGTTGATGATAAATGCTTGTGATTAGGCAAATGGGTTGAGCCATATGCTTAACTGCCGTGCAATGCTAACCCAAGCCCTCACCCTTAATTCAGATTAAACTCAATCAAGTAGGGCAAGTAAGCTATGTAAGTATGGTAGGGTAAGTGGTTAGCGATGATAATTACTGATATAAGCACAAGTAAAAATATAGGCAGGTATCTACTGTACTATGTTTAGACGATTAAAGCGATAAGGCGTTGCACCTTATGCCTTATAAATTCACAAGCAAAGATGAGGCGTTCTGTCTTTTCTCTAATGATTACGCTAAATATTCAGGTTTCAGGTTTATGAATGAGCTTTAGGGTTTTGCTCTTATATTTTCCGTAAGCACACCCATACCATAAAACAAGAAGGCGATAAGCGTCAAGGCGACGATAAATGGCGTCAACAGCCAAATCACGATATTGATTAATAATGACGATAATAAGCCATTAAAGATAATCGTATGAGGCGCGATAAAGTCCGAAACGACATCGACTGCACGCTTAGCAACCGGGAGGAGCAGGGTGCTGATGGCCAAAATATAGATATATTTTGCAAAGGCAGGATTGCTTGATAGGACAATGAAGTGAAATCCCAAGTAATACATAATACCTAATGCCCAACATTTGAGAGTGTAGCTTAAACGAATCATGTGACTTCCTCCCCAATATACTTGCGATTTTCTACTGCATTGAAAGCACGTCAATAAATTCGGAATAATGAATATATTATATATGTTATATTATGAATACATGGGTAAAGTCAATGGTTTTCTATGCTTACTGTTTACTTGCCCGCTATTTATATACATATTTTATAAATAGCCTAAGCAATAATATATAAAAGGAATGAGATATGTGGAACGAGCGCTATAACGAAGCAGAGTATATCTTTGGTACCGAACCTAATGATTTTTTAAGAGATACATTTAAGGAAATAACAGCAGGTGGTAAGGTTTTATGTTTGGCTGAAGGCGAAGGTAGAAATGCGGTATTTTTGGCGGAGCAAGGCTACGAAGTGACCGCCATGGATATGTCTGAAGTAGGTTTGAATAAGGCATTAAAGCTGGCGCAAGATAGAGGCGTGGAGATTAAAACGCAGGTTGCCGATTTAGCCAACTATGAGTTTGGCGAAGCACAGTGGGATGGTATCGTTGCTATCTGGGCGCATTTACCTACAGCCATACGCCAGCACGTTCACGCTCAGATTGTAACAGCGTTAAAGCCGAATGGGATATTTCTCCTTGAGGCTTATACCGAACAGCAGCTAACCATGGATGCTGTCGGCGGACCTCCGGCAAAGCAAAAAGAGCGCTTTGGTTCGTTAGCAGTCTTGCGTGCCGAGCTGGCAGAGCTAGAAGAAATAACGGGTATCGAAAAGCAGCGCATGATTTCTGAAGGTACGCGCCATCAAGGTTTGAGTGCGGTGGTACAGTTTATTGCCAAAAAAACAGATAAACATAAATTTAAACGCTAATTCATAAACGTTATTGTCAGTTGTGATAATACAGATAATGATTATATTTATGGATATAAATAGGGGGCTGGCGATTCATTCTAATTGTTTAATTACAAGTATTTAATCATAAGTACTTAATTCTAGGCCTGCAATTCACCGCTCGGACTGATGCCAAATAGCCGTTTATATTCTCGGCTAAATTGGCTCGGGCTTTCATAACCGACTTGCATGGCGATTTGCGATATCTGAGAGTCATTTGCCTGAATCAGTCGTCTTGCTTCCATGAGTCGCAAACTCTTTTGATATTGTAGCGGGCTTAACTGAGTAATTTCTTTGAAATGATGATGAAACCCCGAAACACTCATGCCGCAGCGACTGGCCAATTCCTCTACAACAACTGCCTCATTTAGATGCGTCTTTATCCAATCGGTAGCTTGGGTGATACGGTGCGTATGGCTGCCATTGACTACCAGTTGGCGTAGTTTATTGCCTTGCTCTGCTATGAGCAGGCGATAGTAAATCTCTTGCTGAATTAATGAAGCAAGAAAGTCGATATCGTCTGGATAATCAAGCAAGTGTATAAGGCGCTCAAAGGCCCCCAGTATGGTGCTGTCCAATTGCCACTTTATTCCTAAGTGATTAGCAGGTTTAAGTGCTTCGGGCTGTTTGGGCGGTATTTTTGCTAAAACCTCACCAATCATGGCAAGGTTTAATTTCATAGACAGCACGATAACCGGACGCTCTCCCGATGCATGCTTTATATGCATGCTTAAAGGAATATTGACCGGACAAAACATCAGATTGCTCTTATCAAACTTTTGGCAATCTGCACCTAAATAAATCTCACGTGCGCCTTGCAAGACGATACAAATACTCGGTTCTTGAATATAACTGATGGCTTTACTGGGTTTATCTGCACAGTAAAAAAATAAGCCTGAAATAGCAGATTCAATGGTTTGGTTTCTAGGCAAGAGGGAGAGTAGGTGCTCAATAGTTGATTGGTTCATTAGGTTTTCTTATTTTATTTAATTGCTCGATACTATATATATTTGTAGAATTAGGCAAGACGTTTGGAGCTATGTTCTAACGGATTGTCCTACATACTCCTATAATAGCTTTATTGAAAATGACCAAGCGCTACTGCTGATGCTAGCGCTAAACACAATAAACTATCTAAAACATAGCTGAGGAATCAATCATGAAAATATTTTATAAAACTCGCGCCACTGCAACCGGTGGTCGTTCTGGACATACCGGTCTTGACGATGGCTCATTAGGTTTTGATTTGGTTTCGTTTCAAGAAAAGGACAAAGAGGGCGTCAATCCAGAGCAGCTTTTTGCCATGGGTTACGCCGCTTGTTTCGATAGCGCCTTAAACCTGACAGCTCAACAAATGAAACTGCCAATCACTGCATCAAAAACCTCTACCCAAGTTGGTATTGGCATGAAAGCTGATGGCAGCTATAACTTAGATATCGATCTGTATATCGAAGTATCTGGTATCGATGAAGCCCAAGCGCAAACGCTTATCGAAGCCGCTCATCAAGTTTGCCCATACTCTAATGCCACACGCGGCAATGTAGACGCACGCTTGCATGTAACTGTGGTTTAATGGCTTTAATTTAATCGTTGCTCTAATAACTATAAATAAATATAAAAATGACATGGCTTTCAATTGCTTGAATATATAGCGTATTCAAGCAATTTTTTTATTTTGCATAAAAGATGGTACGCATAAAAAAGAGCCAGTAGTTTGACTAATGGCTCTTTTGTTTTAAATAGATTGTTTTAAATAGATGTGAATAAGAATACGGATTTTATTCAAATAACTATAATGCCTTTAACTACCATGCATTATTTATAATTATAATTTGCAGTTAACTTGGTACTCTTGGCCGTTGTCTGATTTGATGGTCATGATGCCAAAATCAGCTTTGGTGTGCCAATCATAAGTGGTTTTAGGGTTCACATCGTTTACATAACGAGCGCCAGAACCTGATACCGCTTGCTTCATGGTAATTTTTGCATTGGTCAAACCAACTTTAGGCAAGGTAACGTTTAGGTTTGCAGCTTGACCGTTTGCAGTGTATGCAGCAGTTACTTGACCGTTGTCTTCACAAGTAAATGATTGAACTACTTGCTGAGGATTGGTCGTTGGTGTAGTAGTGGTCGGTGCGCTGGTTGCACAAGCAGCTAGTAATACAGCAAAAGGCGCTACGGCTAATAATTTTTTCATAATATCTCTCAATGTCTATCAAAATTGGTGTGAATTCTATTTGTTACACTAGGCGGTATAGTACAACAAAAAATGTAATTTCGTGTTGTGGTTCGAGCTTAGGAAAGTAACATCGGCTAGCGAATTTATGACTAAAACACATGGCTGGTCAAGCTTTGCTTACCATGAGCCTGTTATATCTCTACTATCAAACCTTTGTTTTTCCTTACTTTTTATTTAAGACAAATACCAATACTGCACTCAAAATAACCGAGCTTGCGATAATAAACTCTAGGGTGAGCTGCTCGGACAAAAACACCACGCCCATAAGCGCTGCAAGTACAGGGACACAAAGCTGTACCACCGCAGATTGGGTGGTTTTTAGCAGCGGCATGGCCACATACCAAATACTGTAGCCGATGCCAGAGGCGATAGCACCTGACGCGACCGCCAGCATGACGCCCGTCATGCTTATGGTTGAGAGGTAACTCATACCGATCAGTGCCAATATCGGCACAGCAACTAGGCTTCTTAAAAAGTTAAAGCCCGTCGTTCTTAAGGGCGATACGCAGGTTTTGCCGCGTATGCTATAGATACCCCAAGCGGCACCACTGATTGCCATCATCAGCGCGCCAGATAAGGAAGGCGTTGCCGCGGACGGCAGCATCAAGTAGACAAAGCCTATCAATGCGATCAAAAGCGCTAGCCACTGTATGCGGTTGAGTGGCTCTTTATTATAAATTCCCCAACCAATCATCGTGAGCTGCACAACTGCAAACAAAATAAGCGCGCCCGTGCCAGTATCAAGCGCTTGGTAAGCCACTGAAAAACACAGCGCATAAACCACTAAGCTAATAGCACTGAGCCAATCGCCTTTGTCTGTTAAGGCAGCAGGGTCAAAGTTGCCCGTCTGTTTTAAATCAGTCCGTTTTAAATCAGTCCGTTTTAAACTGGTTCGTTTTAGACTGTTTCGTCTTAAATAGTGAGCTTGTGCCGTCATGATTAGCCCAAGGCAAGCGGCGCCGCTGAGCAAGCGGATAGCGGTAAAATTCCAAGCATCAATCGCACCGTCTGCCAATGCCATTCTACAAAGCAATGAGTTGGCGGCAAAGGCTATTAATGCGGTTATCGTATATAAGGCAGCTTTCAAAAATAATTCCTACAATCATTAACAGAGTTTTTGCATAAAATAGAGCAGCGTTAAGCAAAGCAGTAGATGTTAAGCACAGAAGTATATTGAGCAATTTTGCTGCGCTAATCCTGCCAAAAAATAATAACAAGGAAAAACACATGGATTGGGCAAGTATCTTTATTTATGACACCACATGGGCATTTGCCGCCGAAATACTCATACGCGTCATCGTGATGTTTACGCTTATTATTTTGTTTTTACGTTTTACCGGTAAGCGCGGCGTGCGGCAGCTGTCTATCTTTGAGCTGACAATTATCTTATCGCTTGGCTCTATCGCTGGTGACCCGATGTTCACCGAGGACTTGCCCATTATCCAAGCGGTACTGATTATGAGTACGGTGATTGTGCTTTATCGCTTGTGTACGTGGGCGATGATGAAATTCCAAGCTTTTGAAGACTTGCTAGAAGGGAGAGCGATTTATATTGTCGAGGACAGTATGTTGGTTCTTGATAAGATAAAAAAGGGCGAAATGTCGCACGATGAGTTTTTTGCTGAAATGCGCCAGCAAGGGGTTGAGCATCTAGGGCAAGTGCGTACCGGCTTACTTGAGACAGATGGTGAATTTAGCTTATTGTTATGTTCACCTGAGGATACCTGCTATGGCTTGCCGCTTTTCCCTAAGCAGTATCAGCCTGTCGAACAGATAGCGCCAGATGTGCATTATGCTTGTATGTATTGTGGCTATGTGGACTTTATCTCAAATCCCAATCAAGTATGCCAACGCTGTGAGAATGACTGTAAAAACTGGGCGAAAGCGTTAAATAATGAAATTGTTAGATAGTTTTAGATAGTTAGCGACACAGCATTTAACCATCTTTGTTAAACAACCTGACTGCGTTAAATAGCCTAAGTATTTTTATTCACTAAAATCAGGCTAGTGACGTTAATAGTTTTACCACTTGCTGAACCCGTTCCTCTCTATCACCACCGATACGTTGAAAAGCCTTGTTATGCAAGGTCAATTGACTGGCAAAATAAGCGCTGATATCTTCGCGTTGATGCGGGCTATCACGCAAATCATCGGCAACCCATGGGATATCAACGTCGGTTAAGAGTATTAAATCATAATGGTGTGCCAATGCCGCTTGGGTAAGCGCCTCAGGGCAATCACCATAATACCAGTTGGAATATACCATCAGCTCAAACAAGCTGGTATCACAGAATAAGTAACCACTATCAGACGTTTGCGCGGCTTGCTGAGCAAATTTATTTTCTAATTCAATCTGACCTTGCGCGATAGGTAATAAGTCATCCCAGGTACAGGTCAGCTGCTCACTATCCCATTTTGCTTGCAGATAAGTGCGCATATATTCTGGCACCCATGGACAGCCAAAATGCGCGGCCAAATCGCGGCATAACGTGGTTTTGCCGGTACTTTCTGCCCCCAGTATGGCGACATTAATAACGGATTTAGGCGTATGCTGCGTGAGATTGCAGGCGGTAGCGTCGTTGCCATTCATAATATGCCCAGATTGCAATAAGAGTGAACACTACATATTGTAGCGCCGTAAAAGTCAAACCTTTATAAAAGTACAGCGGTACGGAAATAGCATCGGCGATAATCCAAAGTAGCCAGTGCTCAATTTTGCGCCGTGCCATGAGCCACATTGCCATTAAAAACAGCGCCGTGGTCAGCATATCGGTGTAATCGACCCACGTAAACAAATGCAAGCCCAATACCGCGCCATCAAAGCTAAAGTTATTATTGATGACCGGTCTAAAATAATAGACCAAAGCGACAAAAGCAATGGTTGCCGCCGCCAGTGCGCTCAATATGGGCACATCTTTTTTGCTTAAATGTTCAACTTCAATAGCATATTGAGCATCTGTATTTTGCCCGCGCTCATCTTGCGGCTGGCTGGTTGGATTTATATGATCCTGATGCTTTTTAATTTCTATATTGTTTTTATTTTGCGTCCAGTTTATCCAACCATAGATACTCATGACGCTGTAATAGGCATTGATAAACATATCACCGAATAATTGCCATTTCCACAGCAGATAGACAAAGATGGCGGTGCTGACCAGCCCAATAGGAAAAACCAAAATATTGGTCTTGCTGGCAAGTAAAACGCTACTTACCCCAAAGATTACCGCAATCAATTCTAAGGCAATAAATAGGGTCGGGTAGTCAGCATATTGCCCGAATAGCCAGTTTAGGAGTTCCGCCATTGCTATTCCAAAGTCAAAAAGTAAAAAGAAAAGGTGGATAATATCAGTTAAGTTGATAAAAATTTAACAAGTCCATGCCAGTTATTGGTAATTAGCCGCAAACAAGCGAATCTATATTGAATAAAATAACGCGATCAAGCCATGCTAATGAACGCTGATTATAGCGCAGCTGTTGGGAAATGAAGCCAATCTTTACTTATTCTCGTCAAGAAGCTGATTATTTGTAACAAAGTATTAGAAAAATTATATTATTCAGGCATAATAAAGGCACTTATTTTAAGTTTACAGTTATTCACCGAAAATTAGACGACTGTTGTTTTCTCCACTTTTATGCTTATTGCAAGCACCATCGTAGTAGACAAGGAAGCGCATCATGACGACTTGTATCACGGGCACTGGCCTGTATATTCCCCCTTATAGCATCAGTAATGAAGAGCTAGTTGATTCATTTAACCAATATGTTGAAAATTATAATGCTAAGCATGCTGATGAGATTGAAGCAGGAACGGTTACTGCGCTTCAGCCTTCATCAGCGGCTTTTATCGAAAAAGTCTCAGGCATCAAATCACGTTATGTGATGGAAAAAGACGGTATCTTAGATCCTGAAATTATGGCACCGGTCATCCCTTACCGCAATTTGGGTGAAGAGCTGTCTATCATGGCAGAAATGGGCACGGCAGCGCTAAAAGATGCGCTCGCAGATGCGGGTCTGGAGGCCAATGATTTAGATGGTATTATTCTTGCCTGCTCAAATTTTCAGCGTACTTATCCTGCGGTTTCTATCGAGATTCAGGATGCCATCGGTATGGTTGGTGGTTTTGCTTATGATATGAACGTGGCTTGTAGTGCGGCGACTTTTGGTCTATCGCAAGCACATGGCTCAATCGTGTCGGGTCTTGCTAAACGCGTTGCTGTGGTCAACGTTGAGATTACCTCAGCGCATCTAAACTGGCGCAACCGTGATAGCCACTTTATCTTTGGTGATGTGGCAACCGCTTCTATCGTTGAAGAGCTAGAGACGCCAAAAGGTTATGAGATTCTAAACGCCAAGCTATTTACGCAGTTTTCGACCAATATTAAAAATGAATATGGCTTTATGGACCGCTCTGAGTTCCTAGCGGCGCAGACTGAGATGTATCCGGATATCAAAGAGCCGGTCACCGATAAGCTGTTTTTGCAAAATGGCCGTAAAGTATTCCGTGAAGTCTGTCCAAAGGTTTCTGAGATTATTACTGAGCATTTGCATGACAATGAGCTGCAAGCTAGTGACATCAAGATGATGTGGCTACACCAAGCCAATGCCAATATGCTTGATTTAATCTTGCGCACAGTCGTTGGACGTGATGCTGATAAAGCCATTGTGCCAAGTGTTATTGATGAATTTGCCAATACCAGCTCTGCCAGTCCGATGATTGTTTTCCATCGTTATAAAGATGCGCTAGAATCTGGCGACTTGGGCGTGATTTGCTCATTTGGTGCAGGTTACTCAATCGGTTCAGTGTTGGTTCGTAAAGTTTAATATTTCGTTAAAATTTTCTGATAACCATAATAGCCGCAAAAATAGCTAAGAGTTTTCTTAGCTATTTTTTTATGTCCGCTATTTATAGCTTCTTCTGGACTGTTTTTGTGCGCTATGTTTACTGATTTCTTATTGGCCGCAGAGCTATGGGCTAATATGAAGCTAGGGGCTAATATTTAGGCATAATCTGCGATAAAACAGCCAGTTTGCGAATATTATGGCAAGATTGCTTAGAGGTTTTAAATTAAGCGCAAAAATTTGCTATAATCACTCTCTTATTTTACTCATTTTAAAAAAGTCCTTTTATGAAAGAATCCTTACGCCTGCGTTTAGACCAGATGGTAGACCGTTATGAAGAGGTCACCGCCTTATTATCAGACCCGAGTGTCATCAGCGATAATAATAAGTTCCGTGAATTGTCCGTTGAGCATAGTGACTTGATGGATATCACGACATTATGGCAGAACTATGTGCGTGCAGAAACGGATCAGGCGGATGCAGAGGCGATGTTAGCAGAAGCTTCAGACCCTGAAATGAAAGAGATGATGCAGGACGAGATTGACAGTGCCCGTGACACCATTGTCGAGATGGAAGAAGCGCTTAACGTCATGATGTTGCCAAAAGATCCTAACGATAAAGTGCCTGCTTTCTTGGAAATTCGTGCGGGAACGGGCGGTGATGAAGCGGCGATTTTCTCGGGTGACTTGTTCCGTATGTATCAAAAGTATGCCCAAGCTCAAGGCTGGACGGTAGATATTCTGTCGGCTAATGAGGGTGAACACGGCGGCTATAAGGAGATTATTACCCGTGTGTCGGGCAATAGCGTTTATGGTCGTTTAAAGTTTGAGTCAGGCGCTCACCGCGTACAGCGTGTCCCTGAAACCGAAAGCCAAGGTCGTGTCCATACCTCGGCTTGTACGGTTGCGGTTATGCCAGAGGTTGAGATTGATGATACGGTTGATATCAATCCTGCAGACATTAAAATGGATACCTTCCGCTCAAGTGGCGCCGGTGGTCAGCACGTTAATACCACGGACTCTGCGGTACGTTTGACGCACATTCCGACCGGTACCGTGGTAGAGTGTCAACAAGAACGCAGTCAGCATAAAAACCGGGCGCATGCGATGAAAATGCTGGTGTCCAAAATCCAGCAAGCAAAAGTACAGGCGCAGGTCGATGTGGCAGACTCAATACGTCGTGACTTGGTCGGTAGCGGCGATCGCTCAGAGCGCATTCGTACCTATAACTTCCCGCAAGGTCGTATGACTGACCATCGAATCAACCTGACCTTATATAAGCTTGATTCGATTATGGAAGGTGACTTGGATGAAATCCTTGATGCACTGTTACGCGAGCACCAAGCAGACTTGATGGCCAGTATCGGCGGCGGTGATTAAGACAGTTAACGGTTAAAAGCTGATTAAGTTAAAAGCCGTAAACCATGCCGATAAGCCAGTTATTTATAATAGTAAAACTAAGGTAACGATTATGATAAATGACTGGTTAGCTTCAAAACAATCCTTTAATGGCATGGTGTTAATTATATTGGCTATGCTTATGGCGTTTTGGTTATCTGCTTGTAGCGTAACGCCCGCGACTTCGACAGCGCCACCAATACCATCGTCTTCTGAGAGCACCGCATCCGCTGAAACAGCTGATCCATTGACTTACCAAGCATGCGTATATCCGCCTAATGAGCTGGTACAAGCTTGTGAGGTAAAAGGTGGAACGTTTTTGCAGCAAGGTAGGCTTGGCTGTTATCAGTGTGTGCTGTCTTATAGCGATGCCGGCAAGGTTTGCCAAGATGGTGCTGACTGCCAAGGACAATGCAAAAACACGGGTGAATTTATAGATTCACAGGCCAACAATCAAACAGGGCAATGCGCCAGTGATAGCAGCACGTTTGGCTGTTATCAAACGATTGAAAAGGGCGTGGCACAGCCTGCTATTTGTGTTGATTAGTTCTAGCGCTTTTTAGTATGAAAAATCAATAAGTATTATTGAGCTTCCTTATTTATATGTTTTATTTGAACGTCTTATTTTAATTTACTTCGTTTATTCCTTTAATTATCTAATAATTTTGAGAGTATTATGTCAAAGCACAACAATCAAAACCAGAATCAAGAGCAAGCCCCAGAAGATGCGAACGAGCTGATTGCTCAACTACAAGCTAAGCTAGATGAAATCACCGCGTCAGGTAAGCAGCCTTATCCTAATACCTTTAAGCGCACAGATTACGCTCAGGATTTGCAAACGGCTTTTGATGGTATCTCAAAGCAAGAAATCGAAGATAAAATTGCCAACGGTGAAAAAACTCAGGTAAACGTTGCCGGTCGCGTGATGCTAAACCGTGGGGCATTTATTGTTATTCAAGATATGACCGGTCGTATTCAGTTATATGTGGCACGCAAACAGCTAGATCCAGAGACATTGGCGACGATTAAGTCGCTAGATTTGGGTGATATCGTTGGCGTATCTGGTTATATCGGTCGTTCTGGAAAAGGCGACTTATATGTCCATATCGAAGAGTTTACTCTGCTGACCAAAGCACTACGTCCGATGCCAAATAAGTTCCATGGTTTAGCCGATGTCGAAGCACGCTACCGCAACCGCCATCTTGATTTGATGACCAATGAGACGACTCGCGACACCTTTGTGATACGTAGTCAGGTTATCAGCGGTATTCGCAAGTTTATGTTAAATGAGCGTTTTATGGAAGTTGAAACGCCTATGATGCATCCTATCCCAGGTGGCGCGGTTGCGCGTCCGTTTGTGACCCATCATAACGCTTTAGATATGCCGTTATATCTGCGTATTGCGCCTGAGCTTTATCTAAAACGCCTGGTGGTTGGTGGTTTTGAGAAAGTGTTTGAGATTAACCGTAGCTTCCGTAATGAAGGCGTGTCAACCCGTCATAATCCTGAATTTACCATGATTGAGTTTTATCAGGCGTATGCTGACTATCATGACTTGATGGATTTGACCGAGCGCTTGTTCAACGAGCTGGCGATGGACATTTTGGGCACCACTGAGCTGACTTATCAAGAGGAAGCGATTAGCCTAAAAGCGCCTTTTGAGCGTCTGTCGATGTCTGATGCGATTGCTAAGTATGCAGAAAACTTCGATATGGCACGCATTAATGACCGTGACTATCTTGCAGAATATGCTTCAACGACCCTTAAACAACAAGTTAAAGACGTCTTTGGTGTGGGCAAATTGCAGACCATTATCTTTGAAGAAACTGCTGAGCATCAGCTACGTCAGCCGACTTTTATCACAGAATACCCTGCTGAAACGTCGCCACTGGCGCGCCGTAACGATGACAATCCTGAGATTACCGATCGCTTTGAGCTATTTATCGGTGGTCGTGAACTGGCCAATGGTTTTAGTGAGCTTAATGATCCGGCCGATCAAGCTGAGCGTTTCCATGGCCAAGTCGCTGAAAAAGACGCTGGCGATGATGAAGCGATGCATTTTGATGAAGAATATATTGAAGCCTTATCTTATGGCTTACCGCCAACAGCAGGCGAGGGTATTGGTATCGATCGCTTGGTGATGCTATTTACGGACTCGGCCAGTATTCGTGATGTGATTTTATTCCCGCATATGCGCCGCAAGCATGAAAGCTAGACTGCTTTACTTGCCATAAATCCACGCTGGGACTAAACTGAACATAAGAAGGCTCTTTCTACTTTTAACGGAATGGTCTCAAGTTCTTTATGAGACCTTATGTATAGGGATATTATGAACACTCAGCAAGTACCAGCGTCGATTTGGCAGCAGATGATTCAGCAGAATTTTTTATCTTTGTACGACTTAACCCCAGACAAAATCACTGACCCTGAGTATCTTCAGGGTTATGATTTTGTTTTTGAGTTTTCTAATGCCGTGGTCTACCTTATCGTCAATGATGTGACGATACAGGCTGATAGGCAGGATATCGATAGTGCTCAGGTGCGTAGGTGGAGAAAAGACGTTGTCAATCAACTGATTAAGCAACATGCTCAGCTGTATCTTAAAAATGATAAGGCGCTTGCCTATAAAGATGAATCTAAAAACAAATCTAAAAATGAATCGGCATCTGACACAACGGCAGACAAGGCGATTTATTTTATTGGTTTGACCGCACTTTCGGTTCAGCATCAAGACATTGCTGAAAAAAACAGCGCTCAGAGTGCTTATCACAATAGCTATCAAAACAGTTATCGTAATAGTCACCAGAGTAAGCCTGCAGAGGCGGTCTCTTATGCGGTTGGCTATGAATATGGCAGTCAGTTTTTTGCGGAAGACTGTGTGCTAGATTTGGACGATGAAGAAAGTGTCCTACAAGTATTCAGCTATCAGAACTTCACTGAGATACTCAAACAGTTGGTGACGCCCAGCGATTTGACGGCATTTCTAGACTTTCACCGCGGTAAGCTGACAGGGTTTGAAGCGTTTCAAGATGAGTCAACCTTGCTTGTACAGTTTTTGCAGTCGCCAGATTTTCATCAAAGGGCGATTAAAGTTCAAGAACAATTGGTCAGCCATGACTTGATAGCGCAGATTGAACCACGATTGTTAAAAGCGGCAGAGCCTGAGCAAGCGGAATTTGCTAAAGCATTGATGGCAGAGATTCAAAAGAACACGCGCATGTGGTATCAGCTTTTTAATAGCTTAGTCAGAGAGCGTTATGACGCCGGTACACCACTGCCAAAAGAGCAGGTTGATATTTTGGTCGACGAGTCGATGTATACCTATGCTTGTTTGGTAGAAAAAATCTTGGCTCACAGAACGATTGACCAAGATTCACGCTGGAGCGGCTACGTGCGCCATGAGCATTCTTATAATGTTTTTGGGCGTCATTATCTGATGGTGTTTTATGCGCAAGATGACAGCAGCTCGTTAAGTGCAGACAAAGTGCGTGCCGGTCATCAAGATTTGTTATTTGAGCTTAATGCCCAAATGCAGCAGCCGGTCATGCAAGATCTGTTTTTGATCGGTGTCGGCGTCAGACCTTGTGAAAATAGCGTGAATACTGAGGTTCATCTTGACGCATTTCATCAGCACGGCTCGCTTATCGATGCCAATACTCAACGTTTGTATGAGCAATTGGCTGAGTTGCGAGCTCAATCATAACCTATTCTAAAATCCAGTTTTGATGCTTAGCTTCAATATTTAGCTTTGCTATCTGGTTTTAATAATTGGCTTTGCTATCTGGTTTTAATAATTGGCTTTGATATCTGGTTTTAAGGTAAATCGCTGATTTGATGCTTTATTTATATTATTACTCACATTGGCATTCATTATGACGCAGCAATATCAAGTTTTAGCGCGCAAATATCGCCCAAAAAACTTTCACGAGTTGATTGGGCAATCACACGTCTCACAAGCACTGATTAATGCGATTGATTATAATCGTCTGCATCATGCTTATCTATTTACCGGTACGCGCGGTGTCGGTAAGACCACTATCGCGCGTATTTTGTCTAAATGCTTAAACTGTGATACCGGTATTACCAGCACCCCATGTGGCGTCTGTGACAATTGCGTGGCGATTGATCAAGGGCGTTTTATTGATTTGATCGAGATTGATGCCGCCTCTCGTACCAAAGTTGAAGACACGCGCGAGCTCCTTGATAATGTCCCTTATGCGCCAAGCCAAGGTCGTTATAAAGTGTACCTGATTGATGAGGTGCATATGCTGTCGACACACAGCTTTAATGCGCTGCTTAAAACCTTGGAAGAGCCACCTGAGCATGTAAAGTTCCTGTTGGCCACTACTGATCCGCAAAAGCTGCCCATCACGATTATCTCGCGTTGTTTACAGTTTGTGCTGCGTCCTTTATCGCAAAGTTTACTCAGTGAACATCTAGCCAATATCTTAACCCAAGAGCAGGTAGGTTATACGCAGCCTGCGCTTTGGCAATTGGCCAGTGCCGCAAAAGGTTCAGTTCGTGATGCGTTATCATTGACCGACCAAGCGATTGCTTTTGGGCAAGGTGCATTAGATGATGTGACGGTTAATGCCATGCTTGGCTTAATTGATGCGGCTGATTTGGTGCGTTTAATCACAGATATTTATAATCATGATAAATCAGCGGTTGCCACTCATATCGAGCAGATGCGTGCACAAATGGTCGATGCGACCAGTATGTTTGATGGCTTGGCTGAGCTGTTACATCAATTGGCATTGACGCAACTGTTACCTGAAGTTGCTCTTAACGTCAATGAAGCACAAGCACAGCAGATTAATCAGCTTGCCCAGCATATGAGTCCTGACGTCTTACAGCTATATTACGAAATCGTAGTGCAAGCACGTGAAGGCGTTAAACTTGCTAGCACACCGATGCAAGCGCTTGAGATGTGTATTTTACGTTTGTTGGCTTTTCGCCCTTTGCCCGTTGATGAGATTTTAGCGAACCTACCTGATAGCACCATACCACCTAGCTCTATACCATCTAACCCTGTATTACCTAATCCTACAGTTTCGATAGAAACAGTTATTTCTACTATCTCTAAAGATGAACCCAATACAGCATCAATAAATGCCAATACTATTGAGGCTTCAAATACCAATGCGGTTTTAAATTCTAATGAGCATTTAGCATCAGCGTCTTTATTAGTGTCAACATCAGCAGTAATGTCAGAGTCCTTATTAGAATCGCAGCCAGAACAGCAGTTAGAACCAGTAGCGGAATCAATACCGCCGCTACAAGATTATAATGCTGATTATCCGACCCCAAATCAAAATGAGGTCGAGTCATATAACGCAAGCTATGATAGTGCGGAATCGAATCCTTATGATGGTTATAGCCATAGCCATGATGAAAGGTTAGATTTATTAGACAGCAACGTTAGCTCTGAACCTGTAGTTGAGCCTGAACCTGTTGTTGAGCCTGAACCTGTTGTTGAGCCTGAACCTGTTGTTGAGCCTGAACCTGTTGTTGAGCCTGAACCTGTTGTTGAGCCTGAACCTGTTGTTGAGCCTGAACCTGTTGTTGAGCCTGAACCTGTTGTTGAGCCTGACGCAAATGATTCTCAATTAACTGCGCAAGCTGATGATCCGCGTACCTTGTTACGTTGCGCCCCGCAACCGTTGACGGGCGAGTGGACGCCAGACAAATGGGATTATTGGTTACAATGTGCGCGTGAAGCTGGTAGTTTGGCGCCAGATGAACTGGCACTGGCGCGTCAAGGTATGATGACTGGCTACTGTAATGATAAAGCTGTCTTTGTCACCGCAGTGGATAGCAAGCATTTACAAGCCACCTTTCAGCAGCTGGCGGCAAAACTGCAAGAACAATTTACGCAAGCAGACATCAGCTTGCAGATAGATAGCAGTATTATGCAAGCCGACGATAAGACGCCTGAACGTCGTCAGCAAAAACGCCTCATACAAGCCCGTGCAGTGGCAGAGTCTAGATTGCTCAATACGCCCGTCATGCAATATTTGACTGAGCGCGGCGAAGGAAAAATGGGCAAAGTTCAGTTATATTAAACAATCAGTAGTTTTATAATGGTTGTTATTTTAATAGTTAGATAATTACTAAACCTATTATAGTGAATAAAATATCAAGGCGAGATTATGTTATCGCCTTGATATTTTTGGTTTTATTAAGCAGTAAATCTGCTTTATTGACCGTCAGAGGTATATTAAAAAACTGTAAGATTTATGATAATCGGCTATAATGGTTAAGTTATATTAAAAACTAAAAAGCAGCTTAGGTGAGAATATGTTAGATAATTTACGTGGTATGGCTGTGTTTGCCAGTGTGGTCGGACACGGCTCTTTTAGTGGTTCAGCTCGTGAACTGGGTATTACAACCAGTGCGGTTAGTCAGCAGATACGTTCTTTAGAAAATGAGCTGGGCGTGGTGCTCCTGCATCGCTCAACTCGTAAGCTTAGCTTAACAGAAGCGGGTGCCAGCTTTTATGAAGCGGCAAAAGACGTGGTTAGCGCTGCTGAGCAAGGACGTATCAAGGTCAATCAATTACGTGATGAGCTGGCTGGTAGCTTGCGTATTGCAACGACGCCTGAGCTGGGTGTACATCATATTTTGCCGGCATTATCGACTTGGATGTCTGCGCACGACGACCTTAGCATTACGTATTTCGCCGACAATCATTATATCGACATGATCGATGAGCGCATTGATATTGCGGTACGTATGAGCCCAAATATCAATGATTCAACGTTAAGCAATCATCCGTTATCTGATGTGCGTCAATTGTTGGTCGCCTCACCGCAGTATTTACGTCAACATAAAAAGATTGAAACCCCAAAAGATTTGGTAGATCATCAATTGATTTGCATCGATCTTATGAAAGATGCCAATCATTTAGAGCTGTCCCAAACGGAAACGGGTAAAAAAACCCGCATTAAGATGAATTCACGTATTCATACCAATAACGTCTTTATGGCGATGACCTTGGCAAAAGAAGGTCATGGCTTGATTCGAATCATGGAAATGGACGTCAAAAAAGAGCTTGAAAACGGCAATTTAGTCGAAGTTTTGACCGGCTATCAGCTGCCAAGTTTCGTGTTATATGCCGTCACTTTAAACCGTGATCAGCAGCCTGCAAAAATCACCCGCTGCTTAGAGGTATTAAAAAAGTACTTTCATGCCAATTAAGCTAAGCGCTTAATAACATTTACTTTAAAGCACTGTTAAATTACTTTTAAAGTGTTAAAAAGCAAAAAGCCTATAGATAACTTATCTATAGGCTTTTTTAGCTTTAAACTTTGATTAAATCAATCGTTTAAAATGAAGGCTTTAATAAATTAACCAAGCGCTCAACCACTTGTGAGCTTTCATCACGGGTCATATTGAGCGGCGGCAATAGACGAATCACATGCCCACCTGTGACGTTGATGATAAGTTTCTGCTCATCACGGGCACGGTCAACCAATTTGCTACAGTCCATCTCGTCAGGGAGCGCAATACCAATCATCATTCCAGCGCCGCGAGTGCTGACGCCATATTGTCCAAGCGCCTCAACCACACCATCACGGATAAACTGTCCTTCGGTGACGGCATTGTCCATGATATCGCCATTGGCAAGCACCTCATAAACGCTATGTACCACGCGACTGGCTAATGGCGTGCCACCATAGGTTGAGCCGTGACTACCGGCACCAAACAAGCCATTGGCGCGACCACGCACCATGCAAGCGCCTACTGGAAAGCCATTACCTAAACCTTTGGCAGTGGTTAATACATCAGGGCGAGCATTGCTATGCTGATAAGCAAAGTATTTGCCCGTACGACCGTTACCGGTTTGTACTTCATCGAGCATAAATAACCAATTATGGCTATCGCATACGGCTTGTAATTGCTCAAGGTAAGTAAAGCCATTCGCTGCGGTATTCAAACCACCTTCGCCTTGGATAGGCTCGACAAATACCGCACAGATATCATCATGGTCTTGAGCTGCTTGTTCAATCGCGGCGATATCACCAAAGGGCACACGGATAAAATCTTCATCCAAGGTATAAAAACCTTCACGTGCTTTAGGGTTGGCAGTTGCTGATAATGACAGCAAGGTACGCCCATGAAAAGAATGTTCCATGACGATGACTTTTGGGCGTTTAAAACCTTGCTGATGCGCATAGAGTCGTGCCAATTTTAATGCCGCTTCGTTGGCTTCGGCACCACTATTGGCAAAGAATACGCTGTCCATTTGTGCGGCATTACATAGGGCTTCGCCAGCGCGCTCTTGCCAATCAATACCAAATAAATTGCTGGTATGCACCAAGGTTGCTGCTTGCTGCTGAATAGCCTCAGTCACCTTTGGATGACAGTGTCCTAAGCCGCATACTGCGATACCCGTCAAAGCATCTAAGTAAGGTGTCTCATCTTTGGTATAAAGCCAACTGCCTGAACCGCGGGTGAAGCTGATTGGTTGACGATTATAAATGGGCATCAGGTAAGTAGCAGACATGTAAAACATCCTTGGGATAATAAAGAGTTAAAGGGTTAAAAGTTTAACGGAAATAATTAGATGATTAGAGCTCATCAGAAAATGGCGTCGATTCGGCAGGTAAGGTGTATTCTTCACTTGCCCAAGCGCCTAAGTCGATAAGCTTGCAGTGATGACTACAAAATGGCTTATATTTATTGTCTTGCCAAGCGGTTTGGTTGCCGCATTCTGGACAAGGATAGGTTTTGGGTAAGGGGTTGGTATTGTGGTCGCTGTTGCTAGAAGTAGATTCAGTCATAATAAAAGTGGGTATATCCTATGGGCTATCAATAAATGCTGTCATTGACAACAGCACTGCTCATCAATAGCGAGTATGAATAAAGGTTGTAAAACCAAAATGTCATCGAACGATAATCATTAATTACACTGAGCAATTAATGATTATCGTTCGATGAGCACGGTCGTTATATTACTATTGGGCTTGATTGACTATATAATAGCATGTGGTCGAATAATGACAAATGACAAATACCTTAAGGATAGTAGATGACTCATAATCTTGAGCTTTCACATCAGCAGCCGCGTGCCTTTCAACCACAAAAACTCTCAGCCCCACGTGATTTTATAGTGCCCGATATATTGATCAACGCTGAACTGCCTTTGGTGTTAGAGATTGGCGCAGGGAAGGGCAAGCATGCCCTTATCTTCGCACGGCAACATTCTGACAAACACTTGATAGCCATCGAGCGTACGCGCAATAAATTCGATGCCTTTGCTAAATTGGCAGCGCAGCAGAAATCAAGCAATCTAAGCGCGATTCATGCTGATGCTATTGCTTGGATTGTACATGCCATTGCGCCAAACAGTATCGAGCGTATCTTTATATTATATCCCAATCCTGAGCAACATAACCCTAACCAGCAGTGGTTAAATATGCCTTTTTTTGAGTTCTTACTTTCTCGTTTACAGATAGGTGGAGAAGTGGTGCTGGCGACCAATATAGAAGCATATATGGATAATGCAGAGCAGCAAGCCAATGAGGTGTGGTGCTTACCGAATACGCGTCATAAAGTAGCTAGCGATAGTCAACGCACACACTTTGAGGTTAAATACTTGGCGCGCGGTGAGACCTGCTGGCAGCTAAACATGCGTAAGCCTGAAGGTTATAAAACCAGATTCGATACATGGCAAGCGAGCAGTGAAGCATAGTAAGATAAATAGCCTAAGCATTTATATATACACTACGCAAGAATGATAGGTTAAAAAATAGAAATGCATATCCTCATCAAGATATCTATAAAAAATAGCCTAAGCAAATGAAAAGAAAAACACAAAAAAGACCGCCACAAAAGGGCGGTCCAAAAAACATCACTTTCTCATCTTACAAAAAAGGCTTTACCAGTTTATTAGAATCCGTATGCGCATCTAGCACTGTCAAAAACGTATAAGCACCGATGAATTTTCTGCTGATAAACATAAATTCTTTAGGCGGCAGATTAAACTCGAAAGACTGCATTGCTCGCGTCGCATCGTTTGAGAGGCGAGTATGCAATTTACTGTTTGCCCAAATATAACGCTGCTGCTCATCCAAACAATCAAGAGGAATATCCGGATTCAATGCCGGATCACTGAAAGGTTCGGTGGCCAATAAAAACAATGAGGCAATATCAGAGCGGACTTTATCACTCATGCTATCAAAGAAGTCATAACCGGTCATAGCGCGTTTCATTGCTTGATGGTCATGACGATATCCGGCGCGCAATAACCCGTGCGCAATCGTCAGTAGGTTGTTATCGAATTGGCGAATGGCTCCGAAATCTAACAACACCAGTTTATCGATTTCGTGTTCGTCAGTAGCGACACGAACGAGGTAATTACCAAAGTTTGGATCCGTCTGCATCTCACCCCAAACAAAAATCTCTTGCATCATGATTTCGATGGCCGCTTGCCCGATGGCATTGCGGCGCTCATGCGGCAATAATTGCAGCGCCTCAGAGACAACGGTAATACCTGGCTCATAAGACATGCACAACAAGCGCTTGGTTGAATAAGTGCGATTGATTTTAGGGACAATATAACGCGGGTCGTCAAATAAGCGCTCATAAAAACGCTCTGTGGTCGCCGCTTCCGCTTCATAGTCAACTTCATGATGTAGCAGGTCGCGTATCTCTTCAAACCAAGCATCGAGTGCACGTGTCTGCGGCACAATATTACTGACTTTTAATAAACGCTTGAATAAAGCCAAGTCAGAATTGATGGCATCCGCCACACCGGGATACTGAATTTTTAACACCACTTGTTCGCCCGTCGCCAATACGGTTGCGCGATGAACTTGGGCGAGGGAAGCGGTACCGATAGGAATAGGGTCGACGTCAAGCTCATTTAATTTGGCGCCCAATAACTGCTGTAATGTCTGCTCGATTTTCGGCCACGCTAAGGTTGCCGTATCGTCATTGAGCGTTTGCAAGGCACGCGTGATTTCGGGTGGCAGTATATGCTCGCCATAAATCGCCAGCATTTGACCAATTTTTACTACCGACCCTTTTAATTTACCCAGCTCTTCTGCCAGATAGTTGGCCTGTTCTTCCATAAAAATTTGGTTACGCGCCGTACGGGCTTCTTTGTCCAAAAACATACCAGACACACTATTACCTGCCCAACGACGACCGATATTTAAGGAGGTTTTAGCAATAGACATCCGACGCTCAAACCCTGACGTTTTTAGGCTGTCGATGGATTGTCTGTTATTAGACTGCTTATTATTAGAAGGTCTAGAAGTATCATTTGCCATAAATATAATCATTCATCTGGTTGCTATTGATTTGCGGGTTCAAAACCGACAATACAAGGGAGATGCGACGTACTGGTACAAAATTGTATCATATAACGGGAGGTAGTTTGAGGCGCGTGAGCTTAGGCTGTCACTTACTTTGTAAGCTAAAACATGACTTTTAATGGGTACAGCGATTAGCGGCTCATCCTACTGATAGGTTAAGTCACTAAAAATCTGGCGGCGCTTTACTCTGATGACCTTTATTCTAACACTAAGCGGTCAAAGATAGATTTTTAAAAGCAAGTGCTTCAAAAACAACCTTTTAAAAAATGGTCGTTAAAAAATAGATTAAAAAAGTTAGGTAAAAGTGCGGTCAAAAAAAATACGACCTAGCGCTACACTAGGTCGAATCATTATAAAAACTCTGTAGGTTTTAAAACGCATCTTTTAAAGCAAAACTTTTAAAAAGCATCTTTTAAAACGGAGCTTTAAAATCTAACGTTTAAATCAGCTCAGCTTTATTAAACGTTTTCGCGAGCAATCGCATGGTGACCAATATCACGGCGATAATGCGCACCATCAAAACTAATCGCGCCCGTCACTGTCAATGCTGCTTGCTGCGCGTCAGAGATAGTGTCGGCCAATGCCGTCACGCACAATACGCGCCCGCCGTTGGTCACGACTTCTTTCTCATTGCTAAGCGCATCTTGATTAGAGAAAGCCGTGCCAGCATGGAAAACTTTTACTGATTTTTTATTATCACTATCTAATTCTGGTAAGCCTGTAATCACATCACCTTTTGATGAGGTTTCAGGATAGCCTTTTGATGCAACGACAATACCTAGAGCAGGGCGCTCATCCCAATTGGCTTCGGTTGGTAATTTACCCTCTAACCCTTGTGCGACCAAATCAACCATCGATGATTGCAAGCGCATTAAAATAGGCTGCGTTTCTGGGTCGCCAAAACGGCAGTTAAACTCAATCACATACGGGTCGCCCGCATCATCAATCATTAGCCCAGCGTATAAAAATCCAGTATAAGGATGACCGGCAGCTTTCATGGCATCAACAACAGGCTGGATGACTTGTGCCATCACCTTGTTATGAACGTCTTGAGTAACGACTGGCGCAGGAGAATAAGCACCCATGCCGCCGGTATTTGGCCCAGTATCACCTTCGAAGGCACGCTTATGATCTTGGCTGGTTGCCATCGGTAAGATGTTTTCACCATCTACCATGCAAATAAAGCTGGCTTCTTCACCTTGCAAAAACTGCTCAATGACCACGCGGCTACCAGCATCACCAAATTTATTGTCAGCAAGCATATCGTCAATCGCTTCATGCGCTTGCTCGATGGTTTCAGCGACGATAACGCCTTTGCCTGCAGCAAGACCGTCGGCTTTGATAACAATCGGTGCGCCTTGCTCATCGATATAGGCTTTAGCAGCAGTAGCGTCCGTAAATCCTTGATAGGCAGCCGTTGGAATATTGTTTTGCGCCATAAACTCTTTAGCAAAAGTTTTTGAACCTTCTAACTGCGCACAATAAGCGGTTGGACCCCATGCTTTGATACCAGCTGCACGGCAAGCATCGACGATACCCGTTACCAATGGCGCTTCTGGACCAACAATCACCATGTCAATAGCGTTATTTTGGCAAAATTCGATGACCGCACTGTGTTCGTCAGCATCGGCTGCATCTTCTAACAGGACGTTCTGGCATTTGGCTTCAAGGGCAGTGCCAGCATTACCGGGCGCAACATAGATGTTTTGTACGTTATCGTCTTTTGCACACTGCCATGCTAGTGCATGTTCGCGACCACCTGAGCCAATCACCAAAATATTCATCATACGTCTTGCCCTTAGCATTAAAAGTCATAATATTGAGTGAGTATTGAGCCAGTAAAATACGGTTCAATATAGTGCGGTATTCTAACAAAAAAACGCCGTGATTGTCATGAGTATCCACCTGCCAGCAAGTATTAGACTACATTAGGATGGTATTGTCTCATTATTAAAGGTTATCGACATCTTCATGATTCATGAAATGATGTTGTACGCTTTAGCTATGCGCTGAGGTGCGTTACACTTTGATAGATTGGCAGTAGTAAAGACTAGAAATAATAAAGACCAGAAAATGGCTATTTATGCAATTTGAGTCATGGAATGCCGATAAATGCTAAATAAAATATTAAAAAAAGGGGAAATTAACTGTATACCAGATAGCTAAGTGTCATGCTAAACCGGCTAGCTATGTTAAATAAGTCGTCAGTAGAAATAACTCATTCATAGAAGAAACGAGAACAACAAACTTATAACAAAGGACAATGGATATGCCTAACACCCTAAATATCGCAAAAGAGCGGATCAGCCAGATAAGCGATATTGCCACCAGTTATGTGCAACAGGACAAATCATTATTTGACCATTTTATTCATAGCTATTACCAGAGCCTGCACCAAGAAGCCGCCAAAGATATCAGCAATATTGATTTGGCTGGAATGGCGCTACATCACTTTACCCTTCTAAAAGCTTATGATGGCAATCAGCCGCAGCTCGCTATTTTAAACCCAATAGCCGAAGAGCAGCATTTTCATAGCTCTCATACCGTTATTCAAATAGTCGCTTACGATAGACCCTTTTTAGTAGATACGCTTTTGATGAATCTGGAAGCGGAAGGTATCGATGTCCATCGTACTTATAATATCATTGTGAGTGTTGAGCGCGATGAAAATGGCAACATTAGCCATATCGAAAGCGCGCATGAAAGCGACACCTCAAAAATGTCTTTGATTCATTGTGAAATTGCTTATCAAAACAATGATGAGTTGGCGGCGCTACAACAAATGCTGCTCACAAAAATAGATACCCTTGATGTCGTCGTTGATGATTGGCAAAAGATACGTGCCAAGCTGACGGATATAAAGGCGGAGCTGGCCGGTCAAAATTTACCAGAAGTGTTTTATTCACAGCAAGAGATTCAAGCGTTTTTGGATTGGGTATTAGAAGATCGTTTTATCTTTTTAGGCTATCGCGAATACCGCTTAGAGGGCGGCAGCTTCATTAATATACATGACGATGTGAATAATAAGAGCGATGAAAGCAGTCATAAAGACAGCCACAAAAATAATGACAATGCCAATTTAGACTTATACGCCATTGGCGATAGTGGTCTTGGGCTGTTGCGCGGCGGTAGTGAAGATACTTTATCAAAGAGCTTTGATGAGCTGCCAAGTAATCTCAAAAAGCTACTCACTGAGCCACGTATATTGATGTTATCTAAATCAAGCCGTGTGTCACCGGTGCATCGTCCGGTATATATGGATTTTTTAGGTATTCATAAGTTTGATGCGAATGGCACATTAATTGGTGAATATCGCTTTATTGGGCTATTTACCGCCCAAGCCTATCAGCTCAGTGTACAGCAGATTCCACTGCTGCGTGAAAAAGCCAATAAAATCATGGCGATGGCAGATTTACCGCGAGACGGTCACGCTTATCATAAAATGATGCACGTGATTAACTCTCTACCGCGTGATGATCTGTTTCAAGCCAGCGTCGAAGAGTTATATCCGATCGTATCTGGCATTAGCCAATTGCAAGACAAGAAAAGCTTACGTTTATTTAGCCGCGTCGATCATTATCAGCGTTTTGTGTCCTGCTTGGTGTATATCCCGCGCGATAAGTTCAATACCGAACTGCGTATTAAAGTACAAAATGTCCTAAAAGACGCTTATGGTGGTATGTCATCGGGCTTTACGACGGAATTTAACGAGTCAGAACACGCCCGCGTTCATGTGCATGTGCGCACAGTCCCCGGTCAAGTAAATGAGGTCGATACGGCGGCGCTACAAGATAAGCTGTCGGCGCTGATGCAGTCATGGAGCGATCATTATCAAAAAATGCTGCTTGATAATGTAGGCGAGCAGCAAGCCAATGCCTTAATGCGCCGCTTTTTAAGCTATATTCCTGCGGCTTATCAAGAACGGTTTGATGCGCGTACGGCGGTTGAAGATACCAAGCGTTTGGCGGGCTTGAGTGATGAGCAGCCCATGATTTGGCATTTATATCAGTCAACGGGCGATGCCAGCAATCAGCTACATCTAAAGCTGTACGGTCGCCAAAAACCCGTGATTCTCTCAAAAGTATTACCGGTTCTAGAAAACTTTGGCGTATCGGTCATCTCAGCGCAAACCTATGAATTTGATTTGCCGGAGCAGTCGATTTGGATGCAAGAGTATGAGCTGGTATTGGAACATGTCGATACCATCGATATGCAAGTAGTACGCGCGCAGTTTGAAGACAGCCTAAAGCAAATTTGGGCAGGGCGTATCGAGAGTGACTCGTTTAATGAGTTGGTATTGACTACCAGATTAGACACTTATGATGTGGTCGTACTGCGTGCCTTGTCGCGTTATATGATGCAAGCAAAAGCCCCGTTCTCTAGTGCTTATATTCAGCAAACTGTAGTAAAAAACAGCGCTATTAGCGTCGCACTGGGCGAGCTGTTTGATGCAAGGATGAATCCTATATACAGTGCTGAGGAACGTGCCAGCAAGACCAGTCAAATTCAAGCGCAAATTACCACCGCATTGGCCGGTGTCAGTAGCTTAGATGAAGACCGTATCTTCCGTTGGTATTTGGATTTGATTAATGCCATGGTACGTACCAACTTTTATCAAAGAGAAGGAGATGGGCAACGTAAAGACCGTTTGTCGTTTAAATTCTTAGCGGCAGACATTCCAAACTTACCAAAACCCAAGCCGATGTTTGAGATATTTGTCTATTCGCCACGTGTCGAAGCGGTGCATTTGCGCGGCGGCAAAGTCGCTCGTGGTGGCTTGCGTTGGTCAGACCGTATGGAAGATTTCCGTACCGAAGTCCTCGGTCTGGTCAAAGCACAAATGGTCAAAAACGCGGTGATTGTACCGGTTGGCTCGAAAGGTGGCTTTATCGTTAAGACCAAAACCATGGCCGATGGTCGTGAAGCCTTCCAAGCAGAAGGGATTGCCTGTTATCAAGCGTTCCTGCGCGGTATGCTTGACGTTACTGATAATATAGTCGATGGTCAAATTGTCCCGCCAGCCAACACCGTGCGTCATGATGAGGACGACCCTTATTTAGTGGTTGCCGCCGATAAAGGTACCGCTACTTTCTCAGATATTGCCAATGCTTTATCAAGCGAGTATAACTTCTGGCTTGACGATGCCTTTGCCTCAGGTGGCTCGGTTGGCTATGACCATAAAGCCATGGGTATCACCGCACGCGGTGGTTGGGAGTCGGTCAAGCGCCACTTCCGTATGCGCGGTATGGATATCCAAAACCGTGATGATTTCACCGTCGTTGGTATCGGCGATATGAGCGGCGACGTATTTGGTAACGGTATGCTCAGATCTACTCATACCAAGCTGGTCGCGGCCTTTAACCACTTGCATATTTTTATCGACCCAAACCCAGATACTGCCGCATCTTATGCCGAGCGTGAGCGTTTGTTTGAAATGCCGCGCTCGACGTGGGACGACTATGAAAAATCGCTCATCAGTCAGGGCGGCGGCGTCTTTTCACGTCAAGATAAAACCATTGCGATTAGCCCTGAGATGAAAGCGCTATTTGATATCAGTGAAGATAGCCTTGCGCCCAATGAGCTAATCAGTGCGCTATTAAAATCGCCTGTTGACTTGATTTGGAATGGTGGTATCGGAACTTATGTGAAAAGTGCTAATGAAAGTCACGCCGATGTTGGTGACCGCGCCAATGACGCCGTGCGTGTCAACGGTGGTGAGCTGCGTACGGCAGTCGTTGGCGAAGGTGGCAACTTAGGCTTTACTCAACAAGGGCGTATCGAATACGCACAAACCGGTGGTCGCATTTATACCGATGCCATCGATAACTCAGGCGGCGTCAATTGCTCTGATCATGAAGTAAATATCAAGATTTTACTGGGTAAAGTGGTCGAGCAAGGCGACATGACGCTCAAGCAGCGTAATGAGTTGTTAGAGTCTATGACCGACACGGTCGCTGAATTGGTGCTGCGCCAAAACTATCTACAACCGCAAGCGCTTGAGCTTAGCCATCTGCGCGCCGCGGCGAACTTAAGTGACCATCAACGTTTCATTCAAATGTTAGAAGCCGAAGGTCGTCTTGACCGCGCGATTGAATATCTACCATCCGATGAAGAAATTGCCAAACGCCAAAAAGCGGGCACAGGCCTCACCAATCCTGAGCTGGCAATCGTCATGGCTTACGGCAAAATGTGGGTATATGATTATTTATTATCATCAGATTTACCTGATGCGCCGTACTTCGTCAATGAGCTGCGTCAATATTTCCCTGATGAGCTGGCATCACGCTTCTTTGATGAGATGAAAGAACATCGTCTGCACCGTGAAATCATCAGTACTTATTTGACCAATAGCATCGTGAACCGTCTGGGTATCGAAGCGTTATTCCGCCTACATGAAGAAACAGGCCAAACGCTTGCCACCATTGCGCGCGGTTATGCGATTTCCCGTGACGTCTTCCATGTGTCAAAAGCATGGGATTTGCTTGAGTCGCTGGATAATCAAGTTGATGCGACCTTGCTGCTTGAGCTTGAGCTGCGTCTGCGTGACGCACTTGAAAATGGCGTGGTATGGTTTATCAATGCCTTTGGTCAAGATTTGCAAGTTGCCGATATGATCAATCGCTTTGAGGACAGTGTCGAGAAATTGACCAAAGCAGGTGGCTTTATCGAGCAGCAATTCTCAGAATACTTGCAAGAAGATACCACAAGCTTAATGGCAGATGATCTCTCTGCTAATGATGCGGCGATGTTTGCGATGTTGCCTTACCATGTCGATGCCCTAGATGCCGCGCTATTGGCTGAGCAGTATGAGCGCCCAGTCGATGAGATTGCGACTTTATACTTTGAGGCCTATCACGTCCTACAGTTAGATTGGATGATGGATAATATCGCCACCTTGCCGCAGCAAGATCACTGGGATCGCCGTGCGCGTCACGCCCTTGTCAACGAAGTCTCGCGCAGTTTGCGCATGCTGATGGATACCTTGTTGACGCAAGCTGATGCCAAGCAGGCCTTTAATGACTGGAAATCACGTCATGCCAGCCAGCTTGACGCCGTCACGGCAGAGATGCAAAAATTGGATAGCAATGATGAAAGTGCTATCAGCTTATCGACATTATCGGTGTTAATGAGTGAGCTTAGTGGCCTCGTAACTAAATAGTGAGCAAATAGGCGCCAAGGAGGGAACAAGCTAAATAAGTGTTCATCTAAAGCAAGCACATCGTTTGATTAAAAAAACCACCGTTATAATAAGTTAACGGTGGTTTTTTATTTTCTAATACTCAAATGATAAATAGGCATACTAAAATAGGAGCAGTAAAAATGACAAAAGTACTAATCTAACTTTATGAAAGTATTTAAACGCTGCATTTTGCCATTCTTTTCAACCCATACTTCATTCGCATCATCACGATAACTATCAAACTGGGGTTCTAGTATCACATTGCCTTTATCGTTGATGATTCCAAATTTTCCCGCTTGTTTATAAGTATAGAGCTGATGATATAGCAGTTTTCTAATCGGTGCATCTGATGCGAGGATTACCTTACCATTGGCATCAATAATTTGGGCGCTAACAATATCCTCTTGAATATCTTCGCTCATGCCAATAGCGCTGCTACCAGCAACTAAGCTGCTGCGCAAAAAAAGCAACGGCTTGGCAGAAGCATTAAAGGCTTCGATATGTTGATTGGCAGCAAGTGGAATGATGACATCATTGTTTTGGTCAATCAGCGCGGTTTTGTTTTGCAGGCTAGCTTGTAAATATAAAGGCTCGCCAGTACAAGCATTTAACGGATTAATCGCATCATATTGCGGTCTTATAGCCCAGTAACCTCTATCATCGAGCAATCCCGTCAGACCATTATTTTTAGCGACTGTATTTTTAGCCACTGTAAAATAATCTTGGTCATAATCAGAATCATAGTGCGCGTGCTCGATATGAGCGTCACTCAGCTTATAAATCCAGTCGCCATGACGATTGATAATACCTTGTTTGGTGGCGTTGCTAGCATCACCTGATGACTTAAGGCTGACAATAAAGCTGGTCGCGATATCAGGTTCGGTTTGAATCTCATCATACTCAAAAGGCACGATAATCTTACCAGCCGCATTGATAACGCCGTATTTGCCATGCTGTTTGGCAAGCACATAAGTGTCCATCAATATATAAGCATCGGTAAGATTGTCTAGTAACACCTTGCCATTTAACTCTTGTAATTGCTGCATGCCATCGGCTTGTTCGACCAACTTACCAGCAAAAGGCTTATTGTTTTCGATACGCTCAAAATAGCTATTGGGTAAGTAACCGGCACAGCTGATGGTAGCGTGGGCAGGGGTGATAGCACTAACCATACCAATAGATAAAATAAATATCGATGTTAAGAGCGCTAATTTGTTAGTCATCGCTATTTCCTTATTACCATAATTTTTATTAACTGACTTAACTTACGAGACTTTTTCATTGGTAGCATTGATAGCATTGGCAACTCGGCGACAGCCTTGACCACTGATTTGGCTAAAGCCGCCAGAGAGTTTTTCAACCTTAATTTGGGTTAAGATACGATCTTTTAACGCCTGTACATGCGAGATAATGCCAATAAGTTTACCTTCTTGCTGCAAGCTGGTTAAGGTGTCGAGCGCAATATCAAGCGACTCTTCATCAAGTGTGCCAAAGCCTTCATCCAAAAATAGCGAGTCGACGCGAATATTGTGGCTGGCCATTTGTGATAGCCCAAGCGCTAATGCCAAGCTGATAATAAAGCCTTCACCGCCGGAGAGATTTTTGGTACTGCGAATATCGCCGCCTTGATAGTTGTCGATGACATTAAGCTCAAGGGGATTACTGTCATCATGAATGAGTAAATAGCGGTCACTCATTTTTTGCAATTGCGTATTTGCATGACTAATCATGACTTCAAACGTTAAGCCTTGGGCAAAAGTACGGTATTTCTTGCCATCAGCGGAACCAATGAGCGTATGTAGCTGTTGCCAAACTTGCAGCTTTTGTTTTTGCTCATTGATAGCAATGAGCTGTGCCGCTTGTTGGCCTTTTTGACTGTCGTTATCCTTAAGCTTTTGGTCAATCGCACCGATTTTTTGACTTAACTCGTCGATGTCTATTTGTATTTGATGGTGCTGGCCAGCAAGTATTTCTCGGTCTTCATCGGTCATAGGATTGGCAAGTTTTTGCTCTAATGCTTGCTGGGTGCTATCCAGCTGTAATTTAGCTTGATGCAATGCATTATCAATCGCTAATTTACGTGTCTGTAGTGACTCACGCTCTTCTTTAGGCAGGCGGGCACTCACAAAAGCAACTTCATCTACGAACTGTGACTCTGCGAGCAAATGAGTAAAGGTGCTTTGCTGCGTATTCAGTGTAGACATCGCCGCCTGTAGCTCTGTGTCTAGCTGTAGTTCTCTAGCCGTTAATTGCTCTAGAGTCTGCTGTACAGCATCTAGCTGCCTTTGTGCGACTACTTGCTTGGCTTTAGCTGCATCAACCGCACGGCGTAATTGATTTTCTTCATTGTCTGTATTTTTATCTGCAAAAATCTCTTTTCTATTCTGCTTTAATTGTTCGATAGCCTTGGTTTTATGAGCAACTAAGTTCACTAGCTCTTTGAGCGCTGTTTCATCATTGCTAAGCTGTGCTTGCTTGGTTTCAATCTGCGCGGTCAAACTGCTTAAACTATTGGTTAGCTGCTGTTGGCTGTTTTTCTGCTCATTAAATTGTCGTTTTAACTGGTTTAAAGCGCTGCGCTGTTGACGCAGTTTTTCAATATGACGGTCATAATCTGCGCTGTCTATTACCGTTTGCTCATCAAAACTATTACCCAATTGCTTAAGTGCATCGTGGATGTCTGCCGCATTGAGCGCTGTAGTTAAATAATCTTTATATTTATCCGCAGGGTATTTATACGTTAGAGATGCAACAGTGGTCATCAGGGGCGCCAATTCCGAGAAATTAGCGACAATCTTATCTTTTATACCATCAAGCTTCTGCGAGTTAAGCTTGATGTCAGTGGTTAGATTATTAATGTCATGACTAAGTGCCTGTTGCTGCTTTTCATCCGCTTCGATGGCAGTACTGAGCTTTGTAGCACTTTCAGTTAAGTACTCATGTTCGATCACTATGGTTTTAAGAGACTGTTTATGTTCAGTCAGGTTGTGTTTGGCGGTGTCTAATAAGGATAAGCTATGTTCTATATTCGTGATGGTCGCATTGATATCATCGCCTATCTTATTAAGAGGATTGATAATTGCTGCGATTGCTTCAGAATAATTGTTTTCAGCCTCAAATAGTGAAGATAGGTAAGACTGGATATCGCCATGTAAAATTTTGGATTGCTGCTGTAGCGGCGCTAGTTGTTGCTCTTGGTTGTTAAGCGTCTCTTTCTTGGTGGCATATTCGATATTGTATGCTGATAAAGCCTGCTCAAGGTTATTAATAACAGTCTCTAGTTCAGCTATTTGCTGCTGAGTTTGTTGCGTCTTAGTCTGTTTTATTGTGGACGACTGGTTTTGCTCGGCATTGTCATCATCAGTATGATTACTGTCTAATAATGGATGATGTTTGCCATAAGGATGCTCATGCGCACCGCAAAGTGGGCAGGGCAAGCCATCTTCTAGCTCTGTTATGTAGTCCTCAAGCCCAGCGACCTTTTGTAGTAAGCTCAGATGCTCTTGTTTTTCTTGCCTCTTAAGCTTAGCGTCTTGAATATCTGATTGATGACTAGCAATCAATCCTGCTAAGGTCGTTAGTTCCTCGGTTAGCGTGGGCAGCGAGAGATTGGTTTTTTCGATTTGGCTAGCAAGATCGGATAGCTGCTGTAGCTTAAAGCTGGCTTGCGCAATCTGAGTGTTGATCTGGTCCACTTGCTCTTGCTCGCTGCGCATACTAGCGAGAGATTGTTTTTCAATAAGTGCTGCTTGCTGCTGTTGTAAGCTGACCAGTTGCTCGCGTTGCTCAGTGATTAACAACTTATCAGCATCTTGCTGCTTAGAGAGCTTATCGAAATGAGCTTGTAGCTGGCTTGATTGGTTGTCATGTGCAAGTTTATCCGCCGCTAAGCTGACATTATCTTCTAGCAACACCACTAATCGGCGACAGCTGCTATCAAAGGTCGCCATATCTGTATCGAGATCGTTTAGCTCTTCATAATCGCTAAAATATTTTTCTATACTGCTAAGCTGAGCTTTGGTCTCTTGTTCTGTTTGTCCATGGCTGGCTATTTCTTGGCGTAATCGTTGCGTATTATTGACTAAGACGTCTTTACGTTGATTATCGTCTGCCAAAGAATGGGATTGCTGTTTTATTTCAGCATCCAACTCGCGCGTTTTTGCAATGATAGGTAAGGTGGTCTGCAGATTGTCCGTAGCTTGCTTTTCAATGGTATTGATATTATCTAAATGGGTCGTGGCTTGTGCCAGCGCTTCTTGCTGGGTTGGAATCTTATTAAGCAAATCTTGCTGCTCGAAACCCAACCTCTTGACCGACTCTCGGCTATAGCTAAGCTCTCGAAATTGACTATCAATCTCCAAGGCTTTATTAGCAATATCTAGGCGCTGCGCTTCTGGAGTAAAGGCTTGCTGAGCCTGCTGAGCCGATGCAAAATCATTTTGATAAGTTAATATATTTTGCTGCAGCTGCTGTACATTATCCAGCCACTGCAGCTGCTCGCTTAGGGTTTTGAAAGTTTGCCGCTGCTTGCTTTGCTGTTGATTAAGGGTCTGTAGCTCTGCTACCAGTAACTTTTCATCTTCAAAACTTAATAACGATAGGCTACTAACGCCCGCTTGTAGCTTACCCAGTATTTCTTCCTCAAAGCGTTTCTTTTCATGGACGTTTAACGATATTTTGGCATAGATAGCAGTACCCGTTATTTTCTCTAAAATGGCGGCTCTATCGCCAATATCTGACTTTAAAAACGCGGCAAAACTGCCCTGTGCGAGCATGATGGAGCGGGTAAATTGATTGAAATCCATGCCGATAAGGTCTTGAATGTAGGCGGAAGTCTTAGACTTTTTCTCTTCTAAAATCTTACCGGTTTTAACCTCGCTAATCTCGTGTCTAATCGGTAATAAGTTACCCTTGGCTTTTTTGTGGGCGCGATGCTGGTACCAGTAGCATTGATAGCGTTTGGAATCTATTTCGATAATAACTTCTGCTGAACACTCACCCGTACCTTGGGTCATGATCTCGTTCGTTGAGCCGGTAATATCGCCCAATCTTGGCGTTTGGCTATAAAGTGCTAAGCAAATCGCATCCAAAATAGTAGTCTTGCCAGCGCCCGTCTGCCCAGTAATGGCAAAAATCCCTTCATTTAGAAAAGCAGGGTCACTAAAATCAATGTGCCATTCGCCTTTTAGGGAGTTTAAGTTTTTAAGTCGTAGTTCAATCAGTCGCATGGGCAGGTCTTATTTTTATATAGAGCAGTTATAAAGAGAACAGTGATGAAAAGTGAAGAAGTTGTTGGCTGGCATCCAAAATGCGCTGTTATTATTCGGCCTGAGTATCGGCATGGCGCAGGTTATAAACGATTTGATCATAGGCGTCACGTAAAGAGGGTTTTTGCTCATCGGGAATATTGTGAGCAATTAAGCAGCGCTCAAAAACTTCCTCCTCATTTAAGTCTTGTAGCGTCTCAGAGATCTGCTGTTGGTTAAGTACTTTATTATAGGTGCGCGTGTTTTTAATTTTTAACACCTCACACGGCAAATTATCGACCATCGCCTGAATATGCTCACGCAACTCGCTGACCACCTCATCACCCGTATAAATAATTTCAAGCCAGACAGATTCTGTTGCCTCAAGAGATTGAATGGTTTTATCAATAGTCTTATTAATAGATTCCAAATCACCCGATATTTGCGCCAATTTTTGAAATTTTGGGATGGGTAGGGAAATAACCTGCATCTGCTGTGATTCGTTATGATGTAATAGGTTAGAGGATGCAATAGAGTTATTTGTGGAATCATTACTCTGTATAGCGTCTATCTGATTAGAAATTGATCCTTCAAAGGCTTTTTGCGTATTTTCTTCGCTTTCTGCGGTGTTATCAAAACCAAATAAATCGTCCATAAAATCCGTCGCCTGACTGGCTACTTTTTTAGCGGCTTTTTCTACTGATTTTTCGATCGTGGTCACTGTATTAGTAAGCTGAAGAATAGTGCTTTCAGATAAAGACCTCTCTACTGTACCAAACTGCACCAATAATACTTGTTTTTGTTGCTTAGCCTCACCAAAGCCCATCGCAATAGGCGAGCCTGAATAGCGAATACTCTCACGACCACCGACGCGCTGCGGTATGTGCAAATGCCCAAGTGCCACATAATCAAAGCCATCATCAAACATATCAGCAGAGATCTTGCCGAGTGAGCCGACATAAAGCTCACGCACACCATCGTCCTCAGTAGTAGTGCCACCAGCTGCAAATAGATGCCCTGTAGCGATGATAGGAATGTGACGTTGGCTTGCTTCGACTAATTTAGCTTGCTTCGTTTTAGCAATGCTAGCGACTTTATCATAATGGGCACGAATGCCTTTGATGACATTGACATCTTTACTATCCGCAGACTCGCCAGCGGCACTGCTACGCACGTCACGGTCACGCAGATAAGGGACTGCGGCGATAATACAATGAGGTGCACCGTCTGCATCGTCTAAAACCAATACCTCATCGTTTAAGTCTTCACAAGCAGTGCCAATGACATGAACGTTTAGGAATTTTAAGACATTGCTGGGTGCATCTAAAAAAGTAGGGGAGTCATGGTTGCCCGCGACGATGACGATATGCTCGCAGCAAGACCTAGATACACGACCTAAAAATTCATAATATAGTGCCTGCGCTCTGTTACTCGGCGTCATGGTGTCAAAAATATCACCCGCAACGATTAATATATCTACTTTTTGCGCGCTAATGGTATCCTGCAGCCAATTTAAAAACGCTTCAAATTCATCATAACGCATGCGCCCATAAAGCCTACGCCCCAAATGCCAATCTGAGGTGTGTAAAATGGTTAAGGGTTTGGAGATGGCAGACAATTCGGTAGACTTTGACATAGAGGATATTACAACGCGTAAATAATTAAGAGGATGGCTTAATCAATAAGTGATTTAGAGTTAAATAATCATACCATAAATGATAATTTACCAGTCTCGCTTTTGGCTACTGACTCTTTATTAGGGCTTGCCCTACATTAACGACCTGTGAAGATTTTATAATTAACCATATATTCAGGTAGGATTTCCCAAGTAATGCCCTGTACGGTCCAATCCTCTAGTAGATTTTCTATAGAAAAAATATTAGGATATTCAACACCTTGCGGGGGTGTCACCTTTTTACTTAACTGCTTTGAGTTCCACTGATAAGCCTCTTTACGGTTCTTAATGGCTGACCCCTTAATAGAATCTCTAATTCCTCAAGGGTTCTAATAGGCCAAAACTTCATTTCCAGCGCTCACAATAGTGATAACAGTAATTATTTTTAGGTATGTTAGTGAAAAATATAAGCTTAGATTTAGGTTAAATTGGCCACCTATCTCCTATTTGATTATAACGCTAAAGGACGCTAGTAGGGCAGCATGATTTTGAGACTCTGCCTAAAAATTCATAATATAAGACAGCGATTATTCTAGCAAGAATTGGTGGGATTTGTTCTTCTGCTCTGTTGCAAGCGCATAAAAAAAGCCCTGCCAATATATTATCGGTAGGACTTAACTTTTTAGAAAGTAATAATAAAACCTAACCAATCACCAACTGCTCCAAACCATCATCAGTTGTTGCCAAGTTAGCGACCATAGATAGTGCATGCGCTTGCTGGCTAGTAGGTTCTTTGTTTGGCGTCGTAGCCGTACCGCCTCGCAACCAGTTGTTATCAGTTTCTGATGTGTTTTGATTGTCTTGCTGATTCTGTAGGTTATACCAAGCCAAATCATGATGTAACGCGACCACGTCACCCATAATAAGTAAAGCAGGGGTTGGCAGTTGTGCTTGTTCTTGCTTAGCGCCAATAGTCTCAAGCGTACCTGTTAATACTTGTTGATTGGGCATACTAGCATTGGAGACGATAGCGATTGGGGTATCGCTATTACGCCCAGCATCAATTAAACCTGTCGTCAAACGTGCCAGCGAGTGCAGCCCCATATAAAACACCACGGTCTCATCAGTATTTAAAAAGCTCTTAAAGTTGCTATTGGGCGCGCCAGCCTTTAAAAACCCAGTGACAAAACGTACCGACTGCGAATGATCACGATGTGTGAGCGGAATTCCTGCATAACTGGCAGCAGCGTTAGCAGCAGTAATGCCAGGTACGACTTGGTAAGGCACGCCGTGCACACGTAAGCTTTCAATTTCTTCACCGCCGCGGCCAAAAATAAAGGGATCACCACCTTTTAGCCGTACCACACGGCGACCTTCTTTTGCGCTATTGACTAATAGCTCATTAATACCAAGCTGAGCGACCGCATGGTTGCTACGCTTTTTACCGACAAATACTTTATCGGCATCGCGGCGGCATAGGTCTAATACTTGCGGTGATACTAGCGCATCATAATAGACAATATCGGCTTGCTGCATGAGGCGTAGGGCTTTAAAGGTAAGCAGCTCTGGATCACCAGGACCGGCACCAACGATATAAACTTCGCCTATCCCGTTTTGCATAGTTTGGGATTCTGTAGATGTATTATCTACTGTATTTTTTTCATTGATAGCGGATGCAGTGTTATCCAAATCCGCTTGCAATTGCGCCGCTGCTTCCTTCTCATTACCGGCAAACATCAGCTGACTGATTTGACCTTCAAAGGCGCGTTCCCAAAACTGGCGACGTCCGGTAAGGGTTGGAATTTTTGTTTTTACCTCATGGCGAAACTCACCAGCAAGCTTGGCCAGCTTGCCATAACCTTGTGGGATTAAAGTTTCAAGACGTGCACGCAGTAAACGTGCCAGCACGGGCGCTTTACCGTTAGATGAAATGCCAATCACAATGGGATTGCGATCGACAATGGCTGGAAAGATAAAGTCGCATAAATGCGGGGTATCGACCACATTTACCGGAATATTCAGCTCGCTAGCATCAGCGTGAACTTGATGATTAAGGGTTTCATCATCCGTCGCAGCGATAATAACGCGCGCACCTGTCATGTAAGCTTTATTGTAGTTTTCATAAATCAGCTCGTGCTTACTATCTGAGAGTAAAGCTTGTATTTCAGTACTGATACTTGGCGCAAGAATCGTGATCGCAGCACCGGCGCGGCTGAGCAAGTCAGCTTTACGTAGCGCGACATCACCGCCACCAACGATCAGCACTTTGCGGTCTTCTAATTTAAAAAATAGCGGAAAGGTGTTCATAGCATCACCAATGATTCAATCAATATAAAATATGCCACCATTATGAGGTATCACAGGCGGACGCTCACCTAGTGAATTGGCATTAACATATTCGTTTTTGTCATGTTACTGATGATTTTTGCTAGGATGTGGAATAGGTAGGGAATTAAAATGCAGAATCGCGATATAAAAAACCACAAGCTAAATTTTAAGCTTGTGGTTAGTAGCTGATAGATAATAAATAATAGTTACATGATAACTGGCATTAGATATTGGCGATAACGACATTTAACGGGTTGCAAATTCTATTCAAACTCACTTAGCATCTTAGTAATGCGGGCATCTTTTTGTTGCCAAATATCCTCTAACCAATCAAACATCATTTTTTTAGTGGTCTCGTCACGGTCATAACCGCCATCCATGATTGCCGCAAATAATTCGTCTGGTATGGTTAAGCGAGTCACATCGACGCCCAAGCGGCGAATATTACCTTTCCATAAATCATCATAGTCAGGCGCGCCGTCTGGGTAGACGATAGTGATATCTAAAATAGAATCCAATTCATCGCCTAACGCATTAAGCGCTAACGACAACCCGCCAGCGCGTGGTTTTAACAAATGCTGATAAGGTGAGCCTTGCTTATCATGTTTTTCTTTAGTAAAGCGCGTCCCTTCCAAATAATTGAGTAAGGCAAAGGGTTTGTTTTTTAATTGACGACAGGCACGATTTGCTTCTTCGATATCCTTACCTTTGAGGGCAGGATTTTTGGCAATCGCTTCTTTAGAGTGGCGGCGCATCATTGGGAAGTCTAAAAAGTAAAACGCTTGACCGATAACGGGAATGTAAATCAGATTAAACTTAGTAAAAAATCGCGTTAAAGGTAGCGTATCTTGGCTGATATATTGCACGATACTGGTGTCAACCCACGATTGATGGTTACTTACCAAAAGATACTGCTTGTCTTCGCTCAAATCGTCGGGCAGATTAATGCGCCAGTCTTTATGGGGTAGCGCGTGGTCAATCACGGCATTATTACTATTAATCCAGTATTTGGTAATTGCAATCAGCGCATCATCCGCAGCTTTCGCGCCAGTCAATACTTTCGCCGCGCCCATAGTCCAGACCGGTAGACCAACCAACGCACTATTGGCCGTGAGGACGCCAGTACCCGTCAAAAAAGAGGCTGCCTTGCCGACAGCTGGCAGCTTATCGTGCAGTTTTTCATAGAATGAATCAATTTTTTTTATAAAGGGCATATCAAATATCCGTATTGATGAGTGTGGCAAAGCCATGATCGAGATTAATTATAAAAATAAGCACAAGTAGCCGCAATGGCGGGCAACTTCGTCCATAGTTTAGCTTTAAAAGGTTAGCGTAATGTTTAATGTGATGTTACGCCAGTTTTGAAGCCATAGAATACCTTAATGTTATCTGATAAAACGTTAAGAAAACGTTATTTATGCAACTAAAAGGCTAGATGTGTGTCAGTTATTAGCTGATTAAATATATCCAACATAGGCTAGCATTGAGTGTTAAGTGACTATGTTAATCTAACTCAGACGTTATCAGATAGAAAAAAGTTTCATTTACGACATAAAAAACAAGGATGAACATGATGAAATTACAAGACAGAGTAGCTATTATATTTGGCGGCACATCAGGACTGGGTGAAGCGACTGCAAAAGCCTATGCCGACGAAGGAGCAAAGGTCGTCGTCACGGGTCGCGATGAAGAAGACGGCAATCGTATTGTCAAAGACATGACAGATAAGGGTCAAGAAGCTATCTTTGTGCTTGCTGATGTGACCAAAAAAGCAGAGATTCAAGCCGTGGTCGATAAAGCCTTGGAAGCTTATGGTCAAATTGACATTTTATATAATGGCGCTGGTATCCACGACGCTTATGATAATGCCGTCGAGTTAGAAGAAGATTTATATGACAAATTGATGGCTATTAATGTCAAAGCGCCATATCTTGCCTCAAAAGCGGTGATTCCACACTTTATCAAGCAAGGGCGTGGGGCCATTATTAATGTTGGCTCCCAAGCCACGCAAATGGCAGGTCCCGGCGGTTCCGCTTATGTGACCTCTAAGCATGCGGTGTTAGGATTTACCAAACAGTTGGCATTTGATTTCGGTAGTCAAGGCGTCAAAGTGAATATTCTATCGCCAGGCTTTATCGAAACCCCAATGACGGACGGTATTGAGGATGAGCGTCTAAATCGTATACCAGCACAGCGCGCTGGCAAGCCCGAAGAGATTGCAGCGCTCGCGGTATTTTTGGCGTCTGATGACTCAAACTATATGCATGGCTCGAACGTCTTTATGGATGGTGGCTGGGTTCTCGGTCGTAAATAACGTTCTAAAAAGCTATAAGCTATCGAAATTAAAAAAGCCCTTTCATTTAAAAGGGCTTTTTACGTTCAAACATAGTGATTTATTAAGCCAGCAATATTATAGCTGCGTATGCAATCCACACTCACGGCTTTCTTCAACTTTGGTTGGATCAAAGTAATCAAACTCGTTAGGCAAATCATGCTCTTCAAGATAGACGTCTAAATCCGCGTCTGTTTTTTCAAATAACGGCGCTACTTTTAACACGCCATCTTTTGATAAGCTAAGCACATCAAGACCTTGGCGGAATTCAGTTTGATCTTTGCGAATGGCGTTAAACCAGACATCAGGTTTTAGCTCATCTAACGCACGGCGAAATGGCTCAAGTTTTACTTGATCAGTGAATTCATCATGTTGCGGATTATCAATGCCTGGGATACCGTTCATGGTTGCGTCACGATAGGCAGCCGTTTGCTTAGGAATATAAGTGATGACGTTTAAGTTCAAATCACGGATAACTTTATTGGCAAATTGATAGGTCGCGTCGGTGTTATAGCCAGAATCTACCCACAATACCGTGATATCAGGGCGCTGTTTAGCAACCAAATGCAAAATCGCTGACTCATACGGGCGGAAATTGGTGGTGATAATGGGGTTTTTTGCTTGGCTAAGCGCCCATGCGACGATTTCTTCTGGTGATTTACCTTTTAGTTCTTGGTTGGCTTGATCGATATCTAAATTTGGGTGTAATTGGCTCATAATACGTTCCTTAATGGTGGTTAATAATTTAAATAGCTAGCTAGTTAATAGTGAATTGAATATTTAATAATAAATTAGGCACCAGCAAACATCGGTAAGTCGGCGGCGTTACGACCGTCATAACTACTGGCAAGTGCATTAAATGCTTGGCTGATATCAGAGATAGACTGCAGGTCATGCGCGCTTATCACAAAACTGTCTGCGCCTGCGCGTAGCAGGTAGGCGATTTGATCGCGACCAAACTTGCCAGCCATACGAATCTCGCCTTGATAGCCTATTTGGCGTAAGGTTTGGGCGTAACTAAAACCACGTCCGTCAGTGAAAGCGGGGACATGAATCACAATCAAATCTTGCTGTAATAAAAACTCTGGAATACGCGTCAGCACTTCGGTATCGCTATCTGATGTCACCCAGACACCGGTACGGCTAATATGCTCGGCTAACAATTCACGTACTTGTAATAGTAGTCCGCCTGCAATATTGCCTTTAGCATCTAATAAATCAGCAAGCGGTAAAACGATTTCAAGTTTTTCTTGTTTTTGCAGCAGCTCTAACAAAGATATATCGGTCAGGGTAATACCGTCAGGCAGCTCATCGGTGCTAAGCGCAAGCCAAGTGTCAGTCTCGCTAATATCGATGCCTTCGCTAGTAAACACATGATGATTAGCCATAGACCTTCTCCTTAAAAGGGGTAATACCAATACGGTCGATTAACTCACCAAAGCCTTCGACGTCATTGTCATTGCTAACGCGCTGCTCTAAGTAAACGTCGATTATCTTTTGTATCGTCGTTGCTACGGCATCGGTTGGTACCGCCCTGCCTAATATCTTACCGAGTTTGGCGTCGTTGCTAGAGTTACCGCCAAGGCTGATTTGATACCAGTATTCGCCTTTTTTATCGACCCCAAGGATACCAATATCGCCGGTATGGTGATGGGCGCAGGCATTCATACAGCCAGACATATTGAGGCGAATCTCACCTAAGTCATAAAGATAGTCGAGATCATTAAACTGCTTTTCGATTTGCTCAGCGATATTGTGGGTCGTGGCATTGGCAAGCGAACAAAAATCCCAGCCCGGGCAGACGATCATATCGGTTAGGGTGTTGATATTTGGACGGGCCAAATGTAGTGCAGCCAGCTGCTGCCATAATTCGTACAAGCGGTTGGTTTGTACATCGGCAAAGACCAGATTTTGCTGATAGGTACCACGTAGCTCGCCAAAGCTATGTTCATCAGCGAGGTCGGCGAGGGCGTCCATTTGCGCCTCAGTAATATCACCTGACGGTACGTAGCGTCCGTCGACTAAGCCCGCTTTTAACGAAATGACGACCGCGCGGTAGCCTGCGATTTTATGCGCTACAGTATTTTGCTGGTACCAATTGGCAAAGTCTTTATCAGCCTCTAGTTGCTGCTGCAAGTCCGACTGTACCTGTAGTGCATCAAAGCTTAGGTAATCAGGCTCAGTAAAAAAGCTGCTGGCTTTAGCAAAGTTGGCATCGGTCAAGGTCAACGGCCCATCTTTGATATTGGCTTCCCATTCGGCATCGACCAACTTGGCAAACGCTGGGCCGCCCATGCTATCGACCAATATCTTGATACGCGCCTTGAATTTATTGTCGCGGCGACCATGCAGGTTATAGACACGCAAAATCGCATCTAAATAGCTGAGCAGATGCTGACGCGGTAAAAATGCATTAATGGTTTTGCCAATCACTGGCGTACGCCCAAGTCCGCCCCCGACAATCACCTCAAAGCCAAGCTCGCCTGCGTCATTTTTCTTTAAATGTAGACCAATATCGTGGACTTGCGTCGCCGCGCGATCTTTCGCCGTTCCAATCACGGCAATTTTAAATTTACGCGGTAAAAAAGCAAATTCCGGATGAAAGGTTGACCATTGACGAATAATCTCGCAATAAGGACGCGGATCGGCGATTTCTTCCTTATGAATACCCGCATAAGGGTCGGTGGTGGTATTACGGATACAGTTACCCGAGGTTTGGATCGAGTGCATTTGCACCGATGCCAATTCTGCCAAAATATCTGGCACTTCTTCTAGTTTTGGCCAGTTCAGCTGCATATTGGTACGGGTCGTGAAGTGGCCGTAACCTTTATCATATTTACGGGTAATCTCAGCCAATTTGCGTAATTGATAGGTTGCCAGCAAGCCATAAGGCACGGCGATACGTAGCATCGGTGCATAGCGCTGGATATATAGCCCATTTTGTAAACGCAGCGGTAAAAACTGCTCTTCTGGCAGCTCACCTGCCAAAAACCGCTCGGTTTGGTCGCGAAACTGGGCGACTCGTTCTTCTACCAAGGTTTGGTCAGCGTAATTATATTGATACATGACGTAATCTCAATTTTGTTTGAAACATAAAAGCGGCGACGAAAATGATTTGCGTGTGATCGCTTGTATTGCCAATCGCAAGGTAAACAATTCAGAGTCACATCATATAAGCTTGCGTCTATAAACATAAATTCCTTTAAGACATATGTATATCCAAACACAGCATAAATTTTCATAACGAAAGTTAGGTAGCCTATGCTTATCAAATTTAAGCGCTCATTCTCCTGACCAACTATCTCTCAATTTCATTATTAAGGTTTTAAAAATGACATCTACTAATCCCAATCTCTCCTCATCAAAACTTGTGCCGCCACATGGCAGCAGCGAGCTTAAACCGTTACTATTAAAGGGTGATGCCCGCAACCAAGCATTGAAACTTGCCAGCAGCTTGCCGACGATTACCTTAAGTTCTCGTGAGCGTGGCGATTTGATTATGCTTGGGATTGGCGGCTTTACGCCGCTAAATGGTTTTATGAATCAGGCAGATTGGCAGGGCGTCGTTGATGATATGCGCCTGCAAAGTGGCGACAATGCTGGCTTGTTTTGGCCAATTCCCATCACGTTATCAGCGCCTAAAGCGACTGCCGACAGCCTAAATCAAGGTGATAAAGTCGCATTGGTGGCGAAAGATGGCGAGATTATGGGCATCTTAACGGTAGAAGAGACTTATACCATCGATAAAGCCCATGAGTGTCAGCAAGTCTTTACCACCACAGATTCTGAGCATCCGGGCGTACAACAAGTACTCAACCAAGGTGAAGTAAACATTGCAGGTAGTGTTGAGGTGTTGGGCGAAGGCGAGTTCCCAACTTTATACCCAGAGATTTATAAAACCCCTGCTGAAACGCGGGAAATACTGGATGCTAAAGGCTGGAAAACGGTTGCCGCCTTCCAGACACGTAATCCAATGCACCGCTCACACGAATATCTTGCCAAGATTGCCATTGAAATCTGCGATGGGGTATTGATTCATTCATTGCTCGGGGCACTCAAACCGGGCGATATCCCAGCTGAAGTGCGCCAAGAGGCGATTAAAACCTTGATTGATAATTATTTTAGACAAGACACCGTCATTCAAGCCGGTTATCCGCTCGATATGCGTTATGCAGGACCACGCGAGGCGCTACTACACGCGGTATTCCGTCAAAACTACGGCTGTAGCCATCTGATTGTTGGTCGTGACCATGCCGGTGTCGGTGATTATTATGGTGCCTTTGATGCGCAGACTATCTTTGAATATGTCGGTAAAGATGATTTGATTACTCAGCCGTTAAAAATTGGCTGGACGTTTTGGTGTAATGCTTGTAATGCTATGGCTTCAGACAAAACTTGCCCGCATGAAGCGTCTGAGCATGTCAAAGTATCAGGTACTAAGTTGCGTAAGGCATTATCAGAAGATGAGAACGTGCCAGAGAACTTTAGCCGTCCTGAAGTACTAGAGATTTTACGCAATTACTATGCTGGTATCGCAAAAGAGGAGCGTGCTGAGGTGAAGTTAGTTGGTGCATCTGCGGTTTAAGTAATATTTTATCGTCACCAATAAAAGTATTAAAAAAGGTGTCAGATTAAACGTCTGACACCTTTTTTATTATCTAAAGCCAACCATTCAAGCGGTTAATGCAGCTCTAAATCTCCCTCAAGCTTCTGATACTCGCCAACGATCGAGCCACCACCCGAACAAAAATAATTCAGCGTGTATTTATCTTGGCTATCTATAGACAAGGTATCATCTTTAAATTGAAAGAACGCCGTACTGTCATTAACCTTACTTTGGAAAATAACACCGTGCGCATCGTCTTGACCCATTAATGTCGCCTTACCATCAAAATGACAGGTTGGTTTTTTCACATCGCTACGCGCCCGTACCTGAATATTAATCTGGTCGCCGTTGTCTGCGTCATCTGCTCGTACCATCACCCCAACCCAATCAGAACCTTGTGCGCGCTTGTGATAGCCTTCAGAAGCATAATCTCCAACGACTGCTTGCACCGCTGGCGTGACGGCAGCGTTCGGTTGCTTAGTGGTTTGGTTATTTACGCTGGGCATCATGTTATTACAGCCGCTTAAGGTAAGTAAAGCTGCAGAGGTGGTCAAAATGACGGCAAAAAATCGTGAGTGGCGGGCATAACGAGGTGGAGACATAATCATTTAAGTACCTTTGATAAGGAAGTTAGTAAAAGGGGTAGAGCTGCCTATTATGAGTGCAGCGCCTGATATACAAGAAGCTAAGGGATAATATCGACTCTATAGAGGCTCGTCTAGAGCCTAAGCAATACCGTAACTTACTCAAAAGTGTCTGCTTATCACAAAACTACAAAAATACCGAGAAAAAACAAGCACTTTAGAATAACTAATAAAATTACTTATGCCAAGTTAATAACTCGATAAGCGTATTTGTCACTAAGCAATTGTCTCACAGGCTGTTAGCATATTGCTCATTATCCATAGAACCGAATTTCGAAACGCAAGGTTTTTATCCCTATTATTAGAGAGCAAATATGCAGCCAAATAAAAAGAGCGGTCAAAAGATACCTCCTAAGCACATTAATGCGCGTGCTACTTTCGCCATTCAACCTAAAAGCATCGGCACAGTGCTCACCAATCGCTTTAGCTTTACTATCAACTTTGCCAGCAGTTTTGGCCTTGGTAGTGTGCTCGCAGCGGCGGTACTGATCACAGGCTGCAACCCTACCGAAGCCAACCAAAATGACGCCGCCAATAAGGCAAAAAATATTGATTTATTAAATGTATCTTATGATGTGTCACGCGACTTTTATAAAGACTACAACCCGTTGTTTAATGCAAATTATCAGCAAAAACACCCAAGTATCAAGGTTAATATCAACCAATCGCACGGCGGCTCGAGCAAACAAGCGCTGGCGGTTGCCAATGGCTTGCAGGCAGACGTCGTTACTCTAAACCAAGAAAGCGATATGAATTTGCTGGTTGAAAAAGGCTTGGTGGCTAGCGATTGGCAGCAGGCATTGCCAAACAATGCCGTGCCTTATAGCAGTACTATGGTACTGCTAGTTCGTGCGGGCAACCCAAAAGGCATCAAAGACTGGTCAGACTTAGCCCGTAACGATATTGCCGTAGTATTGCCAAATCCAAAGACCAGTGGCACGGCGCGTTATGCCTTTTTGGGCGCTTATGGCTACGGCTTACATCATTTTAAAGAAAAGGTGCAAAGCCCCGCCAAAACCGATGCTTTTATCAAAAAACTACTGGCAAACGTCGTCACCTATGACAATGGCGCGCGCGCTGCCACCACGACCTTTACCCAGCGCGGTCTTGGTGATGTTTTAATCACCACTGAAAACGAAGCGCATCTGGCTGCTAAGCAGTTTGCCAAAGGTCAGGTCGATATCGTTTATCCAAGTTACTCTATTGTGATTGCCAACCCTGTTGCTGTGGTGAAAACCGTAACCGATAAAAAAGGCACCACCGCCGCGGCAACTGCTTATCTAAAAACACTGTGGGATAAACCGGCGCAAGAGCTGATGGCAAAGATGTATTTGCGTCCGAGCAACAAAGAGGTGCTCGCAGCCCATACAGGCACTTTAAAGGATATTCAAACCTTTGAGCCGGTTGCCGTGTTTGGGGATTGGGACAGTATCATGGAGACTTTCTTTGTCGATGGTGGGCGTTTTGATCAGCTAGCGCGGGTAAAGTAACGGACAGCGCCTAAGCCATTCATTAGCTGCTTTAACCCTTTTAACGCTTTATAAAGCCGTTTATAAGTGGTTAAAGCGCTAAATGACCATAAATAATAATGAATAAATATCTTGGCACCAAAGTGTCAATTTATAAAATATTTAAAGTTATCTATTGCTTATCGTATTTAAGTTATTGATAACCTTATCTTTATAAATACTATATTCCGTTTTGGCAATAACATACGCATATTCATCATTAAACATAATAAGCTGGCGCTGTTAGCATACTTGCATTCACTAACCAATCCCTTTTGAGGCAGCCATGACATCATATACCACAGGTTATAAATATAAAAACAAAACGCTTAGCGTACTAAGTATCGCCGGTGTGGCGCTTACGTTGGGTATCGCAGGCTGTAGTAATAGCGATAAAGCTGAACCAGCAACCAACGCAGAAGGCACGCCAGCCACTACCGAAGGTCAAGATATTGAGCTATTAAACGTCTCTTACGATGTGGCGCGCGACTTTTATAAAGATTACAACCCATTATTCGTTGAGCACTATAAAGCGGAAAATCCAAACAGCAATATCTTAATCAAGCAATCACACGGCGGCTCAAGTAAGCAAGCATTATCGGTTGCTAACGGTTTGCAAGCCGATGTGGCGACCATGAACCAAGGCTCTGATATCGAGCTACTTGAGAAAAAAGGCTTGGTTGAGGCTGATTGGGAAAGTAAATTCCCAGACAACGCCGTACCTTTTACCAGTACCATCGTCTTCTTAGTACGTAAAGACAATCCAAAAGGTATCAACGACTGGCAAGACTTGACCAAAGAAGGCGTTGAGATTGTTATGGCCAACCCAAAAGTCACGGGTAATGGTCGCTATGCTTTCTTAGGTGCTTATGGTTATGGTTTGCATGCCTTTAATAAAGATGAGACACAAGCCAAAAACTACGTCAAAGACATGCTTAAAAACGTCAAAGTCTATGAGAATGGCGGACGTGCAGCGACGACGACTTTCGTTCAACGCGGTATCGGTGATGTCTTGGTGACCTTTGAAAACGAAGCCAATTTAGCAGCGACCGATTTTGGTTTGGGTAAAGTGGATATCGTTTATCCTAAATACTCTATCAAGTCTGAAAGCCCAGTCGCTGTCGTGAAGACCGTTACCGATAAAAAAGGTACGACTGATGCGGCAAAAGCTTATCTTGATTACTTATGGAGCGAGCCTGCTCAGCAATTGGCAGCCAATTTATACCTGCGCCCAAGTGTGAAGAGTGTGCTTGATAAGAACAGCGATAAATTGCCACCTATCGATACTTTCCGTCCAAATGATGCCTTTGGCACATGGGATGAAATCATGAGCACTTACTTTAGCGATGGCGGCGTGTTCGATCAGTTAGCCATTAATGCACCAAAGTAAGCCGCTAGTACGCTGACTGCGTAGCCCATTTATAAAGTTTTTATGAGCTTGATATTAAATAGCGTTTAAGCAGTCAGCTTTAGAGTAACGTCCGAGCACATAAAGGACATGGCTACCCACGCTGTGTCCTTTATCGCTTAAGCAGACCAATAATAAATACATCTGATATCACGTGGTGCTTACGAGCAGCAAATAAGCGCCAGCAGTTAGGCAATAGGACATCACTATGAGTGCAACAACTTCTCCTGCCAGCAAACCTGTCAATAAAAAAGGTTGGCTGACACGCTTGCGCCAGCGCAATGTGCTACCAGGGTTTGGGCTAAGCATGGGCATCACTGTCTTTAGCTTATCATTACTGGTGGTGCTGCCGTTTGCCATGATGGCCTATACCACGACACAAATGGGCTGGACAGGCTTTTGGGAAACTATTACTCAGCCGCAAGTCACCGCTGCTATCAAACTCAGCTTATGGATGTCGTTTTTGGCGATGCTCACCAATATGGTGTTTGGTACGCTGGTTGCTTGGGTGCTGGTGCGCTACGAGTTTTGGGGTAAATCACTGATTAATGCGTTGGTTGATTTGCCATTTGCACTACCGACAGCCGTTACGGGTATCTCGCTTGCCACCCTTTATGCGCCTAATGGCTTAATCGGGCAGTGGTTCGCTAAGTTTGATATTCAAGTGGCTTTTACGCCATTAGGTATTTGGCTCGCTTTAGTGGTGGTCAGCTTTCCCTTTATCGTCCGTGCTGTGCAGCCGGTGCTTGCCGAGTTATCGGTTGAATTTGAAGAAGCAGCGGCGGTACTGGGCGCCAATCGCTTTACGACCTTTCGTAAGGTGATTTTACCTGAGCTATTGCCGGCTTTACTGATGGGCGCTGGCATGATGTTTGCCCGTGCCACTGGTGAGTATGGCTCGGTGATTTTTATCGCCGGTAATATTCCGATGCAGTCTGAGATTTTGCCACTAATCATTATCAGTAAGCTTGAGCAGTTTGATGTGCAAGGCGCCTCAGCCGTCGCACTCTTTATGCTACTGATCTCATTTGTGATTTTATTGACCATTAATATCGTACAGTGGAAGCTGTCGCGCCGCGTAGGAGCCCGCTAATGCAAATCTCTAATAGCTACGACTACCAAAGCAACCCAGCGACTAAAGATACGCCATGGATACGCCGTACCTTTATCACCATCGCGGTGTTATTTATGGTCATCATGTTGGTCGTGCCACTGTTCGCGGTCTTTTATGAAGCCTTTAAAAATGGTTGGCAGTTGTATATTGCCTCATTGGTCGACCCTGAAGCCTTACAAGCGATTAAATTAACCTTAATTACCGCGGCGATTGTGTTGCCGATTAATATGGTGATGGGTATTGCAATTGCGTGGCTCGTGACCCGTTATCAATTTAAAGGTAAGCAACTGGTGACGACATTGCTTGATTTACCGTTTTCGGTGTCGCCGGTGGTTGCAGGTTTGATGTTTGTGCTGTTGTTCGGGCTTAACTCTACCATTGGTGGCTGGCTTGAAAGCATGGGCTTTCAGGTAATTTATGCCGTACCAGGGATTATTTTAGCGACGTTATTTGTCACCTTTCCGTTTGTCGCCCGTGAGCTAATTCCTCTGATGCAGACGCAAGGTGATAGTGAAGAGCAAGCAGCATTGACGCTAGGTGCGACAGGTTGGCAGACCTTTTGGCATGTGACGCTACCGAATATCAAATGGGCGCTGCTGTATGGGTTGATTTTGACCAATGCACGGGCAATGGGCGAGTTTGGCGCAGTCAGCGTGGTCTCCGGTCATATTCGCGGTGAAACCAATACCATGCCGCTATTGGTTGAGATTGCTTATAACGATTATAACTTTACCGCCGCTTTTGCCTTATCAAGCTTACTTGCTGCCTTGGCACTGGTAACGCTGCTAATACAACAAGTAATGACTAAGCTGCAAGAGCGCAAATTTGCCAAGTCTGAGCGCTTAGCAACTGTGCCTGAGTTGCCAGTTAGTGCCAATGCTAGCAATGCATCAAACCCTAAAGATGCAACCCTGGCAGAAAGCAGCGGTCGTCTATAAGCGCTATGCTATAAAGCAGTCGTTAACAAGCCATCTGTCACATGAAGACGTTAAACCAAAAATATAATAAGAGAACCCATTATGAGCATCGAGATTCGCAACGTTAATAAAAAATTCGGTAATTTTACTGCCTTAGATGATATCAATATTACTGTACCGACGGGGAAGTTGACCACTTTACTTGGTCCTTCAGGCTGCGGTAAAACCACCTTGCTGCGTATCATTGCTGGTCTAGAATATGCAGACTCAGGGCAGATATTATTTGATGAGTTAGATGTCACCAATACACCGGTACAAAAGCGCCATATTGGCTTTATGTTTCAGCACTATGCGTTGTTTCGCCACAAAAACATCGCCGATAATGTCGGTTTTGGCTTAACCTTATTACCAAAAAACGAGCGCCCAAGTAAAGCGGATATCAATAAACGCGTTGCTGAATTGCTAGACTTAGTACAGCTGCCGCAAGTTGCCAATGCTTATCCGCATCAGTTATCAGGCGGTCAGCGTCAACGTATTGCGCTGGCACGAGCGCTTGCTGTTAAGCCAAAATTACTGCTGTTAGATGAGCCGTTTGGGGCGCTAGATGCCAAGGTACGTAAAGAGCTGCGTACTTGGCTAAAGAATATCCACCACGAGCTCGGTATTACCAGCATCATGGTGACGCATGACCAAGAAGAGGCGCGGGCGGTATCTGATGAGATTGTGGTGATGAACCATGGTCGCGTCGAGCAAGTAGGGACGTCTGAGGAGCTGATTCACCAGCCAGCCAACGCCTTTGTGAGTGATTTTTTAGACTTAGTATAATTTAGATCTAAAGGCGTATTTATCTTAGAGGCGTATTTTAAGACAAAGTTTGAAAACAAAAAAAAGACCTATAAATTATAGGTCTTTTTTTATGCGCTGAAGTATTAATTATAGTGGCTTCATTCTAAAACAGATACAGTGTGACGGGGATGAATTTTTCGTAGCCTCTGTGATAGCAATAAGCAAGGAAAGTTTAGACCAGTCGCACACAACTATTAACATCGATTTTATTTTGAACTAACTATATCAATACCTCTTGCTCTTAGTATCAAGCTAAGCAGGCTTCGGCATATTGATGTCTTTGGTCGATATCTGCTTATAGGTGATTTCCAAAATCTCTTGGCACCATTCTGGCAGATTATCAGACACTTCATACCACATCCATGTCCCATCACGAACACAGCTCAAAATACCCAGCTTTTTCAAATGATTCAAGTGACGCGAAATGGTCGGCTGTGGTTGGTCAAGTATTTCTACCAATTCACCCACACAGCGCGATTCTTTGTTAAATAAGATTTGGAAGATTTTTAAGCGCGTTGGGTCAGACAATACTTTAAATAACTCAAGCGGTTGTATCGTAGAATTATTATTAGACATAGAACAATTCCAATATGGATTTAGTTAATAGGGGGTCAATATAACAGCAGTCATCTGTAAAATCGATTAAAAAATGAGCAAATTTACAGTTCGTCGCCATTTTACTACCTTTGGTACGTTATAGTTACACCCAAGGTTATATGCAGTTACATGGATTAAGTAAGGGTAAGATAACCCTGTAGTAATAACGATGTGACTGAACAATACCTCAAATACTATTGTAAATGGTAATAATTATCGTTATTATAACGAATAACAAGATTGACATTTATGTAGGAGCCAGCACATGTACGTATGTATCTGTAACGACGTCAAAGAAAAACAAATTAAAGCCGCTATTGCCTCAGGCATTGATACGTTAGACGGTTTAAAAGATACCCTTGATGTAGCGACTTGCTGTGGCTGCTGCGAACCTATGGTCAATGACTACCTTGATGAACATCACGCCAAACTTGATGCGTTGGCTTATGCCGTTTAAGCACTCCTTGTAGACTTTGCTATTGATGACCTGCTATCAATAAAAAGCGTAGCAGGGCAGTACTCAATGACAGCTACTATCTGCACTTATTTATCTTAAATTCTCTAACATCCCTTGTTAACCTTATTAAATAATTGCATGAAAAAACTCGTTAAAACTCTCAAACCCTAAGGCTCGTTATACGAATTAATTACGATTCTCAATTAGCATCTTATTCTTAGTTCATATCGTTACAAGCGCCGTTATTCCCGTATGCTACTATATCTGACTAATCTTGTAAGACATTTCGTTGGTTTTAATCTTTACTGATTAGTTTACTAATAGTACTTTCTATATATGTGTTATTGTGAATGTAGACGCAGATAAATAAAAATACAGGAGTATAGGTGATGATAGGCAGCCCAAAGGTCATTGATTATTTAAATTTTTTATTAGGTGGTGAGCTTGCAGCTCGTGACCAATATTTCATTCACTCTGAGATGTACGCAGAATGGCATTACGGCAAACTGTATGACCGTATCAGCCATGAGATGCACGATGAAACACTGCACGCCCGAGCGATTATCCGCCGTATTTTGATGTTGAGCGGTACGCCTAAGATGGGCGTCAATGAGATTAATATTGGGACGACGGTTCCTGAGATGTTGCAGCTTGATCTCGATTTAGAGTATCAGGTACAGCAGCACCTTAAAGACGGCATCGCGCTTTGTGAAGCAGAGCATGATTATGTCACCCGTGAGATGCTCGTTGAGCAGCTTAAAGACACCGAAGAAGATCATGCTCATTGGCTCGAGCAGCAGTTGCGCCTGATTGATATGATTGGTCTACCTAATTATTTGCAAAGCCAGATGACGGAAGTGTCTCCTGATATTGTTTAGTATTTTATTTACTAAGCGCCTTTAACACTTGTTAAAACTATCAGTAATAAAATGATAATGAATATAGGGAGAGAAAAATGAAAGGGGATAAAGAGATAACCCGTGCGCTGAATAAAGTGCTCGGTCAGTCATTGATAGCCATCAATCAGTACTTTTTGCATGCACGTATCGCACGCCATTGGGGCTTAGAGTCGTTAAATGACTCACTATATAAGCAGTCGATTGCTGAGATGAAATGGTCAGATGAGCTGATTGCGCGTATTTTGCTAGTAGGCGGTCTGCCAAATTTGCAAGAATTGGGTAAAGTCTTGGTTGGGGAAGATGTACCAGAGATTATCGACTGCAACCTACGTTTAGAGAAGCAGAAATTCGATATTATCACCGATGCAATCACCTTATGTGAGAGCAAGCGTGACTATGTCTCACGCCAGCTACTCGTCAGCTTAAAAGACGGTAACGAAGAGTATCAAGACTGGTTAGAGACGCAACAGGACTTGATTAAAGATATTGGCGTTGAAAACTATATCCAATCGCAAATGGATGACGATAAAGCGCCTTAAAATTATAAAAAGGGCTGATACCTGCCAGCGCATACTAAAAAGTCAATTTAAGACTTCTGTTAGTATACGCTGGCATTTTTATGTCTGACGTTTCTGTATTCAAAGTAGATAAATACCATTCGTTTTTTGATGGTTTCAATAAAAATGCTTAATACAAGCCGCGACCATCTTGAGGTTTAAGGCGTAAAAAGTATAATCCCGAGAGAATGGTGATGATACCGAGTATCCAATAGGTGGTTTGAAATGCCACCAAGGTATCAAGCTCGAAGCGCTCACGTAGCAGATTCAATAACGCCGCACCAAAGGCAATACCAAAACTAATCGCCAATTGCTGATTGACGGCCATTAAGCTATTACCACTACTGGTCTGCGTGCCTTCTAAATCACCGATGGTAATGGTATTCATGGCACTAAACTGCATTGAGTTACAAGCACCCATGACAGTCAAGATAGGAATAAACCAAATCCAATTTGCGGCATCGTTAAACTGTGCCAAGACAATGATAAGCACACCGATTAAAAAGGTATTAGCCACCAACACCTTACGGTAGGTAAAGCGCTGAATGATTTTACTGACCCAAGGTTTGATACCGATTGCACCAACTGCAATGGGCGCAAGCAGCCAACCGGCTTGCGATGGCGAGTATTCGAACACCACTTGTAGCAATAGTGGCAATAAAAAAGGTACAGCGCTGATACCTAAGCGCGTGAATAAGTTACCAGTAATACCGATGCGAAAGGTACGAATATTAAACAAGCTTAGGGGAAATAGTGGTGCTGCGCGGCGTTTAGCATGCCACACATAAGCGCCTATCAATAGACTTGCGCCTAATCCAAGCAGCAGACCGTAAAGCCCTCGACCTGTCTGTGAGCCAAATTCTACCGCAAGGGTAAAACCACAAGCGGCTGCGGCAAACAAAGCAAAACCTGTCCAATCTAAACGTTTGGTATCCTCAAATAACGCCGGTACCAGTTTTTTACCCATGATAAAACCAAAAACGCCCATCGGGATATTGATTAAAAATATCCAATGCCAACTGGTATATTGCACGATATAACCGCCCAGTACCGGTCCGACTAACGGCGCAATTAACGCCGGTATCACTGCAAAGTTCATCACGGTTAAGAGCTTATTGCGTGGATAGGACTTGACCAATATCAAGCGCGCCACAGGGGTCATCATCGCGCCGCCGATACCTTGTACGATGCGTGAACCAATTAAGAAATCTAATGTCGGCGAGGCAGCGCACAATAGCGAGCCAATACAAAAGATGATAATGGCGTATAAAAACACCCGCCGTGTGCCATATTTATCGGCTAAAAATCCGCTAATAGGAATAAAAATCGCAAGGGTTAGCGCGTAGCTGATGACCGCCCATTGCATTTTTAACGGTGATTCCCCAAGCGCTTGCGCCATCTGTGGCAAGGAGGTATTTAAGATGGTGGCATCTAAAATTTGCATAAATAACGCTACCGCTAGTACATAGGGCAGGTATTTATCTTGGGTTGGGGTTAGGGTTACCATATTGACATCACCATATCTTACGACCATTGTTGCTAAGCGCAGTTTTTAAAAGAGGGGTTTAAGAGTGTATTAAAAGTGCCGATTAGAGCGTCTTTTAACTATTTTCAATTATGTTTATAAAAAGCTATGTCTTTAGAAAAGTATGTCTCTAGAAAAGTATGTTTCTGAAAAACCAAGTCTCTAAAAAGCCGCTAAGGTGTGGGTAGTATAAAAACAACTACCTTTGAGTTAAAGAGTAGCAAAGTAACGGTATACACCCAGTTATTAGAAATTTACCCTTAAACGCTTTGGCATTCCTTTTAATGACTCTTAAAAATTAGGTTACAAGACAGGGCTTTAATCAAAGCATCAATCCTCGCTATAGTAGATAGCGGTAAAGAGCAATCAAACAACCCATAATAAAGCAATAAAAAAAGTAGGTAATCTTATGAGTAATGATAATAATCAAGCAAGTAATGATAAAAACAACAACATTCAAAACAACAATGCTAGCGGATATACTCCGCCTAAAGTTTGGAAAAATGACAGCGAAAATGGCGGTAAGTTCGCCAGTATCAATCGACCAACGGCTGGCGCGCGCCATGAGCAAAAACTGCCCATCGGCGATGCGCCTTTACAGCTGTATTCATTGAATACGCCCAATGGCGTGAAAGTAAATATCCTGTTAGAAGAGCTTGCTGAGCTGAATATTAAGGGTGCTGAGTACGACGCCTATCAAATTGACATCTCTGAAGGTGACCAGTTTGGCTCAGGATTTGTCGCTATCAACCCCAACTCAAAAATTCCTGCGCTGGTAGATTATTCTGCTACTGTAGATAACTCAGAGGCGAGCGAGCCTATTGCGCTTTTTGAGTCGGGTGCTATCTTATTATATTTAGCGGAAAAGTTTGGCAAGTTTATCCCGATGCAGCAGGGTAAAGCACGGGCAGATTGTCTGTCTTGGCTGATGTGGCAGATGGGTAGCGCGCCGTTCTTAGGTGGCGGCTTCGGGCATTTTTATGCCTATGCACCTGAACCGCTAGAGTATCCTATCAATCGCTATACGATGGAGACCAAACGCCAGCTTGATGTCTTGGATACGCATCTTAAAGACCACGAGTATATGTGTGGCAACGCTGAGTCTGACTATAATATTGCCGATATGATTATCTGGGCATGGTATGGTCAACTGGTACTTGGTAAGCTTTATGATGCCGCCGAGTTCTTACAAGTAGACGAGTATAAGCACCTAAAGCGTTGGGCACAAAAAATTGCCGAGCGTCCAGCGGTTAAACGCGCAGTAGATTTAGTGCTTAAGCCTATTGTTTAAGCGCATTACTGAGTCTGATTACTGAATCTCATTACTTAAGCATGTATTTTAAGCTGTCTATCTCAACGATTATTGACGATAACCCGCTCATCATATAGCTCAATAAAAAAGGTTAATAGGCAATTTGCTTATTAACCTTTTGCTTGCTATATTCCGTATAATATATTCTTTATTACAAATATACTTATCTATATATTGAATCAGCACTATGCTTCCGTCTTTACATAATGGTACATTAGTATAACAGATAGAAACATTGGTACGTTAAAATAGCAGCCACCGTCTTAATGGGCAGGTGTTGATATTTATTCTATTAATGAGTAATGATTATGAAGGATAATAATAAGACGACGCGTGCATCATCACCTTTAACGCGTGAGATGACAGTTGATTCTGGCCATGCTAACTATGGTAGTGGTAGTAAAAATAGTAGCAGCAGCAATAGCAATGCCAATCAACAGCGCCATAAAAAATCCAACCTCTTAACAGATAGCACTCATCGCACAATAAATCCTATAAAAACAAAAAAGATACCCTTATTGATGACAAAGAAAATTTTATTACCCTTATTTGCAGCCATTGGCACGGCTTTATTTAGTTCAGCGGCGCAGGCTGGCGCGGCTGTTGATTTTAGCAACCAAGATTGGCAAGTGGCTTGCGATAATACCCGCACTTGCCGGCTGGCAGGTTACCAAGCAGAGAACAATAGCGATTTACCGGTGTCGTTATTATTGGTGCGCCGCGCAGGTGCCAATGCCACCGTCGATGGCAAGGTCAAACTTGGCGGCGCAAAAGAAAGCTCAGCAAAGGCCTTGATGCAGCTTGGCAACCGCCATCGTATATCCTTGTTTATTAATGATAGAGATTACGGAGAAACCAAGCCTTACTCGGTGGCGGCAGGTCATGCAGAGCTGACCTCAGCGCAAGTCAACGCGCTACTTGATGCCTTGACTAAGTCAAGCAAGATTGAGCTGGTGATTCGCAATACGCGCTGGCAGCTATCGGATAAAGGTGCCAGTGCTGTTATGCTCAAAGCCGATGAAGCACAGGGCCGAGTAGGGACACCTAGTGCCTTTATCAGTACCGATAGCGCAAGCAAATCCAATAGCAGTGTCTTGGCGCCTAAAGCAGCACCCGCGCTACGCTTGGTCACGCCAAACCCTAAAGCCATCTCTAGCAGTAAGAGAAAGTTTGTCATGCGCTCATCGCAGTTAGTAGAGCTGATGAAAACCACCATGAAGGATGCAGATACAGATTGCCCAAACTTAGCAGATAAGTCACCTTGGCGGGTCAGCCGTCTAAATAGCAAGCAGCTGCTCGTACAGCATGATTGCTGGATGGGTGCTTATAACACTGGCATGGGCGCTTGGGTGCTCAATGACACTAAGCCTTATCAACCAACCTTGGTGACGACCAGTGCAACCGATTATAGCAATGGCAAATTAACCTCGGTGCAAAAAGGCCGCGGGATTGGTGACTGCTTATCTAAAACCGACTGGGTATGGACGGGCAAAGCTTTTGAGAAGAGCCATGAAAGCACCACAGGCATGTGTCGCTTGATAGAGGTAGGCGGTGCTTGGCAATTACCAACCTATGTGACGGAAGTAAAAGTGTCACGCACATAATTAAATTTGCTGAAAACAGCAACTTGCTTAAAGGCTTGGTTTAACATCAGTTTTTAAGCATATATTTGCAGTTCTAGCCCTTATTTTGCTAATAAACAGAAAAAGAGCTACTACTTGCATTTTTGTTATGCTATACTGCGTCGCCACGTTAGCTTAGACTATCGTGAATTATGAGATTGATAACATCGCCTGCGATTTTGGGTCTAGGATGACCATAAGTAATTGTTGCCGATGATTTTGTGTACTTAAATAACCCTTCATATACATATTGAAAAACACGTTATTTTTGACTCATATCTTATCTACGAACCCATATATGGGCTAGATTGGTTGTTACCAGCCTTTATCTGCTTTGGACAAAGCATGGATAATGCGCTTTTAACGAACAAGGATGAGACACTCGGCACTACCACCAAAATACGTCAGACAGCACGAACGCCTTTATAATATTGACAAGCTTTATAAGCTTGGCTTTTGATTGTTAAGCCTTTTTTAAGGTGAGATAATTATTTTATAAATGCAGCGTGGTGAACGGTTATCAGTGGTATGCATCAAGCTTGCTGAATTTACAGCAGCTTATACTTACCAAGGATTACTATGACTGACATCTTATCTGCTATCGCCGCTGAAAACGGCATCATCGAAAGCACTGATACCCCAAACACAACTGCAAATACCGATACTAATAATCAAGCGGCTACTACTGACGCTGCTGAAGAAAACAAAATCACTTTTGCTGAACTTAATATTGCCAAGCCAATTTTGACCGCGCTTGATCGCAGTGGTTATACCCATCCAACACCTATTCAAGAACAAGCCATTCCTTTTGCTCTAGCGGGTCGCGACTTATTATTGTCAGCGCAAACCGGTAGTGGTAAAACAGCGGCATTTGTTATCCCAGTACTTGACCGTTTAAGCCGTGCCACTAGCTTTGACAAACTAACCAAAGCCCTTATCCTAACGCCAACGCGTGAACTTGCTCAGCAAGTACATGACAGTGTGCGTACATATTCTAAAGATATGCGCGGTTTGTTCTGTGTGCCATTAGTAGGCGGCGCACCTTACAATGGTCAGATTACTGCTTTGAAAAAAGGCGTTCAAGTGATTGTTGCGACTCCTGGTCGTTTACTTGACCATATCAATGCGGGCCGCGTTGACTTATCAAGCCTAGAAGTTTTGGTACTTGATGAAGCTGACCGTATGCTTGACATGGGTTTTGCTGATGATATCAACGATATCTTGAAAGCCGCTCCTGATAACCGTCAAACCATCATGTGTTCAGCAACTTGGGATGGTCCTGTTGGCAAGATTGCTGCCAGCTTCACCAAAAACCCTGAGCGCGTTTCAATCAAAGTTGAATCAGCACACATCGAAGAAAAAGTGTATTACTGTGACGATTTTGATCATAAAAACCGTTTGCTTGACAAAATTGTTTGCGATAAAGAGATGGAACAAGTCATCATCTTTGCTGCGACCAAACGTAGTACTGAAAAATTAGCCAAATCTCTACAAGAGCAAGGCCATAAAGCCAGCTTCTTACATGGTGACTTGCCACAAAGCAAGCGTAACCGTATCGTTCAAGACTTGCGTAATGGTAAATGTAAAATCTTAGTAGCGACTGACGTTGCTGCTCGTGGTCTTGACGTGCCAGCACTATCGCACGTCATTAACTATGACTTGCCACGTCAAACAGAAGACTACGTGCATCGTATCGGTCGTTGTGGCCGTGCCGGTCGTACGGGTATTGCCATCAGCCTATGTAGCATGGATGATCGTCCACAGCTAAACGCTATCAACCGTTATTTAGATCGCAAAATGGAAGTATCGGTCATCGAAGGCATGGAGCCTAAGAAGACTTATGTACCTAGCGAAAATAAAGGTAATGGTCGTGGCCGTGGTCGCGGACGCTCAAGTGGCGGCGGTAACGGTCAAGGTCGTGGTCGCGCGGGTGGTGGCTATCAAGGCAATCCTGCTAATGCTCGTGGTCGTTCAAGCGACAGCGCATCGACTGGTCAACGCGCTAGCAATGACAGCGGTTATCAAGGTAAGCCACGTGATTCATCTGGCAAACCAAATGAGCGTTCAGGTGGCAAGCCGTATCAAGGCAAGCGCACTGGTGCTCCTAGCCGTGGTGATAGCACTGGCGTTCCACGCGGTGAGCGTGCTGCAACGGGTCGTGGTCGTCCAAGTGGCAGCCAAGGTCGCCCAGCTGGTCGTGCTGACAGCCGTGGTCAAGGTCGCTCAAGCGGTGGCAACCGTAGTAACAACTCGTAATATTGTTATCGTGACTGGTCAATAATAGCATTTGATAAAATGCTATTGGTCTAGCCAGTTAACCTAACATAAAAAGCCAGATACTTGTTATCTGGCTTTTTTGTGCGTCATGGTTTTATAGTAAGGCGGCTCTATGTCAATGATAAAACATCGATAAAAAATCAACAATGCGAGATCGTTGCTTGCGCGTCTTTTTCGCCTTGTCTATACTGACAGGCTTTTATTCATCGTGTGCTGCGGAGCCATCTGATGCCCGACATCTCTTATTTAGCAATTGACAATCTGCCATTAGCATTTGGCATTATCATGGCCATTATTGGTCTGGTTTTTTATACCCAAGGGCTGCCCGGTAAATTTTGGCGACGTTTTTATGCGGTGTTACCGGGTATTGTGCTGTGCTGTTTTATCCCAGCAACGCTAAACAGTCTGGGTGTCTTCGCTGATGGCATCGGCTCACAGATTTATAGCTTTACCGCTACCTATCTGTTGCCAGCCAGTTTGCTGCTGATGACCTTGTCGATGGATGTCCCTAAAATTTTAGGCTTAGGCTGGAAAGCCATTGCGATGTTCTTCGCCGCTAGCATTGCCATCGTCATTAGCGGTCCCATAAGCTTAGGTATTGCTAAATGGATATCACCTGAGATGTTTACCGACGATACCCTGTGGCGCGGATTTTCAGCGGTCGCGGGCAGTTGGATTGGTGGGGCGGCAAACCAAGCGGCAATGAAAGAGCTGTTTGGCGTCAGTGATGATTTATTTGGTATGATGATTTTGGTTGATACCACCAATGCCTCACTATGGTTATTGGCTATTTTGGTCATGGCCAAGCATAGCGCTAAGATAGATAAGTTTTTACGGGCGGATAGCAGTAGTATTGATAAAGTGATTGCCGCGGTGGAAAGCTATGAGCGTGATAATGCGCGTCCAGCTACTTTAAATGATTTGATGGTGATGTTTGGCTTGTGTTTCGCCATGGTTGGGGTGGCGCATTTCGTAGGCGGGCAAATAGCAGGCTTCTTTGCCCCTTACAGTTGGGCGGTACAGTATAGCTTTGCCAGCTCATTCTTTTGGATGGTGGTGATTATCACCTTAATAGGGGTGATTTTCTCCTTTACCAAAATTCGCCGCCTTGATCATGTTGGCGCCTCCAAAATCGGTACGGTATTTATCTTTGTCTTAATTGCCGCTATCGGTATGCAAATCAACCTAGCTGGTATCGTCTCGCAGTGGCGCTTGCTACTCATTGGTCTACTATGGATGAGTATTCATGTGGTGATTATATTTATTGTCGCCAGAATGATCCGTGCGCCGTTTTTCTTTTTGGCGGTCGGCTCCAACGCCAATACTGGCGGCGCGTCATCGGCACCGATTGTCGCCACAGCATTTCACCCGTCACTAGCACCGGTTGGGGTGTTTTTGGGTATTTTAGGCTATGCCGTGGGTACCTTTGGCGGTTATATCAGTACGCAGATGATGCGGTTGGTGGTGGGGTAAAATGTAGCTGTATGAATAATAGCAAGCAAGGCGCTCAATGATGAGCGCCTTGTTGCATTTTTTATTCTTTATACCATTCATTGGTATCTATAAACGCCTGCAAACTTTGGGTTTTAATGAAGGTCAGCTTCTTATCGTAAGTTTCCACTATGTTTTTATGACTGTTGATGGCATATAGCCTGCCTTCAGGATCATAAGGATTCGTTCTAACATCATAGTATTTCATATCAAGTACCACTTTACCTGATAAATTCATTAAACCTAAATTATTGGCTTCACCAACGGTCTCGCTGTCAGCGCTTTTATCTTTGACGACTGCTAAATAAGCGGGGTAAATAAGAGATTGTATATAATCATATGCTATTGGTGCTACAACGCTGCCGTTATGAGCAAAAATACCGTGTTTGCCATTTTTTCCTACGATGTATAGCAGTAGAGGGGCTTTGTTCTCACCCCATACAGCCTCATAGTTATTTGATAGACCTTGTAATTCTAAAGAATCATAAACCGCCGGTATGATGGTTTTACCCTTGTAGTCAATCACCCCGTATTTATCGTCGTTTGTTTTCACGATTATATTGTTTTCATTGTTTGAGCGCTCAATTGCAGCATATTGTGACAAATCACTAATCAGTACTTTGCCTGACGTATCTATTAATACTTTTTTGCCATTTAATTGGGCAAGGATGCTGTCGTTATAGATACGCTCATACATATCCTGATATATAGGCTGAATAAGTACCTTCTTTTCTTTGACGCTGAATAAGCCGTATTTGCCGTCTTTTTCAATCACACTCATATTGTCTAAGTAATCAAGCTTATTATCCACAAATCGATAGTCAGAAAATGGCGTTATGATACTGCCAAATTCATTAGTAAGTTGTTGCTGAGTGCCTTTGGTAAAGACAATACCGATATTATCCTCGGTTCCATGTGAGTCGCTAAGTGGGGTGATATCGTCATAAATAAGTGCTTTTACTGTCTCATTATTATCTGTCAGTAAGCCATACTTATTGTCTTTTTTTACCTTTATAAACCTATTGAAATAGCTGAGTTCATCGTAAATGATGGGTATCAATACCTTGTTGTTGCTATCAACCAAACCAAACTTATGATTTATTTGAGCAATATATGAGCTATTAGATGGGTTGTATAGGGTTGCTCCAAGCGTATTATCCGCTTCTTCAGTAGCTCCTTCAGCGCTTGTAGCCTCATAAATGACTTCCTCTTCAGTACTGACGTCCTCCTCATTTTTTAATAATTGACTCTCTATTTCATGCAAAGTGTAAGTACTGTCTTCACTTAGCTCAAGGCCATCATAGAATTCACTGACCTTAAGTTTGCTATCAGCACCCTTGGTAACAATACCTATTTTTTGATTGTAGGCGGCCAAGATAGGAGCGTTATATTGGCTATACTGACTGTATAAATAGTCAAAGCTCGCTGGTAGTACGATGGCCCCACTATTATTAATGATGCCGTACTGACCAGATTTTTTATACTCATATAAATGGCTGTTTAGCAGTCTAATACTGGCGTCAGATTTTATTAGCGGTACACCTTTACCGTTTATTAGGCTTTCGGAAATAACGGTCTCTCTATTCAAATGACCAATATTGCCAGTGCCTTTAGGAACGTAGGACTTAACACTGAATATCTGCTTATCTTCATTAAAGTTTTCGATATCTATATTTTTGGTAAAGGGTACGACGACTTTTTGATACTGATCGATTAAACCGACTTTGTCCCCTAATTTTGCCTTCATAAACAGACGTTCATTAGGGCAGGTGTCTAGTAACTCTAACTGGTCATACACAGGGGTAATCAAAGTCTGTTTTCTATCATTGATTAAACCGTATTTACCATCTTTTGAAATCATAAAGTAGGTAACGTTATTGGTTTTATCCGCATACAGATAATTAGTTTGGATATCTTTATCGAATACTTTGCTGGCAGGATAAAGACAATCACCTGCGCTATTGGCTATTGCGGTGGCTTCTTTACTACCAAAATACTTGGTTAGATGATAAAAATTATTGTCTAAAACCTCAATAGCACCATATTTGAAGTCTAAAACCATCTTTCCAGTTGCATCAATAGCGCCAAAGTAGCCATGACGTTTGGCGACAATACGCCCATCTTCATAGGCTTTGATGTCATATAATTTGTCTTGAACGACAGCACCTTTATCATCGATAAGCTGATAATAAGCATTGTTGGCTGCCAATGTTAGCTTATGAGGGTGGGCGTTGTTTAGCTCATCAATTTCAATGGAATACAATTTACCTTGATCACAACTACAAGTGTCGGCGTGGGCGCTTTGCGTCGTTGTTATCGAAACGATGGTAAGTGATGCTAACGCTAACGAGATGGCTAAGCTTAATTGACGTACCTTAGTTGCAAATGATTTGGCGTTCATAGTGGTTATTGGCATATTTAATCAAATTTTGTTGGTAGTAGGAGTTGAAATTTACCCTATATATATAGATTCATTGGCAATAGCTTTGTTTGATTAATAGAAGATAAACAAACTTTTTATAGCTACAGCTGTACACTCACAGTCAAAAACTCTGCACGCACAGTCAATCTATTTTGCCAAAACCTCGCTATAGTGAAAAAGCTTGATCATTAGGATAGATGATAAGCCAGATAAAGCGCGCGCTGAAGGATAAGGATAAATGGTCATATAGACCAGCATATTCTCTTATTTCTCTTATATAAATGCGCTTATTCTGACCCAAATTTCTCGACAAGGAGTCTTTCATGAGCAACGCTCACCCCTCTATAGATCCTATTACCTTGTCTGTCGTACGTGGTGCCCTAGAAACGGCGCAGCGTGAGATGACAACCACCTTAGAAAAAACTGCCCGTTCGAGTGTCTTTAACTTAGCCCATGACTATAGCAATGCGCTGTTTGATCATTTGCCTGAGATGATTTTGCAAGGGCAAGATATTCCCATTCATTTAGGCTCACTCATGCCAGCCATGAAGGCCGTCGCCGAATATTATGGTGATGACATTCATGAAGGCGATGTCATTTATCATAACGATCCTGTGATGATGGGCAGCCATATCCTAGATTGCTGTATGTATAAGCCAGTATTTTATAAAGGTGAGCTGGTCTTTTGGACAGTCTGTAAAGGTCATGTCACTGATATCGGTGGCCCTGTACCAGCAGGCTATAACCCTGACGCCAAAGAGATATATGCCGAAGGCTTACGCATTCCGCCTATTAAGATTTGGGAAAAAGGCGTCAGACGTCGTGATGTGATTAACCTCATACACAGTAATATGCGTTCACGCCGTAATCAAGAAGGCGATCTCAATGCTCAATATGGGGCGTGTGCCGTTGGCGAGCGTAATATGATTGCGCTGCTAGACAAATACGGGGTTGAAACGGTGCGCGGTGCGATTGAAGAGCTAAAAAATATGGCTGACCACCATATGCGCTCATTAATCTCCTCTATCCCAGATGGCGATTATCATGGCGAGGCGGTGTTAGAAGACTCAGGTCATGGCTTGGGTGATATGACCATCAGCGCCGACATTGTCATCAAAGACAGCGACGTGTATATTAAAATCACCAGTCCACCGCAAGTCCCTTACTTTATCAACTCTTATGCTGGTAATTCCATGTCAGGGGTATTACTTGGGCTAATGATGTTTGCCCAAGTAGAGCCGCCGTATAACGAAGGCTTATATCGCTGTGTGACCGTTGATTTGGGTGAGCATGGCACCTTATGTAATGCCAAAGAACCTGCACCGCATGTCAACTGTACGACCACGCCGATGGAAACTTTAACTGACGCGGTACGTATGGCATTTGAAGCAGCAGCACCAGAGCGCGTTACCGCCTCTTGGGGACATTCGTCAGGGATTAATATCGCTGGTATCGATCCAAAAACTGGCGAGCAATACGTCACCATGATTTTGGCGTCTATTATTTCAGGCGCAGGCGCCACCCAACAAATGGATGGATGGCATGCTTGTGGACCATTGAGCTGCTTTGGGGCGTTAAGCTCGGGTGATATCGAGCTGTTAGAGTACCAGTATCCTATCTTAATCCATAAATATGGCTTGGCAGAAGACAGTGGCGGTGCAGGCGAGTACCGCGGCGGCTGTGGTACGGTTTGGGAAGTTGAGCCATTAGACCATACTATGACAGTTATTGCCTTTGGCGAAGGTCGTCAGCATCCTACTATGGGCGCCGGCGGCGCGGAACAAATCTCACCTGAGCTGAAAGTTGGGCGTCTAGAGATACTACATAAAGACGGGAAAACGGATTTGTATAGAAAAAACACCGTTACGGAAATCACGCCGGGTGAACGCGCGCGGAATACCAATCCGGGTGGCGGCGGCTACGGCAGCTCATTTGATCGCGATATTCAAGCGGTCATCAAGGATGTACAAGAAAGGATTATCTCAATCTCTGCGGCAAAGATTGAATACGGCGTGGTAATTGACCCAGAAACTTTGACGCTAAATGAAGCTGAGACTGAGTACTTACGCCGCCAGATAACCGCATAAAACACACATTGAACTTTCATGATTGAGTTAAGGATGACTTATGAACAACGATTTTCGTATTGGCGTTGATGCTGGCGGGACTTTTACAGATTTTGTCTTGGCAGAAAAAACCGGTGACATTCATCTGTTTAAAGCGCCATCGACCCCAGAGGATGGCACCTTAGCCATTGCCAATGGTTTACAGCAAATTGCCAACAAATTTAACCGTCCTATCGAGGACATCATTCAAGCCTGCGATTTGTGTATTAATGGTACGACGGTTGCACTGAACGCACTGATTCAAATGACGGGCGTGAAAGTGGGCTTGCTATGCACCAAAGGGCATGAAGACAGTATCGAGATACGCTTAGGGCACAAAGAAGAAGGGCACCGCTATGATGCCAGTTACCCGCCAGCGCCGCAGATTGCTACGCGTGACCGCCGCTTTCCTATCCGTGGTCGTATCTTGGCAGACGGCACTGAACACGAGCCGTTACATGAGCAAGATATCCTCGATGCGATTGAAGTGTTAAAACAGCAAGACGTGCAAGCGGTTGCCATCTCTTTTGTGTGGTCTATCCGTAATACCGAGCACGAACAACGTGCCAAAGAGTTGATTGAGCAGCATATGCCGGGGGTGTTTGTCTGCTGCGGTAGTGAAGTATATCCGCAGATTAAGGAATATACGCGTACCTCAACGACACTGGTTAATGCCTATTTAAGCCCGGTTATGGCGTCTTATGTACATAAGATTGATGATTACTTTAAGGCACTCGGCGCTGAGCAGCCGGTCCGTTACTTTCAGTCGAATGGCGGGCTTGCGGTCGGTAACATCATGCGTGAACGCGCGGTTAATGCCATCAATTCAGGACCCGCATCAGCACCGCAAGCAGGACTGTATATTGCCAGCGCCTTTGGCATTGATAACATTATCACCGTTGATATGGGCGGGACGTCTTTTGATATCACGATGGCCAAATCTGGTCGAACGAGCCTAAACCGTGATATTGATTTTTTACGCAATCGTATTGGCGTGCCGATGATTCATGTTGAAACGCTGGGCGCGGGCGGCGGCTCTATTGGTCATGTAAATAACTTTGGGATGCTCGAGGTCGGTCCACAAAGTGCTGGCGCGACCCCAGGTCCTGCGTCTTATGGTAAAGGCGGTGAGTTACCAACGGTGACCGATGCTAATCTGGTGTTAGGTTACCTTGAGCCCGATGCCGTGCTAGGCGGATGCGTGACTTTGGATAAAGACAAAGCGCTGCAAGCGGTGCAAAAACACATCGCCGATCCATTAAAAATTGACTTGGCACATGCCGCCTTTGGTATCAGTGCCATCGTCAATCAAAACATGGCAAATGGTATTCGCCGTATTACCATTGAAAAAGGCTATGACCCTCGCGACTTTGCGCTTATCTGTGCCGGCGGCGCTGCTGGCATGCATATTGTTGATTTGGCAGAAGAGATGGGGATTGGTACTATTTTGATACCAAAGATTGCCTCATGTCTCTGCGCCTTTGGCCAAATCATCTCTGATATTAAATATAACTATCTTGCCACGCAGATGATGATTATTGCGCCAGATTCAGAGCTACAGTCACTCAATGCCACCTTACACGAGCTAGAAAGTTTGGGCGTACAAAAGCTGTTAGAAGATGGTTTTGTAGAAGATGATATCATCTCCTGTGACCGGTAGCGTCCGTTTTGCGCAAAAAAACCGCCAATTAACCTCAAGCCCGGGTCAGTTCTTTATTGAATTATCAAACTTACCTTATGAGTTTTATCATCTGCAGCAAGTGTCGTTATATGTGATTAAGGTGCCTTTAGCGCTATTAACCCCGCAAATGGGCACTATAGAGCGGCAGTTTGCCCGCAGTCTGTCTATTGATGAAGGGGCAGGCAGGTTGCTGGTTTTTCAAATCAGACAGATATTAGAGCTGATTCAGCAGCATCGATTGGCAGCTTTAGAGGTTAAAATCCTAGAGCAACAGCTGCTTAACCTTATTGTATTGACATTAAGCGCCCCGAAAGAGGTGATGATGAGTAGCAGCTCGTCCATACAGTCGGTACATCTAAAGCGCATCGAGCATTACGTCCATCTGCACCTAGAAAACCCCGCTTTAACCCCAGCGATGGTCGCTGCTGCTTGTCATATATCGGTCAGATACTTGCATAAACTGTTTGCTGAGTTGCCCTATAGTTTTTCGGAATGGGTAAAAGAGCTACGTTTAAAGCAGGCCAATCATATTTTAAAAACCAAAAGTTACGTAACCATCGATGAAGTGGCGCATAGAGTCGGTTATGGTGACCAAGGTTACTTTTCACGCATTTATAAGCAGCATTTCGGTTATACGCCGCGAGATACTCCAAGCACAGGCACAAGATAGTCATTGTTATGTACTCTTTCATGCAGTCGCTGTATGATTTATGAATTGAGCATAAGCGCGTATATTAAGTTAAGGAAAAACCAAGATGACTGATGCGACGAATGATAAAACAGCAAAAGTAGAGATATATGAAAGCGCTGATGGAGAGGCGCAGGTAGACGTTCGCTTCGAGCAAGAGACTGTCTGGCTCACGCAAGCACAAATGACCGAGTTGTTTGGTCGTGACCAATCAGTGATTTCGCGTCATATTGCCAATGCTATAAACGATGAAGAAGTGGCCGAAAAAAGCAATATGCAAAAAATGCATATTGCAAATTCTGATCGCCCTGTGACGTTTTATGACTTAGATGTGGTTATCTCAGTAGGCTATCGCATCAAATCTCCCCAAGGTGTGCAGTTTAGACGCTGGGCAACCCAGCGCCTACGTGAATACTTGGTTCAAGGCTATACACTCAATCAAGAGCGCTTTGATAAAAACTCAAGCGAGCTACAACAAGCGTTAAACTTAATTAGAAAAACCGCGCAAAGTCCTGAGCTGAAAACCGATGAAGGACGCGGCTTGGTTGAGATTATCAGCCGTTATACACAGACATTCTTATGGTTACAGCGCTATGATGAAGGTTTGCTTGATAATCCTGCAGGAGAAGATGGCGGTATCTTACCCAGTCCGACTGAGGCAATGGCAGCGCTGACGGATTTGAAAGCGCAGCTGATAGCAAGGGGCGAGGCGACTGAGTTATTTGCCAAGCCTCGCGGTGATGGGTTGGACAGCGTATTGGGTAATTTAGAGCAGACGGTGTTTGGCGAGCCTGCATACCCGACCATCGAGAGTAAAGCGGCGCACTTACTGTACTTTATGGTCAAAAACCATCCTTTTACCGATGGCAATAAACGCAGCGGCGCTTTTTTGTTTGTAGATTTTTTGCATCGTAATAATCGACTGCTCAATGATAAAGGTGACATGGTTATTAATAACACCGGGCTTGCCGCATTAACATTATTGGTCGCCGAGTCTGACCCCAACCAAAAAGAAACCTTGATTAAATTAATTATGAATATGTTGTCGTTAGAATCTTGATAAATAGGCTTATTGTCAGCACCATCTAACCTCTTAAAAATACATAACGCCAATAATAAAAAGCACAGTCTAACGACGAAATTAAAGGAAATTAAATATGTTTAGCATGATAAAAGACTGGCGCGAGCAGCGCATATTGGACAACAGCGAGTTTACCCATGCTGACTGGCTGCAAGCGGCTAAGCGTATTGTGATACTTGAGAGGCTAAACGAGGATGAGCTAACACACTTGTTTGAGCTGGCGACGTTGTTTTTGGCGGATAAGTCGATTACTGGCGCGCAGGGTTTTGAGATTACCGATGCGGTTAGGCAATCTATCGCCTTACAAGCTTGCCTGCCTATTTTAAACCTAAGCCTTGAGTGGTACGCTGGCTGGTCGGCCATTATTATTTATCCGGGTTCTTACAAAAGCGAAACCACCACCGTCGATGAGTTGGGGGTTGTCCATGAGGGCAGTCAGCACCGTAGCGGTGAAGCGTGGCTGCGTGGTCCCGTCATTCTTTCGTGGAAGGATGCCAAACACTCAGGTGAGCGCGATGGTCACAACGTCGTCATTCATGAGTTTGTGCATAAACTTGATATGCTAAATGGTCGTGCTAATGGCTTTCCGCCGCTGCAAGCGGATATGGATCCGGCGCGCTGGACTGAAATTATGACGCGAGATTTTGAGGATTTTCAAAGCCATCATAAATCAGGTCTCGACCGTTATGGCGCGACCAATCCTGCGGAGTTTTTTGCGGTACTGAGTGAGGTATTTTTTGAGACGCCGCAAAAGCTGATTGATGCTTATCCTGATATTTACGACATAATGGTGAAGTTTTTTCGCCAAACGCCGCTATGAATGAAAGGTGTCTTGGTAAAAGCGATTAGAAAAAACCATACTTACGAGAATATGAATGTCATGAAAAAATTGCTAATTTTAATTTATGCTTTGCTGATAACGCATCCGGCCTATGCTATCAATGCGCCCTCACAATATCCTAAAGAGCTGCAAGAATTAGGAGTATATATAGATTCAACACTCGATAAAGTCAAAAATATAACTGATAATGAAGATTTTTGTTCAACTCAGTCAGCTTTTGCTTTCAATATTATGGAGATGAGACAAAAAGGGGTTGGTTATAGTGACATTTATCATTTAATGAATATAAACAACAAAGCAGATTTAACGACAAAAGGCATGGATAAACTAGATAGTTATAAGGGCGTTTTTGAAGAAGCATATGATTATCCAGTATATGAAAGCAAAGAGGATAAGGCTACTGCTACTACCTTCTATATGACCTATAAAAATCATCAATGTTTACTCAGTTTATAAGTGTTTTTACGGATTTTTCAGTCGCTAATTTCTTAATTATCCGTTTAATAGCTTAAAAAAACCATAAAAAGGGCAGTGTATTGATTTAATAACACCGCCCATTATTGTTGGTTTTTATGACTGTAAGCACTTGTTTTTATAGGTAAAAATCTTTAAACCGTCCATTGTTCATTGACAATAGCAACCAGATAACGTTTGCCTTGATACTCATCAAACACTAAGCGCAGGATACGCCAGTCCATACCAGAGTATTGCTCTGAGCCTTTATGATAAAACTCAACAAACTCTGAATTGGGGTAAATCTCTTTTAAATTATTGATCATACTGCCGTTATGCTTAAACTCATTAACGCTGATACTGGCATTGTTATATTTCTCACCAGCGACCCACGTATCTAAGTATTCTGGTAGCGGAATCACCAATGTGTCGCCAGAGCCGTCCAAATCCCCCCAAGTAAAACGGATTTTGGCTTGTTGTAAGTATTGGGCGAATTGTTCACGGCTAAAGACTTTATCGGTCTCAGGGCGCACGTAGGCATACATTGAAAAACGCACGCCGCGCGTCGGATGGATATCATTGGTGATGCGCGCAAAGTCGTCATTCGCTAGGGCACGCTGAATACGCAAAGCTTGCTGTCTAAGTGTTTGCTGGCTGGCATCAGAGACGATAGGCGCTGAGGTATTACCATTTTGCTGACTGGGTATTTTGACATTGGATTCAGCAGAAGATGAGCAGCCAGTCGCAACAAGTATGGAGACAAAGCATGCAGCAGTCGTTAATTTATAAAAACCTGACTGAAAAATATTAAAACGAGATGACGGCATCATAAGAATATCCTTATCGTAGCTTATTAAAATTATAATAGCGGCATTGGACCTGAGACCTAAATAAGTACTGAGTTAAATGAGGTTTTGCTCATCAATATTACTCATAACTGCTCAAAGTTAATAATGGTGCTGTGTAAACAAGGTTTTTGTCCGATAAACCTTACCAACACAATTGTGCAGTAAAGTGGTAGTTTATATGTGTTTTAATGAATATACTACTAAATATGTGATAGCAGATGGAGGACGCCATGCAGAAGACACTATTTTCTATAATGATGCTATTCCTAGGGTTTTCTGCTATTTCTGCGACCGCCAATCTAACAGAGGCCTTACAGACGGCTTTCGCCATGAAAGTCACGACCATCGCTGATATGTACCAGCAAGATGTGAACAATCAGGGTCAAGATTATCCGGTGGTATTACAACAATATGGCAACCAAGAGCTACAGGCGGCCATGCGGCTTGAGCAAGATTACTTTGCTAGAGAGCAAACCTCATATCATATTGGTTATGACGTGCTGTGGAGCTCCCAAGATCCTGACTATGGGCAAGAGAAAAAGTTTTCAATGACCCCGCAAGGATTGGTTCAAGTCAGCTTGGCGCAAGGCAATGATGTGTATTATGAATTGTCCTGTGATGATTCTACCTGCCAAGTGGCAGACGTTATCTTAGATGAGGACGGCTCATCTTTACGAGAGCATCTGCAAAGCGCTTGTCGTTAACTGAAATCTGAAATATTGATTGTGTGCCGAGACTGATACTAATTTTAAATGCTGATAAAAATATTTATGAATAAGCACAAATAGAAATCAATGGAAGTATTTGCAAATCGCAGTGTCTAAGATGCAGTGTCTAAAATATTATCTGCTAGACTCTTAAGACCGTTGGTTCGTTTTCGCATAATGTATATTATGTTAAATAGACAATACCTGATGATAAGCTCATGGAATCATCATTATATGATAAACCCTTATTAAGGTTGGTTGATGATTGATTAATTCTCATACCTACTAACTATTCATAAAGTCATCTTCATCAACATCCTCGTTTGATTGTAGTACAACTCGATATATCTAATGATATTGGTAATAGCGGCAAACCTTGTTTTATAGTCTTGGTAATATACTAGTTCGTTCTTCAATATGCCCCAGAAGCTTTCTATGGGTGCGTTGTCAAAGCAGTTACCTTTAGCGCTCATTGAGCTTGTAAAGTGAGGCTGCTTGATGATCTTATGGTACGCGTGGCTACATACTGGCTGCCTATTTTAGAGTGAACGACTAGCCCTTTACTGGGTCGTTTGTTCTTGATGGCCATGTTCAATACTTTGCATACTAGATCTGCTGTCATGCGTTTGATGATGGCGTAACCGACAAGCTCTTTAATGAATAAGTCTTTAACGCCTGCTAAATACAGCCAACCCTCATTTGTCCAGATATAGGTGATGTCATGGCCTTGCTCGGTGAGTGTTGCATGCAAACGTTCATAACCATAACGTTCTTTACTTTCACTGTGAGCGGCTTTAACTAGTAGCTCACAATGGTTGCGATGTATCTGCTGCTCGCTGATATCGCGACTACTCCAGTCGTAATAGCTTGATGGTTTGACGCTTAACACACGGCACATAGAGACGATACTAAAGACCTGTCTATTAGTTTTTATAAAGGCGTACTTTACTAGCTGTGCTTGGCAAAGTACGCCGTCGCCTCACTCGAGCATAGCTCTCCCCTTGCGTCGGGGCGAAGCAATGCTCCGCTTTATCCCTCCTCATTTAATATCTCTCGCTCTTCTTCAGCAACTTTAAGTTGTCGCTTGAGCTACTTTATTTCTTGAATAGCTGCCATAAGATCAGGTTCATATTGCTGAGTGCTGATAAGCTTGCCTTGATTGGCTTTATTGTGCCAATTAGATAAGGTCTGCATGGCGATGCCAAGCTGCTTTGCGGTCGCTGAGATATTGCCATTATTGTCTGCTATCTTCTTGACTGCCTCGGCTTTAAATTCGTCACAGTAGGTTCTTACTTTCTTGGTCATGATAAACTCCGATTAATACGCTTAGTTTACCAAATTTACCTCTACGGTTTCTTCAGCATAGCTCAAACCATTTTTTAGTAGTCATGGTGTTTAGTCGCACGCCTTCGCCTTTGACGTATATCATCCTAAGCACATATTAGGCATCAGCATCACCTTGATTAGCTTCGCGTTGAACTTGGCTAAAATCAGTAACCATAGCTGACACAGACAGCATCGCTGCTGCTAAAAAAGGATATATTTACGTGTTAAAGAGGTTTTAGGGAGGGTCATAGCAGATTTCTATAGATAGTTTTTTGGAACTTAAACTTATGTATTATTCTCATGATAGCAGAGCTATTTTCGAGCACTCGAACCGATGACTTTTTTTGCATGAAAACCATTTAACGTAACATCTCTAGGAAGAAGCTCAGTCTGCTAGTGAGGACTTGAGTCTTAGGCTATGCATTTATGGATTTATATCAAAAACAGTTTAGGGCGTGTCTTCAATTCAATCGATGGACATCTAAATGGGCTAAAAATGGCTAAATTTTGCCAAACTTCATCAAATAGCTAGGTAATATCCCGATATTAACGGCGCTATTTTCCTTGTTTGACTACAATTTATCTAATTTTTATTACCATTTTTAAAATGAAGACACGCCCTAGTATCTAAAACACTTACCAAACAGTTTTTCCTATCTTACCTCACCTTTACTGATCTTGTGTATAAGTGATAAAATAAAGTCCAAAACGTTATTCGACGTTTGATTTATTTGTTAATTACATAGGTATGTAATGATGGACGTCTAGTTTTAACTGGTCGTCCATCATTGCATGCCAATCTGCTTTTATATAAACAGGTGGTTCCGCTCATGGAAAAATTCATAGCTATTATTATGGCGGTTTTTGCCGCACCTTTGCTTATTGGAGGTACCTACTTACTCTCGTTAGGCGGTAGCGCTTACTATGTTATTGCTGGCATTACGATGCTTGTCACAGCATTCTTGCTATTTAAAAGACATTGGAGCGCCTATGGGCTCTATACTATTTTTATTATAGCGACCCTGGCTTGGGCGCTTTGGGAATCTGGGTTTTATTGGTGGGCACTGGCAACTCGCTTGGGCTTTCCGCTGATATTTGGTTTATTAATGTTATTGCCATGGGTATCTAACAAGATGCAGGGTAATAAAACTCGAGTATCAAAGAGCTCTGATAAAAATTTAGTTGCTAATGGTACATCGAGCTTACATTCCGAAAATCTTATTACAACTCCCTTCAAAGACGCCAAAAATAACTCAAAAAACCCTATTTATTATTGGGGATTGCTGGCTAGTGTGGTTGTGGGCGCACTGATCTCTTTTGGTAGTATGGCTAATAATGCCACCGATAAGTTAGGTGAACTCAATTTAACTGCCAAAGATGGTGCTGATCAAAATTCAACACCTACAAATCTTGGTGTTCCGTTATCAAATGGCGAGCAAACGCCAGAGGGTGAGTGGAGCGCGTATGGTGGTACTGACTATGGGCAGCGCTACTCGCCTCTGACTCAAATCACCACTGATAATGTCAAAGACTTAGAGCTTGCTTGGCAAATTCAAACAGGTGATGTCAAAGGTCCTAATGATATCGGTGAGACCACCTATCAGGCAACTCCTTTAAAGATTGGCAATGCCCTATATATGTGCACTCCACACAACTGGGTATTAGCTTTGGACGCAGACTCTGGTCAAACATTATGGAAGTTTGACCCCAAAGTAGGAAAAAATCTACAACGCCAACATCAAACGTGTCGAGGCGTGTCCTATTATGCAGGTCAAGCTGGTACTGATAGTATTTCTCCAGTTATTAATGATGAGACAAATAGTAATAATGCAGCTGTGACTAACACAACTGTCAAGACCGGCCATACACCAGTTCAGAAAGTAGCTGGTAATACCTTTGAAAACGCGTCTAAGCAATGCGATGCAAAAATATTTATTCCAACTTCCGATGCTAAGTTATATGCACTTGACCCAAATACTGGGCAACGTTGTCAAGATTTTGGTAAAGATGGTGCTTTAGATTTAATGCACAATATGCCATTTAAACAAGCGGGTTATTATTATTCAACGTCGCCTCCGATAGTGGTAGGCAATACGATTGTGGTGGCAGGTGCCGTTAATGATAACTACGACGTCAATTCACCTTCTGGTGTTATTCGTGCGTATGATGTCAATACTGGCGAGCTACTATGGAACTGGGATTCAGGAGATCCTGATAACACAGCGCCTTTCGATGTCAATGATCCAACTCAGATGTACAAAACCAGTTCACCAAACTCATGGGCGATCGCCAGCGCTGATGAAGAACTTGGTTTGGTCTATTTCCCTATGGGCAATCGTGTACCGGATCAATTAGGCAGCTATCGAACCGCAGATGAAGAAAAATATGCGACGTCTGTTGTCGCTTTAGACATTAAAACAGGTAAAGCGCGCTGGGTTCAACAATTTGTTCACCATGATCTTTGGGATATGGACACGCCAGCTCAGCCAAGCTTACTTGACTTAAAAACCAAAGAAGGTGTTCAGCCTGCACTGGTTGTTCCCACCAAACAAGGCGATGTGTATGTATTGAATCGCGCAACAGGCGAGCCAATCGTACCGATCAAAGAACGCGCCGCGCCGCAAGGTTACTTGGTTGCAGGTGAACATGCCGCTCCAACGCAACCTTACTCTGGTTTGAGTTTTGAGCCGCCGATGTTGAAAGAAAAAGACATGTGGGGCGCTAGCCTCATTGATCAGATGATGTGCCGTATTGAGTTTAACCAACTCAATTATGATGGTCGTTATACACCACCATCGACGAATGGCAGTTTGGTCTATCCTGGTAACTTCGGTACCTTTAACTGGGGCGGCCTCGCCGTTGATCCTGAAAATGGCGTAATGTTTGGTATGCCAACTTATTTGGCATTTACATCAAAACTCATTCCTAGAGACAATCTTGGTGAGGGAGAAACCAATACAGGAGAGCAAGGAGTTAATGAAAATAAAGGTGCAGATTACGCGGTAGAGCTGGGACCATTTTTATCACCGTTAGGCATTCCTTGTCAGCAACCACCATGGGGCACAGTAGCGGGTGCTGACCTAGCAACCGGTGAGATTGCCTATCAACGTAGAAACGGTACCGTGCAAGATTTGTCCCCTATTCCATTGAAGTTTGAGCTGGGTGTTCCTGGTATTGGCGGACCCATCATCACAAAAGGAGGCGTAGCATTTTTGTCAGCGGCTACTGAAAACAACTTCCGCGCCTATGATTTAAAAAATGGCGATGTATTGTGGAATGTTCGTATTCCAGCAGGTGGCCAAGCGACGCCTATGACTTATCTAAATTCTAAAGGTGAGCAGATGGTCGTATTGGTAGCTGGTGGACATGGTTCAGTTGGTACTACTATTGGGGATTATGTTATGGCTTATAAACTTGCTGACAAAGCCAAGTAACATCATACCTGTTTAATGAAGCGGTAATGATTTGATTCATTGCCGTTTTATTACTAAGGCATATATCCAATTTACCTTACAATGAACAGTGGTATATGCCAAGATAAGTATAGTTTGATTACTACTGTTAGACTGCGTAACTAAAATGTTTCCCGTCTTTTTACAGATTTGACAGCAGGGGCTAGATTAGAATACCATTAAAGATTCTTTTTACTAATCTTACTTATTAGCTAGTGAGATCTTTCCGGAGTAATCCTATGCAATGGACTAAACCAGCTTTTCAAGATATCCGTATCGGTTTCGAAGTCACTATGTATTTTGAAGCGCGTTAAAATTTACTAGACTTAAATACATTAAAAGCCCTAGATGATTAGGGCTTTTATTTTTTTGGAAATATTGATTTATGTATATTCACGTTTTAGGCTCAGCGGCTGGTGGTGGTTTTCCACAGTGGAATTGCAATTGCTATAATTGTCATGGTGTTCGTCAAGGCACAATTGAAGCAAAGACCCGCACCCAGTCTTCGATAGCCATATCAGAGAATGGCATAGATTGGATTTTATTCAACGCGTCACCTGATATTCGTCAGCAATTATTTGAATTTAAGGCGGCACAGCCAGCACGTAACCTGAGAGATACAGGCATCACGAATGTGGTTTTGATGGACAGTCAGCTTGACCATACGACTGGGCTATTGACCCTGCGAGAAGGGTGTCCGATTCCTGTTTGGTGTACTGAGATGGTCTACCAAGATCTCACGACAGGGTTTCCTATTTTCAATATGTTGAAACACTGGAATGGTGGCCTGCAATATCACCAAATTGATCCGAAACAGACCTTTAATATTGAAGGTTTTAGCAATTTAGAATTGACGCCTTTGGTGATTAGAAGCTCGGCACCACCCTACTCGCCACATCGTAATAACCCCCATGATGGCGATAATATTGCGCTGATTGTAAAAGACTTAAAAACGCAAAAACAACTCTTTTACGCGCCAGGTTTGGGCAAAATTGACGATGATATTATGCAGATTATGGAAGCCTCTGATTGTGTGATGATTGATGGCACTTTATGGACTGACAGTGAGATGCAAGAATGCGGTGTCGGTACAAAAACAGGCCAAGACATGGGGCATTTACACATTAGTGGTGAAGATGGATCACTGCACTATTTAGATCAGCTCAAAAACATTCGTAAGGTATTGATCCACATTAATAACACCAACCCAATATTGAATGAACAATCTGAACAGGCTGCAACATTGAAACAACACGGTGTTGAAGTGGCGTTTGATGGTATGCAGATTGAATTGTAAGGCGACAGCAAAATGAAGATAATGCAAGAAGAAAAAATAGCCCTAAGCGTAGAGGCCTTTGAACAAGCGATTATGGCTAAAGGTCAGTATTACCATATTTACCACCCTTTTCATATCATGATGCATGAAGGACAAGCGACTCAACAGCAGATTCAAGCGTGGGTCGCCAACAGATTCTATTATCAAATCAATATTCCCTTGAAAGATGCGGCAATCATGGCGAATTGCCCCGATCAGCGGGTGCGTCAAGAGTGGATTCAGCGCATGATTGATCAAGATGGCGTGTATCCTGATGGTGGCGGTCGTGAAGCATGGTTGAGTCTGGCAGAAGCGGTTGGTCTTAGCCGCGAACAAGTGATTTCTGAAGAATTGGTGTTGCCGGGTGTACGTTTTGCAGTCGATGCTTATGTAAATTTTGCGCGTCGTACCTCATGGCGAGAAGCAGCCAGCAGCTCACTGACAGAGCTTTTTGCCCCGCAGATTCATCAATCGCGCTTAGAGTCTTGGCCAAAACATTATCCTTGGATTAAAGAGCAAGGTTATACCTATTTTCGCTCGCGCTTAAGTCAGGCCCGCCGCGATGTTGAGCATGGCCTAACCATTACGCTCGACTCATTCAAAACAGTTGAACAACAAGAGCGTATGCTAGAGATTCTACAATTTAAACTGGATATTTTGTGGACCATTTTGGATTCTTTGAGCTTGGCCTATGTCCATAATCAAGCCCCTTACCAAAGCGTCACTGATGATAATGTCTGGCATAAAGGATTGTTCAAATGAGTTTACCTGAACTAGATCACTCTATCGTCCCAGTATGGCGTCATGGTTATCGCTTTCAGTTTGAGCCTGCACAGAACGCTTATGTGTTGCTGTACCCTGAAGGGATGATCAAATTAAATGAGAGTGCCAGCATCATCGGTCAACACATTGATGGTCAAGCGTCCATTGCTGATATTATTAAAAAGGTGAAGGCTATGTTTGGTGATATACCTGAAATCGAGCAAGACATTATCGAATATATGTTGGTGGCTCAACGTGAACATTGGATTGATTTAGTATGACTGCGCCAGTAGGACTGCCATTATGGCTATTGGCTGAGCTTACCTATCGCTGCCCATTACAATGCCCTTATTGCTCTAATCCTGTTGATTATGCTCAGTATAAGCAGGAACTGACAACGCAAGAATGGTTCGATGTTCTTGATCAGGCGCGGCAAATGGGCACGGTGCAGCTCGGCTTTTCTGGCGGTGAACCACTCGTTCGTCAAGATTTAGAACAATTGGTCGCTTATGCTCATAACAAAGGTTTTTACACCAATTTAATCACATCAGGCATGGGATTGAACGAATCTCGGATTGCTCGATTAAAAGAGGCTGGCCTTGACCACATTCAGATCAGTTTCCAAGCCAGTGATCCAACGGTTAACAATGCATTGGCTGGCTCAAAACATGCCTTTGAACAAAAGTATGAGATGTCACGTCTGGTCAAGCAGTACAACTATCCTATGGTGCTCAACTTTGTCATTCATCGGCAGAATATTGATCAGATTGATCAGATTATTGAGCTGTGCTTAGAGCTGGAAGCCGATACCGTTGAACTGGCCATTTGTCAGTTTTATGGTTGGGCATTTGAGAATATCGAAGGCTTACTACCAACCAAAGCGCAAGTGGTTCGAGCCGAGCGTATTACCAATGAGCACCGCAAGAAAATTGAAAAACGTGGCATCAAATGTAAACTCATTTTTGTCGTTCCTGATTATTACGAAGAACGTCCTAAACCCTGTATGGATGGTTGGGGTAAGATTTTCTTGACTGTGGCACCGGACGGCACAGCCCTACCTTGCCATGCCGCCAGACAATTACCAATACAGTTCCCTAACGTACGCAACACCCAACTTGCAGATATTTGGTATGAGTCTGCGAGCTTTAATCAGTTTCGCGGTGACGATTGGATGCCTGACATGTGCCAAAGCTGCCCAGATAAAGAGCGGGATTACAGCGGCTGTCGTTGCCAAGCGTTTATGCTGACTGGGGATGCCAAAAATGCCGATCCTGTGTGTGGCAAATCACCTTATCATTATCTGATCGAGGAAGCGCGTATAAACAGTGAAACGCCAGTTTCCTTTGAAGAGTTACGCTTTAGGAACCCTAAAAACTCAAAGCTATTGAGTCAAGAGCAATTAATTCCTACTCGTACGGTAATGGATGAATAATGAATGCTCAGCCTGTGATATTTGATGGACATAACGACCTATTGACCCGACTGTGGCTGAGTGCAGCCGCAGATCCTGTGCATGATTTCATTTATGGTACGCTACCAGGACATTTGGATTTACAACGTTGTCAGAAAGCGGGATGGATGGGCGGCTTATTTTCTATTTTCCTGCCGCCCTACGCTTATGTTAAAAAAAACCATCCTGACAAGTTATCAAATCTCTCAGGCTTAGATTTTGAGCCGCAAAAAATCGTGGATATTTGCTGTGCACAGTTGGCACTTGTGCAACAATTACAGGCGCGATCAGACGGTCAGATTCAGATTTGTAAGTCTTTAGCGCAAATTCAAGCCTGTCAGCAGAATCAGCAATTAGCCATCATCCTTCATTTGGAAGGTGCTGAGTTTTTAGCCATTAAACCTGAGTTATTGGATGTTTTTTATGATGCAGGTCTTAGAAGTATAGGGCCACTCTGGAATAGAAAAAGCCTCTTTGGTGATGGCTTAAATGCCTCCTTTCCTCATTCTCCCGATACAGGATCTGGTCTCACGGATCAAGGTAAAGACCTCATTCTAAAGTGTCGTGAAAAACATATGCTAATCGATGTGTCGCATATGAATGAGCGTGCTTTTTGGGATACGTTAGAGATTATTGATCAGCCCATTGTCGCGACACACTCTAATGCACACGCGTTATGTCAGCAAGCAAGGAATTTGACTGACCAGCAACTGGCTGCCATTAAACAAAGCGGTGGTATGGTTGGGGTGAACTTTGATGTTGCATTTCTTCGTGCTGACGGTCAACGCAACACGCAAACTTCAGTTGATGTGATTGTCGATCATCTTGATTATCTAGTTGACCATTTAGGCGAAGATCACGTCGGTTTTGGCTCTGATTTTGATGGTTGTCTATTGCCAGATGAGTTATCTGATATCAGTCAAATCTCTATGCTGATTGAGCACATGCAACAACGACATTTCTCCGATCCACTCATTGAAAAGATTACGTCAAAGAATTGGTTCACTGTGCTGGATAGGATATGGCAGTGATAATCGAGCTTTTTGAGAGGCAATATTTTTTTCTAACATCTTGTCTCAATTGCTGCCTAATTAATAGACTGTAGTGGCATAATCAAGCATCTGTTTCACCAAGTTACATACGGGTCGTCTCGATAGCTGGTAGCTGACTGACCCCTACCGTCAAATCCGTATAAAAAAATTCGGGAGATTTTAGTTAGGGAGCCTGACGATAGAAACCCACCCACATCTAAATTAGTTGACCCTTACACCTTTTCAACCTTCTTAATTTAATTAAAGGAAGTCAATGTATTTAGGTCATAAGTTAGATATCTGAACGTAATTCTCTATTAATTAACCCGTATTGCGTAGACCCGCTGCCAAAGCATTGATACTACGGATTAATGGATCTTCAACAGCAAGATCATCGTCATTATCTGTAGCGTCTTTTTGTCTGGCACGTTTCAACAACTCGATTTGGATATAATTAATCGGATCTAAATAAGCATTTCGCCATTGTAGTGACGCGGCAAGGCTTTGCTGATGCGCCAATAACGATGTCTGGTTAAGCAAAGAGTTCAAACCTGAGAAGGTTAGATGATGCTCATCGATTACCGCTTGCATAATCTTTTCACGTAATCCCTCATCTTCACATAACTGACTATAAGCCTGAGCAATGCTCATCTCAGATTTGGTAAAAGCCATTTCAATATTACTAATAAATACGTTAAAAAATGGCCAGCAACTGTTCATCTCCCTCATTAAAGCTTCGTCTTGTTTAACACTATGAAGAGCACTACCTACGCCATACCAAGCTGGTAGGGTAAAGCGCGCTAAAGACCAACCAAATACCCAGGGAATCGCCCGCAAGGTTGTCTTACTAGGCAGACCTTTGTTACGGTGCGCTGGGCGTGAGCCGATATTTAATAAAGAGATTTCCTGCACTGGCGTCACTTGTGAGTAGAACTGATAAAACCCTTCGGTATGGTCAGTAAGCGTACGATAACTTTGTTCACCCGCATCGGCTAGACGCGCAAAGAGTGCTTCATAATTTGGTAGTTCAGGCGGTTGCACCACAAATCTTGTTGAGCACGCTTTGAGGGTACCAGTGATGCCCATGGTTAGCTCAAACACAGCGGTATCGGTGTTGGCATATTTGGCATAAAGGACTTCGCCCTGCTCGGTGACTTTAATTTCTCCATGCAGTGTCCCTGCGGGCTGAGCGGCAATTGCATTATGTGTTGAGCCGCCACCACGACTGACAGAGCCACCACGGCCATGAAACAAGCGGGTTTTGATACCATATTCCTCAGCGATACGGTTAATGGTTTGCTGCGCGCTATACAGCTGCCATGCAGAGGTGATAATACCGCCATCTTTTGATGAATCTGAATAACCCAGCATGATTTCTTGCGTGTTATCTAAGTGTTGCAGCAACCCTCGATAAAGCGGATTATCCAAGACGGCAGGTAAAATCTTATCGATACTTTTAAGGTCTTCGATGGTTTCAAACAAGGGTGCGACGGGTAAGTCAGCGGACAGTTGCCCTTCGTCATTCACTGTACATAAGCCTGCAAAGCGCATGAGTAGTAACACTTCTAATAATTGACTGGCGTTATTGGTCATTGATATGACGTAACTGCCAAACGTATCTTGCCCGACCAGTTTACGTAAGGTTGCCACAGAGTTCATCAAAGCCAATTGTTCGCGTGTTTTATCACTCAAGTTATCGGTATAAATGAGCGGTGTACCGGGCTTTTCAAGTAAGCGCGTTAGCCATTCTTGGCGCTCAGTTTCAGTGAGCATTTGATAATCTGGCAGATTAGAGGCATTGGCAAAAATATCAGCTATCACCTCGCTATGATAAGAGGACTCTTGACGAATATCGAGCGCTGCCAAATGAAAACCACAGGTTTTGACCAAACGAATCATATCAAGTAATAAGCCTTCGCCATGTGCCGTATCGTGAGTATTGACACTTTTCCGAATGATGCGTAAATCTTCTAACAATTCTTGCGGATTGGTGTAAGCATCTTTTTCAGCCTCGCTATCACTACCTTTGCTTTGAATATGGCTATTAGTCGATTTTATTTTGGCAAGAATAATCGATAACAGTCTTCGGTACGGCTCATTGTTGTAATCGTCAGTATTGTAATCAAAGACTCGTCTGTCGAGCTCACGATAACTTTCAATTTTTGTATACACGTCAGGTTCGATAGCGACAATTGTATCGCTGTGAATCAGTTCACGACGCAATTTTTTGATCAACACTTGATAGTGACGCAAGACGGTATTGGCATGCATCAATACGGCCATTTCTGTGGTGTCATGAGTGACAAAGGGATTGCCATCTCTGTCACCACCGATCCAAGAACCAAAGCTCATGAACGCCGGTAAGGGATAGTCTGTTAGCTCAGGATAGATATCAACAATGGCGTCTTTAATATTACGGTAAACTTTGGGAATGGCGCTGAATAAACTGGCATTGAAATAATGCAGGCCATTATTGATCTCGTCATAGACTAAAGGTTTACGCGTCCGTACTTCATCAGATGACCATAATAAATCAATGGTTTGCGCCGTTTGTTCTTTCGCTTGCTCATAGGCGAAACTGTTTTCAGGAAGATTATTCAAAGCATCGCTATGCTTGAATAAACTCTGCAATAGATTCATCGTCGTACGGCGACGCGCTTCAGTCGGATGGGCGGTGAATACTGGGATAAATTTTAGTTGCTCAATCAGCTCTTGCATTTGGGCGGGTTCAATATTGCGCTCACGACATTCAAGCAGCGTACGCCGAAACGAGCCTTCCCAGCTATGTTCCGATTGCATACGCAAGGCTTGACGTTGTTCTCGTAAGTAATTTTCTTCACTGAGATTGGCTAAGAAGAAATAGATAGAAAAGCTGCGGATGACATTTTTTAAGGTTTGGTTGTCTAACGAGGCAATAAAGTCGATGAGTTGTTGCTGGTTCGCTGCGTTAGGCGCCCGGCGTTGCTGGATAAAACCTTGGCGTAGGGTTTCAATCGTGTTGAGTGTTTGTTCGCCCGTTTGCCGAGAAATCGCCTCTCCTAGAAATGAGCCTAATAAGCTGATGCGTTCACGTAGTACGTCGTTATCAATAGTCATCCTTGATCTCCTGATCAAATTCATTCAAATATAGTCGTGCGGTCTTAAATGTAGGTTTTCTATGGTGTAAGCCATTTAACCTGTTTATGTGGATCTCGAAGCTCTCGCTTCTCATCAGCCAAGACGTTGTCAGCTTTATGTATTAATCATTTATTTTTTGGTGATACTGGGTCAGCCATTCCTGTAATGGTATATCTGTCTATCCCTAGTCAGCCAACAATATTATGAGTTTCATTATTACGATTGATGACTAAACTAACGGCTTCAAGTTTAATTCTCCAGCTTTACTAAACAGTCAGAATTAATATCAGCAATCGTTTTGGCACCAGTCAAGGTCATTGCGACGCGTATTTCTTTATCTAGCAGTTCTAACAAATTGCTTACCCCTGCACCGCCATCCGCTGCTAAAGCATAAATAAAAGCGCGCCCTAGCATGCAAATATCAGCGCCCAAAGCCAACATACGCACAATATCTAAGCCATTACGTATACCAGAGTCGGCTAAAATTTTAATCTCTCCTTTAACTGCATCGGCAATAGGAGGCAGAGCACGTGCACTGGATAAAACACCGTCCAGCTGTCGCCCACCATGATTCGATACGACTATGCCGTCGGCTCCAAAACGCACCGCATCTTTGGCATCTTCTGGGTCCAAAATACCTTTGATGACCATAGGCCCATCCCAGTACTCGCGAATCCAATCTAAATCTTTCCAAGAAATAGAGGGGTCAAAGTTATTACCTAGCCAGCCTATATAGTCTTCCAATCCTGTTGGCTTACCTAAATAAGTAGAGATATTGCCCAGATCGTGCGGACGGCCATTTAGCCCTACATCCCATGCCCATTGCGGATGCGTCATAGACTGTAAGTAACGGCGCATAGCAGCATTTTTACCGCTCATACCAGAGTGCATATCTCGGTAGCGTGCCCCTGGTACTGGCATATCTACCGTAAAAACCAAGGTCGAACACCCCGCCGCTTTGGCACGCTCCAAGGCATTTTTCATAAAACCTCGGTCCTTTAATACATAAAGCTGAAACCACATCGGACGGTTAATTTTAGGCGCTACTTCTTCAATCGGACAAACCGAAACTGTCGACATGGTAAACGGAATGCCTTTTTGATCGGCTGCCATAGCGGCCTGCACTTCTCCGCGGCGGGCATACATACCTGTCAGACCCACGGGTGACAACGCGACAGGCATAGACAGAGTTTCATTAAATAACTGCGTCTCGAGACTAAGCAGTGACATATCATTTAGTACACGTTGTCTAAGGGCAATTTTCGATAAATCTTCAACATTATGTTTTAAGGTATATTCCTCATAAGCACCGCCATCTATATAATGAAATAGAAATGGTGGCAGTCGGCGCTTGGCAGCAGCCCTGTAGTCGTTTGGAGATGAAATAATCATACGCTTGCCCTTATTCTGTTAAATATCTATGTAATATTTTTGAATCTCTAATTATTTATTGATTAGTGCTAAACGATGGATGCAATTGGCTTATTTTTGAAGCGGCAAGCTCAACCCACACTCACTATTACACACAGCACGAGCAGTTACGTTTGGTTTTCGACATTTTACCGATGCCGGGATTAAAGCTATTGGTTGGGTCTAGGCTTTTATAGAAATTCTGCAAATCAGGCTCTGCTTCGTATAGATGCCCTACATTATGCTCAGCAGGATATTTGGCTCCGCGTGCGCTCAATAGCTCTAACATCATCTTTTTAACAAGGTGTGCATCACTGCCCTTCTTCAAAATATAATCTTGATGAAACACATAGCAAAAGAAGTGTCCGTAATACAGCTTCATCTCTAAGTGTTTTTCAATTTCTTCAGGTAGGGTTTCAAGCCATTCTAATTCATTACGCGGTATGGCAATATCTAATGCCAATATCTCACCAACTTCTTTTTCATGTATGATTTCATAGCGTAATGCGGCACCGGCTGCCGCAAAACGATTTAAAAGCGCGCTTTCTGACTCTTCCTGGCTACATTCAAAATAGTTACCCGTGTCTGAAGCAGCAAAGAAGGTCTTCAGAAAATCCTGTGCCTCTGCTATCCCTTCATCACTCATTTTTAAGATTAGGTGATGCTCATATTGTTCACGATACTCAATCATGCGCTTCGGTAAATGCTTTGGAAATAGAGTAGCGATGAACTGCATGACTTTGTCAGTAAAATGCTTTGGCATCCATGACCACTTATGAAATTTAGCGTCAATAGCGCCTTTGATAGAAAACAATCTAGGTAAGGCATCTGTGCCGAGATGCTTAATACTTAGGAACGTGTCTTTACCGTATTTAGCGGAGACATCAAATATATCACGATGCATATACTCGCCCACTTCAGGGATATTGTCGAAGCTTGATAGTATCTGCCTTCTGAGCTGTGCAAGCTCACTCACACTGTTAGTGCCTATGTAAAAGGTTTTCTCTTTTGCCGCTATTGGATAAGTGTCAAGACGTACTGCAAACACCGCAAGCTTGCCAGCGCAGCCACTGGCTTCATACAGTCTGCGCTTGTCCGCATTAAAGCGACTGGGCGTGCTTGCATCAACGTCTTTTACTCTGGCGATGTACTCTTTGTCAGATGCGAGCTTGCCACTATCAGGTAATTCTCTTTTATCAAAATTACCATTTTGCAAATTAGTCAGTATTTCTTCTGGCGTATCACCTAGCTCTACGTCTAGATGATTAACCAATACCAGCTGTCCTTGTTCGTTTATTTGGGCAAACAACGCAAGCTCGGTATAGGCGGGCCCTCTTTTGACCAAAGCCCCACCAGAGTTATTAGATATACCGCCAATAATAGACGCGCCTAACGTCGAGGAACCGATGACGGAATGAGGCGCTCTATTGACAGCATTAAGCTGACTTTGTAGCTGATGCAATGTCGCACCAGGCAAGCTGATCACTTGCTCGTTGTCATTCACCAAATACAACTGGTTCATTGCAAGCGTATTAATCACCACAACTGGTCTATCGTAGTCATTACCGCTCGGTGTTGAGCCTTCAGTCAGACCTGTCTTAGCCGCTTGCATGATAATGATGCAGTCGCCTTCAACGCATACTTCTAGGCTACGCCAAATCTCCAGCAGTGTTTGCGGAAATAAAACGGCTAAGGCACTGCCACCACCAGAGCGCCACCCCATTCTATAGTGCTCATTTTTCTCTGGATCAGCCTGTACATTACTAGCACCCAGTAATTGTGTTAGCTTGTCTAGTACTTGATCAGGACTAAGCATGCCTTGAGAATCGCGATTTGACGAAGATATATGATGCTCCTTATCTTGTGATTGTGTGTCATTCATCATGCTAAGGGCCCTTGAAAACCAAAAATGTAAATGGCGGCCATGACGATGATGCCACAGAACAACACATAGTATATGGTGGGTAAAATAGTACGCCTAAGTGTGGCGCCCTCCATACCAAGTAAACCCACCGTTGCTGATGCAGCCACCACGTTATGTATGGCAACCATATTACCGGCTGCGGCACCAACAGCTTGAGACGCTATGATTAAAGAAGGTGAAATACGTAGGCTCACCGCCGCTTCATACTGAAATTGACTAAACATCATGTTAGAAACGGTATTAGAACCCGCGATAAAGGCCCCTAGTGCACCAATGGTAGAACTAATTAACGGAAAAGCGTTGCCAAAAGTACCCGCAAACAACTCGGCACTGGCGACTGGCATACTCGCCACATCTGATAAGTTTACCCCTGAATTGATAAAGATTCTGACCATTGGAATCGTAAAAACCAGTACAAAACCAGCTCCTAAGACCGTTTTAGTTGATTCTTTAAAGGCATTATTTAGTGCACTACCTGGTTTTTTAGTTTGCAGAGCAGCGGCAACCAAGGCGCTTATTACTAACAAGCCTCCAGGTAAGTACAGAGGACTAAAACTAGCGCTTACATCTGCCTCTCCTAAAACCGTCGTAAAATCTAACGTTGCACTGGTTAATAAGGATTCAAATCCAGCGAATACTCTTGAGCACACCAGTAAGACTGCAACGAGTAAATAAGGGAACCACGCCATAACCGCAGACATCTTTTTACTGGTTAAATCAAGCGTCACATCTTCTTTACTGACCACCAGTTTACCCATCCATTCGCTTGGCCAGTTTTTCTGAGGCGCAAAATCCCAAGTTGTTTTTGGGACTAAAAACCCTCTTTTAGCAGCGTTTACAACAATGGCTATACTAACTAAACCTCCGACCAGTGAAGGAAACTCTGGCCCTAAAAAAACACCGGTTATCATATAAGGGATTGTAAATGCCAAGCCTGCAAAAATCGCAAACGGCCAAATAGCGAAGCCTTCTTTCCAGCTTTTATTCTTACCAAAAAAGCGGGTGAGCATCATCACCATAAAAAGTGGCATAAACGTACCAATGACACCATGCATGATAGCCACTTGACTGGTAATCAGTTGTAAAAAGTCGCCCCACTGTAGTCCTTCTTGTGCCAGTTGAGCGCTAATGGCCGCTTTATCTAACCCATTATTTACCCCAATAACGATAGGCGTACCGACCGCACCAAATGATACAGGTGTACTTTGTATCATCATTCCCATCAACACCGCACCCAGCGCTGGAAATCCTATCGCCACCAGCAAAGGCGCAGCAATAGCGGCAGCTGTACCAAAACCTGAGGCACCCTCAAGAAAGCAGCCAAAGCACCATGCAATAATAATGGCTTGCACACGCCTATCTGGCGATACATTGGTAAACCCAGCACGGATAACGGCGATTGCACCAGTATGTTTTAATGTATTCAACAGAAAAATAGCACCAAAGACAATCCACAACACCGAGACAGTTATCACCAAACCCTGAATAATAGATGATGACACTCGGTTAAGCGTCATATCCCATATAAAAATGGCAAGCGCAGCGGTAACAACTAAAATGATAGGCATTGTTTTTTTAGCTGACCATTGCAAGCCTATAAGAAAAATACCACAGAGAACGATTGGCAGTAATGCCAAAAGCCCATATATTGTTTGATTCAAAATTACATCCTTTTGATTGTGCGATCTTCCCTGAACCAAGTCATCGCAGCCTTTATTTTGACGACTCAATGATGACTAAGTTGTATTAAACATTCACAAACAGGGACTGCTAATTTATCCAAGCCGTCTTGTAGACAAAACCGAGCACGACTTGCGACAGTCTATGGCCCATGTTCAAAAAGCCCTAAAATAGTCTACGCCTTGTTAATTAATTGATATATTGCATCAATGGACAATATTATTTTCCTTTTTTGCTATAATCTAATCCGCATTACGCCAATTGGAGCACAAGTATGGTCAAAGCTGACGATATGGTTTTATTTGTCCAAGTTGTTGAGGAAGGGTCATTTTCTAAAGTCGCTGAAAAGCTATCATTAACCAATTCAGTAGTGAGCAAGCGCATTGCAAGATTAGAAGAGAACTTAAATACTCAACTCATTTATAGAACCACTAGAAAGTTGAGCTTAACCGATGCCGGCAGGACGCTTTACGACAAAGCTAAAATTGCTAAACATGCCTTTCAGGAAGCTGAAGATGCAGTAACGGGTTACGGCGAAGATATGAAAGGCCATATACGTATAACCCTGCCTGTGGTCTCTGCGAATTTCATATTGAGCGAATCTATTGCTGAATTCTGTAAACAACACCCTGAAGTATCGGTAGAGTTACAAATTACCAATCGATTGGTTGACTTGATAGAGGAAGGATTTGATTTGGCAATAAGGACCGCTGAGCTTGAAGACTCATCGCTCATTGCAAGACGTCTTATAGATAGCCGATGGGTGATATGTGCGACGCCAGACTATTTAAAGCGATATGGTACGCCTCAAACCCCTGAAGAATTAGACAATCATGAGTGCATAATCTATAAGTTAGATAATACCTCTAACAACATATGGCCAGTATGTATAGACGGCACAGAGCAATTAATGCCTGTCCATGGTAGGTTTCATAGCAATCATCTTAGTGCGATTAAACAAGCCACGCTCAGCGATTTAGGCATTGCTTTTTTGCCCCAAGCGTTGGTCCATGAGGAGATACAACAACATACACTTACTCAGATTTTGCAACGGTTTACACGAAAGGAACTGGGCATGTATGCAGTATATCCTAAGGCCAGGCAACCAGATCAAAAGTTAAAACTGCTCGTTGCACATTTGCGAGACTCATTACATCGGAAACAGGCTTACTACTGCTAAGTAAAAAGCCTATTTTGATGTCTATAAAAAGATGAATGAAATAAAAAAGCTAATAGAGCCTTTCCTAAAAACTGTGTAACTGCTTATAATCCAATAACAGGAGAATAAGCAATGACTACTCAATCTGACATCAAGAAACTGGCCGAGCAAATGGCTGGTAGCATGAACAGCTTCGATGACATCAAAGATTTTCAAAAGCAGCTCATGCAATCCTTTATCGATACTGCCCTTGAAGCTGAAATGGAAGATCATCTTGGCTATCCCAAGCATGAGAAAGCAGACAAGCCTAATAAGCGTAATGGGCACACTAAAAAGACCGTCCGCAGTGACACAGGCGATCTTGAGATATCCACCCCAAGAGACCGTGATGGCAGCTTTGAGCCTGTACTCGTTAGTAAGCATCAAACCCGTATCTCAGGTCTCGATGATAAAATCATATTCCTTTACGCCAAGGGTCAAACCACCACCGAGATTGTAGAGAGTATTAAAGAGCTCTATGACGTCGACATCTCAAGCAGCTTGGTTTCAAGAGTCACCGATAACATATTAGACGACATCACCGCTTGGCAGAACCGGCCATTGAGTAGTGTTTATCCTATCGTCTATTTAGACTGCATTGTCATTAAAGTACGTCAAGACAAGCAGATCATCAACAAGGCGATCTATCTGGCGCTAGGTGTTGCTCTTAACGGTAAAAAAGAGCTGCTTGGTATGTGGTTATCAGAGAATGAAGGCGCTAAGTTCTGGCTGGGTGTTCTCACTGAACTACAAAACCGCGGGGTACAAGATATCCTCATTGCCTGTGTCGACGGCTTAAAGGGCTTCCCTGATGCCATCAATACGGTTTATCCCAACGCTCAGGTTCAGCTGTGTATCGTGCATATGGTGCGTTACTCCATGAAGTTTGTACCATGGACGGATAAGAAGGCCGTAGCGGCTGATTTAAAGGCTTGAGCTATGCTGAAGAAACCGTACAAGTAAACTTGGTAAACTAAGCATATTAATCGGAGTTTATCATGGTCAAGAAAATAAGAACCTATAGCACAGAATTTAAAGCTGAAGCCGTTAAGAAGATATCAGACAATAATGGCAATATCTCAGCAACCGCAAAGCAGCTTGGCATTGCCATGCAAACGCTATCGAATTGGCATAACAAAGCCAACCAAGGCAAGCTTGTCGGCACAGAGCAATACGACCCTGATCTTATCACAGCTCTTCAAGAAATAAAGCAGCTCAAACGACAGCTCAAAGTTGCCGAAGAGGAGCGAGAGATCTTAAATGAGGAGGGATAAAGCGAAGCACTGCTTCGCCCCGACGCAAGATGAGAGCTATGCTCGAATGAGGCGACGGCGTACTTCGCGAAAAACAGCTAGTCAGGTACGCCTTCATCAAAGATAACCAGCACTTCTTTACCATCACCCCTATGTGCCGCGTGCTAAGGGTTAAGCATTCAAGTTACTACGACTGGCTGAGTCGCGATATCAGCGAGCAGCAGATACATCGCAACCATTGTGAGCTACTCGTTAAAGCCGCTCACAGTGAAACTCATGAGCGCTATGGTGTTGAGCGTCTGCATGCGCATCTAAGTGAGCATGGTCAGAAGCATCAAAGAGGAATACAGCATCAAATGCCGTCGCCACAAACGCTTTAAAGTCACCACCGACTCCAATCACAACAAACTGGTCTATCCAAACGTGTTGGATCAAGAGTTTGATGCCAGTCGCCCTAACCAAGCGTGGGCCAGTGACATCACCTATATTTGGACGCTTGAGGGCTGGTTGTATTTAGCGGGAGTCAAAGATTTATATACCAAAGAGCTGGTCGGCTATGCGATCAATAAGCGAATGACCGCAGATCTAGTATGCAAAGCATTGAACATGGCCATCAAGAATAAACAACCAAGCAAAGGGCTAGTCGTTCACTCTGACAGAGGCAGTCAGTACTGTAGCCATGCTTACCACAAGATCATCAAGCAGCATCAGTTTACAGGTTCAATGAGCGGTAAAGGCAACTGCTTTGACAACGCACCCATAGAAAGCTTCTGGGGCATATTGAAGAACGAGCTAGTATATCACCAAGACTATAAAACAAGGTTTGCAGCTATCAGAGATATCATTGGATATATTGAGTTATATTATAATCAGACTAGGATTCAAAAGGGTTTAGGCTATAAATCGCCAAGACAGGTGTGGTTTGATTATTATCGTCAGGCTGCGTAATCAAAATCTCCCAAGTTTATATATACGGGATTGACGGCAGGGGTCACTATCTTTTGCGAGCAGCTCAGGAATCATCTGCTTGGTATGTTTGGCAATGGTCTTATTGATAGTCTGACGGGAAGGTTCAGGACTGTTTTTAAAATCAAGAGTGGTGACTTTACCACCGTAATAGCGCTGCACCGTATCCAAATAAGTTTGATTGGGGCTCAAGCCTTGATGTATCCATAAGTCATTAACCGTGCTTAAGTCATAATTTGAATTGGGTTTATTAAATTGATTGTAGAGCGCGGCACTATTGGGATTAAGGATAGCTGGCGTTGGATAATGAAAGGTCTTTTGGATTTGCTGCTTTGTTTCACCCTCTGCTGCGGCATAGAGCATAGCCATGGCAGTGGACAAGCTATAGGGCGAGAAGAAGATGTTTTTATCTGATTGTGCAGGTTGCTTATTTATCTGCTGATACAGATCAATAGCGAATTGATTGTTGGCATTAACGACTTGCTTGATACCTTCAGGCGTTGAAGCAGAGTCGTCAGCAGCGATATAGTTCTTATCAGTCTTTGGGTTGAAGGGTTCTCAGTCTTGCTAACTACAGGTTTTTCGGCTGCCGCTTTTATCAGTTGATTGTCAACCAAGCTATTATTACAACCAGCGATTGCCAGTAAACTGCCTAAAGCAAGCATACCCATGCTGAGCTTAATCGTAGGCTTTTTATAAATGTAATAGTTACGGTTTTTCACGGCGCTGTACCTCTTTATAATTCGGATGATGTCCTGATTATATACAAGGGTTTAGGCTGATTTAGTAAACATATGCTAATAAATTTAAGGATGATATTTCAGATGAATACAGTGTATAAGGACAGCCATAAGCTTAAAAAATACTTAATCATATTTTTAGCAATCTTAATATCAGGTTGTATGACACCTTCAAAAAACATGATGAATAAAGCCACTAGTGAGAATAAAGTCCTGAAGACTGAAATAGAGGATATCTCTAATATATTAACACCGACATATGCAGATATATTTACATACCCTTTTGATCCTGAGGAACCCCAGTTAGACATGGGGGTCGGTGGACGATTGGTTGTAATAGAGGGTTGTTTATTAATAGAGTCAAGTGATGGCATGTTTTCTACGCCTATACTGCCTGAAGGAGTGACCTATTGGGATAAAGGTAAAGGCATTGTCTATATTTATGACAGAGGCTTTTTAATAGGTAATATTATTCGTTCAAATGGTATTGCTTTAGATAGTCAGTTTCAAAAAGTACAAGATATTTTTATATCAAAAGCGAAGCCCTCGTGCCTCAAACGTAGCTCAATATTGTTCGGCACTAAATTTGACTAGCAGGCAAATCAGCTTAAGAGGTCAATTATAAAGAGAGAGTGCTTTACAAAAGCCAAGTAGTGAAAGTGCTTTGCCATGTATGAAAAACTCAAATACTCATTTCAAGTATCTACTGAAGAATCAGAAGTATAATTCATTGATATAAATGATGATTTATTCACTCTAACCAAGAAGCAATCAGCAAGAATTGTGCTAATATCGCTACTTTTTCAGTATGGCTGGTTTTCTCATTTTGTAATGAAAAACCCCCTTAAATAAAAAAGCTAGGAGAATGAATGAACGATCATCTTGATTTTTTAGCGTAATTCAGTGTCTCAGTTGAGACTCCTAATAGTTTAAATTAAAGTTGTTGTACTCAGGCTATGTCACATACCAAGGTTCATGAACCACTTATTTTTATATTAACTATAGGTCATTGTTTTTAATAGAAAATTAACTCTTTTGAATCGTGAACCTAAATTTAGGTAGCCATAAGTTAAATAGGCTGTTTTAGAGTCACTGATAGCATGGGTTTTAGATTATTATTTTATTGCGCTATGAATGCTCGGCTGAAATCTAGATAAGTTATTTATCTGGTTTATAAACCGACCCCTTCCATCAATCATTTATCATCTCAATCAATAATATTAAAAACCCATATCCAAACTAGGCAAAGAGCAACAACTGCTACCTTCTTAAACGCTCAATGAGCCAGCCTGCTAGTGGGAATGACACCATCTGCGTCAACGGCACGAGTATTATGGTCTCAATCAATACCACCACTGGCAGACTTAGACCATGAGTTCACAGGCTTTAATAACGTTAATACGATTAAGAGCGTCGGATAAAGTCCGACATATCCTACTAATATGCGTATCAGTCTGTCTTTCAAACTTTTATTCATTGCGTCTACCAACTGATAAATACTGACAAATAAAATATCTTTAGAATTATGTGCATTTTTACAGTGTCATCGCACCGCTTATACCGATCGCTTGCTGCGGTGAAAACAAGGCCGTGATCGACCTTGTTTTATGCACTACTTTTTGACTATTCTTGATAGCGAGGATAATCACTATAGCCAATGGCAGTGCCACCATACATCGTGGCAGGATCTGCCTCATTGAGTGGCCAATGATTGGCTATGCGTTCAGGTAAATCGGGATTAGCAATAAAAGGACGACCAAAAGCAAATAAATCCCCATAACCTTTAGATAATATATCGACCGACTTCTGCACAGTGTACTTACCGGCATAAATAATACGTCCTGAAAACTCAGCTCTGACCGCTTGATAAAAAGGCTCTGGCAAATCAGGCGCATTATCCCAATCAGCCTCTGCAATGGATAAGTAAGCAATGCCCGCCTGTTCAAGTACTTTAATCGCTTCAATATAGGTATGATGCGGGTCTGCTTCTACTAAGCCTAGATACACACGAGTTTCATCCGTGCTGGCAAATAAAGGCGCAAAACGTACGCCTAAACGATCAGCACCAACCACATCACTGACGGCAGCGACCACTTCTTTTAAAAAACGCAGACGATTGGTCAACGAACCACCATATTGATCATCACGTGTATTGCTATGCTCAGAGATAAATTGATTCACCAAATAGCCATTGGCACAGTGTAGCTCTACCCCATCAAAACCTGCTTCTAGTGCGTTGCGCGCGGCTTGTGCATACATAGCGACCAATTCACCCACTTCTTCTGTGCTCAGTGCCCGTGGCTCACTTGGGTCGGCTAAAGCGCCCTCGCCTGGACCTGTCTCAATAAATACTTTGACGTTAGTGGCAGTAATGGCAGATGGAGCGATAGGCTGAGCTTGGTTTGGTTGTAAGCTGGTATGAGATACGCGGCCAACGTGCCATAACTGAGCAAAAATAATACCGCCTTTAGCATGTACTGCTTGCGTAACTTTTTTCCAGCCTTCAATTTGGGCTTGCGAATGAATACCCGGCGTCCACGCGTAGCCTTGGCCTCGTGGCTCAATCTGCGTACCTTCAGTTACCATAAAACCTGCTGAGGCGCGCTGTGCATAATAGCTTGCCATTAAATCATTAGGGATATTGTCAGGTTGCGTGCTACGAGAGCGCGTCAAAGGCGGCATCACGATACGGTTTTTAAGGGTATAAGGTCCAAGTTGTACAGATGAAAATAACGCACTGGTATTTGGCATAGTTGGCATAGCTTGTTTCATAACACTCTCTTTTAAAGCAAACGGATAGGCTTATTTTTTGAGCCACTGAATCTATTTTTAGGTTTAATGGGCTGCTTAAGTAATGTTGGTTAGCATAGAGTTTTATAGGTACAATTAGAAACAAGCCTTTCTTGTTTAGGGTACAACTATTAATGGTAAGTGTTATGAATGGTATGAATCGGCTAGATATCAAGCAGCTTAGAGTATTGCAGGCACTACTTGATCTAAAAAATCTCTCGCAAGTTGCGCGCAAAATGGGACTGACGCAACAAGCGATTAGTGAGCAGTTGCGTAAGCTACGGGATTTGTTTGATGATCGTTTGTTTATTCGTCAAGGTAATAGCATGGTGGCAACACCAAAAGCACTAGCGATGCGGCAACCGATTGACGAGATATTAAAACAGTTGGAAGTATTGTTAGAGCCAGAAGTGTTTACGCCGCAAACCTACAAAGGCGTCTTTACGATTAGTGCAACCGACTATGCGACGCAGGCATTATTGCCGCAGTTATTTAGTATCACACGCTGTGAAGCGCCTCATTTAAAGCTGATAGTGAGAGATTTTGCATCAGACAATATCAATCAGCTGATTGCGGCAGGCGAACTTGATTTACTGATTACTTTTCCAGAGTTTATCCCTGACAATTTATCGTATGTGACGCTATTTGAAGAACAGCATTTATGTGTGACGGGTTATAAAAACACCTTTGCAACAGAGATATTCACACTGGCGCAAGTTGCCGCACACCCACAGCTGGTGGTATCGCCTTCGCGTGCCAATTTGCGCGGATCGCATGATCAATGGTTTGCAGAAAAAGGGCTTAAACGCCATATTGTGATGTCAGTTCCTAGCTTTTCAGCCGTGCCAGATATCCTGCACACCACCGACATGATTGCCTTTTACCCTGCGCGACTATTACCAAATAATAAAGTCAAAGAGATTGAAATCGAAGCATTACCGCCCACCTTTAAGGTAATCGCAGCATGGCATCCACGTACCAGTGACAGTGGTATACATCGCTGGTTAATTGAGCAATTACGAAATTTATAGTTAAAAGATTAGCCTGTCTTAAAGTCATCTTATTGAGCATTTAGGCTAACCCTATATTTTATGCAACACTCTCAAAAGTAGGTATAAGATGTTTATCGGTGATGGATTGCTTAATATTGCAGACTGCACGCTTACCAAATGCACCAAGGTTGTAGTCTGCAAATTCATGATATAGCGTCACCACATCGCCCATAATCAGTAATGCTGGGGTTGGCAATTTCGCTTCGGCTTGCTGCTTAGCGATACTATCAAGCGTACCGATGAGCAGTTGCTGCGTGGGCAAGCTGGCATGGCTAATCACCGCAAAAGGCGTTTCGCTATCTCGTCCCGCTGCTATTAACCCTTCGGTCAATTCATCTAGCTGATGCAATCCCATATAAAAAACGACGGTTTGGGTGCTATCTAAATGCTCGTCATAGTTATTGTTGGGCGCTCCTGATTTCTTATATGCCGTTACAAACTTCACTGTCTGCGCATGGTCTCGATGCGTCAATGGAATACCTGTACTACTAGCAGCGGCACTGGCGGCAGTAATACCGGGAATAGATTCAAAAAAGATACCATGGCGTACCACTTCTTGAAGCTCCTCTCCGCCGCGCGCAAAGATAAAAGGGTCGCCGCCTTTAAGTCTTACAACTGTTTTACCTGCCAGCGCGTGCTTGACCAGCAGCTCATTGATGCCTTCTTGCGGCAGCGCATGATTGGCTCGGCGTTTACCGACGAATATCTTCTCTGCTGTTGGTTCGCACATATCTAAGATATCCTCTGAGACCAAACTATCATAAAGCACCACATCAGCGCTCTGCATGATTCGCAAAGCTTTTAGTGTGAGCAGCTCAGGATCACCAGAGCCTGCACCGACTAAATGCACAGTACCTACTTTTGTAGCTGCTATATTTAATGGCGCGTTTAGTGTATTGACGACACACTTTTTATTAGATAAATCGTTTGGAGGTAGTGTTGCGATAAAGGCAGATGAATCCGTCATGACGGTGACTCCTAATGATGCTGTTAGTGCAATATACGGTGCAAGCCCCATGCCATATTGATCAATTGGTTGTATTTCATAAGGCGGCTATAAGGAAGTTATAAGACAGCTATGACGCATACTCCTCAATAAGCGCATTGATTTGACCCACACACGAGCCGCAATTGGTACCAGCACGGCACGCTTCGCCCACTGCTTGTGCGCTATGACACTGCTGCTTGGCGATTGCATTGACAATAATGTTTTCTCCGACTGCCATGCAAGAGCACACCAACGGACCTGGATCGATATAGCCGGTAGCTGGACGGCCTGCCAGCAACCATTTATAACGCTGCTGTACTGGTATGGCATCGGTACTGGCAAAGCAGATGTCAAGCCAATGTGTACTAGGCAAATACATCACTTTTGGTGCAAAATAAATGGCTAATAGCAGCTGATCACTCGGCATAGCAGAGTCTAAAGGACTTGGTATATGGTCTAACGCCTCACTCCTCACCTCCGACTGAGTCGAGATAAAGCGTAGTTGCTTCTCTGGTTTACTCAAGGTGAAAGCGCTATTAACCGTCAGAGTATCGTCAGCATTGTCAATTAACAATCTTTCTGATACAGACTTTTGATAGTCATCGATAAACTGCTGCCAAAATTTAGGGTCAAGCAACTGCCTAGCTGTGCGCTCGGCTGGGCTGGCAAGAGTAATGAGCACACTATTGGCTTGCCTGCTGATACTCCATGTCAGCGCTGGTAGTGAGAGAGACGAACATGCACCATTTAACTCAAAATTTGTAGACGCTGTTTGCGACTCACCCGCTATTGCTTTCTTCTTAAAATGAGCAGTCATCGCACGCAAGTGCACTAATATGGTGTCCTGCAAATCAGGATGCACCATAATCTTGCCAAGTGTCTGCATAGGCACGGCGCTCATGCGAATCGCTGAGTTTTTTAGCTCAGGCTGTCCTGAATATTGATCTACAAATGTCGGGATGAGCGTCCCTACCCGTGCAAAGCTAGCAAAGGCATTACTCCAGTGTATGGGCATAAAGGCATCACCAACACGCATACTATCACTGATGGCGATTTGCGCTAAAACCGTTTGCTCGATATTCTCATTATCTGTATCGGCATTTTTACTAACATTATTCGTATCAATAGTTGTTGCCTCACTATTCGGCAGGATCTGCTCATAGCGAGAATGTAGCTGCACATAGTCGCCCTTTTCAACACCGAGTTGTTTGGCTTCATTAGGATGGACAGTCAGCGTCGGCACAGATTCATGTTGATTGAGCTGTGGCGACAGCCCTGTGCGTGTCATGGTATGCCACTGATCTCGTAGTCTACCCGTAATCAGGCGTAGATTCACGGTTGAGGGGTCGAAGTCAGTGTTATGCCGCTTATCTCTATTCTTAACATCGCTCTTATTCGAGTTTTGCCGACGTTGATGTTGATGGAAGTGATGAAAATTAGGCAGGCTAGCACTATCTGAAGGCGTAATAGCAATGAGGTTTACTTGAGTGGGTGTAATACGCGCGCCACCCCACTGAAAGGGGGGTATTACCTCATAGTCAGCGCGACTTAGAACTGGCATTGGTAAGTCTTTAGCCAAATTGAGATAGCGCGGTTGATTGTTTTTTGATGCTGATTGACTAGGGTTGTTCTTAAAAGCAGTGAGCGCCACGTACTCATTAAATATCTCACTAGGATGATCATAATCAAACCCTGATAGCCCCATACGCCTCGCCACTTGCGAGAGTATCCACCAATCAGGTTTGGCAAGACCGAGTGCAGGCTTTACAGCGCGTTGTCTTGATATTCGTCGCTCAGAATTGGTGACTGTGCCTGACTTTTCACCCCAACCTTGGGCAGGTAATACAATATCTGCGCACTTAACCGTATCACTGTCTACCGAGCAGTCAGAGACAATGACCAAGTCACAAGCCGCTAATGCATGGCGAAATTTATCCGCGTCAGGTAAGCTCACGACCGGATTGGTTGCCATAACCCAAATGGCTTTAATCCGCCCATCTAAGATAGCATCGGCAGCATCGCACGCTTTGACGCCTACTTCTGCAGTAATAGGCTGAGGTGCCTGCCAAAAGTCAGCCACCAGTTGACGATGAACACTATTACTCAAATCTAAATGTGCCGCCAGCAAATTAGCCAGCGCGCCTACTTCTCGACCGCCCATGGCATTTGGCTGACCAGTGAGTGAAAAAGGACTGGCACCCGGTTTGCCCACTCGTCCCGTAAGCAGATGGGTGTTGATAATGGCATTAACCTTATCAGTGCCACTCTTTGACTGGTTGACGCCCATACTAAACGCAGTTACTGTTTTGTCATGAGCTGCGACTAGCTGATAAAATTCAAGGATACTGTCGATACTGACTTGGCAAGCTTGAGCAACTTTTTCAATGCTCCAGACGTTGGCTGCCGCTAAAGCATCATCAACACCATGACCATGCTCGATATAACCTATATCAGCGCAGCTGTGTTCGCTAAGATAATGTAATAAACCATTGTATAAATGCGTATCGGTGCCCGCTGCTATCGGTAGATGCAAATCGGCAAACTCACAGGAATCGGTACGACGTGGGTCAATGGCAATCAGTTTTTTACTGGGATCAGCCTTTTTGGCGGCCAAAAAGCGTCCAAACAAAATAGGGTGACACCATGCCATGTTTGAGCCCACCAGCACCAATAAATCGCAGGCCTCTAAGTCCTCATAATTACCGAGGACTAAATCTGCGCCAAAGGCACGTTTGTGTCCTGCTACCGCCGATGACATACACAGTCGTGAGTTGGAGTCGATATTATTATTACCGATAAAGCCTTTTATAAACTTATTGGCAACGTAGTAATCCTCAGTGAGCAGCTGCCCTGAGACATAGAACATAATGCTGTCGCGACCGTGCTTGGTGATAGTTTCATTTAAGCGAGTAGCGATATCATCTAGAACACTATTCCAATCGGTCGGCACGGTAGAGGCTAGATTGTTCAGTGCTGCGGTAGCGCTATAAGCATGAGAGTGGTAAGTTATGGGTTGCTGTTGTGCCATCGATGCTAGTTTATTTTGATAATAAGGCTCAGTTAAGCGGCGCTCGCTGCCTAAGGTTTGTGCCAGCGCACTGCCCTTTGAGCATAGTTTACCAAAGTTAGCAGGATGTTCAGGATCTCCTTTTACGCTCACTACCCCTATCGCATCGACACTGGCTAAGACGCCACACCCTACCCCGCAGTAAGGACAAGTGGTGCGTATGGTGGATGTCATTTCTTCAGTATAAGTGGCAATAAGAGCCGTTTTTGAAGGATTGATCATGTCATCAGATTTGTTATTAGATCGACGTATACGACTTTCTAATTCTTGACTAGCATTCGGTTTATTACTCAAGATCACTTCACTCATGACGCCGCTCCTACTATGTCTGCTGCGCTTAATAAATCCAGATCGCTATCGTTATCCATGTCTCCGTTAGCCTCACTATCTGTCGTTACCTTCTCCAAATCACAGTAAGCCTCGCCAAATATTAAATCCGCTTTTATAGGCGCGATATCACTATTGCTGTTGATCAGCTGGCTATAGAAACTGCCCTCATTGACCTCACCGTAGAGTACAGCGCCGATCAGTTTATTGTTTCTAAGGTAAAGGCAATGATAGTGATTTATACTGGTTTGCTGATAAGTAATGGTTTCGATAGCTGCCGCTTCCTCCTCTTCAAAGTCGACTTGCCCTGCTGAAAAAGCACTGATGCCAGATACTTTTAGCTTTAAGGACAGCGGTGTACTGCGAAAAGGCTGCCAGTTCTCTTTAGAACCTAAGCTGTCGCCCGATAGTCGAGTGTCTTTTAGCACAGAGACTAAGGCATCCACTTGCTGATTAACAGGTGCCACCATACCGAATAGCTCACCATCCAACTCTACGCATTCGCCAACTGCATAGACATGAGGACAGCTCGTATGCATAAAGTTATCTACAAGGATGCCTCGGTTGACCTCAAGACCACAGTCTCTCGCCAGTGCTATATTAGGCATCACCCCTACTGCCATCACGATAAAATTTGCTGGCAAGATACGTCCATCTTTCAGTGATAACCCCGCCACTTCATGCTGGTCATTGACCATAATACAATCAGTAATAGCAGAGACCTCCACAGCTACGCCCCGACGAGCCAGTTCAGCTTGCAATAGCTGGGCAGCCGGTAAGTCAAGCTGCCTGTTAAGAACATAGCTATCTACATGAACGACCGTCATGTCTGCCCCTTGGGAAGCTAGCGCACAAGCGGCTTCTAATCCTAAGACACCGCCGCCAATCACCAAACCTTTTTTCCCTTGATTCGCGTATTCAATTAAAGCATTAACATCAGCTACCTCTCGGAACACATGTACGCCTGTCGCATCATGATTGGGAAAAGGTATGACTCGAGCGCTCGAACCCGTAGCGATAACCAGCTTGGCATAAACCAGCGTCTGTCCACTATCCAGCTCAATAGATTGTTGCTTGGTGTCCACAGCGGTAACAGCAGTCCCTGCTAAGACAATAATACCCAACTGTTCATAATCTGATTGCTGGTATAAATAAGTATCGTCAAAGGCACTATCTCCTGCCAGTACTGGTGATAGCATAATGCGGTTGTAGCCGACCTCCGGCTCTTTACTGATAAGGATAATCGGTAATGACCTTTGATTATTTGACGACTGACTTTGTTGGCGCGCACGTGCCAACTCAATGGCAAAACGGCTGCCTGCCATGCCAGCACCAATAATGACAATACCCGCATTTAAATGAGCATAAGACGTTGTCTGTATTGTTAATTTTGATCTATCTGATGACATGAGCAAAAAATCCCTTAGCCGCAACGCGCAGCATTAATTAATGGCGTGTCATATCATTTTTTGTGCTGAGACTGAACTTATAAAAAATAAGCCAACAGCGAAAAAATAATTATAAACTGGATAAAGCAAATGCTATGCCATACCAGTAATGGACTGCGTATGATGAGCGGCTCAGGGTCGCTAATATGGTTAGGATTGTGATTGTCAGGGTTAAAATCTTGTAAGAACTCGCCAATCGCTTGATAGCGAGCGCGGGGATTAGAATGCAGCGCACGCATTAATGCTTGCTGGCTGGCAGCGGGTACACGGTGCTGACGTAATAACTCAGTAGGTAGGGTCAATGTATGATTTTCCTGATGTGAATGCATTAACGCTTGTGAGCTAAATGGCAGCTCACCTGTTAGCAATTCATAGCCAATCACAGCTATGGAAAATAAATCAGAGTGCACACCTTTTGGTGCATCGGTGTAATATTCTGGTGCAACGTAGTGCAAATCCCCATTGGGAGGTCGCGTACTGTCTTTGAGTATAGATGAGCTGGCTGAACCGAAATCTATCAATTTGACCGCACCTGACGGTGTCAGTAGTATATTTTCAGGCTTGATATCTTGATGTAATAGATAGTTTCGATGCATCACCCGAACCGCCATACCAATCTTGGTGAGTAAGTCATAGGTCTGCCACACATCACAAGGCGCATGACGATCCATGAAATCTCTTAGACTCCCACCTTCAATATATTCGGTCAGATAATATAGATATGTACTGCTGGCTGGTATGGGGTAATAGCGCAGCAACCCTGATGAGCTAAGCGCTGAGCTCGCGTCTATATAGGGTTTTATGCCGCTGATGTCTGTGATGTCTGTAAAGTTTCGATCGATAGATAGGGTGTTAGGATCCGCTTGATTATAGGCAGGCTCGCCTGCCCGTCTGTGCTTAGATAAGCTTAGGCCGATTTTACGCTCCTTTAAAAATTCGCGCAGATAATGACCATCGGCAATAGCACTAAGACTTGGTGACTTTAATACAAATGGATGATGGTTTTCATCTTCTACTAGATATACTTCGCTACGAGCAGTGCGGGCTATAATATGCTTGACGATAAAACCATCAATCCGCGCCCCAACTTCCAACCCCGTTAACAACTGATAACGATGGATATCATGAAGGCTAGGGTTTTCATAATCACTATTGTCCTTAGTATGAGCACTTTCGCCTGACCTAGAATTCTGCTCATTAAACGTCTGCTTATGGCGTGCTTGTATATTCATACCCAGCATTATCATACTTAAGTTGTCATGACTGCCCTCATTAAACGCTTGCTGGCATATGCTTTGGCTGACACTAAGACTATTCATCGCCCAGTCAATAGAGCTATGCTCCGACGTATCTATCGTCTGATTCGGATGACATAGCGCCCTTACTGCTGTACATAACTCGAACTGAAGCTCGGGCGCTGCAATAGACTCATAAACACCATCGGTCATCAAGGCTAAACACTCATTTTGATGCAAGGTAAACACTGACTGCTGGAGATTGACCATCGTATCCGCGCCAATAGCGGCAGATAGCGCGCCTTTATCTTGCCCATGATGAATGCGATGGTCTTTAGTAAGTACTGCCATGCTATCAATACCAATACGGTAAATACGTGAGTCGCCTGTATGAAACAGATGAATACGGTCGCCGATACATAGCAGGCCTGACAAGGTCGATAATAGTGGTGGCACGCGCTCATAGACTTGCGGGAAATAGAGGGCATCGTTGGCTTTATGGACCGTCTCCCGAATCAATATTGCAATTTGATGGTCGTCAAAGTCTATGGATGTTTCTTGACCATTGGCCTGTGTTTTATTGGCTGATTGCGCTTGGTTTTCTGCCAATACCATTTCTTGAAGTGCCTTATTTTTGAGTGCTAAGGTAAGATGGTGCGCGACAGTATTGACCACCAATTGACTGGCTTGTTTGGGAAACTGACAGGCACTGACGCCGTCTGCCATCAGCACCAATAAAGGTGCAGATGCGGCAAGCTTGTCATATGGTAAGCAGGTTGTGATTAGCAAGCTGTCTTGATTCTCGGATTTCCGCCCTTGCATGCTATGAAAATCAAGCTGCCACAGCGCCTCATTCATTTGCATATTTAGCTCACTTGTATTTGGGCAAAACTACCATCAGGCATCTCTTCGATGATGACACCTTCAGGTTCTTTTAAAAAGAACAGCGCAAAGAAGCCAATGACGGCGGTCGCTGCAATCACCATAAAGAACACCTGATAAGAGACCAGACTCAATACAGTTAAATAAACAACTGAACCAACATTCCCATAAGCACCAGTCATGCCAGCAAATTGTCCGGTCATGCTACGCTTGATCAGTGGAATGACAGCAAATACAGCGCCTTCACCCGCCTGCACAAAGAACGAGCAAAACATTGTGATGAATAGTGCCAAGGCAATCGGCCATGTTGAATCAACGATGCCCATTAATAGATAACCAACGGCTAAGCCTGCTGTCAAAATCAACAGCGTGATTTTGCGCCCAAACTTATCACTGAGCCAACCGCCGCCCGGTCGCGACATTAAATTCATAAATGCATAGCTTGAGGCCAAAACCCCTGCCATCACAATCGATAGGTTAAATGTCTCTTGATAAAAAAGTGGCAACATAGACACCACGGCAAGCTCTGAGCCAAAGGTCGCAAAGTATAAAACATTTAGGATGCCGACCTGCTTAAAATCATATTGATGCGCTTTTGGCACAGGAGTCGTAAACACCTCTTTATTAAAACGATAGCTACTGACGAACTCATAAATATATAAAACAACCAATCCGATGTAGACGATATTGACACTCGACTGACTGAGTAAGCTGACGCCAGCAGGTGATAGCTTCCATGCCAGAAGCGCTAACGCCAAATACATTGGCAGCTTAAACGTCATCATTAGCCAAAAGTCGCCTGTTGAGGTTACCATCATGGCACCAGATTTTTTGGGTTTAAAATACGTGGCACCCTTGGGAGTATCACGTACCATCTTATAAAAAATCACACTATAGAGCATCATCACCACCCCAGAGGTGGCCGTCGCATAACGCCATCCTTCATCGCCACCAAACATAGCCGCAGCAATAATAGCTACTGTTGGCAACAGCAAGGCCGCAGCAGCAGAACCAAAATTACCCCAACCGCCATAAATACCTTCAGCCGTACCCAACTCGCTTGCAGGGAACCAATCACTCATGAGACGAATGCCCACCACAAACCCTGCGCCCACAAAGCCCAAAAAGAAACGAGACAATGCCAGCGTGTTGTAATCTTGCGCAAAGGCAAAGGTAAAACAGGGAATCGCTCCAATAGCCAAAATGGCGGTATAGACGAGGCGCGGACCAAAACGATCGGTCAGCATGCCAATAATGACTCGAGCGGGAATAGTCAAAGCAACGTTTAATATCAACAAGGTTTTGACTTGGTCTTTGGTCAAGCTCAAGGTCTCACCGATGGCAGATAAGAATGGTGCGTGGTTAAACCATACAAAAAAGGTCAGAAAAAAAGCCATCCATCCAAGATGGAGTATCTTATTCTTACCAGTAAAGGAGAGGATATTAAGCTTGTTTTTATTTGGTGCAGTAGGGCTCGGTGATGGCGATGACGACATAAGCGGTTTCCTTAAATAGTGAAATTTAGGGCCAACAGGGAAAGTCGAAGAACATATTGTATTGAACGAGCTAACCTGTTAGAGCATTTAAGGGGGTGCAATGGCTGTGCCAGCTGCCGCTATGAGCCGTGTTGTGAAGATAAAATTTACCTTTGATAAAAGCGTCTATACGTTGCTATAGATGACATCCAAGTAGCTTGGATAAATTACTCATACTCTAATAGCTATATGAAAATACTAACTTTATCGAGATAAATTTAAAATCCTCACTGCTATAAAAACAAACAAATTGGTGCATAGTTTTATCTATTTTGGTGCATCTATTTTTTATATCCTCACATTCAATGAGCGAAGACTGTCTTATTTATCATGCCTATTCATATACTCGAAAATACCACGCTGCCTTAGAAAGACACTGTCATTGACACAGGCTTTCTTCTGTAGTAATCAGCCTTTCGCTTAGAAATATGGTGCTATATAACGGTGCTTGGCACAGTTATTGAAGGTGTAATTGCTGTAAGCACTATTTAGATAAACGCATGACTAAGGATAATCACATGAGTAGCACTATAGTGAGTAAGGCAGGTAAAACTAAGTTGGTAGTGATTGGCAACGGTATGGTTGGGCATCATTTTATTGAGCGCGCCATAGAAAAAGGCTTGCATGAGCAGTTTGAAATTCATGTGTTTGCTGAAGAAAACCGTCCTGCTTACGATCGGGTGTATTTATCGAGCTACTTTGAGCATAAAGATGTCAGCAAACTCAACTTGGTTGATTTGAGCACCTATGAATCAGCCCAGATTCAGCTGCATTTGAATCAATGTATTGTAGATATCGACACCACCAATCAATACATCACCACTAAAGCTGGCGAGCAAATTGAATATAGTGAGCTGGTACTGGCAACAGGCTCATATCCGTTTGTGCCACCGATTCCAGGACGAGAGCATCGACACTGTCATGTGTATCGCACCATTGCTGATTTGGACGACATTCTTGCCATTGCTGAGCAGCCCAAAGTAAAAAGAGGCGTGGTCGTGGGTGGAGGACTACTCGGGCTTGAAGCGGCAAAAGCACTGGTCACCTTAGGATTAGAGACTTATGTGGTAGAGTTTGCCCCGCAGTTGATGGGCGTACAGCTTGATGCGGCTGGCGGCGATATTTTGAAACGAAAAATTGAAGCGCTTGGCGTCAAAGTATTGACCGGTAAAAACACCCAAGCCATTATTGATAATACCGACGCCATACATAAAAACCTGAGCACCTTTAATGAGAACCCGTGCCAGCTGACCATGCAATTCACCGATGACACCTCGCTTGATACCGATATGATCGTCTTTAGTGCCGGTATTCGTCCACAAGACGGCATTATCAAAAACAACCCTAAGTGCGCTATTGAAATGGGTGCGCGCGGCGGTATTGTAATTAATGAGCAGTGCCGTACCACGTCCAAACATGTGTATGCTATTGGCGAATGCGCGGTATGGGATAATCAAGTATTTGGCTTAGTGGCACCTGGTTATAGCATGGCGAATATTTGTGCGGCGCAAATTGCCGGAGAACAAACGCAAACCTTTACAGGCGCTGATATGAGCACCAAGCTCAAACTGATGGGCGTGGATGTAGGCAGTATCGGTGACGCACATGGCAAAAGCGCAGACAGCTTGAGCTATTTATATCAAAATCCTGCGACAGGCATCTATAAAAAACTGGTCACAACGCCTGATAACAAGCGCTTGCTTGGCGCGGTATTGGTCGGTGATACCGAAGACTATAACAATCTATTACAGCTATACCTCAATGATGTCGACTTGCCTGCCCATCCTGAGAGCTTGATTTTACCGAACGTTGAAAAACCAGCAATGGGTATAGAGAACTTACCGGATAGCGCTACGATTTGCTCATGCTACAACGTCACCAAAGGCGATATTTGCACGGCGGTTGAGAACGGTGCGTACTCCATTGCCGAATTAAAGTCTTGTACCAGTGCAGGTACAGGCTGTGGTGGCTGTGCTCCTATGGTGAAAGACACTTTAAGCTACCAGTTAACGACCCTTGGTTTTGAGGTCAATAACGACTTATGTGAGCACTTTGCTTATACCCGTCAAGAGATCTATAGCTTGATTCGTGTTCATGGTATTAGAACTTTTGATGCGCTACTGGAGGAGCATGGTAAAGGTCATGGCTGCGAGATTTGCAAACCTACGGTCGCCTCCATCTTGGCCTCATGCTGGAATGATTATGTGCTCAAGCCTGAACTGACACCGTTGCAAGACAGCAATGACTACTATCTGGGAAATATACAAAAAGATGGCACCTATTCGGTCGTACCTCGTGTGCCGGGTGGTGAAATCACTGCTGATAAGCTGATCATCCTTGGACAAGTCGCCAAAGAATTTAATCTATATACCAAAATTACGGGTGGTCAGCGCGTGGATTTATTTGGTGCACGTCTAGACCAACTACCTGATATCTGGACACAGTTGGTGCAAGCCGGTTTTGAGACTGGTCACGCTTATGGTAAGTCGTTAAGGACGGTTAAATCCTGCGTGGGTAATAACTGGTGTCGCTACGGTGTCGATGACAGTGTCGGCTTAGCACTAAGATTAGAAGACCGCTATAAAGGCGTGCGTTCACCGCACAAGATAAAAATGGGCGTGTCTGGATGTACACGCGAGTGTGCAGAGGCACAAAGCAAGGACTTTGGTATTATCGCCACCGAAAATGGTTGGAATTTATTTGTCTGTGGTAATGGCGGTATGACCCCGCGTCATGGCGAATTGTTTGCCACTGATCTTGATAGCGATACGGTCATCAAATACATCGACCGTATTATCATGTTTTATATCAAAACAGCAGATAAGCTCCAGCGTACCTCAAAATGGCGCGAGAGCTTAGATGGCGGATTGGCGTATTTACAAGCCGTCATTGTTGAAGACAGTTTAGGTATCGCTGATGAGCTAGAGGCGCAGATGCAACTGCTGATCGACAACTATGTGTGTGAGTGGAAAGCCACCATCACCGATAGCGAAAAGCTCAAACGCTTCCGTCACTTCGTCAATAGTGAACAAGGAGATGACAATGTGGTCTTTGTCACCGAGCGCGAGCAGATCCGCCCTGCGACCGATATTGAAAAAGCTAAAATCCTAGCGACTGAGCTGTCTTAATCACCGCTTAATAACTTTCGATCATACACCAATAAGGATAATCCAATGAACCAGTATGTAGTTTGTAGATTAGAAGACATTCTCCCTGAAACTGGTGTTTGCGCACTAATAGAGGGCAAACAAGTAGCAATTTTTCGTACTAAAGACAATAAACTATTCGCGCTTGATAACTATGATCCCTTTAGTCAGGCCAATGTATTATCTAGAGGGTTAGTGGGTGGTACTACTGTTACCAACGATGGTGGCATTGATGAAGCGGTGTTGTATGTGGCTTCACCTATTTATAAGCAGCGCTTTAACATTGCTACCGGTCAGTGCTTGGATGATAACAGTGTAATGCTTGCTACTTATAATGTTGAGCTTGATATTAGTTTTGAAGGTAATGATGTGATTATAAAATATGAGCAGTTAGAAACGTCATCTACGACACTACTCGAAATAGAGGCTGTCTAAGCTGTTGGTTTACATTTACATCTGTTTTAGTCAATACTCAATAGTTGATAGACAGTGGTTGATATAATATTCAAGATTGCATAATAATCTGAGATAGGCTTTGAAATTAAAACCTTCTCAGATTATTACCTGCTTTAGTCTCATCCCGATACAAGATACTCTTAGCTTCTGCTTTAAAATCCTGTGGATTCATTTCTGTCTGAGTGGTAATGTCAGGTTTCTGGCTGGCCTGTTTCTCTGAGTCACGGAATAAGGTATTCTGCGCCTCTTATCTAAAATCATGCTCACTAAGTGCTGTTTTAACTTTTATAGCCTTCATATTATTGATTTGCTCATCACCATTTTGCCTTTCATTTTTTGTCTCATCTCGTGGTGAAATGAAAGTAGGAATAGAATTAGGGTCGGTTGCTAAGTTTGTATTCATTTGCTTGGCAGATGCCCTATTCTGAGCAACTGACGTGCTGTTAACTCCTAATGGTACCTGAGAATTTTTTGAGAGTAAGTAATTGAAGGCAAATACGGCAAGCAAGAAGACAGCGCAAAAGATAGCCATGACACTGAGAAACTTGGCATAATTAAGCGACCTACTCTTTTTAGGTTTCTTTGTAGATTTAGCCGTGTCAGCGTAAAATGGAGAGGTTGATTGGTGAGCTGTGACTGTTTCGTTAGAATGAATGATATCTAAGGATTGATGGTTCTCGCTCTGCTTATGTAGCTTATGTACCATAGTCGCATCCGCTGCAGAATTTTCTAACGCTTTTTGCTTATCTTGCTGCTGCATGTAGCGCTCATAGGGCCGACGCATACGCTTTCGACCCTCGATATTCAAGATAACATCATCACTGTTAAAGCTATTGCTAGGCAGCTTTGTAGCGGTATCAGGATTTATGTCATTACTTGAGGGGCTCATAAGTCAGTACCGTATCCATATATATGATGAGCGGTATATATCCGCGTCTTTATATGATGATACGTAACCTATGACACGATGCAACGGTTTTTGGTATGAGCGCTAGGATTAGCGGATAAACGGTATAAAAGCACAGATTTAATGCCTTTTTAGCATATTAAGTCATCTTAATCGTTGGTCTCACGAAATAACGTACTTTGTGACTCTTCTCTAAAATCCTCGTATGTAATAGCTGGCTCAGATGCCGATTCATTTTCTGAATTATTGGTCGTGGCGGCGGTAGATTGACCATTGACACCTTGTGTATTCTTGGCAGTGTTTTTATTATCAAGGTCTTTATTGCCAGTGCTTGGTATACTGGTTTGAGCATCTACGGTCGACTGATTGCTAGCATCAGGCGTATTACTTGCTGTAGCTACCTTATTGCCCCTGCTGTCACTATTGCTTTTAGGCGTGCCAGCATTAGCAGGTAGCGCCGGCTCAGTCGATGTGTTGGTTGATAGGAAACCAGTAAAGATAAGCGTCAATACGACTGCTGCAATCAATAATGAGCCAACTATCATCCCGATGATAAGCGGCTTTTTGCTACTTGCCCGCTTCTTATCTTTTACTGGGATTAATTTAGTTGAGCTTTGTGTGGCTATATCGTCGATATCAAGGCTTTCATTTATTTTAGAGCTTTCATAGCTTTCAGAAATGCGATTTGCATCATCTTCTGCTTCAGTATTTGATGAGTCATTTATATCAGCTATGGCTGCACGACTTTTACCCAAACTCTCATTTTCATCGGAAAAGTCTAAATTAACACCCGTGCTTGAGGCATTCGTTCCCTGTAGACTGCTCTGTTGTCGCAACTCATCTTGCTGGCTAGCAAATAATTCCAGCTCTGCGGCGCTCAAAGGCTCATATGATGACAGCTTATCGGCGTTTTTTAGCGGTTTTAATGGCGCAAGCCTGCCGTCGTTGACATTAGCTTGTTCGCGATTGGTATTATTATCGCTGCTGTCTACATTTTCGACACGCGTGATAAAGCGCTCATAAATATTGTCTTTACGAGAGCGCCTTCGTGGCTTAGCATTAGCAATCTTCGCTAAATTGGCCTCTAAATCCGCACTTTGGTTGCTTTTTTTATCGCTCATGAAGTGATACCAGAACAGTTAATGCCACGAAAAATAGAAAATTGCTAGAATGAGGGTAAATACAGCTTGTTTGCACGTTTTGTTGGTATGGCTAATTTACATCAATTGTTTGCTAAATTGTAACACTATCGTTACCACACAATATAGTGGGTCGCCTCCTCTCCTTCAAGTATAATTTTACGCTTGTTCCTCCTATTTATATAAAATAGCCAACATATCCGGTTAAATAAGCGTCATAGTCAGATGGGCATCACAATATGGATTTAAAACAGCTCAATGCTTTTATTGCTATCGCGGACTTAAGAAGTTTTAGCGCCGCTGCCACCAAAACAAGGTTGTCACAGCCGACGCTCAGCCGGTTGCTCAAGCAGCTTGAGACCGACATGGGCGTAGAATTGGTTGACCGTTATCATAGACCGCTACATCTGACAGAAGCGGGTGTCTTCTTTTACGATAAAATCAGTGCGATACTGACAGAGATTGATACGGTTACTAGCATGACCCAACGCTTATCGGCGCCAAGTACTGCTTTAAATATTGGCTTTGTGCCATCGGTGCTGTACGGCTTATTACCCGAAGTCATCGCTAAGCTAAAACAGTCCAATCCTGATATTGAGGTCAATCTCAAGGACATCAGCTCCTATCAGCAAATCGAAGCTTTAAAAACCGGTGAGATTGACATAGGTTTTGGACGCTTTGCCCATCAAGACCCATGGATTCAGCAGATATTATTGCGTCATGAGCGTTATATGGTGGCGCTTCCTAAAGCGCATGCGCTCGCTCATATTGATGAGCAACGTCTGATTGATTTGGCAAATAACCTTTTGATTTTATACCATCAAACCCACTTGCCTATATCAACGACCACCCAACCTATTAATACGCCTATTAACCATATCTCTGCTACTGATAAAAGTAGCAGCCGACATAAACAGTCATCTAACGAGCAGCCTTCTCTTGAACCGGTGACTGAACCCTTGCTGCATCTGTTTGCCCAATATGGCATCTCGCCATTTATGACCACCACCGTCAGCGATTTACAAGTAGCACTCGGCTTGGTTGCCGCGGGCGAAGGCATTACCTTGGTACCTGCCAGCTTAAAAACGGTGCGCACCGAGCAGATCGTCTATCGACGCCTGTTGCATGAAAACGCCACCTCTCCTATTTACCTGCATACCCTCAAAGACTTTGTCCACCCTAAAATCCCTGACCTACTGAGCGCGATTTATCAGGTATATGAGCGCCGCGGTATCACTTATCGCAAGCAAAGCTTTACCTTACAGCGTTAAAGCGCATTAAACCGCTCTAAATAGCGCCAAATGGCAGATATCGGCGGCGTATTGTGTTATAAAGAACCGGCAAAAAATACCTGCTCAAAACCCTTGATATTCATAACTTATTATGCTAACTATCGAGAATGGGCATGCAAACTATTAGTAATAATAATTAGAATAATCATTATCCTGTCTAGCAGCATTATGCTAAAGTCGAGACAAGACGAATCGTTTTATATTTAGCTATCTGATAAATCGTTTCTCTCATGATCATTGGCAAGCTGACACAGGTAAGTGATAATTTGCCGTTTTAACCATTTCGAGGTATTCATGACCACACAACCACTCAACAACCCGAGCGCCACGGACGATGGCGCTACCGTGACCGCGCAGCAAGAAGGATTTAGCTGGCGGATTTTTGGACCCGGTATCTTAATGGCGACCGCTGCTATCGGTGGCTCGCATCTGATTTCGTCGACACAGGCTGGTGCACTTTATGGCTGGCAGCTAGCGATTATGATTATTCTAGCCAACGTGTTTAAGTATCCGTTTTTTCGCTTCGGTACTGATTATGTTTATGACACCGGCGAGAGCTTAATCGCAGGCTATGCCAAACGCTCAAAAGCCTATCTTTGGATTTACTTTCTCCTCTCTATCCTATCAGCGGTGATTAGTACCGGTGCGGTATCCTTGATTGCGGCAGTGATATTGGGCTTTATGCTACCCGCCTCTCTTGGTCTATCCACCATGAGCTTGGCTTTAATCATTGTTGCGGTCTCATGGTTCTTTTTGATTGCCGGTCATTATAAGCTGCTCGATGGCGTGACTAAGTGGATTATGATTGCCCTGACGTCAGCCACGGTAGCAGCGGTCGTGATTGCCGCGGGCAAGCCAACGGTTATGGCGGTGGATTTTGTTGCCGCCTCTCCTTGGAATCTTGCAACTTTAGGTTTCATTGTGGCACTGATGGGCTGGATGCCAGCGCCACTTGAGTTTGCTGCTATTACCTCGATGTGGACCTCAGCAAAAAGAAAAGCTGATAACACCACGCATCGCCAAGGCTTATTGGACTTTAACGTTGGCTATGCGGTTTCGGCTATTTTAGCGTTGTTTTTCTTAGCATTAGGGGTTTTTGTCCAGTATGGTTCAGGTCAAGAGATTGAATTGGTTGGTGGTGCTTATATCAACCAGCTGATAAATATGTATACGGCAACCATTGGTGAATGGTCACGACTACTGGTCGCGTTCGTCGCCTTTATGTGTATGTTTGGTACTACCATTACTTGTGCTGATGGCTATGGCCGCGCCAATGCCGAATGCTGGCGTTTGATTAAAGGTCAAAGCGAGATTAATAAGAAGCAAATCGCTTTTTGGACCACTTATGCGATTGGTGGCGGACTGGTGATTATCACCTTCTTTACCGGACAATTAGGCTCAATGCTGAAATTTGCCATGATATCGGCGTTTGTCTCTGCGCCTATCTTTGGTTGGCTCAACTACTCACTGGTACGCAGTCATCAAAAAATATCAGCCGGTATGAATGCCTTATCCATTGCAGGACTGATATTCTTAGCAGGTTTTGCGCTATTGTTCCTAGCCAATCTTGCAGGATTTCTTGGTTAAATTTGGTTAACTTTGATTAAAAGTACTTAGAAAGCCTTTTATCATAAAAGCCCTTTTAGCTTAGCTATCAGGGCTTTTTATTTATAAGTCCTCTCATTTATTATTTATTGCCAAAAGAATAAGTAGATTAAAAAACCAAGCTATTTGTAACTAAATGTAAATAATAGTATGGCGAAGATTTTTTAACTTTAGCAATATGAATAGTAATCTCGGTAAACCTCTAAAAAATGGATATAGCTATTCATAATATGAATGCATTTAACTATATTAATAACTATGTTAAATATTATTAATAAACAGATATAAAACACCGCTTTGTAATCATGGATAATTGGGTATAATCAGGCACAACAATAACACCTTGCCTCATATTAATAAGATTATCCCTCCACGTAAGGACTACGACATGACTTTATCAGCTGGCGCTCGCTTTCGCAGTGCAATGAAACAAAAAAACGATAACAACCAACCGCTACAGATTGCTGGCGCGATTAACGCCTATACGGCGATGATGGCAACCCAAGTCGGTCATCAAGCGTTATACCTCTCTGGTGCTGGCGTGGCCAATGCCTCATTTGGTCTGCCGGACTTGGGTATGACCAGCCTTGATAACGTTTTAGAAGATGCGCGCCGTATTACCGATGCGGTTGATACACCATTATTGGTCGATATCGATACCGGCTTTGGCGGCGCATTTAACATCGCCCAAACCATTAAGAAAATGGAAAAAGCAGGCGTTGCAGCGGTACATATCGAAGACCAAGTCGCACAAAAGCGTTGTGGTCATCGCCCAAATAAAGAAATCGTGAGTATCTCTGAGATGGTTGATCGCCTAAAAGCGGCACTTGATGCAAAAACGGATAAAGACTTTGTGGTGATGGCTCGTACAGACGCCCTATCTGTTGAAGGTCTTGATGCAGCGGTTGAGCGCGCGGTTGCTTTCCAAGAAGCTGGTGCTGATATGATTTTTGCCGAAGCATTGACGGATATCGAGATGTACCGTAAGTTTACCGATGTACTCGATATTCCAGTCCTTGCCAATATGACTGAGTTTGGTCAAACCGACCTTTATACTACCGAACAGTTATATGCGGTTGGGGTTGATATGGTACTTTATCCATTGTCAGCGTTTCGTGCGATGAATAAAGCGGCATTAAACGTTTATCAGCATCTGCTTGATGATGGCACGCAAGAAAAAGTCGTCGATACCATGCAAACCCGTATGGAGCTTTATGACTTCTTAAACTATCATGAGTTTGAGCAAACGCTCGATAAGTTATTTGCCGATAGTAAATAAGTAAAGATAATCAAGAAACATACAAATAAACCATCAGTGAACATCTTAGCAATTTAGCAATATCGTTGATATTCAGTTTTATTGATGGCTATTTAATAATACCGAAACCCTTATTAACGCTTTCTCAAAAAAGCTACCTATAAAAGGAATTTAAGCATGGCAGCACAGAAAGAACTTTCAGGCGCAGGTCTACGTGGTCAAGTCGCTGGCAAGACTTCATTATCAACGGTTGGTAAATCAGGCTCAGGTCTGACTTATCGTGGTTATGATGTATCAGAGCTGGCTGACAAATGCATCTTTGAAGAAGTGGCCTACTTGCTTCTATACGGCAACTTGCCAACCCAAAGCGAGCTTGATGCGTATCAAACTAAATTGAAAGGTTTACGCGGCTTACCACAAGCATTAAAAGATGTGCTTGAGCGTATTCCTGCGGACGCCCATCCGATGGATGTATTACGTACCGGTTGCTCGATGCTTGGTAACCTTGAGATGGAAACTGACTTCTCACAAGAGAACGATAAAACCGACCGTATGCTGGCGGTATTCCCATCAATCATCAATTACTGGTATCGCTTTACCCACGACAATGTGCGCATCGAAACTGAAACCGACGACGATACGATTGGCGGTCATTTCTTACATCTGCTTAAAGGTGAAAAACCAAACGAGCTGCATACCAAGGTAATGAATGTATCACTGATTCTTTATGCTGAGCATGAGTTTAACGCATCAACCTTTACTGCGCGTGTGTGTGCCTCTACCCTATCTGACATTCATTCTTGTATCACTGGCGCGATTGGCTCATTACGCGGTCACTTGCATGGCGGCGCCAATGAAGCGGCGATGGATATGATTGAAGGCTTTACTTCTCCTGACCAAGCAGAGTCTGAGATGATGGCAATGCTGGCGCGTAAAGACAAAATCATGGGCTTTGGTCATGCTATCTATAGCGAATCAGACCCACGTAACGTCGTTATTAAAGGTTGGGCTGAAAAACTGGCCGCCGATGTTGGTGATGAAGTGCTTTATCCTGTTTCAGTTCGCTGTGAAGAAGTCATGTGGCGCGAGAAAAAACTCTTCTGTAACGCTGACTTTTTCCATGCCTCTGCCTATCACTTCATGGGCATTCCAACCAAACTGTTCACGCCAATCTTTGTTTGCTCGCGTCTAACAGGCTGGGCCGCACACGTGTTTGAGCAACGTGCGAATAACCGTATCATTCGCCCAAGTGCGGAATATACTGGTGAAGAATTGCGTCCAGTACCAGAGATGAGTGCGCGTTAATTTTTCGTGATATAGAAGGCTTGTAGGGTGTGCTGTCTTATTGGTGCGTAAGGCGCATCCTACAATTACTTCTCATGCGCTTAGCCATATTTTTCTAATGAATGCCCGTTTTTTTAGTAAAGCTGATTTTTAGCGCTTAATCATCAACGCTAGATAATGCTTTGCTAAAAGAACCGCTCGTTTTATCAAAATTATCAAAAACTCTTTTACGAGTAGCCCTCATTGCAACCAGCCAACAGCTAAAGGTGACTTATGGACAACGCCCTTGTACAACCGATGAATGAACCCTTTAAAAAGCCATTACCTGGCACAGATTTATATTACTTTGATACCCGTGAAGCCATCGAAAACATCGAAGCTGGCGCGTATGACAAGCTGCCGTTCTGCTCAAAAGTATTATGTGAAAACTTGGTACGCCGCTGCCCACCAGAAGATTTAACCGCAGCGCTTAAGCAGCATATCGAGGGCAAGCAAGATTTGGATTTTCCGTGGTATCCTGCTCGCGTCGTTTGTCATGACATCTTAGGTCAGACCGCGTTTGTTGACTTAGCAGGTCTCCGTGATGCCATCGCTGAGCAAGGCGGCGACCCATCTAAAGTGAATCCGATTGTTCCAACACAATTAATTGTTGACCATTCATTGGCTGTTGAGCATGCAGGCTTTGAAGAAAACGCTTTTGAGAAAAACCGTGCTATCGAAGAGCGCCGTAACGATGACCGTTTCCACTTTATCAACTGGTGTCAGTATGCCTTTGATAACGTCAACGTCGTACCGCCCGGTAACGGCATCATGCACCAAATCAATTTAGAAAAAATGTCACCGGTTGTACAAGTCGTACAAAATAAAGCTGGTGAACAAGTGGCGTTTGCCGATACTTTGGTTGGTACTGATAGCCATACCCCGATGGTTGATGCCTTAGGCGTTATCTCAATCGGTGTTGGCGGGCTTGAAGCGGAAAGCGTCATGCTAGGCAACCCGTCGTATATGCGCCTGCCAGATTACGTTGGTGTTAAATTAACCGGCAAATTGCAAAAAGGCATTACTGGTACCGATTTGGTATTGGCGATGACTGAATTCTTACGTGATGCAGGCGTGGTATCTACTTATATCGAATTCTTCGGTGAAGGTGCACGCCAACTGAGCGTCGGTGACCGTGCATCTATCTCAAACATGACCCCAGAATATGGCGCCACCGCAGCGATGTTCTATATCGATGAGCAAACCATCGATTATCTACGCCTAACCGGTCGTTCTGAGGCTCAAATAAAATTGGTTGAGCAATACGCTAAGCAAACCGGTCTATGGGCTGACGGCATGGAAAATGCAGTTTATGACCGTGTGCTTGAGTTTGATTTATCGGCTGTTGTCCGTAACATGGCAGGTCCTTCACGTCCGCATGCACGCGTATCAACCACAGACTTGGTTGCGAAAGGGATTGCTCACGGCGAAGGTGATAAATTACCTGAACCAAAAGATGGCTTAATGCCAGATGGTGCGGTGATTATCGCCGCGATTACCAGCTGTACCAATACGTCTAACCCGCGCAATATGGTTGCTGCTGGTCTTGTTGCCCGTAATGCTAATAAAAAAGGCTTATTGCGTAAACCTTGGGTGAAATCATCATTAGCACCCGGCTCAAAAACCGTCAAAATGTACCTAGAAGAAGCCGGTCTGATGCCAGAGCTACAAGAAATAGGCTTTGACGTGGTTGGCTTTGCTTGTACCACTTGTAACGGTATGAGTGGCGCCCTTGATCCTAAGATTGAGCAAGAAATCATCGAGCGTGACCTATTTACCACCGCGGTACTATCTGGCAACCGTAACTTTGATGGTCGTATCCACCCGTATGCTAAGCAAGCATTTTTAGCGTCACCACCATTAGTGATTGCCTATGCTATCGCCGGTAATATCCGCTTTGATATCGAAAAAGACTCGTTAGGCAAAGACCAAGACGGCAATGACGTTTATCTAAAAGACATCTGGTTTGATGATGACGAAGTTGATGCTATCGTTGCCAAAGCGGTGAAGCCTGAACAATTTAATGCCGTTTATATCCCGATGTTTGATGAAGCCAAAAAAGACACCGGCAAAGCATTAAGCCCACTCTATGACTGGCGCGAGCAGACCACTTATATCCGTCGTCCGCCGTATTGGGAAGGCAAAATGGCGGCGATGAATAAGCTAAAAGGCATGCGTCCATTGGCGGTATTGGGTGACAATATCACCACTGACCATTTATCACCGTCTAATGCGATTTTGGGTGACTCAGCCGCTGGCGAGTACCTTGATACCATGGGTCTGCCAAGCGAGGACTATAACTCTTATGCGACCCATCGCGGCGACCATTTAACCGCCCAGCGTGCAACCTTTGCCAACCCTAAATTGCTAAATGAGATGGTACGCGATGAAAAAGGTGACGTTATCCAAGGCTCGTTAGCTAGAGTAGAGCCTGAAGGTCAAGTTATGCGCATGTGGGAAGCGATTGAAACCTATATGAACCGTGAGCAGCCGCTAATCATCATCGCCGGTGACGGCTATGGTCAAGGCTCAAGCCGTGACTGGGCTGCCAAAGGTGTGCGTCTGGCTGGCGTTGAAGTCGTGGTCGCAGAAGATTTTGAACGTATCCATCGTCAAAACTTGGTTGGTATGGGTGCACTACCTTTGCAGTTTAAAGAAGGTGTCAATCGTAATACTCTAAATATCGATGGCACCGAAGTATTTGATATCGAAGGCGAAGTATCTGCTGGCGGCGAGATGACGCTAGTGATTCATCGTAAAGACGGCACCGTTGATAAAGCACCTGTTATCTGCCGTTTAGATACCGCTGATGAAGTCAAAATGTACAACGCAGGCGGTATGCTACAACGCTTTGCCAAAGAATTTATCGATGGCACGCTAGATATTGTGTAAGTGTCATGAGTGTTAAATAATTAAAGAGCCGATGTTGTATAAATTATACGGCATCGGTTTTTTAATCTTTGGATATGAAAAATAATGAGACTAGTGCCATATAACAAGCATTAAAGTATTAATTTAACATCACGATAAAAGTTCTCATGTGGGCCAAACATTAACAAGGTAAGGACAAGCTGACCATCATCGATTTGATAAGCCAATAATGTTAACTGCTTTAGCATTTTAAACTTATAAATTCGTACTGATGATAAGTCACCTACCTTTTGCACACCTAGCTCAGGATTGTCAATGATGGCACGTACAGCATCATCTAAATCAGCTTTCTCATTATTGTGCAATTTTTTAACGGCTTTTTTAAAACTATGTGATTGAATAACACTTAAAGACTGAGTCATTATTTATCCAAAATAAACTATCCAAATTCGTAGGGTTCAACCATACCAGCATCAACTTCTGCTTGAGCAATCAAAAGCTGACGAACAAATTCGTAAGACAGATCAGGGTTGTCTTCCATAATTTGTCCAATGGTAGCCCAATGCTCTATTTGCTTTGGCGGGGTACGATGTTGTGCTTTAGATATCGCATAGGCTTTATCAACCAGCGCCTTGTTAAGACGTATGCTTGCAGTGGACATAAATTTCTCCATATTCAAAATATTAATCCTTGTGGTATTTTACCACAAAAATAGTGTATTAACGACTCTCATCCTCATAAACAGATATAAGGAATAAGAAATGACCCAATCAACTTCACAACATACACCTTTAAAAAACACACCAAAATTTGCCCCACAATTCTCTGTCCCTGCCACCTATATGCGCGGTGGTACCTCAAAAGGGACATTTTTTAAATTATCCGACTTACCAGAGCGCTGCCAAGTTGCTGGCAAGGCGCGCGATAATTTTCTATTGCGGGTCATCGGTAGCCCTGATCCTTATGGTAAGCAAATCGACGGCTTGGGCAATGGTAGCTCTAGCACTTCTAAGACCGTAATCTTATCTGAGTCTTCTAGCTCAGACCACGATGTGAACTACTTGTTTGGACAGGTTAATATCGCCAAGCCTATGATTGATTGGGCGGGAAATTGTGGTAATTTAACCGCTGCGGTTGGCGCTTGTGCGATTAATATGGGCTTGATTGACGCGGCTAAAGTGAAAGCTAGTGTCAGTAATAATACAAGCAACGGCATTTGCGAAGTACGTATTTGGCAAGAGAATATTAGTAAAACCATTATCGCTCATGTGCCTGTTTACTTAGATGAGCAAGGCAAAGTACAAGTGCAAGAAACCGGCGATTTTGAATTAGATGGTGTGACCTTCCCTGCTGCCGAAGTCAAAATCGAATTTATCGACCCGGTTGATTCCTCTAGTGATATGTTCCCGACCAACAATCTAATCGATGATTTTGATGTGTCCGGCTGTGGTCTAAAGACCGATAGCGTCAAAGCCACCTTTATCAGTGCCGGTATTCCAACTATTTTTATGAAAGCAGAAGATTTGGGTTTTACTGGTACGGAACTGCAAGGCGACATCAATAGTAACAGCGAAACCTTAGCTAAGTTAGAGGCAATCCGTGCCAAAGGCGGCGTTGCGATGGGTATATTTAAAGACATAAGTGAAGCACAAAGCAGTCAGCATATTCCAAAGATTGCTTGGGTTGCTCCTGCACAAAGCTATAGCGCCTCAAGTGGCAAAGCAGTTGAGGCAGCAGACATTGACTTAGTGGTACGCGCCATGAGTATGGGGCAACTACATCATGCGATGATGGGTACAGCAGCGGTGGCGATTGCTGCAGCGGCAACCACGCAAGGTACATTGGTCAATGAAGCAGCTGGTGGTAGTGAATTAGGTGAAGTGCGCTTTGGGCATCCATCAGGAACGCTACTCGTCGGCGGAAAAACCGAACAAGTCGATGGTCGCTGGCAAGCCAAAAAAGTATCCATGAGCCGCTCTGCTCGCCGAATTATGGTTGGTGAAGTTTTTGTGCCAAATGATAGTTTTTAGTTAGCATATTTTAGGATACCAATTAAAGGCCTTTATAATAGCGGTCTATTTATAAAATGTACTACAATCAATGGTAATGATTTAACCGACATTAAATAGCGCCTTAATATTATGAGTACTTCTCCACGCCGTGTTCCTTTAGATAATAAGCCTCCCACTAAGAAAGTAGAACGGGGGGCTTTACTGTGGTCTATCCTAAAAAGGCTGGGAGAGTTTGCAAGGCCCTATCGAGGGCTGTTCATTTTAACCTTGATATTAACGGTATTAGGGTCGTTTACCGCGCAGGTTAACGCCTTTGTCTTGCAATATACCATTGATACCTTAACCAATATTGTCGATTTGCCCGACCCATGGGTAGAAGGCATAAGACTACTCACGCTGATTAGTGTGATTTTATTGGTGAAAGAGATACTAAACGTCATCATCACCTTTGGTCAGCGCTACTTTGGTGAGCGTATCCGTATTAACCTATCGCGTGATTTGTCTCAAAAAGTGGTCGACCGTATTTTGTCTTATAAAATGGCGTTTTATACCAGTGATGAGAACGCCAGTGGTAAGCTGCAAACCCGTATTGATTTGGGTGTCAGTAGCCTCACGCAACTGGTGCAAAACTTCTTTATTGACATGCTGCCGCTGTTTGCCAGTGCCATCGTGTCATTAATCATTATGTTTAATGCCAATTTTTGGGTCGGTATGGTCGGTTTGGTTATCGTGCCGATTTACTTTTTTGTCAGTCAGCGCCAAGCCAACCGTTTGCAAGGATTCCGCAAACAAATGCGCCAATACCGTGAGACCAAAAGCGGCTTGGTGATTTCGATTATTGACTCTATCACCGTTATTAAGTCGTTTGTTCGTGAGCCGATTGAGTCCGATAAGCACTGGGAAATCCAAAAGGATATGACCGCCAATCAGCTACGTATTCGCAGTATCGCGTTTATGTATAACGCAGGCAAAACCTTTATCGAGCAAATCGGCGTGGTCGTCATTATTGTTTTGACCTCGTATTTTGTGCTCAATGGGCAGATGACCATTGGCGCGATTATGTTTCATATACTGCTGTTTCAAAACGTCGCCGCCCCCATTCGCGAATTGCACCGTATCTATGACCAAATCAATAATGCACTCACTTATGCGGAAGGCTTCTTTGATATCTTGGACGACGACCAAGCGATTGAAAACGAAGGCAAAGTCAAATGCACCGATTTAAAGGGTCATATTGAGCTAAAAGATGTCAATTTCTCCTATCCAAATGGCAAACAGGCGCTGCATGATGTGAGTTTTAATATTTATCCCAATCGCATTACCGCTTTGGTTGGGTTAAGTGGCGCAGGTAAAAGCACCATTATTAATTTATTGGTCAAGTTTTATGACCCCAGTAGCGGCACTATTTGTCTTGATGGTCGCAATCTAGAAGACTACAGCACCCATAATTTGCGTGAACAAATCGGCTTGGTACTACAAAAAAATCATATTTTCTCAGGGACCATTGCTGACAACATTCGTTATGGCGCAATGGATGCCACCGATGAAGAGATTATCGATGCCGCCAAACAAGCCTCTATCCATGAGCAAATCCTTGGCATGCCTGAAGGTTATGAAAGTGAGGCCAAACTGCTCTCTGGTGGTCAGCAGCAGCGTATTGCGCTGGCACGTATGTTTTTAAAAGACCCACCGATTGTATTTTTGGATGAACCAACCGCCAGCCTTGATGCCATCGCCACCCAGCAGATTAAGCACAGCTTGGATTTAATTAAAAAAGACCGTACCGTGATTATCGTCTCACACAATATCTCGCAAATTATCGATGCCGATGATTTGGTGGTGATTGAAAATGGCCGTGTGATGGAGACTGGCACGCACGACGAGCTTTATGCCAATCACGGTAAATACTATGAGATATTCAATGCCATGTCTGATAGTTTGAATTTAGATAAAATCAGTCAAACCTTAAATAGTTAATGCAGGGCGAAATCGTTATAATGCTCAGTCTTTGATGCATTATTGCTATATTTAATTGCTATATTTAGAATGTTTAGAATTTATATTGTTACCCTATGAACGCCCTTTAAATCGTTAGAAGCTATTTGACTATGACTTGTGAATTTTCTATAAAAACCTTTGATGAGCTGACCACCGTTGATCTTTACCATATTTTAAAAGCCCGCTCACAAGTATTTGTGGTCGAGCAAAACTGCCCGTATCAAGATATGGACGAGGTAGATTTTGATTGCTTACATCTGGTCGCCCATCAAAATGAAGCCTTGATTGGCTATTGCCGCATTATCCCGCCGCAATTTAATCACAAAAGATCCTCGGTTAACCCTTCAGGTCCCATACCTGCGATTGGCAGAGTTTTGGTGCTAGCAGAGCACCGAGGCAATGGCGTTGCCCGTCAAATAATGCTTGAGGCTATCAAGTACTGCCGTAAAAAGTATGGTAAAAAAACCATCATCATCTCCGCCCAGACTTACTTGCTACACTTCTATGAATCACTCGGCTTTATTGCTGAAGGTGAGCGCTATCTTGAAGACGGCCTTGAGCATGTCACCATGGCTTTGCCCGTCATTAAAAAAGTAAAAGTAAAAAAAGAAAGCTCAGGGATGGTAAGTAGCATCCTCAGCTTTTTACTCTTGATACTGGCACTTTTATTCATTGTCGGTTTGGTTTATCTCATGGTGTAACTTATGAAACGATAAAACAGTCTTACATGACTTCACTGTTGTTCGATATTGAGTATGTTATTTTTGATGCATCACTGATTGATAAATCATGTCGCTTATCAATCGCTCAAATATTGGACTCAAGGAAGAGGTAACGATTATGTCTACGACTCAAAACGCTACGGTAGAGAGCAATATTCGTCCAGAGTACGACGATGAAATTCAAAAAATTGCCGATTACGTGCTTAATTACTCTATCGATAACGACTCGCCCAATAGCGCTGATGCTTGGAATACCGCCCGCTACTGCCTGATGGATACGCTAGGCTGCGGACTACTGGCATTACGCTTTCCTGAATGTACCAAGCACCTAGGACCCGATTGCGCCGACCAAATAACCCCTAACGGCGCGCGGGTCCCCGGCACTTCCCATAGACTTGACCCTATCAAAGCCGCTTTTGATATTGGCTGTATGGTGCGCTGGCTTGATTATAACGATACGTGGCTTGCTGCCGAATGGGGTCATCCTTCGGACAATTTAGGCGGTATTTTGGCAGTGGCGGACTATATCAGTCAGCAACACGTCAGCCATAATAAAGACCCACTCACCATGCGCGACGTATTAGAAGCGATGATTATGGCGCATGAGATTCAAGGCGTGCTTGCTTTAGACAATTCATTTAACCGTGTGGGGCTTGACCATGTGTTCCTAGTCAAACTCGCCTCGACAGCAGTGGTTGCTAAACTCTATAAATTACCACGTGAGCGCATCATGGCTGCCATCTCGCAAGCGATTGTCGATGGACAAGCATTACGTACCTATCGCCATGCGCCAAATGCTGGTAGTCGTAAGTCTTGGGCGGCAGGTGACGCGACCAGTCGTGCGGTACGCTTGGTCGATATCACCCGTCGCGGCGAGATGGGTATCCCTGGAGCACTTACTGCGCCGCAATGGGGATTTTATGATGTGTTGTTTAGCCATACCAATAAGGACTTGGCACTCAAACCTGAAAATGAACGTCGCTTTACCTTTCAGCGTGAGTTTGGCAGCTATGTGATGGAAAATATCTTATTTAAAATAAGCTTCCCTGCTGAGTTCCACGCCCAGACCGCTTGTGAAGCGGCAGTCATTCTGCATCCGCGTATCGACGATAGGATTGATGAGATCGAAAAAATCGTCCTAACTACCCATGATTCAGCCATTCGAATCATTTCTAAAGAAGGAACGCTTGATAATCCTGCCGATCGTGATCATTGTCTGCAATATATGGTCGCCGTACCTTTATTAACGGGCGACTTAATGGCAGAAAATTACGAAGACGACTATCATGAACAGCATCATATCTTAATTGATGAGTTGCGTCGTAAGATGGTTGTCGTAGAGGATACCGATTATTCAAAAGATTATCATGACCCAAGCAAACGCTCGATTGCCAATGCCATTCAAATATTCTTTAAAGATGGCAGTAGTACTGATAAAGTCGCTGTCGAATACCCGATTGGCCATAAACGCCGCCGCGCAGAAGGCATCCCTGTATTAGAGGCAAAGTTCCGAGCCAGTTTGGCAACGCGTTTTATTGACAGTCGCTGTGCGGATATTTTTGCGCTATGTGATGACCAACAACGCTTAGAGCAAACACCGGTCAATGAGTTTATGGATTTATTTGTCGCTAATTAATTTTAAAGCGCATAAATAATTCAGCGCCTTTTTGTTTTGATGAATCGTGTTTTTACCAATTCTTTACCAAGCTATGGACTCACCTGCCCAATCGACAAAACTGCCAGATTGGGCAGCGCTCATCCTATCAAGCACTTCCAATAAACGCTCGGCGCTATAGGCTGGCGAGAACAGCTTTTCGTCAGCCACATTGCCCTGAAAAGGTGAAGATAAATGAGTATCGACGGTACCTGGCTGCATGACGACCACGCAGACATCCTTTAGCGACCGACTCCATTCAATGCTCAAATTTTTCATACCCATATTTAGTGCCGCTTTACTCATACGGTAGCTATACCAACCACCCAGATGATTATCACTAATACTGCCAACACGGGCCGATATGGTCGCAAAAATGGCAGGCTGGTCAGCGTCAGCGTCACGTTCAGATTTTGCCAGTAGTGGCTTAATATGCTTGGCAATCAGCAAACTTGCTAAAGCGTTAATCTGCATACTCTGCAAAAAAAAGCCCGTCTCCAGTTGTCGTAATGCTTTTTCTGGCTGATTGTGTGCTGTATGTAATAAGCCGACACAGTTAATCACCCAGTCGATATGAGTGGTTTGTTGCTTAATATCAGCAATGGCATGTTCGATACTATGCTCATCGCTCACATCCATCGGTAACCAATATAAATTATCTGCCGCAAAGTCAGGCTGACTTTTGTGATAAGTGGCGTATACCCTTATATTTCCATCACTTTGTTCATTTTGTTCATTAGCAATCCGTTGTAATAGCTCTTTCACAATCGCTTGACCAATACCACCGGTGCCGCCAATAACTAAATAGTTTTTCTGGTTCACAAGGTCTTCCTTATTGCTCTCTGTATTATTAGCTGTTGCTAACCTGCATTCATTTTGGCGCATTTACTTTACATTTACTATGATAAAACGCTAAGAATAATAGAAGTTATCGCCGCGCTATATGAGCTACAATAATCACTAATGGGTAGAGTTCTCAACATTTTTAAGTAAGCATTGACATAATAAAATCATACTTATACTTTTTAACCAACGCTTTTATAGGGATATCATCGCACTATGCTATCACCCCAAGACCAATTAACTGAGCTGGTACGTACGCTTGAGACGCAGCAGCATGTTTTTGCTACTGACCCGCTACTGATTACCGAAAAACTGCAAGGTGAGGATGGAAAACCTATCCAAAAACTGCATCGCCGCGCCTCGCGTATCGATAGTAACGGCGCGCTGGCACGTGTGCTCGGTAAGATTGACGGTCGCATAAAGGGCATCATGGTGGTTATGAGTGTGGTGTGGTGCATCTCAGGGTTTTTGGGATTGTTTACCCTACTTCAGACCAATGTGGTTAATTTCTTTTATGTGCTGGTCTGTCTGCTCGGCTTCCATACCGTTATGCTCTTAGGCTGGCTTGTGATGACGCTAATCAATCAAGGCAAGCAGTCCTCGAATTGGTTTGCCAATTTTGTCAGTCCTAGCTATCTCATCCGTGGCAAGGATGATGTGACTAAGGCCGCCGTTGACTTGTACGAGCGTCAATTACAACACAGCGGTATGCGTTGGTATTTGGGACGCTTTAGCCATCAATTGTGGCTCGCTACCTTGACTGGTATGCTGCTGGCGATTGTGTTTTTATTGATTGTGCGTCAGTACAGTTTTAGCTGGGAATCGACACTACTATCAGATCAGGCGCTTATCACGTTGACTCAGATACTCGGCTGGCTGCCAAGCATGGTAGGGTTTGGTGTGCCAGACAGTACCGCTATCGTTCAGAGTCGCTTGGTAACCGATGCGATGCCGCTGTCTGTCGCGCGGCAATGGGCGGGGTTATTGGTTGGTAGTCTGTTGATGTACGGTATTGTACCTAGAGCAATCGCTTGGGCATTTTGCGCGTTGATGTTCCGTCGTAAAAAGATGCGTTTGGATATCAAGCAGCCTTATTATCAAAAGATTTTGAATTTTTGGCAACGTCATGTGGTTGATGATGATGATTTTAAGGAAGCACCCGCTCCTATCGCCCCAAAAGCGACGGTCAGTACTGGCAAGAAACTGGTGGCTTTACTCGAATACCCATCACAGCAGAATAACTGGTGGCTTGAGGGTCTTGATGCCAATATCAATGATAATAGTGAGATAGAGGATTTTGGTATCGTTGATGATCGCGATGATATGGATCGCTTGACAAGCTATCTTGATAAGCACCCAGTGCAGGTGTTATTAGGAATTCATAGTAAAGCCCTGCCTGACCGTGGCACCCTACGTAAACTCGATCGTATCGCAGAACATGCGACAGATGGGCTCATCGTACAACTGCTTGGTGATACCAGCTTGACTGACAATGGTATTAATATTAATGCTGATATTTCAAATAACGCTGTTTCAAGTACGGCAAATTTAAAAAAGCAAACATCGGAGCAGGTTGCGGGAAATCAAGATGTTCGCTATCAACAGTGGCAAACCGCGCTCTCTGCTCGAAAAATTGGTCTGGTGGACACTAAGTAGCGTTATGCTATTAGCTTTACTCAATAGCTTTTATACAAATGATATGGAATCATAGGATGGATAATAATAAGACCAATGGTCAACCCGTCGATTTATTTGCTGACAAGGCACTGAAAGACGACCCTAGCAGCAACCTAATGAACCCAGAGGCAACAGCATCTACTCAGGACAATGTTAATACCACCCCCATAGATTATTCTGCTGATGAATCTGAAAATCTGACAGCGCGCTCTGGTAAAAAAACGACGATAGCCAGTGGTGCAGCACTTAAATTAGCAGTCGTTGGTCATACCAATACGGGTAAGACCTCTATATTGCGTACTCTATTACGTGATGTCTATTTTGGTGAGGTCAAGAACGAGGCTGCAACCACGCGTCATGTAGAGCAAGCCAAGCTAACAGACAGCCAAACCGGTGAAGATTTAGTCATACTATATGATACTCCGGGTCTAGAGGATGCCTCAGGGCTGATGGATTGGCTGGAAGCCAATACGGCCAGCCGCCGTGATGGTATTGAACGTTTGCAGCAATTTTTGGCAGCAGATATTGCCCAAGGCGGTGATGCGCTAACTAGCAATGAAGACTATAGCCAAGAAGCCAAAGTTATCCGTCAGTTGCTGGCAAGTGATATGGCCATTTATGTCGTCGACGCGCGTGAGCCGGTACTTGGTAAGTATAAAGACGAGTTGGCTATTTTATCGTGGGCCGCGATACCTGTGATGCCGGTATTCAACTTTACGGACAGTCAGGATGCCAATATCGATGACTGGCAAACGATGCTGGCAAGACGTAATCTGCATATTTCGACCCGTTTTGATTCAGTGGCGTTTGAATTTGAAGATGAAATGCGCCTATGGCAAAATCTCGCCACCATGCTCACTCACTCGGAGATGCTTGAGCAATTGATGGTACGCCGTACGGAGAGCTGGGCGCAACTCTATGATGAGGCCAATATCATCATTGCCGACTTTTTGTTAAATGTCGCCGCTTTCGTCCATGAGATTAATGAAGATGATGACCCACTGCCCGTATTGGAACAAATGCAAGAGGCCGTTAGACAAAGTGAACGAGCGATGCAGCACAACCTACTCAATTTATATAAGTTTTATGATAATGCCGTGGCAGCAACCCCACTTGAATTACAAGCGTATCAGCAAGACCCTTTTGACCCTGAGCTGCTCAAAAGCTATGGTATTCGCACCACATCTGGCGCGGCAGCGGGCGCGTTACTAGGGTTAGGTATTGATGCGGCAGCATTAGGCACGACGTTGGGATTGGGTGCCGCGATAGGTGGTATCGCAGGTGGGCTATTGTCTAATACCAGTAGCATCGCCGATAGAATCACTGGGGTAAAACGTTTGTATATCGACCCTGCTACCCTAACCTTGCTCGCCACTCGAGCGATAGATTTACTCACCGCCCTGCGCCATCGTGGTCATGCGGCAACTGATGCCACGCAATTGCTATATAAAGGTGAGAAATCCAGTATTGAGCAGTCGTTAGATGACGAAAGCAACACCGTCACACCATGGCCGACACATAAACTGCCAAGTGAGCTCAAAAAAGCCCGTGGCAAACCGCAGTGGTCATCACTGAGTAGCGGTAAGTCTGAACAGGCTCAGCTATTACGCGCAGATATGGCGTGGTCGCTGGCTAGCAAATTACAGTCACGTGGGGCTGAATAATAGCAGTTGAGTAACAACATTTCTTTATGGGGCTATTTTTATATAACTGTTTTTATATAACTATGCCTCTAGTAAAGTACTTAATGCACCAGTACCGCGTATATCTGTTTTCTGTAGATAAATTGGATACAGTGGATAATTCGTAAAACTCTTTTCGATATCATGCATTAGCTGCTGCTGGCGCTCGGCACGATGTTGCCAAAACTCATCAGTTTGTGTTGGCGTTATCAGTTGGTTGACCACTATCGCTGCTGGCGGCAGTTTACTGCCCTCTAACTGTTCGATAGCGCGTTTGGTCTCTGCCAGTGGTAGTACATCGGCAGTCATCACTAATACAATCGCGGTTTGGTTACGGTCATGCAGCAATATTCCTGCCTGACGAAACAGCGCTTTGCGTTTTTCGAGTACTGATACTGCTTGCTCCCAGCGGTCAGATTTATTTGCGGCAAATGGATTTGGCACATCATTATCGACGTCTTTTTGATTGCTCTTTTGATTATGACTGTCTAAATGATTGGCTGCTGAGCGCAATTTAGCTTGCCGCCTTTGCTGTGCCAATAACCCATCTGTCCACGCGCCCATCATCTCAGGCAGCACCAATAAGCGTAGGGTATGACCAGTTGGCGCGGTATCAAATATAATATGTTCATAATTGGCATCCGCTGCACTGACTAAATGCTGACACATGGACTCGAGCATGGCGGCTTCTTGTGCACCTGGCGCAGATTTTGATAGGCGTAGGTGCTCACGAATTTTGGGCATCATATCGGGATTGGCATAGGCAGTGATGGTACGCTCAACTTGGGCAAAATGCGCATCAACGATGATGTCAGGGTTTAGCTCGATAGCATTAAGATAAGGCGTTACCGCTGTTTTCTCGTTGCTTAACCGTATATTAAGCACATCACCCAAGCTATGCGCCGGATCGGTTGAGACAATTAAGGTCTTTTTTTGCTGGCTAGCATAATAACTGGCAAGTGCAGCGGCAGTGGTGGTTTTACCAACACCACCTTTACCACCGACGAATATAATCGGCTGTGTTGCCAGTTGTTCTATTAGTTTGTGCAGAGGACGTAAAGCCATACTCGTGTCTCAATATTGAATCAATGGAACGGTTAATAAATTAGCATCCAACTAACAGCAACCAACGTGATCAAAAGGACATCTATCCATACCCATGCGTGTGTGCCATTCGTGGAAATTTTCTAAAAATAATGGTTGCAATTCTAGTGTATAAAAGCTGGCAGGGTTATCAATACCGAGGCTCTCAGCAAACATAAGCAGCATAAAGAAATCTTCTTCATCACGCGCTGCACGTGCCATCGTTTGACGATATGGCGCATGATAAAACTCATTGAGTCCTGCTACAAACCGTTGCCACCATGGTTGGCTGTCTTTTAGACGGTCTGGCATGTTTTCTAGGTTATTTGAGGTCTTGTTATCTTCCATGATTTACTCGCATTTTGCTTATCTCTAACTATCTATCATGCCTATACCATACAAAAAACGCCAGCAATTGCTGCTAGCGTTTTTTTATATCTATATTAATATCAATTAGGAATCACTTTTAAAGGTTACTTTTGCCTTTATGTAACGTCCATTCTTTGCGCAGTACAGACAAACTCTCAAACGTCACTAGAATCGTGGCTATCAAGATAATAATATCCATAATAATAAGCAGCCAATTACCATCATTAAAAAACGTTTTTAGCTGAATCAATAACGCAAAAATGGTCATAACCAATAAGAACGATAATGGCGCTAAGGTATACCATACAGGTCTGCCTTTACGTAACAAGATGACAGTCACAATCATTAAGGTTAAAGCAGCCATGAGCTGGTTGGTCGTACCAAATAGAGGCCAAATAATCATACCGCCCTCGCCATCAATGCCCCCAGCACCAAATGCTAGTAACAGACAGCTACCAACGGCAAGAAACGTTGCCACCACGCTTTTATTTAATACCGGCAGCTTATAAATCTCACCAAACTCTTGGAAGATATACCGTTGCAGACGCACCCCAGTATCCATCGTGGTACCAGCAAACAAGGCTGCCATTACTGTCAGCATCGTCTGTGATAAAACCATGTCAATGCCAACACCTGCATTTAATATGGTCGCACCGCCATCAATAAAGGCACCAATCGAGCCGTCGCCAAATTTTTGATAAACGGCTTGCCAGTCGCCAAGGGTTGCAAAGCCTGCGGTTGCCGCAAGTATCGCACCAAGTGCCAGCATACCCTCACCCATGGCACCGAAGTAACCAACGAAGCGTACATCTTCTTCTTTATCAATTTGCTTGGACGTCGTACCCGTCGCCACCAAACCATGAAAGCCTGATATTGCACCACAAGCAATGGTCACAAATAATAAGGGCAGCATAGATGGTGTGCCGATTGGCAATGCCGTGTTTATAGCTGGCGCGACAATATTCGGCGTAGCAATAAAAATGGCAGCGTATAATAAAATCAAACCGACAAACAACTGTAAGCCATTAATGTAATCGCGCGGTTGCAGTAGCATCCAAACAGGCAACAAAGACGCAATTGCTGCATAAGCAAATAAAATAAGAATCCAGATCGCATTATCTGGTAGACCCATAAAGGTCTCAGGTAATACGATAGGGAACATAGGACCGAGATAGATAAGCCCGTATAAAGCGGTGACCCCAATGATGGAGACCCAAACCAGATTCATCTTATAGCGATAAATACACTGACCGATGATAAACGCTACGATTAAAGCGCCCCAAACCGGCAAGACAGAAGATGGGGTTTTTATCATCATATTGGCAATAGCAACGCCAAATACCGCATTGACCATTAATAATAATAAAAAGATAACCACCATCATTAAGCTACGGACACGTGTGCCCATGACCGTACCGGCAATAGAACCTATCGATTGACCTCGATTGCGCATACTGGCCCAAATAGCAGACATATCGTGGACACCAGCCATAAAGATAGTGCCTAAAACCACCCAGATAATGGCGGGTACCCAGCCCCAAATAACCGCAATCGCAGGACCAATAATCGGTGCCGCCCCTGCGACCGAGGTGAAATGATGCCCCCATAGTACATATTTATTGGTGGGGATATAATCTACCCCATCTTTCATGGTATGCGCTGGCGTGGGACGACTGTTGTCCAATGCCAAGATTTTGGTGGCGATAAATTTTGAATAAAACAGATAACCGCAAAGCATGGCGGCAACCGCAACCAACAGTACAATAGCACTATTCATCTTATCTCTCCCTAGACAAGTATTAGATAGCCTTATAAGTTCAAGCTTTTTAAAGAAAAATCTTAAAAATATGCTAGATTAGTGGGCGGTGAGCGACTCAGAGCACCCGTTATTAGGCAAATAGAAGCATCTTCGCCATATTATTACTGACCAACAAAGCATGGTATTTTAAGATTGAGGCACTTTATTAATGAGTACCAATTGCTTGAATCCTTTCTTAGTATTCTTTTTAAATAGTAACTGATTTGATGAGGGATGTAACGTTGATAAGACGTTAAAAACAACAAATAAAGGAGTTAGAATGACACACTATTTTGGATTCGTACCTTCAGATAAATTGAAAGAATTAATTATTGAGGCAGAGCAAGTCGTTGAATCAAACGAAAAAGTAGACTATTACCCTTATCGTGATGCCCTGACCCATCAAACGGCTCGTGACCTTACTGATAAATTGTTGGTTGGATTGGTAGATATTATTCCAAACCCTGAGCGCCAAGCCTCTATGCGTAAAATCGTTGGCACCATCGAGCGTGCGACGGATACCCTACTCAATATCTTGTTGGGTAAAGAGAACAATCAAGAAGTGATGCCAAGTTTTCATTTTTTAAGGGATCAAGCGACATTCATTGATAACGAAGGCGTCAAGCGCATCGGTTTTAAATTGTCAGATGCAGATGCTAAAACTATTGATGACGGTTTTGCGGCGATTACGCCTGAGCACGTTGATAGAGCGCTGTTTAAAAAAGCACTTGAAACGGTAAACGAAGAGACTTTAACGCATTTTATCAGCCGCTATGCTGACACGTTAAAATTGGGCATGATTAAACGCAAGTCTGTGCCAATGGCAAAGGCAGCTATCGATAAAGGCATGTCTATGGCATTAAATAAGCTATTACCTGACTTGCCGGACAGCTCTTTGAACCGTTTGGCCAATTATTATCGTCCTTTTATCGTAAAAAAGCCCGAATAACGAATATTATATTTTTATTAAGAATGTAGTGTTGGGCAAATTTGCTAAAATTTGCTAAAATAGGCGGCACTTTTATCGAAGGCGCAACTCATGACCCAAATTAGTAATCAAGAAATCGAAAAAACCCTGCGCAACTCAGAGTGCCTTATCAGCAGTATCGAAGTAGCCGCTGCTTATGAGCGCCTTGCCGCCCAGCTCAACCTACATTATGCCGGCTTAAATCCAATCGTTATGGTCGTTATGAACGGTGGACTTATCCCAGCCGGTCAATTATTGACGCATCTGACGTTCTACCATCGCATGCATTATATCCATGCGTCACGCTATCGTGATAACGAAGGTACGAATGAGCTTGATTGGAAATTTAAGCCTGATGTCAGCATCAAGGGCGAACACGTCTTATTAATTGATGATATTTTTGACGAAGGTATTACGTTAAAAGCCATCGTTAAAGAATTGGGTAAAGAGAATCCTTTATCTATCGAATCTTGCGTGTTGCTTAATAAAGAGCACGATCGCAAGGTTGCAGACTTTGACGTTGATTTTGTTGGTATCAATGTCGCAGACCGTTATGTTTATGGCTGTGGTATGGATTTCCATGGTTACTTGCGTCATTTGCCTGGTATCTATGCTATTAAAGAAGACAAAATCTAGTCATTCTTTGGTTGAATGTTTTGAATGTATCGCATAATAAAAAAGCACCCACTGGGTGCTTTTTTATTGCTTTGATTGTAGTCAGGGGCAATTAAAACTGTAATGCCAAACCCGTATGGCGCTCAGTGGGTGTCTGGACAGCCTTTTCCAAAGCGGATTTCGTACTATATATGGTTACCTGTTTTTTGGCACGGGTCACAGCGGTATAAATAAGCTCTTTACTCAGCAATCTTGCATGACTATTATCAAAAGTAATGGCCACATGATCAAACTCAGACCCTTGCGATTTGTGAATAGTCATTGCGTAGGCGGTGGCAATCACCTCTTCATTGAGAAGATTGACGGCTATCCCCTGCTTATTATTTTCAAAAAACACTTCGAGTCGACTACGCTCATCACCAGTTTGCAAACAAAAACCAATATCGCCATTAAATAATCCTAGCTCATAGTTGTTTTGAAGGACCATAACGGGACGACCATGAAACCATGTGTTTTGACCCAGTGGTAGCTTAAGCTCAGTAAGGTGCCATTGAGTAAAGTAATTATTAATATAATGGTCGCCCCACTCGCCATTATGGCCAGCAGTTAACACCCTGAACTGATTAAAGGTTTCCATTAATGAAGCAATGGTATCTTTAACTGATTCTGGCATGGATTTTTCTATTGGATTTATCAGTAACGTTTTGATTTTGTTTATGTAGGAATGGTAATTTAAGGTGAGGTTTGAGATAGTTTTATTTTTGCTTAGGCTATTTTCTATCTTATTATCTAGAAAAGCTTCTGTTTGTAAGGTGTTGATGCTATTCACATATTGAAAACTCAGTGCCTGATCATGCTTTAACAACTGCCAAATAGCATGAGTATCTGTTTCTGCCTTGTTGATTTGATAAGCAAGCTTACCGATACCCGAGTCTGCTGTAAATCGACGACTCTGTGTTAGCTCTGCATGAATGGGTTGTAATAGTGGAATACGGCACAAGTCAGCCAGTACCGCCCCTGCATCTACAGCTGCCAATTGGTTCGCATCTCCTAACAATATCAGCCTTGCGCCAGGCTTTACCGCACTCACAAGATAGTTCGCCAGCTCAACCCCTAGCATCGATGCCTCATCGACGATGATGATATCTTCGCCAAGTGGATTATTGGCATGGTAACGCGGTCTGCCGGTCCGACCAATACCTAACAAGCGATGAATGGTTTTTGCTTCTTGCAACTGTAGCTCAACATCCGCTGCGTCTAACGCTGCCTGCAGAGACTCTTGCATGCGCTGTGCAGCCTTACCGGTTGGTGCTGCTAATGCCAAACTGGCACTGTCAGTGCTAAATCTAATGCTTTCACGCGCATCTCCCCCACTCTCTGTCGCCTGTTGCAGCGCAATCACTAGCTGAGCAACGGTGTAGGTCTTCCCTGTACCTGGTCCACCAGTAATAATACTAAAGGCGTTGTTATTGGCGACATTAATTGCCTTTATTTGATGTTCATGAAGGTTTTCGGGTATTGCTATCTCTAGCGGTGTTACCTGCTGGTCTAAAATAGTGTTGATGCGCGCGGCTAAGTTAAATTCTGCTTGCCAAGCTCGGTGTAACCAAAAAGTGATTGCTGCGTTTTGTTTATCAGCCTCTTTGTTATTGATAAACTGATAAATAATAGGTTGATTATTTCTGCTTAGGCTATTTTCATTCTCATTATTGCTCACGTTATCGTTAAGGCTAGCGAACAAAGTGTGCTCATCGATTAACTTAGAAAAAGACGTTAAGTTGCTATTTTTCAATAACTTATAAAGTAAGGCAACGGCATCGAACCTTTTAATCAACATCTCTTTTTCATGATTACTCAGTGCCAGCTGCGCCCATAACTGGTCTTGCTTAGCAAACAAAGTCTCTAGCAATACAAATATTGATGGCTCAGCCGTAATATCGACCTCTGATTGAACCTCTATTTGAGTGTCAATCAAGGCAATAATCGGCATTGCTAGCATCTCTAACAGCTGCTGTTGCCAAGCATATAGTGTCACCAGCTCACCATTGATATGACCGCTGAGCGGTACTTCATGCTCAGTTTCCTCAATGGTGAGCACAGTATGCCCCTCTTCTAAATGCGTCGCCAACATAGTGAATAAAGCCGTAAATAAGCCACTATCTGGTGTTTTATCTATTTTTGCACTATCAGTATTAGGCTTGGCATCGGTAACGTTATACGCGAAATACGTTTGTCGCCGGCGCAGCAAAATATAATCACTGATGTTGCTGGCCCAGCTTTCTTGTGAACTTATATCTGCCCTGCTCTTATTATTATTCATAGATTATTACTCATGGTCTGTTTTTCTCTATATTTATAGGATTAATGGCTATAGTAATTTGTTGCATCAAATTTATTATTTAAACGCCAATCTCAACTTATCGTAGGCTTTTGATTTTTATAGAATTTAAAATTTTAATTGTTTTAACTGAAATTTTAAAAACTAAGTAAACCAATACCTTAGAAAAATAAGTTGAGAGTGGGGTTATTTAATTCATTTTTTATAGTCAGCTAACTTGGCATGCCAAACAATGCATCTAAGGCCTTAATAAAATCAATAGGAATGTCCCACGTCACCATTCCATAGCGGGCACTGCTTATTGATTTATGCTTCATTGAATTACTGTGCATTGAGTTGCTACCGTCAAGCGTATTAGCCTCTTCTGCTGCTTTAATAGCTAACGGGGCAGCTGGATCATATACGCCCCGTAAAAAGACATACTCCACAGCGCCCAAATATTTATCTTCATTGCCTGTATAGTCATGAATCCTCATCGATAAGAATCGATGCAATGCCACCTGATAAATTGCTGCTTGTAACCAATACCCTGCTTTGGACATTGCTTGCTTGAGTGTATCTTCGTCATAATCGCTTAGGCTATTTCCTAAAAAATTACTCTTATAGTCGACGACGTAATACTTGCCAGCATGCTCATACACCAAATCAATTTCACCACGTAAATAACGATATAGATGCGCTTTGTTTTGCGGAACAAGACTGACGTGTTTATCGATTTCATTAGGTAGGTACTGCTCAAAGAGTCTATTAATATCTTGTGCTTTAAAGCGCTCTGACAGTCCCATATTGAACTCTAATTCAGCGAACCTCTGACTTGCATCAATAGAACATAACGGTTGATTGGACGCTAATAGCGGCGTATGTAGCACCTCTTCAATCCAGCCAATGAGAGCCTCATGCTTGCTAGCATCTATCGAGTTAGAATTAAATGAATCAGTATTTAATGAAGCACTATCACCTTGCTCTTGCTTCTTCGCTTGTAATCGACGACTTTGGGTTTCGGCACTGCTATACAGCAATGGCAGCTGATAGCTACTGATGGCTCTATCGATAACCTGAGACCACTGCGATTTATAGTTAAAATCAATTTTTTCAAATATCTCATGCAAAAACGTACCCGCATTGGCACCTTTCACAAAAGTAAAACGAATATCATCCTCTAGCTTGGGACTTAACTCATCGACTTGGTTGGCAGACTCATTATGATTCAGTGATGGCACAACTGAAACTGAAGTTTCGGTCATATCAATATCTATCGCATCATCAATACGCTCATCCATGATAGCCATTGTCTGCGCCGACTCGTCTAGCTGACGGGCTAAAGCGGTAAAACTGGTCTTAGCCCAACCATAAAAGTAATTGATCTTCATAACTTCTGAAAAATCATCATACTCAATAGGTTCGGTTTTGGGCGTAATAGAATCAGACGATCCACTTTCCGTTAATGGGCCTGCTTTAGCGGCAGCACAGTTATCGTTATAGAACTCATTGACCTTATGCCCTCTAATCATACCTATGGTGCCTTTGAGTCTATCTGGCAATTCAAATTTTGGCTCTGGTGAATCAAACCAATAGAACACCGGCTTTAATTCAAACCCTGTTTTGTTGTGGGGATCTCGCAGTACCACATAAAGCTGCTCACTGGCGCGAGTAAATGCCACATAACCAAGCCGGCGCATCTCATCAAAGCCCTCTTGCGTCTCAATATCGGTATAGTAGCCCTCTGTGGTCGCAGAGCCTTGTACAGGAGAGAATCGGCGCTGATTGCCTGTCGATTGCTGAGCTAGCGCTGACTGATTTTGTTGAATAGTGTCTTGTTGGGTAGGGTTTTGTTGCGCGTTATAGAGATACAACCCATAGTCTTCTTTATTACCTGACTTCCTACTGGCATCGCCCATACCCAGCACATAGACAATGGGAAATTCTAACCCTTTTGATTTATGAATGGTCATCAACTGCACGCCAGACTCTGTCGGTAACGGATACTGCTTGGCCCAATCACTGCTAGGCGCGCTATCTATGTTTTGTCTAAACCAGGCCAGCAGCTCATATTCACCCATGCCGATACCATACTGCGCTAATATATCCATCACATGACGCAAGTCCATAATATGACGTGCGCCTTCTGGATGCGCGGCTAATGCTTGCCAAACGCCTTGCGGCTGCACAGGGCTTTGATCTAACAAGTAATGCATGGCCGATAATATGCCAAAGTGCTGCCAGCGCTGTGTACCTTCTTTTAAATAGCTAATAAAGTCTTGATAGCTTTTCTTATTATCAACGGCTTTTGTATTAGCGCTATTTAAATCTACAGCTCCTGACTCATGGTCAGTCATCATGGCTTTGATATCTTTGATACTCAGGCCATACAAATGGCTGGTCAGCACCCGATTAATCATGTCATGACGATACGGATATAGCATGGCACTCAGCAGCGCTGCCACATCCTCTGCCATGACGGTTTCAAAGATACTGACATCACTGGTGGTCAAGGTCGGCACATTGAGCTTTACCAGCTCATCTTCCACCCGTTTTAAATCTTTTTTGGCACGTGCCAGCACGCTGATATCGCTCGGCTGAATCGGCTTGCCTTTTAATGTCTGACCACTGCTGAGTAAGGTCGCAATATGACGCGCTGTGATTTCATATTCATCGTACTCAAGCTCTTTGTCCTTATCATAAGGTAGGTGCAACACACTCACTGGCTGAGTAGAGAGCACGTCATTTACTAAGTCGCTACTTAGGTCACTGGTTAGTATGTCTGGCTCATTAAACCAAGACAGCTGATTTTCTTGCTTTTCAGCTTTAATGTGCTGGTAATAAATTCCACTACCTAACTGTGCGAGCCTATTCTCATGAGTCACTGGCGCAGGCATACCGAACCAGCAGTTTAGAGCATTAATCACACTGGCGTTTGAACGACGGTTAATATCGAGCGTCCAAAGGCTGCTTTTGTCAAACTGGGCTTTCATATAATTGTAGTTGGCGACATCACCGCCGCGAAACCCATAAATGGCCTGCTTAGGGTCACCTACCAATAATAAAAACTCATGGTTGGCTTTATTGCTACTAGCCTGCTTGTCATTGGCCGACGGTTTACGTTTACTTGTTGGCAAATAGATACTTTCAATCATAATGGCTTGCTCGCCATTGATGTCCTGCGACTCATCAATCAATGCCACTGGATAGTGATGACGAATATAACGTGCCAGCTTCTCTCCTTGCCGACCCGTTAATGCTTGGTTTAAGCGTACCATCTGCAAGCTAAAGGTAGTTTCACCGCGTTCTTCTAGGATAACCGGCAGTCTGTCACGAACCGCCAGCACGATATGGCGATTGAGATTGGCTAAAATATTAATAACGTATTCATCGAGCTTTTTGCTTTCTTCAATATACCGTTTAAAGTCACGAACCACCTGCAACTCATTAAATATCAAATTAACTCTTTCACCGTCTTTTGGCTTGTAGAACTGTTTGCCCATATCATCAGTTTTCTGAAAAGCTTCAATTAACTTTCCAGTATAAGTTTTTTTGTCTGATATGAACTTATAAGCGGCGGGACCAGACTCTTCTAACACTTGAACGATTTTCGGCCAAGACTCTCTGTTATTCTGCAACTGTCCTTTGGGAACTTCATAATATTCGCCGTCAGGCTTAAAAAAAGCATCAAGCTCATCGCTGCGCTCAATGATACTGTGGATAAGCCGCTCATAACCCTCAAAAGAAAAATCACTGCTCACAACTTCATTAATCGGCGCAGAAACAAAATTCAGCGACCGAGTCACATAACTTTTATGATCGCCAACCGCCGTCAGCTTACCTTGCTGATCCATCAATGCGTACAATTTAGGCTGCTCATGATACAGCCTACTTTGAAACTGACGCAGCTCATCATGAACAATACTGTCCGTCACTTGCTCAATACTGCTGTCTTCAATAATAGCCATGCCTTGCTGATGACCGGTCTCGCTACTGTACTCCTTCAACCATTTTTGCGCCAAACTATCCAGGGTGCCGACAAACAGCTTATCCAAGGTGGTTAATACCAGCGCCGTGCGGCGAATGGCTTCTGTCATAGGATAGCTGTATACATAATCAAGCAAGTAGCCGACCAGATGCAGATTGATAGGGTCTTGCATGATGTCATCTAAGCGCACATATTTAGCCTGAGCGACCAACCAATCCTCACGATCTTTCTTTGCTTGTGCACGCTTTTCAGCAGCGGCTTTTTTGTCATGAGCTTTGTTATAAACAATGTCTTGATTCAGTTCATCAACATCTGTTTCAGCGTTTGAATCCGTATTTGAGCTATTGACTGCTTGCTTATCATTATCAGGTGTCACCTGTAGTATATGCGGATACAAACTGTCTTTATTAGCGGGGTCAGCACTTAGGCTATTCACCCATTGCAGCAGCTGATAAAAATCTACCAAACGATCATGAATGCGCTGACGCATCTCTGCAGCCGCAGCGCGGGTAAAGGTCGTCGCGATAATTTGCTCTGGCGCACGCCGTGCTTCAATCAACAGACGCAGTACAATGCCAGTTAGTGTCCACGTCTTACCAGTACCGGCTGACGCCTCGATAAGATGCCGACCCGTCAATGCAACATCAACCGCTGGCATCACCTCCGCCTTACTGTTAGGCTTGGTCATGTCGTGATTCGCAACCTCACTGTCAGTCATACCCTGATATGTATCAAATGAGTGTGGCTGGGTAGAAATATCCATCATATTAGTGGTGGCGGTAAATTCTGTCATAGGGGCGTACACTTTTTATTATCAATTAAACCAAAGGGCAAAAAACGAACCGTTTTAAACAGTTTTAAGTAACCAGCTAGCCTGCTAATTATCTAGACCAACTAGCGCTGTGAACATTGGCTCATACAGCGGCTGTGCTAACGTCGTTAATGCTGCTGATAGGGCTTTAAATGCGTCTTGATCACGCAGTAAGTATTGCCAAATGGCATGCTGCGAGCAGGTATCGTATACCGTATCTACATGATAGTTAGGTCTTAGCCAATCTGAAAAGTCTGCGCGTTTTGGCCAATAGCTGCCGCTCTCGTCTTCACTCTCTGCCGCTTTTGCGCACTTATCAAGATAACTGAGCGCATATTCTGGCAATAAGGTAATCGGTACTTGACCGACTAGCTTGCCAAATATCGCCCACTTTATCAGCTCAACTGCGGCATCTTCATATACAATAGGGCTTAATTTAAATGCGATTACATCTTTATATTTACCAACTTGCGAGTTGGACTTGTTAAAGCGCCAAATACTCACGCCATCATTCAGAGCCACTTGCTCAGCAGTGGTACGTCTGGCAACTTGCCAATACAGATGCGACAACCAAAACTTGATTAAATGCTTGGTGCTGGCAGAATTGGGCAGTATGTTTAACCACTGCTTGGGGGATTGCTCAGCATAGGACACGCCAGCCTGTAGATTAGCTCGATGGTGATTGTCATCTATCGATACTGATGTAGGAACTGATATTGGTACTGAGCCTTTTATCTTAATGAATTGGGGTAATAGCTTCAGTAATGGCGCATCATCAGTATCATTTAATACAGCCGCCAACTCTAGCTGAACGGGATGCTCGGTGGTTGGGGTCAGTAGCTGCAAACCACCTATCTCTCTCGCCTCCAATATCTGAGCATCATCCAAACCATTGTCCAAGCCATTAGCAATTAGCTGCTCTTTAAATTCCTGACATTGCTGCTGCAGTTTTTGTTGTTGATTGGGCAAGGTCGTTTGACGCGCCACACCTGCTGGCATGATTTTTTGATACATTAGAATTGGGCTGTCTTGCGTGGCTGTGCTGTCGGTACTGCTATTAGCTGCATCGCTCGCCAGCTCATTAATCAAATACTCTTTAATCTGATAAGTTGTCAGATTGTCTAGAAATAGCGGCTCTTGATGAGCCATCGCTTCCTCGCCTTGCACCACATGCACCTTTTGAGCACGCAAAAATGCCTTGGCCGGATGCCGCACTTGATAGGCCAATACCCCTTCAACGTCTATCTCTCCAATATTAAATACGGTATCGGAAAGTGCCTTTTTAGTAAGGTCATTAATCTCACTAGAATCACTGGAGACAGCTGTCGCTTCTAGTGACAACATCTCAGCCAATGCATCTAAGGTTGGATTATCTACTTGTCCTAACTGACCTAGAGATTGACCAAGCAGCTGAGCAATTGATTCGTACTGTGCTTTGGTAGGCAAGCCAACCAGTTCTGCATGCTCACTAAATGCTCGGCCCTTTAAGGTATGAAACACTGCTTGCCAAAGCGGCGCAGGCGGGAACTGACGTTTTTGCGCCAGCTTGGTTTTGCGCATGGCTTTATTCAAAAGAACATCTAGCTCATCTGCATTATCAATAAGTCTGTTGTCTTGAATATTATTTTCAGTGTGGATAGCTGCGCTTTCATTCAAATTGAGCTTAGGAGTGTCAGACGCTTGCTCACAAACATCTGCGTCTTCAATGTCTGTTTCAAACAAACTCTCATGAAACGGCAGTGCTGGATGCTCCGTCACCAGCCACTGCTTAATCAATTTAGGTAAATAGCGTTTGAGGCTCTCGGTGGTAGAATCAACATTCTCAGGTAATGTGTCTAACGCTTCAAGCGAGTTGACCTGCCACTGCACCTCACCTTGCAAAAACTGCAATAGCTCACTGACTGGGTTGGCTGGCAGGTGCTCGTGAGTATCCGTCAGACTTTGACCGTTATAAAATATCCAGCAAGCACTGCGTGCACAAAGCAATGCGTCTAAGAACGCACCATTATCATCATCTTCACTGACTCTATCACCGCGGCGTGCATTGGTGGCTTTCATCAAATCATAGCGATTATCAAGATCACGCCCAGGGAATTCAGACAGATCCATATTGAGCATCACCACCAAATCAAAAGGCACGTTTCTTAACGCACCAAATCGACCAAAGGTAATCACCCCAGTCGGCTCGGCACTGACCTGCTGACTCTCAAGCTCCGCCTCAATACTGTCCAGCATAAAACTCAGTTTTAATGGCAACTGCTCAACACCTGCCAGCCTTTGTTCTACTTCTTTTTTGTTAGCATTACTGACACTATCGCTACTGGCGTATTGTCTATAGTGCCGATTGGCCCTCAGGCTTGATTTAAAGCCATTCATCGCATTATAGATGGCGCGCATCGTACGGGTCTGATCGACATCACCAAAATAGCGGTGAATGACCTGTGTCTCAATCTGATCGAGCCAATCTTCCGCTTTTAGTTTTTGTGTATGATCATCACGGCGCGCGGTCAAGCCGGCATAGATACGACAAAGCGCTTCAACAATCATCGCATCATTTAGGCTCACTTGCGGCAGCGGCAGACTCATCTCTGGCAAGGCAGTGCTTGGCCAATCTTCCTGTGCCAAAGGATATAAGCAGTCGCTCAAACTGGCCTCTGGCATCACCAGACCCAAGGTCAATCTATCTAACGCTTGAGCAAAGGTAAATCGGTAGTCATAGTCGTTGCTATCTAAGGTTTGTTTAAGATGCCATTCATCAAAGCCGCGAATAAATCCTGCCTCTACCAGCAAATCACAGCCACGGCTCATCTGGTCATGGGTTAAGCCAAAACTTTCATACAGCGGTGGTAGCATTAGCCAATCAAGCACCTCAGCGGCTTCAAAGCGGGCACTATGGCTGCCTAATAGCTTATAAAAACCAATAATGGCTTCCCATAGCTGACGAATATCTGCATCGACCACACCCGTCACTTTTGCGGGCAGGGTCAAACCGTCTTGACCTTTACCATTGACGAAAATAGAGCTGATCAGCGCATGGTGACGCTCAACATCGGGCAGCAACACGACAATATCGGATATATGCCGTTTTTTCTCACCAAGTTTTAATGGCTCATTCAACCAGCGCCCAATCATGATACGCAGTACTTCAAGTTGACGCTGCAAACTATGACACGAATGAATGCTTAGGCTATTATCTTGCGCAGACATGGCCCAAAAACGCTCTTTCTCAAAGCGTTTATTCTCTAATGCTTCATCGTCATACCACGGCGTTTCTTGCTCGTCTTGATTAGAGCCTGTCTCTAATTGTTTGCTGACTGCTTGCGAAACTTTGGCCGCGGTCGCTTGCTGGGTAGACTGCTCATCCAGCATCAACACATCATTTTGCAAGCGCCTTAATAAACTTGCGCTCTCTTGCAGCTGTTGCGCACTGTCATCAAAATTAATACTGAACTCGTCGCTCAAGCCATCATTGCTATCATCGCCCTCATTAAAGATGTCCTGCCACTCGACGAGTGCATCTTGGTATTGCTCATTACCCGATAAATTAGCAAGCATCGCAAAGGTATCACGTGACTGTTTGCCTAAACGCGACAGCAAACTGTGCCCATAGTCACGTAAGAACACGCTTTCAGGGTTAATAATCTGCTGACGCTGTAGCCACGACTTATCAACAATATCTGCCCAAAACAGCTTGGATGGGTTGTAGTGCAGCAGTGTGATATCCATGTATTGTGACAAGCGCTGTAAAAAGTCGAGCTCGGTTTGTGGCAATTGCTGAATGGTAAAAATGCGCAGAACTTTGGGCAGTTGAGCACGCTCATTCGCCTTGTTGCTTTCTAGCGCTGACCAAAAGGTATCTTCAAGTACCACACGGTGCTGATGCACATCGGCAAACAAATGCGACCATAAGAAACGCTGGGCGACCTCTAACTCTACATAGTGCGCCACCAACCATTCAGGGGTGCCACGTGCATACTTATCGAAGCGCAAGGATAGTGCATCCTTATCCGCTATCAGCGCATCTACATTAAGCTGCTTATTGTGTGACCATAGATCTAACCAGTCCTCACGATGGGTCAAATAGCGGTTAAACACCCTCGCCAAATCACTTGCCAGCTGCCAAATACGCGCATCTTGCTGTGCCTTATCCTGCTGAGCTTCTTCTTGAGGCTCATCAATCAAAGATGCCAGCAGTGGATGAACGGGATGTTTTTCATCAGCGACAATCGCCTCTTGATAGTAAGTCAGATAGCCAAATAAGCGCCACTGCATTACCGTTGGTGACAGCACTGCCACCTCAGGCACATTCAACGTTGACGCTTCAGGGTTTTGCTCTAGTAAATAGGCATTGTGGCGGCTCAACACATCCTGCATCAATGTCCACTGATACTGACCCCAAAACGTCGTCGTCACTAAGGTGCTGATACCCGCTTGGCTTGCAATAGACTTATCTAGCCAATCACCAAGTACCATTGATGGCACAATGACCACAAACTCTTCAAAAATGGGTTGGTTTTTGGACTTATAAGCTTCCAACAACTGCTCAACCAAAAGCTCGGTACGATGGGACTGAATGATTTTAAACATAAAGAATAGTCTGATTGAATTGATAAGGTGAATAATAAAATGGCGTTAAGAAAAAGTAACATGGAGAAGTATGACTGACTATTATAGCGCCGTCTTTATAGTAGCTTCTCAGTAGACAGCGCACATCGATGGCGGTTAAGAAATGCGACAAGCAGTACTCACCAATCTATGTTTCTAGGTCGTTACTGGACTGTATTTCTGCTAGCATACTGAGCGTAATCTAATAGATAGCCGCATAAAAATAATAGCAACGGTTAACGACGAGCGACTTATTAATAATAAGCCTAGGAAATTGTAAAATAAGCGGATATTAGTGTGCCATTGATGCTGGTTATTTACCAGTCTATTCATCGCGGCAGAAGTACCGCGCGACAGTCAGTGTCGTGCTATTATGGCGCTTAATTTGCTAGAAGACTATTTTTCTGCAAAACAAGATGTTGTTATTTTTATTGATTGTCTTATACCGCTGTTTACCGTTGTTGATACTTAACTATTTAATCTTTTTATATTGACGAGATACTATAATACTATGCCTTTGCGTCCCATTGATGCCATCTTTGTCCATCCTAAACGACGTTTATATGTTGTATACTATCGCGGTGAGCTGTGGGCACTGCCGCGCATGAAAATTGATGATAGGTCATGGCAAAACAGACAGCCCTATACCGATGATAGCAGCTCGCTTTATTTAAGCATTCATCAAGCCATTAGCGACCCCGTGCTCGCCCAAAAACTGCGTACTTTAAACTTGCCAGCGGCGGTTCGCGGCAGTACGTTACCACGCTTTGAGGCATGGTGGGAGACAAATGGTTTTAAATGGCTCAAAGATAAGCTTGCGACAGGTGAATCGCCTTTAGCCGCGCACCAAACGGTAGCGCCCAAAATAGCAGTGGCAAAAGCGATTGACAAGCAGACGGTTTCCCCTTCAAACTACCAAGCTGCGCCGTTAAATAACGCTAGCAGTATCAAGAAAAATAGCAGCATTAAACAAAAAATTAGCGAGCAACAAACAACAGCTCCTGCTGTAGAAGCGACAGATATTTTTGCTGATATGCTGGCTGATTTGGCGGATGAGGTGTTAAATCAGCACGAGTAAATTTGCTACCATTCGTTATTCATTTAAATCACTGATTACTTTAACCAGAAAAAGAGCGGTAACTTATGAGAGACTACAAGCTGCTATTAGCCGGGCTTATTTTACTGCTGCTGATTATTTTTATCGCCATCTTTACTTGGTTATGGACCAGCAATCGTAAAAACATGGATCCTCTGCCTATTATGGCAAATGATAATGATGCATCAACGGCGACAGCGGATGATGAAAACGCCATTGCCAAAAGCACCTTGCATATACAAGCAGAAGACAGGATACAAGTGCCTTTAGATGCTGTTATCACAACCTTTCAATCACGCTATCCGCATGTGCAGATAGTCACAAACTATGTTAATTCCGCTGCCCTTCTAACGCTATCTGACAGCGAATTTGCCGACAGTCATCGCACTGACGATGAGCGCGCATCTTATGTCGTGAATACCGATATAATTATTGCTAATAGCAAGCTGTCAAAAGAGCGCCTATCTCTATTGCAAGAACAATTAAAGGCGGCTCAAGATAAGCACAATCAAAATAAAGGGAAAAATAATAGCGTTCAAGAGGAAACAGCGGAAGATGGTCTTAATGAAAATAATGAGACTGATACTGAAGTGGCAACTCAAGCTAAAAGTGACAATACCGATACCCGCAGCCTTATCTCATTTAGCTATGCGTTACAAGATACGCAAGCAGTAGATGGCGTTGTATTGACGCAAAACCCTGCTGCTATTAATTTTAGAAACTTTTTGCTTTCAAGTACCGGACAAGACATCTTAAGCCAGCATGATTATAACAATATTGACGGCTATAAGAACGATATGGATGATTTATTCAAACCGAGCTCAGGCGCCAAACAAGCAACAGGCGAGCTGAAAGTAGATGTCGCCGACGCCCTTAGCAATGGCAAGTGAGCATAAAGCCCGCTGCTTAATGATTACTCATTGCTTTTGTAATTGGTTTTTTCTACAATAGCACTCCATTACGCGCTTATAGCTCAACAGGATAGAGCAGTTGCCTCCTAAGCGATCGATCGGGGTTCGAGTCCCTGTGGGCGCACCATATAACATACCCATAAAACCCCGTAACGCCCCATTATCAAGGCTTACGGGGCTTTTTTATGACCTTTATCTAATCTTATCTACCCATAAAGAGCCTATGCTTACTGTATTAATTACAGTATTCTATACAGTATATTAGAATTAACAGCGAATAGGATACTGTAAAAATGGCCAAAATCGTAAAACCCCTAACCAATACCCAAGTCAGCCAAGCTAAGCCGGGTAGCAAAGCCTACAATCTAACAGATGGCGGCGGCTTATATCTTCATGTTAGCAAAGCGGGTGCGAGGTCATGGCGTATTGACTTTACAACGCCTGTGACTAAAAAGCGCGTAACCATGACGCTAGGCCAATATCCTGAGATTACTCTTGCCAGCGCTAGGCAAATGAGGGCTGATGTTAAGTATCATTTAGCAAATGGTGACGACCCTCGTAAAGTAAAAAAAGATGATGAGCGTCAACAGCTATTAGAGTCTAACAATAGTTTTGCTATGATTGCAGAGGAGTATATATCAAGGCAGACACACCTCTCAAAGGCCACCCATAAGAACAATAGACGTTACGCGGCATATCTAAGTGAACACATTGGTAGCATGCCTATCAGTCAAATAGAGCCTATTGACGTGCTTGAAGCTTGCAGAGGCACTGAGAGTAAAGGACATTTAGAGACAGCTTTAAAGATGAAATCTCTGGCAGGACAAGTATTTAGGTATGCTGTTCAAACGGCAAAAGCAAAGAGAGATGTGACCCAAGATTTGAAGGGCGCATTAAAACAACCGCCAACAAAGCATTATCCCGCTATTGTAAACCCTATTGAATTTGGTCAAATGTTACGATCAATAGATGATTACAACGGCTCATTTGAGGTGAAGGCTGCATTAAAATTAATGCCAATGTTATTTGTCAGAGCTGGAGAAATGAGATATGCTAAATGGACTGAAATAGATTTAGAGAAAGGCACCTGGACTTTTACTCCTAGAAAGACAAAGAGAAAAACAGGCGTGTCTTTAGTAGTACCCCTGCCAGCACAAGCATTGGCGATATTTACTGAGTTATCTAAGCATAAGAGAAGTGAGTTCGCATTCCCAGCTATTCACACCACCGTCCAACCAATGAGTGAGAACACCATGAACCAAGCGCTAAAGCGACTTGGTATCAGTGGTGATACCCATACAATACATGGGTTCCGCGCCAGCGCCCGCACCATGATTTCAGAACAGCTTAAATATGATGATAAATACATTGAGATGCAACTAGGACACAGGGTCAGAGACTTGCATGGCCGCGCCTATAACCGTACTCAATATTTAGATGAGCGTAAAAAGATGCTGCAAGAATGGGCAGACTACTTAGATAAATTAAAATCATGAGCGATAAAGCAAGATATATATAAGCTTCGTAGTGAGCCCTATTATCAAGGCCATAAAAGTATTGCTAACATTATGTTTAATATAGCACTAGCAATATTTTATCACTTAGTTTTTACTTGGGTGGTATTCTCAATAATAAGGTTTAATAACACACCTAGAAATGGTTTATTAAATGATAATTTCAAATATATACTGGTACGATAGCCTTTCTCTTATCGTACGTTACAGCTTATTAGCACTGGCGTGCCTTTCTTGATAATTTTGATTAAATTAGCACCATCATATCCACCCTCATAACTAACACTATAGTATTCATCGATTTCTATTGTCATTGGAATGCGGTAGCATTTCTTTTTATTAAGCTTCAATCTCTCAATCTGAGGATTGTCTGACTCAAGCGCAAAATACTACAGTCTTTCCTTTATATGTTGTCATGCCATCATTATCCGTAGTACCGATCTTTAATGGTGCGGCTGGCTTTGCTGCAGGGGCAGCATAAGCTGATACACCAGTAAGGGCTAATGCTGCTGCAACGGTAAATGATACTAATTTACTTTTCATATTAAATCCTTTTTTGGGTTGGTTGTTTTGCTGAAATGGCTTGGTTTGGACTGTGTAGGTTATCGCGTAATATAATTAGAGCATTTAATCAAAAAGACAAGTAATCGTTGGTGGTGTATCAGAAAGTATGCTGAGGGAATAAAGGAGAGTGATAGTTAGAGGCTGTGGCATTAGAGATATTGCTATTATAGCCTCAGTTAGCATTGGTAAAGTGCTGAGCACCATAGGCTCATCCGTATATAAGATTGCGCCTAAACAGACCTACTATGAACGCTTAGAGGTTAATGAGTTCTGGACCTACGTGTATCGCAAGAAACGTAAAGTCTGGCTGATTTATGCTTATGACCTTGTTACCAATGAGATTGTCGCTTATGTCTGGGGCAAACGTGATTTGAGAACAGCTAAGAAGCTAAGAGCACGTCTCAATCAGCTCAAAGTCAGCTATGACTCTATTAGTATCGACAACTGGGATAGCTTTTTGACGGCTTTTAAGGCAGATCATAAGCGAGTTGGCAAACAGCATACGGTAGGTATAGTAGGCAATAACTGTCGCTTGAGACACCGATTACGTCGAGCCGTTAGAAAAACCTGCTGATTCTCGAAAAAGCTTGATAATCACTTTGAGGTATTCGATCTGGTGTTCTTTTATGTCAATTATGGCTACGTCTGATGCCAGCATACTTTTTAGAACACCACCGCTTATTAAAGCTAGAAACTGAAAATAGTCTAATTTCTGAAGCATATAAGAGAGTAAAAGTGAAAGACATTATTACGGTTGATCAATTAAATTTTAATTTTCTTGGTAATATTTTTGGCAAAAAAGGCGTCCGTCTGACAGATCAAGGTTTGTTTATAGACACCAAAAAAGGACAAACAGAGCTTATCTCTTTCGCTGAAGCTAAGAGGTTCTCTTATATTGAAGAAGGATTCTTTGGCGCAACTCTATTTGTTCACAACAATCAATCATTGCAAGAACACAAATTTTTATCCAAAACTAACTCTACAGCGTTTTTAGAGTCTATCAACAAAAAGATTGCTCACTCATTACAACCCCATCTCCTTAACCTAATTGAAGACTTTAACCTTCGAGTTTTGAGTAACTACCCTAGAGATTCTAAAATAGAACCAATCAAGTCATTAGCAGATGAGCTGTCTATATTTTATAAAGATGCTAAGGTGCCATGGAATTACTTTAGCAACTCTAAGCTGTTTAGCGAAGTTGAGAAGATACACAACCTCTACCCTATCAAACAAGAAACCTTAGGCGCGTATCATGAAAAAATCAACCTAGAACGAAGAAAGTCTTTTTTTGATAGCGTAGAGTCAAACCCGTTGACTGATGAGCAAAGACTGGGTGTACTTCGCTCTAATGATAAGAACATGGTACTGGCTGCTGCTGGCACAGGCAAAACCTCTGTAATGGTTGCCAAGGCCCTCGACCTTATTGATAGAGGACTAGCAGCACCTCAAGAGATTCTAGTTCTGGCTTACAATAAATCAGCTGCTGAAGAGTTAAAAAAACGGCTTGCAGATAAAGCTGAGAACTCAGGCATCGTATTAACTGAATCCCCTCAAATTTCAACATTTCACGCTTTAGGTAGAAAAATCCTAGGGGATTCTGGTATCTCAACCTATATGAGCGTCTTCACTGAAGACAGCTTAAAGCTTGGTGCGTGGGTAACAGAGTGGCTAATAGAGTATTTAACACAAGATCCCAAAAGAATGGTCGATTTTATATCGCTATTCCCAGAACCTGTGAATCCTTTCGACTTTAAGACTCAAGAAGAGTATGAGCGGCATATCAGAGACAATGAGTTTAGAACGCTCCAAGGCGAGTTGGTCAAAGGGTATCAGGAACTCAGGATAGCTAACTGGCTGGCTATTCACAAGATCGCATACGAATATGAAGCGCGTTATATCAGTAAGCGTAGAATTGACATAGGTTTTGACTACCAACCTGATTTTCATATATCGGACTCTAATATTTACGTCGAGCACTTCGGCATTGATAGGCAGGGTAATACTCGACCAGATATTGATAAGCAAGCATATAACGAGTCTATAGATAGCAAGCGTAAATTGCATAAAGAGCTTGAAACAGTTTTAGTGGAAACATTCCATTATGACTGGACTGAAGATACACTCGAAGCTCGTCTTGAAGAACGACTAGCTGCTGTTGGGGTTATTCCTGATAAAAACTCAGTTGAAGAGGCTTCAAAAGAATTACTCTCTAAGCTCAAGGAAGGCAATCAAATTGCCACTTGGAGCAAAATGCTTATTAAGGCTTTACAAGCCACTCGATTTGAAAGGCTCAATGAAAACTCAATACTTGATAGACTAGAAAAAGCTGGCATCTCACAAGCAAAGAAAAAGACACGCATTCTGACTGACTTGCACAACGCGTATGTTGAAGAGCTTGTAGCTACTGATTCAATTGACTTTGACGATATGATTATTCGTGCAATCGCAGTTATAGATAATGGTCAATATAAACCTCAATGGAGATATATTCTTGTTGATGAGTTTCAAGATATATCAGCTTCTCGGATGGAGTTTGTTAATAGTATTATTGAGAAAGGTCCTGATCCCTCATTAACCGTTGTCGGTGATGATTGGCAGTCTATCTATCGATTTTCAGGTGGTAAACTTGAGCTCACTACTAGATTCAATGAGCTGGTTGGACCACACACACTAACAATGCTCCAAAAGACCTTTCGCTATAACAATAGCATTGCTGATACTGCTGGGACGTTCATCATGGAGAACCCTGAACAGTATCAGAAGCACATCAAAACGCATGACATGGCACATGAGTCACAAGTATATTTATTAGATGATAAGACTGGTGAAGAGAATGGCGTCTATAGTAGGGTCGCTGAGGTTGTTAGCAAGATCCGAGCAAACGACCCTGAGGGTTCAATAGCGATTATTGCTAGATATAATTATTTGCTAAAGGATTCACGTGATTTTCTTGGTAAAGAGAATTCGCAAGGCATTTACTTCTGGAGCTTCCACAAATCTAAAGGGCTTGAAGCTGACTATTGCATCTTAATTGGGTTTTTCCAAGGAAAAAGTGGCTTCCCCAATGGAAACCGCGAGGACGCTATACCTGAGGCACTACTTCCAACATTAGACTCATTCCCTCATTCTGAAGAACGACGTTTGCTGTATGTTGGTATAACGCGTTGCAAAAAGAAATCGTATATTATTGCTAGCCCGACAGCCCCATCAGAGTTTGTCCTTGAACTATTGGCCCCCAAATATGACATCAATATCTTTTCTAAATCGTTCCAAGAACGCCATAGAAAGATATTCAAATGTCCTAACTGTGTAAACGGCTATCTACGCTTAATCAAAGGACAGTATGGCAGTTTTTATAGCTGTAGCTCTGGGAAAGGTTGTTCGGTAGGTAAAGCACGTGTCTGTACGAAGTGCGAGGCACCTTCGGTCGATAGAGAGCATGATAGTTTATGTAACAACAGGGACTGTGGTAATTCAATGAAAATCTGTAATAAATGTGGTCGCCCCATGAAAATGCGCGAAAGTAAATTTGGCAAGTTTTGGGGCTGTAGTGGATATGGCATTCCCAACGATCAATGTAAAAATACAATCAAGATTTTCTAAGGATTTAATAGCTGTTGACTATCTATATTGAAGCGTGCCAGCTCCACGTTATTTTTAAATACATCTGTAGTAAGCTAGACTATAGCGCATCAATAGCACGTAACTGATCCAGTCAAAGTAATGAACTTATTAAACCAAAGCGCATTGACGGTACACATTACTAGCGTATGCACGATATTTTTAGCTTTAATTATCACTATACAGATGTTTGATAGTAATTTTAGATTATTTACATAAGAGTTTTTATGGGAATACGTTCGGTGCGTTATATAGGCATCGAATTATGTCTCATTTGAATATAAAAAGGATATACAAGAGAAGTCAGACCTACGGATAAAACAATCACAAGCACCGCATTTTGAGATATAGCGGAATTAAAAACTAAACACCTGGGCTAAGAACTTATGTTAAAAATACGTTATTTAGAGAGCTATATGAGAACAGTGAAATGGTAAACCTAGTAAATTGTGAGGATTGTGGAAATTCAGTTAGTCGCAGGGCATTAGCTTGCCCCAATTGTGGTTCGCCTATTCAAGAACAAGCGTTTAACAAAGAACAAAAAGCTCTTGAAGAAAAAGAGCCTGTTAAAGAATTAGCGATTGTTACGTTAAAAAAACATGTAAAGCCAGAGCCTGTAAAGTCTGACTTTCAGAAGGTTTTAACTTGGTTGCCTGCCCTGATTGTAGGGTTATTTCTCATCTTTATAATGGTTATATTATCAGTATCATCACTGTCAGTATTACTCGCAGTAACAGCAATTGCACTACTTCTACCACCAGCCCAAGAAGAAATAGCTGAACACTTTAGTATCAACAAACTAGTTTTATACGTTATTTCAGGAATTTTAGTATTGTTTTTTATGGTAGCGTCTACTCCTGAACTCAGTCCAGAAGAAAAATCTGAAAGAGAAGCTGAAAGAGCGAGCCAAAAAGAAGCTGAGTCAGTATCTACAGATACAAGTACAGCAATGCTTGCGATGCGATGCGAGCTCGTTATCAAACCACAGCTTAAAAACCCCAAATCTATGAGTGTGGACTTTAATAATACTAAACGTTATCGCACTAACGAAGGCTTTAGTCTAGAAATGAGCTATTACGCTGAAAATAGCTTTGGTGCAAATATGATAAACAAAGCACTATGTGAGTTTGATGATCGCGGTACTTTAATTAACATTACTTCTCTAGAGTAAAGATAGTTGTTAATTAACTGCAAAGGATGAGGTTTATGACTGGTAATATTAAGAAACCAAGTATGTACTTAGACCAAAATGCTTTAGATGAATTGAGGAAAAGAGGAAGAGACGATCATTTTTCTGCTCTTAAAGATAAATATAGCTTTGTTTATTCCAATAGTACTTTAAGAGAAATTCATAAAGCCGGAGTTAATGCTGATGATAGTGAGAAAATAGCAGAATTTATTATTTTATTAACTAAGCTAGAGGCAACTTATTTCCAACTACCTGACATTTCGTCTAATTTTGATGCTAGACCTTATGAATGTAATGATACGCCATGTAATGTCTATCTCAGATTTCTTGATGAAGACCTTAGATATGATGAATTTACACAGCCTATGGAGAAAATAGGTCTGGCTGTTCATAATGGCATTGGGGATTATGAACAGTTTGGTGACACCCAAATAAGTTCTATGTTGGCTTTAAAATATTTTTTGTCAGATAACTTAGCCGCTCTAGAGCTTGAAGGTGCAAATTGTACTGATGAAAACACTAAATCGCATTTAGAGGCATGTATTGATCTGTGTCGTCAAAGGATGCAATCTCTTGAGTCTCAACTTCATGATTTTCAAAAAGACGTAAGGTTTATTAATGAAAAATTTAAAGAAGCTAATCAAGATCAAAGCATTAGTAAGACTTTTCGGAATGCATACTGTATCAATGTCGATAATCTTAAGAAAATCGAAGGATTTAATGCTTTAAATAGAATATTTGCATATTTAGATGAGGTTAAGCCTGAGAACTTACTTCAAATAAAAGAGATTTATAAGGATATCTTCGATGAGGATAAGAGAATATTTAACAGAATTTTTATAATCTATGATTTTTTAAACTTGATTGGTTATTACCCTGATGAGTCCCTTAATAAAGAAAATAAGCTTTTAAGATCAAACCTTGACCGAAGTCATGCCACGTTAGGTTGCTTTTGCGATATTCTTGTGACTCATGACAAAAGATTTATAAAAAAAATAAAGGTAATATATGAGCATTTTAATATAGCTACCAAAATATACGATATTAAAGTGTTAGACGACCAAACCAGTTTTAAAGTGCTTTATGATTTAGTAGAAGAGATAATCTAGATGATTGATCATAAATTTCATGAGAGCCCGTCATTCCTAAAAAACTGTACAACTACATACTCTCTGTTAATAGACTATAATTTAACCGTCAAGCTACTGCATTACATTGCTTGATCGGGGGTAAACTCCTCATTGAATCGTTAGTTTACCAAGTTTATCTCTACGGTTTTTTCAGAATAGCTCAATATTCAAATCTTTATCGAACATCCAAATTGATGTTGGCAACTTTTATTAAAAGCGCCGTATTATGATATCCAGTATGTCGAGAATAAGGCATTCCATGTACAGTGACCAACTTACCTTGTTTGTTTTTATACTTACCATAATTATCAATCACAAGCTGAAATTTATTTTGTGATGCTATTTTAGTTAGTTCACCAGTAGTCATATCAGACTTATAAGAGCATATTGGCTTTTCTGTTTTTAAAAACCAATATGTCATTGGTTTATCTCCGTTTTTAACACTCTCATAGTTAGGAAGACCAGGATATGTTTCTTTCACAATACGTCCTCTAACTGAAGAATAACTGCCACTCACCACACAAGAGCTCGGCGCTACAAATCCTGTACTCCCTATTATTTCAAGCTCTAACTCTCTGTTAAAGTACCAGTCTTCTATGCACTTAGAAGTTGTACAGTTATGATTTCTCCATTTTATAGCATTTTTACCATTTGCTTTAAAAGCTGATGAATTACCCACAACTCGCCTTGCAAATATATAAGTAGAATACAAGTTACTATCCATGGTGGATAAGCGAATATCACTACATATCATTTTCTCAACTCTTTGAGTTGCGTTTGAACAATCAAAGCTCGCTGAATAACTGTTAATATAGACACCTAAACATATAAGCCCCAAACTGTATTTAGCTAAATTATTCATATCTAGACCTTTTACATATTCCTCTGAAGCACCCCAAAAAACCAAGGAGATATCAAATCGATATTTTATTTATAGAATTACACTCCTATAAACGTATAGCTATATTTCTAAGCGCGCCGCCAGTACCTGTCTGATACGTAGATCTGACTTAGCTTGAATGTCTTTACCCCAGTTCGTTGCTCTTGCAGACACCAGCTTACGGTAGTTTTCGTCCTCGCTCATTTGTATGGCGTTCAGTGCTGACGTTGCCACACCAATTCTAGAGCCTTTTTTAGCTGCATCGAACGCTCTCAGTTGTACTGTAAACTCATGAGCTCTAGGATCAGTACATCACTGTCCAGCCAATGAGCGAGGACGCCATGAACCAAGCTCTAAAACTACTTGGTATCATTGATGATACACATACAATACATTGATTCCGCGCCAGCACCCGTACCATGATTTTAGAACAACTAAAGTATGATGATAAATACATTGAGATGCAGTTAGGTCATAGGGACAGAGACCTGTATGGCCGCGCCTATAACCGTACTCAGTATTTAGATGAGCGTAAAAAGATGCTGCAAGAACGGGCGAATTATTTAGATGAATTGAAATCATGAGCAATGAAGTAGCTCTACTGAGTTAAATCGTCATAAGAGTCTGATAGTATTTACCTTGTTGAGTTTAAATTACGAATTCTTAAGACTGTCAGCTTTAAACACAAATAAGTAGGGTGTTTTTTTGACTATTTCAAGGTTAACTATCTTCAGTATCGAATAGCTTATGTAGTAATACAACCATTAGATAGTTAGTCTTTTTTTATCTTTTACCTTGCCAGCAATGAGGTTAGTGTTTCTATCGAGCATCAATTACTACAATCTGTCTTGGCTCTATATCTCCATTATTTTTTCTCATTTTTTCAATTTCCTGCACTAGCTTTTTGTCCTCATTTATATTTTGTTGGTCACTGTTCAATATCAACTGAACATAATTAGGTATCACCTCTGTTTTACAACTTTCAATTTGCTCAATAAGTTCATCTGTTAGTGCGCTTTTTTTTGCCAGTGACTCTGTAAGTGCCTCTACAATATTTTGTACAAAGTTTTTTTTGACTATGTTCTTTTGGCTTGAATCACAAAATAACTCGTAAAAGTGAATGCACCTATCCAGAATTTTTGTTTTTGGTAGTGCTGATCCTTTTGGTAAATTCGCAAATTTTTCAATATCTAGGGCGCTGGCAATATAAACACCACAGTCTGGCGTTTTTGAGTGGGGACATAGCGCTGATTGGCTATAAAACATATAAAGAGGTACTCGTTTATTATTACGTGCATAGCTTAAAAGCTTTTGAATTTGTTGTTTAGTATAATCTGGATAGCTAAAGGCCTTACGATATGAGTTGTGTTCGATGGATATTTTTTTGGCTTGTATTGCCAAAGGTAAACTAAAGCTTTTACCTACAAACCATATTTCCATCTCAAAATCTGCACCTGTAACTCTACTTTCCTGAAATTTGGTAAATGTCTTGGCAGTAAAATGCGAATACTTTCGGTTGGCTAAAGCCCATCTCCAGAATAAGTAGTCTGTGATGGACTCTTCTCCTGCTGACTGTACATAAGTACTAAAGTCAATTACTTCCTCTTCGATATCTTTATGCATTTGGCAGAGCGACATAATTTACTTCTCTATCTAAGTTAATTGCGCGATGACTCTTGGCTTTGATCATATTACATATATTTAGGACGTTAAGAATATATGAGCCATAAGCCATTAATCACGCCTAGCTCATAAAAATACTTATACACTATTAGCCTCAAGATAATCAATCTCTTCAATCAATTGTGCCTTGACCTCTTCAAAATACATGTTCCAATCAGCAATGTCACTGATGGTCTGATAATCCTCACTATCTTTAATTGCAAAAATTTCTTGCTCAACCCTCTCAATTTTGTGTTTGAGTATTTGAATAACCACTTTAAGCTGATCAGCTTTACTGACGGTTTCTGATCTTGGTTTGAATATACCTTCCTTTAAATCAGACAGCGTTCTTTTTACCTCAGCAACATCATTTTTTCTGTAAGCTTCATTAAGCTGAATGAACATTTCTTCAGCGATATCTTTCATCTCTTCATTAACACGATCTGGATGGCATATTTGACTGGCTTGACGGTATGCTTTCTTTAACTCTACACGCTCATCATCATTCAGCTCATAGATCGTTTTTTCTAACTCAATTTCAATGTGCTCGTTATAATCTTGTTCATCCTGCACAGCTTCTGCATATTCTTCAGGATTATCTTCAGTAGACACTTTTCGTAGATGTAGCAATCTCTGAATATAGCTTCCAAGTTCTTTTGTATGCCTGTGATGAAATTCTGAGCGCAGTTGTTCTAACTCTATTTTTTCATTATCGTAGGCGTTGAGTTGGTGTTCGAGCTGGCGTATCTCGAGCTTTAAAGCGCTGACGTCAATATCGTTATAGATGACTAAGGCATGATGGTTTTTGATGAACTGATCAATGAGTGTGATTGCAGTCTCAAAGCTGTGCTGATGCAAAGCTTTGGTGATATCCGCAATATCTTGTTGAAAAGCATATGCCTTCAGCTTGGTGTTTTCGCGTGTGATATCTTCTACGTCTTCTAGGATAACGTAATTTTTGATAATCTCGAGACGTTTAATGATTTTATCGAGAGGCAGCTCTGGCGTGGGATCTTTGTGATCAAAATAGGTATTACGAATTTTCTTAAACTGTTTGATGAATTGTTCGGCTAAGACGCTATCGCCTTTAGTAATCAGGATATTCTCATGATTCTTTTCGGCTTTATAGCTCCAGTTATAAGAGCCGTTAATCACCGTATCACTGTCTATCACACAAAATTTATTGTGCATCAAATCTTGTTTACCATCACCAATCAGGTAGGCTGCTGAGTGACCAATATCCAACTGGCTATAATCAACATAGCTTTGCTGATTAATATGGTCGTTAGATAGCATCAACTGAACGGTGACACCTTTTTGTGCTTTATCGATGAGCGCGTTAAATAAATTTTGGTTGGTAAACCAAGCAACAGCAATATAGATACTGTGCTCGGCTTGCTCAAGCTCAAGGCGAATACGCTCAGCAATGTCTTCAAATACGGCTTCGGTTTGCACGTTTACTCACCTTTAAAAAATTAGTGTTACAAAATAATTTTAAGATATTAATCAGAGAATCACTTTAACTCTATTCTGATTGATGCTTGTAGGCAATTCCCTCACCATGGTATTTCTAAGGTCAAGCCTGGTTAAGTTTTTAAGCTGTCCAATGCTCTCAGGTAATTCGCTAAGCTTATTACTACTAAGAAAAAGCTCGATTAGATTGGTCAGATTACCAATACTCTCAGGTAATTTACTAAGCTCATTTCTACTAAGAAAAAGCTCGATTAGATTGGTCAGATTACCAATACTCTCAGGTAATTCGCTAAGATTATTACCATGAAGACTAAGCGAGTCTAGATTGGTTAGATTACCAATACTCTCAGGTAATTTACTAAGCTCATTATTACTAAGATCAAGCACGGTTAGATTGGTCAGATTACCAATACTCTCAGGTAATTCGCTAAGGCCATTATAACCAAGATTAAGCTCCGTTAGATTGGTCAGACTACCAATACTCTCAGGTAATTCGCTAAGATTATGACTCCAAAGATCAAGCTCCGTTAGATTGGTCAGATGACCAATATTCTCAGGTAATTTGCTAAGCTTATTACCGTGAAGACTAAGCTTGATTAGATTGGTCAAATTACTAATACTCTCAGGTAGCTCGTTAAGCCTATTATTATAAAGATTAAGCTCGGTTAGATTGGTCAAATTACCAATACTCTCAGGTAATTCGCTAAGCTTATTGTTACTACTAAGATCAAGCACGATTAGATTGGTCAGATTACCAATACTCTCAGGTAATTCGCTAAGATTATTATTACTCGAAAGATCAAGCTCGATTAGATTGGTCAGATTACCAATACTCTCAGGTAATTTACTAAGCTCATTTCTACTAAGATCAAGCCTGGTTAAATTGTTAAGCTGTCCAATACTCTCAGGTAATTCGCTAAGATTATTATAATCAAGATTAAGCTCAGTTAGATTAGTCAGATTACCAATACTCTCAGGTAATTCGCTAAGCCTAACACCAAAAATATCAAGTGAGGTTAGATTAGTCAAATTACCAATACTCTCAGGTAGCTCGCTAAGCCTATTATCCCGAAGACTAAGCTCGGTTAGATTGGTCAGATTACCAATACTCTCAGGTAGCTCGCTAAGCCTATTATCCCGAAGACTAAGCTCGGTTAGATTAGTCAGATTACCAATACTCTCAGGCAATTCGCTAAGTCTATTATTCTGAAGATTAAGCTTGGTTAGATTGGTCAGATTACCAATACTCTCAGGTAGCTCGCTAAGCATATTCTGCTGAAGATTAAGCTCGGTTAGATTAGTCAGATTACCAATACTTTCTGGCAATATTTCGAGAAGATTGCCACTAATATCGAGCTCTGTTAATCCTAATAACATCTGTCTATTTCGCGGAATTTTCTTCTCGGATATTGTAAAACTATCTGCCCAATTCCATATTTCTTGCATCCAGCTGTCATCAACTGCTAATTGATTAGCCTTACGCGAGGCGATTGCTGACTTCAGGATAGAGTCTGTCAATGCTAATAAACGGCCTTTACCTTTTACAGTTAAGGCATGACCGTTCTCATCAGACTTTACGAGAGCGTGAGACTCTGATTTCTTTTGATCAGTATTATTATCATTTTGAGACATAGTATTTTTAGCTTTTAAAAGGGTTTATTGAGCATCGGGTAAAATCATAGTATTTATTGATAGTAGGAAGCTAGACAACCGCTGATCTATAAAATACTCTTAGTTTTTTATAGAATATATGTTGAGTCTCAAATTATACTTGTCTGAGCAGTTGCCCTACTATTTTTATGATTAAAGTGTATTTAAAACATTTAACTAACCGCATATAATCCCAGCCTTTACCTATAGTCAAATCCATTTGCAATAGTATCTAGTTTCACAAGATTCAGTCAGAACTTCAGACTAAATCCTCTACTTCAACATCTAGCGCGTCGCAGATCTCATACACCTTCTTTAGCGTAACATTCTTCTCACCACGTTGTATATTTCCCATATAACTGCGGTAATCTCTGCCAGTCTCTCTTGAGATATTCTGTGCTCAGCTTGCTCAAGCTCAAGACGAATACGCTCAGCGATGTCTTTAAATAGGGCTTCGGTTTGCACGCTTACTTACCTTTAAAAAATTAGAGATACAAAACAATTTTAAATATTGATTAAAGAACAGCTTTAACTTTAGTCTGATTGATGCTTTCAGGCAATTCTCTCACTAGAGTATTTCTAAGATCAAGACTAGTTAAGTTGCTTAGCTGTCCGAAGCTTTCAGGTAACTCCCTCAGTATATTATGATTAAGATTAAGACTAGTTAAGTTGCTTAGCTGCCCAAAGCTCTCAGGTAACTCCCTCAGCATATTATGACTAAGATCAAGACTAGTTAAGTTGCTTAGCTGTCCAAAGCTTTCAGGTAATTCCGTCAGCCTATTACTGCTAATACCAAGATTAGTCAAGCTCGTAAGCTGTCCGAAGTTTTTAGGTAATCCAGTCAGACTGTTACTGCCGAGACTAAGATTAGTTAAACTAGTGAGTTTAGCGATGCTCTCAGGTGATTTTATCAACCAGTTATCGTAAAGATCTAGACTAGTTAAATTTTTAAGCTGCCCAAAGCTCTCAGGTAATTCCGTCAGCGTATTGTGCCTAAGATCAAGTCTAGTTAAACTTCTAAGCTGTCCAAAACTCCCAGGTAATTCTGTTAATTTGTTAGTGGTAAGATTAAGACTAGCTAAGTTGCTAAGCTTACCGAAGCTCTCAGGCAACGTACTGAGACTAGTTGCAAAAAGATCAAGACTGGTTAAATTCCTAAGCTCTCCGATATTCTCAGGTAATTTTTTCAAACTGTTTTGGCTAAGATTAAGACTAATCAAGTTACTAAGCTGTACGAAGCTCCTAGGTAATCTTATTAGGTTGTTGCGGTGAAGTTTAAGAGTAGTCAAACTCGTGAGTTGTCCGAAGCTTTCAGGCAATTCCCAAAGTTTATTGAAGCCAAGATTAAGATGAGTTAGCTTACTAAGCTGTCCAATACTCTTAGGTATCTCACTAAGGTTAATGAGGCCAAGATCAAGACTGGTTAAGTTGCTTAGCTGTCCAATACTATCAGGTATCTCACTAAGATTGTTATGGCCAAGATTAAGACTACTTAGCTTAATAAGCTTAGCGATGCTCTCAGGGAATTCAGTCAGCTTGTTTACCCCAAGATTAAGACTATTTAAATTGCTAAGCTGTCCAATACTATTGGGTATCTCATTAAGATTATTGTATCTAAGATCAAGACTAGTTAACTTACTAAGTTGTCCAATACTATCAGGTATCTCACTAAGATTGTTGTTGCCAAGACCAAGACTAGTTAAATTAGTGAGCTTAGCTAAACTCTCAGGGAATTCAGTCAGCCTGTTATCTTCAAGCAAAAGACTAGTCAGGTTACTAAGTTGTCTAACACTATCGGGTATCTCACTAAGGTTGTTACACCCAAGGTCAAGACTACTTAGATTGGTGAGCTTAGCGATGCTCTCAGGAAACTCGGCTAGCCTACTACCTTCAAGCGCAAGACTAGTTAGATTGCTAAGCTGTCCAATACTATCGGATATCTCACTAAGATTATTGTTGCCAAGATCAAGACTAGTTAAATTAGTGAGCTTAGCGAAGCTCTCAGGGAACCTTGTGAGTTCGTTGTGGCTAAAATTAAGATGAGTCAGGTTACTAAGCTGCCCAATATTATCAGGTATCTCATAAATAGAATGGTGCTCCAAATTAATCTCAGTTAATGCCAGCAAAGTCACTTTATCACGCGGTATAATGTGACTATCAATTTCAAACTTATCTGCCCAATCCCATATTTCCTGCATCCAGCTGTCATCAACTGATAATTGATTAGCCTTGCGCGAAGCGATTGCTGACTTCAAGATAGAATCAGTCAATGCTAATAAGCTGCCTTTACCTTTTACAGTTAAGGCTTGACCGTTGTTATCCGACTTTACGAGAGCTTGAGACTCTGGTTTATTTTGGTCAGCATTATTATAATTTTGAGGCATAATGTTTTTAGCTTTTTATAGAGTTTATTGGTCATTGGGTAAAATCATAGCATTTATCGGTATTAAGAAGCTAATCAGCCACTCGTCCCGGAAATTCATAAAATGCTCGTAGATTTTAATTAAGTGTGTATTGATTCTCAACTTATCCTTGTCTGAGCAGTTGTCCTACTATTTTTTATAAGTATATCTAATTATATATAGCATTAGTCTCTTTATAGACCACTTGAAATAGACTGCTATAATAAGACTATTATATAGAATCAACTCAAAATAAAAGGCCTATCATGACCACATACATACTCGACACCGAAACCACAGGGCTTGTTGAACCGCACATGACTGAGGCCGCCTATTCTATTGTTGATATCATTAATGGTAAGGTGAATGTGTTGCAGGAGCCGAGAGCGAAGCGTTTTAACCCCCTGAAAGAAATTAGCTTGGGCTCTATGGCGATATCACATATCTGTGATGAGGATGTTGCAGATGAACCACCTCATACAGACTTTAGACTGCCTAGCAGTGTTGAGTACTTGGTTGGTCACAATATTGATTTTGATATGGCCGTTCTTAAAAATGCGGGTGTGACCCATACACCTAAGTTAATTTGCACCAATGCGATGGCTAACTACCTTCTTCCTAAGTTGGAAAACCATAAACTAGTATCACTGCTCTATCACTTCCACCGAGATATAGCGCGTACTCAAGCAAGAGATGCGCATGCTGCTATTGCTGATATTTACTTCACTGAGCTGGTGCTTGGTAGTTTGATTGATTTGGCGAATAGCCAAGGTCATGTCATAACTGATGTGGAGAGCTTATATGAGTTTAGTCAAATGGCACGCGTACCCACGTATTTAAGTTTTGGTAAGCATAAAGGTGAGGCTATCGCAGATTTGGCTACCCATTCGGATGGTGCTGGATATCTGAAGTGGCTGCTGAAACAGGATGGTATTGATCCCTATTTAGCTCAAGCTTGCCAGCAAGCATTAGAGTCAGTATAAATACATAAAACCGGGATACTAATTGTTTTTAATGAAATTTAGTTTGCCAAGTTTAACTCTATGGTTTCTTTAGAATAGATCACTAGTCATATAGATGAAAACTACATCCAGATATTCTAATTAACTATCGGGACGTAGTCTCTTTTTTAACGATCGTTAGCTTAGCTTAATGCCTTCAAGTTCTCACAACCTTCTTGATTACCATTATTACAAGCTTTTCGGAACCAGTATTTTGCCTGAGCTTCATTTTGGGTAGCGCCTTCTCCATAATAATAAAGTAGTCCAAGGTTTTTTTGAGCAATAGCTTCTCCTTGATCAGCAGCCTTTTTATACCAATAGAATGATTTATCATAATCTATAGGCACACCCTCTCCCTGATAATAAATTCTTCCCATATTAATCTGAGCTGCCGCTCTACCTTGGTCGGCAGCTTTTTTCATCCAGTAAAGTGCTTTCTCAAAATCTTGAGGTACACCTTCACCTGTAGAATATCTCATCCCAAGATTAGTTTGCGCAGGAGCATACCCTTGCATAGAGGCTTCTTGATACCAATAAAATGCTTTTTCATAATCTTGACGCACACCTATACCATTTCTGTAGTTATATGCAAGATTATGTTGAGCTACCGGTTCACCTTGTTGGGCAGCTCTTTGATACCATTCATTTGCCTGATTATAATCTTGAATTACACCCCTTCCATTTTGGTAAGCTAAACCGAGATTGGTTTGACCTCCAGCATACCCTTGATCAGCAGACTCTTGGAACAACTTAAAAGCCACATAATGATTTTGAGGTACACCTTTACCATCTTTATACGCTATCCCAAGATTATTTTTAGCGCCAGCGTTTCCTTGTTGCACTGCTTTTTTATATAACTCAACTGCTTTGCCACTATCTTGACGAACACCCTTTCCTTCTGCATAAGCCACCGCGAGATTATTCTGTGCTGATGCATCACCTTGATTAGCTCCTCTCTGAAACCATTCAACTGCCCTGCCATAATCTTTACGCACACCTTTCCCAATGTAATACATATTGCCGATACTAAATTGAGCCGGAGCATATCCTTGATAGGCTGCCTTTTCATATAATTCAACTGCTTTGTTATAGTCTTGAGTTACACCATCACCAATTTCATATCTCAAACCAAGATCAGTTAGCGATGCAGCATCACCTTTATCAGCCAATATTTTTGTGATCTCAATATCAGATGCCACAGCTGATACATTCATTCCAAACGACAGGCTCAAAACCACCAGTCCATAAACAAGCGTCTTTTTCATTATTTGCATGGCGGTATTATTCCTAAGGAGTGTTTTGATTAAATATCAATAGGGTAGTTTTTCATAGACGGTATAATCAAAACTGTGGTTGATTATAAAAACCAGTAGCACCTTACTCTACTATAGCTTTCAGCAGTGCATCTCGTGCATCTTGATAGAACTGTATATCTATCTTGGTAGCCATATCATCTGACAAGTCATACAGCTGACGCCTGGCTGTAACCGGCATAAGTAGCACACTAGCACCCTTTTCTACTGCTAGCTCAGCAATGTTGACCGCATTGGTGACAGGTTCAATAGAGCCACCTAAATTTATTTCCCCTATCAGGATAAGACCGCCTTTTAATGATTTTTTTAGTATACTGCTACACATAGCTACTAGCGCTGCTACCCCAATCCTAGAGCCTTTTTTAGCTGCATCGAAAGCCCGCAGCTGTACTGTAAACTCATGAGCTCTAGGGTCACGATCACCTATCAGTTGCATAGATCGAGCATATAGATTCTGTTCAGCGTAACGTAAAGATTCTTTGAACGCAGCAGGTGCTGGATTATTAAGAATCTTCACGCCAGAGCCTGGTCCTTCGTTTACCTCGATACGATACAAACCGGCATTATCATCAATCTCAGAACCACCTTCACTAATAGTCCAAACCTGTCCTGGCTCTAACGGGTCGTCACCTATCTCGTTATTCGCTCTCAGCTCTGCTGTGGCAACAAACTTTTCAATTCCATCATCGCCAATGGTGTAACTAAAATGAGTATTACGAAACTCAGCAGCACCAACGCGCTTCTGTTGTTCCTTCACCCGGCGGCGCACTTCAAGACCTAAACGAGTTGCCCATTCCAAATCCTCATCAGACACACTCAGTTCTGCATCTGGATACATTAACTTTAGTAATCCTGACACTGTTTTATTAACCGCATTACTATCACGGCCACTGAGCGCACCACCCAAATACACACGGTTCTGCATAGCAGATACACGACTTTGAAAGCGCAGGCGAGTCATACACTCAGAGAAGAAGTCGCTAACTAAACCAAAATGATCTGTGGTTAGCTCTTTACTCATTTTTGGGACATCCCAGCCTGGTAGATAGCAATGGATACGATCCATCCATGCGGTGTCATCACGCATTTCTGCAGGTAAAGGACCGAATAAATGACCCACACGTTGCTGATGCTCAACATCCACGTCGAAGTTTCCTACGAATACCAATGAGCCATCTGCACGGATACTTTCTTTACCTCGGCTAAACTCACCTGACTCCATGTAGCCTTTCATGATATTGACGCCTTCTTTAGTATCGAAGGATATTCCACTAACTTCATCAAAACAGACTACATCGTACTGACAAACTAAGCCACGCTGTCCACTAGCGTTGTTCACAAACATCTTAGCAATTGTTGCCTTACCACCGGAAATCAAATGAGCATAAGGGGAGATTTGCTGAAACAGGTGGCTTTTACCTGTACCACGAGGCCCCAACTCGACCATATTGTAGTTACGCTCAACGAATGGCACCATACGTAGTAAAATAGCATCTTTAGCTCGTTGTGATAAAGCGCTTGGCTCCAAGCCGATGGAGCGAATTAAAAAATCACGCCATTCATCACTCGTGTAGTTTTTGCGAGCTTCAGTCATCACATCTAGCACATTGCGCTTGGACATTTGAATGGGTCGTAGTTCAGCTATACCAAAAGCATTACCTTTTTCTTCTGCGATAATACTATCGTATTCCAGCGTTACTTCAGCATAAAACCCACCTGTCAAAAGACGCTCATTGTCATCAACAATTTTGTCCGGTATACGTACTTTATTAAGGTTTAAACTAGGTAAGCTGGCAAGGTAACCATTCTCTTTTTCAACAAACTTAACACTGACGATATCAATAAGTTTGGCTGATCCGTCCTTATAGGCACGTGCCTTAAACAACTCTTCCTCTCCTGCACGTACTGTTCGTGAAGACAGCTGTCGCTGGACAATCTCAAGACCTTCTTCTATTTCATCTGGGTCTGTTGATGCGCAATAACGACCGAGCATAAACTCAACCACATAAGTGGGTACAGGGAACTGGCGTGCAAATGTACGGACAAGATCCTTACGAACGATGTATCCTTCAAAAAAATCCGCAGCCTTTTGATCCAGTATATCTAATTCCACTTATATATCTCCTACTAATGTTGGTTTTTTTGCTAGCACATTGCCATGCTCGTCTAACAGCACAAGAACGGCGGAGGTATCTTCATACTCATCATCTACCATGAGCGTGCATTTGCCTTCTTTAAGTGGTTTACGCTTACTAATCTCAGAGTCTGGGTTAGCCGCATGTATGCGTAGTACTGCAAAAACCCCATCAGAGTCGCTATCAGCTTGCACTCTGCACTGCAATCCAAGCCAGCGCAACTCAGATAGGATCGCTGTAATCGTTGGTTTAGCGGCTGAGGCTGAGCTTTGTTTATTAAGAATCTCAATCACTGGTGTCAGGCACTCCTGTAAACTCAAACCACCATGATCATAATACAGGCCAGCCTTGAAGCAAGAGACTCCTGGTGCCATAGCAATACTCACTTGGCTGTTCCAATACCAACCTACCTGTAGATAGCCACTGGCAACTGAATCTTTAATCACCGCGCATCGTCCCCAGCGAGTTTCTGTTAAATGCTTAGGCAAGTCTACCTTTGGCATAGTTTCAGGAGTCAACATCCAACCATGATCGGTTACGATTCTGATTTTACGCCATCCTGCTGCCAGCAGTTCTTCAATACGCTCAACTATCTCATCCAATAAACTATCAACTCTTCCTGCAAGCTTAAGACCTCGTACATGGCCTTCCTTATCTATGTCACCGCTTTGTACCCAGGCATTAAATGCCGGATCTCCTGAATCACCCTCTTCAAGATAGAGCCAGCCTTTCTCTTTCAGAAGTTTTCTTAAGTAATAAGCAGAGAAGTCTTTATTGTCATCCAGCAAGCTTGGCTCAAAATCACGGTCAGTTTCTCTACCGGTTAGACGCTCATGTACTGGAGTAACAGCGGCTTTAGCTGTTGCAGTAACTGAAGGCAATGCCGCCCAATTAGTGGTGAATCCAACCTCTCCCAATGGCTCTAACTGTTCAATAAGACGCTGTGCCAAGTCATAACGTAGGCCATCAACGAAGAACACCACTTCTCCCGCAGCAGCATAATCAGCTGTCGCTTTGTTGAGTTGAGTTGTACCGGGATAGCCTTTCTCTTTTACTAAACTTTGGAAGTTATGCGTAACCTCATCTAGCCAAGGCGTATAGATAAGCGCAAGCAATTTTTGTACTAAAGCTTGCTGGCTAGGCACTAAAGGATAAGCCAATGCTTTAAGAGTTAGGTTATCCGTCTGCCAGTATTTATCACGGTATAACGTAGCCATCTCTTCAGGATCAGTGCCAGAAAAACCCTGCTGAGTGAGGTTTGCAACACCACTCAAATACTTCAGCACCCCAGCCAGCGGAGCCATATTTAACTTAAACCAAATCCATTCTCGTCGTTCGGCATGATGCTGTTCTAGTGCAGCTAACTCTTGACGTATATCAACTGAGTTAAGTGTTTGTAGCTGAGATAATGATTTCTCCAGGGCAGCCTCTTCAGCTTGGTTTATGACTGGGTAACTGGCACCATCAGCAACAAGATCACCTTGCACCTTTAGCAATAGTTCTGGCAAAGAAGGATAGTGACGGCAAGATTCAACATAACGCTGCCACACTCCCTCCCAAACTCCCTGACGTTGGCACAACAGCTCAGCGGCTGTAAGCTCACCATCTTGCTCAGGATTAAAATGATATTCAGTCTCACAAATACCGATTAATGCTTGCCAGCGCGCTTCATCCCAGCGCTCACGGCAAGTTTTTTCATCATTCATCCAACTGAGTAAATCACGAACTGGATCACTAGACACCAGCTTATTAAAGTCTGAAGCCTCAAGACGACGATTAGTTAGATCTTCACGCTTGCTTTCAAGAACCTCATTCAGTACACGCAACATCGCTTGCTGGCTTTTATCATCCTTAGCGACATCAAGACCAACACCACCGTTATCTGAAGTCAAAAAAGCATTTACGGTCCAATCACGACCCGAGTTGTTATAAATCCACCAGCTACCACGGTATTGCAGTTCAGCTAGAGGCATCAGCGCTTCAGGACAAGTAGCGATGGCTCGTAAGTCTCGGCGCTCAATCCCTGGCAGGTAAACGATAGGAGTACGGTCACTAGGAAGTTCGATCTCTGAAAGAGCGCCATCGACAACACATTTGATCCAAATAGCAGGACCTGTTTTTTTCTCAGGGACATAGTCACCTAGAACGATCAGTTCAGGCATTGCCGCTTGTAGTAAAGGTAATGCTGATTCCCAATTGCGCTGCTTATCGATCCAAAGAATCACACTGGGAGCTACTTGAGCATTCGAGTTGTAGTTAGCGCTGGCTCGTACTTCTTTAGCCAGTAAATCAATAAGTTTCATAATTTTCCTATAAAGAGACAAGCAAGCACTGCAATAAGACTACTTAGTATCTGTAGTTGATACCGTTAATAGATATCTTCCCATCACTTCAGTGACCAATTTACTAGTACGTGCTTCAATCTGTTGCACGGACCAACTGTCTTGCTCAATTAGTGACTCATTTAAATATAGTCCATTGTTATATCCGACCTTACGTCCTTGGTTGTCCACTCGGTTTTTCTTATCTTCAAAACTTTTATTACCCAGCGTGCTGTTATACCCTGAGATAGTCAAATTCCCCAAGCAGTGCACATAAGACTGACGATGTTCTTCGGCAAGCTCCGCATCTCCATCAGCAATCATTTTCACCCAACTGGCCGGTATGTTGTCGCCTTGGGGGAAAATATGTTCAATAGTCCAGACATATTGTTTGCCTTTAAGCGCCCATAGATCCACTTGAGTCTCACGAGTCATACGACTCTCTTCTAAGGCACATAAAACAAAACGACAGACTGCCTTATTATCTTCGTAAATAGGTCCTTTGAGACTCCTCTCAAACTGCTCATCACTAGCACTTTCAGCTTTGAGTCTAGTTTGAATATGCCTAACCACCTCATCACCTTTTAGCGTCATGATACTTTCAACCACATCCATAAAAATACGGGTGAGATCTCGGGTTGGTGGCAAGTCAGTCGCGTTACGACGAACGAAGTAGGAAATTAGAAATCCCACTGTTTGTTCTAAGTGAACTTCTTGCAGTTTCAAATCTGCCTTACACTCAAATAGTACCATTAGTAGTAGATAGGCTGGTGTACCTTGAATACGATCTAATGACAGTAATAGCGAAGATAGTCTAGGCTGATCGGGCACATCGCGATAGCTCACAATCTGCGCATAGTGCTCAGACATACGAATCATTGTCTGTAGAAACCCTTCAGCATCTCGGGCTATTAGCTTTTCATATATTTTGATCAGATTTGACTTGGTGGCCACTGGTACAGAGACTATCTGCTTTAAATTGGGCTTGAAAGCATTGTAATATTGACGGAAAAACCGCTCTTGTACTGCATAGTCATCGCCTAAAGCATCGATCACTTTTTTCCAACGATTATATTGTTTATCGATACTGCCTTTATCTTGAGATTCTAATACAGCCAACAGCTTGTTCTTGATAAGGTCGATAGCGGTAAGTGGCACACCACGGTTGTTTAGGGATTCGAATAGTGTGTAAGCGTCAGAAGTGCTTGCTACTTCAATCTTCACTAAAGTTGCTGTATTTACTTTTTCAAGCAACCCTTGAAGCTTAGTAATGGGCTCATCACTGTGCTCAAGATATAGGTTAATGCGAGAAAGGAAGTGTCGGAATGCTTTAAATACTCGGCGGTTACCAGCATTTGCAACCGTTACTATATCTTGAAGAATACCAATTTGACCCAGCACTGAAAAATAGTCTTGCTGATTATTATTTTGTACTTGAGGAATCAGACGTGGTTGATTCGGCATTTTCTTTAAGATCAGTTTATGCCTTAGATTATAGAGCTCCATCTGCTGATCCATAACTAGATTCGGCTGCTTACTGAAAACATCATAAATTGCAGCTAATAAAATCGATACCGTAGTCATACGTTGTTGACCATCGACTAGCTCAAGCTCTTGCACTGCAAGGGCATCCTGAGATTGATTGATACAGATAATGGAGCCCAAAAAATAATGGAGTTCGTTATCTAATAAGTCATCGAGCAGTGCATCCCACTGTACACGACTCCAAGTGTATTCACGTTGATAGCGTGGAATAGCATAAACAACGCCGCTTTCAATATCGAGCAGGGTAGAAACTGGGTAGTTATAAACGGACTTAATCATAATTCAGTAATCATCTTAGAGGTTGTTATATAGTCGTTAAGGTATTTTTCAAAAGAAAACTCACGTCTTTCTATTTGCTGTGAAAAATCATTAATCCAATTCCCAGCTTTACGCTGGTACCCATCTATCCTATTTTCAGGAGACATTACTCCAACTGGCTGACTAGCATAATCCATCAGCACATTCAAAGCAGCATAGCCTTGCTCACCAAGAGCGGAAAAATAGTCATTAGTAAGCAGATCTATCGCGTTACGAAACAGAGTTAGCTCGTTAATTCTGTTTGGGCTGATAGTTCTCTTAGGGTTTAGCTGAATACCAAATACCTTACATGCCAGTGGCAACATCCAACGCCTAGGAACGTGAAAACGTTCAAGATTTTTCAACTGATTAACAAACTCAATTTCAAGCTCTTTAATTTCCCCAAGATTTTCATGCCAGCGAAGCATAATGTCCTGTAACTGCTTAGTATGCGCAAAACTAATTTCTACACTTTTACTCTCAAAAATAACTTCATTAAGGTTAGTCAGACGACAGAAACCTATTTCAAAACGTAGTCTATGCGTTCGATTATAGCTGTTGGTGATACGGATAAAAGGTATCCATTGATCATCTTTCCATGGCTCAAAATCACTCTCTTTATGTATCAAGTCTATGTGACAAAAAGAGCGTGTTTTAGGCATTATTATTTTTAAACATGCCATATCCTTCAATGCCGTAAAATCAAATACTGACTTAAGTGCTTCTGCTGCGAGCTCATATGCTTGCTGGTTAGTCACTAATTTATAATTCTCAGTCACTACCGCAAAAACATAGTCGCTTTCGCTCTCTACTACTGCAAAATGCCGTGGCAATGCTTGATAGCCTACATCATCAAATAAATCATCACTCTGCCTAGAAGACTGTATAAAAACAGGTTTCAATTCGACAGGGAAAAACGCCACTGTTGGATCATAGTCAGGCCAATTACGCTTCATTTATTCAATCCCCTGCCCCTGCTTATCGATCCAAAGAATCACACTGGGAGCTACTTGAGCATTCGAGTTGTAGTTAGCGCTGGCTCGTACTTCTTTGCCTGGTAAATCAATAAGTTTCATGATATTCCTTAGGGTTAAGTATTACTACTTCCTACGACAGTAATACTTTCCAACTGCTTTAACCAATTATCAAACAATTCGCACTTTTGGCGCATGACATCTAAACCAACTTCTAAAGCGCCAAGCGTACCCATCAAAGGTTTTTCGTATCCTCTTATCAGACTTTCTATTCGCTTACTTGGGGAAGTCTGAGGGCTATTATTTATATGCTCAGGACTATCAAACTGCTCAGCTATATCAATCAAATTCTGACTCAGATGCTCATTACTAATACCTCTAGCAAATGCAAGAGGATCACTAAATAACAAAGCTTCAAATTCATACATTTGTACAAAAGGAATAAAGCGACGCATAGCATCATCACTAATTAGTCGTGTGAGCTTTGTAGTCATTGCATCTTGTACCCTTGTAGCTTTGGTAACTATATCAACTTGGCTATCATGAATATCTTTACCTGGAAAAGATTGTGGCAAACCGTAATAATCGAAAAACGTAGTACAATATGCCGTTTTTTCATTAAGTAAACGATTTTTTACGTCAGCCTGTAAACGATCGAACTTAAAGTTACCGCCTTTATGTCCTGGTCTACCTACCAACGCAGGCACGAGTAATAAACCTTTTGCTAGAAATATAGGAACCAATAACTCTTTGACAAACATCTCTTCAGTCTGTCCTTCACAAATTATATGAACTCTAATCATCATGAAGGTCTCCCGCCTAGGATATTTTTTTGCCAGAGCTCGCCAATTGTGTAATCCTCAAGCCAGCTGGCAAAATTATCCTCATCTAGGCGTTTGACGACCGTCCCACTGTCTTCACGATCCACAACGATCAGGTCTTCAATGTTAAACTCATTCAGTAATGCAACTGACTGGGTTGAGACGATCACTTGCATACGCTCAGCAGCTGAACGTAATAAGGCTCCTAACAAAGTAATAGCATACGGGTGCAAGCCAAGCTCTGGCTCATCAATCACCAAGGTAGAAGGCGGATCAGGCTGTAGTAGCGCCGCAACCAAGCAAATGAAACGAATTGAGCCATCGGATAGCTGACTAGGCCAGAGTACATAATCACTATTTTTTTGTCGCCATTGCAAGTTGATCTGCTGTTCCTGCGTTTCCAACTCACGTGGTTTGAATACAAAATCATCAAACACGGGGATTGCTAACTGTATAGTACGACGTATCTGCTTCAACACCTGAGGATGCTCTGATGATAGATGATACAAGTAAGCAGCCAAATTCGAGGCATCAGAGAACAGATAATCATTATCTTGTACTGATCCCCAGCGTTTAACGCCAGCAGTGTCACTGGTATCGTGGAAATGAAAGACCTTCCAGCTAGCTATAGAACTGTAGCAGTAATCAGCTTCACTACCTTTACTGGATGACTCATAGCGATGCTTGAGTTTTGCTTCTTTATGTCCAGAACCTAAAGATATCCACTTCTCGCCGTATAACGGCCCCTCAAAATAAAGCTTTTCTTTGACGAAAGAGAAATTTCCTTCAACTGTCGATTCAAGTTCGAATAGATATCCATTTAACCCAAACTCAATAAAAGACTGCACTCTTTCAGTTTCTTTTATACCATAGCTAAGAATACGATCAGCACCGCCCTGTTGGGTTGTCCAATGCTGCAAACCGCCTTCAACCATCTTGCCTAGCATACGAAAATAATCAACAAAATTACTTTTACCTACGCCATTTGCCCCGATAAACACGTTTAGCGAATTTAAGCGCAATCTATCCAAGCTTTGGATAGACTTGAAGCCTTTGATGGTTAAGTAATCGATAGATTTTTCTGTGCTCATTTAGCTACCACCTTTATACTTGCTAGCGTTGTCTTTACAGTGTTTTCTGACTTTATTTAACCAGCTTTCATACCAGTACCAAGTATTTGCAACCTCAACACCAAACCCTTTATGAGATTCTTTTGCTTTTTTGGACTGCCATAGAGTTGTATGATGGTGCATTTTAAACTTCGAATAGCCTTCTTTTTGTATTATCTCGACGATTTTAGAGGGTAAATACTTATTCTTTTCAGTCTCTTTTAGATAAACATAGTCCTTATTCACTTTCTCAGCTAGTTCAGAATCCGCTTTTACAAACTCAATGACTTTGTCAGCCTGTCCACGTTTATTCGCTGTTTTTTGGACGAATAACACCCTGTAGGAATAACTTGGGTTATCGAATTCCTTGTCGCTAAGAACACTGTCAAACTTCTGTATGTAACCCTTAATATTAGCTGGCAAGTCAGCTTGTTCCTCTAGCATCTCCTTTTGCTCAATGGATATGCTAGAGAACTGCAAGCTAAACGATAGGTGTTTTTCAATTGAATGCTCATCACTAAATAGCTTTTTTATGTATTGGTTATAGTTAATAGCGCATGCTTGAAACCTAGCACTTAAAAGATCGTCAATTCTAGTCGTCATTTGATGTTCTATTTCATGTCTGAGCCCTATTAGGAAACGCAAATTATTAGAAGCATTGTTATCAATAGGTGAGTTTTTGTCGCTTAAGCAGCGCTCAAGCTCCCAATACTTATAGGCTCCATGCTTAGTTTTGTCATATCTTCTTGATTTACCAACTTCTTTATAATATCTATACTCAACCCCTTTCCCTCTGTAGTACGCATGCATCAAGTAAGTCCAAGAAATATTCATTAGCACAAGATATGATTCGGACTTAAAAGTAATATTCGGATTATTAAAAATCTGGACCGCAGCAAGTGCGGCCTCTCGTGATTTGTGAATCAGTTCATTCCTAATTGAGCCAACGCGTCTCGTCCTTTTTTCCACTTTAGCCCTCTCTTGCCTTGCGCTTTATCATCAAGCTTAGATGATGGTCATTAATCCGATCACCCTCTTTGCCTTCGTACTCTAAACCTAGTGTATACCAAGGTGCAGACTCAACATCTTTACCACGGTCTTTGGTCCATTTTACATTAGGCTTCCAACGCAACACGCCAGCATCTTTTTTACCGACATCACGAGCTTTCATAAATGGGCGTATATTTAAGCGTACACCATCGTTAAGATCAGGATTCCAGCCGATAGGTTGTTCTGTTAAGGGTTTCCAACGTACAAAGATATCGTAAGGTGCTTGACCCTCAAGGATAGCTTCGAGCTCGCGCTTAAGTGCTTCAGCTGCTGCAAGACGTTCCTGTGCGCCGTCTTCACCACTAGCCACGCCGCTTTGCTGAGTGCGAATCCAGTCGCCTAAATAGGTATAAATCAATCGCTCAAGGCCTGCTTTGTCTAGCATATGATAGTTGACCAAAGCGCTAAAGCCATCATTTAGACCGTCCCAGATGTGCCAGATAAATGGCCGATGTTGAAACATCTTACAGTGCTGCTCAAAGAACTTATCACGTAGCCATTGGTTGAGAGACTTGCCACCTACCATTTCTAGCAAGCGATTTTTTAAAGGTGTAGTCCAGGCATCACCGTAGGCTGCTTGCAATAGAGCCTCGAGGCGTTGATCAGCTGCCTTTTCACCACGCACTGCTGGCAAGCAAACGATCCCGTCGTCATCAGTAAATTGGTTCAGCTCTTCGCTACGCTCAACCCACTGTTTTTGTTCAACAGCTAACTCCATTTCGTTATCAAGCTCAGCTGGCCATTGATAACCTAATAAGCGAACAACAGCGACTTGTAGCACAGTATCATCTACTCGTAGTTCACTATTCGCTGTCCATTTAGTTTCTTCATCCCAAATCACTGAGCCACATGGATGACCATGGAATATCCACTGGGTGGGATCATTAGTATATGGCTCTGGTAGTCCATTAGGGTATTGTTCTTTGGCTACGGCTGTCCAGTATTCGAGATCGAAGGGAATCTTGACAAGAGTTGCATTGGTAACATTTTTCTTTTTATCGATTTTTCGCACTTCGTCATGAAAGTCAGGGCTAGAGCAAAACGCCCACACTGCTGGTAGATCAGAATTATCGCCCGGAATTATCGCCGCACTTGATTGGTCGTATAGTTCTCCATAATAGAGCGTAGCGGGAAGAGTACGTGTTTGTCTGATAGCAACGCCTTTTTTACCCCATGCTTCTCTACCTTTTATATAAGCTAGAGGGGAAGTCTGCAGCTCACCTTTTCCTTGTTCCCACCTTAAAATGCCTTCTCTACCTGTAAAGTCTGAAAAAACTGCACATGGTAACTGAAAGAAACTCCAAGTAGGATTAGGCCATTGAATCTCATGAAAAAAAAGAACAAACTTTGGCGTATCTCCGTTCTGAAGACCAACATAAGAGCCAGCACGGGTTGCTAGCAAAGGATTTTTAGAAATCTCAAACAATCCTATTCGAAAATCTGGATTTGATAACTGGTCATATTGCAAGTAAGTCTCAACGACCTTCGATTTCAAACTCTCATTTTTTTCAACGCTCCCTTTTTCCTGGGTTGCATTTATTCCTAAATAGAAACTTTCGTGACTGGGTTGTTTTTTAGTAAGCGAAATTAAAGCTGTGAAAGCTCCGGCAGCCTGGTTACTTTGAAAAGCATGCTCACCCAGATCAACCAAACTATTCCAAGTTACGCTCTTCAATAGATCTTCTCGAACTTTTTCATATGATTTCAAGAATAACCATTCGTGTGGAGTAACTGCCGTTAGAGTGCCTCCATTTGCAAGCATTTCTTTCAAGCGCAATATAAATGCTGTTGCAAGATTTGTTTTTCCTGAAGGGAAATTCTCTTCAATATAATCCTGAATTTTTAATTCTAACTGCTTTGTCTCTTTAAATGGAACATTAGTAGCTATCCATTGATATTTCTCAACAAGTAACTTTGCTGCTTTTGCCGTCCCTTGAGCAACAATACCAAGCTCATTAGCTTCAAAACTGTCTTTTACTGCAAGAGCTTTATCAAGAGCAGACTCGACCACAGACCAATTCACCTCAAACAAAGAGCCTTTATTTAAACTACTCTCTGGCTTGATTAAACTACCAAGAAGAGGGGCATTATTGAACTGCTCATACAAAATCTCAAGAACCAATCGGAGATTTTCATCTTCTCGGGCTAGAGTTAGCCACTCCTTTTTCTTTGCACTCATCGACAATCCACTACAAGCCAAATGCAACTCTGGTAGCTTGCGATATCCACCACCATCTTTATATCGCCAGGCTTCTAGAGCTAGGGCAAAGACTGCCAATTCCACACAGCGCTGATCTAGCTCTAGTCCATGTAGGTTCTCACTGAGCACCTTATCAATGGCTTGTTGTTCCGTTAAACCCTCAAGCTGCATACGCATTGGCACAAGCATGAGGAAGATAGCCACTAAAAAGTGACCAGACCCGCAACATGGATCTATGGCTTTAAATTCACTGAGATCATCTGGCCAAGCATCAAAGGTGCCTGAAGCTGGTTGCCACTGTTTGGTAGTCTCATCTCGTACAAAGCGTAGGTATTCAAGTGATACGCCTTCAATAGCCGCTTTGTCACGTAGCTCTTGCTCGCTGCTGGCATGTTGCCAATCACTATCAGTTAGTCGCTTACCAGCCCACCAAGCGCCCAAGGCATTATCAAGCAAGAAGCTAACCATGTAAGGTTCGGTAAAGAGCTGAGTGACTGGTGACAACTCATCAGCACCAATTTTTACTTCAGACTTATTCACTTCATCTTTACGCTTGCTTTGCCAAAACTGATAGACCCAGCCGAGGCTATCCTGAGCTTGGAATGTTTCTAAGGATAACCCAGTGACGAGTTGCTCTAGACTACGCTGATGCTCAGGAGCAAATTCCAACTCAAACACTGGCGAGTCAATACGGAATATCTGCGGCAACATCTTAGATGCCAACACGCCTGCCAACTCCCAACCGCTGGCACATTGTCGCTCTAAATCATCGCGAGCTGTATCAGAGTCTTGAGCCAGTTCATTACATTCATCTAAGCTTAATGGAGTGTGCTCGTCATACATGAGCAAATTGTTTTGCTCAAGGAACCGAGCAAATAACATACGGTGCCAGTGTTCATAGGCCATTTCGGTGACCAGTTTATGAGTAGCTTGTTGACCGTTAGCTTGCTTAATATCGCCCAGTTGACGACCACGTGCACGCAAGCGAGTGCGCAACTTGCGTTGCTCATCATTTAAATAATCAGCAGGCTTGGCATCGCCCACACCTAGACGGTTGAGTGCTTGAGTTGCCGCTAGCTCAGCAATATCACGGGCTTTAATGACTGTCGCCTCTAACGTGCGACGTAAAGCTTTATCAAGAGGTTGTCGAGTTGTCATCATTAGAAAGTCACCGGTCCATCACTAAGCTTATCGAGAATTTGAGTTTTAACTTTCGCTAGCCAGGTATTGACGTCTTCCTCTGTCTCAAAAGTCGATCGTGGTAGCGTAATACGCTGTAATTTGGGCTGCAATCTCTGTACCGCATCCATCCGCGCATTATCAAACTTGCTGGCTAGAGCGTCGGTACGGTCTCTCCATTGCTCTAGACTAACCTCATTCAGTGCCTCGATAATTGAATCAGCATTATTTAGAGCGGGCTCATTAAACGTCGTTAGCTTGAACTTATTAAGAATCTCATTTTTCTGAGTATCATCTAGTTGCTGCCAATGGCTATCAGCTTCCAACTGAGCCAAATTCTTGGTATGCTGTTCGAGGTAACTATCCACACGATACTGTACAGCTTCCCGTAACTTATCAACCAATTGCTTACTAAGGCTAGTAATTGGATTAGGCTCGTCTAATAACGAGCGATTGGCTTCGATGGCACTTACTTCGGCTTGAATATCAGCTTGGAATGACAGACCCTGACTCTGGTCTAATAAATCTTTTAACACAAACCAATCGGGTCGTCTTTTTTGAATCTTATCAGCAGTCTCAGCCCATTGTTGGAGTGACTGCTTGATGGCATCTTGCTCATCTAGAACATATTTTAGCTTAGCGTTACCAGATTGTTGGGCAATCTCGTCAAACAAATGATGACTTGGTCGCTCAGGAAAAGGAGCATCGCCACCTGCTTCTTTGGCCAATGTACGACCTCTATCTATTAGTAAATCTAGTTTAGCCGCTTCCTCACCAGGCTGGCACGCAATACCACTAGCACTAATTAAGCCGCGTATCTTAATCATATCTACTGGACGAATAGTAATACTTTCTGGTAGAAAATTAGTTTGACCAATTTGTTTACGTTCTAACTCTTTTACAGAGATGGGATGGTTACCATTACCTTTAGCAATGAGAATACCACTAGCCAATAATGCATATAGAGCGCCGTCGATAGTATCTTGCGGCCAACCATAAGGAGCGGCAGAAAAATAATCTCGAATCTCACTACCCTTTTTAGATACACCTATATAGCGTTTGATCTGTGCGCAAACCGGATGCTGTTCAGGCTCATCAGAGTAACCCACAGCTTCTAATGCATTCTGTCCACCATCTTTGCGAGCTCGATCATAGACCTTGCCCCATCCCGTATTATCCGCGACATCAAACTCACGATACAGACGAACCAATGAGGCTTTAGCAGCAGTCTCAACACGCTCTGCAATACTACTACCTTCAACTTCACTACCACCAGCTTGTAACACTTGCACGCCAGCAAAGATCTCACTTAATAGAGCTTTGACTTGCTTTTGTGCGTCACGGTGGCGGGTTTCCATGGCACTACGAGCATCCGTACCAGCGTCAGTATTAGGAATACCACGCTTCTCTAGTGTCGCAAATGCGGCATTCTCTGTAATGATTGCATTGGTTAATTCAGAGCGGTTACGCGCAGGAATATAAACAAAGATTGTAGACTCGCCAGGCTGACGACGACGGGCTTCAGATATAAAGCTTTTTTCATCGAGGCTCCAACCGTCCTGTATCCACACATAGATTTTTTCACTGGCATCACTTGGCAGCTCTAAATCGAAACTAACAATCAGCTGGCGCATCTCATTAGACTTACCTTGAGTCAAACGAATCTTGCTAATATCCTGGCGAATAGATTTATGCAGCAAGTCCACGCGTATATTTTCAACGCGTTGCATGTTGCCACGCAGATCTGCTTCCTCCTGGCGTAGAGTGTCATACCACTGAGCACTTTCTTGAGTTTGTAGTCGATACTCAGATCCTACGCTAGTCTCCATAACCATCAGTAGGCCTTCTTCAGTCAACTCGTTTAGTAACTGAGGCACAGCCGTACGGATCGCATCCTTCCCGTTATTCAAGTCTTCTATCAGCAAATCAGCAAGCATATCAGAGGTCGCTCTTACACCACAGTCAGCTGCTGGATCAGTAGGTAATTTCCCAATCAGCAAGACCAAAGCGAGTATACGAGACTTAAGTTTGTCATCAGCATCACCTGCAGAAAAACGACCAATGGTTTCCGTGATTTCCTTAGAGATTACGCCTGTCTGTAGAAGATTCACTGATATTTGATCATAAATAAAGTCAGCTGGTACCACATGACCTAACGGCTTATCTGCTGTAGCCTGAGCTGCTTCGTGAATGACTTTGAGCTGATTACGTAGCTGAGAAACTGTACCTGTAGTATCTACAATACGTAAGACCTTTTCCCAAAAGCGCCGGCGTACCGGCAATAATGGATAATCAGCCAATAAGACTTTCTCGTCTTCACGGTGATGTTCAATTTTCGTACCTCGTAATTGCCGAGATATTTCTCCTAGGTGGGACTGCAACATTGCCTCTAGTTGAGGTTTAACCGAGGCTTTCTTCTGTAAGATAACTTTGCGGATAACCGACTCAACATCAGTATCAGACAGCTGTACAGGAATCTGGAAGCGACCAAGCAAACGTTGTAAGTTTGCCATTCCCGACAATGCGCTTTGACCAGTGGCAACAAATAGCAATTTACTTTTAAATTTAGAATGTTTGCAGCAAGTCTCAACCATTTCTTGGACTTGATGTGCTTTTTCAGCATCAGTACCAATATATTGTTGTACCTCATCTAATACAATCAGAGTTAGTGGAAAGCTACCATCTGATGCCAAAGCATCATAAATTGCATCTACCATCTGTTGGTTAGTAACATCTGAGGCAATGGGATACTGGTCACGAAAAAGCTGACGTACCTGTTTAACATCATCACCAAACGTATTATCTTCTTCCAACAATGCTCCAGCAATACTACGAGATACATAAAGATCTTCTAACTCATCTTCCCAGCGATCTCCTTCATCCTCAACCCGTGCTTTAATGCTTTCGAAAATACCTTTCTTCTTAAGCCATAGTACAAAACGAGCCTGATGATACTGTTCTGGGAGCCCAACAGATTTAAATATGATATTAAGTAGCGCCATGCGCACATTATTATTTGCACCCGAACCAAGAGTTCCAGAGGCAGCATGAAGACCACCATATCTATTGGCAACACTATTTAACTCTTTGAGTTGATCTTTAATTTCTTGTGGGAGATCAGCAATATCTCGCGCCCTAGCCCCATCACTGAATTCTTGGTTAATCCAGAAAGCCCTAAGCATTTTTGCCAGATGCGATTTACCAGAACCAAAAAAGCCAGATATCCAAACTCCTGGCTGCTCATGATCACTGTTTAAGTTAGTTAGATATGCAGATAAGATTTTATCCAATCCAGCTTCGTACTCACCATCACAGACAAATGTCTCTATCTCATAACGTAATGTTTTAAGAGCCTGAACTGACTGGTCATCCTTTACTTCCGCAACACCATTGTTCTCCAATCGGTTCAGAGTAGGATCTAACTGATAAATTTCACGGTTCAACATTATTGCAAACTCCATTGCGCAAATTGCGCTAATCTAAATGAGATAGGCATATCTATTATTAGTATGTATTTTTATTAATTTTCTGCTGTAATCGCTGTAGCTTGATAACCCCAACCATCACGAGCATCTAACAGTCGGTAAGTATTATCAACATACTCTCCTGGAAACAGTACCAGTAGACGACCAGGTACATGGAGGGCTAACTGCTTTACAAAATCAGATACCGAAGCAAGGCCAAATAATGTCCCACACCCTACTAGTGCAACTAAAGTGTTTTCATCGGCTTCATTTTGAATACGCTCTGCTAACAACTCCACAGACTGTCGAATAAAAACCTTGTATTTAGATTTCAAAAACTCTGGATCTTCAAAATAATCTTCACGATATTTTTGATTTGCCATCCATTCAGGGAACAAGCGCGTTATATCCAACTCTAGCCATTTATGTTCTGCATTTTCGGTTGCTAAACGAAACTCTTCTGTACGCGCTCGCAGCTTCAGCTCATCTTCTTTGTGGTAGACGGCAAACAGTACACGCTGCTCATCAGCCAAACCTTTCATCCAGGGAATACTAATATAGCTAGAATAGCTTTGAATTAAACGGTTCAGTCGATTACTCATATAGCCAGGACTCCTCTACTTCATTTAAATAGTTAGGAAATGTCACTTCCATCACCTCACTGGAATGCTTAAAATCAATTAAACCACTGTAGCTCGCCTGCCTTGCCAGCTCAACTAAACGTTCTTGGCGACAGTTGAGCATTTTAGTCCACTCAGTATTGAAGAGCCGGTTTCCGGTTGCTCCCTGTAGATAGCCGAGTAATAGAGCAAATGCTACATTAACCGGTCTAACATCGGGCTCAGCTCGATGCTTTTTGTTACGACCCTGCAAATAACCTGCGTTTGTCCAGGTACCGTTAACGTTTTGTGCTAAAGATTTGAGCGACGCTGCACTGAATCGATCAGGATACTGATCACTAATAGCCTGTTCCATATCCTCTCGTGGCAAATGCTCGCCTAATTGCAATGACAATATCTTGGCTTTAGACATCTCTAATATGGGATCCCGCGTCAATGCCATTTGACATGCCAGCAAAGCGCGTGCACTAGCATCACTCTCCCATAACTGTCGAAAGATTCTAAAAAGAGGTACTTCTGTATTCATACCATACAGATCTACAAGATGTCGCCAAGTCAAGGTTCGCGACTTACTGGTAGGCTTGTGTAAAACATTAGCCTGCTCAATATCATCACGATAATCCTCAGGTCTGGCATTAGCAGGCTGTCCATCGAATAGTTGTGTCAGCTCTGAAAACATCATGGTGCGTGCTGAATGCGCACCATTTTGGCCAAATTTAAAGCCGAATTTTTGTTGATTTTCTTGTTTAGTCATTGCTTAAAACTCAAATTCTGATTGAAAAATAGAAGGCTTCGCGATATACCAAGTTAGAGTCAGACGGTTTATCATTGTGGTTCTATATTACAAATGCTAAAAAGCAGCTGTCAAAAGCTCTTATTAAATATATTTATCATTATGACTTATTGAGATTTTACACACACTGTAGATTAATCGATTGATTGTATCTGATAGCCCTTATTTTTAAAAGCCAAAGCTCCTTCTTCATACACAAAAGTTAAGTGATATTCACATGTAAGGTGCAGTATTTTCATGGTGCAGTATTTTCATATAGGTACGCCACTCTAAACTTAAACAAGACCTTGAACTTACTAGCTTAAAATCAGTTTCAAGGAGGTCAGCGGTTTACAATTCCATTTAAATCAATAACTTAAAAATTAAAATTGAAAGTGGGGTAATGGATATATGCTAGTATGGCCTTAAAGGTTAATCAAAGGAGATTCTAATGAGCGAAGCAACGCAATCGATCAAAGCCGCAGCCATCCAGTTCGAAGGGGTGCCCGGCGACGTTGGCGAAAACCTCCGCCGTTTGGACAAAATGATTGCCGAAGCCGCTAGTAAGGGCGCAAAGCTCATTGGAGTGCCGGAGTTCGCAACCTCGCCGCTTCCATTTCGCACCGAAGTACACCAAAGCGTCTTGGCGCCCAAAAACGCTGCTGTCGACATGTTCAAGGCAGCCGCAAAGCGGTATGGCTGCCACATCGGCGGCTCGATGCTGATCGCCGAGGGTGACAACATCTACAACCGTTACCACCTGTTTGAGCCCAACGGCCAAATCCATTTGCACGACAAGGACCTACCTACGATGTGGGAAAATGCGTTCTATGGCCCCGGCAACGACGACGGCGTCTTCGAAACGAGTATTGGGCGCATGGGAGCAGCGGTCTGTTGGGAGCTCATCCGCAATCAAACCGCCCGCCGACTAGTAGGCCGTGTCGACGTCGTCATGACCGGCACTCATTGGTGGACGCTACCGCGCAACTGGGGCAGCCTCGTCGACCGAGCCTTCGGTCCGTTGACTCAGTACAACCGATATCTGTCCGAGAACGCGCCTACCGAGTTCGCCCGCCGAGTCGGTGCACCAGTCCTGCAGGCTTCGCATTGCGGATCGTTTCGCACCGACTTCATGCTCATACCGGGTATGGCGGTGACCGCACCATATGACACTCACTACGTGGGTGCGACACAAATCGTCGATGCCCAGGGCCGTGTCCTGGCCTCCCGTAACACCGCCCAAGGTGCTGGAATTGTCTTCGCTGATATCGAGATCGGGGCACAGCAGCCCGCCGAGCCGATCGACGAGGCGTTCTGGATCCCCAAACTGCCGTTAGCCCTGCGCACATACTGGCATCAGCAGAATATTTGCGCCAAGAGTTACTACCGTCGTATCGGTCGCGAGGCTGGCCTTGAGGCTGCCAGAAGTATTCAAGGCCAACAGGTTGGCGTAAACCAATGACTCATGCAGATACAGTCCATGGAGGCATCTTGATTTTAATGGCTGTACCTATGAGTATCACAATATAGGTACAGCCATCACATATTTTAGTAGTATAACGATACCGAACAATAACAAGAAAGAGGTGCCTTCTAGGTAGCCGAAGATAGTGAGATTTTTTAACGTAGTGTCTTGCTCTTTTACTCTCTGTGTTTGACATAATGTCGTCCTAAAAGAAAGTGTCAACTCGTTTTAGGACGGGACATCTGTACTTTGCATTCCATAAATAACTCGGAAACCCACCTTTTCAGTTTGAATTGCTTATTTGAAGTTGAGAGTGAGGTTATAGGTATAAAAACATAAGAGATATTCCGTTCGCTATAAGACCAATATATTTTCACTAAGGTGAATATTTAGTAGTCTGACAATCGGTAGCATGGTAGTAGTATAGTTGAAGCAAAGGGAGTTTCCCAAACTTTGTGTAACTGCTTATAATCCACTAACAGGAGAATAAGCAATGACTACTCAATCTGACATTAAAAAACTGGCCGAGCAAATGGCTGGTAGCATGAAAAGCTTTGATGACATCAAAGACTTTCAGAAGCAGCTCATGCAGTCGTTTATCGACACTGCACTAGAAGCTGAGATGGAAGACCATCTCGGCTATCCCAAGCATGAAAAGGCGGATAAACCTAATAAGCGTAACGGACACACTAAAAAGACCGTCCGCAGTGACACAGGCGATCTTGAGATATCCACCCCAAGAGACCGTCATGGTGACTTTGAACCTACACTCGTGCGCAAGCATCAAACCCGTATCTCAGGTCTCGATGATAAAATCATATTCCTTTACGCCAAGGGTCAAACCACCACTGAGATCGTAGAGAGCATTAAAGAGCTCTACGATGTCGACATCTCAAGTAGCTTGGTTTCGAGAGTCACTGATAATATCTTAGAGGACATCACTGCCTGGCAGAACAGACCGCTGAGCAGTGTTTATCCTATTGTCTATCTAGACTGCATCGTCGTCAAAGTACGTCAAGATAAGCAGATTATCAACAAAGCCATTTACTTAGCGCTAGGTGTTGCTCTTGATGGTAAAAAAGAGCTGCTTGGTATGTGGTTATCAGAGAATGAAGGCGCTAAGTTCTGGCTGGGCGTTCTCACTGAATTGCAGAACCGTGGGGTGCAGGATATCCTCATTGCTTGTGTTGACGGTCTAAAGGGCTTCCCTGATGCTATCAACACCGTTTATCCCAATGCTCAGGTTCAGCTGTGTATCGTACACATGGTGCGCTATTCAATGAAGTTTGTGCCGTGGACGGATAAAAAGGCCGTAGCGGCTGATTTAAAGGCCATCTATGGTGCTGATACGCTTGAGATAGCAGAGGCCAACCTTGAGCACTTTGATGAGGTATGGGGCAAAGAGTACCCGCATGTCATCAAGTCTTGGCGTAATAACTGGGAGGGCTTAACGGTGTTCTTTGAGTACCCGAAAGACATCAGAAAAGTGATTTATACCACCAATGCGATTGAGTCGCTAAACAGTGTGATTCGTACAGCGGTAAATAAGCGTAAGGTGTTCCCGTCTGATCAGGCGGCATTCAAAGTGGTGTACTTAGCCACCCAGCAGGCGTCTAAAAAGTGGTCGATGCCGATTCGTAACTGGACGTCTGCTCTTAATCGTTTTATGATTATGTTTGATGATCGTATCAGTAAGCATTTAATCTAAATGGCAGTTACACAGAATCTGGGATGGTCTCGAAGCAAATGTCATCAATAGAACCGATGATAAACTACTAAAGTCACTCTATCCCGATGAGAGTTACTTAGCTAATGAAATTATTTAGCATGGCATTAGTGACTGTATCGTTTGGCTGATTAAATTTTGCTGCTAGCCCCCTAACCATTAAAATACGCAATAACATCTCCAAAATTCAAGCATAAAAAAATCCCACTTCACATAAGTAGGACTTTAGCAGTCATTTTTATCTAAGTTTAAGCGCTTACGAAAACCAAAATTTAAACGGCATAAACAAATCTTCTACTTAAATATTTATGCGATGTTGACCAATAAGTTGTATCAAGGACATATAGTTCGATCTAAAAACCCTCGACATGTATGTCTACTTTGTTCTGTTAATACTTATTAATATAACAAATCTTGTTATTCGAGCTATAAAATTATAAATTTGAGTCTATTCTGTAAAAATTAGAGTGTTTTGGAGTTTATATAGAGTATCTACGACGGGCTTTATAGCTCTATATTGGGAATAGCTAACTCTATAAAATCACGATAGCTTTTCTGATGTAACAGAGGTTATTACCCATTTTTAGTTATGTTATAAGCAACTGTCATAGTTACTTATAACATAAATTTAAAACACCTTCTTATCGATTGGCTCGCAATCCATGCTTGCCATTTTCAGATATGTAAACAAGATTGATTACAACTCATTATTTCCTTTTCATATATAGCAGCATATAGGGCGGTTAGACTTACTATTAGCTGACACACTGTATATATAGTAGTTTTTATTAGACTCGCAAGCTGAATTAATAGCACCATTACGTATAACCGTACTGCTTATACCCCTCTTCGACATCATGATTGATGAAATTAGTAAATCTTGAGTATTCGCCTTCAAAACCTAATCGTACGGTACCAACCTCCCCTTGGCGGTTTTTAGTAATCAACACCTCAGCTACACCTTTATGTTCTGTCTTATCGTTATAGACTTCATCACGATATAAAAGCATGATGATGTCAGCGTCTTGCTCAATATTACCTGAGTCTCTTAAATCTGAATTGATAGGTCGCTTGTTAGGCCGATCTTCAAGCTTGCGGCTTAGCTGTGATAGTAAAATGACAGGGCAATTAAAATCTTTAGCGATTTGCTTTAAGTTCTTAGTGATAAATCCTATTGATGACACCTTATTATTTTCATCAATGCCTCCCATATACTGCAAGTAATCGACAACAATAACGCCGATCTCGCGCCCTTGATTTTTCATTTTGTTCAGCGTGCTACGCATTTGCTGAAATGTTAAAGCGCTGCGGTCATCAATCACTAAGTCAAACTGCTCTGCTAGTGGAACTTGGTACTCGCTACCGTCATCATTTCTTCTGTCGTAAGATAAATCTGCTATTGCGTTTTGAAGCTGCACCCACTCGTCTTCACCAATCCCTTGACCACTTCTTACTTTGCTCAATTCAACAGTAGCTCTTGAAGACATAAACCGCTGCATAACTAATTCAGCTGTCATTTCTAATGAGAAGAAAATGCCAGTCTTTTTAGTGTCACCTACTATGTTTACTGAGACACTCATTGCAAATGCACTTTTACCCATACTAGTCCGTGCACCTACAACTACCAAATCACCGTTTTCGATGGGTGCTTTAGCATCTAAATCAAAGAAACCTGTTTTAACAAAAGGCGCGAGACCTGATCTTGAAGTTATGTCAAGCTTATCAACAAAGTCTTTTATTAAGCAACTAACCGTACGCGGGGTTTTATTTTTCACCTTCTCACCTTCCATCACGTCTGTGAGCTTAGATACCATGTTGTTAATTCCATCTTCTAAATCGATATCTTTAGTCTGCACCATGAGATTAGCGTCATCTAATACCGCTTTTGTAGCTCGTAGCTTTGAGTAGTAACGTATACGCTCACAATGAGACTCAAGCTGAAATAAGGTTGCAGGGCTACTAGCAAGAATATCAGCGATGTAACTATCCCCGCCTACCTCGTTTAAGTCGCCTGTTCGCGTTAGGCGATCAACCAACATCACAGCGTCAATATAATCACCTTTATTATGCAAATGCTTAATAGCATTAAAGATAACTTTATGCCTGCCAGCGGCAAAATCATCACTATTTATTATCTCTTCAACTCTCTCAAAGCATTTTTCAATGCTCATTAAGGAGGCTAAGACCGCTTTCTCAATATCGATGTTGTGTAAATCTTTCATAGTAGATTCCTTATATTTTCTAATGCTGCTTTTGCAATCGATGATTGGATCTCTAAGCTGTTATTTGTGTGTTCTAAAAGTTTATCAAAACCTTTCTTGACAGGCACGGCACCCACAATTTTCTCGAATTTAGCGCTATCTTGATAGTGTTCTTCACATACCTTTGCATAAATCGACTTCCATTTCTCAAAGCCGCTGTACTTGTCCTGATTCACTAAACTGTAAAATCCAAAGCGCTTGGCAGTCTCATAGCAAACAACGTGCATGTAATTATCGTTAGCCGCTTCAATGTAAGCTAAGTGGGCGTTAGGATAGCTATCCTCTTTACTACCCCTCACTAGATTTACGAAATCTGCTGGCGTGCTGGGCGGCCACGCTTCTTTTGTAGATAATGCAAGTGCTAGGTTAAACTCATCATCGGTAATCTCTAATTGCTGTAATGCTATTACCCAAAGCTCAATGGTTCTCAGGTCATACTGATCTTCTTTTATCTTTGTAGTAAAGACCCGCTTCCAATCTGAGAACAGTCTAGCGACCGCGTTTACAGTGCTAACAGACGGTTCTAATAGACTGTTGATTTGATTGCTGTCCATACTTAGCATCGATTTCCGCTTGCACTGAGTCAAAGTAGTTAGCTGGTGATTGTTTGCGTCCATAATTATTTCCTTGTTTTGTAGTTCTCATTTGATTAACTGCTGGTTCGAATACATCAGTCCAACCGTTCACTATTGATTTCTCTATAGCAGCGCTGACATCCAGACCTTTCTCATGCCAACTAGTGAGCTTCTTGATTAACAGCTTGCACGCATACTTGGTAGCAGGTTTTTTCTTAGTCACACGCATATCGTTGTAAGCAAACCATAGTTCATCATTAATAAAATAAGGAATTAGATAATTATGTGCTGAGAACTGTTCATTAGCAGACTTAGAGTTATGTTTAGTACTACTTTTAACAGCAGTCTTTATATTCTTATTACTAGTACTCTTATTAATACTAGTATTCTTATATGTCGAATTTATTTCCGAGTTTTGGGGTGTTTTCTCGGATTTATTTCCGAGGGAAGTCGGATTTATTTCCGACTTTCTATCTAACTCGGAGTTATTTATGAGTTTTGAGTCGCCGATAGCTGTGCCTTTTACGTTCCATGTTTTACCCTTTTCGGTAAAATTAACTAAGTCTCTTTTACCTTGTTTGATGTGGTTAATAATGCCTTTACTAGCTAGAACTTTTAGCGAACGATAAACGGTATCAGCTTTACTATAAGCGACTGGAATTTCATTGATGACTTTATTACGAGATACCCAGTAATAAACTTCGCCATCCACAACATCAGCATTAGCCCAACTAGAAGCTTGATTGATTAGATCAACTAATGCACCTTGAGCTAAACTTATCTGCCACTCCTGGCATTTGACCGCATTGATAGAATGTGTATATCTCATGGGAGTTAACCTTGTTTTGTTTTATTAGTAATCATTGTTTTTCAAAGCGCCCCTTTGATTTTTTTCATTACTAACAACAAAGCTATGGAGGTTTTTTTATAGGTATAATCAAGTAATTATCGCTATAAATTCTGTTAATTTTCATGGTATAACCTCTCTGTATTCTGTTGATGTTTAAAGACTCTTAATTGCAGTTAATGGTCTTTTTTATTACTTACAACTTAGCGTGCGATCCTTTCATTACTTCCTAAATAATCGAAATTCATGTAGGAAACACGCTACCACAAGTAACCGAACCTCCTTTAAATTTATCAGCCTGGATAGCAGAAGCCTTGTTGTACTTGCTATAACCATTATAAGTTTGATGGAGATGAACTACTCTAAGGTCCGTTCACGCTCTTCCTTACCAACGTTTAAACAGTAATCATATAGATCAAAGTTTTTACTATATGAAATTCTCATCTGATGGCCTCTTATAGTATTTAGTGGATAATAAGTACTCAGATAAAAGATGATATGTACTAATTAGTATTTAATACTACTCATTATATTTGATAAAATCAATATTATTTAATATTATTTTAGTAGTAAATACTATAATAGATAACAATTACTTGCGAAAAAAAGTAGTATGTATTACTATGGTTATCTACTTAATGATTAATAATGAAGGGGCTTATTATGAATTCTGAACATAGAGTGGATAGACTAAAAGACGTTTTAGCTGAGATGAAGAGAAAAGGCTATAAAAGTTATGCCAGTATTGAACGTAATTTTGATGTCAGCGCTAGCTTCTTATCGCAAGTGATCAATGGCGTTGTACCGTTAGGCGAGACCGCTGCACGCAACATGGAGACAAAGATAGGCTTACCAGCCTTTTATCTAGACAAAAATGTTAGTGATAAATCAGGCGACGACTTTTTTACTACTGATGGCTCAACAGATATCAAGGAATTTCATACTGATTACAATATTAGAAGAATTAAAAATGAGAACGATACTAATATAGCTGTTTATAGTAATATCGATTTTGTTAGTAAAACAGAATATGATTTTGTCGGCGTTAAGTACCATATCGAAATACCTAAACGGTTTTTCGGTAAGTATGATGTAGAGCCACGTAACTTTAGAATGATTACTAACGACAGTAATAGTATGAAGCCATATATAAATAAAAGTGATGACGTTGGCGTTGATATAAGCCAAACGGATGTCAGCGACGGTGAGCTATACCTGTTAAGCCTTGATGGTGATGTGATGATTAAACAGGTATTTAGAGAGGGTGGTGGCTCTCTTAGATTGCATAGCTTTAACGCTGACTATCCCGACCGTTTAATTAGCAAAGAGGACACTGATAACTTAGTTATAATAGGCAAGCAGATGTATAGAGCTGGTTAATAATAACGCCGGTATAAAAGCAGCCACCTTAGCAGGTGGTTTTTTTTAGCCCAAACTTTATAAATAGTAAATACTTTTAATTACTTGCGGAAATAAATTGCATAATTAGATATTATATACTACTATTAATAAATAGAAGTAATTACTACTAATAATAAGCGGTCACATCTCATTCTATGACAAATTAATGACTATTATTCAGCAAAGTCGTATACAAGTTGAGTCATTAAAATATAGCTTACTGAGGTTACATAGTTAGCAATATGTCTAGTGAGCATAATCAAACCTTGAATGCTGGCAAGTGATAGACGCTTACCAGCTCTTCAAACAAGCTCAAAGATTGGCGTTTTATTTTAGGAGAAGCTCGGAGATTGCTATGATTACATTAATACCCTGCTCTAAGTGCAACACTACTAAACCTGTCGACTTTTTTTATAAGTCCACAATAAAAAAAGGCGGCGATACAGGTGAGTGCAAATCTTGCGTTATTGAACGGGTTAAAATCGCCAATAGTAAAGCACATAGGCGAGCATGGTTTACTAGTGAAAAGTTTAAAAAAGAAAAATGTGAGCGATTTAAAAAGTATGTTGCCAAATACCCTGAACGCCATAAGATACGGCTACAGACAAATAGAGCTGTAAACAGCGGTAAGCTAGTAAGGCCTGACTACTGTGTTGAGTGTAATTGTGAGGGCTTTGTTGAAGCCCACCATGACGATTATAACAAGCCCTTATCGGTTAGATGGTTGTGTAAAAAATGTCACGGGCTTTGGCATAGACATAACACACCAATCTACCAAACCCATTAGCCTGCCAGCGTGTGACTAGTAACCACACGCTCTAATTAAAGTAAAAACATGACAGGCTCTAATGATAATAAGCCTACTCTTTTAAAAATCACAATAACTATTGGTGATGATAGATTTGGTTAGCCAGTTAACATAAATGAGACTTCAGTAGTTCAGCCTAACAAGTAAGCGATGGATGTCATTGAAAATGGCAAACCAATTTAGTTAAAATCCAATATGAAGAGGTTGCAATATGAAACCAATGTATTATACAACCAGTGAGATTAAAAAGATTTTTGGCTGGGTCTCAACGGCAACAGTTCAACGCAAGCGCGATAGCGGTTTTCTACCAGAGCCTAACTTGAAGGGAAAGCCTAATAAGTGGCTTCGATCTGTCATCGATGATATTATCGAACCACCAAAAAATAATAAAGAAAGTGAGGATTAACGGTCTCACTTTTTGTTTATACAGTAGAGCATACAGTATAGAAATTTTGTAAATATATATAATCATTATATATCAATAACTTAGATTAATAGTGTGGACTTCTGTGGGCGCACCATTGAACACAAAAAAACCTTGTAGCGTAAAGCATACAAGGTTTTTTACGTCTATAAGCTGATGTTACAGCAACTTATAATTTTTTGGTGCTAATTAGTTTCGTAGTTGATCAAGCATACTCTGGTATTTATCTTTTTTATCGGAAATTTTACTACGTTCCTCGGCTAGATTAGGCACTGACTCTTTAGAGCCCTCTACCTTCTTATCAAAGGCTTTTAGCTCAGCCTCTACCCCGTCCACAAGCCTATTGAGCATCATAGCGAGCGCTTTTTCAGAAACTTCATGCGTCATGTTAGAAGCTTCAGAGGTAAAATCATCTTTGAGCTTAGACGCCCATTGATAGATATGACCTATCGTTGCGCTGTGCTTATCATCTTTATCGGATTTATCAGAATTCTCTTTTTCATTAGAATCAGATTTGCCGTCTTTATCAGAGATAAACTCATCCTTAAGCTTAGACGCCCATTGGTAGATATTAGCTATCGTCGCACCATACTTGTCATTTTTTTCAGACTTATCATCTTCGCTAGAGTCATCTTTTTCATTAGAGTCATCTTTTTCATTAGAGTCATCTTTTTCATTAGAGTCATCTTTTTCGTTAGATTCATCTTTTTCGCTAGATTCATCTTCGCTAGATTCATCTTCGCTAGATTCATCTTTTTCGTTAGATTTATCCTCTTTGCTAGTTTCATCTTCTTTAGCAGATTTACCATCTAAGTCAGACTCAATCTGTTTTTCGGCATTGTAATCTTCAAAATCGCCGTCTTCATACATTACTTTATCGCCTTTTAAAACCTCAACACCCGTCACTTCATTATTTGAAGCCACTTCCGTTGTATTTTCAAGCGACTCTAGAGCATTCTTGATGTTATCGTTATCAGTAGGCTGGTTTGACATGATTTCTAATCCTTGTTAGTGAAGTATATTTACACTCAATCATAAATCAGGACCATCTTATATTGCGTATCTCAATGTAGATTGTTTTGTTCTAAATTGGTTAGAAATGCTGCGGGAACTTCGGTTACTAATCCAGTCATTGGCTACTGGTCATCACACAAACACGATTGCGGCAAGTGACAGAATTTAACCCTATTAATCAACCCAATGTTTTTGCTTAGCATAGGCAAGTTGTGCAGGCGTATCAATATCGTAGCTTAATTTAGGATTATCAACGGTACTGATTTGATTGGATGGCAGCGCTCTAATCAAATGCCGTAATCCTTTATCACCTATCAAAGCCGATTGCCAGTTTTTAAGGCGCTCGTAATCAATGACAATAGGTAGACCAATAATATCGTGTTCATTGGCAATCTTAGAATGATGGTCATCTAAACGGCTATAACTACTAGCAACGACAGTGTGTTTACCTGCCAACAGCTTGCTCAAATGTTCGCTGTCCAATAAAACTTGATCAATGCCCATGATTAGTACCGAATTGACAGATAAACCATCAAACGTAGCTAAGGCTTGTATGCCAATGGATAAACTTTCGCCTATCCCTTTTTCGGGTGATGAATTCGTTACTATTTTAATCAATGAGTGGAGACTATTTAGCTGATCGGTTAAATCAGCAATCGAATCTAAAATTGCTGACTGGTTTTGAGGAACCACGATCACTATGAGGCTAGGCTGAGTCAGCATAGCAAGGCGGGTCATATAGCAAATTAGCGACTCATTATTCTTATTTAATAACTGCTTTGGTTGACCGAGGCGTCGACTCAGTCCGCTTGCTAAGAGAATAACGGCATGGCTATGGCTAAAATCACGACTATTTGTAATAAGCATCTATCTCCTCTCTTGTCTTAGCGATGTTTATGACTATGATTATGCCGGTGCTTGCATATCAGTTTTACTATGCTGTTCTTGGCGGCTAGGGCTCATGGTTTGAGGGGATTGATTATGCATTACCGCACTCATTTGCGCCATGATACTCAGTGCCAATGCTTCAGGGCCGTCTCCGCCCAATTTATAGCCGATAGGATAATGCAATTTATCAATACCATCCGCTAAAATATGCGGGTTAACGCTTGTCTCACCAATCTCTCTGATTAAGCGTTCAGTACGATAGCGAGGCCCTAATTGCCCAAGATAATGATAGTGAGCAGAATGTTTTAGTAATACGGCAAGTCGAGCGCGGTCTTGGGTTAGACTATGAGACATTACAGCAACGGCCGCGCCAGCACTAAGCTTGAGCAATGTTTCGCTATCATCCAAGGGTAAACACAGCACGCTATCTGCTTGGCTAAAGCGCCGACGCGTCGCATATTGCGGTCGACTGTCTATGACGGTGACATGCCAATCTTGCAGCTTTGCCATTGTCACCAGTGGTATAACATCATTGCCTGCCCCGCAAATGAGTAAGCGTATTTGTGGGCAAATCCGCTGCAATAACCACTCCGTTTGACCTGTTTTTAACACTAATTCGGCCCCGCTTTCATACTGACGATTAGCTCTAGCTTGTAACTCTAAATCGTCTGCCAGATCAACATATTCAGCATGGTATCCAGCATCTTTTTTATGAAACTGATGCTTTGATAATTTTTTAATCGCTTTTAACAACACATTATTTATAACAGTATCCGCGTCGCCTGCCATGTTGTGGTTCAAGTATATATCCGTCAGACTGCCTGTTTTTAAATACGTATCTAAATAAATACGGCTACCAACTTGCAGGTCGAGCGCTCCGTTTTCGCTATTATCCGATCTAACAAGAGTGGCAATCGTTACCGGTTGCTGAGTATGACGAACCTGACGAATTAGATTTAATAGCGGTATTGCTGTCGCTAAACGCTCAAACAACACATGCACTCGTCCATTACAACCCAAGCCAAAATTGAGCTCGCCCTCTAAAAAATCATCTTCAGACATATCCTCATCTTTAACATTAACGTCTTTTACAACAGTCGAATCAGAATCGCTATTTTTATGATACCCAATGTCATCGCCTGTCTGGTAGACCTGCACACTCGCGCCATGACGAGTTAACCAAAAGGCACGTTTGATAATATGTGGCTCAAGGCAGCCACCACTAATCATCCCAACCGACCGCCCATCAGCGCATATCAGCATCATCGCACCCGGTTGCCGATATGCCGAGCCTTCTGTACGCATCACGGTGGCTAATACCGCATCGATATTTTGTCGTATCGCTTGTGTGGCAAGCTCAAGGATATCAGCGATTTGATTCATAATGCCTCTTATCAACTTAAAATATAGACTTAAAAAACCTTAGAGGATACGTTAAAAAAACCCGTTATTTAATCGGGTTTTTCAGCAAAACAAAGTAAGAAAGTAAGACAGTAAGACAGTATTTGATAACAATCAATCTGGCAGTTGGTCAATAAGTTTATCTAAGGTAATTGGGAAATCGCGAATACGAATGCCAATGGCGTTATAGATGGCATTGGCAATGGCTGCCGCTGCGCCTGAAATCGCCGTTTCACCAATGCCTTTGATGTGCATCGGATTGGTATAACGGTCGTCCTCTTCTAGCAAAATAACTTCTAGTTGCGGCACATCAGCATTGACAGGAATGTGGTATTCAGAAAGGTCATGATTACACAAGCGCCCGTCATGCTTGTCATGGATAACTTCTTCCATCAAAGCTGAACCTATGCCAAACACCATGCCGCCATAGCACTGTGAAGTGGCGGTTTTGTGATTAAGAATACGCCCAGCGGCGAAAACACCTGTCATGCGCTTGACTCGAATCTCACCCGTCACTCGGTGCACAGCGACTTCCGCAAAGTTAGCGCCGAATGAGGATTGACGATGGGTTTTTTCATTTTTACCCGGTTTAATCTCGCCTTTAGCACTGAGCTTTTGGTCGTCATATTGCGCAACAATATCGGCTAGTGAATAGCTTTTAGAATGACTAAAATCATAGCTACTTTGTTTAGCTTTCTGTGTTTCTGGTAAGAGCTCCAATACAGATACAGGGAGAGACACGCTCGTCTTTTCTGCTAACTTCTCTACAAGCTCGGTGGCGGCATCCTTACCAGATTCAATGATAGTCTCTGTTACTGTCGATTCATGCTGTCCTATTTTGCTAATCTGCCCATCATGCAATTGGATGGTGTCAGAATATAGGCCGACTTTGTCTGCCAACATTTCGCGCAATTGCTGGCAAGCCAGATAGATACTGCTTCCTGAGCTTGCTGCACCCATACTACCGCCAGAACCAACGGCTGGCGGCAGACTGGTATCGCCAAGCTTCATCTCAACATGGTCGACCGGTAGACCCAAAAGGTCAGCAGCAACTTGGGTAAATACGGTATAAGAGCCCGTACCAATATCGGTCATATCCGTCTCAATAATAGCTTTGACGCCAAGCTTTTTTGAGTCATCAACTTGTAGGGTTGCTCGTGCTTGAGAGAGCTTTAACTGATTGCCACGAGCAGCGGCGGCCATACCAATACCCATCCACCAATCTCCTTCTAAGCGACTGGCAGGCACGGTATTGCGCCTCTCCCAACCAAACTGCTCAGCCCCTTTTTCCATACAGGAAATCAGTTGCCGAGTTGAAAAAGGTATCTCTTTACTGGGATCTTGCTTAGGCTCATTACGGCGGCGCAGCTCTATCGGATCGATATCTAACTGAATGGCCAACTCGTCCATCGCACATTCAACAGCAATTAATCCGACGGCCTCGCCAGGCGCGCGCATAGAACCTGATAGGACTTTATTGACATCAACCATCTGATAGTCGACCTGACGATTTTCGCCGCGGTATAAGTAATGCGTAGACAACGCTGTGGGTTCAAAGAAGCTCTCGCCGGGTAAATTACTGGTGACGGTATTATGGATAAAGGTATTAATAATACCGTTTTTATCGCAGCCAATGCCGATACGTTGACGCGTATCTGAGCGTCTGGTGGTAGTTTCCATGACTTGCGGACGAGTCATCACAATCAATACCGGACGCTTGAGCTCTTTTGCGGAAATTGCTGCGGCAATTGATTCAGGGGCAATACCAAGTTTACTGCCAAAACCGCCGCCAACATAACGGGCAATCAGTTGCACATTATCTGGATCCAAATTTAAGGCATCTGCTACTTGTTGTTTGCAAGATGACAACATCTGGTTGGAGGTATACATGATTAACTTGTCATCCTCCCAATAAGCCAATGTGGCATGTGGCTCCATAGGCGAATTACTTTGGCTTGGCGTATGATAAACCTGATCAAACGAAACCTCAGACTCTTGAAGTCCTTGCTCCGGATGCCCTTGTTTGTGATTTTTATCAGAGCCTTCTGCTTCATTAACTGAATGGGCGTTTTCTAAGGCTGCATCAAAATCTATGACTGCATCTTCTGTCTCATCTTTATAGGTTACCTTGAGGGCTTTTGCGCCTTCAGTAGCAGCTTCAAAAGTTTCAGCAATCACAGCAGCGATGGGCTGGCCATGATAAAAAATCTCGGCAGCGCCCTGAGTAGGAGCTTTTTTCTTTCCGCCTTGCTGAGCGTTACGCAAAAAATGCTTGGGGTCCGTGACCACTTTAATAATACCAGGAAGCACTTCCACTGCCCGGCTATCAATGTGCTTTACCTTGCCTTTAGCAACGGTTGCACCCACTAAGACGCCGTAAACCTGCCCTTCAATATAAAATTCTGCGCTATAAGGCGCTTGTCCACTGACTTTCAAGGAACCGTCTACACGGTTGATAGGCTTACCAATCAATTGACTGGCAGTTTCATCAAACAGAGAATCAACTGGATGATCCATAGTCAATTTTTTGGTGGGTTCTGATGGCAGTACTGAGTCCAATAGTGACATGATTATGCTCCCTTAGCCGTCAATGCGCGCTGAATGACTTGTTTTAACAATCGCCGCGTTAACGGTATTTTAAAGTCGTTTTGACCATAGCCTTTGGCGTCTTTTAATAATAAATCTGCCGCTTGCGAAATAACGTCAAGGTTGCCGTCTGTACCCGTAAGCAAGGCTTCAACCGCTTCATTACGCCAAGGCATAGTGCCAATACCACCAAATGCTAAACGTACGGTATCTAATTTGCCTTGATTATTAACATTAATCACAGCAGCGCACGACACTAACGCAAAGGCATAAGAGGCACGATCTCGCACTTTGTCGTAAGCATGCATCCCTTTAATAGGCGCTGGGAGAACAATATGAGTAATCAGCTCCCCCGTCTCTAAAACGGTTTCAGTGTGTGGCGTATCTTTTGGCAAGCAATAGAAATCTTTAATCGGAATCTGCCGCGTGGTGCCATCTGCTTTAAGCGTCTCAATAATGGCATCAAGTAAGCGCATTGCTACCGCCATATCTGATGGGTGCTGTGCAATACAGTCGTCACTCGTCCCTAAGATGGCAAGCAGTCGATTCTCACCATTGATAGCTGGACATCCAGAACCGGGATTGCGTTTATTGCAGGGACTATCTGGTTGGTAAAAGTAATAGCATCGGGTACGCTGTAATAGATTTCCGCCGGTAGTGGCTTTATTTCGCAGTTGTCCCGAGGCCCCTGCCAACATGGCGCGAGATAATACCGGATAATCTGAAGTGACTGCGAGATGCGCGGCTAAATCGCTGTTGGTGACCAAAGTACCAATACGCAAACCACCCTCAGCGGTGGTCTCTACTTGTTTCAATTTTAAGCGCGTGATATCAACCAGCTTACGGGGAGTTTCAATCTCAAACTTCATTAAATCGAGTAGATTGGTGCCGCCAGCAATAAAAGATGCTTCACTTGGCGTAGCAAACATCACGGCTTGTTGCGGTTCAAGGGAACGGATATATTCAAAGCGTTTCATGAACGTTCTCCTTGAGCATTGGCAGCATTAGCATGGGCAGTCAGCTTTACTATGGACTGATTGCTAATTTGTGCCTCGCTTGGCGGCGGTGACCAAATACCACTGACCGTTAAATCGGCTGCTCTATTATTACGCGCATCGCTGCTTACTGGAGAGCCGGTTATTAAAGAGGCTTTTGACACTTGATTGTTAAGTGCATTTTCGAGTACCTGTGATATCGCTTTGATGATATTGGGATATGCCGAACAGCGACAGATATTGCCGCTCATACGCTCAGCAATCTCTTGAACGAGTAGACCATTAGGATGTTGTAAATCAGTCGTCACATGACTTGGCCACTGTTGTTTGATTTCTTCTATTAATGCCGTTGCTGAACAAATTTGCCCAGGCGTACAATAGCCACACTGAAAGGCATCATGGTCTTTAAAAGCTTGTTGCAACTCTGATAGCGATTCAGGTAGTCCAATACCTTCAATGGTTGTAATCTCATCACCATCGTGCATGACCGCTAATGTCAAACAAGAATTGATTCGTCGCCCATTAATAAGCATGGTGCATGCGCCGCATTGCCCATGATCGCAGCCTTTTTTGGGTCCATTGATATGTAGATGGTGGCGACAAACGTCAAGTAGTGTCGTGCGCGGGTCAAGATTATCAAACTCATAATCCTGCTGATTAATCGTTAATGTTAAATTAGACATGCTGGCTTCCTGCTGGCAAATAATAAAATCTTAGAGGGTAAATCGTCATTAGTCTACAAACGATATGTTAGAGCAATGTTATTAATGTACAACGGACGTAGTTTTAGAAAATCCTTATTTACTGTTAAATTTATCCCAGTCACCCATAGCTACGAATCTCTTGTTTTTATTTTGAGCAGATTTTATTAGATTTATTTCTCTTCAGAGGCTCGTTGTTCTTGAAGTTTTGCTAGTGTCTCAATAAACATCATAATTTGCGAAGTGCTCATAAGATAGGAACTGTGACAGTCGGGGCAGCTGATATCTATTTGTGTCTTCATAACCTCAAATATATCATCTTGCTTTGGCTGTCACCCTCCTTCCTTTATTCCCTCAGCATACTTTCTGATACACCACCGAAATTAATGGTTTACCGCGGTAAGCATTGTCCCATTTGTACCAAGTACCTCAATCAGTTAGAGACGATAAAAAGCGCATTTTTTGATACTGGTGTCGATATCATTGCCATATTAGGAGATAGTAAACAGCAGTTAGAGGAGCATTTGGAAAAACTAACTATCAGCTTTCCGATAGCTTATGGTTTGACGATTGAGCAGATGCAGACGCTAGGTCTGTACATCTCTGACCCACGCTCAGAGAAGGAAACCGATCATCCCTTTGCCGAGCCTGAGGTGTTCGTGATTAATGCTAAAGGGGAAATTCAAATCATAGACACCTCGAACGCTCCGTTTGTCAGACCTGAGCTTGAAGCCCTTGCAAACGGCTTGTCTTTTATTCAAGAAAACGATTATCCTATTCGTGGCACACATGAGTGATGATAGGCGTAAAAACTTAGCGAACGCTATGTTTAATTAGCTTGGTAAATCTTATAGCTTGGGTTAACGTTTTAACAAAAAGGTTGCTAGCACTATGTTCTATCCAGTGTTAGCAACCTTTAGCTTAGAAATTATATTTGGCCATTATTTCAACTTGCTGACTTTCTTTTACTGATGATAAGGTCTTATCACTGCGATCTCTCCATTCAATACCAAAATCCAAGTCGGGTAAATAATTATAGATAAGGTTGATGCTTTTCACATTTACAGAAGTATCAGATGCATCATCGACATTAATCTCACCATAACGCAGGTTACTAAAAAGCTTCTCGGTAAATTTGTGTCTATAGCCTACTGTAAAGCCAGTTTGCGATATAAGCTTGCCGTCTTCTGCGTCACAATCTAAAGCGCCGGTCGCCCCAAGGACTTTTCCGACACATACTGTAGAATAAGCTCCCATCCCTTTACCGTTATATACGCTCGCATGTAATGAGTCATTACCCAGTTTGAGTTTACCAGCCAAAGAAGCACCGACGCCTACATCTGAATCGTCTCCATTTTTAGCCTCACGTGCCGTGACTGCTAAGTTATAGCTCAGATCAGATATGTTATTTTTATAGCTGACCACCATATCAGGCAGGTTGGCTTCATCATAAACAGGGTCTTGAGCTGTAAAACGAAGCCCTTTATAGGTGTAATGTACAGTTAAATCTGGACGAATATCAGCGCCGCCACCAGAGATGGTGCCCAGTCCCGTACCTTTAAAGTCGAGCTGCTCAGTCAAAAGTGGGTAAACCGCTAAGAACTGACCATTCCATGTCTTACCTACGGTCAAATCATCGAGCTGAACATACGCATGGCGCAGCCGTAAGTCTGAACCACCATTTGCAGCATTGCCATAAAAATCCCCTTCAATAAAACCCGTTAGTTTTTTATCTTCTACGTTCTTGGTGGTTTTGAGATTAATCCGAGTTTGCCGTGCATTTCCTTTGAACTCAGACTCGCCTTCATCTGGAGAATAAAAGATACCTTCGGCTTTAACATAACCACCGATACTTAAAGTGGTGTCCCCATTTGTGACAAGCTCTATGGCTTGTGCCTGTACGCATGCCCCAAGGACAGCCAAACCAAAAGACAACTTTTTGATATAAAGCATGATCTATACATTCCTTGTTTTGTTTTAAAATCCATTTCAATCCTTTTAAATCTCTACTGCTACCGCATTTTTTAGTCTTATAAATACCAGCACCATATCCTTATATAAAAAACTTGCCTCCTGATTTAATTAAAACTTTCAAAAGCATTAATCGCGGCTTTTTTTGTTTCATCGATATTTTTCTTTTGTCCGCTGGCTTTATCAAGATATACCAACACGGACTCAGCCTTGGCAACGATGGTATTTAACACGGTACTATAATAGGTATATTCATGAATCAAGCTGGCATTGCCAATTTTCTTCACTCGAACCCCAATCCATAAAGTATCGGGATAAGTCACCGGTTTAAAATACTGACAGGATGATGCTGCCATGACTGAAAAGGTATTTTCATTAAATAGATTTAATTGACTGTTATAGTAAATACGAGCGTTTTGGGCATAAGTGTAATAGACCACATTATTAACATGACCAAAGGAATCCATATCGCCCCACTCTACTTGTTGAGAATAGATAACCGCAAAGCCATGCATGGGATGGTGTTTGTCTTTATTCAGTGTCTCTTGTATTTCCGGTAATATAGCGAAAGCCTTCATAGTTTTCTCGTCTCGTCATACCAATAAACATACATGTTATTAATACACACGTTAGAATTATCAGTAAGCTTGAATGATTGTTTTAAAGTCATTGAAAGACCTTTTTAAATTAAATCAGTTTTTCTGCGCACATCATGCGCATTCTTTTTTTATCAAGCTTACCCACACTGGTTTTAGGCATTTCCACTAAAAACTTGATTTCACTTGGCACGCCATACTTTGGTAAATGGCCTTTTTCCACGGCTTGATGGCCTAACGCTAAAATATCTTCCGCTTTGGTGTCTACATATTCAGGTTTTAAAACCACCAATGCTAAAGGTCGTTCGCCCCATCTTTCATCTGGTACGCCAATCACGGCAACATCAGCGACACTCGGGTGAAAGGATAAAATAGTCTCAACTTCAAGCGAGGATACCCACTCACCACCAGACTTAATCACATCTTTTAATCGATCCGTAATGCTTAGAGTACCGTCAGAGGAGATAGAGGCGATATCTTGGGTATGCATCCAGCCACCGCGCCATAGCTCATTGCCAGCATCTGAGTTTTTGAAATAGCTTTGAGTCAGCCATGGTGCTCGAATCACAAGTTCCCCTGTCGACTCACCATCCATTGGTAAAGCTTTGCCATTCTCATCCCAGATTTCCATTGAGACGAGCATAATCGGTGAGCCAGACAGACAACGATAATTAAGCTGCTCTTTCATTTCCATCGAGTCAGTTTTATCATCAAATACCGCTCTCGATAACACGGGACAAGATTCTGACATGCCAAATCCAGACATAAACTCAATACCGCTTTCAATGGCCGCTTTAGCCAAACCTTCATTCAGCTTTGAGCCACCGAGTAACAACTTCAGACCATCAAACTTACGTCCTCGTGCGGCCATCTCTTTTAATAGCATCTGTAAAATCGCAGGAACACCATGTGAAAGCGTGACTTTGTGCTGCTCAATTAAATCCACCAACATTGGGGCTAGATAGCGTCCTGGATATACTTGCTTAAGCCCTATCATGGTTGCCCCATACGGCCAGCACCAAGCATGTACATGGAATAATGGCGTCATTGGCATGTAAACATCATTGTAGCGAGCGCCTTGACCTTCGGCGTTTAGCGCGGATGCTAGCGTACTCGCCAGCGTCTGTAATACGATCTGTCGATGGGTAAAGAAAACCCCTTTTGGATCTCCCGTCGTGCCACTGGTATAAAATGTGGTGGCGATGGTATTTTCATCGAAGTCTGGAAAGTCGAACGCATCGCTGGCAGCTGCTAGCAGGGCTTCATACTCACCTTCGACATAATCTGGCATGCTAGCTTGCTCAGTTTTTGTACCGTTTTTTGTATCGTCTTCGCCATACTCAGCATCATCAAAGCCAGTATCATCGAGCCAAATAATTTGCTCAATAGAAGGCGCTTCATGACGGTAATTTTTCGCCATTGGCTCAAATTCAGCATTTAAGAGCAAGGCTTTGGGTTTGGCGTGGTTGATGGTATACAGCACTTTATCTTCGGCTAGGCGTACATTGACCGTTTGTAAAATCATGCCAGACATCGGCACGGCAAAATACGCTTCAAGGTAACGATGACTGTCCCAATCCATAACCGCAACCACGTCCCCTGCTTGCAACCCCATGTTCTTAAGGACGTTTGCCAAGCGATTAACCCGCTTAAAAAATTCAGCATAGGTATAAGTGACCTTATCGGCATAACTAATGGTTTGATCAGTAGAGGCAATTTTTGCACGGTTTAGCAGCTGTTTGATAATCAGAGGAAAACCATACGCTTCTTGAGCTTGCTGGTAGTCCTCATGTTGGTTGAGTATAGAAGTCATTATTGTCGTCCTTGATAATAAAATAGTATGGCGAGGGCAGTAATAGTAAAGGTAGCTTGAAATAAAGGTAGTTTAAAACGCTTAGACTCGTTCTATCACCATGGCAAGCCCTTGCCCAATGCCAATACATAAACTGACCACCGCGTATTTTTCGCCCGTACGCTGTAGCTCACGCGCCGTACTTAACGCAAGTCTTGCCCCTGATGCACCCAGCGGATGTCCGACGGCAATCGCCCCACCATTAGGGTTGACACGCTTGTCATCAAAATCAATGTCTAAACCTTTTAGGCAGCCGAGTACTTGCGAGGCAAATGCTTCATTAATCTCAATGATGGACATATCATCAAGGGTCAAATCAGCGCGTTTCAATGCCAGTTTAATGGCTTCAACAGGTCCTACGCCCATAATATTAGGCTCAACGCCCATGGCACCAGATGACAGAATCTTGGCAATAGGCTTAAAGCCCAACTTTTCCTCCGCCTGCTTAGAGCCAATAATCAGCGCAGCTGCGCCATCATTGATACCTGACGCATTGCCTGCTGTGACGACACCTTCATTGTTTAAAGGCTTAAGTTTTTGTAACGCTTCAACAGTAGAGCTGGCACGAGGATGCTCATCATCCAAAATCGCTTTTTCTGGCAGTTTTTTACCTTGCGATACCATAATTGGCGTTATTTCATCATTGAAGAACCCAGCTTGTTTGGCTGCTTGGTACTTAGCTTGTGAGGCTGCTGCGAATTTGTCTGCTTCTTCTCGAGTGATACCGTATTTGCGAGCGACATTATCACCCGTTTGCGGCATGCTATCGCTACCAAACTGTTTTTCGATGATAGGATTGGGGAAGCGGCTGCCAATGGTGGTATCAAATACTTTAAATTCACGACTAAAAGGCTGCTCGGTTTTGGCAAATACAAAGGGTGCGCGGGTCATTGACTCAACGCCACCTGCTAAAAATATATCCCCCTCATTACAAGTAATACTACGAGCGGCATCGATAATGGTCGATAGTCCTGAAGCGCATAAGCGATTGACGGTTTGACCGGGTGTTTTGACATCTAACCCTGCTAGCAGCGCAGCATTACGGGCGATATTGCGCGAGTCCTCACCGGCTTGATTGGTATTACCAATCAATACTTCATCAAAGATATCGTTAGGCAGTTGGTGCTTTTCGACCAAAGCTTTCATTACTGTAGCGATCAAATCATCAGGACGAACCGTGGCTAATGCCCCTGCGTGGCGACCAAAAGGGCTTCTTAATCCATCATAAATATAGGCGTCTAACATAACTTTTCCTTGTTGTGTTTTGAGAGTTTGTCTTATTGAAATATATGGTTTAGTAATATCGTTAAATAACTAGGTCATTAGCGTGAATACTTGCTCTGCTGAGTAAATAGCGAGATATCCAGCTTAGCGCGGCGTTGCAGCCATGGGCTAGGACGATAACGCGGATCACCCGTTAACCCATGAATGCGCTCTAAGATAAGTAAAATACGCGAGGCACCAATCTCGTCTCCCCATGAGATAGGACCATACGGATAACCCAATCCAAGCTTGACGGCATTGTCGATATCCTTTGGTGTGGCAATACCTTGCATCGCGATATCACAACCTAAATTAATTACCATAGCAATGACTCGCTGCGCCACAAAACCCGTGCTTTCGGTAATTAGTGAGGCATCGACAGCAACATTTGAACCCTCATCCGAGCTTTTATCGAATTTATTACTTCTACCAAATAGGGCATAAGCTTGCGCTATAAAGTTATCTTGCGTGACGATACTTGGCATGAGAGTACGATGCTTGGATAAGTCAGCCAGCATATCGATGGCAACCGCTTGTTTAGGATTAACCTGATAGCGAATAGCCGCATTGGTGGTATCGTCACCATAAATAGCCAGCAATATCAAACTGTCAGAGTTTGGCTTATCGTTATCGTCGATAGTGATGTTATTAGCGCTTAGATAATCAACCAGTTGTTGTTTATCTTCTGCTAAATCCGCCCCAATCCAAACTGAGAGGTTTGAGATATCGGAATCTGTCTTAAAAGGTAATTGTTTGGAAGGGTCTACTGTTACTTTTTGACCATCTTGTTTTTTATTTTCTGTGTAGTGATAAAAGCCTTCACCGACTTTGCGGCCAAGCTTTTTTCCTATTAGCATTTGACGGGTTAAGGGATGCGGACGATAGCGAGGCTCAGAATAATACTGGTTATAAACAGACTCCATAACTGGATGCGATACGTCGATACCAGTGAGATCAAGCAGCTCAAACGGTCCCATTCGAAAGCCAGCCCCTTCACGTAAAATAAGATCTATATCCTCAAAACTAGCGACTCCCTCGCCTAGTATTTTTAAGGCCTCCGTACCATAAGCTCTGCCGCCATGATTGACAATAAACCCTGGGGTGTCTTTTGCCACTACCCCTAAATGCCCCATGCGTTTGGCTAGAGTTGTAAGCGTCTCTACCACTGAAGGCTTGGTTGAGATACCCGGAATCACTTCAACGATTTTCATTAGCGGCACAGGGTTAAAGAAGTGAAATCCTGCTACGCGCTCTGGGTGCTCACAATCGGAGGCAATCGCGGTCACTGCTAGTGATGAAGTATTGGTCGCCAAAATCGTCTCAGCAGGAACAATGCTTTCTAGTTGTTTAAAAAGCTGTTGTTTTATTTCTAAATTTTCGATAATCGCTTCGATTACGACATCTACCTCAGCAATTTTGGCTATATTTTCAATCACGGTCAGATTAGCTAAGGTAGACTGTAGTTGCTCGTCGGTAAATTTACCTTTGGCCGCCAGTTTTTCGAGGGTCGCTTGAAGAGACTGGCATCCTTGCTCGGCAGCTCCTGCCTTGGCATCAAATAAAAGTACTTGAATGCCCGCTTGCGCTGCGATTTGGGCGATACCCATACCCATAATGCCTGTACCAATAATGGCCAATGTGTTCACGGTCATAATAATCCTTTATATGCTCTCGTTTTGAAAATTGATTTAGCTATGCCTATATTTGTCTCAACAAGCTACTGTCCTTTGTATTCAGCACTACGTTTTTCTAAAAAAGCTTTCGCCCCTTCTTTTTGATCTTCTGTATCAAATAAAATCTGAAAGGCTTTACGCTCTAGAGCCAATGCGCCTTGTAGCGGCATGTCCACCCCGAGATTGGCGACTTCTTTAATTTGGGCTAACGCAATCGGTGAATACCCTGCGAGTTGTTCAGCGATTTCAATAGCACGTTTGATAGTCGCTTCATCTTCGACCACTTCAGAAACCAATCCCATTTGATCCGCTGCATCAGCACTTATCATGTCGCCCGTTAAGATCAGCTTCATGGCTTTATGTTTGCCAATCACGCGAAACAGCCGCTGCGTGCCCCCTGCTCCTGGCATCAGCCCAATTTTGATTTCTGGTTGGCCAAACTTAGCCGACTTACCAGCGACGATGATGTCGGCATGCATAGCAAGCTCACAGCCGCCGCCAAGGGCATAACCATTGACCGCTGCAATGATCGGCTTACGGCAATTGGTGATGGCATCCCAATAACGTTCGCTATGACGGAGATACACATCAACCGTTTTTGCGGTTAAGAAATCATTAATATCAGCGCCCGCGGCGAACACTTTGTCACCGCCCGTCAGCACAATAGCTTTAATCTGAGGATCATCGTTTAATTGGATAAAAATATCTGCCAGTTTCTGACGTAATTCGGTATTTAAAGCATTTCGAACCTTAGGACGATTAAGCCTTATCACGCAAACGCCATTTACTTGCTGCTCAATTAAAATTATTTGCTCTTCCATGATGCCATCCTTTAAATAGTGTCCTTTAATTTAAACAGTGCCCTTAAGCAAAATACGGCAATCCTTAAAACACCTTAAAATTGTGTAATTAATACCGCATAGCGATATCTAGTGCCAATATATACTGTTTATTTCCATTTGTGAAGAGAAGAACCCAGTTAAATTCAGAAATAAACCCTAAATAAAAAATATTTACTCTTAATAAATACCGCATTGCGGTTTTTTAAACCAAAAGTATTGTATTTTAATAAACTATCCATTATGCTGTTTGTTCGAATTAACCATAAAGTCCCTATTAGCAATATTAGATATTATTTCAACAAGGAAGAACTACATGATTAGAGATAAGGAAGTACTCGACCATATCGTCCAAACTGTTCGTCAGTTTGTAAACAATCAATTGATACCGAAAGAAGATTGGGTAGCAGAAAACGACCGTCTGCCAGAAGAGATCATCAGCCAGATGCGTGAATTAGGGCTGTTTGGACTGACCATTCCCGAAGAGTACGGCGGGCTTGGCGTTACTATGGAAGAAGAAGTCACACTGGCATTTGAATTGGGACGCACCTCACCCGCTTTTCGCTCATTAATAGGGACAAATAACGGTATTGGCTCATCTGGTCTTGTGATTGATGGCACCGAAGAACAAAAACGAAAATATCTACCAAGACTTGCCAGTGGTGAAATCATCGGCTCTTTTTGCTTGACCGAACCAGAGTCAGGCTCAGATGCTGCTTCACTCCGAACCACAGCTATTAAAGATGGTGACAACTATGTACTTAATGGCACCAAGCGTTATATAACCAACGCCCCTCAAGCCGGTATATTTACCGTCATGGCACGTACTGACCCTGACAATAAAAGGTCGGGTGGTATTTCAGCATTTATCGTTGAGAGCGATACCCCTGGTATTACGCTTGGCAAAATTGACAAAAAAATGGGGCAAAAAGGCGCTCATACCTGTGATGTGATTTTTGATAACTGCGTCGTTCCTGCTAGTGCTTTGATAGGTGGTGTCGAAGGTGTAGGTTTCAAAACTGCCATGAAGGTCCTTGATAAAGGGCGCTTACATATCGCCGCCGCAAGTACCGGAGCCGCTACTCGAATGCTAGACGATGCGCTACGTTATGCGGTGGAGCGTAAGCAATTTGGGCAACCGATTGCCAACTTCCAGCTTATTCAAGCGATGCTTGCTGATTCAAAAGCAGAGATTTATGCGGCCAAATCTATGGTATTAGATGCTTCACGCCTGCGCGATGAAGGTAAAGACGTCGTTACCGAGTCGTCATGTGCCAAGATGTTTGCCACTGAAATGTGCGGCCGCGTCGCTGATAGAGCGGTACAAATTCATGGCGGTGCTGGTTATATCGCCGACTATGGTATTGAGCGTTTTTATCGTGATGTGCGCTTATATCGTTTATATGAAGGGACTACTCAGATTCAGCAAATCATCATTGCTCGCAATATGATTAAAGAGGTGAGCGAGTAGTTTTCACTTATTTAAATGCCAGTTATTTGATTAGTAACAGGTATTTACATTATTAAAGCGTATTGAGGTATTTGCTGGGATGCAGATACCTGAGTAACGTCACTATACCCATATGCTCACAGTCTTTTACTCTCACAACAATAAGGATATAAATTGTGAAAAGTGCCGCTATAATTTCAAATCCGAGCTTAATTCCTGTGCAAAAACAGCCTTGGAAATTGGCCTTCTTTTTTTGTTTTCTAGTTTTATTATGTGATGGAGCCGATATTGGTATTCTCGCCTTTACACTTTCAAGTATAAAGCTAGAATTTGGGTTGACCAATGTACAAGCGGGTGCTTTAGGCAGTTGGTCCTTATTTGGTATGGCCATCGGTGGGTTTTTCGGTGGTTGGGCCTGTGACCGTTTTGGTCGAGTGCGTGTGATCGTGCTTGCGACAGCGCTCTTCTCCCTTCTGTCTGGCTTTAGTGGATTTGTGCAAAGCTATGAGCAGTTTGTAGCATTAAGATTCACCGCTTGTTTGGGTCTTGGCAGCTTATACATTGCCACCAATACCTTGATGTCTGAGATGGTACCTACCAAACATCGAACGACGGTACTTGCCGCATTGATGACAGGTTTTACCTTAGGGTCTTTGGTTATCACCAGCATCTCAGCTTGGATTATTCCAAGTTATGGTTGGCGCACACTATACCTGTTAACGTTTTTACCTATTATTCTATCGATAGCCATGTACTTTCTTATACCTGAACCAAATTCTTGGAAAGCGGCACGGGCTCTTAAACTCAGTGGTGCAAAAGATTCGCTACAAAAACCTGAAAATCCTTATAAAGCCATATTTGAAAATCCCAAACATCGTATCATGTTCATCTTATGGTCAATGAGTTCAGGTCTTTTACTATTTGGCTATTTCGGAGTCAGCAACTGGCTACCTTCTTATCTAGAAACTGAATTGGGTATCAAATTTAAAGAGATGGCGCTATATATGGCGGGCACTTATCTGACCATGATGTTTGCAAAAGTTGTGGCAGGTCTAGTAGCTGATAAAATTGGGCGTAAAATAGTCTTTGCATTCGGTACTATGGGTACGGCGCTCTTTATTCCAGTATTGGTATATTTCCATACCCCCGAAAACATCGGTTGGCTCATGTTAACCTTTGGTTTCTTATACGGCATCCCTTATGCTATCAATGCCACCTATTTAACAGAAAGCTTTCCTACTGCTATTCGAGGTACTGCTATTGGCGGGGCATTCAATATCGGACGCTTGGGTTCGGTTATTGCGCCCGTCGCCATTGGTTATATGGCCATGCAAAACTCTATCGGCGCAGGTTTGTTGCTGATGGCAGGCGCGTACTTCTTATGTGGTCTTATCCCAACCTTGTTCATTAAAGAACAACAGTACGACCCACAAAAGGCGTAATATTACTCAATATATATACCGCATAGCGAAATAGCTTATAATAACTGTGTTAAGAATTTAATGGCATCTTTAATATAATATGATTAAAGATGCCGACTACTATTAGCCTAGAATCCTTTTTTTGATTATAAATATGATAGTGCGTTTACTATCATATTTATATTAACTTGATTGAGATTAAAAATAATATATGACAACTAAAAACCTTATGGATGAAGGGACTAGCAATACAACGCATATTGAATTGCTAGAGCCCATTGCAGAGATGAGAGATCAAAATGACAGGCAATTTGTTACCGCTTTGGCTCGAGGACTTGAGCTGCTGCGTTGTTTTACCCCGCAGCGTCCTTATCTTGGCAACCAAGACTTAAGTCAATTAACAGGGCTTCCGAAAGGCACAATCACGCGTCTCACTTATACCTTAGTCAAGTTAGGATATTTAAAGCAATCGACGAACAGTAGTAAATATCAACTCTCTGTAGGTGTGTTGGGATTTGGCTATACAATGATGGCGAATATCTCTATCAATAATTTGGTCACGCCGTACATGGAAGAGCTGGCAGATTATGCTAACAGCGCCGTTGCTATGGCAACTCGTGATCGCCTGACGATGGTATACCTCAATGTCGTGCAAGGCTCAAGCACCACTACGATGCGGCGCAATGTCGGCTCGTACTTACCTATTCATTTAAGCTCAATGGGAAGAGCCTGTTTGGCCAGTATGCCGCAAGCGGAGCAAGAGTTTATTCTTGACGCTATTCGTACTAAGCATAAAGATGATTGGCTAAAAATCAGGCGAGGACTGGACAAAGCCTTTAAAGATTATGATGATTATGGGTACTGTTTTTCGATTAGTGAATGGCAAAAAGACGTCAATGCAGTTGCCACGGCCTTGATGCATCCGACTGAAGGTCTACTGACTTTTAATTGCGGCGCGCCAAACTTTGTCCTTAGCCGTGACAAACTCGAGGAAGATATCGCCCCGCGTCTGTTGCATATGAAAAATAGTATTGAAGACAACCTTTATATCAGCTAATACGGCACTATTGGTTGTTAATTGGCTATGGATACAGTGATTATGGGCTCAGTGACTGTGGTCACATATATTTAATATCCCTATTCAATTTTCAATAAATATGCAAGCCACTTTATATCAATCATGCCCTGCTTTTCATGCACCCATAGAGCCTAGATAAATATCAAGATTATCGAACCCTTGGCTTGCTAGCCAGCGGCTACCGTCGCCCGCGCGCCACTGGCACACATCAAAGTATAGTGATGACTTTTATCAAGTTCGTGCCAGCGCTCGTTCAGTTGACCGACATAAATATGCTGTGACCCTTCAATCGCTGTGGCGGAGCGCTCGTCAGCGTCGCGGACATCAAGCAGTGTCCAGTTATTGTCCTCTTTGCCTTTATTATTCATCAAACGTGCTTCAACCTCAGCGGTGTCAATCATAGGGGTTCGTTGCATCTCCTGACCCTGAGCCGCTGCCGGTACTACGCCAACATAACCACCCATAATGTTATCAAAGGCGATTCTTACCAGATGCTCCATTGCCGTGGCAAGCTGCTCTTCATCTGAGGCAATCAGCACCATACTTTCCCCTTCACCGATGAACCAACCCGCAAAAGCAGATATCATGCCGACAGGCAAACTCATTGACCGCGGAAAATGACCAGCAGCATACGCCATTGGCTCGCGAATATCGATCAGATGATCAGCCGTGCAGCTTTGAAGTTGCTTTAGCGACAGATGACGCGGGCGCATCACTGGCGGTGGCGCATTACCACCTTCCATATTGAGCCGCTCCATCAGCCTAAAATACGGCGGCTGGTAATGGTTTTCACTGACTTTAAATCGAATAAAGGCCTCACGATCCGTCATCTGTAAACGTGGGTTATTCACTCTCTCATGGCCGACGGTAGAAAACTCGCGTTCTGCCATGCTTGAGCCGCACACAGATCCAGCACCATGAGCGGGATATATAATCGCCTGATCCCCTAGCGCCAGTATTTTTTGTAGTGAATCATACAGCAGACCCGCGACTTCCTCACGCCGTTCAGGATAAAAGTCAGTTCGACCAACATCTCCCACAAATAAAGCATCACCTGTAAACACACCCACCGCCTTGTCTGGATAAGCAGTATCGAATAGCGCGTAGGCAAGGTGATCATCGGTATGGCCGGGCGTTTCTAGCACTTGAATATTAAGCTGACCAATGGCAAAACAATCACCATCACGTACTGTTTGAGCATAGACAATGTGCTGTTCAGGATTGAGCCCATGCAATACAGTTGCCCCTGTCGTGTCTGCTAAAATGGGGGCGCCAGAAACCAAATCTTCATTGCGATGGGTTTCAAATATATGGGTAATTTCAAGGCCTGCTGCGCGAGCTTTCTCCACATAAATCGCGCAATCACGACGTGGATCTATCACCGCCGCTTGCCCGCCTGATCCCACTAAATAAGACAGATGAGCAAGACCAGGTGTTTTTATTTTTTCGAGCATCATAGCTGCCTCCTTGTTTGAGGTAGACCAATTTTCAACCGCAGATTACATTTGATTTTGCGCAAACAAATTATTTTAAATAATCCATTCAAAATAAAGCCGTTTTTATTGGAAAAACTCAAATTCGACAAATTATTAGATGTTTTTAAAGCTAGCACGAATAATTGTCATATCTCAATATATAACAACACATACTAACAATTCGCCTTTCGTAATTGCTCTTTCATAGTTGCTCTTTCATAGTTGCTCTTTCATAGTTGCTCTTTCGTATCTAGAGCCAAGGCTAACGACTTGCGGAAATTTAGAATTATTACGATATTCTCAGCGAAGACACTTCAATCAAAAATGGCGTCTTTAACGCTTTCTTATATTTTTACAGCATTCTCATTAAACTATCTTAACGCTTTCTTAATAACATCCAGCCTATACTCTTATTCAACTGCTAACTCCTAACCGTCTTCTAGACTAGACTGGCTAAAACCATCGATTACGCTCGTCATTTATGGATGAATACTTACGGCTAAATACTAAAAGGAAGCTGGCGATGAGCCCTATATTAAGGAATAAAAAATTAGAGATTAAAAAAAGCCGCTACTTACCGATGTTCTTAATATTATTAATTATGGTGAATACCATAGGTGGTAGTTATGCGGCCAGTTATATTATTAATCCGAATAACACATAAGCTTTGCTATTAAACGTTTTAAAAGTCCTGCTATGACCGGCGGCTTCTATCAGGTCAAAGGACAATTGCAATACGATGCAATTTTAAAAGCAGGTGATATCTCATTAATTATACCTATTAACTCTTTGGATACGGGCAGCAAGATTTTTAGCAAAAGTCTAAAAGGGGGCGATTTTTTTCGATATAGAGCGCTTTCCCTCTGCTCACTTTCATTCCACCAGCTGGCACTTTAATAAAAATAAGGTGACGCGTGTCGATGGCAATTTAACCTTACATGGTGTGACCCATCCTATCAGCCTCACCGCCCATGCATTCGGCTGTTATTTAAATGCTACTGCCAAAAATGAGGTTTGTACTGGGGCGTTTTCCACCACGATAGACCGAACCAATTGGAATATAAATAAATATTCATGGTTTGGTCTTAGCAAAAATCTTGATTTAAACGTTGAGGTTGAAGCGATGAAACAGTAGCTATTACGGGCAAATAGTTTTATTTTAGTAAGAGCAATCAAGGATGATTGACTGGCATTATTTGCTTAGGGTTATAAGGATATTATGAAGCCACTTTCTATCACGATGTCAGCATTGGCATTTAGCTTGATGTTTAGCGCGACCTACAGCCCTGATTCGAGCGCTGCTATGGCTAAAGATATCGACCCTTCTATAACTGACTTGCCGGCTAAAATCAGTCTACCCAATGTCAACCCTAGTAACAGCGATTTAGCCAATCGCGGCGCTTATGTGGCGCGAACTGCCGACTGTATGGCGTGCCACCGCGAGGATTACAGCGGCGGCGTGGCCATCGAAACGCCTATCGGCGATATTTATTCGACCAATATCACGCCGTCCAAGCGCTATGGCATTGGCAACTATACCGAAGCTAACCTTAAGAAAGCACTACGCAAAGGTCGTGCTCTAGGTCATCAGCTGTATCCCGCTATGCCCTATCCGTCCTACCACGGTATGACAGATGATGATATCAGTGCCTTATTTGCTTATTTTCAGACTGTTCCTATCGTCGACAAACCACCTGAAAAAACAACTCATCTACCTTTCCCTTTAAACATTCGCAGCTTAATGCTGGTATGGAATCTTATCAATGTACCCGCTACTGAGAATCGCGACGATCTTACGCCAATTCAGCAGCGCGGCGAGTATCTGGTTAATAACCTAGAGCACAGCGGTACTTGCCATACGTCGCGCAATTTCACCCAAGGTCTTGATAACGCTCGCTATCTCTCTGGTGCGCCACTCGGTAAATGGTTCGCGCCCAACATCACCCCTGATAATGAGACTGGCATAGGGCGTTGGAGTGAGCGCGACATCGTCATCTATTTGCGTACTGGCAAGCTCGATAAACGGGCTTATGCAGGTGGTCCTATGGCAGAAGCGGTTGCTCATAGTACGCGTTATCTTACAGATGCAGATTTGAGTGCAATGGCCAATTATCTAAAAGTCGTACCCGCTATTAAGACGGATGATTATTTGATACCCGTCAACGTTGCAAAGCTGCCAAATCCTATCAGCCCTTCTATTATTTATAACTTACTTGAGCAAAAAGACCATCTGGCCGAGGCAAAAGCCAATGCGACCCCTGCTACTAGTAGCGTAAGCAACAGCTCTATTAATAGTAGCGATTCGCCAAAATATTTATATCTCACTCACTGCGCTAGTTGTCATGGCGTTGACGGTTATGCGCAGCCTGATGCCCGTTATGCAACCATCGTTGGCTTAAGTAGCATTCGCCGTGCTAAGCCTGACGCGCTTATTGGCGTGATTGCTTTTGGCGCAAAAGGTGCTTTTAATACGGCGCCCAAAATGCCCGGTTTTAAGAAAGACTTAAGCCATGCACAGATAGCCAGTATTGCCAATTACGTACGCGTCAATTTCGGCGGTTTACCTAGTAGCGAAGTCACTGCTGCAGAGGTTAAACGCATAATCAAAGAGAAAAGCTAAACCTATAGAGACCCAAACCTCCTGAATTTCTCATTGCGTTACTACTTATGATAAGCCCGATAAGGATGATTAAATGAAAGACTTGCTGTCCTCCCCGACACGGCGACAACTGCTCGCCATGATAGGTAAAACCGCTGGCGCAACCGCTATGTATCAAGCGATGATTGCATTAGGTTTCGCCTCCGAGTCGAGCTTTAAACAAGAGATAGAGCTGAAAGGCGCACCTGCTGGCGCTAGCATCGTTATCCTTGGTGCAGGATTGGGCGGGCTTACAGCAGCTTACGAGTTACGTAAAGCAGGTTATAAAGTGACGGTACTTGAATACCAAAATCGTGGTGGCGGACGCAGCTGGACGCTAAATAGCGGCGATAAATATACCGAGCTTGGCGGCGAAGAAGTCACTTGCGACTTTAAAAAAGGCAATTACTTCAACGGTGGACCTTGGCGATTGCCCGTGCATCACTACGCGGTGTTTCATTATTGCAAAAAGTTTAATGTCGCCCTGCAACCGTTTATCCAAAACAATGACCGCGCCTATTTACATCGTACCAATCATTTTAATGGCGCACCGCAGCACTTGGGTGAAGTGCAAAGCGATATTCGCGGCTATATGTCTGAGCTATTATCCAAAGCCATCAATAAAGGCCGCTTAGATGATACCGTTACTCAAGAGGATAAAGGAAAACTATTAGAAGGTCTTAAAGGTTGGGGTGTGCTGGATAATAATTATCGTTATATCAAAAGCGCCGAGACCAGTAAACATCGCGGCTATAGCGTTTATCCCGGTGGCGGGCTTATGCCTGCTGCCAAGCCTTCAACACCGATACCGATGCACAAACTATTAAATTCAGGCATGTGGGCGGATCTCTACGCCAACTACACCGTTTACGTGCATCAACCCGCGATGTTCCAGCCTGTTGGCGGTATGGGGAAAATTGGCGATGCTTTCACCCGCGTGTGTCGCGATATGATTACGTTTAATGCCAAAGTTACCAAGATCCATCAAGATGAAAGCGGCGTTACCGTTGATTATGTCGATACAGCTAACGCTAAAAGCAGTAATTCTAATAGCAGTAATTCTGAAGGTAGCGCTAAAAGCATTCGCGCCGATTGGTGTATTTGCAATATTCCGTTATCGGTATTGACGCAAATTGATATCAATGTCTCAGAGCCGATGAAGCAAGCGATGGCGGCTGTCCCTTACGATAGCTCCTTTAAAGTCGGGCTTGAGTTTAAACGGCGCTTTTGGGAGGAGGACGAATGGATTTATGGTGGCATCACTTATACTGATCTGCCGATTACCCAAATCTCTTATCCTTCACAAGATTTATTTACCTCAGGGTCGGGCGTGTTACTTGGCGCTTATGGCTTTGGCGAAGCGTCTTATAAGTTTAACTCCTTAACGCCAAAAGAGCGCATCCATCCGCAATATACCAAAGAGTTTCGCTCGGGTACCTCAGTCGCTTGGCATCGTATCCCTTGGTCACTTGGCTGCTATGGGCTTTGGAGTGAGTCAAGCCGCGAACAATATTACGATACGTTATGTGCCATCGACCACCGAATTGTATAGTCAGTTCAAAATAAAAGCGAGACATTATAGCTGTGTGCGACTGGTATAAATTTTCCTTGCTTGCTGTTATCACAGAGGCTACGAAAAATTCATCCCAGTCGCACTGTATCGATTTTAAAGTAATTCTACTATATTAGCAGGCGAACACTGCTCGCACATTCCTGCTTGGCAAGAAGGCGCCATACTCTCGGGTCTAGATGCCGCCAAACGCTTACATCAAAAAGCCAAAAAACTAGGCTAGTTTAATAAACAACTTTTAAAATCATTGGTTAGCAGACAGTATTTAGTCAGTATAAAATTAAGGTAAGCAGGCATAATAAAAGTAAAATCAAAGCATTTAAACTTATATAAGTCGTCTCACTTGCCGGTTATATTAATAATAAGTGGCACGGCTTTTATATCAGGCTGTAGTCAATATACTAAAACCAGCGCTCCTACCATTGCTAGCCTGCAAGCAACGGCGATGGTCTTGGATGACAGTTTTGACAATCAGGCCAGCCGTAATAATGGCGCTTGGGGCGCGGTTTGTATATCCAAAGAAGAACTTACTCGCCCGCCCATGAATATTGTCGATGTCAGCTCGATAGCAAAGATGAGTGATGCTGCGAATTTGAAAAAGTGGCTGACCAAATTTGAAGGCAGCGCACAAGGTAAAACGGGGTTTTTTAGTAATGATGGCAAAAAACTTTACGACGACTCTTGCGCAGGCTGTCATATGTCTAAAGGCGAAGGCGCACAAGGAGCGGGTTACTATCCGCCACTCGCGAACAACAGCAAGATGCAGTCTAAATATTATATTATTAGCGTCGTCATCAATGGCTTGCGCGGTATGCCCGCCTTTCATAGCATGATGAATGATGAGCAAATTGCAGCAGTCACTCAATATGTACACAGTGATTTAAATGGTTTTACAGATAAAGTTACTGCTGCCAATGTCGCGCAGCTGCGTCATGACTTCCCGCCGGGTGCAGACCCTAGTGAATAGTTTTATTATAAAAAATGATTTTATTGTAAAAACAGCTTCATTAAAGGAATATAGCGATGAAAGGGAATATGGCGATGAATAAAAAAAGTGGCGTTTATCACTGTATTGTCTGCGGACAAAATTATCCTATAAAAGCCCTTACCCCTATAGGCACCATACGACAGGCAATTACAGAAGAGATTTTACATGATTTCCCTGAATGCTTACCTACAGATTATATTTGCCAAAATGATTTAAGTAAGTATCGAATGCAGCATGTGCACTCATCGCTAACGTCTGAAAAAGGTGAGGTGACCGTTCTTGAATCTGAATTGATTAAAAGCATGCAACAGCATGAACTCATCACCAAAAATATTGATAAGACTCTAGAGCAAAAATGGACTTTCGGTGAACGATTGACAGATAAAATTGCAACCTTTGGTGGTAGTTGGTCATTTCTCATCTGTTTTGCTATTTTTCTAGCCATTTGGATCATCGTCAATACTGTGGTGATGGTCGCCCGTCCTGCTGATCCCTACCCGTTTATTCTATTGAATTTAATATTATCCTGTATCGCTGCCATTCAAGCACCTGTGATTATGATGAGCCAAAACAGGCAAGAAACCAAAGACCGGTTACGTTCAGAAAATGACTATCAAATTAACTTAAAAGCTGAGCTTGAAATCCAACACTTGCATGAAAAATTGGATTATCTTTTAATGCATCAATGGGATAGACTCGCTGAGATACAAGAAATACAACTCGACTTATTATCTGAAATGAGCAAAAAGCAATAGGACAACCTCAATAAAAGCTATAACTCTCCCGAGAATTGATAACGATCGCCTGCATGCCACATCTTCACAAAGGTCAATACTTGACCAGCCGAATAAGTCTGACGACACAATACTAACGTCGGTGACTGCGGGGCAATCTGTAGTGCATCAGCAATCTCATCAGGCGCTGCTAAAGCTCGGATAGTATAGCTACCACGCTCAAGCGGACTCTTAGCAATGAGATAATCACTGGTATTGACCACAGTAAAATCTTGCTCAATAAATTCTGGTACTTTTGTCGCATCGACCCAGCGCTCTTCAAACTGTATCGGCTGGCCATCCGCAAAGTGGATGATTTTTACTTCATATAAAATCGCTGCTACAGCGCTATTAGTATTGTTATCAGTTTCATTTGCATTAGAAGAAAAGGCTGCTTCATCAATATCAAACTTACCACGCATCTCATCGTCTAACATGCTCGCGGTAATAGCGCGTTTGCTCAACACTTGTGCCTGATAATCGCGATTGGCTGATTTTAAATCTTGAGCGATATTGCGCACTTCTACAAAGGTATGATTAAACTGCTGCTGCGCGACAAATGTCCCCGACCCTTGCCGACGCTCTAATACTCGCTCTTCGCTTAGTTCTTTTAGGGCGCGGTTTACTGTCATTCGCGATACGCCAAACTCTTCTGCCAGCGCCATTTCGGTGGAGATAGCTGCGCCCGCCTGCCATTTTCCAGAATGAATATTATCTAAGATTGCGTTTTTAATCCGCTGATAGGCTGGAACTGTTTTTGTCATATCACGCTTCCCCTTTGTCATGCTTATCTTCAACCGTCGACTTCAACTATACAGGTATGCCGCTATAAAAGTGCTGACATAATATCATGACAATTATCATCATCACCATGAGAGCAGCCAATCGAATAAAGCAGTGTTATAAATAATTTAGCTACTGATGAAAAAACGCTTGCATGAAAAAATTATCTTTGATAATTTGTATATACAAATTAATAATACCACCAAATAATGCTGCCAACAAACGGCAACTAGCAAACTGTATAAACAATCACAAGGATTTGAGTATGACTACCGATAATGGATTGAGCAGAAACGCCACAAGCAACAATAATAAATTCACCCGCCGTGACGAGAGTCGCAATATCGCTGCGCCCACTGGTAGCACATTAAACTGCAAAAGTTGGCTGACCGAAGCCCCTTATCGCATGCTGCAAAATAACCTACACCCTGATGTGGCTGAAAACCCAAAAAGCTTAGTCGTGTATGGCGGTATCGGACGCGCAGCCCGTAACTGGGAAAGCTATGATCAAATCCTCGCGTCACTCAAAGAATTAGAAGACGATGAGACCTTATTGGTGCAATCTGGTAAGCCTGTTGGCGTCTTTCAAACTCATGAAAATGCGCCGCGCGTATTGATTGCCAACTCCAACCTTGTGCCGCGCTGGGCAACGTGGGAGCACTTCAATGAGCTTGATCGTAAAGACTTATTTATGTACGGTCAGATGACCGCAGGTAGCTGGATTTATATCGGCACTCAAGGCATCGTCCAAGGCACTTATGAGACCTTTGTCGAAGCTGGTCGCCAGCATTATGATGGCAGCTGGGCAGGACGTTGGATTTTGACCGCTGGTCTTGGCGGTATGGGTGGTGCTCAGCCATTAGCCGCGACCTTTGCTGGCGCGACTTCTCTAAACATCGAGTGCCAGCAGTCTAGTATTGATTTCCGTTTGCGTACGGGTTACGTCGATAAACAAGCCGACAATCTTGACCATGCTTATGAGCTGATTAAGCAGCATACCGCCGCGGGTGAAGCGGTCTCAATCGCGCTACTTGGTAATGCGGCAGACATCTTGCCTGAGATGGTCAAGCGTGCCAATGCAGGCGAGATAAAACCTGACTTGGTCACTGACCAAACCTCCGCTCATGACTTAATCAATGGCTATCTGCCAAGTGGCTGGACAGTTGAAGAGTGGAAAGTGGCACAAGAAAATCCAGACCAACATGAGGCATTAACTAAAGATGCCGCCGCGTCTTGTGCCGTACACGTACAGGCCATGCTAGATCTACAAGAAATGGGTATCCCAACGACTGATTATGGCAATAACATTCGCCAAGTTGCGTTTGATCAAGGAGTTAAAGATGCCTTTAATTTTCCGGGTTTTGTCCCTGCTTATATTCGTCCGCTGTTTTGTCAGGGTAAAGGGCCATTCCGCTGGGTCGCATTATCAGGCGATCCAGAAGATATCTACAAAACTGATCAAAAAATCAAAGAGTTGTTCCCTGAAAACCAGCACATTCATCGCTGGCTTGATATGGCAAAAGAGCGCATTCAGTTTCAAGGCTTGCCAGCGCGTATCTGCTGGTTAGGTCTTGGTGAACGTGACAAAGCAGGTCTTGCTTTTAATGAGATGGTCAAAAACGGTGAATTAAAAGGTCCTATCGTTATCGGTCGTGACCATTTGGATACTGGCTCTGTTGCCAGCCCGAACCGCGAAACAGAAAGTATGAAAGATGGCTCAGATGCGGTGTCAGATTGGGCACTATTGAACGGCATGCTCAATGTCGCAGGCGGTGCCACTTGGGTATCATTGCATCATGGCGGTGGCGTAGGTATGGGGTACTCACAGCACTCAGGCATGGTCATCGTCGCTGATGGTACTGATGCGGCAGCCAAACGCTTGGCACGAGTATTAGTCAATGATTGTGGTTCTGGCGTTATGCGTCATGCAGATGCAGGCTACGAGCTAGCGATTAAAACTGCCAAAGATTATGGCTTAAAGCTACCGATGATTAAATAACTTGCCCTTGTCCTTACACGATATCAATCGACATCAGGACATCATCAATACTTTATCAAGGATGATAATATGTCTAACCAAGATCTTATGCCACCAGCTAGTCCAGTACCTGACCTACTACTAGGCATTCCAACACCTGATATGACGCCGCCTGAGAAGTTGCTATCAAAGCCTATGGCGCTGATACAGCTTATTGTATTTAGTGCCATTGGTCTGGTGATGTTTTTTGTTCCTTTTACCATTGGTGAGAAGAGCACAATTTTGTTCGATCACGGCGCAACTTATCTGGTCAATCAGCAACATACTTTATCTGTTATTTTACTGTTTATGCTGATGATATTTGGTGTAAGTAAGCCATTTATCGATGGCTCATGGCGCAAAAATATCACCCATAAAATCCTAACCGTTTTTAAAGTGCTGGGACTGGTATTAGCCGTGATGTATATCAGCGGTAACGCGCCCGCCTTTATGATGGAAAAGGATATGCTGCCGTTTCTGTTTGAAAAACTGGCGCTACCGGTTGGCATGATTGTCCCGCTTGGGGCGTTGATTCTGGCATTTTTAGTAGGCTTTGGCTTGCTTGAGATGGTTGGTGTGCTGATGCAACCGATTATGAAGCCTATCTGGAGAACACCTGGCGCATCAGCCATTGATGCGGTTGCTTCTTTCGTTGGTAGTTATTCGATTGGACTGTTAATTACCAATCGCGTTTATCTACAAAAGCAGTATTCTGCGCGTGAAGCTATCATTATCGCTACTGGCTTCTCTACAGTATCGGCAGCATTTATGGTGATTGTTGCTAAAACACTGGGGCTGATGGAATTTTGGAATCTGTTTTTTTGGTCAACGTTGGTGATTACTTTTATTGTCACCGCTATTACTGCCCGTATTCCACCGATTAGCCGTTTTGATAATGAGCTGGACCGTCCAAATTTAGACTACAAAAGAGGCACGCGTCTAAAAGCGGCGTATGAGCTGGGTTTATCCACCTCACGCCGTGCATCGGATTTTAAACAAATTCTATGGTCTAATTTTCGTGATGGTTTGACCATGGCAGCGGCTATTGTGCCTTCTATCATAGCCGTTGGACTCACTGGACTATTATTAGCCAAGTACACGTCGGTATTTGACGCTCTAGGGTTGCTACTATACCCATTTACATGGTTAGGCGGTTTGCCAGAGCCTCTCGTCGCTGCCAAAGGTATGTCAGCAGGACTGGCTGAGATGTTCTTGCCCGCCTTATTGCTCAGTGAAGCGGATATGTTGACCCGTTATGTCGCCGGCGTCATCTCTATTAGTAGCGTGCTGTTCTTTTCTGCCATGATTCCTTGTGTACTGGCGACCGAAATTCCCATCTCTGTTGGCAAAATGGTCATCGTTTGGTTCCAGCGTGTGGCACTTAGTATCTTGTTAGCAGCAGCTTTTGGACATTTGGCGATGTCTCTTGGCTGGATAAGTTAAGAAAACTCAAATAACATCACTATATATAGTGTATAGACAACCAATAATATAATTAATATAGCACCTAAAGTTAGGATAACTCGTATGACCACTATCAAAAAACTAACCCTATACCCACGCCAATTAAGCTTTGAAATGCTGCGCGATATTTACGAGCGACCTGTTGTATTGACGCTACCTGACAGCGCTTATGAAGCGATAGATGCCTCACACGAAGATGTACGCACCATCATTGCGCGTGATAAGAGCGCTTATGGTATCAATACCGGTTTTGGTCTGTTGGCAAAGACCCGTATCAGCGATGATCAATTAGAATTACTACAGCGTAACCTTATCGTCTCTCATTCGGTTGGTACTGGTGAAGCATTACCCGCCAACGTGGTTCGATTGATTATGGTGATGAAGGTTGCCAGTTTAGCGCAGGGCGTCTCTGGCGTCCGCCGCGTCGTGGTCGATAGCCTACTTGGCTTAATTAATAATCAAATTACGCCAAATATTCCGGCTAAAGGCTCAGTTGGCGCATCTGGTGACTTAGCACCTTTATCGCATATGACGCTGGCCATGATGGGCGAAGGCGATGTCTATGTTGGCGGCAAAAAAGTACCTGCTGCTGATGCGTTAGCGCAGCATGGTCTTGAGCCCATTACCCTAGCGGCTAAAGAAGGGTTGGCATTAATTAACGGTACGCAAGTCTCAACGGCACTGGCATTACGGGGTTATTTCTTAGCACGAGATTTACTCGAGACAGCCACCATCGTCGGCTCCATGTCTATTGATGCCGCCAAAGGCTCGGATGCCCCATTTGACGCACGTATTCATGAAGTGCGTGGTCACCATGGTCAAATAGAAATCGCTAAAGCGCATCGTCAGCTGATTAAAGGCAGTGCTATCCGCGCCTCCCATGATGGCGAACAGGACGATAGAGTACAAGACCCTTATTGCTTGCGTTGCCAGCCACAAGTCATGGGCGCTTGCCTTGATATCATCAACCAAGCAGGCAAGACTTTATTAATTGAATCTAATGCAGTAACTGATAACCCACTTATTTTTAACAACGATGATGGCCCTGTTGCTATCTCAGGTGGTAACTTCCATGCTGAGCCAGTTGCCTTTGCCGCAGATATCTTAGCCTTGGCGATTGCTGAGATTGGTTCTATGTCTGAGCGCCGTGTGGCTTTATTGATTGACGCAACCTTGTCAGGTGGCTTACCGCCATTCTTAGTTGATAATGCGGGGGTAAACTCAGGCTTTATGATTGCTCATGTGACGGCAGCGGCTCTGGCATCAGAAAATAAGTCTATCGCCCATCCAGGCAGCGTCGATAGTATTCCAACCTCTGCCAACCAAGAAGACCATGTGTCGATGGCCACTTATTGTGCACGACGCCTATATGAGATGGCGCAAAATACCGCCACCATTATCGGCATTGAGCTCTTGGCTGCTGGTCAAGGTATCGACTTCCATGGTGGACTAGATACCTCAGAGGCGTTACAGACAGCGCATCAGAAACTACGCGAGCAAGTGACTTTTTATGATAAAGATCGCTACCTAGCGCCTGATATTGAAGCAGCAAAGCAACTGGTACTAGATGGTACGCTCACCGAATATTGGCAGTCATTGCGCAGCGATTGGTACGAGTCTAAATAGGAAAGTTTTATATATCTAAAACCCACTCTCAATTATCTAATTTTATTAGTGTAGACCATACTAAATTGAGAGTCAGGTTTTATATTATGAAAGGAGGTCAACAATGACAATAGCCGTTAGCCACACTGCAGCTGATATGAGTCGGTGGACAGGACGTGCAGAGCCGTTTGAGTCTGCGCGCGCCCGCTACTGGTATCAAATAGCGCAGCCTTATGCCTTTGATAGCACCAGTCAGCAAAACGGCCAGCGTATTGGGTTGGTCGGGTTCGCTTGTGACCAAGGTGTCAGACGTAATCAAGGACGCGTGGGTGCACGAGCTGCGCCGCCATTGATTCGTCAGGCATTTGCGGCGCTGCCGGTCATCGCTGAGTTACAACAACGCTATGAGGGTCAATTGCCAACCCTGCTGGGTGATGCTGGCGATATCCATTGTCATGATAATGATGATTTTGCCGAGCGTACTCTGGAGCAAGCCCAAGTAAAGTATGCCGAGAAGATAAGTCATATTATTAAGCAAGGCGGGCTACCTATAGGGCTTGGTGGTGGTCATGCCATTGCTTATGGCAGCTTTCTAGGATTATGGCAGGCGCTGTCATCAAAAACCGATCAGCCTACTAATGACGTTAGCAATATCGAAAGTAATGTTAAAAATGATGTCAAAAATAATGTTGAAAGCCATGCGAGAACAATGCCTAGCATCGGGGTGATTAACTTTGATGCGCATCTAGACATTCGTCAGTCTGATGTGGCAACGTCTGGTACGCCATTTCGCCAAATAGCCGAGCACCTTGATGAACAGGGTCAGCCATTTAACTATTGCTGTATCGGCGTCAGTCGGTTTTCTAATACTGCCGCGCTCTTCGACCGTGCTGAGCAGTTAGACGTACGCATTATCAGTGACGAAGATTGCACCAATAAAAAATGGAAAAAAATTGCTGCTCAAATAGAAAATTTTATCAACGAAGTTGATGTAGTCTACTTAACCATTGATATGGATTGCTTGCCATCAAGCACCGTTCCTGGTGTCAGCGCGCCAGCGGCCTATGGTATTGAGCTCAGTTTCGTTGAGCGCGCGGTCAAACTTATTATGGTGTCAAACAAAGTAAAAATAGCCGATATCGCCGAGATTAACCCGACCTTTGATATTGATCAACGCAGCTGTAAAGTCGCCGCTCGTCTCTTGGCGACTATTATAGAGCAGCATTTACTTATCACCGAAACGCACTAGCTTCAAAATAAGCAGGAGCACATTATGAATAACTCTAGCGAACAGATATTTGATGACTCTATCAATACTACAGACGTTATGGATAGCATGACATCGTTTGACCACCTCATTATCAATGCCAATCTCGCAACCTTTTCAGAGCAATACGGGTTTGATATTTATAATGACAACCAAGAAAAAAGCACCCCTTATGGTCAATTAGAAAACGCTGCTATCGGTATCAAAGATGGCAAAATTGCATGGGTTGGTACGCATGAGCAAATAAAGCCGCACCTTACCCATTATAAAAGCGATCAAATCAAAGACATTGATGGCAACTGGGTAACGCCCGGACTCATCGATTGTCATACCCATATCGTTTATGGCGGTAACCGCAGCAACGAGTTCGAAGCGCGATTGCAAGGTGCCAGTTATCAAGATATCGCGGCACAAGGTGGCGGCATTGTCTCAACCGTTAGCGCCACCCGCGCAGCGAATGAGGAAGAATTGTTTGCGCAAAGTGAAAAACGTCTGCTCGCGCTCATCAAAGAAGGCGTGACCAGTATCGAGATTAAGTCGGGCTATGGACTGGATTTAGAAACTGAACGTAAAATGCTAAAAGTCGCCCGAGCGCTCGGTGACAAACATAACATTCATGTCAGCACCACTTATCTGGCCGCCCATGCGCTACCGCCTGAATATAATGACAATGCCGATGCATATATCGAGCAAGTTTGCCAGTGGTTGCCAATCCTGCATAGCGAGGGTTTGGTCGATGCGGTTGATGGTTTTTGTGAAAACATCGCCTTTACTGCTGAGCAGATTAAGCGCGTCTTTGAAGTCGCTCGTTCATTAGACTTGCCAGTGAAGTTGCATTCCGAGCAGTTATCAAACATAGGCGCCAGTGTTTTGGTAGCAGCATACCAAGGGCTATCAAGCGACCATCTTGAACACTTAGTAGTAGATGATATTAAAAAAATGGCCGCAAGCAACACGGTAGCGGTGCTATTACCGGGCGCTTTTTATACGCTGCGTGATACTAAGTTGCCACCGATAGAAGCATTGCGTAAACACCAAGTTCCGATTGCCGTTTCAACCGATTGCAACCCCGGCACTTCCCCATTAACGTCGCTGTTATTAGCGATGAATATGGGCTGTACACTATTTTACTTAACCCCTGAAGAAGTGTTGGCAGGCGCGACCGTTCATGCGGCACAAGCGTTAGGTCTAGCCAAAAAAGGCAAAATAGAAGTGGGTTACGACGCTGATTTGGCATTATGGGATATAGCGCGCCCTGCTGACCTAGCTTATCAAATGGGGCTAAATCCTATTGCAGGTATTATGGTTCAAGGTCAGTGGCATACCTAAGCGAAGTAATAACTGAACGCATAATATATTCTGGTGTAATGGACAAAATTCATGCTAAAAAGTAGAAGGTAGTCGCTAATGGACATAATTCATGCTATTTGAGTGACTTTGACCCTAAAAAGTCTTTAATAAACCGCAACTTACGCTGCTCACTTAGACCGTGATGACTGTGTAATTGTCGCTTTAACTCACTGAATAAACCTTCAAGAGAATTGGTGGTATTTGGTATATCTAAATGCCCATATTCTTGGTAAGTAAATAGCCAATCGCTATTGGTTCTGAGGCTGCGATAAGCACTTCTAAGACGTTTGTGAGTGTACCAACTTCTACCAGTATCTTCATTGATGCTACGCTCACTCAGATAGTCTTCATGAGTTAACAACCAATAATCTAAGTGCTCTATGAAGTCAGCTTTATTAAGCTGTGTTAAGTTTAAAGTGAGCCGTCTAAGCTCAATACTTGCGATATTCTTAGGTCGACGAGTGAGATAGCGAGTTACTATTTGTACCTGATGAAACTGGCACATCTGGCAAGAGGTGTGGGTAAATAACGTACGCAGTCCTCGTCTACCATCACAGGTGATGCTTTGTATATCAACGCCTAACGATGCTAGATGATCAATTCCTTGCTTGTAGGCACTGTTGGTTTCATGACTGACTATCGCGTAGTAAAGAACGGCTTTAGTGGTATTGTCCATAAAAACCATTAAACCGAACTTACGACCGAAGTAAGTGGTATCCCTCTGCACACGACAAAAAAAACAAAAAAGTCTGTTAAAGCAAAGGCATAATAGTAATTTTCAAGACGAATCAGACCATGCCAAACTTTAACAGACTTAGTGAAACTTTAACCCAAAACCTGAGTATGAACAAGGCAAGAATCACATGTTTGAGCCTAATGATAATAGCCCTGATTACTGCTCAAAGCAGTAATCTTAAAAAAAATAGCAAGACACCTCCCTAAGGGTGGCAAGACCGACAGTCACTATCGCAGACTACAGCGATTTTTTGCCGAAGCCAGGATAGACTACGATCAACTGGCTTTAATGATATATCGACTATTTGGGCTAGGCAAAGTCACCTTAACCATTGACCGCACCAACTGGAAATGGGGTAAAAGTAACCTCAACATCTTTATGCTAGGGGTGGTATATAAAGGGATAGCCATCCCCTTATACTGGCAAATGCTAGATAAGCGAGGTAATACAAACCATCTTGAACGCTGTGAACTTATTGAGCGGTTTATCAAACAATTTGGCAAAGATAACCTTGAGATGATAGTAGCAGACAGAGAGTTTGTTGGCGAAAAATGGTTTAACTGGCTCACCAATAATCACATACCCTTTGCCATACGGATTAAGAAGAACAGTAAAGTTAGGAATCATCATGGCAAGCTGGTACAGATTAAAGAGTTATTGCGCCATGTTAGCCATCAAGAAACATATCGACATGGGCGAATACTGACTGTCGATGGTTGTTTGGTTCGAGTATTTGCCAAGCGTGATAAAGACTACGGTTTAGTGATTGTCGCAACCAATCAACTAGAAACAGTGGATGCGATGACAAGCTATGGCAAGCGTTGGGAAATTGAGACTTTATTTGCTTGTCTAAAGGGGCGTGGCTTTAATCTTGAAGATACCCACTTAACCCATCTTGATCGGGTCAGTAAATTAGTCGCAGTGAACGCCTTAGCATTTTGTTGGGCTTATCATGTCGGTATTTATAAAGACAAAGATAAGCCGTTAAAACGCAAGTTGAAGTCAAACGCTCGACCTCAAGCCAGTTTGTTTGCGCTTGGCCTGGATATATTGATTGAAGGCCTTCGCTTGGTGTTTTTTAATAATGATAAGACTGTATTTCGACAGTTAGTTAGCTTTTTAACCCCTAAACCTATGAAAATCGGGTGGGGATGATTTTTTTTGTCGTGTGCAGAGGTGGTATCCATGATGATGTTAGCGGTATTTGGTCGCTTAACTTGATACTGGGTACTGACTTTATCTAAGCGTCTTTGAATGGTTTTAAGACTACAGCTATACTTGTCAGCCAGTTGTTTGTAGGTCTGTTTTCCTTGGGTATATTCAGTCCAAAGGGTCTGGTTATTGAGTCTTTTGCCACCTAAAAACTGCCGTCTGCAAGCTAGACATTGATACTGTTGTTTGCCTAGCTTGCGTCCATTCTTCTTGGTGTGTTTATCATGACAAAAAGGGCAGTTTTTTGATTCATGGCTTTGATTCCTTGCAAATATAGACAGTATAGAGCGTTAGACCCTACGCCAGCATGAATAATGTCCATTACACCTATATTCTTAAAACCGTCGTTTAAAAACACAATAACCAATATACTTGCCTCTTTATCCTCCATAAACAGAGAAAAGAATATCAAGCATATTGGTTTTTTTTTGAAGATTAAGAGGATTCTTAAGTGCTACTACTGTTAAGTGCTACTATTTTTAAGTGCTAGTAGTTGCGGTATCAAATGACTCAGCCAATATCACATCGCCATCTTCACGCGTAATCATGACCGTCGCTGAGCGCGGGGTACTGCCACCCGCGACGGCGCCCCAGCTATTGCCTGGATGTTGAATATTAATAAAGAGGGTTTTAAAGTCTGGCGTCATGGTGATACCAGTCACCTCGCAGCCCTCAGGACCGACGAAAAAGCGTTTGATATTGTCATTGCTGGCAGGCATGCCGACTCGGGTTTGCTGCCCTGCTGAAGTGGTCATAAGCGAACCATCGCTGACTTTGCCCGGTAGTGCCGCGAGCAACATACAACTGCTGGTATCCGTATAAGCGCCATCATCTGTCTGAATCCATAACACCCCGCGCGGATCAAAATACAGTCCGTCTGGCGACGATAAATCGTTGTTGTCATTTAGCTGTGATAAGTTCTCCGCTGATAAATCACTTGGCGAAGCAAACAAATAAATATCCCACTCAAAATTTGTTGCCGCATGATCGCCGCCTGCTTCTGCCCAGCGAATGATATGACCATTGTCGTTACCGCGCGCTTTGCCGCCAACTTGATAGCTGCGTGGATTCGACGCTGAGAGCGGTTGATCATCACTTACGCCGCGATACTTATTATTGGTCAAGGTCACATATACCTCACCCGTTATCGGGCTGACCGATACCCATTCAGGTCGATCCATCTTAGTCGCGCCGACGACATCTGCAGCGGCACGGGCAAAGACCAACACCTCATCTTGTCCATGAAACGGCAAGACAGTATTAGAGGCATCCAGTCCATTTTGACCATGGACAAGTGCTTTCCACGCCCCGCTGCCATCTTCATTAAAAATAGCAACATATAGCGTGCCATCGTCCAAATATTTATTGCCCGCTTTTAAGCCGCCACCGATATCAGCATTTGACCACGTCGCTTTTGAAACGAATTTATAAATATATTCGCCGCGGGCATCGTCGCCCATATAAAAGACCACGGGTTTACCTTGCTCAACAGGCGCATAGGCACAGTTTTCATGAGCAAAACGACCCAATGCCGTGCGTTTTTGCGGTATAGAATGTTGGTCAAAAGGGTCAATCTCGGTGATATAACCAAAGGTATTGAATGCATGACGGTAGTCATCAGCAGCGCTGGCACCGACGGCGGTCATATCCCAACGTGAAAACTCGTCAGGGATAGCAGCATCTTTGGCATCAGGCGTATGCCACAGATATTCCCAACCGGGGAAATCCTCTGTCGCCCCGTAGCGTTCACGACCGTAGTGGTGTCCAGTGCCCAATTGATTGGCATCTTGCCCGCGGGCAAAAACCCCTAAAAAGTTCTCTTCTGTGGTCAGATAAGTGCCCCAAGGTGATAATCCAGCACCGCAGTTATTATTAATGCCGCGAGTTTGAAGCCCTGTCGGATCAAACTTGGTCTTAACCAAATCAGATCCCGCAACAGGACCTGTTAATTGGGCAGTCGTACTGCTGGTAATGCGGCGATTGTATTTCGAATTGGGTACCATCTCATAACCCATACCATCAGCGCGGCGGCGCATCTCAACCACTGCTACCCCATGACAGTTGACCTCGCGGCGCACGTCGCTTGCGAGGCGACGATTTTTAAAGATGGGCGCAGCGTTACTATCTTGGATGACATGATAACCAAACGGACTCAGCTCACTACTGTTTACATACTCATGGTTCATGACTAGCAGACCATTTTCTGACGCTTTGGCGTCGTACGCATTGCCATTTTTGCCAAAAAACCACATGCCATCATGGTTGTCACCCATACGCCACTCAAACGACTCAGCAGACTGCTCACGATTGTCTTTCCAATCATCGATACCAGATATCAGCGGCATGCCTAGTGGTAATATCATCTCGGCTTTATAACCTGCTGCCACGCTCATGGTGTCAGCTTTTGAATGCGGTACGGCTGTAAACTTCAAAGTCTCAGGACGTTTTAAGTCACCTTGCGCAGGAATAGCGGCACTGTTATCGTCGCTGGGTTTAACAGGTAAATTGCTATCATCATCGTCGCTACAGCCGACCAAAGGTAGGGCCCCAAAAAACGCCGCCGCCGTCAACCCTGTGCCACCTTTTAGGATACTGCGGCGATTCATACGGCGATTGATAATGGTTTGAAAGTCAATATTATCAGTCGGGTTAGAGTCTTCAACAACTTCGTGCGCAAGCGTTTGCTTGTTATTCAATGAGGTCATGTTCAGTCACCTTGTTAGGCTGGATTTAGTAGGCTGAGTTGGCATAAAAAATATCGCGGCGTTATCGTTGTAACGACCAAAATACGATTTATGTTTGAGTCTACTGAAACTCCATGACAACTTGATGACAAATTTTTAGATAATAATCTTTAAAAAACCATGCTGTTTTTGATATGTTAATCTAAGCATATAAAGCGCTACGTTATTTATATTTACGTCTTAAGAGCAACCTTCGACCAAATAGATAGCATCTGGTAACCCAATATCAATACTTTCGACCTCTCCCTTTAATAAACTTTGCTTGTCTGCCGTCCACTCTGTTGAGTTAATTCTATAATTATTAAGCTTTTGACCACCCTTGATATGATATTCAATCTGTATGGGCAACTTGTCTTCTTGATTATTCAGCTTGATGTTTTCGGCTTTTAATGTTTCTCCGAGTTGGGGCTCTTCTATCACTTTAAAGTTAACGTTAGCAATCAGGCTATAGTAGTCACCATCAACCGCATACTTATCGACTTCATAAGTCAGCTCGTTATTATGCGCTTTCATCACCTTTGTCACTGAATCACCAACATGGATGTCTGTATAAAAGGGTATGTTTGGAGCCTGAATAGCAATAAGAGCAACTTTGTTATCGATGATTTGATAGAGCAAAGAGGCGCGTTTACCGTACTCTTTATCCACATAGTTCAGTGCTGGATTACTGACGTAATAGCATTGCTCGTTGTCAGTTTTTTCTTTGGTCAGTCCTAGCTCATTTAGTAATTCAGGGGTAATAATCTGCCCAAAGCTTAGCTTTTGGTAGCCTGATGGATTGACGGTTTTATCATTAGATAACTTTTCTGCTTCGTTATTCCGTGCTTTATCCGCATTAGCAGGATTTATAGAACTAGAATTGATAGACGCATTATCTTTCTCAGCCGTATTTTTATCTATATTATCCGTTTGCGCCGTGGCATTATCATTTTCATTTGAATTTGCAGGCTGCGAGTCACAGCCTGCCAGCAGTTGCGCCGTACCGAGCAATACAGTAGTAAATAGTACTGTTTTAATAGTTGCTAAAGATGAGCCTTGGGTAAAATCTAACATGGCAACTCTCCTAAATTTGGATTATCCATATTAATAAAGCATAAACAACCTTCACTACAAAACCGGCGTACCCTGCGTACTAAAAGCAAAGCCTTTATTGCTAAAATTACCAATCATTACCGCCTCGATGACGGGCTTGACGGTTTCATCTACCCCTTCGACTTCAATGATAAACTTTGCCCCAGAGCCCCCTTTATCCTCTTCTTTTTCGACGATATAATTTAACGTCGCCATGGCGGGCAGCTCAATAGTTTCTGTTAAATATGACTTTACAAGGTCGCCATCGGTACTGTAATAATCTATCTTATTAATATAGAGTGATTTTTTTATGGTGGTATTGCGCACGCTTAAGGTCGCTGATAGTAAAACCTTACGATTATCCCTATCGGTATAAATATCTGAGTAAATTGGTACATAAAAGGTTTGTTTATAGCCAAACTGGCTGTGATCGACTTTTTTAGAGTGCTTCTCAAGCTCTTGAATCGGGTCTTGGTGCTTCTCTGAAAACATGACATTTGGGTTTTGTTTCGACTCATCACAGCCGCTGAACAGCATGAGACTGGCAAGACACAGCACGGATATGCAGCACTTATTCATAACGTTATCCCTAGCGATTAGTGTACTTTAACCCCTACACTACGTAAAAAAGTATTGATATGTTTGTTAGCGCCATATACCACTAGCACATCATTTTCTTGTAGCACTTGCTCTGGTGTGGCCAATCCCTGAATACTGGGTTTGCTCTGCTGACGGCCAAAGCTGTCTTCATAATGCTCATAGCGCATGGTACTCAATAGCTTGATATTAAACTTATTTTCTAGCTGTAATGTCGCTATTTGTTTGCCAATCAAAGGAGTAGGAATAGCAATCTCGACAATACTAAAGTTGTCAGTCAATTCAAAAGAATCAACGAAATAGCGCAATGACAGCCGTTTTGCCCAGCGCATCGCCGATTCTTTTTCAGGATGAAAAATATCGTCAACCCCAATCGCTTGCAGTACTTTTTCATGTAAGGGGTTGATACTACGACTGATTAAGCGCTTTGCTTTTAAAGTTTTAAACAACGCCGTTGCCATAATGTTGGCCCCTTCGTTTTCCCCAATCGCCACCACCACTATATCGGTATCCATAATAGGCAAGCCATTGACCGTATATTCGTCGGTGGCATCCATGCAGATAGTATGAGTGATGACTTCTTTATACCCTTCAACCTTTTGCATGCTGTTATCAATGGCGACGACTTCATGACCTTGGCTCGTCAACGCCATGCCTAACGAAGACCCAAAACTGCCCAAACCTGCAATGATATATTTCATAATATTCCTTGTCACTCATGCCACCGTAAAAGCAGCAATTGCGACGTGTTTAGTTAATGCCTAATAAGTTATAAATTATTTTTTTAAGTAACATTTTTTAATTAACATTAAGTTAATTGATAGTAATCTCTTCAGTCGGATAACGATAGTTACGCTGATATCTATTCTTCAGTAGCGCAATAAATATCGTCAACATTCCCACCCGCCCGACAAACATAATCACCGAGACAACCAGCTTATTAAAGGTCGATAGCTCGGTGGTCAAATTCAAGCTCAAACCAACCGTGCTATAGGCAGAAAAGCATTCGAAAATGACTTTAATCAAATCAAGCTCGGGCTGATCGTAACTGATAAGGGTGACCCCCATGCCAATCACAAATAAAGACAGCCACATAATGGAAAACGCCCGGCGGATAGAGATGTCAGCAATCTCGCGCTGAAACACTTCAACCTTGGTCTGACCACGGGCTAAGCTCAAGGTATTTAGCACCGCAATGGCAAAGGTGCTGGTTTTTATACCACCGCCAGTAGAATTTGGTGAAGCACCAATCCACATCAAAAAAATCGTCAGCATAATAGTCGGAAACGCAAGCGCATCCATATCGGCAATATTAAAACCTGCGGTACGTGGAGTTGCCGCCGTAAACAGCCCTGTGATTAGCTTAGCGTAAAAACTCTGATGCTCAGCAAGGATGCCGTTGTATTCAAACAGCATGACCCCGACCACACCAATTAATAATAAAGCGCCAGAGGTAATTAACGTAATACGGCTATTGATACTCAGTAGCCACGGCTGATAGCCGTAACGTGGGTCATTTTGGAAAATCGCCCTTTGGGCACGGTGACGCAGATAGCGCAATAGATTGACGACAATGATAAAACCCATGCCGCCAAATAAGAAAGTGGTACTAATGATAAGCTGTAAAGGATAGTTAAAGCGCAGTGACTCATCGTATAAGCCGGCGCTAAAGGTTGAGAATCCTGCATTACAAAAGGCAGAGATGGCATGAAATATCGCAAAAAACAGCCTTTCTGCAAAGCTCATCCCTGGTAAATCATAGATACTAATATAAATCAAAATCGCAGCCAGTGCCTCAACCCCAAAAGTCACATATAAAATGGACTTTAGGGTGGTGACCATATCGCCCATCCGCCGTGAGACGTTCATTTCACTGATACTAAGCTGCGTCTCATAACTGACGCCGCCCTTAAAAAAGTAACTAAAGTAGGTCACAAAGGTCAGAATACCCAAACCGCCAATTTGAATCAGCCCGATGATAATCAGTTGCCCAAACGTCGTAAAACGGGTCGCCGTATCCACCACAATCAGCCCTGTCACACAGACTGCACTGGTAGCCGTAAATAGCGCATCGACAAAGGATATCGGCTCAGTGGTGGCATTAGGCATCATCAGCAATAAAGCTCCGACCAATACCACGGACAAAAAACTTAAGATAAAAAACTGACCCGGGTTTAAAAAAGCCCGATTAAGGCTGAAATTATTGTCCGATATCTCACGGATAAAGGTGACAAAAACAGCAATCTTAATCGCAATAAAACCATCTACCGGCATCGATAATCCGGAGCGCGCCAGCTCAAAGAAATGCACCGCCAATAGCACAACAATAGCGATACTGGTTAGTAAATCGAAAACTGCAACTTTATTGACCGACAAGCGCGACTTTGAGCGCATATAGCGCCCTACCGTAGCCACAAAACCCAATAAAATAATCGTTAAATAAAAAATATGAAAAATATGCTGTAGCCATGTCGTGAGCGTAAAACCACTATCGACTAAGGCAATTCCAACGCCAATGGCGCCAATAACAATCGTGAACTTATTCAACAGCCGATACGGTAGGGCTGGATGCATAGCCTAATTCCCTGAAAGGAGTAACGATAATACTTATACGCCTTTTTTTTACCATCCCCTAAAAATTCTTTAAAAGAATCGTAACCAGTTATGACATTTTTAATACTTATCTTTTGTTCAATATATAACCTCTCAGTATTCATTATTAATACAATAAATTGATACCGACAGACAATTTATAGCTGCCAAATAAAATGGCTAGCGTCGGGTTGCCGCTGATGTGTGGTGGGTTGAGAGTCAGTGGGTGATTATTGAGCTTGTTCAACGTAACTTCGGCTGGGCATTGGTGCCTGAGCATATTCTTGTTGATGCGTTAAAAGATGGCTCTTTGGTATCACCAAAACTGGATTTTGATAAGCACAGTTGGCCCGTTGCGGTTGAGCTCATTTGGCATAAAGAAAAGCCTTTAGGTAAGGCTGGGACTTGGTTAAAAAAGGCAGTCATCGCCTTAGATCAACAAGCATAATGGCTTTTATCTATAGTCAATTCAATGGATCAGCTTGAGATATACCGTTGGCAAATAAGCTTAAGATATTGCGACGTTTGATATTGAGCTGATTTAGAATGAAGTTGGTGACGAAATCATTGGCGGGATTGTGTATGATTTCAGCGGGCTCAGTGAATTGCGCCACTTTGCCATCTGATAGCAGTAGGATGCGATCAGATAACGTCATCGCCTCTTCTGGGTCATGGGTGACAATTAAAGTAGTCAGCTGATAGCGCACGGCAATTTCACGAATGCGCTCTTTGACGGTTTCCTTAATTACCCCATCTAATGCCGACAAAGGCTCATCTAACAGTAGTATTTTGGGTTTCATGACCAGCGTACGCGCCAGCGCGACACGTTGCTTTTGACCACCTGATAGCTGATGAATGCGCTTATTTAGGTGTGCCTTAATATCGAGTAAATCGATCAACTCATCGACTTCTTGTTGTGTACTGACACTAGGATTATTACGCAGACCGTATTCGATATTTTGTTTGACATTAAGATTGGGAAATAACGCATAATCCTGAAAGACAATATTAAACCCTCTTTGTCTCATAGAGACGCGGGTAATATCTTCGCCGTTATAGGCAATGCGGCCGCCGCTAATGTCAGTTAAACCCAAAATCATATGCAGTAAAGTGGTCTTGCCACAGCCGGATGGCCCTAAGATTGAAACTATCTCACCCGTGTTAATTTTGAGTGAAAGATCCTCGAATATCACCTTATCATCATATCTCTTTGTAACGTGTCTTAGCTCTAACATATCCACTCACCTAATCGCTTATGATTAAAATTTAACTATTCATCTTGGATAGGTCAGCAGTGTATCTAGCAGATATGACACTTCGATGAAAAAAATGATAAAAAATCGCGTAAAAGGTTTTTGCATTTTTTGTTTTCTTAATATCAACAACCCATTATTTGACCCCGTCACCTTAACGTCTTCTTAACAAGCTAGTTGTTAATGTAAGGAATATATATTCCCTATAACTCTGTTGAGAAGTCTATGTATGTTGACACTTCAAGCACTTAGCACCAATACCACTAAAGCTGATGCCAAAAAAAGCATCATAAGCAGATACTTTAATCGTGAGATTCATCTTAATTATCTGATTATTATCGTTGCGCTATATTTGGTGGCTACTGCCAATATGAGCTTTTTTCAGCAAGTGTTAAATATTTATCCTTTTAGCAGCAATATTGGCTTTATGATTTCTATCACAGGCTTACTGTTTGGATTGATATGGCTAGTGCTGCAACTATTGTCTTATCGGCCAATCGCAAAGTTAGTGCTGATTGCGCTAATATTAATAGCGGCAATATGTGGTTATTTTACCGATGGCTATGGAACGATATTTGATCATAATATGCTGGTCAATAGCATGCAGACCGACCAAGCAGAAGCGATAGGCTTGATGGCACCGAGTTTTTTTGTTCGCCTTTTTTTATTAGGAGTATTGCCAGCTGTTATCATTGCTAACATTCGTATCAAGCGTACGCCTTTACGCCGCGCATTATGGCAACGAGCGCTTACTTTGATACTCTCTATCCTATTAATAGCCATCTGCCTACTGCCCTTTGGCGACCAATACGCCACCTTTTTCCGCCAACATAAAGTGGTGCGTAGTTATACCAACCCTATTACCCCTATTTATTCTGTGGTCAAACTTGGCACTGATTACGTCGATGAATTGCGTCGTCCTGACACCTTAATCCTGCATGCAACAGATGCCAAACGCACCACGCCCGTCGCTAGCAATAGTACAGCTACGGCAAAACCTAAATTGATGGTATTTGTCGTTGGTGAAACGGTTCGTGCTGACCATATTGGCTTAAACGGGTATCAGCGTGAGACTATGCCGCTACTGGCTAGCCAGCCAGATATTTATAGCTTTAGAAATGGGACCTCTTGCGGCACCTCTACCGCCTATTCGGTTCCTTGCATGTTCAGCTATGCTAATAGAAAGGATTACGATGCCAGTAGTGCGGACTATAATGAAAATGTGCTTGATACCTTGCATAAACAAGGCGTCAACGTTATTTGGCGTGATAATAATTCTAGCTCTAAAGGCGTCGCCGATAGGGTGACTTTTGAGGATTATAAAACGCCTCAACTTAACCCTGATTGCGATGACGAATGCCGTGATATTGGTATGCTCAATGGCTTTGATAAACTGGTAAAGTCAGAGGCATTACCAGTAAGGCCAGATACAGTAAATTCGAATACATTGCCAAAAGACACGCTTATTGTATTGCATCAAATGGGCAATCACGGTCCTGAGTATTACAAACGCTATCCTAAAACCTTTGAAGTTTTTAAACCCGTTTGTATGACCAATGAGCTGTCTAAATGTGATGGTCAGTCGATTATCAATGGCTATGATAATGCGATTCGTTATACTGATTATTTTTTGAATAACGTTATCAATACGCTAAAAGCTTATGAGCAGGATTATGATGTGGTGATGGTATACATTAGCGATCATGGAGAAAGTTTGGGTGAAAACAATATCTACTTGCATGGCTTGCCGTACAGTATGGCGCCAGATGCTCAAAAGCAAGTGCCGGTGATTGTCTGGTCACCTGCGAGTAATGGCATCGATAGCACTAGCAGCAATAAAAGCAGCCTTGCTAACATGATTGAGCAGCCCGTATCTCATGATTTTATTACCCCAACCTTACTTGACTTTTTTGGTATCACGACCGATGAGGTAGCTGCCGCACCGACTTTTTTTAAGGCTGCCAATTAGACCTTTTTAGGATTTTTTAAGACTTTTAAACCTATTTTATTAGCGCCCTGTTGGCATTTATGCACGAGACATGTATGTACAAGATACTCGTTATTGAAGACAATCCTGATATTGTCGCCAATATTTACGCTTTTTTTGAGCCCAAGGGCTTTGAGCTGGACAATGCTCATAACGGGATTAGTGGTTTGACGCTCGCCTCGAATAACCGTTATGACGTTATCTTATTGGACGTCATGCTACCGGGTATGGATGGTACCAAACTGTGTAAAAAGCTCAGAGAGGAGCTGCATGATAAAACCCCCGTGTTGATGCTGACTGCTCGCGATACTATTTCGGACAAAGTAGCAGGTTTCGATAGTGGCGCGGATGATTATCTGGTCAAACCCTTCTCATTGGTTGAATTGGAATCACGCATAAAAGCCCTGATACGCCGCCATCAAGACAGGCATTTTGAGCACAGTATCACAGTCGGAAAACTGTCTTTAAATACGGAAGTACACACGATTGTTCGTGAGAGTAAACCTATAAAACTGACGCCAACTGGGTTTAAGATATTACAGATACTGATGAGCGCGGCGCCGCGAGTGGTCAGCAAAAACGAGTTAGAAGAAAAAGTATGGGGTGAGGATATTCCAAGTAGCGATGCGCTGCGAACCCATGTGCATAGCGTACGCGCACAAGTCGATAAGCCGTTTGATAAAACGATGATAGTGACTGTGCCTGGGATTGGTTATCAAATTATTGATCCGGACAAAGAATAAAAGACGATCGTAAGATTGATAAGATTAAGCGACTCAACGCTATTCTGATTGCTCTTGCTACTCTTTCATCTCGTTCTACCTACTGCTTGTCATTAAGAAGTAAATACCATGTTAGTAAAGACCATGTTAGTAAAGACACTGTTTAGCATCGATTCCATCGCCAATAAATTTCGCATCTCCTACTTTCTGTTTGCCCTATTGCTTTGCGCCACTTTCGTCAGTATTTTTATGTATGCTGAAATGAGGCTCGAGCAAGAGCTGGTCAAAGCACGCTTGATTCAACAATTGGCACTCAGTCAAGAAAAAGAAGGTGAGCAGCCGGTTTATATTGCCAATCCCGGTATCAAAATCTATGACTATGATAGTGCACCTGCTAATCTAAAAGCCATGGCAACCGATACGGTGCAAGAAACGCCGGTCACTATAGATACCGAAGCAGGCAGTATCAACACCAACTTGCATTTTTTTCTCTATTATAAAAACAATCAAAGCTATCTTTTAACCTATTTAGAAGACAGTGAGTTGGTGATGGAAAGCTATCCTGTTTTGGCCATATTTGAGCAATTAGAAGACATATTTGCCAACGCCTTAAGAGTGGCTGTTATTTTAAGCCTGCTCATTGCTGCGATATTCTCTCAGCTGTCCTCAAGGCAAATTACCAAGCCTTTATTAGACTTAAAAAAAGCCGTAGAGACCGATCATCAAAACTTAACCCAACTCACACATCTGCCATCAGAGGTTGGCGTTTTGGCTCGCGCCATTGATGAGAAGAACCAAAAACTTGAGCAGTACTTAAAGCGTGAGCAATTATTTACCGGTGATGTCAGCCACGAATTGCGCACGCCCTTGACCATTATTATGGGCGCATCAGAAGTACTGGCATCACAATTGGCCGACGACAGTCACTTGAGCGAATTTACCAATCGCATTAGCAATACCGCCAAAGAGACCTCTGAGATTATCACCGCTTTACTATTACTCTCTCGTGCACCTGAAAAACTGGACACACCGCAGACGTCTATCAATAACATTGCTGTTAATGAAGCTGAGCGTTTAAAGTATTTATTACGCTACAAGTCAGTCACGTGCACCGTCGTAGCTGAACAAGAATATTTCACCTACGTACGACCTGAACTGCTAAAAATGGCACTAGGAAACTTGATAAAAAATGCCTTTCAATACACCGATGATGGTGAAGTAAGGATTACGATTGATGCTGAAAAAATCACCGTCACCGATACAGGTCTTGGTATTCCTGAAGCCATGATGCCATTGCTATATGAGAGATTTGAGCGTTTAGAGTTACCGCATAATGATAAGCAGTCGGATAAGATTGAAGGTACAGGTTTAGGGCTAAGTATTGTGCAACGCATCATGACGCATATGGGCTGGAAGCTGACCCACCAAGCCAATACTACAGGCGGCAGCACCTTTAGTATTTATTATCAATAGTTGTCTATGAAGCTTAACGCTTTCTTAATACGCCCTATTTTATACTCAGTGCTCACTGGTTCCATTTACTCTTTTTAAATGGTTCGAAATCTACCATATGCACTGATTTTAACAGACTATTAAGAATCCAATATGAACCAAGTCAACCCCATTCATATCAATAACAATCAAACAAACCCCCATTCTAAAAACTCAGAAATGCCTCATACTTTCATTGTAGCTGATAACTTTGCCAGTCATGCAAAAGGTAAAAAGGGGCTTTCTCGTATCGTTAACGCCGCAGGGTATTCCTTAGATGGATTTAAAGCGGCTTATAAATTTGAAGCAGCGTTTAGACAAGTGCTATGGCTCAATCTAATCTTATTCACTGTCATTATATTTATGCCTTTTGGCACCAGTATCAAAATGATGCTAGTCATCGCCTCGTTTTTATCTTTGATTGTCGAGCTTATTAATACCGGTATTGAAGCCAGTGTCGACCATACGTCAACGGCAAAGCATCCCTTAGCTAAAATAGCCAAAGATGTCGTTTCGGCGGCGCAATTTTTGGCGTTACTGCTGTTATTTGTCTTATGGTCAATGGCGTTAATGAGTGTGGTACTTTGAAAGCCTATTCAGCTAATTGGGTCTGGTTAAAGCTACTGTGTTTAACCATTATTGCAGCGCTAACATTTGAGCATAGCGCGTTAGATGTGCGTATTAGCGAGCTTTTCTACCTAAACGGGCATTGGCTTTTAGAAAAAGGCGCTCAGCCTTATGCCTTTATTTTTTATGATGGACCCAAAGCTTTGTTGATTGTATTGGCGATTTATTTGCTGATTGTGTTAATCATTAGATATAAACAACCTGTCGATGCAAACCTGTCACTAAATACCGTAAAACCTCATAGATTGATGATTCCCCTATCAGCTCGGGAAATCTGTTATCTACTAACTATTATTATCTTAGTACCCACCAGCATTGCCTTATTAAAAGGTGTTACCCATGTTAGCTGCCCCAATCATTTGACGCTGTTTGGTGGTGAGCTGCCCTATCTTAACCTTTGGCAAAATATGGTTGCGAATACGCCAGCCAAGTGCTTCCCAGCCGCGCATGCAAGTGCAGGGTTTTCTTTATATGGATTAGCATTTTTACCTACTCTGCATAAGTATTGCTATAGAATATGTGCAGCGGTCACAGTTTTAGGCTGGACAATGGGACTTTACAAAATGCTCTTTGGCGACCATTTTTTCAGTCATACCTTAGTGTCGATGCTATTGTCATTGACGATAGCCTGCGCGCTTGCAAGTGTATTTTTTAAAAGGTCTACTATGCATTAATTCCCAGACTAAGATAGTTTCTTAAAACGCATTCAAATGAACTACCCACTACCTTAGAGGTAGGGGTTTCTTAGGTAACGCTCTTACTTGACACGATATTCTGTATCAGCGGTTAAGCGAATCAACTAAGCTAACCCTGTCGCACCGACAGTTTTTGATTGTTTAGCCAGTATTAATCCTTGATGTAAGATATTGATACTGGCATTGATATCGCGGTCATTTTGCTGCAAGCAACTTGGACAATTCCACATTCTAACCGACAGCGGTAATTCAGCTTTAGTCAGTAGATGGTTGCAGTTTGAGCAAGTCTTAGACGATGGAAACCATCGGTCTATTTTGACAAGCGCTTTGCCATACCAGTCTGCTTTATAGGCAAGCATGGTGGTAAATGACGACCATGAGCTGTCACTGATTGCTTTTGCAAGTTTATGATTCTTAACCATACCCTTGACGTTCAAGTCCTCAATAGCAATAACATCGTGGTTTTTGATGAGATTGAATGAGAGTTTATGTAGAAAGTCTTTGCGAGTATTGGTTATTTTCTCATAGACCTTGGCGACTTTTGTTTTTTGCTTTTGATAGTTGCGGCTCTCTGACAACTTGCGTTGATCCGCTTTGGCAACCTCTCTGCGTTTGGCTAGTATGTTCTGTTCACGCGCAAGCTTGTCTTGCAGCTTCGATAGAAACTTAGGATTGGCAACTTTCGTGCTGTCCGATAAGACGATAAAGTCTGTCAATCCTAAGTCAATGCCGATGTTAGAGTGGGTTTTTGGTAATTCATTAACGATGGTTTCAACCAGTAAGCTGACAAAATATTTACCTGATGGGGTATGGCTGATGGTGGCGCTCTTAATTAAGCCGTTTATTCTACTTGGGAATCTAGCCTTGATGTGACCTATTTTAGGCAGTTTAACGGTATTTTTAGTGACGGCTACCGTTCCTTTTTGATTGTTGGTGGTGTAACTGTCTTTAAACCCTTTTTTCTTGAACTTAGGGAATCGGGCGCCTTGCTTGAAAAATTTACTATAGGCAGCTCTTAGGTTTTGCTGAACATTCGCTAATGCCAAGCTATCGACTTCTTTTAGCCATTCAAATTCTTTCTTATACTGAGCAGCGGTGTTGTTTAAGGTGGTCTTTGTGGTCTTGTAGTGGTCTATTTTGTCACTAAGCATCCTATTCCAAATAAAGCGTGTGCAGCCGAATGATTTAGCGAAGAATATTTGCTGTTCTTCATTAGGGTACAGCCTGACTTTATGGGCTTTTAGGATTTGCTTTGGCATGAAATACTTATTGTTAGTTGGTGTTATATTTATTATTAATTATACTACAGGTAGAGGTTGTTATCACCAACAACGCATTCATCTCACCACCTTAGAGGTGGGAGAATTCTGCGCTAAGATGTTAAAATCAATAAATTCTGGCAACGCAAACCCTTACTCTTTATACCCTCCATCAAATACTCCCTTTTATTACTCAAACTTTTATTGCCCTCTAAGCTCAGCTTAAGGTTGGTTTGTTTTAATAGTGCTAACACAGGCTATTTGCAATAAATCTAGCCTCATCGTGATAGACACGTTTATTTTAATAGCGTGTTATCGCCAGTAAATAAACTGACTACTAAGCGGGGTATAATGATGGGCCAGAACAATCATAGCGGTATAACCAACGACGCAAGTAAACCCTTTTCACAACCGTCTAAAACGAAGCAAGTAAGAGTTTGGGATATCCTTGTCAGAATCACCCATTGGGCAGTCGCTATTGGTGTTATTGCAAACCTATTGTTTACAGAGGACGGTAGCGATCTGCACGCATACGTTGGCTATACTGTCGTGGGGTTAGTTGTCATACGTTTATTATGGGGCTTTGTAGGGACACGCTACGCTCGATTTAGCAGTTTCTTTCCTACTCCTTTACGTATCAAGCGCCATTTATCAGCACTCAGCGTCCGTCGTACCGATAAACAGCATCTTGGTCATAATCCATTAGCCGCTATTATGATGCTATCATTATGGGCGGCGATTATAGGGCTTGGAATTACAGGCTATCTGATGGAATCAGGAATGATGGGTAACGAAGATTTTCTTGAAGAGGTGCATTAATTATTAGCAAATAGCTTGTATCTATTGGTTCCTCTACACGTTATCGCGGCGCTTGTCATGAGTTACTGGCAACGACAGAATCTGATTAAAGCCATGATTACTGGTAATAAAACCATAGTAGATGAACCCTCTAAATCAGAATAAGAAAAATGATGGAGCATGGCATATGGCACGTATATTACTCATAGAAGACGATAGCACTATCGCCGACGGTATTATTCTGGGTTTAAAAAGTCATGGCATGATGGTCGATTGGTTCGATAATGCAAAGCAAGGTGAGCTGGCATTACAAGATAATATGTTTGATGCGGTTTTGTTAGATTTAAGCTTGCCGCAAGGCGACGGTATGACGGTATTAAAAAACTGGCGCGGCAAACAGATAGACACCCCTGTATTAATCATCACTGCTCGCGATGCCATCGCCAATCGCGTGGCCGGACTCAATGCAGGGGCTGATGACTATTTGATTAAACCCTTTGCCTTGGATGAAGTTATCGCTCGTCTGCAAGCACTGATGCGGCGCAGCCAAGGACGTAGCCAACCTGAAATTCGCTACGGTAACGTGACTTATCAGCCGCATAGCCAACAACTCTACCATCAAGGCAATCTTATTGAGCTTACGATTAAAGAGGTGGCAATACTAGAGCAAATGCTGACGCATCCTAAGCAGATTCACAGTCGGGCAAGCTTAGAGGACAAGCTCTATGGATGGCAACAAGATATCGAAAGTAATGCCATTGAAGTACATATTCATCATTTACGCAAAAAGCTTGGCAATGATTTTATTTTAACCAAACGTGGGGTGGGTTATTATTTAAATCCCACTTACAATCATCTATAGTGATTTAAAAGCTTAAACTTAAACTTAAAATCATAAAATCCTTCATCACCTTTTGCCCTGTGAGCCTATGAAAAGTATCCAACAACGACTACTGACGTCCTTATTGATTGGACTGCCTTTGCTTTGGTTACTCACCTCCAGCTTTATCGCTTGGCGACTGTGGCATGAAATCAATGAGATGAATGATACCCAAATCACGCAAGTCGCCCGTTACTTAATCGGGGTATCTGCTGACGAGGAACATGACGACGATGACAATGGTAACGATGACCATAAGAAACAGTCACGCGCTGCCAAAATATATCACTTAAAAAGTAAGCAGCTATCCGGTGATCTTGGCGAGGCTGAAGATGATTACATGGGGTTCGCCATCTGGAATAAAGACGGTCGGCTGCTCATGGCGGACGAAAATGGGCAGTCATTTAAATTTCTCCCCGATCAACATGGCTTTTTAGAAGACCATCATCATGCCTATCAGCGCTTGAACCCTTTTAACCATCAATGGCGCTTGTTTTATATTCACGATGAACATTCTGATAAGCACGAAAGCCGTATGATTGCGGTTGGTCAAAACCTTGATTCTCGCCAAAAAATGATTGTCGAGACTATGTCGGTGCAGCTACTGCCTATGCTGATTGGGTTGCTGGCGTTCATGGGTCTCGTCGTTCTACTCATTCGCCGTGGCTTTAAACCTTTAACAGAGGTCAGCGCCGAGCTTGAACAACGTCAGCCACAAGATGACAGCCCCATCACAGCACATGTCCCTAAAGAGATTCAGCCTTTAGTCAGCGCCTTAAACGTGTTATTTGTAAAAGTAGCTGACACTTTAGCGCGTGAGCAACGCTTTACGGCTGATGCGTCACATGAGCTACGAAGTCCGCTTGCCGCCTTAAAGTTACAAGCGGATTTATTACAACAGCAATTACTGCAACTGTCAGAGATAGAGGACGATAGCCAACTGTTCTATCACACTCAAAAAATCAGTGAGGGTATTGAGCGCGCCAATCACTTGGTTGAGCAACTTTTGACGTTAGCAAAAATAGAGCCACAGCAGCACCTGCCTGCTGAACAATTAGAAAAACCTGATTGGCTGGCTTTAACCGACGAAGTACTTAGCGAGGTCAATCGGCTGGCACGGGAAAAGCATATCCAACTCAAGCGCACAGTGCTGTGTGACCATCCTGCCGATATTTTACCTATTCTGGTAAACCCCACCTTATTCAAATTATTAATTCGCAACCTCTTAGAGAATGCCATTCATTATTGCCCAGAAGGCGCTTTGGTGGAATTACAGCTAGATATAAATGCTATCCGAGTGCTCGATAATGGCAATGGCGTCGCGCCTGAGCAGTTAGCACGGCTCAGCGAACGCTTTTATCGACCAGCTGGTCAAAGCCAAATGGGCAGCGGCTTAGGTCTATCTATTGCCAATCGGATTGTCGAGCTACATAACCTGAACTTAGCATTTGCCAACCGCCCTTCTCCAGAAACCGGCTTTATGGTCACTATCAGTAAATAAAGCTGCCTTGTCTTAAGTTTGAGTTAATCTTCACCGCGTATGCTACTTGTATTCCCTCATGATTTCATACGGAGTACAACTTATGAGCCTGCCACTATTAAAACCCTTGTTATTGACTATCGGTGCCTCTTCACTGGTCTTCTTTGGCGGTGTCATCGCATTAACGACAGCATCATCAGATTCTACTGATGTCTTATCAGCGGCAAATATCACCAATCAGCTGACTGCTGCTGTTAAACAGAACACTGCTATTGAGCCGCTATCGGCTGCGATGCTTACAAGCGACCAAGCAATCGCCTTAGCTAAGCAGAACCTTCCTAATGCAACCCTCCAAGCGACTCCAGAGCTGGTTAACTACAACGGTGCCGTCGCCTATGAGGTGCGCTTAGATACCAACACCACTTATATTGATGCCAATCTCGGCTCTATCTTGAACCCTGTTAACACCAGTGCTGCCTTTGTTAATGACGACTATTCTGATTATGACGATGACGATGACGATAAAGATAAATACGAAGACCACGACAATGATGACGTTTAAAAATAGCATTCTCATCGTCTCGGTCGTTGGCACCATGGCAGGTTGGCTCATATTACTTGATCAAGAAGCCGATAATTTACCTGCCAGCACCGCTATTCCTGTCAGCACTAGCATCTCAAACCCTAACGTCATAGTGGCTCAAACCCCAAGTGGCGTTGATATCACGCAATTGAGACAAGTGAATGAAGTAGAAAGCCCAGCGGTTGAAGCGATAGCGGTTGTCGCTCGTACCCGCTCTTCTCGATAAATAAAAAATGATGGGCTTAAAATGATGACCAATCGTGCAACTAAGGACTTCTTATGCAAGCAAACACCAACAGCAGCACGCCACAACTAGCGACCTTTATATTGCCGGCGATGGGTTGTCACGTCCAAATCAGTCTAAATATTACGCAATTAAGCTTGCAGCAAACGCAAGGCAACACAGACCAAGAGATAGACCAAAAAATTGACCAAAAAGTCGCTTTGGTTAAAGTCTATGTAGAAGAAAAACTGCTGCAGTGGGAGTATATATTCAGTCGTTTTGATAACACCAGCGAGCTGATGAGACTCAATAATCATACCAATCAATGGACAGATATCAGCCCAGAATTATTTGCAGTTTTAGAAAGTGCCATTGCTTTTGTGCCAAAAACCCAAGGCTTAGTCACCCCAACATTACTAAACACCCTGTGGGATATTGGCTATAAACACTCATTTGAGACCTTAGCAAAACAACCGACGCCGTCTGTGCAAACTGCTCAGCCGACTTTACAAGATATTTCTGATAGCTCTAAAAACGACGCTGCCAGTCAATCCATAAAAAATATCAAGCTTCGCACGTCAGCTCATGGACAACACAAAGTATGTCTCCCGACTGGCACAGCTCTCGATTTAAATGGTTATGTCAAAGGATGGTGCGCGATGCAATTGGCCGAATACATCAGTCAACGCTCTGACTGGCAATTGCCTTGTTTAATTGATATGGGAGGCGACATAGCGATTGGTGTGCCAGACAACCAAAAATTTGTCAAACCTATTACATGGGCTATTGCTATCGCCAAACCCTATATTGCTGATAGCCAGCAGGTTCAAGATGAAGATATTGCCATTATTCATATCAGTGCGGGCGCTGTTGCAACCTCAGGTCAAGACTATCGCCGTTGGTGGCATAAAGGCCATTGGCAACATCACTTGATACACCCTTATTATGCTTACCCTGCAAAAAGTGACGTTTTAAGTGCCACCATACTTGCTGATGATACGCTGACCGCAGAGGTATATGCCAAATACTGTGTCATCCTAGGCGCGAAAAAAGCGCTGCAATGGCTGTCCGAACAGCATATTGCCGCCGTATTAGTCGATACTAATCACAAGGTCATGGCTTCACCCGCCATTCATCCAAACTTAATTGCCATTTAATCCATAAAAAATATTTAAGTCGTTACTATTTAAATCGTTACTATTTAAGGTTTTACTATCTTAAGTTATTATCTTGATTGGAGAATAGCCATGCATACTGACTCTCACCCTGATTCTAGCAATCACTTGATAGTTAAACTAACTAAGACAGTCTTTCAGGCGCTATGGACAGTATTTATTTTAAGTGCTGGCATAGTCGGCGGCGTTTATGCCTTTTCGTTGTGGGGAGAAAGCCTATCGCAAATCCTTATGACCACAGATAAGCACTTTTGGTATTTGTCGCGCGCAAGTGGTGTGATTGCCTATGCTTTATTTTGGTTGGCAGTTGTTTTTGGTTTGTTGCTCAGTACGCGCCTATGTCGGTATTTTAATGCGGCAAAAGTATTTGCATTACATCAATATTTAAGCTTGCTGGCCGTAGGTTTTGCTACTTTTCATGCGGCTATTTTATTGGCTGATAACTATATGAATCTGAATATTTGGCAGGTATTATTACCGCTTGGGTTTCAGACTGACCGTATCGGTGTCGCATTAGGACAATTGGGATTTTGGTTTTTATTCATCAGCGCGTTTAGCTTCTACCTTAAAAAATACATAGGTCAATCAGCATGGCGATGGTTGCATTTTTTAACCTTTTTAGCTTATATGGGCATTAGTATCCATGTGTTTATGGTGGGCTCTGATAGCCGACTGCTAGCGCCATCATTGTTTTATGCCGGTAGTCAGACAGTGGTCTTTGTACTGATTGCCTATCGTTTATATGCGTTAAGGCAAGTTAGCTAATCTCTGAGCAATTTACAGGGTAAACTGTAATACACTATCTTTGGTTTATTATTTTTGGTTTATTATTCTTGCTTAGTTATTTTTGAGGTTATTTATGTCCCTTTCTATTCATGATGAAGTGCATTTAAGCAACCGTAGCCAGTGGCTCAGAGCAGCCGTTCTCGGTGCAAATGATGGATTGATTTCTACCGCCAGTTTATTGGTTGGTATTGCTGCGGCAAACGCCAATAGCCAGACTTTACTACTGACGGGGCTTGCGTCATTGACTGCGGGTGCTTTATCAATGGCGGCGGGTGAGTATATTTCCGTGTCATCACAGGCAGATACTGAAAAAGCGGACTTGGCAAAAGAGCATCATGAGTTAACACATAACTCTGAGCGCGAGCTTCTTGAGCTGACAAGAATTTATGAGCAGCGTGGACTTGAGCAAGACTTAGCCCATCAAGTTGCCGTGGCTTTGACTGAGCACGATGCCCTAGAAGCCCATGCGCGTGATGAGATTGGCTTAACTGACATAAGTACCGCCAAGCCACTTCAAGCCTCCATTGCCTCTGCTCTATCATTCATAGTAGGCGCCATCGTCCCTGTTATGGGTATTCTGCTATTGCCAGCAGAGACATTAGTATGGTCGTTGGCCTCGTTGACTGTCGTAGGCTTAATTTTACTTGGTGTGGTATCTGCACGCTTGGGCGGTGCCCCTATTATTCCTGCTACTGCTCGGGTAGTAATATGGGGTGTACTAGCTATGCTGGCAACTTCGTTTATCGGCGGATTGTTTGGTGTCGCGGTTTAATTTCTGTCTTCTTTACTATAACCTCTCTTATACAAGCAAAGAGAGGTTCCCTAATGAGGACTTGAACCCTAAGCTGTGGGCTAATGGTATCAACGTTTTAACTCGCTGAAATAGTCACAGTGTACTTCATGGTGTACTTATCATATATATTCTGTTCGTGATCGGTGCGCTATACAGGCATCGAACAGCAGATTTTAGATATAATCTTAATGCCTATGAGGTCATTGATTAAAAATTACTAAGTTAGCTTCTGCAATCTCTCTATCGTAGCTTATGTTTAGGGTGCTTTAAGCTATATTCTAGATATATTTGGATATTTATTTTCTGGAACTTAAGTAGAGGTATAAGTGAATATCTGTAGCATTAGTACACAAATTAGGGAAATGTCTGAAGCAAAAGTAGATGCAGATATGGGGACATGGAGAGATGTTTTCAGTAAATTTGATAAAGCAGTAGAAGAATGCTTCGATGTTGATATGTTAGTTAAGTGCTTATTAGAAGATGACTCATGGTATATACCTTTTGATTCTAGAATGAAGCTTATGGAAAAAGCAAAATCTTTAGGCGGATGCTCATTGGAGTTTTTGGCAGATTACTATTCATTTAAAACAGCATTTCTAGATCCAGGCAAAGAATATGATGATGCTGTCGTAAAATTAGATGAATTATTTCAATAGGTTCTGTTAGGGCATACCCCAGCGGAACCAGTTATTTTACCCTTCAAACCTATTAACAGACCACTTAAAACAGACTGGTATAATGGAACCACTTATATCACGACAATAAGTAGAGACTTGTCCCATTTGCATCTCCCTCCCAATCCTTTAAATTTATAGATAATAGACCTCTTGCAAAAGCACCATTCTATTAATTTCTAATAACAGACTTTCAAAGACTGGCGACGACTTATGCAAGAAGTCTAATAAAATATATAATTCAAATATGACACATCAATAATTAACGCAATTCATCCACGACCGCCAGCATGGCAACCAACGAGGCTTCACCTAGCTTAATTGAACGCTCTGGTGACCAGCCTGTGTCTGCATCAGGTACATTATCATTATCTTTAAACGGCATCTCTAAAGTATTGGCCAGACAATCAAACCGTTCCGCTACCCAGTGGGTGGCGATGGTCATGTTCGCGGTGCCCAGCGCATCGATGTCATAGCCAAACTCAGACTGAAAATCAGCACTGGCGAGCTTTAATACGTCTGAAAACTTATCACGTAAACGCGCAAGACGGTCGTTATAACTTGCCGTGCCTTGCGAGCCGGCTAAGAACACATAAGGCAGTGCTTCATCACCGTGCACATCATAAAATAAGTCCACACCCGTTGCTTCCATTTTATTAATGACATGGAATACCTCAGGGCTTTTCTCTAAACTTGGATTCAACCATTCACGGTTTAAATTCGTTCCGACAGCATTAGTACGTAGATGTCCGCGCACACTGCCATCAGGGTTCATATTTGGCACAATATAAAAGTTAGCCTTTTCTAATAACAGCTTAGCAGTGGCGTTATCACTATCTAGTAAGCTATATAACAATCCTTCAACCAACCACTCAGCCATCGTCTCACCCGGATGCTGACGCGCCGTAATCCAAATATTGCGTTTGCTCTTATCACTACTGCTATCGCCATCAGCAATTTTAACTAAGGTTAAGTCGCGCTTATCAAGCGTTTCACCTAAATGCTCTACACTCACTAATGGGTGCGTTTGTACGGCTGCCAATAAGTCTTGATGACGCTCATAACTGTAAGGGGCAAAATACGCAATTTGAATGGTGTCACACTCAAGCTCTGCCACTATGGTTAATTTGCCGTCTTTATAAGAGGTTGGCAGACGGAACCAGTACTCCCGATCATAGGAAGCAACCGCTTGGTAATTCTCCCAGCCCTCAAGGTATGACGCCGCCCCTGCATTGACAATATTGAGCACATATTGCTCGCCAATCTCACCTGATAGACGAAAGTTAAACCACTGGAAAAACTCTTCACCAACGTCTGGGCGAATCGCTAATTGGATATCTTTTTTATCTTCTAGACTAATAACGTCAATATTACCTGCGTCAAAATTTGCAGTGATATGCATAATCTTTCCTTAATGGTTTTTTGTAAGTTTAAAGACTTATGTTAAAAAAACTTATACTAAACTCAATAGGTTGTCCATCATAGTGTAACGGAGTTTATGGCACACTCTTGATCAAGTTTGGTTGCTTATTATAGCGCTTGTTTCTTTATTATTAGCTTGATTCTTGGCTTGATTCTTGGATTGCGTATAACTAGAAACTAAGAGAACACCGTAAATTCGTACATTCTCGAACATCAAACACATATTAGCTTTTACTAGACAGTTTATTTCAATAATTCGTGCGTCTTAGAGCAATATCTGCTGCTCTACTACCAAAGATAAATAAAGGAATATATGTGACTTCAGGAAGAAGCGCCAGCGTGCATAGCGCACCTATATACATCTCACCCAAGCACTTTGCCGATTACTTATCGCCTCAGCAAGGCTATTGCCTATTTTTGGATATAGATGGCACGCTTGCAGACTTTACCTTGAATCCAAAAGACAGCTTCATTCCTACTACCACCCTAACACTTTTAGAAAAAATACAAAGTCATGGCGTCAACATCGCAATTGTCACCGGACGCAGTTTGGATGAAGCAAAGCAAATGCTGTCTCCTATAAAGCTGCCCATTGCCGCAACCCATGGATTAGAAATGGCATTTGATGGTATCAGCGCAAGTTTGACGCAGATTAACCTTATTGAACTGAACGCCATTAAGCAGGCTATTCGTCAATCTTGTACGCCTTACGATGATTTGTCGATAGAAGATAAACCTTATTCTGTTGCCCTACATTATCGGCAAAATCCTGTGTTAGCCGATGTGGCTTATAGCATTATGTCAACGGCGTCAAAAAATCATGCTGATTGGCTATTAAAACAGGGCAAATACGTGTGGGAGATAGCGCCCAAAGAGGCCGATAAAGGCACTGCAATTTTAACCTTATTAAAACAAATGCAGACCAATGATACTCTTTGCCCTATTTTTATCGGTGATGATATAACCGATGAAGCAGGGTTTATTGCCGTACAAGGCAGCAAGCGATTCATAGAAAAAAGCCATTTAATCGAAGGCATGGGTATCAAAGTAGGTAACGAGTACCAGCAGCCAACGTGCGCCCATTATTATGTTAATAATATTCATGACGTAACAGTTTTACTTGAGCGCTTTTTAACTGTTTGTCAAAAACGTAGCACGCTATTGTCTAACCTAACTAATTCCAATGTTCAGATAGTCAGCAAACATTCGAGGCAACTGATATGAGCCGTTTAATCGTCTTATCTAACCGAGTAAAGATGCCCGATAATAACCCTATGGCAGGCGGGCTGGCAGTAGCGCTGCAAGATATATTAACGGGCAATTCAGTCATCTGGATGGGCTGGAATGGTGACATTATTGATAGCTCTGATGCCGGTGAAATCAATAGCTTTAGCAATTATAAACAAGAGAATGTAGCAAGTTCTTGTATGCAAGGAACGCATACCGAAACTACTTATATGACCACCGCCCTTACCACCCGACAATATCAGCATTTTTACTGCGGATTTGCCAATAATGTGCTGTGGCCAATGCTGCATGAGCAACCTGAGTTAATTAACCAAGCACCAGAGGACTATGCAGGCTATCAAGATGTAAATCGCCTGTTTGCTCAACAATTAAAGAGCATTATTCAGCCTGACGATGTGATTTGGGTGCATGATTATCATTTTTTAAGTGTGGCTTATCATTGTAAGAAACTTGGAATAAAGAATCGTATTGGCTTTTTTTTACATATTCCGTTTGCGCCATTAGCCTTTTGGCAACGGCTTGCTCAAAGCTGTGAGCTGATTAAGCATTTGGCACATTATGATGTGCTCGGCACCCAAACGCAGCAAGATAAAGCCCATTGTCTTGCGGTTTTGCAACATTATTTAAAAGAGAATTTGGTAGAAGAAAAACCTTTCGAAGATAGTCTGGCAAAAAACAGTCTTTTAGATTTTTTACCCATCAACGTTTTATACTCCAAACAGCCTGTTAATAAAGCACATACTGCATCTGGTACACAGTTAAAGCTTCATTTAGAGTTAAAACCCCAGCATGCTTTAACAATTAATGCCTATCCTATCGGCGTTAATGTCGCAAAGATTCAGCAGCAGGTTAGCCATGTATTCTCACCTTTATCCTTATCACCTATCAAGCATATTCAGAATAACGATACCGTAAAGCCCATCTCACAGCGTATTATTGCGGTCGATAGGATTGATTATTCCAAAGGTTTATTAGAGCGTTTTTCGGGCTATCGCGACTTTTTACAGCAATATCCAGCCTATCAAAATCAGCTGCAATTATTACAAATCGCCTGCCCTAGCCGTTTAGATTTATCGACTTATCAGCGACTTTATAAGGAAGTTAAACAAGCGGTTAATAACGTTAACCAGCAATTTTTACCTAATACAGATTCTTGGCAAGCAATTGATTACAGCGAAGAAGTGTTAAGCCATGAGACCGTGATGACGGCATTTTGCCAAAGTGATATCGGCTGGATAAATTCGCTGCAAGACGGTATGAATCTGGTCGCCAAAGAATATATTGCTGCCCAAAATCCTGATAATCCTGGGGTGTTGATGCTATCACGTTATGCCGGAGCCGCCGAGCAAATGCAAGCAGCGGTCATTATCGATCCATATCAGCCAAAAAGTATCATAGAGGGTTTGAATACTGCCTTAATAATGCCACTAGGAGAGCGAAAGTCCCGCTATCAGGCATTATTACAAGGATTGCAGCAATATAATTTACATGCTTGGCAGCAAAGCTTTTTAGACGACCTATATTTAGATAACTTATATGATAATAAAAAACATCAAACAGACAGCGATTCCCCAGCAGCCGTCCAAATGTTTGGCTCATAAAAATAACTAGGAGACCCTTATGCTCGCGCTCGAGACAAAAAACCCTTTATTATCAGACATAAAATCTGCCATAGAAAATATCATATTTACTGGTAATCAAGCCAGCAGCAGATGGCTGATAACCGATAAGCTGCGCCATGAGATATTAAAAATCTTAGTGAGCTATAGCGATAAAATCCCTTATCCTGCCAGCGGCACTGAAGACAATAAAGAAAACAAATCCCGAACCAATTCACGTACTTTGATTCGTTGGCAAATTTTGGCCTATGTAGCCAGTATAGATTTAACGATTACCAAATGGTTTGAGTCACATTTAGACGCTTTAAGTATTTTACATGAACTGGGCTATGAGCAAGCAACACAAGGTTTATGGGCGGTTTGGGCAGCAGAAGGTCATCCTTTGAGCTATCAGCAGGGCAAAATCAGCGGTACAAAAGCATGGTGTTCAGGCGCAAATATTGTTGACCATGGGCTAATGACCTATCGCGATAAGGATGGTCAAGCGCAACTGCTTATGGTGGATATGCAGCAATCTGGCATTAAGATTGATAATAGTGCCTGGCAAGCAGTCGGCATGCAGGCTACTGATACGGCAACCATACATCTCGATCAGGTAGTAGCCAGTAACGTTGGCGCGGCAAATGCGTATCTAGAACGCGTGGGATTTTGGCATGGAGCGGCTGGCGTTGCTGCTTGCTGGTATGGCGCGGCAGCTTGTCTCGCCAGTTATTTAATCAGCGCTTATCAGCAAAAACCAAGCGATTATAAAGCCATGTATTTGGGACAAATTGGCACAGCACTGGCTGTCACTCAGCAATATTTTCATCATCTTGCTGAGTTAATAGATAATGAGCCAACACAAAGCCATGAGCTTGCCATCCGCCAATTAAGGTCAAACGTTGAGCAGATAGCTCGCGAGGTTATAGAGATCGTCGGGCAAGCATTGGGCGCCGCACCGTTTTGTAATAACCCTCATTTCGCCAGATTATCTGCCGATTTGAGCGTATTTATTCGCCAAAGTCATGGCGCTTTTGATTTACAGAAAATCGGTGAGCTGTCTAGTATGTTAGCGAGTGAATCCGCTAGCAAACTGACTAACGATGGCCCCAGTGATTTTATAAATAGGCAGGGACATATATGGCAACTGTAATTCCTAGTAAGCCAGCACCTATAAAAAATAACCATCCGATTGTTGGCGACCGCATTATTGAAGGTGATGGTACCAGTTGCGACGCTTGGCAAAATTGGTCAGGGCTGAAAAACATGCCGCGCTTAAATGTAGCGACAAGCTTTCCGGCGCATCAGCGGGTTTGTATTTTCGCGCCGCATCCTGATGATGAGGTTTTGGGCTGCGGTGGGTTGCTACAACAACTAGCAGCTAACGGTAATCCAATCCTACTGGTCCATGTAACCAATGGCACGCAAAGCCATCCTGACTCGCAGATTTATCCTCCGAAAGCGCTTGATATTATCCGTCCACAAGAAAGTATTGCAGCGTTAGAGGCATTAGGTATATATCACCAAGTAAAAGTTATTTCTATGCATTTAAGCGATGGTGACGTGTTTGCTGAGCAGGCACAGTTTCACCAAAAATTAGCAGCAATCATCCAACCTGATGATATTCTGGTAACGCCATTTGTACACGACGGGCATCCTGACCATGAGGCGACAGGGCAAGTGGTCGCTGCATTTGCTAAGCAACACCATTTAGCCTGTTATCAAGTATTAATTTGGGCGTGGCATTGGGCAACACCTGCTGACAGCCGTATTCCTTGGAGCTGTGCTTTCAAAGTAGATTTAACGCCCGAGCAATTGCAGCGCAAAATACAAGCCATTAATTGCTTTACCAGCCAAATTACCGTTGATGAAAGCACGGGCAATCCGCCCATTTTATCGGCTCAAACCATCGCCAGAATTAGCCAACCATGGGAGGTTTATTTATATGAGCCAACACTATAAATCAACGCCACCAATGGATTTTGCAAAGCCCTTAATGGTTCGTAAAAATGAAACGGCTGACTCCCTTCCTATTGATACGCAAGCTGTCAACTATGCAGAAACCTATTTTGATGCTTTATATAGCGACAATAGTGACCCATGGCAGTATCAGACACGCTGGTACGAAAAGCGTAAACGCGATATGTGTCTTGCTGTATTACCAAAAGCACAATATCACAATGCCATTGAATTAGGCTGCGGAAACGGCGTGTTTAGTGCGTTACTTGCCAGCCGTTGTCAGGCTTTGGTAAGCATCGATGGTAATAGTCAAGCAGTTCAGCTTGCTAAACAACGCTTGGCAGAGTCCGCGCATGTAAATGTCATACAAGGAGTCATTCCTGATGCATTATCGACTGCTAAACCAACCTTTGATTTAATTATTATTAGTGAAATTTTATATTATTTATCGCCCAATGATATTGATATAGTTATTACTTGGATCAAACAAAACCTTGCTATAGGTGGCACCTTGCTGTGCTGTCATTGGCGTTATGCCATTGATGGCTTTGTGATGACGGGTGAAACCGTACACCAACGTTTATGCCAAGCGTTTAATAAAATAAGTAATGCGGTAGAACCTAAGCAGGGACAGGGACAGCAAATCGATACTAAAAATTCAGCCTTTACCCATCAAAGTAAAATTATCGATAGTGATTTTTTATTAGACGTTTGGCAATACTCTCCTGAATCAGTCGCCATGCAAGAAAACTTGGTATAAGAGGATATGACAACGAGTAAACCGAGGCAGATATATGGATGATATAAAAATTGGTATTGTCATTCCTGCTCATAACGAAGCGATGACTATTACTAAATGCTTAGCATCGGTGCAAACTGCCATTAAGCAGCTGCCCTCTACCATTACCGCGACTGTGCTTGTCGTGCTCGATAGCTGTCGCGATAATACACTTGAATTGGTTAAAAGTGTCCAATTAGAAAGTGCTCAAGCTAAAAATACTAAAATCGAAAATGCTGACGTGAATTATCTATGCTGTGATTACCAATGTGTGGGACAAGTACGGGATTTAGGCATTCGCCATGCTATCGCCTCTGGCGCGACATGGCTTGCCTGTACAGACGCTGATTCAGTCGTCACCCCAGATTGGCTGATACAGCAAATCGCCCATATCAAAGCTCAGCCTACTGATATGATATGCGGCGTAGTAAGCGTTGATAGCTGGGCGCATTTGACGCCGCAAACGCGCAAAGACTATATGGCTCACTATCAAGATAAGATGGGACATCGCCATATTCATGGGGCAAATTTAAGTTTTAGCGCTAAGGCTTATCTTGCCGTTGGCGGTTTTGCGCCCCTGCCTTGCCACGAAGATGTCGATTTGGTAAAAAGGTTTGAGAGTACAGGCTATGCCATCACTTGGAGCAATCGCGTTCGGGTTATTACTAGCAGCCGTTTGCAAGCTCGAGCAACAGAAGGTTTTGCCGCGTTTTTAGCCAATTTAGAAACTAATCATTGACAGTAATGTTTAAAATCCTGCTAACGGCTACGAGTTTAACAGTTAGCCTATAGGAGCAGAGCGAATATGAGTGGCGGGGAAAACGGCGCTAAATGTCGAGCCTTTGCCTTCTGACGATTCAATTTGCAAAGTCGTATCATATTGATATAACACATGCTTTACAATCGCCAGCCCTAACCCCGTACCACCTGTCGCACGACTGCGCCCGCTATCCACTCGATAAAAACGCTCGGTCAACCGTGCGACATGTTGTGGCGCAATACCAATACCATCATCACTGACGGCAAACCGACAACCTTCTGCAGTTTTTGCCCAACTGATAACGATATTACCTGCTTTTGGCGTGTATTTAATCGCATTAATCACCAAATTGGATAACGCACTGTTCAAATACATCTCCGAGCCATAAAGACCATCATAGGTGTCTATCTGTAAATGCAGCGTATGACCATATTCTTGGTTGTAAGCCTGCGCGTCGTCATAGACATGGGTGAGCAGCTTGGTCATATCAATATAATGCAGCTCATGTGTCTCTTCGATTTCAATCCGAGACAGCAGCAGCAAGTCATTGACCACTCTATTCATGCGCGCGGTCTGCTGCGTCATTAATTCAAAGCCGCGTCGCCATTGCCGCGGCATGTCTTCCTGATCTGAGAAATTTTCCAGATAGCCCATCAGTACAGTCAATGGCGTTCGTAACTCATGCGAGACATTTGCCACAAAGTCGCGGCGCATTTGCTCTAAGTGTTGTAAGCGGGTCACATCATAAATAATCAGCAGCTTTTCATCGCCAAAAGGCGTGAGCTCACATTTAAGATAACGGTTAGGATCTTGCCATGACTTCATATGTACACCATCATTGGGTGTCACCATGCTCTGATAGTATTGCCGAAACTCAGGGACGTTAATAAAGTCAAAAATACTTTTGCCATGATCCGCTGACTGCAACAATAACAAATCCTCGGCGGCCTGATTCCACCACTCCAAACCATCATCGTCGTTTAGCAAAATAACCGCATCTCGCAGTGCGCGTAAGGCACTTCTGATTTTTTTAAGCTGATCGGTGGAGTATTGCTCGATGTCCTGTTGCTCAATGTCCCTTGGCGTTATCATGTGTTTCTCTCTTTTTTATTACCAGTATGATGCTTAGCACTTATTATTAGCACTGACTATTCTTAGCACCAAATATCCTCAGTACTTATGCTTCTCAGTACTCAATATTCTAAATATTTATGCCTCTGAGCACTGAATGTTCTTAACGCTGGTTTCCTGCCTCGTAAGCTGCCTTGTAAATAATGGGCTATTTTTCAAAATCGATAGCGTTATTCAACCAGACTCGAAAACCGATAACCGGTACCGCGAACCGTTTGAATCAAGGCACTGCAACCATAAGGCTGTAGTAATTTGCGTAAACGCCGGATGTGCACATCAATCGTGCGATCTTCGATATAGACATTGCCGCCCCAGACCTGATCTAGCAGCTGGGTGCGCGTATAAGCACGCTCGGGATGACTCATAAAAAACGCCAGCAAGCGATATTCTGTCGGTCCGATATCAATGACTTTATTATCAGCGGTGATACGCTGGCTTTTAGGATCGAGGCTAAGCTTGCCTATTTCAATTGGCTTATCGCTACTAAGCGCACGACTACGGCGTAATACGGCTTTGATTCTGGAGATTAATTCACGCGTTGAAAAGGGTTTGGTCATATAGTCATCAGCGCCCGCATCAAGCCCATGAACCTTACTATCTTCCTCACTTTTGGCCGTCAGCATAATCACGGGTATCTCAGCCAACATCTCATCACTTTTAAGCATACGGCAAAAATCAATACCACTTTTATCACCCGGTAACATCCAATCTAGCAAAATCAACGCGGGTCTATGATCCACCACTTGTTGATGCGCTTCTGCGACGTCAGCCGCTTGTAAACTCTCAAAGCCCGCCATCTCTAGCGTCATTACCACCATCTCACGAATTGCAGGTTCATCTTCGACAATCAAAATCTGCTCATTGCGCATACCATCGCCTCATTATTGAAAGACAAAAAATTGGAAAACAAAAATACTAAGCCCTTATCAACGTCTGCCCATTAAACGGCTTAATTATGACAGTTTGATGACACAGTGACTCGATACGTTAAATGCTGCGCCTTAAACATTGCAGCTCAAACACTGTACTTTCAGCCCTATACTTTAAGCGCTGTGCTTTGAACGCTTAGCCTTAAACCCTTACGCCCCAAAAAAAACCAACGGCTCATCATAACGAATTTTGCGCTAGATAGCAGCTGCAATCCCCTTAAACGACTGCTTTATTAGGCTGCGTTTTTAATTGACCAACTTTTTTCATAAAAATGTCTTATTTCATCAAACTGTCATATTTGCTCGGCACAATATGCTCATTGACCACCGAGCGTCTTTGCAGCAAAACCTTGCTAACCAAACATCGTTAGCAATACATTACTAAAAACCTGGGCAGCGACATTGTTATTCATAAATGCCCCATACTTAAATCTGATTACTTTTTAGGAGAAATAATGCGTTATTCATTAATGGCTTTAGCAGTCGCGAGTACCTTTACCTTAGCTGCTTGTAATCAAACCCCCAATAGTAATGAAAGCAATGAGCCGGCTACTTCGGCGCAATCAACCACCGCCTCTACCGACAGCGCAAACGTTCAGTCGACAGACGTCCAATCAACAGACAATGTGTCGATGAATATCACCGGCGCAGGTGCCTCTTTCCCGCAGCCTATCTATGCTAAATGGTCAGATGCCTACAATAAAGCAACAGGCGGTCAAGTGAACTATCAGTCGATTGGTTCATCGGGTGGTATCAAACAAATCGTCGCAAAAACCGTTGATTTTGGGGCGTCTGATGCGCCAATGACCCCAGCTGAATTAAACGAAGCCGGTCTGATTCAATTCCCAACTGTTATCGGCGGCGTGGTACCTGTCGTTAATATCGATGGTATTAAGCCCGGACAATTAAAGCTCGATGGAAAAATGCTAGCTGACATCTATCTTGGCAAAATTAGCAAATGGAATGACCCTGCCATCGTAGCCATGAACCCTGATTTAACCCTTCCTGACGCGGCTATTACCACGGTGTTCCGTTCAGACGGTTCGGGCACAACTTTTAACTTTACCGATTATCTAGCCAAAGTTTCAAACGACTGGAAAGACAGCGTTGGCGTCGACAAAACCGTGAAATGGCCAACCTCAGCAACCGGTGCGGGCGGTAAAGGCAACGAAGGCGTTTCAAGCTATGTGAATCGTATGAAAAACTCTATCGGCTATGTCGAGTACGCCTATGCTAAGCAAAATGGTATGTCACACGTTGCCCTGAAAAATGCTGCCGGCAATGTCGTTCAACCATCTGCGCAGACATTCGCCGCCGCTGGTGACATTGATTGGTCAAAGCAAGAAGGCTTTTATAAAGTCATCACCAACTCCGAAACGGCTCAAGCATGGCCTATCGCTGCTGCGACCTTTATCTTAGTCCATAAACAACCAAAAGATGCTAAGCAAGTGGCAGGTGTCCTTAACTTCTTTGACTGGGCTTATGCTCAAGGCGATGATGATGCGATGAGCCTCGATTACGTGCCTTTTTCTGATACGGCCGTGGCTTTATTTAAAGCGAAATGGAACGAGGTGGTAGACAGCGAAGGTAAGCCTGTTTATACCTCAGCACAGTAGGTCAGGAATAAGCTAACTAATGCCAGCAAGCAAATACGGAAAAGCGTGTTTGCTTGGTGACGTCTTAGCCGTAGTGAACTTAATAGATGCTTGTTATAAAACACAGTTTATTACGGTAAGACGCTAAAGCTAAAACCCCTAAGATTTTTTACAATCAAGCTTTCACACTAGCAAGCGTTAACACCATTCATCATTAACATAATGAAAAGTTAGATCGATAAACAACAGAGGCTTTTATGGCAGACCTAAAATCCCAACTGGCAAAACAAAAACGCTTTGACGCGGTTTTTGTTAATGCCACCAAAGCATTTGCAATCTTGGTGCTCTTGTCGCTTGGCGGCATCATGCTGTCATTGATTGTCGGTGCGTGGCCAAGTATCACTGAGTTTGGCTTGGGATTTTATACCAGCAATAACTGGGATACGGTGAACGATCAATACGGTGCGCTTGCGCCCATTTACGGAACGGTGGTCACCTCTCTTATCGCTATCTGTATTGCCGTGCCAGTCAGCTTTGGAATTGCTATATTTTTAACGGAACTTTGTCCCAATTTTTTGAAAAAGCCATTGGGTATTGCTATCGAGCTGCTGGCAGGTATTCCTTCTATCATCTACGGCATGTGGGGCTTGTTTGTCTTTGCGCCGTTTTTTGGTGATCACATTCAGCCTTGGTTTATTGAAAATATTGGCCCCCTACCGATTATTGGCAAGGTTTTTACCGGCGCGCCGATGGGATTGGGGATGTTTACCGCCTCATTAATACTGGCAATTATGATTATTCCCTTTATCGCCGCCACTATGCGCGATGTTTTCTCTGTGGTGCCAGACCTGCTAAAAGAATCCGCATACGGCATGGGCGCCACCACGTGGGAGGTGATGTTCAAAATTATCTTACCTTATACCAAAGCAGGTGTGGTTGGTGGCGTGATTTTGGGACTTGGTCGGGCGCTTGGCGAGACGATGGCCGTTACCTTTTTGATTGGTAATGCTTTCAATATCAGCCCAAGCCTATTCACCTCTGGGGTGACTATTACCTCAGCGCTGGCCAACGAGTTTGCCGAAGCGTCAAGTGAGCTGCACTTAGCGTCATTATTACATTTAGGATTAATTTTGTTTGTGATTACCTTTATCGTTCTATCAATATCTAAGCTGATGCTCATGCGTATTGACCAAAAAGCAGGTAATTAAACATACTATTTTAAAAGCCAACAAACCCAATCAAATCAAAACAAGCCTAAACAAATTAAAACACGTCATTTGCCGCCATTATTTGACCCAAGAAGGACGAACACTTCATGACTTTAGCACCAGTCACTACTCAAACGACCCAGCCAAGCCCGCCTTCTGCAAGCTTTGAAGATCGTTACAACAAGCGTCTTTATAACAAGCGCCGTTTTATCAATAGATTGGGACTTGGGTTTGCTTTATCAGCGATTGTATTTGGTTTGTTTTGGCTGATTTGGATTTTGATTACGCTGTTTGTTGAAGGCTTTCAAGGTCTAATCGAGATGCCTGTTTTTATGGCCGATACCCCGCCACCGATGGGCGAAGGTGGTCTACGCAACGCCATTGTTGGTTCAGTAATGTTGGCTTTTTCGGGATTGGCGATTGGTGCCCCAATCGGCATGATGGCTGGCATTTATTTAGCAGAGTTTTCACATGGCAGTATGCTGGGTAAAGTCACCCGATTTTTAAATGATATTTTATTGTCGGCCCCCTCCATCGTGATTGGTTTGTTTATTTATGCTCTGATGGTCAAAGGACAGAGCTTTTCGGGTTGGGCTGGTGCTTTGGCATTGGCACTGATTGTGATTCCTATTGTCGTGCGTACGACGGAAAACATGCTAAACCTAGTGCCCAATACCTTGCGTGAAGCTGCTTATGCACTCGGCACACCAAAATGGAAGCTGGTCAGTACCGTGACACTGAAAGCTGCCAAAGCCGGTCTGACTACCGGTGTGCTGCTCGCTTTTGCGCGTATTACCGGTGAGACCGCGCCCTTGCTATTTACCGCGCTAAACAACCAATACTTTAGTACCGATATGAGCCAACCGATGGCCAACTTACCGAATACGATTTATCAGTTTGCCATGAGCCCTTATGACAACTGGCATGCACTGGCTTGGGCGGCGGCGCTGCTCATTACTGCGACAGTATTATTCTTAAATATCGCCGCACGCTTTATCGGTGGCAAAGACCATAGCAGATAATTCAAGGCTAACAAACGCACAGCTAAGAGCAAAAAAAACACCCCATTTAACAAAACTTTAAAACAGATGGATACCATTATGACTGATGTATTAGAGAGAAAAGCGACTAAGCCGATGACAGATACCAGCAGCAAACGCCGTTTACTGGATGACGCTATGTTTGATCATGGTCAGCATAAACAGCCAGATATCTCCCATCTTATCAAGCAAACCATGGCGGACATGCCCGACAACATGCCGCCTGCCAAGATTACCATTCGCGATTTGGACTTTTATTATGGTGATTTTCAAGCATTAAAAAACATCAATATTGATATTCCAGAAAAAAAGGTCACCGCTTTTATTGGTCCCTCAGGCTGCGGTAAATCAACGCTGCTACGTACCTTTAACCGTATGTATGACTTGTATCCGAGTATGCATGCTGAAGGCCAAATCACCCTTGATGGCCAAAATATTTTGGCCAAAGACATGGATGTTAACTTGCTGCGTGCGCGTGTCGGTATGGTTTTTCAAAAGCCCACACCCTTCCCGATGTCTATTTATGACAACGTCGCATTTGGCGTCCGTCTCTATGAAAAGCTCAGCAAAGCAGAGATGGATGAACGTGTCGAGTGGGCACTCAAAAAAGCAGCGTTATGGCTGGAAGTTAAAGACAAACTTAAAGCGTCAGGATTGTCACTATCAGGCGGTCAACAGCAGCGACTTTGTATTGCCCGCGGAGTAGCAACGAAACCTGAAGTCTTGCTATTAGATGAGCCAACGTCAGCGCTCGACCCCATCTCTACTGGCGCGATTGAAGATTTGATTACCGATTTAAAAAACGACTATACCATTGCTATCGTCACCCACAATATGCAGCAGGCCGCGCGCGTCTCTGACTACACTGCTTATATGTATTTGGGAGACATGGTAGAAATGGGTGAAACAGATCAAATATTCACCAACCCAGCACAAAAAGCGACTGAAGATTATATTACCGGTCGTTATGGCTAAGTCGCTGTTCGCTTAAAGCAATCATTTCTAGCAGTCATTTATCACGCTACTCATTTTGGCAATATTTTTATGAGCAACACCAATACGATTAAGACCACTACGATTAAGGAAGCAAGCATGGCGATAACGGCAAAGCATTTATCAAAGAGTTTTGATAATGACTTACATGACGTGATTGAGCTGTTTATGCAAATGGGTCACATGGCAGCAGAGCAAGTCATGGTTGCGACACGCGCCTTGATAGCCGCAGATGAGGCGACCGCAAAAAAAGTGATTGAAGATGACCATCTGATCAATCAGCTAGAGATTAAAATCGATGAGCAAATTATTTTGTTAGTCGCCAAGCGCCAGCCAGCCGCCAATGATTTGCGTTTAGTAATGGCGCTGAGCAAAGGCATTGTCGACTTTGAACGTGTCGGTGACGAAGCAGAAAAAATCGCCCGTATGGCCTGCCAATTGATTGAAGATGGCGCGTCACCCAGAGGTTATTCAGAGGTTCAGCATTTATCCAATCAGGTGCGCCTGATGCTGCTCGATGCCATTGACGCCTTCTCAAATATGAATCCGCAGCAGGCATTTTCGGTCTTGCAAAGCGATACCGCGGTCAATGAGGAGTATCAATCGGCCACGCGCGCCTTGATGACCTATATTATGGAGGACAGCCGCCATGTGTCTAAAGTGATTAATATACTGTGGGTATTACGCGCCCTAGAACGGGTGGGCGATCATGCTCGCAACATTGCTGAGCTGGTTATTTTTTGCACCAGCGGTAAAGATGTGCGGCATACGGATTTTATGCAAGTCGAACAAATCGTCCAGCAAACCACTGATGCTGGCATTATTCATACTGATAATAAATAGCCCATCTTGACGAGCGTGTTGAGCATGATGGATATATATCCATCATGCTCAACACGCTCTTTGCATTTTTAAGTTCAGCATTTAACTTCTGAGCACTTTTCCAAGCTCGACTCTATTCAAATCCTCGCCTTTTTTAAAGTCTTCACGCTATTCATATAAACCGTATTTTTTCTATCTATATATAAATAAGCACTTGAATTGCTTGTATTTTTACAATATTTACCTAGCCTTACATTATTAAGTATTCTTAAACACTTAACCATCAAGTTCTTACTATACTCTGAGTTATGATTATTCAAATAATAAATATAAACCCGTTCATTAGCGTCTAATTATATTTTTATAACGCTACTATTTCTAATGGAATAAAACGGTTTTTGTCATTATTTAACTAATAGCGTGAATAATAATAACTAAGGACAAATCATGATGGTCAATAATGGAGTGGCTTATAAAACGATACTAGACGCTATTATGGCTTCCCCTAAAAAGCCGTATCCGGAAAACGATTCTTTACGTGAAAGGCTTTCATATAAAGCTGCCCCTGCCCTTCCTAATGCTACTTTAAGCTTTCAGTTAATGACCCGGTCTGAACCACCAGAGCTGGTGATGGCGACCATACAATCTTTGCTGGCTGTAAAACAGGCGACTGATGAAATACTTATTATTGATAACAATAATACAGATACGTCAATGTATCAGCCTGTGGCAGCTTTCTGCACCAGTCTAGATCCAGCACTCAATGTGCGTTTTTATCATATCGACGCGGTAGCAGGTTTTAAGGCAGGCGCGTTAAATTTGGCGTTGGGTCTTATGAATCCAGACTGCTCTCACCTTGTTGTGGTCGACAGTGATTACCAAGCCTTGCCCCACGCTAGAGACTCGATTGCCAATGCTATTAAGCAATATCCAAACCATACGCTTTTACAGTTCCCGCAGTTTTACCGCAGTGCTGGGCAATTGGACACGCACAGCGAGCTTAACCATTATTTTAATCATCATTTATACCGTCCCTTTAATCGTAAGCGTGCACTATCAACAGGCACTTATGCGGTGATACGTCGCTCCGATCTTTTGAGCTTAGGCGGTTGGTCAGGTGCCTCGATTACCGAAGATGCACAAATGGGTGTATTGATGCATAAAAGAGGGTTTCGCAGTCAGTTCATACCAGAAGTCATTGCGACTGGCCTATTACCTACCTCGTTAAATGATCTGATGTGTCAACGTCGGCGCTGGATCTATGGCAATATGCAGGTGTTAAGCAACTATTTCTCGATAGCATGGCCAACCAACCCCCAAGAGACCGTAAACACTCAATCATTAAGTACGCGACAAACGGTTGAACAAATAAGCCACCCAATTATTTCTTTTAACTCATCCGCTATCAGTAGCCAATACATAAAAAATAAGGGTGAACGTTTAGGATATGCGCGTGCGCATTTATCTCAGCTAAGCGCTTGGATAAACTTCACCGGTTTATTTATTTTCTTGCAGATAGCGACCTTATTTATCCTTGGCTATGCACTTCTAAAAGCTCAACTTTCAGACGCCACGCCTGATATATCCCTACTCACGCCCTTGTACTTAGTCTATGCCAGCTATGGCGTTTTTATCATAAGGCGATTATGGGCATATTTACAGGATAAAGCGCCACTGAATAAACAGCTCAGTCAAAACCATGGGTCTAGTATCAAAATGCGTGTCAGGGCATGGTTCATGCATTTAAATTTTTGGGAGCTTGGAGCACTATCGTGGTTGCCCGTGTTATGGGGTAGCGAAAAACCCTTTGTCTGCACGCCAAAGCAAGAATACATTCGTACTCAAAGCTCATTACGTCGTGCAAATGTGGTGGCGTTACCCAAGCTTATTTTGCTACTCAACATCATCACTGCCGTTATAGTGGCACCGTTTTCGCCGCTTTATTCTCCGCTATTATTTATCTGTGCTTTGATAATTTGTACGTTAAAAATTGGCGCCGCAAAAGTGGCATTTGATAACTTTAGGGTTCCTAAGAAAAATCCGTCCAGCATTAGCATCAAATCTAAACCTACAGTTGCCTTAGCTATTAATCAGTCTCGTAAACAAACCAAAAGTCTAAAGCCGTTACAACCTGAAATTCACACGGTATTTGAAGACAAAAAAATTATTAATTCTTAATGGTTGGCTTTAGGCATTTATTTTCAGCTTATTAATTCAAAATTCAGCTTATTAATTTAATAGTGCTTAAAAACGCCTGCAGCAGTTTATTGATAGCGAATCAACGTTTTAGAGCGTTTTAGCACGTTTTAAGCAGTTGTTTTATTAAGACTCCCTTTTTTACTTATTTACAATAATCGTTCGTTTTACTTTGAGGTGCTTATGCCCGCTGCTGATCCTATTAATTTTATAGATGCTATTGATAATGATGCTGAACGCCCTGCCCTGTTAGCTGATAAACCTTTACGTATTGCGATGATTGCTCATTGTTTATATCCTATTGCTCAGCCCTTTGCTGGCGGGCTTGAGATGATTACTCAGCTTATATGTGATGAGCTTGTCTCCCAAGGCCATGAGGTTTTACTTTATGCGCATCAAGACAGTCAAACGCAGGCTCGCCTCGTCCCAATGCTAACCCGAGAAAAATTTGATAACACCGTCTATCCGAATGAGCATGAGACTTTAGGAATGAGCCGCGAGGAGATGTATCAGTATTTGGTCTATCAAGATGTCCTACGCGATATTATCGAACGCGATGAACGTGGTGAGACTGACATCGTGCATAATCACAGCCTGCACCATATCCCCATGATGACCGGTCAAGCGTTTGGCTCGCGGTTCTTTACCACCTTTCATACGCCTATTTTCCCGCAATTGCGTTTGGCGCTATTGACCTTGCGCCACGGTACAACCACCCAGTTTACCGCTATCAGCAAACACCAACAGCAGCTATTTTCTGAGTTTGTGCCCTCAACGGTGGTTTATAACGGCATTGATGTAAAATCCTTTGACGCTAACATTGCATCTACGGATGATTTTACCCGTGAAAATGATGAAATTTATTTTTGGTTTGGACGTATTTGCCCCGAAAAAGGCACACATTTAGCCATGCAATACTGTATGGAAGCTGGAAAAAAACTCATTATTGCTGGTCCCAAAAGCAACCAAGCGTATTTTGATGAACAAGTCGCACCACTATTGGCTCAAGATGGTGAAAATGGCGCGCAAAGACTGTTTAATTATGTCGGTCATGTTACCAAAGACGAGGTGAATCGCTACCTTTGTCAAGCGACTGCCATGCTATTTACCAGCACATGGGATGAGCCTTACGGTTTGACACTGGCTGAGAGCCTAGCCTGCGGTACACCAGTGATTGGCTTTGATGTCGGTGCTAGCGCTGAGATTGTTACACCAAATACTGGCGTTATCGTCGCTAAGGAAGATAAAGACGCTTTTATCAAAGGCTTTACTAAGATTAAAAGCATCTCACGTCAAGCCTGCCGAGAACGCGCCTTACAGTTTTGTTCCGTAGCAGCCATGGTAGCAGGCTATTTAGCCTTGTATAAAGCAGCAGTAACAGAAAGTGAGCAGAAAAAAGGCATTGAAGCTCCAACAGATGCACATTTAAAACTGAATTCATTTAACCACAAAAAGGGCAAAGACAATAAAGCAGAGCCGATAATCGGTTCAAGCAGTGGCTTAAATAACATGATGGAGCGAGGATAATGCGGCTTGGTTATTATGCCCATCATCACGGCTCAGGGCATTGCCGCCAAATCGATAAGCTTGCTGCCCTATTACCCGCTGAAGCAAGACAGCAATTAACGGTATTTACTAGCGTAACATCTGATACTTATACGTTTGCGGCTATAGATGAGGGGCGAATTGTACGACTGCCAGCAGAGGATGAACGTGCAGATGATGTACTCGCTGGGCGCGCAGGGCAATATTGGCAACCAGCCAGCCTGCACTATTCGCCCGTGGGTAATAGCGATATTCAGCAGCGCAGCCATAAAATACTGGATACCATCCATCAGCGGCACATTGATTTAATGGTTGTTGATGTCAGCGTTGAAGTCGCAATGCTATGCCGCGCCGCCAGTGTTCCTTACCTTTATGTCAGACTGCCAGGTATTCGCGATGATGAGCCGCATCTAAACGCTTTGGCTGGTGCGCTTGCTTTACTTGCCCCTTATCCTCGCACATTAGAATCTGCGATGACACCTGATTGGCTGGCTAAAAAGACCCTCTATCTTGATTTTATCAACACGGAGCAAAGGAATGCGCAAAATTATCAAGATTTTATAAAAGACTTAATACAGCTTACTACTGATGAAGAAGCGCTCTCTTCAATGCTAGAGGGTAAAAATACGCCAGCTATCGTTACCGTCATTAAAGGCTACGGCGGACATCAAGCTATTGATGCAAAACTGCCCGAGCTGCGGCAGCTTTTACCACATGCTTTTATTATATCGCTTGGTCCTATCGACGATGATAAACGGCATTATGTTGACATCGCAGCCGACGTAAATGATGTGACGCCATTTATCGAACATAGCAATTATCTACTGATGGCTTGCGGTCTAAATGCCGTCGCCCAAGCCTATGATTATGCGACGCCGCTGGTCGTCCTACCTGACGACCGCCCGCACCAAGAGCAAGAGGTAATGGCAGAGGTGTTGATAGCCCAAGGACGGGCATTAAGTTGGCAGCAATTTAAAGCGTTAATAAATGCAAGCGGCAAACATAAGCTAAGTGGAGAAACGGCTAACCAATCCACTCAAACCCATTCCTTATCAAAGCGTGTTAGTGCAACGCTTAAGCAAAAATCTATACCTACAGCCCAAGCGTTTATGCAGAGTACGGCCAAGTATCGAACGACTAAAGCTTGGTTTGAACAATGGTTGCTGCCGCAGCTTACATTAAAGCCTGAACGTTAAATGGAATAGTTATCAATAACGTCGTAGTAAAAACATAAAAGCCAAATTAATACGAGAGGCGCTGACAAACAATGACCGTAAAACCCACCACCAATCCTAATGCGGTTTCTGAGCATGTGCCGGTAACGGTGATCACGACTTGTTATGGACGCAATCGTCACCTGTATAATCTGCTTAGTAGCCTTGCGAATGGCAGCGTTAAGCCCGATGAAGTTATTATTGTCAATGATGATACCGACCCTAAACGTCTGGCTGATTTTGCTTTAAACATTGTTAAGATTCCGACGAGCGCAGGTTTAGTGGACAGCGCAGACCATCAAACGTTAGAACATCAAACGTTAGAAAAATCGGACAAAACGGAATTTGATATCGGTCATAATCGCAATATTGGCGCCGCGCGTGCCAGCCATGACACGCTGATATTTTTGGACGTTGATTGCATCGTAGCGCCGAGCTTTATTGAACAACTAAGCGCAAAGTTAAGCCAGTATCCAAACGCTCTACTAATGGGACAACCGCGCTATTTGACGCGACCTTTATCAAACGAGGAAAGCTTGGCGTTGCAAAAGGGGGCGCTGACTAATGATTACTTAAATCATCTATCTGTTTATAATCCTTATCGTGATAACTTCGATGCGAAACAATCGATTTCTACTAAGACAACACCGACAGCTATTAAAAAAACAAATGATTACGGCGCTTTTTGGAGTTTATGCTTTGCGATTAAACGTGAACAGTTTGAGAAAATAGGTGGTTTTGATACGCAGTACACCGGTTATGGCGCAGAAGATACCGACTTTGCCTTTACTGCCCGTCAGTTAGATATTGCTTTTTATCTGACCGCCGACCTTATTTATCATCAGCAGCACGCCGTCTATCGCCCGCCTCTCAATCATTTGGAAAGCATTATCGTCAATGCCAATCGTTTTTATCAAAAATGGCAATGCTGGCCTATGGGCGGCTGGCTTGAACAGTTCTGCAAAATGGGATTGATTGATTGGACGAACGAGCAATCAAATTCAATTACGCTGTTACGCCAGCCTAGCAGTAAAGAGATAGAGTTGGCCTATTATCCCGATGCCGCTTATGTTTAAATTACCAATCTTCCCTTGCCTAATACTGGCGTATGATCTCTACCTCTGGCGGCGGCGAACTCATTTCATGGCGCTCAAATTCCCAATTATGCCCTTGCCAAAAGTGCGCCGTTTTATCGTTGTCATTAAAACCTATCATTAATAATTGCAGCGGTAGCGGTGCTTTTTGCAGAAGCTGCACATGCTCTCGCGCCGCTAGCAACAAGCGATACAACAAAAATCCTGAAGAAGGGGCTGAAGAGTGAATATCTATAAAGTAAGGATAGTCGTCAACGACCGGATGGCGCTCCGATAACACGCTATGATGCGCCGCATCCTGCAACAACACTTGCACCGCCGGTGGTAACGTCAGTATGCGATCATCATCAATCGGGTCATCATCGGGACTTGGGTCATCACTGGGCAAAGGAAATTGATAAGGCTGTTTACTCAGTAAAATACCTAATGGTGCCGCTTTTGCCATGCGCTTCATCACCGCGACATTGTTGCTCCTCGGTGGCAAACCAAAATGCAGTTTACTATCCCCAATTTGGCGAAAAAACAACAATTTAGGCAGGCTACTGGCTAGCGGATGGTTGGCAAAAAACTCAGCGTGGATGAAATGGTTAAATAATACCAAAACATCATCCGAACGTAATAACTGCTTAAGTTTATCAGTGCTAATAGAAGGGTTGTTGGCGATAAAGACGATTCGTTTATTTTGCTTTAACGCGTTTTGGATGTTGAGTGGCAGGGCTGTAAATGCAGCGGCTTCTTTGCTTATTTTATTCAAATTATCCTCATAATTATGGGCGGTTGATTATGATGTTAATAGCTTGTTATTGAACCAAATTTTCAAAAATTCAAGTCTGTATAAATGAGTTACTTTCCTCCTTAATATACCTTACTTTTTCATAGATAAAAGCCTATCTAACAATAATATTTATTCGCCTGCTTTGGATGCTGCTCTACGATTCACCCTATAAAACCGTTAACCATCCTTTTATATAAAGAACACCTATCATTAAAATATTAAATCAACATTTTTATTTATATATTGATAATAATTATCATTTGTAATATTATTCGCATCCATAGTTACGCCCATTTTACGCTATGTTGCTATTTCCTATATTCAGATACCTATCTTTTATTGATAATTTATTGAGGTTTTTATGCGCTTATCCCATCTTACCCAAGCAGTGGCACTTATCAGCGCGACTTTGATACTAACTGCTTGTGGCAATGATTCTGATGACACCACAATCATTGATGGGACACCGCCGCTTTTAACCACCGATAGTAATTTTACAGATGGCTATAGTGCGGTGGCGGCGATATTTTTCTCTGGGCAAGTACAAGATAGCAGTGGCATCAAATCGCTGACTTATCAGCGCAATGAAGAGCCAGTGGAAACGTTAAACGTCGATACAAATGGAGATTTTAACGCACGTATTTTATTGGCATTAGGTAGCAATAAAATCACCTTAGAAGCTACAGATAATGCTGGCAACATTATGCGCTCAATCAAAACTGTGTATTTGGGCGATACTGTCGCCGCAGGTGGCTCACATACAGCTGCTCTGCGCGATGGACAGCTGTATGGCTGGGGGCGCAATAATTATGGGCAAACCGGTCTGGGAATGACCACAAAAATTGCTGACGTCATGGGTCATCCAGATACTCCCATGCTGATGCACAGTGCACCAAAAGACCTTGTGTCTATTAAATTTAACCAAAATCATTCGCTGGCGCTAGATGCTAAAGGTCAGGTTTATAGTTGGGGCGAAGATATTTCTGGGCAATTAGGACGCGGCAACACCGGTCGCAATGACTGTAGTAAAACAGAAGATTGCCGCCTAGATATCGGTGCCATTGATGGTATTGACAATGCCGTGATGGTAGCAGCGGGTTATAAGCATAACTTAGTACTTACCAAAGACGGCAGCGTGTGGGCGTTTGGTGCCAATACCCAAGGTCAGCTTGGTAATGCTACAACGATAAATAGCAGCACACCGGTTAAGGTTGATTTTTCAGCAGCCGCTGACATCGGTCATATTGTGCAAGTGGTGGCCAGTGCCAATAGCTCGTACGCGTTAGATGATAAAGGTCAAGTTTGGGGCTGGGGCAGCGACGCCTATGCCAATCTAGGTCGCGGTCAAGAATGTAATAAGGCCAATAACTGTATTAATATTAATGCAACGCCGTTTCGCATTGATGTTCTGAGCGGCAATTCCACTGCCCATACCATCGTTGACGTTCATACTAATAACGCTATCGCCCCTACTCCTGAGATTGCCTCTGACTCAAACATTGACCTTGAAAAAGTAACCCAACTTACCGCTGGCCGTGACCATGTATTGGCGCTAACCAATAAAGAAGCCGTCTACGCTTGGGGGCTCAATGCCAGTAGCCAAATAGGTTATAACGGCGAAAAATTCAATGCTACTGAAAGCGCTTGGGCAAATACCATTCTAACGCCAACCAAACTGCCATGGTTTACTGATAAGAATATTCGCCGCATCTATGCGAATGGCAATGCCAGCTATGCGTTACTGGACAATGTGTCATCGAACAATGGAACATCGGAAAATGGCTCAGCGACAGACGGTATTCTTTACGCGTGGGGTATGTTTGGGGAGACAAACGGTGCAGGCAAAACCGTCTACAACGATTTAGATGAACCAACCAATAAATTATCTAATTTAAAAAATATCGACAATATGGCTATGGGCGTCATGCACTTGATCGCGCATGAAAAACCTCTGCAGAAAGATGCCAATACCTCACATAGAGACGGTCAATTATTTACATGGGGCTGGAGCTTCGAGGGCTCACTTGGTAATAAAGATACTACCCACGTTTGGATGTATAACACCCCGATGCCAGTCAATTTACCAAGCCAGCTATAAGCGTGACTTATCTTTAACATGAGTATGCAATAGCAAATGTAGTAAACAAGGGCAGCCTTAGTAATGTTGCCCTTATTAACTTAGGACTTCGTTAAATCCTGCTTACTCATCTTTAGTATCTTCTTCGTATTTTAATAAATGATATTTTTAGCCATTTTAGGTCTTACCATGTCTCTACTGCCTCATTCACCGAACTGTTATTCACTAAACCATTTAAATGCTCCCTCTACTCTTTTATTTCCTATCATACGCCGTGCGCTATTTTGTTTAACGGCAACTTTATTACTAAGTGCATGTGGCGGCTCAGACGGTTCCGATAACTCAAACAATGACAGCTCTAACACCCCGAATTTACCTAGCCAGCCTACGCCGCCAACTTCACCTGACAACCCAGACAGCCCGAACAATCCTGCAACTGATATCAACTGGCTACCAGCCGGTGGCAACGCGACCATCGCTGCCGATATCTCACGACCATTTTTACAGATTATGCCCAATCTGCCAAGCAGTGCCTTGGGCGGCGTATCGCCAGGTCGTGAGCTCTTTATCACCGAATGGACGCCAGCCAACCAGGGTCGCGTGCTCTTTGATGGCGTTGGCCCCTTATTTAACGCCAATGCCTGCACCCAGTGCCATAGTGCTGAAGGACGCAAACCCATTTATGCGGCAGATGGCGAGCTAAGTGACGCTATATTATTTAGGCTCGGCAATAAACAAGGGCTTGCGCACACTTATTACGGCGAGCAAATGCAACATCAAAGTATCGATGCCAGCATCGCAGCCGAAGGTAAAATGCGCTACACCATCACAGCGAGTAATGGCAACCAACCTACCGGTATCCAGTTTGACTTTAGCGCCACCGACCCCAATCAGCCGCTGGGAGATACCGCTATCAGTGGGCGTATCTCACCGCAATTGGTCGGCATGGGTTTGCTCGACTTGATTCCTGAGGCGGATATCATTGCGGCAGCTGACCCTGACGATAACAATAACGACGGCATCAGTGGGCGCGTACATTGGGTACAGGATGGCAAACAGCGGCGCATTGGCCGCTTTGGCTGGAAGGCGATTAACTCAAGCCTCCGCACCCAAAACGCCAATGCCATGTCACAAGACATGGGTTTGACCACTTCCGTATTTATGGATCCCAATTGCACAGCCAATCAGCCGATTTGTTGGACAGCGCCCAATGGCGGCACGCCTGAGGTTTCAGACAGCAGCTTGGATGCGGTGACCGATTTTATGACTGCCTTGGCAGTGCCTGAGCGCCGAGTGGCTGATTTATCGACCTTTAATAAAGGCGCGCAGCTCTTTACCCAAGTGGGCTGTGCGAGCTGTCATACGCCAAAACAAAAAACGGGCGCTAGCGGGCGCTTTCCGCTGCTCGCCCAGCAAACTATTTATCCTTATACCGATTTATTGCTGCACGATATGGGCAAAGGTTTAGATGACGGCGTTAAAGAAAAAAATGCCGAAAGCTATGAGTGGCGTACACCGCCATTATGGGGCATTGGTATTGTCGCACGTGACCCAGAAGCACGGTTTTTGCATGATGGTCGCGCCAGCAGCTTGACAGAAGCGATACTTTGGCATGGCGGTGAAGCAGAAAGTGCTAAGACACGTTTTACGCAATTACCCGCCACGCAACAAAAAACGTTGCTAAGCTTTTTAAACAGCATTTAATAGTAGTGATGACAATGTCAAATAAAAAAGACCGCTCAATTGAGTGGTCTTTTTTATGCAGTATATTTTTTGGCAACCGATATTCTACTGCCGCAGCCGCTATTTATGACAGAGAGATTTTTGCAAATTACCTATTATAAATCACTTATTGTAAATAGCCATTTTTAGCGGTGATATTCGGCGGCAACTCGGTTTCTCCCAAAGCTTCTAGCAAATTAATCTCGATAGTACGAGATAAGGCCGTCAGCGGTAATTGATTGGCAGCCAAACCAAAAGGCTCTTCCAACTCTTCACTTAGCGCATCCAAACCAAAAAAGGTATAAGCAATGACCCCGCAAATCAAGGGCGTCACCCAGCCTAAAGAAGAAACCAGACCAAAAGGCAGCATAAAGCAATATAGATACGTCGTGCGATGCACCAGTAGCGTATAAGCAAACGGCAATGGCGTGCTGTGAATACGCTCACAAGCGGACAAAACCACCGTCATTGAATTTAGGCGCTCATCCATATTTTGTATCATATGCTCTGACGTCAAGCGCTGCCGCCGACAATAGCCAAGCTCCTTACCTAGCAGACGCAGTAGATAATCTGGCAAATTTTGCGCTCGCTGCATACTGGCATGATGGATAGGTTCTACAAAACGCTCAACATCTTGCCAAGGCGAGCTGTCACGCAGTCGATGACGTAAGGCATGGGTAAAAGCAATGCTTAAATACACCAATCGGCGCTGGCTATCTCGCCCCTCCTCACTTTCTCGCCCCTCTTCGCTGCTTTCATCTATATAAGACAGCACTTGACGGGTAAAGCTGCGCGTATCATAGACCAATTGCCCCCATAGCCCACGAGCTTCCCACCAGCGTTGATAACTGGCATTGTTACGAAAACCTAAAAATAGCGATAAGGCTATCCCAAGCAAGGTAAACGGCGCGACGCTATAAGAAGAAAAAGAACTAGGAAACCCATGCTGAATATTGGTGATAAAGGCACTAATCAGGCTAATGAGCAAAATCTGCGGATAGACCTTTGGCAGGATGGAGCCACGCAAGGTAAAAAGCAGTTTGATGGCGCTGGGCTTTTGCTTGACGATCATTTTAACGTCCTAACGAATGGTACTTATAGAAAATAACTGTGATTTTTTGCAGGACGAAATGATAACAGACTAAGGAGGTATGAACAGCAAAAATGCCTATTAATCCTGTTTTAATTGCCCAGCGGTTCTTATCGCCCATTTATTCAATAAATTTCTACAAAATCATCGGTTGTTATAATGATGTAAGGATAGGAGGCGCAGGGATACACAGCAGATGTCATCGCTTAAAAATTCGATTATAGTAGGTAGGTCTATCACTTATTAATAAATTGAAGTTAAATAAATCGAGGGAATAAATCATGAAAAAATTAGGATTACTTGTCGCGGTATCAGTAGGCTTAAGCGCTTGTGCAGGCGGTATGAACGGTGGCACCACACCGGGCAATTCAAACAACATCGTCACACAATATCCCGTTGAAGCGGCCATGCTCAATATTTATACCAAAGCCCGTAGCCAGAGCTTAGTGGCGACCGTCGGCGGTCAAACGGCCTCTGCGGATATCAAAGTCACGCCCAAAGGCAGCATGGTCTTTAATAATAAACAAGTACAAGGCGCTGAAGTAAATACCATCAACAAAGTAAATAATCAAGTCACTGATCAATCGGTCGCCATTAATTACTTTACCCTCAATCCATTAGTATTCCATGGTTTCACTGACAGCTCAGGTAAGTATTCGCTGTCGAATCAGACCACAACCATTCCCAAAATGGCAACGGTTGGCTCATCAAGCAAATTGATTACTGAAGACGTTTATGCCGATAGAAGTATGCGTAAAAAAATAGGCACTTATAACCAAGATTGGTCTTTGACCAGAGACAGCAATAATACCGCGTGGTTTTGTATAGAAACCTCAGGCAATCTCCTGCTCAATAACGATCCTAATGGCAGCTCGTCAGAATGCTATAAAATCAATGCGCGCGGCGATATCTTAGACAGTAAAGTAACCATCAGCCAACCATCTACTAATGGCACTAAAACAATTACCTTTACCAGTCGATAGTTATCATATTATCTGTAAAGGGCTATAGTTTTACTAAAACTGAAATAAAAAGAGCTGCAAACAATTTGCAGCTCTTTTTTTTGGACAATTTACTCTCATCAACCTGAACATTAAAAACTTTTTCGTCTAAAGCTTGAGTAATTTAAGTATTTACTGCACGCCATCTGCTGGGGTTTGATCTAAATTTGCATTACTCTCGTTGACGGTCACAGTGTCATCGGCTTTCTGCTCACCATCATTACCCGACATTCCATCTGCGGTCATACCCGTTTCGACAACTTCAGTACCTTCTTTATTACCTTCCCCGCCCTTCTCGTCAACCGCCACTTCATCTGTCACTTCGGTCGAATCTGCCACCACATCCTCTCTCTCATTACTACAAGCCGTAACGCCGACAATACTGGCAAACAATGCGATCCATAACGCCTGCCGCGCTTTGGTTAATCCTACATTTGCTGTTATTTTATTCATCTTAATCTCCTTGATAGCTCTCTAAATACTAAATGCCTAATGAGGTTTTTGTGCTAAAAAACCTTTATGAAATATAAATAGTCTAAAATAAGCACGATTAAGACGACCTTATGCCATAAACTTGACAGTAAATAGAAGCTTCTTGTGTGTTTTTATTAACTATTTACTAAGATAAATAAAATACTAAGCCTGTACAGATTGCGCTCTGTCCTCAAGCTGCTCTCAGATAAACGCATTAAATGACGGACTTTTAGCAATATTTAATACATACTAAGCCCGTAATTTAGTACAAATAACTTTGATAAATGCCCGTATGATTTATTGTTTCTTTATTCCAACCTTGAGCGAGTCTTTACAATGGATCAAATGAGTGCATGGGTACTCGGTATCATGGCAAAATTCGGTTACTTTGGCATTATCTTTGCCATGTTTGCTGAAAATATCTTTCCGCCGATCCCTTCTGAGGTGATTATGCCAGCCGCTGGCTTTGCCGCTGCCAAAGGTGATTTAAGCATTATTTTGGTGATAATAGCCGGTACGCTTGGGGCGGTGCTGGGTGCGCTGCCTTTATACTATGTGGGTCGCGTATTTGATGAGCCGCGTTTGGTCGCATTCACCGAAAAGTATGGTAAATATCTGTTTGTAAAGCCTGCTGACATCACCGCGGCAAATGCATGGTTTGATAAACATGGCAAAATGGCGGTGTTTTTTGGGCGTATGGTGCCCGGGGTACGCTCGCTGATTTCTATCCCAGCTGGCATGAATAAAATGGCGCTATTGCCCTTTTTGGTATTGACGGCTTTAGGAGCTAGTATTTGGACAGCGATATTGGCTTTAGCGGGCTATTACTTAGGTCAAAACTATGACGCCGTCGCCGGCATGTTAGCGCCTTATTCCAAAGCAATCGGCATACTGATAGTGGTCGCTGTGATTGGTTTACTTATTAAACGCCGTTTATCCAGTCAAGAAAGTACGAATGATAAAAACAGTAGTAATAGTAATGAGCGTTAAAAAAGCTTCTCTTACTCTCGAACCAATAATTACGCTTGATTAATAGGTTAAAAACTCTCAACGTTTAGACTATTCAGGACATTACTTTCTAGTACACTAAATTGTAAAAATACCTAACTAAATTCATAACTCGCCAGTACAAAAAGCGTGAATAAATCTTACTGGAATAATTCGCTTATTCTATAACATTCATTTAAAATGAATTTTATAGAAGCCAATTTAGAAGCTCGCAACTTTTATAATGTTGTTATTTGATTTTTTTGTTTTGATAGTGATGTTTGCTTTTCATCACAATTAACATTGGGATGATTAGAAGAAATAAAAATCGAGCTTTGTTAAATGAGCCACTTATTTTTAATTTTTGGAGAGCCTTATGCGCCTTTTTAATTCAACATCTTCTGAGCATCAATCACTTACCTACTCTAAGCTTGCCCTAGCATGTCTACTCGCTCTTGGCACAGCAGGGATGGCTGGTTGTGATAAATCAACCCCTGATGATGCTACTGCAACCACAACAGAGACTACTCAAGCCAAAAAAGATAGCAAGGCGCCAAATACTAAAAATGGTGAGTTACCATTGATTGACGCTATTATCACCCATGCGCCTGATGTGCCACCACCTATCGATCGTGACTATGCAGCAAAAGTCATCGTAAAAATGGAAACTGTGGAAAAAACCATGCGCTTAGCGGATGGCGTTGAGTATAATTTCTGGACGTTTGGCGGTCAGGTACCAGGACAGTTTATTCGGGTGCGTCAAGGTGATGAAATTGAGTTTCATTTGTCAAACCATCCTGACTCTAAAATGCCGCACAATATTGATTTACACGCCGTGACTGGTCCAGGGGGCGGTGCCGCCTCTTCCTTTACTTCTCCTGGTTATACCTCTGAGTTTAACTTTAAAGCCTTAAAACCCGGCTTATACGTTTATCATTGTGCGGTAGCGCCCGTCGGTATGCACATCGCAAACGGTATGTACGGTCTGATTTTGGTTGAGCCAGAAGAAGGTTTACCAAAAGTTGATCGTGAATTCTACGTGATGCAAGGCGATTTCTACACCAAAGGTAACTATGGTGATAAAGGGTTACAACCTTTTGATATGGAAAAAGCGGTGAAAGAACAAGCTGACTACGTGTTATTTAACGGTTCAGTAGGCGCTTTAACAGGTGAAAACTCGCTTAAAGCGAAAGTTGGTGAAACGGTTCGTCTGTTTGTCGGTAACGGTGGTCCTAACTTGGTTTCATCCTTCCACGTCATCGGTGAGATTTTTGATAAGGTAAATATGGAAGGCGGTAGCGCTGAAAACCATAATGTTCAAACCACGCTTATCCCCGCAGGTGGCGCGGCTATTACTGAATTCAAGGTAGATGTACCGGGTGAACTTGTGATGGTTGACCACTCTATTTTCCGAGCATTTAACAAAGGGGCACTTGGTATCATCGATGTCGAAGGTCCTGAAAATGCAAAAATCTACTCTGGAAAAGTGCGTGAAGAGGTCTATTTACCTGAAGGCTCAGCGGCGCAAAGCATCGGCAAAACCAATGCACCAGCTCCTGTAGTGACCGCTGCCAACAAGCAAGAAAGAATTAAAATGGGTGAATCTGTTTATGCCAGTAACTGTGCGGCCTGTCACCAATTAAATGGTGCTGGTATACCAAAAGCTTTCCCACCATTGGCCAAATCAGACTACCTCAACCAAGACCCCAAACGTGCCATCAATGCTATTTTGCATGGCTTGACAGGCAAAATCACCGTCAACGGTGAAGAGTACAACAGTGTCATGCCAGCGGTCGCCTTAGATGATGAAAAAGTCGCTAACGTCGTCACTTATATCATCAATAGTTGGGGCAATAAAGGTGGTGAAGTCACCCCAGCAGATGTCAAAGCCGCTCGTAAATAACCAAATATTCTATCGTTACGTCAAAACGGTGTCTGACTCAATCAGAGTTTGGCACCGTCACTATAAATAAGGCTTTAAAAACAGAAAGTTTTGATAGTGGTTGATTGACTAAATGGCTCATTAACTAAATGGCTAAATGAATCACGGCTTGATTAACTGCTATACGCCCCGCCCTTTTTTGGGACTACTAGGAGATTAGTTATGTTATGGACTCACATCACTAACACTCACAAAAGCAACACTCGCAGCATTAAAATTCACAAAAACAAAACTCTAAAAATTAACACCCAAAAGATTCTGAATACGACTGCTCGCCCGCTAGCACTGTTATTGGTCGTTAGCGCACTGACCCTAACAACAGACTTTGGGTTTATGAGCACACAAGCGCAAGCAAAAGAGCTGACCATTCAGCCCGGTACTTATCGTCCGTTGTATTTGAGTAAAAATTCACCGTTAGTGGCAGTCGATACATTCAAAATTGATGAGTTACCAGTTACTAACATACAGTTTTATCAGTTTTTAAAAGAAAATCCAAAGTTTCGCCAACGGGCGATTGCGCCTATTTTTGCCGATGCCGGTTATTTAAAACACTGGATTAATACCAAAGATATCTCTGTGCCTAAAAAGGCTGATTTTCGTCAGCCTGTGGTCAATGTGTCATGGTATGCCGCCAATCAATATTGCCGCGCTCAAAACAAGCGCTTGCCAACCGTTGAACAGTGGGAATATGTCGCACAGGCTTCTACGACCAATAAAAACGGTAGCTTGGAGACCGGCTACAACCAACGCATCCTTGATTGGTATGGCAAATCATCTGGTAGCAAAAACCAACTTGCTGATGTCGGACAAAGCCCTGCCAACTATTGGGGCGTAAAAGACATGCACGGTTTGATTTGGGAATGGACAGAGAATTTTAACAATAGCTTAGTCACTGGCGAATCACGTGCCGACAGCAACCTGAACCAACAGATGTTCTGCGGCTCGGGCGCAGCAGGTGCGGTTGACCCAAGTGATTATGCGGCATTTATGCGTTATGGTTTTCGCTCAAGCTTAGAAGCCAAATACACGGTTAGCAGCCTTGGTTTTCGCTGTGCTAGTAATTAACTTACCTCAAAAAAGCGCCCTTTTAACATATTACCCTTTTAACCTAGCGCCCTACTTTTTATGCTCAATTGAATTTAATGGCCTCTAAGGATTGTCTCATGAAAACAATAAAAACCATTCAAAATACAAGACTGCAAAATACAGCGACTCACCTATTGTCTAATGTGGCTCATGCTATCAAACTGACTATGACTGCAGGACTATGCATTGGCTTACTCGCTTGTAGCAATCCTGACGCCCCTAACTCGTCGTCAACACAAAACAGTCAACCTGATCCTACTTCTGAGTCTAAAGTAGCGAAAGATGCTCATCACGATATGAAGGACATAGATCATAAACAGATGAATCATACCGATATGAATGCACACGAGCCTGCAGAAGCGTTAGGACAAGATTATTCTATCTATCAGGCAGGCGGCGACTGGACAGACCATCGTGGCAATACCTTTGAGCTTGATAATCTTGAGGGTAAAAATCAAGTAGTGGTGATGGCTTATACCAGCTGTCAGCACACCTGCCCTATCTTAGTGCAATCGATGAAACAGATCTATAAAGAGATGACGCCTGAAGCCCGTGCGCAAACAGAATTTTTACTGGCGACATTAGACACTGAGCGCGATAGCGTCGAGGTGATGAAAAACTTTGCTAAGCATAATGATCTTGGCGATAACTGGCGCCTGATTCGTAGTGATGAAGCCAGCACCCGTATGCTTGCCAATACCTTAAATATCAAATACCAGTTTGCCGATAATGGTGATATTAACCACTCCAATCTGATTTCTGTGTTAGATAAAGACGGTCGCTTAGTCGCCCAAGGCGTCGGTGTTGCCGACTCTGGCATTAAGCCGTTGATTGAGTATTTAAATAGCCACAGCTAAAAATCAAAAAGCTTACCTTTTAAATGATATTGTAAAAGCTGTATTTTTAACCTTTACCTTACTTTTAAATTTACCTTTATTTTAAAGACAAAAAAAACACCGCTTATCTGCTAGCAGACAAGCGGTGTTTTTAATGGTGCAATCAGCTATGTCGCTGATTCTAGCTTTAAGGCTTTAACTAGGTATTTAATTAAGCATTTAAACTGCCAAAGCCAAACCTTTTTTGACGCGCATATCACCGGTTTCAACATAGCGTTGATGCCATGACAATGCTTCACTCAAGATATGAGGCGTTTGCATACCAGCAGTCTGTGCCGCGCGATCATAGTAATCTTGCAGCATAGGACGATAATCAGGATGGGCGCAGTTATCAATGATTTTTTGCGCGCGTTGACGCGGTGATAAACCACGCAAGTCAGCCAAACCTTGCTCAGTGACAATAATCATCACGTCATGCTCAGTATGGTCAACGTGTGACACCATAGGCGTGATGCACGAGATAGCGCCACCTTTGGCAACCGATGGGCTTACAAACATTGAGGTAAAGGCGTTACGAGCAAAGTCGCCAGAGCCGCCCAAACCATTCATCATATTGGTACCCATGACGTGGGTTGAGTTGACGTTGCCATAAAGGTCACACTCAATCATCGCGTTGATAGCTAAAACGCCAAGACGACGTGAGACTTCAGGATGGTTGGTGATTTCTTGTGGACGCAGGATAATGCGTTTGCGCAATTCTTCAATATTGGCGTTAAAACGGTCTAATGCATCTGGGCTTAATGACATGGCGGTTGCAGAAGCTTGGGTCATTTTACCTGACATAATCAAATCTAACATACCGTCTTGCAATACTTCGGTATAGCCGGTTAGATTCTCAAACGGACTGGCTTGCAATCCTGCCAATACCGCATTGGCAACGTTACCTACACCTGATTGGATAGGCAATAAGTTGGCTGGCATGCGGCCTTTTTTCACTTCTTCATGGAAAAAGTCAATAATATAACCGGCAATTTTATTCGAGCATTCATCAGGATCAGCAAATTTGCTATTACGGTCTGGTGAATCTGTTAAGACTACGGCAACGACTTTATCCAAATCACAGGTTAGATAAGGCGAGCCAACACGCTCACCTGGCGTAGTAATCGGAATTGGCTTACGATACGGCGGTACGCCAATATCATCAAAGATATCATGCATGCCTTCTAATAACAGGCTTTGGCGGCTGTTTACTTCAAGAATAATCTTGTCAGCATTATGCAACCATGCATTATTGGTACCGATAGAGGTAGAAGGAATCAGGCGACCGTCCGGTAAAATACCGGCCACTTCAACCACCGCCACGTGCATATCACCGTAGAAACCAAAGGTGCTTTGCTGAGCGACATGCGATAAGTGCATATCAAAATAATGGGTTTCGCCGGCGTTGATTTGTTTACGGAGGGCGGCTTCTGACTGATAAGGCGTGCGCATCTTGATACCATTGGCTTCAGCCAATACACCGTCACATTCTGCGGCAGTTGACGCGCCGGTTAATAAACCGATTTTGAATTCTTCACCGCGTGCTTGAGCCGCTTTCATACGCTCCGCTAATGCAGCTGGGATGGCTTTTGGATAACCTGCTCCCGTAAAACCACTCATTCCAACATTCATATCATGTGAGATAAATGTCGCTGCTTGCTCCGCAGACATGATTTTTTCACGTAAACCTTCATGACGGACGCGCTCTTCGTGATTAATTGCACTCATACCTTTTTTCCTAGTAACTTCCCTATTAACACCAAACCCTCAGATTAATAAAATAATGAGACGTTTGATACCGAACCAACGATAAAATACAATAGAGCATATTAACAACTTTACGATAAAAAACAAGTTGATTGTCTCATGTTTTAATATTAGCACTTAAAAATTCATACTTATTTATTGACAATCGTTCACTATTAAAATAAATACTCGTGTTTATTTTTTAAAGCCTTTGAATAAAGCATTTCTTTTTTCTATTATAGAAGCTGCTTATTTTTCGTTTTTTATCATTTATAATGAGTTTATATAACCGTTGTAGATTGAATCCTCCTATTAATTTATCGTTAAAATTGCCATACAAACAAGTCTAGTCATACAAAATTCAGTGTGACGTTTGTCTCTATTAACAACTCAGTACGACAAGCTATACAATTCCCACCTGACGTATAAACCTATAGTCAAAGAACTTATAAATCGCCACACAGCCATAAGAAATAAAAGAACAGTGTGTCAACGCAATCTAGCCGCCACTCTTTACGTTTTTGTTTGACCCAAGCCCACATTTGCTCGATAGGATTCAAATCAGGACTGTAAGGTGGCAGCCATAAAATAGTGTGCCCTGCATCTTCTATAAGTTCAGTTGTGTCTTTGCGCTTATGGAAGGTTGCATTATCCATAACGATTACACTGTCTTTCGGTAAGCTTGGTAGCAGCAGTTGTTCAACCCAGCTATGAAATACATCACTATTGACACTGCGATCATAAAGTCCAACAGCGAACAGCTGATTATTGTAAATAGCACCTATCGCATTGGTTTGGTTTTTAAGCTGCCAGTTGTATTGTCCAAAGCATTTTTTACCTCTATTAGAGTAACCGTAAGGCCTGTTCTCATGAGACTTAAAGCCACTTTCATCAAGATAGATAATAGGCTTATCATCAAACTCAAATTGCGCTAACTTTTCAAGAAATATTAAACGTTTTTTATCATCTGCTTTTGGATGAGTTAAGCTCTTTTTTTTGAGTGATGCCGATTCGTTTTAATGCAATGCCTATCGCTCTTTGAGTACAATTAAAACGCCGAGCTCGTTCGTGCTGATAGTCATCAGGATAAGCCTCTACATCCGCTCTCAGTAATGCATCGTCTATTTTAGTTGGGGTAAACTGACGTTTTTTACGCTCAGGAAATTTTTTCCAACGCTGAATAGTGTTGGTGCTAATTTGATATTCCTCGGCAAGTTGTCGAATGCTATAGCCTTCTGCAAGCTTATTGAGGATCAGTTGTCGGTAGTCTTTTGAGTATGCCATATTATATACTGTAGCGGGTTTTTGTTTCTTTTACTATACTTTTGCTAGTAAACTGAAACAGTTAGCGAATAAAAAAGCTTTTCCACATAATAATGTCTTTAAAAAACAATGACAGTAAGCGTAAAAAAGAGTTTAATTTTTACATAACCATATAACCATATAACCATATAACTATTCATTATCAATGAATAAAAAACACAAGACAATAACATGCTACTTTCAAATAAAAAGCGATTGAAAAAATTATAGATATCGCGTTTGTAATTAATAATAAATGAATATTCGAAACTACTAAGACAGCCTTTTATTGATTAAATACTAAAGTCTATTGTTATTTAACAAATGATACATAATGGAATATTGTTCTATCTTTAAAATGATTTTATTTAACTTTAAATTTTTTATCGTTTACAAGCCATACCTTTGCTAGAACGTTGATAAGAAGTTGCGACGATATAGACACTGTGCTCTAAGCATGCACGTTGCCACTGAGATCAGCTTTTCAAAATGCTTAGACTACAAAGTGCACGGTGAGCCGAGAATCTATGTCAGCAAAGCACCATTTAAGATATTGCTCTGTGATTTTGCAATGATACGATTTAAGGTAAGATGGTAGTCAAAGATGAATGATTGGCGATTTAATTGAAAAGTAGATGCTTACCCTGTCTTAAAAAAGCATTCTATCAATAAACCTGTTTCTCAAAGTATAAATGCAAATCTAAGGACAGATTATGATAACGAAAGAGCACGTTTTGGCTTGTATTGATGGCTCAGCAGTGACTGGGTCAGTGTGCGATTATGCGGCGTGGTATGCAAAAAAGCTGAATTTAGCGGTGGGATTATTGCACGTCAGCGATGTGGCAGCATCGGTCAGACGCGACTTATCAGGAGCCATCGGCATTAACAGCCGCCAGTCTTTGCTCGATGAGTTATCAAAGCTCGATGAACAAAGGGCAAAGGTCGTAAACAGCTATAGTAATGCGTTGGTACAAGATGCAAAAAGTCATATCCAAAGTAACTTTGCTGGCGTGACCGTCTGTATCTATCAACGCCGCGGTAAGCTGCTGCCAGCGATTGAGCATTTTCAAGAAAAAAACCGTGCTATCGTCATGGGTCGCCGCGGAGAAGATCATAAGAACAGCCGCATCAATATCGGTAGCCAAATCGAAACGGTTGCCCGCGCCTCAAACGTACCGGTGTTGATTTGTTCAGAGAAATTTAAAAAGCCTCAATCATATATGGTGGCGTTTGATGGCAGTAAAACCGCGATTAAAGCCATACAGATGCTTGCAGAGAGCAACCTTTTACAAGGCTTGCAAGGTCATATCGTGATGATCGGACATGATAATGAGGCATCTAAAAAAAGCCTTGAAGAGGCTGTAATCCAAATGAGAACCGCAGGCTTTAGCGTAGACTCCCATCATTTACCACAGCTTGACGCGGTTAATGGCTTACTTAGTTTTCAGCTTGAAAATAATATTGATATCATTGTGGTTGGGGCTTATGGACGCTCTAAGCTCCAGCATTTATTTTTGGGTAGTACCACGACAGAGATTATCGCTAGCACCCTATCGCCTGTTATTTTAGTGCGTTAGACATTTGATAATACAGACTTTAATGTCATCAACCTTTATAGTCAGTGAAAAGTAATATCGATACATCTCGCGCTGCTGATATCAATTTTTCTTGCTTGCTGTGCCTGCGCAGACAGAGGCTACAAAAAATTGATATCAGCAATACCGTAGCGTTTTTAGGGTATTTTGACTATAGTTCACAACGTTAGTTTTTATTGATTTAATTCAACATCCTACATTTTATTAGTGTCCTATACTTTATAGGATAATTTCCATCCATAAAAAAGCAAGGCATCTGATGCCTTGCTTTTTTTGTTTTACCTGTTTTACTTTACCTAGTGATTCAATGACTATCGGAGTTTTTCAAGGTAGTTGTCACCATCAAGCTAAATTAAGCGGCTTGTAATCTTTGCTGTTGTTGCTCTTTTACAGGATTTAGCGTTGTTGGCCCTACAGGCTCGCAGTTCCTCACCTCCTGAGTTCCCCAGCGTATCGGGTTTTCATCTTTAGCGCGCTGCATCGTGAGCAGACGCTTCGCCAGTACTTCCTTATCCTCACCCGTATGGCGCTGATTGGGCGTCACAAAGTTCAGCTGACTGTGCTTATGCTCATTGTTGTACCAGCGCGTGAAGCTCAGCATCCATCGTCTTGCCGCATCTAAGCTCTTAAAGCCATCGATAGGCCAATTAGGGCGATACTTGCAGGTTTTAAATAGCGACTCTGCAAAAGGATTATCATTACTGACCCGCGGTCTGCTGTATGACGTGAGTACCCCAAGCTCATACGCTTTCATGCGCATGGTTTGAGCTTTCATCGGTGCCCCATTGTCTGAGTGTAGCACCACCCCAGTGTGCAATGCATTCTCACTGATTAAAGTACGCTCAAGCAGCTGAGCTGCCAGTACACCTGACTCGTGGTCATAAACCTCCCAGCCAACAATTTTACGGCTATAGACATCCTCTATCATGTACAAATAATAGAACTGACCCCGTACCGGACTTGGCAGATAGGTGATATCCCAGCAGAACACTTGGCAAGGGCCAGTGGCAGTAAAGGTCTTTGGGGCGCTTGAGGCTTTAGGGGCAAGTGCACGACCGCGGTGAGCCAATTGCTCATGCTGCCTCAGCACCCGATAAAAGGTAGACTCTGAGCCATGATATATCCCCTCATCAAGCAGGGTCGGTACAATTTGGGTGGGCGGCAGACTGGCAAAGCGGGGCTGATTGCACACGGCTAGGATGGCGGCTTGTTCAGAGGCGCTCAGTTTATTCTTAGGAGCTTGGCGCACGGCGTCACACCGTTTATCACCATTCACGTGACCTGCGCGGTACCAGCGCCGATAGGTGCGGATGCTAATGCCAACTTCAATACAGGCAAGGTTAAGTCTGGCTCCTGAGTGATTGGCCTCTTGTATCCAGTCTATGTATTGCTTGCGCTTAGGGAGCAAGGTCAGTCGTCATCAAACTCCTCCCAAAACGCTTCCAACTTTTTTCGCAATACCAGTAAGGCGGCAGTTTCAGCTAAAGCCTTTTCTTTTCGAGCAAGCTCTCGGGTGAGTTGTTTGATCTGTTTGCGATCGCTCTGCTGCTGACGCTTGTCTTTCAGGCTTTGTTGTTTGCTGCTGCTAAAGCCTTGTAAGGCGTCAGTACGCCACGCTTTGATTTGCTCAACATATAGGCCTTTGCTGCGGCAGTATTCGCTAAGTTCACTCTCGCTTAGGGTGGCCGTCTCTATAATGGTGGCAAGCTTGGTTTCGCTTGACCAGTCATCAGGGGTTTTATGGTTCGTTGGCATGGGGTGACCTTGTTCTCTAGCTTGGGCACGCCAATTATACAGGGTCTGTAATCCGATGCCTTCACTTCTTGAAACCTCGGCAACACTTAGGCTCAGCGGGGGTAGCAGTTTGCTGAGTATAGCCTGTTTACGTTCTTCGCTATATCGTGGCATGATGTGTCCTCATTGTCCCCTTTGGAATTATTATTTAGGGGTGACAACTATCCTGCCATAGGGGGCTATTTAACTTGGTTCAGCTTAATTTAGCTAAACTATCGGGCTAGCCAATTAATCAAAGTGGAAGCCTGCGCCGATTGCAGCACCTACGTTCCCTTGGGTGTCCGCTGTACCATTCAGCTTCATCACCCAACGTCCATCATTAGACATTTTCGAGAAGCCAATCGCAACGGCACTTTCACCATTATAGGTTGCGATACCGCCGCCTATCATGGGTTTACCGCTGATGAACGCTTGTGGCAATGAAGACATGGCCATCGCTGCTGAGATACCCGCGTTGGCGTCATCTTCGACTTCGCCAATTTTGTAGCCAAGCTCATTGATGCTGTTACCCAAACCTCTGCTAACAGCGTCTAATTGCCCGAAGTTCACAGCGTCTCTAGGTGCCATGCCATCCGCAATATTTGTCACCTTAGTACCAGCGGCATTGATACCGGCAGCCGTCATACTAGGCGCCGTTTCGGCATTACCTGCATAGATGCCAGCGGCTGTCATACTTGGGCCATTTTTAATAGTAACACCACTATTATTAACCGTCGTATTGCCAGTCGTCACGCTCTCTACGTTGATATTACCGTTCAGGTCAAACTTGATGCTACTGCCTTCAGCGGTGGTCTTAATGTTATTACCGCCTTTGAAGCTGAGTACGCTACCATCACCGATTGGTTTATTGATGACGGCACCGCTGTCGGCTCCAAAGTTGAGACCAGCATCGATTTTATCCTTGTTGGCTTTGATGTTGCTGGTATTGGTAGTGATATTCGCAGTATTCGTTACGATATCAGCTGTGTTTTTGGTGATGTTGGTGGTATTGGTTGCGATGTTTGTCGTATTCGTCGCAATGTTTGTAGTGTTGGTTTGAATGTTTTCAGTCATGACAACCTCGCCACGCTTGATAGAAGCAATCGCACCATCAATACTACCTTCGCCAGTACCACCGATGTTGTTATTGGTAAAGGTGCCAGTTGCAGGATCATAAGTCGTGTTACCCCCTATAATACTGCTGATACCCATACCTTGAGCATAGAGCTGACCACCGTTGATAGCGTCTTTGCTATTGGCAGCAACCTCACCACTCACAACGTTTGTAATCTTAGTGTCAGCAGCGTTAATGCCAGCTTTTTTGACACTAGGACCACCTACGATACTTAGACCTTCGTTGTTTAAGGTGCTATTACCAGTTTTGACACTATCTACCGCAATATCTCTATTTAAATCAAAGGTCATATCATTTGGATCAACAGCTCGGGCCGCTCGACCAACACTGCTAGCAGCGGCCGTTCTAGAGATTTTGATATTACCATCTCTGCTATTTAGATCAAAGGCACTTCCTTGCTTCACCATAGTAGCTTTATCACCTTGTGCACTTAAAGCCCTATCTCTGTCTAATGCAAAGGTTGTTGCCTTTAACTGTCCAACAGTAGCAGCGTCAGTAAACTCAATACCTGCCGCGACGTTTGTGATTCTGTTGAAACCATTGTTTAGACCACCAGCACCTAGAATAACGGTTCTACCTGGCTCATTACCTACAAAGGTGAAGCCGGTGTTATTCATGATGCTATTACCCATTTGCATACGACCCTCGTCGCCTAAGTTCAACTGGTTATTCAGTTTAACTTGGACACCAGTTGCCGAAGCGATGGTAGTGATATTATTATCACCCGTCACATTGATGGTATCTCCTAAGGCAAACTGTTGATCATTGGCGCTATTGCCATCACCAATTTTAATACCTTTGGCAACGTCTTCGTTAGTCTTAAACAACTGACTACCGTTAACTGCATCCTTACTAGTAGTGCTCAACAATCCATCAGCAACATTAGTGATTTTGTTGTTGCCATTGTTAAGCCCATTATTAGTAAGTACTACTTGACCATTATCACCACGATACAATGTAATACCAGCATTATTAACTTGCGTATCTCCAGTAGTGACGCTACCAGTTTTACCAAGATTAATATCTTTAGCCAATCTGACAGTTAGAGTGTCAGCACCATTAGCAGTGACACTGATATTTTTCGTTGCTGGGTCAGCATTGATAGTATCGCCGCCTTTAACCATGAGCTTTTGACCAAGCTTAAGATTAACTGGGTCACCGCTATCGCCACCAAAGTTTAAGCCTAGATCAGTAAGATCCGTTGTCAATTCATCCAACTGATCACGGTTCACCGCATCAGTACCAGCAATACCTTTTCCAAGGTTGGTGATTCTGTTGGTAGGATAGCTGTTAGCGTCAACAGGACCCATATCAATACCCGTTCTGCTAATGATGGGACCACCATTATTGATCATAATGCTGTCAAGATCTGTTAGGTTCTTAGCCATCACGAGGTTCAGCTTGCTACCGTCACTGTCAACACGTAGGTTTGCACCTGATGCATCAGCAGAGTCAGCTAACGTACCTTCGATGTTCAACGTTTGATTCAGCTTCTTAGCAATGGTATCGCCGGTGTGACCCTCGAACTTCATGCCATCTTCCATGGTGGCAACTTGGATATCGTCAATGACGATACGTGTAATGCCGTCAACACCGTTAACACCGGGTACACCATCAATAACACCGATGATACCTGATGCACCAGTAGGACCTGTTAGACCGATTGTGCCATTAGCACCATTGAGAGCAATACCAGATTGACCGTCAGCGCCATTCACACCGATGAAGCCATCTACACCATCTTCACCGTCTTGACCTGATCCACCAACACTGAGATTGTCGCCTAATGCAAAGTTGATTTCATTATCTGCCACTGTAGTGACGATACTGCCATCTGCACTGGTATATTTGACCGTCTCACCAAGTTTGACTTTGTCTTTAGTTTCACCAGGGGCTAATGAAGCGTTGTCGGCCGTGATGTCAAAGCCTAGATCAATGACACTTGAGATACCACCTTTTAATTGAGCTACGTTCACCGCATCACTGTCGAAACTACCCGCTGCAACATTGATGATCTGACGAGTTCCTTTTTCACCACCAGGACCTACTGACACCGCACCTAGCTCAGCTCTACCTATAGTGCTATTAATAGCAGTAAGCGCATTTCCTGTAGCGCCGCCTGTGTAAGCAGCAAACCCACCAGCACGATTAGCCACTGACCCTGCACCTAGTGCTACTGAGCCATTTTGGCTTGCTGAAGAGCCCATGCCAAAGGCAGAAGAGGCGTCACCTGATGAGCTTGAACGGACGCCGACAGCGGTAGAGAGATTGCCTTTAGAATGCGCTTTGACACCAATGGCAACAGAGGCCGCACCACCAGATTCAGTGTGATCACTATAATCACCTACCGTAACAAGACCGCCTATGCTGCCTGTATAAGTATTGAATAGTGCATTAACCCCATTCACCTTTGAGGCGTCATCTAAATCATCGCCACCAATGGCGATAGAGGATGCACCTGATGAGACAACGTTTGCACCAATGGCAATAGACTGCTCACCACTAGCTGTAGTATTCTGACCACTATCTCCGCTACCAATGGCGATGGCTTGTCCACCAGTCGCTGAGGCATTGACACCCATGGCCATGGCATTTGGTTTGGTTGCGCCATCGTTATTAACGTTACTGCCTGGACCCGTAGCTGCAGCAGCCGAAGTATTTTTAACACTATAATACTTGGTTTTGTTGGCTGCGACTGCATTGTTTAGATCACCGATGTTTGCTGCATTAGAGTCGTTACCAACACCACTTGCGACGCCAGTAATCTTATTACCAGCAACATCAACACGCGCTTTAGTGAATGTCGGTCCGCCTGTGATGGCTAAACCAGAAGTATTGAGTAGACTATTACCCGTCGTCACACTGGTCAAACCGGTTAAGTTCTCAGCTAACTGAATATGTAAGCTATCACCACTACCAAACACACCTATATTGTTTGTAGTTAGATCTCCACTTGCACCACCTAAAATATTAAGTGTCTGACCATTAGTGCGTGTAATCGTTGTAGAATTATCGCCCTCAAAGTTTAGACTTATTGAGCTCCCAGAATTACCAGGGCCATTAGGGTTATTATGACTATTATTGCCATTGGTATGAGTATGGGTGCCATGACTTCCATGACTATGGCTATAAGTACCGTCATGGTGATTCGAAGTACCATTATTAGCACTTGCTGGAATAGAAAAACCAGCAGCTAACAACCCTAACCCCAGCCCTATAGCGGTGAGTCGAAAAGCATTTGTAGATGAAAGATTGGATGTGGTATTGATAGTAGCGTTTGCGCTCACGCTAGATTTTGACGACTTACCACGCGCTTTGGCGTACTCAGAAACTGCCATAAAGCAGTTTAAAGACGCATTCCATATCACTTTATAATTCCGATTCATGGTATGTACTCCCTTACAGACTTATTAGATTTGAGAAATCAAAGTTAAAATCCATTTTTAGAGAGTTGATATGACAAAATAAAACGGGTTATATACTCATAGGGTAAAAGCTATATTTGGGGATTGTTACTCGTGTCAACACTTAACAAACAGTACGTCTTGTTTTGTAAAATCATTATTACTCTCTGTATATTATTATTAACGAATATACAGAGAGTAATAATGCCGCTCGTCGGGGATTTAATACCGCTTACCCACTATATTCGTAAAAGTGAATATATGTTAAGTAAATACGTTATTATTTAGGTTTTTTATTTCGCAGGCAGCGTTATTTTTATTACTAACCCCATTTTGCCGTCTTGACGATTATAAGCCGTGATTTGACCTTTATGGGCGATGACGACCGCATGAACGATGGCCAAGCCCAATCCATAGCCGCCCGTTTCCCTGTGGCGCGCACTATCAAGGCGTACAAAAGGCTGAAAAATACGTTCTACCTCTTTTTCCGCTACCCCGCCACCCTCATCTGTGATGCTAATTTGAATAGCATCTCTTTTATTATCTAACGGTGTTTTTGTGACTTCAGCCGTGACAGTTGAGCCTGCAGGAGTGTGCATAAAAGCATTACGAATGATGTTTTCAAGGGCGCTATGCAACTGTTCTTGATTGCCAAGCACAGTCACAGACGCATCAGATGATGAAGATAATAAAGCATCGGGCGGCGTCCATTGCCAGTGCACGTTTTTATGCTGAAACTCAAAACAGACGTCTTTACCAATCTCAGTGATGATTTCAACTATATCTACGGCATGATTTTCCAAATTATCGATGGTATATTGCTGCATTTGTAACGATTGAATATGAATGATTTGCTCAATCAGCTCATTCATACGTGCCGATTCCTTATCGATACGGTCAAGGTAACGGCTGGCATCGGGCGCAAAGTCACGCGTCAGCTCAGTAGCCACATCAAGGCGCGCCAGTGGCGAACGCAGCTCATGCGAGATATCACTTAACATCTGCTTGCGCGCAAGCTCACTCTCCGCCAATCGGGTTGATAATTGGGCCACATCTTTTGCCAATAGTCCTAGCTCATCAGAGCCTAATTCTGATAAATGGGGATTGACTTGGTAATCGCCATCAATCATACGGTGCACGGTATGTTGCACCTGACCGATGCGCCGAGTCAGCGTACGACTGAGCCAAAAGCAGACCAAAGTACTAAAGAGAATAATCAGCAGTAAACGCACGGTAAAATTACCGCGTTGCAGCGCCAAGACATCAGCAAAACGCAAATGCGGGCGCAGTTGTATAATGGCCGTTTGCCCGTCCGGCAAATCTACGGTTAAATCTGCCAATTCTGGGCGATTATTAGGGTCAAAAATCACTTCTCTATTGGGCATCGCTGGATGCAGGATTTCATTAATGAAAGAAGGCTTTTCATAGGTGCTGTCATTTTTATCATTATGCGCTCTACGATTCTCAGACATAGCATGCGATGGTAGGTCACGCTCCACTTCCTGACCGTTTGTTTGACGCTCTTCCCTATAACGATACCGCGGAAAAATAATAGCGCCCTGCTCATCATAAATCCTGATTTGACTCATCAATCGACGGTCTTGCCGGTACAGCTGCCTGACGGCCAATAAATCACCCGCTTGTAGCGCCGCAACCACTTCTTGCCGCTTGAGTAAAAGACTGTCAATTTGCACGTCCATCCGAGCGCTTAACTCTTTGCCATTGAGCCAACGTTCTACCATGACAGAGATGATAGAGGTGATAAGCACTGTCAATAACAGGCTGAGAAATAGCCGCCAAAATAGCGTAATTCTTGGCTTAAATGTAGAAGTAGGCATCGATGCGTCCGTCATTACAGTACCAACTGATAGCCTTTACCACGAATTGCCTTGATAGACTCATCGTGAAAAGGCTGAAGTTTTTTACGCAGGCGTGATACATGCACATCAAGGCTGCGATCAAACGGTTGCAATTCACGCTGTAAGACATTTTGTGACAACCATGCTTTGCTCACCACCTCGCCTTTTTGCTTGAGGAGGGCCAATAATAAATCAAACTCTGTACCAGTGACTTGTAGCTCAATGCCATCTATTTGACAGATACGCTGATTTTGGTCCAAATGCAGGCGACTCTCTGGCAAAGGGGTATGTTCTGAGGTGGCTGCACCCGATGCGGTAATACGGCTGCGTTTAATCACCGCGTTAATACGTGCCAGCAGCTCACGTGGGTTACAAGGCTTAGTAATATAGTCATCCGCGCCAAGCTCCAGCCCAATAATACGATCAATCTCCTCACCTTTTGCCGTCAACATAATGACGGGAATATCGCTAATCGCTGGCAGCTGACGCAGGACACTGAGCCCATCTATCTTTGGCATCATAATATCGAGCACCAATAAATCATAAGATGCACTATCATGCATCGCTACTTTTAAGCGTTCGATGACCGCCTCGCCATCATGAACACAGTCACTTTGGATGCCATGATTATGCAAATACTCTTGCAGCAGTTGGGTCAACTCTTCATCATCGTCACCCAATAAAATGTTTGGCATCGTTATCCTCCACTCTTATCTACCTTCTCGCCGCTCAGTCAAATGATTCTAAGCATGCCATAGTATGGCTGATATTATCAGGCAAGCGCCCATCAATGCGCCACAAACGTTACCTTTCTTAATATTTCATAAATGTTCGCAACTTCTAGCTGTCGTATGATAGTCGCTATCAGCAACAAATACTGATGGCAAATGATGATTCATAGTGGCTATCCGGGACACTTGATAATCATTACTTCTCAGATAAAAAACCTCTTTTCGTAATAATTAACGTTTGCACCATAATTTAAGGTAATGATAATGAAAAAATTATTGATAGGCTCAGTACTCGCGATATCTAGCGTCTTAACGGTTACGGGCTGTACCAGTGTCAACGCAACCACCGATACGACGTCAGCAACGCCAACAACGACTAGCATGCAAAAGCAGCATAGAGCTGGCATGAAAGACGGCATGCATAAAGGTGGCATGAGAGGCCCTATGTCGCAGTTGGATTTGACAACGACGCAGCAGGCACAAATCAAAGCTATTATGCAAGAAAAATATAGTGGCAACAAAAAAGATCGTAGCAAATATCAAGCTGAACGCGCGCAAATGCAACAACAAATGCAAGCGTTGACCAATGCCAAAACCTTAGATGCCGCAGCAGTTAACCGCCTAGCCGATCAACAAGCGGCAAAGACCAAGCAGCGCTTTATTGAACGCGTACAAACTGAGCATGCTATCTCGCAAGTCCTGACCCCTGAACAACGTCAAAAAATGGCACAATTAAAATCAGAAAGAAAAGCAAAAGGTCATCATGGTTCAAAAAACCGTCAAATGCATAACCAAGCACAGTAAGATATAAGCCATGGAATTAAAAAGCATTAATTAGATAAAGTAAGAACATTTAAAAAAGCGCATCGGTTAGCCGGTGCGCTTTTTTTTGGCTCTTTTTTTATCTCTCAAATTTACAAAGCTTAACTACCTTATAACGGGCTTCTTTATCTGAAAACAAAAATAGTAAAGCCCTTTCTACTACTGGCAATATTCGTTACTATTTAACCTTATTGATTCACCTCTCTTTTTAGCTCAATTTTTTTCACCCTCGTAAAAAGGACTTTGCGATGTCAACTTTGTTTTCTCATTCTCATAGCACCCAAACGCTCACCCATAAAAAATTAAAATCTGCTGCGCTGATTATCACTAGCACGCTATTGCTAACGGTCTCTGCTCACGCCGCAGAAACCAAACCTACGACCGCAAAAAATACCGTCAATCCAACCTCGATTAACACCAATGCGATTAATTTAGCGATTATGGCTGATAATCCGACTGTATTGTCCGAAACTCAGCGCGTTACAAAATCGAAATCCTCTGCCCTAGCGCCCAAGACCGCCACAGGCACAGCCGTCGTTAGTGGCAAGACAACCAAAACCGACCAAGCTATCTATTCTGAAGACGCCATTCATCACCCTGTTTGGGCAAAAAACGGCATGGTCGCCACCCAAGAAGCGCTTGCCTCTGATATCGGCTTAAAGATTTTAAAAGATGGCGGTAATGCCGTTGATGCCGCTGTCGCCGTTGGCTTTGCGTTAGCCGTGACGTTGCCGCGTGCGGGCAATATCGGTGGTGGCGGATTTATGATGATTTATGATGCTAAGCAAGGCAAAACGGTGGCGCTCGATTATCGCGAAAAAGCGCCCAGTAGCGCCGCGCGTGATATGTATCTTGATAGCGATGGCAATGCCGTTAGTGATTTATCCCGTTATCATGGCTTGGCGGTTGGCGTGCCGGGCACCGTAGCAGGCTTACTAAAAGCATTGGAAGATCATGGCACCATGAGCCGCGGGCAAGTCATGGCACCAGCGATTGCACTGGCTGAAGATGGCATAACCGTCACCGCTGGGTTGTCCGAATCGCTAGAAGCGTTAAGTGACCGTTTACAAAAATGGCCAAGTACCAAAAAGATATTTTTTAAACCAGACGGCAGTGCCTATCAGCCGGGTGAGCGTTTAAAACAGCCAGAGCTGGCAAAGTCCCTTAAACTGATTGCGGCAAAAGGCAATGATGGTTTTTATAAAGGCGAAACCGCGCGTAAATTGGTCAAAGCCGTCAATGAAGCAGGCGGTAATATGAGCTTGCAAGACTTAGCCAATTATCAAGCCATTGCTCGCGTGCCAGTCAAAGGGGATTATCGTGGTTATGAGATTGTCTCCATGCCGCCGCCGTCCTCTGGTGGCATTCATATCGTGCAGATTTTAAATATCTTAGAAGGTTATCCGCTAAAAGACTACGGTCAAAACAGCGCGCAAACCATTCATTTGATGAGCGAGGCCATGCAATTGGCTTATGCCGATCGCGCAGAATATTTAGGAGATGCTGACTTTATTGACGTGCCTGCCAGCGGTTTAACCTCGCAGCCTTATGCCGATAAACTACGTACGTTGATCAATCCCAATAAAGCCACGCCAGCGGCAACCATCAAGGCTAATAACCCCTTACCGTACGAGAGCGATCAAACCACACACTTCTCTATCGTCGATAAAGATGGCAATGCCGTAGCCAATACTTATACGCTGAATTTTTCTTATGGCACTGGGCTTGTCGCTGAAGGTACAGGCATCCTACTCAATAACGAGATGGATGATTTTTCTGCGAAACCCGGCGTGCCCAATGGTTATGGCTTAATCGGCGGCGATGCCAATGCGGTCGAGGCCAATAAACGCCCGTTGTCTTCGATGAGCCCAACGCTGGTATTTAAAGACAGCAAACCTTATATCGTTACCGGCAGCCCGGGTGGTAGCCGCATTATCACCACGGTCACGCAAGTCATCTCAAACGTAATTGACCACGATATGAATATCGCTGAAGCCACACACGCGCCGCGTATCCATGACCAGTGGCTACCCGATGAGATTCGTATCGAAAAAGCCCTAAATATCGATACGATTAAAAAGCTCGAGTCAATGGGACATAAGGTCAATCCACAAGCAGCCATGGGCTCAACCCAGTCGATTATGATTACCCCAAATGGTGTTTACGGCTCATCCGACCCGCGTATTGTTGATGCCGCGGTGGTAGGTTATTGATTTAGCTTTGCGATACTAAATGCTATTTGGCAAAAAGGCTAAATGCGTTTGGCGAAACTGAATGAGTACTATCTTTATAAAATGAGTACCATCTTTATAAATTACTTGAACCATTAGCTGACGGCACTATGCCAGCCATAGCCGCCGTTTGGCGATGTTTCAATAACAGTCATCTCAGTCGAGAGATTCATCGAGAACCTTTATGAGCACCCCAAATTTCGACTTACATATTATTGGCGGCGGTATTATTGGACTGGTAACGGCTGTAACCTTGCAAGCACGAGGGGCAAAGGTCGCCCTACTAGAGGCAAATGAAGTCGGACAAGGCGCGTCATTTGGTAACGCAGGACATATCGCCCCAGAGCATGTGTTTCCGATTGCCGATGCCAGTATGCTGCGTCATATTCCAGCCATGTTATTGAATCCAACAGGTCCACTGCGCATAGATTGGCGCTATCTGCCACGCTTGACGCCTTGGGCCATTCAGCTGCTGATGAATATGCGCCCTGAGCCATTTGCCCGTATTCATCAAGCGTTATTAAGCTTAAATAATAATTGCCTACCAGCATGGTTAGACTTTGCCCATCAGTGGCAGTTAGATGATTGGATACAAGTGAAAGGCGCGTTATTAACAATCGAAAAAACTAGTAGCTTAGACTCTCTAAAGACCCATGGTAAACGCCTTAATGATGTCGGCGTAGCTAATGAGTTATTGACAAAAGAGCGCCTTTTAGAATATGAACCCGCCTTAAAAGACAACCAATTAGCGGCGTTATTTTTCCCAAACACAGGCCATATCACCAACTTAACAGCGGTCATCAACCAGCTTAGTAGCAGCTTTAGACAATTAGGCGGTCACATTATCGAGCATTGCCGCGTCCTTGAAGCGAAGACCAATATCGATGGCATTCATTTAACGACCAACCAAGGTGATATCGTAGCTTCTAAAGTGATGTTATCGGCAGGCGCGCATTCTAAAACACTGGCCAAACAGCTAACAGGCGTCACGGTTCCGCTAGATACTGAGCGCGGTTATCACTTAATGTTACCTCATGAAAGCGCACGCTTACAGATGCCGGTAACCAGTCTAGATCGGCGCTTTGTGATGACACCGATGCAAGAAGGATTGCGCTTGGCGGGCACAGTGGAATATGCGGGACTTGATGCCCCTGCTAATATGCAGCGGGCGCACATACTCTTACAACACGCACAGCCCATGTTAAAAACGCCATTAAATTCGGCTGATAGTATGCCATGGATGGGCTTTCGACCATCGACATCAGATTCCTTACCAGTTATCGATAATATTGAGCGGGTGTTTTTAAACTTTGGTCATCAGCACTTAGGCTTGACGCAAGCGGTCGTTAGCGCACAAATAATCGCAGCATACTATTTTGATGAAGCGCACGCTATCGATCCAAAACCCTATCAACTTGCCCGCTTTATATAGACAGCTTATGAAAGGCTTATCGATTAAGAAAAACCTACCGACATATCTTTAAGCATAATAGTTTTGAGCACAATAGTTTATTGCTAAGCAGACCTATTCTCAATGTCGGTCACCTCGCTGTTAGGCGCTGAATCATTGGCTGTTATGGGTAAAGAATGCTATTATTATCCGTTAAGATTAGAAGACCCAAACCAAGCGATTAATCGCTTGTCGCCGCATCAATACTGCTAAAGCTTTGTAAATGAGCTTGCAATGTGCCATGTCTTCTAACCTTTTCTCTTAGCACCACACCCTTTTTGATCGCATCCGTAAGAGTCCTCTATGGCATTTGTACACCTTGGCATCCACAGCGAATATTCAATCACCGATTCTATCGTGCGCATAAAGCCGCTTATCAAAGCAGCGGCGGCAGACGACCAACGTGCGCTGGCATTGACCGATTTATCCAACCTTTATGCCACGGTGAAGTTTTATCGTGCCTGTTTAGGTGCGGGTATTAAGCCAATCATCGGCAGTGAAATCATTATGGATAATGAAGACACGCGCTTGGTTTTGCTGGCGATGGACAATGAAGGTTATCAAAACATCACCCGCATTGTATCGCTTGGCTTTACTGAAGGGCGCGCCGATGTTGCCAATCATGGTGTGCCCGTCGTTGAGCGTCGCCATGTTTTAGAGCACGCAGCTGGTGTTATTGTTTTATTTACTGAAAAATCTGATGTCGGGCAAGCACTGGTCAGCTCCATGCCAGAAAAAGCTGACGAGCTACTAACCGAATGGCAAGCACAGTTCGATGATCGCTTGTATTTTGCTATCAAGCGCACCAACCGCTCAGGTGAAGACGCTTTTATTAAAGCGGCTATTCACTCAGGTGCCAAGCATCGCATTCCTATTATTGCCCATAATGATGTGCGCTTTTTAGAGCAAGACGATTTTGATGCTCATGAGGCGCGCGTCTGTATCGCAGGCTCGTATGTACTTGCTGACCCCAATCGTCCACGACTGTATTCAGATGAGCAATATCTTAAGACCCAAGCACAGATGGCACAACTATTTGCCGATATTCCACAGGTAATTGAAAATACTTTGTGCTTAGCGACCCGCTGTAACGTGACTTTGACGCTCGGCATTAACGTCCTACCTGAATTCCCCGTACCTGAAGGCGAAACGATTGAATCGTTTTTCCGCGCTGAATCAATACGCGGTCTTAATCATCGACTGGACAAGCTATTTCCGATTGAAGCACGTACTGACAACTGGAGCGACTTTCGCCAAAAGTATGATGAGCGCTTAGAGTACGAGCTCGAAGTTATCTTATCTATGGGATTTCCCGGTTACTTCTTAATCGTGATGGACTTTATCCGCTGGGCAAAAGCCAATGGCGTGCCGGTAGGCCCAGGTCGTGGTTCTGGTGCTGGCTCATTGGTCGCTTATGCGTTAAATATTACTGACCTAGACCCCATTCATTACGACTTACTCTTTGAGCGCTTCTTAAACCCCGAGCGTGTCTCAATGCCCGATTTCGATATTGACTTTTGTATTGAAGGTCGTGACCGCGTCATTGATTATGTGGCGCAAACTTATGGCCGTGAAGCGGTGTCGCAGATTATTACCTTTGGTACCATGGCAGCAAAAGCAGTGGTACGAGATGTGGCGCGGGTACAAAGTAAATCGTACTTCCTTGCCAGTAAATTGTCTAAATTGATTCCAAAAACACCTGGTATCACGCTCAGTCAGGCGCTTGAGCAAGAGCCGCAGCTTAAAGACTTAATCTCCAATCCGGATAATATGGATTATGAAGATGCCATTGAGATTTGGGAGATGGCGATTAAGCTTGAAGGTGTGTGTCGAAACGTCGGTAAACATGCCGGTGGCGTACTAATCGCCCCGCATAAAATCACCGATTTTAGCGCCATCTATTGTGATGACGATGGCCACCGTGTCAGCCAGTTTGATAAAGATGACGTTGAAGCCGTTGGGCTGGTGAAGTTTGACTTTTTGGGTCTGCGTAACTTAACGGTCATTAACGCTGCTGTTGAAAACATCAACCTACGCCGCGACAAAGAAGGCAAAGACCCGCTTGTATTAGAAGATTTGCCGTTAGATGATAAAAAAGCCTATAAGCTCCTGCAAGATGCTAAGACCACTGCCGTCTTTCAGCTAGAAAGTATGGGTATGAAAAAGTATCTGGCCAAATTACAACCGACCAATATCGAAGACGTCATCGCCATGTGCGCGCTATATCGTCCGGGTCCGCTCGATGCAGGCATGGTAGAGATGTATATCGACCGTAAACATGGTCGCGAGGAAGTCATTTATGACCATCCAAACCTTGAGCCAATATTAGAAAACACCAACGGCGTTATTGTTTATCAAGAACAGGTGATGCAAATCTCGCAGGTTATGGCAGGCTATAGCTTGGGCGGCGCCGATATGCTACGCCGCGCCATGGGTAAAAAGAAACCTGAAGAAATGGCTAAGCAGCGCGATATTTTTGTCACAGGTGCTACGGCGCAAGGTATTGATGAAGCGACGTCAGGCGGCGTCTTTGACTTGATGGAAAAGTTTGCCGGTTATGGTTTTAACCGCTCGCATTCTGCCGCTTATGGCGTGCTTGCTTATCAGACCGCTTATCTAAAACAGTACTACCCTGCCGAATTTATGGCAGCCGTCCTAACGTCCGATATGAACAACACCGATAACGTCGTGTTCTTTATCAATGACTGCCGTGAAAACTTTGAGTTGACCGTCGTTAATCCATCGGTAAATCGTAGTGAATGGCATTTCGTCGCCGATACGCCGACCAATATTATTTATGGCTTGGGTGCAATTAAAGGCGTTGGTGAAGGTGCCGTCGAATCTATCGTTGATGCACGCCGCACGGATGGCCCGTTTAAAGACTTATACGACTTTTGCCGCCGCGTTGATATTAAAAAGGTTAACAAACGCACGCTTGAAGCCTTGGTCAGTGCCGGCTGCTTTGATGACTTTGCGGCAACTTTACGCCCTGACTTGCCAGCCGATGAAGCATACGAGATTCGCGGTGCGCTGATGAGTCAGTTGCCAAGTGCCGTACAAGCGGCGGAACAAGATCGTCAAAACCGTGAAATCGGTATGATGGACTTGTTCGGTGAAATGGACGGTGTCGTTGCTGCGCCGCCACTCGTTATGACGCCGGAGCTGATTTGGGGTGATAAGCACCGCCTAAAAGCGGAAAAAAATACCTTAGGTCTCTATTTAACCGGACATCCTATCGATGAATATCGTGAGGAGCTGAAACGTTATACCTCAGGCGCCCGTCTTGATAAGTTGACAGATACCGGCTATAACGGCAGCTGCTACTTTGCCGGTTTGATTATTGATATTGCCAATTTTGGTACGCGTAACGTCATTACCTTAGACGATGGCACGTCACGCTTAGAGGTCAGCTGTTATGCCGAGCGCTTTAACCGTGTCAAAGAGCAGTTAAAAATTGATGAAGTGGTCATCATTAAAGGCAGTATTCGTGAGCGTGACGGACGCCTGTTTGCCCGTCTTGATAATGCCATGAGCATGGTTGATGCGCGCTTGCGTTGGCTGAAAAAAATCAGCATCAAAGTCCATGGCAGTGATATTAACCTGCTGACACGTATGCAGCCGCTGCTAAAATCTGCCCAAGCAGACATCATACCAGCGCCGCGCTTGTCTTATAACGATGAGCAGGACGAGCAAGGTAATAATGGTAGCGGTAACGGCGCATATGACCCATCGATGGGTGGCAGCCTATACGATGAAGATGGCAATGATTTATTGGCGCTAGAAAATGATATGCATCAAGATGCGCTACATCAAAATAGCAATGGCTATGCCAATAATGCCCTTAGCAATACCGATGCCTCTATTAATGATAACTGCCTACCCCTTGGGTTGAGCATTTATGAAGAATACGGCATTGCCAATGTAGGACTATCTGAGCATTGGCGCGTCTATCCTAACGATGATAACTTACAGCAATTAAAGAGTATGGTTAGCGAAGACAATTTGCATTTTCATTATAGTTAACCTGATTGTTAGTTAACTTAATTGCTGTAACTTTTACTTTATTGGACACATGATCATGACTGAAAACCCAAATAATAATATGAATGCTCAACTTAATGAGATTATCAATGACGAGCAGTTTGATGACCTGCGTGACTTGTTGGAAGAAGAATTTGTTGACTTGATACAAGTGTATTTTACCGACAGTCAGCAGCGCATTGCCGACTTAAGAAGCGCGCAGCAAAAAGATGACAACGCCAATGGCTATGAAATTGCTCATGCGCTAAAAGGCGCCAGTGCCAATTTGGGCGCAACCCAATTGATGCATCTTAGTGGGCAGTTACAAGAGGCTTGCCGCGAGCGACTTATCAGCGACAAAGCGGAACTTATTGAAGCGGTTGCAGTAGCGTTGCAACGTGTTGAGCAAGAAATAAACCAAAGACTGGGGTTGTAATGAATCACGATTCTTCCTCAATCTTAGCAGCCGCAACCGTCAATCATACGGTAAGCGACTATTTGTCTTGTGTGCAAATCGTCATGGTCAATACCACGTTGCCTGCCAATATAGGCTCAGCAGCACGCGCCATGCACACTATGGGTTTATCGCGTTTGACTGTCATTGACCCTAAGCTGCCCATTGATGAGACCAGTGTCTCTCATGCGGCGGGTGGTAGCGATTTGTTATCATCAGCGACTATAGCGCCGACGTTAGAATCAGCAATAGCGGATTGCCAGCTCGTATTTGCGGCCAGCAGTCGTAGCCGTCATTTACCGCGCCCTGTGGTGACGCCAACGCAAGCTGCCAAAATCATGTTTGACTTTATCGATAAGCAAACCGCTCTCGATGTAGCCGATAATAATAAAAATACTAAATTGAGTGAAAATGCTCAATCTACAAATAAGCCAAATATTGCTATCTTATTTGGGCGTGAAGACCGCGGATTGACCAATGAAGAATTGGCTTACGCTGATTATCATATTCAAATTGATGCCAATCCTGCATATCCAGTGCTTAACGTAGCTTCAGCCGTGCAAGTGATTGCCAGCTTTATCTTTGCTTATGCGCAGACCCATAATCAAGCGACTACCAACCGTCTAGATAATGATAAAAATGCAGCGGTTCAGCCAACATTAGATGTTCATCTACGGCAACAATGGGATGAACCCGCCATTAGCCAGCAGCAATTACAGCAGCTGACTCAGCGCACGACTGAATTGATGGTTCAACGCGGACTGGCCGATAGTGAAAACCTAAAGTCTTTACCGTCGCGCCTATCACGACTGGGCTCACGCTTACAGCTTGATCAAAAAGAATATCAGCTATTAAGCGCTTTAATTGCTAAGCTTGCAAAAGATTAAAGCGTCTTATCCACAGTTTTTAGGGCGTTGATCTTTTGGCATTGCCAACAGTAGATTTACTGTTTTGTAAGTACTGCTGTTTTGTAAGTGCTATGATTTAATAGTGAATTTACTAATAAAAAGGAGTGAACAGTGAATTGGACGGTTTATTTATCTGGAGAAATACACAGCGACTGGCGACAAAAAATCATGCAAGGCGCGAAAGAGCATGGTCTTGCTATTACCTTTACCTCAGCTGTTACTGACCATGAAGCCAGCGATGCAGCTGGTGATGTGTTGGGTGAAAATGACAATGGATTCTGGCGCGACCATCAGTCATCAAAGGTGAATGCAATTCGTACCAAAAATATGATGCAAAAATGTGATATCGCTATCATTCGCTTTGGCGATAAATACAAACAATGGAACGCCGCATTTGACGCAGGCTACTGCGCCGCTTTGGGCAAGCCTTATATTACCTTGCATGCTGAAGATATTATTCATCCGCTAAAAGAAGTTGATGCGGCAGCCATGGCATGGGCGCAAACGCCTGAACAGGTTGTCGAGCTATTAAAATATGTGACGAGTGATAATTAATTAGCATATATAGTCACATAGGATTGTTTGTAGACAAATCGTCACAGCTTGGCGTTTTATCTATGCATATTCTGTTTTAATTTATCACTCATCCCTATATTTTGTACTGTTAAACTGCTATAACTAAAAAGATTGTTATCAAAAATACGATAGGACGCCTTATGTCATTGCCAGCCAAATTGTTCAAATCGCTTGCCAGCATCAAAAAAGACCTAAAAGAAGACATCGATGCGGTATTCAACCGTGACCCAGCGGCACGGAATAGTCTGGAAGTCATCCTGACCTATCCTGGCATCCATGCGCTTGTCTTACATCGTGGCGCCCATTATCTTTGGAATCATGAACACAAACTGGCGGCGCGCGTGATCTCCTATGGCTCACGCATCGTTACTGGTATCGAGATTCATCCTGCTGCCAAAATTGGTAAGCGCTTCTTTATTGACCACGGTGTCGGGGTTGTGATTGGCGAAACGGCAGAGATTGGTAATGATGTCACTCTATATCATGGCGTTACCCTTGGCGGCGTTTCGTGGAATAATGGCAAACGCCATCCAACGCTAGAAGATGGCGTGACAGTTGGTGCGGGTGCCAAAGTATTAGGACCCTTTACCGTCGGTAAAAACGCTAAAATCGGCTCAAATGCGGTTGTTGTCAAACCTGTGCCAGCGGGCGCTACCATGGTCGGTAGCGCGGCACGTATGATCTCAGACAATCACGATGAAAAAGGCAACCCCATTGCGACCAAAGTCCAAGATGCCAAACAGCAAGAAAAAGTCGCGCAAGCTGGCAGTACTGACAAAGTAAAAGACACAGTATCGAATACCAAACGAACCACAACCTTTCAAGCCTACGGTATTGACCCTTTCTCTCAAGACCCTGTCGCAGAAGCCTTTGCAAAAATGCTTGAGCACATCCAGCAATCAGAAAACCGCCTAGATCAGTTGCAAAGCGCGATGTGCCAAATCGATCCTAATTTTTGCAAAAAGGAATACGACAAGCTGTGCTTAGAGGATTTAGATGTGATTGGCCGGTCTGATATGGATGCAGCAGGCGCTGAGCAGAAGTAAGCTGCTAGCTATCTTAGATACTAAATAATTAGATACTAAATAATTAGATACTAAATAATTAGATACTAAATAAAAAGAGGCCAAACAGCCTCTTTTTTTATGTTAACCAATTGATAAATAGCGTTTTATCTATTAGCTATTAAACAGATAATATTTATAAGAATGACGAGTCAGGCTGCGTCAAAAACTCTATTTCTTCGCCAGTCGAAACCCGTCCTAAAATGTCATTACGATGAGGATAACGACCAAATCGATCGATAATGACTTTATGTTTCATCTCAGCCTCTACGGTATCGGCATTAGTATATTGCTCAAACAGAGTGACTGCTCGTTGATGAATCAGTTTTGACTCACTGTGCATATACGGCATAAGTACAAACTTACGCGCCTCTACAGTTTCAAGTATTTCTAATGCGCCAGCAGTAACCGCTTCTTGAGCGAGCGCCAATGCCATACTATCTTGAGCAAAGGCCGCTGGCGTATCACGATAAATGTTGCGCGAAAACTGGTCTAAAATGATTATCTCAGCCAACCTACCCTCAATACTACATCGCCATTCATATAACTCTGACGCCGCTGCTTGCTCGAGCAATTCACTGTATCGCTCGATTAATAACTTATCAAAATCTACGTCTTTCTCAAAAAACTGTTGGCTACCGACCTCTTTAAAACAAAAATCTAATATCACTTTATACATCGTTTTCTCAAACTCACTATTTAAAGGTATGATTTACAGGCTAAATTTAAAATTATTGTCTAAAAATATTGAATATTCGCTTATGGTTTTATAACCACTAATGAATATTCAGCCATGATGACTTATACTTTTCATTATCCATAAATAAAAATAGGAAATCTCATGGCTCGTTTACAAGACAAAGTTATCATTATCACAGGCGCGGCTCAAGGGATGGGCGAAACTCATGCGCGTTTATGTCTGGAAGAAGGTGCTAAAGTGGTATTGACCGACATAAATAGTGAAAAAGGCGATGCATTGGCAAAAGAGCTTGGTGATAACGCCCTCTTTATCAAGCATGATGTCACCAATGAAGATGATTGGGCACAAGTCGTTAAAGCAACCCAAGAAAAATTTGGTCAAATCAATGTCTTAGTCAATAATGCAGGTATCACGACGCACAAATCTATCTTAGATACCTCAGTAGCAGACTACCGCAAGATTCTAGAGATTAACCAAGTATCGGTCTTTTTAGGCATGAAAGCGGTTATTCCAACGATGAAAGCAGCCAAGCAAGGCTCTATCATCAATATCTCATCGATTAACGGTTTGGTCGGTGGCGCTATCGGCTATACCGATTCTAAATTTGCGGTACGCGGTATGACCAAAGCCGCAGCATTGGAGTGCGCCCCTCACGGCATTCGCGTAAACTCCATTCATCCAGGCGTCATCGCTACTCCAATGATTATGCAAGGCGATACCAAAGATGCGGTTGAAGCTTTTGCCAAAACCATTCCAATGAGACGTGTGGCGCAGCCCGAAGAAGTCAGCGGCATGGTGCTATTCTTAGCTTCAGATGATTCAAGCTACTCAACCGGCTCAGAGTTTATTGTTGATGGTGGTTTGACCGCGCAATAATAATTTTTGCGCTGAACCATGTAAATTTGATAAAAGCTGGGCATTTTGCCTAGCTTTTATTTTGAGGCACTTAAAGAAAAACATTATCCTTTAATAAACCCTTCTTAACCTTTTGAATAACTATTTAAAACTAACTCCTCAATCCCTGCTCTTTCATGGGCCTTAAATGGATATCTATCCGCCATTATTATCCATTTTTTGCTTAGGCTATTTTGTTTATCATCTAATTTTATTAGTAAAATATCGATATCCATGGTGACTATTTTTATAGGATTTTTTATTGACTCAGAGGAACGCTGTCTACCGCAATCACTTTCAAATTGCTTAAAGGTCTGCTGCAACTGTTGCAAGGTCATGGCAGATGTAAGGGTTAGATAAACACACTGATTGGTATAATCAGGTTTTGGCAACTCAGGTGTTGCCGTAAAATCAGGGTTTTGAAATGCCATGGACAGCTGTATCTCGCCTAAAACGGCTAATTTTTCTCGAACGCGTGGTAAGTATTTTTCTGCTTGATAGTTACTACCCAAAGCCAATAGCACCGCCGTCACAGAATGCGTTTGCAGCGGTTCAGGCACGCACTTTTTTAAGTCATCAAGATTCAAATTAGCCAGATTTTTATGCATGTTACGCATTATCGCCTTTGCTTGCAGTTGGCTTGTCAGCACCGGCTTTGGCATAACGGGTGATTTGCACCCCAACCGCATCCGCTTGCTTGATAGCAGTCGGCTTGGCAACGCTTAATGTGATTTTATGGCAGGTGTATTTTTCGAGCAGCTTATCAGCAATTTGCCCAGCCAAATGCTCAAGTAACTGTGCTTTAATTGCTTGGCACCATTCGCTGACATCATCACAGACTGCTTTGTAATTGAGCGCATCATGGACATCGTCTGAAACAGCAGCTTTACTGATATCTGTTTCAAGCGCTATATCAATTAGGAGCGGCTGCGTAATGGCGCGCTCCCATGCGTAAACACCGATGACTGCTTCTACTGTTAAGCCTTTGACAAATACCACATCAGATTCGGTATGAAACATGCGCTCATCCTTATTTATTAATTTTTTAACTGAGGTTTTTAATTTAAGTCTTTAGCCCAAAATTTTATTTACTTTGTTTTTTTACTTACTTTGCTGCAACGCTTCTTCGCGCAAGCGCTCGGCTTTTAACGCTTTACTAGGGCGATGACGCCACAAGTCTATGCTGAATAATAACAGCCCGAGCCAAATCAAACCAAAGACGGCTAAACGGTTTAAGTCAAAAGGCTCTTTATAATAAAACACCGCCAAGAAGAAAATAAAGGTCGGCGTCAGATAATTCATAAAGCTTAAAATACTATAAGCAACCAGTTTAGTCGATCTATTAAATAACAGTAACGGTATCAGCGTAATCGGACCTGCCAGCATCAATAACCAGATGTTTGGCGTAAACCAAAAGCTCAGCTGGCTACTAACCACATCCGCTTGCCAAAACCACCAAATAAAGATAGGTACCAGCATCGTTGTTTCAACAAACATCGCATCGACCGCAGTCAATGGCGTTTGGCGCTGAATCGTGCCATAAGTACTAAAACTAAAAGCAAGAATAAGCGATAGCCATGGCAGGCTACCGAGCATGACTACCTGAATAACGACAGATAACAGCGCAAACCCAATCGCGACCCATTGCAAAGGTCGCAGACGCTCTTTGAATAAAATCATCGATAGCGCCACCCCAACTAATGGCCCGATAAAATATCCTAAGCTCGCCTCAAGGATTTGATCGTGATTGACCGCCCATACGTAAGTGAGCCAGTTGGTGGCGATAATAATACCTGACAAAAAAGTCAATCCTATCCACTTTGGATTTTGCTTTAAAGTATCTATCCACTGCCAGCGCTTGGTCACGACCACGACGATGAGCAAACAGGCAAACGTCCAAACAATACGATGACCGATGATTTCTGTCGCGTTATAAGCGGCTAATTGTTTAAAATATAAAGGAAATGCGCCCCATATACAAAAAGCAATCAGCGCAGTGACGATACCACTTCGTGTGGTTTTAATGGGAACGACTGGTTTTTTGACAACATTTTGAGTAGTCATAAGGCAAGACAACTTAAATTAGAGCAAAGCGCGACCTTACTTATTATTTATCAATAATGAAAACTTAGCGGTAAGAGCGCAGGGTTACTACATATAGGGTAGAAAGTAAAAAGCAATGCGTTAATACTATTTAAGTATCAACACATTGCTCACGACAACAACGTTAAAAAATATCTTTAAAACGACTTTTACATTAAGGTTTACAAGTAACCTTTTAGATTTTATTGAATCCTGAAAGACAGCACTTTAAGATTCTATAATTTAAAGACCAAAATTCAAAAATCTATACTTTAAAAGCAAATAATAAGGCTTATCATATTAACATGGCATTAAGCCGCCCCATTATCGACCTTGATAGACATACCAATTTGATTGGCAAGCTCAGCAAATCCTGGGAAACTGGTATTGACGGTTTCAACGCCTTCGATGGTAATTTGCTTAGAAGCACGTAAGCTTGCAACCGCAAAGCTCATGGCAATACGATGATCATGATGCGAGATGATATGCCCGCCGCCAAAGACTGGCTGGCTGTTATTCACTTCATTAACATCAGCATTACTGCCCTTACCTTCAATAATCAGCCCGTCTTCAGTCACCGTACAATCAATGCCTAGGGTTTGTAGACCATCTGCCATGACAGCAATACGATCCGACTCTTTCACGCGCAGCTCTTTCGCACCGGTTAACACTGTGCGACCTTGGGCACAGCTAGCAGCAATAAATAACACTGGGAATTCATCAATTGCTAATGGTACTAAATATTCTGGAATTTCGATACCGACTAAGTTTGAACTACGAATAGTGATATCAGCGACTGGTTCGCCGCCGACATGGGTCTCATTACTTAAGCTGATATCAGCATTCATCAGTTTTAAGATATCGATGATACCGGTACGGGTGGGATTGATACCGACTTGCGTGAGGGTCAGCTCGCTACCCTGACTGATAGCCGCAGCGACCATAAAGAATGCCGCCGATGAGATATCAGCAGGCACAGCAATGTCACCGCCTGTCAGCGTGCCACCACCTTCGACGCTGACGCGATTGCCATCAACCATCACAGGATAACCAAAGGCTGATAGCATACGCTCGGTATGATCACGGCTAACTTCAGGTTGAATGACCGTCGTAGTACCTTTTGCCCAAAGTCCAGCCAGCAATAAGCAAGACTTAACCTGTGCAGAAGCGACCGGCATATCATATTCCATACCTTGGAGAGGCTCACCAACATTCGCACGACCCGTAATACTCAGTGGCGCCGTACCATTATGACCGGTACTTTGAATGACCGCACCCATCTCACGTAACGGTGCGGCCACACGTTCCATTGGACGCTTGTTTAGACTGGTATCGCCGGTTAATACACTATCAAATGACTGCGCCGCTAAGATACCCGCTAGCAGACGCATACTGGTGCCTGAGTTGCCCATGTATAATGGTGTTTTGCTTGGCTTTAAACCATTCATACCAACGCCATGGATGGTCAACTTGCCTTTATCAGGGCCTTCAATGCTCACACCCATATCACGAAACGCCTGTAAGGTAGCAAGCGCATCTTCCCCTTCCAAAAATCCAGTAACGTTGGTGACACCTGTCGCAAGGCTACCAAGCATGATACTGCGATGCGAGATAGACTTATCACCAGGAATGGTAATGGTGCCAGAAACGGTATTGCTAGGGGTAATATTATAAGAAGCTGACATGGCAGAAGTATCCGTATAAGGGGTGCTGGCTAACATATGGCCAAAATGTCGCCGTGCGGCTTGCGCGCGGCCCAAAAGTCCCATCAGGGCGGTTGAATCTTTATCAATAATAAGCTGGCGCATGGTGTGTAGATAAACGCCATACTCATCAAGAGCGCTCACAATGGCGCTTTGATTGGCAAAAAATATATCATGCCACATTTTAGGGTCGCTGGCAGCAATGCGGCTGAAATCTCGAAAACCACCCGCTGCATAACGAAACATATCTAAATTATCGTCGTGACTTGCCAGCTGCTCAACCAAATTAAACGCCAGCAAATGCGGTAAATGACTGGTATGCGCCAATATCGCATCATGATGTGCGGCCTCCATCGGCATGACAGTCGCACCTACCGCTTCCCATAACTGCCGTAGCTTAGCAATGGCGCTATCATTGGTCGTTGGTAGCTCGCAGATAATAACGCTATGATTGACAAATAAAGTGGCGCGCCTGGCATGATACCCTGAATTTTCAGCACCAGCAATCGGATGCGCGGGTACAAAGCCCGTTGGTAATGAGGTAAAGACCGCTTTTGCCGCCTCGATGATATTAACCTTGGTACTACAGACGTCGGTTATCATGCAATCAGCAGCAAGCTGTCCGTTATCCATGGCGGTTTTGATATCGACGAACACAGCCTCTACCGCTTGCACTGGCACTGCAATCACTATCAAGTCACTGCCTGATACCACTTCACTTAAGACGGCACTACCCGCCTCTAGCAAACCTTGCTGAATGGCTTCGTCGATGCTCGGTGCATGTCTATCAACCGCCACCAAGCGCTCACTCAAACCATTGTCTTTGATGGCTTGGGCAAGACTTGCACCAATAAGCCCGAGACCAATGACACAAACTTGCTTAAATAACGGCGGCTGAGTATGGATATTGCTAATATTATTTTTCTGGCGACTCACGGCGTTTCTCTTTCAACAAACCAACATCAGTAAGCGTAAAGCAAGCTGATATTAGCGTCATAAAATTGAATAATTAATCGAATCAGTTACTTATTAAACAACAGATAGCTAGCTTTTTAATAGTTATAAGTCATCAGTCAAGATTGAACGTAGGGTATCAATCAGGCGCATATTATCTTCTGCAACCCCTACCGTGATACGCAGCCAATTAGGCAAGCCATAACTCTCTAGTGGACGGACTATCACGCCCTGCTCTAGCAATGCTTGATGAATAGAAGCAGCGGTTATGTCCTCCATCTCAACTTCTATTTCAACCATAATAAAGTTGGCATGCGACTTGATAAACCCTAACCCTAATGCGTCAAACTGCTTTTCTAACCAGCGCATTTGCTCTTGGTTATTGAGCCTTGATTTTTCAATAAAGTCTTGGTCAGCAAGCGCGGCGGCGGCAGCGGCGAGTGCCACCCTACTGACATTAAATGGCTGACGAATGCGATTGAGTAAATCTGCGACCGGCACTGAGCTAAGCGCATAACCAACACGTAAACCCGCCAATCCGTAGGCTTTGGAAAAAGTACGTACAATAATTACGTTATCAAATTCATCGAGCAGCGACCTATTGTTACTCTCAGGGCTATATTCGATATAAGCTTCATCTAACACGACCAATACCGAGCTTGGCACACTAGCGACAAACGCACGTAGCTCTTCATGCGCAAGCTGGGTGCCAGTTGGGTTATTAGGATTGGCGATAAACACCATCTTGGTATTAGGATTGTCCGCTACCGCCTGACTCATCGCCTTTAAATCATGACCAAAGCGACTGGCAGGTACTTCTATGCCTGTCGCTCCTTGCATTTTGGCCAGCATTGGATAAATGATAAAGGCGTATTGGCTATAAATGATGGCATCGTCACTACCGGCAAAACTACTTGCTAGAATATATAGTAAATCGCTAGAACCATTACCCAAGGTAATTTGCTCGACACTGACATCATTGACATCAGCAAGCGCTTGCTTGAGATAATAACCATTGCCATCAGGGTAACGTGCCAACTCACCCAATTGCTCGGTAATCGCGAGCGTAACGTGCGGTGAGCAGCCCAGTGGATTCTCATTGCTGGCAAGCTTTACCACGTCTGAGACGCCATATTCACGCGTCAACTCCTCAACCGGCTTTCCCGTTTGATAAGGCGCCAGCTCTAAAATACTGTCATAAGCAGGCATTAACGGTGATAAATTTGACTCTGTCGAATGAGATGACTGCATGATTTATCCTTAAAGGTGATAACGCATTTGCTGCTGGTTAATACCTGTTTAGTAATATCTACTTGTTAATATCTGCTTATTAAGCATTGCTAGCGGTTTGATAAATACTTTAGCTAAGCCAGCTTTATAGCACGGCTTTTGGATAAGAACCTAGAATACGCAAATCTTTGACCAATGGTCGGATATCAGCAATCGCTGCACTCACATTTGCGTCTTCAATATGTCCATCCATATCGATAAAGAACACGTAAGCCCATTTATTCGGACGTTCAGGGCGGGTCTCGATACTGGTCATCGACACGCCATGATAAGACAAAGGCTTTAAGATTTCGATCAGGGCGCCCGCTTTATCATGCGCTGAAACCATAATTGAGGTTTTATCGTGTCCTGATGGCGCAATTGCTTCATGACCGATAATTAGGAAACGCGTGGTATTGCTTGGATTGTCTTCGATGTTTGAGTAAAGCTTATGTAAATCGTACTCTGCAGCAGCTACATCACCGGCAATCGCCGCTGAATGCCACTCGTTTTTGAGGCGACGGGCCGCTTCGCCATTACTTGATACGGCCACGCGCTCGACATTTGGATAATTAACATCAAGCCAATGACGGCACTGCGCCAATGATTGCTGATGCGAGTAGATACGGCTTAAGCCATCTATCTTGGTATGCTCAGCGACCAAAAAGTTTTGATGAATGGGCAACTCAACTTCACCGATTATCTTTAACGTAGAAGATAAGAAACCATCTAAGGTATGGTTAACCACGCCCTCTGATGAGTTTTCAACTGGTACCACACCATACATCGCAGTGCCCGCTTCGACTTCGCGAAAGACGTCAGTAATGGTATTTAGTGGCACAGTATCAGCAGCTTTACCAAAGTGCTTTAAGGCTGCAGCATGGGTAAAAGTACCAACAGGGCCCAAAAATGCAATACGTTGCGGCGCTTCTAAGTCGAGGCAGACCGACATGATTTCACGGAATAAGCGTGCCATTTTTTCATCGGCAATAGGTCCGGTATTACGCTCCATTACCGCTTTTAAGACTTGCGCTTCACGCTCAGGACGATAAAAAATAGGATTGGTCTTTTCAGCATCAGGACTATTGGCAACGTGGTTTTTCTTCACGGTCGCCACTTGCTGAGCCAGTTTGGCACGATTGTTAATCAGCGTCTGAATTTCGCAGTCTACCGCATCAATACTTTGGCGCAATGTGTTTAAAAACGCTTTATCAGTTGCAGCCTCGCTGACGCTTGCAGGGGTTTGGTTTATCTTGTCTACATTTTGCTCTGGTGACTGCTCACTCATTACCGCCCATCCTTTTTCTAATGTTGTTACTAAAGTTTATAACTGTTATCTGTTAGCTATGACTGTCTGTGCAATATGCTTGTTTTAATAATAAATGCTTACTTACTTTTGATGTTTCGCGCGCGCCAAACAGCTGATCGGCTCTACTATAGCAAAAACTATCGACAGTGCCCATTCGTAAATGCGCGTAAACGGTCAATTTGCTATAAATCTTAGCACAGTTATACCCTATAACGACTAAGCTCTGTGAAACTATCAGGCTACAGACGCTTAAATCTATGATACAGTTTAAAGGCTCTTATTAAAGGCGCATAGTTTTAACAGCGTATAAGTTTTAATAATGCTTAATTTTTAATAGCGTATAAGTTTTAACGACGCATGAGCTTAATAGGTTTAAGTTTAAAAAACCGCTAAGACGCTATTGCTAAGCAAAATCCCAAGCAACACCACCATGATAAACCGCTGTATGAATAAAAAAACATCATGGACAACAAACTTAAATAACCAATCTAAATAAGAACATAACAACGTTAATTGACCATACCAAGGATATCTGATGAGCGCATTACAACAGCTTCGCACCATGACCACTATTGTCGCTGATACGGGCGACCTTGCCGCCATTGCGCGCCTAAAACCCATCGATGCCACTACCAATCCCAGTCTCATCACCAAAGCGCTCATTCATCCGGATAATGAAGCCATGCTGTCAGAGACCATGAGTCGCCATCGCGGTGATATCGATGCGGTGATTGATGAGCTGACCATTCAAATTGGCTGTAATATTCTGGCATTGATTGAAGGTCGCGTTTCAACCGAAGTCGATGCACGCTTGTCTTATGATACCCAAGCGACCATTGATAAAGCCTTAAGCTTTATGGAAGCCTATCAAAAAGCAGGTATCGACTCAGAGCGCGTCTTGATTAAGATGGCAGCAACGTGGCAAGGGATTGAGGCCGCACGTTATCTTGAAACTCAGGGTATTCACTGTAATCTGACGTTATTATTCGGTCAGCATCAAGCGATTGCCTGTGCCGATGCTGGCGTGACGCTGATCTCCCCTTTTGTTGGGCGTATTTTAGACTGGCAAAAACGCCAGCAAAACCGCCAAAACGTCCCAGCTTCAGACGATATGGGCGTGCAATCGGTCAAGCTTATTTATCAATATTACAAGCAGCATGGCTATAAGACACAAGTGATGGGAGCCAGTTTCCGCTCGACTGAGCAAATATTGGCATTGGCGGGTTGTGACCTGTTAACCATCGCGCCCAATCTCATCGATGAGCTGGCAGCGATGGATGTTGAAGTGACACGCCAGCTATCACCAAGCATGTCAATGGATTTGGCTGATATGACCAAAGTCAGCTTAACGCATGACGAATTCAGTGCCGCTTATCAACAAGATACGGTCACACAAGACTTATTACCTAAGGGTATCGATGGCTTTATCGGTGCGCGTGATGAGCTTGCGAAAATGCTAGCAGACATGCGTGATTAACAACCAAACTTACTATATGTCCGAGGCCTCTGCCTGCTAATCACGAGTGCTGAGATTGCCACAGCGTGAACCGCTTGTCATAAAAGAAATTTGCCTGCCCCTATTAAGTTGGCTATGATAAGCGACTTTATATAACAAAAAGCAAGGCTCGATTATGAAACGGCTAGCAGTGATATTAGCAGGTAGTACGCTTGCAATGAGTGGCTATGCGGCAAACTGGTTAGAGGTATCAAAAAGTCAGACTGGCTCTATTTTTAGCTTAGATTTGGATTCTATCGAACGCTCAGACATTCATATTATTGACGAAAAAGCAGTCGAAAATATTACCGTCTCGATTCGTAGAACCTATCCTATTCCAAAAACCGTGGTGATAAAGGATAGTAAAGAAAAAGACAGCAAGGAAGGTAAGGACAAACAGACTAAAGAAACCGACATCCATCATAGCGACCAGCAATTACTCATCTCTTGTAAGGATTCTAGCTACTATCGGCGCGCTTACGTTAACTACGCTGCTGACGATAAAGTGTTAAAATCTTGGCAATCAGAAAAGCCGATATTGACGACTAAAGACTTTAAGGTGACCAAGCCGAAAACAATTAGTCGCATGCTAGTAGAGCAGGCCTGTAAAAGTTACCAGCAAGATAAGTAACGCAGGTCAAGACGAATCAACAAAGTACATGCCATTAAAAAGCGCGCTGAACTATTCAGCGTGCTTTTTATTATGCTAAAGAACTCTTCTCTAAGCTTTTAAAACCGTATAAACCGGCACAGGGAATTCGCCGTGTAAATCAACAAGGTCTAACAATACCAATGCGCCGACCACGGTGTGCTTAGCAGACTTGCACAGCTCATAAGCAGTCATCAGCGTGCCGCCAGTAGCCAAGATATCATCGACCAATAACACGCGCTCAGGTGGCAAATTATTTTGCATCTCAAGCATGTCTTTACCATATTCTAAAGCATAAGCTTTATTGGCAACCGGTGGTGGCAATTTGCCAGGTTTACGCAGCAAAATCATACCTTTACCCAAGCGACCTGCGAGCAAACTGGCAAATACAAATCCGCGTGCCTCAACTGCACCCAAGCAATCTACGTCATCAAGCAGACCCGCAGGCAGTACAGCTAGCATCTCATCAATCACGGCATTAATATGACTGCGCAGTAACGGCGTAATATCATAAAAATCAATGCCAACTTTTGGGAAGTCTGGTACTGTGCGAATGATTTGCCAAAATGGATGATCGGTATTGAGTGTCGGCGAGGATTTGGTTGTGGTATTAGCTGATGAAACGTCGGCAGTAGCGCTCATGATAACCCTTTGCGTATAGTACTGGAAGAGGATATGACAGTGATGGTCGATATCTCAATTGGTAAAATTGGTAGCAAGAATTATAGCATAATCGACTTTATGGCGGAGATAAAACTGGCGAAGTTAGCACTACTAAAACCATTAAGTGGGTACTCTATGACTTGATAAAAGCTGGTTAATCTCAATATACAAGTGTAAACTTAACTATGAAAATTACGGTTATATGATAAACTACGTGCGTTTTTACGGTCTAAATATTGACTATAGTAGTGAATATAAGCCTTAAAAAACACCTAGTAACACTGGTTTTAATAACAGTGACAATAATCGATAGGACTATTTATGAAACGTTATGAATGTATTGTCTGCGGCTGGATATATGACGAAGAGCTCGGCTGTCCTGAAGAAGGCATCGCGCCCGGCACTAAATGGGAAGATATCTCTGATGATTGGATTTGCCCAGAATGCGGCGTTGGCAAGCTTGATTTTGAGATGCTCGAACTTTAAGCCAATGACCGTTTAAATAGGATACTTCATGACACAATCAAACCCCATCAATAGTGCGCCTAGGATTTTAGAAGCGCCTGATATTTCAGAGGAAAATGGCAATTATCCAACCCCTGAATGGCAGCAATTTGGCAACCATAATTGGCGTGCATCCGACTTAAGCGAGCATCTTCATCAAGCAATGATAGATATTGGTGACGGTATCGAGCTGTGCGTTGAGGCGGGTGGTAATCCAAACAATCCGCCACTACTCATGATTATGGGACTTGGCTCCCAAATGATATTTTGGCCAAATAACTTTATGAAGCGCCTTATCGATGCCGGTTTTTTTGTGATACGTTTTGACAACCGTGATATCGGCTTGTCGTCCAAAGTACAGATTGATGGTTTGCCACGTATCAGTCAGTTAAAAATGATGATGCGCCTGCAAACAGGTCTGTCCAATAAAGGTGCGCAGGTTGCTTATAACTTAACCGATATGGCGGAAGATACGGCGCGTTTAATCAAAGCCTTGCACCTGAATAAAACGCACCTACTTGGCGCTTCTATGGGCGGTATGATTGCTCAAATCGTCGCCGCGCGTTATCCAAGTTTGGTACAGCGTATGGCCTTGATGTTTACCACCACCAACCGCGCCTTTTTAAAACCACCTAAGCCGAAGCAGTTATATACCCTCATCAATCGCCCTGAGAGCCATTCTGAGCGTGATATTGTGCGTCATAGCGTCTGGTTTATGAAGACTGTCGGCACGCCAGGGCATGTCAATGTGCGTATGGTACGTGACATCGCTAAGATACGTTATCAGCGTAATTTTCATCCACTCGGTACTGTACAACAGCTCAATGCTATTTTAGCCTCAGGCTCGATTAGCAAATATAGCAAGCAAGTTAAAGCACCGACGATTGTGCTGCATGGTAGCGCAGATGGGCTGTTACCCGCCTCGCAAGGACGAGTGGTTGCAAAGACCATTCCCAATGCAAAATTCCATTTAATCGAAGGTATGGCGCACGATATTCCAGAATACTATCAGCCTTATATGGTCGACTTGATTAGCAATCATCTGTTAGAAAAGTAATGTTTTAAGCTTACAAATTTGATTAATGATCTATAAAAAAAGTGTCAGAGCGATAGATTATCCATCGTTCTGACACTCTTTTTTTACCTACAAAATTAAGCGCGATATTAAATGATAAGTGCTAAGTATCAATCACAACCAACACTGTTACCCTCTTTATCAATACACATCTTAGCACCATTTTTTAAATTACCAATCCATGCTTTGCCATTTGTGAATACAAATGCAGGCTGGTCTTTATAGCTATCGCCTACGCTCACACCGCTCTTATCAAAACGGAAAGGAATCACCAACTCGCCGCCTAAATTGACAAAACCCCATTCGTTATCGATACGCACGCCCGCCAGCCCTTCAGAAAATGGACGCACCTCATCAAATGAATATGTAATCATCGTGACATTGTTGTCATCAACAAAGCCCCACCTGCCATCTTGTTGGCGCGGCTGCAGTGTGGTAAAAGGACTAGATGGCGCTGATTGCGGTATCTCCTTGACGTTTTCGTTAGTTGTCGATGTTTGGCTATCAGCCTTACTGTTCGAATTCGGGTCACGCGTGGGTTTGCCATTTTTATCCAACCAACTTATGGCTTGGTTTTTACGCACGCGCGTCATGCCGCTACGATAATCATCGATATCACTAATTGCGGCAGAAAATGGCACGATTGTTTTATTAGCGGTATCGATAACCCCATAATGATCGTTTTGTTTGACCACGATGCGACCTTCAGACACGGGACGCGCCCAACCTTGACTCTCCTTGAGCATATCGTACATCGCAGGGATAGTTTCGCGACCTTGCATATTGACGTAACCCACCCGCCCGTTAAGCAGTACGGGTAGCAGTCCGCCCGATATTTTATCGGCGTCTACTTTTTGATAGCGGGATAAATCAACCACGCTTTTACCTTTTTTATCAATCAAGGCAACTGGTGCGCCAAAATCTTTTATCGCTAAAAAATAGCCGCTACTCGCTGTACAAGAGACATTTTTATAATAACTTTTGGGAATTTTACAGCTGGCTGCTTGTGCATTTGACATCAAAAAAGGCGTAGCGGTTATAATGCTCATCACAAACAGGCTCACAACAAAACTGCCGCGTGACAATTGTAGCGGTAATCTAGATAAAGAGAGTATTTGTCGTATTGATATAGAACGTAGCAGCATAAGCAAACCTAGGCTAAAAGTAATAGAGGCTATTTGAAAATTTAAAGCGTGTCGTTATTCTAAAACATTCAGGGTTTTAAAATGCAGATAGCCAGTAGAGTAACAAATAGCGACGTTTGCGCCAATGCTATTCCTGTAAGAAGGTGACTGATTTATTTATGGTGTGTGATAAGTCATTATAAAATAAATCGCCCTAAACCATTCCATTTCGAGTGCAAAACACTGACAATATGGCCTGTCTATACAAATCAACTCTTTAGCAAACAACACTTAAAAAGTATTTTAAAAAAGTAACATAGTAATGAGATAAGGATATTGCATGGCTATCGCCTCTTCACGCTCCGCCGCTACTGGCTTGGTCATTGGTTGCGTTATTTTTGGTTTGGGCAGCTTAATTGTTGCTCATGTCGATATCGGTGGCTGGGCGATGTCATTTTGGCGGCTGGCTATTTCTGGCGTGGTGTTTGCTATATTGGCTAAAATGACAGGGCAACGACTTCCGCGCTCAAAGTGTGCTATTTTTTACGGTTTATTATCGGGCGCATTTTTAGGACTCGATTTGGCACTCTGGCATGAGAGTATTTATGCGGTCGGTCCCGGTATCTCAACCTTACTTAATAGCTTACAGATTTTCTTTTTAGCGGCCATTGGTTTTTTATATTTTAATGAGCGCCAATCTATCTTGCAGCTTATCAGTTTATTTTTAGCCATGTTGGGCGTGGCAATGATAGGCAGTCCTGAGTTTGCGCAAAATACCGCCGCGACTTGGGGTTTCGTCACGGGCATCGTCTCAGGTGCCATGCTTGCGGCGTCGATGACCTTTATCCGTAAGACCCACGATACTGAGCCAACGCCGATATTTATGCTCATGCAACTGATTAGCATCGGCGGCGTAGTGGCGATGATTGTCCCGATGTTCGTGTTCGATATGGGCAATATTTTGCCCAATACGTGGTCTGAGATTGGTTGGGTGTTGATTTATGGCACGGTGATGCAATGCTTAGCGTGGGGGCTTATCGCCTACTCTATACCTAAGCTGTCCTTGGCATTGACAGGGCTGCTGTTATTGACCGAGCCCATTGCCGCCTTGGTGATTGATTATAGCTGGCTTGATAAACCGATTAATACTTTACAATGGAGCGGCGCATTGCTGACCATGTTTGCCATTTATTTAGGTTCATTAAAACCTAAACCACGCGCGCTAAGACGTTATCGGTTTTTTTCACGATTTTATAAACGTGACTATAAATAAAGAACGCGGCAAATAACAATGTTTATAAATAAGCGTCATAACAAATAAAAGCCACAATAATTATTGTGGCTTTTGCTTATCAATATATTAAGCTCTTTAATTTTATGATGAAAACATCACTCTTTTTAACACTGAGCCTTTTTAACGATTAATCTTTTTGCCTATTAAATAAAGCATTAAGCACAATCGCGGCTAAGGTAGCCGTTCCGATACCGCCCAAATCAAAGCCGCCTAGATGCAAGCTAAAATTACCCGTACCCATAATAACGGTGACCGCGGCAATGATTAAATTGCTGTTTTTGCTAAAATCGATATGATTGTCTATCCAAATTTTTGCCCCTGCAATCGCAATCAAACCAAATACCACAATAGATGCGCCGCCCAATAAAGCCGCCGGTATCGTTTGAATAATTGCGCCAAACTTTGGTGATAGCCCCAGCAAGATAGCCACCAGACCTGCTACCACAAAAATCGTCGTGCTATATACTTTGGTCACAGCCATGACACCGATGTTTTCCGCATAAGTGGTCACACCAGTACCACCAAAACCTGCCGAAAACGTTGTCGCCAAGCCATCAGCAAAAAATGCCCGACCCATATAAGGCGTTACTCGCGCTTTAGTCATACCTTCGACCGCTTTAAAGTGCCCTAAGTTTTCGGCAACTAAAATAAAGGCCACGGGCGCAATTAATATAATCGCACTCATCTCAAAACGCGGCGAATGAATACTTGGCAGACCAAACCATGACGCTGCTGATACACTAGTAAAGTCAATCGGAACGCCATAGCCAAGCACATTGGTCATGAAAAAATAAGCGATATACGACAATATCAAGCCAACCAATAGCAGCAAACGGCGCAGCATACCGCGGGTAAATACCGCCACCCCACTGATAAGCAATACCGTCAGCGTGGCCATCCATGCATCAAACTGGTTGGCAGACACCCCTTGAATGGTCACTGGTGCTAAATTCAAACCAATAATCATCACAATTGCACCGGTAACAATAGGCGGCATCAAACGCTCAATCCAGCCTGTACCCGTCTTCATGACCAATAGACCTATCAAAGCATAAATGATGCCGCATGCCATGATGCCGCCCAAGGCGACATTCAAGTTGTCATTAAATCCTACGCCTGCATAAGCCGTCACCGCAATAACCGGGCCAATAAAGGCAAAGCTTGAGCCCAAATAACTTGGCATGCGCCCACCGGTAATCATAAAAAACATCACCGTACAAATACCGGACATCAAAATGGCTAAATTGGGGTCAAAGCCCATCAATAATGGCGCCAGCACCGTTGCCCCAAACATCGCAAAAGTATGCTGCACACCTAATAACACGCTCTTTGCGGGCGGCAAATACTCATTAATACCGACCGGATCACGATCCAAATCACCGCCATACGGACGCCACGTTGGAAACCAACGACCATTATCAAAGTCTGGATTGTGCGGATAACTCATCGCAGCTGCATCAATACCAGCCGCTTCTAATGCATTGTGCGGAGCAGGTTCTTGGGTGCTATTTTCGGGTTTTTCAGAATGAGGTTCGGGAGTTGTCATGCGCTGTCCTATTTGAGCTGAGAGAATATTAGTCAGCTAAAAAACTGTGAGAAATACAACTATGAGAATACAGATATGAATTCAGTCAAAACGATAACAACTAAGTCATGCCAATCATCAACAACTATAAAGGAATTAAAAAACGATAACAGCAGGAAAGTCATTTACTTTGACCAAATATAGACCGTCAAATAGGTTCTATTAAAAGTAGTTTAAGGATTTCTGCGACGTTGTTCACTATATAGTGTTAGCAAGATTACAGGATGTTACACAGGTAATGGCTGCGAGCATGATAACGGAGTTCTATGATAAATAAAAGTTATTATTCAGCAGGTCTCTGTACGCCTATACTGAGAGACATTTATAGATAATATCCCATCTTTTTAATATGCTCACATTTATTAAAGTGTGCATTTAAATAAATGCCTGCCCTTTTCATTGTGCTGTATTTATCAAGGCTTTTGGAGCCGTTATCTATTATCTTTTTTCACACCAGTACTTAAGCCTATTTATCACATACGCTGATGCACTGACAATTTATTGGTATTTATATGATTAGTGTTTTCGACTTATTTAAAATTGGTATTGGACCGTCCAGCTCTCATACGGTCGGGCCCATGGTGGCGGCCAATTTATTTTTGACGTCATTGCTTAAGCAAAGCCCATTAACGACGATTAAAAATATTGAAATCGAGCTTTATGGCTCTTTGGCCGCTACCGGTAAAGGACATGCAACCGATACGGCGATATATTTGGGTTTACTTGGACATACGCCGAGTACCATTGATACTCGCTTGACTGGCGAATATCTAGCGCCTATTTTTGCTGATAAGCAGCTTAATTTATCAGGCAAACATATTATCGACTTCGATAGCGAGCGCGATATATATTGGTACGATGATACGGTATTGCCTTATCATCCTAATGCATTAACCATCCGCGCGTTATTGGCCGATGGTAGCAAGTACCAGCAAACCTATTATTCGGTTGGTGGCGGTTTCGTTATCAACGAAGATGACGCAAACAATCCCGATGAGGATCATGCCAGCCCAACGATTGATATCGTTCCCTACCCGTTTAATACTGCCGCAGAGTTGCTTGAACAGTGCCATGAGCATGGGTTAAGTATCAGTGAGCTGGTACTCGCTAACGAGTGTCACTATCGCAATCAAGCAGATATCTTTAGCTATTTAGATACGATTTGGGAGGTGATGCAGGACTGTGTGACTCAAGGTTGTAAAAACAGTGGCATTTTACCGGGTGGACTTGATGTTAGACGCCGCGCTCACGATTTACATAATCAACTATGCGCTGAAAAAGACTTGCCTATTGCCAAAACCGATAAGCTCGCGGCGATGGATTGGGTTGATTTGTATGCACTTGCCGTCAATGAAGAAAATGCCAATGGCGGTAAAGTTGTCACAGCACCGACCAATGGTGCGGCGGGTATTATTCCTGCGGTCTTGCACTATTATCGTGATTTTTTACCCAATTATAACCAAGATGGCGTCCGCAAGTTTTTATTAAATGCCACCGCCATTGGCAGCTTAATTAAACAAAACGCTTCTATCTCTGGTGCTGAAGTGGGCTGTCAAGGCGAAGTCGGTTCAGCCTGTGCCATGGCAGGTTCGGCATTGGCAGAGATTATGGGCGGCTCGCCAGCGCAATGTTTGAATGCCGCTGAGATTGGTATCGAGCATAACTTAGGGCTGACTTGTGACCCGATTGGCGGCTTGGTACAAGTCCCTTGTATCGAGCGTAATGCGATGGGCGCGGTAAAAGCCATTAATGCCGCTCGTCTCGCCTGCCGCGGCAATGGTCAGCACTTTGTCTCATTGGATAAAGCCATTGAAACCATGAAGCAGACGGGCGCGGATATGTCTGATAAATACAAAGAAACCGCTCGCGGCGGTCTTGCCATTTATGCTGACAATCGCATCCCCACGGCTACCCGCGGCGTTAGTGTCAATTATAGTCAATGTTAATGCAAATAATGACTGTCATTTTCTAAAATTAAAACCAAAAAAAGCCTCTAATGATTAGAGGCTTTTTCTATACTAGAAATAATAAGTTTGTCTAACTTATTATTAGCTCATATTAATTCAGTCTTAGAGTTACTTATTATTAAAGTAACTTATTCTTAGAGTTACTTAGGCTAAAAGTTACTCAGCTGTTTTTGAAACTACTTCGTTTAGAATCCAAACTGGCTTAACTACCTGAGTTGCTTCATTCATAACCGCTTCTTGGCGCACATCTAAAATATAGCGATAATTTGGCTCATAAGTGAAGCCCTGAATATTACCGTTTAAAGGGGTGTAGTTTTTCTGATAAGTCTGACGATACTGTAAGCACTCTGACTCAATTTTATTGCCATTAGCATCTGGCAGCTCACAAATTGCTTTTAGAGGTGCTATTTCTATTTTAAAGCTTGGAATGTTAACCACTTTGACATTCATCGCTTCGCCTTCAACCACCATAGTACGCTCATCATTCATACCCATGGTAGAACAGCCTGATAAAACAAAAGTCGTCATCAATGCAGCAATTGCTAATTTTTTCATTATTAAATCCTCAGTTTATTAGTATTAATCATTACCTTTTGAACTCATTTTAATCAATTGTCATTATTCAAAAGGTAGTAGGCATTTATGAAGATACTGTGAATGAAAGGTTCGGTTTTGAATCCACTATAACTATAAAGTCAAAACTATAAAATCGAGATAAACTCAGTTTAGGTCAAATGGCCCAACCTCCATCAGTACCGTCTATTGTTTACTGCAGCTAGTATAGGTCGTCCAACCCCTTAGCCTCTATAACTGCTTTGTAACGTAACGTCAGCTTTTGCAACTGATGTTAATAAACGGTTTTTTATTCATGTTTTTTTATTAACGGTCTTTTATTACCGGCCTTTTATTAACAGTGATTTATTAATAGGAGAAATCGCAGTATTGAATAATTCGGTATTGGATTATTTAGTATTGAACATAAAAAAACGCTCAAAACCATTTCAGCTTTGAGCGTTTGTATAAAAATATAAATGATTTTTAGCTACGATAATCGGCGTTTATTTTGACGTAATCGTAAGATAAGTCGCAGGTATAAACGGTATCGTGAGCATCACCACGTGCCAAATCAATATGAATGGTAATCTCAGGACGACTCATAACCTCTTTGCCAGCCGCTTCCGTATAGCTCGGAGCCACACCACCATTTTGACAAATCATCACTTCATCTAGATAGACATCGACTTGCTGGGTATCAAGGTCGTCGATACCGGCATAGCCAACTGCTGCTAAGATACGACCCCAATTGGCATCACTGGCAAAAAACGCCGTCTTGACCAGTGGTGAATGGGCGACCGCATACGCCACATCGCAGCATTCTTGCGTGGTATTGCCGCCCGTGACTTTTACCGTCATAAACTTGGTGGCACCTTCCCCATCTCGTACAATCAATTGTGCCAAGCGCACAAACACTGCTGTTAAGGCGTCAAATATCGGCTGATAATGCGGATGCTCTGGGCTATCAATAATCTCCGAGCTCGCTGTTCCGGTTGCAATCAAGACGCAGCAATCATTGGTTGAGGTATCACCATCGACAGTAATGCGGTTAAAGGATTGCTCATTAATTTTGCTCAGCATTTCTTGCAATAAATCAGCGGCGATATTGGCATCAGTGGCCACATAGCCAAGCATGGTCGCCATATTGGGGCGTATCATTCCCGAGCCTTTTGACATACCCGTAATATGATAGCTGATAGCATCGACATCAACCTTTTCACTGGCAAGCTTTGGAATCGTATCCGTCGTACGAATACCATTGGCCGCAGCCAGCCAATTATCAGCAGCCAAATTGGCTAAGGCATTGTCTAAGCCTGCGATAATAGCATCACTGTTTAGTGGCTCGCCTATCACGCCTGTCGAAAATGGCAAAACAGCATTGACATCTACGCCCGCTTTAGCAGCTAGAGCGCTACAGATATCAAGCGCGCGGCGTTTACCATCAGCGCCCGTACCAGCATTGGCGTTGCCAGTATTGGTGATTAAATAACGCGGACTGGCTTTAGCAAAGTGTTCACGTAAGACACGCACAGGCGCAGCACAAAAGGTGTTTTTTGTGGTCACAACCGCAGTGTTGGCGCTATCAGCAATCTCTATCACCACCAAATCATCGCGGTCTTTGTAGCGTACGCCTGCAGCGGTGGCGCTTAGTTTAATCCCATCAATAGGATAAATCGTATTGGGTATTGCAACGTTGCCGACAGCCATCATTCAATCCTTATTCATCAATGCTGATGCATTATTTATTGGTTATAAGTTATCTTTATAAAATCTTAGTTGTACACTCTTAGTTATACGCTCTTGGTTGTAAAGCCTGCTATTAAAAACCTGCTGTCTTTAATCAAGTTATTATACTTTATTTAAGTCAAACGCTGCCCAAATTGGCGCATGATCAGAGGGTTTTTCCATGCCGCGTAGCTCATAGCTAATACCCGCATCAACGCAGTGCTCTATTAAATCCGCCGTACATAAAATGTGGTCGATACGCAGACCGCGTTTTGGCTCATCATTAAAACCGCGACTGCGATAATCAAACCAGCTATATAATTCGGTACTCTCTGGATAATGCAGACGATAAGTATCGGTCAGCTCGCGTGACATCAAGTCACTATACCATTCACGCTCTTCGGGTAAAAAAGAGGTTTTTCTATTTTTCAGCCAACGCTTGGCATTAACCTCGCCGATACCAATATCGACATCTTCTGGGGCGATATTCATATCACCCATGATAATTAGCGAGCGCCCTTCTGCTTTTAACGTATCGATATAGGTCATCAAATCTGCATAATAGGCACGCTTCATAGGGAATTTGGTCGGATGGTCTTGGCTCTCTCCCTGCGGAAAATAACCGTTAAGCACATCCACTTCACGGCCATCGAACACATAGCGCACATGGATAAAGCGTTTTTGCGCCTCTTCATCTTCACCAGGGAAGCCTTTTTGCACAAAAATGGGCGCAACTTTCGATAATAACGCCACGCCATAATGCGCTTTTTGACCGAAGTACTCGACGTGATAACCCAAGCTCTCGACATTTTCGAGCGGAAACTGCTCATCATGCACCTTGGTCTCTTGTAGACCCATCACATCAGGGTCGATTACCTCTCGCACCGCCTCTAGCTGATGTTGACGAGCGCGGATACCATTGATATTAAAACTGACAAAACGGGTCATAAACTGTCCTATACTAATGAATTAAAACAAAATACTGCTATAAACGAGTGATGCTATTTAAACGACCGACACTTTAAAAGTGCGACCATTAAATAGTGCGGCTATAAAATAAAGCAGAGCGGCAATATATAGTGGATTCACTTTAAAACAGAGACAGTGCGACTGGAATGAATTTTTCGTAGCCTCTGTGATAGCAGCAAGCAAGGAAAATTTATCCCAGTCGCACCTAAAGATTAATATATCGATTTTATTCTGAACTGACTATATAAAGGTTTATGATAACAGACATCGGCAAGGCTAGCTGTTGCACGCCCTTATCTCTTACGATAGAGTAGCTGTTAAAAGCAGCCACAGATGCGTTATCGATTTTTTTATTTTTATAACCATATCTATAAATGTTTAAACCCTAAAAATAAATTATTAAGTAAATTTACTGAGCAACATTATGACAATTATGAATAAAAATACCCATACACCACCTATTAGCGCAAGCACGCCGTTATTTGCCACTGATTATAATGTATATATTAACCATACTGATGCAGGCGGCATAGTTTACCATGCCAATCATTTAGTATTCTTTGAAAACTGTCGCCGTGATTGGTTTACCAAGCTTGGTTTAAATGGCTATTTTTTGCAGACTGATGATGGTGAGATTCAGCATTTTGTCGTCAGCCAAGCCGACCTGCAATACAAAAAAGCCATTCTATTAGATGAAGTCATTAATGTACGTATCGATAAGGTCGAATTAAAACCTGCCAGCATTGTATTTTATCAAAGCATTCATCGCTCAATGCCAACTGTGGATGCAAATGATGATACTCAGGCAAACACTGCTGTTTTAAACAGCAATTATTCCAACAATACCTTGTTAAGCAGCACTAAAATCGTTATCGCTTGCGTGCAAAATCAAATCACGCCAGCTTCTATATCTGATTCTGGTGCTGATGCGACTGCCAACCATAGTGCACCTATGCGTCCTATTCGCGTACCGAAAAAGTTACGCGAGACCATTGAGCAAGCGCTCATACAACATGCTAATAATTAAAATAATTGAACGACTAGGCTATGAGCGCCAATAAGACGGATAATAAGGCTTTTATGCTAGCGTTTGAAGATATTTGGGTCCATAGCAAGCGCGCGACTCCGCTCCCTACTTACCGCCGATGGTTCACAAAAAGACAGAAGAGTTCAGCTTCCGACGATGCTTTATCCATTAATAACCGTACATTGATAAGTGGTGCCAGTGGTATATTACTGGCTGGGCAAGTGACGGTTTTGACGGGCGCTTCTGGTAGTGGCAAGTCTGTCTTATTGCGCGTATTAGCAGGGCTACTGCCTATGACGACAGGCGACGTTTGGCTACAAAGCGATGCGCAAAATAGTGATACTCGTGATAGCGTTCATGAAATAGCACCCATGCATTGGCGCTCGCAGGTTGCCCTTCTCGCGCAGCAGCCACAATTGCTAGAAGGCAGCGTTATTGATAACTTGCAATTGCCCTATCGTTTGGCAAGCCATCAGCATAAGCATTTTAATATTGACTGGCACATCGAGCAGCTTGAGTATTTAGAGCGTACCTCTGACTTCTTACAACAAGACGCCAACACTCTGTCGGGTGGCGAGCGGCAACTGGTCAATACTCTGCGTTTATTGCAATTAAACCCGCAAGTATTGTTATTGGATGAACCTACTGCAGCCTTAGACGTCGATACGTCAGCGAAACTCGTGCATTTGCTTATCAACTGGTTACGTCGTGAGCCGACGCGCACATTATTGTGGGTAACTCATGACACGCAGGATATTATGCCATTAGCAGATAAACATTGGTATATGGATGCCGGCGTTTTAACCAAAGTAGATTAACCTTGCCTTTATAACGAGCTCCCGTGATGAGTACAGATAACATGCAAATCGTACTGACTTATGCTGATATTGCGCTTGCCAGCAGCTTGATTATTATCGTGCTGGTCGTGTCATGGTTTTTACGTCTAAGATTGACCAAAACACTTGTCATTGCTGCTGTCCGTACGGTGATACAGCTTAGCTTTATCGGCCTGATATTGGCATGGATTTTTGCTCGGGAACAATGGTACGAAGTCCTTATTATTTTGACCATCATGACTTTGATTGCCGGTAGCGCTGCCAAAAATCGAGTCAAACGCACGTATAAAGGCTTGTTAGTTGATACGTTAATCGCTGTCAGCACATCAGCAGTATTGGTTACGGTCATCGCTATTAGTCTAATTTTGCAAGTGCAACCTTGGTATACACCGCAATTTATCATTCCTATACTGGGCTTAATACTCGGTAACTCTTTGACTGCTATCTCCCTGACCAGCAATCAGCTTATCGAAAACCTCCATGGGCAACAAGGGCGCATCGAGATGATGTTAAGCCTTTCTGCCAAACCATTTGAAGCGGTGCACGAACAAATACGAGCGGCTATCATCAATGGCATGACGCCCACCCTAAACTCGATGCTGGTTGTCGGTATTGTCAGCTTACCGGGTATGATGACTGGGCAAATACTTGCCGGTGCCGATCCCACCCAAGCTGTGCGTTATCAGATTGTAACGATGTTTTTAATCTGCGTCAGTAGCACCCTTGGCTGTACGATAAGCGCTTTACTCATTTATCGGCGATTTTTTAATAAAAAACAGCAGTTCATCCTACCATAACGACCGTTGGTCATCTTTTTATTGCATAATGAATAAATTTATTTACCCGCATTTTATATGTACTGGCCAGTACGCTCATGCTAATATTACCTTTACTTAGATTCATGCTAATGTATTGCTTAAATGTATCATTATATGGACGATACATTATTTTTTAGTTACGAATAATTGGTAAAAACGCTTTAAAATTGAGTGTCACTTTTTAAGATGATCATATTTATTTAAGATCAATGCTTTTATCATTCATCAAAACTGAACAACAGAAATTGGTAGTCCGTCAATAGATAAGGATATTATCGAACTCAGCGGCAATTGTTTTAAGATGGCACGATTGGTGTTCCTGTCCCGAGTGTTGATGTTATCATTATCGATGATGAAGGCAATCGTGTTGGCGTCAACCAAGCTGGTGAGATGTGCGTTAAAGGTCCTAATGTCACCTCAGGCTATCTGAATAGAGATAGTAGTGACGACTTTACGAAAGATGGCTATTTCCGTACCGGCGATATCGTCAGCATGGATGATAAAGGCTACTTTAGACTATTAGACCGTAAAAAAGACATGATTTTGGTCTCAGGATTTAATGTCTTCCCTAACGAGATTGAATCCGTCATGCTGGACTGTGAAGGGATTATTGATTGCGCTGTGATTGGTATTCCTGATGAGCGTCAAGGCGAGGCAGTCAAAATCTATGTTATTCCTGCTGATAACAATGTCACTAAAAACTCGATCAAAGAGTTTGCTTTAGATAATTTGACCGGTTATAAATGCCCGCGTCATATCGAATTTGTGACTGAATTGCCAAAAAGTAATGTGGGTAAAGTACTGCGTCAAAAGCTGCGTGAGAAACATATCGCTGATAATCCACAGCACTAATTAAGGTAAAAGTTCAATATCTTAGTCATAAAAAAGTCATAAAAAAAGCGCCCTATCTTCACTATAGAGCGCTTTTTTTATGCTTTAATTATTCTTCTTTACTACTAAAACTTTACGCTTTGTAACTGTTCAGTTAGCTAAACTAAGATGACATTAAGAATGTTTTTAGGACGTTTTTAGTAAAATTAATGACTTATATTTGTAGTACTATGTATAGTGTATTAAATATAAAAATGTTATAAGATAAAACATCTCAACAGATATACTCAATTATCATGACTTACTCACTAGATTATCGCAAACAAGTTCTTAAAAGCTTAGCAGATGGCATGACCTTTGCCGAGGCAGCCTCTTTTTATGACATTAGTCCAACCACTATTCAAAAGTGGAAGAAACGGCTGCATAGTAAGAGCACTCGCAATGTTACGCCATCAAAAATACCGGATGATGCACTACGCAAAGACGTTAAGCGTTACCCTGATGACTATCACTATGAGAGAGCAAGACGGTTCAACTGTACTGCCCCAGCCATTTGTGAGGCTTTAAAACGCCTAGGCATCAGTCAAAAAAAAGACCTTAGAGCATCCAAAAGCATGTCCAATAAAAAGAGCGGCGTATCAGAGTAAGCTTGATAACTTTAAACAGCAAGGTTATCCCATTGTGTATATGGACGAAAGCGGTTTTGAAAGCCAGACCATTCGTCCTCATGGTTATGCACTGATAGGCAAACCCTGTATCGACAGCTACAACTGGCAAGGTAAAAAGCGAACCAACGTCATTGGGGCTCTATATGAAAAGATGCTATTTGCACTGGATTACTTTGAACACAACATTAACAGCGGCATATTCTACGATTGGTGCAAACACACCCTAATCCCAAGCCTTAAAACCAAATGCGTGATTGTCATGGATAACGCTCGGTTTCATAAAAGTAGACGTATCCAAAAATTACTGAACAGGCATGGTCATCGTATCCTATGGCTGCCGCCGTACAGCCCAGACTTGAACCCTATTGAAAAGAAGTGGGCTCAAGTGAAGTTTCTACGCCAAGGGTGGATGGAAAATGACTTATCCAAATTATTTTATGATGTTTGTCCTAGCCATAACACTTTTGTTTTGAACTGACTATATTATATGATTTGGCTGCCCTTTCATCTCTTATATTAATAACCACTTGTGTATTTTAGCTTGCAACACAGTTTTTTTATTTTATCAAACTGAATTATAAACTAACAAGTTCTTGTATAGGAATAACAGACTCAATTGCAGTTATGTTAATGTATTGCGAAAATATGTTACGCTATTATTTATTGAATGATATTAGATATTGATAGTCTCTTAAATTGAGGTTAATCGACCAACCTTGTCTGGATGTGATATTTTTCAGTACTACCTTTTGCAGTACTACCTTTAGTATCAACAGCACTCACTAGCCATTTAATCTACTTAGGAGCTAATGCTTGGTAGTTAAATATTTTTTAATTAAATAATCTTGTAATCAATGATATTTGTATAAAGGCCACCGTATTTTAGCAGTCTGTGAATAAATAGGATAACACTCGGCAATCCATCGATGCTAGGGCGATGATGGTATTATTGACAGGGACGTGACTACTTTTTTATAGAACCTTAACTTATCGCACATTTAAGGACGCTAAGTATGACCACTGATAAGCCTTGGCTTGCTCAATATCCAGCAAACGTACCAAATACCATCAATCCTGATCAATACGAAAGTCTTATAGAGCTATATGAAGAGTGCTTTAATCGCTTTCGTATGCACCCTATGACGATCTGTATGGGTGTGACCCACACGTATGGTGATGTTGATCAAGCCTCTCTTGCCATTGCCGCATGGTTACAAGCGCAAGGTATTCCTAAAGGCAGTGTCGTGGCGCTTATGATGCCAAACGTGCCGCAATATCTGCCAACGATGATTGGTATCTTGCGTGCAGGCTACGTTTGTACGCCTATCAACCCTCTCTATACTGGTCGTGAGCTGCGCCATCAATTAAATGATTCTGGCGCTCAGGTTATCTTTGTGGTTGATAACTTTGCGCAAGCGCTTGAGCAAGTCATTGAAGAGACAGCTATCAAGCGTATTGTCCTATCAAAAATGGGCGATATGATGGGTTTAAAAGGTATTTTGGTGAATACCGTTATCCGTCAGGTCAAACGCTTGGTGCCGAAGTACAATCTTAACGATCCTAAATACAACGTCACCAAATTCCCTGATGTGCTAAAAAAAGGCAAAAACTTACCTTTCCAAGCGCCAAAAACGGCTTTGCAACACAAAGCTATTTTGCAATATACCGGCGGTACGACAGGCTTGTCTAAAGGTGCTGTACTCACTCAGCGCAATGTCGTTGCCGCTGCGATGCAGTCGGAAGCTTGGTATCGCCCGATTGCCTCAGATATTAACGAGGCTTATATCAATATGGTGATGGCGTTACCGCTATATCATATTTTTGCCTTTATGCTGAGCCTACTCGGTATGCGTTCGGGTTATACTTTTATATTGATACCCAATCCACGTGATATGCCTGGATTTATCAAAACCTTATCAAAACAACCATTCCATATTTTCCCTGCGGTTAATACCTTGTTTAAAGGATTGCTTGATCAGCCGAACTTTAAAGACTTAGATTTTAGCTCGCTACGTATCTCGCAGGCAGGCGGCATGGCAGCGACCGAACAAACAGCAGCGCGCTGGTTAGAGGTGACTGGCTGTCCAATGGTTGAAGGTTGGGGTATGACCGAAGGCGTTGCTGCCGGTACAGCCAACGTCATCACAGACCGCAAATTTAACGGTACTATTGGTATTCCTGTCCCAAGTGTCGATATTATCGTGGTCGATGATAACGGCGAAACCGTTGGCTACAATCAGGCGGGTGAGATGTGTATCAAAGGGCCAAATATTACTTCAGGCTACTTTAATAAAGACAATACCAACGACTTTACTAAAGACGGCTATTTCCGTACGGGCGATATCATCAGTATGGATGAAAAAGGTTATATCACCCTACTTGATCGTAAAAAAGACATGGTTTTGGTCTCAGGCTTTAACGTCTTTCCTAATGAAATCGAGTCAGTTATGCTTGATTGTAAAGGGATTGTTGAATGTGCTGTCATCGGCATTCCTGATGACCATCAAGGTGAGGCGGTTAAAATCTATATCGTGCCTGCCGATAATAATGTCACCAAAAGTGACATCAAAGAGTTCGCTATTGACAACTTAACGGGCTATAAATGCCCACGCCATATCGAATTTGTCAGCGAGCTACCAAAGAGCAATGTCGGCAAAATACTACGCCAAAAACTACGTGAAAAACATATGCTAGACAATCCACAAACCTTGTAGCATTGAAGACTTAAAAGTTTCAAAAGTAATAAAAGCCCGCTATATAAAATGTAGCGGGCTTTTTGTTATTTTAATTTTGTCTGTACTGTTTCTAGCATAACTAGCAAAATAACTGATATCAGCTAACCTTATTAACCACTTGTAACGGCAAATGCTTCATGGCTTGACCGACAATCGACCACGGTAAACTTGGTACACAAGCTTCGTTTACTCTTGCCTCAATCGCGGCAACGATTGCTGTCGTGCCTGTCTCTGCATCGACTTCAAACGGTAAAGGCTTGGCATTTTCATTGATTTCGGTGCGCACATAGCCTGGATAAATGGTGGACACTTGAATCGGCAGCTTGGTTAATAGCATATCAGCCCGGATACCCTCTGCTAAATGCGCCAAGCCCGCCTTACTTGCGCCATAAGCGGTCAAATGCTTAGGCAAGCCGCGCATCGCTGACATACTTGATATCGCTACTAAATGACCGCTATTTTGTGCACGGAAGATATTCATCGCCGCTTCACATTGCGCGAGCGCAGAGACAAAGTTAATCTCAACGGTACGGCGGTTGGTATCAAAGCGCCCTTTACCAATACGGCGACTGTCGCCGATACCGGCATTTACCACCACGCGATCGATATGACCAAAATCCGCTGCAAAGGCATCAAACACTGTAAAAATCGCATCGTAATCGCTGACATCTAAGATTCGATATTCGATACGAATATCAGGATATTGAGCCAATAATTCTGCTTTTAAATTTTCTAAACGCTCGGTACGGCGGGCACAAATCGCAAGGTTATAACCGAGTTTAGCAAACAATCTTGCCATGCCCTCGCCCAATCCTGAGCTGGCACCGGTGATTAAAATCGTTTTACCACATCCAACTTGCTGCTTGTTCAAGCCTTTTAAATAACGCGCTGGCTGAATCGCACTAAATAGCTGATTTTTACCTTGTTTGGCGCTGTTGCTGACCAAATTTATCAATGTATTTTTCATGGACTATCCTATCCTGTTGGTATCAATACAAAATGACGTCGATTGTCTATCATAGCGTAAATTTATATAATAAGTTTAGCACTTATACCGTAAACCAAACACGCAATCAATTTACAGCGCCATAAAACTAAAGCATTTTAACGATGCTACTTAATGATTTTAAATCCATAAAAAGCGACGACCTATTTAAAGTAACCGCTTTATGATGTTTTTAATTGGCTTTTTAATGATGGCTTTAATATTTTACTCATTTCTTTTTTATCGCCACGTCACAAAGCGCTTGCCTTCAGAAAACAGATGACTATATTCATTGACAGACAATAAGCGCGTACGCTCATTTTTCATTGTAAGAGACGTCACGCCAGTATTGACCAAGCTTTTATTGATTTGATAAGCCGTCGAACTGCCTTGTTGCAATAACTGTGCGGTGATAGCAGCGATGATACCGCCCGAGGTGAATACCAGCACTGTATCATCATGACCCAACTGTAAGTTAGCAACCTGCAGACGCACTTGCTCAAGCGCTTGCTTTGCTCGCTCACTAAACTGTAGCCAGCTCTCGATGTAATCACTATCGTTATCACCTGCATGCCAGCGCTGCATCGCGGCATCAAACAGCTCAGCTAAGCGCGTAGCAGGCACTTCTGCTTGCGCAATCTCAGCCGCGATTGCCGCGCGATTGCCAAAAGCCGGATTGGATTTTATTAACACATCTTTATGATTAAATTCATCAAATTGTGGCAGTACATAGCTATCAGGCTGATTCATATCGATTGCAGGCGTGTAAGGCTTTTCAGTATCAGCCACAGACGACTGATAACGCTCCCAAAAATGCCGTGCAGAGTCTTGTTGCCTAACCAAGCTACCAGTAAAAATCGCATCGATGCGGCGCTGCGTGCTTGCATAGTGTTGACCAAGCATTTGCGCTTGCATACCGCCAAGCTTTGAGAGCTGATCGTAATTTTCTTGTCCAAAGGACGCCTGACCATGACGGGCTAGAAGGATGGTTGTCATAAAACGCTACCTTTTATCATAATTTTTACATGCCGTTTTAACCTGCCGTTTTCTACCGATTCTCTACAGCATTTCCATAGGGAATAAACAGTTACTCATCTGATGATTGCGGCGCTTTAGCAAAATAGCCTTTTGGCAAAATACCTTTGACCACTTTTTGTACAGGAGCTGGCAATTGCTCAATCGTAGCAGCGTCGATACCAATCTCTTTTAACTGTGGCTGCACATAAGTATTGAATAACGCCTCACCTTCGTACTGCGCAATCAGCTTGAGACATTTGGCATGTAGTACATGGACGATGAGCCAAAAGTTCTTAAACGCTGGATTGGTGGTTTGTTTATTATAATAACGATAGTAAATTTGCTGCACGATACCCGCTAAACGGAACAGACCGAACACTTCATAAAACGTCCAATTGTCTATCTTAAGACCCGATTGCTTCAGGTAGTAGTCAACCACTTCATCACGGGTCATCATACCTTCTAAGTGCGTTGGCTGACGGCGTGACTGCTGCATAATGATGTTGTCATCTTCTTCGACCCAATAGGCCAATGCACTACCCAAATCCATCAAAGGATCGCCCAAAGTCGCCATTTCCCAATCAAGTACGCCAATGACCTTGGTCGGATCAGCAGCATCCAAAATCACATTATCAAAGCGCCAGTCATTATGAATGAGGCAAGTCTTACTGTCAGCAGGCGTATGCTTACTTAGCCACTGACGAACTAAGCCAAAGCTTGGCACGTTTGGCGTTTTGGCCTTGACATAACGCTTATCCCAACCAGTTACTTGGCGCTCGCAGTAACCTTCACCGCGTCCAAGGTTGACCAAGTCAGGATGCTCTTTATAATCGACTTGATGTAAGTCAACCAATGCATCAATGACATTGGTACATAAGGCGCGCGTCTGCTCTACATCTAAATCGATGCCTTTTGGCAAATTGGCACGAGGAATGATGCCTTCCATGCGCTCCATGACATAAAAGTCCGCACCGATGACGGACTCATCAGTACATAGCGCGACCATTTTGGGCACATAAGGATAGGCATCTTTTAAGGCTTTTTGCACGGTATATTCACGTACCATATCGTGCGCTGATTTGGCCTTAGTGCCTTTTGGCGGACGGCGTAAAATAAGGTCTTGGCTCTTACCTTCGCCTTCATATTGCAGCCGGTAAGTCCAGTTTGAAGCACCGCCAGAGAATTGAGTAACCGTTGGCTCGCCTTCTATATCAACACCTTGCTCGCGTAGCCAATTGCTAACTGCTTGTGCATCAAGCTCTTCACCCTCGCGCACTTCGCCGCCTTTATCTAAGACTTTATTAAGTGTTTGATCGTCATTGTCAGTATTGTTGGCATGATTGTCAGTTGCCATAAGATGTTCCTTATCGTGTGGTCAGTTATTTTTATCAATAATTACAGTGATGAAAAATTCACTATTAACTGATTAATAGTGAATTTTTAGAGATGGTATTTTAACGTTGTATTATGATTTAGCAGGTTTCGACGAACGACTAAAACCTTGACGCTTAAGCTCTAGTTTCGCAATCATGGTTTTATGTACTTCATCAGGACCGTCAGCTAAGCGCAATGCTCGAGCTTGAGCATAAAAGGACGGCAACATGGTATCTTGGCAAACGCCCATACCACCATGGATTTGAATCGCCATATCGACCACTTCTTGTAATACAGTCGGTGCAACGACTTTAATCGCAGAGATTTCTGTGAGTGCTGCTTTGGTACCTTGGGCGTCCATTTTCTGCGCCGCGTATAGAGTCAGCAGGCGTGCTTGATCAATCTTAATACGCGCCTCAGCGATACGCTCAAAGTTACCGCCCAGTTGTAGCAATGGCTTACCAAAAGCTGTACGCTCCATGCCGCGTTTGACGGCCAGCTCTAGCGACTTCTCAGCAGCGCCAATACAACGCATGCAATGATGAATACGACCTGGCCCTAAGCGACCTTGCGCAATCTCAAAGCCCATACCTGGGCCACCGATAAAGTGGCTGACGGGCACACGTACATCATTGAAGCTAACCTCGCCATGACCGTGCGGCGCATCATAATCGCCAAATACTTTTAGCATACGCTCGATATTGACGCCTGCCGTTTTAGCTGGCACTAAAACCATCGAGTGCTGATGATGACGGTCTTTAGTATCATCAGGGGTATAGGCCATGACAATCAAGACATCAACCGCAGGATCACCCAGACCTGATGACCACCACTTGCTACCATTAATGATAATCTCGTCACCATCGACGACAGCTGTCGCTTGCATATTGGTCGCATCACTTGAGGCAACATCAGGCTCAGTCATACAAAAGACTGACCGCGTTTTACCTTCCAAAATTGGCGTTAGCCACTTGTATTGCTGCTCCTGTGACCCATAACGCCATAGCAATTCCATGTTGCCGCTATCAGGCGCATTACAGTTAAATACGTAAGGGGCAAGTAAGCTGCGGCCAGTCAGTTCAGCAATCGGTGCATAATCGGTAACCGATAACCCAGCGCCTAGCGTGTCATCTGGCAAAAATAAATTCCAAAGACCCGCTTCACGTGCTTGTTTGCGCAAGCTCTCGTATTTTTCTGGCCAGTGCCATTTAGTCCAATCGCCGTCAGGATTTTGCCCATGACAATCCGCCCAAAACTGCGCTTCGATTGGCTCGATATAGGTTTCGATAAAGGCTTTAACTTTGGCATGCATGGCTTGACCATGTTCGGTGGCGGTAAACATTAATGTATCGGTAGACATAGCTGACATCCTTTTCTGTTCTGCTGGTTAATTATTTTCATCACGCTCATACAAAGCTTTTATAAAAAACGCAATAAAATTCTTATAGTGTACGTACGTATACTCTGTTCTGTATGCCACATTTATAACACAGCGTTTATCAATAAACAGCAAAAAGGCGCGACCCGCTAGGACACGCCTTTTACAAAATACAAACAATGCACAATTAAAAAATGCAACGCTAAAACATCATCGACTAGATATCATGATGATATTCAAGATTATTTTAGAATATTCAAGCGACTGTTTAAATCGAAACGTGCCAAGGCATCTGGCAATTTATCAATCGCTATGCTGAGTGTCGCCCCTGCTGCTTGTGACAGCCCTAATTTTTCTGCAAGGGTTGGTTTTTGGCGTGAATGCAGCGCATACACTTCATTATTTTCCATACGCTCTAAAATATAGCTGTCTGAAGTTTGCAGGCTATCAATTAAATTAAGTTTCAGCGCATCTTCACCATACCAATGCTCGCCAGTTGCGACTTTTGCAACATCCAATGTTGGGCGATAAGTATTAACGAAGTGCTTAAATAACTCGTGTGTTTGTTCAAGTTCTTCTTGGTATTTGGCGCGGTCTTCAGCGTCATTTTCACCAAATACGGTCACGGTACGTTTGTAATCGCCAGCGGTAAACATCTCATAATCGACATCATGGTTTTTCAGCCATTTATGGAAGTTTGGTAATTGCGATACCACACCGATAGAGCCAATCACAGCAAAGGGTGCAGCGACGATATTATCGGCGACGCAAGCCATCATATAACCGCCGCTTGCCGCGACTTTATCGACACAGACGGTGAGTTTTAGACCCGCGTCTTTTAAACGTGCTAGTTGTGCCGCGGCCAAACCATAGCCATGAACCAAACCGCCGCCCGATTCTAGGCGCACCACCACTTCATCGCCTTTATTGGCAGTACTGATTAATGTGCTGATTTCTTCGCGTAAATGCTTCACCGCCGTGGCTTTAATATCGCCATCAAAATCAAGCACAAAGACTTGCTGCTTATCATCGCTATTATTCTTTTTATTTTTGCTTTTACTTTTTACTTTTAATGCTTGTTTGGCCTTTTTAGCCATGGTTTTTTTCAGTTGTTTAAGCGCCGCTTTACCTTGCGTCGCCTCCATCAGGTCTTCACGACGTTGCTCTTGGCTTTTATTCAGGTGGATAACTCTTAGCTCAACAGGGTTTTTAGAAGGATGAAAAAGCATGAGCGGAATTCCTTGTTAGTTAAAATAGATAATCGAGATTGTTTTAATAAGGTTTTATAAGTTAGCCTGATATGTGCACAGTGGCTAGTATTTTCAAGCAAAATGACAATATTTAACTGATGCTCAATGTTATGGCATGAATACCATAAACAATGCTGAACATCTTATAAATACCACATGCACACACCACGAATCAGTAAGATGCCATATTTGCTGAGCATTGCTTACTCTCAGCGCTTTGTATCGCAACCGCTGGTTGTATAACAAAGGCAGATTAGGCATAATATGTGTTTACACCAAATTTTCTGCAGCCAACGTGATGACCATTTGTCTTATATCGCGTTATTTGTGCTTTTTTAGCTAAAGGCTTGAATTGCACGGCGCTTGTATCACACGCTAGCGGCTGTATTATTGTATTTCGAATTGGGCTGACAACTGGATAATTATATTATGACGCAAAGCACTATGACGCATAGCGAATACCGAGACGAATATTGCGGCGCTGTAACCGAAAGCTTACTTGAGCAAACCATTAGTATCGTAGGCTGGGTACATCGTCGTCGCGATCACGGTGGCGTAATTTTCTTAGACATGCGTGACCGCGCAGGTATCTTGCAGGTCGTCGTTGACCCTGATACGCCAGAAGCGTTCGCTCTTGCTGATGCGGTACGTCCTGAATACGTGCTAAAAATTACCGGTCGCGTACGCCGCCGTTATGAAGGCACTGAAAACGCCAATATGACCAGTGGTCAAATTGAGCTATTGGGCAAAGAGATTGAAGTATTGGCGAAATCTGAAACCCCGCCTTTCCCATTGAATGATGAGAAAACCACGGTATCAGAAGACTTGCGTTTAAAATATCGCTACCTTGATATGCGTCGTCCGCAGATGCAAGAGCGTATGGTTTTCCGTGCTAAAGCCACTTCAACGATTCGTCGCTATTTAGATGACCATGGTTTCTTAGACGTTGAAACCCCTATTTTGACTCGTGCGACGCCAGAAGGCGCACGTGATTATCTCGTGCCTTCACGTACACGTCCGGGTAACTTCTTTGCTTTACCGCAGTCACCGCAGCTGTTTAAACAGTTATTAATGGTGTCAGGATTTGATCGTTATTATCAAATCGCTAAATGCTTCCGTGACGAAGACTTACGTGCTGACCGTCAGCCTGAATTTACCCAAGTCGATATTGAGACTTCTTTCTTAAATGAAGAAGAAATCATGAATATCAACGAAGGTCTTATCAAGCATCTATTTAAAACTATGATGGATGTTGAATTTGAGCAATTCCCACGTATGACTTATGCTGAAGCAATGCGTGACTATGCCTCAGACAAGCCTGACTTACGTATCCCATTAAAATTGGTCGACGTTGCCGATTTAATGAAAGACGTTGATTTTAAAGTGTTTGCGGGCCCTGCGAACGACCCTAAAGGTCGCGTTGCTGCCCTACGCATTCCTGGCGGCGCTTCATTAAGCCGTAAACAAATCGATGCTTATACCAAGTTTGTGAGCATTTATGGTGCACGTGGTTTGGCTTATATCAAAGTCAATGACGCCAGCAACATCAATAACGGTGTCGACCAAGAGTCTGGCCTACAGTCTCCTATCATCAAGAACATGACTGATGACGTATTGGTCAGCTTGATTGAACGTACTGGTGCCCAAAGCAACGATATTATCTTCTTTGGTGCGGATAAAGCCAGTATCGTCAATGACGCAATCGGCGCACTACGCCAAAAGATTGGTCTAGATTTAGAAATGACGACTTGTGAATGGGCGCCACTTTGGGTCACTGACTTCCCAATGTTTGAAGAAACTGACGATGGCAAATGGACCTCAATGCACCATCCGTTCACGAAGCCAAAAGGTTCTGTTGAAGAATTAAAAACCAATCCTGAAGCGGCACTTTCTATCGCTTATGATATGGTACTAAATGGCACAGAAGTTGGCGGTGGTAGCTTGCGTATCAATACCTATGATATGCAGCAAGCCGTACTCGAAGCGCTTGGTATCGGTGAGCAAGAGGCTCAAGATAAGTTTGGCTTCTTACTTGACGCCTTAAAATTCGGTGCGCCTCCGCATGGTGGCTTGGCCTTTGGTTTAGATCGCTTAATTATGCTCATGGTAGGCGCAGACTCTATTCGTGATGTCATCGCCTTCCCAAAAACCAAAACGGCTGAGTGCCCACTAACCCAAGCACCTGCTGAAGTTGATAGCAAGCAGCTACGTGACCTTGGTATCCGTGTGCGCGAAAAAGCACAGGCTGACACCAACAAACCTGCGCAATAAATAGTCAGATAATGCTTAGTTACTTATTATCTGACTGGTTACGTGATTCATCACCGTGTGAACGGTCATGAATCCGTATCATATCTTCAAATTCGTGCCACTGTCTGTCTTACAGATGCTGGCACGTTTTGTTGCTTGGGTAATATTACGCCTACCAAATGCTAGCATTATGCGTACTGTCAGTATCAATATGGCACTGATTGCGCCGTCGTTATCTGAGCGTCAAAAGCAAGCCTTAACCAAAGACATTATTTATCATCAATGTTTAACCAGTATTGAGTCTATCAAGAGTTGGGCGATGCCACCTGAATGGAGTATTGCTCAAATTCGCGACGTTTATAATAAAGAGCTTTTATTAGAGGGGCTTGCCAATCCTAACGGCATGCTGGCGATTGTCCCGCATCTTGGTACGTGGGAGATGATGAACGCCTGGCTCAATCAGTTTGGTTCGCCAACGATTATGTATAAGCCTGTTAAAGGCGATATTACCAATGACTTCATCCTACAAGGTCGCTCGCGTCTGAATGCGACACTGGTTCCGACCGATGGTAGCGGCGTCAAAGCCGTATTTAAGACCCTTAAACAAGGTGGCTTTAGTATTGTACTGCCCGATCATGTTCCCGATCCATCAGGCGGTGTGGTCGTGCCCTTTTTTGGCATTGAGACCTTAACCAGTACGCTTGCCTCCAAACTTGCGAGCAAGACCAAATGTGCGTTGGTCGGATTATCCTGCATTCGCCGTGATGACGGACGTGGTTTTGATATTTATTGTTATAAATTAGACGATCCCGCCCTATATGATCGCAATTCTGAAACCGCTGCTTATGCACTTAATCTGGCTATGCAACAGATGATTGAAGATAAATGCAGTCATTATATGTGGGGTTATCGCCGTTTTAAACACATCCCTGTTTTAGACAATCCTTATAGCGCTGATAAAGAAGCATTAGCAGCGTTTATTCGTAATCAAAACTCTAAGCATACAAAATCTTAAACTAAGAATAATCAATAGCTCATAATAAGTAAAACAATACCAAGATCTAACATCTAATACCTAACACTTAAGAAATAATGTGAATAATAGGTGTGTTAATATCAGTCAACGTTCGTATTATTTACATCCTTTTTAAGCCCTAATTTTTTTAACATTCGTTCTTCATTTATATCAATATGAGTGCATGATGGCAACTGACGTAAAGCAAAACTTATCAATAGACTCAGCCCAAGCAGACGGCAAAGACTATGCGCAACGTTATATTATTTGTATGAAATGGGGCGATAAATACGGTGCAGAATATGTCAACCGTCTTTATAACATGGTCAGTCGGCACCTGACTTTAGATTTCCAAATGGTCTGTCTCACCGATGATAGCACCGGCATCGATCCTGCCGTTCAATGTTACCCGATTCCAGAAATGGATTTACCAGCAGGCCCTGAACGTGGTTGGAAAAAACTCACCACTTTTAAGCCAGAATTATATGACCTAAAAGGCGTCGCCTTATTCTTAGACATCGATATCGTGATCGTCGATAATATCGATGCTTTTTTCACGTATAAAGCTGAGCATAAAGACAGTGTCGTCATCATTCGTGACTGGAAAAAGCCATGGCGCATGATTGGTAATAGCTCGGTTTATCGCTTTAACGTTGGTATGGGTACATATCCTGATTTGCTGGCAAACTTTGAGCGCAACTTCGACAGCATTCGTCAGCAAGTCCGCCACGAGCAAGCTTATCTTTCTAATTATCTGCGTGAGCATCATCACTTAGAATACTGGGATAAGGAGTGGTGTGTCAGTTTTAAATATCAGTGTATTGCCCCTATTCCATTTAACTTAGTGCGCGCACCGACGTTGCCTGAGGGCGCAAAAATTGTTATTTTCCATGGCGAGATTAATCCACCAGACGCCATTAAAGGCGGCGGTGGTAAGTGGTATCGTCATGTGAAGCCAACTCCTTGGTTAGAGGAGTATTGGCAGTAGCGGTTAAGCTAGCAATAATGACTATTTTATTGATTTTGTGTTAAATAACCGTAATAGGTCAAGTCGCCCAATAGTGTTTTTTCTTTAAGCGTATCGTGTAGGCTTAGCTTGTGCAGTGAAGCTTGTGCTTTGATAGCTTCAAATTCACTGTGATCAAACTTCTCTTTCATTTTAAATTGTAAAAGATGCGGCAGAGTATCGTCTTGTACTGGAAAATCAAAGTCAACTACTCCTACTTCTCGTAACTCATTTATCATAATTTGAAAGAAAAAATAGTGCGGAATCGCCTCTTCAGTTTTCCAAAAGTGTAATAGTAGATCTAACATAATAGAGGATAACTTACTGCCAGCACGACCATAAATAATACTGCTTAAATGCTTAACCTTTAGAGTGTCTCTCCAACTAAAGTAAACATGCTTATCGCCTGTCCCCCAGTTTTTATTAACTGAATTTGGGTCTCTAGAAAACATGAAAAAGTCGTAATCACTATATTGCGCAGGTATGGTTTCGGTCAGTAATATAGAAGCATCAAGCCATATCCCACCATAAACATTAATCAGTGCGACTCTAAGTAAATCTGAGAAAAAAACGGGTTTGAATACAGAGTTTTTTCGTTTTTCAGCAATAAAATCCGGCAATTCAAGATAGTCTTCTAAGTTATCATCAGTAATACGTATGACTTCATAATCACCTTTATATCTATCTACTGAAGCAAAACATAGCTTGGCGGTGTCATTCGCGTTTTCTATTCCTTGTGCCCAGTATTGCCAAATAACTTTTCTATTGTTCAGGTCTTTTTTTGGCTTCATTTGATACCTATCGATATTTCCATCTTGGTATTCCCTAATGATCGATTGCCAATATTCAGCTACAGCAACTTGAGTTGGCAACTCATCATATTTATACCTCCAAGATTTTCTTACACTTCTAGGCACTAAGCCGTGGTAAAAAATCTTGAAAGGTTTATTACTGACAACATCAAAAAATTTATTCACGACTTATGCCCCCTCTTTTTAAATAACATATCTACTTTTGATTTTTTGAGTCTTATTATCTTTTTTTGAAAAAAAGATAGTCTATTATAAGTAGCTGAGTAAAGTTTCGAAAAATAATCACTGTAATGAATATCGACGTAAGATAAAAGTTGAGCCTGCTTAGTTTTATCGATTTTTGTAATGAGACCTGCGTAATGCTTATAAACTTTATATTTTAAATAGATGAAGCCTAATTCATTATCATCAACTACTTTATATTTCTCAATACGGTACTGAAAAGCTGACAAATAATTATCTACATATTTTTCATTCAGGTTCTGGACAATAGACCCTTGTCGTTCGCGATATTTTATAATAGGCATTTTGAGATAACTGAACTTAAAATGATTATTAGAGACATCTGTTATATAGTAGATATCTTCAAAATTAACACCTTCTTTAAATCTTATATCTTGTATCAACTGTCTTCTAAAGACTTTATTCCAAATATGATTACTTTTATTTTGAATAATATTATCTAAGAAGTTATTGTTATTATTGATATAATTTTTATTAGCCCTGCCTATAAAAGCTTTTTTCTTTACCTCTTTTTTCCCTCGTAATGATACATAATCAGCACATAGCACATCCGAGTTCAATTTTTCTATTTGAGACATGACAGATTTATAAGCACCTTCGTACATAACATCATCAGAGTCAATAAACCAGATATACTCTGTTTGCGCCATATCAAAAAGCGCATTACGTGTGGCTGACAAACCTCTATTATGAGGCGCATCGAAGATTTGCACTTGAGGGTGATTTTCAAAACGCTTGATAATAGCTGTACTATTATCTGTCGAAGCATCGTTCATTATTAAAATAGATGCTCTAGTATCGATTTGAGTGAGTATGGATTCTATACACTCTTCTACATAATCCGCTACATTATAAACAGGTATTAAAATACCAATTGTTAGATCTTCTTTATTCATACAACACTCACATTAAAAACTTTATAATAATTAACAGCTTGTTAATAAACTCTGAAATAATTGATAATACGCTTGAGTGACCTGTTTTTTATCATAATGAACTAAAACCTTCTCTCTAGCTGCCGTTGCTAGTGCTTGGTAGTTTGATGGATTAGATAGTACAGTCTCAATGATACCTGCCAGCTCTGTTGCTGCTCCGACTGGGAACAAGAAGCCATCTTTTTTGTCATCAATCAACTCCTTTACTCCCATTGCAGTACTTCCCACAACGATACAGCCACTTGCCATCGCTTCTAGCACCGCTAGGTTCAGCCCTTCAAAACGGCTCGACATGACAAATACTTTGTGTTGCAGCAATAGCTTTTCAACTTCGCTACTGTACTCTATAAAGGTCACTTGTTCATGCAGCTCATAGTGAGCAACCAAATCATGTACTTCTTTTTGGTAACGCTTGCGCCCACTGCCAACTAAGGTAAGAGTGGGGTTTATGCCTTTTTGCTTTAACTGATTCAGTGCTTCAATTAAAGTAACGTGATCCTTACTTTTAGCATACCTTCCCACCATAATCAGATCATGCGACCTTTCATTAACAGGTGCAAGGTTCACACCGCCAAATCGAGTGGTATCAATACCATTTGGGATGGCTTGAATAGGCGCTTTAAGACCCTGCTCAGATAAGACTTGGGCTACGCCTTCAGAGACAGCCACAATTCTAGCAGTTGATTTACTTAGTTTACGCGTTTGGTATAGCTTCCAAGGTGTATAGCGCTCTTTAGAGTTGTGCTCCACTTGTACCAAGCAAGGTACTTGTGCCAATAGCCCTGCCTGTCTTCCCAGTAAATGCTCAGGAAACCCATGCGCAACCAATATATCAGGTCGCCATTGCTCACATAGTTTTTTTAATTCGTGAACGGTCGCAAGATGGGTAGTACCTGTGACAACCTTGCAATCGATATCTTTATCTTCAAGTTCAGCAAGCTTTTCTGGTACGGTCGTTTTTTTACGACGCAGTACTAATAGGTTTTCAGTCGATTCTATTTGATTGTGAGCCTCAACCAAATCAATAGCAACTTTCGTAGCTCCTGAAAAGCCACCAGTGACAAAATGTAAGACTCTCAACAGCTTCTCCATTAATCTATTCAAAGTAAAGCCAGACTTAGCTAAAAAATAAGATTCTATGACGCTCTCAATTTGAACGCACCTGCTTTAAGAATCGACATGCTAAGCAGCCGTATTTATAGATGGACACCATAGCAAGATGTAGCTTGAAACTAAGCGACGTTATGATACCGCATCCATAAATTATGTGCGAGCTTATCGTTAGTAGTTATAGCGAGCCTATGAACTTGATTTTAAGATACCTATTAGTACCACTCAACAAAAAAAGCTAAGACTTAAAGCAGTCTTAGCTTTTTTATTTCATACAATATGGTTTTAAAAATAAAATGCAGTTTTTAAAATTAATCAATAAAGCTTAACCAATCCATATACTGCTCATTGCGGCCATGTACCACATCGAAATATAAGGTTTGCAATTTCTCAGTCAGCTCACCACGGCCACCATTACCGATAACACGATCATCGTATTCACGAATAGGCGTGACTTCAGCTGCGGTACCTGTCATAAAGATTTCATCCGCCAAGTAGAACTCATCACGAGTGATACGGCGCTCAACGACTTTGATGCCCAAATCTTCAGCAAACTGAATGATAGTACGACGCGTGATACCATCAAGCGCACCGCCGCCCAAATCTGGTGTATGCAGCACACCGTCTTTGACTAAAAATAAGTTCTCACCAGCGCCTTGGCAAACATAACCTTGTGGATCCATCAAGATAGCTTCGTCATAACCATTACGCGTGACTTCTTGGTTGGCCATGATAGATACTGGATAGTTGCTAGATGCTTTAGCTTTACACATGGTCACATTGGTCATGTGATGCGTAAATGACGAGGTTTTTACACGGATGCCGTTTTTGATACCGTCTTCACCAAGGTATGCGCCCCAATGCCAAGCAGCGACCATTGCATTGATGCTATTGTCACGTGATGACAGACCCAATTTTTCAGCGCCAACCCAAATAAGCGGACGAATATAGGCTTCTGCCAAGTTGTTTTGCTTGACCACATCTTTTTGCGCTTGCTCAAGTGCCGCTGCATCAAATGGTACATTCATTTGAAAGATTTTTGCAGAACCCAATAGGCGATCGGTATGGTCTTTTAAGCGAAAAATCGCCGTACGATTGTCAGCAGTTTGGTAAGCACGTACGCCTTCAAATACCGCCATGCCATAATGCAGGCTATGCGTAAGCACATGAACCTTGGCGTCTGGCTGTTCAATCATCGTGCCATTCATCCAAAGCTTACCTTCTTGTGTTGCCATATTCATTTAATAGTCCTTATGCTAGCGCTGACGTCTAACTTTTTTTGTTGAGTGTTAATGGTTAAATAAATGTTTTAATTAAAATTGCCTGCTGACACTGAGTGCCTATTTTTAGATGCAATTTCAGATGCAATTTTTCTAGGTACAAATTTAAGGTGCCAGTGATTATAGCACCGGCACGAGAGGCAAATACAATATTTTAGTTTATCACTGCATGGCTTTTATTCATATACCCTTGAGCACAATGGCTATCAAAGCGCTATGCTTATCGTCATATCATCTGGCCGCATCATTATAATGCAGCAACTTTACTCTGCGGATTCTACGCCCATCAGATGCTGCCACTGCGCTTGTACCAGTGCTCGCGTTTCTGTCCATAATGACTCATCAACCAATAACGACTGTTCGGATAATGCCAATTGGTGCGTCGCGGCGCGGATGCGTAAGTAAGCATCGGTCAAATCCTGACAAACCTGTGCCTCCCAAATACCCAAAGTCGCCATCTCTTCAAAAATACGCACGTTGTCACTCCACTTGGTCAAGCTTGGATGTTCATGCGAATAGGCTAATACCGCAAACTGCGCCAAAAACTCAATATCGACAATGCCGCCGGCATCTTGCTTAAGGTGAAACTTGCCCGCTTGCTGCTGGTGCTGACTGGTGCCCAGATGCTTTTGCATTTTAATACGCATGCTGGTGACTTCGATACGGACTTGCTCAATCGTACGCGGTAATGCCAAAACAGTACGACGAATATCACAAAAACGGGCGGTCACGCGTTTGTCACCGCAGATTGCCCGCGCCCGTACCAACGCTTGATGCTCCCAAGACCACGCTTTCTCGAGCTGATAGGTTTCAAACGCATGACAAGAAACCACCATCATACCAGCGTTACCCGACGGTCGCAGACGCATATCGACTTCATAAGCGCGGCCATCACGGGTTTGGGTATTAAGGTACGTCATGAGCTTTTGCGCCAAGCGAGCCGCAAACTTCATACCGCTGACTGATTTTTCGCCCGTGGTCATGCCCTGCTCTTTTATTTTATGCAAAAACACCAAGTCTAAATCTGATGAATATGACAACTCCAACCCACCAAGCTTGCCATAGCCAATGATGGCAAAACCGCAATCTGCTTCAGTGACCGGATCGCCATCTTGACCAATCGGATAGCCATAGCGTTTGACGATTTCGGCAAAGGCACGTTCAAGCGCGGCCTCGAGTACCACAGCGGCAATATAGGTCAATGAGTCTGATACTTTCATAATTGGGCGTTCTGCCAACACATCACTGGCAGCCACTGCCAACACTTGGTTCTTTTTAAATAATCGCAGTACGCTCAGTAACTCCTCTTCATCGTTAGGCTCTACGCGCAATAACTGTTGACGCAAAATGTCCCGCAGCTCACGCTTGTCTGGCAAATGCCGATAGCGCTGTTGTAAGAAGGTATCTAATAACACCGGATACTGCGCCAATTCCTTAGCAATCCAAGGGCTGGCTGATAACATCGGAATCAGCTCAACGGTGGCATTGGGGTTTTCTGCAATCATCACCAAGTAAATAGAGCGGCGGCAAATGGCTTCTAGCAAAGTAATTAAACGTGGCAAGGCGGTATTAGCAAGTTGCTGCTGTTCTTCATGGATAAGTAGCGCGTGTACAATCACAGGATAAGCATCATCCAAACGCTCACGCGCTTCATCGCTCAAATTGGCGACCATTTTTGACTGCCAAAAACCTTGTAATAGCGCACGATTTTCTTCGGTTAATACCTCATTTAAGCGCGCTATCTGCTCATTTAACTGTTCAGGCTCAAGCTCGTCATCCTCTTGATCGGGTATCTGCCGTTCGGTGACCATACGCTCAAACGGTACATTGACATGATAGCGATGCTGATTAAGTGTCGCTAATAATCCTGCCCAATCATCAAAGCCAAGGGTGACTGCTAGATTATGCTGCCACTGTGTGTCATGCGGTAAACGCTGCGTTTGCTGATCATTAATTGCTTGAATACCGTGCTCAAGGCGACGTAAAAAACGATAAGCCGCTTGTAGCTCTTGATAAGTGCTCTGCTCTAGATACTCAAGCTGACACAGCGCCTGCATCGCCGCCAAACAAGACTTGACCTGTAGCTGCGGATGCCGACCGCCATAAATCAGTTGAAAGGCTTGGACGATAAACTCAATATCTCGAATACCACCCGCGCCAAGCTTGATATTATCTAAATCTTCACGCTGAGCGACTTGATTCTGAATCAGAGATTTCATCTCTCTGAGGGCTGAAAAGGCACTATAGTCAACATAATAACGAAATACAAAAGGCTTAATCAGCGCTTGTATGTCATCATAAAACGGCTGCTCTATATGCCCAACCACGCGTGCTTTGAGCCAAGCAAAACGCTCCCATGCCCGCCCATGCTGAGCAAAATACTTCTGTAATGCTGATAAATGAATCGCCAAATCGCTGCCATCGCCCCACGGACGCAAACGCATATCGACCCGAAATACAAAACCATCAGCGGTATTATTATCGAGCAGCCTAATAATGCCTTGTCCAAGCCGCGTCATAAAACGCTTATTATCAATACTGCGCGTGCCTTTTGCTTTGTCACCGTCCGTCTCACCGCGCGCCTGATGGACAAAAATAAGGTCGATATCACTGGATAAATTCAGCTCATGCGCGCCAAGCTTACCCATTGCCATAATCGCCATGTCATCCACTTGCACATTACCTTTAGCGTTGATAAAGGTCGGTTGCCCATATTGCGCTATCAGCTGCTGGTACGTATAGTCTTTGGCAAATAAAATGCAGCCATCCGCAAACTCAGACAGCTCATCGGTCAATTGCTCAAGCTCAATGACGGCCAAGGCATCTTGCCAAATCCAGCGCATCATCAGCAGCATACGCAAATGCCGCAAGCCGATCATGACTTTGTCTTCATTGGCGAGCTGATAATTCTCATCCAACGTATAATCTTGAATCAAATCATCAATTTGCTGGCGCGTTAAAGTGCTCTGTAATGGATAACTGCGCAAAAACGTCTGGCAAGCGCCCGTTCGACTTTGCCAAACCTGATAAGCAAACTCGCTGGCAGTCTGTAGCACTTGTAGCTGCTCTGGTGTGGGCTGAAAGCCTGTACCACTAGGTACGGTAGATAGCATAACGACGACAACTCCTTGCAGCATAAAGCTATAAAAACCACATGAATTGGAAAAATTATTTTTAGAATATTAAAGCGATTGTACATCTTCTAATTTGTGCGTTTTATAGTAGCATAAATCCTCAATCATGCTACTGACAGCCCTATACTAACTAACAACTGACGAACACAAGAAAAATTCGTGAATAATGCTACAATAGCCAATGCTTAAAAGGCTCAAAAAACTTGATTCTTAAGTGCTTGATTCTTAAGCGCTTGATTCTTAAGTGCTTGATTCTTAAGCGCTTGATTCTTAAGCGCTTGATTCTTAAGCGCTTGATTCTTAAGTGCTTGGTTCTTAAGTGCTTGGTTCTTAAGTGCTTGGTTCTTAAGTGCTTGGTTCTTAAGTGCTTGGTTCTTAAGTGCTTGGTTCTTAAAAACCTTGAGTCTTAAAAAAATTAAGGCGTTGCGCTTTTTTCTTCATACTCATTCATCATAAGTGACACCGCGATTATGACGACCACAACCCCGCTATTATTAATTACTGCTGATCCTAGCCATCCGCTGGCACATCTTGCGCTACGCTATGCTCGTACTTATCTAGCAAGCACTCACATAAATAATAATGATAAAACCAATAACAGCGACGACCTTGAAAACCCGCCCGCGCCATTGAATGTTTTTTTCTATGCCGATGCCGCCAATACAGCCAATCGATTACGCTGGCAGTCAGCAGACCAGATGAATATCACCCAAGCGTGGCAAAAGCTTGCTGAGCAATATCAGTTGGCGCTGCCCGTTTGCGTCAGTACGGCGCTTAGCCGTGGTATTTCAGATGGCGAAAATAGTACACGCCATCAATTAGATAGCGAAAATCTGGCCGCTGGTTTTAAGCTGGTTGGACTGAGTGAGCTTGCGATGATGATGCAAGGTGACTGTCGTTTGCTACAGTTTTAATTAGCATTGGAATTATAGTTCGCTCTGAAAATGACCAGCCTATAAATAGTTAACCCATAAAAAACCAGCTTAGCAATAACGGTTCGCGATACCTCAGATTAGGAATACATCATGAAATTACTCATTCGCTTGCACACAGCTACTGAGATGGCAAGCTATGAAGGCTGCGCGCTGGCTTTAACCTTAGCGACTTTCGGTCATGAGGTGCAGCTGTATTTGGATGCGCCTGTATTTGGCTTTTTAATGCAGCCTAACTCACGTCTACATGGCATGATTCAGTCGCTTGAGTTATATGATATGCCAGCTGCTTGGTTACCGGACGATGTGTTTAGCGGTTGGATTACCGGTATGCTACCGGCTGATTTGGCGACGCAATTAACCTTGATTCCAGAGGTAGTAAATTCGCAAGATTTTGACCAGATTCTGGTTTTTTAGTAGCTGCTTTTAGTACTAGTACGACTCTTCACTCTTAATATTTAGTTTGATATAACAATAAATACAGTAAGCAAGCGGACACGATTATGGCAACTTTATACCAATTACATTGCAGCATGGATACGCTCAGGCGCGCTACAGAACAGATGGCATCGACGTGGCGTGCGGGTGATAGCATTATATTATTAGGCACGACTGTGGCTTTTATTGACTGGTTTAACGCCTATTTAGGTGACCTTGAGAGCATCGAGATAGAAGATATCGCTGCTATTTATGCCCTCGCCGAGGATGTGGCACAGCTTAGTGTTGATACAACCGCTAAGCTAAACCTTACTACGAAATTAACCGCTATTTTAAGCAATGATGAATGGGTCGCCTTAACTCAAAATACTCATGCTAATGGCGCTAAGTTTGATAAAGTGGTGACGATTGCTCTATGAATAATGACAATACAATCATTCCTATCACAGCAGCGCTCAACGTTGAATTAGATCAAGACGGACATTTATGCGACCATACGATTTGGACGCCTGCGATTGCGCAGCAACTCGCTAACACTCTAGATGTGACTCTAAATGCTGAACATTTAGCAATCTTACAACAGGTACGCGCATTTTTTGGCAAATTTAACCACGCCCCTGCTACCCGCCCGCTGATTAAATGGCTACAGCAAACTTTACCTGAGCACGACATCAGTAATCAAACGCTACAGCAGCTATTTAATACTGGTTTGGTCGCCCGTCACGTCAATCGTCTTGCAGGTTTACCAAAACCGCCTAATTGTTTATAAAAAACGTGGTTTATAAAAAAAGCAGTAAAAAAGAGGTTAAAGAAAATCATTAGTTTAATTCTCTTTAACCTCTTTTTGACGTAACTACCTTCTCTATTTCGGATCATAAACCGTCAAGGTCTCATAACCGATACTGCGACCTTCATCACCGTCAAACCCTTGCTGTCGCCAGACTTCATACAAGCATATTGCCACGCTATTAGACAAATTTAAACTGCGCGAATCAGCGAGCATTGGTAAGCGTAGCCAGTTATCAGCACCAATATCTGCGCGGATATCATCTGGTAGCCCTGCCGTTTCAGAACCGAAAACCAGCGCAACATGATTTGATGATGGGCTAGTAGTCGACTGATTGTCTGATTGGTCAGTCGTTTGCCCGCTAAAATCATAGTCATAAAACGGTTTGCTAAGCTTGGTCGTAAGCGCGGTAATAATATCGCAACCAGCAGCTTGCAGCGCTTGTTTGGTCATTGCCCAATCGTCATGTACTTGCAGATGGGCATATTCATGATAATCCAAACCTGCGCGGCGTAGCTTCTTATCGTCGAGCTCAAACCCTAACGGTCTAACCAAGTGTAGCTGCGCCCCACTGTTGGCACATAAGCGAATAATATTACCAGTATTGCTAGGCATCTTTGGCGCTACCAACACGATATGAATGGTCATACGAACTCCGTCAATGGTTTGGACTTTATATTTGGCTTATATAGCAGGCGTAATCAAAAGTTACAGTTTACTGCCAATAATTACATTTTGATACTGTGTTCTGATTTTAACTTTGATTATGATGGCTGTAACGGACAACGAGATGGCTTAAAAACATTGTTATCCTATCATGCAATGTTATCGTATCCTGCAACCCCTCAGTAAAACTTAAGCAAAACACTAAGTTTTACTGTTATTACTTATAAAACCCTGTCTTTTTTGAGGAAAAAATTATGAAAAAATTGGTTATCGCATCTTTAACTGCTATGTTTGTACTAACTGGTTGCAACACTTTTAAAGGTCTAGGTCAAGACGTTTCAAGTGCTGGTGGCGCCGTAACTGGTACTGCACAAGAAGTACAAAACAAAATCTAAGTCTGAATATTGTTAGACTTATTTTAAAGAGGCTTATCATTTGGTAAGCCTCTTTTTTTATCTTTTGATTTTACAAAAATTCTCTTAAGATTTGATTCAGATACCTTTTACCCAATGCAGTCGGCTGTAAATGCTCATTATCATCTATCAATAGCCCTTGTTTAATGAGCTTATTCACCTCTAGAGCAATACTGTCATAGCTCAGTCCAGTACGAGCCTCAAACAATGACCACGCCACGCCATCATGTAAACGTAACGCATTGAGCATAAACTCACTGACCAGCTCATCACTTGCAATTGCCTGCCAGCCGACCATTTTTGGCGGCATTGGCGTCTTTGGTATGGTTACCATTTGGTTGTTTTGGCTTATTTCATTCTGCTTAGCCTCATCTTGGTAGCCCATATAGTCTTTGGGCAGACGTGATTTGCTAAAGCGATAAATACGTGACTCGCCTACTGTCTCCTTTAATGCCTCTTTTGACACCTTCTCCGCAGTCCACTCTTTAATCGCGGCGTCATCAATGGTGACTTTACCGTGAGCACCAGCACCAATAGCTAGATAGTCGCCAAACTGCCAATAGTTGATGTTGTGACGGCAAGGCTTATCGGACGCACCTGCCCATGCCGACACTTCGTAATTGTAATAGCCCAAACTTTCAAGCAATGCCTGACCCGCTTGTTCGATATCCGCCAAGCTATCTTCATCGGGTAAAATCGGCTGACTGCGATAAAACACGGTATTTGGCTCAATGGTCAACTGATACCAAGAAATATGCGTAGCACCTGCGTCATGTGCCATTTGAATATCGTTCAATGCTTCACTCATCGTTTGCTTTGGTAACCCATGCATCAAATCCACATTGACACGCTCAAATCCAGCGCTACGAGCCGCTTTAATGGCAGAGAGCGCTTGGGCTGGATTGTGAATGCGCCCCAGTGTGGTGAGCTGCTCAGCAGCAAAGCTTTGTACGCCAATCGACAAACGATTGATGCCTACCTTCAAATACTCCGCAAATGGTGCATGCTCAAGGGTGCCTGGATTGGCCTCCATCGTTATTTCAATGTCACCGACAAACCTAAAAATCTCGCGCAGACTGTTAAATAAGCGTTGATACTGGGCAATGGGCAGCAGCGAGGGAGTACCGCCACCGATAAATACTGAGCTGATTTCTCGCCCTTGGGTTAACGCTTGCTGCGACGCTGCATCAAGTATTAGCGCATCAACATACTCATCATACATAGACAGCTGGCTGTCAATCGGCAGCTCATGCGAGTTAAAATCACAATAAGGGCATTTTTTGACGCACCACGGAATATGAATATAAAGCGCCAATGGAATATCTCTGACATCGAGCGCACTTATACTGTCAGGACTTGTATTGTCATGATTTGAATTATCACGATCAACAGCGCCAAGGTTGTTGGAAAAATGAGACAATTTGATATTTGACATAAGCGCACTTATCTATAAAGGATTAGCTGCTATCATCAGCAGAAAGTAGCGCTAGGATAACGGCTGGGCGAGCTAAAGAAAAGCCTAATCAGCATAAATTAGACATAAAAGCAGTGACAAAAAATGGTGTTTAAGCTGATAGCTAGAATACAAAAAAAGCTCAATGACCATATAAGATGAGAATCTATAAATAGCAGCATTTAAACTCATCACTATTAAACCGTTATTATTACACTAATAATTTTACAAGGATAAAGACCATGGCATATTGGCTTATCAAATCCAATCCCCGCTGTTTTAATATAGAAGACTTACAACGTGCGGGCACGGAGATGTGGGATGGCGTGCGTAACTACCGCGCCCGCAACTTTATGCGTGACGATATGAAAGTCGGAGATAAAGCGTTTTTCTACCATTCGAGCGCACGACCTTCTGGTGTCGCTGGCATCGTGACCATTAGCAAGGCCGGCTACCCTGACATCACCCAATTCCATCCTGAACACCGCCATTATGACCCTAAAGCAACTGAAGATGAGCCGCGCTGGTATATGGTAGATGTGACTTTTGAGCAAGCTTTTACGGATATATTGCCCTTAGCACAACTTAAGTTTTTGCCGGCGCTTGAGGACTCCTTGTTGCTGAGAAAAGGTTGTGAGCAGCTAACTATTCTTCCGCTTGAACCCAAGCATTGGAACACGATTATGGATATGGCAGAAGAGCTTAATCTGTTGCCAGAGAATGCTAGTCTTTGACGCTTACTGTATGGCTTACAACGCCTTAAAATTCAAGAAAAAGTGATGCTTTAGTATTAACAAACACTTCTAAAACGTTGACATCAGACTTAAGCTTGTTTACCATTATTTCTAAAAATAACCTGTCAATTCTGCTTGCGAATTGACGGGTTATTTTTATTTTAGGGCATCCATTTTTACTTTTATACCTAGCCGGCCTATTGTTACTCAGATTGCACTTGCTCATATTATTTATCGGAGTATTATCGTCGCACCAATCCTATTTTACTGTCTTGCTATTAACTTGTTGATGGCAGCATTTGCTCATCTACAATCATTACCGCAAAGAATAAAAAGTTGCTTATTATGGTTTTCCCATTATCTTTCAGAGATTTTAAAAGTTACAGCTTACGCTTAGGCGTACTTGCACTGCCTATTTTGATTACCCAGTTTTGCCAAGCCGCGCTGGGTGTTGTCGATGCCATTATGGCCGGTCAAGTCTCTGCCCTTGACCTAGCCGCCGTCGCTGTTGGTTCCGGTATTTGGCTGCCATTATTCTTATTGGCGACCGGTATTTTGATTGCCACGACGCCGCTCATTGGCGAAGCAATCGGTCAAAACAAACACAGCCAAGTACCACACATCACCCAACAGTCTTTATGGACGGCAGGTGTCATTGGTATTCTCGGTTTTGTTATTGTCAATCTGGCACCTAATATACTTGGGGTGATGGGTGTACCTGAAAACATCCAACCTATCGCTTCTCAATATCTACGAGGTGTCTCATTCGGCTTCCCTGCGATTGCTATTTATGCGGTACTGCGCAGCTATTGCGAGGCGCTTGGTCGACCAGAGCCTGTCACTGTTATCAGTATCATCGGGCTGCTTGCCGATATTCCGCTTAACTACATTTTTATCCATGGTTTATTTGGTATGCCTGAGATGGGCGGCGCAGGTTGCGGGGTTGCAACCGCAATCGTCCTTTGGATTAATGTCATACTATTAGCGACTTATACCAGTTTTACGAAACGTCAACAGTTTGCCAGTACGCGCTTCTTTTATGCTTTTGCCCGTCCCAATCGCACGCAAATCAAAAAACTATTAAAGCTTGGTATCCCGATTGGCATTTCTATCTTTTTTGAAGCCAGTTTATTTAGCTTGGGAGCCTTGGTAATCAGTCCCTTAGGCGAGCTTGCAACCGCCTCGCATCAGGTGGCACTATCGGTGACCTCGCAGCTGTTTATGATTCCTATATCAGTCGCGATGGCGCTGACGATTATGGTGTCCAACCGCTTTGGTGAAAAAAACCTGATGGCATTACGTCAGGTACAAGCCACAGGTTTGATATGGACGGTAATCATTGCCCTTACTTGTATGCTTGGCATTTGGTTATTTAGACCGCAATTGGCCGCGGCCTTTACCGACAATCCCGACGTCACAGCCCAAGCCATGCACCTACTTATCTTTGCCTTAGCCTATCAGTTATTTGATGGTTGGCAGGTCAATGTCGCCGGTATATTACGCGGTATGCAAGACACCACCATACCGATGTGGGTCACGCTATTTTGTTATTGGCTCGTGGCCCTACCACTTGGTATTTATCTCGTGCGCTTTACCGACGTTGGCGCGCAAGGTTTCTGGATGGCACTTATCACCGGCTTATTCCTATCTTCCATCTTGCTTACCGTACGTTTGCGCTATCAGCAAAAACGCTTGACGATGATGTGGGCTTAATGCTGTCATTACCTTTATCCAATCGTAGCGTCTAGTAACCATTACTAGCGCTACCTTGTCACATAGACTATGATAAATCATTAAGTATTTCTTACTCTATAAGATAGCTTACGTCATAATATGTAAAAAAACTCAGTTAACAACTGTACATCGATTGCTCATTGGCGTGAATATAGGTATCATTAGCAATTACCAACACAATATTTAGTTACACTATTTTCTCGAATTTAGTACAAGGCAAAATTAAAATTATGGATATTGAAAAAATACGCACCCTGATCGCACTCATGGAAGAAAGTGAACTGGTTAATTTAGAAATCAGCTCAGACGACGAACATATTAGCTTAACTCGTCACTATGATGCGCCTGCACCAACGATGATGGCCGCTCCTAGTGTTGGCGCTGCGCCAATCGCTGCTGAAGCCACAGCTGCTATCAAAGCTGGTAGCGTTGAGACATCGCCGATGGTTGGTGTTTTCTATTCAGCCCCAAGCCCTAACGATCCACCGTTTGTAAAGGTTGGACAAAAAGTACAAGCGGGTGACACGCTTGGTATTATTGAAGCCATGAAAATCATGAATCCTCTTGAAGCGACTCAAAGCGGTATTGTGGATGAAATCTTAGTAAATAACTCTGAAGTTGTGCAGTTTGGTCAGCCGGTCATACGCTACAAAGCGTAACGCTGTTTCCAACCTTTATTTTGTAATGATTGAGACCTCGTTATTATTGATACGGCATCAGCGCTCAATTTACCTAAATGAGTTGTATCGTCATTTATTTTTATGATGTCTAAAATAGCGACTTTATCAATGACTGCCGCTTCAACAAGGATGACCCCATGATAAAAAAACTGCTCATCGCCAATAGAGGTGAGATTGCCCTACGTATCGTTCGAGCTTGTAAGGCGCTTGGCATAGAGACTGTCGGCGTCTATTCTACCGCTGATGCAAATTTGATGCACTTACGCTTTGTTGATGAAGCAATCTGTATTGGCAAACCCAATGCCAACCAAAGCTATCTTGATATCAATACGATTTTGACCGCCGCTGAAATTACTGGTGCTGATGCTATTCACCCTGGTTACGGCTTTTTAGCTGAAAATGCCGAGTTTGCTGAGCGTATCGAAGAAGCCGGATTGACCTTCGTTGGCCCTAACGCCGATCATATCCGCTTAATGGGTAATAAAGTTTCTGCCATCAATGCTATGAAAAAAGCAGGTGTGCCAACGGTACCCGGTTCAGTGGGTGCGGTGACCATGCACAATGCGGAAGAGCAAGCACGCAACATTGGCTTTCCTCTTATTATTAAAGCAGCTGCAGGCGGTGGTGGTCGTGGTATGCGCGTCGTTGAGCGCTTTGAGGAAATTATTGGTCAAGTGCAAGCGGCAAAGCAAGAAGCTGAATTGTGGTTTGGCGACGATACGGTCTATATGGAGCGTTATCTACAAAATCCGCGCCACGTAGAAGTACAGGTACTTGGCGACGGCAATGGTAATGCGATTCATCTTTATGACCGTGATTGCTCTTTACAGCGCCGCCATCAAAAAGTATTAGAAGAGGCCCCTGCCCCTGATATCCCTGATGATGTACGTCAGCCTATCCTCGATGCCTGTGTCAAAGCCTGTAAGCTGGTCAAGTATCGCGGTGCTGGGACATTTGAGTTTTTATTTGAAAACAATGAATTCTTTTTTATCGAGATGAATACCCGTGTACAGGTTGAGCATACCATCACCGAGATGATTACAGGTATCGATGTGGTCGTTGAGCAGCTTAAAATCGCAGCGGGCTACGGTTTATCTTATCGTCAAAGCGAAATTGAAGTTCAAGGGCATGCGATTGAATGTCGTATCAATGCTGAAGATCCAGTGACCTTTATGCCATCACCCGGTACTGTCACTCAGCTGTACTCACCTAGTGGCGCTGGCGTTCGCTTTGATTCACATCTCTATCCCGGCTATGAGATTCCAAGCTACTACGACTCACTCATTGGCAAGCTTATCTGCCATGGTCAAACGCGGCAGCAAGCAATCTCTAAAACCTTGCACGCACTTGATGAATTGGTTATTGAAGGTATTAAGACTAATATACCGATGCATCGTGATGTAATTTTGGCTGATGATAAATTTGTCCATGAAGCACAAAATATTCATTATCTTGAAAGAGAGTTATTAACGGCCAATAAAGACAAGGCTGATTCATAGTCTGTCTAAATGCTATTGTTTTACAAGAAAATTAATAAAAAAACCGCTATTCAAATAGATAGCGGTTTTTTAATGTGTCTGGATTTTATAAATGACATTTTTGGTGTAATGGACAAAATTCATGCTAAAAAGTAGAAGGTAGTCGCTAATGGACATAATTCATGCTATTTGAGTGACTTTGACCCTAGAAAGTCTTTAATAAACCGTAACTTACGCTGCTCATTTAGACCGTGATGACTGTGTAATTGTCGCTTTAACTCACTGAATAATCCTTCAAGAGAATTGGTGGTATTTGGTATGTCTAAGTGCTCATATTCTTGATAAGTGAATAGCCAATCGCTATTGGTTCTGAGGCTGCGATAAGCACTTCTAAGACGTTTGTGAGTGTACCAACTTCTACCAGTATCTTCATTGGTACTACGCTCACTAAGATAGTCTTCATGAGTTAACAACCAATAATCTAAGCATTTTGTGAACGGGGCTTTATCAAGCTGTGTTAAGTCTAAAGTAAGCCCTCTAAGCTCGATACTAGCAATATTTTTAGGGCGACGAGTGAGGTAACGAGTCACTATTTGTACCTGATGAAACTGGCACATCTGGCAAGGGGTGTGGGTAAATAACGTACGCAGTCCTCGTCTACCATCACAGGTAATGCTTTGTATATCAACGCCTAACGATGCTAGATGATCAATTCCTTGTTTGTAGGCACTGTTGGTTTCATGACTGACTATCGCGTAGTAAAGAACGGCTTTAGTGGTATTGTCCATAAAAACCATTAAACCGAACTTACGACCGAAGTAAGTGGTATCCATGATGATGTTAGCGGTATTTGGTCGCTTAACTTGATACTGGGTACTGACTTTGTCTAAGCGTCTTTGAATGGTTTTAAGACTACAGCTATACTTGTCAGCCAGTTGTTTGTAGGTCTGTTTCCCTTGGGTGTATTCGGTCCAAAGGGTCTGGTTATTGAGTCTTTTGCCACCTAAAAACTGCCGTCTGCAAACTAGACATTGATACTGTTGTTTGCCTAGCTTGAGTCCATTCTTTTTGATGTGTTTATCACGACAAAAAGGGCAGTTTTTTGATTCATCGCGTTGATTCCTTGCAAATATAGATAGTATATAGCGTTAGACCCTACGCCAGCATGAATTTTGTCCATTACACCACATTTTTAAATTTTATAGATAACAGTTTATAGACGACAGTTTATAAATGATAATAAAATATTATGGTAATACTCTAGTGAAATTCATAAAGCATTCGGTACCATCAGGGTCGGCACACCACTGCATTTGATTACCGTCATGGTTTAAAAACGCAATCAGCGCCTCATCAGTCTGATCTATCTGATTGCCTGAGCAATCTACCTCATTGTTGTCATAGACCGTTTTGAGAGCAATAATCGGCAAACCCTCTTCGCGGTGAGTGACTAGGTAGCGACCATAGGTCCATTCTTTACCGCTGACCGCCCACATCTCATTATCCGCAGCAAAGTTATATAACTCACGGCATTGATTGGATTTCGCTGCTGAAGCCATCAGTTTTTGACCGGTACTCGGCTTTATATTAACGATACGTTTTTCATTTTGGCTCAGTAGTCCATCTTTTGTATCAGCGTTTACTTTTGGCTCAGCACTTTTTTCTTTTTGCTGCTTGGATGCTGCTTGTCTGGCCTCCGCTTCTTTAGTCATTGTGATACTACTGTCTAAATCTATTTCCCACTGTCCGGCAATGGCGGGACTGATATGCGTGGTAATCGTGGGCTTACTGACGACTTCACCATTCGCTGGCAGTGAAGCTAAAATAGATGCCAATGTAAATGAAGCAAATGATATAGGTTCCATAATTAACCTTGTTTTTCTACTATTATAATAATGAATGATATATACATTAGCGTAAGTCTTAGACACCAAAAACACAAGTAACATTATGCTATCACTCGTAAAGACGTCGCTAAGCACGTACTCAGTTATCATGATTTCAATATAAAAAAGGTACTTTTAAAATAGCGTTCTGCTAAGTTAAATTCTTACATAAAAAATAACGCCATGGCTAACTTGCTGGTTGCAAGAGCCATGACGTTATAGATTACTGTCTTAAATAAACTGTCTTAATACTAATACTATTTTAATATTATGAAATTAAGCAGCGGCGGTATTTACTGCTTGAGCAAAGGCGGATAACGCGCCTTTAAGCATCGCCGATACGGTACTACTACAAGTACCAATACCTGAATAAACCTCACCGTCGACATTTAGCTGAATGTAAGCGGCAGCGTTGGCGTTGGTTTTGTTATCATTATTGGTATCATCATCGATGCCATTACCGCTATTGTGCTGCGGATTAATCGCGTGCTCAGCGTAGTTGATGACATGGATAGATTTACCCGTATGCTGGGCAAGTCCGTCAATAAACGATGACAAGGGACCGTTACCCGTACCATCAATAGTAATAGCGTCGCCATTCATCTGTACTTGACCGTTAAAGTACACCTCACCGCCTTTGTTATTGACACTATAATCTAGAAGCTCAAAGCTGCCTTGCTGCAAATAAGTGTCTTCAAAGGTTTGTAAGATCTCATCATTCTGTAATTCACGGGCAGCGCTTTCCGCTTGCTTTTGTACCACACCGCTAAAGTCAATCTGCATCCAGCGTGGCAAGTTAAAGCCATAGTTACGCTGCAAGATATAAGCAACGCCGCCTTTACCAGACTGGCTATTGATACGAACCACGTCTTGATAGCTGCGACCGATATGCGCCGGATCAATTGGCAAGTACGCCACGTCCCACACATTTTCGGTCTGCTCGGCATGCTTTTCATTATAATCGAGGCATTTTTTGATGGCATCTTGATGCGAGCCACTAAAGGCGGTAAAGACCAACTCGCCAACGTACGGATGACGAGGATGAAGTGGCAAATTATTGCACTCGCTCACCACCTGTACAATCTCACTCATATTACTAAAATCAAGCTCTGGATCAACGCCTTGGCTGAACAAGTTCATTGCCATGACCATGATATCCATATTACCGGTACGCTCACCATTACCAAGCAAGGTGCCTTCAATACGATCGGCACCAGCAAGCACGCCAAGCTCAGCAGCAGCTACGGCACAGCCACGGTCATTATGGGTATGCAAACTGATGGTGACATGCTCACGTTTGGCAAGATGACGACAGAAATATTCAACTTGGTCAGCAAAGACGTTTGGCGTTGATGCTTCAACCGTCGCAGGCAAGTTTAAAATCACTTCTTGACCATTTTCAGGCTTCCAGACATCACAAACCGCGTCACAGACTTCGACTGCATATTCCGTTTCAGTTTGGCTAAAGCTTTCAGGTGAATACTGGAATACCCATTCTGTTTCCGGATATTTGGCCGCGTATTCGACCAATAAATTAGCACCGGTAATGGCAATCTCTTTAATTTCAGCTTTATTTTTACCGTAAACTTTTTCGCGTTGGATACGGCACGTTGAGTTATAAACATGGACGATAGCACGCTTCGCCCCTTTTAATGATTCAAAAGTACGGGCAATCAAATGCTCACGCGCCTGCACCAATACTTGCAAGGTGACATCAGCAGGCACATGGTTTTCTTCAATGAGTTTACGTGCAAAATCAAACTCAACTTGCGCCGCTGACGGGAAACCAATTTCAATTTCTTTAAAACCCACATCGACCAATGTTTTAAAAAAGCGCATTTTTTGTTCAATCGTCATTGGATCAATTAGCGCCTGATTACCATCACGCAGGTCCACGCTTGCCCAAATTGGTGATTTCTCAATCGTTTTGCTCGGCCAAGTGCGATCTGTCAGCACAGGTGCAAACGCAAATGGACGATATTTACGGAAATCGAAAGCGGCATTTTTTGGGGTAACTTTTGCAGAGGTGTTGTCTGCATGGCGTGTTGCTTGATTAGGCATAATCAATCCTTAGATAACATAAAGAGCTGAGTTGAAGTGTAGATTTTAGCGGGGCAACTAATGACCAAATCATTCTTTATCATACGAGATAATAAAAGTTTATGCCATTATAATAACAAAGTTTCTGTGTTAGAAATCAGCTTTATTTCACCAAAATTTATAGTAGTTTAGTGAAAAAATTCACAATTATGATTATAATTGCTGTAATTCACCAATAAGGCGATATTCGATGTTAAATAACCATACGGAAAACTCTTTAGCCATAGATATTGACGATACTGACAAACAGATATTACGCTTATTACAAACCCAAGCACGTATGAGTATTACCGAGCTTGCCGAACGGGTTAACTTATCGGCGACCCCTTGCGCGCGCCGTATCAAACGCTTAGAAGATTCAGGCATCATCACCGGCTACCATACCCAAACCGATGCGCAAAAACTTGGCTATCCTCTGGCGGTATTTATCGCGATTAGTATGGATCGCCATACTGCAGATCGCTTTGAGCTTTTTGAGGAAAAAATTCAAAGTTTCGATGAGGTGGTTAGCTGTAGTATCGTCACCGGTCGCACCGAAGATTACTTAATTAAAGTGCGCGTACGCGATATGGCGCATTATGAGGAGTTTTTATTGCATAGGCTCAATCGCATCGAAGGCGTCGCCCAAGTGCATACCAGCTTTGAGCTACGAGAAGTATTTAGCCGTAGCCTGGTTTAGTTTGACGGTTAATGTGGCTGTGGCTTTTACCTTTCTTTTAATTCTAGTTATCAATTAAACGAGGACTGCCGCTGGCGCTGAGTTTGCCGCTGAAAAAAGAAAACTAAAACCAATCCTATTAATAAACCGCTAGCCGCGACCAATAAACCGGCGTTAAAATTGTCCTGTTTCCCTGCCAGCGCCACCGTGACCAACGGTCCTATGAACTGCCCTATTGCATACGCCAAAGTTGCCAGCCCAATTAATAAATTTGAGTAAGCGGGATTGATATTTTTAATCAAATTAAGTGTCATTGACACCATACCGACAAAGGTTAAGCCCAAAATCACTGCATTACCATATAAGCCAATAGCACCATCAGACCATATGGGCAAACACATACCAAACGCTTGCAATAACGTTAAACCCATCAAGGTTTTGGTCTCGCCAATGCGCTTAGCAAGCGCGCCCCAAATAGGGTTCGATAGCATGGCAAAGATACCAACCACGAGCCAAATCAGTAATCCTGCATAGCTTTGTGTCGTAAGCCGCTGCGTTGCCATCACCGGCAAAAAAGTCGCTGAAGTAATATAACCAAACCCCGCCAACACATAACTTGCCGACAGTAATACAATCGCCTTGGTATAACCTGCCACCGCTTCATATAAAGAACGTTTAAAATTAAGATAAGTTTGCTGTATAGATAGGCGCTGATTGCTGCGGTTTAATTTAACAGGCTGTGATTTAAGGGATGATAGCTTAGAGGATTGTCGCTTAGGGAGCTGCAAGTTAGAGGACGATAATTTAGATGATGATAAATCAGCTGAAATCAGGTTTTGCGGTCTAATAGCATAAAGCAGCCATAATAACGGTAGACTGATAATCCCTGCTACTAGCCAAATGATATCGAAATGATAGCCGAGTGTTAATAACCACCATGTCAAGACGGCAGAGGCGCTGATACCGACCCCAATGCCCGCATAATGTAAGGCTGAAAGTACCGAGCGCCGCTCATGACTAAAGCTTTGAATCACTAGCGATGAGCTTAAAATCATCGCCACCCCACTGGCGATACCCGATAGTAGCCGAATGACATACCAGAGATTCAATGACAGATTTGGCACCACCAATAGCATGGTAGTAACGATACTGACTGCTGTCCATGCTATGAGCATTTGCCATGTCAAACGTTGGGGCACAAACATCGCAATCAGCGCTCCAATAAAATAACCACTATAATTGACCGAAGCCAGCCAACCTGCAATGACCGTCGATAACGATAATTGTGTCATAATATCAGGTAAGGTTGCGGTAAATAAAAACCGCCCAAACCCCATAACCACCGCCAGACAATACAACCCTATGCAAGCAATCGCCGTTTGATTGGTAATAATATTAGCAGCACGGCTTTTAAAAGCAGTCATCATGACAGAGCCATTTTGTGGCAAGAAGCACACAATCCTTTGTGTTATAAGTAGTCAAAAGTACTGATACATAACCAAATGAACTACCCACTACCTAAAGAGATAGGGGTTTCTTAGATAATACCCATACTTGATACGATATTTTGTATCAGCGGTTAGGTAAATTGGCTAAGCTAACCCCGCCGCACCGACGGTTTTTGATTGTTCAGCCAGCATCAATCCTTGATTTAAGATATTGATACTGGCGTTGATGTCCCTATTATTTTTTTGCAAACAACTAGGGCAATCCCATGATCGCACTGACAACGGTAATTCAGCTTTAGTCAGTAAGTGACCACAGCCTGAGCAAGTTTTAGAGGATGGATACCATCGGTCTATCTTGACAAGCGTTTTACCGTACCATTCTGCCTTGTATGCAAGCATGGTAGTGAAGGTTGACCATGAGCTGTCTGAGATGGCCTTAGACAGCTTTTTATTCTTAACCATACCTTTGACGTTTAAATCCTCTATAGCAATAACATCGTGGTTTTTGATGATTTTGTATGAGAGCTTATGTAGGAAATCTTTGCGGCTATTGGTTATCTTCTCGTACACTTTAGCAACTTTAACCTTTTGTTTTTGATAGTTGCGACTGTCTGACAACTTACGTTGCTGAGCTTGAGCAACTTCTCTACGTCTGGCTAAAATCTTTTGTTCTCGCGTAAGTTTACCTTGCAGCCTTGATAAAAACTTAGGATTAGCAACCCTACACCCGTCCGATAAGACGATAAAGTCTGTCAATCCTAAATCAATACCTATTCTTAAGCCTGTTTTTGGTAACTCGCTGACAATAGTTTCGACTAAGAGGCTCACATAGTATTTACCCGATGGGCTTTTACTAACCGTAGCGCTCTTGATTAAGCCGTTTATTTTGTCAGGGAATTTAGCGCTGATATGACCAATCTTAGGCAGTTTAACAGTGCTATCTGTGATCGCCACTGTGCCTTTTTGATTGTTAGTGATATAGCTATCACGCTGACCTTTTTTCTTAAATTTAGGAAAGCCCGCGCCTTTAAAGAACTTACTATAAGCAGCTCTTAGGTTTTGCTGGACATTGGCTAGTGCCAAGCTGTCTACTTCCTTTAGCCACTCAAACTCTTTTTTATATTGGGCAGGTGTATTTTTAAGCTCAGTATTGGTTTCTTGATAATGACTTATCTTATCAGCAAGCATCTTATTCCAGATAAAGCGCGTACAACCAAACGACTTAGCAAGGAATATCTGCTGCTCGTCATTTGGGTATAATCTTACCCTGTAGGCTTTATGGATTTGCTTAGTCATGACTCCCCTTGATTGATAATATATTGCTTAATAACTTCTAGTGGCGCTCCGCCTGTAGTGATTAAGCAAAACGATTGCGACCAAAACTTAGATTCCCAAAGCTTATCTTTAATGCTAGGGTAACCTTTTTTTAGTAAGCGAGAGCTAGCTGACTTATACGCATTAATGAATTTACTGATTTCGGTTTTAGGATGGGCTTTGAATAAAACATGAACATGGTCTTTGTCATGATTCCATTCTAGTAGCTCGATTTTATAGCTCGTACCGATTCGTTCAAATATTGCTTTAGCGGCATTAGATATTTCATTATCAAAAACCTCACGGCGATACTTAGTTACCATGATAAGATGGTAGTTTAGCAAAAAGACTGAATGAGTATTAGTATCTAATATCATTGCTATACATAAACTTAATTGATTTACACTGATCGTAAGCCAGTAAAATATCAAAGTCAATGAAATACGTATTCATCTCACCACCTAAGAGGTGGGAGACTTCTGCGCTAAAATGTTAAACATAGAATAAAAGAGTTCTAAATATAACGCTTACTACTAAGAGATATTTCGGCTTGGAGGACTCGCCTACTCGGCTGTTTCTGCTTGACCTAACATTTGCACGCGCTGATCGCTAAACATATCCATATCAGGGGCAAGCGTGCGCATAAAACGATCAAAATAGAGCATTTGCTTGGTCAATAAAGCAAAGTCACGTGGGAAATGAATACCATGACGCTTACCGACCTCAACAATCTCAAGCATCATCTTATTGAGTTCATCGGCTTGCTCTTTGCTATTGAAAGGCACGCCGCTGGTAAAGGCTTTGTCTTCTGCCATAATGGTTTTCATCATACGCTGCAAATCATTGCCCAATGCCGCGACGTCAACTTGGTTGCCGCCATGGGTCATCTCCATATCAATCATATGGCGTGCCATTGCTTGATAATCGCTGTCTTGCATCGCTTGCATCATACCCATACAAGCGCGCCAGCTCTCAGCTTTTAATTTACCAACGATACCGAAGTCCAAGAAACCAATACGCCCATCGGTTAATAGCATCAAATTACCCGCGTGCAAATCCGCATGGAAGCTATTACAGAGCATGAGACTGGCAAACCAGGTATTCAAAGTATCTGCCATCACTTGCGCAGGGTCAGTACAATACTGACGCATGACGGATTCATCTACCATAGAAACGCCGTATAAGCGGCTCATGGTCAGCACACGCTTGGTAGTCAGCTCTTCATAGACGGTCGGCGCGACGACGCGTGTATTTCCTGATATCGCTAAAAACTGCTGGAAATCGCGGATATTTTGCGCTTCAGCGATAAAATCTGTTTCGGCAAGCATACGCAAACGAATTTCATCGATAATAGGCGCAATACTGGCAAAGCGCATCGAAGGCATTAGTAGCTCAACCAATTTGGTCACGCCATGTAATACGCCCAAGTCCGTTTGCATAATGGTTTCGACGCCCGGTTTCTGTACCTTTAGCACCACCTCATCGCCGTTATGCAAACGCGCCGCATGAACTTGGGCAATAGAAGCTGATGCTAACGGTTTTGTGTCGATATGAGCAAACATCTCCTCAAGCGTCAGACCATCAACGGCCAGCTCTTCTTTTAATACCTGTTCAATATAAGCGTAGGATAATGGCGTCGTTTGATCCAAACAGCTTTGGAATGCTTGAACATATTCACGCGGGAACAATGACGGCGTACTGGCGATAAACTGTCCAATTTTGATGTAAGTCGTACCTAATTGTTCAAAGGTTTCCTTTAGCAGCATGGCATCAGGTTTTTCACCCTTTGCGACTCTAAGCGCTGACAAACCAGCAACGCTTGCGGTTTGGCGAACACGATTAACGACATTAAAGGTATGCTTTAATAAATGCGGGCGATGAATTTTCATAAAAAACAACTATGGTAATAAAAAGGAGTTTATGAGGATACAGAGACTGAAAATGGTTAAGTATTTGCTAATCTTTAGTACAAATCGGACAATGCGCATCTTTGCGATAGCCCATTAGCCGTTGCTGCATCTGGCTACCATCCCATATTAACAGCTTATTTGTCAGTGGATTTTTGGTTAATCCTAGATATTGCAGCGCAGCATTGGCTTGTAAGTTACCCATGATAGCTGTCGTGCTGGCAAGCACCCCTGAATTGGCACAGGTACGTTCATCCGCCTCTGCATCGACTGCTACTGAACCAAAGACGCAATGATAGCAGCCTGTATCCAAGTGCGGCTCATATAATGCCAACTGCCCTTGCATCGCTATCGCTGAAGCAGATAACAACGGAACCTGATAGCGAACACTAATACGATTGATGATATCTCGGGTGGCAAAATTATCAGTACAGTCTAAAAGCAGGTCAGGCGTGCCAGATGCCATATCAAGCAGCTCATAAGCATTGTCTTCACTCAATCTTGCCACTGTACCGCGGGCACTAATCAGAGGATTAATTTTGCTGAGCATTTGCGCCGCTGTAAGCGCTTTAGGTTTGCCGATATCTTCAGGTAAAAATAACGTTTGCCGTTGCAGATTGCTGGCTTCAATCACATCATCATCTATTAGATGCACTTGCCCCAATCCCGCTCGCACGAGCGTCTCAGAAGCTGGGCAACCAAGACCGCCTGCGCCAATCATAACGGCGCGCGATGCTTTTAAGCGTAATTGAGCATCGATATCCCAGCCATCAAGCAATATCTGCCGTGCATAACGCAGCAGCTCTGCATCCACTAGCTGCCCTGTTTCTTTTGACTGCGTCATACTTTCCACCACAATTTTTCACCACGATTTATAATCAAAAAACGTATTACTAAAAATACCTGCTATTAAACTATTATTAAAATAATGGGGGTCTAAAACCCATTCACTACAATAACCAATTATGACAGCTGACCTAAAGTCACCCTATCATTACCACCAAAGTCCTGAACCGTATGGACAGAATCAAAGCTATTGTCTAAAAACAGCTGACGAACCGCTAAACCTTGATCAAAGCCATGCTCAATTGCTAAAAGCCCACCTCTATTCAAATGTTGCGGCGCCTGCTGGACAATATGCTCGATATCGGCAAGTCCATGATTGGGGGCACTTAAGGCGCTAATCGGCTCAGCGACTAGTCTTGCTAAATGCTCATCTTCTTCATCAATATAAGGCGGGTTAGAGACAATCACATCAAATAATGGCTCATCCTGAGTAGACAGCGCATCATACCAACTACTTTGAATAAACTCGATATCAGCAACCTCATTTACCATTGCATTGTGCTTAGCAGCTTTTAACGCCTCGGATGATAAATCAACGGCAACCACTTGCCAGTTTTCGGCCTTACTGTTTGGATTACTCTTATTTAACTCATGTGCTAAGCTGATCGCAATACAACCTGAGCCAGTGCCTAAATCTAATAGGCGCTTTGGTTTTTTATTATTATCGACACTTTTCAGTTGAGAGTTTATCCACGTTAATACTTGTTCAATCAATATCTCAGTATCGGGTCTCGGTATTAACGTATGCTCATTCACTTTAAAGTTCAGCGACCAAAACTCTTGCTGTCCCGTTAAATATGCCAAGGGTGTACCCTGCTGCATCCTAGTCACACCCGCATGAAATTGCGCAAGCTCGCTATCGGTCAGTTGATAGTTTTCATCAGTGATTAAAAACGAGCTTGGCTGCTCAATGACAAATAACAACCAATCAGTGAGCCAGAACGAGGGCAAATAACTGCTTGCAGCTGCATTTGCCAATTGTTGAATCTGCTGTTTTATTTGACCAATGGTAGGTGCTGTCATAAATAACTCGTAAAATTACTGTTTACTGAATAAGCCTGTCGAACTGGTTATATTTTATTGTCTTAGCTACTCTGATGCCCGTGGTGGCTCTTTGGTATCCGTTAGATTTGGATTGGCTTTGGTTAGCTTATCACTAATGCCTTTGCCGCCTTCACCATCGCCATTATTGTCATTGTCACCATAAATATCGTCGTTATCACCAATGACGATATGTTTATCGACAAAGTAAATCAGCGCTAAAATCGGAATACCAATTGCAAAGGTAAAAATGAAGAAGAACGGATAGCCCATACTATCTACAATAGAGCCTGAATAACCACCCATGACCTTAGGAATAAGCGTCATTAACGAAGAAAAAATAGCGTACTGTACCGCGGTAAAACGTATAGAAGTCAACGCCGATAAGAAAGCAATAAATACCGCGCTAGCAAGACCAGCTGCTAAATTATCAAAAATCACCGCCATATACATGATCGGCAAACTGCCCGGATTATAGGTCAGCACCACAAATAATAAATTGGTCGCACAAGCGAGAATAGCGCCAATCATCATGGCATGCATGATACGAAAACGCTGCGCCAATAGACCACCTAAGAAACCACCAGCAATAGCCATAATCACGCCAACCAATTTTACCGCATTGGCAATATCGGTTTTACTAAAGCCCATATCTTGATAAAAGACGTTTGATATCACTCCTGCCACGATATCCGATATGCGGTACAAACCAATCAGCGCTAATAACAATAATGCCTTTTTACCATAGCGTCTAAAGAAATCTAAAATAGGCTCAATCCACGTCGCCATCGCAATTTCTTTTTTGACTAAACCTACTTTTACTAATGCATAACCTGCTGCCATTGCTGCGGCTAAGCTTATCAGTAAATGCAATGTCTCACTAATAAAGCTGACAAACACGCCTTCAAACTCTGGCAGTATCTGCCCTATTAATACATAGGCCGCAATAAATGCGACGACGGCAAACACAAACAATAAAACCAATCTGACATAGTCTTCGCGGGTTTCAGCCACCAATGGCGCTTTATTGATAATTTTGGGTTGATTGATCATAAAGTACAACAGCAGCAGAGGCGCACACACCACCAACGCTAAAAAGTAAAACTTAATACTTGGCATGGCCATTAACGGTATCAGCGCGATGGTACTATCAAAGACCTTGTTAATAAGGATATTGATAAGGTATATAACGCCGAACAATAAGGCCGGTATTAATAGTAACGCTGAGTAAATTAAGAAAACTTTCAGGTTGCTTTTTTGCTTATGACTTTGCAAAATCTCAGCGGTTGGCTCATAACTGGCAAAGGTGGTCAATATACCCAAAGTCATGACCCCAGCCATAATATAATAGGTATTGCGCCACGCTTCATAACTATAAAAGCTTTCTGTCGAGCCAAAATAATCTGCTAAATATAGCGCGCCTGCCCCAGCGACAATCATACCAACGCGATAACCTGACACATAGATAGAGGACAAAATAGACTGCATCGATGGCGGTGCCAGCTCAATACGGTAAGCATCAATGACGATATCTTGGGTGGCAGAAGAAAAGCCCAGCAAAACCGCCGCACCCGCCATATAAACCAATACGTCTTCGCTAACAGGATTGACCGTCGCCATCAAAAAGATAGCCAATACAATAAGCAGCTGTGATACCACCATCCAACTACGGCGGCGACCCAACCATTTGGTCAAAAAAGGCACCGGCAGCGCGTCGATTAATGGCGCCCAAATAAACTTAAATGAATATCCCAATGCTGCCCAGCTGAACATGGTGACAACACCACGGTCAATGCCTGCTTCTCTTAGCCATAATGATAGACTGGAAAAAATAAGCAAAATGGGAATACCGGCTGAAAACCCTAAAAACAGCATGATAATGACACGTGGGTCTAGATAAGCTTTGGCGGCTTCTCCCCATGATTTTTTGGCAATCGGTTGATCAGGCGTTACAGGTTGGACAGCAGACATAATAACTCACCAAAACTTGAGACAAAAGAACACAACTGCGCACAATTTTTATCAATCATTTCTTATTGATTATAGATAAAAAGGATCGATAAAAATTGCTCAGCGTTGCACAAAACTATCATTAGCACAAAATTGAATTATGGTACTTGAGAACGCTAACCTTGACTAGATGTTTTTGCATTAACTTAATAACCATAGCATTCGGCCAGCTCGTTTATTTCATGATGGTAACGTCGTGTATCAAAAACTCACTTAAGTATTAAAAATGACTTTCTCTAACCGTGTCTTATTTTCAAATCAACTTGTCCATTTAAGTTAAATAAATTACTCTATATTCCTAATTAACATAAATTCATAGCTATTTATTATATACAAGAATAATAGCTTTGATTTACACTGGTGACTTACTGAGTATTTGTACGTTTTTATTTTTATATACAGACAGGGTTTGTATATTTATACAATAGGGTTAAGTGATGGCAATCGACGTAGTGGTCAATCAGCGGCATCTACAAATCCAACTGAAGCAGTTGGAAACAGTGTGGCATACGGTAATTAATGGCTATAATTTAAGTCAAGCAGCAACTGTGCTGCATACCAGCCAATCGAGTCTATCAAAACATATTGCAGCACTTGAAAACCAGCTTAAAACCGAAGTGTTCGTGCGCCAAGGCAAACGCCTGACGGGTCTGACGACCATGGGCACAGCACTCATGCCGCACATCGAATCTATCTTTGCTGAAATTCGTACCATTGAAAACCTCAGTCTGGATTTTAATAATCCCAATATTGGCACGCTAACGATTGCCACCACGCACACGCAGGCGCGTTATGTATTGCCAGAAGTGGTCAAAGAGTTTAAAGAGCGCTTCCCCAAAGTTAATTTAATCCTGCAGCAGGCAGATCCTGAAACCATCGCCCAGATGGTCATTCGCGGGCAGGCAGATATTGGTATTGCCACTGAATCGTTATTGCACAATAACTATTTGCGTTGCTACCGCTATTACGACTGGACGCATCGAGTCATTGTACCAAGCGACCATGAGCTGGCGGGTTTAGAATCGATTGATTTACCAACGCTTGCCAGCTATCCGATTGTGACTTATCACGGCGGCTTTACAGGGCGCGGCGCTATTGATAAAACCTTTAGCGACGCAGGACTTGAGCCTGACATTGTACTCGCAGCGCTTGATGCCGATGTGATTAGCACTTATGTGGGATTGGGATTGGGAATTGGTATTATTGCCGAAATGGCATTTGAGCCAAGTCATTATCAAAACCTAACTGCCATTCCTGTTGATCACTTTGGACGTTTTACCAGTTGGATGGCGGTACGTGATGATGCAGAGATTCGTCAATACGGACGCGCCTTTATGGAGTTATGCCAAAAGCAATTTAGTCACTAGCTGTTAACTTAATCAGTAGCTTTCTAAGCAGCGGCGCTTAAGCAATTAACAACGACTTCAAGCAGCATGGCTTAGTAATCGTCTTGCTAACAAATACAAACAGCACCGTTGTCAATGATAGCAGTGCCGTTTGCTTTTTTCTTTTATAAGACCATTCATTTCGGTAAGAAATCTGCGCAGCACTCTTATACGCGCCTCGAATTATTACGATTTGTTATTACCTTGGGCGTTGACCTTTATATTCTCTATAACTGCCCCATCATATGAGCTATTGAATAATCAGAATGCTTTTTATTACTGATGTTTAAAAAAACCAACTATAAAAATGTCGTTGAAAAGCGCCATCATAACAATAGGTGAATCATGAGCAATACAATTCCATTATCTTTTTTAGACTTAGCACCCGTTCCTGAAGGAAAAACCATCGCTGAAGGCATTGCACAGACGGTTGCCATCGCTCAGCAAGCAGAGAAATCTGGCTTTAACCGTTATTGGATGGCCGAGCATCACAACATGCCTGGTATCGCTAGTGCAGCGACTTCCGTGCTGTTATCGCACATCGGCAGTCAAACCAAGCGCATACGCATCGGTGCAGGTGGCGTCATGCTGCCCAATCATGCACCGCTGGTCATTGCCGAGCAGTTTGGTACTTTACAGGCGCTATATGGTGACCGCGTAGATTTAGGTCTAGGGCGCGCACCGGGTACAGATGGCGCTACCTTTCAGGCACTGCGTCGTCAAATGCAAGACGCCGATCGTTTTCCACAAGATGTACAAGAACTGCTGTATTTCTTAGGCGACGGCACTGATGACAGCCCTGTACAATCATTCCCAGGGGCGAAATCAAACATTCCTATTTGGATATTGGGTTCATCGCTTTTTGGCGCGACCTTAGCGGCGCACTTAGGGCTACCATACGTCTTTGCCTCACATTTTGCCCCGCAGATGCTCGGTCAAGCCATCACTGCTTATCGCGAACAGTTCAAACCATCAGCGTATTTGGATAAGCCTTATGTGATGCTAGCGGCAAACTTATTACTTGCCGATGATGATGAAACCGCACAATATCACTTTACCTCAGCGCAGCAAAGCTTTGTGCGTCTACGTCGAGGTGAGCGCGGACAAATGCCAATGCCAACTTATGATATGGATAGCATCTGGAGTCCTGCTGAGAGAATGATGGTAGACAATGCTTTATCCGTGTCATTTATCGGTTCTGTAGAAACGGTCAAACCGAAACTTGCGAAATTCCTTGCGCAGTATCAGCCAGATGAATTGATTGTCACTGCCAACGTTTACGACCAAGCAGCGCGTTTACGTTCACTGGAACTTACACCTGAGCTAAACTTGTTTACTTTACAATAGACCGCCCCGCTCGCATAATTATTGATAAGCCCTAATGAGATTACGGTCATGGAACCCTCTACTTTTATCGGTTCATCAATATTTTTATATATCGTGGCATTTATTGCGGTGATGGTTATTGGCGGCTATTTAACCTATCATATTAGCCCCAAGCGCAAACAGCGTCTTGCAAGCAAACGCCGTAAAGACAATATCAAATAACTATTCTCGATGTTAAAAGCCCCCTTTTCAGAGTAGAAAAGGGGGCTTTTTTAATGATAGTAATGATTAAGATAGCAAAGCTTAGTTGTTGGCTTTATACGCTATCAGGCTTATAAGCTATCAGTCTTCTTACCAATCAACTGCCGCGCCAAAAGCTTTTTGCTTGGCTTGTTTTGCCACATATAAAGCCACGGCCGCATCAAAGCTTGCCGCGCCGACTGATTTAAACAAGGTAATGCCCGGCTCTGATTTTGCGATCTCTTTGGTGACGAGCGCTTGCAAATCACCACTAAGGTCACTCCACGTCCATGTACAATCCTCGCTATCGTGCGCTTGGATTAAATCACCGGCTTCATGGCGACTACCTACCAAGTCATCAACCACTACCATATCACTGTTGGCGATAACCTCATTGCTTATCTCTTTCATCGACGGCTGATATGCTCCTACTGCATTGATATGAACCTCAGATTTGATATGTTTACTATCAAATAAGCCTTCCGTCGCCCGTGTCGCCACGTTGATAATATCGGCAACACAAATAGCGTCATTGATATCTTTACAAATGCTTAGTTCAACCTTCCATTGGCTGTAATCACGCTCAAAACGCGTTTTAAATTGCTCAGCGCCTTCACTGCTTCTATTCCATAAATAGACCGTTTTAATTTCAGGACGTACTGTCAATACCGCATGCAATTGCTCATAAGCCATGCCGCCGCAGCCAACCACTGCCACGCTTTGACAATCAGGCTTTGCCATATATTTGGTTGCGATACCTGACAACGCTGCAGTACGCACTTGGGTAATATAAATGCCATCCATAATCGCTAATATGGCGCCCGTATCATTATCGGATACGGTAATAAGGGCGGTGGTGGTTGGCATATCGCGGTTAGGATTGTCAGGGCAAATGGTCACCAATTTCACGGCGGTATATTCTTTTTCCCCATCATAAATCGTCGCTGGCATCGATAAATGCGAGCCTGAGCTGTGTTTATCATCTTCACTAAACGTCTCAATGACCAAACGCTCAGGGGCTTTAACCCATTCAGGATGCGCTGCTTGTTGATGTAACATTGCTTCGATGGCGTCAATAGCCGCTTGCATATTAAGATGTTCGGTCACGACCGCTTGATTTAATAACTGCACGTTGAGTGCTCCTTTTTATCAGTTTATTATTTACTTTATATCCATGATTTAACACAACGATTTAACACGATGATTGGCGCTATATCCACCCTGCTACATCCATCCTGCTATATCCACCCTAACACGCGTAGTATCGCCGCGCCAATCGCCATACCAAACATTCCTACTACCGTTGTAAATGCTAAAATATTGGCGGCCAATATATCATTCCCGCCCATGGCCTTTGCCATCACATAACTGGCAGCCGCCGTCGGTGACGCCGCCATTAAAAACAGCACACCCATATGCATGCCTGATAAACCAAAACTTAACCCAACGGCGATGGCCACAAAAGGCGCAATAACGATACGGCCAATACTGGCCTGCATCGACAGCCCCGACGGGTGCAACATCGACTTTAAATCAATACTCGCTCCAGCGCAAATCAGTGCTAACGGTAATGCCACCGCCGCCAGTAAATCGCCCGTCTTATGAATCACACCGGTAATCGGTGGCAGCGGTAACGCTTTATAAGCAAATGCCGCAACCAACGCAATGATTAAGGGGTTGGTAAACAGTTTTTTGATAATCATTATGCTGCGACTAACCCACGTATCGTCTGCGCTTTTGGACACACGACTCAGGGTAATGACCGCTAATATATTAAATAATATTGTCACCACCCCCATATAGACGGCACCAATACTTAAGCCCTGCTCTCCGTAAGCATTGGCGACAGTTGCCAGCCCGATAATCGCCATATTACTGCGAAAGATACCTTGTACAAACACGCCTTGGTCGGCAGGCTTACGGATAAAATAACTGGCATAAATCTCGGCGCCAATAAATAGGATAAAGGTCACCAAAATACCAGCCATGATTAAAATCATTTGCTTAGCATAATCGACCTCACTATCGACGACGCTAAAAAACAACAAGCAAGGCAAACAATAATTAAAGACAAAGCTGGAAGCCTGATCAATAAAAGCTTGACTCGCCTCACCGCGCCGCTGCATAAAAAAACCCAACCCCATCAAAAAAAGGTTAGGCAGTACAATGGTGATGGCAAAAATAATAGCAGCGGTCATAAATAAGCTCAGGTTAGCAGAGTATCCAAAGCTGTATTGTTAAAAAAATAAAGAACAATGACTAGCAGTTGGTTAAAATCAGTGAGTTTGAATCAGTAAGTTTGAATAATAAAAGGCTGTTTTATTATAGAGTATCTAACGTCGTTATTGATGATTTGAATTAAGACTCTGCTTTTTTTACCCATTTACCGTTCGCATTTTTCTCATAAGTATTTTCGACAGCGGCCCATGCGGTAGCAAACCAGCGTGATTCATCTTCATATTGTTTACTGGCGCTATTAAATGCTGCGCGAAAAATCTCTTGCGCATGCTTAGGCAAGTTGTCTTTTACGGCATCTGGTAATTCTGACAATTTATCGTAAGGCATAAAGACCCTCCTTGTCGGTATTTTTATCCTACTTTTGAACCTTTCCTTTTTTAAAGTATCAAGCTTTAACTCATCAAGCTGTTCTGAAATTGTTAAGTTATTCGCCATAAAAAAAGCCCATAACGATTACTCGTTACGAGCTTTTTTGATAATCATGCTTTGAATCGTAACACTTTGCTAAGCAATGACTATGAGTTTAACGCCGCCTGTGCTTTTTTCTGCTTCTTAACGGTCATGGCAAGCAATTGAATAGCAGCAGGCGTAACACCGCTAATGCGTCCCGCTTGGGCAAGCGTGGCAGGGCGAATTTGCGCCAGCTTTTGTACAATCTCATTAGATAACCCTGACACCACACTATAATCAAAATCCATTGGCAATGCAGTATTTTCCAAACGCTTCATCTGGTCGATGTCTTCTTGCTGACGGTCAATATAGCCGGCGTATTTAACAGAAATCTCAATCTGCTCACCGACTTGGCTATCGACCTCTGAGCCAGTTATAGCCGCGATATCATTAAAATGTATTTGTGGACGTTTTAATAAATCGTAAGCAGTCGATTCTTTAGAAAGCACCTCTCCTGTCTGCTCGGTGACTTGCTGACCTAGAGCATTAGCAGGGGTTGCCCAGATGTCTTTGAGACGCGAGGTTTCGGTGGCAATGGCTTCCATTTTTTCTTGATAGGCTTGCCAGCGCACGTCATCTACCAAACCAAGCTTACGACCGGTTTCGGTTAAGCGTTGATCGGCATTGTCTTCACGCAACAGCAAGCGATATTCGGCGCGGCTGGTAAACATACGATATGGCTCAGTGGTGCCATGCGTAATCAAGTCATCGACCAGTACGCCAAGATATGCTTCATCACGGCGCGGCGTCCAAACGTCAAATTCACTGTTTTCACAGGTGACCAGTGCCGCATTAGTACCGGCTAATAAACCTTGCACGCCCGCCTCTTCGTAGCCTGTCGTACCATTGATTTGACCAGCAAAGTACAAACGGTCAATCGATTTGGTCTCTAAAGTTGGCTTCAAGTTTTGCGGATCAAAATAATCATACTCAATCGCATAGCCGGGACGCGTGATATGCGCATTCTCTAGACCCTTCATACTATGGATAAAGTCTAATTGCACATCAAACGGCAAGCTGGTTGAGATACCGTTGGGATATAGCTCATGCGTGGTCAAGCCTTCTGGCTCGATAAAGATTTGATGACTGTCTTTATCGGCAAAGCGGTGAATCTTATCTTCAATTGATGGGCAATAACGTGGACCTACCCCTTCGATTTTGCCAGAGAACATCGGTGAGCGGTCTAGGTTTTCACGGATAATGTCATGGGTACGGGCATTGGTATGGGTGATATAGCAATTGACCTGTTCAGGATGCATGGACACATCGCCCATATAACTCATGACCGGCAGCGGTGTATCGCCCGGCTGCACTGTCATGACACTAAAGTCAACGCTACGCGCATCGATACGCGCTGGCGTACCCGTCTTTAGGCGACCAACGGGCAATTTCAATTCGCGTAAACGGTCAGCAAGCTTGATAGAAGGCTGGTCGCCTGCGCGCCCCCCTTTTGAATTCTCAAGACCAATATGAATGACACCGCCTAAAAAAGTACCTGAAGTCAGCACCACGGTTTGGGTGTTAAAAATAATACCTGTTGCCGTCACAACAGCCGTCGCGCGACCATTTTCAACTAGAATATCATCAGCCGCTTGTTGGAATATATCCAAATTTGGCTGATTCTCTAACGTATGACGAATGGCGGCTTTATAAAGAATGCGATCTGCTTGCGCGCGCGTGGCACGAACTGCTGCACCTTTACGGCTATTTAACACACGAAACTGGATACCAGATTTGTCGGTGGCCAATGCCATGGCGCCGCCAAGCGCATCAATCTCACGCACCAAATGTGATTTACCGATACCACCAATCGCAGGGTTACAGCTCATCTGCCCCAGCGTCTCGATATTATGCGTTAAAAGTAAAGTTTGCGCCCCCATACGTGCGGCCGCCAAAGCAGCTTCTGTGCCAGCATGACCGCCACCGATCACTACCACGTCGTAATTTTTTGGGTATTGCATGTATGCCTCACTTGACTCTCAACGCAACCGTGAGCCAGAGGCTATGGTTAAATAGCATGGCTGCCGGTAAATAAACGTTAGTCGAATTTAAAAAGAGATAACGACTCAGATGAGCCATTAAAGATAGGTTAGATAGCCGGTAATTATAACAATTTTTTGCCGCTGAAAAAACGTTATACGAAAAACTATTCAAATTAACTATTATTGCCATTAACGATCAAGGCCCATCAATAGAAGCTTGATAAACCTAGGTGGGATTTATTTACCAGGGCTGAGCGGTACAATGCGATCGGACTGCCCACTTGCCAGCATATGGTGGCTGCCATAACCTTCTGGATTAATCTGCAAATAGGCATTCATCTGCCCAATAGCGTCGCCGTCATTGGTCGCCAAGATTTGCTCTTTAATCATCTCAACCGGCGGCAATGGCAAGTTTTTTAGCAAAGCCAAACGCTGAGCGTTATCACCCTTTAGCACAACCATCTCAATAAGTTGCCGCGCATCGATGGGTAAATCAGGGGTGTTTTGTGCCAATAATGCCAAATGATAAGCACCGGCTGCATCTTGATCCGCGACGATACGCTGCTCAATAGCAATATAAGTCGCTTCAGTTGCGCCGCCTGCTACGCTAAGCTGATGGATACATTTAAGGGCAGAATTTGGCTCATTATCCGCCATATCGATTAAACGGGTTGATTCGTTTTTTAGATACTCGCGGCGTTTTTCGATAACCGCTTGTTCAGCCGCCTCCTGCTGCTCCGTTAATTCTGTGTTTGGCAATTCCGTGTTTGCTAAGTGATTACTCATATAACTCTCGCTTTTAGGCAAAATATATTTATCTTGGACACTATATGGGGCTAAAAGCGATAAAAACAATAAATTGCATAGACAATAAAAAACCCGAATAGCCTTTCTTCATAAAGTAGAATGGCTATTCAGATTTACTTTGCTAAAATTTTTAAACGATTTATTATTGAGGCTTATCAACTGCCCAATAAAAACGCTTAACCATTAAGCAGCTGGGCTATTGGCTTCAACCAAAGGTTTTAGCTCGCCTGATTGGTACATTTGCAAAATGATGTCTGAACCGCCCATCAACTCGCCATCGATCCATAACTGTGGGAACGTCGGCCAGTTGGCAATCTTTGGCAATGTTGCACGGATTTCTGGATTTTCTAAAATATTAACAAAGGCGAATGGACGACCGATTTGCGTCAAAACCTCAATCGATTTAGCAGAAAAACCACACTGTGGAAACTGTGGGGTGCCTTTCATATAAAGGATTACTTTATTGTCTTTAATTTGATCACGAATCAGCTGTTCAACATCGTTTGCAGCAGTATTTGGGGTTTGCTCACTCATAAAAGCTCCTATTTATTAAAATCAAAAATTATTAAAACCATTATCAAAAAGAGGTATATCACACTAAATTTGGCATGTAGCTGCTACATGGGGCGATTGCCGTAATATTGCAACCATCATTACTTGCTATAATCTAATCACTTGCTATTAGAGATTAAACATCAAGCACATTAGCATCAGAAACGTTAACATCAGAAACATTATCGCCAGCCATGTTGTCGCTCGCCATATTGTCGCCAGACATAGGCATATTCGGCACCAATAATACCACGGCATTGGCCATGATGCCCTCTTGGCGACCGGTAAAGCCCAGTTTTTCAGTCGTTGTGGCTTTAATGCTGACATTACTCACCGCAGTTTGCAAGTCACTGGCAATATTTTCGCGCATCGCTTGATTATAGGGTGCCAATTTTGGACGCTCGCACATGACGGTAATATCAGCATTGCCTAAAGTATAACCGGCGGCTTGGACTTTACCATACACATAACGGAGTAGGACGCGCGAATCCAAACCTGCGTGCGCCGCATCGGTATCTGGAAAATGCTGCCCAATATCACCAAGCGCCAATGCACCAAGCAACGCGTCAGCAAGCGCGTGCAACACCACATCGCCATCAGAATGCGCAAGCAAACTATGGGTATGCTCTATCGGCACACCTGCCAGTATCACATATTGCTGCTGCTCGCCCGTATTATGAAACGCATGGACATCGATACCTTGACCAATTTTTATCATTATTATTCCAAGTGAGTTACTAAGTGAATGAAGGGTGATTGAAATAATTTAGAACCACTATCTAAATTTCTAAAGCGCTTTTACGCACAGTAAGCGCGCATAGGTCGCCACCGCTTACAATTAACTGTTATAATATGACGCTTATTTTATCACAATACCCCGACCAAAATACCCCGTCCAAAAAACGAGATGACCTTATCAGCTGACTAAGTCTATCACTCTTAGTCGTTTTATTGATGAATAGCGTCATGTCACACTTTGGATAACGTATAAATTGTTGAGCAATTCTATGTCAGCCACGCCAAACACCGCAAGCCTACCCGTTTCAGACTCTTTTAGCGTCCATCGTCCTTTGACGCTTGCCGATATCGACAATCCTAGCAGCAAGCACGTCATCGTTGGCATGTCAGGCGGCGTCGACTCCTCCGTATCGGCTGTTTTACTCCAGCAAGCAGGCTTTAAAGTGGAAGGTCTGTTCATGAAGAACTGGGAAGAAGATGACGGCACCGAATACTGTACGGCGATGGACGACCTAGCAGACGCGCAAGCGGTGTGTGACAAAATCGGTATCAAGCTGCATACCGCCAACTTTGCCATGGAATATTGGGATCGCGTGTTTGAGCATTTCTTAGCAGAGTACAAAGCCGGACGCACGCCAAATCCAGATATTTTATGCAATAAAGAAATCAAGTTTAAAGCATTTTTAGACTATGCTTTGACCCTCGGTGCTGATTATATTGCCACCGGTCACTATACGCGCCGCAGCCTGAATTATGAAAATAGCAACGGCGAAACCGTCGCCCAGCTATTGTGTGGACTGGATAATAATAAAGACCAAAGCTACTTCTTACATGCGGTTGGTGGCGATAAAATCGCTAAGACGCTATTCCCCGTTGGTGAGCTTGAAAAATCAGTCGTGCGTCAAATCGCTGAAGAGCATGACTTGGCGACAGCTAAAAAGAAAGATTCTACTGGTATTTGCTTTATTGGTGAGCGCCGTTTTAAAGACTTTTTACAACAGTACTTGCCGGCGCAAAAAGGCGATATCGTCACCGACGACGGTCATGTGATTGGTCAGCATGATGGCTTGATGTATTATACTTTAGGTCAGCGCGGCGGCATCGGTATTGGCGGCGTCAAAGACCGTCCAGAAGAACCTTGGTTTGTACTGGCAAAGGATTTGGACAAAAACCGTTTAATCGTCGGTCAAGGTCATGAGCATCCGATGCTAATGAGTAATGAGCTACAAGCTTATAAGCTTGACTGGGTCGATGGATTGCCGCCTGCTGATATTTTTAGCACGGAAGGCTTACGCTGCATGGCAAAATCTCGCTATCGCCAGCCCGATCAGGCCTGCCGTGTTTATGCGCTAAATGATGATGGCTCTGAGGTTCGTGTGGTATTTGATGCGCCACAACGTGCCGTTACTCCTGGTCAATCAGCAGTATTTTATATCGATGAGGTTTGTCTTGGTGGCGGCGTGATTGCTACTATTGATGCGCCTTGTGGGTTTTAATTTCAAATAACTTTTAACCTTTGTTTGTTTGCTTACTTTTAATCCTTTCATTTTTATAACTATCGAGGCATCACTATGACTCCACTTACCGCACTCTCCCCAATCGATGGTCGCTACGCTTCTAAAGCCGACAGCTTGCGTCCTTATTTATCTGAATTTGGTCTGATTAAAGCCCGCGTTACCGTCGAGATTCGCTGGTTACAGTCATTGGCGGATAATAGCGCGATTGGTGAGTTGGCAGCGTTTGATGCCGATACCAATGCCTTTTTAAACAGCATCGTTGATGACTTTAATGAAGCGGATGCGCAAGCCATTAAAGATATCGAAGCGACGACCAACCACGATGTAAAAGCGGTTGAATACTTTATCAAAGACAAATTCCGCGGCAATCAGCAGTTAGAAGATAGCTTAGAATTTATCCACTTTGCTTGTACCAGTGAAGACATCAATAACTTGTCCTATGCGTTAATGCTAAAAGACAGCCGCGAAATCGTCGTTGCTAAAATGCAGCAAGTGACCGACAGCATCGTTGACTTGGCTATTACTCATGCTGACCAGCCAATGTTGTCACGTACCCATGGTCAAACCGCTAGCCCAACGACCCTCGGTAAAGAGATGGCCAACGTGGCTTATCGCTTAGCTCGCCAAATTAAGCAAGTGAATCAAGTAGAGCTATTGGGTAAAATCAATGGCGCTGTTGGTAACTATAATGCGCACTTCTCAGCCTATCCTGATGTTGATTGGCAAACTCATGCTGAGCAATTTATCAATGAGCGTTTAGAATTGACCTTTAATCCTTATACCACGCAAATTGAGCCGCATGATTATATCGCTGAATTGTTTGATGTGGTAAGACGCTTCAATACTATTTTAATCGATTTTAACCGTGATATTTGGCAATATATTAGCTTAGGCTATTTCAAGCAGCGCCTAAAAGATGGTGAAGTGGGTTCTTCTACTATGCCGCATAAAGTCAATCCGATTGATTTTGAAAACTCAGAAGGTAACTTGGGCGTGGCGAATGCGATGCTTGCTCACTTAGGTGAAAAACTACCGATTTCACGTATGCAGCGCGATTTATCAGACTCTACCGTACTGCGTAATATCGGTGTTGGCTTAGCTCAAAGTATGATTGCGTTTGATGCTTGCCTAAAAGGTGTGAGCAAACTTGAGTTAAATGCGCAGCGCTTAAATGATGATTTGGACAATGCCCAAGAAGTGTTGGCAGAGCCGATTCAAACGGTCATGCGTCGCTACCGTGTCGAAAACCCATACGAGAAGCTAAAAGCTTTAACCCGTGGCAATGCCATGACTCGTGAGGCCATGCTAACCTTTGTTGAAAGTGATGAGTTGAATGCTGTGAGCGATGCGGATAAAGCGCGCTTACGTGAAATGACACCTGCCACCTATACCGGTAATGCAGCTGAGCAAGCACGTACCATTAAAGAGTGGATTGCTAAGATTTAATAAACGGTGCAGTTACCTTAAAAAAAGATATCAATGACTATGCATTGATATCTTGCTAAATAATTGACCTTACTTTGAATGCTATGATTTATCCTTAAAGATGCGTCTTTAATGATACATAGCTTTTGAGTAAGGTTTTATTTTTTATCCTTGTTATCTTCGTCATCACTATCGCCCGGTATGATAGCTTTACCAACAGCGACGGTGCCTTTTACCACGCCTTTAGTGGTTTTATAAGCGATTTTAGCGGGTACGGTCACAATCTTATGGACACAAGCTTGTAATAAAAACACGCTAGCGATAATGACGATAAAATGCAATTTTTTCATAAACTTCCTACGATTGATGGAGTGTTCTGACAGTAGCTATTGACACTGTAATACTCACTATCAGATAGGCAATAATCATAAACTATTAAAACTGTCCTATAAAGCACTCCTCACTATTAATCTTATACCCATTTTTAGATATGGATTTATCAATGACCTCAATTCCCCTTTGTTTACCCGATTCTATTACGCCTGAGCAATTCTTAAACGAGTATTGGCAAAAAAAACCATTACTCATTAAACAAGGTCTACCGCAATTGATTGGTATGTTTGAGCCAGAAGACATGCTTGGCCTTGCGCTTGAAGAAGACGCTTCGGCGCGCTTATTAGCCCAAGCCGCGAGCAAGCAAGAAGGCTTGCCGCAATGGCAACTCAAAAAGAGTCCGCTAACCGAAGCAGATTTTGATAACTTACCAGAACAATGGACCGTGCTGGTACAGAATATGGAACAGTGGTCACCTGAGCTTGGTCAATTATGGCAAGCGTTTGACTTTATTCCGCAATGGCAACGTGATGACATTATGGTCTCATATGCGCCTACAGGCGGCTCAGTGGGCAAGCATTATGACGACTATGATGTATTTTTAGCGCAAGGGTTTGGGTCTAGACGTTGGCAGCTTGGCAAATTTTGTGATAAAGATACTGGGTTCGTTGCCGATGAACCGATTAGATTGTTTGATGATATGGGTGAGCTCATCTTTGATGAGATACTAGAAGCTGGTGACGTGCTCTATGTACCGCCGAAACTTTCACACTTTGGCGTCGCGCAAGATGACTGCCTGACATTCTCTTTTGGCTGTCGTCGTCCAAACTTAATGCAAATTATCGATAGCCTAGCTGATATCGCCACCAACGATAGTGACTTATTTATCCCGATGCTACTACCACAAGCGCTACAAGCGTCAGGTGAATTGCAAGCAGATAGTATCAATGCGATTAAAGACCAGCTATTACAAATGCTGCAATCTGAGCGCGGCGACGATATTATTCGTCAAGCAGTGTCGGAAGTCGTGAGCAAACGTCAGTATGATGCGCTAATTCCAGAAGAAACGGTAGACACTGATGAGCTGATGCAAGCATTATCAGAAGGTGCAACGCTGCAAGCAGACTATAGTAATCGCCTACTCTATAGCCAAACTGATGATGGCGTGACGCTATATGCCAATGGTCAACGCCTTGATGGTCTTGATGCTGCGGCAACAGCCATACTAGTGCGATTGGCTAATGGCGAGCACTTGCAACATCACGATATCACGGATATCGATCCTGACGAGTTGAGCGAATGGTTAGAAAATGGCTGGGTGTGGCTACAATATCCCGAATGATAGGGTAGCCATATTTTTAGCGATTGAGGTTTAAACATCGTTAATAATTAAAAACGATCAGTGTTTATTTACGCAAACTAAAAGCTGTAGTAGAAAAACGCTGATCGTTATTTAAAGATGTGTCCCAGTTCGTAGAAATTTTGCAATTTATTTTCTCTACGCTCCCGCAAATGAGCGGTTCCTATATGATTTAGCTTTATGTTGTAGTCGCTTTTTTATAACGGCTTACCCCAGCAATAATCGTCTCCTCAATCACTCTATCGTCACCGAGCATCATCAATACAAATAATCGTTCTTCAAGTGTTTTAGTCTGTGCCATACGTCGCTCAAGTAAAGGCGTTGCTGCCATGTCTATTACCACGAAATCCGCTTCTTTATTAGGCATAAAGTTACCAATTTTATCATCTAGCATTAACGATTGTGCATTGCCTAAAGTAATCTGATATAGCCCTTGATAAGCGGACAGTTGATTGTTTTGTAGCTGCTGAACTTTATAAGCCTCTGACAAGGTTACTAACATCGATAAACTGGTTCCCGCCCCTACATCAGTAGCGATACTGACGCCGGTATAGCTTAACGTTTTAGGCAAATCAAATAGTCCACTGCCTAAAAACAAATTAGACGTTGGACAGTGCGCGATTTGCGTACCAGTTGCGCGTAGCCTTTCGTATTCTGGGGTTTCAAGATAGATGCCATGCGCTAAAGTGGTATATCGACCTAGCAGTCCCATATCCTCGTAGATATCTAAATAACCTTTATGTTTGGGATAGAGCTTACGTACAAAAGCCACTTCCTCACGGTTTTCTGCCAGATGTGTTTGCAGATAAACAGTGTCGTAGCTGGCATATAGCTCGCCTGTCAATTGCAGCTGTTTTGGCGTCGAGGTAATGGCAAACCTTGGAGTAATAGCCACATGTTGGCGTCCATACCCATGCCAATTATTAATAATATCTTGCGTGTCTCGAATGCTTTGCTCAGCAGGCACACACAGATGCTCAGGCGCGTTTTGATCCATCAACACGTTACCCGTAATCATACGAGTATTGAGCTTGTGACTTTCAGTAAAAAAGGCTTCTGCGGATTGCGGATGACTCGTAGAAAACACCATGGCGCTGGTTGTGCCATTGGCGAGTAGCTGATTTAAGAAGAATTGCGCCGTATCATGGGCAACCTTTGGATCAGCAAAATTGGCTTCAGTGACAAAAGTATAATTATTGAGCCAATCAAGTAGCTGCTCACCGTAAGCCGCAATCATATCTATCTGCGGATAGTGCACATGGGTATCGATGAAGCCCGGCATAATCAGTTTATTACGATAGTCATAGATTTTTACCGGTTCTTGACCATTAGTTTGAGCATAACTTGCTAATATTGCTTCGCCACTACCATAGTCTATAATGCAGCCTGTTACATCATCGACAACCAACGCACCCTTAGCAATATACTCAGGATAGACGTTCACGCCTGCAATGACGGGTAGTAGCATGATACTTTTATCAATGGTTGCTGTATTTGGGTGGTTATCAGTCGCTGAGCTGGATGTCCCAGTATGCGCACGCTCAACCACTTGATTCAGATCATTTTCGGTAAGATAGTGCAGGAGCTGCGCTTGATAAATATGTAGAGCCATGGGTAAATCTCCTGTCACTTGGTCATACCGAACGTTTTAGTTAGAATCTAAATTAATGGTAAAGGTAGAAATCAGTATTGATGGTCTAGCACTTATGGCTTATTTTTGATGATAATGTTGCAAAATTTGCGCGGCAATAGATACAGCAACGGCCATAGGCTCTTTACCACCGATTGGTAATCCTATTGGCATGGTTAGTTGCTCGACTATCTGCTTATCATAACCACGTTGCAGCAGACGACTTTTAAAACGTTCTGCTTTAGTTGCCGAGGCAATACAACCAATATAAGGCATCGATACTTTTGAGCGACCATTATCTAAATCGTTATCTAAATCATCATTATCGAGACTAGTTGCTAAACCGTTTGCCTCTGAAGCAGCATCTAACGCGGCACGTACAAGCTCAAAATCCAGACTATGATCATGGGTCATAACTAGAATAAAACGCTGACCGCTTTGTTTAAATGGTTCAATAAACGGGCGAATGAAATCAACAGGATCATCATCAATATGCGGGCGAATATGAGCAGGAAGATTATAAAGCTTAGGCTGAGTCAAACTAGGCTGAGTTTCTAATCCTTGAGACAAATCTTCTGTTTGAATAGATTTGTTTGGCAAATTAGATTTATCTAATAAATAACGCTCAAACATCTCGGCACGACTATCTACCCAATCTACTTGGCAAGACAGCTCCGAAAGTATCGTCATCAACGCTGCTGCCACATGCCCGGCTCCAAATACCAATATCGACATCGGCGGCGTCACATTAAAACATTCAAACATAACGGTGACACTACCACCGCAGCACTGCGCCAACTTCGCACCTAGCGGATAATGCTTGGTATAAACCGCATCGCGTCTTACTACTTTAGATGGCGTCGAATCACTGTCGTTATCTTTATCATCATCAAGGTCATGGTCATTGTCTGTATTTTTATTGACACTTTTGTCTCTTTTAGAAGCTTTGAGTATGGTTGTATCTATCTCACCATTTAGCAATTGCCGTGCTGTCGCAACAACATCATGTTCAAGACCGCCGCCGCCAAGCGTATCGCAACAGTTATCATGGGTGATCACCATTTTGGCCTGTAGCGCTCGGGGCGCAGACCCATTAACCGCGACGATAGTCGCCAATACGTGCGCAGACCCTTGCTGCTGATACTGGGCTAGACCATCATACCAACGTACTGGTATTGGCATAGGTGGCAATGATGAATTATTCACTGTGCGTCGGTTCACTATGGGCAGGGCCTCTAGCCGTTGCTACGTTAGGATGCTCTATCGCTTCTGGCTGCTCGTCGACTGTTTGACCCTCGACCTCTGGCGGCTTGATATCTTCGGCATGTGGCACAAGTTGTGGCTTAACTTTATCATCGTCAATACCGCAGTTGTCCTCCTCATCTCTAGTCAAGCTATCAATCGCATCAAAGTTTATATTCGTGTCAATCTCCCACTCTTCGCCTTGCATGCGCATTACCGCTTTTAATACTACCTCTGGGGTTGCAGGCATCGTAAGATCAGGGTTCTTTTTATAATCATTTAAGCTTGCGACTGCATTATTGATCGCACACCAAACGCTAGCTGCCAGCATAAAAGGTGGCTCACCAACAGCTTTAGAATTATAAATGGTTTGCTCTTCATTTTTACGATCGTATAATTTAACGGTAAATTGTCTTGGCAAATCATGTGACGTTGGAATCTTATAATTGGCGGGGCTATTGGATGCGAGTGTGCCCTTTTTATCCCAAGTAAGCTCCTCAGTCGTGAGCCACCCCATGCCTTGCACAAAGCCGCCTTCAATCTGTCCAATATCGATAGCGGGGTTAATCGACTGTCCTGCATCGTGTAAGATGTCGCAGCGCAGCACTTGATATTCACCAGTTAACATATCTATTTCAACCTCAGCGCACGCCGCGCCTAGAGCGAAGTAAAAGAAAGGTCGACCCCACGCTTTAGAACGATCGTAAAATATCTTTGGCGTTTTATAGTAGCCCGTAGAAGATAGGCTAACGCGGTGCTGATACGCTAACTGCACCATTTCAGCAAAAGTAAAATCTTCCTTATCGCCAATATAGACATGGTTGCGCTCAAAGCGTATGTCTTCTTGCGCCACCTCAAAATACTCAGCGGCAAACTCGACGATACGTGCTTTGATGGTTAAACAAGCGTTTTGTGCGGCTTTACCGTTGATATCGGTGCCCGATGAAGCCGCAGTCGGTGAGGTATTGGGCACTTTGTCGGTACGCGTTGCCGATACTTTTACGGTATCCAAATCCACATCAAACTCATTGGCGACAATTTGTGCAATTTTGACAAATAACCCTTGCCCCATCTCTGTCCCACCATGATTAAGGTGGATACTGCCATCGGTATAAATATGTACCAGAGCGCCGGCTTGATTGAGCGTCTGCACGGTAAACGAGATGCCAAACTTCACAGGCGTTAAGGCAATACCAAAACGCTTGTCGCTGCCTTCAGCTTTGGCTTGCTCATTAGCTTCTATCATCTGCTGGCGACGCTGCTCATAATCACAATCTTTTGCCAATGTATCCATAATCGTTGCCAAATCAAAATGCTCGATTGGCTGACCATAATGAGTACTATGGCCATTTTGGTAGAGGTTCATCAAACGCACTTGCAGAGGGTCTTTGCCTAAAGTATAGGCAATATGATCCATCATATATTCAGCAGTCATCAGACCTTGAGGCCCGCCAAAACCTCGATAAGCCGTGTTCGACACCGTGTGTGTTTTGCAACGATGTCCTGCTACCTGCGCAGCTGGATAATAATAAGCGTTATCACAGTGGAACATCGCTCGATCGACGATAGCATCGGACAAATCTGGCGCATAACCACACAAGCCAGCCAGCTGCATATCGACGCCAAGGATTTGCCCTGACTCGTCAACGCCGACCTCATAACGGTTGGCAAATTCGTGGCGTTTACCGGTCACCACCATGTCATCTTGACGATCCAAGCGCATACTGACCGGTATATTGTGACGTTTGGCAACGATACCGCAAAAGCATGCCCATGCAGCGGCTTGGGTTTCTTTGCCACCAAAACCGCCGCCCATTCTGCGTACGACCGTGTTGACCGCATGAAAGGGCAAATCCGTCACCTCAGCGACCAGCTGTTGCACTTCACTCGGATGCTGCGATGAGGTATAGACTTCAAGCCCGCCATCATCACAAGGCACGACATAGGACACTTGGCCTTCAAGATAAAAATGCTCTTGACCTAGCATATGAATATGGCCTGCAATACGCATAGGCGCCTTTGCAAGCGCTGCTTCGGTATCACCGCGCTGCATAAAGTGGCTAGGACGTACAAACTGCTCCTGCTCTAAAGCCTCATCAATACTTAATATTGCTGATAATGGTTCATACTCTACAACTGCTTTAAGCACCGCCTTTTTTGCGGCACGGTGAGTGGTTGCCACGACCAAAAATAGCGTCTGACCTACGTACTCTGTGATCTCATCTACCATCAATGGTTCACCGTCAAACACTGCGCCGATATCCGTTTGTGCGGGTAAGTCTTTAAAACTTAAGACATCAATGACCCCGTCAGCCGCTCTAACAGCACTGAGATCCATACTGGTTACCCGAGCATGAGCGTGACTGCTTTTACCGACTGCCAAATGCAAAGTGCCTCGCGGCTTTAGGATATCATCCACATAGGTGGCCGTTCCCATGACGTGGCTTATCGCACTATCATGTTTGGCAGAAGTGCCGATTTTATTTTTAGGCGGACGTACGCGGCGAATACTATAGCTGTCAAATAAGGATGATTGATGGCTCATGATGATTCTCTCTCAGTTTGCGTCTCTTTTATCAGCTGCTTGCCACACTTAATTAGTAAACGTTGCACCACATGCAAGCGATACTCACGGCTGGCTCGGACATCCGTCAATGGCGAGACATCCATCGGTAGCGCTTTTGCAGCTTTCTCAAAACTTGCAAGCTTAAGGGGTTGACCTAGGAGCGCTTGCTGGCAATTCTTGGCTAATAATGGTATTGCCGCCATACCGCCGAGACCGATTTTTGCATGGTCGATAGTCATACCGTCTGCCGACAAATCGATTCTTACAGCAACCAAACAAGCGGAAATATCATCTTCATAACGCTTGCTAATTTTATGAATAAATAAGTGCTGATTAGCCTGCATCAGTGGCATATGAATAGCGACAATATAACTGCCTGCTCGTAGCTTCGTCTTTTTATAATCTATAAAAAATTCTGATAAGGGTATTATCTCGTCTACATAAGGCTTTTGATTATGTTCATTGCTTTCATCCTTAGCACTCACCTCTTCACCACCAATATCTCTATTATTGGGGTTACAATGACGCAAATGAATGCGCGCTTCTAACGCCAGTAAAATTGGTGGCAAATCTCCAATTGGCGAGGCATTAGCAATATTACCGCCAAGCGTACCCATATTACGTATTTGCGGTGAAGCGGTTCTTTCGAATAATGCCGCAAAGGCAGGAAAGTTATGTTCAAGTATCGGTAGCATTTGCTGATAGGTCATGCCAGCCCCAAACGTCAATTCCTGTACTGCTTCTTCATTATCAGTGGACTTATCTAAGTCGGATAACAGCTTTGCATTAGCCTTTGAACCAGCCTTTGAACCAGCCTTTGAGCTAGACTTTGAATGAGAAAGTGACCAAGTTTTTAGCTCATCAATAGCAGATAGCTGAATAATCACTTCATGATCAACCAAGTGCTGAGTAATGCTTAACCCCAAATCCGTACCACCCGCCCAAATAGTCGCTTGTGGATATACGGCCAATAACTGATTAAGCGCATCCACTGTCTTTGGAATGAATAACTGCCGCGACCCTTCAGCAAGAGCAGGCTCAATAGTTGAGGCTTGATTCGAGGTATCCAATGATTCAGTTTTAGATAACGACTTACTTTTACTTGCCATCGCATCCGTCGCTAAGCTTATGGTCAAATCTTTTGCGACTGTTTTATCAGCGGCTCTTTGCTGACCAATTTTACCCATCGTTAGACCTGCTTCAATGATGGGTCGATAACCGGTACAGCGGCATAGATTCCCTGAAATTGCGGCGACAATATCATCATAGCTTAGGTCATCATAGCTTGGGTCGTCGTAGCTTGGCTTGGCATTTTGCTGTTGTTGCATACGATTATTTTCATACAAATTAGCCAGAGACATGACAAAACCAGGAGTACAAAATCCGCATTGCGAGCCATGACAGTCAACCATCGCCTGCTGTGCAGGATGCAATAGGGCCCGTTCTGGATGATGTGCTGGATTGTCCGCCAGATAAGAAGCGGTCATTAAATGATGACCATCCATCAGCGACAATAGAGCAATACAAGCGTTAAAGGTATAAAAAGGCGTGCTATTACTAGAATCGCTCATCGCATGACTAGGCAAGCGTTGCGCCATAATCGTACATGCGCCGCAATCGCCACTACCGCAGCCTTCTTTAGTATCAGTTTGATGTTCGTGCAAGCGTAGATACTCAAGTACCGTCGTATTCGGATTGAGGTGGCTTATCTCATGGTACTTTCCGTTCAGATAGAAACTAATCATAGCAATACTCGGCTAAAAAATTGGGCTTGGTGAAATTAAACAGCTTACATAGAGTGTTAATATAAACACTTGCTTGATGGCGCAAACCAATCAATTAATATGTAATAGCTACCACGCAATAATATTTACCAATCACACTTCTACTAAAAGTTTACTTTTATATATCAGCGTCTTGGGTATCTTCTGGTAAAAATAAACTCAATGCAATGGCAGTAATCGCGCCTATGGCGACAGGCGATATCAGCACGTTACGTATAAACTCAGGCAGTTGTGATAACACCTCAGGCACCATAGATACGCCGATACCGATGCCTACAGAAGTAGCAATAATCAACATATCACGGCGGTCAAGCTTAGCGCTAGCCAATACTTTTATGCCAGCTACCGCTACTGTCCCAAACATAACCAATGTTGCGCCACCAAGTACTGGCTGCGGCATGGTTTGCAATATGGCGCCAAAGATAGGAAACAATCCAATGATAATCAAAAGAGCCGCAATATAAATACCGACATGACGGCTGGCAACGCCCGTAAGCGCAATGACGCCGTTATTTTGGCTAAAGGTGGTCGACGGCATGCTGTTTAAGGTGGCAGCAATCATAGAGTTGACCCCATCTGCCAATACCCCACCTTGAATTCTATTAAGATAGACAGGGCCTTTGACAGGTTCTTTTGATACTACAGCGTTGGCTGTGAGATCGCCCGTCGTTTCAAGGGCGCTGACACAGTACAAAATAGCTAATGGAATAAAAGCGGTGATATCAAACTGAAAACCAAATTTGAATGGGATAGGAATGGTAATAAAACCGACATTGTTTAATGAAGAAAAGTCTAATCTGCCCATGAAGAATGCGGCTAACATTCCTAAGATTAAGGCAATGACAATAGAGGAAAGTCTTAATAGTGGGTTTTTTGAGCGGTTAAATACAATCACCGATACCAGCACAACCATCCCTAAAAACAGATTTTGCAAACTGCCAAAATCTTCTGCGCCAAAGCCGCCTGCAATATCAGTCATGGCAACTTCAATCAGCGGAACACCAATGAGAATAATAATAGTGCCGGTAACAACCGGGGTAAATATTCTTTTTAATTTATGAATAAAGCGGCTAAGAACAATTTCAACGAAGGCGGCACAAAAACTAACCCCAAAAATAGTAGCCAAAATATCTTCTGGTGAACCACCCCGCCCTTTTACAATCAGTCCAGCAGCGATAATAGCCGTTAAAAAAGCAAAGCTAGTGCCTTGCAAACTGAGCATGCCCGCGCCTATAGGACCTATTTTTTTACATTGAATATAAGTGCCAATGCCAGAGGAGATGAGCGCGCAGCTGATTAGATAAGGAACGTAATCACCCAAACCCAAGGTTCCGGCGACAATTAAGGTGGGAGTGACAATAGCGACGATACTAGCTAGCAGATGTTGTAAAGCGGCGAAACTTGCCGGCCAAAAGCTAGGCTTGTCATTGAGCTGATACATCAGCTCAGCGTTTTTTTGAGGCTCTAAAGATTGAGACATTTTAATCATCCTTGATTAATATGACCTTAAATCTATTAACAATCCTTGTTAATAGTTGTAGGCTGCTCTAGTTAGCTTTTGCACCTTATTATTAGTCACAATATCAATTAAAAAGATGACTATTTGGTCAGGTTTTATTTATAGTATCACCACTATTGTTTCCCTACAAGCTAAAAAACCATGGATTTAAAAGGTTTTTAACGTCTAAGCAAAATAATAAATATCTTAAAAAAACTATAAAAAAACGGTCAGTAATCATTTCCCAAAACGCTTGGAAAACAATTACTGACCGTTATGTCTGTGCTTCTATTTTTTATCTACTAGCAATAATCTAACTTTTTATCTATATAAGATTATTACTCTGTTCCAAGCTCCAACAAGCTAGCATTACCACCAATGGCTGTGGTATTAATGGTTCTTACCCGTTCGGTGACAAAGCGATAGAGATAATCAGGCGTCAGCATCTCTGACAGTCCTTCCATGTCAGTGACAGCAATCACTTGCGTCAAGATGCCGTCGGTATTAGCCAGCTCTTGGCTAATCGTTTGGACTTCGCTTTGATTACCAGCGACAGCCACTTGTGCCAGACGATCGATATATAGCAGCGTCACGGTCTGTGAATCGTTCGCCACACTCAATACATCATCACTAATGCCCGTCTCATACAGTATTTTTGCAGCCTCATTGCACATCTCATCTTGGCTTGGGCAATGTAGTATCACCTCGTTCCCAGTCAATAATGCGGCTATAAGCTGCCCAAGTACTGCCATTGCGCGCGCAGACTCACCACCGATGACCATGGTTTTGCCACGAGCGGTCACGTATAAATCGTTGGATTCACCCGTCGCGCCCGTCATACGCTGCACTTCATCTAAGCTTGGCGCAGCACTTAATAAATGAGTGAATAAACGCTTTGCTTTATTAACATCGCCAGTTAGCAAGGCCAACTTTGGAATGGCTGCTTGCAGATACTTTGCGCGATTGACCGCGCCAAGTAATCGCCAAGATTCACAGACTTGGGCATGATTCTTTTTAAATTCAGTCGCCATCTTGCTACTCCTTATGCGATTTGTGTTTGAGTAAGTGATTCAGTCGTTATTGACTCAGATTGCAGCTGCATGAGACGCGCCACATAATGTGGACCACCCGCTTTTGGACCCGTACCCGATAGACCACAGCCACCAAATGGCTGAACGTTTACAACGGCACCGATTTGGTTGCGGTTGATGTAGGTGTTACCAACAAACGCACGGCGCTCTATATGCTCGGCAATATTTTCAATACGGCTATGAATACCTAAAGTCAGACCAAAACCAGTACCATTAATGGCATCGATAAGCTTATTCAGATCAGGGGCTTGATAACGCAATACATGCAATATCGGACCGAAATGCTCGCCACCGATGACATCGATACTTTTGACCTCAATCGCCGTTGGCAAGACAAAGGTAGAATGCTCTTCGCTAACAACCGAGCTTGCACTCATAGGCGTCTGCGCCAAAATAGTTGCGGTTGGTTCAGCGCTCATACGTTCGATATGTGCCTCTAGACTGCGCTTGGCATCCGCATCAATCACCGGACCTACGTCTGTGGTGACGTGTAGGGGATTACCGACGACCAATTCTGCCATAGTCCCTTGTAGCAATTCGATTAAATTATCCGCGACTTCTTCTTGCACGCATAAGATACGACAAGCTGAACAACGCTGACCGGCTGAGCCAAAGGCTGACAATACCGCATCTTTAACCACCTGTTCAGGTAGCGCAGTTGAGTCAACAATCATGGCATTTTGACCACCCGTCTCAGCAATAAAGACCGGTAGCTCGCCACTGGCTTGCACATGATTGTTTAAGCTTTGGTTGATACGCTGCGCCGTTTGCGTTGAACCGGTAAAAATAACGCCTGCGATATTATCAGCAGCTGTCAAAGCACCGCCAACATCGCCCGCACCCGTCACTAACTGTAATGCTTCAACTGGAACCCCAGCTTGATACATTAACTGCGCACCAAAATGAGCGATTAAGCTGGTCTGTTCAGCAGGTTTTGCCACGACAGTATTGCCTGCTGCTAGTGCTGCTACGATTTGACCGGTATAAATAGCCAATGGGAAGTTCCAAGGGCTGATACATACGAAAGTACCGCGTGCTTTATAAATCTGACGCGAAGATTGACCTGTTAAATCAGTAAACTCATGCACCACATCGTCTAAACGCTCTGCTTCATCAGCATAAAAGCGGCAAAAATCAACGGCTTCTTTGATTTCATCAATGCCATCTTGCATGGTTTTACCGGCTTCAATCTGGCAGAGCGCCATCAGTTCAGCATAGTTTTCTTCATATAAGTCTGCCACCTTGCGCAATATAGCAGCACGATTCGCGGCTGGTACTGCTTGCCACGCACTTTGCCCTGCTACTGCCGCATCGATAGCTTGCACCGCCAATTCCGCATTGGCATATTTTACCTCACCAGCGATGACTTCATGATTCCAAGGCGCACGCACTTTCTGAGATTCAAGCTGATGAGTCTTACCATCCGCTTCGTATTCATCAACCGCTTTACCATTGATAATAGAAGTTGCTGACCACGTTTTATGCAGATGACTATCAATAGCCGCTTTAAACGGTAGCCATTGCGACTCTACAAAAATATTGGGACCGAAGCTGGCACGGCGCTCGCCATAGATATCTAACGGCAGCGGAATATCAGGGTTATGTAAAGTATTATTGGTCAATAATTTGTCGTATGGATGCACGGTTAGCTTATCAATGGGATAAGATTTGTCTAATAATTGATGGACAAACGAGCTATTGGCACCGTTTTCAAGCAATCGACGTACCAAATATGGTAGTAAATCTTTATGCGCGCCAACCGGTGCATAGATACGTACCGGAATTTGATAAGCTTGCAAGATATGATCATACAGCGCATCGCCCATACCATGTAGACGCTGAAACTCAAAGTCTCTATGCGCACTCATGGTCATAATCGACGCTAGCGTGTGCGCGTTATGCGTAGCAAACTGTGGCCAAATGAGCCCACGCAGATGCTCGGACAATAAGAAGCGCGCGCAAGCAAGATAAGCAGTATCGGTACCCTCTTTACGTGTCCACACAGGATAGCTGGATAGACCTTTTTGCTGCGCCAATTTAATCTCAGTATCCCAATACGCACCTTTGACCAAACGGACCGGAATACGATCGCCGACTTCAGTTGCCAAGCTCGCTAACCACACTAAAATCGCAATCGCGCGTTTAGAGTATCCTTGGACTACGATACCTAGGCCATCCCAATCAGCGGTTAAATTATCGCGATATAGAGACTCAAATAGCTTCAGAGAAATCTCAAGGCGATCGGCTTCTTCGGCATCGATACTGATATCAACATTAACTTCACGCGCCGCCTCAATCAATAGTAGGCAGCGTTGACGCAATAGACCCATGACTTGCTCTTCTTGGGTCGCTTCATAGCGCGGATGCAAGGCTGACAGCTTAATAGATACCGACGGCTTTGGCATACCCTCTTTAACTTTAATACTGGCAGTCGCTTTAATCGCATGCAGATAATCGTTGAAGTATTTTTCAGCATCTTTATGGGTAATGGCCGCTTCACCTAGCATATCAAATGAATAGGTATAGCCTTTATTGCGATATGGTTGGCTGTTTTTATTCGCCCCTTCAATGGTTTCGCCCAATACAAACTGATGCCCCATGATACGCATGGCTTTTTGCATCGCACTGCGAATGACCGGCTCACCCATCTTTTTGGTCATACGATCCAAAAACCCTGAAGCCGTAGTATTGCTATCAATACTGACCACACGGCCGGTCATCATCATGCCCCATGTCGAGGCATTGACCATGAAGCCATTGTCATTTTTTAGATGCTTTTTCCAATCAGCCACACTCATTTTGTCATGAATCAGCGCATCGGCAGTATAGTTATCCGGCACCCGAATCAATGCCTCTGCCAAACTCATCAGCAAGATACCTTCTTGGGTATCGAGGCTATATTCAAGTAATAATGAGTCAACCATTTTCACAGCTTTGCCATCATTACGTACGTGCTCGACCAGTTGGCGCGTCTGCGTTGCAGCGGCTTCACGTTCGCTATCAGTCGGCTTGGCAAGGGGCAACAATTCTGACAACCAACGTTCTTCATCCACGCTATATAAAGGTGAGATACGGGCATGCAGCGTTTCTGACGACTGGGCAATATAGTCTGGCGCTAGCAAATCTGCCGGCTTAAATAAAATCGGTTCTTGCGGGGTAAACTGGTCTACTGGGCTCATAACAACTCCATAACTATCGTTTAAAAACCATAATAAATAGCGCGGTAAAAATTCTGATTATTTTGAAAAGTACTTATAACCATCATTAAATTGAATACATGATTAAATTAAATAATAGTCGTCTATGAATATTTACAGCAATAATCAAAAGGCCAAACCACACCATCACAAAACGAGAAAATCCAGCATAGGCTGGACGCGGTCAAGTAGGTCGTTTTAGTGTTAAACGGGCTACGTTAACAATATAAAGGCAACAACGAACAGCTAAGCGGCATTAGTGCCTTCTTCTTGTTAGTAGTGAATGGAGAGTGATGCTCAGATGCGGTATCGTGTTAATAAAACCGTATCCGTCATCTTATATGACGCAAATTCACTGTAAGAAAAACCTCTACGGCGTTGATTGAGGTGATGCGCTTAGCTTAGTGATGGTAGCATAAAAAAAGCGTCAAACGCACGCTGTTACTTATTTTAACCAAGCAGAATATAGTTTAAAAACAATTGGTTATTAACATCACAGTAAATATCAAGATTTGGTTATACATCTAGATTACTGACGCTGATTTAACTGGTTTTTTGTAGAAATAATTGGGGTTTTCCTATCCCACTTATTCACGTTTTACCTATGATTTTCCTATAAAAAAACCCTCTTTATCAGCTTAGTAGATAAAGAGGGTTTTTATGGTGAATACACTAGCTAATATTTTATAAGAAGATAATCTTAATCAATAATACAGCTGTTAAAAGCCAAACAGGAATACTCACATCAGAGAATTTACCAGCGACTACCTTGATAGCAGTATAGGTGATAAAGCCAAGTGCAATACCGTCAGCAACAGAATAGGTCAAAGGCGTAAATAACAAGACCACCACGACTGGCGCCGCTTCTGTTAAGTCATGCCATTTAACGTCTTTTAATGTGCCCATCATCAGTACTGCTACGTAAAAGATAGCCCCGGCTGTCGCATAACCAGGAATCATGGCGGCAAGCGGTGAGAAGAACACGCTGAGTAAAAATAGCACGCCAACGGTCACAGCCATTAATCCAGTACGACCACCGGAGGCGATACCTGAGACACTTTCGATATAACTGGTCGTTGATGACGTACCCAGTAGAGTACCTGCTACAGTCGCCGTCGAATCTGCTAGCAGCGCTTTACCCATATTAGGGATTTTACCATCTTTACCAATCAAACCTGCTTGACTGGTGGTTGCAATCAGCGTACCTGCGGTATCAAATAAATCCACAAATAAGAAGGCAAAGATAACACTAATCATTGCTACATCAAACGCACCAGCGATATCAAGCTGCATAAACGTTGGAGCAATAGACGGCGGCGCTGAGATAATACCCGAAAACTGGGTATTACCGGTAATAAGGCTAATAAGTGCTACCAGCAAAATACCAATAGTGACCGCACCTGGTATTTTTTTGTGAGACAAACCAACAATAATGATAAAACCAAGTGCTGCCATTGCCGGCGCAAATGCTGTCATATCACCAAGACCTACCAACGTCGCATCGTTATTAACGATGACACCAGCAGTTTGCATGGAGATAAACGCCAAAAATGCACCAATACCAGCAACAACGCCTTGTTTGATACTGTCTGGAATAGAATTAATGATGATTTCACGGATTTTAAATAAGCTGAGTAGGACAAAGATACAACCTGACAAAAATACCGCGCCAAGCGCCGTTTGCCAGCTGTAGCCCATGCCCAAAACCACGCCATAAGTAAAGAAGGCGTTGAGTCCCATACCTGGGGCTTGCGCGACTGGCAGGCGGGCATAAAACCCCATGATAAAACAACCAATAGCGGCGGCAAGACAGGTGGCAACGAATACCGCGCCTTTATCCATTCCAGCGTCAGCAAGTACGTTAGGGTTGACAAAAATGATGTAAGCCATGGTTAAAAACGTGGTTACACCAGCTAAAACCTCTGTTTTGATCGTGGTATTTTCACCGTTGATCCCAAAATAGCGTTCGATTGCGTTCATAAGAGTCGCTTCCAAATAGCAGTAAGTAAATTATCATTATCCACCTGCGTTGATAAGCGCAGTTTTGCAATAGCGACCATCAATGCTGCTTTTAAATCAAACATATAAAAATACATCCAAATTCCGACGATAAATGACGCTTCCAAATTGCGACTATAAATGACGCTTACAAACTAAGATTCGAGATGATGCTTTTAATCCTTTAGCCACATATAACTTTGGCAAATGTAGAGCCACCATGAAAAGCGATAGCAACAAACAATTACATTCTAGTGAAATTGTCTTACAATTTCAATTAATGTCACGCTTTTTAAGTTGCTTTTTAAGTTAATGGGCACAATTAGCTGACTATATCGACAGCCTTATAAAACCCATTCACTATTATAATTTTTGCACCAACGATTAAATTTACATTTAACACTTTAATAAATGACCTTTTTATCATTTCACAGTACACTACGGGGTTATAGCGAGGAGGCAGAATTAACATATTGTGAAAACGCTACCCGCCCCTAGCCGCTATAAGTATTTAGCCATTAAAATCAAAGCCGTTATTATTAATTACCCATGAGCCTAACCCATGCCTGAATCATTAAATATTGTCGACCTCATCACCCAAGCCAGTCTATTGGTACAGATTGTGATGGCATTGTTATTATTAGCCTCGTTGCTTAGTTGGGTGATTATTTTTCGTATGAGTGCCCGTTTGGGTACGGCCAAAAATTTCGACCAGCAGTTTGAAACTTGGTTTTGGTCAGGAGAAGATTTGGCGAAGCTTTATCAAGGCGTACAAGGTTCGCCTGAGCGCCAAGGGCTTGAGCAGATTTTTTATGTTGGGTTTTCTGAATATTTAAGAATGCATAAAAAACGCCAGCCTAAAGATGACATCATCGATGGCGTAGAACGTAAGCTTCGCGTTGGCTTGGGTCGTCAGCAGCAGTTGTTAGAATCAGGATTGACGACGCTGGCAAGTATTGGTTCGGTAGCACCTTATGTCGGTTTATTTGGCACCGTTTGGGGCATCATGAATGCCTTTTTGGGACTGTCGCAAAGCGAACAAGCGACCCTAGCCACTGTTGCGCCCGGTATCGCTGAAGCCCTGATTGCCACTGCTATGGGTTTGTTTGCCGCTATTCCTGCGGTATTGGCTTATAACCATTTTACCGCCAAATCAAGCCGCCTATACGATTCACGTGCTTTATTCTGTGATGAGATGACGGGGATGCTACAACGCGAAACCAGTATCGAAAATCCGCAGCCTAGTACGCAAGTCAGCCAAGTTAATCAAAGCAGTCAGGTAAAAAACACTCAGGTAACCGGTCTATGAAACAAAGTCCCTATCGCCGTGAGAAAAAAGCGCTCAATGCGGAGATGAACGTTGTTCCTTATATCGACGTCATGCTAGTGCTACTTGTTATCTTTATGGTCACAGCGCCGATGCTGATTACGGGCGTCGACGTTGATTTGCCAAAAGAGCAAACCAATACCATGAGCCAAAGTCAGCTACCCGTGATTGTGTCGTTAACGGGCAGTGGCGAGATTTTTATCAGTTATGAGAACAATATCGACTTGCCGATTAGCGAGCCGGAGCTGATTGATACATTATCCAATCTGCAAAATCAAAGTAGCGAAGTGGGTGCACAGCCTTTACAGGTAATGATCAATGCCGATCAAAACAATCAGTATGGCGCTATCATGACCCTGATGGCAACTTTACAACAAGCAGGTATCCAAAAGGTAGGGCTATTGACAGGCGCGCCATTACCAGCGCCCTCATTATAAGACCGCCCACTTTTAGCTCAGTTGGTTATAATAAAGCAGATAATTTGATGAAGCTCTTTTTTCAGTCTCACGTTCTTGAATGCTCTGTTTTTGAGTGCCCTATGTTTAAGTACCCTGTTTTTGAGCACCCTATTTTTGAGTACCATATCCTTGAGTATCAGTGCCATGCGTAATGCGCCAACCGTTTATGTGCCGACCGAACCTGAAGGTAACGGGCTAACCTTGCCTACGTTGCTCAGTTTTCTGGCACATGGTCTTGTGATTGGTATCCTAATTTATAGCTACCAGAATATGGAAGTCGAGACCGCGGGCACTATTGAAACCGTCATGATATCCCCTGAACAATTGGCTGAGATGCAAGGACAGATACTTGCCAATCGCGCTGCAGCGGCCAGCGCCATGCAAGCCGACAGCGGTGCAAGCGGCTCATCCAGTAATATGCCAGAAAATAGTACTGATGGCAGCGTCAGCTACGACAGCCCAACGCAGCCCAATTCTCAGCGCGTGCCTGTTTTTACCCGTTCTGATGATTCCGCTAGTCGCCCCATGCTAATGAGTGAAGAGCAACACCAACGCCTGCTCGAGCAAACTCAAGAGTATGAGCGTAATATGGCGGAATGGGCAGCGCAGCTAGATGAATCTGTACTAGAAGAGCATGAGCAAATTGAACAAGATAAGAAACAACAGCTTATTGAAGAGCACAAAAAGCTCGGGGATTTTCGCAATAAGCAAAATAATCCACCTAAGATTAAACGCCCTACGGCCACTGATAGAAATATAGAAATCAATACCGGTGGTTCTGGTAGCGCAGGTCAAACGCTTAGCTTAGGAGATGATGGACAGTCGATGCTATCTGGTGACGCCACGACTTCAAGTACCGCAAAAGGCAGTAGCCGCTCGGCATCCAGTGGCAGCCGCGGTGCCAGTAACAGTGAAATTATCAACCTCATCAAACGCAACTATAATCCACCGACGGCAGCGAAAGGCTCGACTCAGCGCGCCACCTTAACCATCACTGTCAATGCTAGTGGTAATGTGGTTAACGTCTCTGCCTCAGGACCTGATAGCGCGGTCAATGAAGCGGCGAAGCAGGCGGTGTTGAATACCGGCAGCTTACCAATTGACGCTGATGATCCTAAATACCCTACCTTTACCATACAGTTTAAGGGCAGCAATTAATCAGTTGCCCTAAGACGATATTATTGCTAACTTTAGCTAACGCACCCTATATATGCGGCGATATTATCGTTATCGTCAGTTTACTGCCTTTAAAAAACATTATCCCAACCTAGGAGTTCGATTTGGTCATGCGCATCCATAAAAAACTATGCCTCTCTTTACTTGCCAGCACCTCAAGCTTATTGCTTGCTCCTAGCGTCTTTGCAGCACCCGTCGTTCTAGAGTTGGATTATGAGATTCCGGTGCAGCAAAACCAGGTGGCTTTTGTGCCCTTTGCTGGTGACACGACCTTATCGTCTATTGTCTTAAATGATTTGAGTAAAACAGAGCTGAAAGTCACCAGTCAAAACCTACCGCAGCAGCCGCGCAGTAGTAGCGAGTTAGCAGGCACACTACCTGTGTGGCAAAGCATGGGTATCCCTTATCTTGTGGTCGGTAGCACGCGCAGTAATCGCGGCAAAGTCGTCACCGATTATGAAGTCATCGATATAAAATCTGGGCGCGTGATAGAAGGTAAGCAAACTTTAACTGCTGATAATAATAAAGAAAGCATGCGTTACGCAGCTCATGTTATCGCTGATAAAGTATATGAGCTTATCACAGGCATTCCCGGCGACTTCTCAGGACGTATTGCTTATATCGAAGAGATTGGCACTGGCAAAGAGAAAATATCGCGCCTAAAAGTAATGGATGCTGATGGCGAAAATGCCAAAACCATTACCGAGGTGGCAGGCTCTATCTTCTCGCCTACATGGTCACCTGACGGCAATCGCATCGCTTATTCAGTGCAGCGCGATAAGTCTTATCCTGTTATTTATGTACAAAGCGTGAGCGGCGGCGGTGCGACACCATTAACGCCCTTCCCTGGTAGCAATCTTAGCCCCTCATTTTCACCAGACGGTAGCAAAATACTGTTTTCTAGCAGCTTTGAAGGCAGTGCTGATATTTATGAGATGAGCGCCAGCGGCGGTACGCCTCGACGTATCACCAATTGGCCAAGTAGTGAAGTGCAGCCGAACTACGCACCTGATGGCAAATCTTTCGTCTTCGTCAGTGACCGTGCAGGGTTTAACAAACCACGCATCTATCGTTATGAATTTGGTTCAGGACGTACGACTCAAGTATCAAGCAGTGGTTATGCCACCAGTCCGCAGTTTAGTAGCGATGGCTCACAAATTGCTTTTTTAAGTGGTCGCTCAGCTGCCATCATGAACAGTGGCGGCGCGGTCACTGCCAACTTAGGCAATACCGGTATCGACGAAGCTCCAAGTTTTTCGCCCAATGGTAAACGTGTGGTTTACGCCTCAAAGCAAGGCGGTAAAGGCGTACTGACCATCAAATCATTGAATGGTGGCGAATCATTTGGTAAATCTGGTCAAGGTACTATCCGCTCGCCAGTTTGGTCAGCCAGCCCTAAATAGCTTATGAATTTATTAACTTGTCATTTTACCAGTTAAGAAAATCCTAGAAATCAAATCTCTAAATATAAAAAAGCGCCTAATAATTCATTAGGCGCTTTTTTTGGCTTGGAATAATAGAGCGACTTTTATAGTAATAATCAGTGATACAGTAGAATTACTTTAAAATCGATACAGTGCGACTGGGATGAATTTTTCGTAGCTTCTGTGATAACAGCAAGCAAGGAAAATTTATACCAGTCGCACACAGCTATAATGTCTCGCTTTTATTTTGAACTGACTATACTAAAAATAAGCACTAAAATATTAACTCATTGCATTACTCATCACTAGGATCGCTAGCTGGTGGAACTGCGTGTCTTAGCTGCGCCACATCTTCAGCGGTAACTGTATCAGTATAACCATTTAAATCACTGACCACATACTGAGTGACCGCCGCCATCTGCTCATCATTCATCATCTTATGGAAGGATGGCATGCCACGAAAGCCATTAATCAAGATATCAATAATATAATACTTCGATTGCATCTTACTGTTATTGGCGAGGGGCGGATAATAACCTGCGCCATAAGCACCCTCACCTTTATGCATATGACAAGCGGCACAAGAGTCGTGGTATAGCTTTTTACCATCTGTCGTCACAAAAGCATTCGTGCCTTCAAACTTGGCTTCCCATTCGGCAATACTTGGATCGCTATCCATAGTAGGGAGTGAGCTGTTATCGACGATATTGATAGCAGGGGCAGCAAGTTCTTCACGGCTCATATATACGCCGCCCCACGCCCCCGTATTACGACTTGCTTGATAGTCATTGGTTGTCAAGGAGTCTTGATCTTGTACCGTAGAAATGGTCACTTCATCATCTGACTGTTGACTACAGCCTAAAAGCGCTGCACTGCTCAGCACACTTAGCAGCATCACAGTCAGCAGTTTGGGGGTCATGTTTTTCATGACTTTTTTCTTCACGACTGCCTTATTCACGATTGCATTGTCCATGATAGCCTCTGAATTTTTATAGTTATTCATATTAACCCAGCATTTTTGCTTTTTTATGTAGGCGCTTGGCGGCATCCATACCAGATAAAATAGCGCCTTCTTGCCATGCCGGAATGTGTGAGCAATGCTCGCCCGTGAGTACAATACGATTATCAATACTACACAAGGTGTCATAATGCTGACGACGAGTCGACTCATTCCAAATACCATAACAACCAAGTGTCCACGGGATACGGTGCCATACTACTGATGTACCGGCGCGGAACTCTTTTGGATACTGAGGATGGATATACTTACCGTAAGCCAGCGCGACATTGATACGCTCTTGCGGGGTCAAGGTATTAAATTTATAAGAAGTTGGGCCGTAACCATAAGCGCCTAGCAATACCCCAGTACCGTCTTTGAACATATTTTCTGAAGGATAAGCAATCTGCGCTATCGGCATATCGGTATAGGTCAAGCCGCCATAGATCCACTCATCCTCTTCCCAAAAGCGGCGATTGAACTCTAAGCCCACTTTATAAGAAGTCTCGTAAGGCACAGCTGCCATCGCCTCTTTCATCGGTTTTGAGACGTTGATATCAATTTGGGTCAGTACCGTTAATGGAATATTACACACACACCAATCAGCACGAATGGTTTTGGTCGCGCCATTTGGGCTATTGCTGTCGACATAATCAACGGTAACGCCACTTTCATCTTGATGAATCTTGGTCACTTTGGCATTAAACTCAATCATATCGCGGCATTCGCGGGTGAATGCATCACCGATTTTACCCATACCGCCAACAGGCTGAAACATGGTTGGCTGATGCGCATAGGTCATATGGTTGCCATAAATATCGGCCCACATGCCTGAATCTAATATCTCACTGATAGGCAAAGGCTTTGATGGGGTTTCATCGGGCATCAAGCCGCCACCCGGAAAAACGCTATAACCACGATGCTTACTGGTCGCATTGCTGGCACGGTAGCGATAGTCTTTATCGAGTACACCCCAACCTTTTAAGCCTTCTAGGAGCTTTTCTTTGTCTTCTTTATTAACCGAACGATCAAGACCGCCAACATTGACCGCTTTTGATAATAGTTCTGATACATGCCCTTGGATATCGTTTTTTACATCACCCAAGCGCTGCGGCACACCATTAAAATGGGTACTACGATGCAGATAAGCACGGTCATTGGTCTGAATAAAAGGCTGCATCTCAACGCCGAACTGTTTGCAATAATGAAAAACGGCATAGTGATGGCTTGGCAGACGCCATGGTCCGCCATTAAAATAGTTACCTTCTTCAAAATCGCAGGTGACTTCTTCGCCGCCAAGCTCAGTATATTTATCACCGCTATTGAGCGTCCAACTACGACCGCCACCACGGTTTTGGAACTCGAGCACCTTGACATCATAGCCCGCTTTACGTAGCTCGTAAGCCGCGGTCAGGCCGCCAAGACCGGCACCAAGAATGACGATACTAGCGCCCGGCGGTGCACCCTTAAGGTCCATGGTTTCCTTAAAGCTCGATTCTGAGGCAAATCCTAACGTCGTCATTGCCTGATACATCGCGGTTGCGCCCGCTGTTTTACCAATCATCGAGAGCAGTTGGCGCCGCGTTGGTGATTGAAGCATGTCTTTCATAATAATATCCTTAAAGTAGGCGTTCGTGCATGACGGTAAACACGGGTGCTTAGACACTGATTCTTAGACACTGGTTTTATTGATAAACACCTATCTTTATTTATCAGTATTTATGCTATTTATCAGCTTGGCTTAATTCTGCGTTTATTTACCAAGCTGCCCTACCGTATTGCCGTTAATCCCTGTCTTATAATAGCTGTTTGATAATAGCTGTTTGATAATAGCTGTCTTATAATAACTGCCTAAAACGCATTTATAAGCTTACTAGTCCGCTGTTTGATTAAGTTTTTTGCTATTTGTATAACGTCAATTGAACGTATTTAAATCAAAACCATGGCAATCAAAATCATTACAAATAGCGAAATTCAAATTAACGGCGGCGCTTAGAACGTAAAATGGCTCGTATAATAAATATGATGACCGCAATAGCAACGAGAATACCGATGATTGCCAATAAACCTGCGTACTTGATTAAGAAAGGTTTATCCACCCCTGTGTTAGCGATGCGATCGACATCAGCAGCACTAACCTCACTGTTAGCAAGCCCACCAAAATTGACACGTACATAGTTGGCAATGCCAGCAATCTGTTCACTATTCAGCTCTTCTGAGAACCCTGGCATGATAGGCGACGTATCAGTCGCTCCCTCTACCCCATGCAATATCATATTAACGAGGGCATCAGGCTTTTCGCGGCGAATACTGCTGAGTCCCACGATAGGCGCATAACGCGCATCAGGCTGACCGTAACCATCGACACCATGACAGCTACCACATGCTGCTAGATATAGCGATTCTGGCGAATTGCTACCATTACTTACCTCTGTTTTTGCTTGCGCTAAATAATCTTTTTGCGCAAGGAGATCATGAGTGATAGATTCATTGACGGGCGTTGGCAAGCGTGACACATCAACAGCAGAGACCTTATCTTCTGTTTGAATGGCTGGTATCGCTTGTAGATACGAGGCAATGGCACTCAAATCTTCATTTTTTAGATAGCGGGTACTATGCGCGACTGCTTCACCCATAGGGCCACCCGCATAAGCGCGTTGGTCTAGCTCACCGGTACGTAGATAAGTGATAATATCTTGCTCACTCCAACTGCCGATACCGCTCGACTCATCGGGCGTGATATTTGGCGCATGCCAATGACCAAGCTGAGCACCTGATAAGTACATTTTTTTATTAAAACCCATGGTGCTGTTACGCGGGGTATGACAAGTACCGCAATGCTCTAGATTATTGACCAGATATTCACCGCGTTTTTGGGTCTCGTTCAGTCCGTCGCGCTTTTCGGTAGACGGTACATTGAGAAAATTCCAGCCAAGCATTAAGCTGCGAATGTTAAAAGGAAACGGTAAATTGGTTTTGTGCTTCGGGGCTTCATCGACGGCCGGTACGGTTTGCAAATAAGCAAACAATGCGCTGATATCTTCTTCCTTCATGCCGCTATAAGAAGGATATGGCATGGCAGGATACAGCATGTGGCTTGGTGCACGGCCTTTTTGCAAAGCGTTCTTTAAATCCGTTTCGGTATAATCGCCGATACCGTAACGTTTCGAGGGCGTAATATTGGTTGAATAAATCTCTCCCATCGGAGTTTCAATCGCTGTGCCACCGGTGTAATCCTCACCATGGCATGCCATACAGTCAGCAGCACGGGCAATATATGCACCGCGGTTGACAAGCTCGCTATTGGCAGGGCTTACATTAGGCAAGCTGGCATTAGGAAGGTTAACACCTTCAGCCATTGCGGCGCTGGAGGTAATACCAATGACAAGCATCGATAACATCACAGAAAGTGGCTTCATAATATCCTCATATAGCTGGCACCTAGGGTGTTGTAATTATTGTTGGAATAAAACATTCGATATTGGGCAAGTTTTTATAACTGATGACTTATAATGCCCAATGTATAATCCATTAAATGAGGTAGCAAATCGTCCAGTAAATGCTTCATAAAAGAGGGTGATAAAAGCAACCTAATAAAGATAGTTGCTAAAGAATGTCTACTCACCTCACTAATGTAAGACTATTTCACGACTATTACTTAAATAGTAACGGATTGGCTGCATTTTTTTACAAAACTTAAAGAAACGCTTTAGCGTTGCTAGCTTGGAATAAATTATTATGTATTTTTATATTATAAATATCAGTATTTAGATAAATCCTTTAGAAAACAATCACTAAAGCCTAATAAATCTTAATTTTATCCGTAAAAACGAATATATAAAACAATTTATCTACTAAATTTCGGCTTTATTGGTTATCATTATTAATTATAAGTGTACATAATAGATACATAGCGTTTAGGGCCAATCGCCTTTTTATGTCGTGATATCTGCTGTTCTATCTAGCTTACACATTATCTCAACCTTAATAATAAATAGCCTTTTGTATTCTCCATTGTATTCCCCATTGTTTTGTTTATGATAAGCGCCATGCTAAAGTCGCGCATTATTTTAACGTCGTTAACCATTTTAAAATCGCCAACTAGCGTCCGAGATGTCCTTATGAAATCATTTGCCTTTATATGTCTGCTTGTAACGACGATACCTCTGACAGGTTGCCAATCTTTTCAATTTGTCGAAAGCCCAATTCCTGTCAAAAATCTCCCTGCGAAAACTTTCGCTGTTAAAGACCGGCCATTAACAACTGTACCTAATGAAAGTATCTCTACCCCTACCGCTGCATCAGTTATGATTGTTCCTGCTAAGAATACTGTTGATAATCCCTTTATCACTGATAATGATGTTACTAGAACCATTGTGGTTAAAAAGGTAGCAACACAAACTAATGCTCAATAAAAAAAGCAGATATCGATTTGATATCTGCTTTTTTATTTTGCCCTTCATAAAGTATTCAAAATACTGATAACGCCTGAGTGACTGCTTAGGCTAGTTTTTAGCGGCTTCCATCTGCTGTTTAGGCTGATGCTTGATAATGGTCTTCGCCAAATGATCACCAAACCAGATAGCTGTATCAATATCGCCCTTCCCTGGGGTTTCTTCAGGTGGACCATCTAGCGACTGAGTCATCAAACCCAAAAAACTTGAAAGACGATTTAAATCATGTGCTTCATGACCCGTTGGCATAAGCGGCAGACCTATCCAATTCATCCCGTGCTGCATGGTATAAAGACAAATCTGCTGCAAGACGGCAAGCTTATCGCCGCTCAGACCGCCTGAATTGGCAAAGCCTGCGGCCCACTTACCTTCCCATTTACGATGATACCAACGCTTGGATGTCTCATCCATAAAGGTCTTAAAGCCTGCCGTCACGCTGCCCATATATACGGCACTACCAAAAACCAGTAAATCCGCCTGATCCAAAAATTCCCAATCGACATCATGAACATCGACCGCTTTGGCTTGTGCTTCTGGCAATTGCTGGCGCGCGCCCATCACTATGGCTTCGGCAACACGCCTCGTATGTCCGTAGTTACTATGGTAGATGACAGCCATCGATACGTTAGGCGGATTGTCCGTGGAAGCTGAGGAAGGCGTGATAGATGTAGTCATACGAACTCTAATAATGGATTGGGTGAATAGTAGTGATGCTGCAAATGTTCAATAATTTTTATTATAAATACTTTATGTGGCTACTGTTATGTAGCAGCTAACTATTATATAGGACAGCGGACGCATTAATTCATTGATATGAGGCAAGCTTTGATAAATTCAACCTTCACTGAGCCGCGCTATTTTTAGACGCTGAACTTAAAGGCAAAATTAAATGGATAATATACCCCACTCTCAACTTCGAAAGTGATTGAAAAAAGAAGAGCACCTCACTAATCTATTGTTTTCGACCAAGAATACAACGGAGTCATGAGATGCCCATAGACGAATTTATCATCAATATCTATTTAATGGTAGAGCAATATTACAAAATAGTCGTCACCAAACCCTTGCGAGGTGCAGGTTACGCACCAAAGCTGAGTGATCCTGAGATCATTTGCATGGAGATGGTCGGTGAATTTTTAAACCTTGATCAAGACAAACAGATTTGGCAATACTTTACCCAGCATTGGCAAGCCTGGTTTCCAGCCATCGGCTCATATCCTAACTTCGCAAAGCATTGCGCCAATCTGTGGCAAGTCAAACAGCAGATACAAGATAAAGTCAGTCAACTTGAGGGCCGTGACAACATTCATTTTATGGATGGCTTTCCGATACCCGTCTGTCATTATGGACGCGCTTATCGGCATAAGAATTATCAAGACTTAGCAGCTTTTAGCTACTGTGCCGCTAAGCAAGAGAGGTACTATGGCTTTGAAGGCCATTTGCTTGTTAACTTATCGGGCATGATTAAAGGCTTTACCTTTGCTCCTGCCAATGTTGATGAAAGAGCGGTTGCCCCAGAAATCACCACTCATATTCATGGGCTACTTGGCGCTGATAAAGGGTATATCAGCCCTAGTCTGACATCGTACTACAATGCTCAAGGTGTGGATTTACAAACGCCACTCAGAGCCAACATGAAAGAGGATAGACCCAAACCTGTGGTAAGGCGGCTAATGAAAGCCCGCCGTATCGTTGAAACAGTCATTGGTCAGCTATCAGAACGATTTAATATACAAAGAGTGAGAGCAAGAGATTTATGGCATTTGTCTCATCGATTGATTCGTAAGATTCTGTCGCATAATCTGTGCTTTGTACTCAACAAAAAACTTGGTAATCCGCCTCTTCAGTTTGATTTGCTTATTTCAAGTTGAGAGTGGGGTATAATATAGTTATTAATATGACTAGATACAGAGAAGCATAGCGAAATACAGTGAAACACAGCGAAAAAAAGATATCGGCTCAATATTTCCATGTCATACGATTTATTCATTGATTTTTATCTACTTATTCCATATATGAATATGTTAATTCCCGCTCTTCTAGTAGTGATTCTTTAAAACGGGGCTATCATATAGCCCTTATTCAATCATACCTAGAAAAATCTGTTGGATATTCCAAATACCTTATCATAACCAATGATACAAACAATGAACAATGAACAATGAACTCTGAAATATTATATCAGAGAAGGATGTGATTCCCTTGACGACTATAACGACGAGCGTTCAGCCCATGAACGATACACGAGAGCCTATTGCTAAAGAGACGCTGGCTTTAAATAAGCCACAAAAACCATTGATAATAGCTGGTGTTATTGTTGGTTTTATCCTGTTGGTCTATCTGTCTATTACCCAGACTACCGCCCAGCCGCTGCTTTTTGCTATCGGCTTATTGCTCGGCTATACCCTATTTCATGCCCGCTTTGGTTTTACTTCTGCCTTTAGACGCCTGATGTCGGTTGGTAATGGGCAAGCCATGCGTTCTCATATGTTGATGTTGGCCGTTGCGGTTACGTTGTTTGCACCCATTCTCGCTTATGGTACGACGATTTTTGGCGGCTCGGTCGCAGGTTATGTGTCGCCAGTCGGTGTCAGTTTACTGGTCGGCGCTTTTGTATTCGGTATTGGCATGCAGCTTGGCGGCGGCTGTGCTTCTGGTACGCTTTACGCAGTAGGTGGCGGACGTTCGGTGATGTTTATCACCTTTATTTTCTTCGTCATTGGCGCGACCATTGGTGCTTATCATCTGCCGTTTTGGACAGAAGAGATGCCGTCTTTTGCGCCTTTTTCTTTAGCCACCTCTACTGGTCTTGGTTATAGCGGTGCTTGGGTGTTATCTTTAATACTGTTTGCTTTGATTGCGTGGGTTACGCTCGTTGTTGAGAAAAAGACCAAGGCTCCAAAGATGGCTCCCGTTCCAACTGAGTCAGGTTGGAGACGTATTTTTCGAGGTTCTTGGCCGTTATTCGCAGCCGCCATTGTCTTAGCGATATTAAATGCTTTAACCTTGCTCACGCGTGGTCAACCATGGGGCATTACTTCTGCATTTTCATTGTGGGGCTCTAAAATCGCCAGCAATTTTGGTGTTGATGTTGCCAACTGGGGCTATTGGCAAGGGGCGAATGCCGCCGCATTGAACGCATCTATTTTCGCTGATTCAACCACAGTCATGAATATCGGCATTATCATTGGCGCTTTTATTGCCTCAGCAGCGGGTGGTTTATTCAAATTTACCCAGATTACTTTGGGGAATTTCGCCGCTTCGGTGATTGGCGGGTTAATGATGGGTTATGGCGCACGTTTGGCATTCGGCTGTAACATCGGTGCTTACTTCGGCGGTATCGCCTCTTTTAGTGCTCATGGCTATATATGGGGCATCATGGCGATGGCAGGAACTTTTTTAGCCTTATATCTGCGTCCTTTATTCGGGCTGTCTGTGCCAAAATCGAATGATTCTGTATGCTAATTCATCAAATGTCGTCTTAATAAAACAAAAAAATAGCAGGCTAATGATAAGCCTGCTATTTTTTATTGCACCATCAATATAATGCGCTTCATTACTTAAAAACTATTGCCAATTGTTTGTATCAAGAAACAGCAAAGCTGCGGACAATGACCAATGCCATACGTCCTGTCGCAGGCTGCTGAAGATGCGTTTGACGCCGATAAGAATAATAATGCGGGTCAGCATAACTACAAGGTATAGCGGCCTCATTGCTAACTATAGTGCCTGCTGCCTTTAATTGGTCAGCCGCCAATTGTGGTAAGTTCAGCTTAATTTTATCCGCTTCAGAAGCTAAGACGTAACGTTCTTCAAAGCTCTCTAGATGCTGCGCTGCTAAGGTTTGATTTTCAATACAACCTGTTAACAGCTTATCTCGTACTTGCCTGCCGACTTCATAATTTTCTTGACTGATACAAACTCCTATCCACGCCATGATTGGTTCAGAGCTGCTAAAGCGTTCAACCGTCGTTTTAATAACACCGCATGCCAGCCCTTGCCAGCCCGCATGTATGGCGGCTATCTGCCCCGTTGCTGGTTGGTATAAGACTATCGGCACACAATCAGCGGTCATCACCGCAAGCCCTAAGTCCGCTTGGCAGCTGACCATGGCATCGGCGTCAAGCGGACGCATAGCCAGCGCAGTCGCATCGATATCATGAATCTGCTTACCATGAACCTGATTGAGCCAGTATAAGCTATCAATAGGCTGGCGCTGTGTTGCTGCCAATTGCTCATTGATAGCGCTCAGCAAATGCATGCGATTGTTTAAGACCGTCTTTGCATTGTCATTAACATGCAAGCCTAAATTTAGCGCCCCATAACTTGCTTGGGTTTGCTGGTCTGTTTGCAGCTGATTTTGCAAATTAGCAGCAGTAGCGTCAGGATTATCATCACTGATAAAAGCCGCTGTTTGGAAAACAGCCACTTCATCAAGCTGAACAAGCAAGGTAATAGGAAGCTTGTTTATTGTGCTAGTCATGGTCGATTTACCACACTTCTCATTATCGTTATCGTTATCGTTATTAAGGCATTAGCGCTAATTTATACTTTTTAAATAAACATCACGCCAATCTCAACTTATCGTAGGCTTTTGATTTTTATAGAATTTAAAATTTTAATTGTTTTAACTGAAATTTTAAAAACTAAGTAAACCAATACCTTAGAAAAATAAGTTGAGAGTGGGGTTAAACATCATGAAGTCATGAATGATTATTCTTCGTCATAGCCATCGCTTAAGACTGCCATCAATTGCTGCATATCTTCAGGGATGGGTGTGGTGACTTCGATATCTTCGCCAGTCGTTGGGTGAACGAAACCCAAGGTATAGGCGTGCAATGCTTGGCGCGGGAAATTATTAATCGCTTGACGCTGCGCTTCTGTTAAACCAGCACGCAATTGACGACGACCACCGTAGACACGGTCACCGACTATCGGATACGTAATATGGCTAAGATGCACGCGAATTTGATGCGTACGCCCTGTCTCCAAACTGACGTCTAGCAGACAGTAGTTATCGTTAAGCGGCGTCACGGTTAATAAATGGGTAACGGCTTCGCGTCCTGCCGTCATCACGGTCATTTTGGTACGCTGATTGCGATGGCGACCAATGGGCGCGTCAATACGACGATGACGCAGTAAACTTGCTGCATCTCCTGCTACCACACATTGATAATGACGATAGACGGACTTGTCTTTGAGCTGCTCCATCAATGCCATTTGCGCAGGCTTGGTTTTACCGATTAGCAATAGCCCCGAGGTATCTTTATCAATACGGTGTACCAGTCCGGCACGCGGCAAATGGTGCTGCTGCGGGTAGTGATACAGTAGCGCATTCACCAAAGTGCCGGTTTGATTGCCAGCGCCAGGATGGACAACCATACCAACAGGTTTATTAATTACTAAAACATCGTCGTCTTCATAAACCACGTCGATATCGATGTTCTCTGGCTGATCTTCGCTATGCTGCTGCAGGGTCGTCGATAAATGTAAGATATCACCGGCTTTGACACGGATTTTTGGTTTTTGCACACTACCGTTATAAAGTAAGCTGCCGTCAGTGATCCACCCTTGTAGCTGGGCACGCGAAAAATCGGTAAATACTTTTGACGCCAATTTATCAATACGTAAACCCGCTTCCTCTTCTACTACCGTATGTGTGACATCAACGATGACAGGGACGGCTTGCCCAGCGGCTGACGCTGCATCATCGCCGTCCTCATCTTCTTCATCAAGTAGCTCACCATCCACCAATTCATCTAGCTCATCATCATCGGATAGCTCTTGCATCTGTTCATCAGGCGCACTTTCATGGTCAGCAAGCAGCTCATTATCCTCTAATAACTCATTTGGTATCGTCGATTTTTGCACGGGTGAACCTTTCGTTGGTGAAGTTTTCATGGCTAACTGTTGCGCGGATAACTCTTGCGCAGATAGCGTTTCTGATGTTGATGGTGATATATTAGCATCTAGCGGTTGATTCTTAGGTAAATTGGTCGTCATAGCATCATTATTCATAGCGGATTCATACATGGTAAAGTCGCTTACATTGTTTTGTAAGCTAACCTCATAAGAGAGCAGACTAACGCTTGCTGACCGGCAAAAATAAGTGCGGGCAAAAAAGCAAAAGTCACATCGTCATAGTGTAACATGCTGAACGCCCAAGCCCTACAGAAGCTGCGCGTTATCTATGATTTTATCATGACCATGCGACAGGTTCTCAGCCGTCATATACTGGGCGTTACTCGCTAGATTAACTCTCTAAAATATAACATGGCTGTAATTTACTGTATATTTGTCCTTGTCAGCCATATTCATTATCGCTCGTGACAGCGGCTCATGCTACACTACGGGACAATGTCACTATGGCGTCACTATGGCGTCACTATGGCCACCATACATAAAGCATTAGCGTAACCAGACATAAAGCATTCGCCGTTTAACTACAAAATAGATAACGAAAAAATAGACGAAGCAAAGGTTATTCTATAAAGTAAGCCATGTTTTGCTGTATGCTATGGCACTGAATTTTTAAAATAAATATATTTTACTCATACGAGCAAAACTGCATTCGATAAAAATTCTGTTGCTAATGAGTGTGCTTATTTATAGCGCCTACTCACTAATAGACAGTTAACGGATGCCGCAAGCATCGTTTTTTTCATTATTATCCTTTTATTATTTAGCCTAATAGCGTCGCTGCTATTACGCGTCTTGTGTCGGAGAAGAAGTATGCAAGCTGTTGGCAATACGTTTATCAAACTGTCCTCAATCACCCTACTTGCCTTAAGTATCAACTTGGTGGGTTGTCAAACGTTTAAAAACCTAACCGGCGGTAAAGACGTGGATGCGGTTGAAACTGCTGAGAAGTCAGAGCAGCGTTACTATAATGACGCCATCGCCCAGATTGATAAAGGTCGCTATACGCAAGCTGTTGAAGATTTGACCAATCTGCGCACCTTCTATCCGACCGGACAATATGCCGAACAAGCATTGCTCGATATGATGTACGCTCAATATGAAAGTGGCAAGTTTGAGATCGCTGCTGCCAGCGCTGAGCAATTTATTAATTTGTACCCGTCTAATCCGCAAGTCAGCTATGCTTACTACGTACGCGGCGTGGCCAATATGCAAGGCTCGTCAGAAGGTCTAAAACTGTTTAAGCTCAATCAAGCTGAGCGTGATACCGCGTATTTGCGTATTGCCTTTGCTAACTTCCAAGAGCTTATCAATAAATACCCTAACAGCCCTTATGCGCCAGATGCCGCTCAGCGTATGACTTTTATCTATAATCAGTTTGCCGAAAGCGAGATGAGCGCGGCGAATTGGTATATCGAGCGCGAAGCCTATGTCGCGGCTGTAAACCGTGCCAAGTGGGTATTCCAATACTATCCATTAAGCGAATCAGTACCTAACGCTATTGCGGTACTGGCTTATAGCCATGAAAAACTCGGTCTTAATGACTTGGCAAAAGAATATAAAACGCTATTGCAGATTAACTATCCAAACATGCTAAGCGCTGATGGACGCGTAAAACTCAATACCAAACGTGAGCGCACTTTGTTTAATAAATTGACCTTTGGGCAATTGAACCGCTTTAATAAAGACACCTCAGTTGCGACAGGCGATTACAATGGTGCCACCAAAACTCAAGTTATCCGTAATGCCAGCCAATTAAGATTGCCTAGCAACAATGCGGCAGCAGCCAACGCGAGTACTAATGCTAACGCCCCGTTAAATATGTCTCCAAAACGTACTACTGACATTAATATGGGTCTAGGTCTACCTGAAGCGTCAGCTGAACGCGTGACGAGCCAATCGAGCACCGGCGATGCCGCCAGAGAAGCCAATGTCGATCCGCAAAACACCAATCCTGTACGCCGTACGACGATACCTGCGGAGTAAACTGATACTACCCTCGTCTATTTTAGACGCTTAGCGCCTATCATCACAAATAAGGTCAACATTCTGTTGGCCTTATTTTTCTGTTTTTACTTCTTATACTTTTTATCTACTTTCAGTCTTTATTTCTAACTGATTGTCGATGCTTAATATAATTGACCTATGGTAAACTGTTTTTTGTATGAGCATTCCTAACCATATTCTTGAGCAATTAAATAGCCAAGCTGACTTAATCAGTATCATTGGGCGTCATACCACGCTTAAACGTGCCGGTAGTGAGTACAAAGGCTGCTGTCCGTTTCATGGCGAAAAGTCACCGTCTTTTTATGTCAATCCGCAAAAGAACATCTATCACTGCTTTGGCTGTAGTGTCGGTGGTAACGCCATCAGTTTTTTGCGTGATTATGAAAACTTAACCTTTATCGAAGCGGTTAATGAGCTGTCCAAACAAACGGGCATCGAAGTACCAAAAGAAGAGCAGCAAAACGTCAGCTATCAGCGTGCCCCAATTAAGCCAAAAGCTAAGCCGGAAACCAAGCCAAAAACCGCTATTGAGCCAGCAGCAACGCAGCCACAATCGACTAATAACCAGCCCGTAGCCGATAACCAGTCATCCATAAACGTGCCAGCTGCTGATACGCAACCGCCAGCTTATAACGACAACTATGACAATTATCCGCCATTAGAGGCGTATGATTCCGTTCCTTATGCGATGGATGACTACGATACTAGCTATCAAGGTGATGCCAACTATCAAGACAATAGTAGTTATCCACCTGCATGGTTAACCGGTGATGCTGATACTACTGCTCTCTACAATGATAATAGCGTCTCTGATAAAGACGGCAATCTTTACGAGTTGCTAGAGCAAATCCAGCAGTTTTATCAGCATAATCTCACTATCCATCCGCATGCCAAGCATTACTTTTTATCGCGTGGCATCACCGAAGATATCTTTGAAACCTTTGGTTTAGGCTATGCGCCCTTTGGTTGGCAGCATCTTGAACATCAATTCCCGCAGGATATTGAAGGCCTTAAAGCCTTGGGCTTAGTGCGAAAGTCAGAATCAGGGCGCGATTACGACCTACTTCGTGATCGGGTTATTTTCCCGATTCGCGACAACCAAGGTCGCACCATTGGTTTTGGCGGTCGCGCGCTTGATGACGAAGTAAAACCCAAATATATCAACTCATCTGACTCGCCGGTTTTCCATAAGCAGCATGTACTATACGGCTATTACGAATCTCGCCAGCAGCGCGCAAATGATTGGCTGGTGGTCGAAGGCTATATGGATGTCATTGCCCTTTATCAAGCAGGGATTTATGGTGCGGTAGCTTCTATGGGTACGGCGATTAATGAGAGCCAAATATCACGGCTGTTGACATTAAACCCTACCCTAACATTGAGCTTCGATGGTGATAGCGCGGGACAAAAGGCCGCTTGGCGCACCCTTGAAGTCGCGCTGCCTGTACTTGGCGATGATAAAGAGCTACGGTTTTTAACCTTACCTAACAATCATGACCCTGATACTTTTATTAAAAGTCAGGGCGCGGATGCGATGCGTGAGCAAATCGCTACGGCCATGCCGCTATCACAGTATATTTTTGCTTACTTAAGTGAACGCTACGACTTAACCTTGGCAGAAGGTAAAGCCAAGCTTATGTCGCAAGTGCGCGCGTTGACCACCGCCCTACCTAAAGGCAGTAGTTTTCGCTATCTTTTGAATAATGACATTTATCAAAAGCTGGGCGGTAAACGTAGTCAAAACAAAGATGCCAAAGACGCGCTGCTAGATTTTGATGGCGATATGACCATCAGTCAGCAATTGCAGCTGTGTTTTTTATTCCAGCCGCGCGCCTTAAGTGATGACCCTATCGAAGCCATTTGGCAGCAGGCAGGTATTAATGATTTGCAGCTGCCGGCGCATATTAAACAAAAAGCCTCTGCTGATATATTGCGTCCACTGGCATGGGAAGACCTGCAAGATAACGCCCTGCTCGATATCGTCAGCACCATTAAGCGCTGTCTTAATTATTTGCCTAAAGACGCCAATGCAGCGGCGCACTTTATCTTATCCAATGTCAAACCCAGCACCCAAGAGACGCTTAGCCGCGATTGGAGCGGATTTTATAAAGCGCTTACCACGCGCAATATCTTAAGCCTTGATGGTTTGGTTGAAGAGTTGGTCAGCCAGTTGATTGAACGTCATATGAAGAAAAAAATCCAAGATTTGGTTAAGAACCCCGACAATATAAAACTGGCGATTGTCCGTAAGCAGTCACAATTATTAAACGACTGGTTACGCGCACAACAAGCAGAGCAATCGGCACAAATGGCAACGGTGAAATCTTAACGGCTAGGCTGGGATACGTCCTAGATTTTATTTATGGGCAGCGACCCTTTAAAAGCATCGCGGTTGCCCCCACTATTAATGATTATGCCCAGTTGTATATACCGCCCTCAATCAGGCTACTGATAAAAAACCAATGGGTGAAAAATAATGGGGAATATCATTAATAAATACCAGATAAATGCTAGATAAATAGCGGCGAGCATCACTAGCTCGTGCTTGATTACGCTGGTCTGTGTTAAACTGTGTCGCTAACTATTTATAGCCCGACTTAATAGATGACGATAAACCCGCATCATTAAGCACAATTTTAGCTAAAAGCACAGCTCTAGGTATGCATTTTCAAAGCGCTTTTTAAAACATAAATTTTAAATCGCTGTATTTTTAAATGACCATTTTTTAGCTCATAGTATTTTTTAGATAACCGTATTTTTAGGCAACTGTATTTTTAGGTAATATGATTTTGAAGTATTTTGCGCATGACCAATTTTTAGCGGTTTTTTAGTATTGTAATTGTAGTATTTTGAGCCTTTATTCATATCCACTCATTTTTGTTATTATTGACAACCTTTACGCCATATTTTGATGAATCGATTGATTATATCAACGCACCCCGTAAGCGATAGCGAGTCACAATATAAAAATGTCCGATACAAGCAAGCGAGTATTTATGAACGATAAGTCAGTTTCTAAGTCCACATCTCAACTGGCCACCTTAATCCAAATGGGTAAAGAGCAAGGGTATTTGACCTATGCTGAGGTGAATGACCAACTGCCCGACTCTATTACTGAAAGTGATCAGATTGAAGATATCGTGCAAATGCTAACGGACGTTGGCATTAAAATTTTTGAATCTGCGCCTGACGCCGATGACATCTTGATGAACGATGATTCAAGCGATGATGACATGGCAGCCGATGAGGCAGCAGCAGTTTTGGCTTCGGTCGAGACTGAGCCTGGTCGTACTACTGACCCTGTGCGTATGTATATGCGTGAAATGGGTACGGTTGACCTTTTAACCCGTGAAGGCGAGATTGCCATTGCTAAGCGTATCGAAGAAGGTATTCGTGACGTGCAGCATGCGATGTCTTACTGGCCGGGTACGGTACAGTTCGTCCTTGATGAGTACCAAAAAGTCCAAGATGGCGAGAAAAAATTGTCTGACGTCATCACAGGTTTTTTAGACCCTGAAACCGAAGAAGACAAAATCGCCGCCCAAGAGGCAAAAGAAGCGGCGAAAGAAGAACGCGAGCGTATTAAAGAAGAAAAAGAGAATCCGCCAGTTATCAAACCAAAAGCCAATGCCAAAGCTGCGCTTGACGATGATGACGAGGACGACGAGGTCGAAGTTGAAGAAGAAGCCGAAGAAGAAACCGGCGGTATCGATCCAGAAGAAGTACGCTTACGTCTAGAAGAGATCGAACACTTATTTATTAAAGCCAAACAAGCCTTGCTTGATTATGGCCGTGGTAGCGTAGAAGCAGATGCTGCTTATGCCCTACTTGCCGAACGCTTTATGATGTTAAAGCTTAACAATCGCTTGTCAGACCAAGTCATGGCTATCATGCATGATGTTTATGATGATGTGCGTAAGCAAGAGCGTCAAATCATGCGTTTGGTGATTCGCCGTGGTCGTATGCCGCGTGATGAATTCCGTAAAACTTTCCCTAGCAATGAAACCAACGTTGATTGGCTCATTGAGCGTATCAAAGGCAAGCCTGCTTTTGCAGGTACGCTAGAAAAAGTCGCTGACGATGTGATTTTACTACAACGTAAAATTCGTGATTACGAGCAGCAGCTCGATATGAAAATCCACGACATGAAAGACGTCGCCCGTCGTATGGCCGTTGGCGAAGCAAAAGCGCGCCGTGCCAAAAAAGAGATGGTCGAAGCTAACTTGCGTCTGGTAATTTCTATCGCTAAGAAATATACCAACCGTGGTCTACAGTTCTTGGACTTAATCCAAGAAGGTAATATCGGTCTGATGAAAGCGGTTGATAAATTTGAATACCGCCGTGGTTATAAATTCTCAACCTATGCCACGTGGTGGATTCGTCAGGCAATCACCCGCTCTATCGCTGACCAAGCGCGCACGATTCGTATCCCTGTGCATATGATTGAGACCATTAACAAGATAAACCGTGTCTCACGTCAATTGCTACAAGAAATGGGCCGCGAGCCAACGCCTGAGGAATTAGGCGAACGCTTAGAGATGGACGAAGTTAAAGTCCGTAAAGTGCTAAAAATTGCCAAAGAACCTATCTCTATGGAGACGCCAATCGGTGACGATGAAGACTCGCACCTAGGCGATTTCATCGAAGATGGTACGATCTCAAGCCCTGTCGATGATGCGACCGCAGCTGGCCTGCGCGAAGCGACGCGTGATGTATTAGGCAACTTGACTGAGCGTGAAGCGCGTGTGCTAAAAATGCGCTTTGGTATCGATATGCCAACTGACCATACGTTAGAGGAAGTTGGTAAGCAGTTTGATGTAACGCGTGAGCGTATTCGTCAGATTGAGGCAAAAGCCTTACGTAAATTGCGTCATCCTTCACGTTCTGAGCACTTACGCTCATTCCTTGAAAATGACTAATGTAGATAGTATGTGCTAAGCACATCTTATTACGCCTAGTGACAAACCAAAAAAGCTGAGTATATCTCAGCTTTTTTGTGCCTGTAAGCTTATAACGCCAAAAACCTTCTTTATATCCACTTTTTTGGACATCTCTTGCTAATGATGGCTGAGTTCGCCTATCATAGGGCTGATCAGCTTAAATAATAGCAGCTCAAAACCATTTAAATTTTATATTTATTATTAAAAAATAAACCTTGTCGGGGTGCTTTGATTTTGACGCTTTAACTACAATCAAAATCATGGCTGAGAGTTACCCGCGAACCTGATGCAGTTAGCACTGACGTAGGAAACAAGCGTGTCGATAGATAAGTCACATTTACTTCATATTTTGCCAATCTATTTAACCTAGACTGGCAAATTTTTTGTGCCTTATCACTTCTCGTTTCCTGCCATTTGCTTGCTTGCGTTTTATAAAAGTAAGTGAAAACTATGGATTACCAAACGCTACGTCACAATTGCCCCACATGGGATGATTACATTCAGCACGACTTTGTCAAGCAGCTGACCGCTGGTACGCTTGCCGCTGGCAGCTTTCGCCACTACCTTGTGCAAGACTATTTATACTTAATTCACTATACCCGCGTGATGGCGCTGAGCGTATATAAGAGCGACATGCTGGCACAAATGCGCGTCGGTCAAGCAGGTATCAATGCCATGCTCGATATGGAAATCGCCATGTATTTGGATTTCTGCCGTCAGTGGAATATACCACTTGAACAAGTGGAAAACGCCCCTGAATCTGCCGTCACCATCGCCTATAGTCGCTATATATTAGACGCTGCGATGTCAGGCTCGCTGGCCGAACTGTATGCCGCTATTGCGCCTTGTTTGATGGGCTATGGAGAAATTGGTAAACGCATCAAAGATGACGGTTTTATCGATAACAACCCTTATCAACCATGGATTAACGTGTTTTCCAGTGATGAATTTCAAGTAATTACCGCGCAGAACGAAGCGCAAATTAATACGCTACTAGTCGATGCCAGCCCTGCTCAAGCAGACAAGTTTCAGCGGTTATTTAACACCGCCGCACGTATGGAAGTCAATTTTTGGCAGCAGGCGTTAGATTTGTCTTAACTTATACTCAATCTAGCTTGATTCTAAAAAAGCCCTCTAAAATCAAAAACAATGATCAATAATAACGATCAACAAGGAGAAACACCATGGCAGCATTCGATGAACACGCAAGCGCGTATGACAGCTGGTTTTTTGACAACCAAAACTTACTGACCAGTGAGCTAAAGCTGGTCGCTCACTTCTTAGATAAAGATAGCGAGATATTGTCTATCGGCTGTGGTAGCGGTCTTTTCGAATCACTGTTGGCCAAAGATTACGATATTCATATCACGCATGGTATCGAGCCATCGAAAGATATGGCTGAAATCGCTGAAAAGCGCGGCTTGCAAGTGGATATCAGCCCTGCTGAAACCTGCGAGATTGAGCCTAATAAATTTGATATCATCATGTTTAACGGCAGCGTCAGCTATATCAGCGATTTGGATGTCTGTATTAAAAAGGCCTTTGATGCTCTAAAGACTGGCGGCAAACTTATCCTGATTGATGTGCCAAAAGAAAGCGGTTTTGCCAGCTTATACAATTTAGCGAGCGCGGTAGATACATGGGAGCATCCATTACTCGAACACATCTCCCCTGCTGACCCTTATCCTATTGAGCTGGTGAAGTCAGCAAACTGGCGTACCTCTGATGAGAAAATCGAGTTAATGCAAGCCAATGGTTTTGTCGATTTCGAATATGCGCAGACTTTATTGACCCATCCTATGTATGCCAATGACAAGGTACAAGAGGTCATCGAAGGCTATGATCGCGGCGATTATGTGGCGGTATGTGGTTATAAAAAATAACGGTTTTAATACCGCTTAACGTTTGGTGACCCTTGAATAATATGATGAGTGGCCTTATAAATGGTAAATAAAGCGCTTATCGGCATAACCCATAAGCTCATATTTTCACAAAGATAAGGACAACATCATGACTGATGATCCAAAAGACACCACTAACCCAAATCAAACGCCTAAAAGAGAAGTCAAAGTCACTGAGCTGGTCGCCAATGACGGTATCTTAAAAGGCAAAAAAACCGACGTACAAAATCCTGAGCTTTGGCAGTTCCCAATGAACTACCCACTCAGCATCATCGGTCATGAAGGCCAGCATGATAGCTTACTCAATGAAGTGAAGCTTATCCTTGGTAGCCAGTTTCCAGAGTTTGATTTGGCGTCTATGGAAGTTAAACCGTCAAAAACAGGACGCTTCCATTCGGTGCGTGCCAATTTATACTTGACCACCGTTGAGCAAGTAAACACGCTTTATGCATCACTCGATAATGCAAAAACGGTACGCATGGTCGTCTAATCATAGTTTTATCAATTTAAGAAAAACCAGCCCGTTTTTCGTCCAAATCGTCACTCATATGGGTGGCGATTTTCTATTGGCTGGGGTACAATCACCACCCGAAATATGCGCACCATTCAGCAGATTTGCGCTCGTTAATTTAGCCAACAATAAAAAGTAAATTCGCGCCATTTTTTACAAAACTTTTATTATTTTTCTTATTGGCGTCTAACCCTTATCCCATCGTCCTTTGCCAAAATTTGGACACGCTTTACCCTCTCATCAACATAGTTTGCCGCTAAAATCAATATAGCATTTTCAAAATTTTCCCGCTATATTGTGTCCACCTACTAACAAATACGCTATATGTAGTGCTCAGTGATTTAAACCCTCACTATGAGCAATGGCATCGTTTTGCCTAAAAAAAACACTCTGCCATGACAGGATGTTATAGCGTCATAAAGATAGCGTGATAAAGAATGCCCGCCGTTATTAACCGCGCCGCATTACTATAAGTAACACTATAAGCATCATTATAAATTAATTGCCAAGCAATCAACTTACGAGGTCAGCATGACACATATCGATAAAATCCAAGTAACCAAACGTGATGGACGTTTAGAGCCTATTGATTTAGATAAGATTCACAAGGTTATCGAGTGGGCTGCTCATGATTTAGATAATGTGTCGGTATCACAAGTTGAGCTAAAGTCGCACATTCAGTTTTATGAAGGCATCAAAACTCGTGATATTCATGAGACCATCATCAAGTCTGCCGCTGACCTTATCTCTGAAACCACGCCTGATTATCAGTATTTAGCCGCGCGTTTGGCCATCTTCCATTTGCGTAAGATTGCTTATAATAAATTCACCCCTCCTCACTTGTATGACCATGTTAAAAAGCTAACTGATGCCGGTAAATACGATCAGCATATCCTAGCTGACTATAGCCGTGCGGAATTTGATGAATTAGAAGAATATCTTGACCACTGGCGCGATATGAATCTTGCTTATGCTGCTGTCGAGCAAATGGCGGGTAAATACCTTGTGCAAGATCGCGTCAGCAAGACCGTTTATGAAAGCCCGCAGTTCTTATATATGCTGGTTGGTATGTGTTTATTTGCCAGCTATGAAAAGTCAGAGCGTCTCGACTACGTTAAACGCTTCTATGATGCAACCTCACAATTCAAAATCTCTCTACCGACACCTATCATGTCAGGTGTACGTACGCCGTCACGCCAGTTTAGCTCGTGCGTATTGATTGAATGTGGTGATAGCCTAGATTCTATCAACGCCACCACCAGCGCCATCGTACGCTATGTGTCGCAGCGAGCCGGTATCGGCATCAACGCTGGTCGTATCCGCGCCCTTGGTAGCCCTATCCGTGGCGGCGAAGCGCAGCATACTGGCTGTATTCCTTTTTACAAGTTATTCCAAACTGCGGTTAAATGCTGCTCACAAGGCGGCGTGCGTGGCGGTGCTGCGACGTTATTTTACCCATTATGGCATTTAGAAGTTGAGTCGCTATTGGTACTAAAAAACAACCGCGGCGTTGAAGACAACCGTGTCCGTCACATGGACTATGGCGTGCAGCTAAATAAAACCATGTATACCCGTTTGATTAAAGGTCAAGATATCTCGCTATTTTCACCAAGCGACACCCCGGGCTTGTATGATGCGTTCTTTGAAGATCAAGACAAGTTCGAAGAGCTATATACCAAATACGAAAACGACCCTAGCATTCGTAGCCGTCAAATTCCAGCCACTGAGCTGTTTAGTCTGATGATGCAAGAGCGCGCCAGCACCGGTCGTATCTACATCCAAAACGTTGACCATTGCAACACGCATAGCCCGTTTGACGCCACAGTTGCGCCGATTCGCCAGTCAAATCTATGTATGGAAATCGCCCTACCGACCAAGCCACTTGATAACATCAATGACGAAACCGGTGAAATCGCCCTTTGTACGCTATCAGCGGTCAACTTAGGTAAAGTTGAAAACGTTAGCGATATCGAAGAGCCAGCAGAACTTATCGTCCGTGCGCTTGATGCCCTGCTCGACTATCAAGACTATCCAGTAAAAGCCGCTGAAAATGGTAGTATGCGTCGCCGTACCTTAGGTGTTGGCGTGATTAACTACGCTTATTATTTAGCGAAAAATGGCGTCCGCTATTCAGACGGCAGCGCGCTTGGTCTAACCCATCAAACCTTTGAAGCGCTACAGTACTATCTCTTAAAAGCGTCGAACAAATTGGCAAAAGAGCAAGGTGCGTGTCCGGCATTTAATGAGACGACCTACTCGCAAGGTATCTTGCCGATTGATACCTATAAAAAAGACTTGGATCAAATCTGCCAAGAGCCGCTACATCTCGATTGGGAAACGCTACGGGGTGAAATCACCACTCATGGTCTGCGCAACTCTACCCTAACTGCTTTGATGCCGTCTGAGACCTCTAGCCAGATTGCTAATGCGACAAACGGTATCGAGCCACCACGCGGTCTGGTGTCTATCAAAGCGTCAAAAGATGGCATCTTAAAGCAAGTCGTGCCTGAGATTGATAAGCTAAAAGATCAGTACGAGCTACTATGGCAAATGCCGAACAATGACGGTTACCTAAAGCTGGTCGCTATCATGCAGAAGTTCGTCGATCAAAGTATCTCTGCCAATACCAACTATGACCCAACGCGCTTTGATGGTCAGCGTGTACCGATGAAGGTACTGCTAAAAGATTTGTTGACGGCGTATAAGCTTGGCGTGAAAACTTTGTATTACCATAACACTCGTGATGGTGCGAACGATGCCCAAGCGGATATGGAAGATGATTGTGCTGGCGGTGCATGTAAAATTTAGGTTTTGATGGATGGCGGGTTTGGCTTTTGGGTTAAGCTCGCTTTTTGTTATTGTCTATCTAACAAGTTGCATGTTTATTATTAAATACTATTAACTGTTTTTTTTAACTAGAGAGGAAAATATATGGATATTACAGATATCATTATGATATTTGCTGTTTTTCTCGGTCCTATATTTGCAGTACAAATTCAGAAGTACCTTGAAATAAAACGAGAATCTAGGAATCGAAAGCTATACATATTCCATACTTTAATGTCAACTCGTGCTACAACTCTAAGCCAGAATCATGTAACTGCTTTGAATATGATTGATATAGATTTCTATAGGAATAAAAAAGTAATAGTTGCGTGGAGAATTTATTACGATCACTTAAATAGCCAGTCATCAAATGAAAGTATCATTGCTTGGAGCGAAAAATGTGTAGAATTATTAGTGGAGTTGCTCTATACCATGGCTAAATATCTTGAGTATGATTTTGATAAGGTTCAATTAAAAAGAGGTTGTTATCGACCTATGGGTCATGATGATATTGAATCCGACCAGCGAAAAATATTGAAAGGATTAACTTCCATTTTAGATGGTAAGAATGCAATTCCTATAATCTTTAAGAGTGAGCATGGTTTAGGCGAAACTTACGAAGTACAAAATTTTAAATAACTTGTTTCCTTGCATCTCTACACTAATCTACTTACAACTTTGAACTTCAGAACAATAATTAAGACCTAATTTTCGTGCTAATATTAGCCCTATATTTAGAGCATATTTTTAGCGGAGAATGAATCATGCAACCAATATTTGCGACACAGACAGCCAGTATCTCAGAGCTGAAAAACAACCCTTCGGCACTGATTAAACAATCAGACGGTGAGTCTATTGCTATTTTAAACCACAATAAACCTGTCGCTTACTTAGTTTCCACAGACATGTATGAGCGCATGATGGAAGCGATGGACGATATGGCATTAAGCCAAACGGTTAGCGCCCGAATGAATGACGGGCAAATACCTATAAAGGTCACATTGGATGACTTATAATCTTGAGTTTCATCCCTTAGCATTAAAAGAATGGAAAAAGTTAGCGCCCAGTATTCAGCAGCAGTTTAAGAAAAAGTTACAGCAGCGCTTAGCAAGCCCTCGTGTTCCTGCGTCGAAACTTTCAGGACATACAGACGCCTATAAAATCAAACTACGCACCATAGGCTATCGTCTGGTTTATACCGTCAAAGATGACGTGGTGGTGGTTTACGTGCTAGCCGTAGGCAAAAGAGAAAACAATAAGGTATATGAAAGCCTTGTGTCGCGCCAACCATAATTGAAACACACAAAGAATAAAAATGACGGAGGTCATAGACGTGCAATATACCGCAATCATCAAAGACGGTGGTTTGTTTATCCCTAACGTATTTTCCGACCTAAACGATGGTGGCTCGCATATCGTGCAAGTAGAAGTCGATATCGAGGAAGTTCGTCAGCAATTGAATAGCAGCGCAATGCCAAAGATGGACGCGCCAAAACAAGCAAAAAAACCAGTAAAAAAGCCGCTAAAAAAAGAAACACATAAAGCCGCAGAGGTAGATTTAAGTACGCTGCGTAAGAGCGCTATCGATGAGCTGGAAGGATTGGATGATAGTGAGCTTAGCGAGATTTTTAAAGCGTATATGAATGATGGACAAGAACCGACCCAAATATCTTTAGAGAACTTATAACGCCCTTTTGAAAGTATTTCTCAGGCGGCATTTTAAAACTTTTGATTCACAACTGTATCACTTATAAAGGTGGAACTATGACTTACTCGATTTTTTCCCAAACGCCAAACAATGCGCTAAAAGAGCCGATGTTTTTTGGTCAGCCGGTCAACGTGGCGCGTTATGACCAACAAAAACACCCTATCTTTGAGCAGTTAATTGAAAAGCAGCTGTCGTTCTTTTGGCGTCCAGAAGAAGTCGATGTGTCGCGCGACCGTATCGACTATGGCAATCTGTCGTCGCATGAGCAGCATATCTTTATCAGTAATCTAAAATATCAGACCCTACTCGACTCTATCCAAGGTCGTAGCCCAAACGTGGTGCTATTACCACTGGTGTCTATTCCTGAGCTTGAAACGTGGATTGAGACGTGGACGTTTTCTGAGACCATTCACTCGCGCAGCTACACCCATATCATTCGTAATATCGTCAATGATCCGGGTATTGTCTTTGATGATATTATGCAAAATGAGCACATTTTAGAGCGTGCGGCTGACATCGCCAAGTATTACGATGACTTGTACTACAACTCACAGCTCTACAATATGTATGGCGCAGGCACTCATACCGTCAATGGCAAAGAAGTAACCGTCAGCTTAAAATCGCTGAAAAAACAGCTGTATTTATGCTTGATGGCGGTTAACGTCTTAGAAGCCATTCGCTTTTATGTGTCGTTTGCCTGCTCGTTCGCCTTTGCTGAGCGTAAGCTGATGGAAGGCAATGCCAAGATTATTAAATTAATCGCCCGTGATGAGGCGCTACATTTAACCGGTACACAGCATATCCTAAACTTGATGCGCAATGGCAGAGATGACCCAGAGATGGTTGATATTGCCTATGAGTGCTATCAAGAAAGCATCGATATCTTTACCAAAGCGGCGCAGCAAGAAAAAGAATGGGCGGGTTATCTGTTTAAAGACGGCTCAATGATCGGCTTAAATAAAGATATCCTTTGCCAATATATCGAATATATCACCAATTTACGTATGGAAGCGGTTGGCTTGCCAGTGGCATTCCCGAACTCTAAATCAAACCCGATTCCATGGATTAATACGTGGTTGTCTTCTGACAATGTCCAAGTGGCGCCGCAAGAAACTGAAATCAGCTCGTACTTGGTCGGTCAAATTGACTCAGATTTATCAGACAGCGATTTTGATGATTTTGAACTTTAAAAGCGTTGATGTTTAATAGCTTTGATGTTTAAGAGCTTTGAGCTTAAATAGAGTTAAAAGTTAATCACGTGATTGTAATGGCTTAACCTTACTATTTTAAGGTTAGGCCAATGTTATTTTAGGAAGATTTTATCATTTAAAAGAACCATCCAATTGACTGTCAATACGATGGGAAAATTAAGAGAAGGTTGAATTATGACTTGGGTAATGACGAGTAAGAAGCAATTCTACTTGCATGATGACGAAAGTCTGCTCGATGGATTGCTACGCACCGGACATGATATCAATTATCAATGTAAGGAAGGTTATTGTGGCAGTTGCCGCATCAAGCGCATCGCCAGCTCACACGTTATTGATTATCCGTTTGAGCCACTTGCCATGATTGAGAAAGATGAGATCCTGCCCTGCTGCTGTCGCGTGCAAGGGGTGATTTATATCAATGATGAGTCTTTTGCAAAATAGCAGCCGTTGTTAATAAAGACTGTCATCAATAAAAGCCATTGTTTAAAGAAAGCTATTATTTAAAGAAAGTCATTATTTAAAAATCCCGATAAAAAAAGCGCGTTATCTTACAGATAACGCACTTTTTTATTATTTATAACACTCTAAAACCGTTTTGATTAAACTTTACGTTATAGAGCATGGCGTTATAAAGCATAGCACTATAAAGGTGCGCCATCTCTTTCAAATAGCTGTAATAACTCTTCACGCATACGGTCACGCTCAGCTTCTGACATCATAGGTACCTCTGCTCTATCACCTTGTAGACTTGGATCTTCCATACCGCCAAGCGTTTCGTCATGAATCACCACAGGGCTCGCCATTGGCTCTTGCGCCGGACGTTCCTCTAGTAATATCTTCACTTGGGCATTTTTACCGCGGCGTAAGATTTGCGCGTTGAGCGTGGTATTCGGTGCTTTACGAGCAACATACTGAATCAAAGTATTGGCATCCGTCATCTCAACGCCGTCAATCGTCAGGACGATATCACCAACGCGTAGACCACTTTTAGCAGCAGGGCTCTTAGGAACGACGTTTAGCACTTCTACCCCAGTCGAGGTTTCGAGCTGGGTTGGGTCGCGTAATTGTGACTGTATCTCAATCCCTAACCAACCACGGCTGACTTTACCGTCTTTAATCAGCGCATTCATCACTTGCTCAACGATAGCCGTAGGAATGGCAAAACCGATACCCATCGAGCCACCAGAACGCGAGAAAATCACCGTATTGATGCCGACCAATTCACCGTGCGCATCAACCAAAGCGCCACCTGAATTACCAGGGTTAATAGCAGCATCGGTTTGGATAAAGTCTTCAAACTTGTTGACCCCAAGCCCCGTACGGCCTGTCGCTGATATAATCCCTTGGGTTACGGTTTGACCAACGCCAAACGGATTACCAATCGCTAGCGCTAAGTCGCCCACGCGAATAGGATCTTCACGGAAGCCAAGTGGCGTCAGACCCGTCATATCGACTTTAATCACCGCCAAGTCACTGTCAGGATCAGTACCGATGATTTGCGCGCGGCTCTTACGCCCGTCGTTAAAGGCAACGGTAATCTCATCGGCTTTTTCGATGACATGAGCGTTGGTGACGATATAGCCATCTTCTGACACAATTACGCCAGAGCCTAAGTTGGTATTGCCCTGCTCTTGTGATGGGCCACCATGAAACTCAAAGAAGCGGCGCAACACCGGATCATTCATATAAGGATGCTCGGCCATCGTTTGGGTGGTATAAATATTCACCACCGACTGCGAGGCACGGGCAACCGCATTATGATAAGAAGAAATAGGCGCTGGCGTATCTGCTACAGGCGCTGAAGCTTGCTGCTCAGCAGGCGTGGTTCTAGGTGGCTCCCAAGCCTGCTCTGATGCCGCCTTCATACTCGCAAACAACCAGATAAATGCTACAGTGACTACAAGTAACAAAATCCAAGGTAACCATTTTACCAGACCAGCCTTGTCATTGGCGTTCCGAGATGACGACATATAAAAACCTCTATATTATTTTAGAAACAGTATTTGTAACGATGTTTTTGTAAAAGTAACAATAGCTTTGTAGCAATAGCTTTATAAAAATAGCTTTCACAAAACTGTAAATAACGAATAAGCCAAAAAACTTCTGAGCAGTCCGCTGTGATTGGGCGCAAAACCAGATAGGATACGCGCTATGAATCATATAGGCTCAGGTATGCAAATTATAACTGGCAACACGGGCAAATAGTAACGCATCGTGTACCGTTTCAGTTATTCGCCTTGTCTACTCTTTTACAGCGCCATGCTAAAATGGTGATGATAGAAACCCAGATTATTTATAACATACATAATTTATAAATTGGTATTTTGATTATTTACTATAAACACTTAAACCATTTAAGCAGCAAAAATCGAAGATGTTATAAAACCAATGATAAAACGAATATAGTGCAGAATTGCAACAATTATAAGGAAAGACCATGACCGCGCACAATACCTTAAACCCATCCGCGAGCGAATCTTCAACCCAGATATCAGATACGGTGATTAGCGCGCAAGCCTTAACAGAATTTTGTGACGAATACTTATCAGCGCCAGCCTTTAAAGACTATGCTCCCAATGGTTTACAGGTAGATGGCGGCCGACCTATCCAGCGCATCGTTACTGGTGTCACTGCTTGTGAGGCGTTAATTGACGCCGCGATTGCTGATAATGCAGATGCCATTTTGGTGCATCACGGTTATTTTTGGAAAGGCGAGCCTGCGCCCATCACCGGTATGAAAGGTCAGCGTATCCGTAAACTGATGCAACATGGCATCTCTTTGATTGGCTATCATCTGCCGCTTGACGCCCATCCTCGCATTGGTAATAACGCCAAGCTGGCTGAGCTACTTGATATGAGCATCATTGGCGCGCTTTATCCTACCGAATCACATCCGGTTGGTAATATTGCCACTTGCACCCCGCAAAGTGCTCAGAGTCTAATCACCCAGATTACCGAAGCGCTAGGACGCCTGCCCTTACATATCTCTACTCATTATCAAACTTCAGATACCAATCAATCTGATGGGCAAAATGACAGGCTTATCGAACGGGTGGGTATTTGCACCGGCGGCGCGCAAGATATGATTGAACAAGCGGCACTGATGGGCTGCGATGCGTTTATCTCAGGTGAGATATCAGAGCGCACCACACATATCGCTCGTGAACTTGGTATTGATTATTTTGCTTGCGGCCATCATGCAACAGAGCGTGGCGGCATTCAAGCATTGGGAGAACTGATTGCTGAGCAATTTGGCTTACCGGTGACTTTCATAGATATCGATAATCCAGCCTAATCATTCAGCCAATTTATCGTATTTATGATAATTTTCGTGGCTTTAACGATGTTTCAGCGCTGTTTAAATGCTCATTTTTCACATTTTAAGCGCCATGCAGGCGCTTTATTCCCTATCGCAATCGCTTTTTATGACGTTTATTGTCAGCAGATTAGTGAAAACGAGGTCTTTTTTTACCGTTTATAGCGCTATTGTTAAGTTTTATCGCTAATTTATTAACCCTACTTGAATAATATGATGAATATCCGCATATTAGTACCTGAAGAAAGAACGTCTTGTCATGAGACTTCCCATTTTTATAGCTTCCGGTTATGGTGCTAAAACAGTGTTTATCGTCTAAATGCCTATTTTTAACTCGTTAGGTTTTTGGCAGTGAGCAGTCAAATACTATTTTTGTATGGTTAATTTTTAATTAGTTTTTTTAATTAATTAGTTTTTTTAATTAATTAGTTTTTTTTAATTAATTAGTTTTCTAATTAAATAGCTTTCTAATTAAATAGCTTTCTAATTAAATAGCTTTCTAATTAGATAGTCTGCCCTGTTTTTAGCGTCGCGATACTGCTTAAGCAAAGTTTATCTGCTACTTATTGTTAATGAGTGGTTAGATAGAATGTTTGCTTGTTTTTATCGCTGGACAGTCCATATTATTGACCATTTACTCTACTACAAACTATTTAAAGAGTAGCTGGTTAGTAATATGAGCGTTGCAACGATTAAGTGCAGCTGTACCGCACTTATCCGACGCTTTTGTCTCAATAACTTATTCATGACCTTACCTATGTTTACGATAGTTGAATAACGGGTCTTTTATTCAGTAGCAACCCTAACATCGATGAAGGAATCATCCGATTTATACCCTTCGCGGTGTTGTGCGTCTTTTTTTTAGAATAATGCTTAAAATGATTTCTATTTTAAAAAAAGTTTAAAAAAGACGACATTGGGTATTGGCTAGCTGATTAAGAGACTTGAGTGCTAACGCTTATATAATGCATGTTAGCCCCACTATATGTAAACAAGATGACATTGCGCTTATTTTATTGATAAGAGCGATATTATCTAAAATGCGACGCCAGTTTATGCCACTTATATAGCAATACGCTTTTGATAAGCATATATAAGCAGCATGAATTGACGAGGCGTTTTAATGGTATGCAGGATGGCTAAAATTAGGAGACATCCATGCAGCGTATTACTTATCGTGTGAAAGTATCTGCGCAAGGGGCCAAACGCCGTATCTCATACTTACTGCGTCCATCTAAGCGCCTACTGCACACCAAAAGTAACATCGTTCCAGTCGTTGCACCTATTAAAGTAGCTCGTTTTGCCAAAACTAATTTCTCTAAAACTAAGAAGTTGGCACAAGTATCTAGTATCGCCATGCTCTCTCTACCTGCTGAGAGTCTGATGACGATGGGCGCACCCATACCAACTTATGACCATGTCATGCTGGAGAACACCCTGACCATTGCTGCCGTGCCAGGTGATAGCACCTACTTTGCGACTGATGGCTTCCAGCACGGTTTTGGCTACGACTTGGTGCGTAGCTATGCTGACGAGCTTGGGGTAAAGATCGATTTAAAAGCTTATGCCAGTGAAGAAGCGGCATTAAGAGCGTTAAAATCAGGCGATGCCGATATGGCATTGACCACTGCCAGTACCCAACTAAAAAGCCAATTAAGCTTATCTTCAGTCAATGTCAGCTGCGGCTATGACGCCAGCTTGACCAAAAATGGTCTACATCCTAAAGTCAGCTGGACGTTTAACTCAGCCAATGACCCGTTATCACAAAAAGCCAGCTATTTTTTATGTGATAGCATGAAGCTTGAGCATACTCAGAAACTGGCCGCGTTTTATAATCAAAACTTATTAAAAGACGCTTATAGCCAAGACCATTTTAAGAAAACCTTGACCGAGAAACTGCCCGACTATCAATCGTCGTTTCAAGAGCAGGCGCGCAATTACAACCATGATTGGGAGCTGCTCGTCGCCATGGGTTATCAAGAGTCGCATCTAAATGCCAATGCTGTGTCTCCAACAGGCGTACGCGGTATTATGATGCTGACCAATAATACCGCCAAAGCGATGGGCGTCTCTGACCGCGTTGACCCTTATCAAAGTATCGGCGGCGGCGCGCGTTATTTGGAACAAGTCAAAGAGGACTTCGCCGATGTACCAAAGACCGACCGCATCTGGTTTGCGCTAGCAGGTTACAACATGGGTCCTAATGCGGTAAAAAGTATCCAGCGTAAATTAAGGGCGCAAGGAATCGATGATAAAAGCTGGGCAAATATATATGCCTACTTATCTGAGAACAGAGCCTCAAATAGCCGTTATGGTCAAGCGATGCATTATGTGAGTAATATTAGAAGTTATCTTGAGACCATTAAAACTCAAACGGTTTAATAGCTTTTCTTTTTAAAAGACTGCTAGTAAAAGCTATTAAATGAAATACGTATAGAACCTTGTTAATAAAAAACTTTGTCAATAAAAAAGCTGCTCTTATAAAAGAGCAGCTTTTTTTAATGCTTAAAATTTATTAAATACGGCTACATTTTGCATTAGCGATTCGGTACGGTTAAACGTTGACCGCGTTGTAGCATAGTATCTACAGCGATATTGTTCATATCCGCAAGCTCTTTGGTTGAGACGCCATATTTACGTGCCAATCCAATCAAGCTATCGCCTGAGCCAACGGTATAGCTTACCGTCGCTTTTGGTACTTTGATCGTTTGACCACGTTGTAACTGGGCATTGGTCGCCAAATCGTTTGTCGCTGCTAGGTCCTCTACTGAGATGCCAAACTGACGCGCTAAGGCAATAAGACCATCGCCCGATTTAACTTTGTAGCTCTCAGTATTACCAAGTTTTTTGCCGCTACTGCTTGCGGTTTCTGCACCGGCGCTGCTGGTGCTCTTGTTACTGGTGCTACTAGTATTACTGTTAGCTGTACTAGGAGCGCTTACTGTGCCATTGGCAGGAATGGTAATCGTACGACCAAGGATTAGATTAGAATTGGTTTTCAAATTATTGGCGGCTGCCAAATCACCCAAGCCGATATTGTAACGCTGCGCGACGCCCGTCAAGGTATCGCCGGATTTGACTTTATAACTGACGGCTTTGTCATTGAGCTGACGATCTACCAAATCTTTAGTGACCGGTACTTTAATCGTTTGACCACGTTGCAAGCGAGCTTTAGCATCAAAGTTGCTATTCACGGCTGCCAGTTCTTCAGGACTAATGCCGACGCTATTTGCAATACCAATTAAAGTATCACCTGATTTGACTTTATAATTGGTCGTTGCCACTGAGCTTGACGTGCTTGCAGTCGTATTGCTGCTTGTGCTATTCGACGTGTTGTTAGACGTAGCAGCCGCAGGCGTAAAGTCTACATTGGCTGGTACTTTTAAGGTCTGACCAACGTATAGTGAATCGGTCGTGCCCATATTATTTAACGTCGCCAAGGTGGTAGTCGGCACATTGAACTGGCGTGATAAAGCAATCAGACCATCACCAGGTTTGACTTTATAATTCTTGGTTGCCGTGCTCGACTTACTAGGTTTGGTCGATGGTGCAGCAGGCGTGGTTGCAGGCGCGGTCACTTTACCAGGAACCAGCCATAGTTTTTGACCGCGTAGCAAGTCCGCTCTACTGCTCAAATTATTATAAGTAGCCAGCTGAGTCACCGATAAACCAAAGCGATTGGCCGTACCGATAAGCGTATCACCGCCTTGTACCACATAGCTTTCAGGCTGGCTTGCCGCTGTAGTACTGGCATTGCTCAATGGCTCGATAGATTTGGCGTTATATAAGTATAACGTGCTGCCCGCTAGCAGATTGGCGCTGGCATCTATTTGGTTCCATTCAGCGATATCACGCCAGCTGACGCCCGCACGACTGGCGATATTTGCCAAGGTATCGCCACGTTTTACCGTATAAGTGCTACGCGTGCCTTGTGGTTTTGGCTTACTAACCGAGGTTTTTGGGAAACTTAATTTCTTTTCTTGACCACTGGCCTCTAACACTGACTGCTGCGTTTGTACCGCTGATAAATTGATATTACCATCGGCATTAATGACTTTGGTTTCAGGCGTACTGATGCGAATCTGACTGGCAATGAAATCGCGCTCTTCTTTGCTTAGTGGTGGCTCTTGAATAATAGTATTGTTTTGCGTGATTTGTGCCGATGTGGTCGGTAAGCTATTGCTGCTTTTTAGCTCAGCGTTAATCTTTTTGGTTTCTGCAGAAGTCAGCGGTGGCTCAGTACGGAATGAGGTATTGCTGCTATAAACAGAGCTGCTCGTCGGTGAAACCGTCGGCGGAATATAACTGGTGGTTTGCTGCGGTACACTGGCGCTCGCCGCGTAATCAGCAAGGGCGCTACCGGTAGAAGGTAATGATCCACCGCTAGTATAAGGCTTATTGTTATAGCTCGGCGTGGTAGAAGTAGAGCCTGAATAGCTTGGCGTGCTACTGCTGCTGGTGTTACTAGAAGCAATCACATTACTACTGCCGTTCCCTCTCAACGCGCTCAGCTTCGCATCTGTCGTCAAGCTGACATCATTAGGAATAATGATACGCTGTGGACCTGATGAATCAATACGAGCTGAAGTCAGCGCGGTATTTAGTCTTTCTAGCTCGTCATAACTGACACCGGTCACCTGTGCGACTTCGGCTAAACTGACGCCATAATTTACTGGTACGCTACGGAAATGCTGACGGTTAGCAATAGCAGGCAGATAAACACCATATTGCTCAGGCTTGGCGACGATTTCAGCAACTGCCAAAAAGCGCGGTACATAGTTCATGGTCTCAGTAGGCAGTCTTAGCGACCAGTAATCGGTCGGCAAGCCGCGTGCAGCATTGGCATCGATGGCTTTTTGCACACGACCAGGACCGGCGTTATAAGCGGCTAGTGCCAGCTCCCAGCTACCAAATTGATTATGCAGTGCGGTCAAAAAGTCATAAGCGGCACGTGTTGATTCAATCACGTCACGGCGACCATCATAAGTGCTACTTTGATTTAGACCATAGATACGCCCCGTACTCGGGATAAACTGCCATAGACCTGCCGCTGCCGCACTACTGGTACCACTTGGATCGTAGGAGCTCTCAATGACAGGCAATAACGCAAGTTCGGTTGGAATATTACGACGCTCGGCTTCTCGAACGGTATGGTAAAGGTAGCGACTGGCACGCGCGGTCAAGCGATTTAGATAGTCTTGACGACTGGTAAACCAACCTTTTTGCGCTTCAATACGTTGATTATAAACAGGCTGTCCGCCATTCATACGGTAGCCTGCCCGCAAGCGATTCCATAAATCACCATATTGTTGAATCGCAAGTTTATTGCCTTCCACCATAGTCATGTCGGTGGCTTCTAATAAATCAGCCAGCTCATCTAAGCTTTCAGCATCCAAGAACGCCGTTGAATAATCAGCGCCCGTACTTGGCTTAGTAACTTGAGCGACAGGACGCTTAGTAACCACAGCTGAGCTGCCGGTCGCACCCGTCTTTTTCACCGCCGACGTATTACTACAAGCGCTGATAAGTAAAGTCGACACCGCAAGCGTCAGTGGTAAAGCGATAAATGAGCGAGATTTTGATGACACAGTAGACATGATAGTGGAAGTTTCCTAACAACAATAAGTGATAAAATAAAGTTAATCGACAGTATAGTACGCAATATCAAACAAAGACCAGCCTATTATGAAAGATAATGAGTAGAATTTAATCCACTCTATCTTTCAATGGCTGAATAGCGACATTATTTATACGACCTATTAACTAACTCTGCTAGCGATGGCTCATTGATGACTAATGACATTACTTACTAATAAAGTAGCAATGATTAATTAATCGCCACTTGTGACACAGCGCGTAAAAGCACCGCATTACCAGTCGATAAAGTAAGCGTTACTCTTGATGTCGTGACAAATGAGACCTTTTGCCCATCTTTTACCCAGCTTTCATTGGTAGTGACATTGGCTTTTGCTTGCTCACCGGTAATGACAATATTATCCACATTGATATCGTAGCGATAATTTGAGGTATTACTCCAACTGTTCTGCAGTAATTTTAGATAAGCATCTTTGTCGAGACTGGTAGACTTGCCTTTTCTTGACATAGAAATCAGCGCATCGTCAGATACGAGGCGCGCGACCTGATTAAGACTTTGGCTATTGGCTGCTGACTTCATGGCCGTCGCATAGTTTTGTACCAAAGCTTCGGTCATGGTTGCCGCTTGCGCGCTGATAGTCATGGTGCTGGCAGCCGCCACTATCGCAGTCACGCTAGCGCTTTTCATCAATAGAGCCAACAGCCCTTTTCCCCATAATCTTTTCATGATATTCCTTAGTGATACTATTGTCGTCTATATCGTCATGGTCAGGTGTGATTTTCATCATGCCCTCATACAATGACGCTTAACGGTGATGTATCATTTAATTATAAAGTGCTGCTCTCGTAGATAAATATTTATCATATAAACAGTTATCATATAAATTGAAACAAGTCGTGCTTTTATCCGTTAAGTATTTTACATCTAGCTAAATCAAAGCTGTTTAGCAGCCTTCTGTTATGATAATTTCAGCCTATCACTAAATTCTCACAGCCATGTGACACCCTGTGTAATTATTGCGAATATCATCAAAATTGACAGCCTAGAGTGAAAAATGACCGCTTAGCTTAAATGCTATGACTAAGTAGCATTACTAAATGTCATGCAATATCAAATACATTGCTCAAATACATCAATATTGATAAGAACTGCCTAAATATCCATAACTTAGGCAGCTTTATCGAACATGTTTTTAATGTCTGTTTTTAATAGCTACATTTCTAATAGCGGTGTTTCTATTAGTTATACTTCTAATGCTTATTCTCGGTATGGATGTCTTCATACTGCTCATCATCACTCAGTTTCATACCCAAGCGCTCAACCCGTCTGTCCATCATCTGCCGAGCTAACGCTTGCATGTCTTCGACGCGGTCTATTTCATCGACAATCTCAAGACCCAACAAGGTCTCAAACACATCTTCTAATGTCACTAAGCCTTTCACCTCGCCATACTCACCAACGGTAATGGCGATATGAATACGGTTTTTTAGCATCAGCTCTAACAAATCAAACAATTTCATCTTTGAAAATACAAAGGTAATATCACGTTTGAACTGCGTCAAGGGTTTATGTACCGCATGATTGACTTTTGCCAACAACATGTCGGTTTTTAAGACAAAACCGGTGATATTGTCTAAATCGCCATCATAGATAGGCAGGCGCGAAAAAGTGAGTTTTGGTCGGTCAACCAATAATTCAGCAACGGTTTTATTTTCTTCAAACGCCAGCATCACTGAACGCGGGGTCATAATATCTTCCACTTTAATGGCGCCAAATGCCAATAAGTTACGAATAATACGCGACTCTAATGGGTCGATTTGTCCTGACTCTTCACCGATACTGGCGAGGGCAGCAAACTCACGACGACTAAACGCCTGCGGTTCTTTACCGCGTACTAGCAATTTGGTTAATTTTTCTGAAAACCAAATAAGTGGATATAGCAGCAAAATAATACCGCGGACAAAATAAGCAACTAAGCCACCTAATTGGCGCCAATATATAGTTCCGAGTGTTTTTGGCATGATTTCTGACAAAAACAAAATGGCCAACGTCATGACCGCAGAAAATAGTCCAAACCAAGCACTACCAAACACTATGGTGGCTTGAGCACCTGCACCGATAGAACCTAGCGTATGCGCTACGGTATTTAAGGTTAAGATAGCCGCCAACGATTGATCGATATTATCAACCTTTAAGCGTCTTAGCATGTTGGCTTTTTTTGGATTGGCTTCTTGAATGTCAGCAATATATGACGGCGTCATACTGAGTAATGCTGCCTCTGCCAACGAACAAATGAATGAGATGCCAATTGCTACAACCACAAATAAGATAAGTAGTAGCACGCTGGTCGGGCTTGGGTTTGCTAAGGCATCAGCAGCCAGCACCGATTGCGGCAGTAATAGAGTGAGGAATAGCGTTATCAATGCAGATAACGTAGCAAGCCGTTTTATAACAAAACGCCACATATTAAGGCGCATCATACCGAAGTAATTTTTACTAAAGCGAGTATAGCCACCCATCGTCGGGGGAGGTTCAGCGGATGCGTCTTTACGACAGGCGCGCGGACGGTATAAGCGAGGTACAGATATAAAAGAGGTAAACAAGTTAGGTAACCTAAACAAAAAAGAAAAAGGAAGTCACAATATATCATGAGCTGACGGTAGCAGATAGAAAATAATAAATGATGAAGTCTAATTTTTATCTATTTAACGCCCAAAATCATGCTCAAGACAGCCTATTATACCCCCATTTATAGCGATATAAACCCTCGTTTAATCGTAGCGGCAATAATGGTATATCATAGAAAATTACTATTTATATCAAAGATATGATGTATTTAACAAATCTATTTTTTGACTATCGTGAAAATGTACCAATTAATATATCTACTTAATAGTCGGCTTTTACTGCTTGCTGAGCGTCTGAGCACTCTGCCCTTTAACTCCAATCATCCTATCATTTAGAAGAGCAAAACGATTGTTAGGCTAAATATTGGCGGTTAGTATGTTAAATGGGTAACAAAAACACGCTTAGCCTATGATTAACAGTTACCAAGTCTGGGATTTTTTGTTACTATGCCTGTAAATTTATTGTTATCTATGACTTACTGAGAGAAATTATGAGCTTTTTTATTCAAGCTGCCCATGCTGCGCCAGAAACTGCCGGAGCTGCGTCACTATTTGGTCAAATCTTGTTGCCAGTGGCGTTTTTTGCCATTTTTTACTTTTTGGTGATTCGTCCACAGTCTAAACGCACCAAAGAGCACCGCGCTATGGTCAATTCATTGACTGTTGGTAGCGAAATCATCTTTGCTGGCGGCCTTATGGGTCGTATCAAAGCACTAGAAGGCGATTATGCGGTTGTGAGCTTAAACAACAACACTGACGTTAAAGTACAACGTGCTTCTGTTATTTCAGTATTGCCCGCTGGTACTATCGAAAGCGTTTAAGCATTATCGATGTATTTGATGATTGTTAAATATGAATTATTGAACATTGGTTGTGACTAATTGATGGCTATCATCAATTAATAGTTGTAATGACTTTAAAATGACCGTACATTATTTGCGGTCATTTTTCGCTTTACTGCTTTACGCTTTACCGTTTTTTGCTTTACTATCATCGCGGATGATCACAGTGGTGCATGATTCAGTACGACTACTAAAACAATATAGTAGCTCTCCCTTTAGTCACTCACCCTTGTTATCGGTAACTTCCCATCTGCTAACTTGTGGCCTGCGTCGCCAGTAGTTTATCAACTTAAAGAAGTGATTATGCAATATCCCGCTTGGAAATACTTACTCATCATCGTCGTGCTCATCATTGCCGGTCTATATGCGGCTCCCAACCTCTATCCTGATGAACCTGCCGTACAGATTACCAGTGCAGCAGCTGGTACGCAGCTGTCTGAAGGTATCTTGACTCAGTCTCAAAGCTTGCTCGAAGAAGCAGGCTTGAACAATCATGATGGTACCTTTGAAGGCAATAGTGCGCTGGTGCGTCTCGACAACCCCGTCGATCAGCTAAAAGCTCAGGAAGTGCTGCGTCAAAATCTAGGCGAGGACTATGTGGTCGCGCTGAACTTGGCACAGACTACTCCTGAGTGGCTACGTGATATCGGCGCAAGACCCATGAAACTCGGGCTTGATTTGCGCGGTGGTGTGCGTTTCGTGCTAGAAGTGGATATGGACAAGGCGCTCGAACAACGCTTAACCAGCGCCAGTCGTGATATGCGCCGTGACCTACGTGCTGAACGTATTGCGGTTAAAGGTATCAAAACAGAAAAGCGTGGCGTGGTGCTGCATTTTTCTGATACTGATACCCGTAACCGTGCGCAAAACATCCTGCAAGGCTCAATGGGTAACACATTCTCCTTACAGTCTTCTATTGATGAGCAAGGCCCTGCCCTGATTTTAGCTTATAACGATGCAACCTTAGACGAAATCAATAGCTACGCGGTCAACCAAAACTTGACCACCCTACGCAATCGTATTGCTGAGCTTGGGGTTACTGAGGCCTTGGTACAATCACAAGGCGCTAGCCGTATCGTGGTTGAGCTACCGGGTGTACAAGATACTGCAGAAGCAAAACGTGTCCTTGGTCGTACGGCAAACCTTGAGTTCCGTATGGTCGCTGAAGGCGCTGAAAATTATATGGGCGGCATTCCACCTGCTGGTACCGAAGCATTTCCGTTTGAAACGCTTGATGGTCCACCAGTCTTGCTAGAGCGTCAAGCGATTGTCACTGGTGATAAAGTTACTAACGCTCAAACCGGTATTGATGAAAGCGGCTCACCTGAAGTAAGCATTACCCTAGATAGTGCTGGTGGTAAGCTGATGCAAAACGCCACGCGTACGGCTGTCGGCAAACAAATGGCGGTGCTGTTTATTGAAAATAAACAACGTATCACTTATGAAGAAGATCCAGCAACTGGTGAGACCGTCGAAGTACGCACACCATATGCTGAGACTAAAGTTATTAACCGCGCAAATATCCAAGCGGTACTGGGTTCGTCTTTCCGTATTACTGGGCTTGATAGCAGTGCTGAAGCCGCAGAGCTTGCGCTGTTGTTACGTTCAGGCGCATTGGCAGCCCCGATGTATTTCGTTGAAGAACGCACCATTGGTCCATCATTAGGCCAAGAAAATATCGATAAAGGCCTATTCTCTACCCAAGTGGGTTATCTACTGGTCTTCGCCTTTATGATTATTTTTTATCGCTTATTTGGGGTGATTGCTAATATTGCCCTAGCGATTAACGTCATTATCATTATTGCTATTATGTCAATTTTAGGCTCATCACTGACCCTACCCGGTATTGCTGGTATCGTCTTAACCATCGGTATGGCGGTCGATGCCAACGTACTGATTTTTGAGCGTATACGTGAAGAGCTGGCAAACGGGGTCAGACCAAAATCCGCTATCGTGGCAGGTTTTGATCGTGCCTTTAGTAGTATTTTCGATGCCAACATCACCACGTTATTGGTCGCGTTTATCCTATTTGCGATTGGTACGGGTCCGATTAAAGGCTTTGCGGTTACCCTCGCGATTGGTATTGTCAGCTCACTATTTACCGCGATTTTGGTAACCCGTGCGCTGGTACAACTTGCTTACGGTAAGCGTAAATCTATCAAACGTCTGAGCATCGGTTAGGAGAAAACTATGGCCATCGATAATAACAACCCTTTAGAACAACAGAACAACCCCGAACCGAATGGCTCAAATAGCGAAGCTAGTACGCGACGCCGTAAAAAACCGCGCCGTGATGGTAAAGGCAGTAATACCCAAAGCAATAAGACTTCTAAGACGAGCTTGAGTAAAAATAAAACCCGTCGCGATGGTAAAGATGCGAGTCAAGACAGCCATGCAGTGGCCACGCAAGCAATGGATCCTAATCTAAATAATTTAGACATAGGTGATGCTGAAGATAATGCAGCAGCAGAAGCTGAAGGTGGCATCAAAGCCATTGGCGATCAACGTATCATCCCATTTATGAAGTTAGAAAAGCCGATGGCACTTCTATCGCTGCTGATGGTGATTGGTAGCATTATCGCCATTGCCGTCAATGGTCTAAATCTAGGTCTTGATTTCACCGGCGGGGTTTCAGCAGATGTACGTTATGAGCAGCCTGCTGAACAAGTCGAAGTGGTTAAAGCCTTGGCTGATAATGGTTTTGATGATGCCGTCGTGCAGTATTTAGGGACGCGTCAAGAGCTTTTAGTACGTCTACCACCACAGTCTGACAACGTCGACGGACTTAATGCCAGTCTGAGTGAAGCATTGGCACTGCCTAATAATAATGTTGAAATCAGTAATGTTAATATTATCGGTAGCCAAGTAGGTAACGACATCTATCTAAGCTCAGTCATGTCATTGGTGTTGGCACTGGCCTGTATGCTGGGCTATGTTGCCTTACGTTTCCAGTTTAAGCTGGCGCTTGGTGCGGTACTGTCGCTATTCCACGATGCTATCGTGACCATCGGGATTTTTGCATTATTTGGTTTTCCGTTTGATTTAACCGTCCTAGCTGCTATTTTAGCCTTGATTGGTTATTCAATAAACGATACGATCGTCGTTTATGACCGTATCCGTGAGAACTTTCGCCGTGTCCGTGGTATCACGCCGCGTCAAACGGTTGACTTGTCACTGACAGAGACCTTACGCCGTACCATTATGACCATCTCAACGGTTCTGTTAGTAGTCCTTGCAATGCTATTCTTAGGCGGAGAGGGTTTATACTGGTTCTCAGTCGCCCTATTTATCGGTTTACTGGCAGGAACGTATTCATCTACTTATATTGCAAGCTCTATTCCTTTAAGAATGGGTCTATCACGTGAAGACTTTATTGTAAAAGTAAAACCTGAGTTTGAAGAAGAAATCGTGACCTTTAATGATCCAAAAATGTATGAGCAAGATTAAGGGTTATCTCAAAGGCAATAATTAGACCCTTTAATTATTAAGCTGCTAAGTCATTAAGCTGATAAGCGTTATCCTGACAAAAGCACCTAAACTCTAGGTGCTTTTGTCTATGTATGATGGTCAAAATAAAATCAATCGTAAAGCGTTTAATGCTGCTATAAATTTTTATCCTTATTACTACCTACGAGTATTCTTAATCTGCCTATCTAAGCGACTGTGTTATGTCATCTACCTTGCCGCCAAGTACTATGCCGCCTATCGATACTCGCTATGCGCACATCATTGCCATCGCCTTGCCAGTATTATTGGCCAACCTTGCGATGCCGCTACAAAGTGTCATTGATACAGCGATTGTCGGTAATATGAATGACACCGCTAAGCTTGCTGGGATGGGCTTAGCCATACAGCTGCTGTCTTTAATACTGGTCAGCTTTAACTTTTTGCAATATGCGTCATCTGGGCTGTCGGCACAAGCATTGGGTCAACTGGCTAATAAAGATGCCCTTAACAATAACAATGCGCCATTAAACGCGTCTAACCGAACACCATCACCGCTGTTGTCGATTTTGCAACGGGCTTTATTATTGGCCTTTATGATTGGCGCGGTTTTACTTATCGCAAAACCTTGGTTAATTGATTTAGGGTTACAAGCGCTCTCCGCCAACCCTGACAGCGGCAGCGCGGCAAAGACTTATTTAGATGTACGTTTTTGGGGTGTTATCGCTGAGCTGATGAACTTTGCCTTTATCGGCTGGTTTGCGGGTCAAGGCAAGACCCGCTACATGCTTTATCAGCAAGGCTTTATCGCTATCCTTAATATTATTCTGACCTTGTTTTTTGTTTATGTGATGCAAATGGGCTTGGTTGGGGTGGCGTTAGGTACAACGATTGCCTTTTGGCTTGGCGTAGTTTTGGCATTATGGCTGAGCCATCGACATCTACAAATCTCTTGGCGAGCGTTATTTACCGCTAATAAAGAACACTTTACTAAAGACAAAATGCTTAGGCTATTTTCATTAAATAAAGACATTTTTATCCGTACGCTTATTTTAACGATAAGCTTTGCTTGGATTACCCGCCTGTCTGCCCAAAGCGGCGATGTCATACTGGCCGCCAACGCCATCTTATTGCAGGTATTGAGTATCTCAGCCTTTGCCCTTGATGGCGTGGCGGTATCTGCAGAAACCTTAAGCGGACAAGCTGCTGGACGACGTGACTGGCCACGGTTTCGTATTATTGTTAAACGCACAGGCGTGGTTAGCTACGGGCTTGCCATTATGCTAAGTGCGATATGGTGGCTTGCCATGCCGACTTATTTGCAATTGATGACCAATATTGAGCCGGTGTTTGCGCTTGCTTATGACTATTACCTTTATGCCGTGCTACTGCCGCTTGTGGGTGTTGGGGCTTATTGGTTAGATGGGATATTTTTTGGTTTAACGGCAGGTAGTGTCATTCGTAATGCCGCGCTTATATTGGCGGTTATCTTTTTTCCATTAAGTTGGCTACTGTACCAACAATGGGATATGACCGGCATCTGGCTGAGCGTTTGGTGCTTATTATTATTAAGATTGATTATCCTCGGTGGGTTTTTATATCGCGCCCATCAAACAGGCAGTTATGAAAAATTGCAGCCTGAAGCTTAATCATTAAGAGCATTTAGCTAAAATGATGTTTGTATGATGAATTTAAAAAACAAGAAAAGTGACCATAAACGACAAATTAAAGTAAGAAAAAATTAGGATGTCACGTGAATACTCAATCAAATGAGATAAATCAAAATCAAGCCTATCATTACGATTGGGCGGAAGGCTTTAAAAAAAGCTTGCCAGTCGCCATGGGTTATCTGCCAGCAGGGATTGCCTTTGGTGTGCTCGCACAAGTGGCTGGTGTGCCAGTGTGGGCTACTATCATGCTAAGTATGGTCTTATATGCAGGCGCGGCGCAATATGCTTGTCTACCAATGCTGAGTGCTGGATTACCGATCGGCAATATCGCAACCAATATTGCTGCTATTAACTTGCGCCATGTCTTTTATGGCATGCCATTATTACAATATCTCCCAAAGAACAAGATAGCCAAGACTTATTGTTTATTTGCTTTAACGGACGAAACGTTTTCAGTGATGACCAGTTTGCCAAACGAGTCGCGACAATCATTGATACTGCCTATTAGTCTGTTTAATCAAAGCTGGTGGGTACTTGCTAGCGCTATTGGCGTGATGATTGGTAGCGCTCTAAGCGATTTAATACCGCATTTAGATTTTGCCTTGGTCTGTTTATTTGCGATTTTAGCTTATGAGCAATTCCAAAGTATCAAACGCTATTTCCCCATTGGTATTGCCGTCATTGCCTTAGTGATTGCCTCGTTCTTTACTAGCAACTGGCTATTATTGGTAGCGATTACAATTTGTATGCTGATGATTTTAGCCCGTGGAGTTTGGGTACAGCGCAGTGTGCAAGGAGGCAGCAATGAGCAGTAGTTACCTGATTTTTGCAACGTTCGCGATGGCCGCAGTGACGTTTATTACTCGCGCTCTACCCGCCTTAATACCCAAAAAGCTACTGGATACGCCGTGGCTACATCGCCTAAATGAAAGCTTGCCGCTGTCTGTGATGGTATTGCTAATCTTAACCAGTCTTTCTTATCAAGGTTTGTCAGGCAATGCGAGTTTAAATAGCGCTGAAGTACATTTATTAATAGCACAAATAGGCGCGTTATTATCAGTACTAGTCGTTTATCATCTTAGCCGTCAATTACTGGTCAGTATGATCGTCGGTATCGCTGCGATTAATGGCTTTTTATGGCTATTTACGCATTTCTTAGGCTGATTAAAGGTTTATTGTATATAGTAGATTGACTTTAAAAAAGATACAGCGCGACTGGGATGAATTTTTCGTAGCCTCTGTGATAACAGCAAGCGAGGAAAATTTATGCCAGTCACATGTGGCTGTTAATTCATCAATTTTATTTCACACTGACTACATTTATTTTTGCCCATAAAAAAGGCTGCAATCTCAATGATTGCAGCCTTTTTGTTCTGCCATTAATTTATTTTAAGATATTTGGTCTCTTACAGCTCTTCTACGCCCATCATATCGACTGGGGTATCAGCAACGATTTGTACACCCTTTTTACCAGTCTTAGCCGTGTCATTACGCTGCTCTTGTAGATGCTCAAGATAGGCTTCGTTGATTTGTCCGGTAATGTAGCAACCGTTGAATACTGCACAATCAAAGCCTTCAACCTTGCTATGCTTGGTATCTTTGACGGCTTCAATCAAATCGTCCAAATCTTGGAAAATCAAGCGGTCAGCACCGATAATCTCGCGTACTTCTTCGACGCTATGACCTGAGGCAATCAGTTCGCTACGCACTGGCATATCGATACCATAGACGTTTGGATATTTAACCGGCGGCGCAGCACTGGCAAAGAATACTTTACGGGCACCGGCATCACGTGCCATTTGGATAATTTCATGACAAGTCGTACCACGTACGATTGAGTCATCAACTAAAAGGACATTCTTACCTTTAAACTCAAGCGGTACCGCGCTTAGCTTTTGACGCACTGATTTTTTACGTTGCTGCTGACCTGGCATGATAAAGGTACGACCGATATAGCGGTTTTTCATAAACCCTTCACGGTATTTCACATTCATCTTTAGCGCCAGCTCCATCGCTGAGGTACGCGAGGTATCAGGGATAGGAATGACCACATCGATATCATGATCTTCGCCCCATTCAGCAAGGATTTTATCAGCCAGTTTTTCACCCATGCGTAGGCGTGATTTATAAACAGAGATATTGTCCATAATAGAATCTGGACGGGCAAAATACACATATTCAAAGATACAAGGCGTATATTCTTGTTGCTCAACGCACTGATAAGTATGGATTTGATGATCTAAATCGATAAAGATAGCTTCGCCAGGCTTAACGTCACGCACAATACTAAAGCCCGAACCCGTCAACGCTACTGACTCTGAGGCGACCATATATTCTGTGCCGCCATTGGCTGCCATACGCTTACCGTAAATCAGCGGACGAATACCGTTTGGATCACGGAATGCTAGCAAACCATGGCCAGTAATCAGGGCGACCACGCCATAAGCGCCTTCAATGCGTCCATAAACCGCGGTGACTGCTTCAAAGATATCAGCAGGCGTCGGATTGGTTTTATCTAAATTCTGCATCTCATGCGCAAGGACATTTAGCAACACTTCAGAATCTGAGTCGGTATTTAAATGGCGGCGATCTTCTTGATATAGAGACTTAGCCAGACTTTCAGCATTGGTCAAGTTACCATTGTGCGCAAGCGTAATACCATAAGGAGAGTTGACATAAAAAGGCTGCGCTTCGGCACTACTTGAGGTGCCAGCGGTTGGGTAACGGACGTGACCGATACCAAACTTACCCACCAGCTTTAGCATATGACGATTCATAAATACGTCACGTACCATGCCATTTTCTTTACGTAAATAAAGACGCCCGTCCTGTAAAGTCACAATACCTGCCGCATCTTGCCCGCGATGCTGCAACATGGTTAAGGCATCATAAAGAATTTGATTGACTGGCTCATGAGCTGCGACCCCAACGACTCCACACATAGTTGTATCCTATTTTGTACCACACATTGATAACACAATAACGGCATAACTGCTGACAAAGTTATGGAACACATTGCCTGCCATTTACCGCCAAGCTGACGATTTTTCTGACTAAAAATCCTATAGATAATCAATAAGGCCTATTATCCATAAGACAAGTTGTTGATGATTGATAGAGGTGTATTTTACGAATATTAAAGCTGATTGAATAGCTTTTTTATGAGCACTGATGACTGATGATGCTTAGGACTGATTGACCTGATCCCACGCCAAGCCAAACATATCTGAGACCAGCTCTTTACCCATGGGGGCATAAGGCAGTAATTCAGGCGCGAGCACCGAGGTTTCCCATTGCGGCATTTGCACCAATAATGGCGCGCTGACGCTAAGAACCACTAAGACCATAAGGACGTTTTTTGCCGCCCCAAGTACCCCGCCCGCCACTTTATCAAGGATACCAAGACGTAAGGTTTTGAGTACTCCGGAGAATACGAATGCAACTAGGTGCATGATGGCTAAGATGGCAATCACAATCACTAAAAAAGCCATCGCCATTTGCAAGACAGGATTTTCTACCATACCTGATAATTGCGGCGCAACGGAACCTGCCAATCGAGTGGCAGCAATAAGTGCAATAAACCAACCGACCAAACCAACAGCTGTCTTAATCAGACCTACCTGAAAACCACGCCATAAGCCAATCAGTACAACCACAGCAATCACAATGTCTAAACCACTCATGTTTATCGCCTCATTTGCATCTTATATCGGGTATTTCAGTGAAGGTGAAAAGCTTGCAGTTTTAACAATCTCTAGAAGGATTAAGCTTCCATGGCATCGTAATAGCCACCGATGGATTGAATGCAAGACTGTACCAGCCCAGGCCCTTTATAAATAAGCCCTGAATACAGCTGTACCATATCTGCACCTGCCTCGATTTTCTTGACGGCTTTGGCGCCGCTATCGATACCGCCAACGCCAATCAACGCTACCTTACCATCCAGCTGATCGGAGAATTGTTGTAAAATCTGCGTACTAATGTGGCTGACCGGACGACCAGATAAGCCGCCAGCTTGGTCACCATCGGGCAAATCTTCGACGCCTACGCGGCTTAAAGTGGTATTGGTAGCAATCAAACCATCAATCTCAAAATCCAGCAGCTGCTGGGAGATATAATCGACTTGTAACGGCTCTAAATCGGGGGCGACCTTTAACACCAAAGGCACATAAAAGCCATATTCGGTTGCCAGCTGATTGTGGCGATTTTTAATGGTGTCTAATAGTTGGGTTAACGCTTCACCGCTTTGTAGGTCGCGCAAATTTTTGGTATTCGGAGAGGAGATATTCACGGTGATATAAGAAGCATGCGGATAGACACGCTCTAAGCAATAGACATAATCATCCGCTGCATTTTCAACCGGTGTTGCCGCATTTTTTCCGATATTAATACCGATATTGCCTTTGTATTTGCAGCGTTTGACGTTTTCAATCAGGTAATCAACGCCTTGATTATTAAAGCCCATACGATTAATGATGGCATCGGCTTGCTTGATTCTAAATAGTCTTGGTTTGTCATTGCCGACTTGCGGCTTTGGCGTGACAGTACCCACTTCGATAAAACCAAAACCCAACTCTGCCAGCGCATCGATATAGTCGCCATTTTTGTCCAATCCGGCAGCAAGCCCAACGGGATTAGCAAACTGCAAACCCATACAGTCGGTTGGCTGCATTGACTGACCATATACTAAGCCCAATACACGCGCTTTATGAGCTTTATCTAATAAAGATAAGGTCATCTCATGAGCGTGCTCGGGGTCCATATTAAACAAAAAAGGGCGAAGTAAGGCGTAAGACATAGTAATGACAGACCCTGCTTGAAAAGAAATGATAAATAAGAAAAACGAATGAGGTCAAGCGCTGCGATTATATCAGCTTAACTGAAATAAGACCAAAGTTTCATAGGACAAATTGCGCTAAATCATGCGAATAAACAATCGTTGATATTGCAAACGGACTCACTTAACCTAGTAATGAGTGGATATCAAAAAGCATTTTTTTGAATGCATTGTTTATTCGTATTTGCTGCTTATTGATATCCATGCTTTTAGCTTACGGAACTGGGCGTCCATCAGTGAGCGCAATCCAACCGCGTACAATACGGTATAGATGCCAAATAAAAGTAAAGCCCATAATAATAAAGCCTAAACTGGCCAATAATACTGAGCCAATGGCAATATTATTACTGTCAGCAAACATGCTTACGCCAAAACCACCTAGGGCAAATGTGATGATAAGCACACCAATGACAAAAAAGACGATGCTATACCAAAACGTCTTAATCTGCCAATCAAAATGGGTGGCAAGCCAAGTATTATCAGCGTCACGGCGTTTGGCATAATTCATAAAGATAGGCACAATCCACAGCAATCCGGCGGTAAAATAGCTGAGCACATAGAGCAAATACGTGATGTGATTATAGGTAATCAAAGAACGGCGCTTATTATCACTCATCGTATTATTGGTATTATTTATCATACGGTCACTCGTTATATTCTGTGGCTAATAGCACTTTTATTGTGGCAATTGAGCAAGATTTCAATGCAGCATATTTTAAAATATAAAGGTGCTTAAACATCAACTTGTTAGGTGTAAAAGTTGTTAGGCATAAAGGTTGTTAAGCATACCTCTTAAGAAGTTACGGTTGCCTGTACCTGAATCGCTTTAGTGACCAAATCTTGCTGCATCGACAGTTGAGTAAATTGCCAACCTTGCTGTTCAAGCTTACCCAGTGCACCGCTCACCACCGCTTGGCTTGGATGCGTAAAGCTTAATTGCACCGCATCGCCAGCAGCAATGACCTGCGCATCAGCAATACCTGAATTGTTTAACAACGCATTGATACTGCTAGCCGGCGGCATGGCATCTACGCCATCTGCAGTACTAGCCGCATTTAACGCATTGCTGTCAATGTTACCAGCTTGGGCACGTAACCAAAAATAATCGGCGACCTGCTCTTGATACTCATTTTTGCTAGCATTTGCTGCTTGATGGACGCTATAGCCGCCATAGCCACCGACAAATAACAGCAAAAACGCTGACAATAACAGCAGAGCTAATTGGTCGCGCGCAGACAATGCCTGCCAACGTGTCATTAAGATACTTTGATAGCTACTCATCCGCGTTGATAAAGCACCACTTCGAGGGCGAGGGTTAGTAGCAATAGTGCTGCGTTTGGCGAGGCGATGTAATCTTTTCATGGTTACCGTTACCCTTTATTGCTGACGCTGCTATTGTTTGCTACCACATCAACGGTCACTTGACCACTAAACTGCCCTTGCTCATTGCCATTCACTTGTTCTAATTTGGCGTTTAAGCCTTGGGCGATAAGCGTATTGGTAAATTGATCAAGACTGCCACGGTCGGGCGCAATCAGTGTAAAGCTAAGCGCTGCTGGCTGCATGACTAACGCCTGCGCTCGTAATGACGACTGTTTAATCAACGGTGATATACGTGCCAATACCGCTATGTGAGAATCAGGCGCTTGGCTATCACTACGCAGTTTTGGTTGCAATTGCACTTGTAGCTTTGTGCGCGTACTAAGCGGCTCATTTGGAAACCAAGACTGATACTGGTTCGCAATCTCGGTTTTGGTCGCCGCTGTCGCCGCCTTATATTGATACCACTGCACCCCATCGGTTGCCATCTGCAATACCAATGCCGTCAGCGCGACCATCATCGCCACCCGTAGATACGGTGATAATTGCGAATCGGTTGATTTAATAAAAAAGTTCAGCGCATGACGTTCAGGATTTTCAAGCGGTTTAGGAGTAACGGGAAGCGTGGTTAATAGTAATTGATGCTCGGCAATCATTGCCGCTGTTTGAGTAGAGGCGCTGGCTGTGGTTGCAGGTTTTGTTAAATCAATACCAATATCATCACCAAATGCTGGCTCATTAGCAAGATTTTCAGCAAGACCGTTATTAGAAGCTTGATGAAAAACAGTACTAGAACCATCAAAGATATCATCGATTGCTGGTAATAGCAGCACTTCGCTCAAATGCGGAAAACGCTCAAAGATTAAAGGCAAGTAACTGACTGCCATGCCTTGATGCAAGGATTGGCGCAGCAGCATGGTGTGTTGGTCTTGGTACAATATAATTTGCTGCCCTGCGCCCTCTTCTGGCGTTGGCAATAATAGAAAATCAGGCAGTAAAGCTACGATGTTCATGCCAGCGAGCTTGGCGCTTTGCTGCCATGATTCGATATCGCTTTGAGCCAAAGCATAGAGATGATGGCTGGTATTTTCAGTCATTTGCCGAATGGCTAACTGCTCAACTGGTGTCAGAGAAGTTTCTTCAAATAGATACTGCTTACCGCTCATACCTAATTGTTTGAGCTGAGCGGTATTTAGCTCAGAACCTACTTGTAAGACATGGCTTGAGGGAAAATACAGACAAACAGATTTTTGGCTATTGGTTTTATAGCTACCATAGATGTCATGTAGCTGTTGCCAGCCGTCAATCAATTGCCATTGCTTTATGTCTTCATGCCAGACCGCTAGTGGACTGTGCTGCGCTCTTAACCAAACATGTAACACCAAATGTGTCCTTAATTATCAAAGCTGTTGTTTAAAGCCATTGCTTATTGAAGCTGTTATTTATTAAAGCTGCGGTCTAGCAAAAATCTAGATAGTTTTACGAGCGTTTGTATAGTCGATACTAAATAAAATGGATACGTTATCTGACAAGGTGAAACTGGTACAAATTTTTCTAGCTTGCTGTGCCTACGCCGACAGAGGCTACAAAAAACTCCTTCCAGTTTCACTGTGTCTTCTTTATATGGAGCTGACTATATTATTGATATTAATAAGGTTGAGCAGGAACAAAACGATCAATCTCGGTTGCCATACCTGTCATCACAAAATCCATCTCAAACACACGCGCTTCTGCTAAAGAGAACGACTCAGGATAATCACCCGTTAGCAGGCCAGCGATATGAGCAACAATAGACATATGACAGACAACCACCAGACACTCTGCTTCAATATTACCAATATCTATCAGCGCCTGACGGGCATCGTCAGAAGGCGTGATATTTTCTTGTATTTGTGAGGGCACGTTAGGGGCGCGTAACTGTAATGCCGCTAGCGTCTGCTGCGCTCTCTTATAAGGACTCACGACAAAACAATCAGGTTGATAATGAGTGGTAATATACTCTGCCGTTTGCGCAGCTTGCTGCTGACCAAAATCAGTCAGCTGACGCGCACTGTCTGGGCGCGTTTCATCTTCTGCTTGACCATGACGTACTAAGATAATTTTCATAATCTTAACCACCTTGTTTATTACTTTTACCTGACTATTTCGATACTAATGCTATTTAATTATTATGCTGAAGCGACATTTTGCTAAGCGTTTTATTTATTATCGCCATCTGCTTTTTTATTTTTAGCATTTTTAGCATTTTTAGCATTGCTGCTTGCCGTTTGCATTTGCGCCGTTAATGAAGCATTGCTATGGTCATGCTCCATGACAAACTCAACATCGCTACGGAAGCCCGCTTCCATGAGGTGTAAAGCAACGCCAAGTGCGGCTTTATCTTCATAAATGACTGCATGCAAGGCATGGGTAATCGGCATATAAATGCCTTCTTTGGTGGCTTTCTCATGTACCTGCTGAATGGTGTTGACGCCTTCAGCGGTTTGACCCAGTTTTTTGACCGCCGCATCGATGGTCATACCGCGACCGAGCATATTACCAATACGGTAGTTGCGACTCAGCTCTGAGCTGCAAGTAGCATATAAGTCGCCGACGCCAGACAGACCTAAAAAGGTCAACGGATTGGCACCAGCATGCACGCCAAAACGGCTCATTTCTGCTAAGCCACGGGTCAGTATCATGGCTTTGGTGTTTTCACCGACTTCATAAGCTGCCGCCATTCCCATTGCAATGGCATAAATGTTTTTGAGCGCGCCACCAAGCTCGACACCGCGAACATCATCACTGGCAAACACTCTAAAAAACGCACTGTGTAGCGCTGCTTGTACCGCATGGCGTAATGGCTCAGAATCACTGGCAATGACCGTAGCAGACGGCATGTTTTTCATGATTTCGATGGCAAGGTTTGGCCCTGACATTACGCCAAAGTTTACTTCCGGCAGCTCATCTTTAATAATATCACTCATTAAAGCAAAGGTATCTTTCTCCATACCTTTGGTCAAAGAAACGATAGATTGCCCGCTAATGAAGGGCGCAATACTTTTAAGGGTTTCTCGAAATGCAAGACCTGGAACAGCTATAAAAATAATATCGGTATCTTTGACCGCCGCTTGTAAATCGTGGCTGTATTTGAGGCGATCATCAAGCTTATAACCGGGCAGATATTTTTTATTGGTCTGCGTCTTTGCCATTGCTTTAACCGTACGCTTATTGCGTACCCACAACGTGGTATCACAGCCATTACGAGCGGCCAAGTTTGCCATTGCCGTACCAAAACTACCACCACCTAAAAATGCCAAACGCAACTTGGTTGGATTATTATGAATTTCTGCCATATTTTTTGCCACGGCAGACTCAACCGCGCTAGGATTGAGCTTCTTACGTCCAAGCCCAGATTTGGTAGCACGCTCAATGATACCTGACAGCAAACTGTTTTGTTTTTCAGCGGCTTTATTCTCTGCCTGACTGCTATCTATACTTTTGTCTTTATTTTTATCATTAGCGCTGGTCATATTCTTTTATCCGTGTTGACTGACTGAATTATGAGTAGATTTGATGCTGAGTATACAGGGAGACTAACGGCATGTTTCAACAATTATTGATATAAAATCGCTATTTTAATCGAACAACCTGATTGATTTACTCATTATTCTCTTTAATGAGTGACTTTACCGCCACATCTGCCCTGCCATGATATCTCTGTAACCCTACTACGCTATTGCCTTTATGACTCGAAGCGTAGCAATGGCTCAATATCAATGGGCTTGCGCGTGGGCATATCACAAGGACTGCTGCCAGTATAAACAAAAGCCGTGACATAATCATCTGCGCCAACGCCAAAATACGCTTTAACGGCAGGCTCATTGCATAGCAAGCCTGTGCGCCAAACCGTACTAAACCCTTGGGCTTTTAGCGCCAAAATAAGGTTTTGGACTGCGGCGCCAGTGCTTAGCATTTGCTCAAAAGGTGGTACTTTTTTATGCACTTGCATCTGGGTGACGACCGTAATAATCACCGGCGCACGTAGCGGCATATTATAGGTTTTTTGGCGAGATTTCTCAGACAGCGTTTCACCCTCTTGTGCCGCTTGTGCTTCAGCGGCTGCTAAAAAGGCACGACCTAAGTCATGACGCGCATTACCTTGGGTAACAATAAAACGCCATGGTTGCAGTTTTTTGTGATCAGGCGCGGTAACTGCACAATCGATAGCCGCTTTAATCTGACTTTCTGTCGGTGCCGGAATACTCAGATTGCCGATGCTGCGTCTCGACTTAATCCAATTAATCAGCTGCTCATCGGTCACTTGTGCATTTGTCACTATGGGGCTTTCGGTATTATTTTGCGGCGCGCTTTTACTTGATTGCTCAGCGCTACTATCGTTATTCTCTTCTAAGCTGTCTGCTGAATTACTCATAATGTATCCTTATTTTTTATTATGCTGCATCCGTATCTTCGACTCGATGCTCCATTCTTAAGTAATCTTCTGACTGCATCTCAAGCAGGCGTGAACGTGTACGCTCAATCTCAAACGCTAACTTCTCTCCTTGATACAGTTCAAGAATAGACTGCTCTGCTCGAACCAGTAATTTTACGCGGCGATCATAAAATTCATCAACCAGATAAATAAAACGGCGGGTCGGATCACGCAAATTATCATCTAAAGCGGGTACGGCATTGATTAAGACGGTGCTAAACTCTTTGGCAATTTCGATAAAATCAGACGCTGAACGTGGCTCCATACATAAATGGCGGAAGTCACAGAATAAAATATCTTCGGTACGCGCATTAATTCTAATTTCACGACCATTGATAGTAATAGGCTCATTGCTGATTTTTTGATTATTAGATAAGCTGGCGAAACGGTTAGCAAGCCAATGATGATTGGCTTTGGTCAAAGGCGACTCATATAGCTCCGCTTGCTGCAAGACACGCAGGCGATAATCAATGCCAGAGTCAATATTCATTACCGTCGTATGGCGCTCAACTTCGGCGATAGCCGGCATAAAGCGGTCACGGTGCAGACCATCTTTATAGAGACCAGACGGCTCAATGTTTGATGTGGCGACCAAAGTTACGCCACGATTAAATAGCATGGTGAACAAATCACCCAAAATCATGGCATCAGAGACGTTAGAGACAAAAAACTCATCAAAGCAGATAATCACTGCTTCTGCATAGATAATATCCGCGACTTTTTCCAACGGATCGCTCTGACCTTGCAGATTATTTAACTCTTGATGGACGCGCTGCATAAAGTGATGAAAATGCTGGCGCATCTTACGCTCAATGGTTAAAGAGTCGTAAAACATATCCATCATCCATGTTTTACCACGTCCTACCCCGCCCCACATATACAAACCTTTGGGCGCGACGGGCTTTGCTTTTAAAAAGCTAAAAAAGCCTTTTTTTTGTTCGACGCTACTATTGAGCTGATGATAAAGCTCATCTAAATAGCTCATCGCCTGATATTGTTGCTCATCTCGAGTAAACTCATCAGTGCTAATGGCCTGCTCATAACGTTGCAAGGGAGATAAACTCATAATACGACTCATCATTAGACAAAATAAATATAAAAATGGTGGATGTTATTTGCTTAACCATATTAAAGCGGAGATTCTATCGCTAATTAGCTACACAACATCGGATGGTAATATCTAGACAATCAGCTATTTACTACCAAAGCTATGTTCTTCTAACAAGCCTTTAAGCTCAGATAAACGCCCGTGGAAAAAGTGCCCAGCGCCATCAATGACACTAACCGCTAGCCCTAAGCGTTCAGCAAATTCCTGCATACTAGCCGGCGCAATAACATTATCTTCATTCCCGTATATCTCAAAAGTTTTATCAACGGGTAAGGTAATGTCACTGTTGTCATTTTTTTCAACGGATGGCGCGATAAGGGCAACTTTTTCTATCTCAAAATCACTCAGTCCCCAAATATGCGGCGACACCATGACTTGCTCAGCAACACGTGCCGTCACGTAACCGCCAAACGAAAAACCACCTAACCACAATTTACGTGCGTTGGTTTGCTCTGCAATCCATTGTAGCACGGTCATTGCGTCTACTACTTCCCCTTCCGCATAATCGTGCTCGCCAGTTGACTGCCCGACACCGCGAAAGTTAAAACGTACCACATGCATGCCATTATCACGCGCAAATCGATACATGGTCGTGACTACCTTATTATTCATCGTACCATCGAATAACGGATTAGGATGGCAAAGCAGCGCCACCGTATCGGTATTGGGATCGTTAGGATTGTCTTGTTGCCAAAGTGCATCAACTTCGAGCACGCCAGCAGGAGCAGGAATCAGTTGCATAGAATTACTTACTAATTAAGAATGAATGGTTCAATTATCCTAGATATGGTTTATATTTCAAGTGATTTGCTGTGTACTGGTGCTGTTTGTCTCATTTTGGAGTGACGGTAAGGAGCAATCACCTTAAATAACTGCTGATTTCAGAAAAATCTCTACTGCTTCATTGCCAATATGACATATACCTGCAATATCAAACACAATAACAGCCTAGACACTCAAGAGTACGATAGGTTAGATTCATACTGTTTATTTTTTATGTTTAACTAACAGCTTTTTAGGAAACAGTTATGAATACTTTTAATAAAACCTTGACTTTAACGGCAACATTAGCAGCTGCATTAGCGTTAAGCGCTTGCCAAAGCACGCCTTCTTCGCCGGTTATCCAACGCGCCAATTCTATTTATGAAACCACTGGCATTGCCGATACCAAAGTAAAAGCCCAGCAAAATGCGATAGACAGCGCGCAAAAAACCTGCCGAAACAAGCAGGTAATTATCGTTGATGATAAAGTAAAATATAATGGTATTTTAAATGAGCAAACTGGTCGTATGATTGGGCAAGCGGGTGCGGTTATCGGTTCGATATTTGGTACTGGCTCACCAGACTTGTCACGTAAAGATGATTATGAGTATATGATTAATTTCCGTTGCCAATAAGACAGTTATTATTTAACAAAGCTATTAGCTTTTAGCCAATAAGTTTGCGAGATAGATAGTATATTCATCGCGGCTTATTGGCTTTACTTTTTGTAGCGGCAATTTTGGGGTAAACTACCCTAACTAATGTTCCATACATTCAAATCAGTCTATAACTAGTGGCTATTTGCGACTGGTATAAATTTTCCTCGCTTACTGCTATCACAAAGGCTGCGAAAAATTCATCCCAGTCGCCTATATTGATTTTAAAGTGGCTCTACTATAAAAGAGACTCTACTATATAAGCAGCCCGTTTTTAAACCTTCTTACCTTTGGTCTATTATTATGCGCAAACCCAACCTGTCACATACGAAACAAGCTAAGGTAATAGCGCCTGCCAAAGATTTAGCGACCTTGGAGGCCGAACTGGCTGAGCAAGAAAACAGTCTCGAAGTCAGTTTAGAAGATACGGTCTTACGGCTGAGCGACTATCTATCCGCGGTCGATATGGTTATCAAACAAACCTTTAATCACCGCGTATGGGTCAAAGCTGAGATTCGTAATTTATCAAGTAAAGGTGGGCATTATTACTTTGAGCTGGCAGAAAAAGATGACGACGGTAAAGTTATTGCCAGCTGCCGTGGTAACCTTTGGCGCTTTAAAGCCGCACGCGTCTTAGCAAAGTTCGAGCGTGCAACAGGCATGCCACTTGACCGTGATTTGACCGTATTACTCAAAGTATCGGCAGGCTTCCATGCGCAATATGGCTTTTCACTCACCATTGAAGATATCGACCCAAGCTATACTTTAGGCGACTTGGCACGGCAATATGCGGAGATGGTCGACCGCTTGACTGGCGAAGGCTTATTAAACCTCAATCAGCAATTATCTATTCCATTTGATATTGAGCATGTCTTAGTCATCGCCCCTGAAAAAGCCGCCGGATTGGGCGACTTTCAAGCCGATGCTGACCGCTTAGCTCGCACAGGTGCCTGTCATTTTCATTATCATCACGCCACCTTTCAGGGCAATCATGCGCCAAGTGAAATCCGTCAAGCTATCGTCAGCGCCCAGCAGCAATTTTATGATACTTATCAGCGCCTGCCCGATTTGTTAGTCATTATTCGTGGTGGCGGTGCCGTTGGTGATTTAGCCTATCTCAATGATTATGAGCTGGCCGCTCTTGTTGCCGAGCAATCTATCCCTGTCTGGGTCGGTATCGGTCATGAGCGTGACAAAGTTATCTTAGATGAAGTGGCGCATACCAGCTTTGATACGCCGTCAAAAGTCATTGCCGCTATCATGGCGCATTTAGCCCAGCTCGTCACGCAAACGCTGCAATACCAAGCGCAAATCAAACAAGCAGCGCAGCGTCAATTAAACACTGCTGAGCAACAGACAACACGTCAATTAAGCCAAATACAATCGCAAACGATTGGTCAATTGACCGCCCTGCAAAAAGACAGTGATTATGCTTGGCGTAGTATTCAGCAAAGCGCCCAGCGGCAGGTGAAGCAAGCTGCCAGACTAACCAGCGATTTGCGCACGCAAACTCAAACATCTGCTTATCAGCAGTTAGCAAGCGCAGCTACACACAGTCAAAACAACCAAAAGACGATTATGCAAAGTGCGCAGCAGCAATTGCTACAAGCACGACGTGATAGCAAGCATCTGCGTGATATTGTACTCTTGCATCGTCCTTCTCGCGTGCTTAAACAAGGCTATACCATGCTGACTGATGCAAAAGATAAGAAAATACTAACCAGCAGTAGTCAGCTGTATCCTGAGCAGAATATTCATATCGTCTTAAAAGATGGTAAGGCAAAAGCACAAATTATTGATGTAGAGACCAATTAGTTATAGTCTATTTGCCATAAAAATACAGAGCTGTTGGTATAAATTTTGCGCCGCCTCTGGAGTGACGAAGTCACACAGCAAGCAAGGAAAATTTATACCAGCAGCAGGCTCCTGAAACTAAAATATTTAACAACTTTTTATCTGCTTTTCTTTCTATATTTTTTTCTTAAACTAATGTGAATATTAGGAAACCTTATGACAACCCCTACTCGCAAACGCAAAAAAGCCGCCCCAAAAACTTTTAAGGCGGCTTATGATATTCTAAAAACCAATGCCGCTGAATTACAGCAACAAGATGAGCCAGATATCGATAATCTTATGACGACTGTTGAAGAATCGATTGCTGCTTATCGCGTTTGCGAAACTCGTATCAATGCGGTACAGCAAGCATTAGATGCCGCCTTCGCCGAAGAAGATACCACAGAGAGTAGCGACATTTAAGCTAAGTCAATTCTACTCTGGCTCATCGACTTCAAATACTTGGCGCAAATAGGCAAGATAGGTATCGTTATTGATCATGGTCTTGCCTGGGCTATCTGACAGCTTAGCAACTGGCTGCCCATTACATTCAACCAACTTTAGGACGATGTTTATCGGGGTGATGCCCATATCATTGGTCAAATTAGTGCCAATACCAAAACTGGTTCTTATTTGACCTTTAAAGTACTGATGTAAATCCCAAGCTTTATTTAAATCCAAGCCATCACTAAAGGTTAAAATCTTGGTTCTTGGGTCTATCTTTAATTTCTTATAATGAGCAATCGCCTTGTCACCCCAGATATACGGGTCGCCACTATCATGACGCAAACCATCGAAAAGCTTGGCAAAATACAAATCAAAGTCGCGTAAAAACGCATCCATACCAACGACATCGGTCAGCGCAATACCCAAATCACCACGATATTCATGTACCCATGCTTCAAGCGCGGCTTTTTGTGAATCACGCAAACGCACATCCAATGCCTGAAATGCCTGCATAAACTCATGTGCCATCGTTCCTATCGGCGTCATGCCGAGTTTTTTTGCTAAATAAACGTTGGAAGTTCCGCTGACAATTTTTGGTTCCGCTTCATATAAAGTCTCAACCACATGCGCTTGCCATACTTTACTAAAACGTCTACGAGTCCCAAAATCAGCGACGATAAACGGTGGTGTCGGTTTATCACGGCTGTAATTTGCTTGTTCTTCTGCATAACGATGCAACAAAGCCACTTTTTCATCAAGCCTACGCTGCCCTTCTTCAATGACGCTGGCATTTGATAGCGCCCTAAAATACAGCTCATTGACTATCGCTAATACAAATACCTCAAAGAACATCGCCTGAATCATCGGCCCTTCAATATCGATACATAAACGATTTTTATCATCGATACTGACTGTGATAAAACGACGTTTTAGCTTAAATAATTCCAAATAATCCACGAAGTCTGAGCGCATAAAGCGCAACTTACGTAAATATTCCAGCTCATCTTCTAAAAATCGCAATTCACATAAGCTGTCTAGCTGTTGCTCTAAATCTTCTTTGATATCAGCCAAAGGATAAACCGTGTCTTGATTATTGCGGCAGCGAAATCGATAAACACCATGGGTCTGCGGAAACTGATGCAGCATGGCTTGCAGCATGGTAAATTTATATAAGTCGTTATCGAGTAAAGAAGTAATAATGGGTTCAAAAGTTTTAGAAGTACGAGTAACGGTCATGTTACAGCCTTAAATGCAAAAATGAAAAGCCGCCAAACAAAGCGAGCGACGAAATAGGTATCAATAACTATCAAGGTGCTAATAATAGAAAACGTTAAGATTTTGAGTATAACGAAGTTTGTCTCGTTTTTCATAATTCAACGGTTATAACAGCAAAAATACAACGATAATAAACGTATTCATCATGTGGCTATAGCTTATAAATTTGAAACATCAGCCATAAAAAAGACGTTAAGCTTATACTTAACGTCTCTTCATGAGTTTAATTATCAAGGTTAATCATTAAGGTTTTGCAGGCTTTACCAATTTAACCAAGGACGCATAGCCTGACTGCGGCATCACATCGACTGGGATAAACTGTAGCGCCCCGCCATTGATACAATAACGCAGGCCACCACGGTCTTTTGGTCCATCAGGGAATACATGACCCAAATGCGAGTCTGCTACCCGTGAGCGAATCTCGGTACGCACCATGTTAAAGGCGGTATCGTCGTGTTGGGTAATGACTTGCTTATCAATTGGTTTGGTGAAGCTTGGCCAACCGCAGCCAGATTGATATTTGTCGGTTGATAAAAATAGCGGCTCACCGCTTACGACATCGACATAAATACCCGGCGCAAATAAATTGTCGTATTCATGACTAAAGGCGCGCTCAGTACCGGCATCTTGCGTGATATTGTATTGTGCTTTGGTTAGGGTATTCTTCAGCGCACCTTTATCAAAGCCCGCATAGCGTTTAGGATCTAAGGTTTCAGCAACCGTGCTTACAGGCGCAAGCTTGGTACGCGCAGTGCCTTCCGGCTTATCATCGGCGAGGCTTAAATCGACATGACAGTAGCCATTTGGATTTTTTGCCAAATAATCTTGATGATACATCTCAGCCAAGTAAAAATTATCCAGCGGTGCGTTTTCTACCACAACTTTTTGTTTATACTGGCTTTGCACACGTTTGAGAGCAGCATCAATCACTGCTTTATCTGCTTTATCGGTGTAATAAACGCCAGAACGGTACTGAACACCGCGATCATTACCTTGCTTATTAAGACTGGTTGGATCTATCACGCGTAAGTAGTATTTTAAGATAGTATCAAGATCGGTTTTATCCGCATCATAGGTTACTTTTACAGCTTCGGCATGACCTGAGCCACGAATGACTTGCTCATAGCTTGGATTAGCCGTCTCGCCATTGGCATAACCTGATACCGCATCGACGACACCTTCGACGCGCTCCATATAAGCTTCCACGCCCCAGAAACAGCCACCAGCCAAGTAGATTGAGCGCGTATTAATCGCCTTACCTTTATCGTTATAATAAACGCCATCTTTTTGCTTAATGGTTTCGATTTTACTATTGTTATCTAATGCTTGGGCGTTTGCCGGTTTGGCATTACCGGCTTTTAGCTCTGCAAAGTCATTATTGGCATTTTCAGCGAGGGCATAGGCTTGCTCTGCTGATATATTACCTTTGACCAAGTGCACCAAATTGCCATTTTTATCGAGTATCGCCCAGCTTGGGTACACTTGCACGCCAAGCTTATTAATCAGCTCACCTGACGCATCCGCTAATACCGGTAGCTTTGGATAGTCGGCTTGCACGCCTGCATACCAAGTACTGAACTCACCATCGGATTTTTCATTGAGATGACCGGGGCTGGCAACGGTGACAACGTTTAAACCTGCAAATTTAGGATCGGTACGCCATTCCTCGGTTTCTGCAAGCGTCCCTAAACATAACGGACACCAGCTTGCCCAAAATTTAATCAAGGTAGGTTTATTAGGATCAATAACGGCTGCGCCTGTTTTGCCCAAACCCTTTGTCAATTGCGGCAACGCCTGCATTTGCCCAAGCATATCAGACGGTAACATATCACGTGAGCTTTTCACGCCACTGTTTTGGCTACCTGTATTGGCGCTACTACTGGCATTGCTCTTAGCATTGTTTTCTGCGCTACTCATTTGCCCACAAGCAACCAATATCCCTGCACTTAATACGGTCGTCACCCCAAAAGCGCTGACATTTTTTAGCCAACGCGCTGCTACACGCGGTGAAGAGGTCGCTAAATCACTAGCGTTGGTGCGCTCATGATAACGGATTTTTTTCTGCGACTTATTATCTTGTTTATCAGGTAGCATGGTGGATCCTTTTTACAAAGTCTTGCGAGCAAATACTTAGTTTGAATGGTCTTTTATGGTTTTTTATAGGCTTGTTATGCTGTTTATTAGGGTAATTATGCTTAGACTAAATGCGTTAATAGAACTATAGAAGCTAGACAGGATATATATAAAGGTTATGAGATAAAAGCGGTTAGGTTAATTAAGGATAGCTAGAATTCAAGATAATAATAAGACACTTACCTACATTAGATTATCTTAATAGTATAACTCCACAATAGAGTTTAATTTAAGAGTTAATGACAGCTCACTACACTTTTTTAACAACGCAGTAAGGTTGTTGATATAGAAATTAGAGATATGGGAGTAGTGGCAGCAATAATGAGGCCTAGTCACTTTTTGTTTAGTTACTTTTGCTTAGTGACTTTTATATGAGGCTAAATGAGAGGAAAATCAATATCTACAAATAAATCTCTTATCTGATTATTCAACACTTAAAAACCTGCTATTAAAGTCATTTTTTTGCAGCAGTTAATTTAAAAAATTAATTATTAAGCAAATATAGCGCTTGACTGAATTAATTTTTAGCCCTCATAAACTGTGCAACATAATCATCGGCTGGATTTTGGCGCAAATCATTTGGTGTACCCGTTTGCACTAAGCGCCCACCATTTAAAATACTAATACGCTGACCGACTTTGACAGCTTCATCGATATCATGGGTGATGAAGACAATCGTCTTATTGAGCCGTGCTTGTAGCTCAAGTAATTGGTCTTGCAATTGCGCACGAATGAGGGGGTCAAGTGCGGAAAATGCTTCGTCCATCAGCAAAATTGGATTATCCGTTGCCAGCGCGCGTGCTAGCCCGACACGCTGCTGCATACCGCCCGAAAGCTCATCAGGATAGCTATGCTCTAGGTTGGGAAGCCCGACTTCATGAAGCCAATGCCGAGCAACTTCATGACGCTCGCTCACACTCATCTTACGCACACGCAGACCGTAAGCGACGTTTTGCATCACCGTCATATGTGGCACTAAGCCAAAGTGCTGAAATACCATGCTGACCGTTTGCTGACGGTAATGTTGTAGCTCCTTATCATTAAGCTCTAAAATATTAATAGCCGAGTTGGTATTGGCAGCGGTTTGGGACGAACCTTCCTCTGCTATCGGGCTTTGCGCATTGTCCTTATTTTTTGCATTGATATTGGTATCAACCCATATTTTGCCACTTGTTGGATCAATCAAGCGATTGATATGGCGTATCAAGGTCGATTTTCCTGAGCCTGATAGCCCCATAATACAATGCAGCTCGCCCGCCTTAATATCCAAATTGATATCATATAGCCCGACCGAGTAGCCCGTTTGCTCCTTGACCGCAATGCTATCCATACCTTCAGCCAATAATGCCAATGCAGACTGTGCTTGCGAGCTATTGGCATTATAAATCTTACTGATGTTCTCTAGCTGGATATGGTTCATCGTTGCTCTCACTATTTGTATTTTTATTTGCATTGTTTCGTGATGGTCACTTTTACTGCTTGTGATATTAACTTCTAATATGGAGCACAGTGCTAACCTATCGGACGTCTGCCAGCATCGATAGTTTTTTGCCGTGCCCGTTTTCCTTGACCAAAGGCTTGCGTGATACGGTCAATGATAATCGCAACGATGACAATAGCTGTACCAGCTTGCAAGCCCTGACCGATATTGAGCGTTTGGATAGATTGCAAGACATCTTCGCCAAGACCGGGGGCACCAATCATAGAAGCCAATACCACCATAGAAAGTGACATCATTACCGCCTGATTAATACCCGCCATGATACTGGGCAGCGCTTGGGGTAATTTAATCCAAATAAGTAGCTGCAGATGCGTACTACCGAACGAGCGCCCTGCTTCGACCATCTCATGATTGACTTGGGTAATGCCCAAAGTCGTCAAACGAATCAGTGGCGGCAAGGCATAAATAATGGTGGCAAATAGCGCTGGTACTTTACCAATACCAAAAAGCATGAGCACCGGAATAAGATAAACAAAGCTTGGCATAGTCTGCATGACATCTAGTATCGGGGTCACAATCTTACGCAGGATTTTACTGCCTGACATGGCAATGCCAATAGGAATACCAATCACTACCGTGACCAACACCGATACGATAAGCAGCGCAAAGGTATCAATCAAGGCGCCCCATAGTCCAAAGGCACCAATGAGAAATAACCCTACCCCGCACGCTAGCGCAAACCAAATTTTACGCACGCCAAACCACGCCAATACCGTCACAAGTGCGATAATTAGCCAAGGCGGAATAACCGTTAATAGCCGCTCAATGGGTAGCAATAGATAGGTTAACGCCACCGTACTGATAGTACGAAAGACGTCACCGTAGTTTTGGACAACGTTTGCTAATATATTATTAAGTGGGGTCTCAAGTGACCACGAAGGAAAGCTTGATGATAGGCCAAATTTGTTAGCACTGGATGCCCCGTTATTACTATCACCAGTATTCGCAACAGCCGCGCCTGTTAGGCTAACACCTAACTTAGCAGCAAGACTCGTGGCCGCTTCCTCAGATAGCCAATGTTGCCAAACGTTTGGATTCTCACGCAAAAACGTTAAGGCTTGCTCATCGCCACTACGTTTACTTTCACTCATCTCTAAGATAGCCCCATTAAGCTCATCGGAGCTAAACTGAACCTTTTTGAAGACAGCAGCCAGCTCAGGATTAGATTCAATAAACGGTGTCGATACCGCGATACCTAAAGGTGATACTGGAAATCCAGAAACACAGTCCGCTGTGCCATCAGCAAGTAGCAAGTCTTGCCAGCAAGCGTCGTCATGGGCAGGAAATGCTAATGGTGCAAAGTCATACTTTGCCATCAAGCCAGTAGGCTGCCAGTAGTAGAATAATAGCGGTTTATGCTGTTCAAAAGCGGAGGCAATCTCGGCATCAAGCGCAGCACCCGTTCCGGGATGGGCATTGTTAAAAATACTGTCTAAACCGGTATTTTTAAGCAAACGGCTATTAAATATCTCACACGTCCAACCAGACGGACAATTCATAAAACGCGATTTTCTTGGGTCTTCAGGGTCTTTAAACAGCTCAGCGTACTTAGGTAAATCTTGATAACTGCGTAGACCTGGGTTTTCGTCTAGGACGTATTTGGGTACATACCAACCTTGGGTAGCACCGCCCTTCAGCGTATCACCGATGACCGCGACTTTATTTTGGGCGATGGCTTGCTCCATGATTGGCGAGCGCCCAACCCACTGTTCGCCAATCACTTGAATGTCGTTTTGTGATAATGCGGTTTCAAGCGCAGGCCCCGCACCCGGCACTTCTTCAATTGTACAATCATAGCCATCTTCAGCGATGTACTTAAGCACCCCAGAGATAAACTGACCGCTCTCCCATGTCAGTGCGCCAAATTTGATAGGTGCATCACAAGCTGCTGACGCCGATACCGGCAGCAAGAAGGCACTCATACACAGTAAACTTAACGCAATCCATTGGCGCATGGGATATCCTATTTATTGTTTTTATTATCAGTATTAATATTAGTATTAACGCTAAAGTTAGTAGTACTGACATCTTGAACCAAGAGTATGTTGCCTTTGACTAGTTGAGTGATTAATGCCTAAATTAGCTATTGCTGGTCAATCTAAAATTGACACTACAGTCGTTTAGGCTTACTACAAAGTGTAGCGATTTATAGATAGGATGACAAATGCTCATTAATTTTAATTGTTGGTTTTTAACTATTGGTTATTAATGACTAAATTTTAGGCAAAAAAATAGCACCTACCTGAATAGATGCTATTTTTTATCGTGTTTCTTGCTTAACCAAAAACTGTTTTATCATTGGCTATTTTATTATTGGCTATTTCAAAAACAGCGCCATGGCTTTTTTAAACAAGCCACCGTATGGCGGTAGTAAAATATTAAGACCATTCAACTTCGATTGTACAAACACAGGCTTCATATGACTAAGACGCTCAAAGCCAGCTTTACCGTGATAAGCGCCCGTACCTGAGTGTCCAACACCGCCAAACGGCAAATCATGTTGCGCCACATGCATAATGACTTCATTAATACACAGGCCACCCGATACCGTATTATTACGCACCTGATCTATCTCGCTATTGTTATCACCAAAGACGTATAGCGCCAACGGGCGTGGACGCTCATTGATAAAACGAATGGCATCATCAAGGCTGTCATAGTGCATCAACGGTAAAATCGGGGCAAAAATCTCGTTTTGCATGACATCGCTATCAGGCGCAGGCTCACTGACAATCACCGGTGGCATCAGGCGGCTGTCAATATCAGCATCCGTATCAGTCAGCGGATGAACCTCATCGCCTGCCAAGCCATCTAGATAGCCTTGTACACGTTTAAACTGCGCACCATTAATGATGTGCGAATAGTCAGGATTGTCTGCAATATTGGGATAATGTTTTTCCATCCACTCTTTTGCCAGACGGATAAACTCTCCATGATATTGACGCGGAATGAGCACATAATCAGGCGCAATACAGGTCTGACCGGCATTAAGCGTTTTGCCCATCATCACGCGATTGACGGCGTTTTCTAAGTTGGCACCTTCCAAAATGACGACAGGCGACTTACCACCAAGCTCAAGGGTGACCGGCGTTAAATTTGGTGCAGCAGCAGCCATGACCTTTTTGCCGACCGCGGTTGAGCCGGTATATAATAAATGATCAAAGGGTAATTGGCTAAAGGCTTGAGCAATCTCAACTTCGCCGATGACCACAGAAACCATATCCGGTGAAAAATAACGTGAAATAGTTTCAGCGAACGTTTGGGCAAATTGCGGTGCGGCCTCGCTCATTTTAATCATAATACGATTACCCGCCGCCAACGCATCAATCATAGGTCCGACTGCCAAAAACAGCGGGTAATTCCAAGGCACCATGATACCAACTACGCCAAGCGGCTGCGGCTGAATCTCATTATGAGCCGGCATATAAAGCGCTGAAATCGATACACGCTGCGGTTTCATCCATTTTTTACCATGTTTTCTGGCATGGCTGATACCGGTAAAGCTCGGAAACAGCTCAGCGAACTGAGTTTCTGACTCACTACGATAGCCAAAATCGGCGCTAATCGCTTTGGCAAGTAGCTCTTGATTGTCGCTTAGCATCACCTCTAGATTGTCGAGTTGATTTTCACGCGTGGCCCAATCATTGATGGGCTGCGTGCGGCTCAAATTTTGTAGGCGTAAAAATTGCGCCTGCATATCAGCGACCGTCTTAATGATGCTTAGGGATTCGTTTGCATCATTGGCATGGTTTGAAGCTTGAGCTTGGTTGGTTGGCGTCGGCTCGCTTTGGAAAAGCGTGTTCTGATTATTATCGGTCATTTATCTTCCTTGTCATAGGCGTTAGAGTCGGCACGCTATAATATATTTTAAGACTCTGAATACATGATCAGGCGCAATATACGCCGCCTATATCTTATATGGCACTTATATACTCACCTTCAACTGATGGCTGTTGATGAACCGTTTTCAATAATGAAGGCAGATGAGATTCCTTTCAATGCTATTCGACACTATTTTAGTCAACGCCGTTTAATGTAGCGCATCGACCAGTGAATGAACAGCACCTTTGATTGACTAGTGGGTCTGTATGAAATACGAGTCATTTAAGGTCTATATTGCTGCTATTTATCAGTATTTTTACTGCCGCTAAATGGAGTAAGCGAATAGCGCAGCTGACGCAAATATAGAGTTGGGCACAATTGCTAAAACTGCTACACTGAACCTTAGTAATAGAGTTTATCCACTCTACAAATGCGATCATGCTGTTGGGATTAGTCTTTCGCAGCCTCTGTCTGCATCGGCACAGCAAGCAAGGAAAATTGATCCCAGCAGCATCTGTGTATAAACCTATTGCTTATATTCAGTATTGACTATCACTCTAGGCAACTAGACTCTAAAAACATCCTTCTAAAACATCAAAATATAAGACAGTCATTCTTATGCAAAATACCGCGCAACCCCTCAATGAAATGCTAGTTAGCAAATCGCTCTCAGCTGCTGATTATGTCCCTACCCTTGATGCCATGCTATCGCGTACGTTGGCGCGTATTGCGCTCAAAAAAGAGCAAGATCTACGCACCCCTGACGAGCTATGGATTGTCGATCACAATGATGTCTATACGCTTGGACAAGCCGGTAAAGAAGAACATATCCTGCAACGTACCAATACCCCTATTATCAAGACCGACCGCGGTGGTCAGGTGACATGGCACGGGCATGGGCAGCTGGTTATCTATTGGTTGTTTGATTTAGAAAGTTTAGGCTGGAGTGTACGCAATATGGTATCGCACGCCGAACAAGCGATTGAAGATGTGGTCAATGACTGCCTAAAAAGCCACGCGTCTAATAGTGTCAATACCAGTGCCGATATCAGCGCCCATGCGCGCCGTGATGCGCCCGGTGTTTATTTATATAGCCATCTAAATACTGCCAGTAATGACAACGCTCAACCACTCACTGAGCTTCCGACCGATGACGCCATTATGCTGGGTAAAATTGCCTCACTTGGCTTTAAAATCAAGCATGGTTTTAGTTATCACGGGGTCGCGATTAATTTAGATTGTGATTTATCCGCTTTTAATGCGATTAATCCGTGCGGCTATGCGGGCATGCAAATGTTACGACTGGCTGACTTCGTTGCGATGGATGAGCAAACGCAGGATGAGCAAATGGCAGCGCAGGCACCGGAACAATCTATGCAAGCAATTGCCAACTGTTTAAGCTATGAACAAGTGACCCAAAAGCTTATCGATAATATTGCCAAACGTCATGCTGGACATATCCAATTACGTGCCCTCGCCCCAAAGTAATTTTCCAAGTCTTTTTTATACAGTCTTGCTTACACAGTTTTTTTAAATTAAATACTGTTCTTTGCATAATCCTTTTTTGCATAATATCGTGCACGCTTAGACTTAAGCATTGTGAGAAAATTTGAGTCAAACTTGTTATAATCGCAGGCGCACAAATTGGGCGCAGCAATAACCTTAGCGCGCCAACATTTAACCCTTTATCATTGAAGCATTCATAACAAAAGCACCTTGGAGCAATTTATGGCAGATTTTAATAAAATTTTGGACGCAGGCGACGTCGATGGCGGCATCATTAATGTGGTCGTAGAAATCCCAACTGGTAGCAGCCATAAAATTGAGTGGAATCGCGAATTGGCAGTTTTTGAGCTTGACCGTGTTGATCCACAGATTTTTGCTAAACCTTGTAACTACGGTTTTATCCCGCAAACCCTTGATGAAGATGGCGACGAGTTAGATGCGCTTATCATCACAGAACAGCCTTTGCCTACTGGTATTTTCCTAAAAGCGAAAGTAATCGGCGTGATGAAATTCGTTGATGATGGCGAAGTTGATGACAAAATCGTCGTCGTACCAGCTGACGACCGTGATACAGGCAATGCTTATAACAGCCTAGAAGACTTACCAAAGCAGCTTATCAACCAATTACAGTTCCATTTTAGCCACTATAAAGACCTTAAAAAAGCCGGTACAACGGTGGTCGAATCTTGGGGTGACGTCGCAGAAGCTAAAGAAGTCATCAAAGAGTCTATCCAACGCTGGAAAGACCTATAAATTATCCTAGATAATTTAAAGAAGCGTTTATTGCCATTTTTTTATTGAAATACAATAAGCGCCATAAAAAATACCGCAAACATGATAATGGTTGCGGTATTTTTTTGCTTGAATTTTGCGCCGATAAAACGGTTATAATACCCTCACTTACCTATTATCACACCCAAATGAGGACTGTCATGTTTGACTCTGATTCAGGCTCAACACCCGCCAATAAAAAACTGCCAAAAGCCGTTATGATGATGGTCGAAAAAGGCAATTTGGTGCAGGCAATTAAAACCTTGGCCGCTGATGAAAATATCAGTATGGATGCCGCCAAATCTCGCATAGATGCTTATGAGCTTGCGCTAAAGAACAAGCAGCAGCAAACCCTCACGACTATCGCCAACAAACAAGGCATCCCAAGCCAAGCCTTTAGCTTTGATAGAGAACAAGTGGAAGAAGAGTCGGAGCGCTTGACGAAGACTCGCGTTAAAACCACGCCCACAGAGCAAGGCTTCCAAAGTCTACAAGACGGCGTTGACAGCCAGCTTAATGATTTGGGCTATAAAAAACCGCTTATTCCTTATTGGGCAAAGCGGCTATTGGTCATTGCTGCGGTGATGGCAGGGTTATTTTGGGTAATGTGGCGAATTTTTGGCTAGTCTGTTTTAAGTGGTTCCATTATACCAGTCTGTTTTAAGTGGTCTGTTAATAGATTTAGAGGGTGAAATAGCTGGTTCCCTTGGGATATAGTCAATGGAATTCCCTAATGACAGTATTTATGATCCAAAGGTAACAAAATGATAGTTCAAGACAATTTTAATCCTTATCCAAAAGATCTATTGCCTACTAAATTCATCTATCCAGTTAAATATTTAGAAATTAGCGAGAACCCAAAACTCGTTAACCATAATAAAGATTATCACTTTCGTTGGTGGTTTGAGGGCGCTGTTAACGAAGGAAGTAAATTATCTTATAGGCTTAGAAATGATAAAATAGAAGGACTTAACTTAGTGCCATTTGCTCAAAATGGCGACTGGTTAGCAAATTTTGATGGTGATGATACCTCAGGCAATCCAAGAGTCGTTGTAGTAGATTTGGGTGATTTGCCATTTCATATGATATGTGAAGACTTTGCTGACTGGCTGACTAAAGCTGAGCAGGACTATTGGTAATAGCTCACCCTAATAGTTTAATGTTTTGTACACCATGAAGTACACTGTGACTATTCCAGTGTGTTTAAACGTTGATGCTATTAAGCTACAGCTTAGGATTCAAGTCCTCACTAGGGTACCGAACCATTGAAAGCACCTGATTGGTTCGCTATATATTTCTTAAAATGAATCCTTCTAGTATTATCGCTTCTACTAGCACGATTAATGACTCCTCTTTCAGAGAAGATTAACATGAGTAATATGCAACGATTGAAATCAACATTGTTAAATAAAAGTAACGGTAAATGGTATCAGAAGGGTAAATGGTATCAGCGCGATAAGCTATACACAGGCATTATCTTCTTTGATAAACCAGACCATCAACTTGAAGCTTATGAAGTTAAAAACGGAGAGATTAGTAAACCGTATGTCTCACCATGTCAGATAGGGTTACCTTCACCTATTCAAATAGACTCTTCAGGGTTTTGTAATGAAGATGAAGACGAGTATGGTTGTGGAACAATACCGCAATTTTATCAAGGCAAATTATATCAAGGTATGTCATATACCTTCAATGAAGGTATATGCGATAGAGAGATCTATACCATTGAAAATGGCGAAACAGAAAATCAAATTATGTGGAGAACAAAACTCCATGAGCCATCCATGTTTGAACTTCGATACGAATATGATCAATCAGGCTTCTACTATAGAAACAGTAGAGATGATATAAATTTTGGTTATAGCAAAACTTGTAAAAAAACCAATCAGCTTGAAGACATAGATATCACATACATCCCAAAATTAAATCGTATAAAACGTTTTACAGCTATAGATGATATTATTCACTCAAAAAACTACCTCGATTGCCCCATCCCTGTGCCAGGGATATATGAACTGATAGAAAATTATCAACATTTTAAATTTGATACATTCATACGTTTGAGGATAAGCGAAGATATTGTAGAAGATTTGTTCGATAAATGGGCAAAGAACAATAGCTTTATACACGTGGAGTTTATGTACATCACTGGATTAAACGGACTTTATAATTTAGAAATATTTAATGATAAAGAGGTTTTTAATAGTTTAAAGGAGCTACGTCTCGAAGAAAGTGAGGTGCTACCCCAAAAAATTGAGCAGCTGAAAAAATGTAGTAATAACTTTAAATTAGTTATCTATAAATAGATCTATGAGGGCTAAATTGATATTTTTAATATTAGATGTGCATTATCAAACAGACGTGGTACAAAAGCTGGACAGCGCTAAAGTAGCTGGCATACGTTTTCAAGGTATAGAGACTAATGAGATATTAAGTGAGCATACTGTCAACGTGAACAATGTTGCGCCTTATGAGTCAGGACAATTTTATAAACGAGAATTGCCCTGCTTACTGGCTTTAATTAACCAGATTGATGAACCCTTTGATGCAATTATCATAGACGGCTATGTATTTTTAGACGGTGTTACCAAAGCAGGATTGGGTAAGTATTTATACGATAATCTCGCTAATAAAAAGCCTATCATCGGTATTGCTAAAAACCATTTTTACGACATTACTGAAGACTATGCCGTTTGGCGAGGAATAAGTAAGAACCCAATATATGTAACTAGTATTGGTATAGAAATCACGAAGGCTAAAGAGATGGTAAGTAGGATGGGTGATGACCATCGAATGCCCAAGATGGTTACTTACGTAGATAAACTAGGCCGTGTCATCAATTAGGATATCTATACCTATTGAAATAATTTGCGCTACAGCCAAATCCTCAATAGATAGCAGCCCTTATTCCCATAACGGTGATTATGTTAAATAAAAATCCACTACCTACCCATTTATATAAATTACGAATAACTTCAAGACATTAAAAAAGAGATACCGTAGCATCTCTTTTTTAAATTCATCAGGCATATTATCTTAGTGATGCTCGCCCGGTAAAATTCTGGCAAAGGCACGCTGAGCAATATTTGGTTTTTTATCAGTCGTCAATCCAGCACGAGTACTTGGGAAAATACGATAACCCATCGATTGAATACCAACGTTAATTGCTGGTGCTAATGAATAAGTCGCCGAGGCAAATTTACCCATGTTACTGGCAATACTGTTTGGTTTATGAACAATCGCTTTGGCAACCATCATCGCCGCTTCATCCGGCATAAGCGCAGGCATGTAGCGATATAATTTAGTAGGCTCAATCATCGGTGTGCGCACCAATGGCATAAAGATATTGGTAATGGTGACATTATCGCCTTTTACTTCAGCAGCCAAGCAGCGGCTAAAGGCATCCAATGCCGATTTTGAAGCGACATAAGCGGCAAAACGCGGGCTATTCGCCAGCACACCAATCGATGATATATTAACAATTTGACCAGTCTGACGTTCAATCATCGTCGGCAAAAACCCAAGCACTATTTTAACCGCGCCAAAGTAATTGATATCCATGGTACGCTCAAAATCATGGAAGCGATCTATAGACTCGTGCACCGAGCGGCGAATTGAGCGACCGGCATTATTAACCAAGACATCTACATGACCGAAATCTGCCAAAATTTGCGCGCTGACTTTTTCTATATCATCCATATTGGTCAGATCACAAGGGTAATAAGTAGCTTTACCACCAAGCTCCTCGATACTGTCTTTCACAGCTTTTAATTTGTCTTCAGTACGTGCCAGCAAGATCACATGAGCACCGCATTCACTGAGCAAATAGGCCGTACGCTCACCAATACCACTTGATGCCCCTGTGATAATAATATGCTTATCTTTGACTGCTTTGCTGATTGCTTTTTTTGAGGGGTTGGCCATAAAAGATCCTTTTCGTAAATGATACTTCCGTTAATGTTCGCCTAAAGCATAACAAATATAATTGGATTGAAGTTAATAAATAAGCCGTAAAATGCATTTAATATCATGAATATTAGCAGTTAGGTATTTATTATCAAGTGGATTGCTTAAACTGACCGTTTTTTCTTGCTATTCGTGCGCGTGTAAAAAGTCTTCGACCACGCGAAACTGCCCAGCGGTACTCTCTTCACCATACATGGCTTGGCGAAAAGCGTTGGAATTAGGGATGCCGGTGGTATACCACGCAATGTGCTTGCGAGCAATTCGGCAGCCTGAATATTCGCCGTAAAACTCATATAGCTCTTGCAAATGCGCTAGGACAATCTCTTTTATCTCGCTCACACTAGGTGCAGCAAGCACTTCTCCTGAGCGCAAAAAATGCTCGATATCGCGAAATATCCAAGGCTGCCCTTGCGCAGCACGCCCTATCATCACCGCATCACAACCGGTCAGCTCATAGACACGCTGCGCTTTTTGCGCGCTATCGATATCGCCATTGGCAATCACAGGAATATTAATGCTTTCTTTGACTTCGCGAATCAGCTCATAACGCGCTTCCCCAGTATACATATCCTCACGCGTTCGACCATGAATGGCAATCGCAGCAATACCCGCCTGCTCTGCTCGCTTGGCCACGCGCAAAATATTTTCGCGGCCATTTTCAAACCCCAAACGCGTTTTTAAGGTCACAGGAGCATCAACGGCTCCTACCGCCGCATCCAGTAAGCGCGCGACCAAATCTTCGTCTTGCAAGAGCGCAGATCCTGCCAACTTACGGCACACTTTTTTGGCAGGACAGCCCATGTTGATATCAATAATCTGCGCGCCATTATCAATCTGATAGCGCGCCGCTTCTGCCAGTTTATCCGGTTCTGCGCCGGCAATTTGTGCCGAAATCGGTGCAATCTCATTATCAAAATTGGCACGATAGAGCGATTTTTTGCGCGCATAAAGCGCCGTATCAGCGATAATCATTTCACTAACCGCATGCCCTGCCCCAAAGGATTTACACAAGCGTCGAAAGGGATTGTCGGTCACGCCAGCCATCGGTGCGACCATCAGGCGATTTTCAATCGTCAAGCCGCCAATGACCAATGGCTGCAATAAAGGATGGTCATTAGCAGTTTGTGCTGATGAGTGACTAGACACTGGATTATTTATAGGCATAAAAAACGGCTTGATTCATGGTGAAAACAAGCCGTTATTCTAAGGGTTCGTACGCATATTGCAAGTCATTCAGACAATCATTTGCTCAGCGCACGTCAAGGGACAAAATGCCTATTTATCAAAGACACTGCCCTGCTCTAAGGTAATGTCATCATCGTGCTCTTGCATACGCCACGGTAAAATATCAGGCGATTCATTGATAAAGTGCAAGTATTTCTCGAACTGATCGATGATATCGTTAATCACTGACTCTGGTTGATAACCATACAAATCGTAGGTTTGACCACCACGGCGCAAGTAAACCTCCGCACGATAATGATGCTCTTGCGGTAATTTATTCGCCATCGCTTCCGTATAATAATCAGGCGCTTCATGTTCTGATAAGCGCACTTCGTACCAAAATTCAACGTTATCGCCGCCTCGTAACTCAAGCACCACGCGATCATTGATCTCATCATAGTTCACATCAGGCAACCAGCCTGTTTCAGCAAATTTTTCTGAGACTTCATTCATCGACGAGACAACTGTACCTTTAATATAATTCAGTACTTTTTCACGGGTTGGCTGCTGCGTCATATAATCAATACGGTCACGCCATGCGTCTAGTTTGAGCAGATGCGGCGGCAGATGATTGTCATTGGCCAAGCTTTGATTGCGATGACCTTCGATACGTAGCGCACGCCACATGCCAAATATGGCAATCAAGATAATCACTGCAAAAGGCAATGCACTGACGATGGCGGCGGTTTGTAAGGCCGTTAAGCCCCCTGCAATCAGCAGTACTGCAGCGACCGCGCCCTCAGTGACCACCCAAAAGGAGCGCTGCCACCATGGCGTATCGCTACGGCCACCCGCTGCGAGCGAATCAATCACCAACGACCCAGAATCCGATGAAGTCACAAAAAAGGTAATAATCAATAGAACGGTCAATGAAGAGACAAATTCAGTAAAGGGTAGATTCTCTAATAACTTAAACAAGGCAATGGCTTGGTCGTTTTGTACTTCGCTGATTAATGAGGTGTAACCATCGAACATAATCATATGTAGCGCCGTGTCACCGAACACCGCAAACCAAAAGAAAGTGAAAAATGTTGGTACTAACATCACGCCAAAGACAAACTCACGAATGGTACGACCACGGCTAATCTTGGCAATAAATAAGCCTACAAAGGGTGCCCATGCAATCGTCCATGCAAAGATAAACAATGTCCAGTTACTAATCCAATCACTCAGCTGATACGCTTGTAAACTAAAGGTGCGCTCGACGATATTGCCCAGATAGCTACCGGTATTTTCCATAAAGGCATTGAGAATAAAGACAGTCGGACCAACGACAAAGACAAATAGCATTAATGCCGTTGCCAATGCCATATTTAAGATAGATAAGCGTTTAACCCCTTTATCCATACCCGCCAGCACCGAAACCAATGCCGCCGCGGTAACCAGCGCAATCGTAATCACTTGAACGGTAATATTGACAGGAATCAAATCTGGCAATAAATAATTTAAACCGGCATTAATCTGCGAGACCGACAGACCCAAACTGGTGGCAATACCAAACATCGTACCCAAAATGGCAAACACATCAACCGTATGCCCGATAGGACCATAAATCTTGTCACCGATTAATGGATATAAGGTTGAGCGCATCGATAAGGGTAAGCCATGCCGAAAGGAGAAGTATGCGAGCGACAAACCAACGACCCCATAAATAGACCAAATATGAAAGCCCCAGTGAAAGTAGGCAATCTGCATGGCTTCCTTTGCGGCGGCAATGGTCTGCGGTTCTGATAATGGCGGACTGGCAAAATGTAAGACCGGCTCTGCCACGCCAAAGAAGAGTAAGGCAATACCGTAGCCCGCCGAAAATAGCATGGCGAACCATTCAAGAAAACCATACTCAGCCTCGGCATGATCAGGGCCTAGCTTGATACTACCGTAAGGCGAAAATGCCAATACGATGATAAACATCAAAAAAATCGCCACCGCCAACATATAAAACCAGCCAAAGGTTTCGGTAATATAATTTAATACTGTACCAAACAACGCGCCAGCGGCTTCAGGATTAAGGGATGTGCCTATAACTAATAGCAACATAATGACGGCCGCTGGCACAAATACCGGCAGCAAAATGGTGGAACTGGATGATTTAGGCTTCATAAATGGAGTCTCGTAACGGTGAGAAAAATATCAAAAAGTTTTCAAAGCATTCAAAATATAAAAATACGTACGTAAAATATGCACCAATTTTTACCACATTGAACGCCCAAACCCCAGAACCATGCTAAATATGTAACATCAATTTAACATTTGTTACACCACTATTACCTAAAAATAAAAAAGGCAACTTGTTAGCTGCCTTTTTATCAATACTTTTCTATTAACACTTATAAAAATTGTTTTTTTCTAACGCAATGTCTAAGCAATAAATTTCAGCTCTACAGCTTAAGCATTAATAACCTCTGCTAATTGTTTTGCCATTTCAGCAAGTTCGCCATGATCTGCTTGCGTTACAGCATGGAGACCTAGTTCATGAATGCTCGATGGAATCAGATGCACGTGATAATGAAAAACAGTTTGACCTGCTTGTGCGCCATTTAGCTGCATTTGAATAATACCTTCACGCTCGAATACTTGACGCTGTGCTTGCATGACTTTTTTGGACGTCATGAGCACGGCTGCCGCATATTCTGGCTCAAGGTCGACTAAATCAACGGCTTTTTGCTTAGGAATCACCAATACATGACCTTTTGCTTGCGGCATAATATCCATAAAGGCGAGGGTTTTATCGTCCTCGAAAACCTTATGATAAGGAATATCACCGTTAAGCATTTTGGCAAAAATATTGTTATCGTCGTATTTGGTTTGGTTGTCTTGACTCATTATTTTATTCCTTAGTTGGTTATTAGTAATTGGTTATCAGTACTTGTTGATCAGTATTAGAGGGTAAATATCTCAGCAAATATAGTGGACGAAATATGGGCTGAGTACAAGGGCTTGAGGATTTGCAGGTATCACGATTAATTTGTTGACGAGTGATGCGCTTTAAATGTTATATTAATCCTCTATTTTAATCACCCTACGTTTATGGATTTGACTGCCTTGCCAACCCAATCATTAGATAAGCCATCAGATGAGCCGTCAGATAATGACGCCACTTATTCACAACCGTATTATTCAGAATCCTATGATACAACGCTGCCGTCTAGCTCTATAGCAGATGCGACAGAACAAGTTAGCATTGAGGACGAGGTTGAGGCTAAAACTTGTACGCAAACCCTTGAGCCAAATGCCATTATCTTAGCTGAAGCATTGACCTATAAAGCTATCAGCTGGCGTATCCATAATTGCAAAATCAGCAAAAAAACCATTACGCAGGATATGCCGCTGCCCTTTTTATATCATTACGACAGTTTAGATGACAGTATTAAACAAACCTATCCGCTAACCCCGTCATTGCTTGCCCAGTTTAATACTCCGATGACAGCTGACGAGGCTGCGAAACTTATCGGTATTGATAAGGCGCTGATAAACAGCCCTTGGCATGTCAAAGTAGTTGGCTCATTGGTGGTGTTCAGTGAAGCCCTGCAATTGGCGGTACGTTTGCATTGGACCAATACCGGTAAAGACACCCAGCAAATTTATACCAAAGATGAAGCGGATGCGCTTACTGCTGCCTTTAAAGAGTGGCAGTTTTTTGGTCGTATTGATGTCCTATATAAAAATGCCAAACAGACGTTAATCAGTATTGATGAACAAGCTGAAGCCGATAAACAGATACTGACTATTGATGCCAGCTCTGACTATCAGTTCTTGCCAGCGACTCACGCCTTGGTCGTCATCGCCAAACTAGAAGCTGATAAAGGCGAGCTGCCTTGGTTTGAGAGCGCTATTTTAGAGCGTCTTGCCTAAATATTGACCCTTAAGTCTTTATGATTCGGGGTTAATTGTTTTCAGTTACTCATATCTAATGGTATGGTAATGACTTAGTATTATTCACTAGTACTCACACTGCATAAAAAGCACACTATCAGTATGACAGCGGATGCTGCACACGTTAATAAATCTCGCTCATTTGTAAGGAATATCACATGGATTATCGCTCAAAAACTTCTACTGGCGGTCGTAATATGGCAGGTGCTCGTGCCCTATGGCGCGCAACCGGCATGACTGATGGCGACTTTGGCAAACCTATTATTGCAATTGCCAACTCCTTTACGCAGTTTGTACCCGGCCATGTGCATCTAAAAGACTTGGGGCAAATGGTTGCGCGTGAGATTGAAAAAGCGGGCGGCGTGGCAAAAGAGTTTAATACTATTGCAGTCGATGATGGTATTGCCATGGGTCATAGCGGTATGCTGTATTCACTACCAAGTCGTGACTTGATTGCCGATTCGGTTGAATATATGGTCAATGCGCATTGCGCCGATGCCTTAGTTTGTATTTCTAACTGTGACAAAATCACTCCTGGTATGCTAATGGCGGCTATGCGCCTTAATATTCCAGTGGTGTTTATTTCAGGCGGCCCGATGGAAGCGGGTAAAGTGATTGCCAGCACCGTAGCACATAGTCACAATAACGATGGCGGTAGCGACGTCCATACCACTGACAGTAAAGGCAATGCGATTCGTAAGCTAGATTTAGTCGATGCGATGATGGATGCCGCTGATGATAGCATCAGTGATGAAGACGTCTTAGCCATTGAAAGCTCAGCGTGTCCGACTTGTGGTTCGTGCTCTGGCATGTTCACTGCCAACTCTATGAATTGCTTGACCGAAGCTTTAGGTTTGGCATTACCGGGTAATGGTTCGCTGCTGGCCACTCATTCGCTGCGCCGCGAGTTATTCTTGGAAGCTGGGCGTACAATTGTGTCATTGGCCAAGCGCCGCTACGAGCAAGATGATGATTCTGTATTACCGCGCTCTATCGCCACCAAAGCTGCCTTTGAAAATGCGATGACCTTAGATATCGCCATGGGCGGCTCAACCAATACTATTTTGCATCTGCTTGCTGCCGCCAATGAAGCGGAAGTCGATTTTAAAATGCATGATATCGATCGTTTAAGTCGCGGTGTGCCTTGCCTAGCAAAAGTCGCTCCTGCATCGCAAAAATACCATATGGAAGATGTCCACCGTGCTGGTGGTGTATTTGCACTGTTGGCCGAGCTTGATCGTGCGGGCTTGCTCCATACTGACTTGCCAACCATTCATAGCGCCACGATGAAAGAAGCCATCGATAAATGGGACATCATGAACCCTGACAATCTTGAGGCGCGTGCACGTTACATCGCTGCTCCTGGTGGCGTCCGTACTACTGAGGCCTTCTCGCAGTCAAAAGAATGGCCAAACCTCGACGTTAACCGTGAGTCAGGCTGTATTCGTAGTGCTCAGCATGCCTATTCAACCGATGGCGGCTTAGCAGTGCTATACGGCAACATCGCTGAACGTGGCTGCGTAGTCAAAACCGCTGGCGTTGATGAAAGCATCTTAGTCTTTACCGGACGCGCACGCATTTTTGAATCGCAAGACGATGCCGTAACAGCTGTGCTTGCTGATCAAATCGTAGCCGGTGATGTGGTCATCATCCGCTATGAGGGTCCAAAGGGTGGCCCTGGTATGCAAGAGATGCTGTATCCAACGACTTACCTAAAGTCAAAAGGCTTAGGTAAAGAGTGTGCGCTGTTAACTGACGGTCGTTTCTCTGGTGGTACTTCAGGCTTATCAATTGGTCATGCCAGCCCTGAAGCGGCTGAAGGTGGCGCGATTGGCTTGGTAGAAGAAGGCGATACCATTCATATCGACATCCCAAACCGTACTATCAATATGCAGGTTAGTGATGAAGAGTTGGCAGCTCGCCGCGAAGCCATGGAAGCACGCGGTCGCGATGCATGGAAGCCTGTGAGTCGTGAGCGTCACGTCTCTCCAGCCCTACGTGCTTATGCTGCTATGACGACCAGTGCCGATACCGGTGCCGTCCGTGATGTGAGCCAAGTTGAGCGTTAAGCAAAAAACTTTGCTTATAAGTTTTTAAAACTACAGCCTTAAAGAAATACTCTTATAGAATTATCCAAAGCCTGCGCTATGCAGGCTTTTTTTTCACCAAAAAACAACGTAGCCGCCATTCTGATAACGTTTTTTTGCGGTATTAAAAAGCGTTTAGCCTCATTATTAAGAGCTAATAAACATCATCTAATATCGCATCTCTAAATCCTATAAAACAGCGTGCAGCAAACTTATGATTGAAAATTATAATTTATTCTTATTGGTCTGCGGCATTGCCTTTCTATTTGGAGTGCTGTTTCCTATTATTTTTAAACGCACGCCTATCTCATTACCCATGTTGCAGGTGAGCTTTGGTTTACTGATGGGTTATTGGTGGACGAGTTTATCTTTTTTAAACCCGATTGATAATGGTCTTATTATCGAAAAACTGACCGAGATTGTGGTATTGGTCTCGTTGGTAGGTGTGGGTATCAAGATTGACACTAAGCTATCGTGGCACTTATGGCGGCCGACAGTGCGCTTACTGCTTATCACCATGCCGATTGGTATTTTTGCAATGGCTGTCTTAGGCTATTATGCTTTTGGTTTGACGCTGGGCGCTGCCATCTTGCTCGGCGCTGTACTGGCCCCGACCGATCCCGTACTAGCCTCTAGCATTCAAGTTGGCCCGCCTAACACCGGCGGCGAAGACACACCGCGCTTTACTCTAACCTCAGAAGCAGGATTAAATGACGGTCTCGCATTTCCTTTTGTCTATCTCGCGATTAAGATAGCGGAAGCTTATAGCGAAGGTCAGCAGTTCACGGGTGAGATGCTGTGGTCTTGGTTCAGCCATGATGTGCTGTGGAAAATTGGCGCAGGCTTGGTAGTTGGCATTGTGGTTGGTAAAATTTTGGCAAAGCTGGTGTTTTCGAAATACAGCCACAACACCACTATTTCCCAAGGATATGTGGTGATTGCCATCACATTGCTCGCCTATGGACTGGCAGAATATGTACATAGCTATGGGTTTATTGCGGTATTTGTCGCAGCCTTTGCCTTTCGGCGCTCAGAACGCGAACACAGCTATCATCACAAATTGCACGATTTTGCTGAGCAATCAGAAGGTTTGCTAATGTCTTTAGTGCTTGTTATCTTTGGCATGTTTTTAGGTCAAGGGCTGCAAGCTGGGGTTGAGCTGACGTGGCGCGTCTATATTGTCAGCTTTACCTTTTTATTGCTGATTCGGCCTATTGGCGGCTTTATTGCCTTATCAGGATTAAATCTTCCACGTACCGAAAAATACGCTATTTCTGCCCTCGGTATTCGCGGTATTGGAACTTTATATTATTTATCTTATGCCCTCAATCAAGGATTCTTTAATAATGAAGATGCCCTTAAACTTTGGATAGTTTGCTCCATTGTGATTTTAACCTCAATCTTTATCCATGGTTTAAGTGCGACAAGGCTGCTTAAAATGACGCCCAATAAGTCGCATTAGTATAAAGTGCCCATAATACTAATTAATCAACATTATCTGTCAGTATCCACCCAAGCCAATACTGCTTCTGTTAGCGCAAACTGACGGACATCATTAAGCATCGTTACGTCAAAGTTATGGATAAAGGCCAATGACAGTTGGCGCGTAGGGTCACACCAAGCAACCGAGCCGTTATAACCCATATGACCAAAGCCTTGCACCCTATCATTACTCGCTTCGCTGTCACAAAGACTAAAACGGCGATGATAGCCCAAACGCCAATTCATTTTTGCAGGCATCACTGCATCCATGCCGGTAACTTGCGGGGTTGATAGCTGCTGAAAGGTTTGCTCATCAATCAGTGTCTGCCCCTGCCATGTACCACCATTGGCCAACATGGCATAAATAGTCGCTAATGCTTGCGCTGAGGCCACGCCATTGGCAGCAGGGATAACAGCCTGTAATGTGCGTTTATCATAATAATCAATAGGTTGCTTATTGGCTAACATAAGAGCGGATTTATAATTTTTTAGGTTGAGCTGGCTATTATTAAAGTATAAACGATTAATTTTTGCCGTATCTAGACTGGGTAGCTCATCTACCGTTGTACTTTCGTTTATACTTCCATTTTTACCATCACTTGCGCTTGCTTGATTGGTTAGCGCTCTTTTTTGCCAACAAGCATAGCTTGGTAGACTGGTGTAAGTATGCAAAGTATTGGCAGAGTCCGCCCTTAACACTGGCTTGCTACGGCGAGGACGCGCTTGCCCGCTTTGTTGACTGCCTTCTTGGTTTGTTTCTAAGTCACCTTCTTGCTCTGCTTTTTGGAAATATTTCACTAAATGCGCAACGTCGTTCACCTTATTTTCTGGTACGCCAAAATAACAGCTATCTGCAATTCCAAGAGGCTCGGTTAAATAATGGCGCAATGCCTCAGCTAATGGCATATCAGTAACGGCTTCTATCACGCCGCCTAACACCCAGCCATAAACCAGCGCGCTATAAGCGCTATCATATAACTCACTCTGTTCTGGAGCGGTTATCGGCATGGCAGCAACTTTTTTGAGCATCATATTCCAATCGAGCACGGTTTCATTATCGACATCGATACTTTGAATGGAAAATAAATTGCCCTGATGCGACATCACGCGACGCAGCGTAATCTGCTCTTTGCCCTGCGCCGCAAAAGCTGGCCAATAATCTGCAATCGGTCGGTCATAATCAAGTAATTGCTGTGATACCAATACGTGAACTAAGGTCGCCAAAATACCCTTACCCGTCGAAAAATTAAGCGATAACGTATCAGGACTCCATGACAAATCCGCGCGTGCCATGCCCACACTTGCTTGAGCGATGCATTGTCCCGCCTGATAAACGACTAATGCCCCACCGGCTGGCGCATCATCAAGCTGTAAGTCCGTTAGCAGTTGTTGTAATCGTTGCTGAAGATCAAGGTTAATGGCGACAGTTGATTTAATCGCTTCATTCGGGGCGCTTGATTCATGGACGTTGTTATTATTTGCTTGTTCATTATTTTTTATCATTATTTACTCGCTTTATTTTTAATCTGAGTTATAAAAAACCGTTCTTACACTTAAAAACTACCTGCTGATAAAATCTACTCAATAAAAAGGCAACCTATTGGTCGCCTTTTTATTGAGCCCTGCTAATCAGTATAAATGGAATTGACGATAGCTTAGCGTGGCACTAATAAACGATTATGAACCTCTTCTGCAAGCTTCGTCAAACCATGACTACGCCCACGTTCCATCGCCGTATCCATTTTACGCCCACGTAACCAGCCGGCACGCAGCGCGATTGCTGCGCCAGCACGATTGCCAGAGCCACAATGCATAACGGTTTTTTTGCCATGATGCTGACGTAGGATGTTATCAAACGCCAATATCTTTAGCTGTTTTAAATCATTCGCACTGCTTATAGGTAGCTGCTCATAAGCCATACCAGCACCCTCGACCGCCGCTCGTTCATCAAAACTTAGCTCGTCATCAGGCTGCAGGTTAATCACTAACTCAACGCCAGCGGCCGCCAAAGCGGCTACTTTTGCTTCATCGAGCGCACCGCAGACAATGGTATTCGCCTCTGGACGAAAATAAGGCTCAAATATATCTGCTAAATTGATACCGTTATCTATAGCGCTTGCAGCATTTTGTTCGTTAGCATCGTTTTGCTCATTAGCAGTGCTTTGGTCTATCACAGCTGAACTATCAGGCTCAGCTGCGCTTATTGCATTTTCATGTAAAGTCATAATTAGTGATGTGTTCGTGAAATATGAATATTAAAAAATATGGCCTATTTTACTGGTTGTCAGCTTGCAATGTAATCACACCTGCAAGATGCGGCTTGTCATTCTTAGCGCTATATAAGCCAAACTCACAGCTATCTTCTGCATTTTTAAGCTGTGCGACTGGTTCCGCAATCAGCTCCACTTCAGCTGGCAAAAAGATAGGCAGTTTAAATGACACTTCAACCGTGCAAGCATCTGGCAGCTCATCCATCAAAGCCAAACATTTGGCCTTTGACCACATACCATGAGCAATGGCTTTTGGGAAACCAAACGCGCGTGCTGATAGTGGATGCAAATGGATAAGGTTAAAGTCACCTGAAACAAACGCATAACGACGACCGATATCTTCTGGTACTTCAAAGATGCTGTGCACACCGTCTTCATTGACTGCTGGCTTCACGGTTACTGGACGCGGCGTGCTTTTTTTATCTTTGCTGCTTGATTTTTTGCCGCGTGATAAATAAGTAGAGGTCCCTTCCCAAATGACTTCATCGTTTGATTTTACCGTGGTGACAAAATCAAACTGCTGACCTTGGGCATGGTCGCGCAAATTATCAAATTTTACCGACATGGCAACCGTTTCACGCTCACCGATAGGACGATACTGAGTGACGCTATTATCCACGTGTACCAAACCTAGCATGGCAAATGGAAACGGCTCTTTGACCATCATATTCATCTGCAACGTCTGTGATAAAACCGAAAAATACGTCACAGGCACTTTGCCATTATCAGCGAAACCACAAATCTTACGATAATCATCAAGATTGCTTTGATCGATGTGCAAGTCATCTACATAATAGGTCGCTTGTGGTAATTGGTCGCGACTGATTTTACTGCTATTACCGATAGGCAGTAAGCTCTTAACAATATTAGCATAAGTGGTATGCGCTTTTGGCAACGCATCATAATGTTTGTCTGACATAATAAATCCTAAGTGGGGCTTGAGCAAATTTTCTGGCTAGATGTAAAATGCGATGCATTCGTTTATTAGTAAGTGCTTTGACTGATACTTGCTTTGATTAATATTTACTTTGATTAATACTTGCTTTAAGTAATATTGACACTTATTTTGATTAATATAGGTTTTGATTAAAAGGCAATTTCGCCCAACAAAGAGGGTCACTCCCTTTACCCAATCCAGCTATTGATCATTATAGTAATAACCCGCCGCCAACATAAAAAACCAGCTAACAAACCGGGCAAGTTATTATTACTGTGTTTTTATCATAAAAAAGCCACCCTAGGGCAGCTTTATTACAATTTATCAGCAATTTTTTCGTAAGCATATGTGAGGTAAATCTAAAACCTTACTGGATATCATATACTTAGTGCAAGCTTAATTGAGATTAATCATCTATGGTATTAAGCAAAATTTTGCCTGCATTATATTTACTAAGCACCTAATAAGCTTTGACCACACACACGTACAATGTTGCCATTTAGGCCGCCAGAAGCTGGTGAAGCAAACCATGCAATGGTCTCAGCTACGTCTACTGGTAAGCCGCCTTGGCTCATTGAGTTCATACGGCGACCGGCTTCACGAATGGCAAATGGAATCGCTTCTGTCATTTGCGTTTCGATAAATCCTGGGGCAACAGCGTTAATCGTCATACCTTTCGCATTGTCTTCTAACTGTTTAGCAGTGGCATTGACCAAACCAATAACGCCTGCTTTAGAAGTCGCATAGTTACTTTGACCTAAGTTACCGGCGATACCTGAGATTGATGAGACGCAAACAATACGTGCGTTTTCTTTTAGCACATCATTATCAAGCAAGTAGCGGTTTAGCTTGGCAATACTGCCCAAGTTGATATTGATGACCATATCCCATTTTTGCTCATCCATGTTGGCAAGCGTTTTATCACGCGTGATACCAGCATTATGAATCACTGAATCTAAACCGCCACGTTTTTGCGCGGCTTCAGCGATTTCTTTGCCCGCATCTTCACTGGTGATGTCGACTGTTAGGACTGAACCACTGATTTCGCTTGCCACTTTTTGTAAGTCAGCTTGCTGCTGTGGTACATCAAGACAAATAACGTGAGCGCCTTCGCGTGCTAAAACACGAGCGATTGCTTCACCAATACCGCGACTTGCGCCAGTCACTAGCATGGTTTTGCCGCCCAAAGGCTGTGCCCAATCAACGTCAAAGTTAGCGCCGTTACTGACACGTACCACTTGTCCTGAAACATAGGCTGAACGTGCTGAGGAGAAAAAGCGTAATGTTGAGTCTAAGTTTTGCTCAGCGCCTTCGGCAACATAAATAAGCTGGGCTGTGATACCACGCTTAAACTCTTTACCGACTGACTTCACAAAACCTTCAAGCGCGCGCTGAGCCAATGCCGCTTCGATATCGGTGAGGTCTTCTGGTGGACGACCAATAATAATAACGCGACCTGACTTTTCGACGCGGCGCGCAACGGCATGAAAGAATTCATATACTTGCTTTAGCTCATCAGCATTACTGATATTACTGGCATCAAATAATAGGACTTTAAATTTATCATCGCCGCCCGTATTGGCCTTAGCTTTAACGCCGGCATCAGACAGCGCGTCTTTCACATTATCACTGCTATTTACAAACACGTCAGCATGCAGCTCTGACAAAATACGGGCTACTGACTCACTGATGCCGGTATTATCACCATTAGCACGACCAACCAATACGCTACCACGTACCGCAGGCTGACCACTATCAAAACGATCAAGCTCTACTGGCATAGGCAAGCCTAAGTTTTTTGCTACTTTTTTACCAATAGAAGACTGAACAAAATCACCATAACGGTCTGACATAATATAATCCTATAATTAACGAGTAAGATAAAAATTAACGGGTAAATAATAGTAAACAAAAATGCAATGCGCCTATTATAAAGACTCACCAGCACTATCATTGATAAAAATTATTAGCATTTAGTAAATGGGCCTAAAACTGCCTCAACTATACACTTCCATGCGAAACAAGTCCAAAAGCCACTAATGTCTATAACAATCTGTAGACAAGCCAGTATACAAGATGGCCACTTTTTCTCGGGTCAAAAACACCAAACTTATGCTAAAATCTAACGTATAAGTTATGGCAAACGCATTTATAGATAACAATATATTATCAAAAGCTCTGTTATGCAATGCAAATAATCAACACTAGCCAGTCGAAATGGCTGTTGTTAACTGACGTGAAGCGTTATTAACCCTTGCGATAGCTTAAACATAGTGTCATATCATTTGCCAAAGGCATACAGTAAGGCCGTAAAAAACGCCTTATGATAAGCCACTGCATTTTAACCATTGTTATGTAATATAATCGCTGTCATTAGATAGCAATCATTCAGTAATAGTATCTTTATACGATTTTTTTAACATTTTAAGACTTTTTATTTAGCACTTTTTTACTGCTTTTTTTCATTAATACGTTCTTCCCTTTTTTCTTCTACCCATACTTTTTAAGGATAATATTATGAGTAATAAAAATAATCACCCTGATAGCCCTGTTGTTGAAAGCACCGTTGTAAAAGCCAGCGATACAAAAAATACCGAATCAGCTGCGAAAGAGTCAGCTGCTAATTCAAAAGCGACTGAGTCGAAGAAAGCGGATACTAAAGCCAACGACACTAAAGCTACTGATACAAAAACAGCCAGCCCTAAAAAAGACAGCGCTGCTAAAGATGACAACAAAGCCAAAGAAGCGGATAAAAAAGCGGATACGACTAGCGCTAACAAAACCACTACTGCTGCTAAAAAAGCCAGCCCAACCAAGCTTAGCTCAGGTCAACATCGCGTGGCTATCTTAGGCGGCAACCGTATTCCTTTTGCTCGCTCAAACGGTACTTATGCAGATGTCAGCAACACTGACATGCTAACCGCAGCATTAGATGGTTTGGTTGAGCGTTTTAACTTACAAGACAAAAAAGTCGGTGAAGTGGTTGCTGGTGCAGTCATGAAACTGAGCCGCGATATCAACTTAACGCGTGAAGCGACACTAAGCACCGCATTGAACCCACATACCCCAACCTATGATATCTCACAAGCTTGTGGTACTGGCTTGCAAGCAACGTTTGCTGCTGCCAATAAAATCGCCCTTGGTATTATCGATTCGGCCATTACTGGCGGTGTTGATACGACTTCTGACGCGCCTATCGCAGTTGGCGATGGCTTACGTAAAGTGTTGATTAAATTGGGCGCTGCTAAAGACAATAAACAACGTCTAAAAGCGCTAATGGGTTTAAATCCAAAAGACTTACTTGATACCCCGCAAAATGGCGAGCCACGTACTGGTTTATCAATGGGCGACCATCAAGCGATTACCACACTTGAGTGGAACATCAGCCGTGAAGCACAAGATGAGCTTGCTTTTACTAGCCATCAAAACCTAGCGCGCGCTTATGATGAAGGTTTCTTTGATGACCTAATTACCCCGTATAAAGGTCTGACGCGCGACAATAACTTGCGCCCAGATACTACTTTAGAGAAGCTAGCTAAATTAAAGCCTGTATTTGGTAAAAAGAACGCCAACCCAACCATGACAGCGGCTAACTCTACGCCACTAACGGATGGTGCTTCTTGTGTACTATTAGGTACTGATGAGTGGGCTGCAGCAAATGGTCTTAAGCCATTGGCTTATATCGTTCATCAAGAAACCGCTGCTGTTGATTTCATCGGTAAATCTGGCGATAAAGAAGGCTTACTGATGGCGCCAGCTTATGCCGTACCGCGTATGCTTGAGCGTGCTGGTCTGACCTTGCAAGACTTTGACTTTTATGAGATTCATGAAGCGTTTGCCTCACAAGTACTATCAACCCTTGCTGCTTGGGAAGATGAGAAGTTCTGTTCAGAGCGTCTGGGTCTTGATGCACCATTAGGTTCTATCGATCGTAGCAAGCTAAACGTTAATGGTTCATCACTTGCTGCCGGTCACCCATTTGCTGCAACCGGTGGTCGTATCCTAGCCACTGCTGCTAAATTACTGGATCAAAAAGGTTCAGGTCGCGCGCTTATCTCTATCTGCGCCGCTGGTGGTCAAGGCGTAACTTGCATCTTAGAGAAATAATTACTCTAAGATGTCCATAGACAGTCAATAACGTTAAGCTTTTAAAACACCCTTTAATCCAATGATTAGAGGGTGTTTTTTTGTCTAAATGAACAGCTTTACAGAGGATTCCCTTTAAAACCGACGCAATGCGACTGGGATATTTTTTTCGTAGCCTCTGTGATAACAGCAAGCAAGGAAAACTTATACCAGTCGCACATCGCTATTAATTATCAATTTTATCTTAAACTGACTATAGCATCACTTTCAGTCAAACCTTTTAACGTCATAATGCCAATAACTATTCTATGTCACTATTAACCGAGCCGTTTTCAACGGACACACCAGAAATAAATACGCAATCAATCTAACATTGCTCACTCATAGCTGCTGCGCTAGATATGTTAAAGTAGTTATATAAAAGGCATTCATATAAAAGGTTGTCATATAAATAGCTGTCATCATAAAAGGCAGTCATAAAAATAGGTATTAGGAGCTTACTATGAGCAAGGATCCCTCGTCGATTGATCAGCAAACCTTAACCACGACCAAGCGGCGCGAGCTATCAGCGCTTGAACAAGGCAGCTTCATTACCCGAATGGATAAAGAGGTGTTTGGTGATGAGCTGCGCCGAAAAATGCATCAAGACTTAATAGATAGCTATGATGAAGAGCTTGAAAATGAGATAGGCGATTACGTACGCGACTTTCGTTTTGATGGGCGCGAGATGAGTGAGCAAGAAAAGCTTGATCGCCGTACCTATTTTCAAGAGTTATTGCGACTGCAACGAGAGCTTATTAAGCTGCAAGATTGGGTGGTTGAATATGGTGAGCGTATCGTCGTGATATTTGAAGGCCGTGATTCTGCTGGTAAAGGCGGCGCTATTAAGCGTATTACTCAGCGTTTAAACCCACGTGTTTGCCGAGTGGCTGCCCTACCGGCTCCAACAGAACGTGAGCAATCGCAGTGGTATTTCCAGCGCTATGTGGCGCATCTGCCTGCTGCTGGTGAAATTGTCTTATTTGATCGCAGCTGGTATAACCGTGTGGGCGTCGAGCGTGTCATGGGATTTTGTACCGATGCCCAGTACGAAGAGTTTTTCCAATCGGTACCTGAATTTGAGCGCATGCTGGTACGTTCAGGTATTCGCTTGGTCAAGTATTGGTTTTCGATTACCGATGATGAGCAACATTCACGTTTTATGAGCCGGATTCATGATCCACTTAAACAGTGGAAACTGTCAGCGATGGACTTACAATCGCGTCGCCGCTGGGAGGATTATACAAAAGCCAAAGAAACCATGTTTGAGCGCACGCATATTCCTGAAGCGCCGTGGTGGGTGGTCGAAGGCAATAATAAAAAACGCGCACGGCTAAACTGTATTGCTCACTTACTAGAGCAAATCCCTTATCAAGAAGTACCGCGTGATGAGGTCGAGCTGCCTGAACGCAAGCGCGATGACGAATACTATCGCGAACCGATTCCTGATGATATGTATGTGCCACCACGTTATTAAATAAACAAATTTATGCAAGTATTATTTAATAAAATATGACGCATGAAAAAGCAGCCTTATACATTTATAAGGCTGCTTTTTTTATATTATTTCGCTAGTATTTATAATAATCCTAGTGAATAAGATTGCTGATCTGTAGAAACACTACATGGTATAAGTCGACTGTAAACTATCAATCTTACCGGCCAATAAACGCTCGACCTCATTTTTAATTCTTAACCCAGCGATATCTGTACCTATCTGCACCGCAAAACCTGCTGGTCGACCACTTTGGCTTTTAGAATTAATCCAAACCACCTTACCGTTCATAGGCAAGCGTTCGCTAGAATTGGGCAAAGTCACGGCAATAAACACCTCGTCGCCCAGTTTTTGTATTCTATCAGACGGCACAAATAACGCGCCATTGGTCACAAAGGATAAATAGCTTGCGTATAACGTTTCCATATCTTCAATATGACAGGTTAAAATCCCGCCACGTCCTGGCATTGCCATAGTTAGCTTCCTTTATGAGTGAGGTTTACTTTGTTTTAATTTATAAATACGCCAATTCTTGCATCAGCTTATCATAAGCGAATTTTTCTTGCACATTTTGTTGCAGGGCGATTTTTGTTTGTTGTAGACTGTTTATAAATGCCTCAAAGCTACTTTCAGCAGGTTTATAATTGCTGAAAGAGGCGGATAAATCGATGTCCTTTTGCAGCGCATCGAGACCCAAACATACACGGCGCATATCGACCAGCATCAGCTCCGACAGTTGAATAAACTCGCTTATACTCAGCTGGGTTTGCCAATAATCGCTTGCCGCAATGCTACTACGTTTACCACTACGTAACGCTTGCCACGTTGTCAGCCATAGCGCGCGCTTACTATACCAAGGCGCTTGTGCAAGGGCCACCGCTGCTAAAGGCGCACCATTTGCCAACTGTATCAGCTGCTCAATGGCCGCCGTGCCGACTGCCTCACGATTGACCGTACTGCCTAAAGCATGAGTGACATAATCAATTGAAACAGCAGGATCAATGGTTTGCAATGCCAGCTGCTGAACGCGGCTTTTTATGGTTGGAAGTAACTGCGCCGGAGTATCACTGATGAGGAATAAATGCACTTGCGCTTGTGGCTCTTCCAAAGTTTTAAGCAGCGCATTAGCCGCAGCAATGGTCATTTGCTCTGCATAATCTAGCACACAAATCCGCATGCCCTGCCCGCCTTGATAAATAAACGGCTGTAGAGCACGAATATCATCGACCTTTATTTTTAACGCGGCATTACTAGCAGCTTTGGCAGATTTTTTGTCTTTTGCGGTGCTAGTTGCTGCTTCTTTAGCATGGGCATTATCGACACTGACTGGCATACTAATCATTGGCAAGACTTGTAAGCTTGGATGCGTCCCTGATCTGAGCCATTGACAGCTCTCGCAAACGCCGCAAGCGCCGAGCGGATGGCTATTGCGCTCACGGCATAATAACCATGCTACCAAGCGCCAGACAAAAGCACGCTTACCCATCCCTTGCATACCGGCCGCTAAGAGCGCGTGCGGTAAGGATTGCTGCGGCATTAACACCCGCTTGGTCAGCTGCGACCATAACTCATTTTGCCACGGTAGTAACGGTGCAAAGTAAATACTATCGCTCAAAGGCACTGTGCTGGTCATTTCTGTTATCTCACTTATGGTCATCGCTCAATGCTTTTAATGCGTTTACTACCTTTAACACGCTGAACATCTTTAATATGATCAATCTGCTAATACATTTAAAACCTTTAAAGACCGAATAAACCAATTATTTTTAATCAAAAATATTGGTTTATTACTTAGGGCGTGTCCTCAATTCAATCGATGTACATCTAAATGGGCTAAAAATGGCTAAATTTTGCCAAACCTCGTCAAATAGCTGGGTAATATCCCGATATTAACTGCACTATTTTCCTCGTTTGGCTACAATTTATCTCATTTTTATCACCATTTTTAAAATGAGGACACGCCCTAGGCTATTATTAATTATCTACATTAGCAGTTTTGAAAATCTATTAAACTCATGGCATTTAGACGGTCCAAATCTTCTTGGGTATCGACGCCTGCTGGCAGATGACAAGCTGCTGGGGCAATAGCAATATGGCCACCATTTTCTAATACGCGTAACTGCTCTAAGCTTTCCAGTGTTTCGAGTGGCGTTTGCGGCCAGTGTACAAACTGCTGTAACAAGCTGACGCGGTAGGCGTATAACCCTAAGTGGCGATAAGCATTTTTTGGCGCTTGCTGCTGTGTAGCGCTGTCCTTTGCCAATACTGCATCACGGTCACACGGAATCGGCGCACGGCTAAAATACAGTGCGCGCTGTCGATGGTTCGAGGTCTGACTGACGACTTTAACGACCGATGGACGCATAAACGTCTCGTAGTCTTCGATAGGTTCGCATAAAGTCGCCATCACGCTCTCAGCATCTTGTACTAACAGTGCCTTGACTTGCTCTAATAATAACGGCGGTACTAAAGGCTCATCACCTTGCATATTGACCACGATATCATGCTCAGCCCAGCCTTTAATAGCCGCGACCTCAGCCAAGCGGTCAGTGCCTGAGGCATGCGCGCTACTCGTCATCACCACATCAAAGCCTGCCTCTATACAAACTTTGGCAATCGCTTCGTCATCCGTGGCAATACACATATCATCAGCAAAATCAGCCAACTGTGCCTTTTCAGCTACCCACAGTATCATTGGCTTACCATGGATAGTTAATAATGGTTTGCCAGGTAAACGGGTGCTTTTAAAGCGCGCAGGAATAACAATATGCGTTTTGGCTGGCATTGTTTTAGTTGCTGACGACATGATTTATTCCTATAAAAATTATCTAAGCTTTTAGAATACTAGCCATTATTGATATCAATATTTAAAGCTTTTAATTGCTGCTGTAAGCTCTCATAACAACTGTCCGATAACACCGCAGTCACTGGCAATACCCATAGGCGACTGACAAGCTCTTGATACACTTTACTAAGTGGTTGGCGACTAATCGCATCCAATAGCAGCGCCCTGATTTTAACCGCGTCTTTACTGGTCACAATGATAGGCTGCTCGGTATATTGTAAAAGCTCATGCAAGCTAAAATCGTAATGATCCGGATAAGGATGACCAATGACATCGAAACCGAGCGATAATAAAGTATCAAAAAAACGCTGTGGATAGCCGATACCGCTTACCGCATGTACCCGACTGTTTGGCGTGGGTGGCATAGGCATTTTTGCTGCTACAGTTGAATCATCTATCTCAGCAGCGGAAGACCATAAAAGCTGTAATTTATCAGCTTGTAGATGCATGGTTAAACGCTTAGCTTGAGCTTGATTATTATCCGTCGCTACCATCTCTGCTTTTTCATGATAAACCACATTTGCGCCTTGTAAGCGTGACATGGGTTCACGTAAAAAACCGGTTGGTAACAGCTGCTGATTACCAAAGCCGCGTGATGCATCAACCACTATCCATTCGATATCACGTTGCAGCGCATAATGCTGCAAGCCATCATCGGCAATAATCAGTTGTAAATCAGGGTAAGCGTTTAATAAGGTTGTAATCGCTTGTTTACGATTGGGGCATACTGCCATAGCAGCGCCTGTCATATTAACAATTAAAGAGGGCTCATCACCTACGATGCTTGGCAAACTATCAGCATACACCAAAGCTGGCATCTGGCTACTATCACCGCCATAACCACGGCTAATAATCCCTACTTTTATGCCTTGCTTTTGTAGGTAAGTGACTAATTCAATAATTAACGGTGTCTTACCGCTGCCACCTACCGTAATATTACCGATAACCATTACTGGAATAGGCGCACGATAACTTGAAAGCAGACCTATTTTATAAGCCTGCCGACGTAGCATCGTAATGAATCCATACAACCCGCTCACAGGCAGTAGCAGCCAGAGCCAAGCGGCCTGACGTTGCCATGCACGCGTCATTGTGGTTTCAATACTCATGATGATTTGTTACTTATCCTATTTATACAGCAAATTTATTCAGTACATTTACTCAAAATCGCGACCATACATTTGCGCATAATGACCCTGCAATTGCATCAGCTCAGCATGCGTGCCTAGCTCAACAATCTGACCACCATCTAAAACAGCAATACGGTCAGCGGACTCAATCGTCGTCAAACGATGCGCAATCACTAGCGTCGTGCGGTCTTTCATAACATTATCAAGTGCTTGCTGAATGTAATATTCTGACTCATTATCTAGAGCACTGGTGGCTTCATCTAAAATCAAAATCGGCGCATCTTTTAGTAATGCTCGAGCAATAGAGAGGCGCTGGCGTTGACCACCAGACAGCTGCAAACCTTCAGCGCCAATTTCACTTTGATAGCCATTTGGCATTTTCATAATAAAATCATGGGCAAAAGCGTCTTTTGCTGCTTGCTCAACCTCAGCTTGAGTTTTATCAGCCAAACTGCCATAGGCAATATTATTAAACACCGTAGTATTAAACAGCACCACTTGCTGATTGACCATCGCAATCTGCGCACGCAAGCTTTCAAGCTTAATATCTTCAATCGGCATACCATCAAGGGTAATTTGCCCAGAAGAAGTATTTAAGGTACGGGTAAGTAAATTGACTAAAGAAGATTTACCAGCGCCGCTACGTCCAACCAATGCCACAGTCTCGCCTGCACGCACATCTAAAGTAAAATCACGCAGCGCCACAGTTGAATCAGGATAAACCAAACTGACATTATCCAGTTTAATCTCACCTGCCAAAGTAGGACTAAGTACACCGGTATCTGCTTCTTCCGGCTCATCTAGTAAAGCAAATATTGATTCACCGGCCGCGAGCCCTCTTTGCAACTGTTGATTGACATCAGTCAATGAACGCACAGGCTTACTTAGTAATCCTGCGGCAGCAATATAGGAGATAAACTCACCTGCTGAGATATTATCTATCACCGCAGGGCGCAGGGCGAGCCACACCACTACCGCCATGGCTATTGCCATCAGCAGCTGTACAGCAGGAGTATTGATGCTATTGGTGACAACGACCTTCATCCCTTGGCGCAGGTTTTTCTTCGATGTTGTATCAAAGCGCTTAGATTCATAGGCTTGTCCGCCGTAATTTTTCACCACTTGATAGCCATTAATCACTTCATTAGTAATATGGCTGACATCGCCCATGGTTTCTTGAATACCCTTTGAAAGCTTTAAATAACGCTTTGAGGCTACCCTTATGAGCCATAAAATCGGTGGCAGCACGACAAACAAAATCAAGGTCAAGCGCCAGTTGCTATAAAGCAAGAAACCTATCAAAGCCACGACCGTCAAGCCATCGCGTAATAGAGTCTTCATTGAATCGGTGCTGGCTGCAGTTACCTGCTCAACATCAAAAATAAGCTTGGACGAAATCGTCCCTGCTGGATTCGCTAAATAAAACGAGCTTGGCAAACGCAGTAACTTATTAAAAACCTGCACACGTAGCTCATACACAAGATTGCGCGAGACCAACGCCGTATAGTAGTTACCTAAAAAGCTTCCTACGCCGCGCACGAAAAACAACAGGACAATAATAAACGGAAATAAATCCTGCTTACTTTGATCATTTTGATTGATGGCATCAGTAATATATTGTAATAATTTGGCAATCCAAATTTCTGTCGCCGCATTAATAGCAAAGCCTATTATGACTAATATTAGCGCCCACCAATAGGGTTTAAGGTAGCTTAATAGACGTAATAAGGTCTTATGTTTAGGCGTACTTGATGGCGCTGCTGATAGCTTTTTAGCAGAAGTTTTTTTAGAGTCAGGTTGATTAGCTTGGCTCATAAAAGCCTCAATTTAGGTATAAAGAAGGAATAAATGACACGGATGCAGCAGTAGCGCTTGGTTATAAGATAAAGCATTAAAGGCTTTTAGAATAATAGTGGTAATGCTTAATACGCTTTACCACCTTATCAAATATCATAAAAATTATTGTGCTGATGATTGCGGTAAAGGCTGACCAAGTGGCACAACCGTACTGATATTTAAATTTAAAAAACCCAATTTACCAGCGATATCCATAACGCGTACCACGGATTGATGCGTGGCATTCGCATCGGCAGCAATTACAAATAGCATATCACGATTACTTCCCGCCTCTTGCTGTAGCATACTGGTCAATTCAGCCTCGTTGCTACTAGCAAGCGTAATTCCGTTAACTAGATAACTGCCATCTTCTTGCACGGCAACTTCAATACTGTTTTTCTCTTCTGTCAGCGCCACACCTTCAGCTTCGGGAAGAATGATATTTAAGCGACTGAAATGATTAAACGAAGTAGCAAGCAGTAAAAATACGATTAAAAATAATAAACAATCAATCATCGGCGTCAGATTGATTTCAAGTGGCTCAACGGTCGGTTTTCTAAAACGCATATCGCTCTCTTTAATGGTCTTAAATGTACGGATTCAACAAATAAGTGACATCACACAATTAAGTTGCTGTAGCGGCTGTTTCTAAATCCGAGGTGTCAAGTGAAAGCTCATAACCCTTAGTTTTAGTTGTTTCTACACCATTAGTAGGTAGAGAGATGGTAGAGGCTTGCGTATTGTCCAGCAGTTGATAATCATACAATTCTTGAATCATTAGCCCCGCTTGCGTTTCAAACTGCGCATTGATATCGATAATACGGCGCTGAAAATAACGATAGGCAACCAGTGCTGGGATGGCCACAATCATACCAGCAGCAGTGGTAATCAAAGCCTGTGACACGCCAGCCGCCAACATCGTTGGGTCTTGCATCGCGCCATCCGTAATCGCCAAAAACGACGAGATAATACCCAATACCGTACCCAACAAACCAAGCAATGGCGCAATCGCCCCAATGGTGCCAAGCATATTGATATTTTTCTCTAACTGATGCACTTGCACACTGGCACGGTTTTGCATATGCATTGTCATCGAGTCTAAGCCGTATTGGCGGTAAAGCAGACCGGTCGCTAGAATATCACCCAAAGGGGTTTTTTCTTTGACATTCATCAACTGTGTACGACCGATATCACCGTTTTCACGTAGGCGGTTTATCAGCTGTTCACGCAATCTATTGGGCGCAATCTTATTAAATTGTAAAGTATGACTACGCTCGATAATAATAACCAATGCTAATATTGAGCACACCACGATAGGTGTCATCAGCCAACCACCTGCTTTTACCAGCTCCCACATACCGACTCTCTTCTATGTTTTTATTAATTATTAAAAGATGATTTAATATTTGTATGGTTAGTACAAAACACTCAAATAAGCTAAGCCTGAGCTTCTATATGCTTAATTAAGGCTGCTAGCTGATCTTGGCTATGGAAGAATATCTCAACACTACCCTGCCCGTCTTTTTTGTGTTTGAGCTTGACTTCTGCGCCTAACATATCAGTTAAACGCTGGGTTAAGCGCTCAACATCGCGAGACTGTGCTTGCTCAGGACGACTGGCTTTTGGCGCGGGTTGTAAAATGGATTTGACTAACTTTTCAGCTTCGCGCACTGTCATACCAGCATCGATGATTTTTTGCGCAATGATAGGCTGCTGTTCTGATGATAACGCCAATAATGTACGGGCATGCCCCATATCTAAAGCACTGTTTGCCAAATGATCTTTGACCGTATCATGGAGCTGATTGAGACGTAGCAAGTTTGAAACCGTGGTACGTGCTTTCCCAACGACTTCGGCAATCATGGCATGACTCATACCAAATTCTGTATGGAAACGCTGTAAAGCTGCCGCCTGCTCAATTACCGATAAGTCTTCACGCTGGATATTTTCAATCAAGGCCAGTGCAATTGCCAGCTCATCAGATAACGCGCGCTCAATCGCTGGTATAACCGATTTACCCGCCATTTTTGCCGCACGCCAGCGGCGCTCACCGGCGATAATTTCGTGCGTAACCAAGGCCTCGCTCTTGTCTTCATTCGCCAATAATGGACGAATAACAATCGGTTGCATGACGCCGTGTTGTTCAATAGAAGAGGCCAATTCTGCCAGCGCCGTTTCACTCATATCACGGCGCGGTTGATACTTACCTGCTTGCAGACGCGTGACATCGATTTGCACCAAACTTATTTGGTCTTCAGAGGCGCTATTGTCTATCACATTGGTACGGGTTTTATTAGCAGGGCTTTTCTTAATCATCCGCGCTTTACGATTATGACTGTCAGTAGATTGCTCTGTTACTGGTGAGGCAGAAGGCTTTTTAGTCGCTTTTGTATCAGCAGCTGTGCCTGCCACGTGGGCACCCTGTTCTTGTTTTTTAGCTTCTGATATGTCAGTTTCTAGCATTGCAGCTGACACAGTAGGCTCGCGCACCACCGTATCATCTTGTAAGGCAGAGGCGGCAATTTGTTTTTCTTTTTTGATTGACCCTAATAAGGCATCTAAGCCTCTATTGGCAGCCAACCCTCTTTTCTTTGCCATGATTACCTATCCTCTAACGCTAAAATAAAAAGCCCAATGCTTACTACTGCCGGCTTACTGATAAATATAATTTGCTGTTTTTAATGTTTAAACTAAACAAGCTAAATGATGACTAACGACTTTTGACTAAAAATTTATGATCATTCACTTTGCTTCATCACTTCAGCGGCCAGCTTTTGATACGCGCGCGCGCCTTTTGACCATCTCTCGTAGGCAATAACTGGTAAGCCATGTGCTGGCGCTTCTGCTAGACGAATATTTCTTGGAATATGAGTCTTATACATAATCTCGCCAAAGTGCGCCTCTAATTCAGCAGACACATCACGCGCCAAGGTATTACGCGCATCAAATAAAGTTCTGACCACGCCGCGAATATAGAGCTTAGGGTTAAGTTCAGTGAGGCGCTCAATTGTCTGTGACAAGTCCGCCAAGCCTTCTAGCGCATAATATTCACATTGCATCGGAATAATAACGCTGTCGGTGGCAACCAAGGCATTAATCGTCAGCAAGTTTAAGCTCGGTGCACAATCGATAATCACATAATCATAAGCAGGTTTATTGGCGGCGATTTGATCGTTGACCAACTGCGCCATCGCAGTTTTAAACAACTCATGGCTGTTGGTCTTGCTCATTAAGGTGATGTCCATACCCGCCAAATCACGATTGGCACCGATGACATCAAAGCCAGCTGGACTATTCACAATCGCTTCAGACAGCGACACACCATCGAGCAGTACATCAGCGATGGTCAGCTCTAATTGGTTCTTATCCACGCCCGTGCCACTGGTGGCATTACCCTGTGGGTCTAAGTCAATCAGCAGTACGTGCTTGCGCTTGGCCGCTAAGCTGGCGGTCAAATTCACTGCCGTCGTGGTTTTACCCACGCCGCCTTTTTGATTCGCAATTGCTATGATTTCCATACACTCACTCAATTTAATTAGGATCTGTTACTGATTTTTACTGAAGCATTTTTGCTGCTTGTAGTTATTATATTACTCAAATACCTGATACTTACCTATAAGGGTGTTTAACACCTGCGTACAAATGAGAAGACCACTTACTCATTACTATAGAACAATTGTTGCTTTATAGTACGTTGCGTGCTCATAGCTTAGACATTTTTATAAGATAATTCAATTAAATGACGACTATCTTGTAAATGCGGCACATTTAACGGAATCGTCTTTATCTGCCAAGCGTCATTTAGCGCTTGCAACTCTTCGTCGCTCGGGGCTTTACCCTTCATCGCGCATAAATAACCATTATCGGCCAAGCGTGGCTGAGCGACTTCTACAAAATCAATCAGACTGGCAAAAGCTCTCGACGTTACCACCTCATAGCTGGCTTCATGCGCTTCAATACGCGAGGCGATTGGGTGCATGTTACTCAAACCAAGCTCGCTACTGATTTGCTTAATAAAACGAATTTTTTTCTGATTGCTATCAAGGGCGGTACATTGGCGCTCAGGCTGACAGATAGCGATAATCACCGCTGGCAAGCCCGCTCCCGTACCAATATCTAGCAGCGACCCTGACGGTAAATGCGTTATAATAGCCAAACAATCGATGATATGTTTGATAAGTGCTTCGATTGGATCGGTAATAGCGGTCAGATTATACGCTTTATTCCATAATAAAAGCTGGTCTAAATACAATAATAACGTGCGCTGCTGCGTCGCGCTTAATGCAAGCCCCAGCTCATCTATTGATTGCGCCAAGATATTTGCAAGTGTTGGCAATTGCGCACCGAGCTTTACAAAACCTGTCGGGTCAATATGAATTTTACCCGTGCTAGCAGATGATGAAGAGGTTTTAGTAGAATCTGACATACGGGTTATCCAGTTTTGACATGTGAACCGTCTATTTTATCATGCAGGCTGCCCATTGAATAGTTGCAGATTGCGCCAATGTACGCCATCTTATACTATCTACGCCTATATTGAAGGCTTATCTTCTTGGACCGTCAGCAATTTAACGTAGCAAAATGAATATTACCTCAACCTAATTAGTAAAAACACCCATCTCTCTATGATACAAAACTGCGCCTAATGTCTTATCTAAAACGCACCTATATCTTGTAAGATGTCCTGATACATTATTAAAAAGATTCATTATTAAAAATGATTGATTGTTAGAAGCGCATCCTTACACTTAGCGCTCAAACAACAAAAGCTCACTAACCATTCCGCCCTCTTAAAACGACTTACTATATAACTATGACCGAACCGCAAAACACACCTATGAATCAAGACCCAAAAGATACCAATCCTATGGTAAGCCCTGTCAATAAAACAGCAGAGACAAAACCATTAGCAACGAATCTGCCTAAAAAAAGGCCATCTAAAACAAAGCTACCCAAAAAAGAGCTGGCACGCAAAAAGCCGTCAGAAAAAGCTCAGCCAGATAGTACAGTAGATGTGCCTAACACGCCTCATCCGGTATTTATCGATGTTAATGAGCGCTGCCTTATCAGTGCCGAGCAACTTAAGCGTTATACTGATACGAATGAGCTACCGAGCGATACCCGCACTGCCCCCGATTTAGATGTCGGCTTTGGACAACAGCGTGCCCTTAAAGCGTTGCATACAGCACTGGATATTCATGCCAGTGGCTATCACGTATTTGCCGCGGGCGAAAATGGCTTAGGTAAACGCACCGTTATCAGTCGTTTATTGCAACGAATTGCCGCTGACGCACCAACGCCCGATGATTGGGTTTATGTGTATAATTTTGCCGATCCACGTACACCGCAAGCATTACGTCTACCTTCTGGGCAGGCGACCATACTACAACAGCAGGTCAATCAATTATGGCAGCAAGCCAAAAAACGACTTAGCCAACGCTTTCGTAGCGACCAGTATCAAAGCAAAATCGAAGCCATCAAAAATGATACCCATCAAAAAGAAAGTCAGGCTTACGACGACCTAAATACCGAAGGCAAACAATACGATTTGGCACTGACGTTTCGCGCATTTGACAATAAAGCGGTATTTGTACATCCCAGCCAGCTACCAAAAGAAGAGAGCAATAGTGAAGTTAAAGATGACAAAATCTCTAATAGCCAGAAAAATAAGTCAATAAAAGAGGAAAGTCAAAGAGCCAATATTCCTAATGACAATATTTCTAATGACAATATTTCTAATGACAATATTTCTAATGACAATATTTCTAGTTCCAGTATTTCTAGTGCTGATGATAGCGTGAGCAAAGATGCTAACCACGACTACGGCAAGAGCGAGTACGAAGCTGAGCTGAATAATTTTGCACAAAAAAACCATATGCAAAAGCGCCTAAGTCAGCTGACCATCGCCTTGGAGCAATTAGAAGACGAAGCCAATGATGCCATTGAAGCGCTGCATCGCAATATTGCACGCCGAGCGCTACAGCCTTTATTTGCACCTATTTATGAGCAGTTTACTGATCATCCATTGGTCGTCGAGTATTTAAAAACCATATTTGCCGATATGGTTACGCATGTCGAGCGTATCGTCAATGGCGATGATGAGGAGTTTGTGACGGCAGTGCTTGCCACAACGCCGAGCCGCTATGCAGTCAACGTCATTGTCAGTCACGCGCCCGATAGTGGCGCACCTGTCATCTTTGAAGACTTACCGACGCATTTAAACCTATTGGGTCATGTCGAGCAAATCACCCAATTGGGCACAGTAACCACCGATGTCAGTATGATTCGAGCAGGCGCCCTGCACCGTGCCAATGGCGGCTATCTATTGTTAGAAGCCAGTCATCTACTTGAGCATCCTTACGCGTGGCAAGGTCTTAAGCGCGCCTTGCAATCTCGCAAAATCAAACTCTCAAGCCTTGAGCAGATGCTGACCTTAACAGGCAGCTTATCGCTCGCGCCCGCACCCATTGACCTTGATATCAAAGTCATCTTGCTTGGCGAAGCAGATTTATATTACGAACTACTAGAGCTTGAGCCTGAGTTTGATGCGGTATTTAAAGTACGTGCCGATTTTCACGACGATGTAACTCGCAGCCCTGAGCACGAATTGGCATTGGTGGCAAAAATGGCAGACATCATTGATTATGCCAACCTTTATCCTTTTGATAGTAGCGCCCAAGCCGCTTTACTCGAGCATTTAAGCTTACAAGCAGAAGACCAAGACCGCTTAAGTTTGCATAGTGATTTATTAATTAAGCTCTTACATGAATCTAACCGCCATGCACGTTTGAGCGGTAAAAATATTGTTAGCGCCATTCACGTCACCCACGCTATTGACGATATGGATGAGCGCTCAGGATACTTGCGCGACCTTTATTGGGATGAGTTAAAAAATGGCCAGCAGCTTATTCAGACCCAAGGCGATGCTGTCGGACAAGTAAATGCGCTCACTGTCGTCAGTTACGCCGATAGCGAGTTTGGTATGCCCGCTCGTCTGACCGCAGTCATTCAGCCAAATATTGGCGCGGGCGAAATTCTCGATATCGAGCGCGATGTGGATTTGGGCGGTAGCTTACACGCCAAAGGCATGCTGATTATGACCAGCTATTTGCGCGCCTTATTTAGTCAGCATCATGCGCTAAACTTTAGTGCCTCACTCGCTTTTGAGCAAAGTTACGCCCATATCGATGGTGATAGTGCGACGGTCAGTGAAGGCTGTGCGCTACTTTCCGCCCTAGCAAACGTCCCTATCAATCAATCTTTTGCGATTACCGGCTCGATGAATCAGTTAGGCGAAGTCCAAGCAGTTGGCGGTATCAATTCTAAAATCGCTGGTTTCTTTGACGCTTGCCGCGAGCAAGAGCTGACGGGACAACAAGGCGTGGTTATCCCAATGGCCAACGTCAAACAATTAATGCTACGTGACGACATCATTGCCGCCGTTCAAGCAGGGCAATTTCATATTTATGGTGTGCATACCTTAAGTGAGGCCTTGACCTTAATGACCGGCTTACCTGTCGACGCCATGAATAAAAAAGGTCGCTACCGTAAAGAAACCTTATTTGGCAAAGTACTAAGCCGTTTGATGCTTTGGGATGAAAATCAGAATGCTGATGACGAAGTCGATGATAAAAAGTCGAAAAAGAAAGCCAAGAAAAAGCGCCAAGCCAAACGTCAGAAAAAACAAGATAAGCAAAAAAAAGCCAAGAAAGAGAAAGGTGACCTAGATACAAGCCCAGACGCAAATATAGAGGCAAATACAGAAGCGCATCGCTAGACGTTGTCATGCTTTTCTGCGATGATTGGCTTTTTATGATGCGCTATGTTAATCAATAAAATGCTAATAAACAGCTAGCAACCAAACCCGTGACTGAATAAAGGTTATCTTTAATGACTGCACATTCTACTGACGCCGATAGTATTCAAGCTCAAGCAGTTGTTGATAAATCAGCAACTGCACTAGTGACTAAAGAAGTTGCTGAGCAAAACGAAGAAATTACTGCAGATAATAAAGCGTCTGAGGAAGCAGCAGATAATCGTCATGGGGCAGCGACGACAGCGCGGCAATGGCAAGTGTTGTCGCAGTTACAGCGCAATCGCTGGGTAGGAACAACCCATGTTTACGAGCAGCTTATATTGGCAGGCTTTGATATCAGTTTGCGTACGGTGCAACGCGATTTAAACGCCCTTGCCAAACGCTTTCCTATCGAAAAAAACAATGCCAATCCACAAGGCTGGCGCTGGAAAGATGATGCGCCGCTGCAAAGCTTACCGCATATGAACTTATCACAAGCGGTTGCCTTTAATATGGTCGAAGCCAATCTAAGTCAGCTGCTACCGCCGGTTATTTTAGATGAACTATTTCCTTGGTTTGACTTGGCACGCAGGCAACTCAAAAACAGTAAAGTCACACATTCATGGATTGACAGAGTGCGTATCGAGCCTGCAACTCAGTCTTTAATTGCACCGCATATTGATTTAGAAAGTAAAGACAACATTTATCATGCGTTATTTTATCAATTGCAAATACAGGCCAACTATACCCGCAGTGATAAATCACAAGCCAGCGAATATACCTTAAACCCTATTGCTATCATTCAGCGTGGGGTGATTATTTACCTATTGGCAACGCGCACTGATGATCCAGAAGTGATTATTCGTACCTTTGCTTTGCATCGCTTTACCAGCGTTGAGATATTAGAAAGCGCGGCTAAGACCCCAGACAATTTCCAACTGGATACCTATCTAGATGCAGGCGGCATGGGCTTTAGCCATCCTTTATTTAGCCAGTTACCTGATCATGGCAAACATACTGCGGTTGAGCTACAATTTACCAAACAAGCGGGCAAAAGCTTAACGGAAAGTAAGCTTAGTGATGACCAAAATGTGATCATCAATAGTGATGAAACCCTAACCATACAAGCGACCGTTAACTTAACCTCGCAGCTGGTTTGGTGGTTACGTGGCTTTGGTAGCGGTCTATTAGACGCCAAACCCGCGCTACTGTATCAAGCCGTATTAGACAAACCAATAAATGATGAATAGCAACAATAAAGAAAAATAGCTCATTATTAATGATGATAAAAATCTAATAGCCATACTCATATGCACCAACGCTTATACTATTTAAAATAACTATTGAAAAAATTAAAATCCAAAAGGAATATTATGTCGACCACTATCCCATCACCACTACTTTCAGACAGTTTAAGAGGGCTGGGTTTAGATACGGGGACGTTATTTTTTGCGCTAAATTATGAATTTACCAAGATTGAGCAAAAAGGACTATTTAAAAATTTAAAGAAGCGCTTCAAGAAAAATGAAGGCGCGATTGATATCGATTTGGCCTGCGTACTGTATGACGACAACTGTACCATCAGCGATATTGTTTGGTTTAAGCAGTTACGTGATAAAGCAGAATCGGTCAAACATCAAGGCGATAGCCTCAATGGCAAAGACCGCGGTGAGCAAGCCATGTACCTTGCGCCACTTGACCAAGAGCAAATCCGGCTTTATTTGGATAAAATCCCCGCCCACATCACGCATATCGCTTTGCTTGCCAATTCTTATCATGGGCAGCCTTTTGGCAGAGTCAAAAAAGGTGAGCTTCATTTGAGCGATGATGAAGGTAACCGCTCTTTTGAAGTTAATTTAAAGCAGCTACCGCGTGACTGCATTACACTTTGGGTCGCACACTTGCGCCGAGAGGTAGATGATTGGCATCTGACTTTACAAAATCTGCCACTGCCTGCGACAGATTTATCGACAGCCGCGCAAGAAGTGGCGCATGAATTGGCACGCGCCCTGCCCGTTCCGCAAGGGATTTAACATTAATGTAAAAAGGTAGGATTGGTTTTTACCTATAAATAAAAAGGGCGAGACGCTATTTAATAACGTCTCACCCTTTTTTTACATCAAAAACTTTTGATTTAAGAACTGCCTTTAAAAACTGTTCTTAAGAACAACCTTTCAGAAAAAAAGCTTAAATGACAGCTTTACTCTAACGGCTCACCGCAATGCGGGCAAAAATTCTTTTGCCGCAATTCCCTTTCACGGCGTTCCAGCTCTTGCTCACGCAATACTTGCAGCACAATCTCTTGTGCCTGCTCCTTATTCAATCCAAGCTCGCGGCGGATTTTCTCAATCATCATCTGATTCTGTACCAAATCAAAATCGCTATCGACCAATTGCCCGCGGAAATCCTGCTCAAGCTCTTCACGGCGCTGACTGAGCTCATTTGCCAAGCCCGTCGCCAAAATACCGGCCGGTAATGCAGCTAGACCGACGCCCAATATGGTGATAATCGCCCCCAATATTTTACCAACATTGGTGATAGGCGTTACATCACCGTAGCCAACCGTCGTCAGAGTAACAACAGCCCACCACATGGCTTTGGGTATCGATTCAAACTCCTCTGGCTGCGCGTGGTTTTCGACCAAATAAATCCCACTTGATGCCGTGACAATCATAATGATTAAGATAAAAAGAACCGCTTGAAATGAGCCTTTCTCCTTACTGATAACCACCAATAAAATACGTAATGAGGCAAAATAACGAGTGAGCTTAAGAATGCGAAATAAACGCAAAATACGTAAGAAACGCAAGTCGATACTGACAAAGAAATTCAAGAATGCGGGCGCAATTGCAATGATGTCAATCAAAGCCGACGGACTTTTTAGCCACTCCCAGCGCTGACGCCAAGTGGTATTGTCAGGCTTCGCTTCAGCGACACTCCATAATCTGAGCAAATACTCGATAGAAAATATGACAATCGAGAAATTTTCAAACCAAGTAAAATACTCTTGATACGGATAGTACCAGTTATCTACAGACTCAGCGATGACCGCCGTGACGTTCGCCATGATTAAAAAAATGAGAAAGTAGTCAACACAGCGACTAAAGAGCGTATCATGCTCATCGTTTTGTAGAATGTTATAGACGAAAAGACGCAAGCGCCGTATAGATTGGAGTAGCATGGCGTCCCTATATACGGTGCGATGTAACACCGGTCTTATATTAATAAACAGTCTTTTAAAAAGCGCTTATACCTAAATTCAGACCAACAAAGTTGATGGGCATATTTAGTTTATGCATCAGTAATAATGATTATACAAAATTTAGGTAATAAATGTAGGTCACTGCCAACAATATCACGGCAATCGCCAAGAAAACGAAGCGTAAAAATTGCTCATCAGCCCGTAATTGATTGCTTAAGTTTTGCGCCGGTAATAAGAACAAACCACATTTAGGGCAACAAGAATCTATTTGGTTCAAGAGCTTGATGGAACAGGCATTTTCACAACGAAGCGGAGAATTACTACAATAACCGAGCATAATGTCTGACCGTCCCCTTTGATAAATAGCAGCAAAAAATGCTGAAAATTGCAAATTAAAATAACAAGCGTAATTAAAAAATTATTCCTAATTTAGTCTGTCTATTCAAGTAGATAGGTAACTTAAGATATGAACATTACCACTTTCTATTTAAAACCTTACTCTTATTAGGGTTTTTGTATTATAATAGAGAGATAATGTTACAAGTTAACCATAACATTGCGTAATCAGTCACTACTGTCATCCCTCATTAGAGACTGACCAATAATCATCTATTATGTTGAGGAATCAAACGATGAAACTACAATCCCTAGTTTTAGCTGCTGCAACTGCACTTACTATGACCACTGCTTTCGCTGTACCTGCTGGTACTTGGTCTGTGGCTGCTGGTGCTCACTATGTTGATCCAAAAAGTGACAACGGTAACGTCACTATAGGCAATACAAATTACGCTGTAGATGTTGATGGCGATGTACGTCCAACCATCAGTGGTGAATATTTTATCGCTAATAACGTTGGTGTTGAGCTACTAGCAGCGATTCCATTTCATCATGATTTCACTTTGACTGATGCAAATGGTGGTGAAATCACAGGTAGAACTCAACATTTACCACCTACTCTTTCTCTACAATACCACTTCGACGGCTACAACCTGCCTATGAACGTGAAACCTTTTGTTGGTGTTGGTGTGAACTACACTACTTTCTTTAAAGAGAAAGCAAATGTTGCAGGTACTGAGCTAAAACTTGACGATAGCGTAGGTGTTGCTGGTCATATCGGTCTTGATATTCCATTCGCGCCTACTGAGTCTTTCCGTATCGATGCTCGTTATATGGACATCAAAACTGATGCTACGTTAAACGGTACTGATATTGGTGAAATTGATATCAGCCCTTGGGTATATGGTGTCGCTTTTGTAAAACAGTTCTAATATAGCCCATTGCTGTAGACTGAGCACGATAAATAAAAGAGGCCAGCTTAATAGCTGGCTTCTTTGTGTCTATGAATAGATATTTTTGTAATAAAGGATATAAAAAAGACCATCCGTAGATAGTCTTTTCTATTAACCATGCTATTTTTACTTAACCCTAAAACTATAGCAAAATACGGCGTGGATCAGCCAATAAAGTTGCAATATAACGGGTAAATACCGCGGCATCAGCGCCATTAATCACGCGATGATCATAAGATAGCGATAGTGGCAGCATTAAACGCGGCTCAAAAGTTTGCTTACTAGCATTCCAACGCGGCTGCATACTGGCTTCTGATACCCCTAAGATACCCACTTGTGGCCAATTTACCAGTGGCGTAAATGCGGTACCACCTAAGTTACCTTGGCTTGATATCGTAAAGCTTGCGCCTTGCAATTCTTTGGTCGTCAGTTTCTTATCACGCGCTTTAACCGCAAGCTCACCAATCTCAATAGCAATCTGCTTAAGCCCTTTATCTTGCACATTTTTGATAACAGGTACAATGAGGCCATCATCAGTCGCTACCGCAATACCCATATTGACACTTTTACGTAAAATAACTTGGGTATTATCGTCGCTCAAATGACTGTTAAAACGCGGATGCTGGGTTAACGCATAAGCGGTCGCTTTGACAACAAAGGCTAAAATAGTGAAGCCGATACCTTCCGCTTTCATAGCGCCTTTGAGCTCACCACGTAATTTTTCAGTCTCCGTGATATCAGACAAGTCAAACTGCGTTACTTGCGGCAATAAGGTATTATAATTAAGCTGCGGTATTGATACTTTTTGTAGGCGGCTTAAATCTTGTACCTCCGTCTCACCCCATATCTCAGTATTGCTCATATCAGGTAAGCTTGGCAGGCTTGAGCTGACCCCATTGCCACTAGAAGGCGCAGTTTTTTGCTTGCTCAAGCTGTCTTTTACATGGGCAAATAAATCTTCTTTTAAGATACGCTCATTAAGCGCTGAGCCCGTCACTTGAGAGATATCAACCCCTAGCTGACGCGCAAGCTTACGCACGGCAGGACCGGCATAGATATCGACCATTTTTTCGTTGACTTGTGCTTCGGTCAGCTTGGCATTTGTAGCATTTTTAGCGTTAGTATTAGTCGTAGACTTAGCGGCTTGTTTAGGCTCGTCTGTTGGTTTCGACTTGTCAGACTGCTTATCTGATTCTGTTTTGTTAGTTGATTCAGCAGATTTTGATGCTTGCGACTCAGAAGTATCAGCCTTAGACTCACTAGCATTATTACTGGCGCTATCTGAACCCTCACCAATAATGACAATAAAGTCTTGACCATTGGCGACCATATCGCCCGCTTGCACCAATATTTTTTCGACCTTACCCGCTTCTGGCGCCGGCACTTCAACCGACGCTTTATCAGATTCAATCAGCAAAATGGATTGATCAGCAGTAACTATATCACCGACACTGACCATAATCTCAGACACTTGCGCTTCATCGACTCCTAGGTCTGGCAAGGCATGAGTGGTTGCTTTTCCTGCTTGCTCGCCTGCTTGCTCACTTGCTTGTTTGGCAGGCTGAGAAGTATTTTCCTCAGCTACGTTAGTATCGCTTTGCTTCTCTGCTTGCTGATTATCCTGCGGCTCATTTCTTTTGTCAGCGGCAGGTTCTGTTTTGTTTTCTGTGTCAGCGCTTTGACTATCGTCTTTAGCATCGGCTTCGCTTTCAAGCTCAATAAGCACCATACCTTCGCTCACTTGGTCGCCGACTGCCACGCTTATTTTAGTTACTTTACCAGCAGCCGAGCTTGGTACTTCTACTGATGCCTTGTCAGATTCTAATAAAATGATATTGTCGTCTTTTGCAATAACGTCGCCAACTTCGACCATAATCTCACTGACTTCGGCGCTATCGACACCCAAATCGGGGGCTTTAATGTCCATCCGTAATTCTCCTTGTATTATGATTGCCTTGTCTTTTGGCTATTCTTTGACGTCATCATCATTGAGTAAGGCGGCGTCAGCTGGGTCTTCTGCGCGACCTTCGCTACTTATTTCATCATCATCTTCATCGACAAACTCTGGTACAGGGCTCGGATTTACATTGTCAGGGGCTGGCGCGTCTGGGAAATGATCATAATGAGGCTGTTGTTGCCATGCAGGCGGTTGATCCGCTTCGATACCAAAGCTTGAAATCGCATCTTTTACCAGACGCATCTCAACTTCACCTTCATCAGCTAAGCGTTTAAGCGTGGCGACCACGATATGCGCGGCATCAACATGGAAGAAGCTACGTAGATTCTCACGGGTGTCCGAGCGACCATAACCGTCGGTGCCTAAAGTCGTATAAGGGCGATTATCCGGTAACCAGGCGCGGATTTGTTCTGAGTAATTACGCATATAATCTGTAGCAGCAACTACGATACCTTCGTGCGGAGCCAACTGTTCAGTAACCCAAGGTACTATTTCTTCTTCCATCGGATGCAGGCGGTTATAATCATCACAAGCCATACCATCGCGAGTCAGCTCGTTAAAGCTGGTCACGCTCCATACATTGGAGCTGATGTTAAACTCGTCCTGTAATATTCGTGCCGCTTTTTGTACTTCACGTAAAATAACACCTGAACCTAACAGCTGAACTTGGCTTGAGCCGTTATCTTCTAATAAGTACATGCCGCGCTTAATGCCTTCTTCCACGCCTTCTGGCATGGCAGGTTGTTCGTAGTTTTCATTCATCAAAGTTAAGTAATAATAAACGCGCTCGCCCTCGCCATACATGCGGCGTAGACCATCATGCATAATCACTGCCAGCTCGTAACCAAAGCAAGGATCATAAGTCACGCAGTTCGGTACGACGTTAAATAGAATTTGTGAATGACCGTCTTGATGCTGCAAGCCTTCGCCGTTGAGCGTAGTACGACCGGCTGTTGCGCCAAGTAAGAAGCCTTGCGCCTGACAGTCACCTGCCGCCCATGCAAGGTCACCAATACGTTGGAAACCAAACATCGAGTAGTAAATATACATCGGAATCATCGGTAACGCGTTGACAGAATAACTGGTTGCCAGTGCAATCCAAGTACTCATCGCGCCCGCTTCGTTAATCCCTTCCTCTAACATGTGACCATCGATGGCTTCTTTATAACCCATTAATGCTTCACTGTCCTCAGGCGTATATTTTTGCCCAGAAGCCGAGTAAATACCCAATTGACGGAACATACCTTCTAGACCAAAAGTACGCGCTTCATCAGGAACGATAGGCACAACGCGGTCTTGAATGTCTTTATTTTTTAGCATGGCTGATAGCAGGCGTACAAACACCATGGTAGTCGATTGCTCTTTACCATTACTGCCTTTAAGCACACGATCAAAAATAGACAAATCTGGAATATTTAATGGAATATGACCACTACGGCGATTGGGCAGATGACCACCTAAGGCTTCACGGCGACCTTTTAAGTACTTCATCTCAAGTGAATCTTCTTTTGGACGATAAAATGGTAGCGTCTGTAACTCGTCATCGGTAAATGGCAAGTCAAAACGATCACGGAAATACATCAAAGCTTCATGATCAAGTTTTTTGATTTGATGCGATTTATTTACCGCTTGTGCTTGGGTCGACAAGCCATAGCCTTTAACCGTTTTGACCAAGACAACGGTCGGTTGGCCTTTGGTTTTCATGGCTTCACTAAAGGCAGCATACACCTTCATCGGATCATGGCCACCACGGTTTAGGCGCGCAATATCATAGTCAGACAGCTCGTTTGCCATCTCCTCTAGCTCAGGATATCTACCAAAGAACTCTTTACGCGTAAACTCAGGGGTACGGGCTTCATATAGCTGGTACTCACCATCAACCGCTTCTTCCATACGATGTTTAAGCACGCCTGTTACATCTTTATCAAGTAAGGTATCCCAGTTACCGCCCCAAATCACCTTAATCACCCGCCAGCCAGCACCACGGAATACGGATTCAAGCTCTTGAATAATCTTGCCGTTACCACGAACTGGGCCATCAAGACGCTGTAAGTTACAGTTGACGACCCAAATTAAATTGTCCAGTTTCTCACGTCCGGCAAGCGAAATCGCACCCAAGCTTTCTGGCTCATCAGTTTCGCCATCGCCCAAGAAGGTCCAAATCTTGCGATCTTCTTTTTCTAATAAACCGCGGTTTTCCATATAGCGATGCACGTGCGCATGATAAATGGACATAATCGGACCCAAGCCCATCGACACGGTTGGGAACTGCCAATAATCTGGCATTAAGTACGGATGCGGATAGCTTGAAAGACCCTTGCCGCCCACTTCACGGCGGAAGTTTTCTAACTGTTCTTCGGTCAGACGACCTTCTAAATAAGAGCGCGCATAAATACCGGGCGCTGAGTGACCTTGATAATAAATCATGTCACCGCCGAAATGATCGCTCGCCGCACGGAAGAAATGGTTAAATCCTGTCTCATAAAGGGTCGCACTTGAGGCAAAAGTCGCTAAGTGACCGCCTAAATCATCATCGTTCTTATTGGCGCGCATAACCATTGCCAATGCATTGTAGCGAATCAAAGCCCGAATTTTACGCTCAATCGTCAAGTCGCCTGGGTACATTGGCTCATCTTCAACCGCGATGGTATTGATATAAGCCGTATCGAGACGGTTAAATGGCAGTCCTTCTTGTACCGCCATGTTGTATAACGCTTTTAATAAAAACTGCGCCCGATCCTTATCAGCATGTTTGATAACGGACTCAAAGGCTTCCAGCCATTCTTGGGTTTCGGTGCTATCAGCATCCTTATAATAATTCATCTTTCTTAATCCTTTTTATCAGTCAGCCCTGCGCAATGACAGGGTGTTATTAAATCAGAGTGTGTTACGTATTTTAATGAGCAATCACTTTACTTGATGCTTTCCTTATAACGTCCTTGCTGCATCTAAGCATTGCATTGTATTTTGTGGTGATGACAGAGAATTCTAAATAAATCGTATCACTGTAGATTAGCATAGGAGCAAATAAACATCGTTGTAAAATTAAACGATATCCGCTACGCGATACTCACTATCAAATGATAATGACACTCTATTATAGGTACTTATTGAGGGTTTGTTTATAGCTATCGAGAAATGCCAATATGACAAGTATTTCTGAAATAAATAGTGATTAGTTTTTAAATGAATATTTGTAGATAAATACTAAGAATATCGAATTAATCTATAAAACTGATATTATATAACCCTTTGAAAATACAGTCATTTTCACAATAAAATCTGGTCTCATTATTCTAGATATACATAAAGCAACTAATATAATTCTGATAGCAGATTCAACAAAACAATCAAATTCTACTTTTATAGCTATCATTCTGTTACTCATCCCCTATAAACAGACGTTCGTCTTATTTTTGTATACTAATTGTGTTTCAAACACTACAATTAATATGAAGTACTATTACTTTACTATTGCTGTTGGAGTTATCATGAATTTTTTTACTAAGCTGTTAGAACTAAAGTCCATGGTATCTCGTTGGATTACGTTAGTATCCCTATTGTTACTCTTTCCAAATATTGCCGCATTTGCTGCTAGTTGTCCAACTGGTTATGCTTCTTCAACGATCAAACCTCAAGAATATAATCAATGGCCATTAGGTTCCTTTAAATCAACGATTACGGCAGCAGGTAGCTCTACTGATCATGATGTGGTTATTACCGGATCGATGACAAAAAATGGCAGCTCGCAAAGTATCATTGGCGCTGCTAATACTATCTCTCCCACCGGTGGTGCATTTTTTATTAAACAAGATATGCGAAGTGAAAGTGATACCAACACCATCACCTATAAGTTTGACAAGCCTCTCCTTAATCTCAGTATGAGTGTCTATGATATTGATAGGCAGTTAGGGTTTTTCGCTTATAACTGGAGGGATAAAGTACAGTTTATAGCTAAAGACGGGACTAACAATACAGTGTTGCCAGCATTTTCGAAAACCGGAGAATTTGTTATTGCTTCGGGAGATACTGCGTCTGGAGATGGTTCTATTGGATGGTTTGGAAGGTGTGAAGATAATGACTTTAGCAACTCTTGCAAGGTAACCGCTTCTTTTAATAAATCTATTTCAGAGTTAAGCATTGTATATGGAAATACTAGTGCCTCTAAAAGTGATCCAGATGCTCAAAATATAGAAATAACTTTTGATGATTTCTGTGTGCCGTTGCCAGACTATACTATTTCTAAAGATGACGGTTTGACTAGTATTGGAACTAACAATATTACTGATTATATAATTACTGTGACCAACACCGGTGACGTTCCTTTAAAAGATATAATACTCAAAGATCCAGCAGTCACAGGCCTTAGTAAGCAATCTAATATTACTTGTGACAGCACAGATACTAACAATATTTGTGATAGTAATAACCTACCCACTATAAAGTTATTAGAAAGTGCGACAGGTTTCAATATATCGTCTATACCAGTTGGCAAGAGCTACAGCATTAAAGTACCAACGATTGTTACTGCTGATTCCGGCTCTACAGTACAAAATATAGCTACTGCCACTCTTATCTCAACACCGACGAGTAAAACCGCCTCTGATACTAATATTGTGACTTCTATATTTGATAGCGGTTCTAATAGCTCACCTGCCAGTTGTCTAAGCGGTCATCAAATGTATTATATCGGTGAAAACCCACCAAAATATACCCCTATAAAAACGCAAAAGCTAAGTTGGGCAAGTGGCTCAAGCAATTCCTATACTATTGGCGGGGTTAAGCTTACATTATCATTTCCCATCATAAAGAATATAGTTAGTGGCTATCCAAAGTATGAAACTACAAATGGGACCACAACAAGAAACTCTATTAATATGTTTCACACTAGCCAAAAACTGGATGTAAATCATCAATTAACCGCTACTATCGACAGATCTGTAACGAAATACGGATTTGTCGTTCAGGACCTCGATGCAGATCAGAATCGCAAATATACTGAAAGTATAACGATCAAAACTATTGGTGGAATTCTTAATAATTTTAGTACTTCTAATCATGAGCTATCTAATGGCAACCAAACCATCACAGGAATACCTTGGAAAAACTGTGACACGTCTAGCCTATGTAACTTCAATATAGATTGGGGCTATAGCCCAGCATTGACTCCTTTTATAGTTACTCATGGTAATACTTATAGTGGCGCTAGCACAACAGCATCGACCGGCGATCACTTGGTAGGCTATTCTGATTTCTATTTCTGTCTTGCTCCTCCAAAGCTCGTAGTCAAAAAAGCTTTAAATGGTAGCCGCGTCAACGATACTGATACTAAGCGAGATCAGTTCGAGATAAAGACTAGCGGTAATTTAATAGCAACCAATGGCTTTACCACAACTGGCAAAGGGGCGGCTATTATCAAGGGTAGTAGCACAGTACTAGAGTTAGAAGAAAATAAAAGCTATACAATTACTGAACGAGTAATGAATGGAACAACGCTAGGCGATATAGCAAATTATGATGCGACCTATGTTTGTAACAACACCACGACAGGCAGCACAATAGTAACAACCCCAATTACCTATGATGCGCCTAACAAAACTCGTTCCTTTACGCTCTCTAATACCAGTTATGGTGACGAGATCACTTGTACCATTACTAATACACCGAAATCTTATACTTTCTCGGGTATTGTATTCAATGACAATGGTGGTATTACCAATCCTAACTCACAGCTAATAGGTGGTATTTATAACAATTCCGCATTTTTTAATGGTGTTTTAGATGCTAATGAGGCAGGTATAGATGGGACGAATGGAGTAAAAGCCCGCTTAAGCGATTGTAGCAAGAATCCTAGCACTACTCCTATTATAGCGACTGTTGATGTGACAAAATCGGGAAAGTATGAGTTTACGGTCTTACCAAAAGACTTAGAAGGTAAAACCGATTTATGTATAGAAGAGATAGAACCCAATAATTGGCTCTATAGTGTCGATACTACACCCAATATTCGAAAGTTCAGTTTTAACTCTAGTGTAACAACCTATCGAACTGGCGTAGAAATCAATGGTAGTAAGCTGAATCTAGACTTTGGAAATGTCATTAAAGAAAACACCGCTTTAGTATTGATTAAAAGTCAATATGTTCACGATTGTAGCTTAACAAACCTGATGACAATTACAGTAAACTATACTAGCTTACCGACTGCTGCTTATAGTAAAGAGCCCATAGCTAACATACAGCCAGGTCAATGTATCGCTTATCGTATCGAAGCTATCAACCGCGGTAATGTACCTTTAACAGATGTCGTCATCAAAGATATCTTGCAAAAAAGGGGTGAGAATGGGGCTCTTATTACATCAACTTTGGTTATACCACCTCCTATTGGTGAAAGTAGCGAACCTACTTTTCCAACAAGCCCAGTAGCGCTTGGTGATAATCGCATTGTCATTACTAATGGCTTTAACCTAGGAACGACTTCTTCTAGTAAAAGAAAAGCTATCCGCTTTAATACTAAATATGGAAATACTATGGATCCTTAATTGTTACTTTCCCTTGAATTTACAACAACCATTAAAATTCATCTATTTTAATAAAAGCCCTATCTTCTTAGATAGGGCTTTTACCGTTTAACTACCTCAAATCTCCTTTTGTCGCATTTCTAGTGACAATGTGTTATTAATCTGTAACTATGTATTATAAGAGCATAATCGATATTTTTCAGTTTACGACAATAAAGTAATTACTGAGCTTTATACAAGCGATAAATATTTCGACAGTGATGAATTAATAAAGGATTTAATATGAAAGGTCTCAAGTTTTTACGTAGCGCCTTATTAGCGAGCTTAGCCTCTGTATTTTTATTAAACACAGCTTATGCTGATGAGGCTCTAAAAATGGAGCTAACCGCCAACAAGGTAGTTAAAAACACTGAAGGTAAAATCAGTTATTTACCAGTTCGAACGGCCCCTACTGGCACTGTTATTCAGTACAAAGCCGTCTATACCAATACCATTAATGAAAACATCAGCGATTTAGCAGTTACCCTACCCATTCCAGCCAACATGACTTTTACTGGTGAGGTATCTCCTACTAGCGCTCAAGGCAGTATCGATGGCAAGAATTATGCTGATATGCCTTTGATGCGCAAGGTCGATGGCAAAATGGTTAAAATTCCATTTTCCGAATACCGTACCTTACGTTGGAATATCAAATTACTCCCAGCCAGTAAATCCGCTGCGGTCTCTCTTAATACAATCGTTGAATGACATCATCATTGATTAAAACATACCGTTTACTACTTTCAAACCTTCATTCCAATTTCGACACTTTTAAACCTTGGAGTTATACATGAAATCAAATGTTTTTAATTATAGTCTATTAGCGGTGGGTATCGCTGCTGTGATGGGTATCACTACCACGGCTAATGCTGCCAAAAGTGGGGCAACGACGACTGGCGTAGAGATAACCAACAAAGCAACCGCTAGCTATAATGTCAGCGGTGAAGAGCAGCCTGATGTTGAATCAAATGAAGTCAAAATTACCGTGCAAGAGCAGGTATCATTTTCGTTAATTGCTAATAATGATGACACTGCTGCGGGCGGTACTAAAGACGATGATGTCAATATTAAAGAACCAGTGGCTCCCAATGGGTTTGTACTGTTTAGACATACATTGACCAACACGGGTAACCGAGAAGATATCTATACTGTAAATATAGTGTCGCCCGATGCAAAGTATGTTCCAGCTAACTCTACTGTCTCCTACGTGATATATAACGCGGATAAAAGCGTCAATCGTTCTCAAAATGCCGTGCCTTATGCGACAGCTAATGGTCAAGAGTTTCCTTTAGAGAAAAATCAGTATATTGAGTTTACGATCAATGCCAAGACCCAGAACAATAAAGCAGCCAGTGACCAAAGCCTGACCATATCTGCTACTAGTAAATTCTTAACCGCTAGCCCTGCTGCTACAGTAAAAACCCTTACTAATACTGACAGCTCGTTCACTAGACTACCGACCTTTAGTATCGTGAAGACGATTACTAACGCTTTGGATCTTAATAATCCCAATGACACCGCCACTTATCAGATAGTGATAAACAACGATGGCACCACTACCTATAGTGCTGATGCCACTAATATTGCTATCAAAGATATTTTACCCCCTGGTCTCGTACTGTCAGAAGCATTGACCGCCACAAGCGTCAGTGGTTCGAGTCAGGTAGGTACAGGTACTATCACTACTAGCAATGCAGGTGATGCTGGCTTTGAGATTACTGGTGTTAATATCCCAGCAGGTCAAAAAGTAACCATCGTATTCAAAGTGAAAAAAGGTGGTAGCGGTACGCTCGTGCCTGCCACTGCTATCAACCATGTCAAGGTTACTGATGACTTGGATGACAATGCCGACACTATTAATAATACACTGATCGATAGTACAGACAGTACAGATGAAAACGTTTCTACCTTCTATGATACTGATGACATTGAGATTCTCGATGGTAAAACCCCAACGACTACAGGGGGTGACTCAACGTTACCGCTACTGACTATCAGCCGTGCTCTCAACTTAGCTGGTGTCACTACCAGAGAAATCGCGCCTACCTCAGGTGCTCTTGGTCAAGTGACCCATCAAACGGTCATCACTAACAATGGTCAAGATGTTGAGGGCGATACTGCTGGCGAATTGACTTTCACTATCACTGATAATGACGGTGACACGCCGGATGCGGTTAATGTAGTGCCTAATACGGTCACCATCACTTATGATGCAGACGGTGCGGGTACGGGTACGCCTGGATCAGCGATGACTATCACACCTACTCTCGTAAACGGGGTAAACGTCTATGACATTAAGACTGCGCTGCCTGGTGGCATAGCCCCTACTGGTACGGTTACCATTAACTATAAAGTAGCCTCTGTCAATGCCCCACTGTTTACACCAAACAACTCTACAACTCCGACTAAAGAAAGTACTACGGTTACCTTGAAGCCAGCTGATGAAGGCGCTCCTACACCATTGACAGTAACAGATACCACGACTGTCCGCGGTTTAGTACTGGTCAAAAAACAAGCGATAGATGCTGATTGTACCGGCACTAGTGTAGGAACGTTCGTGACTGCAGACATTACTGGTGCTTCACCGGGTCAATGTATTATTTACCAAATCGAAGCCAAGAACACCTCTACTGCAGGAATAGGATTTGTTATTACCGACGTAATCATATCCGATCTATTGAGTAATTTTTCGAATGAAGCTGATTATGTAGTGAATAGCGCAACGACCACTGCAAGTGCTGGTGGCACCTATACGGCTACTAAAGATGCTACTGAGGTTACCACTACGGTTGCTACATTAGCCCCTCAAGGTACTGCAACCATGCAGTTTAAAGTCAAAATCAAAACTGCTCGTACCTTATAGCGTTATTTTGACATTGCTCATATCAGTTTAATTTTATTGCTTAGTTTTAAGGTCTATAAGTATCTAAGTGTACTTATAAATGTCATCTAGCCTAGATCTACTCAGGTTAGATGAATCCAAACCCCCATACTGTTTTATTGGATAAGCGACATATGACAGCTCATTTAATGACATCGTCTAAACACATGCCATTGCGCACCGCTAAGTTCTCTGCGTTGACGCTTGCTATGTTGCTTATGCAATCAAATACTGCGCTTGCCGCGCCAAACCCTTTATTACAGTTCATCGAAAACACGGCTAACGCCAGTTATATTATCAGTAACGGCACTAACTTTAATCTAAATAGTACTTCTAACCATGTGAGTGTTCAATCGTCTGCTTTTCCTCAGTTTGGTATCAGCTTAACCTCACCACCAAGAAAGACGATTGCTCCTGGCGAGACTGTAATTTGGAAAAACATACTGACAAATACTAGCTACAGTGATCAGACCATTGACTTGACACTGAGCGTAGATAACAGTTTATCGAACATCAAAGTCTATCAAGATTTAAATAACAATGGGCGTTTCGATAAGGGTGTCGATAAAGAGATTAAGTTAGATAACAATCTAACCGCTCAGATTACTTTAGGTAAAAGCGAGAGCATTGAGCTTACCATTCAGGCGTTATCTGATGCCAATGCTGCAGCCGATGATACTGCTACTATTAAGCTTGGTGCTGTTGTTGTCGAAGACCCTTCTATTACCGCTTTAGTGAATGATGAGCTTATCATCATTGAAACACGTCTCGATTTTATGCTGTATTCCTGGGATGGCTACAAAAGCAAATCTCAAATTGGCGAAGATATTTATCTTCAAGCCAGCTGTGCTAAATGTAACGTCCAAGATAGCGTGCGAGATGAAGTATGGATAAACATTACTTCCTCTAAAACAGGTGATACTTATTCAGTTAAAGCCATCGAGACTGGCGACAATACTGGAAAATTTCGCATCGAAGTACCAACAGAAAATAACGCCAATGCCATTAATGACGATATCATTCAAACGCTACAAGATGCTAATTTAGTTGCTAAGTTAGATGCTTATATCGACTTAGACGGTATTAGGCAGGAGATTACAGAGAATATTAATAGCAGTCTGGCCATTATCGATGAAGAACCAAATTTACAAGTCACTAAAGAAGGCGATGTCAAAACTGCGGCTTTTGGCGATTATGTAAACTATACGATCAATATCAAAAATGACGGTGCTACAACCGCCTACGACGTGCAACTAAAAGACGCCCTACCACGTGGCTTTGCCTATGTGGATAGCAGCGTACGTATTGATAAAGCCCAAACGACTGAGTTTAAAACCGACGGTAAATACCAAGTTTTAAGTTTAGGTAACATGAATGCAGGCGAAACGAAAGACATTACTTATCGCGTCCTTATTGGTTCATCGGCATTAGGCGGTGACGGTACCAACCGTGCGACTGCCGTTGCTGCTACTGAGCAAGGTCAAAGCCTAGTATCACGAGAAGCCCAATGGAAGATTGAGGTTGAGCGCGGTGTCATGAACACTGACGGCATCATCATTGGGAAGGTTTACCACGATATCAACCGCGACGGCATTCAACAAAAAGAAGATGGTGAGCTTGGTGTTGCAGGCGTGCGCATCTACATGGAAAATGGCAACTTCGTCGTCACCGATCCTGAAGGTAAATATAACTTCTATGGCGTCAGTGCAAAAACTCATGTTCTAAAAGTTGACCGCACCACCATTCCTAACGCCACCGAAATGGTTACTCAAAGCAATCGCAATGCTGGAGATGCAAGCAGCCGTTTCGTTGATTTAAAATATGGCGAGCTACATCGTGCAGACTTTGCTATCGTTGGCGGGTTGGGCGATAGTACCGAGCGCTTAAACGCAGAATTGGTCGCGCGCAGCAAATCTGTCAGCGCTAAAAATGACAGCCTAGAGCAAGCGGTAAAGACCGAGCTGGTGTTAGAGCCTGATTATAACCGCGACAATAAAGACAATGTCGATGCAAGCGGCTGTAAATCTAACGATGTCCTAGATGCCGGCATACAGTGCGACTCCGCCATCGTTAACGAAATGGTCAAGCCAACTGCCAATCGTGTCGATATGACAGTGACGACTATTGCTCCTCCGCTAGAAAAAGAGCTTGAAGAATACTTAAAAGAAGTTTCTAGCAATGACGTTGCCTTTATTAATCTTAGCGAAAGTCAGCAGCTCAGCACCTATAAGCAAATGGTACAAGTACAAGCGCCACTAGGTTCTAACTTTACCCTATATACCAATGGCAAAGCCGTATCAGCCGAGCAAATCGGTAAAACCGCTGAGCAAGAAAAGCAAAAGGTGACGGCGTTTGATTATTATGCCGTCGATTTACAACGTGGCACTAACACCTTACGCGGTGTCGCGACTGACATTAATGGTAAAGTCATCTCTGAGCAGACCATTAAAGTATTGACACCCGATAGCTTGCAAGCCATTGACTATCGTACGCAAAAACAATTGGTCGCTGCAGACGGTATTAGCGAATATCAAGTAGTGATTAGCCTAAAAGACCGTGACGGTCGCCCTTATATCGCCTCAACGCCTATTACAATTGACACCAATATCGGTCGTATCAATCTTAGCGATAGCAGTAAGGATCAAGCTGGTACGCAAGTCACCGTCTCTGGCGGCGAGCTACTGATACCCATCACCGCTCCAAGCGTACCGGGTAAAGGTGAGCTAGTCATTAACACGGGCAGCAGCAAACAAGTGATTCCGCTACAATTCATCGCTCAGTTGCGCCCTCTTATCGCTGTTGGTATCGTCGAAGGTGCTATCTCGCTTAAAAACTTCGATGGCAGCAATATTACTGATGCCCAAGGTGCCTTTGAGCAAGAGCTGCGTGAAATCGCTGGCAATGATGACTATTCAGCAACGGGTCGCGCGGCGATGTTCCTAAAAGGTAAGGTACGCGGCGATTATCTACTGACACTAGCTTATGACAGCGATAAAAAAGGCGAACGCCTGTTCCGTGATATCGAGCCGGGTGAATACTATCCTGTCTATGGCGATTCTTCTGCTAAAGGTTTCGACGCCCAATCGACGAGCAAGCTTTATGTTCGGGTTGATAAAGGTCGCTCATTTGCAATGTATGGCGATTTAAAAACTCAAATCGATAATGATGAAGGTATCAAACTTGGTCAATACAACCGTACTTTAACGGGTTTAAAAGCGCAGTTTGAAGATAGTAACACTCGCATCACCGCGTTTGCCGCTGAAACCAGTACTTCACAGCGCGTTAACGAAACTCGCGGACTTGGTATTTCAGGTCCCTACCCGCTTGCCAATGATTTCGACGCGGTATTAGAAAACTCAGAAACCATCGAAGTCATCACCCGTGACGCCAATAACCCGGGGCGTATCGTGCGCCGTGAGACCTTGACGCGCTTTGCTGATTATGAAATCGATTCTATTAGCCGCAGCTTATATCTAAAGTCACCGATTGCTAGCCAAGATCTCGATGGCAACCCTATCTATTTGCGCGTGACGGTCGAAGTCGACGAAGGCGGCGAGAAATATTGGGTTGGCGGTATCGCTGCCAAGCAGCAAGTGACCGATAAAATCGCCATCGGTGGTAGCTATATTAATAGTGATGACCCACTAAATAAAGAAGAACTTGCCAGCGTCAATACGGTGGTCAAATTTAACGATAAGCTAAAGCTGGTCGCAGAATATGCCAAAAATAAAGCAGAAAATCCAAGCTCGCAGCCAAGCGATCAGATTAATGCCGAAAAGTTAGACGGTAAAGATACTGAAGGCGATGCACTGCGCATCGAGCTTGACTATGACGATAAGAAAAACACGCGTGCCAAAGCCTATTATAATGATACCGATGAAGGCTTTGTCACTGGCGCGTCCCCTCAAACGGCTGGCCGAACCGAGTCTGGCATCGAAATCACTCATACCTTAAATGACAAAAATACCGCGCTGAAACTTGAAGGTGTCCGCACTAAAGACCATACTACCGAGGCCAGTCGTCAAGGCTTACAAGCCAGTATTGAACAGCGTTTAAGTCAAAATATCGTTGGCGAGATTGGCGTACGCTACTATAAGCAAGAGGCCACTGCTGCCTCACGCAATACCCAAGTGGCAACCGATGTCTTAGATATTACTAACGATACCATCTTTAATGACGACATCATTAATCAATCAGCACTGAATGGCGTGAGCAATGCTGAAAAAGACATCGAGGGCACCACTGCCCGCGCCCGTCTTACCGCGCGTTTGCCAAAGCTCAATAATTCATTGGTGTTTGCCGAATACGAGCAAGATATCGAGCATAGTTCGCGCAATGCCACTTCTATCGGCGGCGAAACAGCGCTTGGTAGCCTAGGTCGTTTATACGCCCGTCATGATTTAATCAATAGCTTGTCAGGCAGCTACGGTTTAGACGATTCTGAAGAGCGCCAACGCACCGTTATCGGCTTTGATGCCACTTATATGAAAGACGGCAAAGTCTATAGCGAATACCGTATGCGTGATGCGATCAGCGCCCGCGAAGCTGAAGCCGCTATTGGCCTAAAGAATAAATGGTATGTGCAAAAAGGTTTGACACTTAACACTTTGTTCGAGCGTGTCGAATCGTTAGAAGGTGAAAAAGACAGTACCGCGACTGCAGCCGGTGTTGGCGTTGAATACCTTGCTAATGAAAAATATAAAGTCTCAGGGCGCTTAGAAAAACGTTGGGGCGACACTAGTGATACGCTACTCGCTAGCGCAGGCGCCGCTTATCGCTATAGCGATGAAGTTACTTTACTCGCCAAGGATATCTATTCACAAGTGGATTATGATGATGGTCATCGTACCATCAATCGTTTTCAGCTAGGCGCCGCTTACCGTGATTACGATAGCAATAAGCTCGATATGCTTGCTAAGCTTGAATACCGCTTAGATGATAACGCAACAGGCAACGATCCATATCAAAAAGATACTGTTGTCTGGTCATGGAGTGGTAACTATCATCCAACGCGCCCATTAACGCTATCAGGGCATTATGCCGGTAAATATACGGAATATGACGCTCAAGGAATTGCTAGCGATAATACTGCACACGCTGTGTATGCACGCGGATTGTATGATATCAGCGAGCGCTGGGATATTGGTTTGCAAGCAGGTACGTATTGGAATAAGCAAGCGGACGATTTATCTTACTTGGTTGGCGCCGAGGTTGGCTATAGCCCGATGACCAACCTTTGGTTATCGCTTGGCTATAACTTCATGGGCTTTGAAGATGAAGATATTGCCTATGACGATACGACGATAGAAGGCGCTTACTTTAGATTACGCTTCAAGTTTGACGAAGACTTATTCAAACGCCAAGATTCACGTAAAAATAAGCCGCTCAGCGCCCGTTCTACGTTATAATTCCTCCTAGTTATCATTTATTCTCATTGTCGTAAGCCCCGCTTACGGCATTTTTGTATTGACTGGGCGACAGTTTTTATTGAATGATAAATTAACTTGTCTCTTTACATATAAACTTTTCATACTTCTACCTTACTTTCAGGTTTATCTTATGCCTCATTCTGCCCTTCAAGCAGCTCCCTATAAAAAATCACTATATGCTACGCTATCCACTGTATTGCTTCTGTCTACCGTATCTTGTGTATCGGCTACAAGTCTTACGCTAAAAGACGCTACGCTAAAGACTACGGACTATTGCCTTAGCAGCCATAATACTGAATCTCAAGCCCAGACAGCTGATGATAAAGCCCAAAGCGTACAACAGCGCGCCATGAACTGTATGCTGAACGAATTACAAACCTATCAGCAAAAAGACATGAGTGCCCGTCAACAATACTTTGCTTACAAAGCCCAAGCTTGGCTGAACTACGCCACTCATAAAGACAGTATGAATAGTCGTTCAGACGCTGCTGTGCAAGCCGCCCAAGCTGCAGAAACCATCTTGCAGGCGTTAAAAAATAATAAAGTCGAAGCGCTTGAGCTTATCGAAGATATCCCATCGACCTCGACGCTCATGAGACCTGATTTATGGGCAACTTTAAATGCCCTTAAAGATAGTGGCGGTATCGTGAATGCGCCGCGCGAAATGGCCTTTAGTGAAGTGGCATTAATATGGGCAGCTACCGACCACTGTGAACGTGGCGCAAAATCATCAAACAGTCATTTTCGGATGGCAGATCGCTGGCTTGAGCAAGCACGCGAAGCTTTCGTCAATGCCCATGACTCAAAAACCAACGTTGCTTTAGAAGCGCTTATCGTGCGTTATTATGAAGAATACGCGCCTTTAGATTCAAGCGATGACAGTTGTAATGGTCAAGTGCTAACAACGATTGATAAAAAGTAGGTGTCCTATGCTTGTAGTGACTTATGCTTGTACTAACTAGCCTTTGACCACACAATAAAATTTCAATCAATGTTTAATAAACGTTTATTAAAAACGCGCAAAAAAAAGCCGACATCATGTCGGCTTTTTTACGTTTGGATTTGGCTCAAACTCTAGCTCAATAAAAATTAACGATTTTTACGCGGTAATTTTTCTGGCAAATAGCAGCGCAGATAAGCGATAGAAGCGGTATTGGCTTCTTGCAAATATTTATCAGTAATGCTCTGATGACGGCGATAAGAGACGGTAAAGATGGCGTTAATAATACTAAAGGTAATCAATAACACATCTTGGATATCTTCAAATTTTGGCACTTCATAACGTTCTGATAGGCGTTTATATACCAATTGCACCACTTGATTGTCCATATGCTCACCAAAACTGTCCCCTTCAAAATCAGGAGTATTGGTGTCATAAATCAATTTGGCTTTGGTTTGGTCTTCATCAAAGATTTTTACACAGCGCTCAATCAGCGCGGTCAAATACGCTTGCCATCTATCATAATCAACCGTTTCGACAGTGGTCAGCACTTCTAAGATGTCGATCGCATTTAAAAAACGCAATGCTAAAAATATCGCTTCGATATTTGGAAAGAAATGATATGCAGAAGCTCTTGGAATACCCGCTTCTTCACAGACAGCAGCCAAGGTAATATCATTAATCGCTTGAGTTTCACTCAATTTTTTCGCGCCCATCAATAGCTTTTGACGGCGTGCGCGGCCTTGCTGACTGGTGAATTTAAATTTGTTAGGGACCAGCTTTTTTGCCAGCTCCGAATCTACCAGTACATCTTCAATTTTGTCGTCTTTATTTTCACTCATTATAAATCTCTTAATGTTACGCCCCATCTTTATAAATATAGTCTTCATCAGATAGCATCTGTCCTAAATCGAAGGACATTCTATCAACCGGTAATTTGGGCCAATAGCACCGCTACTATACTCAACGAAGAGGCATGATAAACGCTTGTACACAGTCAAGCAAGGGACATGAATAGGTTAAAAAATAATTCACCAATCAACCAAAAAAACGGGGTTAATTATGAAGTTTTATTTTCGCTCGTATAATACCATGATCGATGACTCTATCGGCATAATCCCACTTTAAGTGGTCATTAAAATAGTCAACTCGTTCAACCTGACCAAGCGAAAACTTACTATCAGGTAAAAACTCTTCAGAAACAAATAACTGATCAATAACTTCTGGCATACCCTGATAAATATGGGTATAAGCAACATCTTTCATCCAACCGTAACGGGCTTGGATACGAGCGGCATCAAACAATGCTACATCACGCATACTTTTATCATAGTTGACTTCGCCGGTTTCGGTCATCAATTGGGTGGTCACGCTACCGGTGACATCATTCATATCACCCAATAAAATCAGCGGCTCGCGCGTATGATGTAAGCGCTCAATGATAGACATACGAATAGAGGCGGCTTCTGCGGCGCGCATACATAAACTACGCAGTTTGGCACGAACTCGAATATTCGGATCGTTCATATCCTCTAACAGATTGCCGTTTTCATCACGTAAGAAAAAAGCACGTTTGCTTTTAAGATGGGCGGTAATAATCGTTATCGGCTGCCCATAAGCATTCACTCGTAATATGAGTGGCGGACGATTAAAACGCTCATAAGGTCCTATATCAGGAATATCGATGACCGCTTTTGGCTCTACGGCTTGTAGCAACGTGCTCTCTAACTGCTCAAAGCGCGTGATAATACCAACTGCGGGTGTATTCTGCGCACCTTTGCCTTGAGTATAAGGGCTTGCGCTGTCATTACTTGCCAGTGGAATCACCACATGCTCAGGCTTAAAACCCAACGATACCGCCAACGCTTCAAGCGCCTGACTATCCCATACTTCTTGTACAGCGATAATATCGGCATGGGCTTTTGCTAATAAGTCGGTAATGCCGCGCAGCTTATGTTCGTATTCTTTATTGGTATAAGCGGGCGTATTTTCGTAATAAATTCGATTAGGATTGGCAAAATTCAGTAAATTGGCAGTTGCTATATAAAACTGCTTTGGATCATTGCCTTCTGCATTATGAATCATAAATTACCTATTATTATTATTTTTGATAATTATGTCTTATCATTAAATATATTTATACATAACAATATTAAGTATATTCACACTTAACAATATACACTAAAAAAGCCTCCAAAGAAATCTTTGGAGGCTTTAAAGTAGCATAAAACTGGCTTATTTTGTCTGATAGCAGAGTAAAGTCTACAATCAGACTAATTCTAGTAATGAGAGAGTAAGCTTTTGTATTGTTTATTTACTTATATCAAATAAACTATTAGTTTATCTTAATGATGAAGCTTAACAAAGGAATACTCATTTACCATTAATTGAATCCTTAACACTTTTCATTATTATTTAATCATCATAGCTTAAAAATATAACGGCTATTAAGACACACGGTTCCATGCATCACGTGTTGCACGACGAGCTTCTTCCCACTCTAGACGCGACTCACCCTTCACTTCATGCCATGAACGCTCTAAATCTGATTCATGATCTTCAAAACGGGCATCGGCTGGATAGCGGGCGCGATTGGCGTAACCAACGGCATAGGCTGGATGTAAATCACGATCAAACTCATGACCTTCGCGGTAATAATCAGCATTGGCATGTTGAGCACGCCAGTATGCTTCTTCACGAGTTGGGTCAATGGCTTCTGCGGCTGCATGACCGGCACCGCCACCAACGATAGCACCAATAGCGCCGCCGATTAAGGTTCCTAATGGACCTGCCATTGTCCCAATAGCCGCACCTGCTGCTGCGCCGCCAATACCACCAATACCTGTACCTAGTGGGTGTGAGCCTGGCTCACCTGTGATTGGATCAGCATTCAGATCTTCTCTACTCTCTTTTGACATGTGCTTCACGGCATTACGATCAATGGCGTCGTGATCATCAATGATATTGTCATTTTCATGTCTAACGACTCTATTACCATTGATATCAACATCGTTATCAGTTAATCGACGCGCGTTGTCATCGATGATGCGCTCTCTATCGCCGACTTCAAGATAGTCATCAGCGATTACACGGTTATTAGGGTCTGTAATGCGTCCATCGTTATTCATAATATTATCCTTAAATTATTTGTTATATATTAGAGTTATTCATTGCTAATGTACTAATCACTCATTTTTCAGCTGTAAATCTAAGCTATTAATCTAACGCCTATTAATGACATAATTATGAATTAATAGTTATAGATTAATAGAAATTAAATAAGAGTGATTAGCGCTATGATTTAATTCATCTAAAGTATAGGAATTTATGGATACCAACAAATAGACAGGTTATGTAATTTGTGTCCAAATTACGATTGCCTTGCGTTACAGCCTGTATCTTTATCACCAATTTGCATGGATTTGTATGTCAGCAGAGCGCTTTAAGTAATCTTTGACTGAGTGGTTACAGCGCTTAAATATCTCAATATTAGACAATTACATGACTTTTAACGCTCTATCAACGGCTTGTTGCCATTTATTAAGATGCTGCTGCCGAATATCGGCGGACATTTCAGGCTCAAAAATCCGGTCGACTTGCCATGATGCTTGCATCGTTGCTTCATCGTATAGACCGGTTTTTAATCCGGCTAATAAAGCCGCACCTTTGGCAGTAATCTCTGTGTCTTTGGGGCGCAATACCGGCACTCCCAATAAGTCAGCTTGAAACTGCATGAGTAAGTCATTATTAGCCGCGCCGCCATCGACTCTGAGCTCAGTCAATGGATGAGGACTGTCTTTTTGCATAGCGATGAGCACATCATAAGTCTGATATGCCACCGCTTCCAAGGCCGCGCGCGCGATATGGGCTTTGGTCGTACCGCGGCTCATACCAGTGATACTGGCACTGATATCGGAGCGCCAGTAAGGAGCGCCAAGACCTGTAAATGCGGGCAATAAGACCACCTCTTCACTGCTATCTACTTGCCGCGCTAAACTCTCAACCTCACTACTTTGTTGAATCATACCAAGATTATCACGCAACCATTGCACGATAGCACCGGCCATAAAAACACTGCCCTCCAAGGCATAAGTGACTTCCTTTTTGGGCGGTTGTAGCATACGCCTGCCAGACTGAACGATTTGATCAAATGATAAATTGTCTGGACGCATTGGCGTTGATTTGCGTTGCCAAGCAATGGTCGTCAGTAACTTATGCTCACTCAGTTTTGGCGTCTGACCGATATTCATCAGCATAAAACAGCCGGTGCCATAGGTATTTTTTGCCATGCCTGCATCAAGGCAGCCTTGCCCAAACAGCGCCGCTTGTTGGTCGCCCAATACCGCCTGAATAGGAATTTGTTTGGCAAATAACCCTTTTTTGGTTTTACCAAAATCTCCATCAGATGCCAGAACCTTGGGCAATATATTCATGGGTATGGCAAAACAGGTACATAGCTCCTCTGACCATGCCAGCTTATGGATATCATATAATAAAGTACGACAGGCATTGGTCACATCGATGACGTGTTCGCCGCCGGTTAATTTATAGATAAGCCAGCTGTCTATGGTGCCGACAGCAATCTCCCCTTTATTGGCGCGTACTCTTAATTTAGGGTCGTTTTCTAACAACCACGCGATTTTACTGGCGCTAAAATATGGGTCTAAGCGTAAGCCTGTGATACGTTGTATCTCGCTTGCCATATCAACATGCTTATCCTCAGTCTTACCGCTCGCACTTTCAGCAGCAAGCGTTTTACAATAACTTGCGGTACGGCGGTCTTGCCAAATAATAGCAGGCGCTAAAGGTTTGCCCGTTTGCTTATCCCACATCACGATAGACTCACGCTGATTGGTAATCGCAATACTGGTAACATCGGTCGCAAGCAGCCCGGCCTGATTAATCACATCATGGGCACAGCTAATCTGTGTCTGCCAAATCTGCTGTGCATCTTGCTCGACAAAACCTGCTTGCGGCGTTTTTAAGGTTGTCGGCTGTTGTACCATTTTAATCGGACGGGCATGGTCATCGTACAAAATCGCGCGGCTCGATGTTGTGCCTTGATCTAGCGCTAAAATATATCCTGCCATTACTCACATCCTATTTTAGATAGTGTTGTTTTTTATCTGCTGATTTTTATCTAGGGCGTGTCCTCAATGACTTTTTATCACTAACCCATAAATAATGCTATTATTTACCTTATAATGAGACACTTAACATAAAAACAGCGCGTATTCAATGTAAAATAAGCGAATAGTGAGCATTGACCCGTCACCATTGTGGCACTACAGTGTACGCTTTGTTATGAATAACCGATTTTTGCTTTCTATTAATAGTCTATAATATTGCCCTGTTCGGCTACCTTCTACACACTTTACGTTCTAAACACTTTGCATTCTAATTAATGGCTTACGTGACTTATGAAATTTGCTTTATCGACTCTGTCTACTGCTGTGATGACGGCTATGCTCATGAGCTTAGCCGCGCCTCACTCCGCTAACGCTAACGATGATACTATCACGTCACAAAATGAAGTAGCGCCAGTGGTAGTGACGCAAATTATTGATGCAGATAATCAAAGTGTCAATCGAGAAAGCAGTCTACAAAACAAGGCAGCGACGACAGAAAAACAGACAGCTAAAGCTGAGCCCAATACTGGCTTAAGCACCCTTATCGACCCCATCACCCATAAAAGCATTGATAATAGCTATCCCTTAGAAGTGTCTAGCCTGCTAAGTCTTGAGCAAGCGCAAAATATTTTATTGCAAGTTTCACCAAAAATTGCCGCCAATCAAGCCGCGATTGCTGCCAGTGAATACGAAACGGATGCGCTAAAAACCATCGACCATCCGTTAGTATTTGCGCGCGTCTCCGCCAATGCTTACAACTTAGATGCCGATGTTGACTTATCGTCGATTAAAACCGGCATTATCAACGATGTAAATAGTAGTGTTGATAGCATCGACCCGCCCATAGATATAGAAAATTTGCCGGATTTTGGTGAATTGGTCGGTGACCGTATCCCAGATAATTACGATTTAAAACGTTCAGGTTCAACGACGGGAGCAGGTCTGGGTGTAGTATGGCCCATTTATACCGCTGGACGCACAGCAGCATTAACAGGTGCTTCCACTGCTCGTACTCAAGAAGCTGTCGCAGATAGCATACTGGATACCAACGAGCTTTATAACACCTTAGTTGAGCGTTATTTTAAGGCACAATTGGCGATTATTGCCGCCTACTTACGCGAAGATGCTTATGATACGGTGCAGCAAGTTGATCATATGGCACAGCGCCTTTTTGAAGAAGGCTTTATCTCACGTGTCGATCGCTTAGAAGCCCAATCGGCGCTTGCCGATGCAAAAAGCGAATCGGTCAATGCCAACAATGATGCGCGTCTGGCGATGATGGCGCTACAGCGTCTCTTGCGTACCGATTATCGTATCAAGCCGACCACGCCCCTATTTGTCTCTAGCCGTCCTTTACCTGATGTCAATTATTTTCAAGATTTGGCACTGAATAATCATCCAGGTCTGCAAAAAGTCGCCGCTAAACGGGCCCAAGCTCAGCAGCTACATGCGCTGTCAGATACGGGCTACAAACCTACGGTTATGCTTTATGGCTATGGACAACTTGAAAAAGACCCAAGCTGGGTCGCTGGTATTTCAGCAAGTTGGAAGCTTTGGGGTGGGCTCGATAAAACCGCTTCTCTAGCCTCTAGCAATGCCAAAATACGCCAAGCGGATTTGTCTGAGATTGAAGTCAGTGACAATCTATTATTGTTGGTCGAAAAAAACTGGCACGATGTCAATAACGCCCAATCTCGCTATCAGGCACTACAAAGTAATGTAGATTTGGCAGCAGAGGTATTACGCTTGCGTCGCCTTGGGCTGCAAGAAGGCTTAAATACGCCTATCGATGTGGTACAAGCACAGACACAATACCTCAAAGCGCGTACGGAACAGGCGCAAGCGGCGAATACTTATGTACAGTCTCTTGCCGCTCTAATGCAAAGCTGCGGTACGCCTCTCGCTTTTAATGCTTACCTAAACGCCGCTGATATTCGACTACCAACCTTATATGACAAATAGCCTACCCAGTAAGACATATTAAATAATAAGATTAAATGCCAAGACTAAATAACGCCAGACCTATTCTGCTTATTACCGACTTTATCGCTTTAGGAATCTCACTGTCATGACTGAATCTAATAACGAATCAGGCGACTCACGCAAATTAAATGCTTCAGACCAAACCGCTGAATCAAACAGCAGTCATCATGAGCAAACGCCCGTCGATGCTATTAATGGCACTAAACCGACTGAAGCTTTCGTCGATAGCGCTGCTAGCATCGATAACGTTGATAGCGTCGATAGCGCTGATATGGACCAAGAGCAAGCGGTGCCGCCTTATAAACGCGAGCCTGCAAAAGCGGATAAATCTGCCGTGATTAAAAAGGCGATTTTGGTACTCCTTGTGCTGCTTGTTTTAGGGGCAATTGCTTATGGTTTGTATAAAAGCAATCAACACAATGAGCCTGAAGTCATCACCTTACAAGGGCAGATGCAAATGCAGCAAACGTCCATCGCCGCAAAAGTACCAGGACGTATTGCACAAATCATGGTCACAGAAGGCGATGCCGTGACGGTCGGTCAGCAATTGATTGAGATGGACTCACCTGAGATTAATGCCAAAATCAATCAAGCTCGTGCTGGCAAGCAAATGGCCCAAAGTCAGCTTGATAAAGCAGAAAATGGCGCCCGTCCACAAGAGATTGCGCAAGCAAAAGCCGCTTGGCAAGCCAATAAAGCGGCGTCTGATTTGGCAGAAAATACCTATCAGCGCGTCAATCGTCTTTATGAAGAAGGACTGATGGCGCGGCAAAAACGTGATGAAGCCTACGCGCAGTATTTGGCCACCCAAGATCAGACAGAAGCGGCGCGATTACAGTATGACTTAGCAATGGAAGGCGCACGCAGTGAAGATAAATCTGCCGCGACGGCACAAGTTGCCCAAGTCGATGCGCAATTAGAAGAAGCACTGGTCGCAAAAGAAGAAGCCAATCTAAGAAGCCCGATTGCCGGTATCGTGGATAATGTCATCGTCAATGCTGGCGAAGTGATTGGTCAAGGTGTGCCGATCCTTACCTTGGTCAATACCGACGATCAATGGGTGGTACTCAATGTCACTGAAACCTATTTAAATCAATTTGCGATTGGTCAGCGTTTTATGGGTACGATTCCTGCTTTATCATCGCCCGAAAAGCCTTATACCAAACAGTTTACCGTTTATGCCACCTCAACATTATCTGATTTTGCCACTTGGCGTCCTACCAACAATAACGATGGTTTTGATGTGCGTACCTTTGAGGTCAAAGCACGGCCATCGGCACCTGATCGACGTATTCGCTCGGGTATGAGCGTGATTGTCAGTATCAATCCAGCTCTTGCTAATCAGACCCAAGAGTAAGCCATGCGCTTGAATAAGCAAAAGAGGCTAAGTAGGCAAAAGGGGCTAATTGGCGCTTTTGTACGCAGTGCTGGCTATGAGCGCCGTTTTTTAGCCAAAAATCCATGGGATTTGAGCATGGTGCTGTGGATACCGCTTGCGACCGTGCTGTTGATTTGGTGGATTTTCTCACAAATACAAATCACCGACTTACCTATCGGAGTGATGGATAAAGACCGCGGTCCTATTGCCAATACTGCCGTGCGTTATTTGGAAGCCAATCCGAACCTGACGGTCAGACAGCTGTATCATTCACCAGCAGCGGTAGAAGCAGCGCTCCTGCAACGTGATATTTATGCAGTGGTCATTATTCCTGAGGATTTCTCACGCAATATCTCATCGAGTAAACCTGCGACCATCGTGCTGCAAGTAAACGCTCAATACGGTACTCACTCTGGCATTATCCAAACCAGTGTCCAATCAGTGATTGGTACGCTATCGGCAGGCGTTGAGATACAGCGTTTGGTGAAACAAGGTATGGCACCATCACAAGCGGCGATTGCTTACTCGCCCATTGGTATTCAGCGTATTAGCTTATTTAATGCGGCAACAGATTATCAGCAGTTTTTAGCGTCAACGGTTATCCCGGCGCTGCTGCACATCTTAGCTATGGTTATCGGTGCCACGACCATTGGACGCGAGCTACGCGATAAGCAAATCGGTCGTTGGTATGATTTTATTGAAAGCGGGCATCCTGACTTAACCAACATTGAAGCCAATATTAAAAACGACAAAACCATAGCTGCTTCAACCTCTGCTGCAGACAATAAAACCTCTGTTATAGATAATAAGCCTAGAAAAGCCAGTATTTTGGTTTTGCTCTTTGGTTTATTAGGTAAGTATTTTTGGCCAACGCTGGCTTATAGCTTATGGTCAATTCTGGCGTTATGGCTGGCTGCTCCACAACAAGCAGTTGCTATTAGCTCTATCATGGCTACTTATGTCGGTCTTGTATTACTGATGATGTTTTCATTTTGGCTTGGTGCCATATTTACTTTAACCTCATTTTCATTACGTATGGGCTTATCGTCGACTGGTTTTATTTCAGCACCTTCTTATGCGTTTGCAGGGGTTACTTTCCCTTATATCGCCATCAGTGACAGCGCCAAGCATTGGTCGGATGCACTACCACTTACTCATTATCTTAAGCTGCATATTGCCCAATTACAGATGCAAGCACCCGTTGCCATCTCATTACCGATAGTATATGGGCTGACACTAGCAACCGTTATTGCTATGTTCTTAGCCGCATTATTGAGCAAACGCGCGCTCGCACATCCTGAACGCTGGGGAGCACGCTAATGTCTATGCTACAAAAAGAGCCTGTCTCAGAAAAAGAAAAGCTATCTAATACGCCATCAGATTCAAAAGACTATTCATCACAAAGTTTTTTGCACAGTTTTGTGCAAACGATTAAAGACGTTTTTTCTGATAAAGGTGTACTGTTATTATTACTGATTGCGCCGATTATTTATGGCTTCTTTTATCCTTGGCCGTATTCGACAGAGGTGGTCAACCATGTACCAGTGGGAATTATCGATAAAGACAATAGCAACTTATCTAAAACCATCGTTCGCTATGCCAGCGCCAGCCCGCAGCTAGATACCAAGCGTTTTTTAAATGAGCAAGATGCCATCGAGGCCATCTGGTCGGATGACATCGCCGGTTATATGATTATTCCAAGCGGGCTTGAGCAGCAAGTATTGTCTGGAAAAGCGGCAAGTGTCAGCGTACTGGGCAATGGCGGCTATTTCTTACTAAATAAAAATGTCCAAATGGGGTTTTTAGAGGCCGTTAGTACCGTATCGGCAGGGGTTGAGATTAAAAAAAGTGTGGCGCAAGGGGCCTATTCTGCAACCGCAGCGGCCAGCACCCAAGCGGTGCCCCTAAAAATTATTCCTTTATATAACCAAACCGAAGGTTACGGTGCTTACGTGGTGCCAGCAGTAGCGATTCTTATTTTGCAGCAAACCCTGTTGATGTCTACAGCGATGTTAATCGGTACTTGGTATGAACAACGTCGTCATGCGACCAGTATTCGCGGCTGGCTTGGCCGTATTGCAGCGCTCAGTATGTTCAGCTTTATCATCGGCTGCTTCTATTATGGTTGGACCTTTGAGCTGCATCATTATCCACGCGGACAAAACATGCTCGGCAGCTTGTTATTTTTGCTGCTATTTTGCCCGACTGTGGCCACGCTTGGCTGTGTGTTTGGACTGTGGTTCCGCCAGCGTGAGCGCAGTATGCAAATTCTAATTTTCAGCTCGCTACCGATGTTTTTTGTCAGTGGTTATCCATGGCCTGCCCATCAATTACCAGAGTTTTTACAAATCATCCGCTGGTTAATACCGACGACGCCTGCGATTAACACCTCTGTCCAGCTCAATCAGATGGGTGCCAGCGTGGCGCAAGTCGCAACGGGGTTTTATGCGTTGGCAGGATTGTGGGCATTTTACTTTATACTACTGCTGCTCTTTCGCTGGCGTACCCCGCAAAGTAAAACTGGCTATTAATGTAAAAAAGTTTAGTAGCCTTTATTCTGCTAGAAAAAATGCCATAAAAAAAGCGCCTACTCATTAAGCAGGCGCTTTTTTATATCTCTTACTTTACGGTTTACGCATTAAGAAATAAGCGTTAAAAAACGCGATTCAAACCGTTAAGGGCTGCCACACGATAGGCTTCTGCCATCGTTGGATAGTTAAAGGTGGTATTTACAAAATACTCTAAAGTGGCGTTACACTTCATCACTGCTTGACCGATATGAATAATCTCTGACGCGTGATTGCCGTAACAATGAATGCCTAAAATCTCAAGCGTATCACGATGGAACAAAATCTTTAACACACCTGAGCGCTCGCCAATTATTTGCGCGCGTGCCAGATGTTTAAAAAATGCCTGCCCGACTTCATAAGGGACTTTTTCATCGGTCAGCTCTTGCTCTGTCTTACCAATACAAGAGATTTCAGGGATGGTATAGATACCCGTTGGTACGCTTGATACTGGCTCTGCATCACTATCACCAACCATAAAGGCCGCTGCACAGCGGCCTTGGTCATAGGCAGCAGACGCCAATGATGGCCAACCGATAACGTCACCGGCAGCATAGATATTTTCGACACCAGTACAATAGGTATCATCAACTTTTAGCTGACCACGGCTATTGGCTTCAAGTCCAATGGCTTCTAAGTTCAAGCCTTCAGTGTTACCTGAGCGCCCATTTGACCAAAGAATGGCATCCGATTTAATGCGCTTGCCGCTTTTTAGATGCAAGACCACATAATCATCATGCGTCTCTAAATGGTCAATCTCTTCATTGCTACGAATCAGTACCCCAAACTGTCTAAAGTCATGGGCGATAGCATCACTAATCTCGCTATCTAAATAATTAAGCAGCTGATCTTGGTTATTGATTAGGTCAACTTTATAGCCAAGACCGGTGAAAATAGAAGCGTACTCACAACCAATCACCCCGGCACCATAGATGATGATTTTTTTGACCACATAATCCATTTGCAAGATTTTATCAGAGTCAAACACACGTGGATGGTTAAAGTCTAGAATATCAGGACGATATGGGCGACTACCAACAGTAATAATAGCTTTATTAAAGGTCACAGTTTCAAAGATACCGTCGTCTTTTTCAACGCTTAAAGTATGCGCATCAATAAAACTTGCCCAACCGTGAATCACCTCAATACGATTGCGCTCATAAAAGCGCGTATGGGTACTTACCTGATTACGGATAACTTTACGAGCATTGGTCAGCACTTTATTAAGCGGTACTTGCTGGTATTCCATCGCTTTAGTGAACATAGGATCACGGCGAAAGTTAATCAAGTTAAAGACTGATTGACGCAATGCTTTACTGGGAATGGTGCCGACATGAGTAGAGTTACCGCCGACCTGTTCGCGTGGGTCGATAACCGCTACTTTTTTACCCGACTTCGTCAGCTTCATGGCAGCTGCTTCACCAGCAGGACCTGCGCCTAAGACAACAACGTCATACTCATACTTATGCTTATCGCCTTTGATACGCTGCGAGTCTTTGGTAAAAGGGGTTTTAATATCAATACGGGTGTCATCTAGCGGATTGACCAAGTCTGGATGATGCATAATATCGTCAGTAACTTGCTCATGGGTTTGCTCAATTCTTGCTTTTTTGTTTTTACCCTCAGTATGCTCAGGGTTTGGCGCGCGGCCGCTCTCTTTATTAGACACTTCGGTTTGAGTGTCTTTACCAGTATCGTTGGTCGCGTCGCTTATAGGTTTGCTTCCCATCGTATCCTCTTTATTAATTTATGAATCTATTTTTTAGTCCATGAGTGTCAGCAGGTTTAAATGCCGTCAGGGTCATGGCGCTAAAGTGGGCCTACCATACGTTGTGATAGGATATTTTGCAATATTGGCGACAGTTACGTTATCGCCTTAGCCGTTATTCGTTATGCGCTGTTGATTAATTTCTTTAACCAATACGGCGCTTAAGACCGGTCATCTGCAAGATACGCGTGGCAATCTCTTCAACAGACATCTCTGATACATCAAGGCTTGGAATACCTTGCGAGATATAAATCCCCTGTATCGCCCGCTGCTCTTGCTGGCATTGTTGGTAACTAGCATAACGACTGCCAGCGCGGCGTTCTTGGCGAATTTTCACTAAGCGATCCGTATCGATTAATAAGCCAAACAGCTTATGCTTATGCTCACGTAAGGCTTTAGGCAGCTTATTGTCGTTTAAATCTTCTTCGGTTAAGGGATAATTTGCCGCTCGAATACCAAATTGTAGCGCCAAATACAATGAAGTCGGCGTTTTTCCAGAACGCGAAACACCAATAAGAATAATATCTGCCGCATGATAATGGCGAGTGCGCGCGCCATCATCATTGTCTAAAGCAAAATGCACCGCATCAATACGTTCTTTATAAGTTTCAGAGTCGACATCATCATGGGCATGACCTGAATGTCCGTCCGGCTCAACACCCGTCTCTTCTGCTACCCGACCGATGAGACCTTCGTACATATCCAAATTACAGCTATGCGCTGAGTTGATTTTCTCGCGAATATCAGGACTGACAATCGTATCAAATACCAATGGCAATAAACCATCGCGTTGATAAGCAGTATTGATTTGTTCGACGGCATCTTCGGCACGCTCTAAGCTATCGACATAAGGCAATACTCGGGTTTCAAAAGGTACAGAGGCAAACTGACTTAAAATAGCGCGTCCAAGGGTTTCGGCGGTAATCGCCGTACCGTCAGAGATAAAAAAGGCGGTTCTTATATTTTGGGCGTTATCTACTTCTAATGCTTGTTTGTTTTGAATAGTCGGATTGGCTGGTTCGGGCGGATTGTTTACAAACATAACGTGAACACCTTTGTTAAAACGTTAAAACCTCAATAATCGCTTTTGCATAGCGCTGAAAAAACTTCAATCGACTCTTAATAGCCGTTTATAACAACTTATGATAAAAACTTCTTATAACATTGCCATGCTCTTTAATAGTCATACTCTTTAATAGTCATTGGCTGTGAATTCGCTGCTAAAGAGCATGGGCGCGTCCAGAACATATCTATGCGCTATATTATACGCATAATAGCCATCTAATAGAAATCAATGTTACAGGCGTACACTTAGAAGCATTTGTATAAAAGTTAGCATAAAAACAAACCTCACTTTTAAGTCAATAATCAAACCAGTTATCAATAATTCAATAGTCACCTATATATAGAAGCAAATTTTAAAAGTGCTTTAAGCAAATTTTGGAAGTTTTATCCAACATTAGCTATTGTGAATACATTCATAAAACCTCTCACATTCCCATTTTCACTATATTCTAGCATCCAAATATTACTTTCTTGCCGCTCAAATATGTAGCAATCCCCACAATTTGTATCTTTTTGACGAATTTTTTGGTTCTAGGTATCGAAATTATCCAAATATAGGGGTATAATCGACCGTTATAATCTTTACTAAATAACCTTATTTTCTGGAGTTATCATGGCAGCGCAATCTACAGCACTTGTAATCAATCTTGATCAGCTAGGAAAAGATGACATTGATATGGTTGGCGGCAAGAATGCCTCGCTTGGCGAGATGATCAGCCATCTATCTGATTTGGGTGTCAGCGTTCCAGGTGGCTTTGCGACCACTTCAAATGCGTTCAATCGTTTTTTGACAGAAACAGGCTTACTCGACAAAATCAACAGCGAGCTTAAAACACTTGACGTTAATGATGTCAACAAGCTTGCTGAAACGGGTAAAAAAATCCGTACTTGGATTATTGAGCAAGAGCTGCCAAGCGACCTTGAGCAAGAAGTGCGTCAATCGTTTGAAACCATGAGTGGCGGCGAAGACATCGCTGTTGCGGTACGTTCTTCTGCTACTGCTGAAGATTTGCCAGATGCGTCATTTGCCGGTCAACAAGAAACTTTCTTGAACATTCGCGGCATTGATAACGTCCTCATTGCGATTAAAGAAGTATTTGCCTCTTTATATAACGACCGCGCTATCTCTTATCGTGTGCATAAAGGTTTTGAGCACGAAGGCGTTGCCCTATCTGCTGCCGTTCAGCGCATGGTTCGTTCAGAAACTGGCGCTGCAGGCGTTATGTTCACCCTAGATACCGAAAGTGGTTTTGATCAAGTGGTCTTTATCACGTCAAGCTACGGTCTAGGTGAAATGGTCGTGCAAGGCGCGGTTAACCCAGATGAATTCTACGTATCAAAAAAATTACTTGCTAACGGTAAACCTGCGATTATCCGTCGTAACCTAGGTAGCAAGCATAAGAAAATGATTTATGGTGATGAAGGCAGCACCACTAAATCAGTAAAAACTGTCGATGTTGAAAAACAAGACCGCATGCAGTTCTCTTTATCGACTGAAGAGCTGAATTCACTTGCCAAACAAGCGATGACTATCGAAAAGCATTACGGTCAAGCGATGGATATCGAGTGGGCAAAAGACGGCGACAGCGGTGAAATCTTTATCGTTCAAGCACGTCCAGAAACCGTTAAGAGCCGCCAAGACAGCAATGTCATGGAACGTTATATCATCAATACTGGCGATGCTAAAATCCTATGCGAAGGTCGTTCAATCGGTCAACGTATCGGCGCTGGTAAAGTGCGTATCGTTAGCAACTTAAACGAGATGGATAAAGTACAAGACGGCGACGTATTAGTATCAGACATGACGGATCCGGATTGGGAACCAGTTATGAAGCGTGCTTCTGCTATCGTCACCAACCGTGGTGGTCGTACTTGTCACGCTGCTATTATCGCGCGTGAGCTTGGCGTACCAGCAATCGTTGGTTGTGGTAATGCCACTGAATTATTGGTTGATGGTCAAGACGTAACCGTTTCTTGTGCTGAAGGTGATACTGGCTTTATTTATGAAGGTCAGATTGACTTTGAAGTACAGACCAACTCTGTTGAATCTATGCCAGAGCTTGCATTCAAAGTGATGATGAACGTTGGTAACCCAGATCGCGCCTTCTCATTTACCCAAATGCCAAACGAAGGTATTGGTCTTGCGCGTTTAGAGTTCATCATCAACCGTATGATTGGTGTGCATCCAAAAGCGCTGCTAAACATGAACAGCTTACCACGTGAAATCGCCCAAGCTATCAATGAGCGTATCGCCGGTTATGCGTCACCAGTTGATTTCTATGTAGATAAATTGGTCGAAGGTATCTCAACCCTAGCCGTAGCCTTTATGGATCAGCCAGTTATCGTGCGTATGTCTGATTTTAAATCAAACGAATATGCTAACTTGCTTGGCGGTAAATTATACGAGCCATCAGAAGAAAACCCAATGCTTGGTTTCCGTGGTGCGAGCCGCTACGTTTCTGACAACTTCCGTGACTGCTTCGAGCTTGAGTGTAAAGCATTAAAACGCGTCCGTGATGAGATGGGTCTAACTCACGTTGAGATTATGATTCCATTCGTCCGTACCGTTGGCGAAGCCAAAGAAGTCATCGAGTTACTTGAAAAAAATGGTCTAAAACGTGGTGAAAATGGTCTGCGCGTCATCATGATGTGTGAGCTACCAACCAACGCCTTATTAGCAGATGAGTTCCTAGAGCACTTCGATGGTTTCTCAATCGGCTCTAACGATTTGACGCAGTTAACACTTGGTCTAGACCGTGACTCAGGTATCGTCTCACATCTATTTGATGAGCGTGATCCTGCGGTTAAGAAACTATTGTCTATGGCGATTGAAGCTTGTAATAAAGCTGGCAAATACATTGGTATTTGTGGTCAAGGTCCATCAGATCACCCAGATCTTGCTTACTGGCTCATGGAACAGGGTATCGACTCAGTGTCATTGAACCCTGACTCAGTATTAGATACTTGGTTCTTCTTAGCGGGTGAAGAAGCGAAGTAAGCCGTAACGTTCAGTCACAGCGTTAATTCACATCGTCATGTAAGATATAATCATTAGGGTCTATTTGATTTTTTCAAATAGACCCTAATATAATGTATTACCAAAAGTGACTTAAAAGTAGCTTTAAAGACCGTTTATTGAAGATTTTTTTAAATTATTAAAGATAGCTTTTTAAAAACATCTCTTTAAAGACCGCTCTTTAAAATCCGCTACTCATAAAAAGTGACTTGAGATATGACTAACTATGTAGGCAATTATGCAGATTTTCCTTGCTCGAAATAACGTACAAGCCGGTCCATACACTTTGGATCAGCTCAATATCATGCTCACCTCTGGCGAAGTCGTATTAGATGATTTGATATGGCATGAAGGCTTAGATCAGTGGCAGCGTGTTGGTAATTTAACCAACAATCAGACTTACTACCGTCCTGCTCCTATAATGACGGCGGATAATAACGACTCTATTATTAATAATGTTACTATCTTTCCAGAAGATTCTGCTAGTACTACGGGTCAAGATGACAAAGCCGTATCGCTAGACAGATTATATGGCAAGCCTGAACGTCCAGCAGAAAACGCTAAAAACAGCAAAGTGGACATGACAACCAATCGTCAATACACACCAAATAGTAATGTGTCATTAAATAAGTCTGGTGCCAAAAAGATTTCCGACAACGATAAAGTCGTCGGTGATGTTGTGCTTGCGCCTATCATGTCGCGAGTATTGGCAACTGCGCTCAATGGCTTGCTGTATGTATTAGCGATTTTTCCGCTAGTCATGGCGTTGACCAAGATGGATGTGGATTATACCAAGTTCCAAAACATCCAAGATATGGATGCCGCTTATCAGTACTCAATGACGCTCATGGAAAGTATTCCAAGCAGCACCTTGATGATGTCACAAGTGATGGTGTTTGGTTTGTTTGCGCTGCAACTCGTATTTATTACCTTGCGCGGGCAATCACTTGGTAAGCTGATTACCGGTATCCGCGTCGTCGACCAAACGACCCATCGCCTGCCATCTTTTACCAAGCTTATTGGCATGCGTACCTTGCTACTGTTTATTATTTATAATTTGTTGTTTTCGTTCACCAGCTTCTTAGGGTTTGTGGTTATTATTGTTCATTATTATATGGCCTCAAAAAGCCCTGAAAATATCGGTTGGCATGACAAACTTGCTAAAACCCTAGTGGTCAAAGCGGATAGCAGCCAATGGGTCAAACAGCCAAAAGTAAAATAATTAACTTAATAATTAATTTATAGCCTTGTTATAAACAGATTATTATAAATATCATAAAGTTATATTAAAAAGTGGCGTTTAGGCGCCACTTTTTATTAGTAGAGCAGTATTTGCTGCTCTTATTGTTTATTGACAGCCTCTTAGTGATTAACCTTTGTGTTAAGCACCGAGTACTGTTATAATACGGCGCTTTATAAACTAAGCTTATCCCCTATTGTTTTTATAGAATTCGATAAAATTTGGGCTTACCTTATAAATCTCCTTGCTATTAACATAGGGTTAATAGCTACTAATCCGTAAGGAGTCATAATGCGACATTACGAACTGGTGTTACTTGTACACCCAGACCAAAGCGACCAAGTGGTCGGCATGGTTGAACGCTATATCAAGTTGGTTCAAGACAACAACGGCACAATCCATCGTCTAGAAGATTGGGGTCGTCGTCAACTGGCTTACCCAATTAACAAGATTCACAAAGCTCATTACGTTCTTTTCAACATCGAAACTGACGGCGAGACTTTAGCTGAACTTGAAGAATTATTCCGTTATAACGACGCGATCATTCGTAGTCTAGTTATGCGCCGTGACGACGCTGTCACTGAAGAGTCGCAGTTAGCCAAGAATGCCGATGAAAAACGCGCACGCAAAGCAACTACTCGTCGTCCTGACAGTCGTGAAAACGATAACGACGACAACGACCACAGTGAAGACTAATTAAAGGAGAATACTCATGGCACGTTTCTATCGCCGTCGCAAATTCTGCCGTTTCACTGCTGAAGGCATCACTCACATCGATTATAAAGATGTTGAATTGCTAAAACAGTACATCAGTGATAATGGTAAAATCGTACCAAGCCGCATTACCGGTACGTCTACTAAGTATCAGCGTCAACTAGCGACTGCTATCAAGCAAGCTCGTTATTTATCGCTACTTCCATACACTGATAACCATCAGGGTTAACCGTTAACTTTAACTAGGAATGACTCATGCAAATTATTTTGTTACAGCGTATCGTCAACCTTGGTAAACTCGGTGAAACTGTCGATGTGAAACCAGGTTACGGACGTAACTTTCTTATCCCTTTGGGTAAAGCACTACCTGCAACTAAAGCAAACATTGAAAAGTTCGAAGCACGCCGTGCTGAGCTTGAAGCTGAAGAAGCAAAAGAAGTAGCGGTTGCTCAAGAACGTGCTGACGCGTTAACGGACGTTAATGTTATCATGCGCGCTAAATCAGGTGACGAAGGCAAGCTATTTGGCTCTATCGGTACTCGCGATATCGCTGAAGCATTGACTAACTCAGGTCTAGAAGTTGACCGTGCTGAAATCAAGCTACCTGAAGGCACACTACGTCAAGTGGGCGAATACAATGTTGATATTCAACTACACCATGACGTAACTGCTAGCATCTTAGTCACTATCCTATCTGAAGATGGCGACAACGAAGATGCCGCTGAAGAAGTTGAAGACGACAACGAAGATTATTCAGAAGAGTAATATTTGAATAGTTAGTGGTAGTGTAAACTTACTACCCGTCTAAGAAAGCCAGTAACGTCATGTTGCTGGCTTTTTTTATTTCTAAAATTTGCTAAGTGCTATCTCATTAATACTTACGATAGTGTTGTGTAGCAATAACTGGTAATAAAACACCTGTATAACCTATACCTAATAATAAAATACTGCTTATAAAGTCGTCTTCAATAATATCGGACCTATTGCTATCCTAGCTGTATTTAGCCATAGATAAAATGGGACGATATGATAAACACTGATGATAAATTAATATGCATCCAAGGTAACGAGTTTTACGCAGAAGGCGAGATATATACCGTTGGTAGAATCGTGAATAATAAATATTTTCAGCTACTGACTGGTAGCAACGATGATCACTGGTATGCGACTTTAGATGACGAAGGTATTTATGTTAGCTTTGATTCTATGAGCCCTAAAGACAATAAAGCGTGGTTTGATAAGATGGCTTAGGAAGTTTCCATTGATGCATTGATCAAAGGTACTTGTTTAAGAAAGATCTGTGCTTAAGAAAGATATCTGTTTAAGAAAAGCTTGTTCTTGAAAAAAATTATCCAAAAAACTGGTCATTATAAATGGTCAGTTTTTTTTGGCTAAAAATTCAGTTGGCGATGCTCTAGATAATTTACAGGTCGTGGCCACTCAGCGGCTATCTTTGGTACCTCTTGCCCAGCGACTATCATACTTGCAGCATTTATCCAGCCTGCATGACCGACTGCCAATATTGGTCTATGACTGCTATTTTGCCTAGCCATCTCATTTATCCAATTCTCAATACGCTCAAATAACTGCTGTAAACTCTCGCCGCCCTTGGGTGCAAAGTCAGCGAAATTATCGCACCAGTCGTCAATCTGTTGTTTTGGTATTTGTGCCCAAGGCTGACCGTCCCAATTACCAAAATCAATCTCTGCAAGCGCAGGTGCGATATTACATTGAAAGCCTTGCTGCGCCAGTATCTCCCCGACTTTTAATGAGCGCTGTAACGGGCTGACCCAAATCACCTTTGGTAATTGATGTAGACGCACAAAGCGCTGTATTTTATTAGCAAGGCGTTTAACTTTGCGTTTATCGACACTGATATCCGTCTGTCCGATGCAAAACCCATTAGCCGCAACGGGCTTTGGATGGCGCCAAATATGAAACATCATTTGCTGTTACTATCCTATTTTGACCATCACTTTTATATCAGATAAGCGGTATAGAAGCAGCAAGTCCAATATAAATGGCAATCTCACTTAACTGCTGCGTGGCGCCCAAGCCATCACCCGTATAGCCCTCTAAACGTCTATATAATAAGCGTCGCATATAGTCTGTCGCTACGATACCTAGCAATAAAGCCAATAACCATTGCCAGATACCAATCTGCTGCACGGTAACAGGAAATAGGAGCACGACGAGCACGCCAGCCAATAGCAACCAACCACTGCTCAATAGCCCTTGAAAAGGCGTCAGTTGTTGTGCCATCGGCTTGGCTTTGGCATGCTCAATCTCACCGCCATAAGGCAATAGCGTAAGCAAGCTAATGCATAATAAGCGCGAGGCCGTATGGCCAATAATCAGCGCCACGATAGCCACCGATAGCGGCATAGAAGCTAATAAACTGATTTTGATTAATAAGGCCGAGACCAAACCCAGTACACCATAAGTCCCTAAACGTGAGTCCTTCATAATCTCTAAAGTGCGCTCTCGGGTCAGACCACCGCCAAGCCCATCGCAACTATCGGCAAGTCCATCTTCATGAAAAGCGCCAGTAAGCTTAATCCCAAACGCGGTACTTATCACTGCCGCGACCAATGGCGTAAATAAAATACTGCCCAGCCAAAATACGCCAGCGCAAAGCAGCCCAACCAGCAGACCTACCCCAGGAAAATGACGGCTGCTCTGGTGCAACCACTGCGGATTATAATTGGCAAATTGCGGTACGGGCAGGCGCGTTAAAAACTGCACCGCCACCAATAATAGACGCCATTCATGTTTTATAAATTCACCAACACTTGGTTTAGACGATGGTTGCTGTGGCGGCTCTGGTTGATTCAATGACTGATTCAATGGTTGTTTTGATGGCTTTTTTGATAATTGTGACATTAGCTGTTTTGTCCACTAATACCTGCATCGTTAAAACTTGCCATCTCATTTATAATGGCACAAGCCGATTGCAATAATGGATACGCTAATGCTGCACCGCTACCCTCACCTAGGCGCATACCCATATTGAGTAATGGCTCAGCATTGAGCAGTTTTAATAAATGCGCATGCCCGGGTTCAACCGAGTGATGGGCAAAGACAGCATATTGAGCAACACCGGGCGCTAGGCGCTCAGCAGCCAACAACGCGCTACTAGCAATAAAGCCATCGATTAGGAGAATACGGCGCTCACTGGCGGCCTGAATCAGCGCCCCTGCCATCATAGCAATCTCAAGCCCACCCAACGCAGCAAGGACGTCGAATGGCGCTTGTGCTTCACTATGACGCGCCAACACTTGCGTTAAAATAGTCGCCTTGTGTTGTAACCCTGCATCGTCCAGACCGGTGCCGCGACCGATACAATCATTAATCGGTGTATCGCCCAATCTTGCCAGCAAAAGACTTGCCGCTGAGGTGTTACCAATGCCCATCTCTCCGACGATAAGCAAATTACCCGCCATATTCTCAACCACCTTCATGCCGTTCTCTAAGGCAGCTAAACACTCTGCTGCGCTCATCGCAGGCTCGGTTAGCGCATCACGGCTACCGTGACGGACTTTATAATCGAGCAATTGCGCATGGTCTTTAAAAGGAGAATTGGCAAAGTCGGCATCGACACCAGCATCGACTACTTTTAGCTCAATGTTATGCTGACGGGCTAAGACATTGATAGCAGCGCCGCCTTGCAAAAAGTTATAAACCATCTGCGCAGTGACGGCACTAGGATACGCGGATGTGCCATGCTTGGTTAGACCGTGATCGGCGGCAAACACTCGAATCTGTGGCTGATTAATATGCGGCGCGGTCGTACCTTGAATCATACCTAACTGTACAGCGAGCGTCTCTAAACGTCCAAGGGCGCCAAGCGGCTTGGTTTTTTGGTCGATGATTTGCTGCAACTGCTGGCGCAGCTCATTATTTTCGATATTGGGAATAGTAGGCGCGGTAAAGGTGGTCAAGGCAATCATCCTAAAGGTTATAAATGAAACAGGAGACTATGGTAGCAGATTATCCAATTTATAATGATATGATTGGCTTAATTGCACAATTCCAACTTGCATAATCGTAGAGTATTTCATGAAAATTTTAATCGCCCCTGACTCGTTTAAAGAAAGCCTAGAAGCATTGGATGTCTGCCACGCTATCCAGTCTGGATTCAGTCAAGTGTTTCCTGACGCTGACTATAAGCTGCTACCCATGGCAGATGGCGGTGAAGGAACTTCTGCAGTATTGTTTTATGTACTAGGTGGGCGCTGGAAAGAAGTGCGAGTCTATGACCCCTTAATGCGACCAATCAATGCTAAATATCTGCTATTAGAAAATGAGACAGCCGTAATTGAAATTGCTCAAGCCTGCGGTCTGCATTTATTGACGACTGAAGAAAGAAATCCGTTAATTACGAGTAGCTACGGAGTTGGCGAACTTATTGCGGATGCTTTAGATGAAGGCGTTAAACGCATCATTATCGGTTTGGGTGGTAGCGCCACCAATGACGCGGGACTTGGTATGCTAATGGCGCTTGGCATGACGTTTCATGATAGTGCTGACAATACGTTAGCCCAAGGCGGCGGCGCGCTTGCCAACTTGCAACGATTAGATGCGACAAACTTCCATACTAGTGTGCTGGAGACAGTATTTGAAGTAGCCTGTGATGTCACCAACCCTTTATGTGGCGAGTTGGGTGCCAGTACAATATTTGGCCCTCAAAAAGGCGCCAGCCCGCAGCAAATCAATGATTTGGATAAAACGTTAAATCACTTTGCGAGTATATGTGCTCAGCATGGCTATCAAGACCACCAAGACATAGCGGGTGCTGGCGCAGCAGGTGGGCTTGGCTATGCGTTAATGAGCTTTTGCCAAGCTGAGTTAACATCAGGCTTTGATACAGTGGCAAAAGTTACCAACTTATCACAGCATATTGCCGATGCAGATTTGGTCATCACTGGTGAAGGCAAGCTTGACGTGCAGTCTGCTATGGGCAAAGTAGCTGGTGGCATTAGCCAAATCGCCAAACTAAGCCAGACGCCAGTGATTGCGATTTGCGGCAGTGTTGATGGGTTAGAACCTGCTCAAACCAGTCAGTTTGACGTTATTATGCCCAGTATCCAAAAGCTAGAGTCCATCGATAACATCTTTAAAAACGCTTATCATAATATTGAAATTACCGCTGCCAATATTGCGGCGGCGATAAAATTGGGTCAATGCATAAAATAGTATTTAGAGAGCTACTTTATATTTTCTCATAGCCATTTTTGACTGTATTAGCGTTAAATGGTGCTCTTATCATCTAAGAGCGCTATTTTTATGTGAGCTATCAACAATACTGAGCTGTTGCATAAGGAAGTCACTTAAGGAGTTAGGCATGCTATTATTTGGGTTATGATTTAAGTCTCGTTTGTATTTTATTCTAAATTTAACCCCACTCTCAACTTATTTTTCTAAGGTATTGGTTTACTTAGTTTTTAAAATTTCAGTTAAAACAATTAAAATTTTAAATTCTATAAAAATCAAAAGCCTACGATAAGTTGAGATTGGCGTAAATTTAGCTAGTGTTTATTAATTAGCAGCTATCAAGGACGATAAATGAATAACCATAACCTCAAGCCATCAGAACCCTGCTCCTCAATGAATCCCAGTGAGCCTTTGGTTATTAGAGAAAACTTAGGCAGTGTTGTGACGTTGACACTCAACAGTCCCAAACAATTTAACGCGCTATCAGTAGATATGTTATCTGCTATGCAAACAGAGCTTGACAGCATCGCCCACGATAGCAGTATTCGCGTGGTCGTCATTGCCGCAAACGGTAAGGCCTTTTGTGCCGGTCATAATCTAAAAGAGATGCGCGCCAATCCAGAAAAGGCCTTTCAGCGCGCCTTATTTGAACAGTGCAGCCAGATGATGCTGACCATCAATCGCATGCCACAAGTGGTAATAGCTAAAGTAGAGGGCATCGCTACTGCTGCTGGCTGTCAGCTGGTGGCAGCCTGTGATTTAGCTGTCGCCTCGGACAATGCCAAATTTGCCACTTCTGGTATCAGCGTAGGGCTGTTTTGTTCCACCCCTGCAGTAGCAGTCAGTCGCAACCTCTCTCGTAAGCAAGCATTTGAGATGCTCATCACCGGTGAATTTATCGATGCTCATACTGCACTGCACCAAGGACTCATTAACCGTGTGGCAAGCGCAGAGCAATTAGATACGACTTTGCAGTCTTTAATAGATAGCATTACCGCCAAATCCTCAGTCGCTTTGACCACCGGCAAAACCATGTTCTATAACCAGTTGGATATAACATTGGCAGAGGCTTATGAGTATGCCAGCGAGGTGATGAGCTGCAATATGATGGCAGATGATGTGAGTGAAGGGATTGATGCCTTTATCGAAAAGCGTCCTGCCGTATGGACAGGGCACTAAGAGCAATATCAGCATTTTATAACATAAAATACTGATATCGGCACACGCGACTTTTTAGATAATACAATACGCTTTGCTCAATAAAGAAGGACAATAACGAAAACTACTCTGCTAATAATTTCGCCAACAACTCATTTATCTCAACTTTAAATTCTCTGTCTTCGATTTTATTGGCGCTAATTTTAGCATTTTGTAGGTTTTCGATAGCCGCCTCTGTTTGACCTAATTCGATTTGCAGCTCAGCCATAGAAAATGCAATCGAGGCCAAATGGTCTTTTGAATTAATCGCCGCGGCTTTATCTAACGCTTTTTGATAGATAACCAATGCTTCATCCAAATCTTCGGTAAAGTCAGCCAATGTCTCCCACTGTTCAGGATGGTCTTTATCGCTTTTTTCATTTTCGTTACAAAGATCCTTTAACTGCGCATATAGCATATCAAAGGTTTTTTGATCGTTTTTACTGTCCGCTTCTAGCAGTTTCTCTGCTAGCACATAAATGGATTTATATATTTTGGTATTAATCATGATGCATAACCCTGTTAGTTGTTCGTCAAATACGTTAATGGCGTTGATTATAGACTAGTTTGCCTGATTGACATACTCCCACCACTTTCGCCAAGCTCAAGCGGGGGATTCTAAAAGCGTTAGCGCTTAGGCGACTTTCTCACGAATATCACAAGTTTTCTGTTTCAACGGGCGACCTTTACCGCATCCTCCCTCCACAGACAACACGGCATGTCCTGCCGCAAGAATATTTTTAGCTGCATTCACATCTGCGTTCGCTTTATGATCGCATTGGATGCACTCAAACTTAGCTTGAGTGCGTCTATTTTCCTTGGCGATATGCTTGCACTCAAAGCAGGTTTGGCTGGTATATTGCGGATTGACTTTGACAAGTAATCCGCCTGTCCAATGCTGCTTGTACTCAAGCATATCAATCATCATGCCCCAGCCTTGATCCAAAATGGATTTATTCAATCCTGACTTGGCTTTGACGTTGCGCCCATGCTGAGTAGCAGAGCCACTAGCAGATTTCGACATATTGGCTACTTTTAAGTCCTCACAAGCAATCATGGCGTGGTTTTTGCTGATCGCGGTGGTGATTTTATGCAAGTAGTCATGGCGGATATTGGCAATATGATGGTGGAGTTTTTGTATTTTGTTTTTCTGCTTTTTCCAGTTTTGACTGAATAAGACTTTTCTACTTAATTGGCGCTGTAATGCGGCCAGTTTAATTTGATTGGCTTTAAAGCTGTTTTTGGGTTTGATGTGCTGACCGTCTGAGGTAGTAATCAGTTTAGTGACACCTAAATCAATACCTATGGCGCTTGTAGAGGGGTGAATTGGGTTTTGATCCAGTTCTCGCTCACACCCAAAAGACACGTACCAGTGCCCTAATTTCTTGCTAATAGTGACGTTTTTGATGGTGCCGATGATGTCTTGCGATTTTCTAAATTTCACAAAGCCCACGCCATTAGGTAGTTTGACGCGATTACCCTCAACACGGCAATATTTATCAAACTGAACCAAGCGCATGGAGTCACGGCGGTCAATTTTACGTTTCCACTGCGGCATCAGGGGTCGTAATTGAAGCTCAGTGCCATCAAGCAACTTAAAGGATTTGGGCTTTTTAGGTTTCTTCTTATTTTCTTTGTATCGGGCATGGACTTTAGGGTCGAAAAACCTTGACCAAGCCGATGCCAAGTCACGAATCTTTTGCTGTAAGGACACCGCATTTGATTGAGATTTCAAAAAAGAAAAATCAGGATTGTTCTTTAGATCCATGATTTTATTAACCAAGTTGGTGGCATTAATAAATTCATTTTTGGCAAACATCTCAAATGAGATCGCTAGCATTTGATTCCAAACAAAGCGTGCAGAGCCGACAAGATTATTTAGAATAATCTGTTGCTCTACATTAGGCTCAAGCCTAAATTTATATGCTTTGTTGATTTTCATGGAATAGTCTTGGCGAGTTTATTAATATAATAATAACGCCAATCTCAACTTATCGTAGGCTTTTGATTTTTATAGAATTTAAAATTTTAATTGTTTTAACTGAAATTTTAAAAACTAAGTAAACCAATACCTTAGAAAAATAAGTTGAGAGTGGGGTAATAATACTTAATAAGCATACCAAATTCACGGTCAGGATGTGTAAATAAACAGTAACAACGAGGCGAAATTCACCTCCACCCTAATGTCCGATGGAGTCCTCTTTCGCGGTTTGATAGCTCATAGAAAAGGGCGTGATATCGATATCACACCCTTATACTGTATTTAGCTAATAAAATAAGCAGTTAATATAGCCAATGAAATGGCAACGTTTACTCAGCAGCGATGGCAATCATCTCAACCAATAGTTCAGGACGTGCCAACGCCGACTCGCCGCAAGCACGAGCGGGTGGCTGCACGCCTTCAAACCATTTATCCCACACTTCATTCATTGCAGCAAAGTCTGCCATATCTTTTATCCAGACTGTCACTGACAATAGCTTTGATTTATCGCTGCCCACTTCCTCTAACAGTGCTTGTATCTTCTCTAAACACGTCAATGTTTGCGCTTTGATATCATCATCGCTATTGCCTACTTGACCACATAAATAAACGGTCTGGTTATGCACTACGATTTTACTCATACGTTGGTTACTATGCAGCTTTTGCATGGATTATTATCCTTAATTTTTTAATGGTCTTAAATACATGAGCGTTTAAATATATAGATGGCTCACGTTTTATTAAACAGCGCTTAGCAAGAAATTAGCGAGAAAAACGATCGGCGCTAAAGGGTTTAATATCGACCAATAGCGGCTTTTCATGAATCATCTCTTCGACGATACGACCGGTCATCGGCCCTAAGGTAAAGCCTTGATGGCTATGACCAAAGGCAAACCATAATTTATCGTGCTTAGGCGCAGGACCGATAACTGGCTTCATATCAGGCATACAAGGACGTGAGCCTGCCCATGCTTCACTTTCAACGGCATCTTCTAGCGGTAGAATTTTGCGCGCAAGTTTTAACACGGTATTTAATTGGCCAAAGTTCTTTGGCGCATTCATCGTGGTCATCTCAGCACCAGTAGTAATGCGGATACCTTGCTGCATTGGACCCATCACAAAGCCTTTATCCATATCAAACATACTATGATGAATGGTATTTTTTTCATTGACCTTAAAATGCTGATGATAGCCGCGCATCGGGAACAACGGCAAATCATAGCCAAGCGGTTTGATTAAATCATTTGACCAAGGTCCAGCAGCAATGACCAATTTATCACTGTAATAAGTGTCATTGTCGGTAATGACTTTCCAGCCGTTTTCTTCTTGTACAATTTCTTTGACGCTGCTTTCTTTGATGGTGCCTTGCATTTCTTGGAAGTTTTTAGCATAGGCTTTTACAAGTGAGCTTGGGTTTGACACCTGCCAAGAGTTGAGCCAATGAATCGCGCCAACGAACGCGTCAAAATTGGCGCTAGGCTCCATGGCTTTTAATTCTTCAACCGTCAAGACGTTATGTTCAACACCCTGATTGCGCGCATCAATAGCAGCAGCAATGGCTTCTCTAAACGTCTCTTCAGAACGATGCAGCTGCAACCAGCCATCACGGGTAATCAATTCATCAGCACCAGAGGCTTCAATCATGGTTTGGTGCTCGCTGGTACAATGCTCAATCAGCGTCTGCCATTCCGCTTCTATTTTTTTGACTGAAGCAGGTGTAGAATATTTCCAATACTGCAATAGCGCCTGATGATAGCGCAAAATCGCCGGAATACGATAGCGAATATCGGTCCCTTGGTTCGGCAATACGCGTATCATTTCAGTCAGGTGGCGCGGAAACGGATGGGTATGAATCGCCTCACGTTGAATCAAACCCGCATTGCCGTATGAAGTCTCAGAGCCCGGTAACTTTTTGTCCAACAGCAATACTTGAGCGTTATTTTTTTGTAGATGCCAAGCAACTGAGGTGCCGACCATCCCTGCACCGATAACGATCACTTCATAGCGCATAACTTGTCCTTTTTTAAGGTCTTAATACAGAATGTTAAATATGAGAAATAACAGATAAGGGAGTAATAGTAACGCATTGAGCGCCAGATTAAACCCTTATGATATAAATTTTTTTGCTATTAAATACTTTTGGTTATGGATTTCAATGGAAGGTATTTTTGATAGGAATAATGGAAGTATGATTGAAAAAATAGTGCTGATTAAAGTAGATTAAAAACAATAAACGATTTCAAAAATGAGACAGCTAAACGTTGCAATGTTAGCTGCCTTTTAGAATTAATGATGATTTAAAAGTTAAGGCGATGCATATCCGACATTTATCACAAGCTATCACCACCAAATCGGATCTTCATTCGCTAGCGTCTCTAAAAGCCTTTTACTGGTCTCGACCGTTAACTTATCAGCAGGTAGCTCAGCGATAAATCTTGAAGGCTTATCAAAGTATCCTGAATAGCTTGAGAAGTACTCTGGCGCGGTTAAAAATAATCTGCTCTTAGCACGACTACAAGCAACATAAAACAGCTTACGCTCCTCCTCTAACTCTTCAAAATCACTGAGTGAGTGATAGTGCGGCGTCATACCATCGACGAGGGAGTTGACAAACACAACAGGCCATTCAAGCCCTTTGGCACTATGAATGGTAGAAATGGTGACTTTATCATGACTATCTTCGCCTTTTTCAGGCTCGCCTGCGGTAGCAACTGAATCATTGGGCGGATCAAGGGCAAGATTTTCTAAGAATTTATCGAGGCTGTCATACTCTGTCGCTAAGTTTTTGAGTACACGAAAATCTTCACTACGTTCACGCCAATTCTCTTCAATCGTTTTTAGGACAGGAATATAAAACTCTAAAATCCGCTCAATCACCATTTCGACTGACTCTGCCTGACTGGCTTTGGTCAAAGTCGTATGCAATGATTTAAGCTGTGGGCTTTTCTTCGCAAATGACGGTAATAGTAGCGGCTCGAAAGTGTTGTTGTTAACGTTACTATTCACATTATTATTAACATTGCTATCGGCATTAATTGCTTGGGTCAAGCGCGTCGCCGTTACTGCCCCCACCCCTTTAAACAAGGTTAAAATACGGTGCCATGCAATCGTATCATTTGGGTTATAAAGTATTTTGACAAAGGCCAAGACGTCCTTGATATGGCGTCTTTCAATAAAGCGGATGCCGCCTACGACAATAAAGGGAATATTGCGTTCCATAAATTCAAGCTGGACGTAGTTGGATTGAAAAGACGTGCGGCACAAGACGGCAAAATCTTGATAATCGTAATCCGGTTTTAATTCGATAATTTTATCAGCGATATATCTCGCCTCTTTGGTTTCATCGCTTAAACGGCGAAAAACTGGTTTCGTGCCTTCTATAGATGCCCCCGAGTACAATTGCTTTTGATAGCCTAACGTGATTTGAGCCGATAAAGCATTAATATAATCAAGCACCGCTGGCGTACTGCGATAATTTTGCTCTAGCTTAATCAGTTTTGCTTCGGGATAGCTTTCGCCAAATAATAAGATATTTTCATAATTGGCACCGCGAAAGGCATAAATACTTTGGTTATCATCACCAACAACCATCAGCGACACCGATGTAGGCGCACAGATGAGGTCAATGAGTTCTTTTTGCGGAATATTGGTGTCTTGATATTCATCGACCATGACATAACGATATTGCTTTTGTAGTAGCTGACGAAAGGTGTCATTGTGCTTTAGATGGCGCACCACTTGACTGATGATGTCATCAAAATCGTATAAATGGTTGGCGCGCTTATACTCATGAAAGTCGACGGCCAATTGCTCAATAACAGGAATATGCACGGCAATATCAGGATAACTGCTTTCAATTAAGTCACGAATATGAATGCGCCGATTTCTAGAGGTTGAGAAGATATTTTGCAAGGTTTTTTTGCGCGGAAATGCCTGATTGGTTATTTTGGTCGGATACTTTTTTTCTTTATTAATTAAGTCGATGGCGTCTTCACTGTCGCCGGTATCTAAAATAGTAAAGCGCGGATTGATACCAAGTAGCCCAGAATATTGGCGCAATAACATATTGCAAAATGAGTGAAAAGTGCCGCTAGTGATATCATTTAACGCCTTACCGTTTATGTGACTATTATCATCTAGACGGCTAGCCAGCAAAGTTCTAGCGCGACTTTTAATCTCATTGGCCGCTTTACGGGTAAAGGTCAATAGCAGAATCTCTTTTGGCGCTACACCATTTTCTATCAGGTAGCTGGTTCTATAGGTCAGGGTTTTGGTTTTCCCAGAACCTGCACCGGCGATAACCAACACCTTGCCCTCAGTTGTGGTAGCAGCCAATAACTGATTGGGGTTAAGTTCACTGGCATAATCCACTTGCAACCCTAAATGACTGGCAAGCCGTTGCTCTAATATTTCAGCATCCGCATTTATCAAGTTGGCCTCGAGCTTTTTAATCGCCTGCTCAAGCCGCGTAAGCTTGGGTTTCATGTCAACGAAATTTTGCGGATAATTATAATGGTGGGTAGCAAAAATGGTGGTCATTATTAACAATTGCCTTTGGTATGGTTTATCGTGCTATCTATTGATGACAGCGCAGCAGCATGCATCATCATTTATAGGTAGTAGCTTATCATAATAGGCAAAGCTCTGAGGGTCGTTGATAACGAACATTGATATTAAATGGCGTTATTAAGTATTGTTATTGACCATAAAAATTGAAACAGCAAGCACAACAACCTCACCCATTTTGGCTGAAATTTGCTACAATATGCCCAATTTTGAGTTACTATTTTACGAAGTCTTATACTGACTGATTTTATTAATATATTGAGAGCATGTTATGGGTTTTAATTGCGGCATTGTCGGTCTACCAAACGTGGGTAAATCCACCCTATTTAACGCCTTGACCAAAGCGGGTATCGCCGCTGAAAACTTTCCATTTTGTACCAAAGATCCCAACACGGGTATCGTTCCAGTACCAGATCCACGCCTGAAAAAACTGGCTGATATCGTCAAGCCTGAGCGCGTATTGCCTACGACCATGGAATTTGTTGATATAGCAGGTTTGGTCGCTGGCGCGTCAAAAGGCGAAGGTATGGGCAACCAGTTTTTAGCCAATATTCGCGAGACCGATGCGATTGCTCACGTAGTACGCTGCTTTGATGATGACAACGTCGTCCACGTTGACGGCCGCGTCAGCCCTATCGATGACATCGAAACCATCAATACCGAATTGGCATTGGCAGATTTAGAAGCCGTTGAGCGCGCTATCCACAACTTAAGCAAAAAAGCCAAAGGCGGTGATAAAGACGCCTCTGCTATGCTCGATATTTTCAAAAAAATCGAGCCTTTATTAGCAGAAGGTAAAGCGGCTCGCGCTGCCAATTTAGACAAAGACGAACAAAAACTGATCAGAAGCTATGGACTGATTACCCTAAAGCCAACCATGTATATCGCTAACGTTGCTGAGGATGGTTTTGAGAATAATCCATATCTTGATGCAGTGCGTAACTACGCGACTGGCGAAGATTCTATTGTCATTACGCTATGCAACCAAATCGAATCTGAAATTGCTCAGCTTGATGAAGATGACAAAAAAGACTTCCTAGCTGAAATGGACATGGAAGAGGCTGGCCTTGATCAAGTCATTCGTGGCGGGTATGAGTTGCTTGATATGCAGACTTATTTCACTGCGGGCGTCAAAGAAGTCCGCGCTTGGACAGTTGCTGTTGGTGCAACGGCTCCTGAAGCCGCTGGTGTGATTCATACTGATTTTGAACGTGGCTTTATCCGCGCTGAAGTGATTGCTTATGATGACTTTATCGAATACAACGGTGAAAAAGGCGCAGCTGCTGCCGGTAAATCACGCTTAGAAGGCAAAACCTATATCGTACAAGATGGCGACGTGATGCATTTCCGCTTTAACGTTTAACGTTTAATAAAGCGGATTGCGTGTTACACAGTCTTATTACAGAACAACCAAAAGCCAGCTTCAAAGCTGGCTTTTTTTATTATAATAAAGGGAAGAACGTTAAAATAATTAACCTCTCTAAAAACAACGATAAAATAAAATGATAAAAATAACGGACTATAACCTATGACTGCTTCTGTTAATCAAGTGCTTAATTCCAGTGACCATTGGGCAAAATTATTTAATGCCCAGCGTTTAGGGAGTCATAAAAAAGCCCCTGCCGAGGACAGCGCGCGCTCCTCCTTTCATAAAGATTACGACAGACTGGTGTTTTCACACTCCTTTCGCCAGCTTAACCAAAAAACCCAAGTTCATCCCCTAACCAATCAACTCGGTATTCATACGCGCTTAACGCATTCTCTAGAAGTTTCTTGTATTGGGCGCTCCTTGGGCATTATGGCGGCAGAAAAGCTGCATGATAAATTAGATGGTGGCTTACCAAATGGTGTCGCGCCCGCTGATGTCGGCGTCATTGTGCAAGCAGCTTGCCTTGCCCATGATATCGGCAATCCACCGTTTGGTCATGCCGGAGAGTACGCCATTCGTGACTGGTTTATGCATCCTAACCGTCAAAAATTCTTGCACAACCTAAGTACCAATGAGCAGTTGGATTTGCTGGCTTATGAAGGTAATGCGCAGGGATTTCGCATCCTTGCCCGCAATGAGCACCACCCTGATCTAGGTGGTATGCGCTTGACTTGCGCTACTTTAGGCGCGTTTATGAAATATCCTTGGCTTGCAACCCATAGCAACCCTATTTATCAAGACAGCTCTATTTATCACGACACTTCCATTTATCAAGGCAGTCCCACCACTAACATGCAAAAATTTGGCTGCTTTTATAGTGAGGCAGCTCAATTAGAAGAGTTAGCAGCGTGTTTACATCTGCCGCGCTCCGAGAAGCATGATGGCTTTGCTCGTCATCCGCTGGCTTATTTATTGGAAGCGGCAGACGATATCTGCTATGCGCTGATAGATTTGGAGGATGGCATCAATTTGAATATGCTAAGCTATGCGGAGGTTGCGGCTATTTTTTATGAGCTGATTGGCGAGCGTCCTGATACTCTTAATTTACCCACTCATGTGTCAGTCAGGCAGCATTTGGCATCGCTGCGGGCACGGGCAATGATGCGTTTGGTCAATGCCGTCACCGATGCTTTTGTAGCCAATAGTAACGCTATGCTGGCAGGGACGCTACAAGGCAGCCTGTTTGCCCATTGTGATGCAACTGTGCAAAGCGGCATCATCCAAGCTAAGCAACTGGCGCGTGAAAAAATATTTAATCACCCAAGTAAAGTACGCATGGAGCTGATGGCCAATCAATGCCTGCAGCGCCTGCTCGATGCTTTTATGCCATTGGCTTGGACAAACGAGACCAGCGCTTCTATAACCCAAATGTCCTTTGAGCAGCAGCGTCTGCTAAAATTGCTGCAGCCGCATCTCGATGAGCATCGTCGCGTTTTATCCGATGACACCTATGATAATATGCTCAATGTCTTAGACTTTATAACCGGTATGAATGACCATGAAGCGTATCGATTGGCGCAAGAGCTACAAGGACATTGGGGCACCATTGTTTAAACCGCAAGTTTAAAAAGAAGTCTAGAATTAATTTAAAACCAAGCTTAAAACTTAGTATAAAACCAATTCTAAAAACTGGACAATCAACGATAATCGTCTAATTCATTCGTATTTTCGCAATGAAATGAGTATGATAGACATCTATCAGGTAATTTTGAAATATTATGAGTAGTCGCGAACAAAAGAAACTTCAAACTCGGCACGCTTTTTTTAATGCGGTGCTCGATTTATGTATGACGGGGCAATCTTTTAGCTCAATCAGTCTGAGGCAAGTCACGCGCGAGGTTGGCGTGGTGCCGACCGCCTTTTATCGCCATTTTGATGACATGGAATCGCTCGGTCGTGCCTTGGTTATCGAAGAGTTGGGCGGTACGCTAGCAACTTTAAGTGACAACCTGCAAATTGGTCGCAAACGTAGCTTTGAGCGTCAAATCGCTAAAAGTATCCAGATGTTTTTATATATGGTCAGCGAGCAGCCGTGCTATTGGCAATTTTTAGTCAGTGAACGCTATGGCGGCTCAGAAGCGGTACGCAAAGCCATCAATGAGCTGATTAAAAACCACGGGCAGAGTCTAGCAGACGATTTAGCCCTACAACCTGCTTTTGCCCATATCAATACTTATGACCGTAGATTATTGGCTGAGGCTGGGGTCAATATGTTCTTTTCTTGGATTATTGATTGGCTAGAGCTGACCTATACCGAAGACCATGATGATGAAGTCGACTTGGCAGAGATAGAAAAGAAAAAACAACTGATGCTGCATAATTGCACGCGCCAAGCACAAATGCTGTTTTATGGTGCTTACAATTGGAAATCTACCGAAGAAACCCGTTTAAATGATTAATTAGACTTAATTTTTGCATGCTATTTATTACTAATTATCTATAACCATTAGAAAATTGGCCTAAAAGCCCAAAGTCGCTGCGTCACCACGCGTACCTCTTTGGGCTTTTTATTGTCAGCATTTTGAGCGTTTTTCGCATTACTATCAGCGTTATTAGCATCATTGCTGTTTTTATTACTATTATTATCGCTGCTATTTGCTATTTCACCATCAGCCGCCGCTTTGCTAATAACAATGGTCGCAAAGCGTTGTCTGGCCTGACCACCATCCGCATTATCACTAGCGGTAACAAGCGCCATAAAAGCTTGGCTATCAACCGCTAATAATGGTGTTAACGCTTTGCGCTGCTCTGCTTTTACACTACTTAATATTGGCAACTGCCAGATATCATCAATAGAGCCAAATGCTTGCTTTGCTCGCAGCTCAACGATACTCTGCATTTGCTGACTGCTCGCACCCTCTAACAAAGCGGCCAGCAAAACGGGACTGGCGGTATTGATATTAATGGGTAAATAATACGGCACTGCTGTGATATAGGGACGCAGTGCCGCTAATACTTGCGCATTGATACCCTTCACTTCTGCTAATTGATCGATACTAAGCAACGCTTGATTGGGTAAAATGTTGTCCACGCCGCTATTAGCCTGCTGAGCATAAACCACACTTTCATCACCGCCATCTTGATAGACCTCGCTGTCGGCATCTTGATAATCAAGGACGGCAATGGCGATATCAGACTCTAAATTTAGCTGCGTGAGTAACCTTTGAAAGACGGCCAAGGCGGCAGTATCAACGGCGCCATTATGATATAAATTATTAATATTAAAACGACTGCCCTCATCGCGTAATTCGATGCCGATGCTATGTCCGCCTAGCGTGTAAGGCGGTATTGGCTGCGCCCAAATATCCTGCGCGCTATCGGTATCATTTAATTTAGCATCAGCACGAATCAAGGTAACGGCCAATTGCTGACCTGCATTGATATCTTGTAAGAGCTGGTTTTGGTCAAACAATAAGCCGCTACGCCTAATGGCAATCTTCTGACTGGCCAGCATCGCCCCTGCAACCACAGTAATACTGACCACCAATAGCAAAATAGTCAGCAGCGCAACCCCACGTTGAGAGTTGGCTTTCATAGAGGTTATAGGCATCACTGGCCTCATTTGTGGCTTAGTTGGCATAAACAGTCTCTATCATTGACTAAATGGGGCATTTTCAGTAGCGTTGCCTGAGTTATTATCTGCTACATTGCCATTGGCTGCATTATCGTTATTGGTGCTGTCATTACTGTTGCCGTTATTATTGTTATTACTATCGTTACCATTGCCATTAGGATTGTTAGGAATATTTTTATTGCTGGTATTTGTACTTATATTTGGGATTGGTTGCGGAGTAAGTGCCCATTGCCAAGTAATGGGCATATCCTGATAAGTAAAGTTGAGCACAATCCCTTTTGGCAGTAGCATAATTTCAGAGGGCGCATTGGCTGAATTTGCCGTCGGCGCTGCTAAAGTATTGTTATTGATGTTGCTGCTGTCTTTATTGGGAAATTTGGCACTTAATTCAGGTAAGTAAGCTTGCCAGCGCCCAGCCGTGACGCCTTTAAGCAATACACTATCTAGACTAATGCTGTCACTGCCACCGGCAAGACTGGCATATTGACGACGAATTAAGCGCTCATCAGCAAAAATGTATTCGATATGCTGCACACTCGCGCTGCTTTGATAACGTGGGTCGGGGTCGGCAAAACGCACAAAGCTGATACGTGCGCCGTCTAGAGTCATAAAAGGTTCAGGCGCTGGTGCGTTTCCTTGATTGCTATTGCTGGCGTTGTTATTACTACCATTATTATTTGCGGCATTATTGGTTGTAGCGTTATTGGTTGAGGCATTATTAATTAAAGAATTAGCGTCCTGCGTATCCACTGCCTGATAAGGAATCATTTGGTTCATATCTTGCTGTAACTGCAGATAGGCATATTGCAAAACCGCTAAATTATCCGCATGAAATTGCGCCCGTTCACGCGCACGGTTAACACCATCAAATACTTGCCAGCCTGCAACTGCTAACATGGAAAATATCGCCATCGCAACCATCAACTCTAGCAAAGTGAATCCATGATTTGATTTCATGGATTGCCTCCATTAGGGTTTATTCGGCTCAAATCCAAACTGCCGGCCTCTTGCTCAGCGTTACTTAGCATCACGTTGATATCCGTTACTGCGCTGCGTGTCTGTCCGTCTATAATAGGTGCAACAGTAATATTTACCTGCTTTAATGCAGGTGTGATGGCATCTGTGGCAGTCATTGTCACTTGCCAATCGCGACCTTGGGCATTGATAGTTTGGGTTTTGTTGGCCGTCAGCCATGTATCTTGAATACGCAAATCTGCTGCTGCGTTTTGTGCAACAAACTGCGCTAGCGTACGAGTGCGCAATACATCGACTGAGCTTAAATACGCACTACTAGCTCGGCTCGCGGCAACGGCAACGACCGCCAAAATCGCTAAGGCAACCATGACCTCAATTAGGGTAAAGCCGCGCTCATGCTTTGATAGAGCGGGCTTTAGGTTTGTATAGGTATGTTCGGCCTTATCATTATCTATCATAAGTTAGCGCCCTTGCCCTATCGACATACTGCCATCAGGCATAATCGTAATTACCTCACCCACCAAACGCGAATTATGGCGTACCTCAATCGTTACCGGCGTGGCCTGACCTGTGCCAAACCATAGTACTTGCGGTACGTTTTGGTCGGTAAACCACGGCTGCAGCGCTTGCGTTGGTCCTGTGTTTGACCGGTTACCTGCATCCAAGCTTTGCACGCTTAAGCTCACACCCGTAGGCAGTGCAGGTAAGCTAATTTCTGGCTCAAGCTCCCAGCTTGGTGTGGGTGCTTTATCTGCAGCAGCACCTGACATACTCGTCAAATCCGCTGACAGCTCCATGGCGTTCTTAGGCGTACTGTCTCCACTAGAAGCTATGGAAACCTGAGTTTGATAAGCAACATAAGGATTAGATAGAGTGACAATGACGGGCGTGACTTGACCTTGTTTATCAGCTTGTAAGCTCAAACCCATGGGCTGCATACGCTCAGCGGACAACAATCGTACATAGCTCAATGAATCCGTTAAATGCTCATAAAAAGCACGGTTTTTGCGCGATTCACTACTACCGACCGATAAGCTCATCATGCCAGCAAATATGGATAGAATGACGACCACCACTACTATTTCGACAAGGGTAAAGCCCGCTTGCCCGATGCGGCTGTGCGCGTCAGGAGCGGCTATTGAAGAAATTGAGGAAGTCGGTTTTGACATACAGAAGTCATCTAGAATGGCGTCATTTTATTAGAAATGACACTGAATTGGGTGGTATGAGTATGATGGAGATAAAACGATAGATATGCCCGATTAAAAAAATAAATCTGTACACATGTTAGAAGATAAATTTAACGTGCTGCCATACAGAATATAACAACACGAATTTTATAAAAAATAACTCAATACATTAAAAATATAATAGGAATCTAGTAATTGGTATTACGGTGTTCTTCTGACTCAGTATCGATTTGCTCCACCAATTCTTGCATATCCTCATCCATCACTTCGTCATCGGCGGCTGGATAATGGCTTGGCAACTCAAGCATTTGCTGCACAAAGGCATAACGCAAAGTATCACGGCGACCTAAGTAGCGCTGATAAAAACTTGAGTTTAATAATCCTGCGCCGCCCTGACCCATCGCCCAAATCGAGGACAAATAATCGCGCGTACTTAAGCTACTATGCTGCTCTTGTAAATACGCACTGATAATATCAATCAAACGCTTCATACGCTGACGACGAATATCGTAAAGCTCGCCGAATAAGCGATTCAAACCCGTCACCGATGCCGCCAAACGCTCTTCGATTTGGTTAAGGAGCATGGCTTTTTGTGGATTAAACAGTTGCTGAAAAATCATACGTGCGACGCCTGCTGACGGACAGTCATCAATACGGTTAATCTCAAATAACTGCTCTTCATAACGAATAATAATACGCAGGTAGAGCTCATCTTTACTGGAGAAATGCTTATATAAGGTGCCTTTAGCCAAATCAAGCTGGTCGGCCAAACTGTCCAAAGTGATATCACCATCGCCTGACTCAAGTAGCAATTGCTCTGCCATCGCTAAGATATTCTCTTCTCGTGCCTTGAACTGGTGCTGACGACTCATAATCTCTCCTAAAATCTGACAATATCATGCATATGACCATCATTTACATCGGTATATCGGCAGCGCATGTATAAGTCATACAACGGCTACGCCAATATCACCCAAGGAAATATGCTTATGTTTGCTAAATAGTCATTGATAATCATAAGGTTAAGTTTAGTATTATGAATACTTATAGAACAGAACCAGAAGACTAGCTAATAAATGACTGAGTGGTCATAGCATAACCATTTTAGTGGTACTGTGCCAGTAAATTCTCAAAGTTTTTTGCAGTCATTGCACCTACTTCCTCGCTACTATAGCCGTACATCTCGGCAAGATAGCGTGCCACGTATGGCACGTATGCCGGCTCATTAGGGCGACCACGTTTAGGAACCGGTGCTAAATACGGGCTGTCGGTTTCGATAAGTATTTTATCTTTAGGCATATTTTTTGCAGCATCTTGAATCATTTGTGCACTTTTAAAGCTAACAATGCCTGAGAATGAGATATAAAACCCTAAGTCTAATGCTCGTTTTGCGGTTTCCCAGTCTTCAGTAAAGCAATGAATGATACCGTGTTCAGCGCCTTCCGCTTTTAAGATATCAAGCGTATCTTCTTTAGCATCACGCATATGCACGACTAGAGGTTTCTTCAAGCTTTGGCTGGCATGAATATGACGCGCAAGGCTGGCTTGTTGCTCTTTTTTGTTTTCTGTCGACCAGTAATAATCCAGCCCCGTTTCCCCTATCGCCCATACATGGTCCGCATCAGCGGTTTCTATTAAGCGCTCAACCGTCGCTAATTGTAAGACGCTGATATCTTCACAAGGATGAATACCGACGCTCATGCCAAGATTTAGCGTTTCGTCCCCATAAGTGTTGACGATATTGGCAATCTCATCATATTCAGCGAAATCACACATAATGGCCATCGCACGGGTGACATTGGCTTCTTTCATCGCGGCAATTGCGCCGGACAATTGACCATTATACTTGGTTAAATCTAAACGGTTTAGATGGCAGTGGCTATCAGTAAACATAAACAATCTCGTTAATAAAAATCAATAAGTAGAATTATCTTATAATATGGATTTGGTAATCGTAATAGTATTAATTGCTCTAAATAGCACTGTTTTCAAGGGGTGTTTAACAAACGCCTATACACGTGCTTCTAAACCCTTTTCTCATCAGCGTATATTTTTTAAAGAATACATTTTTTAAAGCGCTTACATTTAAAAGGCAGTTATCAATGCAATTGTCAATGTAACGGCACCACGCGCATCACTTCTTCTATGGTCGTCACTCCTTCACTGATACGCTTTGCCCCAGATAAGCGCAGCGGCTGTACGCCTTCACGGTAAGCTTGTTGTTTAAGTACGTCCAAATTGGCATCAGCGGCGACCAGTTTTTTTAACTCATTTGATAACGGCATGATCTCATACAGACCAACGCGGCCCTGATAGCCGGTATGGCGACAGTGCTCGCAGCCTTTCGCCTGATAAATCTGTGCTGGCACTGGGGCGCGCCAAGGCTGTACCAGTTCTTGCCATTGAATAGCAATCTCACTATCTGCGGTGACATCAACGGCTTGCTTACAATGCGGACATAATGTCCGTAATAGACGCTGTGCCATCACGCCCAATATAGTCGCTGAGGTTAAAAATGGCTGAATACCCAAATCGTGCAGACGGGTAATAGAGCTTGGGGCATCGTTGGTATGTAACGTTGAGAGTACCAAATGTCCCGTCAAAGACGCTTGGACTGCCATATTGGCGGTCTCAGCATCACGAATCTCACCAACCATAATAATGTCTGGGTCTTGACGCATCAAAGAGCGAATACCATCGGCGAAATGTAAATCAACCCCTGGATTGACTTGCATTTGATTAAAGGCGGGCTCAATCATCTCAATCGGATCCTCAATCGTACAGACATTGACTTGTTCTGTGGCAAGTTGCTTGAGCGTACTATATAAAGTCGTGGTTTTACCTGAACCGGTCGGACCGGTAACCAATATAATGCCATTTGGATGCGCGGTCAGCTCATGCCACGTCTCAAGCTGCTTACCCGACAGACTAAGCTGGGCAAATGAGCGCACCAGCACTTCTGGGTCAAATACCCGCATGACAAGCTTTTCACCAAAAGCAGTCGGCATGGTAGAGAGACGCAGTTCGGTCTCTAAGCCTTTGGGCGTACGGGTTTTTAAGCGTCCATCCTGTGGCTTACGTTTTTCTGCGACATTGAGCCTTCCCAAAATTTTAATACGTGCGGTCACCGCCACTATAATGGCGAGTGGCATCTCGTACACGCTATGTAGCACCCCATCAATACGAAAGCGCACCTTGCCTGTTTCGCGGCGTGGTTCTAGATGAATATCACTGGCACGCTGCTCAAAAGCATATTGCAATAGCCAATCGACCACTTTGACAATATGTTGGTCATTGGCATCTGGATTGGTGTTATCGCCCAGCTGCAATAAAGCTTCGACATTGGTGACGTCCGCCGCTGCACGCTTATGTAGGGAGTTCGCGCCTGCAATCGCTTGCGTGACTTGATAAAACTCTTGCCGATAGCGATTGATTTGTTCAGGATTGATAAAGACTGTACGATAGCTTTTTGACTTAATAAGCTTTTCAATATTGCTATGCCAATCGGTATAAAATGGTTGATCAGTACCGATAACCACTTCATCAAGCGTCACTTCAATCGGTAAAATATGCTGCGAGCGCGCATACTCAAACGACATCAGCTGCGTTACCGCCGGTACATCGACCTTTAACGGGTCAATACGCACTAGCGGCATATCTGCTTTGGCAGCCAGCCATTGATTAAGCCATGCCAGCGTTAATTTATTCTCAGAATTACTATCAAGCGCGTGACCATTTGGCAGCCCAAACTCACTAATCGTTAAGAGCGGATGCTGCGCCTTATTACGGCGACTGGTAATGACGAGATTATAGCCGCGCTGATCAATCACCCTATCTGCCAACAATTCATCTAGGCACCAACGTAAATCAATCACTATCGAATATTTTTGAGCAGGCATAGTTTTATTCTTCTATAGTTGCATTTTTCTATGGTTTAGGTCATTTGGTCGGTGGTGATGTTTACTATAACTCTGATATTTACTTTAATTATACTGCGACAATATTCGTTATCTGTAATTCACCCGATTCCAGCAATTGAAAGCTGATATCGACAGATTTATAACGCATGACAAATGACGTATTTATCTCTTTACGCCGATAAGCAGGGCGTGGGTCTTGTGCTATCAACGCTTTGATAGTATCAAGATCAGACCTTAATAACTGTTTTTGAGTTTTATCAATGACTGCTTTGACTGATGATTGCTTACTTTGAGCGTTTGCTTCTACTATATTATCCGCACTTTGATTGGCGATAATTTGCTCAAATTGCTCATAGGCAAACTCAGTAATCGTCACATCCAATAAGTGGGGCGCAGAGGGCGCAAAACCGCTTTGGGCATCAGGCAATGCATCACTATAAGCCACATAAGGCTTGATATCGATGATGGGCGTGCCATCTATCATATCAGCACCGCTAATAATAAGTAACACCCGACCTTCTACAATCTCAATGCGTTCAAGCTCGACCACAGATAACCCGAGCGCGGAAGGTCGATACATACTGCGGCTGGCAAATACGCCTATTTTTTGATTGCCACCCAAGCGCGGCGGGCGAACTTGCGGGCGAAAAGCGCTCTCCACTTTCTCTTTTTGATTATCATCGTTTGAGCTTGCCTGCTTGTCTTTATGCAACTTGTCTTTATATAAATAGTTATGATGAAACTGCCAACTTACCCATATATGGCTAAAATCCTCCAGCCCGATAAATGCTGCTGGCGTATCATATGGCGCGAGCATTTCAATCACGCTGGTGAGTGCCACCAGATTTGGCTGCCTTGGTGCACCAAACTTTTGCGACAGCGGCGCACGGTGGTAGCCAATAATAGGTGAGATATGATGGCTTAAAGGTGCCGTAGTCTGACAAGTCATAAATCCAATCCCAAAAAATAAATGGCTGATAATAAATGGCACGCGCCAATCATAGAAAATTATTCGCTAACGATATTCCATTTTATCATGCTACAGACAGGCAGCCAGACGGATTTTTACTTTAAAGTTTGTTATGATGAGCGAGAAATTTATTGAGAATGGCTTGCATTCATATAGCAGGATTCACAAACCTGTATTCATAGACCTGCATTCATAAAGTACGGCGTCAGCATTTACGGTTATAGGCAGGGCTGTCATTTAGTAAAACCTGACGTCTTATAAAATCTGACAATAATGTTAAAATAACGGTTTTTTGCAGCTTGCATTTGCTGGTCTGACGGAATAAACGCTTTATTTTATTAATACTTTGTATAACGTTAAATCCATTAATATTTTTATCCCAAAAATATTTTAATTGGCGACTACACATTACCACTTACTAACGAGGGCTTTATGTCAAAACTCCGCACCGAAACGGTCACAGAGGTTCATCACTGGAACGATGCATTATTTAGCATCAAAACCACTCGCGACGACGGTTTGCGCTTTCGTAATGGCGAGTTTGCGATGATTGGTATCGTTGTCGATGGTAGACCGCTACTGCGCGCTTACTCGATTGCCAGCCCTAACTACGAAGAGCATTTGGAATTTTTCTCTATTAAAGTACAAGACGGTCCATTAACCTCACGTCTGCAGCATATCAAAGTTGGCGATGAGCTATTGGTCAGTAAAAAGCCGACAGGTACTTTGGTACTGGACGATTTATTACCGGGTAAGCATTTATATATGCTGTCAACAGGTACAGGGCTGGCGCCATTTTTAGCCTTAGCGCGTGACCCTGAAGTTTATGAGCGTTTTGAAAAAATCATTTTGGTACACGGTGTGCGTCAGGTCAAAGACTTAGCTTATCGCGAGATGTTCGAAGAAGAGCTGCCAAATGATGAGATCTTTGGTGAAGATTTCCGTAAAAAGTTCATTTATTACCCTACCGTCACCCGCGAAGAGTTTAGAAATACCGGTCGTATCACTGACCTCATGAAATCAGGCAAGTTCTTTGAAGATATCGGTCTGCCTCCGATGAATAAAGAGGATGACCGCGTTATGATTTGCGGTAGTATGCCGTTTAACGCTGAAGTATCAGCGATTTTAGACGACTTTGGTCTTACTGTTTCTCCACGTATGGGTGTGCAAGCGGATTATGCGGTTGAACGCGCCTTCGTTGGTTAAAAATAAATTTTATCGTAAATAGTATAAATAATTCTTGACGGCTAAAAATAGCCTGCTATAATACGCAGCCTATACAGAGTTAACCCTGTAGCCCAATTCGATAATGTTTTGCAATATAAACTTTATCACCTAACACGCCGGTGTGATGGAATTGGTAGACATGACGGATTCAAAATCCGTTGCCTTTAAAAGCGTGTCGGTTCAAGTCCGACCACCGGTACCATATACGAAACCCTCAAAATCGATAGATTACGAGGGTTTTTTATTGCCTGTTATTTAAAATTGGCTGTCCTATCAAAAAAACCACGCTAATTAGCTTAGCGTGGTTTTTTTAACAGTAAACGATATATTCAATGCTACTCGGCTTCATCCAACAACTTATTAACCGCCTCTGCCATGGCGTCATCTATGAGGCTATCTTCTATATAGTCCACTAGCTCATGGATGGTGGTCAGATCCATTCCTCGAATACCCAAGCTTGCCAATTGCTCATTAATAGATTCCAAGCTCTCTGTAGCATCAGAGCTATCTAATAACTGCTCATCAAAACTGTCACTGACAAACCAGTACATTTTTTCTAGCAAGCTATCTCTTTTGGTCAAGGTTGAATAACTATCGCCATGGATAAACAAATTAAAATGATAAGGCATTTCTATATCATTAATAAAAAAAGTACGCTTACACTCTAGGGTATAGGCTTGTACTTGTTCCTCTTCAGCGCCTTCTGCATCACTTATATCTTCTGCAATCTCTTCTTTTACCAAGCCTTCTAATATTTCGTAACGCCCAACTTTGACTTTGTGATTATAAATAATACAAGCGTCCGCAATCGCATCAAAAATCACCGCACTGACATCTAAGGTATGGTCGTCGATATCATAAAACGCTTTTAAAAAAGGTAAGAACTCTGTGAGCTTGCCTTCTGGCACTTCGGTCAGAAACTGCTGCTCGTAAATGGCAATCATATCTTCAGGTGAATAGGTATTGGCGGTATTGGTCTCATTTCTGCCCGTAGGTTGCAAGGGTATCAGGTTATATGGATTATTATGGGTCATGCAGGACTGCCTTTTTATTGAGGTAAGCGAAAATCTATGTTCTCTATTATCTCTTATTCAGCCACTTTTAGATATATGGTTTAGGCGTTCAAATTAACCATAAAAACCACTCTAAGTTACTTAGAGTGGTTTTTATGCAACCAATACTATCTCAGTTTATTTTAAAAATGAATGTTCGCTAATTTGCCATTTGTACTTTTGGTTGCTTACGAATGCTAGAGCCATCTTTACAACTGATGGTGATACCTGTGAATCCAAACAGTATCGTAAGCAGCAGCGATAAATAACAGAAAAAGGCATAAGGCAAATATTCAAGTACCGGAACACCTAACGCTTGACTGATAAAAACACCGCACACGCTCCACGGTACTAATGGATTGATAACCGTGCCCGCGTCTTCGATAGTACGCGATAGGTTTTTGGGGTGTAAATTCAAACGCTCAAAGGTCGGACGAAACGCAGTTCCTGATAATAAGATACTCAAATATTGCTCACCGATCAGCACGTTGATACTTAAAGCTGCCATTGCCGCGGCAAAAATAGCACGTCCTGAGCTTGTCAGCATATTACGAATACCTAACAATAACGCTGGCAAGATACCCAAAGCACGTAATAAACCGCCCAAACTTAACGCCAATATCACGATAGTCTGAGTAAAGAACATACTTTGCATACCGCCACGTGAGATCATACCTGCCACTTCACCCAGCTCTAAATTTTCGGCGGGCGTATAACCAGCAAATAGATAACCGCCGAGCTGCCCAATACTTGGCGTGCTGTGCAGATAAGTAAGCACTAAAGCGGTCGCGATTGTACAAATGATGGTATAAATGGCATTGACTCGGCATAGTGCTAATACCACTAGCACGACAAATGGTAATACGGCATAACCATGGACTAAGCCGCTATCGACCAATTGTGATTGCAGTAAGGTCACTTGACCTAAATTACCCGTACCCGTCCGGCCAGAGAAATACCAAAATAGCCCAGCTGTAATGAGCCACGCCGGTACCGTGGTATACATCATATTACGGATATGCTCAAACAAATCAATGCCGACGACAGAAGAGGCAAGCGTACAAGTATCTGACAACGGCGACATTTTATCGGCAAAAAAAGCGCCTGAAACCACTGCACCAGCAGCAATAGCGACGTTGGCATCAAAGGCATTACTCATACCAATAAAGGCCACACCAAGTGTCGCGGCTGTGGTCAAACTACTGCCTAGAGCGACACCAATAATTGAGGTCAATACAAAGGCCGAAATATAATAATACTGCGGTGAGATGAGATCAAAACCATAATACATAATGGTAGGAATAGCACCTGACATCATCAGCGCGGCGACCAGCAAACCAATAAAAAATAGTAAATAAATAGCACCAATACCACTGACAACGCCCGATGACATCTGCCCCTGCATCTTTTCAAAGCTTAGACCTTTATACATACCAAGGCCTAATAAAACAACGATTGCAAGCATCAATGACAGATGCGGTACCCAGCCAAAGCCGATCATGGTCACACCCATAATCGCGATGACAACGCTGGCAATAATAAAAGCTACCTTGGGAGATAGCTCGGTAAGTACTTGTGGAGGCATAACACATCCTTATGGTGCCATCATATATACTCTGGCGTTAGGGTTGGTTTTGGGTGGGACAAGTTTAATGAGTTGCAATGATTATTGCCAGTCTCATGACTTACCCAGTAGGCTATCGGTCTTGGCTGCCATGATAAAATCGTTGCGATGCAGACCTTTAATGCTATGTGACCACCAAGTGACGGTGACCTTGCCCCACTCTACCAAAATACCCGGATGATGCCCTTCTGCTTCCGCAATGTCGGCAAGCTCATTGGCAAATGCCATCGCTGTGACAAAATTTTTGAATTTATACTGACGCTGTAATTGCTTAATGCCGTCGACTTCGATGAGCGACCAATCAGGAATTTGTTGTAATAGCTCGCGTGCTTCTGTGTCGTCGACGGTTGGAGCACCGATACGGCAGGCTTCACAGCTGGCTTGTGATAATGTCGTCATGATAATATCCTTTTAAGTTAACTATTATTTTTTTAATACCGTTAGGATTAATACAGTTACGTCCGTGTTAATACTGTTTTTACAGCATCACTTTTACCACATCGTTATTTTAACGATGCTAAATTTTTTAATGTATTAAGCGTTTTTTGGTGCATAAGTTGGTTCAAACAAGCCAAGTGCCATTGCTTGTTTGACCTTGCCCATGATGTCGCTATCGACGATATCGAACAGCGCATCTAAATCATCAATGACATAATAAATCGGCTGAATATGGTCAATGCGATAAGGCGTACGCAGAACATCAAGCAAATCAAATGCGCGGTGTTCTGGCTGATTTTGAGGTTGCTGCTGATGGTGATGGTTGGATTGTTGCAATGTATCGCTACCATTAAGCGCATAAATCGTTTCAGAAGGGGAGCTCAAGATACCGCCGCCATAGATACGGCGATTGTCAGGGTGACTACCTACCAAGCCAAACTCGATGGTAAACCAATAAAGCCGTGCCAAAAACCACCTTTCTTCTTTACTGGCATCAAGACCCAGCTTGCCATAGGTCTCATTAAAAGCGGCAAAAGCAGGATGGGTCAGCAGCGGACAATGGCCAACGATTTCATGAAAGACATCTGGCTCTTCGATATAATCCATGTCTTCAAAGCGGCGGATAAAGGTCGCTACGGGAAAGCGTTTATTTGCTAAAAGTTTAAAAAACTTACCAAAGCTGATAAGCGCAGGAACGGCAGCGGTTTGCCAGCCGGTGGTGGCTTGCAGGATTTGGTCAATGTCATTTAATTGCGGGATATGCGTCGATGGCAGATTTAGCTTTTCTAAGCCTTCTAGATAGGCTGAGCAAGCTCGATTGGGTATTTGCTTAGCTTGACGTGTAAGCAGCGCCTGCCACATGGCATTTTCATCGTCACTATAGTGGATATGCCCCTGACTGTCTGGCTGATGCGAGAGGTAAGGTTGATTCTCAGCTGTTAAATCGCTATGGCTAGAAGCATCAGCGCCGAGAGCATTAGAAGACACACTCTTGGCACTGAGGGATTTTTGAATAGTATTGTTAGTTTGTAGGCGTTCCATGCCTGTGTTCCTTTTATTACCGTGGGTTACATTAACCTTGCATCATTAACTTGTCTTAAAACCACCTCAGTTAAACTCAATTAATCTTAGTTAAACTGAACCGATACTTTAAAGTGACTGTCGTAATAATGAGGGTTAATGAAGACAAGACGTTATCCTTTCGTCTTGTCCATTTTCTTGTTCTGAGCACTGATCTTATTCTGAGCACTGATATATAAGTATGGATACATAAGCACTTGTATATCAGCGCTAACAGATAAACTTTAAACTAAGTTACGGTGTTGAACTAAATTACGGCGTTTCGGTCTCTGACTGACCAATCGCGCCGCGACGGACTTGGTCACGCTCGATTGATTCAAACAGGGCTTTAAAGTTACCTTCACCAAAGCCTTCTTCGTAATCGCCTTTACGTTGGATAAATTCAAAGAATACTGGGCTACCCAAGATAGTTTCAGAGAAAATCTGTAGCAGTAGACGTGGTTTGCCACCCTCAGTGGTGCCATCTAACAAGATACCGCGCATTTGCAGCTCAGAGACATTTTCACCATGGTTTGGTAAACGCTCGCTTAGCATGTCATAGTAGGCCGCGTTTGGTGCGGTCATCAATGGAATGCCGGCAGCTTTTAGCTTATCGATACTGGCAAATAAATCATCACTGGCTAAGGCAATATGCTGAATACCTTCACCATTAAAGTGCATCAAATATTCTTCGATTTGGCCGCCGCCTTGCTTAGACTCTTCATTTAACGGGATACGGATTTTGCCATCAGGGGCGGTCATCGCTTTACTGGTCAGGCCGGTGTACTCGCCTTTGATATCAAAATAACGGATTTCACGGAAGTTAAAGATGCGCTCATAGAAGTTTGCCCAATACGCCATACGGCCGCGGTAAACGTTATGAGTTAAATGGTCGATGACTTTAAAGCCATAACCTACAGGGCGTCTGTCAACGTCTGGTAAGAATTCAAAATCGACATCATAGATAGACTCGCCGTCTTTAAAACGGTCAATCAAATAGATGAGGGAGCCGCCAATGCCTTTGATAGCAGGCAGTCTTAATTCCATCACTCCTGTTGGCACATCTACTGGCTGCGCGCCTTTTTCAATCGCCAGCTCATAAGCTTTTTTGGAATCCTTGACGCGAAAACCCATGCTACAAGCCCCAGCACCATGTTCTTCAACGAAATAACTGGCTTGGCTTTTTGGCTCACGATTGATGATAAGGTTGATATCACCTTGACGGTATAACGCCACGTCTTTTGAGCGGTGATTGGCCACATGGGTAAAACCCAGCTGCTCAAATAACTCTGCAACAGCTTGTGGTTGAGGTGAGGCGAATTCAACAAAGTCAAACCCTTGCAATCCCATTGGGTTTTCAAATAAATCGGCCATTGTAATCATCCTTAATTTCAATTGGTGGTATAAAAAACAGTAAAAATATAATGCTAAAAAATAACTTCAATCAATAATTCTTATTGACGATGCATTTATATTAGATTAGCTTGATTTATAAGACTAATCGTATTTTTTGATTTATTTATCAGGTTTGCTTATGAATATCAGTATTCGCCAATTGACCGCTTTTATCAGCGTTGCCGACAATGGCAGTTTTACCCGTGCCAGTGACCAGATGCATTTAACCCAATCTGCCGTCAGTGGTTTGATTAAAGAGCTAGAATCTAGCCTCGGTATCGTTTTGTTTGATCGCACCACACGCCAGCTTTCTTTGTCCGTTGTCGGGCATCATTTATTGCCACAAGCGCGGCGTATCTTAAATGAGATGCAGCTGTTTGAAAATGAAGCCAGTAGTTTGACAAGTTTGGCACAAGGTCAGGTCAGACTTGCGGTGTCGCAATTTGCCGCCTCCTCCATGCCAGCGGTGATTGCCCAGTTTGCTAAAGAATATCCAGATATTAGCGTGTCTTTGCTTGATTGTTCAGCTGAAAATGTTTTAGAACACATTCAAAACATCGAGGTAGATTTGGGCGTCGGGACTGAGCTTGGTTTTATGGAGTCTGAAGATGACATCAGCGCCGATTTGTTATATCAGCTGCCGTTTTGTGTGGTAATGCCTGATAGCCATGCGCTGGCACAAAAATCAGAGGTCGTCTGGCAGGACTTGGTAGACATTCCACTTATTACCTTGCAAGGGCCATTTATTGAGCAGGTGACCGCCGAGCTTGATGAAAGTATTGCCAGCCATATCCAAAAAGCGCGCTATAAAGTTAACTTTATGTCCACCGCCCTTGAGATGACGCGCCAAGGTTTTGGCATTACCTTGTGCTTGCCTTATATGCCGGAGGTGATAGATTGGGTAAGCGCCAATGGCTTGCAGATGCGCCCCTTGGCACAACCGGTCAAAATGCGCCGCTTTTTTATTTACCAACGCTCGTCACGGGCATTATCACCCGCCAGCATTGCCTTTAAGCAATTTTTGCAGGCTTACTTTGCCAGTCACTTTGATGATTTACAGAGTGTTTGAGCTCCCTTAATCAAATCATTACTTAAGTTTGGCAAAGGCTTAAATTCAGCAAAAAACTTGCCAATAAACAAAAAAATGCGTTAATTAATCAGTATCACTGAATCTAACATTGAGTTAATCGCCAAACTGGTTTATGCTTTTTAACGCCTTAACTCATCTCCCTTGTAAGGAAAAAAAATGTTTGAACGTATCGATTATTATGCCGGTGACCCAATCTTAGGATTGATGGACAAGTTTGCCGCCGACACCAACCCAGATAAAGTCAATTTAGGCGTGGGCGTTTATTATGATGAGGATGGCAAATTGCCCGTCCTTGAGTGTGTCAAAACGGCTGAGCAGCGTATTGCCGACCCCATCTCTCCTCGTCCTTATTTGCCAATGGCCGGCTTACCCGGGCACCGTAAAGGTTGTCAGGAATTGCTGTTTGGTAAAGACGCGCAAATCTTACAAGACGGTTTGGTTGCGACCATCGCCACTATCGGCGGTTCTGGTGCGTTAAAAGTGGGCGCAGAATTTATCCATGAATGGTTCCCGCAGTCTAAGTGCTACGTCAGCGACCCAACGTGGGGCAACCACATTGCTATCTTTGAAGGCTCTGACGTCGAAGTCGGTAAATATCCGTACTACGACAAAGCGACCAGCAGCATCAAATTTGATGAGATGATTGCTTTTTTTGAGACTTTAAATAAAGATGACGTCATCTTATTGCACCCTTGCTGCCATAACCCAACCGGTATGGACTTGACTCGTGCGCAGTGGGATACCGTGCTAAATGTCATTCAAGCGCGTGAGCTGATTCCATTTATGGACATCGCTTACCAAGGCTTTGGCGAAGATATGGACAGCGATGCTTACGCGATTCGTAAAGCCGTCGATATGGGTCTGCCACTGTTTGTCAGTAACTCATTCTCTAAAAACTTATCACTATATGGTGAGCGTGTCGGTGGCCTATCTGTCGTTTGTCCAACAGTAGACGAAACTGAGCGCGTCTTTGGTCAGCTGAACTCTACGGTACGTCGCATCTACTCAAGCCCACCATCACATGGTGGTCGTGTGGTCGATATCGTCATGAACGACGAAGCGCTACATAAGCAATGGGTTAGCGAAGTTTATGCGATGCGTGACCGTATCAAAGCCATGCGCTTAAAGCTCAAATCAGTATTGGAAGAGAAAATCTCTGATCGTAACTTCGATTACTTAACTGAGCAAAACGGCATGTTTAGCTTTACAGGTTTAACGCCTGAACAGGTTGAACAACTCCAAAGCAAGTTTGGTATCTACATGGTATCGAACTCGCGTATGTGTGTTGCCGGCTTAAACAGCAGTAATATCGATTATGTTGCCAATGCCATGGTCGACGTCTTAAAAGACTAATCATCTAACGCGATTTCATAAAAATTATGTGAATAAAAAGGCTGAATTATTGCTCAGCCTTTTTTTATGCCTGATATTTTCTAAAAAGACTGCATAAAAATGCTACACAAAAAACACTGGACAAAAAAACTTGCAATCTGTTTGGCTATAAATTACATTATACGTAAGTAGTTAATTATAACGTAATTCAATATGCGCTTTAGCAAGGAGCTTCCCATGTCAACGATTGACAAAAACCTCACCTCATTTATCGATATCGCCACTGATTCTGACTTCTCTATTCATAACCTACCTTATGGCATTTTTAGTGATGCCAAAGACGGTGCTGGTAATAACAACCGTCGCGCTGGCGTTGCCATCGGTGAGCAGGTATTAGACTTATCGGTACTCGAAGCAGAAGGGTTGTTAAGTTTGGCTGGCGGTCCGTACTTTGATCAACCGACCCTAAACGCCTTTATTGATTCTGGTCGCGAAAACTGGACCAAGGCTCGCACCACCATTCAAACGCTATTGTCTGCTGATAATGATACCTTGCGCGACAATGCAGACTTGCAGCAAAAAGCCCTGTTTAAGCAAGCAGACGTCACCATGCATCTGCCCGTTCAAGTGCCCGGTTTTACGGACTTTTATTCTTCTAAAGAGCATGCGACCAACGTTGGCACTATGTTCCGTGACCCAAATAACGCCCTACTGCCTAACTGGACTGAAATGCCAGTCGGTTATAACGGACGCGCCAGCACCGTTATCGTTAGTGGTACGGATGTGATACGCCCATCGGGTCAGCTAAAACCGAATGCTGATGACCGTCCTATTTTCTCGCCTTGTAAGCGTTTGGATTTTGAACTTGAAACCGCCTTTGTCGTCGGTAAAGGCAATAATATCGGTCAACCGATTGCAGTCGATGAAGCCGCGGATCATATTTTTGGCATGGTACTACTTAATGATTGGTCAGCCCGTGATATCCAAAAATGGGAATACGTGCCTTTAGGTCCTTTTAATGCCAAAACCTTTGCTTCTGAAGTATCGCCTTGGATTGTGACCATGGATGCTTTAGCACCCTTTAAAACCTCATGCCCAACGCAAGAGCCAAAACCACTGGCTTATCTCAATGAAAAAGCCTCTGATAGCAGCTTTGATATCACTTTATCAGTCGAGTTATTGCCTGAAAATGCAGACGAAGCAACGGTGGTTTGTGAGACCAACTTTAAATATATGTATTGGTCAATGGCGCAGCAGCTAACCCACCACACCATCACGGGTTGTAAAGTAGAAGTCGGCGATATGATGGGCTCAGGGACGATTTCAGGACCGACGCCAGATTCTTATGGCTCGATGTTAGAGATTGCTTGGAATGCGACCAAACCTGTCACTTTAAAAGGCGGCGAGACACGCAGCTTTATCGAAGATGGCGATACCGTGATTATGAAGGGCTATAGCGAAAAAGACGGCATTCGTGTTGGCTTTGGTGAAGTACGCGGTAAGGTCTTGCCTGCGCTTAGCTTTGATTTTGACAAATAGTATAGAAAGAAAATATATGAGAACAAAGATATGAAAACAGTGGTTTTAAGCTGCCAAGCAACCATTGACGTATAGTCAATCGGTACTGGCAGCCTCTAGCTACTGATTGCATTCCCTATCAAAAGGAGTTTGATATGAGTTTTAAAATTGAAAAAATCCATCATGTAGCCTATCGCTGCAAGGATGCTAAAGAAACCGTTGAATGGTATAAAAAATATCTCAATATGGATTTCATCTTAGCATTTGCTGAGGACCATGTACCTTCAACCAAAGCCTTTGACCCTTATATGCATGTGTTTTTAGATGCCGGTAATGGCAATGTCTTGGCGTTTTTTGAAGTGCCCAATCAACCGGAAATGGGCTTTGACCCCAATACGCCAAACTGGGTACAACACTTAGCCATGAAGGTAAAAGACCGTGATGCGTTAATGGCCGCAAAAAAGCATTTAGAAGCAAATGGTATTGACGTGGTCGGCGTGACCAATCACGGTATCTTCCATTCTATCTATTTCTTTGATCCTAATGGCCATCGTATGGAGCTCACCTACGATGATATTACCTCAGAAGAAAAGGTCTCGATGATTACGGAAGAGATGAAGTATGAGATGTTAGAAGAATGGTCGCGTACCAAGCGTGCACCCGCTCATACTCAGTTTTTACATGCAGAGGAACTGGCGCAAGCACGAGAAGTCGCGCCTGCAGGTGAGTAATAGCGTTAATTTATTGGATGGTTAAATTTTACTTTATTAAGAAGTTAAGTAGCAAATTTAAGGAGCTAAGTTAAGTAGCGAGTCTTGGCTACGCTATTTGATAACGCTGCGCGATTGCCAGTATTTGCTCAACCACGTTATGTTGCTCACTCATCGGCAACTGCTCGGTAGTACCAATGATAGTAATGGCATATTCTAATGGCAAATTATCAAAAGATGATTGGTTATTAACAGATAACTTGTCATTGGCAGTGGACTGAATAGCAGCAGTGTTGGCTGATTGAGGCACAATCACTGGAATGGTAATGGCATTAATCCCCATCAGCATATCACCGGTGACCGTAGCATAGCCTTGGGTACGAATCTTGGCTTGCATCTGGTTAAAGTGCTGCCACTTTTCTGCGATGACTGCTTTATCCTCTATACGCCATTCCGCCTTCACCAATGGCTCGATAACGGCATCTGGCTGATAGCTGGCAAATAATTGCCCTGTCGCCGACGTTGTTAGCGGCATACGTGAACCGATACGAGTGATGATGCTGATAGGGCTGTCTGGCTCAACTGATTGAATGATAATCGGACCTTCGCTAAACCATTTGGCAATTTGCACGCCGCAGTGTAGCGTGTCTTTAATTTCATTGGCGATATGCGTCAATCGCTCCAAGATATTGTTTTGATTAAACCCAGTCTGCCCCAATGCTGCCAGTGCATTAACGCGCACGCCAAGTCCATAACGACCATCGCTCAGCTGCCGCGCATAATTTTTGCGAATAAGACTGACCAAATAACGATGACACTTAGCCGGATGCATTTGCACATTTTGCGCAATATCCTTTAGCATCATAGGCTCGTTGTGATTGATTAGAACGTCTAATACTGACAATCCAATTTCAAGTGACTGCACGCCACCTTGGTTTTTATTGCTAGTAGGATTGTCTGTTAGGTTTTCAGATGCGGGCATGTTTTGCTCAATCAGTGGCTTGTTCAATTGATGGTTTGCTCTATTAGTTATCTACGCTATTAATGTGTTATTTATGGAAATCTTATAACAGTACGACTTAACATTACTTATTTGTTATAACAGTACGACTTAACATTACTTATTTGGATTATATAACATAAGCATGGTATCAATAATTATAACCACTTATGACACAAACAACCTACCATTATAAAGGGAATTGATAATGATGAAGTTATATAGTTACTTTCGTAGCGGAACATCGCATCGTACTCGTATCGCGATGAACCTTAAAGGTTTAGCGTATGAGTATATCGCGGTTAACTTGGCAAAAGATCAGCAGCTTGAGTCAGCGTTCAAAGCCATTAACCCACAAGGATTGGTGCCTGTATTGCAAGCAGATGATTTGCTTTTGTTTCAAAGCCCGGCTATTTTAGAGTGGTTAGAAGAGGTTTATCCTGAGACGCCGCTATTACCTCAAGACGCTGCCGGTCGTATGCAGGTACGTGCGCTAAGCGCCATGATTGGCTGTGATATCCATCCTATTAACAATCGCCGTATTTTGCAGTATCTGCGCAATGAGCTATCGGTAGACGAGGAAGCTGTTATTAAGTGGTGTAATCGCTGGATAAGTGAGGGTTTTGCAGCGTTAGAAAAACGCTTAGCACAAGATAAAGCTCGTGGGAAATTCTGCTACGGCGACAGCCCTACTTTTGCAGATTGCTATTTGATTCCGCAAGTCTCGTCGGCACGGCGCTTTAAAGTAGACTTAGGTGCTTATCCCAATATCGCCGAGATTGACGCACATTGTCGCACACTAAAAGCCTTTGCTGACGCCGATCCCATGGCTCAACCTGATGCAACCTAATGCACTAAGCGCTTACTGTTGACAAAAAAATAGCCTCGACAATATGAGGCTATTTTATATAGGTGAGTTACTACTTATCATGCTACTCAAACGTTCACCTCACACTGCGTGAGTGCACTTATCTTGACTGGCACTGCATATGCCCAAGGTGTGCCGCAGCTACAATAAAAGTAGCCATCTTTAAATGATACGATATAGGCGGTAAAATCATTACCATCATGATCCATCATCGCTTGTTCATCACTTTCATCATCAACCGCACACCATATTGGTTTATCACTACGTTTAAGTAATGCGCGGGTCAAATCGCTCCCTGTTAACTCACCATTCATATCCAGCTCCCTAACTGTCCTGTACTATCAGTAAAAACCCAGCGGCTTTCTGCTAATACCTTGCATCATTGCTCGTTCCATGAGCATGACATGAGCTATACAAACATCCATTTCTGCTGAAAAATAAAATCATCAAGTCGTACTCATTTAACAGCCACTAACCTCTTTGGATACTTTATTGTAAAACAATAGCAGCAAAACTGTAACATCGGAAGTACTTCTTGCCGATAAACGGTAGGAATATTCGGATAAACGTTAAATGAAGCTGATTAATTTTGCCAAATATCTCATTGATAACGTCTGCTAGCGTGCTTAGCGCTACCTGCTCGCCTTATTTTAACAATAGTATTGATCTCCTTATAAACGATTTTATACCCAATAACAGAGACTAAAATTAAGAAGCCAAATCAGGTAAAATAGTGGTTATGACTGCTCTTATCACACCCAGCCCTCGCAAGATTATTCACATTGACATGGATGCTTTTTATGCCAGTGTAGAACAGCGCGACTTTCCTGAGCTACGCGGCAAGCCGTTAGTCGTCGGTGGTGACCCCAATGGTCGCGGGGTGGTTGCAGCTGCCAGTTATGAGGTGCGTAAATTTGGCGTACGCTCCGCTATGTCCTGTTATGAAGCTCGTAAACGTTGCCCTGATGTCATATTTGTCAGGCCACGCTTTGATGTCTATCGAGCGGTCAGTCAAGATATTCGCCGCATTATGCACAGTTTGACGCCTCAGGTTGAGCCATTATCGTTAGACGAGGCCTATCTTGATGTGACAGGACTGAGCGTGCATCACGGCTCAGCCACACTAATGGCAAATTGGCTACGGGCGCAAATTTTAGCGCAGACAGGACTCAATGCCTCTGCGGGCGTGTCCTTTAATAAAATGCTCGCCAAAATTGCCTCTGATATTAATAAACCCAATGGCACGGCGGTTATCACACCAGCGGATGCCGAGGCGTTTATTAGCACATTGCCTATTGAGCGTTTTCATGGGATTGGCAAAGCAACAGCGAAACGCTTGCATGCAATGGGTATCAGTAACGGTTCTGACCTACGGCGCATCCCTGCTGCCGTTTTAGTCAATGAATTTGGTAAACGTGGACAGTTTTATCATGACATCGCCCATGGCCGTGACGAACGCCCCGTTAAATCGCAGCGTATTCATAAGTCGGTTGGTTCTGAGACCACTTTTAGAGACAATTTAAGTCACAATGATGAGCTACGCCTACAAATATACGAGCAAAACGCTGATGCTTTTGAGCAGCTGCATAAAAAGCAGCTAGTCGCCTATACCATTACCCTTAAAATCAAATACGCCGATTTTACCCAAGTCACGCGTTCGCACACCTTATCCACGGCTTTTGATAGCGCCGAATCTGCCCATTACTGGCTTGATAAGCTGTTTTTAGATATTCCACGTCTGCTGCCTATCCGGCTTGTCGGTGTGACTTTTTCTTCGTTAACGCCCGCCACGCAAATACTGCCGCAGCTAAATTTATTTGAATAAGTCATTAAAGTTTTGCAAACAAAGCTGTTAGAAACAAAGCTATTGGAAACAAAGCCATAACTTTGTCATGCCTTAATTTTTTGCTTAGGCTATTTCATTTGCCATTCGTCATTTATGAACGGCTAATGCTTAGGAAACCGTTCTTTCATATCCGCATTTCTGCTACAATTACCTCGAAACTTCTATCTATTGAAAGACCGACTATGACTGACTCTCAACCTATAAACCCAGATGTTAATATCACTGATACGACCAATAATAATACCGACAAAAACTTCAACAACAGTACTGATAAAAACCTAAATAACGATATTAATAAGAACGATTACGTTTTAGACTATCTCAGTGTTGATGATTACGATTATGAGCTGCCAGACAGCTTAATCGCTCGTTACCCATTGGCGCAGCGTTCGGCATCAAAGTTGCTATATGTAGCTAAAAACAATCAAAAAAATACTGACAGTCAGATTTTAGACAAACAGTTTTCTGAGCTGCCCGACCTGCTAAACACGGGCGACCTAATCGTCTTTAACGACACCAAAGTCATGAAAGCGCGCTTGTTTGGGCAAAAAGATACGGGCGGTAAGATAGAGGTGCTGATTGAGCGTTTGGTTGAGCTATCAGATTTAGATGGCGCGACCTTACATTTACAAACGACAGACGGTGCAACCGTTATCCAAGAGCATATTGCCCTTTGTCATGTTAAAGCCAGTAAAGCACCCAAACTTGGGCAACGATTGCAGATTGCCGACGGTCATATGCACGCTGTGATGATTGGTCGCCAAGATAACTTATTTATTCTAGCTTTTGAGGCGTCTATTCTGCCTGATTTAGAGCGTTATGGTGAGCTGCCTATTCCGCCCTACTTTGAGCGCCACGCCGATGCGACTGACAATACCCGTTATCAGACGGTATTTCATGACCCCGCCAAACTTGCCAGCGTCGCGGCACCGACCGCCAGCTTACATTTTGATGAGCTCGTGTTAGATAAGCTTGCCGCCAAAGGCATTAATACCGCTTTTGTCACCTTACATGTAGGTGCTGGTACGTTTGCCCCAGTAAAAACAGACAACTTGCTCAATCACACCATGCATAGCGAATATGCTCACCTGCCCCAAACTACCGCTGACCTCATTAATCAAACGCATGCCAATGGTAAGCAAGTGATTGCGATTGGTACAACGGTCACACGCGTGCTTGAGACTGCGTATCAAAAAACAGCGGTCAATGGACAAGCGCTTTCTAGCTGGGCGGGTGATACCGATATCTTTATTTATCCAGGGTTTAAGTTTGGTGTTATAGATAAACTGTTTACTAATTTTCATCTGCCAAAGTCTACGTTGCTGATGTTAGTCTCAGCATTTGCAGGTAAAGCCGCCATCGAACAGGCCTATCAACATGCCATTAATACCGAATATCGCTTTTTTAGCTATGGTGATGCCATGCTACTTGATAAAAAGATTCAGTTGCAAGAATAAACATTAAGCAAACAATTAATGCATTGTTCACAACAGCGGTGAAATAAACTGGTAAACTAAACAGTATTTTGTTATAACAACATAGATAACTCTCACTCTAAAGGGCTGCACATGTCTTGTCACTTATCTCATCGCTTGACTACTGTACATCGCTCAGTATCAATGGCGCTGCTTTATTCAGTCGGCTATGCAGCTTTTATGTCTCATGCCCAAGCCGCCACCATTGGCAAGACAGTCATTACCTCAGCGCAGCATGAACCTTTAGCTGCCAGTATTATGGTCACTGATATTAAGACCGCTGATTTTTCAGCCAGTTTAGCGAACTCTACTATTTATCAGCAAATGGGCTTGACACCAACTGACTCAATGACCGTCCGTTTCCAACCGACGTCAGCCACCAGTGGTCACGTTCTTATCACAACGACCAAACCTGTCTCCAAGCCTTTTGCAGATGTGGTGTTGTCTATTAATGATGGTACTCAGCGCAATGTTATTCCTAAAACATTACTGATGCCTCTAAATAACAGCTTGCCGATTACCCCTACTCAAAATATCGTTACAGGCGCAAAAAAGCCGAACTTACCTCTAATGCCAGTCAGTTAAGGCAAAAACTCAATAAAAGTAATAAAATAGCCCATCTAATAAGTAGATGGGCTATTTTACTATGAGACTACAGGCCGCTATCAGCGAGCAAAAACGGCATAATAGAAAAGCAAATACACCCATAGTTAAAAAACCTGCCGCACCGAAAGCTACCTCTAAAACAAAAACTGAAAGTGCTAAAGCGACAAAGCGTACTGAGAAGCCAGTTATAAAGAAAACCCAAACCCTGCCAACCGCTCAGTTTTCTGTTCTCGCTCCTGGCCATGATGGTAGCGCAGATGGCACTAAAACTAAGGCAGGTATGGCAACGGGCAACGGGCTTAGCACAGATGTATTAGATATTCTTAAATCATCGCGACAAAGTACTGCCGACCAAGCTCAACGTTTATCAAAGACCAACAGCACGCTTGGCAGTTATACTAAAAAGTTGCAATTACAAAACCAAAAACTGGCGGAGCTACAAGCTCGTCTCGAAAAACTACGCAATCAATAATTGCCTAACCGATCAATGCACTATGCTGTGATCGTGGGCGCAGGAGTAACTATGGACAATATGCTATATATTATCGCCGGATTGGTATTTATTGTACTAATAGCGGTTTTGGTCGTGCGTAAAAATAAAGCACAAAAACCATCAGGGCAACCAATTGTAAAGGCAGGAAAAACTGCGCTTAAAGAAGCACCTAGTGAAGCCGACAGCACTAATGACAAAAAATTTGATCCTATTGAGATTGCGCAACGTTTTATGGATCAGCAGCGCTATGACAAAGCCATTGAAACGCTCAATCGCGGTCTTATTGAAAAACCTAATGATAGCCAATTATCTCTTAAGCTGCTTGCGATATATGCCACGATAGATCAATCTGATAACTTTAATAAAGTTTATGACTCTATTAAAACTCATGCTGATGCAAAAAGTATCGCTCAAGCTGATGAATTAAAAGCATTGCTGACTGAAGAACAAAATCAAGCAGCCAAACATGCTCTACCAGCTGAAAATGACCAAGATGCGGGTTTTGAGAGTATCGATTTTGATATCCCTGCGGACAAAGTCGACAGTCAAAACGCCATTATTGATAACCATCTTGATGATGATGCGGTTCAACCTACTGCCTATAGAAACGACTTAGCAGACAGCTCTGACACCACTTTAGCTACTTCTAATGATTTCGATAATATCGAGCAAGATTTTGACCTGAGCCTGAATGATTTAGAAAACGATATTAACGAGCCCGCCGCTACTAGCATGACACCGGCCACTGAGCTAGATATCGCTGATGATAAAATTTTATCTGCTTCAGCTGTTATAAGCGAAAATGATAATAGTAGCGATAGTAGTGCCAGTGACTCCGATTTTGATTTTGATTTCGACTTAGCAGAGCCACAAGATATCTCTACGCAAGCGCCTACTACCACTCTATCTAATGGTACGTCTAATAATACTACATTAGATGAGAATGAAGACTTTGTCTTAGATTTGGCAGATTTAGAAATTGAAGCTAGCGATGATAACGTTTATGCTGATGTTGATGAAGTCACTACAGAAGCTATTCAACTAGAGCAAGAAGACCTTACTTTATCTCTCGATAATGTTGATGATATCAATGATATTGATACTTTCAATGCACCAGTTGAAGCAGAGACGGAAACACAGCCATCAAGTGAAACGCCTATTCTTATTGAAGACAATTTTGATGACTTTACTTTTGAAGACAATGCAGCGCAGGAAATAAATGAAGTCCCTTATGAGACAGTAGCTCATGAAACAGTCGCTTCTAACACTGCACCAACGACTGTTACGTTCGATGACAATACCCTGATTGATGATGATTTTGACTTTGATTCTTTAGCAAGTGCTCCAACAGCGACGACGCCAGTTGAGCTTGCAAGTGAAGTTGAAAACAATGTTGACAGTGATTTTACTGCTGAGACTGAGGTTGCAACTGCCGAAGACTTCTCATCACGCTTTGCAGCTGACTTTGATTTCGTCAAAACGTTAGACAGCAATCAAGTCACCTTAGACTTAGCTGGTCAGTATGTACAGCTGGGTGAATATGATAGTGCCAAACGCTTACTCAATGAAGTCATAAGCCAAGGTACGAGCGAGCAACAAAGCCTTGCGCAAACTCTACTAGATCGCACTGCATAACAAATAGCACCTTCTCTTATCAGTAAGTATTCTACTATCCTAAGAATACTTGCTGATTTTTTTTGCATTTAAGCTTGATACTCTCTATTATCATTCACTCTATCATTGCTCATTATTTTTGCTAGAATGCGCCCTAAGACTTAGCGGCGCTTTCTGCTCTCATTTCTCTTCACTGTGCTAATACTATGCCATCCTCTACTATGACAAAGACACGCTCCAATCCTATTCGACTCATTTATGCTGGTGGTACTTTTGGTAGCTACGGGCGACCCTTAGCACCGTTATCGGCAGATATTTTTTTGCCGACCTTGCAATACTTACTGGCTGAGCAAAATAATGCTAATAATCTGCCTCAGGTTTCATGGCTTGATAATACTTTAATTAAAGACAGCAGCCAGCTTACCCCTAGTGACTTTGTACATTTTTATGAGCTTTTGCTATCCGCCTATGCCCAAGGCGACAGGCGGTTTGTGCTTATTACTGGTACGGATACTTTGAGTTATTTAGGCGCGTTTTTAGCAGAGGCTTTTGCTGGTAGTGATATTTGCGTGGTTATCACTGCTAGTATGCGCCCATTATTAGACAGTAACGTGTTGCACTCTTACACCATTGACGCAAATAGCGATGCTTGGGATAACTTCACCGATTCCTTAAAATTGGCGGCAGCTGGTGAATCAGGTATAAAGATTGGTTTTGGCGGCGAGTCTTGGCCAGCGCAGACAGTACAAAAAATTCATAGCCACGATTTGATGGCATTTACCGGTCACTCTCGAGCGGCCTATCCTGCCAATAGTTATATCAAAAGCTTACCAGATACCCGCCGCCAGCACTGGCTAGATGATCAGCAAGAATTGGTCGACTTTATTGAAGCTCGGGCTAAGCAAGCGCGCATTCATGCCTTATATTGCCTGCCGAACGACACTGAGGTGATGAGTAATCAGCTACAGGCATTATTATCACTGCCGCCTTGTGGGATTATTTTATTAGGTTTCGGCGCAGGCAACGTTCCTTATTCGCCAGCGCTAGCAGAAGCACTAGAACTTGCTTATAAAAGTGGCCACATGGTGGTATGCGCTAGCCAGTCTCCATTTGGCGGGGTCAGTGAGAGCTATGCTGCCGGTAGTTGGCAGTATGATTACCATGTAATTAGCGGCGGACGTTTAACAATTCCCGCTATTTATGCACGGCTGTTATGGCTTTTACTGCGTTATGATAGTCCGGCAAGACGCCGTCAGCGCTGGCTCAACAATGTCAATCAAGCTGGCACTAGTATCAAGAAACGTTAGACTAGCGTTGAATATGCGTACTTTATAAGCGCCAATACTAGAATTTCCAATACTATAATGCCCAATAACACCCATGCCCGAGATTAACATGTCCGAAATTAACAGCATCGAAGCTAAAGCTCCCCCAACCTATATATTAGCCATCGCCATTGAGTTTTTGGGTACTCACTATCATGGTTGGCAGCGGCAACGAGAAGTATTGGGCGTCCAAGAAGCGTTAGAGACAGCTATCGGTAAAATCGCGAATGAGACAGTAGAGGTCGTCGCGGCTGGTCGTACCGATGCAAGCGTCCATGCCAGCAATATGATTGCCCATTTTACCACTCATGCCTATCGTCACCCTCATAACTGGCTGCGCGGCGTCAACAGCTTATTGCCCGATGATATAGCCCTACGCTGGGTACAGCCGATGCCTGACGACTTTCATGCCCGTTTCGGGGCTATTGCCCGTCGTTATCGCTATATCACGCTCAATCAAGCCCAGCGCCCTGCTATTTTAAATCACCAAGTGACTCATATCTATGAGCCGCTGGATTTAGCAGCGATGCAAGTAGCGGCGGCTGATATCGTTGGTACTCACGATTTTAGCAGCTACCGTGCTGCTGCCTGTCAGTCTAATCAGCCCGTCCGCTCAGTCAGTCATGCAAGACTCTTTGCCCACGGTCAATTTATTGTTTTTGACATTCAGGCGGATGGCTTTTTGCATCATATGGTGCGTAATTTGATGGGCACTTTATATGCCATTGGTCGACACGAATTGCCGCCCGCAGCCTTTTTGGATATTTTAGCCAAAAAGGATCGTACGATTGCGCCGCCGACAGCTTCTGGTGATGGCCTATATTTTATTAACGCCTATTATCCTAAGCGTTTTCAACAATTACTGCCCGATGCGCCCTTAACTCCTACTTGGCTCAACCTACCCGATTAAGCTAATATAAGCGGGCATAGTGCTTATCTACTACAGCCCCTCGTTAAAAGATAACATACATATCACTTACAGGCTGTCAAGCAAAAATCAGGTTCCGTATTGCTTTAATCCGCTAAGTTACGTATAATATGGGCTTATTTTTAATTGATTGATACAAATTATGGCAAAAGACGATATTATTGAATTTGAAGGCGAAGTCATTGACACCCTTCCAAATACATTGTTTAAAGTTCGTTTAGAAAACGGACACGAAATCATTGCGCACATCTCAGGTAAGATGCGCAAACATTACATTCGCATTTTGACTGGCGATAAAGTTAAGGTTGAGATGACGCCTTACGATTTATCAAAAGGTCGCATTACTTACCGTGGTAAAAACTAAATTCTTATTGGCTAAAATGGTTATAACAGCATTAATATAAATGCTTGAGAGGTTTAACTGATAATAATAATGATACTGCTAGCCTACTCATTATTGCCTATCATATTTTAGTCTATTAATATTGTTTTTTGCTTTTACCATAAAAAATACCGCTACTTTTAGCGGTATTTTTTTGTCTTCATTTTAAGAGCTAAATCTTAGGGCTTAATTGTTTTCTTAATAACGGTTTTTAAATAACAACCTATAAATATAGTGAGCTCACTTTGCAACCGATATAGTCAATCTTAAATAAAATCAGTACAAGTATTATAACGCGCTACTGGTATTCATTTTTCTTGCTTGCTGTGCCTACGCAGACAGAGGCTGCGCAAAATGAATACCAGTCGCACGTAACTGTTAGCGTATCTAGCGCATCGATTTTATTGCTAACCAACTATAGCGATAGTGATGACTTATTTAAACTCAACGGTTGCGCCGTTTTGAATCACCCCTAGCAATGCAAGCGCGTCCCAGTTAGTCAAGCGTATACAGCCTGCTGATGCTTGACGGCTGATACGCGCAGGATCTGGTGAACCATGAATACCGTATGAAGGCTTACTCAGGCCTATCCATACCAGCCCGACTGGATTATTAGGACCTGGTGGAATAATAGCTTTGCTACCATCATTGCCTGTGTAGGTATAATTAGGCTCATGTACCTTTACTTCTACCGTATGCGTCCCTGTTGGCGATGGCGTCGCTGTGCTACCTACCGTGGTCGGATAGCTGGCAATTAAGTTATTTTTATCGTCATAAGCGTATAACGTTTCGGTCGCTTTGTCAGCAACAACACGGCTCACAGGCTTGGTATTAGGATTGCCTGGGTTATAAACGGTAATGGTTTCGCCGGCGCTGAATCTAGCATTAGGATTGAGCGCTTTAAGGTATTTTTCGCTCATATGGAACTTTTCTGCTAAGCCTTCCGTCACGCTTTCATAATACATGCCATCGAGCTTGGCTTTGGCTTCTGCGCCAGCGGGAATGGTAGTGGTTTTAATATTGACATCCGCTTCACTCAGCTGATAACGAACCAATACTGGCTGTGTCGTCAGCTTATCATTTTTAGTCAATGCCTGCCAAGTCTCGTTATTTAAAGCATCAGTTACCGTCAAGCCATTGGCTCTTTGAAACGCTTGCATAGCTTTGATGGTGTTTTTACCCCAATATCCATCAACTGCACCAACGCCATTTTGGTTCCAGTTTAATAGAGCTTGCAGCTTGGTAGTAGTCTCACGATCTCTCTTCATTCCTTGTTTCCAAGTAGCACTATTTACCTTTTGCGCCTGCACTGGCAAATTTTCAGTGGTATATTTAATCGTTGGTAAATACTTATTTAACGACGCGGCAGCTTTACTGTTACCGGCAACTTTTTGACTGATGCCATTGGTTACTGGGCTAATATCCTTAGTATTATCAGTAGCAGCAAAGCTTGAGCTCATCAATAGAGCCGTTGATAAACCAAACGCCGCTAAGGCACTACTGATTTTTGTTACCTTATACATGTAAAACTCCTAGAATTATAATTGATGTTCTTTTTATTAGAATTTAATGAGAAATTTACTATTAAAGCCCTTTGCTTATAAAAACCTTATTTAAAGCTCAATGGCTAGAGCTTAATAGTTTTTAAATTATTATGATGTCATACAGAAATATTGCAGATAAATAACCCTTACTTTAATGAGCTAGTAAGCTACTTATAGTGACAGATCGGCGTGTGAGGATATAACAGCTTTGTGTTAATTAAACCTATGTCCTGCGGTAGCTGTGTTAAAAAAAGGCTTTTTTTGCGACCAGCTTATTGAGTGTGTTACGGTAAAAAACGATTATTTAAATAAGCATAAAAAAACCCATAACTTGCTAAGCAAATTATAGGTTTCTCGCTATGAGGATTTCTAATTATCATGCTTTCTAGTTTTTAAGATTTCTAGCTATTAAGGCTTCTAGTTAACAATATTTGAAAAATCCGCTTATATTAAAGCTGCATTCCTAAACCAATTTTGCCAGTACCGCCTGCCCCATTTCTTGACAACCTACTTGTTTGAGTCCTGTCTCGCTACGATCGAGGATATCAATGGTACGTAACCCATCGTCAAGTACGTCACTGACTGCTTGCTCAATCGCTTGCGCGGCAGCTTCTTGTTTAAAAGTATAACGCAGCATCATCGCCACAGATAAAATGGTCGCCAATGGATTGGCTTTATCTTGACCAGCGATATCAGGGGCTGAACCATGGCAAGGCTCATACATGCCTTTACCCGCCTCATCGAGGCTTGCTGACGGCAGCATACCGATAGAACCAGTCAGCATCGCCGCTTCATCAGATAAGATATCACCAAACATGTTGCCGGTGACCATCACATCAAACTGCTTAGGGTCTTTAATCAGCTGCATACAAGCATTGTCAGCATACATATGCGATAACGCCACATCGCTATAGTCCGCTTGCTGCATCTCAATCATCGTCTGCTTCCACAGCTCAGTGACTTCTAAAACATTGGCTTTATCGATTGAGCAAACCTTAGCTGGCGTACCTGCTGCTTGTGCACGAGTTTTCGCCAATTCAAAAGCGACTTTACCGATACGTTGAATTTCACTGGTGCTATAAACCATGGTGTTATAGCCTTGCTGCTCACCATTCGCTAAGGTACGAATACCGCGCGGCTCGCCGAAATAAATACCACCGGTTAATTCACGTACAATCAGCAAGTCTAGACCCGAGATAATCTCAGGCTTGATGCTTGAAGCATTGACAAGCTGCGGATAAAGTTTGGCTACGCGCAGATTGGCAAATAAACCAAGCTCACTACGAATTTTAAGTAAGCCACGTTCAGGACGTTTGCTACGCTCAATACCATCCCATTTAGGACCACCAACCGCACCCAATAACACCGCATCTGCTGCGCGCGCACGTTGTAGCGTTTCTTCTGGCAATGGTTCACCCGTGGCATCAAACGCCACACCACCGATTAATCCAGATTCAAGGGTTAAGCCTAATTCAAACTTATTATTGACAGCATTAAGCACATCAACGGCTTGAGTCATGATTTCAGGGCCAATGCCATCGCCTGCTAATGTTAAAATCGTTGCCATACTGATCCTTGTGAGTAAATGGTTAAGTAAATATTCTTTATGGAATTGATGTTTATGCTACTGATACTTATGCTACTAATACTTATGGTATTGCTATTTAGGGTACTGCTAACAAGCTTATAAGAGCCTGTTAAAAAATGACTTCTTGTGTAATGCCTTACACAAGAAGTCAGGGTCTATCTGTTTAAATAAGTTTCTTTAAATAAGCTCCTTTAAATAAACTTCTTTAAATAAGCTTCGATGCAAACGCCTTTCTATGAAGCTTTGGCTTTTACTTTATTTTTTGCTAGTGGCTTTGATGGCGACTGAGTAGGTTCAGCTTTAACAACACGAGTTTCTACAAACTCTCCTTGATGCTCAGCCCCTATCTCTTTGCAAAAGCGGCGCTGGACACTATTGCCTTGATATAGCTCAACACATAATGGCTCTGGCGAAGCGCTATCAAGCAAACTGCCTGAGTTGTTGCTAGACTTTTTTTGATAAGCGCGCAGCTGATAGGTTCCTGCCTCAGAAAAATCGTGAATCAACGCGAAACGCTCGACATAGCCCACGTTATTTTCTGGATAGAAATTGACTTGTACCTCACGTTTGCCAGGCTTTACTCGCGCATAATAATTGGTTAGCCCAGGCATAGCAGATGCTGACAAGGGTACAATTTTTATCGCTTTTTTATGAGTAAGCGGCGTCATATCCATCGCCATTGGCGCTTGTCCATGCTTATTACCAGTCCGGCTCTTACCGTTTGCATTCACCGCTTGCATCGCAACCAGCATGGTAGGATTAAGAGGCTCATGAGTATCACTACCTATAATGCGCGTTTGGTCAATGCGGGCAATTTCGCAATGATAAGTACCGACACAGGCAATATTTACTTCACCGGCGACAGGGGTTATTTTCCCAGTCCATACCTTGGCATTTTCTGCCGAGTCTATTTGTTGATAACCCGTCAATACCTGACAGCCAGATAATAATAAACTTGCGGCAATAGCCGTACTTGTCCATACAACAAAGCGTGTTTTATTCATAATGGTGGCTACTATTTATGAGGTAGAAATTACGATAAGGTAAAAATACATTATCATTCATTTTAGCCACTTAATTACCATAACTCAACGCCGTATTAGCGCTGAGCACTTTTATATGTTGAATAATATTTTCTACTAAAAAAGTTTTATCAGTCCTTTGAATACTAAGGACTATTCTCTATTGACATACTCCCGCCACTTTCGCCAAGCTCAAGTGTGGGATTCTAAAAGCAAATGCTGTTAGGTGGCTTTCTCACGAAGGCCACAAGTTTTCTGCTTCATCGGGCGACCTTTACCGCATCCTCCCTCCGCAGACAAAGCGGCATGTCCTGCCGCTAATATATTGCGAGCCGCATTAAAATCAGCGTTCGCAACATACCTGCATTTGACGCACTCGAACTTGGCCTGAGTTTGTCGATTCTCTTTGGCGATATGCTTGCATTCAAAGCAGGTCTGGCTGGTATATCGTGGATTAATTTTTATAAGTAATCCGCCTTGCCAGTGCTGCTTATACTCAAGCATATCAACCATCATGCCCCAGCCTTGATCTAAGATCAACTTATTCAATCCTGACTTAGCTTTGACATTGCGCCCATGCTGAACGGCAGAGCCGCTAGCTGACTGCGACATATTGACTACTTTCAAATCCTCAACAACAATCATGGCGTGGTTTTTGCTGATGTTGGTGGTGATTTTATGCAAGTAATCGTGGCGAATATTGGCGATATGATGATGAAGTTTTTGAATCTTACGGTTTTGCTTTTTCCAGTTTTGGCTAAATAAAACCTTACGACTCAACTGCCGTTGCAACTTTGCCAGTTTGACTTGATTGGATTTAAAGCTATTTTTGGGTTTAATGTACTGACCGTCTGAGGTACTGATGAGTTTGGTGATGCCTAAATCAATGCCGATGGCGGTTTTAGAAGGGTGAATTGGGTTTTCAATCTCGCGCTCACCCCCAAAAGACACGTACCAGTGCCCTGATTTCTTGCTGATGGTGACGTTTTTGATGGTGCCGATGATATCTTGCGACTTTCTAAACTTCACCAAACCAATACCATTCGGTAGTTTGACTCGATTGCCTTCAATACGGCAATACTTATCAAATTGAACCAAGCGGATTGAATCACAGCCATCTGATTTACGCTTAAATCTTGGCATTAGTGGGCGTAGTTGAATCTCTGTGCCATCAGCCAATTTAAAGAATTTAGGCTTTCTTATTTTCTTCTTATTTTCTTTTAACCTGGCATGAACTTTCGGATCAAAAAAGCGTGACCAAGCCGATGCCAAGTCACGAACTTTTTGTTGTAAAGACACCGCATTTGAGTGGCTTTTTAAGAACTCAAAATCAGGATTATTCTTTAGATCCATGATTTTATTAACCAAGTTGGTGGCATTAATAAACTCATTGTTGGCAAACATCTCGAATGACATTGCTAGCATTTGATTCCAAACAAAACGCGCAGAGCCGACAAGGTTATTTAAAATAACCTGTTGCTCTACGTTAGGCTCAAGCCTAAATTTATACGCCTTGTTGATTTTCATTTCTGACTACTTTCTCAATGAGTGTGTATTTGATATAATGCATACAACATTAGCACTTTAGGGTATTAATTACAATGAGTGAGATATATAAAAACCGCTATGCCGCCTTTAATCTTCATGTTCATTTGGTTTTTATCACTAAGTATCGAAAGAAGGTGTTAGGCGAGGTGCATCATAAACAATTTAGTGAGTATGCCGCCGAGGTCTGTAGGAGCTTTGATGCTGAGTTAAAAGAGTGTAAGGGTGAGGCCGACCATATGCACATGCTGATTCAGTACCCACCAACAGTGCAGATAAGCAAATTGGTTAATAACTTGAAGTCAGTCACCAGTAGACGCATGAGAGGTGATTTCATTGATTTAAGAGCTGCTTATCTAAAGCCTGTACTTTGGTCACGATCATATTTTGCAGGGTCATGTGATGGTGCGCCATTAGAGGTGATTAAGCAGTACATTCAAAACCAACAAGGTTAATAACTTATGCGAAATTCACCTCCACCCTAATGTCGGATGGAGTCCTCTTTCGCTTTTTGAGATAGCTGTCCTCTAATAGCTATGCTCTAACGTCATTAAATATCCAAGGCGTTTTTTGCATCATTTTATGCTCATAGTCTTTAATTGCATCGCTTTGCTGTAAAGTCAGGCCGATATCATCAAGACCATTTAGCAAGCAATGCTTACGAAACTCATCCACCTCAAAAGCATACTCTTCACCGCTTGGAGTAATAACCACTTGACGCTCAAGGTCGGCGGTTAACTCATAGCCTTCATTGGCAAGCGTTGCTTTCATCAAGGTATCAACAATGGCTTCATCCAAGACGATTGGCAGCATGCCATTCTTAAAGCAGTTATTATAAAAAATATCAGCAAAGCTTGGTGCAATAATAGTACGAAAGCCGTATTCTGAAAGCGCCCAAGGTGCATGTTCACGGCTCGAGCCACAGCCAAAGTTTCTGCGTGCCAGCAAAATGGTTGCGCCTTGATAACGTGGCTGATTCAAGACAAAATCTGGGTTAATCACGCGGGTGCTATTGTCTTGACCCGGATAACCTTCGTCAAGGTAACGCCAATCATCAAATAAATTGACGCCAAAGCCAGTACGTTTAATGGATTTTAAAAATTGTTTGGCGATAATTTGGTCGGTATCGACGTTTGCGCGATCGAGCGGACAAACGATACCCGTTTGGGTGTTATAAGCTTGCATAAGATTTCCTATCAAATAAATTTATTATCGATAAATAAAGCACATGGTCAAAGATTAAAACGTGCGCACATCGACAAAGTGACCAGCCAAAGCTGCTGCTGCTGCCATCGCTGGGCTGACCAAATGCGTGCGACCGCCATTACCCTGACGACCCTCAAAGTTACGGTTAGACGTTGAGGCACAATGCTCTTGCGGCTCAAGCTTATCGGCATTCATCGCCAAACACATAGAGCAGCCCGGCTCGCGCCACTCAAAACCCGCTTCCGTGAACAAAGCATCTAAGCCTTCTGCTTCTGCCTGCAATTTCACTTGACCAGAACCTGCAACAACAATGGCTTCTTTAATATTATCGGCAACTTTACGACCTTTAATCACTGCTGCTGCATCACGTAAATCTTCGATACGTGAGTTGGTACATGAACCAATAAAGATACGGTCAAGCTGGATATCGGTGATTTTTTGCCCAGCTTCTAAACCCATATAAGTATAAGCACGCAACCAGCCTTCTTCTTGCGCTTCATCAGCCGCTTGGTCAGGGGTTGGTACCGACTGAGTGATATCAACGACCATTTCAGGAGAAGTACCCCAAGAAACTTGCGGTGCTATCTCGCTACCATCAATCTCAACCACGGTATCAAATACGGCATCATCATCTGAGTACAAGGTGCGCCAATAAGCTTCCGCTTGCTCCCACTGCTCCTCAGTCGGTGCATAAGGACGGCCTTTCACATATTCAATGGTCGTATCATCGACAGCAACCATGCCGACGCGTGCGCCCGCTTCAATTGCCATATTACAGACGGTCATACGACCTTCCATGCTCATGTCTTCAAATACTTGTCCAGCAAACTCAATCGCATGCCCTGTCCCGCCAGCGGTACCAATTTTGGCAATGATAGCAAGCACCACATCTTTTGACGTCACGCCAGCGCCAAGCTTACCGGTGACCCGGATTTGCATATTTTTTGATTTCTTTTGAATCAAACACTGGGTTGCCAATACATGCTCAACTTCTGAGGTGCCGATACCGTGTGCTAAGCAGCCAAGCGCACCATGGGTGGCGGTATGTGAATCACCACAAACGACCGTCATACCAGGCAAGACTAAGCCTTGCTCAGGACCGACCACGTGCAAAATACCTTGACGCGCATCATTAATGGTAAATTCAGCGATATTAAACTTGGCACAGTTTTCATCCAAGGTTAGTACTTGTAAGCGCGATACTTTATCTTTAATACCAGCCACGCCTTCTGAGCGCTCTTTAGTGACCGTTGGTACATTATGGTCAGGGCTTGCGATATTAGCCGACAGACGCCACGGCGCACGATTGGCAAGCTCTAAGCCTTCAAATGCTTGCGGGCTTGTCACTTCGTGTAGCAAATGGCGGTCGATATAAATCAGGCTCGAACCATCATCGCGCTTGGTGACTTCGTGAGCATTCCAAAGTTTGTCATATAACGTTTGACCGGCCATGTTGCTATCCTTTTTTAGTTGCTAATTTCTGAATGACTGCTTTAATAATGAGTGAGTGACAAAATATTTTTGTCTACTGACGCACTTTAATTTAATACTTTGTTACTACCTGTTTATTGTTACTACCTGTTTATTCATTTATGTTTTATAAACCCTGATTAAGACGTTATAGGCACAAAGAATAAACACAGATATTTTATAATATTTATCCTCTATTGCCTTAATGGCTACTCAAAATACGCCATATACTGCCAATCATGACGTTAACAGAATAAATATGTCACAATACGTCTAGATGTCTTGTGATTATAGCAGGCTAATCCTATAATAATAATTGATGATTTTTGCATAGTCACAAACTTTTATTTCTAATTCATTATGATTAGGCTAGCCAACTTTTATTTATAGCTCGTTATGTAGCTAAGGACATCGGTGTGAATACCACAAATTTGACGACATTTGTCACTGTTATGAAGACAGGCAGCATCTCAGGTGCAGCAGAAAAGCTATTTATTACTCAGCCTGCGGTCAGTAAGCGCATCAAAAATTTAGAAGATGAGTTTAATATTACCCTATTTGATACGGTTGGTCGCGGCATTGTACCGACGCAAGCCGCCAGTGAAATGCTGCCTCATGCCAAACGCTGGCTTGAAGATTATGAAAACTTTAAAATTAATCTACAGCATTCGCAGCATATCGTCTCTGGAAAATTGGTGATTGGTACCAGCCATCATATCGGCTTGCATCACCTAGCCCCTGTGCTTAAGCATTTTATCCAAGCTTATCCTGCCGTACAACTAGAAGTGCATTTTGTCGATTCTGAAACTGCCCATAAAGCGGTGCTCGATGGCGATTTATCATTGGCATTTTTAACGCTGCCGCCTGTCTACGATAAGCGTTTGACCTATCATACCTTATGGTCAGATCCGCTCTACTTTATGACCGGCACTTTATCGCCTTTAGCGACCAAATCCAATGTAACGCTCGAGCAATTGGCGCGCTATCCTGCAATCCTGCCATCTGCCAATACCTTTACCAGTCAAATTACCTTGGCGGAATTTGCTAAGCACAATCTAAAACCTTATGCCACTATGAGCACCAACCCGCTTGAGTCTATTCGGATGTTGGTTTCTGTTGGACTTGGCTGGTCGGTATTACCACAAACGATGGTCAGTCAGGATTTAGAACGTATTGATATGGCAGATAATATCGAATTGCAGCGTTATTTGGGCGTGGTTATCAATCCAAAACTAACACAATCAAGCAGCGTGACGGCATTATTAGAATTGCTAGCGCCCATTGAATAACGAGTAAGTAAACTCTTTGACAATATTGGCTAAAAGAACTGCGTTATTTAGCAAAATAGCGCATTCGCATTTGTGCCACTCATACGTTATAATACATTTGACGTTGTTTAGATAACATAAATTTACCTTAAACACACTGATAGTCATATATTGAACACTTCTAGTAATATATGATAGTAAACAGTAGGTTTAGTGGTTTTAAATGATTGGTTATATAAACGACTGAGATTTATACATGATAAGCAGATGCGAGCGATGAAATTATAAAATTGACAGATGAATTTGCCGTTTGCGTTGAATCATGACTTTATAGATAGCAGTCCTAGAACAGCATCAATCATATAAAACTAACAGAAGATTTTGAATAAAAGCCATTATGTCCTACTTAATGGCTTTTTTCGTCTTTAGATTCTTTCATCTTAAGACATTGTTTTCGAACAGCATCTTGTAAGACCTGATTTTTATCATTCAAAATAATGACAGCCAATTATGTTGGTTAAGGACAGTTTATATGAACGGAGTTTCTAGTGGCGTGATGATATCACTTGGCGCCTATTTCTTAGTGATGATTGGGATTGGCATCTATGCTTATTTTAAGCAAACCAATGATACTGAAGGCTATATGCTTGGTGGTCGTAGTTTAGGCCCTGCAGTCACTGCCTTATCAGCAGGCGCATCGGACATGTCAGGCTGGTTACTACTTGGTTTGCCAGGTGCTATGTACGCTGACGGTGTCGTCAGTGCATGGATTGCCATTGGTTTAACCTTGGGTGCTTTTCTAAACTATCTTATCGTGGCGCCGCGCCTTCGTGTTTATACCGAAGTCGCTGACAACGCCATCACTTTACCGGATTATTTTGCCAACCGCTTTGAAGACAAGTCGCATTTGCTACGTGTCATCTCTGCCGTGGTTATTATCTTATTCTTTACCGTTTATACCGCTGCAAGTTTAGTCGGTGGTGGTAAACTTTTTGAAAGCTCGCTCAACCTTTCTTATAGTACAGGTTTATGGGTGACCGCTGGTGTGGTCGTTGCTTATACGCTATTTGGTGGTTTCTTAGCGGTATCGATGACTGACTTTGTACAGGGTATCATCATGCTATTTGCCATGGTGATTGTGCCTATTGTCGCCTTGACCGACCTTGGTGGTGTGTCGGCGACGACCAATGCCATCAGAGCCATTGACCCTAGTATGTTAGATATTACCAGCGGCATGACGGTACTCGGAATTGTATCGCTACTCGCTTGGGGGCTTGGTTATTTTGGTCAGCCGCATATTATCGTCCGTTTTATGGCCATTCGCTCAGTAAAAGATATCCCTACTGCGCGTAATATCGGTATGAGCTGGATGATTATCAGCCTTATCGGTGCTTGTGTGACAGGTATCGCTGGTCGCGCCTATGTACAAAAAACGGCAATGACATTAGACGACCCTGAAACCATCTTTTTGGTCTTTACCCAGTTCTTGTTCCATCCACTGGTATCGGGTTTCTTATTAGCCGCCATTTTAGCCGCTATTATGAGTACGATTTCCTCGCAATTACTCGTGGTATCGAGCTCATTGACTAAGGATGTTTATAAGCTATTCTTTGATAGAGATGCGCCAGAAGCGCGTCAAGTATTGGTTGGTCGACTCTCAGTTGTCGTGGTTGCTGTAGTCGCCATTCTACTTGCTTCGAACCCAGAAAGTTCTGTACTCAGCTTAGTATCTAACGCTTGGGCAGGATTTGGTGCAGCATTTGGACCACTGGTTATTTTCAGTCTGACATGGCGCGGCATGAACCGCAATGGCGCGGTCGCCGGTATGGTGGTTGGTGCATTGACCGTTATCCTGTGGGTCTATGGTCCTTTTGAGATGAATGGAGTGGCACTAAACAGTTGGTTATACGCTATCGTTCCAGGCTTTATCTTGAGTACCATCGCTATCTTTGCTGTCAGTATCATGACTGGTGGTCCAAGACCGTCAGTATCTGCGAAGTATAAAGAGATGGAAATGAACCTTAATAAATAAGTATTTTTTATCCATTATTGTATGATGGAAAAACCTCGCTATAATTAGCGAGGTTTTTTATTTCCTAATCAAATACTATAATATTCTTTCAATACTAATCAACAATATACCCTCAATTAGCGTAGTAAAAAAAGCGGGAGTAAGCGCTCCTCTACACCTCACAATCTGGTAGTTGTTCACCTTTAATTTAAAGTAGACACAACTTCATTGGAGAAGCTTTTATAGATTTTGTTTAACTTATACAGTAAGTAACCCCCCAGTTCGGGATAAGCGCTCAAAAAAAAGATAAAAAAAGAAGTCCGAAGTTGCTAAAGTAAGTTTACCAAGACAAACTTCACAACAAGGACTTCTTACATGGACAACCTAACCGAACTATACTGCCATATTGACGACTTTTATCAGCAATTCAAACCTGAGTTTGACGCTCATTTAATCGCAACGGGACACCAAAGGTTAAGAGCATGCCAGATAAGTGTAGCAGAGATTATGACCATCTTGGTACTGTTTCATCAACTGCGTTATCGACAGTTTAAGTCTTTTTACTACCATCACATGCTTGGCATGATGAAACGGGAGTTTCCAAATCTGCCGAGCTACTCGCGATTTATAGAGCTTGTGCCGCGCAGTATCATGCCACTGTGCAGCTACTTGCAAAGCATAATGGGTGACTGTACGGGTATCAGCTATATTGATTCAACCAAGATAGCAGTTTGTCATAACAAGCGTATCTACCGTCATAAAGTCTTTAAGGGACTTGCAACCCGAGGCAAAAGCAGCATGGGCTGGTTCTATGGCTTTAAGCTGCACGCCATTATCAATCATAAGGGCGAGCTTGTATCCGTTAAAGTCACTGCGGGTAATACGGATGACAGAGTGCCTGTTAAGGATATGGCAACACCTGTGTTTGGCAAGGTGTTTGGGGATAGAGGCTATATCAGTAAAGCCCTAAACGCGTGGCTCACAAAACACAGTGATACCACGCTGATCACTAAACTTCGGCGTAATATGAAACCCCAATTACTCAAGCCGATGGATGAGGTACTACTCAATCATCGCTCTTTGGTTGAAACGGTGTTTGGAGAGCTTAAAAACTTGTGCCAAATCGAACACTCACGCCATCGTAGTGTCACGGGGTTTATCACAAACTTGCTGTCAGGGTTGATTGCTTATTGCTGGTTTCCCTATAAACCCACCATCAAAAACATGCCTCAGCAGGGACAGGTAGCCACATTGTAAATAGTATCAATGAGTTACAATGTGGCTTATCCCGAACTAGGATTAAGTAACAAGGCTTCATACAAATATCATTCGAAAATCAACGTAATAGCTTTTATTTATAACTTTTAGGTATATCTAAATTTAATCAATAAAAAGAGCGGCCCATCATGGGTCGCTCTTTTATTAATGAATTAACGGGTTAAATTAAATCTCTATTTGGCTTGATAAGATAACTTAGCGCCTAAGATAAAGCCGTCATTGTCTTCGAAATTAGAGACAATACTGCGATCTGGCAGCGCCCCTTCAGCATCACCGAACCATAGGTATTTACCACCTGCTGATACTGCCCAATTCTCAGTCACATCATATTTAGCACCTAGACCGACACTATAATACCCTTCAATAGGACCCAGTGATGTTGTTGGATCACCAGCACCACTATCCCAACCTATGGAACCTGAAACCGCAAACTTTGGAGCTATACGTTTACCTAACCCAAGCTCTACTTGCCACTGATCATCACTATAGTCAACTAACGGTAGTTTTGAAGCTTGAGTATACTTAGTTGGGCTAATTGAGAAATCACTCCATGGTACCCAGCGTATTTTCGCCGTAGCTAATGTTGTCGGGTTTACACCAGTTTGGAAATCGAAGTTAACTGACTTGGGTGTAGTTACCTCGAAGTTACTTACACCGGTACGACTCTGCCCTTGAATAGCAAGAGCTGGAAAATCTTCATACATATCTATAGAGTGATCAATTTCTGAACGATATGTCAAGGCTGCTTTTAAAGCAATTTCTGGCTTACTGTAAGATACACCTGCTAGCCAACCATAATCCTGATTAGGCGCACTATGTGCAGTATAGCCAGCTGCACCTTTATAAGCGTTGCCTCTTAGTTTAACGTCTGCTTGTAAGCGTTGAGCTACGGGTCCACCATAAACCTGAAACTGATTTTCAGCACCAAACTTCATGCCACCAATCAGTGTAAGAGTATTAGAGCGCACTTCTACATTAGTTGCTTCATCAATACTCAATAAATTCTGCACTGCATCACGGGCTGCTTCAGCAGCCTGAGCATCTCCTTGATTAGCAGCTAAAAGGTCTCGTGCATTTTGAAGAGCTTCCTCACTCAAAAACGAACCTATCGCATCAAGAGTCGCTTCCGTGCTAGCCAGAGTCTCGTTAGTACTATTTATAATATTATTGTACTCATCCAAAGATGGTTGTTGAGCTAAATTTTGATATCTTTCTAAAGTACTATTTAAGCCTTGTAACGCTGTCTGATAAACAAGACTATCGATAGCGCCTGCATTCGGATTATCTGCAGCTTGTAGTGCTTCAACTTGAGCAATTTTTTCCTGTGTATTCTCAATGGCTCGGTTAGCCACTTGTTGAATAGCTCCTGCTCCTGTTATATCAGCAACGCCTGTAAAGTTATTGTCACCACTGTACTTAGCCGCTGCCCCAAAAGGCTCATCATATAGAACGCCCACACTAAATTTGTCATTTAGATCTGTTTTAACACCATAGCGGAAGAAGTCATAAGACTCTGCGATATCACCACTCTTATTGCCATCATTATCTACACCCGTTACGTCAGCATCGATATAGGTATAGACAGCTTCGGCATAAGTGCCATCTTGTAGAAATGCTGTGACATCTTGACCAGAACGATCAAGACCTGCAGCATTAGTCATACTAGCTACAGAAAGAGTAGCAATTGCTACGGCAAGAGTTTTTAAATGAAAAGTTGCGCGCATTGGGTATCTCCAAACATCCTCGTTGTTTAACCGTTTACATACCCAATATTCAGTATTGTTACTTAAAATATAAGTTTATGTAAACGATGTCCTAAATGAATAGTAATGATTTTTCAACACTAAAACAATACTTAAAACACTTTATTTCTGGATAATGACTCCTTAGTTCAGTTATTAAAGCTTAAATTCACCAAATAAAAGTTTATTAGACTTAATAGAGTTAAATGTAGTTACTTACAGTCTGAAATATATAGCAATAACATTAGTAAAATATATTTTCTAATTTTAAGGCATAAAAAAACGACCCATTACGGATCGTTTTTTTATATTAGTAGCAAACAGTATCACATAATTTATTTGTGATTTACTGAGCTTGGTAAGATACCTTTACACCCAATACAAAACCATCGTTACTTTCGAAATCACTAACGATCGTTTTACTTGGGATTTGACCTTCAGCATCACCGAACCATAGGTATTTACCACCAGCAGATACTGCCCAGTTTTCGGTTACATTGTATTTGGCACCAAGACCAGCACTATAGTAGCCTTCGATAGGACCTAAAGAAGTGACTGGATTACCAGCACCACTATCCCAACCGATATTACCAGTCACAGCTAAAGCTGGCGTTAAACGTTTGGCTAAGCCTAATTCCACTAACCACTGATCTTTATCATAACTGACTAATGATAATTTACTAGCCTGATTATATAGCGGTGGCACGATTTCAAAATCGCTCCAAGGTACCCAGCGCACTTTTGCAGTCGCTAGGGTAGTAGGATTAATGCCTGTTTGGAAATCAAAGTTGACTGATTTAGGCGTAACTATTTCAATTTCACCTACACTATTTGGGTTCATTTGCTTAAGCGCAAGTGCTGGAAAGTTTTCAGACAGTGACAAATTATGTTCGATTTCTGAACGATAAGTTAATGCTGCTTGTAAAGCAATCTCAGGCTTGCTATATGAGGCACCTGCTAACCAACCATAATCTTGACCAGCACTGATATGAGTCGTATAACCGTCTGCTAATCCATATGCCTTACCACGCAGCTTCACATCAGCCTGTACACGCTGTGCTACTGGGCCACCATATACTTGAAATTCTTTATTTTCACCGAATTTTGCGCCCAAAATTCCAGTTAAGTTTTCGGTACGTACTTCGACGTTAGTTGCTTCGCCATTTGGTTGTATAAACCCACCAAAGTTAGGGTTCGGCTCATGCGATACAAAATCATTTTTACCGCTGTAGTCAGCTGCGGCGCCAAAAGGCTCGTCATATAAGATGCCAACGCTAAAAGTATCGTCAATATCAGCTTTTACGCCGTAACGGAAGAAGTCATAAGATTCTGCGATGTCATCAATCTTATTTCGTTTAGTTGAAGTGTCTTCCCCGCTGACGTCAGCATCTAGATAGGTATAAACTGCTTCAGCATACACACCATCTTGCAAAAACGCGGTGATATCTTGACCTGAACGATCAAGACCTGCTGCACTAGCGATACTAGCTGCAGAAAGAGCAGCCAAAGCTACCGTTAGAGTCTTTAGATTGAAATTTGCGCCCATTGTGTATCTCCAAACATCCACATTGTTTTACCGCTACACCGAACTTTGTTAGGTAGACAGTATCTAAGGTGAAGGATACTAATGTGTTTTTTACATGAAAACAACCGAAAAATACATTATTTCTGCAATATGACTGAATAGTCAGTAAACCGTATATTTATGCCAAAATTCGCATATAAACTTATAATAAATGCTGTGCAATTATTTGTTATCTATAATTAAAAAAACTTATTCCTAATAATGCGGTGGTCTATCTGCCATGACATCAAAAGGCGCTACACCGCCCTCCCCATCTTGGCTTTGCACTTGCTTATAAATAAACTGTAGTTGGCGCTGCAAGGTTTGGATATCTCTATCTTGGCGCGTAATCACCTCATTAAGTCGCTCGACGGTAACTTCGAGATGAGAGAGGCTCATTTGCAATTCAATAACCTGCGCTTGTAAATCCGCTTGGCTATCTGCCAGCTGAGCTTGTTGATTAGGAGCGTTTTTTTCTATCGAATTTGGTTGATTCATATTTTTCTCAATAGTAGTTCTCAATAATAGATAGTATGGTTATTTTCTTTATTAAATCTCAGACCTAACCATTTAAAATAGACTTTATAAAATAGTGTTTATAAAGGCATTTACGCATACTACAGTTAGGTGGCAGCATGTTATACTGCTAGGAATTTTGCAACAACCCCTACCCCACTATTATATAAGCTTAAGATACTCTATGGCACTGATACATTTAAAAGATATTCACTTAGCCTTTGGCGTCGCTCCTGTTCTTGACGGCATTGATTTTGCGATTAATGCGGGCGAGCGTGTTTGTTTGATTGGCCGCAATGGCGAAGGTAAATCCACTTTATTTAAACTGATTAACGGCTCATTGCAGCCTGACAGCGGTGAGATTATCACCAATAGCAGCATGCGTGTTGCGATGCTAGAGCAAGACGTCCCTGAAACCAGCGGTCGTATCCTGGACATCGTGATGGGCGGTAGCCGCCGTACCGCTGATTTGCTCATTAACTATAATAAGCAAGTCGATATGTGTGCCAACGGCGATATGGACGCTTGCGAGCATATGGCAACCTTGCAGCATGATATTGACGCCGTACATGGCTGGGATTTAGAGCGCGATGCAACGCGTCTGATTACGACTATGGGACTCGATCCTGAAGATGACTTGTCTTCACTTTCTGGTGGTCGTAAACGCCGCGTACTACTTGCACGTGCGCTGGTTACTAAGCCTGACGTACTATTACTCGATGAGCCAACCAACCATTTAGACGTTGAAAGTATCGAATGGTTAGAGCGCTTCTTATTAGATTGGCAAGGTTTGACTTTATTGTTTGTGACTCACGATAGAGCATTTGTGAATAAGCTTGCTACGCGTATCGTTGAGCTTGATCGTGGTCAATTAACGAGCTATGACGTCACCCAAGGCGCAAAAGGTTATGCACGTTATCAAGAATTAAAAGAGCAGCAGCTACTTGCTGAAGAAAAGAATAATGCTAACTTTGATAAGAAACTGGCCCAAGAAGAAGTTTGGATTCGCCAAGGTATCAAAGCCCGTCGTACCCGTAACGAAGGACGTGTCCGTGAGCTAAAAGCCTTACGCGAAGAGCGTAGTGGTCGCCGTGAGCAAGTCGGTAACGTCAATATCACCATGGGCGAAGGCGAGAAAAGCGGCAAGCTGGTCTGTAAAGTTAAAAACTTGCATCTGGAATATGATGGCAACGTCTTGGTCGATAACTTTAGCACCATGATTATGCGCGGCGATAAAATTGGTATCGTTGGTCCCAACGGTGCTGGTAAAACCACGCTCATTAAAGCCCTACTCGATATGTCTGACGATGAAGTGACCAAAACAGGTACAGTTGAGCTTGGCACTAATCTGAAAATTGCCTTTTTTGATCAGCTGCGTGATCAGCTAGATTTAGAAGCCAGTGTTGCGCAAAACGTCTCAGAAGGTTCAGACTTTGTCGAAGTTGGCGGGCGCAAGACGCATATCATGAGCTATTTGCAAGACTTCTTATTTGCCCCAGAGCGTGCTCGTACTCCTGTCAAAGCCCTTTCAGGTGGTGAGCGTAACCGTGTATTACTTGCCAAGCAGCTATTAAAGCCTGCTAACATTCTGGTACTCGATGAGCCAACCAACGATTTGGATATGGCCACCCTTGAACTATTAGAAGAGTCTGTTAGTAGCTTTAACGGTACTATCCTACTTATTAGCCATGACCGCTCATTTATGGACAACGTTGTCACTTCTACTTGGGTGTTTGATACTGATGAAGATGGCAAAGGGGTGGTCAAAGAGTATGTCGGCGGTTATCAAGAATATTTGGTACAAAAGAACCGTGAAGAAGCAGCAAAGGCTAAGAATGCTAAATCGTCTAACGATAATACCGCCAATAGCAAATCTAGCAATAAAACTACGGTAGCCGCAAAGCCTAATACAGCGGCCAAAAAGCTCAACTATAACGAGCAGCGTGAACTTGATAATTTACCGAAAGAAATCGCCGCGCTTGAAGCTGAGCAAACTCAGCTAGAAGAAAAGCTGGCTGACGGGTCATGGTTTACAAAAGATATTGAAGCCGCGACTGCCGCCAGCGAGCGTTTATTGGTCATCGAAGATGAGATGATGACTAAGCTTGAGCGCTGGCATACCCTTGAGAGCTAATATTTATAGTTAGTATAAAAATAAAGCACTACAAGCTTAGTATGAATCATGACGCCCTTACCTTTAATGGTTATGCCTTTAATATCTATCTTATTAATAGATATCTTATTTAAAATGCACTATTAAGGGTAGGACGATTTATAAGTATTTCATTTTAGTAAGTAGAAATAAATAGCCAACGGCTACTTACACAGTAGTGATGTGCTGAAAGTTAGTGAACATTGTCTGAATTTCAAGTATCATTCGCTATTGCTGAATATCCTTATTAATTATAAGGTCATTATTCCTATAAGCCTTGTTGCATACAGACATCTGTTAAACATTGATAAGTAAGGTCTTTTAGACCCATTATCTGGTTTAACGTTGTAGCGTGCCCTATCAAGGTTGCTTTATTTTTAACACAATAATTTATTTTATGACCGAAATAGCTTAGAATAGCAACAATTAGCAAAATTAGGCACAGCTAACGTGGCTTGATAATTGTAATTTTTCTAAGCCACAAACCCAGTGTGGGATAATCCCATTTCATTCACCTGGAGGAAGTTTTAATGAGCCATGCCGAAGGCGTTAACGTACAACGTCGTAGAGTTCTTATTGCCTCGACTGCCGTAATTGGTGCAGCTGGGGTAGCTGCTGTGGCAACACCTTTTGTCCGCTCTTGGACCCCAAGCGCTAAAGCTGAGGCTGCTGGTGCGGCAGTGACCCAAGATATTGGTTCTATCGAAGCAGGACAAATGATTGTCGTCAAATACCGTGGTAAACCTATCTTTGTGGTCAAGCGCACTGAAGAGATGCTGACCACGCTTGAATCAGTAAAGCCACTATTATCTGACCCCGATTCTGATGCATCTTTGCAACCTGAATACTGTAAAAATCCTGAACGCTCTATCTCGCCAGAAGTATTGGTGGTAGAAGGCGTCTGTACGCATTTAGGCTGTGCACCAAACTACCGTCCTGATGTTGGCGCAGCCGATTTAGGTGGTAATGATTGGTACGGTGGATTTTTCTGCCCATGTCATGGCTCTAAATATGATTTAGCGGGTCGTGTTTATAGTGGTGTACCTGCACCGCTTAACTTACCCGTCCCAGAGTACAACGTGGATGGTACCATCTTGACGATTGGGGAGGCTTAATATGAGCATGGGTAAAAAGTTAATGCATTGGGTGGACGCGCGTTTTCCTGCGACTGAAACCTATGAATATCATATGTCAAAGTACTATGCACCAAAGAACTTTAACTTTTGGTATTTCTTTGGCGTGTTATCAATGGTGGTACTGGTCAACCAGTTAGTCACTGGTATTTGGCTGACGATGATGTACAACCCAAGTGCCGAAGGGGCATTTGCCTCTGTTGAATACATCATGCGTGATGTTAAAGGTGGCTGGCTCATCCGTTATATGCACTCGACCGGCGCATCAGCGTTCTTCGTCGTGGTATATTTACATATGTTCCGCGCCTTGCTATACGGTTCATATCAAAAACCACGTGAGCTTATTTGGCTCATCGGTATGGGTATTTACCTAGCATTGATGGCAGAAGGTTTCTTCGGTTACCTACTTCCTTGGGGCAACATGTCATTCTGGGGCGCACAGGTTATCTTAAACTTACCTGCTGCACTGCCTGTGATTGGTGATGGTCTTGCTGAATGGGTACGTGGTGATTATATTATCTCAGGTATCACCCTAAACCGCTTCTTTGCCTTGCATGTGGTTGCGATTCCACTGGTGCTTGTGGGCTTAGTCTTTATGCATTTAGTGGCGCTACATCACGTTGGTTCAAATAACCCTGATGGCATCGACATTAAGAAGCTAAAAGATAAGAATGGCGTACCATTAGACGGTATTGAATTCCATCCGTACTACACTGTGCATGATATGGTGGGTATTGTTGTCTTCTTTATCTTGTTCTTTGCAGTGGTGTTCTTCTTCCCAGAAGGCGGCGGTTTCTTCCTTGAGCCACCAAACTTTGAGACAGCGAACTCGCTAAAAACACCTGCGCATATTGCGCCAGTATGGTACTACACACCTTTCTATGCCATCTTACGTGCAGTTCCTGATAAGCTTGGTGGTGTTATTGCGATGGGTGGTGCGATTGCCGTACTGTTCTTAATTCCATGGCTCGATAGATCTCCAGTACGCTCGATACGTTATAAAGGCATCTTGTCTAAGATTGCGCTTACTATCTTTGCGATTAGCTTTGTGGTACTAGGCTACTTGGGTGCAACACCTGCAACCCCAACGGCGACTATCATGTCACGTATATTCACAGTTCTATATTTCTTGTTCTTCTTATTGATGCCGTTTTACACTGCCATTGAGAAGTGTAAACAGCCACCAGAACGCGTTACCGGAGGTCACTAATGAGCACGCTAATTAAATCCCTAGCTGGTCTAGGCTTAGGCGCGGCATTAACCTTGACTGCTGGTAGCGCACTGGCAGCAGGCGGCGGTGGCTGCGGTACTTTCACCAATGCTGACGGTGTGGTAGAACACCTAGCTTGTAGCACAGCCCCTATTGATTTTACCAATAAAGGCTCGCTACAAAACGGCGCGAAAATATTTATGAACTACTGTGCCGGTTGTCACTCCGCACAGTACGTTCGCCACTCGCGCATTGCTAAAGATTTAGAGATACCACCTGAGCTGGTCGAGAAGTATTTGATGGTCACCACCGATCAAATCGGTGATCATATCAATGCTGAAATTGACCCTGAAGTCCAAGCATCATGGTTCGGCGCGGCTCCTCCAGATTTGTCTCTTGAGACACGTCTGCGCGGTGATGACTGGGTATATACGTACCTGTTGTCATTCTATGAAGATCCAAGCCGTCCTTGGGGCGCTAATAACTTAGTGCTCGCCAACGCTGCGATGCCTCACGTCTTGCATAATATGCAAGAAGAGCTGAGTGCCGATGAGTTTGAATCTGAGGTTGGTGACTTGGTTAACTTCATGGCGTGGATGGCTGAGCCTGTTCGTCATGACCGTCAAGTGATTGGTTTCTTTGTGATTTTATTCTTATTGGTATTACTAATTCCAGTTTACTTATTGAACAAAGAGTTCTGGAAAGACGTAAAATAATTTAAGTATTAAACACTAAGACTGCATCATATAAAAGGTACTACTTCGGTAGTACCTTTTTTTATTCTTTGACAGATCATAAAATAATGAAATATCATTTAAAAAAGGGCTGCCCCCTAATGTTTACGTACGCTACCTTGATAAACAGAGCCACATTGTTTACGATAACAGGCTTTACTAACATATTAGGCTTTCATGATTGATGCGAATGACATTCCAAGTAGTCAGCTGATTTTATACGCTGATGACGGCTACGACAGTCATGTGGTGCGTCTATTACTTGAAGAAAAAAAGCTTGCCTATTATTTATCACGTTTACACTCTGAGCGTCCTGAAGATTTGACAGAGCTCAACCCCTATCACACCCTGCCTGTCTTGCAGCAGCGAGAGATTGCGCTATATGAGATTAACGTCATCTTTGAGTATCTTGAAGAGCGTTACCATGCCAATAAGCTATTGCCTGAAACGCCGCAAGAGCGCGCGCAGTTCCGCCAATTAGCATGGCGTATTCAACGCGATTGGCTGGTACTCGGTAAACGATTATTGATGCATCCAGACAGTTTCAATAAAGCCCAAGCTGCCATGGCCAAAAAACAGCTGAGCGATTCACTCATTACTTTATCACCACTGTTTGCCCATAAGCCTTACTTTATGGCAGATGAATTTGGCTGGTGTGATGTGCTCTTAGCGCCTCTACTATGGCGGTTGGAAGAAATGGGCATTGAGCTACCGCGCGCTATCAGTCGTCCTCTATTTGATTATCAAAAACGGGTTTTTGAGCGTGATAGCTTTCAAAAAAGCGTGCGCTAATTAGACAATAGCAAAGTGCTACCTTAAAATAACCAATAATTAAGCATGAACAACTTTTTTATAACGAACACTCTACCGTCAATCCTTTTTTAATTATTATTTCATATCCTCAGTATAGGAAGCCAAAGATGAGCGAAGAAACCACCTCTATTACCCCAACCCGTCCTTATATGGTACGCGCGATATATCAATGGATAGAAGACAATGCGCTCACGCCGTATCTGATGGTGGACGCTACTGCCGACAACGTACAGATTCCAAGAGAACATGTACAAGATGGGCGTATTGTGCTCAATATCGCCAGTCGTGCGACCGGTAATATGAGTATGGGAAATGACTACATTAACTTTAGTGCGCGCTTTGGTGGGGTATCACAAGAGATTTGGGTGCCGCTAACGGCGGTAATGGGTATCTATTCCAAAGAAAATTCGCAAGGGATGTTTTTTGACCCTAATGAATATGACAATTATGAACCTGAAGAGGACGCTGTGGCGAGTAGCAGCTCTAAAACCAATGTTGCAGCGCCTAAGCCCAAACGTGATAATAAAGCCGGTTTAAAAGTTTTAAAATAATTGACCTTAAAAAAATAATCGACTTTGAAACAACCAATTTATAAAACAATAAAAAAGCCAGTCATATTAAATATGCTGGCTTTTTTATTATCAGTCTAAAACACTTAAATTCTTAGCACTTAAATTCTAGACGCTTAAGTTCTTGGCAGAGTTACACCGCGCTGACCTTGGTATTTACCACCGCGGTCTTTATAACTGGTTTCGCAGACGTCATCAGCATCACTTTGGAAAAATAGCATCTGTGCCACGCCTTCGCCGGCATAAATACGTGCTGGCAAATTGGTGGTATTACTAAATTCTAACGTCACGTGCCCTTCCCACTCAGGCTCAAGCGGCGTCACGTTGACGATGATACCGCAGCGTGCATAGGTTGATTTACCGAGGCAAATGGTCAATACATCACGTGGAATGCGGAAATATTCCATAGTACGCGCCAATGCAAACGAGTTTGGCGGAATAATACATTCGTCACCAACGATATCGATAAAGCTTTTCTCATCGAAATTTTTAGGATCAACGACGACCGAATGCACGTTGGTAAAAACTTTAAACTCAGGGGCACAGCGCACATCATAACCATAGCTTGAGGTGCCATAACTGACCAAACGCTCGCCTGCATCATTAAAGCGTACTTGACCTGGCTCATATGGTTCAATCATGCCATGTTCTTCGGCCATTTTACGAATCCAGCGGTCAGATTTGATAGACATTGTTCTTCCTTAGCAAAAGCAAATATTTAATAGTGGTTATGATACCGTATTTCGATAGCGACGATTATACGGAATTGGCGCCTTAATTTATAGAGCCACAATGACTTTAAAATAAAGCATGCTATTCAATATCTAATCAATGTCTTACTGATGTCTTGTTGCTGCTACTCAAACCTACGCTCACTACACTACCATTTAGCAAAATGATCTTCTGCCAAGCCCATTACCTTATCAAGCTTAATCACCTCATCTCCTAAGCGAATCTCTCCACTATATAATCCAAGCCATTGCTCAAAGATACTGGCAAGCACACCGAAGTTATCGGTCTTTTTATAGACGGTAATTGGCGTAAAGGTTAAATTAATATCAACCTTGCTCCAGCCGAGGTTTTGATGATAAATACGCCACATATTTTGCGCGGGTGTGTCCAAATCTTGACGTATAAACATCACGGGCGGCAGATAAACTATCTGACCATCAAGCCAGCACGCATTTTCACTGGCTCCCGTTTCATTGACGCCCATTGATAAGTTCAAGGTAAAATGACGCCCTTCTGGCAAATAGCTATTAATACAGCTCCAAAACCAGTTGGTCTTGTGACGCATATAGCCAAGCGTCCAATCTAAATTGGCGCTAGTGGTATCAGTAAAGTCTATTTGCTGAGCTTTAGCATCGGGAGAATTGAGAGAATCAGGATTATGAGCAACATCAGCGTTAAATTTTGAATTTTCTTTAATGCGTAAATGCCCAGATACAGCGGTTAATGGTTCTTTTTGGGTAAACGTCCAGCCGCGCCTGCCCGTTGGCGTACAGATAGCAAGTGGCTGTGATTGCCTTGCTAAGGTTGCATGGAGTGCAAGGTTTTGACTGTCTAGCGCCACTTTAACTTGCGTGGGCGTAAAATCTAAATTGACGGTCAGTTTGGCATGGGTAAATACCATTTGACCTTGATAGCAATCACCTGTCAAATGCGTCTGCCGAGTCAAAGGCTGCAATGCTTCATCAACCTCTAGCTCACCAATCTCATCGTTATAAAGATAGACAAAGGCACTGGTTGCGAGCTTAATCGTCGCTAGTGCTAAACAGATTCGATAAGGCGGCTGAATAATTTGAATAAAGCAGAATTGGTTGGCTTTAAGCGCTTTACGCCAGTTGGGCAGCGCTTTTTGCGAGATAAGATGACTATGATAGTCAAGATAATTGATGCTCTTAACTTTCACAAATACGCCAAAGGTAGGTTGACCGTTTTGAATAAGCTGGTCATGGCTAACTGGTTTTGCACCCATAGGTGAGTACTGCTGATTTTGTTCGTTGGGATTTTGATTCATGATTGAGGCATCCTAGCCAAATTTTTCTAAAGGTACTATTTTTCCTTGATAACTCACGGCGGTATGTACAGTTTTTCTTTTTGCCTTCGCAGAACCCACAAAAAAGGCTTCAGTTATTACCTTAACTTCTATACTGGTCAAACCGTCTATAAGCTCTTCTGTCACATTCACTACTGCAAATCCATTCAACGCAAATGCATGCTTGGGAAACTTAAGCAATAAATCAGTCATGGCTTGTACTGCTTGCGAAAAATCAGCAATCACCATTCGGCGATTGCTAAAATCCGCATTAACCTGATGGCGTTTACTACTGCCATCTTTATAGTAACAAACGCCAATCAGTTGTTTGTTTGAGAGCTCAATCACGTATATCGGCGGGCGCAATAATTTTAAGAACTTATACTGCTTGGGAATATTGTCTAAATAACGTTGATAAATCGATAAGCTCACGATATTCCCTTTTTAAAATTAAAACCATTCAAGTTTATATACTTAGACTATTTTGCTATTAATAAAAGCCATTAGCACTATTAAGAGCCATTAGAAAACTATTAAAAAATACGCTTATCATCGACAGGCTTGGCAAATTTACTAATATTGGCTTCGATATTCTTAGCAATACTTAGATAATACGGCGCAAACTCATCATCGGCCAACACGCTCGGCTCCCCTTTATCCACTTGTGCACGAATACCGCTGGCTAATGGCAACTGCCCTAATAGCGGCACCTGATACTGCTCAGCGATAAACTCACCACCACCCGTACCAAAGATAGCTTCGGTATGATTACAGTTGCTACAGGTATGCAGCGCCATGTTCTCAACCACGCCAAGCACTGGAATATTGGTCTTGTTAAACATCTCGATACCCTTTTGCGCATCGAGTAAGGCAATATGCTGCGGCGTCGTGACAATCACCGCACCTGTGACGGGGATACGCTGTGCGAGCGTCAGCTGAATATCGCCCGTACCTGGTGGCATATCAATCACTAGGTAATCTAGCTGTGGCCAGTTGGTTTGGTTATAAAGCTGCATCAGCGCACCGGTGGCTTTTGGCCCACGCCACGCGACAGGGGTGTTATCACCGTCGAGCAAGCTACCAATCGATAGCATCGCCATACCATGGGCATCAACTGGAACAAACTGCTCGTTTTCGAGTTGCGGCTTTACATCGGCGACGCCCAGCATCGTTGGCATACTAGGGCCATAAATATCAGCATCGAGGACGCCAACACGGTTGCCCAGTTTTTGTAATGCCAAAGCGATATTAACGGTGGTGGTTGATTTACCAACACCGCCTTTACCGGAAGCTACGACAATAATATGACGAATACGCGGATGCGCGGCCAATGATGCTTGCGTTGGCGCAGCTTTAGTAATCGGTGGTTCGCTGTCGCTATTAGACTGTGCGCTAGGCTTAGATTGATTTGCCATGGCATCCGTGGTCTTCGGCATTTGCTTTGGTAAGGTTGAGCCTGCACCCTTAGCTGGTGTCGAAAGACGCACATTCATATGAATGGTTTTGATGCCATGCGGGTGCAGCAGTTTCCCAAGCTCGTGCTGAATGGTTTCAGGGCTACTGTCTTCTGGCAGGCGTAAGTCTAAGGTAAGCTCTTCACCGTTGCGCTCCAGTCCCAGCACCATGGTGGCAATGCTAAGCGTACCTACTTCATAGCCGAGCAGCACCTTATCCACGGCACTGTCACGTTCTGCCCGCTGCTGCGGGGTTTCGGTTTTTGGGGTCGGTTTATTTTTTTTCATAAAGTTAAACATAGCTACCGTTACTGCCTATACAAGTGGGTGAGCATGGTAAAAAACTCAATTCATACTGTGATAAACAGGCTAAATCATACTGCCCATGAGCTTCCTAGCCAAACCTTTTATCGTGACAGTGTAGCTCAATTACAAGGATAAAAAAACCACAACGCCAATAGGATGATGCTTTGTAAAATTCATCTATCCTGCCATCTATTTTCAATGATTGTTATTAATCACTGGTGCCAATGATTGTTATTTCTTTGTTACCTTTATTAGCTAATGAAGAAATTAAATGGCTAAGAATTTTGAAGCAATAAACAAATAAATCAGCACGCCTGACGCATCACATACCGAAGTAATCAAAGGCGCACTGGCAGTAGCAGGGTCAAAGCCTAACTTATTAAGCACAAACGGTAAACTCATGCCAATCACACAGCCAATCATGACCACCGACATCATACTCAGCGCCAGCACTAGGGATACAACTGCATCACCGCGCACATAACCGATAACTGATATAGCTAACGCCATCGTCGCCCCAAGCATGAGCGCAACCAAGGCTTCACGACCGAGCAATGAAAACCAGTCACGCATGACCACATCGCCAGTGGCTAGCGCACGTACCATCAAGGTTGCGGACTGAGAACCGGCGTTACCACCACTATCAACCAGTAGCGGTAAGAAAAACACCAATACCAAATTGGCGGCAATCACATCTTCAAAGTTTGAGATACTAAGCCCTGAGAGCAGATTACCAAAGACTAAAAACACTAGCCAAAACACACGCTTACGATATAAAACCCTGATACTGACGTCTTTTAATTTACCGACCATGGTCGAGACACCACCCGACTTATGGAAGTCATCGGTGGCCTCATCGCTAGCAACGTCCATCGCATCATCGTGGGTGACGATACCGACTAACGCGCCACTGGCATCAGTAATTGGCAAGGCAATCAAGTCATAACGCGCAACGGTTTTAGCAACGTCTTCTTGATCGTCGTTTACATCAGAAGATATGACCGAGCGCACCATAATGTCATTAATCAGTTGCTCAGGCGACGCTAAAATAAGTACCCTTAATGACACCACGCCTAGCAGTTTACGCGCATCATCAATCACATAAGCATGATAAATGGTTTCAGCATCAGGTGCTTCTAACCTAAGAGCATCCAGCGCTTCAGCAACCGTCATCTCGGCCGCTAACGTCGCATAGTCAGATGTCATCAACGCGCCAGCGGTGCGCTCTTCATAGGCAGACAGCCGGCGAATATCTTCACGTTTTGCCTGTGCAAGTGCGGGTAGCAACGCATCTCGCTGTTCCTGATTTAGGTGCTTATATAAGTCAGTGCGCTCATCAGATGGCATCTCCCCGACTATCTTTGCTAAGCTTGCACGCGGAAACTCAAGAGCCATCGCAACCTGAATATCGGCGTCTAAATAGGCAAATATCGTCGAGCGATTGGGCAAAACCTCAAGCAGTTGCCACGCAAGTTTGGGTTCAATCAGTGCCAGCACATCAGCAATATCGATAGGACGTAATGCTTGCACCTCATCAATTGCTTGCTCAAACTGCTGCTGCTCGATAGCACGGCTTAGTTTTGCAGCAAGGGTCACCGCTAAGTCTTCATTATTCATTATTTTTACTCCGTGCAGCGCGAAATTATGCAACAGGCGCTCATAAAAAAGAGCCAATATAATTGGCTCAAGTTAACATAAAATCAAATCCTAATGGATTGGTGTTTTATTAGCAAGCTAATGATTTTTAAACCAATCAAACAGCTCGCAAACCTATCCATTAACCACGCCGTTAATTCATAAACCAGCCATGACTGGCAACGATAGACTGACCAGTGAATACATTACTTGGGAATGCTGCTAAAAATAACGCCAATTGAGCAATATCATCAACAGTGGTAAATTCTTTGTCGACAGTATTGACCAGCATAATGTCATTCACCACAGATGCTTCACTGATGCCTTTTTCAGCCGCTTGTTGCGGAATTTGTTTTTCGACCAATGGTGTTTTGACAAACCCCGGGCAAATCACATGCGCGCGTACATTGTGCTCAGCGCCTTCTTTTGCCAACACACGGCACAGTCCAAGCAGTCCATGCTTAGCAGTCACATACGGTGCTTTAAATAATGACGCTTCATGCGAATGTACCGAGCCCATATAAATGACCATACCGCCTTTGTCATCTGTATACATGTGCTGTACAGCTGCTTTGGTGGTTAAAAACGCCCCATCTAAATGAATAGCAAGCATTTTTTTCCAATCATCAAACGCCATTTTATGAATCGGGTCAATGATTTGAATACCAGCATTAGAGACAAGAATATCAATAGCGCCAAAGGTATCAACTAATTGCTGCACGCCAGCGTTTACCGCATCCTCTGATGTGACATCCATTTCAATTGCCAGTGCGCGTCCGCCAGCGACTTCGATAGCATCGACCGTTTGCTGTGCAGCTGCCAGATTAATATCAGCAATACCAACGGCAGCGCCTGCTTTAGCATAGGTTTCAGCGATATCACGGCCAATGCCGCTTGCAGCGCCAGTGACTAATGCCACCTTGCCGGTTAAATCTTGTTGTAATGTGGTCGCCATATTTTATAATCCATTATTAAATAGGTTTTTTGGATGTCTTTGCTAGACATATTTATGCAACAAGCTTATTGAGTAATAGTCACTGGCGTTTTTTCTTGTAGCTCATCGAAGCTAACACCTTCTGCCAACTCAACCAATTTTAGACCATTGTCAGTGACGTCTAATACGGCAAGTTCGGTGATAATACGGTCGACCACGCCTTTACCTGTTAGTGGCAGCTCGCAATTGGCAAGGATTTTTGGCTCGCCATGTTTATTAACTTGCTCCATCAGCACAATCACCCGTTGTACGCCTGCGACCAAGTCCATCGCGCCGCCCATGCCTTTAACCATTTTTTTGGGAATCATCCAGTTGGCCAAATCGCCTTTTTCTGACACTTCCATCGCGCCCAATATTGCCAGATTGACATGGCCACCACGAATCATCGCAAACGACTCTGAGCTACTAAAATAACTGGCGCCCGGTTCTGCGGTTACCGTTTGTTTGCCCGCATTAATCAAATCTGCATCGACATTCTCTGCCGTTGGAAACTCGCCAATACCTAGCAAGCCGTTTTCAGACTGTAGCCAAACATCCACATCTTCAGGGATATAGTTGGCGACTAGGGTTGGTAGTCCAATGCCTAAATTGACATAATAGCCGTCTTGTAGTTCTTTTGCGGCACGCTGTGCCATCTGCTCTCTTGTCCATGCCATGGTAACTTCCTTATTTTTTACACTGCTTTATTATCAATATAATCATTTAGAAATATTTTTATAAAATCACTGAATAACTTAAACGCTTTCAACGGCTTTAGTGGTGGTTTTTTCAATACGCTTTTCAGGATTGCTGTTTAAGACGATACGCTGCACAAAGATACCTGGTAGATGCACTTCATCAGGATCGAAGGTGCCAGTTTCTACAATTTCTTCGACTTCGACGATGGTAATTTTTCCTGCCATGGCGCAATCTGGATTAAAGTTACGCGCCGTCTTATTAAAGATTAAGTTACCCGCTTTATCTGCTTTTTGCGCTTTGATTAATGCCACATCCGCACGCAATGAATGCTCAAGCACATAAGTACGGCCATCAAAATCACGCGTCTCTTTGCCTTCAGCCACTTGTGTGCCAACGCCCGTCGCGGTATAAAACGCTGGAATACCAGCACCACCTGAGCGTAGTTTTTCTGCCAATGTCCCTTGTGGCGTTAATTCAACTTCTAATTCACCTGCCAAGTATTGACGCTCAAACTCTTTATTTTCACCGACATAAGATGAAATCATTTTTTTAATTTGACGGGTTTGTAATAGCAAACCTAAACCAAACTCATCGACGCCGGCATTATTACTGATACAGGTCAAATCTTTGACGCCGCTATCACGTAACGCTTCGATGAGCGCCTCAGGAATACCACACAGACCAAAACCGCCGATAGCAAGTGTTTGTCCATCACTTACCACACCTTTTAGCGCCTCTTCGGCACTACTATATACTTTTGAGCGACTCATGCTTATCTCCTTGCAAGTCGAGTTTTTGTTATTAACAGTCATCATCAATGATGATTTGCTTTCATTTATAGATTTATAGCAATACATTATCTATCGATATATTAGATACGGCTGTAATGCTAAGTTACCATATTATTGTGTTAGCGAGAAGAGAATAACGGTAAGAACTTACGCGCCAGCGCCGTCATTTAAGACATCCTCATTCACTGTGGCAGCAGTCTAGATTTATGTTTAATAAAATATTGAATACTGCATATTTTGATTAATTTTATTGACCCATTACAATATGCCCTGCATACTCGATGCTTGAACTTTGCCAAGGAGGGCGGATCATGATGAGTACATTTGCTATTGTCATCACTTTATTACTATTGATGTTTTTTGCTTATCGCGGCTATTCTGTGCTGATTTTAGCACCGATTATGGCGATATTAGCCGTATTACTTTCAGGTGATTTTTTAAGCAGTATCCCCGCCTATACCGATGTCTTTATGGGGGCGTTAAGTGGATTCTTACTGAAGTTCTTCCCTATTTTCTTATTAGGCGCGCTATTTGGGCGTTTGATGGCAGACTCTGGCGCGGCGACAGCGATTGCCAATACTGTGGTCGAAAAGCTCGGTGCCAGTAAAGCCATTTTAGCGGTCATCTTAGTTTGTGCCATCTTAACCTATGGCGGCGTGTCGTTATTTGTCGTAGCCTTTGCCATCTATCCAATCGCCAAAGACTTGTTTAAAGCCGCTGATATTCCTAAGCGCTTGATTCCGGCAGCGATTGCCTTAGGTTCATTTACCTTTACCATGACGGCATTGCCCGGTACGCCCGCTATTCAGAATGCCATTCCGATTCCTTACTATAATACCAACGTCTTTGCCGCGCCTATTTTAGGTCTTATCGGCGGTAGCATCATGTTTATTTGTGGTTGGTTATGGTTGCAATCTCGTGCTAGAAAAGCCAATGCAGTAGGTGAAGGCTACGGTCAGCATGATGAAGAGGATGTCGGTGGCGTTGGTGCGGCAAAACAAGCATCTGAGACCCTAAGTACGCATCACACCTCGTTTACTGTTGCTATGATTCCGCTGGTGCTGGTCATCGCCCTAAATGCTTTATTAACTTATGCTATTTTCCCGTCGCTCGACTTTAGCGCCTTACAAACTCAATTTCCGGACTTAAATATCGCAGGCTCGCTCGGCTTGTGGTCCATCATTATCTCATTGGTAGTTGCTTGTACCGTACTCATTGTGCTGCGTATTGGCCATTGGAACAACCTACAAAAAACCATTAACCGTGGCACTTATGATTCGATGTTGCCGATTTTTAACACCGCCTCAGAAGTGGGTTACGGTGCGGTTATCGCCTCGCTAGCAGGCTTCCTTATCATTCGTGATAGCATCTTAAACCTAAATCCTGATAATCCTTTGATTTCAGAAGCAGTGGCGATGACCACGCTGGCTGGTATTACGGGCTCATCGTCTGGTGGTTTGAGTATTGCCCTATCGACGTTGGGTGAAGATTATTTAAGAATGGCGGTGGCCGCTGGTATTGACCCAGAGCTGATGCACCGTGTTGCTGTGATGGCAGCAGGTGGTTTGGATACGCTACCTCATAGTGGTGCGGTCATCACCTTACTGGCGATTTGTGGCTTGACCCATAAACAGTCTTATCTAAACGTTGCCATGGTGACGATGGTGATTCCACTTATTGCGGTGGTCGCGGTTATTATTTTAGGGACGATGTTTGGCTCATTTTAAAAGAAAGTCGGACGTTGAAAATAGACTTTAACTCGCAAAAAGTGCATCTTTTATAAACCCACTTGGCAAATTGCTTAGTGGGTTTTTTATCGCCACTTTATGACGATCCTCTTTAAAAAATAGCTTATTGACACTTAATAAATGCATAGAAACTTATCGGCATAACAGAGCCAATGACTATGTTGGTTAACGTATTAATTAGTGAGGAATGTCACAAAATTGGCTGAATTACGGTATCATAGGCACACTTTTTTAATTTTTCTCTTTTTTGTAAGTTTTTAGACGTTTTTAGCATTGATGATTTAATATTAATCATATCGCGCCTGCTCGTCATAAAGCGCTTGAGACGTTTGATAACCAACCCGTTTATATAAAATATAGGTGATGAAAGTGCGTGAGATTCTAGTAACCAGTGCGCTGCCCTACGCCAATGGCTATATCCATTTGGGGCATCTTGTAGAGTATATTCAAACCGACATTTGGGTACGTGCGATGAAAGCGCAGGGCCATCAAGTCACCTATGTCTGTGCCGATGACGCTCATGGCACCGCCATTATGCTCAAAGCTGAAGCCAATGGCGTCACGCCAGAAGAGCAAATCGCCTCGGTAAAAGCCTCACATGAAGCGGACTTTGCCAAATTTTTGATTAATTTTGATAATTATCATTCAACGCATTCAGAAGAGAATCGGGAATTCTCTGAGCTGATTTATCGTCGCCTTAATAGCGCCGGACATATCAGCACAAAGGATGTGAAGCAGCTTTTTGACCCTGAAAAGCAGCTATTTTTAGCCGATCGTTTTGTCAAAGGAGAGTGCCCTGAATGCGGCGCGCTTGACCAATATGGCGATAACTGTGAAGTGTGCGGTACCACCTATGATGCGACCGACCTTATCAATCCGCATTCAACGTTATCAAATGCGACGCCAGTACTTAAAACTTCTAAGCATTATTTCTTTGACTTACCAGAATTTGAGCAGTTCTTAAAAGATTGGACCCGTAGCGAAAATCGCTTGCAAACGTCGGTCGCCAATAAACTGCAAGAATGGTTTGACGCTGGCTTGACCAGCTGGGATATCTCGCGTGATGCGCCCTACTTTGGTTTCCAAATTCCAGATACGCCAAGCGATGAGCCAGACAAGTACTTTTATGTGTGGCTAGATGCGCCAGTCGGCTATATGGCAAGCTTTAAAAACCTATGCGATAAGCGCGAAGGTACCGACCAAGCGCTTGATTTTGACCGTTACTGGATGCAAGAAAACGAGCACAAAACCGAGGTTTATCATTTCATCGGTAAAGACATCGTTTACTTCCATGCGCTATTTTGGCCAGCGATGCTTGCGGGTAGTGAATTCCGTACCCCAACGGGCGTTTTTGCCCACGGTTTCTTGATGGTCAATGGCGAAAAAATGAGTAAGTCACGCGGCACCTTTATCAAAGCCGAAACTTACGCGGAACACTTACATCCTGAATACTTGCGTTATTATTTTGCTAGTAAGCTGTCTGACAAAGTTGAAGACATCAACCTTGATTTAGAAGATTTTATGCAAAAGGTCAACTCTGACTTGGTGGGTAAAGTGGTCAATATCGCCAGTCGTAGCGCCGGTTTTATCGTGAAGAAATACGACGGTATGCTGTCTGAGGTTTGCGTAGAGTCTGAATTATTAGAAGATATTACCAAAACCGGTGATGAGATTGCCGCCGCTTATGAAAACCGTGAGTTCTCGCGTGCGATGCGCTTAATCATGCAGTGCGCCGATAAAGCTAATGAATATATCGACGAGAAAAAACCTTGGTCGCTTGCCAAGCAAGAAGGGTCTGAGCAAGAAGTTCAAGACGTCTGCTCGGTGGCGATTAATATCTTCCGCCAATTGATGGTTTATCTGGCGCCAGTATTACCTGAGCTGACGGCCAATGCCAAAGAATTCTTAAATATTGACGATTTAAGCTTTGCTAGCCGTAATGAGTGGTTGCTTGGTCATAAAATCAATAAATTTAAACCTTTAATGCAGCGTATCGAAGAAAAAGACGTTGCGGCAATGGTTGAAGACTCAAAGGCCTCATTGGCGCAAGCAGAAGCCCCTACTACTAGCAGCGATAATAATTCAGATAATAAAACAGCGGCAGTAAACACTCAGCCAGCAGAAAAGGCTGATACTGATACCAATGCTGAACAAGCTGACTATATCGGTATCGAAGACTTTGCCAAAGTTGAGATGAAAGTGGCGCACGTCTTAGCCTGTAATTATGTCGAAGGCGCGGATAAGCTTTTACAATTTACCCTAGACGTTGGCGAAGACAAACCGCGTAATGTCTTTAGCGGTATCCGTAAGTTTTATGAGCCTGAGCAATTACTGGATAAAAAGGTGATTTGCGTCACCAATCTTGCGCCGCGTAAGATGAAATTTGGCATCTCAGAAGGGATGGTGCTATCAACGGGCAATCCAAAAACTCAGTTAACGGTAGTGACTTTACCGGACAACTGCGTGATTGGTGATGTGCTGGCTTAAAAACGTTAAATTAAGTAACAATTAAAGAACAAAAAAACGGTCGCCATAGACCGTTTTTTTGTTCTTATGTGAAAAACAGGTGTAATGGACATTATTCATGCTGGCGTAGGGTCTAACGCTATATACTGTCTATATTTGCAAGGAATCAACGCCATGAATCAAAAAACTGCCCTTTTTGTCATGATAAACACACCAAGAAGAATGGACGCAAGCTAGGCAAACAACAGTATCAATGTCTAGTTTGCAGACGGCAGTTTTTAGGTGGCAAAAGACTCAATAACCAGACCCTTTGGACTGAATATACCCAAGGAAAACAGACCTACAAACAACTGGCTGACAAATACCATTGTAGTCTTAAAACCATTCAAAGACGTTTAGACAAAGTCAGTATCCAGTATCAAGTTAAACGACCGAATACTGCTAACATCATCATGGATACCACTTACTTCGGTCGTAAGTTCGGTTTAATGGTTTTTATGGACAATACCACTAAAGCCGTTCTTTACTACGCGATAGTCAGTCATGAAACCAACAGTGCCTACAAGCAAGGAATTGATCATCTAGCATCGTTAGGCGTTGATGTACAAAGTATTACCTGTGATGGTAGACGAGGACTGCGTACGTTATTTACCCACACCCCTTGCCAGATGTGCCAGTTTCATCAGGTGCAAATAGTGACTCGTTACCTCACTCGTCGACCTAAGAATATCGCAAGTATTGAGCTTAGACGGCTCACTTTAAACTTAACACAGCTTAATAAAGCTGACTTCATAGAGCACTTAGATTATTGGTTGTTAACTCATGAAGACTATCTTAATGAGCGTAGTACCAATGACGATAACAGTAGAACGTGGTACACGCATAAGCGTCTTAGAAGTGCTTATCGCAGCCTCAGAACCAATAGCGATTGGCTATTCACTTATCAAGAATATGAGCACTTAGACATACCAAATACCACCAATTCTCTTGAAGGATTATTCAGTGAGTTAAAGCGACAATTACACAGTCATCACGGTCTAAGTGAGCAGCGTAAGTTGCGGTTTATTAAAGACTTTTTAGGGTCAAAGTCACTCAAATAGCATGAATTATGTCCATTAGCGACTACCTTCTACTTTTTAGCATGAATTTTGTCCATTACACCGAAAAACAATAGAAAGTAAGCTTGCTGTTTATCTAGTTAAAATATCAATGATCTGCAACGTATCATTAATGACCGTCACAATTTTATTTTCTGGCGTGCGAATACGAACGTAGCGGTCATCATAACGGTCTAAAATTACCGAACGATCATAAATATTCCTATCAATCTTGCCGACTACTCTGTAACCGTATTGATCAAGATCACGTTTGAATGAGGCATTAGGGCTAGCATTGCGATAAGCGTTGATATTAGGTTGGGCGTTGCTATGATGGTTATAACCTTTATTGATATAAACCGCTTTGCCCTTGGCATTTCCATTTCCATTTCCATCTTTTGCCGTAGCAGGTAAGCAAATCAATGAGGTAGCAGTAATGCCAGCGATGGTTAATAGTTTAAGATTAGAAGTGTTCATAATGTTACCCTTAAAATATGCGTTTGAAAAATATTAAGTAGATATTAGAGTGACCCCACTCTCAACTTGAAATAAGCAAATCAAACTGAAGAGGCGGATTACCAAGTTTTTTGTTGAGTACAAAGCACAGATTATGCGACAGAATCTTACGAATCAATCGATGAGACAAATGCCATAAATCTCTTGCTCTCACTCTTTGTATATTAAATCGTTCTGATAGCTGACCAATGACTGTTTCAACGATACGGCGGGCTTTCATTAGCCGCCTTACCACAGGTTTGGGTCTATCCTCTTTCATGTTGGCTCTGAGTGGCGTTTGTAAATCCACACCTTGAGCATTGTAGTACGATGTCAGACTAGGGCTGATATACCCTTTATCAGCGCCAAGTAGCCCATGAATATGAGTGGTGATTTCTGGGGCAACCGCTCTTTCATCAACATTGGCAGGAGCAAAGGTAAAGCCTTTAATCATGCCCGATAAGTTAACAAGCAAATGGCCTTCAAAGCCATAGTACCTCTCTTGCTTAGCGGCACAGTAGCTAAAAGCTGCTAAGTCTTGATAATTCTTATGCCGATAAGCGCGTCCATAATGACAGACGGGTATCGGAAAGCCATCCATAAAATGAATGTTGTCACGGCCCTCAAGTTGACTGACTTTATCTTGTATCTGCTGTTTGACTTGCCACAGATTGGCGCAATGCTTTGCGAAGTTAGGATATGAGCCGATGGCTGGAAACCAGGCTTGCCAATGCTGGGTAAAGTATTGCCAAATCTGTTTGTCTTGATCAAGGTTTAAAAATTCACCGACCATCTCCATGCAAATGATCTCAGGATCACTCAGCTTTGGTGCGTAACCTGCACCTCGCAAGGGTTTGGTGACGACTATTTTGTAATATTGCTCTACCATTAAATAGATATTGATGATAAATTCGTCTATGGGCATCTCATGACTCCGTTGTATTCTTGGTCGAAAACAATAGATTAGTGAGGTGCTCTTCTTTTTTCAATCACTTTCGAAGTTGAGAGTGGGGTTAGAGTGGGTTGTACATTCACCAAGTCAGCATAATAGTAATGTGAATTTTGGACTCACTATAATTCTCGTGTAAAAACTAGCTTATGTTAATTATGAAGGGCGTTCGTAATAGATGCGTTGCTAGCTTGTAAGCTTTTTGATTGTAATCTTACCAAATAAAAAGATGCTTTCGTGGCATCTTTTTTATTGCCCAAAATTCATTGGTAACTATGTATAAAGAATCTGATAACGAAATTATTTATCTAACAAAAATTGATTTAAATCCTCCTTTCTAAAGCTAATGACAAACGCGTTTTATTTTCTTATTGCCATAAGTTACATTACTGTCATAATATGGACGTAATGATCAATGGATTGATTACCTTAATGTTAGCCCGTTATCTCAGCATGCACATAACATTGACTCGGGTAACCTGCACCTTTTAACCTATGAGCCAAAATAAAATGACCTTTGCCACTACTTTACGCCTTAGCCTGTGCGGCGCTGCTATTAGCGCGGCGCTTGGATTAACCGCCTGCTCTAATAATGCTACTGACCCTGCGGCCACTGCTGATGACAGCGCAACTAGCGATAAGCCTGCCAAAACCTTGGCCATCACCCAGATTGTCGAGCATCCTTCTTTAGATGAGATGCGCCGTGGCATTATTGATGAGCTGGCTGAAAATGGTTATGTAGAAGGTCAAAACCTAAAAGTTAACTTTCAAAGCGCGCAAGGTAATACCGCAACTGCAGGGCAAATTGCTAAGCAATTCGCTGGTGACAATCCAGATGCTATCGTCGCCATCTCAACACCATCTGCGCAATCAATCGTGGCGTCGACCAAAACCGTTCCCGTTATTTATACCGCCATCTCAGACCCTGTGGCCGCGAAGCTGATTGACGAAAATGATGTACCTATCCAAACCAACGTGACCGGTCTGTCGAGCAAATTACCCATCGAGCCGCAGTTAGACAATATTCAAAAAATCGTGCCCAATGTGAAAACCATTGGTTATGTCTATAGCCCAGGCGAAGCCAATTCGGTGGTGGTCCTTAAACAACTTGAAAAAGCGGCACCAGCACGCGGGCTTAAGATATTGGGCGTAACTGCTAACCGTCCTACCGATGTTGCGATGGCAACTCGTAGTCTTGCAGGAAAGGTAGAGGTCATTTATACCTCATTGGACAACAACGTGGTTTCGGCTTTTGAATCCATGGCCAGTGCGGCTAATGAGCTTGATATCCCAGTCATTGCCTCAGATGAATTTAGCGTCAGACGCGGTGCGACTGCGGCGCTTGGGGTTAATGACTATGATTTTGGTCGTACCACGGGCAAAATGGTTTATCGGGTATTAAATGGTGAAGCTACCAAAGATATCGCACCGCAAGTGATGAACACCTTAACGCTATATGTCAGCCCAAAACACGCCGCTGAACAAGGTACCAGCCTATCAGCAGACTTACTTAAAAACGCCATCAATGTCGATAAAGAAGCACAAAAGACCAGTAAGTAATCGCTGGCAAAACAGCAGTGAGCATTGAATAGAAAGACCGTGATTAACAAGCAGTCAGCGCTACCTTTTATTTATCTTTTATATAATGTACGGACACATTATTATTTTCAGGAGTCAGACCCATGTTGTATCAAAATCGTTTTGCAAAAGCTTTATTATGGGGCGGTGTTTGCACCGCTATCTTGACCGGCTGTAACCAACCAGCACAAGATGCCAACACCACTGACGGCGCTGCAACAGGTGGCGATGCCAAAGCTGCCATGAAAACGGTCGCTATTACCGCCATCGTTGAGCATCCAGCACTCGATGACGTACGTAAAGGTGTTATCGATGAATTAAATGACGCTGGCTTTAAAGAAGGTGAGAATTTAACCATCAACTTCCAAAGCGCCCAAGGCAATACCGCTACCGCCGGTCAGATTGCTAAGCAATTCGTCGCTGATGCACCAGATGTCATCGTTGCCATTGCAACGCCATCGGCTCAGTCTGTGGCTGCCTCTACCAGCACCATTCCTATGGTATTCTCAGCAGTGACTGACCCTGTAGCAGCCAAACTGGTGCCCAAACTTGATGGCTCTGGTACCAACGTTACCGGTGCTTCGGATGCCCTGCCTTATGCACCGCAAATCGATTTGATGCGTCAAATTATCCCAAGCTTAAAAAACGTCGGTTATGTTTATAGCCCAGGCGAAGTTAACTCAACCATCGTTTTAAAGGCATTGAAAGATAACCTAACTCCACTAGGTATCAACGTACACGAAGCACCAGCTCAGCGTAGTAACGATATCGCGATGGCTGCTCGTAGTCTTGAGGGTAAAGTCGATATAATTTATACCTCAACCGATAATAACGTCGTTTCAGCGTATGAGTCACTGTACCAAATCGCTAAAGAAAGTAAGATTCCACTAATTGCCTCTGATACCAGCTCTGTTGAGCGCGGTGCCGTTGCGGCTTTAGGGGTAAACTATTACGATTTGGGCCGCGAAACTGGTAAAATCGTTACGCGTATTTTAAACGGTGAAAAAGCCGGTGCTATCCCTGTTTATACCCCGCAATCGCTTGATTTATATGTCAGTCCAAAAAATGCGAAAGCCGAAGGCATTACTTTGCCACAAGCCGTTATCGATAAAGCAAAAGTAGTGGTAGAATAACTGCGACTTCTGGTATCGCACCGATAGACGGTAATTTTTATCAATTATCGTCTATGGGCGATACCGCTATTTATTTAGCGCAGACAAAACCCAGCTATCAGTCAGTAGGCTGGGCTTGTTTTTTAAAGGCTTTAAATGAGCAAGATTTATGATTATGCGTAATAATGACGAGTCTTGTTTTACCCTAGCTGCAGATAACCCAATCTGTTAAATTCACCGCTTCGTCGTTTAGCTAAAATTCACGTATAGATTCATTTATAAATAAAATAGCGCCGCTATATAGCGCTCACTTATCCTATGAATCACTAGAATGTTATTTGCTAAACGCTTGGTTATGACTTACTGATCTCTTATGTCTTTAATTGCTTTTTTTGGTGCGCTTGAAAGTGGTCTGATTTATGGCCTAGTGGCGCTTGGCGTCCTAATCTCATTTCGTACCCTCGACTTTCCAGATTTGACCGCTGACGGTAGCTTCCCGTTAGGTGGCGCCGTCGCTGGTATTTCTATCATTGCCGGTATCAATCCTTGGCTTGCTTGCGCCTTTGGTATGCTAGCAGGGTCAGTTGCCGGTATTGTCACCGCATGGCTACACGTCAAACTCGGCATTTTGCAGCTGCTTGCCAGTATTCTTGTGATGGTTGCCTTATATTCTGTCAATCTACGGATTATGGGTGCGCCAAACTTGCCACTATTGGGTGAAACCACGGTCTTTAGTACCTTGGTCCATGATGGCAATGGTTACTGGATGCGCTGCTTAATTATTGGTGTTGTCGTGCTACTGGCCATGTTATTTTTAAACTGGTTTTATAGTACCGAGACGGGTTTATCGATGCGTGCGACCGGCTCAAACCTACGTATGGCACAGGCGCAAGGTATCAACACCTCGTGGATGACCATCATCGGTATGGCGATTTCCAACGGTTTGATTGCTCTAGCGGGTGCGCTATTTGTGCAGACGCAAGGTGGCGCAGATATCTCGATCGGTATCGGTACCATTGTCATTGGTTTGGCAGCGGTCATCATCGGTGAGACTATTATTCCGGCCAAGCGGATTTGGCTGATTACCTTTGCCGTGGTCGTCGGTGCGGTATTGTACAAGCTGTTTATTCAGGTTGCCCTATCGAGCGATACGCTACGTAGTATCGGTTTTGGTCCGCAGGATTTAAACTTGATTACAGCGCTGCTCGTGGTATTGGCCTTGGTATTGCCCAAAGCTAAAAATAAATTTTTAAGTCGTAAAGTTCGGGCTTAATGTCAATGTGCAACCATAAGGAATAATTATTATGATGCAAGCTACAGATTTGCGGTTGACCTTTAATCCTGGAACGCCCATTGAAAACCCTGCCCTACGCGGTATCAATCTGAATATCGCTGATGGTGAATTTGTCACTGTTATCGGTACCAATGGCGCGGGTAAATCGACCTTTTTAAATGCGGTCAGTGGCACCACACGCGTCGATAGTGGTTCAATCTTGTTAAATGGCATCGATGTCACCAAAAAAACCGCGCATCAACGTGCCCATTGGGTCGCTCGTGTCTTCCAAGACCCGATGGCGGGAACTTGTGAGGCGCTAACCATTGAAGAAAATATGGCGCTTGCCTATAAGCGCGGTGGCAAACGTGGTTTAAGCTTTGCGCTAAACCAAAACAACCGTGACTTATTTCGCGAGAAACTGTCAGTATTAAAATTGGGTTTAGAAAATCGCTTAACTGACCGTATGGGCCTGTTATCCGGTGGTCAACGTCAAGCCGTTAGCTTGCTGATGGCATCATTGCAACCATCTAAGATTCTACTGCTTGATGAGCATACGGCTGCCCTTGACCCTAAGACTGCGGCTTTTGTTTTAGAATTAACGGACAAAATCGTCACGGACAATCAGCTTACCACGATGATGGTCACTCACTCGATGCAGCAGGCATTAGCCCATGGCACGCGTACCGTGATGCTCCATCAAGGACAAGTAGTACTCGATGTCGCAGGCGATATTCGTAAAGGCATGAATGTGCATGATTTACTTGATATGTTTGAGCAAACTCGCGGTGAAAAAGTCGAAGATGACAGCTTGATATTAAGCTAAATCATTTAGCAAAATATTTTGAATTTAAAAAAATAAAACGCCTGTTTAATAGCAGGCGTTTTTTTATGACTGTTTTAGTTATTAAGAATCAAGCATGACCAATTTTTGAATCAACTCACTGACATGCTGCGCTTGCATTTTTTTCATCACTTGTGAGCGATGTACCTCTACCGTACGGACCGATATATCTAAATGATCGGCGATATTTTTATTCAGATTGCCTTGCAGTAACTCATTGGCTACCTGCTTTTCTTTCTCGGTCAGCTGCGCATAGAGTTTTTTAATATTATAAAGCTGAGCACGTTTGATTGTTAAGGCTTGTGCACGCGCAAGCGCTTCTTGTAAACGGTGACTATTAATCGGTTTTTCGAGATAATCAGCGGCTCCTTGTTTGAGCATGTTGACTGCATCAGCAATCTCACCCTTGCCAGTTAACGCAATAAACCCTATCGGACTGTCATGTTTATTAAGATACGCTTGTAGTGCCTGACCGCTCATTTCTGGCATCATTAGATCACTGACCACCACTGCTCGGCGATAGATATCGACTTGCTGTAAAAATATCAGAGCACTTGACCATACTTGGGTCGGTAATCCTAAGCTGCTAATCAGAAAATCACAGGATGTACGCACACTTTCTTCATCGTCGATGATATGAATCAGCAGAGGTTCGCTAATAATAGCAGCTGAACCATTACCAGCTGTTTGAGAATCTAAGTGTTTTAAGTGCTTATTGAGATGATGCTGAGCATTCATACGCAACCTTATGATTAAGTTAATTTACAAAGTTTATAAGCGCTTGGTTGTTTATAACTCTCTTATGCTTACTTTCTCTTTTGATTGCTTTATTTCTCAGTATTATCAGCCAAATGCAGCGGCAGATAAAAAGATACTTGCGCACCAATCTTATTTGCTGGCGTGTAAGTATTTTCAGTGTTCATCAAGCGCACTTTACCATTTAAGTTACGCTTAAAGCGTTGCTGATAACCGTCTAACGCTTGTATGCAATTAAGCTCCTGCTGCACTTCGATATTGCTAAGCTGCATCATACCGTCGAGTGATTTGCACAAGCGCTGACATATCATCAAACCCAAGCCTAAACCATTGGCTTTGGTTGATTTAGTGGCGTAATGATTGGGTAGACGCTGCTGCGATTTACTCTCGACTAGCTGCTTATTACCAGCTAACGGTTTATGGTCAAGCAACTGCGCCTCATCAAAACCGCCTGCATCATCGGTTATATGCAATACTATATAGGATTTGCCATTATAATCTTCTGCCTGACAACGTAACATTATCTGTGTCGCCCCTTGCTGCTCAGCATTGACCATACTGTTCATCAATAACTGGTCAAGAACTAGATTTGGCAACTGCAACGATGGATAGTCGCTCGTTAGCCAAAAACTCATGGCTGACGCCTTTTCACCTATGAGCAATATACACTGCTCATAGGTAGTGGCGATATCCACCCTCACTTCATCCGGCTGTGAGCGCCCTGCCCAGCGCCGAATATTACTGATAACAGCCGCAACCCGTTCGGTTTCATTGACAATTTGCTGCAATGCAATTTCTGTTGCTTGTTTATTATCTGCCACTTGTTTGTCTGTTGCTTGTTTATCAGTTAGCGACTTTTCTACCGCAGTCAAACTATTTACTGAGTTTTTATCCAACCCTGTCCATTCTTGACTGCTTTGACTGCTTTGACTGTTTTGACTGCGAATCAGTAATCCTTGGGCATAATTTTGAATGGTCGCCAGCGGCTGATTGATTTCATGGGCGATTGATCCACTCATCTCACCGATGACAGCGAAGCGTTCTGATTGACGTAGCTGCTGGTCATAATCACGAATCAATCGATTTTGCAGGGTTATTTTTTGCCGCCGTCGCCATGCCAGCCAACTCATCCACGCATAATTTACTGTTGATATCAAAATAATTAAAACAATAATCGCCATCCACAATCGATGCGCCTTTACCCATTCAACCATATGCGCGCCCAGCTGCTTTTGAGCGGGATGACGGTTCATATCATAGAGGATACGCTCAGCATTACTACTCGATTCGGGTGGTAGCCAGCGCTGTCCTATTCCTAACAACGCTTGCTCTGATTGACTTGTACCAAATAGATTTTGATTAATCTGTCGCACCAAAGCATTTGGCGCTTGCTCGGTCGCCGCCAATGTCCAATTTGGATATATAGGCGTTGAAGATTGACAGCTAGAAGTGGTCGTAACAGGGTGAATAAGGCGGTATTGTTTCTCGCTAACTTTCCCTTGTCGTGCCATCTCTTCCATCAAGCAAAGTGGCGCTATTGCTGCGTCTACGCTGCCATTCGCTAGTGCATTTAACGTGCGTTCAATAGGATAACCGACGAACTGGGTCTGATAACGGTTGGACGGCACACCGTTTTGTTGTAATAAATGCGCGACCAATAGATAACCACCAAAAGCCTCGGCATCGACGGCAGCAATTTTACGCTGCTGCAAATCTTGCAGCTGATAAATGCCGCTGTCCGCCTTTACCCAAAGTGCACTGGCGACTTCTTCCATGGCGCTAGGTTCTTTTAACGGACCACCCTGACTGAGCTTATTAAATTCATTGGCTAAGCTAACCGTTGCGGAAAACTGCTTATCAGCGGTTTTGGTGTTAAAACCTTTTTCATTAAAGTTTTTACCATTGATATCAGCAGGCGCAGTCAATTTAGCTGGCGCCGTATCGGCTTGCAAGGTCGCAAGCCAGCGCCAATGGGTGGTATTCATTTTAATCAGCTGTACTTGTGGACCAAGCACTAAGGCAAATTGCTGCGCCTCAATTTCCTGCTGCCAATTCTCTAATGCTAGCGGCACTAAGACTACTGTGTCCTCTTGTAGCTGCTCGTTAAGCTGATTGAGCCAAGGTTGCCAGCGTTCTTGCGCAACTGTTTCGCCTTGCGGCGCCAGCACGCCTAAATAATACGTCTGGGCGTTTGCCATCGACATAACCAAGCAAGCATTTAATGCCATCAGAGCTTTCCACACTTTCAACGCCCTAAAGGTTATGGTTCTAAGCGCAATTTTCGATAAAAAATCAATGGTATTTATAGGCATTATTTGCGACTTAAGACGTCCAAGTTTGTAAAATTTATTAAAACCATATGATTAATGTGGTTTTCCACAATATCAGCATATTACGCCATATTCTATACTACATAGCAAAATTGTATCTTTTAATTGGCTGAGCTTAATGATTGCTATCGAATATAAAAATCAGGCATTACCAATAAGCCTTACAACATAGATAGCGACAGTAAGCGCAGTAATATTTTTATAGCCTATTTTTATGGAGGGCAGGCTTATGAAAAAGTGGCCATTAATCATTATTATGGCAGCCATTGTCGGGCTGATTTTAGCGTTTATCATTGGGCAAATACTGCCTAATATGCGCACGAGTAGCAGTGACATCGAGGTCAATATCACCGACCCTGCACTTATTAAACAAGGGGAATACGTCGCGCGTACCGCTGACTGTGTTGCTTGTCATACCACGTTAGATGGCGAGACTTATGCAGGCGGCCTGCCTATGCTGACACCACTGGGTGCCATTTATTCAACCAACATTACCCCTGATAAAGAAACCGGTATTGGTCAGTATACCTTTACTGACTTTAAGAATGCCGTCAAGCATGGCGTGCGTCGTGATAATAAAGCCCTTTACCCTGCGATGCCCTATCCTTCTTATCAGCTTATGCCAGATGAAGATTTGGCCGCGATGTACGCCTTTTTTATGTCAGACGTCAAACCCGTCAAGCAAGCCAACTTAAAAAGTGAGTTACCACCGGTGGCAAACTGGCGTTGGCCCTTAGCATACTGGCAAGCAATGTTTGACCCAAAACGTGAGTTTGTCGCTGAAAGTGATGATGCAGTGTTGGCTCGTGGACAATACTTAGTTGAAGGTCCTGGACACTGCGGCTCTTGCCATACTGGCCGCGGTATTGGCTTCCAAGAAATCGCCTTAAATAATGCCGACTCAGAAGAATATTTGAGCGGTGCGGTTATCGATGGCTGGCGCGCCAAAAGTATTCGCGGTGAACATCGCGGTTTGGGTACGTGGACGGTCGCAGAACTGAATGACTTCTTTAAAACCGGTCGCACTGATACCACGGCTGCCTTTGGCGCCATGGCCGAAGTGGTCGAGCACAGCACGCAATATATGACAGACTATGATATCAACGCCATGTCATCTTATCTAAAGACTTTAACGCCCGCGCCAAATAAAGAAAAAACCTTGCCGGCGAAAAAAGACATTACCACGCAAAAACTGCTTGATGGCAACTATGATTCGCGCGGTTCAATCTTGTACGCCGAGTATTGCCAAGTTTGTCACCGTGCCGATGGTAAAGGCGTGGCGCGTATCTTCCCAGCCCTTGATGGCAATAGTGCGGTATATGCGAAAAATGCCGACTCGGTACTACAAATCACCTTGAGCGGTGGTCGCATGCCAGAAACTCCGCACGACCGCATGGCCTTTACCATGCCTGAATTCACTAACCTAAGTGATGCCGATGTGGCAGAAGTGGTCAACTATGTACGTAATAGCTGGACCAACCAAGCGCCTGAAATCGGTGTCGATGATGTGGTAAAAATGCGCGCTTTCCTCGCCAAAAAACCAAAAACCAGTACCGATATCGCCCCAGACTTAAGTATTGATGCGCAAACAAAAGGAGCAAAATAATGAAAAACTCTCCACACAACCTGCCTGCTATTGTTAGCGTTATCTCTCAGAAAATGAAAATGAGCAAACTGACCACCGCTGTTCTGACTGCCTCAGTGGTTAGTATCGCCGCTATCAGTAGCGGTTGCTCACAGCCAGAGCCTATCGAGCAAAATGCCCCTAAATATGGCTTAGTTACTGCTGATGATGCCAACGAAGATGTCGGTACCTATGTGCTGCCGCAAGATACCTCTATCTTGGATGAGCCAAACGCTGATGAGATTTTTTATGGCAAACGCTTATTAAACGAAACCAAGCGTTTATTGCCCGAGCACGTTGGCGCGCAAATGAACTGTAATAGTTGCCATATCTCGCAAGGTAAAATCCCGCTTGGCGACCCCTACATCAACAGTTATAATTTCTACCCGCGCGTAATGCCACGTGCTGGTAAAGAAGTTGATTTAACCAAGCGCATTAATGGCTGTTTTCAGCGCTCGATGAATGGCAAACCTTTAAAACCTGAATCACCTGAAATGCTAGCGATGTTGGCCTATATGAAATGGCTGTCCCAAAATACGCCGAAAGAACAAAAGGTCGATATCCAAAACGCTGGTAAAGTGGATGAATCTTTGGTTGGCAATCCTGTACGCGGTGAAAAAATCTACCAAGTACAATGCGCCACCTGTCATGGTGATAACGGCGAAGGCATGAAAGACAGTCGCGGCGATATTGTCTTCCCGCCATTATGGGGCGATGAATCCTTTAACATTGGCGCTGGGTTGGCGCGTACTTATAAAGCCGCGGCTTTTGTTAAGTACAATATGCCAATGGGCATTCAGACCAAAGGCTTATGGGGTCATGGTAACGTGCTGAGTGACCAAGATGCTATCGATGTCGCTGAATTTTTCACCCATCAACCGCGTCCCGACTTTGCTGGTAAAGTAAATGACTGGCCAAATGGCAACAAACCTAAAGATGCCCGTTATTAAATGCGCTAGCCTGACAACATATCAGTCATGCTGATTTATAAAATAAAAAAACCTCAAACGCATCATTTGCTTTGAGGTTTTTTGTTATCTATAAGTAATGAAAGTCAATATTTCTTATCAGCCATTATATAGTAGCACTTAATGTAGTAGCACTTAACATAATCACTTTTATTATAGTAGCCCTTACTTATCGCCATTCGCTTATGAGGTCTGTCATGCGCAAAATCCCTGTTTATACCCATCCTGCTGCTGGTTGGCCAGCGCTGATCTCATCGACTCGTAAGCTGATGGATTACAAGGCGTTTATGCGCGGTAGTGTCAGCGTCTTACATAGCAATCAGCCTAAGGGCGGCTTCGACTGTCCGGGCTGTGCGTGGCCTGACCATAAGACCCATAAAGTTATCGATGTCTGTGAAAACGGTATCAAAGTCATTGCCAGTGAAACATGAACCAACGTGCAGATGCGGCGTTCTTTGCCAGACATAGCGTAACCGAACTGCAAAGTTGGTCAGGCTATGAGCTTGAGCATAGCGGACGCTTATCAGAGCCGTTATATTATGATGCAGCGCAAGATCGTTACGTCGCTATTTCTTGGCAAGCAGCTTATGAGCGTATCGCTGATGTCTTAAAAAATCTTGATTCACCAGATGAAGCCTTATTTTATACTTCAGGACGCGTGACCAACGAGCCAGCTTTTATGTTTCAGCTGTTTGTACGCTGTTTTGGCACCAATAATTTGCCAGATTGCTCCAATATGTGTCACGAGCCAACATCAGTGATGCTCGGCAAACAATTAGGCGTCGGTAAAGCCACCGTAGTTTTGGAAGATTTTGAGCAAGCAAAGTTGATTATGCTGTTTGGGCAAAATCCTGCCACCAATCATCCACGTATGCTTGAGATGCTAGCGCACGCTCATAAACAAGGCTGCCGTATTATCTCTATTAACCCGATGCGTGAGCAGGGTTTAAGCAAGTTTAGGAATCCACAAAAACCAACCCATATGGCTGCAGGACAAAGCGATGAGATGGTCGATGAGGTCATTCAAATTCAAATCGGTGGTGATGTCGCTTTATTGGCTGGTTTGGCTAAATGGCTGGTAGAAAACGATAAGATTGATAGTGAGTTTATTAGCACTCATACTTCAGGATTTGATGATTTAAAACAATGGCTGATCGCCCAATCTTGGACAGATATCGAGCTTGGCTCTGGTATTACGCAAGCAGACATCATCAACCTTGCCAAGCTCGTGGCAGACAGTCCTGCCACTATCTGTACGTGGGGCATGGGTATTACCCAACACGTACAGGGCGAAGATAATGTCGCCATGATTACCAATTTGCTGCTGCTGATGGGCATGATTGGTATCGATGGTGCAGGCGCCTCGCCCGTTCGTGGTCACTCCAATGTGCAAGGCGATCGCACCATGGGTATCCATGAGCGCCCTAAACAAAGCCTACTTGATAGCCTTGAGCGCGTGTTTCAGCGCCCTATGCCGCAAGAAGACGGGCTTGATGTCATTGCTGGAGCTAAAGCATTGATGCAAGGTAAACTTAAAGCCTTTATCAGTATGGGCGGTAATTATGCCGTTGCCGCACCCGATAAGAGTGCGATTCAAACCGCCTTAACCACTACTCAGCTTAATGTTTTTGTCGCTACCAAGCTCAATGAAACCATGCTATATCCGGGTACAAACAACTTAATCTTGCCTTGTATAGGGCGCACCGAACGCGTGATAACGGCTAAAGGCGAGCAGTTTGCGACGATTGAAGATTCTATGTGCCAGATTGTGCCCACACAAGGACGTCTAAAACCAATCAGTGATGATTTAAAGTCTGAAGCGCAAATTGTGGCTGATATGGCAACCTATGTGCTTGGGTCTGATTCGTCAATTCCATGGCAGACCATGGGTAGCGACTTCGATATCATCCGTAATTATATTGCCCGTGCTATTGACGGCTTTGAGAACTTTAATGAGCGTATCCGTGAAAGCGAGCGCGGTTTTCATTTATACCACCCAGCACGTCATCGCGTTTGGAATACCGATAGTGGTAAAGCCCAATTTGAAGTACCGCAATATCCGATTACTTATGTCGCCGCGCAAATGGCACAAACTAGCGCGGACTATCATAGCAATGGCAGGAGCGAAAATTCTAAAGATAAAAATATCGAAAAAAGTACTGAGCAAAAAGTATGGCAATTGACTAGCGTCCGTAGTCATGATCAATTTAATACCATGATTTTCGGGTTTAAAGACCGCTATCGCCAAACCAACCGCCGCGATGTGTTATTTATGCATCCCGATGAAATCAAGCGTTTAGGCTGGCAAAAAGGCGATAGCGTCATGGTATTGCGGCAAGACAGCAAGGATGAGCGGCGTACCTTGGGTCCTTTGATACTTACTGAGATGGACATCGCTGCCAACGCGGTGGCGACCTATTATCCTGAATGTAACGACCTTATTGACTTGGACAGTCATGCGCCTGACTCGAGGACACCTGCTTATAAGTCAGTTACTGTTGTTTTACAGCGCGTTAACGAAGGCAGTTTGGCAGCTACCGCTTAATAGCGCTTAATGTCCTACGATAATGGTTAAAATAATGGTCAATAAAAATAACTTAGCGACAGTAGATACTTTGGCAACAGATGCTGCTGAGGCGTCAATAGAGACCCAGACAGTGCCACTATCGCGGCTGCATTTGGCACAAAAACATCGTTATTTATCTACTAAAAACTCTACTTATGCAGCCAAAGAAATAGAGATTGATGATAAATCAGCAATGCTAGCAGTAGAGGCCGCCGTTGCAATTGTCATTAATGGTATCCATTATGCGATATTGATGGCAAGCCCCTATCAGCTTGAATATCTTGCCATTGGCTTTTTATACAGTGAAGGGCTGATTCATCATAGTCATGAATTATTAGATTGGGAAATAACGCAACTGACCGATATCGCAAGTTATCAGAGATTCAGCAATGACTTAACGGATGATTCGGCTACTGCAACGACTACTTTTGAGCAGTTTTCAGCGCAGCTGCAAGACTATGATGTGTATGTAGTAGAACTGGTATTAAATCAGCGCTGTCATCAGCGTATTCAAGCGCAAAAGCGGCAGCTAGCAGGACGTACAGGCTGCGGAATGTGTGGTATTACAGGACTTACGCAAGCACTTCCTGATTTAAGCAGTTATTCAGCGCCAAACTTAGAATCAGGCGAAAAACTATCAGCATCAACTACCCCTACTCTAAATTACCTATTGCAAGTACGACAAAATATTAACGCCGCCCAACACACGCATCAATTAACCGGTGCGGTACATGCCGCTGCCACCATGCAAGGCGCTGACTTATATCTATTCGAGGACATCGGACGCCATAATGCCCTCGATAAACTTATCGGTTGGCAATTACGCCACAAAGCAGAGCTGACATGCGTGGTGATGACCTCACGGCTGTCTATTGAGTTGGTGCAAAAAGCCATTCGTAGTCGCCTACCTTGGCTTGTCGGCATGTCTGCACCGACCAGCACTGCGGTACGGGTTGCTGAGCGCTATGGCTTGGGGCTGGCAGGATTTTTACGCGATGACCGAGTTACTTACTATACCAACACCACACCAACTGTCCAAACGCTTAAAACACCAGTCTAGAGCGGATTCTGCTGTTATATCTCTATAACTAAACATGCCAGATATTACTCCGCTACTATCCACTCCCATCACCCTTCCTGTGCAAGTTTTCACTTATCCATTCGATTAAGCTTTTTTAACTCCATCTTGCTCTAACCCTGATTACAGTTATTATTATAAATCTATTAGTTTGCCTTAACCATCCTTGACTCAGAAGTTTGAGGGAAAATTTGAGGTTAGAGACAGAATAGGTTACCCTTACCACACAAATATGTTACGAATATTTAACATAGCTGTATTTTTATTTATCAATGATAAGTAAATGAGCACCACAATCCCAATAAGATTTTACTTATCATCACGATAACGGATGATAGCTCACACGCAATAAATGAGTAAAACGCTACTCTACTTATTGCTTATCACAGCTGATATAAGCTGTCTACATTTAGCACAAGCCATACAGTTCTGGCTTAGTGCTTATCCGTAATTTCGCTATGGTCGCTTACTATGTAAGCCTCGTGTAGCGTATCGCTACTATCGACGATGCCGTATTTGACCGCGTAATGGTTTATCCATTAGCAGACGCTAATTGAGAGTTGCCGCTGTTATTTTTCATACAAGCTTATCGTCGATATTTTTTATTAAATATTTTAATAGCCTGTGGCCAATGAAAAATTAATACACCCTCTGACCTTAGCATTTGGTTTTTATAACCATTTATTTTATTGCGTATTGCTCGTTGCTAATTGTACGCACGGGCAAAATTGTATGCGCGTGGCAAATAGGCTGAACGCGCGTTTTTATATTTTCGCCAGTTTGTAAGTTTTACTTTAAAGCGAACTATTATTCTATTAAAACAATTGCGAGGTATGAATTTGAAAACTGAGTCATTGTTCCAATTTTCATCGTTAACCATTCTTTTATTATTGCTAGCATTTTATGGTGGCACGTATTTACTGTCTTTATTAATCAAAAAAGACAAGGAGACAACTTCAGGATTTATGGTCGCCGGTCACAGTGTTGGCTTCGGCATGGGCGCAGCCAGTATGACCGCCACATAGATTTGGGCGGCATCGTTTTATGCAGCCGCTACTTCCGGTTATAAATACGGCGTCTCAGGACCGATACATTACGGTTTTTGGGGTGCTTTGATGATTTTGTTCATCTACCCTTTTGGTATGCGCTTTCGTGAACTTGCCCAAATGGCCATACCTTAGGTGAACTCATCCACGCCCGCCACGGCTCATCAAGCCAATTAATTTTAGCCATATCCAATATTATGGGGAGCTTAATTAGCTTGATGGTCAACTTCACCGCTGCTGGTGCTTTGGTATCCGTACTGTCACCCTTATCGTTTCAGACGGGCGTCATCATCGCAGGCGTTGGGGTGCTCAGCTATACGTTAACCTCAGGATTCCGAGCCTCCGTCTTTACCGACTTTGCGCAACTGGTCGCCTTGATGGCCATTGGTGTCATCATTATCCCAGCGGTACTATTTTCCATGGGTGGTCCGTCGGTCATGGTCAGCGGACTGTCGAATTTAACCTTTGAGCAGCAAGACTTCTTTTCCTCTGAAGCGTTCTTTCAGCAAGGTGCGCCATATTTTGTCGCCGTATTGGCTTATGCCATCGGCAATCAAACCATTACCCAGCGCCTATTTGCTATTGATAAAACTAAAATTAAAGCGACCTTTATCACTGCCACGGTCGGTTATGCCGTTATCGTCATTGGGCTTGGTATGATTGGACTCATGGCATTAACCATAGGTATCGAGCCACTTGATGGCAATATGAATAACTTAATTCCGCAAATGGTCAGTACTTATTTGCATCCGGTCTTTAACGCATTATTCTTTATTTTAGTGATAGGTTCGCTGTCCTCAACCGCTGACTCAGACTTATCAGCGTTATCAACGATTATGATGGCGGATGTCTATGGCAAAAACCTTGCCAAGGGGCGCGTTAAACCAAAAACTATGATGCTTGTCGGTCGCGGAACCATGATTGTCGCCACGGCAGCGGGATTGATTTCTGCCAGCTTTAAGCTTGATATATTGGTAATGTTGGTCTTCGTTGGGGCGTTATGGGGTGCGATCGTTTTCCCAGTGATTGCCAGTGTGTTCTGGAATCGCGTCACCAATGTCGCCTTTACCTCAGCGGTCATCGTTGGGCTGTTATTATTCTGCGTTGCGCGCTTTGAGCTGATACCAATTACCGGCTTCACCACCTTATTCTTTGAGATATTGGCCAGTGTCGGTGCCGCAGTGGTTATTGGCCTTATGGTCTTTGGCTTTCTAGGTCGTAAAATCGGCATGGCAGCAGCCGCTATCACGCTGGTGCTGATGTTAATCTTCGCCACTGGCTTCCTACGCCAGTACATGGTCTTACTCGCCTCACTGACCGCTTACGGCGCAAGTACCATCGTCTGTGTGATTATCAGCCTAATGGGTGACGAGCATTTTGACTTTGACCTCATTAAACAGCGGGTTGGCGACTATGATAAAAAGCCGCCAGTACAACCGCTAGCAAAATCTTAAATAAGATTAATATTATCAAGTAATGGTCGGTCATTAACTGGCTAGCCATTATTAGAAGCCAGCAAAGCAAAGTAAAAATCAACAGCAACAGCAACAGCAACAGCAACAGCAACAGCAACAGCAACAGCAACAAACACTAAATATAAGGAGCTATCATGGACAACGTCTTTATCTATGGATTATATATCCTCATTTGGCCAGCGATTACGCTGGGTGTACTGATATTAATTTGTACCGCAACCTATCGCGATATCAAAAAAGCGCAATATAATAATAAAGATATCGTTTAGCACACGGTATTAGACGATGTATTTTATAAAGCCATCATGTAGCAAAGGCTTAGTGATGGCTTCATTTAGTCTAACAATACTTCGAATAAGCGTTAATTTATGGGCAAATAACCACAACTGAGCAGATAAGTGGCATTTAATTAAAAAATGACTTGTAATTTAAATTATTTTTGCTAATATAGGCATCCTTGATTGGCTGGGTGGCAGAGTGGTCATGCAGCGGACTGCAACTCCGTTAACGCCGGTTCGATTCCGACCTCAGCCTCCAATTATTTAGGTTAAAAATATTATAAATATTACGTTAATTTTAGCTTGCTTTATTAACATAAATGCTTATAATAGCGACCACTATCTAACAAGTAGAAAGCTTACTTTTAGATAATACAAGTTTTGCCCGGGTGGTGAAATTGGTAGACACAAGGGATTTAAAATCCCTCGCTAGTAATAGCGTGCCGGTTCAAGTCCGGCTCCGGGTACCATTACATTAAAAGGCTTCCAAGCAATTGGAAGCCTTTTTCTTATGGTGTCGTTTTTTCATTAAATTAATAATTCCCTCGTTTAGAGCCTTTCCCAAAAACTGTGTAACTGCTTATAATCCCCTAACCGGAGAATAAGCAATGACTACTCAATCTGACCTTAAAAAACTGGCTGAGCAAATGGCTGGTAGCATGAAAAGCTTCGATGACATCAAAGACTTCCAAAAGCAGCTCATGCAATCCTTTATCGATACTGCCTTAGAGGCTGAGATGGAAGACCATCTCGGCTACCCCAAACATGAAAAGGCGGATAAACCTAATAAGCGTAACGGGCACACTAAAAAGAGAGTCCACAGTGACACAGGCGATCTTGAGATATCCACCCCAAGAGACCGCGGTGGCAGCTTTGAGCCTGTACTCGTTAGTAAGCATCAAACCCGTATCTCAGGTCTCGATGATAAAATCATATTCCTTTACGCCAAGGGTCAAACCACCACCGAGATTGTAGAGAGCATTAAAGAGCTCTACGATGTCGACATCTCAAGCTCTCTTATCTCAAGAGTCACCGATAATATATTAGAGGACATCACCGCTTGGCAGAACAGGCCGCTGAGCAGTGTTTATCCTATCGTCTATTTGGACTGCATCGTCGTTAAGGTACGCCAAGACAAGCAGATCATCAACAAGGCGATCTATCTGGCGCTAGGCGTGGGACTTGATGGTAAAAAAGAGCTGCTTGGTATGTGGCTCTCAGAGAATGAGGGCGCTAAGTTCTGGATGGGTGTTCTCACTGAATTACAAAACCGCGGGGTACAAGATATACTCATTGCCTGTGTCGATGGTCTAAAGGGCTTCCCTGATGCCATCAATACCGTTTATCCCAAAGCCAAGGTTCAGCTGTGTATCGTGCATATGGTGCGCTATTCGATGAAGTTTGTACCTTGGACAGATAAGAAGGCAATAGCGGCTGATTTAAAAGCCATCTACGGCGCTGATACGCTTGAGATAGCAGAGGCCAATCTTGAACACTTTGATGAGACTTGGGGCAAGGAGTATCCGCATGTCATCAAGTCTTGGCGTAATAACTGGGAGGGCTTAACGGTGTTCTTTGAGTATCCGAAAGATATCAGAAAAGCCATCTATACCACCAATGCGATAGAGTCGCTAAACAGTGTGATTCGGACAGCGGTGAATAAGCGTAAGGTGTTCCCGTCTGATCAGGCAGCATTCAAAGTGGTGTACTTAGCCACCCAGCAGGCATCCAAAAAGTGGTCGATGCCAATCCGTAACTGGACGTCTGCTCTTAATCGCTTTATGATTATGTTTGATGACCGTATCAGTAAGCATTTAATCTAAATGGCAGTTACACAGAATCTGGGATGGTCTCCTCGTTGTTTGCTCTCGATAGCCTTATCGCTTGGCTGTAGCTTATTGATGACAGTATGAGTTAAGGGCATTGGACTATCCTTTGTTGGTATTGAGCATGTGTATAAACTCTAATACCAACAATAATACCAACATTCTATATAGGACGCTATACCCCTACATAACTCCCAATACCTGAAAAACGCCCAAAATAAAGGGCTAACGGTCTATGACGGTCAGCCCTTTATCAATGTTTGGTGGAGATGGCGGGAGTTGAACCCGCGTCCGCCAGCATTACGCTCATGAATCTACATGTTTAGTTTCTGTCTTTAGTTTTAATCCGCACCGATCCGACAGTCAGGATGGATTGGACGATTCTCTACTTTTGAACCCAAGCGATTGAGACAATCACTTGTGGCGAGCCTACATGCGGACGCTTCAACTTAGTTGACCAACTGTAGGTGATCAGCAACCAAGTAAGCAGGGTTTAAGCTGCTAGAGCGTAAGTTTCGTCGTTTGCGACTATAACAATATATGTTTGATTAACGAGAGGACATACACTCTCGACATGCATCATTGAGTTTCATCACCAGCGTCGAAGCCAGAACATCCCCAAGAAGACTGACTATTATATAGGACTTAGCCATAGACTTTCAACCTATAAGCAGTCCGTATTACATTAAGTTACAGCTTAAGGTGCTAAGCCAAAACTTTATTCATCCATTTACCGATATTTTGAATCTGCGGCATGCAAACTTGATGCGCCATCGGATAGGTATGATAAACGACACTGTAGCCTTTCGCTGATAACAACTCCTGTGCCTGCTCACCTAAAACCACAGGAACAACAGGGTCGTGCGTACCATGCTCTATCAATATCGGCATGTCTTTATTAGCCTCACTATAGTCAATATTGTCATTGGTCGCAAGATACGTAGACAGTGCCATCAATCCTGCTAAGCGCTGTGGATAGCCGAGCGCCACATGATACGCGACTGCCCCGCCCTGCGAAAATCCAGCAATGACAATATGTTCAGGTTTAACACCGCGCTCGATTTCACGAGCAATCAAGTCATGGATTTGCTGTGAGGACTCTTCAATCTGCGCGATATCGACTTTGCGCTCAAGGCTCATCTCTAATATATCATACCATGCGGGCATGACCATACCGCCATTGACCGTCACTGGTCGATTAGGCGCATGGGGAAAGATAAAACGTACGGCCATGTCATCCGCAAGACCTAACTGTGGCACTACTGGCTCAAAGTCATGACCGCTAGCACCCAAGCCATGCAGCCAAATCACGGCTCTGTCTATCTTTTTTTGTGAGGGATTATGTTCAACAATAACGGCATCTAAATAGTTACTCATGTTTTAAGTTCCTTCAACTGATAAATAAAACGAGATTTGTTTGTTTGATTAAGCAAGACGTAGAATATTTAAATTAGAATATATAACCTGAATCATTACAGTTTTAAGCATGCATAAAAAAACCCTCTAACGTATCTAATAGAACAGCAGTAGATGCGGCAAAGGGCAAATAAGTGTATGGCAGAAAATCTAAGTAATCGATTGGACTGGTTGCTTAATATCCGCATTTTGACCACGATGACGCAGATAATGATCAAGCAATACAATCGCTAACATCGCTTCTGCAATGGGTGTTGCTCGCACACCTACGCAAGGGTCATGACGACCTTTAGTCAGCATCTCAATCGCTTCCCCCTCTGTATTGATACTCTTGCCAGCCGTGGTAATACTAGAGGTGGGCTTCAATGCAATACTGACACGGATATCTTGTCCTGACGAGATACCGCCCAAGATGCCGCCTGCATGATTAGCCGTAAAACCATCGGGGGTCATCTCATCACGAGCGCTATGTCCAAACTGCCCTGCCACCGCCATACCATCACCGACCTCAACGCCTTTAACGGCATTGATACTCATCATCGCGTGGGCAATATCTGCATCTAAGCGGTCAAATACCGGCTCACCCAGTCCGACAGGCACACCACTGGCGATAATCTCCAAACGTGCTCCGCAGCTCGTTCCTTCACGGCGCAAGCTGTCTATCAAGACTTCAAAGCGGCTGACCGCGTCTTTATCCGCACAAAAGAACGGATTGCTATTGACGAAATCCCAGTCGATTCGACTAGGGTCTAGCACTTGACTGTATTCCGAGCCAATTTGGGTAACATGCCCGCGCACTTGCACGCCTAAGCGCTGATACAAGTATTTCTTAGCGATAGCACCTGCCGCCACACGCATAGCCGTTTCACGCGCAGATGAACGCCCGCCGCCGCGATAATCGCGAAAGCCGTATTTCATACTATAGGTATAATCGGCATGACCGGGGCGAAAAGTATCTTTTATCTCACTATAATCTTTTGATTTTTGATTGGTGTTACGAATCAAAAGCCCAATAGATGTGCCCGTCGTTTTACCTTCAAAGACGCCGGAGATAATTTCAACTTCATCAGATTCACGGCGCTGGGTCGAGTATTTAGACGTCCCAGGTTTACGGCGATCCAAATCTACCTGCAAATCTGCTTCACATAATTCTAAACCTGGTGGCACGCCATCGACGATAGCCATCAGGCCTGCACCATGCGACTCACCGCACGTCGTTACGGTGAAAACCTGTCCAATACTATTGCCAGCCATATCTATCCTTAAACAAATGAAGTCGATTTTTAATTGCTGTTTTTTAATTTAGTGTCAATGTCAAACTTACTTTATTGATTGCTATCCAATAACTGCACATAAGCGCCAAATAATTGACGATGAGTCATAAGCTCATCATAAGTCATGGCAAAAATACCGTGACCGCCGTGAGCAAATCTTAACCAATCAAACTGAATCTCAGGATAAGCCTGTTTTAATGCCCACTCACTATCGCCCACTTCACAGACGAGCAACCCTTCAGGGCTTAAATAATCTGGCGCTTCAAACAAAATACGATGTACCAAGTCTAGGCCGTCTTGACCGGCTGCGAGCGCATGTTCTGGCTCATATAAAAACTCAGGGGGTAAATCTGCCATGATAGCGGCATCGACATACGGAGGATTGGTGACAATCAGCTCGTATTGATGTTCAGCAGGAATCTTAGCAAATAAGTCAGATTCAATCACATTGACTTGATGACCTAAGTCGTGATGATCGACGTTGACCATCGCGACTTCCAGCGCCCCTTTATCGATATCGACAGCATCAACCAATGCATCGACAAAACGTGTGGCAAGTGCAATAGCAATACAGCCAGAACCGGTGCATAAATCTAAAATACGCTCGGGCTGTGATAGCTGTTTAATCTCTAAGCCATGATCATAAAAAGCTGGCGCTTGATTATTGACACTAACGCCTATCGGTTTTGCAAGCTCACTCACTTCAAAGTACGGATGGAACTGCTGACGAATCAGCTCAGCGATAGGCGAGCGTGGAATTAGAACGCGCTCATCGACATAAAAAGGCAAGTCACAGAAATACGATAAATTAATCAAATAGCTTAATGGCTTACGCTCAGCGATGCGCTCTTCTAATAAGCTCAGTACCTGCTGCTTCTCTGATGTGGTCAGGCGGCAATCCAAAATCTGATCATTGGCAGCCCAATCTAAAGATAAAGAATGCAACACAATAGCAGAGGCTTCAGCGAACTCATCTGTCGTTCCTTGAGCGACCACCACATCATAATTGCGTAGCTGGGTGACAGCAAAACGAATAAAGTCACGGATACTGACCAGCTGCTCACGCGCCTCTTCAAGCTCTGCATGCAGGTTGGCAAACTCATCGTGCTCACCGAGCATACCGGTCTCTAAATCATACTCCGGCTCATTATCCAAGCCTTGCGACTCATCATCAAAGTACTGATTTTGAAACTCTTCTGCGCTCATGGTTTGGTCTTCTGACATATCGCACCTTACTGATTTACATGCTTACTAACTACATGCGTATGGGTTAAATCGCTTTTAATTAGCAGCTGATTTATTAAATAAAAACTCGTCACCCATTATAGACGCAAACGTCATGATGCGCCAATAACTGTGTATTGTACTGACTGGGTTTTTTACGGCAAAGCAAAACTGCCTATCTACTTGCTTACCGACTAATATAGTTAAATTTAGCAAGTTTAGGTATTTGGGCAAATGAGATTGAGCATTAGGATAATATTTGACTATAAAGTAGAAAATTAGCCATTGTAGCAATAATTAACGGCAACCCTATAGCCAGCATGACTAAATTATTTCCCAACTGTAGTGAATACGTCAACAGTTGACGTTTAGCAAGCACTAAACGAAAAAAGATGTGTCAAAAGTTTGCGAAGCATCCAAATTATGCGCATAATAGCGCCATTAGTTATAACCATAAGTATGCCAATATGATGAAAATGAAGCCTCTTATTACCGCCATCTCAATTGCTATCGTTAGTGCCAGTGTCAGCGCTGTTGCCGCACCTGCCGACACGACGCGCACCTTACCAGTACGCAAAGCTGACTCAATGCCTAGCATCGCTAAGAAAGTGAGCTTGGATGTGCAAGAAAGCCGTAGCAGCTCAATTGATGCTCGTACTACTGTGCAGCCAACTGTCAATCAAGCGAATAAAGCCAAGCCAGCTGACCGTATGACTCAGCTGATTGACTCAAAGCAAGAAGCTGAAGCCAATTCAGCAGCGGTTAGCGCTGATAATATGACCGTGGAAGAACTGTCTCTTAAAGATGTGCAGTCTGATAGCACTGACGATATCAGCGAAGGTCAAGCCGTTGCTGCCCCTTCTACATCGACCGCTGATAGCGCAAATGACCCTGCGATTAAGAGCATCGAAGATATCGACGGTAAAAAGCATACCACACTGAATTTATCTAATTATGCCAAACAAGTAAACGGTGCCACATGGACACCGAATATGAAAGTCAACTCGGCAATGACCATCAAAATGCAGGCGCTATTGGATTGGAACCACGCCTCTCCTGGTGCTATTGATGGCGGCTGGGGCATGAACAGTAAAAAAGCACTTATTAACTTTCAAACCATGAAAGGCTTGCCAGCAACGGGTAAAATGGACCAAAAAACGTGGGATGCTTTAAATAAAAATATCCCAGCCAATAAGCCGGTACTCGTGACTTATACCATCACTGAAGATGATGTGAATACTAACTTTGCTAACATGCCTGCAGGCTCAGAAGCCAAGTCAAAAATGAAAGGCTTATATTATCAAGACATTAAAGAGATGTTTGGTGAGCGCTTCCATATGGATGTGCGCTATTTAGATAAGCTGAATAAAAACAAGCAATATAAAGCGGGCGAAACTATTACTGTTTTGAATACCCGTGCGCCGCTTAAGCAGCGTATCAACCGTGTGGTTGCCAATAAAGCTGATAAGACCTTATACGCTTATAACGATGATAAGCTGGTTGCCACTTATCCAACCACCATTGGTAGTGACGCGACGCCATCACCGCAAGGTTCGTTTAAAATCATTAACAAGGTAAAAATGCCTTGGTATAAAGCAACCGTTGGTAAGGGTGCCGATAAAAAAATCCATATGCTACCACCAGGCCCAAACAGCCCTGTCGGTGTTGTATGGATGGGCTTATCGAAACCCTCATATGGTATCCATGGCTCACCAAAGCCTGAAGGCATCAGCCGTCAAGCCTCGGCAGGCTGTGTACGTCTGACTAACTGGGATGTGCTAGAGGTTTATGCCAATATCGAAAATGGCGCAACCGTTGAGCTCAAATAGTTAGCAGTTAATGCAAATGAATAAAAAAGACCTTGATGCGTAATCAAGGTCTTTTTTTGTTTAAAACAATACAAAATCTGGTGGTGTATCAGAAAGTATGCTGAGGTAATAAAGGAGAGTGACAGCCGAGGCAAGATGATATATTTGAGGTTATGAAGACACAAATAGATATCAACTGCCCCGACTGTCACAGTCCCAGTTTAAAGAAAAATGGCAAAAAAAGCTATGGCAAGCAAAACTACCAATGCAAAGCCTGCAAGCGTCAGTTCATTGGTGATCATGCCTTAACTTATAACGGCTGTCACTCTAGAATAGAAGATAAAATACGGCTAATGACAGTGAGAGGCTGTGGCATTAGAGACATTGCTATTATAGCCTCAGTTAGCATTGGTAAAGTGCTAAGCACCATAAGCTCATCCGTATATAAGATTGCGCCTAAGCAGAGCTACTATGAACGCTTAGAAGTTGATGAGTTCTGGACTTACGTGTATCGCAAGAAACGTAAAGTCTGGCTTATTTATGCTTATGACCGTGATACGGGTGAGATTGTCGCTTATGTCTGGGGCAAACGTGATTTGAGAACGGCTAAGAAGCTAAGAGCACGTCTAAAGCAGCTCAAAGTCAGCTATGACTCTATTAGTATGGACAATTGGGATAGCTTTATAACGGCTTTTAAACCAGATCATAAGCGAGTTGGCAAACAGCATACGGTAGGTATAGAAGGTAATAACTGTCGCTTGAGACACCGATTACGTCGAGCGGTTAGAAAGACTTGTTGCTTCTCAAAAAAGCTTGATAATCACTTTAAAGTATTCGATCTGGTGTTCTTTTATGTCAATTATGGCTACGTCTGATGCCAGCATACTTTTTAGAACACCACCCAAAATCTTAATACAAATTACAAGCTAATAAAAAACAGCCCCTTTATTAAGGGCTATTTTTTACTTTATACACAGTCAAAAACTAAGCATTATTTATTCTTATTATTGATAGCTTTTTGAAATCGATTGCTTTTAAGAAATTACGCTTTATAACCATCTTCTTTACCAGTGATGCTACCGACTTTTTTGGTAAAGATGAGTGCGGCAGGAATAGACGCCAGAAAACCTGCTGCTACCGCTATTTGAATATGCGGAATCTCATTAAAACCCGTGACCAATGCGCCAATCATAAATACGCCGATGGTAACGGTTGCGGCTATCGAATAGATGACAGAGAATAGTGGCCAGTTCATGATATATTCCTCATTTATTGTGTGGGTATAACACCTTTATACACTAAATCCACACAAAAAGTAAGTGTTTTCTTATAGACCCGCAGCCCATTCATAGCAAGTGATTCATATTGAAAGCCATATTATAATTGTTGATTTGCGCTATGCACTTTCAATAAGGAGAAAAGCAGTGTATTGGCTGTTTTTATCTGCTCAACTTCTCTGTACCTCTCATCCTTGAGTCGCAAAAAGTTCATACGCTATGATGCATTTATCATTACAATAGTGGGTTTCCTGTACTCTTACATGCACTTTGCCAGTTGCATTTGCATCTGCTAGTTTGCACTCTTCTATCCTTACTCATTAGCTAAGCTTGCTTCTATGACCTCATCTAATACTGACCCTACTAACAGTTCACTGCCTGTCGATAAATCCCAAAACGATTTTGAATCTAAAGTCGTCAATAACATTAATGATGACATTGATGACAACATTGCTGAACCAGCAGCACAGGATGCGGCTGTTGAAAATGTTGATGCCGACAATAACAGCGATAAAGAAGTTGCTAAAGAGTCGGCAGCGGCGCAAGCACCAGAAGCGAAGATAAAGATGGAAACCGTTGCGCCTGATGTGGTGGTTGCCTCATTAGAAACTCCTGACACAGACTCTCAAGCCGTGAATGATCATACAGAGTCTGATTTTCTAAGCACCGAGGAAGATTTTTTTCAGGACGATGCCGATGCAGAAGTAAGCGTAGAAGCTGATGAAACGGATTTTAGTCAACAGCATTCAAACGATGCACAAGCTCATGAGCTGACAGATGAAGAAAGCTTCCCAGAAAACATGGAAGAAAAAGAAGCGCTCAATCAGGAACAAGTGGCTGTTCCTACGACTAAACCTCAAGCAATGAACGATGAGAAAAACATCAACAAAAATGAGCCGCCAATTAATAAAAAGCAAAACAGTACTCAAACCGCTGCTAATGTTTTAGAAGAAGATGAGGTTAGCGATGATAACCATAAGAGCGATGAAGAAGACAATGAAGAAGGCGAAGAGGTAAAAGAAAAAAAGGAAGCCAAACTTGAATCTTATAAGCAGTTTGTCGCTGAACAGTTTAGTAATAAAAAAGTAGACTATCCAGAAGTGCGCGTTAGGATTGAGGCCAATGCGCTGCCGAGCAAAATGTATTTCATCATGAATATCCTCTCGGCTATTATCGCAAGCTATGGACTGGTGACCAACTCAGCTGCGGTGGTCATTGGTGCGATGTTGGTCGCCATGATGTTGGGTCCTATCACTGGGGTGGCATTAGCGATTATCGACCATCGTATGCCGCTACTACGTAAGTCACTTATTACCGTGTTTCTAGGCATCTCTTTGGTGGTATTGGTGGGCTTTATCGTCGGCTGGTTACACAAAGACCAACCGCTAACGGCAGAGATACTATCGCGCACGCAGCCGACGTCGATGGATTTGATGATTGCCCTTGCTGGTGGTACGGCTGGTGCTTATGCCATGGTTTCTCCGCATCTGTCGGTGGCAGTGGTTGGCGTCGCGGTGGCGACAGCATTGGTGCCGCCCCTTGCTGCCAGTGGTATTTTATTTGCCAATGGCGAGCTTCAGCTTGGGTTTGGCGCACTCTTGCTGGCTATGACTAACATCCTTGCCATTCAATTTACCAATGCGCTGGTATTATGGGTTTTGGGCTTTCGCCGTTTGGTTAAAGACGATTATAAGTCCAACACCTATCTGACTTTTTTGCAGCGTAATGCGGTGACATTATTGTTATTGGGCGGATTAGGAACTTATTTGACCATTAATCTACAAACCAACGCCAAACAGCAGGTGTTTGAAAGCAGCGTCAAAGAGACGATTAATAGCTACTTTAGTGATAAAGGCAATGTGCTGACCAATACGCAGTTTGATAAAAGCGACACCAATCAAGTCGTGCGCGCGGTGATTCGCGGCGAAACAACGCCCAGCTCCTACGATGTCCGTCAAATCGAAGCGATTATCAGCCAAGATATGGCCGATAATTTCCCTGACTATCTACCGATTCGCTTGCAGCTACGCTATATGCCTGTACAGGTGATTGAGTCGCATCCACTCATTCAAGATAAGCTTGATAAAACCGATGTGACTATACTAACCAACTGATTTATTTAACCGGCAATTCATTTAACCGGCTATTTATTTAACTGACTAATTGACCCTAGTCGGTTAATGCAATAACGATAATGCGACAATCTTTCTATAAAACCTAAAGTATTTATTCAATATATAGCGATTTAATAAGAGCAGATGTTCAATGCAAGCGCCTGCTTAATAACGAAACTTAAGCCGTATTTACCCGGTGTTTGCTTATGAATCTTCAACACCCTTGGCACGTTTGTGCTAAAATCGCTTGCAAAATTATTTTACTTATTTTACTCAATACATCCGTCAGTAAGGAGCCGCTGTGAGCCAGCCATTTCGCTCAGCCGATATTCGTCAAGCTTTTATCGATTTTTTCATAAGCAAGCAGCACACCCCCGTCGCCTCGTCGAGCTTGATTCCGTACAATGACCCGACATTACTATTCACCAATGCCGGCATGAATCAGTTTAAAGAAACCTTTTTGGGCATGGAGCCGCGTGACTATACGCGTGCCGTGAGCTCACAAAAATGCGTACGTGCCGGCGGTAAACACAACGATTTGGATAATGTTGGTTATACGGCGCGCCATCATACGTTTTTTGAGATGCTGGGTAATTTCTCTTTTGGCGATTATTTTAAGCAAGCTGGTATTGCTTATATTTGGGAGTTTTTAACCTCAGATGAATGGTTGGCAATCGAGAAAGACCGCTTGTATGTGACCATTTATGCAACCGATGATGAAGCCTTTGATATTTGGCATAAAGACATCGGCATCCCAAGCGAGCGTATTATCCGTATTGGTGATAATAAAGGCGCGCCTTACGCCTCTGATAACTTTTGGACGATGGGTGATACCGGTCCATGCGGTCCTTGTACCGAAGTGTTTTATGACCATGGCGCTGATATCGAAGGTGGTTTGCCGGGTACGCCTGAAGAAGATGGCGACCGTTATATTGAGATTTGGAACTGTGTCTTTATGCAGTTTAACCGCCAAAAAGACGGTACTATGCTGCCGCTACCAGCCCCAAGCGTCGATACCGGCATGGGTCTTGAGCGTATCAGTGCCATTATGCAAGGCGTGCATGGCAACTACGAGATAGATTTATTTGTCCATCTAATGGATGCGGCGGCTGAGATTTTAGGTATTGAAAACGAGCAACAATCTTCCTTAAAAGTTATCGCCGATCATATCCGTGCCGTGGCATTTTTGATTGCTGATGGCGTCACCCCAAGTAATGAAGGTCGCGGTTATGTACTGCGCCGCGTTATTCGCCGTGCCGTACGTCACGGTAATAAGCTTGGTGCCGATAGCGACTTCTTTTATAAAATGGTTGCGCCGCTTGTCGCTGAGATGGGCAGCGCCTATCCTGAGTTAAAAGATAAGCAAAGCGTCATCGAAAGTGCCATTCAAAAAGAAGAAGCCCAATTTGCTAAAACCCTAGCACAAGGTTTACGCTTGCTTGCTAGTGAGCTTGAAGGCTTGCAAGATGGTGATACGCTCTCTGGCGAGGCGGCATTTAAGCTATATGATACTTACGGCTTCCCCGTTGACTTAACCGCTGATATCACCCGTGAGCGCGGTATTGTGATTGATGAAGCGGAGTTTGATGAGCACATGCAAGCACAGCGTGAACGGGCGCGTGATGCCGGCAAATTTGATGTCGATTACAGCAGCGTTATCCAAGTAGAAAACCCAACCACCTTTATCGGTTATGAGCAGCTTGAAGAAGATGGTGTGATTATTCATGCCCTTTATCAAGATGGCAATCCAGCCGAGAGCTTAGCTGAGGGCATGGAAGGCGTTGTTGTCCTTGACCGTACACCGTTTTATGCTGAAGGTGGTGGTCAGGTTGGTGAGCTGGGCGAAATTCGCAGCGCAACCGGTGTTTTTGAAGTGCAAGACACCAAAAAATCTGGGCAAGCTATTATTCATTATGGCGTGGTTACCATGGGCGAGATTAACGCCCAGCAAACAGCCGATGCGCAAGTATTATCAAGCATTCGTGCTGCTAGTGCCAAAAACCACTCGGCCACGCATCTATTGCATGCCGCGCTAAGACAAGTATTGGGTAATGAAGTCACACAAAAAGGCTCATTGGTTTCAAGCGAAGTATTACGTTTTGACTTCTCCTATGACAAACCCGTTAGCGCTGCTGAAATCAGCCGTATCGAACGCCTTGTCAATGAGCAAATCCAAGCCAATACCCCTGCCCGTATCGAGCACATGTCTATCGATGAAGCGATGAAGCAAGGTGCGATGGCGTTATTTGGTGAAAAATATGGTAACGACGTGCGAGTCTTGACCATGGGAACCGACAGTATCGTTGATGGTCAGCGTCAGCCCTTCTCTATTGAGCTGTGCGGCGGCTTGCATGTGCAACGTACCGGTGATATTGGTCTGTTAAAAATCACCAGCGAATCCGGTATTGCTGCTGGCATCCGCCGTATTGAAGCGGTCACCGGTATGAATGCCATTAAAAACATTCAGCAAAGTGAGCAACAACTCAGCGAGCTTGCCAGCCAGCTAAAAGTCAAACGTCCTGAAGTAGCACAGCGTGTGCGTACCATGGCCGATAAGCAGCGCGATTTGGAAAAACAGCTCGAACGTTTAGAGCAAAAAATCGCCAGCGCCCAAGCCGCTAATTTGCTTGATGACGTGCAAACCATTGCTGGTACACCGGTGCTTATCAGTACTTTAAGCGGCGTTGATGGTAAATCCATCCGTACCCTGATGGACGATATCAAATCAAAACTTCCTGATAGCGTGATTGTATTGATTGGTGATAAAGATGAGCAATTGGCATTAGCCGCTAGTGTGGCAAAATCTGTTACCGCTAAAGTAAAAGCCGGTGATATCATTCGTCATTTGGCAGGTGAGCTGGGTGGTAAAGGTGGCGGTAAGCCTGACTATGCCCAAGGCGGCGCACCAAAAGCTGCCAACACCAGCGCGGTTATCAATGCGCTACCTGCGTGGATTGCAGAGCAGCTTGGTTAAGTATTAAGCTGAGGATAATAGGCGATTGGTTATAACGGTTATAACCAATCGCCATACATCTAATGCTTGCTAGCACTTAAAGTTATGCCGCTAATATGGTATAAAGTACCACGCTTAGATGCAGGTCAGCATATCTAGTCACTAGCTATAAATAGTAAAACAGCAGAGCGTAAAACATCAGAAAGTAAAATACAGGGCGCAGTTTTTATAATTCGGCTTTATCGTTATTAAAATGAATCTAGCACTGTCGTTGTAAACAGCGCCATGATGGATTGATGTCGATAAGTAACAGATGGCCATTGGTGAATAATAGGTAGATTTTTATGGCGTTAATAGTACAAAAATACGGCGGCACCTCGATGGGCAGTATCGACCGCATCAAAAATGTCGCCAAACGAGTCAAACGCTGGCATGACAACGGTCATCAAGTGATTGTGGTGGTGTCTGCCATGAGCGGCGAAACCAACCGTTTGATCGATTTAGCACGCCAAATCAGCAGCCAACCTGACCCACGCGAATACGACCAAATGGTCTCAACGGGCGAACAAGTCTCTATCTCTTTACTTGCGATGGCGATTAAAGAGTTGGGGGTTGGCGCACGTTCATTCACCGGTCGCCAAGTCGCCATTAAAACCGATAGCGCCCATAATAAAGCGCGTATCGAGAGCATCGATGATAAAAACATCCGTGAGCAACTAGATGCGGGCAACGTCGTTATCGTCGCAGGCTTCCAAGGTATCGATGAAGAAGGCAATGCAACGACATTAGGTCGCGGCGGCTCTGATACCACAGGTGTTGCCATTGCAGCAGCCTTGGGCGCTGATGAATGCCAAATCTATACTGATGTCGATGGCGTTTATACCACCGACCCACGCGTCACCTCAAAAGCCAAAAAACTTGAAAAGATTACCTTTGAAGAAATGCTTGAGATGGCAAGCCTTGGCTCCAAGATTTTACAGATTCGCTCAGTAGAGTTCGCTGGCAAATACGGCGTGCCTCTGCGCGTATTATCTAGCTTTGATGAAAACAACGATGGTAGCTTCGACCAAGACTTTCAAGACAATGTCGGCACCCTAATTACGATAGACGAAGGAGACAACATGGAACAGGCAATCATCTCAGGTATCGCTTTTAATCGCGACGAAGCAAAAATAGTCGTGCGCGGTGTGCCTGATCACCCTGGTATCGCCTCTGCCATCCTAAGCCCTATCGGTCGCGCCAACATCGAAATCGATATGATTGTCCAAAACCTATCGACCAACGGCACGACTGACTTCACCTTTACCGTCAACCGTACTGACATGGATAAAACCATGAAAGTGCTAGAAGATGAAGTGAAAGATGAGATTGGTGCCAAAGAGATATTGGCCAACAACGAAGTGGTTAAAGTGTCATTGGTCGGTGTTGGTATGCGCTCGCATGCTGGTGTTGCAAGCCTGATGTTCCAAACCTTGGCTGAAAATAATATTAATATCCAAATGATATCGACCAGTGAAATCAAAGTGTCTGTACTTATCCAAGAGCAGCATTTAGAAAAAGCGGTCAAATCATTGCACACGGCCTTTGGGCTTGACCGTGAAGACGGTGACAGCAAAATTGCTGGGTTATAATATTTAATGGCTAGCGTTTATACATTGTAAGCATCAGCACTTTAATAAAAACCAAAGCGGGTCACATACTTATTAAGCAAATAACGATTGATTATTTTTAGCAAATTTTAATTAAATAGAGTCTTATTAGGCTCTATTTTCTTTTATTACTATTGCTAAGGTAAGTATATACCTAATAGTTTTGTGAAAACCCGTGACAGTATCTGTTATGCCCCCTATAATGGGGCTTTCATTTGGGCTAAATGAATCTACCTATCATTACCGCTATTGGCACCACCTTAAGCATTGTTTTTATGATGAATACCTTGCTTATTTAGTGCTGCGGTGATGTCCTGTAATTGAGACGCAATCTGATGAGTAATAATCTGTTGATGCGACATAAGGAGTGTGACGCATGTTAATTTTGACACGCCGCGTGGGCGAAACGCTAATGATTGGCGACGAGGTCAGTGTGACTGTCCTAGGTGTCAAGGGCAATCAAGTACGAATCGGTGTGAATGCACCTAAAGATATTGCCGTACACCGTGAAGAGATTTATCAGCGTATCCAGCATGAGCGTACGGTACAGTCGCAAATGCAACATCTTGAACAAGGCAGCTTTGCGCCTTCATTCGATGATGAAGACTATTTCAATCGCTAAATGGTTCGCTTACTATCTAACTATCAATAATTATTGGGCATAAATTAAGCACCCTATTTTTGCTTTCTAATCTGCTCTGAGGTCATGTATTTATGAGTATCCGCCAATCAGATGTATCGGCTCTACTTAATGGTTTGAATAAAAAAGCCATTGGATTCAATGATGTCATCAGCTTTATTGATGATTTTTATCGCTATGCACCGGCGCCTTTTGTGAATGGCTTGATCCATAATGCTGCTGGCGAAAACGAAGGCAGCGCCAAGATTTTTGGCTTTGCTAAGCATCATGGCTTAAATCAATTAGACACCCTAAAGCTGTTCGGTGAGCATTATGCCAAGGTTCAAGCGACTCCAAAGGGTACCGACCATGCCAATATCCGCAATTTCTTACATTGGGGTTGGCAAGGGTTTTTGATGGAAAAAAACCCATTAACGCCGCGTCCAAGTGTTGATACCAGCGCGCTATAGTGATGTAGCTATGTAGTGATGCCATATTGATACATAAAAAAGCCACGCTATCATCATAGCGTGGCTTTTTTATGTGCATTATTTTTTATCCGAAAATTTCGATGTTAGTCTATTTATTGCGAAATTTGACCGGCTGCACTGCACCTTTAGGATTGGGCATATTGGGATAATGATGCTCGTGTTCAACATCACATTCAGCGCCCACAATAGAGCCATCGTCTTTTACAGGTTTATGGATATAACCGGTACGCTCGGCTGGCGGCAGATGCTCATGCTCCCAAACCATCACCGCTTGCATACAAGTTTCGCGCTGCTCAGGCGTGAGCTTACGACCATCTGGCCACTTACCTATCTCAATCGCCAAACGGAATTGATCGACCACTTCGGGGGTGACACTTGCTAATATCGTTTGTTTGTCCATCGTACCTACTCTCCACTACTATATTTTATATAAAAAGCCTTATCAGACAGACTTTTTATCATCGATGCGCTTATTCTTCTATAATATCATCATCAACATCCATACTGAACTCTTCGGCATGGACGTTCCAGTGCAACTTGGTGCGGCAGGCCTCATAGAAATCAAACCCAGGTGGATGTAACAAGGTCAGCTTATCAGGGTGCTTGCGAATATACAGGCGTTGCTCTTGATCAAGCGGTATGCTGGGCTTGCCATCGGCGCTCACCTGCGGCTGGGTGCGATTGTCCTCATGGATACGAATACAAATCTCACTCGTCCCACTCACCACAATCGGGCGACTAGACAAGGTGTGCGGGTGCATCGGCACCAAACAAATCGCATCCATACTCGGGTGAATGATAGGACCACCACCAGAGAGTGCATAAGCCGTCGAACCCGTTGGCGTTGCGACAATAAGCCCATCACTATGCTGGCGGTAAACATCATGACCATCAATTTTCATCTGAAAATCAATCATGTGCACCGATTTACCCGCATGTAATACCACATCGTTAAGCGCCATATCTTCATGAATAATCTTGCGACCTTCACGAATCTCCATGGTGAGCAAAAACCTATGGTCTAACTGATAATCGCCCATCAATACTTGGCGTAATTTAAAAGCGGCTTCATCAGGCTTTACATCGGCCAAAAAGCCAAGGCGACCACGGTTGACCCCCAGTACAGGGACACGGTAGCGTGCCAGTGCTTCAGCGGCATGCAATATCGAGCCATCACCACCGACCACGATGACCAAGTCACAAATCTCGCCAATTAAACTGCGTTTAACGATTTTGACGCGCTCAATCTCAGTCAGGTTTAACGTCGGTAAATTGGCCGTTTGTACATCCATAATCAATGTCAAATTCATATCATTGATGGTTTGGGCAATCTGCACCAAACTTTGGGTCACACTACGTTTTCCCGCGCGGCCCATCAGACCGATACGCCTGAAAGCAGGATTTTTGATAGCGTGGAACAGCTCTGATTCATGTAAGTGCGGCAATCGGGCGGACTGCGCTGAGTTTTCCATAAAACGACTCGGCATAACGGTAAAGTACAGGGCAATGATAGCGAGAAAACAGCGCTTAGACTAGCATGTTTATCAATTATCGTTGTTAACTGTCGTAATTGACCCCATATATCTTCTATCATACGCCACTTTTAGGCGTGTTTGTTTAGCTACTCACTATCGCACCCTATTTCTATATACATGGGCGAATCACCGGCGTAATAGTCGCTGAGAGCCTTGTATGCTGTCACGCAAACACAGTTGACAATAATAGCGGTTTTGCTAAAGTAGCTGGCATCTCAGTTATTTATATTTTATTAAGGACATTTTTATGGCCAATCCTATTGTCAGTCGTGCAGAGCTTGCCGTTGGCGGCGCGCCGATGACGGTTAAGGGCGTGATTCAAAAAACCAGTCTATTGCTTGGCTTATCGGCGATTACTGGTATTGGATTTTTCTTTTATGCGTTAATGGCAGGCCTATCACAAGGTTTTATCACCATGGCGGCTTTTGGTAGTATGTTTGCCGCTTTTGGTCTTGCTATTTTTATCACTTTTAAACCGCAAAAAGCCAAAACCTTTGCCGTACCTTATGCTTTATTAGAAGGTATCTTTTTAGGTGGCATCTCGCTATTCTTTATGCGCATGTACCCAAGCGTGCCAGTTACTGCGATGTGTGCGACCTTTGTCACCGCAGCTGTGATGCTAGGGCTATATCGCTCAGGTCTGGTTAAAGTGACTGAAAAATTCCGCTCAATCGTCACCTCAGCATTGATTGCTATCATGCTTGTCTATGTGGCGCAGTGGGTACTGTCTTTAGCGTTCGGTTCGAGCTTACCCTTCTTATTTGAAGGTGGCGCTATCGCTATCGGCTTTAGCTTATTCGTGATTGTTATCGCCTCTTTTACCCTGTTATTAGACTTTGATAATATTGATCGCGGTGTGGCGATGGGCGTATCTGAAGACTACGAATGGTTATTTAGTATTGGTATCCTTGCCACGCTGGTGTGGATGTATATCGAATTTATGCGTCTGCTAAGCTATCTACAAGACTAAGCTAAACCTTGTTTAGTAGTTATTTAAATAAAAAAACCGTCTTTTATAAAGGCGGTTTTTTTGTGGATAATCTTCAGAAATTTATTTAAATGAGTTTAAGCTGGCTTAAATTAAGCACGCTTTAGGCGCAGGGCATTTAATACCACAAATAATGAGCTTAATGACATACCAATCGCCGCAAGCCAAGGCGGCACATAGCCTAAAGCCGCCGGTATCAAGACACTACTATTATAAATGAGCGCCCAACGCAAGTTTTGCTTAATAATACGCTTGGTCTTATCAGCGATACGTTTCGCCGCAGTAATAGCTTCAATCTGACCATTTAGGATAATACTGTCACTCGATACTTGCGCCAAATCTGCAGCCCCCGCAATTGAGGTTGAAACATCGGCTGCCGCCAATACTGGCGCATCATTAATACCATCGCCGACCATTAATACAACCGCGCCTTTTGCTTGCAGCGCTTGAATATGATTGACTTTATCGGTTGGAGATAAACCGTTATAAGCGTCTTTCATGCCTAAGTCATCAGCCATTATTAGCGCTTGCGGGCTTGGGTCACCTGTCAGCATGACCGGTTCAATACCAAGCTCTTTTAGCGTATCAAGCATCGATTTAGCACTATCACGCACCTTATCGTTAAAGTAAAAACAGGCCAGCGCTTGCCATGCATTTGACTGACTATCCTGACAAGACAATACCACAGCCGAGCTGGCACGATGAGTAACCAAATCAATGACTAAGTCATGATTATCGCTATTCGCTTTATTCAAGGCAAAATCCACATGACCAATGCGATATAGCACCCCATCAATCATCGCTTCTACGCCGCCTGCTGGATAATATTGCAAGGCTTGCGTGGCTGGGAGGTGCAATTGATAAGCGGCTGTGAGCAGCGCATGAGCAATCGGATGGCGACTACCGACTTCAAGCGCGGCGGCAATCGCTAATAGCTTGTCCTTTTCGTCACTAGCATCATTTATGTCTGTTGCCACATTATTAGTAGCTATTAGCTCGATATTTAATAAATTGGGCTTACCGTAAGTGAGCGTACCGGTCTTATCAAACGCCACATGGGTGATCTCAGCAAGGGTTTGCAAAGTATGCCCACGTGTGGTTAAAAAGCCATAACTCGCCAATCGATTGGTCGCTACCGTCAGCGCAATCGGTGTCGCTAAGGACAGCGCACAAGGACAGGTCGCCACTAAGACTGCAACCGTCGCCCAAATCGCTTGGCTTGGGTCAACGATATACCAACCGATAAATACCAAGGCTGACAATACTAAAATCCGCGCCACAAACCAACGTGCCAGCTTATCTGCTTGCTGGGCAAGTTTTGGTTTTTCGCTCATGGCACGGTTCATCAGCCTGTCAATCAAACCTATCTGGCTGTCTTCTGGTAAAGCTGTGACCAACATCTCAAACGGCTGACTGTCGTTTTGTGCACCGCCAACGATATAATCGCCTTGGGTTTTGATGATTAAATCACCCTCACCTGTCAGCAAGCTTTGCGAAACGGTAGCGGTTGGGCTGAGCAAGATACCATCGCTGATAATCTCTGAACCAGCCTCCACCATGATGATGTCACCCACTTGCAAGCTATGAGCGGTCACCATCTGTTTGTCTTTTTGCTTGTTATTTGGCGTATGCTGCGTTTTTGAGAGACTGGCGGGCGTATTATTGGATTGCTGCCAATCTTGGGCGATACGCAAGGTCAACTGCTGAATATTGGTATCCATGCTTTGCATAAAGTTGGGCATCGTTTTTGCTACAGCGCTTGTGTCATTAACCGCTAAACTATTACTTGGATTAGCAACTTGTTCAGTGTCATTATCAGCAAGGGTTTCATCAAGGGCATTTTGTTCTAGAAGCTGCAAGATACGCGCAGCTGCGTCTTTATCTTCGGCAATTTTTTGTACTAGGACAGGCTCGACCACCACCAAGTCATTGGCCATGGTGGCTGCTTTCAGGCGTGCATTATGCTCAATATAACGCCCAGCCAATAAGAAGAAAATAAACATACTGACCGAATCATAGTACGTCTCCCCTTGCCCCGTGACGGTAGCGTAAAGACTGGCAAAGAATGTCACCACTAAGGCGATACTAACCGGCACATCCATATTGACTTGACGGGCACGAATCGCTGACCATGCTGAAGTAAAAAACGGCACACCCGCATAAAAGAATACCGGCGTACTCACAAATAACGATACCCAACGTAGAAAATCACGTTGGAAAATAAGCATGTCGCTATATTCACCAAAATAAATCGCCACAGCATACATCATCGCTTGCATCGAGCCGAGCGCAGCGATACCAAGACGCAATAGCATCTGACTGTTATGACGTGCCAGCATAGCCTCGTGGGTATCTTGCCGATAAGGCTTGGCTTCATAGCCAATCTCATTGATAACGCCCAAAATACGACTAATCGGCAGCTTGTCTTCGTTCCAAATCACCCGCATACGCTGATTGGTTAAATTCACCTGACATTGACTGATGCCATCTAACTCATCTAAACGCGACTCAATCAGCCACGTACAAGCGGCACAGCGCAGATTATTCACCGATAGCTCGGCCACCGACATGCCATCTTGCGCATAGACAAACTGCGACTTTATCTCGTCGTGATCATAGGCTTCGAGGCGAGTCAGCTGGGTGGGCAAACTTGCCGTACGGTTAATCTCTGAGCGGTCAAGATAATATTGCTCAAGTCCCGCCTCGACGATACTTTGCGCGGCCAACTGACAGCCCATACAGCACATCTCACGCGACTGACCCAATATCTCAGCATGAAACGGCGGCTGTGGCACAGGATCACCGCAATGAAAACAGTGACCAGCAAGCGGCAATACCAAACCCTCAGTAATTGAGTGATCTTGATAATGACGGTTGCTGCTTGATGGCATTGATGAGGGAACACTGGACATAATCGCGCTTATTTCCTTTCGACAGGTTTACTTATAGCCGACTGGCCTTTAGTAAACTTGTCATGATTAACTAGAGTCAATCCCTATGTAAAAGAGCTGCTTAGCAAGGCTGTTTTTTAACACAGCTACTTTACATAGATATTGGCATGACTGGCATAAAAAAAATCCCGAACGATAACGATAACGGCTCATTAATAGCATTGGCAGCATAGATAGCATTAATAAAAAGCATCATAAAACAAATGGTGGGAAAAGTATGATGCCACTGTTTTCAATGATATAAGTGACGTAAATGGTAAATTGCTGGTTTGGCTAGTGCTTTTAATACAGCTTATATAGTTTATCCAATTCAAAAACGATACAGTAAAACTGGGATAAGTTTTTCGAAGCCTCTGTCGGCATCGGCACAGCAAGCAAGCAAGCAAGAAAAAGTTATCCCAGCAGAATCCGTCTACCAACCTATTGCTTTTGTTTGTTATTGCTTTCAGGTAATAGCAACTATATGGCATCAATACGCTCTATTAAAAGAGTCTAAAGCTTGCGTAAAAACCTATTAATCTACCATTAAGTATTAAGATAACCATTATACTATAAGCAGGTGCGCTAAGCAGCATAACCCTTAGTCGCATATAGTCGCACCGTCTCAATGTATCCAAACCCCATATAATGAATCCCTAACGAACGCCCGATGAATGCGCGCGTTGACGATGATAGATTGAAAAAATTGTCAATTTGCGTCATTATGAGGCAGTTTTTTATCCTAGAATGGTGTGTCATCAGTGCAAAAATCTAATTCTAAGCAACCACAGTCCTCTAAGCCTGCTATCAATACGCTACCTTCACAGCAGCGCGGCATGGTGTTTAGTAGTATTTTATTAATTGTCATTATCGCCGGTATGGTGCTGTTGGCGCTGTATTTGGTCAAACTTGATCGCACCATTACCCACAAGTTTGAGGGTAAACGCTGGGATATTCCTGCCAAGGTTTATTCGCAGCCGCTAGAGCTATATCAAGGTGCGAACGTCGATACAGACACGATGAAAAAGTGGCTTGAGCTGCTTAATTATCAAAGCAACAAGTCTTATGATCGTACGGGTACCTACCATAAATCCGGCAATACTTACTTTATCCATACGCGCGGCTTTACTTATAGCGCCAATGATGTCGATAAAGAGCAAGTCATCAAAATGACCATTGCTGGCAATAAGATTGAATCGGTACAAAGTACCCAGCCGGCCAAAACTGGCATTATTCGTCTTGAGCCGGTTAATATCGGTGGGATTTATCCAGACAGCAACGAAGATCGTATGGTGGTGTCGCTAGACCAAGTGCCGCAGCCACTGATTGACGCCCTAATCGCTACAGAAGATCGGGGATTTTATGAGCATAAAGGCGTATCGATACGTGGTATCGCCCGCGCCGTATTAAATAACTTTACCGGTGGTTCTAGGCAAGGTGGCTCAACCATCACCCAGCAGCTGATTAAAAACTTTTATCTCAATTCCGACCGTACCATGAAACGCAAAGCCAATGAAGCTTTGATGGCGGTACTACTTGAGCTGCATTATAGTAAAGATGAGATTCTGCAAACCTATTTGAACGAGATTTACTTGGGTCAAAATGGCAACCGCTCTATCAATGGTTTTGGCCTTGCCTCACAATTTTACTTTGATAAACCACTCAAAGAGCTGCGTTTAGACCAACAAGCACTGCTGGTCGGTATGGCAAAAGGACCGAGTGTTTATAATCCGCGTCGCCATCCAAACGATTCAAAAGCACGTCGAAATACAGTACTAAGCAATATGTTGGCGGTCGGCTCGCTCAGTCAAGAAGACTATGATAAAGCCATCGAGCAACCACTTGGTGTCGTTGATAAACCCGTTGAAGGCAAAAGCCAGTTCCCTGATTTTCTAGATATTGTTAAGCGCGAATTAAATAAAGTTTATTACTCGGATGACCTGAAAAACGAAGGTCTGATTATCATCAGTACCTTAGATCCTATTGCCCAGTTAGCAGCGGATAAAGCGGTCGAGAGAAAACTTGGTGAGCTGCGCCGTCGCGGTAGCAAAACCAAGGATTTACAAGGCGCTTTAGTCAGTGCCAACCCTGAAACGGGCGAGCTGGTGGCAGTCGTCGGTAGTGGCAGTGAATTTACGGGCTTTAACCGTGCTGTCGACGCCAAACGCCAAGTTGGTTCATTATTAAAGCCGATTATCTATATGACGGCGCTTGAAAGCGGGCGCTATAATTTGGCAAGCTCGGTTGATGATTCACCGATTACGGTCAATCTCAGTGACGGTACTGAGTGGAATCCTAGAAACTATGACAATCGTGACCATGGTTATGTGCCATTTACCACCGCTTTGTCGCAATCTTACAATCACAGCGCGGTACGTTTAGGCATGGAATTTGGCGTTCCTACCTTTGTTAAGCAGTTGCAACGTATGGGTATTAAAGAGAAAATCCCGCCTTATCCTTCGGCTTTATTAGGCTCGGTCAATCTTAGCCCGATGGATATGCTTGGGGTCTACCAAGTATTTGCCACTGGTGGTTTCCGTACGCCTATCCATAGTATTCGTAGCGTGATTGATGATCGTGGGCGTATCTTGCAGCGTACGGGGTTAAATACTCAGCGCAGTATCCCGCCTGAGACCAACTTTTTGATTAATTATGCGTTACAAGACGTGGTTAAAAACGGCACGGCTAGACGCATACAATCGCTTGGCAGCAATTTAAATCTTGCTGGTAAAACAGGTACTACTAACGATTACCGTGATGCTTGGTTTGCCGGCTACAGTGGTAACTATGTTAGTGTGGTTTGGGTCGGTCGTGATGATAATAAACCGATTGGTCTGAGCGGTGGTAGTGGCGCTTTACCAGTTTGGGTCGATTATATGAATCGTCTAAAACTCACACCTGTAGCCCTGCCAGAACCCGAAGGTATTGAATGGTTGTGGCTTGAGAACAACTCAGGCAAGCTGTCTAATGAACGCTGTGCCGATGCGCGCTACTTGCCCGTTATGTCAGCGCATCTACCAGAAGAAGCCAGTAGTTGTGCGCTAAGCTTATATCAGCAAGACCGTGCCCGCGAGCAGATACAATGGCAAAATGAGCAAGGCTCTATCAATCAGCAGCGCCGCCGTGAAGGCTTAGATATTCCTAATGGCGAAGCCGTTGATACGGATAATGACGATGGCAATGCTGATAATGCTGAGCAAGAAGGCGGGTCGAGCAATCGTGCCGATACTTGGTACGACCGCGCCGTTGAATGGTTCTAGAGTTTTTAAAACTTAAAAAAGGGTTTTAACATGGCATTATTTATACAGCAAACTGTCGCCGCTAAGCAGGCTATCACGGCCCAAGCTACTACGCAGATAAAACAGACAAAGCTTATTAATAGTATCGTTACGGTCAGCGCCCTTATCGGCATGCTGAGTTTAAGTGCCTGCCAGACGGCGCCGACGGTAATGAAAACCTCTCCTGTGCAAACGTTACCATCTGTAACGAAGCAACCGTCAACAGCGACTCAAGCACCTATTGTTAAAAACAGTACCCATGCAACCAGTCCTTATGAAAGCAATGACTATGAAGATGAGGCTTATGAATACCCTATCGAGCCTTATACGCCGCCTGAGCAGCCCACGGCAACCAACCCATTAACCGAAGCAACACCGGTTTACACACCGTCTACGCAAAGTCCGATAATCACTCAGCCTGATAGCCCTGACAGCCCTGATGCCATAATCCTCACACCTTCTCGTGAAGATTACATGATATCTGAGCCATCGATACCCTCACATAATGAGCTATTGGAGCGGGCGCGGCAGAACTCACAGCAGCGCAGTCAGCAAAGCACGACCAATAACAGTAACTTGCCCGCCTTTCGCAATCTTATGCAAGTGGGTACAGGGCAATTAAAAGCGGGCAATCTAAATGGCGCTGAAAGCAGCTTTACGCGCGCGCAGCGACTCGCGCCCAAGTCATCAGCCGTCTATTTTTATTTGGGACAAGTAGCCCTTAAGAAAAACCAACCTCGTAAAGCTGAAGCAATGGCTCGCCGTGGTCTGACGGTCTCTCAAGACAGTAGTCGCCGCCGCGCGCTGTGGCAAATTATTTTGCAATCAGGACAAGCTCAAGGCAATGCTCGCGTGATAAAAGAAGCCAAACAAGCACTGCGCTAATCACACACGCCCTCGTATTTACCATGACGACTGACTATATAAGCGCTAAAATAGGCTTATATAGTTAGTCGTTAATTTTTTATCCCGTTTAATGATTACTTTCTTACACCCCTTTCATTATCCATTTTTAATTTAACATTAAGGTTACCCTTATGGCATGGCAACAACTGCACTTACAATGTGAAAAAAATAACGTCGATCTTGCTGAGGCACTATTATTAGAGGCAGGCGCTCTATCAATTGCTTTAGATGACGCCGGCGATCAGCCTTTATTTGAACCACTTCCTGGTGAATCACCGTTGTGGGATGAGGTCATACTCACAGGATTGTTCGATGCCAGCACTGATGCAGGCAGCCGCCAAGCGATTGAGCAATTAAGTCATGAAATCGGCGCACAAGTACAAGCTAGCCGAACGTGGGTCAGTGCTGTCGATGATAAGGATTGGGAACGTGAATGGATGTCCAATTATCAGCCTATCGAATGTGCCAATAAATTATGGATTGTGCCTAATTGGCTAACACCGCCAAACCCTGAAGCTACCAATATTATTATGGATCCAGGTTTGGCTTTTGGTACCGGCTACCATGCCACTACCCGTTTATGCCTTGATTGGCTGACAGAGCAAGACCTGAACGATAAAGTCGTCATCGACTATGGCTGTGGTTCGGGTATTTTAGGGATTGCTGCGCTTTTGTTGGGCGCTCGCCAGGTTTATGCCGTTGATATTGACCCACAAGCCGTGCTGGCGACCAATCAAAATGCGGAGCGTAATCAAGTTGATAATCGCCTGCAAGCATTTTTGCCAGAAGACTTCAATAACTACTGGCAACAAAACGATATTAAACCCGTAGAAGTCATGGTTGCCAACATTTTAGCCAAGCCGCTTATTGGCTTAGCGCCTTATTTTGCCACCTTAATGGCACCAAAAAGTCGCATCGTATTAGCAGGTTTGATTGAATCCCAAACCGAGCAAGTTACCGAAGCATATCAGCCCTACTTTGCCCTTGATCCTAAGCACGCTTTTACCGCGCAAGAAGATCAACATTGGCAGCGTTTATCTGGTACATTTACAGGCTAGCAACATTTAATTACATCTGTTACGATAGAGGAGCAGTTAAATGTTGTGTATTTAACGCTGCTCTATAGTTGCCTGTGGGTTATGATGGTTAGCATATCTAAATTGACATTAGAATGATTGGCAGCGATTGGTGAGTGGCTATGCGGTATTAATACTTATACCTTTTTGGATTCTGACCCTATGACTACGCCAATAAAAACCCAGTGCCCTCATTGTCATGCTATTTTTAATATTAAAAAAACTCAGTTAGACCAAAAAACAGCAAATGTCTGCTGTGAACATTGTCAGCATAGTTTTTTGGTCAATAACAACCTTATCGTCACCGCTGACACAGAACGCACGGGTGACGATATAGCAAGTGAACATAAAACTGCCGCAGCCGCTACGCCTAATATCTCTATCCATAAGCAAAATTCTTCTGTCTTATCAAAGACAAAATCAAAGCTGAACGTCACATCAGAGCCAGCAGAAGCAGATATTCTTATTCATGATGATATGATTGAGGATGAGGTGATTCATGATGGCTTAATTTATGACGACATGGACATTGATGGTTTTGAAGATAAAGATGAACATGTGGAATATGACTCATTAGACAGCATGGATGCATGGTTGACTCAAGCCGCAGATAGCAACAATAGCAACTCTGCCGCCATTATGGGTAATCAACATGCAAAAAACACGCCTATCTCATTGAATAAAAGCACGCACTCTTCTATTAATCCAATAGTAAGTCCTGCTTTAGCAAGTACCGCCTTAAAAGAGCAGCCATCAGCCGCACACGTTGCTCTGAGCTCAGCCGCAGCCAATGATATTCATGCCAGTATCGACGACAATGCCGATGAATCATGGCTTGAAAAATTACTTAAAGAACAAAATAAAAGTGAAGATGCGCCAAAAGACCAGACTGATTTATCAGAGCTGCTTGCCAGTATGGGTGTTTCTCTTAAAGACGAAGACCATAGCAAGACGGCACGCCTTAAACAACAGCAGACACAAGCAAAGTTTTCACCAACGCCTGCTAGGCGGTCGATTGCCTCGTTATTATGGACACTTGGCTGTCTGGTATTAGCGCTGCTACTATTTGCCCAGTATGTCATTTTTAATTTAGATAACTTGGTTAAAAATCCTGCTCATGCAGAGCGCTTGCAAAAAGTATGTGCTATCGCGGCTTGTAGCCTACCCAGTGCTAATTTAGCGGCTTTGAGCACAAGCGATGTTAGCCATCAATCCAGCCGTATTAAAACAGCCAGCTCATTTAGCGATATCAGCATCACTTTAAACAATCAAAGCCCGCAAGCACAATTACTTCCTCATGTAAAAGTCAGTGTCTATGGTAACAAGGCGCTTATCGGAGAATTTATCGCGGCGCCACAGGATTATTTATTGAGCACGCAGAGCCAATTAGGCGCGTCAAGTCGCAAACAGCTCTTGTTCACCGTACCGGTTGCCAATGCTCAAATCAGTAAAGTGAGTGTTACTCCTGTTTATTAACAATCTTACTTATTAAAAAACCATTAATAGCCAAATGACTTATGCAAGAATAACCACATAATTTATGCAAAATTATCTTTTATAAAAAACAGCTCTTATTACAGAAAGTTCTTAGTAAGGGCATCATTTATCAAAAATACGATGCTATCCAATAACATTAAAGCCAAGCGCTCCAAAACAGTCTATTAAATAGAAATAAATAGCCGCAATGCTATGGTAATGCCCAATCTATTGCTGTGATAGGCGATGACTTTGTTATAATAGCGCTCAAACGCCTTATGGTTTTTCTTTACGCTCAAGGACATTATCTTATGGCACCACATGCACAGTATAATGCCAATCATTTTGACAAAAATGCTGAGAATCCTGCTGATTACTATAAAGAGGACTACCATCGCTCAATTCACGAGGTAGAGTCTTCTTTAGACAATAGCATTCATGTTCATGAACCCCTACGGGTACATGTAGAACGCGTGGTGCGGCAGTATTTTGCGATGTTAGATGATGAGATGCCAACAGACTTATATGAGCTTATTTTAAAAGAGATAGAGCAACCGCTGTTGTCTGTTGTCCTTGAAAAGAGCCGAGGCAATCAAACCAAGTGCGCGCAAATTTTGGGGCTCAATCGCGGTACGCTACGCAAAAAGCTAAAAATCTATGGTTTAATGTAGAACGGCTTAGCACTGATGCCTCTAATTTTGCTTAGATGACCCATATTTTTGCTTAATAGTACTAAAACCATGGGCGCGCCAACTTTATTTTCCAGTGCTTTTTAACGGCCACTTTTAATTATCATTTTTCGCAGCCGTTTTTCAAAGCCACTTTTCACAGTCATTATTTATGGCAAAGCTAGAGTTTATGATCTTATCAATCACGATACACTCTGTACTACTTGCCATTATTACCTTGCCAGGCGTTTACGTCAGGCTTTTTTTTATGGAACTTTTTTTATGAGTACAACCCCACTTGCCCTACTCTCGGTCTCCGATAAATCTAACATCGTTGAATTCGCTCAAGGTCTACTAAAAGCAGGTTTTGGCTTACTATCGACCGGCGGCACTTACCGCTTACTGACCGAGCACAACGTCGCTGTGACCGAAGTATCAGACTATACCGGCTTCCCTGAAATGATGGACGGCCGTGTTAAAACCTTGCATCCTAAGATTCATGGCGGCATTTTAGGGCGCCGTGGTACCGATGACGCGGTGATGAGCGAGCACGCCATTGAACGTATTGATTTGGTCGTCGTCAACCTTTATCCGTTCGCAGAAACTATTGCGCGTCTTGACGTGACCATGAATGATGCGATCGAAAATATCGATATTGGCGGTCCTACTATGGTGCGTTCAGCAGCAAAAAACCACGCCTATGTTGGTATTGTAACTGATCCTGCTGATTATACGCGCGTACTCGAAGCCTTAGGTGAAGGTACAACACTGACCCATGCCCTACGTTACGATTTGGCGGTTAAAGCCTTTGAGCATACCGCACAATACGACGGTATGATTGCAAACTTCTTGGGTAGCCGAGTTAATGAAACTCAAACGCCAGAGAATTTCTCACGTACCTTTAACGTTCAACTTGAAAAAGTACAAGACCTACGCTACGGTGAAAACCCGCATCAAAACGCTGCTTTTTATGTTGAAAATCATGCGCTAAAAAGCAAGCAAGCGTCTATTGCAACCGCGCAGCAATTACAAGGTAAAGAGCTGTCTTATAACAACATCGCTGATACCGATGCCGCGCTTGAATGTGTTAAAGCCTTTAGTGCTCCCGCTTGTGTTATCGTAAAACACGCCAATCCTTGCGGTGTGGCCGTAGATAGCGATCAAGTAGCCGCTTATCGCACCGCCTTTAGTACCGACCCTGAGTCATCTTTTGGTGGTATTATCGCCTTTAACCGCCCATTGACGGTTGCTGCTGCCAAAGCCATTATTGACAATCAATTTGTCGAAGTTATCATTGCCCCAAGTATTGAAGATGGCGTTTTAGAGGCGACTGCGAGCAAGAAAAACGTGCGCGTCTTGGTTTGTGGTGAATTGCCAACGCCTGAGCAGCGTGAAAGCCAGCTTGATTATAAACGCGTCAATGGTGGTTTATTGGTACAAGAGCAAGATTTGGGCTTAATTACTGCCAATGACTTAAAAATCGTCACTGACGTCCAGCCAACGGAAGCGCAGATTGCTGATTTGTTATTCAGCTGGAATGTCGCTAAATATGTTAAATCTAACGCCATTGTTTATGCCAAAGGTCAACGCACTATCGGTGTTGGCGCAGGTCAAATGAGCCGTGTAAATTCAGCGCGTATCGCCGCTATCAAAGCTGAGCACGCCGGTCTTGCTACTGAAGGCGCGGTAATGGCATCAGATGCCTTCTTCCCGTTCCGTGATGGTATCGATAACGCTGCTGAAGTCGGTATTGCTGCTATCATTCAACCGGGTGGTTCTATGCGTGATGACGAAACGATTGCCGCCGCAAATGAGCATGGTATCGCCATGGTATTCACTGGTATGCGTCATTTCCGCCATTAATCTGCTGTCAAGATAATGCTGTTAAGACAAAATCATTAAGAATAAATAAGAATCGTATTACATAAAAAAGCCACTATCGATAGTGGCTTTTTTACATTTAGGATTTGATAAAGCTTATTAAAACAAAGGGTTTAACAAATGCCCTATAGGTCGCTTAACGCCCTTGGGCATTGGCCATATTGGTTTTATTAATTTCAACCTTATATACCATACGTAGATAATCTAGATAATCTTGCAGCTGATCTTGACCTAAATTATCACGAATAATGGCGGCAGTTTGTGCTCTTTGGGCATCAGATAACGGCGATTGCTGCTCTGTTTTGATGCGATCACCGACCAATAACGTCGCACCCATCTCAGTCTCGCTCGCTACTGCCACCACACCATTGGCGGCTGCTTGCTGGCTAAAGGCTAAGCCGCGCTCTTTTTCGGTCAATTGCGTGGTCTGACGGTTTATTTCGCCTAACGCTTGTAGCTTAACTGGTTGTTTGGCAATATCAGCAGGCGTCTTAATTCCCGCGGCTAGTTTCTTCGCCTCTTTTAGTGCTAGTGCCGTCGCTTTTTGTTGGCGCAATATCTGCGTAATTCTTGGCGTCGCTGCTGTCAAAGATAGCGTTTTCGTTGGACGATAGTTACTTGGTTGTACCCATACCGTGCCATTACCGACCTCAATACCTGCCGTCACTGCTTGGTCTTGAATGGTAAATTCATCAAACGCTTGCTTAATCACTGCAGGCTGCGCCAAAGCAGATTGATTGTTTTCTTTACGATAATCTTTGATACGTTTTAATGCGACGTTTTCTTGCTGAGCAATGTCATCAATACTAAAGCCATCTGCTGCCAAATCGTTAATCGCCGTCACTTTATCCGCATACATTTCCTGACGTTTATACTCTTTGGCTTTAGCCGTTAACTCTGCACGCATGCTGTCTAGACTTGGTATTTTGCTACCATTATCTTCAGTCACAGTAAATATCTGATAGCCAAAGCTGGTCTTTACAGGCGCGCTGACATCACCAACACTCAAGCCTTCAAGTGCTTTTTCAACTGCTGGGGCGTCATTACCAAATACCGAGGCATTAAAGCGTCCGATATCGCCACCTGTTTCTCCTGATGGATCGTCAGATTCTGTCTTAGCCAGCTTAGCAAATGACTCACCTTTAGCAAGACGGGCTTTAATCTTATCAGCGCGCGCTTTGGCATCTTTACCGGTTAGCAAGATTTGGCTAATTTTACGTTCATCAACGACAGCAAGACCTTGCTTATAAGCTTCATACTGCTGCTGCACATCTTCTTTACTAACCTCATTAACTTCAATCGCCTGCGGGCTCAGTTGCAAGTAAGCCAAATCAACCATGGCAGCGCTTTTTAACTTGTCTTTATTGGCATCATAGTAGGCTTGGATATCACCCTTGCTCAACTTTACTTGTTCAGCATAGTCCTGCCAATTAAAACGATGCAGCCAAATATTGCGCGACTCTAGCTGCAGGTCAATCAATTGACTAACCGCTTGCATTGGATATACCGCTGTGCCTACGATACTGGCGTTGAGCTGGTCTAAGCTTAACTGATTGCGGAACTCTGCAAACAGCTGGTCTTTGGTCATATTGCGCTGACGTAAAAAGCTTGAAAACTGATCGTTAGAGAAGTTACCTTCCGCATCTTTAAAGATCTCTTCTTGGCGCAATAAGCGATTGATGGTGTCATCAGAAACCGTCATACCAAGCTTACCCGCCTGCTGCTCTAATAAAGTACGATCAATCAATCCTTTTAAGACTTGCTCGTGGAGCACATCTTCATTTAATAAACTGGCATCATCAACTTGGTCTAAAAGCTCGGTACGGCGGTTATTTACCGCAGTCTGATACTCGGACAGTCCCACGCTTGCGTCACCTACCTGAGCGATTTGGTTGGGATCGACCCCGCCTCCAAAGTAGCTTTCGACACCCAATAGAGCGAGCGGCGATAGGCATAAAATCAATAAAATGCGACCTGGCCAGCTTTTTAAAAAATCGCGCAATTTATCCATAGTTATCTCTGCTTTATTAACCTATATTGATGAAAGACCATTGTAATACTATTAATAATATCAACGCTGTATAAGCAGGCAATGGTAAGAAGAAGAACGTGTGCAGTCTATCGTTGCAAAACAAGGCTTATTGACCAAGCTTACAGCAAGGTTTTTAAAACCCCTTGTTTAAACAACACATCTATCGCGCGCCCTATGATACGTGATTTTTAATGCAGACTCAAAATATTCACGCTACTATTCACACTAATTGACACAAACTATAGCACTAAAAAAAGCACCTAATCTCTAGGTGCTTTTTTGCTACATCACTCATGACTTAAATTGTACTTTGATTGTGCTTTAAACCATGAGTTGCCATCATCAATTTACTGCCAACAAACGCTGTTGTTATTCGTGTATCACGTCGTCAACGAGCATCTGTGTATCATGAAATAGCTTGAATGAAATGGCGTAAATAAAGCGGCTTGTTTTAAACGGCTTAGTTTAAACGCTCTTTCAAGTTTTTACCCGCTTTGAAGCTTGGTACTTTGCTTGCTGGAATGCTAAGCTCTTCACCAGTCTTAGGGTTACGGCCAGTACGAGCCTTACGGTCTTTTACGCTAAAAGTACCAAAACCAACCAATGAGATGCTATCGCCAGCTTCTAGAGCTTCGCCAACACTTTCCATTACTGCATTCAAAGCTTCGCCAGCTTGAGTTTTATTTAGACCACTTTTCTCGGCGATGCTATCAATTAATTCTGACTTATTCATAAAATTTCCTTCAAGTTTTAGGGGGTAAAAAAACGCTCACGCCAAGTATTGTATCGCTCTCAGAGTACTTAAGCAATAAAAACCACCTGACTGGCGTATAAACAGGTTTCGCTTTGTTAACGTCTTTATAGCAAGGCAGCATAAGGAGCGCAAGCGATTTTACATATTTTTGTGCACTCTACTACGTATTTGACACCCAATGTTACTCAAAACTGCTGCAACTTTTTTGCAAAATCGCTATTTTAGCTGGTGTATTTGGCTTAGGTCTTATGTCATTTAGCGTAGAAAATCAGCTTAGCCAGTTAAACACTATAGCTTGCGCACAAACAATTTAGTTTGCGCATAAACAATGTCATCAAACGCTTATTAAAGCGCTTAGTAACTGACTGCGCTGCTAAAAACCAATTTTTATCGATAAAAATAACTGCCAAGCCATACTAATACATTGTCAGTCATAAATACCAGTGTCTTTATTGACTGGCAAATTGTAAGGTAATAAATTAACAACTGACAGAAACGGGCGTTACTTTTTATTATAAAGGCGTTACTATAAGCGCAATTCTATTGTACATTTTGGGTCGACTTTGATCCTTGCCTGTCCTTTTGTCTTTCATTTACACCATAAAAACGGATTATCTACATGAAGCGTTCTACGTTGTCTCACTCTCTGCTTAATATCATATTGGTGTTTATCGAGTCGGCGCTGACCCTGCTGTTACGCTTAGACCCAGAGCTCCGTAAAGCCGCTTATCCGCTTGCCAAGCAAGAGACTGTCGTCGCGCTAAGATTGTACTTACCGCATGTGGAAGTTTTTGCCACTTTTAGTACCAAAGGCGTGTTATTGGACGACCGCTTGCCTATCGGGCGTACTGAGCCTGACGTTGTTATCAATGCTTATAGCATTCAAGTGATTAATGCCATCACCACTCACGACAGCGAAACCACCGAAAAGCTACAAATGCGTGGGGAGTCGGTGCAAGTACAGTTGGTGAAGCAGTTTATTATGCAGCTGGGTCTTGGTAGTTTGATTCAAGGCGTGATTAAAAAGATTAAGGGCGGCAAAAGCAAGCCCAAGCCTACCGAAGCTGAAAAGGCCGATAAAAAAGAGAGCTATAAGCTACGTATTAAAGAACAGCAAACTCAAATTACCACTTTGACCATCAAAAACCGTGAGCTTGAAACCACGGTAAAAGAATTACAAAGCAAACAGCAGACCTTTATTATTACGAGCATAGTCGCTGCTGTTATCGCCATTGCCGCTATCATCGCTCTATTTATAATGACTTAACTTTTAATAATCTAATTCGATAATGAATTAGCTTTACAACAATGCACGGCCGCTGATCGCTTATAAATACTGATATTTCATACAAATCGTTTTTTTAAGAATATAATAGCTTCACATCGATGTAGCGTTTAATAATACTTAGCATTATTAAACGCTTTTTGTAATATACACGCTATTGCGCACTTTTCCTCCTCGCTACTCCTCTTTCATATTTGCCTTTAATATCTGCGTCATTGTTTTTATCAATCATGGTCATAAGTTGCACTCACCATTCAACCACACTTTAATCTTGACTAAATTACTCGGGATTGATTATAATGACTCTATCGTTGCACACATCGGGTAAACCATCTGCTGTTTAATAGCGACAAGACACCACTTAGTCGATAGATGATTTCCCTTAATAGAAGTGTCAATACTATTAAGTATTAAATGCCGTTAAGTATTAAATGCTATTAGCTATTAATACTTAGCTGCCAATAAACCACTTATGCTTTATAAATGATTGATAGCATAAATGATTGATAGCAGCACACTTCTAACAATACGACATGACTAAGATCGTTGTTAAATAAATTTATCCTTAAAAGGTTTGGAGATAATATATGCGTTTGACTACTCGAGGCAGATACGCCGTGACCGCTTTACTTGATTTGGCATTGCAAACCAGCCAACAAGAGAGCGCCGTCTCTTTATCAGACATTGCTAAGCGGCAATCGATATCTATCTCTTATCTTGAACAGTTATTTTCCAAACTGCGTAAGCGTGGTTTAGTCACCAGTATTCGCGGTGCAGCAGGCGGCTATCATCTGGCCAAGCCACTTAATGAGATTGATGTGATGAGCATCATTTCTGCCGTCGATGAATCTGTGGATGCGATGCAGTGCGGCGGACGCGGCGACTGTCAAAGTGGTACAATGTGCCTAACGCATGATTTGTGGTGCGCTCTATCTAATCATGTTGAACAGTACTTGAAAAATATAACATTAGCGCAATTATTAGACATGGAACACGTGCAGTCAGTCTCAGACCGTCAGCACCTCTCTTTTCCAAAAGAAACTTCTATGAAAGACATCAATACTATTACTCTATCGACCAGCGAGGCAAACCCAGCATGAGCCAACATAACAACCTTATATACTTAGATTATGCCGCCACTACGCCAGTTGCTAAGTCAGTCGCTGCCAAGATGAGCGAATATCTGACAGTAGACGGCATCTTTGGTAACCCAGCATCACGTTCACATGGCTATGGCTGGCAAGCGGAAGAAGCGGTAGAAACGGCTCGCGGGCAAGTGGCTGAAGCGATTAATGCTGACCCACGCGAAATCGTCTTTACCTCGGGTGCGACAGAATCAGATAACTTAGCTATTAAAGGCGCAGCACACTTTTATCAGTCTCGTGGTAAGCATATTATTACCAGTAAAATTGAGCATAAAGCTGTTTTAGATACCTGCCGTGAGCTTGAGCAAGAAGGCTTTGAGATTACCTATCTTGAGCCGCAGCCAAGCACTGGTTTGATTTTACCAGAGCAAGTGAAAGCAGCTTTACGTGACGATACAATTTTAGTATCACTGATGATAGTAAATAATGAGCTTGGTACGATTACCGATGTTGCGGCGATTGGTGAAATCACTCGCGAAGCGGGCGTTATCTTCCACGTCGATGGTGCTCAGTCAGTTGGTAAAGTATTGGTCGATCTTGAAAAGATGAAAATTGACTTAATGAGCTTCTCAGGTCATAAAGCTTACGGTCCTAAAGGTATCGGCGCATTATTCGTCAGTCGTAAACCACGTGTTCGCCTAAAAGCGGAACAACATGGCGGCGGTCATGAGCGCGGTATGCGTTCAGGTACGTTGCCCACGCATCAAATCGTTGGTATCGGTGCCGCATTTGCTTTAGCCAATGAGCGCTATGCAGAAGACCATGCCCACGCGGCAAAGCTACGCCAAAAACTGTGGGACGGTCTACAAGATATCGAAGAGATTTATCTAAACGGTGATTTAGAAAACAGTGTGCCAAATATTGTTAATATCAGCTTTAACTTTGTTGAAGGCGAGTCGCTTATGATGTCGCTAAAAGACTTGGCGGTATCATCAGGTTCAGCCTGTACCTCAGCCACGCTTGAGCCATCATATGTATTGCGTGCTATTGGTCGCCCAGATGAATTGGCGCATAGCTCAATCCGCTTTAGCTTTGGTCGTTATACCACTGAAGAAGACATTGATACAGTTATCAAGCAAATGCATGAAGCGGTTGATAAGCTACGTGCCCTATCACCACTTTGGGATATGTATCAAGAAGGCGTTGATTTAGACTCGGTAGAATGGTCTGAGCATTAATATTTACCAGTAAAACGTCTAATGGTTATCAAATATAACCATTAGCTGAACCATTAATTAGACAATCATACATTTAGTTTTTATAAATACAGTTTTATGAACGACATGTTTGACCCCAATTATCGATGAGTAGACAAGCATTTAGCGTTAGTAAGTGACTAATTCAGTTTCATCGTCTAAATGCTTACTCATCATCTAACTAGGAGAAAATCCCATGGCCTATAGTGACCAAGTTATTGATCATTACGAAAACCCACGCAACGTCGGCAATCTTGACAAAAATGCCAAAAACGTTGGTACAGGTATGGTTGGTGCGCCAGCATGTGGCGATGTGATGCGTCTACAAATCCAAGTCGATGATAACGGTATCATCGAAGATGCACGCTTTAAAACCTATGGCTGCGGTTCAGCAATTGCGTCAAGCTCACTCGTCACCGAGTGGCTAAAAGGCAAAAGCTTGGATCAAGCTGGCGAGATTAAAAATATGGACATTGCTGAAGAATTGGCATTGCCACCAGTAAAAGTGCATTGCTCTGTACTTGCAGAAGACGCCATTAAAGCCGCGATTAGCGACTATAAAGGCAAACATAGCGCTGCTGCGGTAACTGAAGAAGCAACCAGCTAATTTAGAGCGTATGCGCTTATTAATGTAATGAGCGTTAGTAGCCATATTTTAGTAGCAGTGCTTTAGCAGCAATACTTTAATAGCAGTATTTCAGTAAAAGCCATGCGCAGTAACGTTAGAAGCTACTAACGCTAATAAGGTGACAATAACGCTCATGTAATTGTCACCTTTTATTTATTTTTTAACGCTTTATTGGCAAGTTATTACTCGCAACGCTTTATTCGTACTAAGCTCTACACAAAATAAGCATTTTGCGTGAATTATTATTATCGATTTTGAGAGTCAATGGGAGTTGGCATGATTGAAATGACAGAACGCGCCGCTCAGCATGTTCGAGATTTTTTGGACAATCGCGGTAAAGGTGAAGGCATTCGAGTGGGTATCCGCACAGCGGGTTGCTCAGGCTTGGCTTATGTCTTAGAGTTTGTTGACACACCTGACGAAAATGACACCCGTTATGAAAGCCTTGGCGTTAATATTTTTATTGACCCTAAAAGTTTGGTCTATTTAGATGGCTTATTGATGGATTATGAAAAAGAAGGTCTTAACGAAGGCTTCAAATTCACCAATCCCAATCAAAAAGGTGAATGTGGCTGCGGTGAATCGTTTACGGTATAAAGACTTAAACGAGAGTGCGCTAAACGATTGACACTCAAGCGATTAGCGCTTAAATACTGAGTTATTAAAAAAGTATTTGAAACGACCATCAAAACAGTAAAGTCCTCACAATAATAAATAGAAATGAAGGCAGACGATATGACAGACATCACCTCAGAAGCACAGTTTGATAACTTCTTTGCCCTATTTGAACAACCTGTACAATTTGCGGTCAATCAAGAGCATCTTGATCAGCAGCTGCGTCTGCTACAAAAACGCTATCATCCGGATAACTTATCGGTAGCAAATGATAAAAATGCGGCAGATAGCGCGCAAGCTAAGCAACAATCAGAGCAGGCATCAGCGCTTATTAACCAAGCTTATCAAACGCTAAGTGTGCCCGATAGTCGTGCCAGCTATTTGTTAGATATCGCAGGTCAAGCCCAAAATTTGGAGCATTCTATTGCCGATTTAGACTTCTTAGAAGATGCCATGCAAATGCGTATTGACTTAGATGAGGCGATTGAAGATAAAGAGCTGACCGCATTGCAGCAGCTACACCCGCAGATTACTGAGCGTTTAGCCAAACAGTCAGAGCGTTTTAACACCGCTTACCAAAGCCAAGACTGGCAAACGGCGATTGACGCTACGCAAAAGTTAAAATTCTTAGTCAAGTTAGATGCCGATGTGACCACAGGACTTGATGAAGTCGCGTCTGCTGAGCATTTAGACGATGATGACTTATACGTTTAACCTCATGCTAAGTAGCACTGTTTAACTTTACGAGTGACAAGTTTATATGAGGGTATGGTTAAAATGACCGCTGCTATCCCGTATAATTGCAGATATTAACTAACCTTTTTACCATGGCTTTCTAAGTCTGTATGTTTTTAAATGCCTACGTTTAACTATTTTTGATTATTAATAGCAATTAGATTATTAATAGCAGTTAATAGTACAGCGGTTAAATGATAGTCGCCCGTATATTGCCTTTGTTCCATTTCACTTATTCATTTTATCTTTGAGTTTTCTTATGTCTTTATTGCAAATTGCCGAACCCAATCAAAGTGCCCAACCTCACCAGCATCGTTTTGGTCTAGGAATCGACCTTGGTACCACGCGCTCACTGGTCGCTGTGGTACGCTCAGGCAAGGCGCAAGTTTTGCAAGCAGCGACAACGACAGATACTTTGTTGCCGTCTGTGGTCTACTATCCAAGCACAGGAAATCCAGTAGTTGGCTATGATGCCCTTACTCACTTAGCAGATGATCCAAAAAATACGATTATCTCGGCTAAGCGCTTTATGGGTCGTAGCCAAGCAGATATTAAATTCTCTCATCCTTATGAGTTAAGTGGCAGCAAAGATGCGATGCCAGCGTTTGTGACGGCGCAAGGGGAAGTATCTCCTGTTGAGGTTTCAGCACGTATCTTAGCAGCGCTAGAGCAACGTGCCGCAAGTGCCTTGCCCGATGAGAGCATACAAGGTGCGGTGATTACTGTGCCAGCCTATTTCGATGAAGCACAGCGTCAAGCCACTAAAGATGCGGCACAGGCGGCAGGTATCAATGTATTACGCCTATTAAATGAGCCTACCGCTGCGGCAGTCGCTTACGGTCTCGACCAACCTACTGATGACGATACTGAAAACTACTACTTAATCTATGATTTGGGTGGTGGTACTTTTGATGTGTCTATTTTAAAGCTAAGCGATGGCGTATTTGAAGTATTGGCCACGGGCGGCAATAGTGCGCTTGGTGGTGATGATATTGACCGCTTGCTGACCAATTGGCTGATTAAGCAATTAAATATCGACCCCAAAGACGTAAGCTTGCATGACAAATCAATACTCGCGCAACAAGCTAAGCGCTATAAGCAAGCATTGACGGATGCTGAACAAGTCGATATCGACATTGTGGTCAATGAGCAATCTTATCAAGGCGTCTTAAGTCGCAAAGATTTGATAACGATTGCAGAGCCTGTCAGTCGCCGTACGTTGAGCGTCTGCGAGCAAGTACTGCGTGATGCCAAGTTATCTGCCGCTGATTTAGATGAAGTGATTTTGGTCGGTGGTTCTACGCGTATGCCAGCAATTCAGCAAGTGGTTGCAGACTTTTTTGCTAAAGAGCCGCTTTGCCGCTTGAATCCAGATGAAGTCGTCGCTTTAGGTGCGGCACAAACCGCGCATCAATTGGTCAATGGCGATAGTGATAATGGCTTGTTATTACTTGATGTGACACCTTTATCGCTCGGCCTTGAGACCATGGGCGGGTTGGTTGAAGTATTGATTCCGCGTAACACCCCTATTCCAGTCAAAAAACGCCAAGTGTTTACCACTTATCAAGATGGTCAAACCGGCATGGTCATCCATGTGGTACAAGGCGAGCGTGAGACGGTCGATAACTGCCGCTCACTTGGACGCTTTGAGCTATACGGCATTCCACCGATGAAAGCAGGCTTTGCACGTATTGAGGTGACCTTTAGTATTGATGCCAATGGACAGCTAACCGTCAGTGCGCAAGAAACCACCACTAAGACTGAAAGTAAAATCGAGATTGTGCCATCTTATGGTCTATCTGATGAGCAAAAAGAGCAGCTATTGATTGCAGGCTTTAAGTACGCTGAAGAAGATAAAAATGCGCGCTCTTTAATTGAGACCAAAGTAGAAGCTGAACGTGAATTATTGGCACTACAATCGGCGCTTAACGAGTTTGCAGCATTAATGTCAGCTGAAGAGCAGCAGTCATTGGCGCAAACCATGCAAGACCTGCAAAGCGCGCTTAACACTAATGATTTAGCCATTATCGAAGCAAAACAAGCCCAGTTAAAGCCACACAGTGATGCCTTTGCCGCCCGCATTATGAATCAAAGTGTTAAAGCCAGTATGGCAGGCACCAGTGCCCAAGATTGGTAGCAGATACCATTAATAATATATACGCCTAAGAAACTTACCTAGCAGTTGAACTAGGCGGACCCTTTTTATTTTTTTAATTGATTAGCAGCGGACAAATAACTTATGCCAAAAATTACTATATTACCCCATCATGAAATTTGCCCTGAAGGTACTGAAGTCGAACTAGAGGCAGGCAGCAACTTATGTAAAGCGCTGCTAGAAAAAGGCATCAAGATTGAGCATGCTTGCGAGATGTCAAAAGCTTGTACGACTTGTCATGTGGTGGTACGTAAAGGTTTTAATAGCTTAGATGAGATGGACGATATCGAAGCCGACTTACTAGACCGCGCTTGGGGTTTGGAACCTGATTCGCGCCTATCGTGTCAGGTCATGCTCGATGACGAAGATTTGACCATCGAGATTCCTAAGTACACGCTAAACCATGCCAAAGAAAACCATTAAATACTTGTAGTGTCTTATGACTTAGCTTGATTATCCAAGCCCATTTAGTTGAAAACACGCTGACAGCAAACTAAAAAAGCCAGTTATTTATCATAACTGGCTTTTTTAGTTTTTACTTCTAGTAATCCTGCGTGCAAATTTAACCGTCATGTTATAAACATTTATTTCTACAAATCACTCAAATCGATTTCATTCTGCGCTTATTAATGACGATTGTTTTCTTGCTTACTTGCCTCTAACATCTCAAGCGCTATCGTCTGCTCTTCTTTTTCAATACGCGCCAGCGCCAGATTTAAGCGATTTCTGATATCCTGATAATCATTGTCTTGCATGTCTCTAAAATTCAGATGCAAATTAAAACCTGGTAAGGTGTGGTCAACCCACTTCGACAACTGACCTTTATTTTTATCAGGATCAAGTACTTGCCAAGCGTTTATTTTTTTATCAAAACCTTTGAGCTGAAAAGCACCAGCATATTCGCAGTCGTAATCATGCGAGATATAATCATAGGTACTGTCGCTGATAAATATCTCTCCTTCGCCAGCGACCGCCTCAAGCCTTGACGCTAGGTTGGCTTCTTTCCCAATGAGGGTATAGCTTAGGCGGCTATTACTACCAAAGTTACCAACATGACAGTAGCCCGTGGTAATACCGATACGAATATACAAACCCTCAAAGCCCAACAAGCGCCATTTTTGCCGCAAGGTGCGCATCTCACGGCGCATATCTATCGCCATTGCCACGCAGTCTAGTGCATCTTGACGTGGTCCACGGCTGTTTGGTTCGCCAAAAAAACACACCATACCATCGCCAATAAACTTATCCAATACCGCGCCATGCTTATTGGCAATTAACGTCATACAGTGCATATAGGTATTTAAGATATCAGCCAAATTGTCTGCGCTCAAACTCTCAGACAGTTCGGTAAAGCCAACAATATCTGAAAACATAATCGTCAGCTTGGCACGTTTATTATCGACGTTAACGGGACTGTCAGATTTTACAATTGGCTCCCAGACTTGCAGCGGCACAAAGCGTGTTAACTTATTAATCACAGAAACCATGGTATTGAGACGCCCAACTGCTTGCTGCGCTCGTGCTTCATAGTTTATATAGTCATTATAAACGTGGCGAAAATGGCACAATAGCACAAGCATACTGGTTAATAATATGACGGGGGTAATCAAGCCTTCGTGGCAATCTATTTGAGCGCTACTTAAGGTGACACTCACATAATAAAAAACAATGACCGTGACTACAGAAACCGCTATGAGTTTTAGATGGTTTTCCGGACTGCTAAGAATAACTCGCAAGCCGATGAGCGCCGATAAGCTGAGCGAGATAATGGGGCAAAACTGTATCGAGCCGATGACCGCCGATAATAAGATAATGACAATGTTCGAGGTCCAAAAACTGGTTTGGCGACGATAGTTATAAATTAAAAGCATCAAGCTCGGCAGACAGACAATGACCACTAGCGCCATTGAAGTCGGACTAAAATTAAAATGTACAGCGAGCAATATAACCGTCAGTATTAAAACGTAGATTTCCGGATAGTCAAAGCGATAGGCATTGCTATTACCATCCTGTAGCGGAATCTTTGCGCTTGAGGTTTCTAAAAATGCCATGGTCATTATTCGCCTAAAGAAAAACCATCAGAAATCTTAATGAACATTAAAATAACGCTCATATTATCATTGAGGTTTTAGGTAGCTCTTGTTAAGCAGTCCCTATTTCGTGATAAAAGATTGATCACTAACGCTCATCTTTATAAACCACTGATAATATAAGTAGATAGTAAATCTATACATTATACTGCCTTATTCCCATAGCACCTAGGTCACTGGTAGGAAAAAGTATACCACTTATCGCTCATTTGCCTAAAAAGCTCTTTAAATCCAAAGCTTAGTAGCTCTGATTTAAATTAACATTCTTAAAAGACACAAGAATACATAGCAAGAAATAAAGACCAAAAAGCCAGATAATAGCTATCTGGCTTTTGTATATATAAAGATTAAGTGGAAAGTGAATTGATAAAAATATAATAAAACTTATTACTGAACGATAAAGCTATTAGAAACGCCTGAGTACGGCTTTATTTTACGTGTCCAGCCACTTTTCCAATCGCCTTGATGGGTCAATCGATATGTACCCGCTGGGGTGTCAGTGCTGATTCGCCAATCAATGATGGCTTTGCTATACGCTGCCCCTTCACGCTTCCAAGTATAGGTGGTATCAAAGTCACTATCACTCAGATAATCGACCCACTGGCCATTCTCAAAACGCTGCACCTTTAAAAAACTGTCTTCGGTCCGTAGATTGTTTTTAGGATGAGCGCCGCGAAATACTGCTGTGGCAACCTGACCTTTTTGATAACTGGCTTTAGGCTGAGTGAGGGTTTGTCCCCAAGCTTGTTTTAAAGGCTTATCATCAAATACCACACCCGGACGCTCATTAAACGACTTAGCTGAGCGATCAGGCGGTGTGGCACTGTCATAAACCTCTATGCCATCCCGTAGCGCTTCGGCCAATTGGGTATATTCTTGTATATAAGCAGCTGTTTGATAAGGGCCATATTCAGTAGATGCCCCTTCGTAATGCTGGGTGGCAAACTCTTCACGCGTGCTCAAATAGCCGCTATAGTTATTGGCCAAGCCATTAATGATAACGGTATCTACGCCTGAATCCTTTAGCTGCGCCAGCACGGCAGCGCGCATCCGTCGTCCAACCATGGTTGTTGGTTCACCAGGAATAGCAACGATGGCGATATTACCGATACGCATCAGCTGAACGGGTTGCTGAGTATTAATCCAGCCCCAGCTGCCAGTCGGTAATAATACTTGTTTTTCAGCCTGACAGTCATCTTGGCTGACGGTTGAAACAATCCCAAAGGCGCCGCGCGTCAAACTACCTAGAAAGGATTGGTCGACTTTATTAATATCATCATTAATGCGGAAGTTTTCTCGCGTCATGCCCTCATACATCCCCGGTATGTCCGATGGGCCATTTTCGCCGCCAGCAGCAAACGAGTAACCGCGGGCTGGCATACATAAGACTTTATTGCCTGCGCCATTGGTGAATTTACCATCGACTTGATAGCCCTTTAAATTGACCCAACGGGCGCGTACGTCTACTGGCCCAGCAACAGGCACACCTTGATTCCAAAGCTCAACCGCCTTATCAAGCTGCAGTTGCCCATCACGCCTGACATTTTCCCACTCATTGTCACTACCTTGATAGCCAGGTTTTGAGTTGGCATTGCCACCTGCAGCCAACACATCACCCTCATCGGCATTGGCAAAAGCGGCAACAAATGGCTTATCTGCATTTCCACCGAAAATCTTTTCAGCACCGCGCTGGGCAAAGCCTTTATTATCAGCGCTGAGATGCATAAACTGATTACTAAAGCTGGTCGGATGCAGTGCAAACCAATTAATCAGACCTACTGGCGTGCCATCGGCAGCATTTAGGCGCAGCTGAGTCATGGTCTCATTAACATTACTATCAAAGTCTTTTGCATCGGCATTATTGTTATAGGCAAACTCTGAGCGATTAAGTGTTGCACCTTTTAGCTCGCCTTGCGCCAAAGATAGCGTCCCGGGAGCCAAGGTATCGTGAGCACGCTTAATCGAGGTAACAATCCCATTGACAATAGCATTGAAGTTTTGGCTGCTATAGCCTGAGAGGGTGTCGTCGGTACTGGCAATTTGATATAACTGTTGATGCGAGTAGCCAGCATTGCCAACGTGGGTGTGAGTAGCAGTAAGCATGACATTATCATCATTATATAATTCGCCATAATCCGCTTTTAAGCGCTTGATGACCTCAAGCTTTACCGCGGTAAACATCGCGCCCATATCTGCTGAGACATAGACGATACGTTTGCCATTGCTTTCATCCTCTTCGCCGATAATAAAAGCATGAGAATATAAGCGGTCGTTGATACCTTGTACCACTTGCCCAGAGGCATAACCAAACATACCGGTTTCGGCAGCCGCACCAGTGATATCTGCCTTACCGCTACCAACGAGATACTGACTTGTCGGCATTGCTCTCATAGAAATAGCAGAAGCGCTACGATTTAACGTAACGGCATTGTCTGATGAGGTGGTTATATTTTCGGTAATGGTTTGCTCTGAATCAGACGGGACTGAATCGGACTGCACGGATGCAGACTGTATTGAGTCAGCCTGTACTAAAGCTGACTCCGTTGAATCTGTCTCGCAGGCAGTTAAACCGAGAGCGACGGTACAAATAGAGATGAGTAACATAGAAGGTCGTAATAATGGAGGTGCAATAGAGGAAGTAGCCATTTGTTATCCTTAACATAGAGTAAAATCTTAGACTGAAAGCTTCCAATCTAAGACTAAGTACCTCGAAGCGTTTTCAATGCGGCAAATAAGTCATACTGACTATTACGCAAAAAAAACGGCTGCGAGTAGATAAGTTGGCTATATCCATTTAACCAACCCACTCTCTAACATAATGAATAACAGACAAATGTAAAACACTTTATGGTTAAAACCACTTAAACCATCATTAAATCTGGCTTTACAGTTTGTTTAAATAAATGTATTTAGATAAAAATCGTTTGGAACAGAACATTTAAATGAAAAATTATAAATAGTTCATTTTAAATCTTACTACTCAAGTTTTACTGCATTTGCCAATCAAACGGCATTTGATGGTGACCACGTAGCGCCATCATTAAGGTCTGCTGCATCTGCGCCAATACTTCTTTGGTATAAGGCACAGCAGGGACGCCCCATACTGGATTCGGCCACTGCATGTCATTTTGATAACGAACGATATGATGGAAATGTAGCTGCGGTACTTGATTGCCGAGTGCTGCCACGTTCATTTTATCGGCTTGGAAGGTCTTGGCCAGTTGGCTTGATAACCAGCTCGATTCACGCAAAAACTGCGCTTGGTCAGCCTCAGATAGCTCATATAACTCTTTGATACCTGATACCCGCGGCACCAATATCAACCAAGGAAACTGACAATCATTGATTAAACGACAGGTCGATAATGGGAAATCACCCACTAAAAAACTATCAGCAGCAAGTTTATGATGAAGTTGGAACATAATGACGGTTCTCTTGTTATGACGCTTAAATAAAAGGAATGGAAATCTAGAAAAGCAGAATTTAATGTACTAAAAAATAATAGGCTTAAAAAACATTGAGCTATAAAAAATAGTAGGCTAAATATAGGGTGTCGCTATTTTATCAGTTATCCAACCGATAAAATAGCGCCATGACTGATTGTCTTAGGATGCAACATTCACCTTATTTAAATTATTTAGCGAATCTGTTCAGTTTAAAAATATAAATCAATGAAGCTAAGCTGACTCTGCCACCATATGCTCACTAAAATAGCGTAACAGCTCTTGAATTGCGCTGACGCGCTGCTGCGGTGTTGCCAGTTTATCGGCATCCTGATAACGAATGCCAGAGGCACCATTCATACGATAGCGCTGCCCATTGCTCTGAATCAATTTAATAATCGCTAAGGCATCGACCGGCGTATCAGGTGCAAATTCTAACGTCATGCTATTACTATTGGCATCAATCTTATTAATTTTTAGCGGCTCAGCTTGTATACGCAGTCCGTGAATGGCGAATAACTGCTTGGTTTGATCGGGTAATATGCCAAAACGGTCAATCATTTCGGTACGGATATCGGTCAATGCCTCTTTATCATCGGCATTACTAATGCGTTTATAAAATAATAAACGTTGATGCACATCGTGTAAATAATCCTCTGGTATCAACGCTGAGCTATGCAGGTTAATCTCGCTGGTCAGCGATAAAGGTGTACTCAAATCAGGCTCTTTACCAGCTTTAATCGCTTTTGTCGCTCGCTCCAGCATATCCATATATAGGCTAAAGCCAATCGCTTGCATATTACCACTTTGCTGCTTACCAAGTATCTCGCCCGCACCGCGAATCTCTAAATCCTCACTTGCCAGCATAAAGCCTGCGCCCAGTGTATTAGCGCGCTCAATCGCGTGCAGACGGCGCTTAGCATCGCCTTTAAGACCTTTGATAGAAGGCACTAGCAGATAACAATAAGCCTGGTGATGACTACGGCCAACACGACCTCGCAGCTGATGCAATTGCGCCAAGCCAAACTTATCGGCGCGCTCAATGATAATGGTATTAGCATTGGGTACATCGATACCGGTTTCGATAATGGTCGAACAGACTAGCACGTTGAACTTTTTATGATAAAACTGCTGCATGACTTGTTCAAGTTGGCGCTCTTGCATTTGCCCATGAGCGACCCCTACTCGCGCCTCAGGAACCAATTCACGTATGGTTTCTGCCATACGCTCAATGCTTGCCACATCATTATGCAATAAATAAACTTGCCCGCCACGCAGTAGCTCACGCAAGATAGCCTCTTTCATCAGGGCATCAGTTTTTTGCATGACAAAGGTTTTAATAGCCAAACGACGTGCCGGTGGCGTGGCAATAATCGACATATCACGCATACCCGAGAGCGCCATATTGAGCGTTCTAGGGATTGGCGTCGCAGTCATCGACATACTATCCACATCGGTCTGAATCGCCTTAATACGCTCTTTATGACGCACGCCAAAGCGATGCTCTTCATCGACAATCATCAAACCTAAATTAGAAAATTTCACATCAGGCTGTAATAGCTTATGTGTACCGATAACGATATCAACCTTGCCAGCTGCTAAATCAGCCAATACCGTCTCTTGATGTTTTTTGCCACCGAAGCGCGATAGGGTTTCGATACGCACTGGCCAATCAGCAAAACGGTCGCGGAAATTGTCTTCATGCTGACCGGCTAGCAAGGTGGTCGGCACCAATACTGCCACTTGATAGCCAGCACTAACCGCGATAAACGCCGCCCGCATGGCCACTTCTGTTTTACCAAAGCCCACATCACCGCAGATAAGGCGATCCATCGGTTGGTTCTGTCTCATGTCTTCCATCACCGCATGGATGGCATTGGCCTGATCGGGCGTTTCTTCAAAAGCAAATTGACTGGCAAACAGCTCATACTGTGATGAATCTATTTTAAAATGAATACCGACTTTGGCTTCACGCCGTGCTTGCATATTAAGCAGTTCAGCCGCCACATCGTGGATTTGCTCGAGGGCTTTTTGCTTGGCTTTATCCCATTTACCGCTACCGATTTTATGCAATGGCGCAAGCGCAGGATCACCGCCGCTATAACGGTTAATCATCTGTAAATTGGCAACCGGTACATAAATACTGGCATCATCGGCGTACTTTAAGTGGATAAACTCTTGTTCACCATCGCCGACATCTAGCGTAATCAGCCCGTGATAACGTCCGATACCATGCTCGATATGCACCACTGGACTGCCTTCGGTTATCTCGGTGACGCTTTTAACCAAAAACTCTTCTGACACACCGCTTTGACGACGGCGGCGCGTTTGCAGTACTTGCCGACCAAATAACTGTGTCTCACTAATCAGCACTAAACGTTCAGGAACATAAACCCCGCGCTCAATAGGTGCAACTGTGAGACCAACCTGCGGCAGCTTTTTAGCATTAAGACCAGTAGTTTTATCGGCGGCTAAAAACGCCTCAAAGCTGTCATAAGCTTTGATATCGATTCTGCCTTTAAACAGCTCGATGAGAATCTCACGGCGACCCGCTGTTTCAGCGACAATCAATACAGGTGTTGCTGTTTGCGCTTGCAGCGCTAAAAACTCTAGCAGTTCAGTAAGTGGCTCAGCTTTTTGATGATTGACTGATAATTGCGGCGGCTCTTGCGCACTTAACGTCACCAAGCCTTGCTGCTTACTCGGCACAAGCGGCAGTTGTGGCTGTAAATCTGGCTGCTCTTCAACTTGCAGCAATGACTTGTCTGCTAACAATGAAGCATCTTCCAATAACGAAGCATCGCTATCAATTGCAGCGACATCGGTCATGGTAGCCAATTCATTACGCGCACTGAGAATCACCCGTGGATAATGATTGAGGTGCTCGTTTAAAGTATTTGATAATAAATACAATAATTCAGGCGCGACGATGGGTTTATCAATATCATGACGACGTTCTTCATAACGGCGCTGAATCTGTGACCAATAATCTGCCTGTTTTTCGTTAATTAGCTCATCTGTGATAAATAGTGCATCGCTTGGTAAGTAAGCAAATAAACTACTCTCAGCTTCCCAATCCTTTAAGTCAAAAAATAGCGGCTGATAATATTCAAGTCCACTACTAGCGATACCCGCCATGACATCTTTATGTAGTTCAAACTTACGGCTGCTGGTATTAGGAAACATAGCGGCAAAGTTGGTGCGAAACGTCTCCCGCCCTTCATCAAGCGGAAACTCTTTTGCTGGTAGTATTTGAAACTGCTTAATGGGCTTTGAGATATCTGGCAGTTTATGCAGTAGCGATAGCGACTCTTTACCCATGCTGCTATCGTTGCCGCTCATCATCGTTTTGAGGTCATCGACGGTCAGTGTACGCTGGGTTTGCGGGTTAAAAAAGCGGATGGTTTCAATTTCATCGTCAAACAAATCTAGGCGTAGCGGAAACGGCTGACCCATGGCAAAGATATCAATGATGCTACCGCGTACGGCAAATTCGCCCGGCTCAAAGACGTTCTCAACCGCACGGTAACCGGCCTTTGCCAATAAGCCACGTTGGGTATTGATATCGAATCTATCACCGACACTCAAATCAAAATGCTGACCTATCAGCCAGCTTGGCGGTGCGACCCGATGCATCAATGCCTGTACCGAGATGAGCAGCACGCCTGACGTTGGCATATCGGTTAATAGATTGATACGCTCGCTGACGATATCTTGATGCGGAGACAGCTCATCATAGGTCAATGTCTCCCAATCAGGGAATACATAAGCATCGACGCCGCAAAATGCCAATTCTGTTTCTATCTGATTAAGCTGGTTTTGGTCACGCGTTACCACAACCTTTAGACGGTCGGCAACATTCCATAGCGATGTTTGCACCAGACTTGCCAGCCACAAACTACTGACAGCCCCATGCACAGGTGCCAGCCAACGGCGCTGGGCATTCTGGATAGGAAACAACTGCTGGTTAATCGGTTCAAAGGCGTCAGTCAAAGCAGTGATAGGCATAAAGAATAGGGTCAACGTTAAGAGTCAGAAAGCTATTATACGAATATTTCAGCAATTACCAAAATTTATGCCGTAACGGTTTGTCACTTAGCATTCTTATGAAAAAACCAATAGCCAAATAGTTGATAAAACTTATATTCGTATATAAAGACAGGATGAGTAAATGTAAAAACCTCAACGGTTAAGCTGAGGTTTTTGAGTGATATGCATTAAGCTGTTTTTAAATTATAAGCGGTTTTTAAATTAATGGTTTGTCGCTAGCGATAATGCCGTTATTATCTGCATAGACAAACATACCAGAATTTAACGTTAAATCACCAAAGCTGATTTCAAGATCGGTTTGACCTTCGTCACGGCGGTTTGATTTACGCGGGATACAGCCGAGTGCCATAACACCGATGTCCATTGCTGCCATATCATCAACATCACGCACGCAGCCATACACCACAACCCCTGCCCAGCCATTATCAATCGCTGATTGCGCAATCATATCGCCGAGCAACGCGCAACGCATCGAACCACCGCCGTCAACGACCAATACTTTGCCATTACCGTCTTTATCTTTACCATCGCTGTTTAATAACGATTTTACGCGGCTATTATCTTCAAAGCATTTCACCGTCACGATTTCACCGCAAAATCTGTCTTTGCCACCAAAGCTATAAAAAGACTTGCCTTCGATATTAGGCAAACATACCTGTGATTCAGGGTTGGCATCCAATAAATCACAAGTCACAAAGTTCTCTTTATTCATGGTCGATTCTGACATGTCTGACGCTCCTTGTTGTGCATGATTAAATTATTTGGTGGTGTTCTAAAAAGTATGCTGACATCAGACGTAGCCATAATTGACATAAAAGAACACCAGATCGAATACTTTAAAGTGATTATCAAGCTTTTTTGAGAAGCAACAAGTCTTTCTAACCGCTCGACGTAATCGGTGTCTCAAGCGACAGTTATTACCTTCTATACCTACCGTATGCTGTTTGCCAACTCGCTTATGATCTGGTTTAAAAGCCGTTATAAAGCTATCCCAATTGTCCATACTAATAGAGTCATAGCTGACTTTGAGCTGCTTTAGACGTGCTCTTAGCTTCTTAGCCGTTCTCAAATCACGTTTGCCCCAAACATAAGCAACAATCTCATTGGTAGCGCGATCATCAGCATAAATAAGCCAGACTTTACGCTTCTTGCGATACACGTAAGTCCAGAATTCATCAACCTCTAAGCGTTCATAGTAGCTCTTCTTAGGCGCAATCTTATAAACAGATGAGCCTATGGTGCTTAGCACTTTACCAATGCTAACTGAGGCTATAATAGCAATGTCTCTAATGCCACAGCCTCTCACTGTCATTAGCCGTATTTTATCTTCTATTCTAGAGTGACAGCCGTTATAAGTTAAGGCATGATCACCAATGAACTGACGCTTGCAGGCTTTGCATTGGTAGTTTTGCTTGCCATAGCTTTTTTTGCCATTTTTCTTTAAACTGGGACTGTGACAGTCGGGGCAGTTGATATCTATTTGTGTCTTCATAACCTCAAATATATCATCTTGCCTCGGCTGTCACTCTCCTTTATTACCTCAGCATACTTTCTGATACACCACCAATTATTTATGTTAAATCATTTATGACTGAGTTTTAATTTTAAGTGTTTTTAATTGAATGCTTAGGCTATTTTTTAACCTTAGTCATCGCTAGCATCTGCTTATTTTCGATGATATCTGTGGTTTGAATCGCAGGCTCATTACGGTATTTATTACGCTGATAGACATCATGTGCACTCATTGCCATCGCACTGGCAACGCGCTTTGCAGAAATAGGATGCAGTGATAATGACTCTGAGAGCAAAGGCGAGATGAGTTTAAACGCTTTTTGACCAATACTTTCAAGCGGGCGACCTTTATGCTTGCCCAGCAATAAAGAAGGACGCAGAATCACCAGCTGCTTAAAACCTAGCGCCATAATAGACTGCTCAGTTTCCGCTTTGACCCGATTGTATAAAAAGCGACTGTCGATGTCCGCATTCATTGAGGATAATAAAAAGAAGTTTTCAACGCCTTTTTCTTGGCAGAGTTTGGCAAAATTGACATTATAATCATGGTCGATTTTTCGAAAAGCTTCATCACTCCCCGCCTGCTTTTTGGTGGTACCAAGGCAGCTAAAAGCATCTGTCTTATTATCAGCACCAACGCTGGCAAATATTTCAGCCAAATTATCAAAATCATTGACCTGATAAAAGCGCATGCTGGCATTGATATAGCGAGGCGGACGCCGTGCAATCACAATTAACATGTCATAAAGCTCACTAAGCTGCTTAACAAGATGCTGCCCGACCAATCCTGTTGCGCCAATCACAATTGCTTTTCGCTGCATAGCCTATCCATTTATATAATGTTGGAATATGTATAATAAGAAGAAAGATGAGGGGTAAACGCTTATCATCAACGCCTTTGCCCCTTGTATCATACCTAAATTCAGAGATAACTGACGCTATTCTACACAATTTATTGTAAGAGATTTTATCAGCCATCAAATTGATTGCACCAATCAGCCGTTTTAAGCTGCCACTTTTGCTAGATATTTTGCTCATTTGCTTAATAAAACGCTTATTAACCACCCTAAAAACCAGCAATCCGTGTGCTAGCATAACTTCTTTACGCATTAATCATCAAATATATTGTTCTAAGCGCAATAATTTGCTAAGATAACCGGCTTTACACGTCAACGCTGTTTAATTATTCCAAACAGTTCTGGCGCTTGCGATGATCTATTACTAATTTAGGTGCCTTTAATAACAGATAGGTATTCTAATATCAGACATCGACATCATGTTTGGCGAGAGGCTGCTCGTCACCGATGATTGTTAAACCCATTATTATTGCAATCAACATTCATATTTTTATCTGTCTTTATCAAGGAGATACGCGTGGCTAATACTGCACAAGCTCGTAAACGCGCCCGTCAAAACACCAAACGTCGTCAGAACTCTGCGTCACAACGCTCTATGGTTCGTACTTATCTAAAACGTGTTGACGCGGCTATCGCTGCTAAAGATTATGACGCGGCTACCGAAGCTTACAAAAAAGCGGTACCGGTTCTTGATCGTATGGCTGACAAAGGTATTATTCATAAGAATAAAGCTGCTCGTCGTAAGAGCCGCCTAAACAAAACCATCAAAGGCTTACAAGCTTAAGATTGGTTGCGTTTAGACCGCATTGCACTTTTATAGTGTGATGACTAAAACCTTGTTACCAGTTCTAATACTGGGGCAAGGTTTTTTTATGCCTGTTTATTTATCATTTATAACTGCTTAAAAGTGTTTAACAGTTTTAGAAAATGATGTTTAGCAAAAAATACTTAGGTCCATTTTACTTCTGGTGGCAATAGCAATTTATTAGGATGAAAGCCGGCCGCACGGTAACTGTCAAGCAAAGTATGAATCGGGCGCACATAAACTTCACCGCGCCAGACGAAATAAGCACTGGCCTGCTCAAATGGCTTATCATCAAACCACAAGAACACCCCTTCCATCATCTTTGGCCAATCATTCCAATCAATATCAGTCACATCAAACATCACCGCCAAAAACGCTGACAGCAAGGTATCATGACTGACGGCAAGCATTAAATGCCCATGCTCAGGCTGATTTTGGTAAAACAGTGATAAAAGATCAAGCCCACCTTGATAGGCGTTTTTGGTACCTTCAAGATTGCCTTGTAAAAAGCGATTGATAAAATTGAGCACGCCAATTTCTTTAAATATGGGAGTGGCAATCTCAGGTTCAGTCACCAGACTACCGGGCTCAACCAATAATGATTGATGCGAGATATCACGTTGTAGCCCCGCGCCTGCTTGCATCAGCTGCGCGGTATCGATACAACGCCCAATCGGGCTTGAGATACTATCGACATCGAGCGAATACGGCAGATGTCCTGCCAACCAGCGCCCCCAAGACTTCGCTAAGACGCGACCTTTTTGGGTCAGCGGCAACTGATAACTGGCAAAACCATTACCGTCAGAGCGCTCACGTAAAGAATGTCTGGTAAATAAAATCAGCCGTTTATCCGTAGGCAGTAAGCCGACCGAAGACATCATACTGTCAGGTAAGTGCGAGGGCGCTGGTGCACTTGGCGTGTGACTCGCACGCTGCGCAGCGGATAGTTTTGATAGGGTGTTATTAGGCAGTTTACTCATGATAGCAAGCGTAGCAGATTTTTTGACACCAATGAACAAAATATAAGTTCAGTTGCAATTTGACATACTCCCGCCACTTTCGCCAAGCTCAAGTGTGGGATTCTAAAAGCAACAGCTCTTAGGTGGCTTTCTCACGAAGACCACAAGTTTTCTGTTTCATCGGGCGACCTTTACCGCATCCTCCCTCCGCAGACAAAACGGCATGTCCTGCCGCTAATATATTGCGAGCCGCATTAAAATCAGCGTTCGCAACATACCTGCATTTGACGCACTCAAATCTTGCCTGAGAGCGCCTATTTTCTTTGGCAATATGCTGGCATTGAGAGCAGGTCTGGCTGGTATATCGTGGATTAATTTTTATAAGTAATCCGCCTTGCCAGTGCTGCTTATACTCAAGCATATCAACCATCATGCCCCAGCCTTGATCTAAGATCAACTTATTCAATCCTGACTTAGCTTTGACATTGCGCCCATGCTGAACGGCAGAGCCGCTAGCTGACTGCGACATATTGACTACTTTCAAATCCTCAACAACAATCATGGCGTGGTTTTTGCTGATGTTGGTGGTGATTTTATGCAAGTAATCGTGGCGAATATTGGCGATATGATGATGAAGTTTTTGAATCTTACGGTTTTGTTTTTGCCAGTTTTGGCTAAATAAGACCTTACGACTCAACTGCCGTTGCAACTTTGCCAGTTTGACTTGATTGGATTTAAAGCTATTTTTGGGTTTAATGTACTGACCGTCTGAGGTACTGATGAGTTTGGTGATGCCTAAATCAATGCCGATGGCGGTTTTAGAAGGGTGAATTGGGTTTTCAATCTCGCGCTCACACCCAAAAGACACGGACCAGCGCCCTGATTTCTTGCTAATAGTGACGTTTTTGATGGCGCCGATAATATCTTGCGACTTTCTAAATTTCACCAAACCAATACCATTCGGTAATTTGACGCGGTTGCCTTCAATACGGCAATACTTATCAAATTGAACCAAGCGGATTGAATCACAGCCATCTGATTTACGCTTAAATCTTGGCATTAGTGGGCGTAGTTGAATCTCTGTGCCATCAGCCAATTTAAAGAATTTAGGCTTTCTTACTTTCTTCTTATTTTCTTTTAACCTGGCATGAACTTTCGGATCAAAAAAGCGTGACCAAGCCGATGCCAAGTCACGAACTTTTTGTTGTAAAGACACCGCATTTGAGTGGCTTTTTAAGAACTCAAAATCAGGATTATTCTTTAAATCCATGATTTTATTAACCAAGTTGGTTGCATTAATAAACTCATTGTTGGCAAACATCTCGAATGACATTGCTAGCATTTGATTCCAAACAAAACGCGCAGAGCCGACAAGGTTATTTAAAATAACCTGTTGCTCTACGTTAGGCTCAAGCCTAAATTTATACGCCTTGTTGATTTTCATTTCTGACTACTTTCTCAATGAGTGTGTATTTGATATAATGCATACAACATTAGCACTTTAGGGGATTAATTACAATGAGTGAGATATATAAAAACCGCCATGCCGCCTTTAATCTTCATGTTCATTTGGTTTTTATCACTAAGTATCGAAAGAAGCTGTTAGGCGAGGTGCATCATAAACAATTTAGTGAGTATGCCGCCGAGGTCTGTAGGAGCTTTGATGCTGAGTTAAAAGAGTGTAAGGGTGAGGCCGACCATATGCACATGCTGATTCAGTACCCACCAACAGTGCAGATAAGCAAATTGGTTAATAACTTGAAGTCAGTCACCAGTAGACGCATGAGAGGTGATTTCATTGATTTAAGAGCTGCTTATCTAAAGCCTGTACTTTGGTCACGCTCATATTTTGCAGGGTCATGTGGTGGTGCGCCATTAGAGGTTATTAAGCAGTACATTCAAAACCAACAAGGTTAATAACTTATGCGAAATTCACCTCCACCCTAATGTCGTTTGGAGTCCTCTTTCGCTTTTTGAGATAGCTTATCCTTATAAATATCAGTAGAAGCGTTTAGTGAAAACGATTTATTAGATATCAATCACCTTGTCCCAAGCAAATGCCAATGCGGTACTGCTCACCTCATTCGGATAGGCACGCGGATTGACGATGACTCGCGTTTTATTGATTTGATAATCAAAGGCTTCATGGGTATGTCCATGTACCCAAAGCGTGGGTGCCCAATCTTCATACATCCAGCTCGATAAATCACTGACAAAAGCGGCATTACTTGGCAGCTCAGCATATTTCTCAGACACGGATAACGGGCTGATACTATGATGGCTCATCACCACAGTTTTTTTACCCAGTGCTTTAGCAGTTATTAATGCTTGCTGCAACCATCGGCGCTGCTCAGCATGGATTTGCATTGATACTTCAGGTGAAAACAGCTCGCTACCGGCATAAATTTGCTTATAATCACGCATAAAACGCCTAGCCGCTGCCATGGTATCTTCGTTAGCTTGATACTGATAATCCGTCCATAGCGTACAGCCTAAAATTCGCACCTCGCCAATATCAATATGCTGACACTGTAACACGCGCACGCCTTGCTTTAATTCACTATTATAATTATCCCAAGTCGCAAGCTTCTTATCAAAGTGCAGCACATCTTCGTTGAAGTACTCATGATTGCCGGAGATGGTAATTAATGGCACTTGTAAGCGCGCTGCTTGCTCTTGCAGCCACGGCATACCACTATCACTATTTGCCGTATCTCCAGCTACTAGCACGATGTCTGCGTCCGTTTTCGGGATATGTCCCATCGGGTGCGATTGACGAGCATAGCTGTCGATATGTAAGTCACTCAAAATCTGTAATTTCATAGGTTTTACTATTGTCCCATCATGCCATTTGCAAAAACTTGAAGATAAAAAACTGTCTATATCTAGGCTTACTATCAACATAAATTTAACCAGTGTAGCACTTTTTTCATAACTGGCAAAAAGTAAAAAAGACAGCGTGTTAGGCTGTCTTTTCATAGTTATGCTGCTAAAAACCTCAAAACAGATTATAAAATTTTAGACGTTCTATCTATAATCAGATACTTTGAAGTATCGTTTGTAATTTAGCCGCAGGATTTGTTGCTTGGGTAATGGAGCGCCCAATTACTAAATAGTCAGAGCCATCATTTAACGCTTGTTTCGGCGTGCAAATGCGTTTTTGATCATCGACATTGTCGTCTAACAGGCGAATACCCGGGGTAATTAGCTTGAAATCTTGACCACATAGCTGCTTAAGCGTTTTGGCTTCTTGCGCTGAACATACCACGCCATCAAGACCTGCTTGCTTAGTCAATTGTGCTAAGCGGCTTACTTGTACATCTAAGTCGTCCGTGATGCCCGTTTGCATCAATGCTTGGTTATCCATAGAGGTCAGTACGGTAACAGCTATTAGCAGGGTTTCAAAATTACCGTCTAACAAGCGTTGTTTGGCTAATGACATCGCCTCTAAGCCCGCGCTTGCATGAACGTTGACCATCCATACGCCAAGCTCAGCTGCCGCCAATACCGCTTGTGCCGTGGTATTAGGGATATCATGGAATTTCAAGTCCAAAAACACCTCAAAATCGCGCTGATGTAGCGCCTTAACTATCTCAGGACCGCAGCGGGTAAACAGCTCTTTACCTACCTTTAAGCGACATAACGCCGGATCTAATTGGTCAGCCAGTGCTAACGAGGCATCTCTCGTCATATTATCTAAAGCAACGACGACGGGAGAGGTATTTGCGTTATTCATAGTTATGCCACTTTCTATCGGGTTTATCAAATGATTGTATATAGAGCTATTAGAAATAGAATGGTCATCTGACCGACTAATAATCTCGCTTTTGCTTGGTTAACATTGCACCATCATCTACATCGCTGACGCTACCATCTTGTACATTGGTCGCTGTCGCACCATAGACCGCTTCTTCTACCGACGGCGCATTCGCTTGACGGTCAATAACAATATTGGCTTGTGTCACCTGCTCTTGCAGATTGGCATTTAATTTTTGTAGACGTGAGATTTCCCACTTATTTTGTAGCACACGGAACATGAGTAAAGCTAGTAGCATACCAATGATGATGCCGAGTATCAGGCACAGAATCAGCAATAAGCCCAGGTTCATCGTCGGTGCTTGGGAAAATAATAAGTTCACCCCAACTTCAGTATTATTGGCTAATACTAAACCTAACGAATAAGCAAAGCTCAAAAACAGTAATACCAGCAGTAAAATGCGCATCAGACGTATCCTTGTATGTTGAATAGTATGAACAGTTTAGCAAATAACGCAGCCATAGCGACTGCTAGTAAAGGTTTTCAATATCTAGCCTCTTATATAAAAAGACTGGTTTTATATCTCTTAGCTTATTCGTTTTGGTTTAATGATAAAAAGTCTAAACCTTAAAAATCGTTAATAGTAAGATTCTTTAATCAGAAACAGCTTTAATAGTAAGACGTCTTAGTAATCAGCAACTTTAATAATTATAAAATTAAACGTCTTACTATTCTGCTTATATTCCTAACCGTGGGCTACTTTATCATTGACGGCTTCACGTAGTGCTTTGCCAGGTTTAAAATGTGGAATGGCTTTGGCAGGTACTGGTACACTTTCGCCTGTTTTAGGGTTGCGTCCCATACGTGCACGGCGATGATGGAGACAAAAACTACCAAAACCACGCACCTCTACTCGGCCGTCGTTGGCTAAAGTATCGGTCATCAAATTTAATATTTCGCGTACTGCATCATCGACAACGGTATCTGTCATGTTGTCACAATTCGCACTCAGATTACTAATAAATTCGGACTTGTTAATTGCTTGCTGCATTATCACACTGGCCTTATTGATTAATGGATAAGATGGTTGTGAGGTAAACTATCATTTTATGACTATTTAGGTTTACGTTCACATCTCGTTACTCAATGTTGCAAATGATAGCGGATATTAGCGCAAATGGAAATAAGAGTTTCCCCTTTTACAGGAAATCGTTAAGCATTTGCTTCATACCCAAATTTAATCACAAAAAAAAGCGACCGGAGTCGCTTTCTTTTTATATACTAATTATATCAACAATATACAGCTTACTGCATTTGTTCTTTGATCAAGTCACCAATAGTTTTTGGCTGTGCATCAGAACCGGCAGTAGTGCTAGTCGTGCTAGTGCTGCTTAGCTCTTTAATCGCTTGACGCTCTTCAGCTTCGTCTTTCGCTTTGATTGACAAGCTGATGTTACGAGTTTTACGATCAACACTGATGATTTTCGCTTCAACGTCATCACCAACTGTTAGATGCTTAGTCGCATCTTCAACGCGGTCACGTTGAATCTCAGAGGCACGTAGATACGCTTCAACTTCGTCAGCAAGCTCAATAGTAGCACCTTTAGCGTCTACTTCTTTTACTTTACCATTAACGATAGCACCGCGGTCATTGTTGACTAGGTATTCGTTGAATGGATCAGAGCTTAACTGCTTCACGCCTAGGCTGATACGGTTGGCTTCTGAATCTACAGACAATACCATTGCTTCAACGGTGTCGCCTTTGTTGTAGTTACGGATAGCTTCTTCGCCAGTTTCGTTCCAAGAGATATCAGATAGATGTACAAGACCATCGATACCACCGTCTAGACCGATAAAGATACCGAAGTCAGTGATAGATTTGATCGTACCAGTGATTTTATCACCGCGCTCATGTTTCTTATCAAACTCATCCCATGGATTGGCTAGAGTTTGTTTGATACCTAAGCTGATACGACGACGTTCTTCATCGATATCAAGAATCATCACTTCAACTTCGTCACCCACTTGAACAACTTTCGATGGATGGATATTTTTGTTGGTGTGATCCATTTCTGACACGTGTACTAGACCTTCAATACCTTCAGAAATTTCAGCGAAACAACCATAATCAGTTAGGTTGGTTACGCGTGCTTTAACCACACTACCTACTGGGTATGTGCCGCCAACGTTATCCCAAGGATCAGTACCAAGTTGTTTTAGACCTAGGCTTACGCGATTGCGCTCACGGTCAAACTTAAGTACTTTAACTTTTAGGTCTTGACCAACTTCAACCACCTCAGATGGGTGCTTGATACGGCGCCATGCCATGTCAGTGATGTGCAATAGACCATCAATACCACCAAGGTCAACGAATGCACCATAATCAGTTAGGTTCTTAACGATACCTTCGATTTCGATACCTTCTTCAAGCTTGTTCAATAGCTCTTCACGCTCAGCTGAGTTTTCAGCTTCCATAACAGCGCGGCGACTTACCACAACGTTGTTACGTTTTTGATCAAGTTTGATAACTTTAAATTCTAGCTCTTTGCCTTCTAGATGCGTAGTATCACGAATCGGACGGACGTCTACCAATGAACCTGGTAGGAACGCGCGAACTGAACCGATATCAACGGTAAAGCCGCCTTTTACTTTGCTAGAAATAATACCTTTAACGATCTCATCATTGTCAGAGATTTTCTCAAGGAAATTCCAAGTCTCAACGCGTTTGGCTTTTTCACGTGACAGTAAGGTTTGACCCATACCGTTATCAACCGCTTCAACCACAACATCGACACTATCGCCAACTTCAACTTCAAGTTCGCCTTCTTCGCTTAAAAACTCTTCACGAGCGACGATACCTTCAGATTTAAGACCAGTATCTACTGTGATCCAATCGCTATCGATGGCCACAACAGTACCTGTGATAACCGAGCCACGCTCGATATCAAGACCTGTTTCTTCGATGCTCGCTTCAAATAGTTCAGCAAATGATTCCATTATGTCTACCTTTGTATAGCCGTATCCTGTCCAGCACAGTACGGATCAAATTTATGACTGTATAAAACGAAATACTGGTTTTATATCTTATATAGTCATATAAAAAAACCTTTGTTGCTAATAAGCGATTTTCAAGCGAACTCACTAGCAACAACTGTCTTACTTATACTTATATAATTTTATACTAAAATGAAAGCCATAGGAAACTTTTTAGTACTTAATATGTTGTTTTTATTAACGATTAAAGCAAATACCTTGATCTTGACAATGTTTTTTTACAAGCTCATAAACCGCATCAGCGTCTAGGTTAGAGCTATCTAAAACCAGCGCATCTTCTGCAGGCTTCGACGGTGCCGTTGCACGGTTTTCATCACGATCATCACGCGCTTTAATCGTCGCAAGAATCGCTTCAAAATCGGCAGCTTGTCCAGCCTGTAAAAGCTGTGCCACGCGGCGTTCTGCGCGAGCTTTGGCACTTGCCGTCAGATAGACTTTAACATCGGCATCTGGGAAAACCACGGTGCCCATATCACGACCATCGGCAACCAATCCTGATTGGGTCGCCATATCTTGCTGCAATTTAAGCAAGGCTTGACGTACCTTTGGATAAACTGCGACTCGTGAAGCATAACCACCGACGGTTTCATTGCGTACTTGCTCGCCAATCTTAGCGCCATTAACAATGATATCCACGCGTCCTGAATCACTATTAGGCTCAAAAACTATTTGCAAGCTTTGAGTCAATGCTAATAGCGCCGCCTCATCAATACTTTGCTCGCCATCTACATTTAGCAAACCGGCTTCGAATGCCTTTAGACCAACAATGCGATATAACGCCCCTGAATCTAGCAGCTGATACCCTAACGTTTGTGCTAAGCGCCACGTAACCGTGCCTTTACCTGCCCCACTTGGACCATCAATACAGATAACCGGATAGCGCAATGACGAAATGTCGCTATTATTATCATTAGTATTGGATGTAAAAGCAGTCATAACAGTCACTTAATCGTCGGTACAGCTTACAAAATGGCAAATGGCGTAAATTTCCACTGGTTTATCAAACGCTTGCACGCCAATAAACGTGTTCGTAAGCAAATAGGGCGACAGTATAGCAAACAAACCTTACTATCACTAGCAGTGAGCATAATATCTTGTTAATGGTTTATGCTCACTGTTATTTTTAGCGCTTGCTATTTTTTAACGCTTGGCGGCGCTCACGAAAAAAAGCCTTTAGCATCTGACTGCTATGTTCACTACACAAGCCTTTATGTACTTGAATACTATGGTTATAAAATGGCTGGGCAGCCAAGTTCATTTGACTGCCAACCATGCCAGCCCTCGGCTCACTTGCCGCATAAATAAGTCTATCCACTCGAGCATGAATCAGCGCCCCGATACACATGGTACACGGCTCTAAAGTCACATATAACGTCGTCTGTAATGGCAAGCGATAGTTTTTTAAACGCATGCAAGCATCTCTTAAAGCGACAATTTCAGCATGAGCCGTCGCATCATGGCGTCCAATCGGCTCGTTAAATCCTTGCCCAATTACTTGCTGATTGTGCACCAGTATCGCCCCTACTGGCACCTCTTCACGCGCGGCACCTTGTTTGGCAAGCTTAAGGGCTTTTTGCATCCACTTAAAATCTTCAATCAACCAAAAGGTACTTGCCGATATCAGGCTGCTCGCTAATTGATAAGGCTGCAAGCTTATCGTTTGTCTATGTTTCATTTATCAGTACAACTATTATTTTGAATATTAATAGAACTATTATTTTAAAAACCACTTTTGACGATTATTTTCAACAGCTACTGTGGCAGCTGCCAGTCAATTGGCGTTCGACCATACTGTAGTAGATAATCATTGGTTTTAGAAAATGGCTTGGAACCGAAAAATCCACCACGGTTAGCAGCCAGCGGTGAAGGATGTACAGCCGTCAAAATCAGATGTTTATCAGTATTAATATATTTGCCTTTTTTCTGCGCTTTACTACCCCACAATATAAATACCGTATGCTCTGTTTGTTCATTGACCACATCAATGACCGCATCGGTAAACTGCTCCCAACCTTTATTCTGATGACTATTTGGCTCCCCTTCTCTCACGGTCAATGAGCTATTTAATAACAATACGCCTTGCTGTGCCCAGTAGGTCAGGTCACCATGTTTTGATGACGTGATACCTATGTCACTTGCCATCTCTTTCAACAAATTATTCAGTGACGGTGGCTTTGGAATGGCTTTGGGCACTGAAAATGATAAACCCATTGCTTGTCCTGGTCCGTGATAAGGATCTTGACCTAAAATCACGACTTTAACCTGTGATAAAGGGGTTAAATTTAACGCATTAAACATCAAAGGGGCTGGTGGATAGATACTATCGTCCGATTGATAGGCTTCCTTTAAAAACGCGCGCAAATTATCCATATTGTCAGAGGTTAATTCTTCCGCTAAGGCGTTTTTCCAGTCTTCTGGTAAGCGTACATTGTCTAAAATCGCTTGTTTTTGTGCCTCTGTCTTTGTTGCTTGTACATCAAGTAATGTCATAATCAATCCTTTTTTATTTGTTATCAGGATACGCTAACACTGATATTAGCAAAATATTGGCTTTGCTATGTGATAATTAGCAATAAAAAAAACGGCTACCGCAGTAACCGTTTTTATAACGCAGTAACCATTTTTATGATACTAACAGCAAAAACTACCTAGCTGGCTAATGATTCAGAGTCTGGATGCGGCTCATGTGTCTCAACAACCGTTAGAATAATACGACTGTCAGAGGAGCCTTTATCTGACCCTTTCTCAAGCTTAACCGCATTGCCGTCTTGATCTTTAGCATCTTCAGGCTCCAAGGTCAGATGGACGACCCCGCCGTTTACCAAGTCGCCAAACAAAATCATGCTTGCCAATGGTTTCTTAATCTCGTCTTGAATCAGACGCTGCATAGGACGCGCACCCATTAGGCGATCATAACCTTTATCCGCTAAGTAATCACGTACCTCATCATCAATCTCTAGTGTTACTTGTTTATCATCAAGCTGGACTTGTAGCTCAACCAAGAACTTATCGACCACAGAGACGACGACAGAGGTATCCAATGGATTAAATTGAATGATGGCATCAAGACGGTTACGGAACTCAGGCGTAAACACACGTTTGAGCGCCTCGGTATTATCACGGCTATGGTCTTGCTGTGTGAAGCCCATAGAAGAACGACTGATACTATCGGCACCGACGTTGGTGGTCATAATCACAATCACTTGCTTAAAGATAGCGACGCGACCATTATTATCGGTCAAGGTGCCATGATCCATCACTTGCAATAACAAGTTAAAGACATCTGGATGGGCTTTTTCGATTTCATCAAGCAACAACACGCAATGCGGATGCTGATTGATTTTTTCGGTAAGCAAACCGCCTTGATCATAACCAACATAACCTGGAGGCGCACCTATCAGACGTGAAGCGGTATGCGCTTCCATATACTCTGACATATCAAAGCGTACCAACTCGACGCCCAATAAGTTTGCTAGCTGACGCGAGACCTCTGTTTTACCAACCCCGGTAGGACCAGCAAACATAAATGAACCAATTGGCTTATCGGGTGCTTTAAGACCGGCACGCGATAATTTAATCGCATCGGCCAAGGTCTCAATCGCTTCATCTTGCCCAAACACCAAGTGCTTCAAGTCACGGTCTAAATGCTGAAGAATACTCTTATCATCACTGGATACGGATTTGGGTGGAATACGCGCAAGCTTGGCAACGATAGCTTCAATATCGGCGACATCAATTTTTATCGGTGCACGTTTGCCCTCAGATTTTTTAGACCCATCGGCTTTCGCTCTATCATTGGCTTTGGCAGCATTTGCTTCGTCTTGCATCTCATTGACCGTGCCTGTCTCATCAATACTGTCATCATCAACGCCCTCAAAACCTTCTTCATCGGCATCGATTTGCGCATCAAAATCTTGCTCTAAATCAGCGATAAAGCTTTCTTCGGCATCAATATCGTCCAAATCAGCGACGATACCCAAACGCTTATACGCACCAGCTTCATCGATGACATCGATGGCTTTATCCGGTAAAAAACGCTCATGGATATGCTTGGCTGATAATTGAACAGCTGTTACCAAAGCCTCGTCGGTATATTCGACATTATGGAACTCTTCATAGCGCGGCTTCAGCCCACGTAAGATATCGATACTGTCATCAACACTTGGCTCTTTCACATCGATTTTTTGGAAACGACGTGATAATGCATGGTCTTTTTCAAACACCTGACGATATTCAGTAAAGGTCGTTGAACCAATACAGCGCAGCTCACCATTGGCAAGTGCCGGTTTGATTAAGTTTGATACATCCATATTGCTACTCATTGACGAGCCTGCGCCAATAATCATATGAATCTCATCAATAAACAAAATCGCATTGGGCTTTTTCTTTAGCGCGTCAAGCAGCGACTTCATGCGTTTTTCAAAATCACCGCGATACTTAGTACCGGCGATTAACGAGCCAATATCTAGACTATAAATCACGCAGCCGTTGAGTGGCTTCGGTGCTTTATCATTAATAATCAACCACGCCAAACCTTCTGCAATCGAGGTTTTACCCACGCCCGGCTCACCCACCAATAGCGGGTTATTTTTACGGCGACGACATAATACTTGGGCTGCGCGCTCAATTTCAGGGCCACGGCCAATTAATGGATCGGTTTTACCTTCAGCGGCACGCTGGTTTAAGTTGGTTGCAAATTCGACCAAGGGGTCTTTACTGGTCTTTTCTGAGGCACTACGGCGCTCACCTGTCATCGAAGCACGTGGCTCAGATGGCTCGTCTTTATCTTGACCGTGTGATAAATACTGGGTCAGCTCAAGGCGACTGATGCCCTGCTTTTTGAGCAAATAAACCGCATAAGTATCATGCTCTGAAAACATCGATACCAAAATATCAGACCCTTCAACCAGACGACCGCCACCAATAGACTGCACATGGAAAATAGCCCGTTGCAGGATACGATCAAAACTTTGGGTCGGTTGTGGTGATTGCTCAGTCTCAGCATCGACCGTTGGCGTATGCTTATTGATATAAGCTTCAAGCTCGCTACGCAAGGTTGAGACATTGGCATTGCAAGCAGTCAACGTATTGGCAGCATTGGTATTTTCTAATAATGCCAGTAGTAGATGTTCAACAGTGAGATACTCATGCGATTTTTGGCGCGCAAGTGTCATTGCTAAACGCAAAGAAACTTCAAGATGACGACTTAACATAAGGACTTCCTACGGTTGTACCTATCTTATTATTGATAGCTTTATGAATGAGTTAGTAACTAAATCAGGGCGATAGATGGATTGTTCAAGGGCTATGTTAGGTTTATTAAGAGACTTTACTCAATGTTATTCAATACCGACTTCCATGACGTAGACATTATTTTCAGCTTACCTTTATATCAACATGATACTTAAAGATAGTCAATCTATTAACGCTGATTAAAATGTATCGAAGTGTCCACCAAGCTTGTTAGAAGCATTGATACAGCCAAAAAACCATAAGCAATAAAGTAATGTGAGCGTATATTTTCGAGATTGGCTGTTGAATATAACAGAGATAAAAATGCTAAAACGATTTAAAAAAACGAGGGATAAACTGAGATTAAGTGTACAAGAGTAACTTTAATATATAGGGCTGTATCAGAGGAAAATCAAGTCTAAAATGAAAGGGTTAGACATATTGAAGAGATAATAACTGGCGAGATACTAAATTTGCAGGCATTAGACTTAAAGTGAGTCGATAGATATATTAGAGCAAACCGTTAAATAACTCATCAGGCTTGCTCTATTGCTCTAGGTTAGAAAGTATTTTGAAGGATAAAAGCTAATGGTATAAATAAAATAGTAGCAATTGATGTAGAAACTGAGGTCATATAAACAGGGAAAATGTAGAAAACATATCACAGAAGCGTGCTAAAAAACTATTCGCCTTGATGCGGCTCTATTTGAGTCAATAAAGGATAGCCTTCACGGTGCGCAAGGCTATTAACTTTTTTGGCTTTGGTTTCAGCAATGTCTTTTGGATAAATACCCGCAATACCTTTGCTACTATTATGAATGGTCAGCATAATCTCAACCGCTGAATCCATACTATGACGGAATTCTGACTGCAGCACATAAACGACAAACTCCATCGGCGTGTAGTTATCGTTATACATCACCACCGCATACATCGGTGGTTTTGCAACTTCTGGCTCTGCCACTAATACGTCAGCTTGCGGTGTGGTTTCACCTTCGGGATCGCCATCTTGCGCAAAATGCGTCGGTATATTGGGGAAATGCCAATCCGCAACGGTGGGCGTTGATTGTAATAGGGTTTGTTTTATCATAATTAGAATACAAATTAATAGGTGTGTTTATAACAACATAAAGGGGGATTAAAAAAGATTGGCAGACATATCGACATATTGATATGTCATTAGGTGTCAGCCATGGGAGACAGCAACATAAAAATAGTAAAAGATGCAAACAGCAAGGCTCAACCAAACCTTAAAAGATTAAGGTTCAATCGGGCTTTCATCAACCTCTGGTAAGTCTAATAGTGACAGCGGCATATTATCGACCTTGTCGCCAAGCTTCCAATCGTATAATTGCTCTACTTCCTGTCCACCTGCTCGCAAGCTCAGCTTAACCTGCAACGGCTTAAAGCCTGACGGCATCATAAAGCGTCCACGAATGCGCGTGATTCCTTCAATGGTATAACTTGCTGGCTCTAATGGCACTTCTACAAAGTCATCGTCATTGAGCAAGGTTAACATTGGTTTTAAGCGCTTGGCTTTACCATCGCTGGCAAGCATACCAATATCGAAGCCATATTCAAAAGCGTTCTCAGGTAAAGGTTCAATCTTCGCGCCAAGTATCTGTAATGGCATCCCGCCTTGTTCGCTAATGATTTCGGCATATATCTCATTAAGCTGCGCCACTTGTTTGTTTTCAACCGTCAGTTCTTGCTGATTTTCGCGTAGCTCTTTTAGGTTTGCCAAACTTATTTCTAGCTCTTGCTTAGCGGTAGCCGCTTCATTGGTCGCGATTTTACTGCTAAGGCGTAAATCTTTTAGCTCTTGCGTTGCCTCTTTACTGGTAATAACTGCTTGCTTCGCTTCGGTTTGCATCGAATAATAGCCGCGCTGATAGCCAAGTTTGTGACCAAATAACAGTCCAACCACTGCTGTTACCAATATCGCCACCACAAATAATGCCAATACTAAGGTAGAAGCACCTTGCTGTGACTGACTGATGCCATGGCTATTGATACCATAACAATTGCGATAATCAGGGTAAGAGAGATGCAGACTACGCTCCAAATCATAAGAAATAGAGTCTTGGCACGCTAAACGTGCGGGCTGTGGGCAAAGGCGTAGTACACTCTTCAAACGCATTTAGACAGTATCTCTTAACAGTAAGGGCAGGTTATTATAGCGGAATTTATAATCAATACCTAGCGCCATAAACATGAAGGATTTGATAATAGATAAACATCTGTTAAGGAACGATAGGGGCAAAATTCAAGCCCATTGATTCATCGAAACCAAACATCACATTCATATTTTGCACCGCTTGCCCAGCCGCACCTTTCACCAAGTTGTCTTGCACGACAATCACCGTCAGCTCGGCACGCGCATTGTCTTGATGGATACCAATACGCAGGCGATTACTGGCACGCACACTGCGCGTATCAGGATAAAGACCCTTTGGCATCACATCCACAAAGGGTTCTGCAGCGTAGCTTGTCTCAAATACTTGCTGCCAATCAATAGCAGCGCCTGCATCCGTCAGCTCAAGATGAATAGAGCTGAGCATCCCGCGTATCATCGGCACAAGATGCGGTAAAAAACGGATACGATGGCTAAATTGACTCTCTAATAACTGAGCAACACCCTGCTCAATCTCTGGTAAATGCCGATGACCTTCAACGCTATAGGCTTTGAAATTGTCTGTGGTTTCAGCATAGTTAAGGGCAAGCTTTGCTTGACGACCCGCGCCCGAAACGCCAGATTTCGCATCGATAACGATACGTGGTTCAACCAGCCTTTGGGCTTGCTTATTTTGCGCATCGATAATGGGTTTTAAGCCCAAGATAGCTGTGGTTGGATAACAGCCAGGGTTACCGACTACCAAAGCATCGGCAAGTTTTTCACGGTTGACTTCAGGTAAACCATAAACGGCTGTCTTTAATAATTCAGGACAGGCATGGGCTTGCTGATACCAGTGTTCAAAATCTGCTAATGACTGCAAGCGAAAATCGGCGGCCAAATCAATGACCTTTACGCCCGCTGCCGTTAACGCCTCTGCTTGCTTCATTGCCACGCCATGCGGGGTCGCAAAGAATACCACATCGCATTTTTGCAAGGTCGCTAGCGTCTCATCACCTAAATCGCTAAAAACGATATCGGAGATGCCGCGTAAGCTTGGGAATATCTCATCAGCTCGGGTGCCAGCTTCGCTACGTGAGGTTAGCAAATCAATAGACACTTCAGGATGGGCAGATAATAAGCGAATCAGCTCAATACCTGTATAGCCTGTGCCGCCGACAATCGCTGCTGAAATCATAAGATATCCCTTTTCTTTTATGCAGTTTCTTACTCAATTAATGGTAGATAGCTATAATGTCTACACCTAAGTATAAACATTATAGGGTCTAAATCTAATAACCTCTAAATTTAATAGCGTCTAAATTTATCGCTTTTAATAAGCTCTCGCTTCTTAACGTTAGCTAATTTTAAAAACTAGCCACATTAAATATTAAATCTTATAGTCATGTACCGCATCGATAAAGACTTTGGCATTATCAGGGTCGACCCACTGGGTAATACCGTGACCTAAGTTTGCCACATAGCCTGTTTTTTCACCATTGGCATAAGCGCTATCTAGCATGGCATTGACTTCAGCACGGATAGTCGCAGGCGAACCATATAAAGTCGCAGGATCTAAATTACCCTGAATGGCTTTGCTACTTTGTAGTTTTTTATGGTGCTTGGTCAACTGGCGCTGACTTTCGGTCAAGACTTGACGGGCACGGTCAATAGGCATCGTCCAGTCTAAACCCAAGGCATCGGCTTCACTATCGGCTTGAATATCAAGCCATAATCCGCCACCTTTGGTAAACAATACCACTGGTATTTCAGGATGACGCACCTTTAGTTCAGCGACAATGCGCTTATTATAAGCATGAGAGAAATCGACAAATTGACGATGACCAAGCGCCCCGCCCCAGCTATCAAATATCTGTAATATTTGTGCCCCAGCAACCACTTGTGCATCTAGATAATCGATTACTGACGTTGCCAACTTATCCAATAATTGATGTAAAAACTCAGGATTGCTATATAAGAAACCTTTGGTATAGCGATAATCTTTTGAGCTACCGCCTTCAATCATATAAGTCGCTAGCGTCCAAGGACTGCCAGAAAAACCAAACAACGGCACTTGTCCGTTTAAGGCTTTACGAATACTTGTCACCGCACGCATGACATAATCAAGCGAGTCATTGACATCGAGTACTGGCAATCTATCTAAATCTGCCTGCGTACGAATAGGGTGTTTAAACTTTGGGCCTTCACCGGTTTCAAAGTATAAACCCAATCCCATCGCATCAGGAATGGTTAAAATATCACTAAATAAAATCGCAGCGTCTAACTCATAACGACGTAATGGCTGCAAAGTGACTTCGGTAGCGCGCGCGGTGTCTTTACATAGACTCATAAAGTCACCAGCTTCAGCGCGGGTGGCTTTATATTCTGGTAAATAACGACCGGCTTGGCGCATCATCCACACAGGCGTGGTATCTATTGGCTCAAAGCGCAAGGCGCGTAGCAATCTATCGTTCTTTAAAGGCGCAAAATTCTGCTCTAGCGCGTTATTATTGTCTGAAGCACTCATGTACAAATCTCCAAAACAGCCCCATCGTTATTCAAATGAATAGCTCACCAAATGAATAACAGGGCTGGATAAAATAAGTTAAAGAAAAGAATATTAAAACGCTCAGATAGCGACACTCTATTACAAAATCCCAAACGTGCTAAATGATTGGTTAACAGGCATCAGATTAGCCTTCATTAAACAATATCTAGGATTTTTAGAGCGTCATTTGCTGTTAGCCTTTAATCAATAATATCGTGCTTATATCTATCGTACTTACATGTAAAATAGGGTAAATAACTTAAACGGTCTACATAGTCAGCGCTAAGTTGTCACGGTGTACCATGACCACGCGCTCTTCATTGTTCCCAAGGATTCTATCAAACTGCTCCGTACGCTCACGAGCCACACGGCAAGCATCACGCGATGAGAAGTTCACTTGACCGACAGCGATACGCTCGCCTGTATCTTGATGCACAATCTCAACCACATCACCTTCATCGAAATCGCCGCGGACTTCTACCACACCGACCGGTAGTAAGCTTTTATGATGTTCAACGACCGCTTTTGCAGCACCAGCATCAACAAGTAAAGAACCTGACATGCGCAAATGCGCCGCTAGCCACTGTTTACGTGCAATGATTTTATCTTCGTCATTGGTGGTCAATAACGTACCGACGGCTTCGCCAGAAACCACACGAGTGATAACATCGTCGATAGCGCCACTCACGATGACCGTCGGACAACCGCCCATCGCAGCTAAGCGACCGGCACGGATTTTGGTCAACATACCGCCGCGACCAAGTTTGCCACCGTCACCGGCAATATCAAATAAATAATCAGCCATCGCCCGCTCTTGACGGATCATTTTGGCATTAGGATTATTACGGGGATTATCGGTAAAGACGCCTTCTTGATCGGTTAAGATAATGTATAAATCAGCATTGACCATCGCCGCTGCCATCGCGCCCAAGGTGTCATTATCGCCGAATTTAATCTCGTCAATGGTAATGGTATCGTTCTCATTAATCACTGGCAGCACGCGCCATTCTAATAATTGCGTCAACGCCCCCGTGGTATTTAAATAGCGACTACGATTAGACAGATCATCATGTGTCAGTAGCAGCTGCGAGCTTTGAATACCGTGCTGAATCAACGCTGACCACCAAGTTTCAATCAAGCCCATCTGACCAATAGACGCACAAGCTTGTAGCGCCGCCAGTTTCCTTGGACGCTCATCAAGATTCATGCGTACGACGCCTTCAGCAACCGCACCTGAAGATACAAGTAATACTTCAACGCCTCGCTTATGCAGCTTGGCAATCTGCTTTGCCCACTCGTAAATGGCAGTTCGATCAAGCCCTCGCCCATTATTGGTTAATAACGATGAGCCAATCTTGACAATAACGCGCTGAATATCAAAGTTGCGAGCTTGCTTAACAAACCTTGCTTCTTCGGTCGTGTTCTCTATGTCAACTGCCATATAAACTCCTGTTGCTAGTGTAAAGTGATTACGGGGATTAAATTAAAAGCTGTGCGCACACCTATTTAAAGAACGTAAACTTAAAGCACCTAACGTTAAAACTTGTGAACTCAAAGCTCATGAAGTTAAATAGAATACACTTAAGGCACGTAAACCACTTCAACGCCATCATCATCTAGGTCGTCGTCATCTACATCGTCGTTTAAGTCAATGCCTTCACGCGCCGCTCTGCGAGCTGCACGATATGCTTCACGCTGTGCTTCGGTATTCAGACGTACTTCTGCTTCTAAGCGCTCAAAACGCTCTTTTTGTGCTTCAGCAAAAATAGGGTCTTCGATTTCACGCTCACGCTCACGCTCAATCTCATTCATTAAATGGTACTTAACGGCATCGACGCCTTCGCCAGTCAATGTCGCGGTACGGAATACAATACCTGTCCAACCAAGCTCAGCCACAATATGGGTACAAAGCTCATTTAGGTCTTCTTCGGCAACCTGATCGATTTTATTCAAGATTAAAATCTGTGGCAAATTGGCCAATTCAGGTGAAAAACGCTCAAGCTCATTTAAAATGATACGGGCGTTTTCTACTGGGTCACTGCCATCGATTGGTTTTACATCAACCAAGTGTAACAGACGACGCGTACGAGCGACATGCTTTAAAAAGCGAATGCCAAGTCCTGCGCCTTCTGAAGCGCCTTCAATTAAACCTGGAATGTCGGCCATGACAAATGAGCGATGACGACCGATATCTACCACGCCTAAATTTGGTACTAACGTGGTAAATGGATAATCGGCCACTTTTGGTCTAGCAGCAGAGACTTGGCGGATAAAGGTCGATTTACCAGCATTAGGCAAACCAATTAAACCCACATCAGCCACAACTTTTAGCTCAAACTTAAGCACTTTTAACTCGCCTTCAAAACCTGATGTGGCTTTGCGCGGTGCTTGGTTGGTCGAGCTTTTGAAATGGGTATTACCCAAACCACCATCGCCACCTTTGGCAATCAGTAAAGTTTGACCAAGCTCAATCAAATCACCTAGTACTTCGTCGGTCTCGGTATCGACCACAGTCGTACCGATTGGGACTGGCAAATAGATGTCATCAGAACCCTTACCGGCACAGTTCTTACTATGACCGTTTTCACCGCGCATGGCGTCATAACGACGGGTATAACGATAGTCCACTAAGGTGTTGGTGTTGTCTTCTGCAATGACATAGACATCTCCGCCCTTACCACCATCGCCACCATCAGGGCCACCGCGTGGGACATACTTTTCTCGGCGAAAACTGGCGATTCCGTTACCACCGTCACCTGCTTTTACCGTTACGACGGCTTCATCAATAAATCGCATCTTACGTTCCTTTATTTACCATCCAGTTTATCAACTGGTTACAGTCAACGACTGTATTTTAGGTTGTAGCTATATGTTTGGGTAATTGTGAAAAACTTAATAATTATAAAAATTAATAACTATAAAATATCTCGAGTTTATAAAACTTCTTTAAAAAGTGTGCCAGTTAGAATGTAATGTCACTCTAACTTAGCATTTATTATGACAACAACACCCGATAACCATTCGGACTATCGGGTGTTTGAATACTACCTTTAACCATTTACACCGATTTATCTAGGATAAAACTTACTTTCGTATAGCTGTTTCATCTAAATAAAAGCAGCTAAAACAGTAGCCGTGCAATGTTTTACGCTGGAATTTGCGTATAGCTGATGCCAGCCATTTGCGTTGCCAAACGTAATACCTGAGTGCTATAGCCTACTTCATTATCATACCAAATATAAACGATCGCATGGTTATCGGTCAAAATCGTTGCTTGTGCATCGACGATACCGACATGCGTATCACCGACAAAATCAGTCGATACCGCTTCGGTAGAATCCGTATAAGCAATTTGCGTCTGCCACTGACTGCTATTAGAAATTTTACGCATAAACTCATTTAACGCATCAGCACTAGCTGGGGCAGTTTTTAGATTTAAGTTCAAAATGGCTAAGCTGACGTTTGGCGTTGGTACACGAATAGCATTACCGGTTAATTTACCGCTCAGCTCTGGTAGTGCTTTACCAACCGCTTTTGCCGCGCCAGTACTGGTAATAACCATGTTCAATACTGCACTGCGGCCACGGCGATCAGCTTTATGATAATTATCAATTAAGTTTTGATCGTTAGTGAACGAGTGAATGGTTTCAACGTGACCGTTTTCGATACCGTATTCATCATTTAAAACTTTTAACGTTGGGGTAATGGCGTTAGTCGTACAGCTGGCTGCACTAACGATAGTGTCATCGCCAACGGTATCGTTATTTACGCCATAGACGACGTTTTTGATATCGCCGCCTGCAGGAGCCGTTAACAATACTTTTTTCACGCCAGTAGACTGCAGATGCTTGCCAAGACCGGCTTCATCTTTCCAGATACCGGTATTATCAATGACCAATGCATCCTTGATACCATAAGCAGTATAATTAATCTCGCTTGGGTCTTTGGCATAGATAACTTGCACAAAGCGGCCATTGATAATCAAACCGTTGTTTTCATTATCGACAACCACACCACCAGCGAAGCTACCATGGATTGAATCACGCTCTAGCAATGAGGCACGCTTGGCCAAATCGCCCGCAGCTGCAGGACGTACGACAATCGCTTTTAGCTGCATACCCTTGGCACTTGATGCTTGTGATAACAATAGACGCGTTAAGATACGACCAATACGGCCGAAACCATATAGCACGACGTCCGTTGCGCCATTGCTAGCACCTTTATCAGTACCAATAGTCTGTAAAGCCGCTTGTAAATCACTGTCATTAGCAATCAGCTGACCGACATCGATACGCGCCGCTTGGATATCTTTGCTCTCTGCAAGCGTCTTCACCATCGCTAACGTATCCGCGATATCGATAGATTTGGCATCTTGCTCGCGTAGCGCTACTTTTTGATGCAATGCCAATATTTGACCTACAGAAGTCGTATCTAGCGTGTCGCCAAACAAGGTCACTTGTACATCTTGCTCATTATAAAGCTTATTCAAAAGCCCCATCAGCTCAATGGCTTGTTGCTCTTGTTGGTTATAATTGCTCAAGTGGTCTTGATGTAATTGGCGTAAGGTATCAGCGTTGCTCACGAGAAACATCCTTATGGTCAGTAATTAGGTAATCAGTAAAGTATAAAGAAATATAAATAGATAGGTCATCACTAAGTTAGGTAATGATTCTAAAACGATAACGCTCGACTATTGCGGCAGTGGTTATCGTCACCGTTTTTATCAGCGCAGTCTTTAGATAAGGGAGATTTTAGCTTAAAACGCCCTATTTTGCTAGTGATAACCGAATTTGTCCAACTTATCGCATTTTTCATTCTCTATTCATTGCACTATTCATTGCACTATTCATTACTCTATAAGTTACTTAATAAAAAATAAAAACAGCTTATGCTGCTATCCCATTTTTAATCGACTAAAATAAATGTAAAAACCTGATTAATATAAAATACTTAAATGGCTTTCAGTAACGAGCTACCAATAACTAGCTGTCAATAACAGACTATTAATAATTGATAATTAGTCATAATAGACAAGGGCTCGTTTATGGAACCAACTTCACCGTTTGATTGGTCTGCGTGGTAAGTTTAAATTCTTTTAAATCATAGCCCTGTTGCTGAGCAATTTGGCGGTAGTTGGCATAAGTTTCTTGGCTCACATTTGGTGAACGCGCTAGCAACCATAGATAGTCTTTATCCGGTGTGCCAACCAATGCTGTTTTGTAGTCTGCATCATGTGCGAGTATCCAATAATCGGCACGACCGACGGGCAACCAGCGAATCCAAGAGGGTAAGAAAGTCACCTTTAACTTGCTGCCCGTAGTATCTGCTGGTTTGGCTAAGCCTTCCGCTGTAATTCCTGAACCGTCTTGCGCTTTGCATTGGTTAATCACCTTGATGCCTGAACCGTCGGTTTTTTCCACATAAGTCGCCGTCACGTCACTGGCACAATTGCGCTGAAAATACATCGGTAAACGACCTATCTCATACCAAGTGCCGGCGTATTTTTTCAGATCAACGCTATCAACTGTGGTTGGTACACTTGCAGACTTATGAATGATAGCACTCGGCTTGATGGCTAATGTCTCGGTGCTGGTTTTCTCCGTCGTTGCATTAGCCGTCACATTAGCTTTAGCCGCGGTATTGACGGGTGGCGTCGCCGCATACGCTGAAAACGCCGCCAGCGGTATGATAATTGCTAAAGCAATACCTGTGTGTTTAATAAGTCCATTCATAAATATGCGCTCCGGTATCTCTGTTATTGCTGCGTCGGCAGTTTCAGAAGAAAGATGGTTGTGAGTTTTAGAGTGATGGGTTTTAGTTAAGCTATTTATAGCATCAGCCTGCCCTGTTGCCATATTACCTTTAATAGACTGCAGCATTAATGACTTAGTATTTGCATCGGTATCTGTATCTACATTTTTATCAATATGTATTGCAGTTGTTTTTTTCACCTTTTGATAGCTATCAGCTTTTTTATATCCGTGAGCAGGTTGTGAGCTTTTATTATTGTTATTACTACTCACCTCATTTGTACTAGGATAGCTTTTCATATCGCTAGCTTTAAGGCTGCTGCTACTGGCTTTACGATTGCTATTCTTAATCATTGCAGACTCTGTTGCCTCGGCAAGGCTTTTTTCAACGCGTTTGTAGCCAAAATAGCTGTCATGTGCTGACGTATCTGTCGCCAAATGCTTGGAATATTCTTCGTTAGCACTGACAAAGTGGTCATAATGATAGCTAGCGTCGTTACTGGCATGACCTGTTTGTAAAGCACTATCCGCTTTAAGATGACCTTTACTTAGATAATCTTTATTTATATAATCTTTCTTAAGGTAGTTTTTTTCAAGATAGCTTTTTCCAAGATAGTGCTGACTTGACTGGCCAGTCTGCTGTGATTGAGAACCAGCTGCCTGAGAATCAGACCATGCTGACTGAGGTAACTTATTGGTTTTCATAGGAGTACCATTTATTAATAGTAATAGTTAAAAATTCTTTATGATCAAATTCTCTGTTTAGCAGATAAGTGCAAAATAATTTTCAATACTCACTATCAATATAAAAGAAGAATAACTGAAAATTAAATGCGGTTATAACGAGTTTACGTCATAACCTTAGGAGCGCTGGGTAAAGGATAATGATAGATAAGCCATTTTTAGATAATGCTCGCTAAAAACTGACTCAGCGCCGTTTGATAATTTGATAGGTTATAGTAATAGCAATGGCTCGATGAGAACAGTGTCGCAATGTAGGAAAACGCAACGGTTTGTAAGTAATTCTATGTTTGCCTCATAGAACAAACACATAGTTACTGACTGTTAAAAGAGTTTTGAAATCAGTGTTTTGTCATGAGTTAACGCCTGCTCTCAGGCAACCTAATCTCTTGTATCAGCCCATTAATTAACGAGCGCTTTCCCGTTAATTAATGCTTATAAAAATAGCTAAAAGATAGCGCAAAAAGCACGCGAAATACTATTGTAAAAACTGTCTAATGCCAGCGACAGCAACGCCACCGTATTGTTCCGCGCGCGCACTCATCACTGGTGACAAACCACCTAAAGCAATCACTGGCATATCTGCTAATGCGGCCAATTCTGCCCATGCTTGCCAGCCTAGCGACGCGGTTTCAGGATGGCTTTGAGTGACTAAAACAGGTGACAGAAACATACCAATAACAGGCGGTAATTGTTGCTCTAAACGCATATGTGCCAACTGATTCGCCGCATCAATACTCTCGGCGTCGTGACAACTTACTATTAACGGATAACTTGAAGAATGGCTTAAAGCATTGTTGCAGTCAGATATATCATTGCTCTGATGACTATTTAACCATTGCATAAGCTGCGTCTGTGTTAAATGACTCGCTACGATTTGGCGGTTTATAGCTATCTCATTCGCCTCATTGCTATTTAATACATCGCTTAATTTATCAGTTAATTTATCAGTTAACGCATCAGGCACAATCGCATGGATATCAGGACGTAAGCGTAACAATTGATGCACACTATCTTCTGTATTTGTTGCTTTTGGTCGGATATAAACCCAAGCATCTTGTTTTAGATGCGCCACATGATACTGCAACCATGCTGCGTCAGGATGATCTGCATCGTTAAAGTGTGCCAATGGATAGGTAATCGCTATCTGTGCCGGTAAGCGCAACCATGCAAGAATGGTCTTATTGGCGGCTGGCAAATGGTAATCTCCCGCCAGTAACTTCGATTTATCCACCCATGTTAGCGCTTGCCCTTCTAAACCCTGCTTACGATGTTTATGCGCTTGGTACTGCTGTGCGCTCAGCGCTACTTTATAGACCTGTAAGCATACTTGCTTATCACCATAGTCATGATGCAGGCGCCCAAGCTTGACCGCAGTATTACTCGCAATATCGATGCCCGTCTCTTCAGCGACTTCACGAATCAGCGCTTGCTTGGCAGTTTCATGACTATCTATCTTGCCGCCGACAAACTCATAACGATTGCCTTGATGCTGTGAGCCATCTCTAAACCCTAGCAGATACTGATTTTCATAATAAATGACCGCCACCGCGACATTGACGACAGTTATTGCCTTGGTTTCGCTTACTTTATTTTCATCTAATGGATGCTTTATTGGGTTCGTCGTTTGATTTGCCATCTTAATGCCCTTTATCAATGCGTTTATCGGTGCATATATTCGATACATCGATACTTTGTTATTTTGGTTTATAGCCTTGGTAGACTTTATAGCCTTTGTAAATACGGCGTTATATAAGTTTACATAATAGCTGTCATTTATTTTATCAAATAGCTTGCAAAAATCACCAATGTAAATGATAATTATTATCGTTAATATTTACTTTATATCACTTTTCGTACTGAACTATTTTATCAAAAGGAATTTACTATGAGCATGGTCATCTCTCGTTACTTAAACTGCCGTGAAAACCGCTTGCCTACGCTGCAGTCGCAGCATTTATTTGCGCTGACCAAAGAGGTGCGTATCGAGCATGAAGGCGAAGAATACCGCCTACGCTTAACCCGTAACAACCGCTTAATTTTAACCAAATAAACAGACTGCCCATCTCATAAAAAAACGCCTTTTGATAAAGGCGTTTTTTATTGGATAAAATGAAATCAATCGCTAACCATCGACTAACCAACCGACCAACTGGCAGCTAGACGATTAGAATTGCCAGCTATAAACCACATCAACCGCATTTTCCGCTGCTGAAGTTGCTTCGACATAAATCCGCCGCGTCAACTGATAACGGATAGATAGGCTGTTTTGGGCATTAAAGACACCGACACCATAGCGAATATATAAATCAGGCGTCACATAACCGGTGACGTTGACGTTGGTATCCTCGCTACTGCCTGACGCATCAACCGTCAGGCTTTGTAAACCAAACACTTGACCTATCTGGTTGGTCAAAGTGCGCGTGCCACTAAGCCCAAAGCTTAAGCCTGCTGCTGCAAGGTTATTGGTCACCTGCGATTTAAAACCCTGCTCACTGATTTGCGTGGCGCTCTTATTATTAATACGACCGGTTATCAAGGCATTCATCGCTTGCTGCTGGGTGAGACCAGCGTTATTAAAGACAATGATATTTGGGTTTTCTGTATTGCCTTTGACGCGCACACCGACTGTTTTACCGCTAATATTTTTAGCGGCTTCAATGCTAAGGTTGGGTTTCATCACATCGCCATTAAAGCGCACTTGACCATAATTGAGCTCTAAATTTTGCCCAAAGGCATCAATATTGGTACGACGCGATACTTGCACCACGCCTTTGGCGCGCATAACACCCGTGCCATTTTGTGTGATATGAATCGCACCGGCTAAAGGAATCACCGCACCAAAACCACGGAAGTTAATATCATCGCCTAAGTCGATACCGATATCAGCATTGATTGACCAAGGTTTTGAGATGGCTAAAACCTCATCAATATTACCAATCAAACGCCGATCAAGCACGACGGCATCTTCGGTTTGGGTAATGATGTCTTCACTGGCTTCTGGTGGGCGAATGGTCGCTGATGGCACACTCACGGCGCCAGTGATATTGACGTAACGGTCACCCGGACGCACGATAATGTCAATATCAGGATTAACCTCAGCGAGCAATAATGGGGGCTGGGTTAAGACCAAACGCTCGCCAATAATACTGAGCTTAGCCTGTAGTTTTTGTTGCCAATTAACCGTACCTGTTAGCGTACCCGTGCCTGTACCACTGTTAAAGGTACCATCGATAGTCGCTTGCGTACCGCGGATTTTGGCATCGACATTGACCTTTCTTAAATTCACGGGTAAATCAAGCATCGCGATGCGACCATTAACCAATTTCACATCACCATAGAACTGTGGCTTATCGAGCGTGCCGCCTAAGCCGCCCGCCATAGTAATATTACCTTCGAGCACGCGCATACCAGGGAAAAATGGCTTAAATACCGCCAAATTAAGCTCGTTAAGTACTAATGCGCCCGAGATGGGTTTCGGTGTTTTATAAGGGTCAATAATGACTTCGGCATAGCCACGCGCACCATGACCGGTATTGATATCCGTACGTATTTTTAGACCATTCGGTACTGATACCGCAATCAGTGATACCCGCTTATATGGCAAGGTAACCGGCTGACTATCGCCATCTTGAATGAGGCCGATTTTGCCATTATCAGAGTACAGCGTGGTATTAATCGTTGGCGGACGACCACGTTGCCAACCGACGATGGCTTTACCATTAATCTTGCCATGCCAATCAATGTCTTTTGGTAAAAATACCGCAAACAAAGACGTATCCAAATTTTGTACGGCCAAATTAACCTGACCACTGGCAGGTGAGGCAATTAAGTTTTCACGTAAACACAGCTTGCCCGTTTGATCAGCCGCCTGCCAACAGTGGGCGGCGAGCTGTACTTTTAAATCCGTTGATTGATTGCCTTGTTTTTTGGGTAAATTCACAATGAGCTGGGCAGGTTGTAATTGATTTAGCGTCGCATATTTTGATTTGACGCGGCCTTTACCAATCACCCCTGACCAGCTGAGCTTATCGCGATTAAAGCCACCTTTGAGCTTGGCAGAGATATCAAGCTCGTCATTGGCCACATCAAGATTGACCACATGCGCCTGTTCAGTCCCATTAAAGGTTGCATTAATCTTCTTAAAGCTTTGCCCTGCAACGTCCAAACCTTCAGCACTGATAATAAGCTGACTTGGGCTATTGAATAAATTGACCAGCTTGCCGCGGATACGACCTTGACGCAAAATAAAACCTGGTAGCGCAAGACGCTCACCAACCAAATCGATATAAATCGTTGGCAGCGCCTGTCCTGCCGGCTGCGATAAGGTCGCCCCGCCCGTCACTTTACCAGCAAGCTTATCTGAGAGCTGGTCGAGACTGGTGATATTAATCTTAGCTTGTAGCTGCTTCGCGTTACCATTGGCGGTAAGATAATTATCGCCCCAACGCAGCACCAAATTATTGGCATTTAAGCTGTCGATTAAGGCATTGACTTGCTTATATTGTGCCTGTGCGTCTTGCGCCTGCAAGCGTTTGAAATAACTGGCCAAGTCTTTTGGTAGACGCATCTTCGCCGCTAGGCTACCTTTAGCACTTAGCGGCTGGCCTTTTAACATACCACTTAGGTTAACTTGTTTGATATTAATAATTTGCTGGTTATCGCCCCAGCGCCCATCGGTATCGATGCTGCCTGTGATGGTACTTGGGATGTCTTTAAAGAAATAACCCAAGTTAAAGCGATTCATCACCGCCTTGATATCCCAAGCGATACCTTTACGCATATCAACCGTACCATTGGCATCGATACTGCCTGCCGCGCCCACATGACGGAAACGCTTGATACGAATAAGTTGAGCGTCACCACTGGCATCAATGGTAAGTTTGCCGGCTGGTAATTGCTCAGCGTCTAATACACCATCAAAATTTACCACAAAGTTTTTAAGCTTACCCTTCGCATTAGCATTATTTTTTGGCGCGGTTTGCCACACGCCGCTGGTTTTTAAGTCGCCGGTGATAATGGCCGCGTTATTCGGTAAGAAATAGCCGAGATTAAATTTATCAAAGCGACCATCGACCGTCCAGCCGATATTTTGGCGTAAGTCGATAACACCGTTCGCCTTTACTGCACCAGCTTCACCGTTATAGTTGAGTTTACGGATACGAATCAGCTTTGGCGTCCCAGCGGCATCAATCGATAAGCTGCCTTTTGGTACATCAGCGGTATCAATGTGCCCATCGAAACGAGCGTCAAAGACGGATAGCTGGCCGCCGATAATATCGACGCTGGCATCACCGCTACCCGTGATACCGATAGCGCGGCTATCTTGGCTGGCATCGAGGTTTGCTTGCAGATCGGTATTGTTAAAACTGACAATATGACGCTGACCTTTGACGCGGTTTTTACTGATATTGAGCATGCGCCCGCGTGCATTGATACGTCCTGTCAGGCGCTCAAGTGGTAAATCACTACGATATTTTTTGGGTAATAAACCCGTGGTACGCGCATCAATCTGCCAAGTTAGCGGACGTTTTTTGCTCGCCAGTTGAATCTGTCCTGTGCCAGATAAGTCGCCTACTATGCCTTTATAATTAAGACGGTTGATATCAATGACATCGCCCGCTTTACGCACACGTAAATCGTAGTTGCCTTTAGGGGCGGCATTTAGCTCATTAATCACCGCCTTACCGTCAACTGATAAATTCGCGCCGCGCATGATGACATTTGCTTGTCCGCTTGGGCTATTAATATTGCCAATATTAGGCACATTACGACGCACAAGGTTCTGCCATTTGGCATCGATATACCAAGGCGTTATTTGTTTAGATTTAGAGGTTCTGCCACGAGCTAAGGGTTTACCTTGCACGATATTGGCATTAACGTGTTCACCATCACGCTGGCGCAAATCTGCATCCATCTCTAGATTGCCAGCCTTGTTTTTATGCTGATAATGTACCGACAAACGACCATTAAGCTTTTGCGGCGCGTACGCTTTAAAATCAGCGTAATCCTTAGGAATAGCCCGTCGAATATCAAAATTACTGCCGGTTGCGCGCACTTTTGCATCAAAGCTACCCTTCCAGTCTAAGATACCTTGTAGCACAAGATTGCCCGCTGGCACCTGAGCATCTAAGCGATCAACGCGCAATTGGCTATCAGCAATGATGCCGCGACCTTGATAGTGTCCTGACGGGATATCTTTGGCAGTCAGCTCAGTATTTATACGCAGACGTATCTCTGAGATGACACCCGATGCCGTCGCCATGCCACTTTTGAGATGGATATTTTGGCTGTCGGCATAAGGAATAAGAATATCATCCCATTCAAGCTTCGCCTGAAATGGCGAGTCACTATCTAAACCCTGCACCACAAAATCGCCGCTGACATCGCTGTCATTATAGCGGCTACGGACTTTACCGACGGTGCGTTTAAGCGTACCGGTTGCGGTAATGTTCAATGGGTCGATATAAGCCTTTCCTAGCGCGCTTACCTCAGCTATAGCGCTCAAATCTAAAGGATAGTCACCTTGTAAATCTGCATGACCTTGTAAAGCACTGACTTTGACAATATCAGCGTATTGCAATTTACCACGACCAACGTTCACCACGCTACCGACCCACGTCAAATCACGCGCCTCAATATCATGTACGATGATAGGCTCTTTGGTCACTTGCTTATAAATGATGGTTTGTACTTTTGCTTGATCAAAACGCAAATTGACTGGTAAGCTGAGGGTTCGATAATCGAACGGCTCACCCGTTGGCGGTTTGTTATTGATAATCTCAATGGTTTGAATATCAGCGTCACGCAGATGCACTTCTTTGGCAAATACCGCGCGCCAGCCTATTTTAACGTAGGCTTTATCGACTAATATCTCAAGGTCTTCGTTTGCCTCGATATCGATATCCGTAAGCCAAAGACCATCGCGCAGATTGCCACGACCATATTTAAATTTAATACCCGTCTCAGCACTGATTTTCTCTAAAATAAACTTGGTGCCTGATTCAGTACCCGCCGCATACAAAAAAATGGCGAACATAATCGCCAGTACAATAAGAATAAGCACCGTCAATTTGAGTAAAAAAGACAGCGGATACCAACGTCTTACAGCGCGGGCATCGCGTTGTGCTGGATCTTCATCTGATGGCTTGTTTGGCGGGGTATTTTTGGTCAACATGACACTCAGCTACGTTAAAGAATGATTACCAGCATGCGCTAGGATAAAAAATAGAACTGTATTTAAGACTGTAGTTAGGACTGTTTGCTGCTTACTGTTTATAAAGGCGAGCCGATAAAGAGATGCAGTCGCACCGGAATACTCTCCTCCGTCACACCAGCCGCTACATCGACACGTACCACGCCAACTGGTGATGCCCAGCGGATACCGACACCGACGCCAACTTTGGTATCTGTCTCAAAATCTTTATCATAAGCGTTACCGACATCGGTGAAAAACGCCCCACGGAAACCCGGTTTAAACTCATAATTATATTCGGCGCTACCGACGGCGAGGATTTGTCCGCCTGTTAGATAGCCTTTGTCAATCGGTGATAAGCTCTCGTAATCATAACCACGGATACTTTGGTCGCCGCCAGCAAAGAAGCGCAGTTTATAGGGCACCTCATAAAAATCATCGGCCCAAATATAACCGGTATTTAAACTACCTAGAACTTGGTGTTTATCATCAGCCCCAAAGCTATAAAGACCGCTCAAGCCCGCGCGTAGTATGGCTAAATCGGTATCACTAAGCGCGTTTTCTGAACCTGCTTCAAGCGAATAATACTGACGGAACCCGCGCGTAGGATTGGCAGCGTTATCGACATCAGTCTTACTCATACCATAACCGAACAACAAGGCTTGCTGGGTAGGTTTGGACGAGGTAAAGCGTACCGGAAGATTGTCCAACTCGGCCTCATCAATGCCCGTCGCTAGCTCATCTAAACGATAGCGCACAGAGTAGCTACGATCCCAGCCGTTTTCACGGCGGATATTTCGCGCTAGTCCCGCCTTCAAGGTTCTGGTAGACAAATCAAAGTTGCCTTCGCCTTGGTCGATGACCTCTTCTTCATAGGTCAAACGCGCATCTAGCTTATCATTTAACGGATGCTTCCATGGTCGGCTGGCATAAAGGGCGACATTTTTTGTGATTCGGGAGACTTCGGCCTCTGCCCCTGCTTGATAGCCTTTACGATTGAGCAAATTATAATCTATCTTGGCGATTGCACGTACACCCGTATCGGTACCATAACCAATACCGACTTGGGCATCGCGTGGTTTATTGGCAGAAACAAAGACATACAGCGGTACTTTTTTATTTTCTAACACCTCTTGCGGGGTTTTACGTCCGGCAAGTGTCGGTGGGACAAAGTTTTCATCAGCAAGGATACTTTTTTCATCAGGGAATATCTTTTGCGCAATATTACTAATAGAGTCACTGATTTTACCCAAAATACTATTGGTTGCTTGGTCTTTTTCGTCCAATACCCGATCGCTTGGCAGTCGGCTTAAACGTTCAGCTTTTTGTTTAATGGCTTGCAGTTTATCCAATGTTTCTTCATCGGCTTTAAACTCAATAGCAGCGATGTCAGCTGGATTGACGGTCTCGCCACTATTAGCGTAGCGCTCACCCTCATTTTGGCTATTGTTATCGCCATATTGCTCAGTATCACTGACATAAGAGACATTATCAATAGCGTCAGTATTATTATCAGCAATATTGGCATTAGGGGAGTTATCAAACGCCAAGGTACTGCTTTCCGTACGTTCATCGGGTGGCAAAATCGACTCGACGTTGACGGTATTGAAGTAACGGGTCGCCGATAAATCATTACTAAACTTAGTCACTGCGGGACGATAAAAAGGGTCGCCCGCTTTAAAGCCAAGTAGCTGATGCAATAAGGACAATTCCACCGGCAGTTTTTCCGGGTCACGCGTCAACGTACCCGACTCTTGATCATAAGTAAAAAACACCACTTCATCAAATTCATAGCGCTCGCCGGTATTGTAGACCAGCGACACATCGGCCGTATTGTCCGGCAAGATAATATCGACCGATTTATTTAGCCAATATTGATCAAAGTAACCATAGGTATTACTGAGCGACTCAAGTGCTGCTTTACTGTCTTTATAAACGCGGTGATTAAAGATATCACCTTCTTTCGGCGGTAAGTCTTTTTCAAGCTCGGCAAACTCTGCTTGCTCGCTACCTTCGCCGCGGATATCGACAATGCGGCTATCAACGCGTACTGGCTCGCCCAACTTCTCAATAATGACGTCAATAGTATCGCTATTGGTTTGGCGTAAACGCAAGGTCACTTCATAGTAACCAACGGCTTTTGCCGCATCTAATGCCGTTTGGCGCAGACGCGGTAGCGCAGCGGTAAAATCAACCACAGACTGAACGGTAGTGTCATCGAGCGCAGCTTTGATATTCTTAAAGGGTTGAATATCATCATCCGCTTTGGTCAGTTTTGGCGTAGTATTTCGGGTACTGTTTACAGTATTGTCTTCAGTATTACTATTTAAATTGTCCGCCACGGCTTGTTGCAAATAAATTGTTGTTTCGACGTGCGGCAACGCTATCGCGCCCTCATTAAAGAAGCGATTATAAAGACGCTTAACGATATTGCCTTTTTTATTGCGTGCCTTCGGTGTGGGTTTTGCCGCTTGCTCGATACTTTCCTTGACTGCATCAATATCATTTTCATAATTAGGCAAATAATCATCAGGATTAATGCTACCTGACTGCGCGTTTTCTATATTGATGGCATCATTACTATCTTCTAAAGCATCATTCACTAAAATAGCGTTATCCACTTCTGAATCAGTATTGCCGCTACTGACAGAATCACTGACATTAATAGGACGTGACATCACATCATTAGTATCGTCAGTTTCTGCCTGTTTAGCAGCAGCCGTCTCACTTTTACCTGCCGTCTCACTTCTACCTAAGGTGTCAAGATTGCTTGGTGCTGGCAGGGTAGTCGCATCCAAGTCAACGTCCAGACCAATCGGTGGCGTCGTATCATTTAACGTCGCCACTGGCGCATCGAATCCGTCCAATCTATCAAAGTCGCTATCATTATGACGTATGCCATCGATGTTATTCACGCCAGCGCTACTATTAAGGCTGTCAATATCTTGGGCATTCTGCCTATCCATTGCCGCCAATTCACGGTCAATCTCTGCAGGCGTCATCATCTGATAGCCTTGCTGCTGCACGCTATTGACTTGCTGCTCTAAGTTTTCATTGCTATCAAATGCTTGGTTGTTACCTAGATTATCCAAGCCATTATCGAGATTATTAGCAAAGTCATTAACACTATCGATATCATTATTTGATAACTGCGAGTTATCCGTGTTATTTGTTTGCGTGCTAGGGTTTTTCTTAGCGTCAGTTTCTGATTTTTTTGCATTAGGCTTTTTGATACCTAAGTTTTGCTCGCTATAATCATCCAATACCGATTGATCGATAATACCTTGTTCGACGGCCTTTTTTAGGCGCAAGGCATCCAAAGCGATATCAAGCTGGCTATCTTCATACGCATCATTTTCGATATTTTTAATAACTTGGCTGCTGCTTGGATTATTGGCAGTACTAGTGTTTAAATCGGTAGCGGCAAAGGCGGCCGGTGCCATACCAACACTCACCCCAAAACCAACCAAGCTTGTGGTCAACGCACTAAAAATTGCCGTCCGCGTAAAGTAAACGCGCGGATTACCGTTACGATGAATGTGATTAACGTAACTAAGATGAGCAAGCTTAACGGAGTGCGGCGGCATGTCTGACGTATCACGCGGCATAACCGATAAGTGGCGCGCTAGAGTTGAAGGCTGATGTTTCATATTTAGTTCCTATCACCTCACGCGGCACAAGGTTACGGTCGATTACAATCGCCCCATTTTACCGGTGAATAAACGTAGAGCAGTTAACTGAGATTATGGGTTTGGTCGGCTAAAATTTACAAATCATAACTTAGTTAATTATCAAATCATAGCATCGGGCGCATGTATTTTTACCAAACCCTTGCTATTATACGGCTTAACATTAATAAAACCTATGCTATATTTCGATAAGTTTTTGATACTGTTGATAATTGTTTATATATCAATCACTGCATTTTACCTTGTTCTCACTATACTAGCTGCGACCCATCTGTAGGAATTTTCATGGCCAATCAGTTTCAATTATTTAAGCGCCGCCGTTTTAGCGCCATGTTTTTCACCCAGTTTTTGGGCGCGTTCAATGACAATATCTTTAAGCAGGCGCTGATATTGGTGCTGACCTATACCGCTGCCAGTCAGCTGGGCATGGAAGTCAGTATCTTAAATAACTTAGCGGCGATGTTGTTTATTTTGCCGTATTTTTTATTTTCAGCCTTGGCAGGTCAAATCGCCGATAAGTTTGAAAAATCAAAACTGACGCGATTGATTAAATTGCTTGAGATATCCATCATGATCATTGCCGCAGTAGGCTTTGTCTTTGAATGGTATGCGCTATTATTTGTGGCGCTGTTTTTGATGGGGACACAATCGACGTTTTTTGGTCCGATTAAGTATGCCTATTTGCCGCAAGCGATGAAAGAAGATGAGCTGGTCGGTGCCAATGGTTTGTTCCAAATGGGCACCTCGCTTGCCATCTTGCTCGGTATGATTATCGCTGGGGTATTGACCCAGATAACACAGCCGCTCTTTTGGATTAGTGTCACTGTGCTATTTGTAGCGGCGATAGGTTATTTTGCCGCCCGTTTTATTCCAACCATGCCAGCGATGCAGCCTGATCTGAAGGTTAACTGGAATATCTTTACCACCAGCATGGCGACGGTGCGCTATTTATACTCCTTGCCTTTTTTATTCTTTGTCATACTTGGTAATAGCTGGTTTTGGTTTTATGGGGCGACGTTTTTGACCCAAACCCCTGAGTTCAGCAAAGTCATTTTGCATGGCGATGAGTCCGTGGTTATTTTCCTATTGACGCTATTTTCGGTTGGCGTATCAATAGGTTCGCTGCTTTGTAAATCCTTGACCAAAAACCAAGTCAGTCTGCGATTATTACCCTTTGGTATCGCTGGTCTTAGTATATTTGCGATTGATTTATATTTTTCTTTGTCAGGATTAAATATTGATGTTAATACCGAAGCACTACTTGGTATTGGTGATTTATGGGGTATGAGCGGTAGCTGGCGTGTGTTTGCCGACTTATTCTTTTTGGGCTTTAGTGGCGGCTTATATATCGTGCCTTTATATGCCTCTATGCAAGCTTATGCGCCAAAAAGCCATCGTGCACGCATCGTCGGTGCCAATAATATTTTTAATGCCATCTTTATGGTCAGCTCGGCAATTTTTTCGATTGTGGTGTTAAATGCGTTAGGTCTGACCCTACCGCAATTGTTCTTAGTCACCGGCATATTAAATCTTGTCTTTGGGGTGTTTTTATACCTCAAACTTAATAAACATATTAAGCAAGCGGTCATCCAAACCCATGATGACGAACGTAATCGACAAGATTAAAGATGTTGGCAATATGAGCTAATAGCCCTGCTAATAGATATTATAAATGAATCGTTAAGCTATTAATTTTGCTGCCGACATTCTATATTGTTTGTTATAGTTGTTTGCTATAGTAAGGCTTATCAGCAACTCAGGCAACTTACAAACAGTGCTTGCTATGCACATAAAAGTGCTGTCGTGAGAAAAATGTAGATAGCTAAAACCTGTTAATCGTAAATATATTTATAATAAACACAGCCATCAGGAGTGAACCATGGCCCTGCGTCCCTTATCAAAAATTGATCAGCTATTACTTGGGGTGGACAAGGCATTGCGAGCGGTCGTGCCGCATTCAAATCCTAGCACCCGCCCCCTGCCCGTGAGTAGTGATGAGATTCCTGAGCTCAGTATTACTGAGGCGCGTCATGTCGCCGGATTGATGCGTATCAACCATACTGGCGAAGTATGCGCTCAAGGGCTGTATCACGGGCAAGCGTTTGCGGCAAAAGACGATAACGTCAAGCAAGCGATGCAACAGTCGGCTGAAGAAGAAGTCGATCATCTGGTCTGGTGCGAGACCCGTTTGGATGAGCTTGGCAGCCACCCTAGTATTTTTACGCCATTATGGTATGGCATGTCTTTCGGGCTTGGCGCGGTAGCAGGTGCTATCTCCAATGAGTTTAGCTTAGGCTTTGTCGCAGAAACCGAAGCGCAGGTCAGCGAGCATTTGCAAGACCATATTGGGCAATTACCATCACAAGATAAACGCTCAAGAGAAATACTGGCGCAAATGGACATTGAGGAATTACACCATCGCGAGCTGGCACTGGCCAATGGCGGCGCGGCATTGTCGCCACCGGTACGTCATAGCATGCGCTGGATGGCCAATCGCATGAAAGCCACCGCTTATCATCTATAATAAGCACTAGTATATAGCCACTATTATATTAGGATAAGTCTTTGCGATAACAGCTAGCGATAACGGGTTATTATTCATTTTTAACAATCCTACTACTGTTAGCACTCAGATTAATTTGCTAGGGTATGAAAAATTTGTACGATTTTACGGAATGCTAAGACATAACCACTAATCAATGGATGGATGGATAACTAACAATTCAGTAAACAAAATGATTATTAAATAAATTGATTATTAAATAAATAAGGTAACTATTTTTATGAAAGCGATTAACCACCCTACTACCTCTCACAAAGCGCCGAAGTTTGCTACTTTAACTGCATTAGCCGCTGCCTGTGCCATGATGCTATCTGCTCCTGTCCATGCAGCAGAAGCGGACGCCACCGCAGCGCCTGCTATGAGCAGCACAGCAGTACCTAGCGCAATCGATTCTACTAAACGTGTGATTCGCTTAGCCAAGCCGAATACTGCTGTCAGTACAGCTCAAACTGACACGCAAGCGAACACGGCTATTCCACAAAATAACGTTCAGCAAAATAGCATTCAACCAAATAACGTGGCGCAACCAACGTTTACTCAAGGCAACAATGCCCAACAAAGCAATGTTCAACAGGCTAACGCCCAACCAAACCGTGCGCCTTTAAATACCACTAACATGGCACAGCCACCAGCCGTACCAGCACCAAACGCCCCTGAACTGACAGGCACCACACGTGTTTATGAGCGTGGACCAATGACTGCAACGGGTATCGATTTACGTGGCGGACAGTTGCCAAACATCCCAGCACCGCAAGTCAACATCTCAGATATCAGCTTTGTCCCAACCGTGCTAATACCGCAGCAGCAAGGACTTGGTACTGATAAGCTGGACGTCAGCTTACTCGATGACTTTATTAAAGACGTGTCGCCAAATGCGCGCCATTATCCGCCAAACTTCCCTAACCGCACCCAGCGTCATAACGCCCGTGAAAAAATCAAAGTCATGACCGAATGGATTGAGCCATATGCCAAAGCGCCAAATGCTTCCTATGACGTCTTGATTCGTGCGGCCAAGCTTAATGGTATGGGACGCAACTTAGACTTAGGCTCAGAGTACACAGTACGCGGCGGGCAATATGTCGATCGTGCGATTAAACTGAAACCTAATAGTGGTGAAGCCAATTTCATCTATGGCATGATGCTCTCAGAAGGCGGCGGCTTTAAAGAAGGTCAAAAATATCTCGATCAAGCGGTCAGCCTAGGCTATACCGAGGCCGAGCAAAGCTTGGCGCAATCTGACGTATTAAGTGATCGCCGTGATAAAGCCTTAGAGCGCTTGCGCCGTTTAGCACAACAAGTGCCTGACAATGCGGTGATTCGCCAACAAATCAAACTTATCGAAGATGGTAAGTTCTATATTTGGGATATCCCTGCACCAGACGTTAATATCAAACCAAGTACTTAATAAAAAGTTATCTAAGTATTGGTTGTTTAAGTATTGATAGTTTAAATATCAAGCAAAGTAACATTCATTACTAAAAATCGCGCTTAAATCCTTGTTATCAGTCATTTGAGCGCGCAACTCTAGCGTCTTTGTTTTATATTGCTATGATGGCAGTATAAAATAAAGACGCTTTTTTTCGTCTAATATAAATACTAAGCCAACTATTACTAGATTATTTACGGATTTATTTATTCGCTAAGCACGCGCCTTGCACCGAACTGGCAATTTTTATGTTTTAACCTATACTATTTTTTTCAAACACTTAGTTAAATATTAGGTGGTGTTCTAAAAAGTATGCTGGCATCAGACGTAGCCATAATTGACATAAAAGAACACCAGATCGAATACTTTAAAGTGATTATCAAGCTTTTTTGAGAAGCAACAAGTCTTTCTAACCGCTCGACGTAATCGGTGTCTCAAGCGACAGTTATTACCTTCTATACCTACCGTATGCTGTTTGCCAACTCGCTTATGATCTGGTTTAAAAGCCGTTATAAAGCTATCCCAATTGTCCATACTAATAGAGTCATAGCTGACTTTGAGCTGCTTTAGACGTGCTCTTAGCTTCTTAGCCGTTCTCAAATCACGTTTGCCCCAGACATAAGCGACAATCTCACCCGTATCACGGTCATAAGCATAAATAAGCCAGACTTTACGTTTCTTGCGATACACGTAAGTCCAGAACTCATCAACTTCTAAGCGTTCATAGTAGCTCTGCTTAGGCGCAATCTTATATACGGATGAGCTTATGGTGCTTAGCACTTTACCAATGCTAACTGAGGCTATAATAGCAATGTCTCTAATGCCACAGCCTCTCACTGTCATTAGCCGTATTTTATCTTCTATTCTAGAGTGACAGCCGTTATAAGTTAAGGCATGATCACCAATGAACTGACGCTTGCAGGCTTTGCATTGGTAGTTTTGCTTGCCATAGCTTTTTTTGCCATTTTTCTTTAAACTGGGACTGTGACAGTCGGGGCAGTTGATATCTATTTGTGTCTTCATAACCTCAAATATATCATCTTGCCTCGGCTGTCACTCTCCTTTATTACCTCAGCATACTTTCTGATACACCACCAAATATTAAACTCCAAGCGCTTTTATTTGAGCCCCACAATGCGGCATTAAAAACCGACAGTATTTTGCGATATTTGAATATAAGCCATCAAATACCATAGGCGCAGCACAAAAGTTACGCTACACTCATGCTGATATATGAATGAGTGATTTGTCATTTATTCATGATGCATTCCTGACTATTATTCACTGGAATTACCTATGATTTTCGCTGACCCTGCCAATGCGGCACTGACGCCAACCTCTAAAAATAAAAAACCTATCGCCCTATTGGCGGTAGTTGCAGCAATGGCGATATTGCCTGCTTGTAGTACTGTTTCTGTCAATAAACAGGCGTCGGCCAAGACCATTTCTGCTCAGCGCGGCAACATCGTCACCGATAAAAAACTCAGTAGCGATACGGCCTCGGCTTTATTGTCAGCAGGGCTCAACGAGCAAGCTTGTATGCAGCAGTTTGATCTGTGCTTAACGCAGCTTACGGACAGCATGCTCAATGAGCACTATCGTCCCGCATTGGCGGTATTTGCCGAATTGCATTATGCCAAAGCTCGCCAGCTCGCCGCGTCCAAAGACTGCCGCAATGCCCTTGCCCGCCCACCACTTGACCCTTACTATGCCAACGCGCCTTTAAGCGATGATGATGCCAAAGCACAGCAAAAAAGAACCGATAGCTGCTTGGTTGGTTATCAAGGCAGGCTTTTTGATGCCATCAAATCCAGTTATACCTATTTATTTTATGACAGCCTAGAACATGACTTTGAAGGCGCGGATAAAGAGATCGCTCGGTCGCAGGCGAAAAGCCGTATCCCAAGCGATGTGGATATCCAAACCCAAGATATTTATAACGCCGCCAGTAACGATGTCATCACCCAGCTCTATCAGTCGGCTGACAGCAGCAATAAAATGATGGGCAATACCAAAACAGAATATTTACCAACCACAGCAAGTAGCCGTCATAACAGCGAGCAAGCCGCGATTGCCAATCGTACCGCCGTAACCGGTCAGCCAACCGATCAAATCAAAGTCATGAAAATGCAAATAGACGACTATAATCTCAATGTCTATTTGCCCAATGAAAATAACTATCTAAAAAATGCCAATCAACAAACCTCTGCCTTAGCGGATTTGGTCTCGACCTACGAGCTACGCCTCTCTGGATTGAACTCCATTAGTAAACGCCCCGGTTTGGGTATCAGCTTGGTCGCCTCATTAGATGATCGCTATACCACCACCATTCGCCAACTATTAGTCTCCTCACTATCAGGCAGGCTCAATCAAGAAGCTAGCCCTCAAAAAGTCAGTAATCAAAATGCAGCTGACAGCACAAAGGATGATTTAGTAAAGGACAACTTAGCAAAGGCAAGTGTAGACAGCGATGATGCCAGTACACGCATTTATCCAACCGGGCATTTACTAATGACCGGTTTGATTAAGCCTGCTGGTGATAGCGTGCTCGATACCCTGAGCAGCAAGCAGCTCGATATTCATTTATATAACCCGTACCGCAGCGAGAGCGCCAATATCTTGGGCGATGACTATCCGCTTGCCGCCAACTTTTCGGCAGGGTACGGCTTATGGCTGGCAGAAAATCAGCTCGATGGCGTCGGTTATTTAAACCTGATTACCCGCCAAAAAGAAGCCAGCTTACCAAAGCTCTTTATGTTAGAGCCTTATGACCCTGATAAGCGTGTCATCATTATGCTACATGGTTTGGCATCAAGCCCAGCAACGTGGGTCAATTTGACCAACGATATTTTTAATGACGATAAATTGCGTAATAATTATCAAGTATGGCAGATTTTTTATCCAACCAACTTGCCTATACTAGAAAATCGTTACCAAATCCAAAAGCTTATCAATGCAACTTATGAGCAAACAGACCCTAAAGGGCAAAATATTGCTAGCAAAAACAGCGTCATTATTAGCCACAGCATGGGCGGTATCATTGCCCGTATGATGCTCTCTGATGAGAACTTAGTCGATGACTTAGACAGACTGGACGACCAAAATGTCCTGTCAATGAATGAGAAGCGCAAAATACGTGACGCGCTGAAAGAATCATTTGGCCAACAGCAGCTACGAGAGCGTTTTGAGCTAAAAGCCTTACCGCAAGTCGATACAGCAGTATTTTTATCGTCGCCTTTTCGTGGCACCGATTATGCCGACCGTTGGTTTACCCGTGCGCTACGCCGCATTGTTTATTTGCCCGTTGGTTTGGTAAAAACAGTCACTGATAACTTAGCAACGCTTGCTATTCAAGGCGACTTGGCACAAAACCCGCTCGGTGCGCTATATCTACAAAATGGTGCCAGTCAATTAAGCGACAAATCTTCTTTTATTCAATTAACCAAAGGCATCAGTATCAATAAGCGCATCACCTATCACTCAATCATCGCCAATAACGATGCCGATATCACCAAAGGCTTGGCAGAAATGCAACCCGCCGGCGCCAAGCTCGACTTATCGCATGAGATAGCAGAGGATGACGACAGTTTAAGCAAAACTATCGATTCCGATACCACCAATGAGTTAGCATCTGATGCAGATAAATTACCAAGCAAGCCGCTCATTGCGGCAGTGACGGTCGATGGTGAGATTGGGCAAGCATTAACAGAGCGCTTATCAGACGGTATCGTACCTTATACCAGTGCGCATCTTGATGGTGCAGCGTCGGAGACGGTGATTAATGGTGGTCATAGCATTCAAGAAAACCCACAAACCATTTTGACCTTACGCCGTATTTTGCATCAACAATTACAGCAATAAAACAAAGTATTAGGACATGAATATGGTTTTACTATTAGCTAGGCGCCCACCCCTAGCTAATAGCACACACCCTCAACTTTTTATTACCCCTAAAAAGGTAAACGCCTATTGTTAAAACATGTATTTTCATATTACTTTTATGTATATATTGATAACAATATTTAAACAATGGCTGTTATTTAGAATCTATTTGGCTAACATTGTAAATACTTTATGACTAATAGGTGTGCGATAACCATATTGTGCAACTTGCGTGTACGAATGGGCGGGCGCATAATACTTAAGTACCAAATATCAGCAATACCGTCATTTGATGAATATTTAATAATTTGTAAGGATATGAATTATTTACTTTAGCTAAATAGTAACTATTTAGTAATTATAAACTAGTAGTTATGAAGGTATAGCAGTGATTACTGCTTAAATGACTGACTAATAGTTACTAAAGCATGGCCGTTATTGATGCTATGTTAGCCAAAGGTTTTGTCTTAACCATATTTGCCGCTAAATAATACTTAGCCATTGCCCGTAATAATGAGCGCCCTGATTGATGGACGGTTACGGACAGTTACTTGAGCGTATCATGGAAGCCAGCGCTATTCAGCTAACAGATAAGGGTAACCGTTTATGTTTGCTACATTTATGATTGATCAACTTGATGCGTTGATGCTCGCGCGTATCCAATTTGCCTTCGTTATCTCATGGCATATTGTTTTCCCCGCTTTTTCTATCGGACTTGCCAGTTGGCTGACGGTGCTTGAGTATCGTTGGTTGAAAACCGGCGAGCCTATTTATGCCGAAGTCTACAAACACTGGGTAAAAATATTTGCCGTGGTATTCGGTATGGGTGTGGTTTCGGGCGTGGTAATGTCCTATCAGTTCGGTACCAACTGGGCGGTGTTTTCAGACAGAGCTGGTAATATCCTAGGTCCGCTACTCGCTTATGAAGTATTGACAGCATTTTTCTTAGAAGCCTCTTTCTTAGGCATTATGCTATTTGGTTGGGGACGGGTAAGTAAGCGTATGCACCTTGCCTCAACCGCCATCGTCGCCATCGGTACGATGATATCAGGATTTTGGATTTTGGCCGCCAACAGCTTCATGCAAACGCCGCAAGGCTTTTTGATGGGCGCTGATGGGCTGCTATATCCAACCAATTGGCTTGAGATTATCTTTAACCCATCATTCCCTTACCGCTATGCGCATATGATGACGGCAGCATTTTTGACCACCGCCTTTGTGATTGGTGGTATTGGTGCTTACTATCTACAGTCCAAAAAACATGCTGAACATCGGCAACACGGTCGCGTCATGCTAGGCATGGCGATGATTATGGCGATATTTGTCGCACCAGCACAGGTACTGATTGGTGATATGCATGGTCTAAACACTTTAGAACATCAGCCAGCTAAAGTAGCGGCGATGGAAGGTCTGTGGGAAAATGAGCGCGGTGCGCCTCTTGTCTTATTTGGCATCCCAGATCAAAAAGCGGAAAAAAACCATTACGAAATTAAAATCCCTTATGCTTCAGGTTTAATTTTAACGCACTCATTAGACGGTGAAGTTAAAGGACTTAAGAACTGGGCACCAGAAGATCGACCTTACGTTCCTATTGTTTTTTGGTCATTCCGTATTATGGTTGCTATTGGCATGTTGATGTTGCTCGTCGGTCTGTTTAGTCTTTATAAGTACTTTAAAAAACAACAGTTCAACCCTGAGAGTAAGCTATTTCACCGGGCATGGATGATGATGACACCACTTGGTTTTATCGCGCTACTTGCTGGCTGGTTTGTGACCGAAACAGGTCGTCAGCCATGGACAGTATATGGCGTCATTCGTACCGCTGAGAGTATGTCACCGGTTGCGGCGCAGCAAGTTGCGACAACCTTGATTGGCTTTATCGTGCTATATGTCTTTGTCTTTGGGGCGGGCAGTTTTTATATCCTACGTCTGATTGCCCAAGGACCAAAACCGTACGAAGATCCGTCGGAAGATCAGTTCTATGAACATTCTGTCACTGAAGGACAAGGTCGTACCTTGAGCGGTGATAAGCAGGCTGCTGATAAAACCAAAGGGCGTGAAGGCGACTTGGATAAACCTGCTGACGATGTCGATGATGGAGGGTTACGCTAATGTTTAACTATGGTGATGTATTAGATTTACCCTTAATTTGGGGCGGCTTAATTGCTCTATCTGTGTTTATTTATGTCTTGCTTGATGGCTTTGATTTGGGCTGCGGTATTCTGTTCCCATTTGCGGGCTCCGATAAAAACCGCAGCCGCATGATGAACTCTATTGCCCCTTTTTGGGATGGCAATGAGACGTGGCTAGTGCTTGGCGGAGGTGGTTTATTCGCCGCCTTCCCTGTCGCTTATGGCATCATTATGACCGGTCTTTATTTACCCGTCATCTTTATGTTATTTGGTTTGATTATGCGCGGCGTGGCGTTTGAGTTCCGCTTTAAAGCCACCTCGCACCGCTATGTGTGGGATAGTTTCTTCTTTATCGGCTCTGTCGTGGCAACTTTTGCCCAAGGTATTATGCTTGGGGCATTGGTACAAGGTTTAGAAGCCAGTAATCGTTTATATACCGGTGGTCCTTTTGATTGGTTCTCACCTTTCTCAATTATGTGTGGCTTTGCCTTGTTAATTGGCTATGCTTTATTGGGTTCTACGTGGTTAATTATTAAAACTGAACATACCCTACAAGTATGGGCACGTAAAGTCTCAGGTTGGCTGCTCTCTGCTTTAATCGTGGCGATGATTGCGGTAACGGTATTTATGTATTTCTCAGGTATTGATGCGCTTGAAGGCTGGTTTAGTTTCCCAGGTCTGCTGTATCTTGCTCCTATGCCCATTATCGTGGTGCTGTTATTTTTCTTAATGCGCAAAGATTTGACCGGCGAACGTGAATATCGTCCGTTTTTATTGACTGTCGCACTATTTTTGATGGGCTATATCGGGGTTTGTTTTGCCATATTCCCGTATATCGTACCGTATCAGATGACCATCTATGAAGCTGCTGCTGCCGATACTTCTCTATCCTTTATGCTCATCGGTGCCGGTATTATGCTGCCAATCATTTTGAGCTACACCGCTTTTGCTTATTATACCTTTAAGGGCAAAACCGACCATGAGCATATGTATTAAAGCAGAATAGCCTTGGCTATTATCTATTGCACATAATGGATAATAGCTGTGCTTGGCTCAATAAGCTTAAGAATATGTTATGGGAGATTACGGAGAAATAGTTATGAAAAAGCTCAGCAAAAAACAGTCACAATGGGCATGGTTTATTGGCTTATATGCGGCAGGGTTTTTGGTTATCTTTACCATTGCACAGTTAATTAAACTGGCAATGGGCGTATAAAACCTATCCTTTTACCTACATTCCTATATCCATAAAAAAGCAGGGCTGAATATTATAATATTCAGCCCTGCTTTTTTATTTGCTTGAATTTTAACTGTCGTAGAACAGTTTATGCGCCGCGATGATTATCGACGCCGTGAGTTTCGATAAATTCGTTCACTTGTGTTAGGCGTTCAGGCGTACCAACATCTATCCAATTGTCTTTAATTACTTCAGCGGTAATTTGAAACTTTAGCATTGCTTGCTTTAGCAGTGGCGCAAGTGGCGCTGGCTGCCCTAAGACTAGCCCATCGACCAGTCTAGCTGATACCACACTGATACCCGCAAAAGTATATTTGTCGGCATCAGCAATCGGCTGCTCGCTTGCCAGTCCATTATTAATAGCGAAATCACCGCCATTGTTATGCTCAGGATTATCAATCAACAATAAATGTGCCAATTGGTCAGGCCCCAACGTATAGTCCTGCAACTGAGCAAAATCATAGGACGTCCAAACATCAGAGTTGACTAAGATAAAGGGTGCATCTTGCAGCTTGCCTGTTTGTAGCGCGTTAAAAATCCCACCAGCCGTCTCAAGCGGCTCATCATCTTCAACCGACCAATGCAGCTTGACGCCATATTCGGCACCATCGCCCAATGCCTGCATCAGCTTGTCCGCAAGCCATGACGCATTGATAGTAATATCAGTAATGCCAGCAGCTTGTAGCGCTTTGATATGCCAGACAATCAGTGGTTGCCCGCCGACTTCAACCAAAGGCTTTGGCGTCTCAAGTGTTAGCGGGCGCAGGCGCGTACCCTTGCCAGCCGCCAAAATCATTGCTTGCGTTATTACCGACATACGCGCTCCTTATTGTTGGCTGTCTTGCTGCCTATTGTTAATTATTGACTTTTAAACACTATAAAGGCGGTTGATGTTTTAACCACTTTTACTTTATTAATGCTATTTAGATGTACTTATTTAGATATATTGTTGTACAAATTTACTTTGATAAGCAGGCAAGATAACCTCTCGCAACCATTCGTTAAACGGGCCGACTGCTTGCTTCATATCGGGATTACCATACTCTGCAAGCCATTCTAGCTCAAAAATCAGGTCACGCATGACTTTTGGAATATCGGCCAAATAGCGACTTTTGCCATCACGTTCAAATAAACGGATAAAAATGCCCAGCACTTTTAAATGCCGTTGTACGCCCATGACATTGACATCGTTTTCAAACTGAGCCGCATTATCAGCGGTCACAAGCCCTGCCTGCTTTTGTAATTGCCAACAATCCTGCACCCAACTTGTGATTTGACTCTCCGGCCATTCTACATAGGCATCTCGTACTAACGATACCAAATCATAGGTATACGAGCCTACTACCGCATCTTGGAAATCAATGACGCCTAAGCGCGTATGATCTGCCTGGTCTTGCATAAGGTTGCGACTGTGATAATCACGATGCACTATCACCTGCGGCTGTGCCAAAATCTCAGCTATTAAAGCAGCTTTAAGATTTTCCCATAGCGTCTCTTCAAGCTCCACGCCAATATAAGGGATAAACCATTCGCTAAACAAATCCATCTCACGGGTTAAAAGTGCCGTATCATAATCTGGCAATTGGTGCTCAGCTTTTGCGGTGGCTACTGGCACTGTTTGCAAGTCAACCAAAGTACGCATCGCCAATTGATAATAATCATTAATCTGCACAGGCGGCGCATCTACCAGCAGATGCGCAAACTCTACCGCCCCAAAATCTTGTAATACCAAAAAGCCTTTTTCTATATCTTGAGCAACCAGCGTTGGGACATTGATTGCCGGTGACATCAGTTTTGCTACATTAATGAACTGCTGCAACGCCTCTTGTTCATCAGCAGAATCCATGACAATATAGCGCGCCGTTTCTATATCATTATCATCAAGCAGCTGGATACGGTGATATTGGCGTGCGCTGGCGTCACCGGGCAAACTATCAAGAATGAATGGTTGATTGGCAAATACTTCTTGCAGCCATTGCTCTAATTGCTGCTGGCGAGTAGCGGGTACGCTAGGTTCTAACATAGTTTTATCGGTCATAAAAAACATCGCAGGTTAAATATCAGTCGTAAATGACTAAAGTAGTGATAAGTGGGGCAAATAGTTGTTAAAATAGAGAGCGCTTGGCTTAGCCTAACAACGGCTCTAAGCAGATTAATTTCGGCTGTAAGCAAGTTAATTAATGCATCGAGCCATATTATATTACTCAGTATAGATCTAGTCTGTATATAAGCTAATAACTATAAGCTAAATATAACTGAGCGGTCTATTAACAATAGCTCGCTCAGTTATATTTAGCTATATTATAAATTTTGGTAAATAGTGTAGCTGATTTGGTTTTTTTTGACTATGATTAGTCGTCATTATATGTAAAACGTTCTGATTTTCGAGATTATCGTATAAATTACTGGTTTATTAGCCGTTAAATATCGCTAAAATACTTCTAGTAATCTAATGATCGCAATCCAATAGGCTCTACAATCATACATAGGTGTGCCCTTGTTATATTCTCCGCTTTACCAAAGCATCCGTTTGATTTTATTTGGCGCCTTAGGCTTATCAAGCTTGGCCGTCAGTGCCGCTATTAATAATGATGCACAGAGAGATACGCAGACCACTGAGCCGTTAGCGGTCGATAGTGCTAGCGCTTATGCCCCAAAGGTTGCGGCTGATGCTAATAACGATGTCAATAGCAACATTAATATTGTCAATCAAGACATCAGCTATCAAAGCGATTATAAGCAAAATACGGGCTTTGATAATAATTTAGATAGTAACACTATCGATATCACAGAAATTAATGACAGCAGTGATAATAATAATGCTAATGACAACAATCAAAATAATACCGCTGCGCCAGTAGATAGTATTACTACAGCTGCGACTAAAGTTAACAGCCGCCAAGTTAACGACAGTGATGAAAGTATCCAAGAAAGCCTCAGACGCTTGGCAGAATTTTATGAATTAACACCTGAAACTGACCCTGCAACGTTAAACAATAATAGCAATGCTAATGTAGCAGATAACAACCAAAGCGCTATTCAAAATACGTTTACCGCGCAAACCATTCCGCCCGTAGGCAACGACTTAAAGCTGCTACCAAATACCATCGACAGCGCCCAACGCTGCGAAGGTCAATGGGTCTACCCCAAGAAAAACCCCAATTATCAACGAGCCGTTAATGAAACAGGCGCAAGCAATGGTCAGCCAGCACCCAATCTAACTGGCATTCCGAATAACCAAGCGCCGCTGTTTGCCGAGTCGGATTATGGTTACTATGACAATGTCGATTATGCAGAGCTATCAGGCAATGTCATAGTTGACCAAGGCACCCAGCATATCGAAGCGGACAAGATTGTTCTAGACTTGACCAATGGTGTGGCAGCGGCGCAAGGTAAAGTGATGTTTACCGATCAAGCCAATGGCAACCCATCCACTATTCCACTCCAAGCTGGAAACATTCAAAGCAATAATGCCAAAAATAATAAGACCAGCCTTACGGATAAAGCTTCAAAAGGTGGTCTCATTGGGGTTGCTGACAGCTTAAACTATAATACTGAGACTGGACAATCAACGGCCAAAGACGTGGCCTTTGCCAGTGTAGAGCTACAAGCACACGGCTATGCCAAACGCTTAAACCGACCGAATGAGACACAATACGAGCTTGATGAGGTGATGTTCAGCACTTGCCCGCCCACCAACCGTAAATGGCAGTTTGATGCCAAAAGTATCGACTTAGATACCGAAACCGGTCGCGGCGAAGCTTATAATACGACCTTCCGTATCGCTGATGTGCCTGTCTTCTATTTGCCTTATTTTAACTTTCCTATAGACAATCGACGCAGTAGCGGGTTTTTACTGCCCAATGCTAGTATCAGTAGTGAAAGCGGTCTTGAAGTCGATATACCTTATTACTTTAATTTAGCGCCGAACTATGATGCGACCCTTAATACCCGTGTTTATACCAATCGTAACCCGATGCTCTCAGGTGAATTTCGTTATTTGACTGAAGAGTATGGCGAAGGTATTTTTAATGGCTCATATCTGCCCAATGATAAAGAGTATGACGGCGAAGATCGCAGCAGTTTGTTTTATGATCATTATTGGTCATCTAAAAGCATCCCGCGCTTAAGTGGTGATGCGAAATACAGTTATGTGTCTGATGCTGACTATCTCAATGACTTTGATACCTTAGGTTTATCAGACAATACCTTAAACCTACCACGCCGTGCGCGGATTAATTACTATAATGATTATGTCAATGGCGAGTTAAAGGTAGAAACTTTTCAGACGCTAGACGCCATCACCAATAATGGGCAGGTATTACAAGATAAAGATAAGCCTTATTCGCGCTTGCCGCAGCTCAAGCTTGATTATCGTTTACCGTGGGCAAAAAGCTTTGATATCACCGGCGTTAGTGATACCGCTTATTTTAAAAAGTCTATCGATGACGGCTCTGAAAATGAAAAAAGTGGCACGCGGATTTATAATAAACTCAGCGCCGTTTACCCCATGGAAAGATCTTGGGGCTATATCAATCCTAAGCTCAGCTTACAGCATTTATATACGTCTTATGATGAAGACAGCTTAGCAGATAACGAGCTTAATAAAGACGATGGCAGCCAGTCAGTATTGGTGCCACAGGCCAGTATTGACGCCGGTTTGCACTTTTATCAAGCAGGTTCACCTTTTGGTGCATTTGACGATACCTTGGGCGGTTATCGCTTATTAAGTCCACGCTTAAAATACACCTATTCGCCCTATAAAGACCAAAACGAGATTCCTAACTTTAATACCCGTGTTGCCTCTATTAACTATGAGCAGCTTTTTTCGGACAGCTGGTTTTTAGGGCATGATCGTTTGCAAGATTTGCATGCCTTTACACCCGGTATTAATTATCGTTACATCGATGCAACGGGTGTGACACGTTTTGATGGTAGCATTGCAGAGCAGTTTTATATCGATGACGGGCGTGTAACCCTTGATGAAGAGAAACCTATCCTGACGTCATCGTCTTCAGGTATGGTATGGGATACCAGTACTCAGCCTTATAATAACGTCTGGATAGACATGAGTGGCGCCCTTACCAATAGCTATGATTTAAACTATATCACCACCGAGCTACGTTATCAGCCGTCTGACAACAGCTTATTTAACGTCGGTTTTGTGAAGCGTATGCGTGATGAAAACACTGACCAATTACCCTTATCAGCATTTACCGCATCAGCCGTGTTCCCTATTAATAATAACTGGCGCGTATTGGCGCAAGGTCAGTATGATTATAATCGTGATAAAATGCTTGATTCGTTAATTGGTGTCGATTATGAGGATTGCTGTTTTGGTTTTGCCGTTTATGGTCGTCGTTACTATAACGACTTAAATATCAAAGACAAACCAACGCAAGCGATTATGGCAGAAATCAGACTTAACGGTCTTGGTAGCGGCAGCAGCCGTTTAACGCGCTTGCTTTCTGACAAAGTGTTAGGATTTGAGCCCGTTCAAAGCGCATGGAAGGATTAATAAAGCATCGTCTATACGATTAGATTAACGTATGATTGATGGCATTATTTATAGACTGTTATTTGTGATATAACAGTCTATAGCATTGTTTTTACCCTATTTATTATAGACAACCTTAGTCGCTACTTGAATATTCAAAGTATCGTCAAGAGGCTTAACCGATTACCATCCGATGCAATGACATTGATGAGGAGCATCATGAGATTTTTTTCTTTAGGTCAAACTAGCCGAGCTGTATTGCTTTCTATGACTATGACTGGCGCTATTGCCCTAAGTTTTAGCGCACAAGCAGCAACCGTGAAGCCTGCAAAAGCACAAGCCTCCCAAGCAGCTCAAGCAAATACCGCAGCTGGACAAAATAGCGTGAACCGTTTGACGCCTGCCAATAGTACAGACGGCATCATTGCATTGGTTAATGAAAATGCTATTTTAAAAAGTGATTTAATCGCTGCCATTGCGCAAACCCAAGCACGTGCTCAAGCGGCTGGTGAACCGATTGCCAATTCAGCACAGCTACAGTCTGAAGTGTTAAACGCCCTTATCTTGCGCGAATTACAGCTGTCTTTGGTCAAACGTGTTGGCTTAAATCCTGATGAAGCCGCGATCAATCAACGCTTGGCTCAAATCGCCCAAGCGGAAGGACTTAATAGTATTGCTGCATTGCAGCAACGTTTAGACGCTGCAAAACCGGGCAGCTATGCTACTCTACGCGCGCAATTGATTGAAGATGCCGCTATCCAAGCTTTGCAACAACGCCAAATCTCTAGCCGTGTACGTATCAGTGAACAAGATATCGATGCATTTTTGGCATCTCCTGAAGCCAAGCGCTTAAGTCAAAGCGAATATCAAACTGTCCATGTGCGTATCCCATATATGGATGACTATAGCCGCTTGTCAGAAGCTCAACGTAATGAGGCATTAAAAGTCGCGCAGCGTCTACGTACACGCCTGCAAGCACCAAATGTTGATGTGACGGAAGCTATCGCAGCAAGCCAAGGCAGCTATCCTATTCAGTTGCAGGGTGGCGATATGGGCTTTCATAAAGCGGCGGCCTTACCGACTGAACTGGCAAGCGAAATCACCAAACTTGAGGTCGGTGCTGTGAGTGCGCCTTTAATCACGCCTGAAGGCATTGATATCATCAAACTGGCTGATAAAAAATCCAGTGATACCATGCTAGTACCGCAATGGAATACCCGTCATATTTTAGTCAAAGTCGATGAGCTGCAAACGGATGCCCTTGCTGAACAAAAAATCAATGACCTCTATGCTCAATTACGTAATGGCGCTGACTTTGCTAGTCTAGCCTCGACTTATTCAGATGATCCCGGCTCAGCAGGACGCGGTGGCGATTTGGATTGGGTTGGTGAAGAGCAAATGATTGGTCCGTTTGAAGCGATGATGAAGAATACCGCGGTCGGCGATTATTCTGCACCATTCAAAACGCAATTTGGCTGGCATATCTTAAAAGTCGAAGGTAAGCGTCAACAAGATGTCAGCAATGAGTATCGTCGTAATATGGCACGCCAAGCGCTATATCAGCGTCTTGCCCCACAAGCCAAAGAAGACTGGCTACAAGAATTGCGTGCCGGCGCCTACATTCAGGTACTTGGTTAGTTAGGATTAAGTTAATCAAGTATTAGTTAAAGTGCTTTATAAAAAAAGGGTATATGTCAATGCATATGCCCTTTTTAATGCCATAAAAACTTATATTATATTTCATCATCTTTAATTCCCTATTATTGTCTTTTTGGCTATCTAAATAGTAGCCGTTTGTTAATAGTCAATTTAATGAATCAAGAATGAACGACAGTATTATTCAAGCATCAAAAACCAAAGTGATTATCTATGAACCATACAGCAGATAGAATTATAAGTAGAATGTCTGAGCTTAAAGTTACACAAGCAGATATTAGAAGAGCCACAGGTGCTGGTAAAGCAACCATATCTAGTTGGATCAAAGGTGATACGAAACCCTCAGGTATGTATGCTACTAAACTCGCTTCTTTTTTACACTGCCATACAGATTGGCTGATATCTGGTAGCGAAGCTACTAACAACAGTTATGAAGCAGATAAATTACTACCTATAACAGAAATAGCAGAAACAATGATTCCAGTCATCAGATGGGATACAGCCAACACTTATAATGATTCCATAATTATGAACAACATAATATCATGGATTCCTAGGCATCAGCATTTGTCTAAACAAGCATTTGGATTAGTAATACACGGTAGAAGTATGTATCCTGAATTTAAGCCGAATGACATTATTTATATCGAACCTGAAATCACGTCGAAAGACTTAAGAGACGGTGACTTTATTATTATTCAGGACGATGATGGTAAGTCGCCCATCTTGAAGCAACTCATTATAGGTAATAACCAAGATGATAGATATCTTAAGCTGATTAATCCAGATTGGGCAACTGAAGCAATGGTATCTATGGATACATGTTTACTGGTGGGAATCGTTGACAGTAAATTGGTGCGCTATAGAAACTGACAATACAAAACTATTGAGTTATAGGCAAAGAAAAGCCCCGAACCTAGGGCGATGGGTTCAGGGCTATGGCGTTTCATATTATTGTTATTATCTCTTCCGTGTTGACTCATCCTAAGTCACAAACAGTACTCTATAAGACAGCGGGCTGACCTGTGCTTTTATTAGTACTGCCTCAACACTACATCCTTGCGTATCCTTGTGTTGATGATTGTATTCTAGGCCAATTGATTGAGAACGCATAGAGGCTAATGACCTTATTTAGCGTAAGCATTTGCTTACGTCGCAATCGTTTAATCCGAGCCCTTTATAAAAGTACTTGAACCATAGCAATCGCTCTTTTCTTCTGCTTCTGCGTGCTCTTTTGATACTTTGCAGCCCTCTTTCTTGCCTGCTTCGATGGTATTTTTTGCCTCTTTAACATCTTCTGCTTTTTCGGTAGGCGCATTGCTTTCTTGTTTACTCGCCTGCTCTGGCTCATATTGTAGTGTCGTCATCACTGGAAAATGATCAGAGCCGATAGACGGCATGCGCTTGATATCGACCACGGTAAAGCACGCACTGTGGAAAATATGGTCTAATGCCCAGCGTAAAAATGGGTACTTAACATGAAAGGTATTGATAAAATGGCGTCCGATACGCGGATCTAACAAGCCTGAGATACGCTGAAAACGGCGGGTAGTTTTTGACCAAGCAACATCATTTAAATCACCCGCCAATATAGCGGTTTGGTTATTCTCTTTGATATGTTTTCCAACCATCAGTAGCTCGGCATCGCGAGTCGTAGATTTATCCGCTTCTGTCGGACTGGGTGGCATAGGGTGTAAGCAGTATAACCAAATGATTTGTCCGCCTTGCAAGCGCATCTGGGTGTGAATAGAGGGTATGTCTTCTATGATCAAATACTTCACTTCGGGATTTATCAGCTCAAGCTTGGAGTACAGGTGCATCCCATACAGATTGTCTAACGGTACTTTTACCGTATAAGGATAATCTGCTTCAATTTGATTGAGGGCTGTTTCCCATTTTTTATCGGTTTCTAAAGTTATTAAGATATCAGGCTGTTTGTCTTTGACCAAATCAACCAGTTTTTGTGTCTCATCATTAGGGGTCAACACATTTGAAACCATGATTTTTAACTGACACTCCTGAACTTCCGGCTTATCTTTGGCATTCTTTACTTCTTTTTTCCACAGTTTGGTATAGGGCAATACCATACGCAGCTGAAAGGCCAAAGTGATGCTCAAAATGATAAATAGCAGCCACTGCCCAAGCTGCCATTCCGCACCAAATGCCAGCATACCGACCCATGCAATGATGCCCAATATCATGATTTGGATACGTGGGAACTCAACGCCGCGCACCCACCAATTATCAAGTGGTAGCCAGCCCCAAATGGTGACAAATGCGATTAGCCCCGCTAACCACTGTGCGCCATAATATAATAGGGAGAAATCCATAATGTGTATCGACCGTTTCTTAAATGAATGGTGAAGCCAATGATTGTATTAATTAACTGTTTGCACTAACTGACAGTGACCGGATTCAATTTATTGGTGTCTAAACCCTTGCTATCTAAACCCTCGTTATCTAAATTGTTGCTGCCTAAATCGCTACTACCCAAACTGCGCATAGCAAAAATCTAATATCAAGTTGAGTAATAGCTGCTTACTTTAGCATTTCAGAAGTCCAACGCCTACTATTGAACATAAATTACGCCATAGCCACTATAAAAAGTTACAATCTAAAGGTCTTGATAAACGGCCACTTTGCTAAACAATAACTGTCATAAATAGTTCGCTGCATGATAAGCTGCAAGCTTTATTGCAATTATATTTATAATCATCACTCAGCGTGATAGCGAACATTATATCTAGTGTTTATAAAACACTGGAAATTCTCTAAAAAACCTTGCTTTTTGGGGCTATTCACGGCATTGTTATTGGTTGGCGATGCAACAATTTATTGTAAAAAGGATTAAGTTTCATGAGTAATTTAACAGTAGGCTTGGTAGGCTGGCGCGGTATGGTCGGGTCAGTATTGATACAACGTATGCGTGAAGAAAAAGACTTTGACGGTATGACGCCGGTGTTTTTTTCAACCAGTAACGCCGGCGGCGACGCACCAAGCTTTGATGGTATCAAGACCAGCCAACTAAAAGATGCTCATGATATTGCAGCACTTGCTGCTTGTGATGTGATTATTACCTGCCAAGGTGGCGACTACACCTCAAAAATTCATCAACCACTCCGCGATAGCGGCTGGACTGGTTACTGGATTGATGCGGCAAGCACCTTACGCATGGAAGACGACAGCATCATCATTCTTGATCCCGTCAACCGCAGTGTCATTGATAGTGCGCTTGCAAATGGCAAAAAAGACTTTATCGGTGGTAACTGTACCGTGTCACTGATGCTCATGGCAATCGGTGAGTTATTTAATAAAGGCTGGGTCGAATGGGTCAGCGCCATGACCTATCAAGCAGCAAGTGGTTCTGGTGCCAACAACATGCGCGAGTTAATCGAAGGCATGGGCGTACTCCATGATGCCGTTAAAGATGAGCTTGCCAATCCTGCCAGCGCCATCCTTGAGATTGATAAAAAAATCGCCCAAACTCAGCGCTCAGATAGCTTTCCAAAACAATACTTTGGCGTACCACTAGCAGGTAGCTTGATCCCTTATATCGACGCGCAGTTAGAAAACAAACAGTCACGTGAAGAGTGGAAAGGCGGCGTTGAAACCAATAAAATCCTTGGTAATTCTGAAGCAGATAAGATTGCCATCGACGGTATGTGTGTCCGCGTGGGTGCCATGCGCTGTCATGCTCAAGGCTTAACGATTAAACTTAAAAAAGACATCCCGCTAGAAGAAATCGAAGCGGCATTGAAAAACAGCGGTAATCAGTGGTTAGACGTGGTCGAAGACGATAAAGAAGCGACTATCAACCGTTTGACACCTGTAGCAGTGACCGGTACTTTGACGGTCGCCCTAGGACGCCTGCGTAAGCTTAATATGGGTCCTGAATATCTAGGCGCGTTCACTGTCGGCGACCAGTTGTTATGGGGCGCAGCTGAGCCATTACGCCGTATGCTAAATATCATCCGCGAGCAAAACAGCTAAATTAATTGGCTTAAGCTTAAATAGAAAAAGACAGCGCTTGCTGTCTTTTTTTTGAGTCATTTTTGTTATTAATGAGTCATTTGGACTGATAAGCAATCATCACTTCGTTGCGGCGCAGAAACGGTAGTGTCCAAGGTGGATTGTAACGTGCCAATTCAGGTGTACCTGTTATGGTTAATTTTTGCGCCTGCATCCAAGATTGCAACTCTTCAGTTTTAGCAGCAACCTTTTCAGCACCAGCCAATCCTGAAAACTTAATAACGCCATAAGTTTGCGCTGGCACTTCTACAATCTCGATATTTGGATTGTTAGGTTTGGGTAGCGTCTGCATGCTGTATTGACTTGGCATGGTAAATTGTACGCGCCATTTATCATCAGTCTGTTGCTGGTGCTCTTGTTTAATAGACACAGGTGCTGTCATCGCGATTTTTTGCGACGCGCCATTTTTCTTAGTGTCAGATTGCTTTTCTTCAAACTTCATGGCGACGGGCGCTGTCATACTGATTTTACTACTCTCCCCGTTTGATGCCGTATTATTACCAAAGATATAGTCCGCTAATATCTTAAACCCTTTACGACTAGCCTCATTTTGGTCACCAGATACCCAAGTCTGTGCTGCCAGCTGCTCACCGTAACGACGCAATTCAAACTCATCTGTTTGCGACAAAATCGTATACTTTGGCTCTTCGGTTGCCATAGCTGCTCCTGGTAGCAATAATGTACTGGTTAATAACATGCCACTTAAAAGCGTTCCATTCAATAACGTTCCATTTAAAAGCGAATGTTTCGATGATAGGTAGGTTGCTTTGCTCATATTATTTCTCCGCCGTGCAAAAATAGGCTTCAATACTATTTAATTTGCAGCAGCTCTTTATTTACTGTAGCAATATCTTGGCAGAACTGTCTGTGTCTTTTGGTTATAGCGTGGCAATAAAAAAGATTAATCTTTCAAATTAACTTTAAGTATGCTTAGGCTATTTCATAGCTTCTTTTGCTATCTATTCAAATTGACACTACCTTAAATATCGATGTCCAAAAAAATGCCTAACAATGCTATAATTGGCGCTATTTTCTTAGCTTAAATAGCGGTTAACTTATGCAATTTGTCTTACATAAAACGGCCAGCGGCATCACGCGTGCGCGCCGTGGTACGGTTCATCTCAATCATGGCGATGTACAAACGCCGGCCTTTATGCCTGTAGGTACTTACGGTACCGTTAAAGGTATGTTACCTCGTGATATCGAAGCAATTGGCGCAGATATCATCTTGGGCAATACTTTTCATTTATGGCTGCGTCCCGGTACGGATATCATTGATAAATTTGGTGGCTTGCATAAATTTATGCATTGGGATAAACCTATCCTTACTGATTCAGGCGGATTCCAAGTATTCAGTCTGGGTGCGATGCGTAAAATTACCGAAGAAGGCGTTAACTTTAAATCGCCCATTGATGGCGCAAAAGTATTTTTATCGCCAGAAAAATCGATGCAGATTCAATATAGCTTGAACTCAGACATCGTCATGCAATTCGATGAGTGTACGCCCTATCCTGCTACTCATGATGAAGCGAAAAAATCTCTAGAGTTATCACTACGCTGGGGACAGCGCTGCGTTGATGAGCATAATAAACTTGGCAATACCAATGCGTTATTTGGCATTATCCAAGGCAGTATGTATGCCGATTTACGTAAGCAATCTCTTGAAGGTCTGCTTGAGATTGGCTTTGATGGTTATGCCATCGGTGGTTTGTCTGTTGGCGAGCCAAAAGAAGAGATGATAGACGTTTTAGACTATATTGCAGATGATATGCCAGCTGACAAGCCGCGCTATTTGATGGGTGTTGGTAAGCCTGAAGATCTCGTTGAAGGCGTACGCCGCGGCGTCGATATGTTCGATTGCGTCATGCCGACTCGTAACGCGCGTAATGGTCATTACTTTGTCGCAGGCGACGCTGAAAACGCAGGCGTGGTACGTATACGCAACAGCCAATATCGCACGGATGAAGGCCCATTAGACCCTGAATGCGATTGCTATACTTGCCAAAACTTTAGCCGTGCTTACTTATCACATCTTAATAAATGTAAAGAGATGCTAGGCGCGCAATTGGCGACCATTCATAACTTACGTTACTACCAACGTTTGATGCAAGGTATCAGAGACGCGATTGAACAAGATACCTTTGATGAATTCGTGAATGAGTTCTATAGCAAACGCGGACAGACAGTTCCTGAATTGAATCTGCGTTAATTGCTTTGATTAGATTCTAACTTAGTAACAAACCTGTTATTAGAATATATTAAGTACAAAAATGCCAGTCGGCTGACTCTGACTGGCATTTTCTTTTATAACTCTTAAAAGCTTTAATGCTTAAAATATTCTATGCTTACAGGCTTAAAAGTTATCATCTGGCACTTGATTCATTGGAACATCTGGGTTGTTTCTTAGATGTATGATGGAAGCAATCAAACCGCCCCATATAAGTACCATTGAGATAATCATAAAAATAATAGCTGAAGTGCTCATAATAAATTCCTATTGAAATGTTAATCTACCTGCTAACTGTTTAGTTTACTAACTAGCGCGCCTCATTAAGTGCACGAGCTTTAGCATCTTCTTCATCATGGACACCTTTCATACGACTTAGTATAAATGCACCTAGACCGAAGAACACGACTACACCCCAACCAAATAGTAATAGGATAGTTGAAGAATAACCTTCATAAGGCGTTTTAACCAAATCAATAAACTTAAGACCTAAAGCAATAGTAAGTACCGTTGGTGTAATAACGGTTAGCATGAATATCCAAGCACCGCCTAGTTTGACGCTAGAGATACGATTGCTATGAGCCAATAAGTTTGGAATTTTATTACGGTTAAACCAAGTCACCAATACAATCGACATTAAACCACCAGCAACGATACCGATATTATTAGCAAAGTGATCGATGACATCTACTAATACCAATGAGCTACCAGTAGAGAATGCTGAGATAGAGATGACCGCACATACGCCACATATTACCGCAACTGCTTTTTTACGTGACCAATCAAATTTTTCTTGGAAAGCAGAAATAGGTACTTCTAAAATACTGATGAGAGAGCTAATACCAGCAACGACTAAAGAGCCGAAGAATAAGAAACCAACGATATCGCCACTCGATCCCATAGTAGAAATGATTTTAGGAAAGACGAAGAACGCAAGTCCAACACCGCCGCTAGCAACTTCAGAGACATCTTGACTTGTTGATACTGCCATAAAACCAATAGCAGCAAAGATACCAATACCTGCAATAAGCTCAAACGATGAGTTCGCAAAACCAACTACTAAGCCTGCGCCTGTTAAATTAGTATTTTTCTTTAAGTATGAGGCATAGGTCACCATAATACCGAAACCTACTGATAGCGAAAAAAAGATATGTCCATAAGCTGCTAACCAGACGTTAGGATCTTTCATTTTCACCCAGTTTGGCTCAAAAAAGGCATTGAGGCCGACGATAGCACCCGGTAAATTAACTGCTTTGTATACCATAATGCCAAACAATACGAGCAACAACGGCAAACAAATTTTATTAGCAAGTTCCACACCTTTACGGATGCCACCAAACATAATTAATATACATACTGCCCAAACGATGACCAGACCTATGAACATCTGTGGTACAAATACCGAGGTTAAATCTCCTGTATGCTTTACAAAGTCGCTGACAAAAAAGTTCGTGGTATCTTCACCCCACTTTTGCCCGAACGAGAAAAACATATAACTGCCAGCCCAAACAATAACAGCTGCGTAATAAATAGCAATCACGAAAGATACTAGCGTCTGCCACCATCCTATAAACTGTCCAGATGGTGAGAATTTTTTATAAGCGCGAGGCGCCGCAGTACGATATTTATGCCCTATAATATAATCTAAAAATAATAGTGGAATACCTGCTGTTAATAAAGCAATGAGATAAGGCACCATAAATGCCCCGCCACCATTATCATAAGCCACATAGGGAAAACGCCATATGTTACCCAAGCCTACCGCTGATCCGATAGCGGCTATGATAAATCCAGTTCTACCGGACCAATTTTCCCTCTGCTGTGCCATGTAACACTCCTAAAATTTATCAATAGTCTCTTTGATCATCTTTAGTATTTATATTAGATAGATTCAAACAATCAAAAAGATCACAAGTCAGCTGTTAGTTAAAATAAGTTGCTGCAACCTTACTACAGACCATAAGTAAGTTTCTGCTAAGCTACTAAAAAAGTCAAGTAATCATAAATATAAAAAGCCATAACTAATAGTTATGGCTTTTTATATTTATGATTACTATTTATAACATTTAGTTTTGTTAGTGAAAACTATTTAAATATACTATCGCTCTATTAAAGTAGGGTTTAGCGTACCACTCCGCGGCGACTTTTTTGCAGCGAATCGATTAGCAGCGCAATTTTTGGTTCTTGTGGTAATAGCTCTTCTTTCAAAATTTCTAGCGCTTGAGCCGTAGTTAAGCCTGAACGATAAACAGTACGGTACGCTTGACGCAAGACATCAATCGTCTCTTTAGACCAGTCTTTACGGCGCATACCTTCGACATTTAGACCATGTGCTTTCGCAGGATTGCCAGATACCATGGTAAAAGCAGCCACGTCCTTTAGAATAAGACTTGCGCCCCCGACTAAACTGTAATCATCAACGGTACAAAACTGATGAATACCGGAGTTACCACCGATAATCGTATGATTACCAATGGTCACATGGCCTGCAATGCCGACGTTATTAGCCAACACATTATGATCGCCAATTAGGCAATCATGGGCAATATGAGTATTGACCATCAAAAGATTATGATTGCCAATCTTAGTTAGGCCGCCGTCTTGCTCAGTACCACGGTGTAAGCTACAGGCCTCACGAATGGTATTATGATCGCCAATCTCAAGCCACGTACGCTCACCAGCATACTTCAAGTCCTGTGGGTCTTCACCGATGCTGGCAAACTGATAAAACTGATTGTACGCACCGATACGCGTCAGTCGTGCGACGACCACATAACGATGTAAAACCGTATGGGCGCCAATGGAAACTTCATCACCGACAATACAATAAGGACCAATGGTGGCAGTTTCATCAATCTTAGCGGACGGTGAGATGAGTGCTGTTGGATGGATCTGACTCATAATGAGGGCCTTTGTATCATCTGATGCGAGTAAATGGTAAAACAAATACAGACAGTTTAGCGTTAATAATCACCCTAATACCAGCTCTGTTTAAAAAACACTGTGTTTAAAACTATTATTCTGTCTAAAATATAAATATAACGCTAATCTTTACTATTCGCGGCAGCCAGCAGGTCTAAACACTCTCACCGACCCGCTGCGCAACGTCTATAGAAATACTTTATTGTTCCTGACGTGCAATCATAATCTGAGCGCTAGCAGCAAGCTCATCTTCGACGTGGACGGTACAATCAAACTTATAAATACCCTGCTTTTGCATCACGGTTTTGGCACGGATAATCAGCTGGTCACCAGGGATAACACGGCGCTTAAAACGCACTTTATCCACCCCGGCAAACAGATACAGATAACCGTCTTCTGCCGTCAAACCGGCGCTGATAAAACCAAGAACACCTGATACCTGTGCCATCGATTCAACCATCAAGACACCTGGCATAATCGGCTCATCAGGAAAATGCCCATTAAAAAACTCTTCGTTAATGGTCACATTTTTGATACCGGTAATACATTCCCCAGGGGTACAAGATATCACTCTATCGACCAGCATAAATGGATAACGATGCGGCAGATAATGCTTTAGGGTATGGTAGGTTAAGGGTAATGTTAAACCTTGTTCCGCCAAACTTTTGATGTCTTCATCAGTAGGTCTATCAATATCAGTTATGCTCATAATGGGGCTTCCTTGCTGTATGCTAAGCTTTACTTTGTCTTTAAGCGTTGCTGTGTTTTTAAACTTTATAAATAATTGATTGTCGTGTTAATTAAGCATTCATTGTCAGGTATTAATTGCGCTGTGCTAGTCATGCTGTACCAGTTATGCTGGATTAGTCACGACCAAGCTGGCGAAAACGTACCGCTGCACGCCGCCAATTGGCAGTCGGCATGGCGGCTGTCCCAGAAGAGTATGAACCCGCCTTTGTGATGGATTTTGTCACCATGGTCATGCCAGATAATGTCACATCATCAGTAATGTCAATGTGACCAGTAATGCCAACAGCGCCCCCTATAATGCAGCGCTTGCCAATCGTCGTACTACCTGCAATACCAGTTTGCGCCGCGATGGCGGTACCATCACCGATACGCACGTTATGGGCGACTTGTACAAGGTTGTCAATAATAACATGATTGCCAATCACCGTATCGTCAATAGCGCCGCGATCAATACAGGTTTGGCTACCTATTCTTACATGGTCACCTATCACCACACGTCCTAGCTGAGCAATACGCTCCCAACCAGTAGTACTAGGGTTGCTCGTAGGGGCAAAGCCGAAACCTTCAGCCCCTACGCTAACCCCAGCGTGCAATCTAACATGATTACCAAGTACACAATCGTGCCCGATGACCACTTGCGATTTGAGCACACAATCGCTGCCAATCGTGGTATTTGCTTCGATAACCACATTTGCCTCAAGCGTGCTACGGTCACCAATTTGCACCTGTTCGCCAATGATACAAAAAGGTCCGATGGTCACTCCATTACCAATCACTGCGCTTTCAGCGATTATGGCGCTAGGATGAATACCGCTTTTCGATGGCTGGTGAGCAAAAAGTTGACTGGCGCTGGCATAAGCCAAATAAGGCGCAGCAACGACTAATGCAACGGCGGTTTTGGCAACTTTATCATGATGTTCTGCCGTGGTCAGCACTGCCCCTGCTTGACTGTTTGCTAAGCTAGGAAGGTAGTGAGGATTGGCTAAAAAACTTAATTGCTGCGGATTGGCGGTCGTTAAATTACCAACACCGTCTAAATTTAGACATAATTGCGCAGCGCTAAGTTCGCCCTTGTTAAGAACAGGCTGACGCTGCTCAATCCGAGTGATGAGTTGCTCAATCGTTATCATAATTGTTATTAGTATAGTGGCTGTTAGTATTGGTATGAATAAGATGGTCGCCAAGGTGAGATATCATCTTGGCGACCTGCTAAAATCTAATTGTCTATTAATTTATTTAGCTGCATAAACTAAAACAATTAAATGATTTTACATAGATTCTTTGGACTAAAAAGTGTTACCAATTTGGAACTGAACTTTTTCAGTTTCATCGCCTTCTTTGTCACCGATCGGCACTGCATAACTGAGAGAAATCGGACCAATTGGCGTATACCAAGTGACACCTAAACCGGCACTAAAACGCATCTTATTATCTTGAGTTAATAATGGTACGCCAGTATCTCTATTTGGATTTGTCGTATCTGGATCGATAAAGGTACGATCTTCTTTATCTGTCGTATCAAATACCTGACCGCCTTCAGCAAACAGTACCGGACGTACTTGATCGGCCCAATCACCTTTAAACGGCATTGGTAAAATCAATTCAGTACCAAAGCTAACGAGCGCATTACCGCCAATCTCTTCGTCTTTATAACGTACAGAATCATTTATCGCATCACTATAGCTTTGCGATTTAGGTCCCAATGTTGACGCTTCATAACCACGTACCGAACCATAACCACCAGCATAGAAGTTTTCATAGAATGGCAAATCATTACCATAACCAAGTTTGGTATAACCGCGCGCTACCCAATCTTTATAGATAGGTTGATAAATATTGCCGCGATAAACCAGTTTCTGATAACTGGCATCACCAAGACCAATGGTCGCATCGACCGTATGGCTCATGCCTTTATTTGGAAATACTGGACGATCTAAGGTGCTGTAATCCCAGCCAAATAGTAAGTTATAGCTTTGATATTCGTTTTTAAAACCGGTACGACCTGAAAGCTCTTCTTCCCCTTTATCATTAGTAAAAGTGTACTTCTCAAACGTACCACCATCATCCATAATTTGCTGCACGTTTGAGACACCAAGACGGCTACCACCACGTACAGTCGTATTATCAACGTTCAAGCCCGCACTCACGCGTTTGGTTTCATCAACAGGATAACTATAGTTCAGGGTAGCACCATAAGCATCGGTGACATAGTTACTGACGTTTCTGTCATCGTACTTTGTTTCACGATAATAAGCGCTGATACCTTGCGATACGCCGTTTTCTGTAAAGTAAGGGTCGGTATAACCCAAGCTATAAGAATCACGCGTCTCAGAGCGTGATAGTGCCGCTTTTACACGGTTACCAGTACCCATAAAGTTGTTTTGGGTCAAGTCTAACTGGAACGTCACACCACCACTTTGCGAGTAACCCGCAGCAATCGTTGAGCTACCAGAAGGCTGCTCTTCAACTGTATAATTCACATCGACTTGGTCTGGCTGATTAGGTACGGGTTTGACATCGACATTAACGCCTTTAAAGAAACCGGTACGCATCAAGCGTGTACGTGATAGTTGAATCTTATCACTAGAGGCAAGTGCACCCTCTAACTGACGCATTTCACGGCGCAGTACTTCATCTTGGGTTTTTATATTACCCGTGAAGTTGATACGGCGAATATAGATAGGACGCGCAGGATCAATATAATAATCGACGTCGACTACCTTAGTCTCATCATTGATACGCGGGACCGGTCTGATTTGGGCTAAATAATAGCCTTCATTACCATAACGGCTTTTAAGTGCGGCCGTTGTAGCATCCAGCTTAGCTTGTGAGTATTTTTCATTGGGTGCAAAAGTAACCAGCTCTTTTAGCTCATTTTTTTCAAAGGTTGGCTTACCTAAGAAGTTTACTTCACCAAACTGATATTGCTCGCCTTCGCTTAAGCTGACTTCGATAAACACACTGCTTTTATCTTCGCTAATGTTAAGGACGGCATTGTCTACTGAAAAGCGCACATAGCCATCGTTTTGATAAAGGGCTTTTAGATTCTCTAAACTGGCCGCCAATTTTTCTTTGGCATAGCGATCAGACTTAGACAACAGACGCGTCCATGACGACTCTTTTACCGCAAAAACGTCTTTTATCTGCTCATCACTAAAGTGTTTATTACCAATAATATTGATATCGACGACTTTAGCAGGCTTACCTTCAATAAAGCGCACATCCAGTTTTACGCGATTGCCATCAAGCAGCGTTTGATCGACTTCAATATTGCTATTGTAATAACCTTGACTGATATATTGCTGCTGTAGCTCGTTGGCAACGCCTTGCAACGTGGCTTGTTTCAGCACATCACCGACAGACAAGCCTGCATTACCAAGCCCTTGTTCAAGCCCTTCTTTTGGGATGAGTTTATTGCCTTCAAAGTTGACTTCAGCAATGATAGGACGCTCGACGACATCAAAGCGCAGCTTGCCACCTTCGACACGGCTTTGAATATCGGCGAAGTTTTCAGTCGCATATAGCGCCTTAATACTGGCAGCCAAATTACTATCATTAACCGTATCACCCACCGTAATAGGTAAAACTGGATAGAGACTATCAGGAGTTAGGCGTTGTAGACCATTGAAACCAATGTCAGTCACTACAAATTCTGCAGCCTGAACGGGCATACTCATCATCGCTACAACTAACGGCAACCCAGCCGCGCTCATAAATAAAGGCGTACGCATAAACACTATCCGTCAATAAAAAACTTGCTTAAGTTAAGGTAAAAAGCACGTGTTGTCTAGCCCATTTCGCATAAAGCCGTAAACTTCAGCGTGGGAGACTCAGGACACTTTATATAAAACGCATCATAAAATAAACTAAAAAATAAAATTAGTATAGTAGGGATACTATGAAATCAACACCGTATCGCTCTAACAAACAGACCTTGAGAAGCACACAACCATTAATCCATCATGCTTTAGTTGATAAACTGCGCCATTACTTGTCAAAACAGCCGACTGATATCATTACCAATTGCTAACACCATGAAACCTGCCAGCAAGAGTAAACCGATATTAAGTCCAACTATTTGCACGCCTTCAGAGAGTGGTTTACCGCGTATCAGCTCAATAACATAATAGACAATATGTCCACCATCTAATACTGGAATGGGTAAAAGATTCAATACAGCAAGGCTTAAACTGATCAAAGCTGCTGTAGATAATACCATCTGCCAGCTAATATCAAAGCTTTGTTTGGCAACTTTTGCAATGGTAATGGGACCTGATAAATTCTCTAAACCTATCATGCCAGACAGCATCTTGCCCATTGAGCTCACCGTCATGACTGCCAACTGCTCCGTCTTCTCAAATGACTTAACTAGTGACTCGCCAGGACCGTAAACGACGGTGGTCTTATAGGCATCAGGAATCACAATTTCAGACTGTGCCACCATAGCACCAATTTGCCCATAATCGTTACCTAAATTGTCTTTTTTACCTTGCGGCATAATGGATAATTGTACCGGCTTGCCATCACGCAGTACGGTGAAACTCAGCAAAGTCTCAGGGCTATCACGAATGATACGCGTGGCACTGATCCAATCACTAATCTCTTCATCGTTAATGGCAGTAATGCGGTCACCAACCTTTAAACCTTGGCGACTGGCAGCGCCATCGGGCGTTAAATCGCCAACGATTGGTGCGATGTTTGGTTGCCACGGTATCATACCAAAGCTTGATAACGCATCTTTGCCTTGCGCATCACCTTGCATAAATTCTTTAATCGGTGCTTGATAGATTTTGGTCGCGTTATTACCTTTTTCATCAGACTGCAAGGTGACACTGACATTAGCAGTTTCACCCATACGCCCCGCCAAACGATAGTTAATACCTTCCCACGTTTGCACCTCATGACCATCGATTGCAACGATTTTATCACCAACGGGCAACTGTGCCATCGCTGCTGGCGTGTCGGGTAATACTTGCCCAATCTTTGTCGCCAACTGCTCTGATGGGGTCATAAACAACACCCAAAATAGCGCAATAGCGATGACAAAGTTCATGATAGGACCCGCAGCAACAATCGCAATTTTCTTCAGCGGATGTTGACGATTAAAAGCTAGATGTTGCTCATCGGCGGCCACCTCGCCTTCACGCTCATCGAGCATTTTGACATAACCGCCAAGCGGCAGTGCCGATATGCGATAATCAATGCCGCTCTTTTTGCTGGTCCAACCAAAGAGTTTCGGGCCAAAGCCGATAGAATATGTCAGCACTTTAACGCCGCAAAGACGCGCCACGATGTAATGGCCCCACTCATGTAAGGCGATGAGCGGACCTAAGACAAATATTGCCGCAAGCAGCGTTAATAAAAACGTCATGATCTTTTCTCAGTATTAGCTCTTAGTATTGTCTTTTAACATCGTTTATCACTATCATTTCTTGGCGTACTTTTTAGCATCATTTGTCGATATCACTTTTTAACAGCATTTATCAAATAGCTAATTTTTATAGGTTTAGGCCAACTTCGCCACCAGCGTATCAGTATGTTGACGCGCTATTTTATCGATAACTAAAATATCTTCAATATCGGCAGTCTCATCTAATACCGATACTTGTATCTCATCTAATGCTTGCGCATTAATATCCGCAATATCGGTGAGGCGAATCTGCCCGTTTAAAAATGCGGCAACCGCAATCTCATTAGCCGCATTTAGCACAATCGTTGCCTGTGTACCCGCTTGCATCGCCTGCCTTGCCAAACGCAAACAGGCAAATTTTTGCAAATCAGGCTCAATAAACTCTAAACCACTTAAGGCAAATAAATCCAATGGCTGCGAGCCGCTATCGATACGGTCAGGATAACTGAGCGCGTGGGCGATAGGCGTCTTCATGTCGGGACTGCCTAGCTGCGCTAAAAAGCTACCATCGCTATATTCTACCATTGAGTGAATAATACTTTGTGGATGAATGACCACATTTATCTTATTTTCTGGCAGATCAAATAAATGGCAAGCTTCAATTAGCTCAAGCCCTTTATTCATCATCGTAGCCGAGTCGACCGATATTTTTTGCCCCATCGACCAATTCGGATGTTTCACCGCTTCAGCAACACTAGCTTGCTGCATCTGCTCAAAAGACTGTTGCAGAAATGGTCCGCCAGATGCCGTCAACCATAATGTACGCACCCCATGATTAGGCTGATGGACTTGGGTATTGTCTTGCTGAATTGCTAATGGCAAACATTGAAAAATGGCGTTGTGTTCTGAATCTAAAGGCAACAAGGTCGCATGATGCGTTTTAACCGCATTAATCATGACTTTTCCTGCCATGACCAAGGCTTCTTTATTGGCCAATAAGATGCGCTTACCTGCGCGTGCGGCAGCTAAGGTAGAAGGCAGACCGGCTGCCCCTACGATAGCAGCGACGACGGTATCGGTTTGCGTGTCAGTTGCAATATCGACCAGCCCTGCTTCGCCGCCGACCACATCGATATTTAAACCTGCTGCGCTAAGACGCTGAGTAAAGTCATCGACCGCTGCTGTCGGTACACTGACGCGTTTGGGCAAAAACTGCTTGCAGAGTGCCAATAATTTATCTAAACGGTGGTAGCCTGATAAGGCATAAACTTCATAGTTCTGTGGTTGCGCCGCTAAAATTGCTAACGTGCTATCGCCAATCGAGCCTGTCGCGCCTAGTACGGCGATGCGTTGGGTCATAACCATCTGTGCCTATAATACGGTGAAATTAAATGAGAAATAAAGACAATAAATATAAGGTATAGAACCTAATACGAGGCAGCTTAGTCGCTACCAAACATGTAAGATCTACCTCTTTTTATATTTTTAGCCTGATAGCTTTTTACTTTTGGACTACTTTTTTAGCCTACTTATTGTTATACAACAATTAAACCTAGCTGCTGTAGCGCCCAAAAGCCCAGTGCAAATATCGGTGTGGCAGATAGCAGCGAATCAATGCGGTCAAGAACGCCGCCATGCCCCGGTAAAATCGTTCCAGAATCTTTGACATCAGCACGGCGTTTGAGCATCGACTCAAACAAATCACCCAATACGGACGCCAAAATTGTTAACGCCGACAAGGCTACAAAAGTGACTAATGGTACGCCAGTCAATTGTAGTTTAAAGACACTAATGATAATGACCACAAGCAAGCCTGTGACTAAACCGCCTGCCAGTCCTTCCATGCTTTTATTGGGGGAAACATTTGGTGCCATCTTACGGCGACCAAACTTACGCCCAACAAAGTAAGCGCCACTATCGGCACACCAGACCAGTAAGAACACATACAGCAGCCACCATGCTGACAGCTGCCATAAGTAGAACATAGCGGTAATGGCGGCGGTCAATATCACCGCACCCATCAATGCCAATTTTTTACCGTACCAGTTGGTATGAGTCGGAAATACCCGCACCCAAGATAGTGCCATCAGCCAGATAACCAATGACGCCACCCACCAAAATAGCCACGTGACCTTAAACATCAGCGAGACGATGGTCAGTGCTAAAACCAAGAGCACAAATAGCGCAGGCTGCTGCCATTTCGGCATCAGCTTCGTCCACTCGTGGGCGGCGATAATGACACCAAGCGCTAAAAGTGGCGCAAATAAAATAGGAGTTTGGCTCGCAAACATTGCAATACCAACGATAATAACGAGAACAATTGCCGTCTTAATTCGTTGCCACATACTTATCGAGCCTTATATAACGAAGAATGTTTGGTCAAAATGCATCATAATCATGAACTATAACAGTGAACCATAATAGTCCATCAATTATGATTAACGCTCATTAAAGCAGCTTATCATTGACCAAACAAGTGTAATTCAAATTACTAGGACTTCTTAACCTATCATTTTTACAGACGCTATTGCTTGCGCTCGTCTTAATGAATTTGTTGCTCTATCACCACTTGTTCGCTCGTTTTACCAAAGCGGCGTTGACGTTGGGCGAATTCGGCTATCATCGCGGCCAACTCTGCTACTTTAAAGTCCGGCCATAGTGTTTGGGTAAAGAACAATTCAGCATAGGCAGATTGCCACAACAAGAAGTTCGACAGACGGTATTCGCCGCCCGTGCGTATCAACATATCGACTGCTGGCGCATCGGCTAATTGTACATATTCACCAAGCACCTCTTTATTAATATCTTCCGCGCGCAATTTGCCTGCCTCTACTTGCTGTGCCAACTGTTTGGCGGCATGAGCAATATCCCACTGACCGCCATAACTAATAGCGATGACTAAAGTCATGGCTTCAAAGTCAGCTGTTTTTGCTTCAGCATCTGCCATCAATACTTGCAAATCTTCACTAAGCTGACTGCGATCACCAATAAAACGCAGGCGAATGCGATATTTGAGCATACGTGGCATTTGCTCATTGATGGTTAGGCTCAACAGTTGCATCAACAATGCCACCTCACTCGGTGGACGTTGCCAATTCTCACTAGAAAAAGCAAATACAGTTAGGACTTCAATACCAGTACTGACACAGTATTCGACGATAGGGTCTAGCGCATCTTTGCCAGCGATATGCCCCTGACCTTTGCCTAAATGATTGATTTTACCGTAACGATTATTGCCATCCATGATGACAGCGATGTGACGCGGAAGAAGAGCGGGAGATAAAGCATCTGGAGTAGACATAGGCTAACTTGCTTGTGGTTTGGATAAAGTAATGGTAATCGAACTAAATGACAGTCTTGCAAAAAATTATTGCCTATTTGCCTTACATCTACTAAAAAACCTAAGTGTATTAAAAAACGACGAAAAGGCTTGAATATAAAACTTATGGCAAAATAAAAGCTTAATTTCTTATACGACAGTCATTCTAATACGCCAATAAACAGCCAATCATTATTCAATATTGGCTGTTTATTTAGAGAAAGAATATGGACAACGAATTATCTTTGACGAAAGTGCATTGTCTTTAACTAACTAAATAACCAAATAAAAAGACAACGCTTCTTTCCTACACTTCCATCAAGTCGCTTTCTTTTTTGCTTAAGCGGCTGTCAATCGTTTCAATATATTTGTCAGTGATTTTTTGGATATCATCACTGGCGCGGCGCTCATCATCTTCTGAGATTTCTTTCTCTTTTGCCAACTCTTTAATATCATTCATCATATCACGGCGGATATTACGGATAGAAACGCGGCTGTTTTCAGCTTCGCTACGAGCAAGCTTTTGCATATCGCGGCGCGTGTCTTCGGTCAACGCTGGCATCGGCACACGAATCACGTCAGCTGTCATCGGGTTTAAGCCCAAGTCTGCTTCGCGAATGGCTTTATCAATCGCCTGTACCATAGTACGCTCAAATGGCTGTACCAATAGCGTGCGCGAATCTTCGACATTAACGCTTGCCACTTGATTCAATGGCGTATCTGCGCCGTAGTAGCTAACCATCACACCAGATAGCATACCTGGATGGGCGCGGCCAGTACGTACTTTACTAAAAGTGCTTTCAAGCGCCTCTAGCGTCTTTGCCATACGTGCTTCGCCGTCTTTCTTAATCTCATTAATCATTATGTATCCTTATTTATCGCTCTCGATAAATCATTCATTGCTGTTAGGTATAAAGCTGTTAGGTATAAATCTCATTCAAAGATTGCTGCTCACCACATCAGTGATTTCATGCTCATATAAATGATAAAGCCTACTACGCTTAAGCTTAATGATAAACGCGCGTGCCTTCATTTTCGCCCATAATAACGTTTAATAATGCGTTAGGCTTGGTCATATCAAACACTTGTAGTGGTACGTTGTGCTCACGGCATAAAGCGATTGCTGTTAAGTCCATTACACCAAGTTTTTGCTCGAGCACTTCATCAAAGGTTAAGCCATCATATTTTTTGGCATCAGCATGTAAGCTTGGGTCTTTATCGTAAACGCCATCAACCTTGGTCGCTTTTAGAATTAAGCCCGCCTCGATTTCAATACCACGTAAGCAAGCGGCAGTATCAGTGGTAAAGAAAGGGTTACCAGTACCAGCGACAAAAATACAGACTTCGCCGTTTTTTAAATAACGAATGGCATTACGACTACTATAGCTTTCAGTGACTTCGCCGATTGGCAATGCTGACATCAAACGCGTTTTAATATTACGACGCTCAAGCGCATCACGCATCGCCAAACCATTCATGACAGTGGCAAGCATACCCATTTGGTCACCAGTGACGCGACCGACCAAGCCTTCTTTTTGTAGCTGGGCGCCGCGGTATAAGTTCCCACCGCCAACGACGATACCGACTTGTACCCCAAGTCCGCGCAAGTGGGCGATAGACAAGCTCATCTTATCGAGCACTTCGGTATCAATCCCCATCTCTTTACCACCGGCTAAGGCTTCACCAGAGAGTTTCAGCAAGATACGAGAGTAACGCGGGTTTTTGTCAGACATGAGGTCACCTTGTTAGCATTAAATTATAATTAAAATGAGCGGTAAAACACCAATAGAGTTTGCCGTTAGATTTACCCGACATGCCATAACCCGAAGCACTATAAAAAGCACCATGATTGATGACAAACGGGTAAAAAGGCTAAATTGCGCTAATTGTAGCAAAAACTGCCCGCGATTGGGCAATTTTCACTCGTATATTGTAGTGACTAATCAGCTACTGTAACTAATCAGCCTTATAGCTAACTAGCCTTTGTAACTGGCAAACAAATCATACTCGCTCGCGTCATCGATCGTGACGGTTAGGAACTGTCCGACTTTGACTTGCGCCGTGATATCATCGACGTAGACGTGACCATCAATCTCAGGCGCATCAGCGTAGCTACGGCAAATCGCGATGCCCTCTTCACTATCAATCTCATCGACCAATACCATTAAGGTTTTACCGACTTTCTCTTGTAGTTTTTGTGCTGAGATGTCCTGTTGTAGCGTCATCAAACGCTCATAGCGTTCTTGCTTAACGTCTTCAGGCACATGATTTGGCAAATCATTGGCGACCGCACCCTCAACTTCTGAGTAAGTAAAAGCACCAACGCGATCAAGGCGCGCCTCGACCAACCAATCAAGCAGGCATTGGAAATCTTCTTCTGTCTCACCAGGGAAGCCAACCACAAAGGTTGAACGAATAACGATATCAGGGCAAATCTCACGCCATGCTTTGATACGCGCCAAGGTGTTTTCACTATGCGCTGGACGCTTCATCGCTTTGAGGATGCGATGGCTGGCATGTTGGAACGGAATATCAAGATAAGGCAGCAGTTTCTTCTCGCCCATTAGCTCAACGACTTTGTCGACATGCGGATATGGATAAACATAATGCAAGCGCACCCAAATACCCAAGTCATTTAATGCTTGGCATAAGTCATAAAATTTTGACTTGAGCGGCATACCATTCCAAAAGCTGGTTCTATATTTTAAGTCCAGCCCATAAGCGGAGGTATCTTGCGAGATAATAAGCAACTCTTTCACGCCAGCGTTTTTAAGCGCCAAGGCTTCATTCATCACGCTATCAATCGGACGCGAGACCAAATCGCCACGTAAGCTTGGAATAATGCAAAAGGTACACCGATGGTTACAGCCTTCCGATATTTTTAAATACGCATAATGGCTTGGGGTTAATTTGATGCCCGCCTCATTAATCAAATCTATTTTTGGATCATAGTTTGCATCCTGACTGCGATTCGGCTTGGGCACGTGCTGCGATACGGCGGTAATCACTTCATCATAAGCATGCGCACCGGTCACGGCTAGCACAGCTGGATGCATTTCACGGATTTTTTCCGCTTCTTTACCTAAGCAACCTGTCACGATAACTTTACCGTTTTTGCTAATCGCTTCACCGATAGCGTCCAACGACTCTTGCACTGCCGACTCAATAAAGCCGCAAGTATTGACCACGACCAAGTCTGCGCCTTCATAATCACTGGCCACTTGATAACCATCACGGCTGAGTTCTGTGATAATGCGCTCACTATCGACCAAGGCTTTTGGGCAACCTAAGGACACAAAGCCAATCTTTGGCGCGGCGTTCACTGGCGCATTCATAGTCGCTGCTGTCGCTTTCGCTGATGTAGCTGAAACCACATCGCTACTTTGCTCAATGCTACGGTTTTGATTGTGATTGGCTTTATGGTGGTAAGGTTGAACACTGTCCGTCGAGCTTTGCGCGGGCGTTGCCGTCGGCTTAGCAGGATTAAAAATAGTGGCAGTGTCTTTTGGCATAGAAGCTGAAGATGTAGAAGCTGGCTGTGAAGGGGCTATAGTCGTATTAACGGACTCGGTAGAAATATTGGGCATGGCTGACCTTGCTAGAGAAAAATGGCTGTGCGCATTGTACGTTTTTTTTGCAAAAACCGCCAGTTTTGCCGCTCTATAGTGTTGATTTATGGTTAAATATTATATCGAGCATCTCTTTACTCTAGGCAGCACTCATGACAGCTGATTTGATCACCGCAAAACCAACGCCAGATTTGGCATTTATATCGCAGCATTTATTTACAGCTATCTTATGGATCAATGATGAATTGTCTATCACTTGGCTAAATGCCCAAGCTGAGCAGTTACTGGCCATCAGTAGTGGACGCCTGCTTAATCAATCCATACTGACGCTGCTTGCACCCGATGAGTTAAGGTTAAAAGACCGTCTTATTAATAATAATCGAGAAGATAAAACTTACTCTTTGACGGAGCGCTTTTTTCAAGCAAAGAAATATCAACAACCCTTTATCGATCATGACCACCTCATCCACACCCAACTCAATGGCGGACTCACACTATCAGTAGATTATAGCGTGACGCCCGTCATCTACGAGCAGCAGCCTTATTTTATTATTGAGATGTGGGGCAAAGATCGGCAGAGTCGTATTTCAGAAGAACAACGCCAACAGCAGCAATATAGCGTTGCCCGTCATATGCTGCGTTCGGTCGCCCATGAAATCAAAAATCCATTGGCAGGTATTCGCGGTGCGGCGCAATTATTACAGCGGCAATTTAACAAATTTAGCGATATGTCTGCTTTTGAAAGGGAAGCTACCGCTGTTATCAGCAATGAAAACACCGATTTAAATCATAACAATACCCTGCAAAGCAATGCGGCAAAACTGCGCAATTATACCGATATCATTATCTCAGAGACCGACCGTTTGACCCAGTTGATTGGACAGCTCCTTGGCTCTAATCAGCTACCAAGCTGGCAAATGCTAAATATCCATGAGCCGCTAGAGCATGTTTTGGCCTTAATAGTTAACCAATATCCAGAAATGACGCTACAGCGTGATTATGATTTGTCATTACCTGAGTTATGCGCGGATAAAGATCAATTAATCCAAGTGTTTTTAAACCTTATTAACAATGCTTGCGAATCGATGACTGAGTTTAAGCAAACGCTGCAACAAAACGTGCCAGCCGCATCCAATAACTTGGCGTCAGATATTGTGCTGAGTTATCTTGACGGTGCTAGCAGCTATCAACCAAAACTGCATATTCAAACGCGGGTTGCTTTTCAACACACCATCGGTAGCCAGCAGCATAAACAGGTCTTACAAATCACCATTACCGATAACGGCTCAGGGATAGATGATGCGCTGATTGGTCAGATATTTTTCCCGATGGTGACCAGCCGCGCCGCCGGTACTGGGCTTGGCTTATCTATCGTGCAAGATATCATCAGCCGCCATCATGGTATGATTGATGTCAGCTCAAATGCATCACAAAGGGATAATCCGAATTATAATCCCATCTATAATGACAATAACAGTCAGACCCGCTTTACCCTTTACCTACCTTTTCAGCAGCCAATCGCTGCAAGTTAATGCTGCCACCTCCATCCTCTCACTGCTTATTAGGCAAAACACATGACTCAGTATAATGACACTCAACACCTTACGAGCAATGAGAAAATCCCAATGGTCACCGTCAACAACAATCCTGATACCACTCCCGCGACGTTGTGGCTTATCGATGATGATGCAGCGCTACGCTTGGTATTGGCAGATACTTTTGAGGATGCCGGTCTCAGCGTTATCAGCTTTACCCAAGCACAAGCCGCGTGGACCCGCCTTAATGATGTCTTGCAACAGCACGAAGCAGCCGACCAACTACCAGATGTGATATTGACCGATATTCGTATGCCTATGATGGATGGTCTATCGTTTAGTGATTGGGTGCATCAGCACTTTCCTAAGCTGCCGATTGTCATTATGACGGCACATTCCGACCTTACGTCTGCGATCAATAGCTATCAAACTGGCGCATTTGAATATCTGCCCAAGCCCTTTGATTTAGATGACGCGGTCGCCACGATTTATAAAGCCATTAATTACCAACCGAATCTAGTCGTATCAAATCATTCAATCGAGTCTAATACGAATGTAAGTACCGATACCAAAGAACAGCCTGCGAGCAAACCAAATGTAGCCAAATCAGCTAGAAAATCCCCTAAAGCTGCTGAAAATAAAGCTCAGGAAAAACCCAAACCTCAAACGAATAACAATCCGAGCGGCATCATAGGTCAATCACAAGCCATGCAAACGGTATTTCGCGCTATTGGGCGCTTAGCACACTCACCTATTACCGTTTTGATTACAGGAGAATCAGGTACGGGTAAAGAGTTGGTTGCTAGCGCTCTACATGAGCACTCTCCGCGAGCGCAGCAACCTTTTATTGCCCTTAATATGGCTGCTATCCCGCATGATTTGATTGAGTCTGAATTATTCGGTCACGAAAAAGGCGCGTTTACTGGCGCAACGACGACGCGCCAAGGTCGTTTTGAGCAAGCTGATGGCGGAACGCTATTCTTAGATGAAATTGGTGACATGCCGTATAGCACCCAGACGCGTTTGCTACGAGTATTGGCCAATGGTGAGTTTTTTCGCGTGGGCGGACAACAGCCGGTCAAAGTAGACGTACGCATCATTGCCGCCACCCACCAAAACTTAGAAGCGCTCGTCAAACAAGGTAAATTCCGTGAGGATTTATTTTATCGCCTCAATGTCATTCGCCTGCCATTACCGCCATTACGGACGCGACCTGAAGACATTCCAGCATTAGCCACCTATTTTATGCTGCGCGCCGCTAAACAGATGAATAGCACGGAGAAACAACTCCACCCCACGGCGCTACAGGTGATGCAATCTTTTGAGTGGCGTGGCAATGTCCGTCAACTTGAGAATGTCTGCCTTTGGTTGACGGTGATGGCAACGGGCGATACGGTCATGGTCGAGGATTTACCACCAGAGCTACTTGAAAAGATTCCCTCGCCTCTAAATCACAACCAGTCCTCAATAGAAGCGACTCAAAATCAGCAACACAGTGATGGCGCGTATAGTCCTCATCAAGACAAGCAAAACAATCAAGACAATAAAAACGTTCAAAACAATCAAGTCAGCCGAACTAATGAAAACCAGAGTTGGCAGCAGGCACTTGCCATATGGGCTGAGCAGTCTCTGCAAACTGGCGAAACTGATATCTTGCAAACCGCAACGCCAGAGTTTGAACGTGTATTGCTAAAGGCTGCTCTAAACCATAGCGGTGGTAAAAAGATAGCAGCCGCCAACTTACTCGGTTGGGGACGCAATACTTTGACGCGCAAATTACAGCAATTAGAGATTACAGCATCAGATAGGCAAGACAATTGAAATTAAAACCAGAAATTATTATAAAAAATTCCTATAAATATCAGTATTTTATGAAATACATCGAAAATAATTGCTAAATAATTAAAAAATAATCGCAAATAGGGGTTGCCAAACGATTCAAACTCTATATAATAGCCAACCACTGAGACGCACTACCGAATCAGTTAACTATCTCGATGGCATTTGAATTTAACTGCCTTTGATGATAGAGTAACGAAAATGGGGCTGTGGCGGAATTGGTAGACGCACCAGATTTAGGTTCTGGCGCCGCAAGGTGTGAGAGTTCGAGTCTCTCCAGCCCCACCATTTTCGGATAGTACATCTTAGACCAAATATTAAAGCCTGCTTTTTAGCAGGTTTTTTTGTGTCTAGAATTTAGTATTCATGATTATAATCTTTCCAAATCCACCACAATCTCTTCCATACTTTGATACCTTCTCTCTACCCGCTTCGCCAACGCTTTATCAATGATACTTTGATAGCGACTATACTCTAACGGCAATGTTGGAATTGGCTGTTGGCAATGTTGAATTGCCCATTCTCTTAACGGCTCACCACTCGGATTATCAATCTTAAACGGTCGCTCGCCCGTTAATATTTCATACAGCAGTATCCCAAACGCGTAAATATCACTTTGCAGCGTTGCGCCCTGTCCTTGCCAGCGTTCAGGGGCAAGATAGGCTGGCGTACCAGCACTATCTCCCGTACTATTTTTATCACTGTTTTGAGCAATATCGTCATTAATTGCTTCTGCCAAAGCAAAGTCAGTTAATAATAAATCAGGTGTGATACTGCTATTATCCGCATGATTTGGCATGAAACCATCTAGCAAAATATTACTAGGCTTAATATCATTATGTAGCCAGCCAATGTTATGTAGCTTGGCGACGAGAAGAGCAGACTGCACAATAAAATGATGCTTTTGTATGTCCGTTAATCGCGAGTGATTTTGAGAATTAAGCTGAGATGCCAAGCTGCCATTTGGATAATAAGGTGTGACCAATACAATCAGCTGCGAAGACGGTTTTAGTATTTGTATCGTGACGGTATCGTGGGCTAGTATTGGTGGAGCGATAGCAGGCAGACTGTTTTCACTGATTGATATATTTATAGATTTTAAAACGTCAGCCTCATAAACTAAATCAGCCGATTTCTTATTGCTGTCAGCACTTAGCTGCCATTTAATCATCACCTGACCAAATTGTGCATGCTGACTGCGCGTTAACCCTTGGTAATTGGCCTCACCACTATCACTTTGCTGACTGACTCGCTGATGCGCTATCTTGCGATAATGCAAGCTTGAGAATAAAGTGGTCAGCACTGGCAGAGTTTTCTGTGCTTGCGTTTGTAGTGCTTGTTTCGAAGACCTTCTTTCTATACTTGCGTGCTTTGCACACGCTTTTTCTGTAGATGGATTACTGGCACTATTTTTCATGGTAAAGTGAGGCCTTTATGCGTCTAGTATGCCAAACGACATTTTAATTTTTATAAGCGACCAATTATTATGCCCCAATCCACTAACACCCATATAAATTACGCCCTACCTGACCATTTATTGGATTTGCTTGGGCAGTATCTGCAAGAGCAGGTCACGCCAACTATCGAGATTAATCCTGCCCAGCTAGCCTATCGCTGGGTTGGCGGTCATCAGGGTCATCTAGAGCCGCTGGCTGTTAACTTGTTTTTAAGTTTAGATGACTTGCATGGTATCGATACGCAAAAGGCAAAACTGGTACAGAACACACGGCAGTTTCTTAAAGGCTATCCTGCCAATCACGTCTTGATGACAGGCACACGCGGCGCTGGCAAGTCATCGCTGATTCGAGCATTGCTACAAGCTTATCATAGCGAAGGACTGCGTATTATTGAAATTGCCCGTGATGACCTGCGGGTGCTTGATAAGATACGCGCCGCCATTAATGCGCTGCCAGCGGATTGTGGTTGCCACTATGTGGTGTACTGTGATGATTTGGCGTTTAACGGTCAAGATGAGAGTTATCGGACGTTAAAAAGTGTGTTGGACGGCTCGCTGGACTCAGAGCAAGACAAGCTATTGGTCTATGCCACCAGTAACCGCCGTCATCTGTTGCCACAACTGATGAAAGACAATGTCAATATTTATAATGGTCAAACCGATGAGGTCAATCCTTATGAAACTATTGACGAGACGGTATCGCTGTCTGATCGATTTGGACTTTGGTTGTCCTTCCATCCCATGGATCAAAACACTTACTTACACATCGTGCGCCATTATTTATCGCTTTCGCCAAATCGCAATCTAGATAATACGAATGACGTTAAAGAAAGTAATCATAATGAAGAAGAAAATAAGACGCTACCTGATAATATCAGAGCAGCGGCATTACGCTGGGCATCAGAGCGCGGTGGACGTTCAGGACGAGTGGCATATCAATTTAGCCGCTACTGGATAGGACAGACACGCTTGGCAGCTGAGGACAATCAGTCTTAAAAGTTATTTAGATTTATTGTTTATAATCGCGTGCAGAGCCTAGATACTGCGCGCGGCTACCCTCTTCTTCGTCTACCAGATCAGCTGAGCCATTCACCATATATTGGTCAAAATCTGCTGCTAACCATAGATTGCCTGCATAAGCACTTTGGGCATCCAAGCGAATATGCGCCATGTTCGGCGTACTACTCTGTGAGTTATCAAAGCTTTGATAGCGAGCGCTAAAATGGGTCAAGATTAAATTCTTAACCTCATTGTTTTGAGCGAACCTACCTACCAGCTGTGCGCTACTATGCATGGGATCAAAGTCTGGATTTTTTGCCTGAATCTTATTTAACACCTCATGGGTATAAGTGGCTTCATGCACCAGTAAATCTGCACCAGCTACTGCCTCTCTTAAGCGCTCCGGCGTATCGTTATCTCCAGCAACTACTACCTTTGTACACTGACTCTCATTATCGACATAGTCCACTGAATAAAGCTTGCGACCGTCTTCGGTCACAACATCTTCGCCCTGTTGCAGTCTGCCCCACAGCGCGCTTGCTGGAATACCTGCTGCTGTTAATTTATCGGTATTGAGTGTGCGACGGCTGATAGTTTCAGTCATCGCAAATCCATAAGAGGCGACACGATGCGATAAAGGATGAATATCTATAATTAGCTGATGCTGGTGGTCTAAATTGATAGTTACTTTATTGACAGTTACTTTACCTTTATGCTCATCATTTGGCTCAGACAATAAGTCTTCTATCGCCATAAAGTTAATGGCAAACGGAAAGTATAGCTCAGTCGTTACCGTAATGGCTTCAAGCAGCGTCGCTATCGCTTTTGGCGCAATAAGCGTTAGCGCTGCAGTACGACCTGACATTGCCGTACTCGCCAGCAATCCTGGCAGACCATAACAATGATCGCCATGCACATGGGTAATACAAATGGCTTCGAGCTGATGTAGAGATAGCTTGGTATGTAAGAGCTGCTGCTGGGTGCCTTCACCGCAATCAATTAAAACCCAAGGACGCGATTTTTTCTTTTGCTGTTGGTTTGCCCCTGAGCTATAAGGATTGAGGCACTCAATAGCCAGCGCTGTGACATTACGCTGTTTGGTTGGTACCCCTGCGGAAGTACCCAAAAAGGTAAGCTTTAGCATAGACGCCCTCTTTTATCTAAATACTTACTTGCTATAACGACTGGCATAGCATGGTTCTTTGACCTTCAATCATTTGCCCGCCATTGGCCGTACATTCATTGACCATATTGGACTCATAAGATTTCCAGCCACCATAAAAGCTAGCAACACATAAAATCACTACCAGCAGTTTTTGTGACCATGCTTTTATAGATACTTGCTGGCTATGCACACTACCATTGGTACTATTCGGCGCTTGTTTAGAAGCAATGCCAGTATCAATATTAGTATCAACATCAACATCGGTATTCTTGTGATTTGATTTATTTAAGTCTGTCATTTTTTATCCTAAAAAAGGTTTTGTCTATAAATAAACAAAACCTTTTATTATCATATTAAATTAGTCATTGATTAACGATTAAATACGCCTCGTTTAAAACTGCAAACGACCGCCCTTTTCTTCGGCACGCTTAAAGGCATCGCGCTCTTCACAGCGTTTCAGCCAGTTTAAGATATTGGCATATTTACTGCTATCTAAACCGCCACCAGCATTAGCACCGACGACTGCAAGATGCATTTGGATATCAGCGGCACTAAATTCGCTACCGGCAAACCAATGATTGTCTTGCAGATGCTGCTCCATCATGGTCAATATGATATCTAAGCTTTTGCTAATCATGCTTTTTTCGACTTGATTGCGAATGCTTTTGCTCACAGGCTTGATAAGCATCGGCGACTGTTCAACCACTTTGGTAAAGACCAAACGCATGACCAATGGCGGCATCACTGACGCTTCGGCAAAATGCAGCCAAAAGGTATACGCTTCCCACGCCGCTTCGTTGTTATCCGCAGGCTTAAATTGCTTCTCGCTATCATAATGCTTAAGCAAATACTCAATGATGAATCCTGACTCAATGAGCACACGCTCGTTTACTTCTAACATCGGCGCATGACCGAGCGGATGTATTTGTTTTAAACTATCAGGCGCGCGATAGGCTTTATTGCGCGCATAGCAAGTCAGTTTATAATCAACCTTAAGCTCTTCTAATAGCCAGATAATACGAAACGAGCGTGAGTTTGCTAAATGATGAAGGTGTAACATAAACCATCCTAGTTATAGTGTGAATAAGCAATAATAATGATAGGTAGCGCCCGCATTCCATTGCTAACATTGCTAAGCCTTTTGAGCAGGATTAGACATGATTGATTAGGCATGATTAGGCATGATTAGGCATTGTTTTCAGCGTGGCAGCACTGCTGTCGATAATAGCGCAATTAACCAGCCTTTAACACAGAAACTGTGTAGAGCACGGCTACAAAACCATGCCTAGCAAGTCAAACTTATCGCCCTTAAGCTGTCAGTGTTATTTAGCATGTAATTCTTCAATTTTGCGCGTCATCTTGTCTATTTTTTGCTGATATTTTCTAATCTTACGGAAACGATGTGCGGTCAGTACGCCTTTAATACGGCGATTTTTTAGGCGGCGGCGCGGCGGGAAACTGCCGACCTGAGGCTCGTTATACCCCTGCAAGCGGTCGTCACGCTTACGAGTCACATAACCATGCGCACTATCGGCAATCATAATCAGCAGCGCGATAAAAATCATACCGTACATAAATAATGAGCCACCCTCATCGATGCTTTGGTGCAAAATCGTGATGGAAAATATAAATAGGAATATCGGCTCAAGGTAGCATAAAGTGCCAAATAGCGAGACGGGCAGCTTTTGACTAGCGACCATAGTCAGTGCCATCGCCGCTGTACTGATGATACCCAGTAGCGGCAACAAATACCAAAATTTATCCGTCGCTATCGCAAGCTTAAAACCACCGCTCATATATAAGGCGATGATAACCACCGGTGTTAATAAAACCAAATCCGAAATAAGCCCCGTAATCGGCGGCACGGCAAGTTTACGACGCAGAAGATAATAAGGCGGATAACCCAAACAGACAAATAAAGTTGCCCAAGAAATAGCGCCATATTGCCAGACATCATAGGCAATACCGAGCGCAGCACAGATGGTAGCCACCCACTGTAGCAGCGTCATGTCTTCATTATAAAAAAAGCGCCCCACGATAATCATAATCATTGGGTATAAGAAATACCCCAATGTCACCTCTAGACCCAAATCATTGACGGGTGCCCACATAAATATCCAGATTTGCGCGCCCAAAATCGGTGTGGGTATGATAAATAAAAACCACTCTTTTGCCGTCTTTAAGGTTTTGAGGTAATCAAAAATATGCTGCCATTGCTTAAGGACACTGACCAGTAGCACCAAGCTGAGTAGCATCATCAGCACGCGCCAAGAAGCAACTTGCGTCCCCGATAATGGCTGCATCAGTAGACCAAATAAAAATAACAATGCATAAAGAAAATTTGCTGCCACTGCAACGATGGTGCCTTGCGACGTCTGATTGGTGGGGAACATAACAACAGCCTTTAGAGATAAGCGCACGTCCTTGGCAATTTTGAAAAAAAACAAAAGCCTCAGACGCGAACGTCGGAGGCCTTCTGTCTATAAGCTTTTTATCTATAGAATCTTTTGCTGATAAATCAATCGTATAATGTTGAGATAAACGCTGTAAATACTAAGTGCTTATATCAAGCTTTACATTATGTCAAAGTCATAATAGATAAGCAATACATTGACTTAACCCGTCTATTCATTTTGATGTTTGGTTTATTTAAGCTGCACCCTTAACGCATATCCATCGCTCTATTTACTTAGTATCTAGCTGCTCGATTTTACGCTGTATTCTATCCATCTTTTTTTGATAACGACGCATCTTACGGAAACGATGGGCGGCTAACACCCCATCGATACGGCGATTTATCAAACGGCGGCGCGGCGGAAAGCCGCCCACTTGTGGCTCGCGGTAGCCATGCAAATGATTATCACGGCGACGACGAAGATAACCCATCACACTATCAGCAATCATGATAAATAACGCCAAAGTAATCATGCCGTACATAAATAACGAGCCGCCTTCATCGAGGCTTTGGTTTAAAACGGTAATGGATAAAACAAACAGCAGCATCGGTTCTACATAACTTAGGGCACCAAATAATGACACTGGCAGCTTACTACTCGCAACCATGGTCAGTGACATGGCAAGCGCACTAAAAGCACCGAGCAGCGGCAATAAATACCAAAACTTTATGTTTTGTGCCGCCACGCTAAAGCCGCCGCTGCTATACAGCATGATGAGCACCACCGGCGTCAGCAAGGTCAAATCTGACAGCAAACCGGTAATCGGCGGTACGGCAAGCTTACGCCGCAGTAGATAATAAGGCGGATAACCCAAGCAGACAAATAATGTCACCCATGATACCGTTCCATATTGAAAGATATCATAGCCAATTCCCAATGCTGCGAATAATGCTGCGGTCCACTGTAGCGCGCTCATATGCTCACGATAAAAAAAGCGCCCCAGTATTATCATCACCAGCGGCAATAAAAAATAACCCAAGGTGACATCAAGACCGAAACCATTGACCGGCCCCCACATAAACAGCCAAATCTGCCCGCCCAATATCGGCGTAGGTAATATAAATATCAGCCATTCTTTCGGGGTTTTTAAAGTTTTTAGATAATCAAAAACGTGTTGCCATTGCTTAGTAAAACTGACCAATATTAGCAAGCTCAATAGCATCATCAGCACCCGCCATGACGCTACTTGTGTACCCGTTAAGGGCAACATAAATAGCCCAAACAAGAACATCAATGAAAACAAAAAACTGGATGATATTGCGGCTAATGTTCCCTGAAAAGTTTGATTGGTCGTAAGCATAACAACGGCCTTAAAATAGCGCTTAATGGGTATTATTTATAATAAGTTTATAAAGGTTAGTAATCATAATCAGTCAAATGTAATATCAATATTTCACGTATTGCTGGTATAAGTTTTTTGCAGCCTCTGCTGCGTAGGCACAGCAAGCAAGAAAAACTTATACCAGCAGTGCCGTAGCGTTTTAATGTATTTTAACTCTCTGCACACGACAAAAAAAATCATCCCCACCCGATTTTCATAGGTTTAGGGGTTAAAAAGCTAACTAACTGTCGAAATACAGTCTTATCATTATTAAAAAACACCAAGCGAAGGCCTTCAATCAATATATCCAGGCCAAGCGCAAACAAACTGGCTTGAGGTCGAGCGTTTGACTTCAACTTGCGTTTTAACGGCTTATCTTTGTCTTTATAAATACCGACATGATAAGCCCAACAAAATGCTAAGGCGTTCACTGCGACTAATTTACTGACCCGATCAAGATGGGTTAAGTGGGTATCTTCAAGATTAAAGCCACGCCCCTTTAGACAAGCAAATAAAGTCTCAATTTCCCAACGCTTGCCATAGCTTGTCATCGCATCCACTGTTTCTAGTTGATTGGTTGCGACAATCACTAAACCGTAGTCTTTATCACGCTTGGCAAATACTCGAACCAAACAACCATCGACAGTCAGTATTCGCCCATGTCGATATGTTTCTTGATGGCTAACATGGCGCAATAACTCTTTAATCTGTACCAGCTTGCCATGATGATTCCTAACTTTACTGTTCTTCTTAATCCGTATGGCAAAGGGTATGTGATTATTGGTGAGCCAGTTAAACCATTTTTCGCCAACAAACTCTCTGTCTGCTACTATCATCTCAAGGTTATCTTTGCCAAATTGTTTGATAAACCGCTCAATAAGTTCACAGCGTTCAAGATGGTTTGTATTACCTCGCTTATCTAGCATTTGCCAGTATAAGGGGATGGCTATCCCTTTATATACCACCCCTAGCATAAAGATGTTGAGGTTACTTTTACCCCATTTCCAGTTGGTGCGGTCAATGGTTAAGGTGACTTTGCCTAGCCCAAATAGTCGATATATCATTAAAGCCAGTTGATCGTAGTCTATCCTGGCTTCGGCAAAAAATCGCTGTAGTCTGCGATAGTGACTGTCGGTCTTGCCACCCTTAGGGAGGTGTCTTGCTATTTTTTTTAAGATTACTGCTTTGAGCAGTAATCAGGGCTATTATCATTAGGCTCAAACATGTGATTCTTGCCTTGTTCATACTCAGGTTTTGGGTTAAAGTTTCACTAAGTCTGTTAAAGTTTGGCATGGTCTGATTCGTCTTGAAAATTACTATTATGCCTTTGCTTTAACAGACTTTTTTGTTTTTTTTGTCGTGTGCAGAGATTTTAACTATAAAAGCTAAGATGTATAGGTTAAAAGCTTAAAACAAACTTTGAGAATAAACAGCACTCAAAAAAAAGCCTCCAACGATATCGTCAGAGGCTTTTTCTAGAGCAGTATTGCTAACTAAACTAAAAAGCTAACAACTGAGATAGTTACTCGTCATCGTCTGTGTTTTTATCTGCTGCATCATTCGATGTTTCGTTGTCTACTAAGTCGTCATTTGCACCATCAATAACGTCATTGATATCGGTCGTCGCGCTGTTGCCAGTTTCGGCATCAATATCGATTTGCTCTTGACCCTCTACTGCAAACGTTCCATCTTCTCTCATAGCATCGACTAGCTCGTCGTCGCTTTCTTCGTGCTCAACACGCGCCATAGCAACCAGCTTCTCGTCTTTTGATAGACGAATCAGCGTTACACCTTGCGTATTACGACCAGAGCTTGCTACATGCTCAACTGGGGTACGCACTAATGTACCTTTGTCAGAGATTAAGATAATATCGTCTGTAGAATCAACCTTGGTAGCACGAACGAGTGCACCATTACGCTCACTGGTTTTGATAGCAATCACACCGCCACCACCACGATTTTGCGTATTGAACTCATCGATAAAGGTACGTTTACCAAAGCCATTTTCACAAGCAATCAGAATTTCGCGCACATCATCTTCGATAACCACCAATGATTTAATAAACTCATCAGCCGCCAGACGCATACCACGAACGCCTTTAGCCGTACGACCCATTGCACGCGCATCATTTTCATCAAAACGAATTGCTTTACCACTTGAAGCAAATAGCATCACTTCTTGGCTACCATTGGTGATACGAGCGCTCACCAATTTATCGCCTTCTTCCAAACCAACCGCAATCAAGCCGTTCGAGCGAATATTGGCAAACTGTTTTAGCTCGACACGCTTCACGGTACCATTGGCCGTTGCAAAGAAGACAAAAGGTGGCTCCGCTTGCGTGCTATCGTCTAAATCATCATCTTCTGATAAGCTGTCATCGCCATCTACTGATGTCTCACCTTTGCTAGATAACTCTTCTACTATTTTTGGAATAGGCAGTATCGTGGTGACCGTTTCATCCGGATTTAATCCAATTAAATTCACCAATGGACGACCACGCGCACCGCGACTGGCAATCGGTACTTCAAAACCACGTAGACTAAAGACACGACCACTATCAGTGAAGCATAGTACGGTGGCATGTGTTGAGGTCACAACTAAGTGATCAATCACATCGTCTTCTTTCATCGCGGTCGCAGATTTGCCTTTACCGCCACGTTTTTGCGCCACATAATCATCAATCGGCTGCGTTTTTGCATAACCCGTACGAGAAACCGTCATGACCACAGTTTGTTCTGGGATAAGGTCTTCACGGTTAAAGTCCATACGTGAATCGATAATATCGGTACGACGCTCATCACCAAAGTTTTCACGAATCTCAATCATCTCGTTTGAGATAATGGTCATTAGCTTATCAAAATCGCCAAGGATAGACTCTAAATTTGCAATTTCACGCAGCAAATCTTGGTATTCTTCGGTCAATTTGTCTTGCTCAAGACCGGTTAGACGATGCAGCTGCATGTCCAAAATAGCATTGACCTGCTCAAGTGATAAACGATAGCGCTCTTCACCTTCAATCAGACCAAACGGCGCTTTTGGATCTTCGCCTTCGATAAAGTCAGGACGTACCGACTGGCTACCTGCAGCGGTTAGCATCGCCACCACGCTACCTGAGCCCCACGTATTAGTCAGTAAATTTTCACGAGCCAAACCACGGTTAGCCGATGCTTTAATCGTCGCAATAATCTCGTCAATGTTTGCTAGTGCAACCGTTAAACCTTCTAACAAATGACCACGAACGCGTGCTTTATTCAGCTCATATATGGTACGTCGCGTCACCACTTCTTGGCGATGGCGTACAAATGCTGCAATCAGCTGACGTAACGTCAATAGCTTTGGCTGACCGTTATCTAGCGCCACCATATTGATACTAAAGCTAGATTCAAGCGGTGTCTGCAGGAACAAATTGTTAACAATCACTTCCGCCGTTTCACCGCGGCGCAAATCAATGGCAATACGCATGCCGTCTTTATCAGACTCATCACGAATCTCGGTAATACCTTCGATTTTCTTATCACGTACCAATTCAGCAATACGCTCAATCAGTTTGGCTTTATTGGTTTGGTAAGGTACTTCGGTAAAGACAATGCGCTCACGGTCACGGTTGACACCGGTGTCGCTCATCGGTTCGATGATATAACGACCACGTACGTGCAGGCGACCTTTACCGGTGCGATAAGCGTCTAAGATACCCGCGCGACCATAAATAATACCGCCCGTTGGAAAGTCAGGACCTGAAATATGCGACATCAACTCTTCGGCAGATATTTGCGGATTTTCGGCATAAGCCAAACACGCATTAATCACCTCAGTTAGATTGTGCGGCGCCATATTGGTCGCCATACCAACTGCAATACCGGTTGCACCGTTGACCAATAAGTTTGGAATACGCGCAGGCAACACACTTGGCATACGCTCAGAGCCATCGTAGTTGTCTTCCCAGTCGACGGTGTCTTTGTCCAAGTCAGCAAGCATTTGATGGGTCAGCTTGGTCATACGGACTTCGGTATAACGCATCGCTGCCGGTGGATCATCATCAATAGAGCCAAAGTTACCTTGGCCGTCAACCATCGGGTAACGCAAGCTAAAGTCCTGCGCCATACGTACAATCGCATCATAAACAGCACTATCGCCATGCGGGTGATATTTACCGATGACGTCACCGACCACACGCGCCGACTTCTTATAAGCTTTATTATAATCGTTAGACAGCACATGCATCGCGTACATCACGCGGCGGTGTACCGGTTTGAACCCATCACGCACATCAGGCAGCGCGCGCGAGACGATCACGCTCATCGCATAATCCAAATAGGACTGCTTTAATTCATCCACGATGGCAATAGGACTGATCGAGTCGCTCATATACACTCCTTCACTCACATACTTTCTCTAAGGGTTGCGCGCCTAAAAAAGTGCTTACGCTGATATAAAAATATAGCTGCACAAACACACAACTATGATTGCTATATCAACACGAAAAAGCACCATCAAACGGGCAAAACCATAGGAAAATGGCGATACGGTTTTTGTTAAAAGTAATGTTTAATTAAAGAAGCTATTTTAGCACATTTTTGTCTATTTAGGGGGTTCTCGATGCTATTAAAATCAAGCAAAACAGCTCATTAGCGTTGAGTTTTGCCTTTAGCAATAAGGATAAAAACGACTTTAGCAACAGAGCATTGTCTTTGCCGTTTTTAAAGGCTGTTTCATAAAAAAACTGCATCCGAGAGATGCAGTTTTTTTTATTAGTATGAATATTAGACTCAAACTTAAACAATCTTACGATTGGTTAAAATTTTGCTCAAAGAATTCACGAGTAGCCTCAGTACAAGAAGTAGCCACTAGACCACCGTGATAGCTAGATAAAAAACTATTGCCAGCATCGGTAACACTAGCGTTAAAGCGAGTTTGGATATTAGGAATAGTACTGTTCTGCAACCATGGATTAGCTAGAGCCGACTGACTCAAAGGTACAATAGTAGGCACTCCTCTATTTGCTTCATCGCTATTATCAACATCTAATACCGTTATATTTAGATTAGCTGCTGAGTTATTATCGTTATATTGCTTTAAAATAGCTAACATTGACCCTGTATTTAAATCGTAGTACACGGTTGGATCACGATGACCGCCGCATAATAATGTTGGCACCTTAGGTTTATAACCACGAAGATCATTATCTTTTAATGCTTTACGAATATTACTTTTTGGATTGGCAGCGGGCATTCCCGTCGGTGTTGTCGGCGTTAGACTATCAGGGTTTTGTAGCGCATCTGCCATGTACATAGCTCGAAAATCAGTTTTTATCAAATATTTTTCAGCAGCGAATCCTAAAAAGGCAAAAGGCAGTTCACTATCGGGTAATTGATTTAGTAAAGGGTCACTAGTAGGTTTGGCTTCAAACAAGGCAAATCCAGGAAGTTGTCCAGCTGCGACTAACTCTTCAAAACTTAGTAAACTTGGAAATTGAGTATTAGCATAATCAGCACTGAATATCTCTGATCGACTGCTATAAATATTAGGATATTTTTTCTGTAATCCTATCGCTAATAGAGGTGCAAAACGAGTTGCGCCAAGATTGACATTACCTGCAAATATAAAATCACCAAACGCTGCTAAAGCGTAAGGGCCTGATGCTGGTGCCATGGCAGTAATAGGTTTACCTTGTTGCTCTAGCTTACGTGCGGTCGCCATAGCGACGTGCCCACCTTGCGAATAGCCACTCAAAAACAGCTTACCCGAGTCATCAATTTTACTGTAATTGGCATCATTGGCGCGTTTTTTGCGTTCGATAATGCTGCGCGCGCTATCTAGAGCGTCGACCATATCAGTGGCTTGTTGATCAGCCACAAGGTATGGATGGTAATCAAGATTAGACTCATCGTAACCGGCATAATTGGGAGCGACGACGATATAACCTTGGGCGGCAAAGTTTGCAGCAATTAAGTTGGCTTCCCCTACCGCAGGGTTTTTAATATTACCTACTTGGGCAAAATCATAGCCTTTATCCGTTGTCGTGCCATGCGCGTATAATAATACCGGGCGATCACCTTGACAGTCGGCGCTGTCTCCACTTGGCAGCATCAGCGCAGCGGTCGCATTAGTACGCTCGCCTGCTGCGCCTACTGTTCGATAGCTTACTTTCTCAATTTTAATATCACATTTAGCGGTTGGGGTGGCAGTAGTATTGAGGCCAAACTGAGTATTTACTTGAGTGGCAGTGAATGAGCCGATAGTTTTGACAGTTGTGGTATCAGAAACAACTCTTTCATTATCGTCATCGTTACAACCAGCAAGTAATAAGCTACTGGCAATCGCTAGCGATAATATACCGCGCGTCATGATGGGTTTGTTTATAATAGAGGTATTGGATAAGACCATGATTGCTATCCTTAGCAGTAATAATGCAAAAAATTGCCTAAACTCCTTGGCAAGGGATAAATGCAGTTTTATTGAAATAATTTAATAAAAATTATGGCTGCAATCCTACTATTTATACGCTAAAACCCTATTAAAATCCAATAAAAAAGTGATGAAAAACCATTTCAAATACTTTAGATAAAACAGAGCCCGTTATGAATCACGAAAGCAGCCAATCAACTGACCAGCCAAGCAATCAAACAAACACACCGTCCATTGACCAACCCGATACACGTACGGATCGCAGCTTTGATGCGATTGCTGACCACTTTGAAAAAAAGGTTTACGGCGGCTTAAAGGGCGACATTCGTCTGGCAGTATTGCGCCGTGATATTGTTGCCTATTGCACGCAGATGAGCCAGACACTTGGGCGACCGTTACGTATTTTGGATGTGGGCGCTGGGCTGGCGCAAATTGCGATTGAGCTTGCCACTCAAGGGCATACGCTGGTTATCAATGATATTTCAGCCAATATGCTGGAGAAAGCGCAAGCAAACGCTGAATGCGTCGAAAAGCATTTGGATATTAGGTGGTATATTTGTCCATATCAAGAGCTTGAAGAAAAGCTCGCGAGTAACACGGAAAAGTTTGATTTGATTATGTGTCATGCGCTGCTTGAATGGTTGGCAGAGCCTGCTGCGGTGATGGATTTTTTTGATAAGCACTTAACTGAACATGGCGCGCTCTCGCTGTGTTTTTATAATCCGGCAAGTTTTGATTATCGCAATCTTATTATGGGTAATTTTAACTTATTGGATAATACAGAGTATAAAGCAGACAATAAAAAAAGCCTCACGCCCAACCATCCGGTCGCTAAAGAAGAAGTCGACTCTTGGCTAAATGCGCATGAGTATCAAACCATACTTGCCAGTGGCTTGCGGGTATTTCATGATTATGCGCCGCTTAAACGTGGTGGTCACAATGACCCTGAAGCTGTTATACGCATGGAGCTGCGCTACTCGCAACTCGAGCCGTATAAATGGCTTGGGCGCTATTTGCATATACTGGCAACGCGCCAAGCTTAAAGTTCTTGCTAAACTTCAAGAGCAGCGCCAAGCTTAAAATTGACAACTACCTGACGTCTTCCACGCGCTCTGATCTATCATACTCTGACCATGTGGTGGCATTGATGTCTTTTTCATCAAACACCACTACGTGCTCTAGGATAGGTAAGATGCCAATTTGTGAACCAATCTCATGGTTATGATGACTGGCAACTAACGACAGTACGGTTTGACCATCGGCAAGCTGTAAGCGATAAAGATAGTTTGCTCCGCGAAATACACGTCCGACGACTAAAGCCGTTTGCGTGCTTTCATCGTCATGCACGATATCATCAGGACGTACCAGCACCTTAATCGGCGTACCATTTGGATAGTCGTACTCGCAATACTGCGGCTGCCCCGATTCATCATAGACTTCCATACGGCGATAAATATCACCAAGCGCGGTTTCAACATGACCTTCTTTGATGATGCCGTCTATCATTGCGCCTTCGCCGACAAACTCAGCAACAAAGGGACTGACCGGCTCATGATATAGCTCACTTGGCGTCGCCCATTGGACCAACTTACCTTTATCCATGACCCCGACTTTATCGGCTAACGCAAAGGCTTCGTTTTGATCGTGAGTGACCAAAATAGCGGTGGTATTGGTACGTTTAAGGATATCACGGACGTTCATCGCCAGTGACTCACGTAGCACCACATCCAAGTTAGAAAATGGTTCATCAAGTAGCAAAAGCTTGGGCTTTGGTGCCAATGCGCGGGCTAATGCTACACGCTGTTGCTGTCCACCCGATAGCTCACTAGGACGTTTATCCGCATGTTCCGACAACTCTACCAGCGCTAGCATCTCTTTAACGCGGGCTTTTTTGTCAGCAGCCGACCATTTGTTTAGGCCAAAAGCGATATTTTTTGCCACGCTTAAATGCCCGAATAAGGCATAATCCTGAAACACCATGCCCATGCCGCGCTTGGCTGGCGCGACCGCAAAGGTAGTACGTGCGGTTTGTTCCGTTAAACGCTGATTGCTTAAGCGAATCTTGCCGCCACGGCTTTGTTCTAAGCCTGCAATCGCCCTTAGGGCCGTGGTTTTACCGCAGCCGCTATAGCCTAAAAAGCAGCCGATTTCACCTTGCTGCAAATCTAGCGATAAGCCATTAACGATAATCGTATCGTCATAACCAACGATTAAATCTTGAACGCTAAAATAAGCATCATCAATGCTAGTGTTCTTTTTAGAGGAATTAAAAACAGGGTTATCTTGCAAGTGAATTTGTCCTGCTGTTTCTTTATTTAAGGCAGTCTGATCTGATACGCTTTGATCTGATACGCTTTGATTTAAAGTATCTTGTGTCGATGAGCTGTGAAGCAAGCTTTTATCCGCTTGCAGCTGTGCTACCTGAGCTTTGGTTAATAGGGTGACGGGTGGTTTTTTCACATGCTCCGGTCTTGGCTTACCGCCTATCTTTAAGGATTCAGGCTTTAAGGATTTAGACGCTGCTGGATTGGTTGAATCGTTCATCAAGTCAGTATACATAGACGGTACCAGTAAGCTATTAGTGAATAAAACCCATCATTGACGCGGTTTTTAATATTGCTCTTTTTAATATAGTTATTTCTTAATGTTGCTTTTTAATTATGACTCTTTAATTATAGCTTTTTAATACAACGCATTTAACTTAACCTTGTTTATCACTTTGGCGCAGCAATACCCAAACAGGAATCAGGCCAACCAGTACAATCAACAAACTGGGCAATGCGGCGCGTCCCCACATGCCTTCGCTGGTCATCTCAAACACCCGTACTGCCAGCGTATCCCAACCTTGTCGCCGCGTCATCAAGGTAATCGGCATCTCTTTCATGACTTCGACAAAGCCCATCAACAAACCCGTTAATACCCCCGGACTCAATACGGGCAACATCACTTGCCGCCAGCGCTGATACGGGCTATCGCTAAGTAACTTAGCTGCCGCTTCTTGATTGACGGTCAAGCGCTGTAGCTGCCGGTCTACCGGCTGAAAGCTCACCGTCATAAAGCGCGTCGATAAGGCTAGCAGCATCACAATCACGCTACCAGAAAAAAACTGCGTTGAAGTAATACCAAAAGCTATCAGCTGATTATCAAGCCACGCAATCGGAATAAATATCCCAACGGCCAACACCGTACCCGGCACCACATAACCCAAATTGGCTAAGGTAGTCATCAGCTTGGTGGATTTATCTGGATATTGACGTTTGACCCACGCAATGATAATCGCCAAAAAGGCGATAAATATCGTGGTCATACTCGCAATCATAAGGCTATTGGTGACAAAATCAATATAACGCGCATCAAAATCTTGCTGGAAATTTTCTGCGGTCCAATAAAGCAGCTGTAAAAACGGAATCAAAAACGCCACTAAAAATACCAGCGTACAAAGTAGCGCCATGCCCCACTTAGCAGGCTTACTGGCCTCAAAGCGCTTACTACTACCCTGAGTGATGGTATTGCCACGCTTTGCTTGCCAATACTGCTCAAACAAGACGACGATAAAGACCACGCCGATTAATAACGCTGCCAGCTGCGCAGCAGTGGTTAAACTAAAAAAGCCAAACCATGCTTTATAAATCGCCGTCGTAAAAGTATCGACATTAAAGACTGATACTGCGCCAAAATCTGCAAGCGTCTCCATACTGGCAAGTAGCAAACCACCAATGACCCACGGTAGCGCTTGTGGTAACGCCAGCCGAAAAAACACCTTGCTACGACTTAAGCCGAGCATTTGCCCCGCTTCAATCGCTCGCCTACCTTGCGATAAAAACGCTTGGCGCGCCAGCAAATAAACATAAGGATAAAATGCCAACGACAATACTAAACCTGCACCCCAAACATTACGCACCGATGGGATAGCGGTGGTAAAGCCTGACTCTCTTAAAGCCGTTTGCAGCGGTCCGCTAAAATCAACGATACCAACGGTGACAAATGCTAAGACATAAGCGGGCATCGCTAATGGCAACATCAGCGCCCACGCAAAAAACCGCTGTCCAGGGAAGCGGTACATACTGGTCACCCACGCAAGTGCTGTCCCGATAACGCCGGAAATCACCGTCACCATCAGCAATAGAATGACAGTATTTTTTAACACTTGCGGCAATACATATTGACGCATGTGCGTCCAAATATCAGCGACCGGCTGCGTCCACGATAATAGTACGATTAAAATCGGTACTAGCATAAACAACGAAATCAGTCCTAAGACTGATTTTGAGAGGATACGTTTTCGGACGACATGGTCGTGACTAATAGACGGGCTATTATTGTCATTACTGGCTTCATTGACAGTATTGTCTTGCTTAGCAGACGCTTCTGGCATTGTTATCATAAATTATTACCATGTCATACGCATAATGACGCTATTAGATGCTGAATTAATAAGCACCTAATAGCTAAAAACCAACCGCTTAGCGACTGACAGTCTGTTATTTATAACCCGCTTTATCCATCATTTGAATGGCTTGGGTTTGTAGCTCACCAAACTTCTGTACGCTGATACTATCTTGTTTAAACGGACCCCAAGATCTGAGTAGCTCTGACTCATCGATACCTACTTTTACAGGATACTCTTTATCAGAACTGGCATAAAGACCTTGCGCCTCATCAGAAGATAACCACTCCATCAATTTAAGCGCACCATCTGGATTGTCTGAGTTAGCGATAACCCCAGCGCCAGAGATGTTGACATGAGTACCAGTCGTACCTTGGTTCGCCCAAAATATTTTTACAGGGAAATTTGGTTTTTCATCAAGCAGGCGACCATAGTAATAGCTGTTAGCAATACCCACTTCACACTGACCAGCGGCAATTGCCTCTAACATACTGGTATCATCACTAAAGACGTCCGTTGCTAAGTTAGCTACCCAACCACGAATAATTTCTTCTGTTTTTTCTTCGCCTAGATTTTCCATCATGCTTGCAACCAATGATTGGTTATAAACAGCTTTTGATGAACGCAGACAAAGTTTGCCTTTCCATTTTGGATCGGCCAAATCTGCATAAGTAGATAGTTGGTCAGCACTAACTTTGCTTGGATCATAAAAAATTGTACGCGCGCGCAAAGACAGACCTGTCCACTGACCTTTTGGGTCACGGTATTTAGCAGGAACATTGGTTTCTAAGATAGTAGAAGACACAGGTTGTAGTAAGCCCTGCTCTGCTGCTTGCCATAAGTTACCCGCGTCAACGGTTAATAACATATCCGCAGGCGTGTTTTTACCTTCCGCTTGCAGGCGCGCCATCAATGGGCCGGTTTTATCGGTGACCAGCTCAATTTTAACGCCTGTTTTTTCGGTATATTTATCCAATAACGGTTTAATCAACTGCTCATTACGTGATGAGTAAATAGTAACCGTTTGCCCACCAGCGGCCGTTGCGTCATCATTTTTCGCCCCTTCTTGCTCAGTGCCAGATTGTTCAGCAGTGGTTGTAGTGTCAGCATCTACATTTTCTTCTGGCGTCGATGAGTTACTACAGCCCGCAAGACCCAACATCATGCCAAATACAGCAATGGGTAAAGTAAGCTTAGTAGAAGATAGATTTGCACTGATAGCAGTTAATGACATGGCATTCCCCATAATGGTGCTACGGATAAGTGAGATAAGACGACATTAAAATCATTAGAAAATGATTAAACAGCGGGATTAATAAAACCTTAATATCTAAGACACATTATACTAATAGAAATGAGATTAATTATCAATACATTTATCTGGCCCTGCTGTGCCGATAAACTGGTCTAATTTTAATAGGATATCAATGATTTATGTATCTGCCTGAGCTTAATCTCGACCTTCTAGCAGCCATTGTCCCAAAATAACATTGACCGCCGCTTCGGTACGTAAGATGCGCGGCCCGATATTAACTGGCGTACATCCTTGCTCAGCAAGCAACTCAATCTCATAATCAATCCAGCCGCCTTCTGCACCGATAAATACCATACTTGGTAAGACCGATTCATGAGCTGCCTTAGGTTTTGCCAGTAGTTGCTGGACATATTGCGCAAATGACAGCGCGCTATAAGGATGAGCAACGATAGCGCGATTGGTCATTAAGCTTGCAAGCTCATCTTCGACAAAGGGTTTAAAGCGTTTTTGTAGGCTAATGCGCGGCGCAATTGTGTCCACGCCTTGTTGCAGACCTTCTAACACAAACTCGTCAAGGCGAGCCAGCATTGGACTTTGCCAATAGCTTTTTTGCGTACGGTAGCTATTGATAAGAATAATATCGTTAACGCCAAGCGCCGTCATATCCATGATTAGGCGGCGTAACACTTTTGGTCGTGGTAATGCCAGTACCACCATAAGATTGAGCTTCGGTGGCGGATTGATGGTCAGCTGTATATGACTTAGCTGAATACTGTCAGGCGTAATATCTTTGATGATAGCGCTGCCAAGCTTGCCACCCAATTGGCCAATTTTTAACGCATCGCCTACTTTGGCAGTTAGTACTTTATTCACATGGGTAATTTGCGTTAAATCATTGATGTAGGCAGAGCCATTTTGAAAGCTGGTCTCTGGTAGTAATATACAGTTCATAGCGTCACTTATATCCGCTCTTGATTCACGTCTGGATTCAGTTCTGGGTTGAAAGGTGGTTTTGCGTATTGCTGAATCACATCTTCAATCATCGATAACTGCCGATGTAAGACCGCTTGCTGCTGCTCAGTCATTTCTGCACCCGCTTGCCCTGCTTGCTTTGCCAATTCCACATGACTGAGCCAAAACTGTAGCTGCTGATAAAGCAAACTGTCATCATCGCTAGATGGCGAATTGCTCGCAATTTTCTGCTGCTGAGATAGCTGCTCATCAGTACCAATAGCGCTATAGAACGCATTGTTTGGTTGATATAACGCCCCGACGCTAGCGAGCTTATCAACCACGCTTTGGCAAGATTGGGTATAACTGCCCATCAATACCGGCGTCGCCACACTTGCCGGCTCAACGGGATTATGCCCGCCAATATCGACCAATGAGCCACCCACCAATGCCACATCTGCAAGCGCATACCATTTCATCAACTCACCCATACTATCAGCGAGATAAACTTGGGTATTTGGACTGATTGCATCCTCATCACTACGACGCGTCATCGTTAAGCCTGACTTTTCAATCAGTTCTGCCACTTCATCGAAGCGCTCAGGATGCCTTGGAACGATAATTAACAACGTATCCGCTAATAGAGGATGAGAGATGATTTGCTGCTGCCATGATAATACTGTCTTTTCTTCACCGCTATGGGTACTTGCTGCTACCCAAATCGGGCGACCTGTGACGCCTAAATCTAAATCCAAGTCTGCGCCATCATTTGCTATTTCAGCTTCTTTGGCACCATTATCATCATTCAGCTTCGGGGTATTAATCACCCATTTTAGCGAGCCTGCCACGCGGATTTGCGCACTATGAGCGCCCAATTGCCGAAAGCGTTTTGCCGATTCATTATCCTGCGCAATAATCAAACTTAGGTTTTTCATCATACTGGCACTGACCGCGCCAATTTTTTGATAACTTTTAAAAGAAGCAGCCGACAGCCGACCATTGACCAAAATACTTGGGATATGATGCTCGGACAACTTGGTCAAGATATTCGCCCAAAGCTCCGTTTCTACAAACATTGCCGCAACCGGTTGCACATGTGCTAAAAATTTTTCAATCACCGCAGGACTATCAACAGGAACATAGCTATGACTCAGACGACCTTGAGCAATATCATCGGCAAAGCGACTGGCACCGCGCGCAAACCCCGTCTGCGTGGTATTGGTCAACCATATCTGATAGCCTTTTGCTAATAGCGCATCAAGCAAGGGCGCGACGGTATTGGTCTCACCCAAAGATACGGCATGGCACCAAATGACTTTTTTGCCATTGCTATCTTTATAATTGCCATTTTCGTTGGCATTCGCATTAGATTTAATATTTGTATCAGGCACGGGCGGCGCAGGATAGCGCTTACCAAAACGCTGCTCGACTTCTTGCTGATAATTATCACGCTTATGCGAGCGACGCCATACTTGCATACGATATAGCGGTTTTAGCAAACCAATCGTCACCTGATAGTAAACAGGTGGCTTATAAACGGCTCGGCTTGGCTGAGTCGACTTATCAAAAGACGGTAAGGAATTATCAGAAGATGGCATGAAGAAGCCCAGATTAGTAATGGATCGGACGATAGGAGGTGACGTTATAAAATGACAATAAAAAATGCCAATAAAAAACGCGCCAATTCTACCTGAATTTAATGCTAAACAATAGTTTTAAAGCACTCGCTATTAGAAACAAAAATTTAAAAACCAGAATTTGACATAAACAGCTAGACAATAATGAATATTAATATAGCAATAACAATGATTACCGCAAACAATAGCTGATAACGTTTGAGGCTATGCTGCTCTTGTTTTTGTGTGCTGATTAACGTTTGTGCTTGCTGCCACTGGCTCATCAAACTGGCCGCTTCTGGATGACCATTTTTGGCCGCTTGCTCAAGCCAGTATTTTCCATTAGTCATATCTTGCGGCACGCCAAATCCTTGATAGTACAGCTTACTTAATAGACGCTGGGCACGGCTGTCATCTTTGCTCGCCGCTTGCTTCACCCATTCAACCCCTGCTTCCATACCAGCCACTTTATCAGCATTTACCTCTTCACCAAGTAGCTCATACATCGCCAAACGTAGCATCGCAGCGCTATTACCCGCATGAGCAGCATCTTGCAATTTTGCTAGGGCTTGCTGCTTTGCTGCCAAATGCTGCTGTGAAAAGGCAACTTGCGCGCGCGGTTTATCTTGCTTAGCAATATGCTGCTCAAATTGATCTAAAACTTTACGAGCTTGCTCGTATTCTGTCTTGCCAGCGATTTGTGGTACTTCTATTTCATCAAGCTCTATGAGCAATTGGCTAAAAAGCTCTGGGGTTGGCGCGGGTTTTATTGTTGGTTTTATCTCTATTTCTTTTAACGCTGCTTGTGAAGATGCTACTGACGCAGTTTCTAATGGAGCAGTTGATGAAGCAGTTTTTGCTAATAGAGTATCTGTTTGGACAATTTCAGGTGTTGTTTGAAGCTCATTATAAGAAGTATGGTTAACAGCGTCAGTATTTGTCTGAATACTTTGGCGGCTATGTTGAGGTACTATTGTTTCAGTTACTTCTTTAGTAGCATGCTCGGTAGCTATAGGTAATGCATGATGGCTATCAATGGCGTTTGGCAGTCTTGCACTCACTGCTTGGTATAGGCCGCTTGCCACTTGACTACCTTGCACCGATTGAAACGGCCGATCAATATGACCAAACAGCCGCAGCCCTATCGGCTCTAAGGCAAAAAATAGTGAGTCAGTCGCATTAGGCTTATCAGTATCCTCAACATCATTACGATAAACCACCGCCATATGCTGATAAAAATCATCGGTCAGCAGCGGCAGAGCCGGATAACGCTTACGTAGCTCAAACTCACCGAACCAATGCGGCGTATACTGCCATTGCTGTGCCAATACGCGCCCTGCATAAAACGCTAAAAACACCATAAAATTACGATAGCGCTCATCTGTTAATAGCGTTGCCTCATTCCACGTGCCAAACTTCATCATGTCGCGGCGTATCTGCGACAGCAAAGTATCTACGCGCTGTAAACTTGCCAGCGATTCATTGAGTCTGCAGTGATGCAATTCAGCTTCATAAGCCATGCCGCCGGCGACGGGACGGCCAGCTAAGAAATCTTGCCAATAGCCTGCTGCAATATAATCAAGGGGCGTTAAGGGCGATGCAGACATAAGGCAAGCCTATCCTTTAAAAATTGAGTGCTTTTAAAAACTAAGATTTCAAAAAACAATCATATAAGTAATTGTATAAGTGAGGTGATAATAAAAATAAGTAGTTTACCTTAACTTAAAAGCGAAAGCGCTACAATAAAGGACTAAATAAGCGCACCACATTATCAAATAAGCGCTCTGCCCCGTGGCGCTCTTGCCACTCTTCTAAGCCTAAAAAATGACAGCTTTGTAAGTAGACTTCTTGACAGTCAGCAACTTGCGCGACCATTTCTGGCGTATAAATCGCTAAGCTAACTTCCATATTTAAATAAAAGCTGCGCATATCGATATTTACCGTGCCAAACAGACAATAATCATCGTCAATAACCACCGTTTTAGCATGCAGCAGCCCGCCTTTAAATAAAGCGATGGTCACCCCTGCTTCGAGTAATTCTTGATAATACGCTTGGGAAGCATGCTGCACCAAAAACGAATCCACTTTTTCGGGCACAATAATCGTCACCTCGACCCCGCGTTTGGCGGCGGTAGTCAGCGCCCCTGATAAAGCTTCATCGGGGACAAAATACGGCGTGGTAATACGAATACGTTTATTGGCACGATGAATCACCGTCACCAACGTATTATAAATCACATGTGCCGTTACTTGCGGCGCCGAAGGTATCAGCTGCGCTAGCACATCTTCTACCACTGGCATGCGCGGTATCAAAATCGATGTCGAGCCAATCTCTGGCGGCTCATCAGAATCAACAAGCTCGTCTAAAACTTTGACGCGGCTGTTGATATCGTTAATGGTCGGGTGCATGACATAAAGCTTACGGGTATAGGTATTCACGCGGTGATTGAGTGCGTCTAGGTTGTCTTTATTTTCCGCCCCGATATCGGTGACCACTACTTTGGCCATCGCTGTGGCAATATTCATCGGCTCTTGACTGAAACTACGTATCGCTACATCAATCCATTGTCCAACATTTTTATTTTGTTTAAAAAACTTCGGGTCAACCAAGTTAAAGCTACCGATATAGCCTATATGTTCGTCAATGACGATAATCTTGCGATGATTACGCAAATCGGAGCGCTTAAACAAAGTTTTAAATAATCCCACCGGTAGCGACTGGTGTACAAAAACCCCAGCCTCTTCTAACATCCGATGCTGTTTGCTATTAAAAAAGCTAAAACTCCCTACACTGTCTGCCAAAATATGACACTCTACACCGCGCTGCGCCGCTGCCATTAGCGCTTCCATGACATCGAGTATCTGACCTTTTGGATAAATAATATAAAACTCCATCAGGATAATGCGCTGGGCGGCATTAATGTCTTCAATCAAGCGCCCAAAGATAGCACTCGGCGTGGTCAACAACTGCATTTGATGGTCAGGAAATACCCCAAACCCTGTCCAACGCGTGCCTATTTTACTGACACCGCGGTAATTATCAGGCAGCAGCTCTTGTCCTTCATCAAATACCAGCTGCTCACGCTTAGCCATATCATTCATCAGTAGCCGCGCCTGATTCATACGCTCACGATAACGCCGCCCAATCATTGGCTCACCTAGGAGTATATAAGCGATAAAGCCAACCAAAGGCAAAGTATAAAGCACGGCAACCCAAGCAATCGACACCCCGATATTGCGCTGCACCGAGACAATACGCAGCGTCATGACTATCATGAGAATCACGTGCAATATCAGACCCAATCCAGCAAAGTCGCCTACCGACCATGTGGTAAAGTAGTCTTCAATAGAAAGCGCTTCTATATTAAAATTATCTATGCTCGCCTCCATGACCGTATATCACTCAAACTATTTACCTATTTATTAACCAGCTGGCTTATTAAGTAGACGCCTTTTAAGTAAACGCCTTGTTAACGAGATGCCAAAAGCATTATCAGTATAGTAGCTTTTAGCAAGCACGCAATAGCTAACTGTATCGTCTGACAATCACTTTATTTATGCCTTCATTTGACCGTTAATAAAGGTTAACAACCACAATTTTAAAAATACTTGAAATAATATTTGACAGCCATGTGTAAATGTATATAATACACACCCACAGAGCGAGGCTTTAGTTAGTTCTCTTCTGTTGAGAGTTATTCAAAGGGTGACAACTTTGAATGTTAAAACTTTCAGGAAATCCTATTTAAAGGATTTCAGTAATATCTAGTTTGGATGCGTAGTTTCCTAGAATTTACGAAAATGTAAATTCTCTTGCGCTCGGACGAAGCAGTGCTTCGTTTTATCCTCGCTCAGGGTGATTAGCTCAGTTGGTAGAGCGTCTGCCTTACACGCAGAATGTCGGCGGTTCGAATCCGTCATCACCCACCACTATTTAGTATAGTGTTACTCTTAAGTAGTAAGCTAAGTGGCTAAATAAACTAAAACGACCTCAGCAGCGGTAGTTCAGTTGGTTAGAATACCGGCCTGTCACGCCGGGGGTCGCGGGTTCGAGTCCCGTCCGCTGCGCCATATTTAAAACGAATTTAAGCTTTCGAGTTTAAGCAAGTTTCGCCTCAAACATTAGGTTGTTTGAGGTTTTTTTGTGTCTATATAATAATATAAGTGATTAATCTGCAATACTCCTCACTTTATCCAAAGTTACCAACCGCACTTTAACTACTATTGCTTTACCCAACTCCTTATCCAAAAGTGACTTGTCGCTGTTCTACGCCCACTTGCTAATTTTTAGCTTAGGTATTTTTTACCGCATATGCACCTACATTTATCAAAACCCCGTACGGAACAGCGTACCGACCACAACGAATGCCACTGAAAGTAGCGTCACCAAGATAATATTAACGGCAAATCCATTCAAATTGTTGGCTGATAAGCGTGGTATTACCCTAAAACGTGCGTGCATAGCGACGACAGCCGTCAGCAATAATAATATCAGCTTGATACCAATCAATACGCTAATGTCATTATCAAAAGCAAACCATGCGCTCACATCGGGTAGCATTCTATATGCCATCCACAATCCAGTAATAATTTGAATAGCCAAAGCTGGCATACCAATTTTTTCAAACTGCCCCTCAAATTGTAACAATGCCTCTAAATTACGTGAAGTTAGTACTTTAGGCAGCACCACTAATGCTAGTATTAAATGACCACCTGTCCATATTGCTGCGCCAAGTAGGTGCAGAATTAATAGATAGTTGAACATACCGTATCACTCCAAATAATTAACCAATCATGATTTCTTGAAACAATAAGGTTTTAATTATGAAACGCGCCAATCAATTACAGCCATTATCCCGCCAACACCATCTTGGACTTAACTTGTCGCGCCATGCGAAAGAATGCGCTGATGAATCCGAAGAGATTGCCAAACACTGGCACAATCTCACCTCCTATATTAACGATATGCAATATCATTTCCAAATTGAAGATAACTTAATCGCTCATGCCTTAGAGCCATATCGTACCACTCATCCTGATGTTGCCTCGGTACTCGACACCCTTGACGGACAACATAAGCAATTATATAAAATAATAAATGAAGTTGAAGCGTCACAAAAATCTGGGAATAAAGACATCACACTCGCGCAGGTTAAAGCGCTTGGCACTTTATTATACGACCATATTCGATTTGAAGAACGCGAGCTATATCCTGCGATAGAAAAATACCTGACAGAAGCAGAGTTAGATGCTGTTTATGAAGCCAGTCCAGATAGCATTAAGCGCGGTGATGAGAGTCGCTAATCGATTTATATGAGAGTTAATCCAAGACCAGTTAAATAAAATATTGATTAAACAAAAAGCCCGCAAAGAAACGAGCCATATTTTGGTATTCGTTTCATTTGCAGGCTTTTTTAGCGGCTTGATAGGTTGTACGGACTTATGGTTAAAGCAGTATTTTTAAGACACCAACCTTTAACACTAGACTCTAAGGCATCAATTTAAAGAAATGCTGACGATAGTGTTTTAGCTCACGAATAGAGTCGCGAATATCGTCTAACGCTAAATGACTGCCGCCTTTTTCAAAATTTCTTAAAATATCAGGACGCCAGCGGAAGCAAAGCTCTTTAATTGATGACACATCAAGGTTGCGATAATGGAAAAAGCGCTCAAGCTCGGGCATTTGGCGCGCCATAAAGCGACGATCTTGGCAGATTGAGTTGCCGCACATCGGCGATTTACCACTATCAACCCATTTATTTAAAAACTTAATGGTTTCCGCCTCCGCTTCTGCCAATGTCACCGTACTACGACGCACACGGTCGACCAATCCTGATTGACCATGCTGCTTAGTATTCCAGTCATCCATTTTATTTAATACTTGATCTGATACTTTAATGGCAAACACCGGTCCTTCAGCAAGGACGTTTAAATCCTCATCTGTAACCACGGTCGCAATCTCGATAATCTCATCGTTTACGGTATCAAGCCCGGTCATTTCTAGGTCAATCCATACCAACCCTTTTTTACCTTGGTTTTTGATTTTAATTTTATTGGGATGGTCGTCGGTACTCATAAAATATCCTATGGTCAATAAATTTTGGAACAACTTGCGAGCAATGTTAACCAAATAAATCATCTATAAATGGTCATGCTCAAATAATATGTGTTTGCGCTTGCTCAATGATAATGTCTAAAAAAACTAAAACATTACAAAACCACTATCGGCTAGCGGCGCTTTAGGCTGTATGTTAGCAAATTTTCACGCTACACTTAGCAATATTTTTTAATAGGTTCAAAACCCATGGCATTAATTCGGCAACGCAAACTGACTAAACAGCAGATTCGTCGCATCGACAAACAGCAGCTGGACAGTCAAGATAGCATCGATGACAGTTTGATGGATGGCGTGGTCATGGCGCATTATGGTAAGCAGTTAGAAGTACAGGTGACCAGCTTGCCGGCAGTAATTCCCGTGCAGCCGGAGATTGCGCCCGATGATCCTGAGCCGTTTTGGCAGGAATTAACGTTAGGCGATATCTGGCGCTGTCATGTACGTACCAACTTACCGATGCTAGCCGCTGGCGACCAAGTGCGCTGGAATGCTGATCCTAATACTGGCTTTGGACGTATCGAGTCGGTCAAACCCCGTACCTCACTCGTCTCGCGTCCTGATCGCTACCATAAGCTTAAACCTGTTGCCGCCAATGTCGATATTTTAGCGATTGTATTTGCGCCGTTGCCTGCTGCTGCGCCGACTCTCATTGACCGCTATTTGGTCGTTTGTCATCATGCTGGTGTCAAGCCGCTCTTGGTGCTCAATAAATCCGACCTGCTGGCGCAAGAAAACGGCGTCGATACCAATGAGCTACTGGCACAGTATGCGGCACTTGGTTATGAGAGCGTCCTCACCTCGGTCGCTTGTCCTGAAAATATTGCTGATAGCGATGAGCAAGAAGGGCTAGATGAGTTAAAGCGTTACATCGATAAAAAGCTGGTTATTTTTGCCGGTCAGTCTGGTGTCGGTAAAAGCAGTTTAATTAATGCCCTACTACCTGAATCGGCACAGAGCGTAAATATTATCTCTGAAAACTCGAAACTTGGTCAGCATACCACCACGACCAGTCGCTTATTGCCATTTAACCCAGACGACTTAACCCAAGGTGGCATTGTCGATACCCCCGGTATTCGCGAGTACGGCATTTGGCATTTGACCCCTGATGACATCATTTCAGGTTTCGTTGAGCTTGCACCGCTGGCAGGTGATTGCCAATTCCGCGATTGTCGCCATACTCACAACAGCAAAGGCTGCGCCTTATGGCAAGCGGTTGCTGATGGCGTGGTATTGCAGCGCCGTGTTGAAAACCTTGTTACCTTAAGAGAAGAGGCAGATACTAAACCTTATTAATCAGAGCCTTATTAATGCTTGCTTTATTAATCAGTGACTTATTAGCCCTTACCTTATTAATCACTGCCATAGTAAACGTTGCTCATCACACGTTTACTATGGCTAGTCTAATCGGTATAATAGCGCCTTGTTCATATCGTTAGGCTGTCTTCTCAGCTTAACCGAACACTTATTTTTTTGGAGGTATGGTTTGGATCGTGCGCTGGAATTTGTGGGCAACCACCCGTTTTTATTTGGTATATTAGCCGTACTTGCCGTGCTATTTTTTGCTATTGAAAACAAACGTAGTGGCAGAAAAATATCGCCCAATACCTTGGGTATGATGGTTAACTCGCAAAATGCGCAGCTGATCGATATTCGTGCCAAAAAGAAATTTGAAACCGGCTATATCCAAGGCAGCCGCAACATACCATTCACTGAGCTTAAAGACCGCATTGAGGAAATTCGTGCGATTGAGCAACCAGTGATTATCATTTGTGATATGGGCGTGCAAGCAGGCGCGGCGATTCAGATGATTGGTAAAGACAGTGTCTATCGCCTAGAAGGTGGTATCGGCGGCTGGCAAGGCGCTGGCATGCCGTTGGTTGGTGTAAAAGATGCTAAGCCAAAGAATAAAGGCAAGGCCAAGCCAAGTTTGCATAAATAAGACAGTAGATTCAGCGTTGGTTTATGCAGGACTAAGTAAGTATAAGCAAAATGTAGCTTTGGAAATATATAGCGCTAATCTAAAAGACACCTTTAAAAGAGGTGTCTTTTTTTATGTGGCAGTTATGCTACCGTCAGCGCTTTTCAGCCAATAATGCTTGAATTTAGCAGTGCCATCCCCACTTTATACTGAGCAGCATCGAATAGATTTGCAATTTACATATTGGTAACGGATTATGCTAATTTCTACGCTATGATTTTTTATATCACTATTTATCATATTACTTATAATAAAACTGTTGCCGCATAAATTTATAAACAAGGATTAACCATGACTGTATCTGTGAAAGTTTACACCACCCCTATCTGCCCATACTGCTCAAACGCCAAGCAATTGCTAAAAACCAAAGGCGTTGATTATGAAGAGATTGGCATGCATGATATAAGCCGTGAAGAGCGCCAAGCATTGATGCAAAAAACCAATAACTATCGCACGGTGCCACAGATTTTTATTGGCGATACCTTTGTCGGTGGTTTTGATGAGCTTAACCAAATGAACCAACAAGGCAAACTTGACGAGCTATTGGCAGGTTAATTTGCTATCTTGTTTTGCGGTCTGTTTTTATCGAGGTAAAAATAGACGGCGGCAAGGGTAAAGCACCTTGCTAAAAACTATATTGCTGAAAAACATCGAGATAAAATCTCAAAACTCTATCTCGATTTATATTACAATGATATTTTATGACAATGACCATCTGCCCATTATTTGATTAACTTTTAGAGGAATTACCATGGCTGAAGAACAAGCACAACCACAATTGGCACTAGAACGCATTTATGTAAAAGACATGTCACTTGAAGTCCCAGGCGCGGGCGTATTCACCAAAGAGTGGAACCCTGAGCTTGATATCAATCTATCTAGCAATGCGGAAAAATTGGATGACGACCATTACCAAGTGGTATTGACGGTCAGTGTAAACGCTAAAAACGCTGAAGAAGCGGCATTTATCGCCGAAGTTCATCAAGCGGGTATCTTCTTATTAAAAGATATTCCAGAAGACCAAATCGGTCAAATTCTAGGCGCTTACTGCCCGAACGTGTTGTTCCCGTATGCTCGTGAAGTCATCAGTGACATCGTTACACGTGGTAGCTTCCCGCAGTTATTGCTTGCGCCAGTGAACTTTGACCAAGCTTACGCACAAAGCCAACAGCAAGCACAAGTTGATGCGCAAGGTAACGCGTAACACTTAGCATCATAAAGCGTTAGCTAAGCTACATTAAACTAATAGTAGCGAAAAGCCGTTTACTTCTCTAAGTAAGCGGCTTTTTTTATGGACGTTTTTTAGCGTTTATTTTAACCATAAAAAAACCCTGCTGCTTGTGATTACAAGTAGCAGGGTTTTGAATATGACTGTTAATCAACAAGTCCTATCAGCAATTCTAAAAAAGCATTAGCCTTTTAGCGCAGATAAAATTTGCTGTTTAACATCATCAATGCCTTGGGTGCCATCAAATTTGTCATATTTAGGGGCATCGCCACCTTCTTTGGCTTTATCTTGATAGAAACCAACCAAGGTTGACGTCTGCTCATGATAAGTCGCTAGACGGTCACGAATGGTAGATTCTTTGTCGTCTTCACGCTGAATCAACGGCTCGCCCGTCACATCGTCAATACCATCGACCTTAGGTGGATTGTGGTCGATATGATAAACGCGGCCAGAACCTGCATGCTGACGACGACCTGATAAACGCTTAACGATTTCATCATCAGGCACGCTGATTTCAATCACATGGTCAATCGTCACGTTGGCATCTGCAAGCGCTTGGGCTTGTGGAATGGTACGCGGGAAACCATCTAAAATGCAGCCGTTGACACAGTCAGGCTTAGCGATGCGTTCTTGCACGAGGTTAATGATAAGATCATCAGAAACCAAACCACCAGCGTTCATTACGTCTTTGGCTTGTTTGCCAAGCTCGCTGCCTTCTTTGATTGCGGCACGTAGCATATCGCCCGTTGAGATTTGCGGGATATCATATTCTTTAGAAATGAACTGGGCTTGGGTGCCTTTACCGGCGCCTGGTGGACCTAGCAAAATAATACGCATCATTATACGACTCTCCTTAAAAGATAGGATTTTGGGACTAATAAAACTTAGGGATTGGTGGGTTGCAGAGCTTACCTTACCTTGTGGCCTTCAAAAGCTCAAGTATTTTTAGTCTTGATGCGGCAAGTTACGATGACTTATCTGTTCATAGGATAAGATTGCGCGCCATCAGAAGCCCGATAGCGCGCAATTATTAACCACTTATATCTTGATATTTAGTCATTAAGGAATCTGCTGATTAATAGCCACATTGACCTGATTTTGGTCGGCGCTAATCACCACAGGATTACCAGATAAGTCGCCTGACTCAGCAGTAGCAGTACCGCTATGGCTGATACGCGCAATGACGGCAAGCTGAACTTTATCGCTTCGAGCAGAAGCCAGCGTATGCTCTGGCATCATCGCATCTAAGTCGCTTAGGCTAATATTTGCCTCACCCTGCTTAATTACGCTAATAGGTAAACGCTTGGCGGCAAATGGCGGCCCACCTTTGACATCACGGATAGCAACAAACAGCACATCATCCGCTTTGACCAATGGCAACAGACTGTCACTAATAGAGACGGTCACGTCAATGCCTTCAGAAGCTTGCTGCTGCTGCATGCTTACATTCGCACTCAACTCATCAAGACTTGCCAGCGCTTGGCTATGGTCGCCCGGTTTGGCGGCAATACTGGCGCGTAAACGCTTAATCCAGCCTTGTGCTTGCTCAAAGTTATTACCGCGTGCCTCGCCCATTGCCATTAGCATTTGAGCGCCTTCATGCTGCGGGTTTTTCGCCAGTACGTCTTGTAAGACGCGGCGACTATTAGCATCTAATTGCCCTTTATTGGCAAAAAAGCTGATTTGCGCATAAGTCGTGGCAATCTCTTCGTTGTCTGGTGACAAACGATAAGCGCGCGACAATGCTTCAAGTGCTGAATCGGTGGCTTCTAATGATAAGAATAGTTCAGACAGACGCATCCAGCGATCAGGGTCATCAGCATGACGATAAACGTTGGTCTGCATGGCACTAATCAGTTGCGTACCGTCTTCAATCGCCCAAGCGGGCGGCTGATCGATTTTACCGGTCAATAAGTCATCTGCTACTTGCGCGACTTTATCTTCCGCTGCCCACAATTCAAACACCGGCGTGCGGTCGCTGATTAAAAAGTACGCTAGTCCCGCTAATGCTGGCACCCATACCATGATAATTAGACGGCTTTTGATACCGGGCGCGACCATCGGCGTTACGGTACGCTGCGCATCCAATAATTGACGCTCAAGCTCCAGCTTTTGATTTTGGTAATGCACCTCATCGATAGTGCCACCGTCTTTATCCGTTTGCAGCTCTGCTAGGCGCTCACGGAATACCGCAATATTGATATCTAGCAGCTGATTGTCAACCGGCTTGTCTCGTAAGCGTGATGCTCGTAACCATGGCATGATAACGATGACCGCCAGTAACAGCGCAATCAGTAAGCTTAGGGCAATAAATAAGCCAAAAGTAGAAAATAGGGTCATTTTTTGTCCTCTGTACTGGTGATGTCATGCTCGTTATTGTCATTGCTATGTTTATTGCTACGCGATAACAGACGATCAAGTTCCGCCTTTTCTGCCGCTGATAACGCCGCAACGCTATCTACGGTGACGCCGCTTTGACCACGCGCAACGCGCTGGCTGCGTTTGCTTTGCCAAAACCAGCCAATCACCAACACAATCAATAGTAATGGCGGAAAAAACCATAGTATCCATGTCGACGGACGCACGGGCGGCTTATAAGTAATAAAATCGCCATAACGCTCTTGCATATAAGCACGTATCTCGGTATCACTACGACCTTCTTTAATCAAATCATAGGTTTTTTGCTTTAAATCTTGCGCAATCGGCGCATCAGAACCCGCGAGATTTTGGTTTTGGCATTTTGGGCAGCGCAGCTCTTCGATAAGACCGCGATACTGAGCTTCTTGTTGTACGGAGTCGAAGTCATAAACTTCAATCGCTGCATGCGCACTAAAACTAATGCCAAAACTGAGCAGACAAGCAAGCAGTAAGCCTGCTAGTTTTATTGTGAGGTTTTTTAAATGCATTACTTGTGGAGGAATAGCTTTTGAGCGCATTGCTTGTACGTGTCTAGCTTTTAAGTAGAGAGCCGTCATTTGCACATCTCCTTAACCTGAGTAGCGTCTGGGCTAACATTGTTCTTATCAGCTTCGTTGAGCAGCATCAAGCAAGGCGTGATACGGCTTTGCCAATTGCTCTCATTAATTTCACCAACGATATGCTGACGAATAATACCTTCACCATCAACCACAAAGGTTTCAGGCGCGCCAGTCAGCCCTAAGTCTAGGGCAAATTGACCGGACAAATCCTGAATAGACATCGAAAAAGGATCGCCGCCGCGATTTAGATATCCTAGGGCATTACCGATATCATCTTTATAGTTCACCCCAACCAAATTGACACCACGTTCTTCTAATTGCATCAAAAAAGGATGCTCAATAATACAAGTTGGGCACCAAGAGCCCCAAATGTTCATCAAAAACGGCTGATCCGGCAGATTGTCGTTGGTCATGATACGACTGGTATCTGACAATAATGGCAGCTCAAACGTCGGCACTGGACGCTCAAGCGCAGTGTTGGTGACGATATCCGTTGGCTGACCCAAGCGCATATATAGCATGACCACAAAACCAGCAAAGACAATCAGCGGAATCAAAAACCATATTTTCATCTGGCTTTTTTTCATGGTTTTAGGTGGTCTATTATTAACAGCACCTTTATTGTCAGGCGTTTTTTGGGAAGAATTATCTGATGGACTCATCTTATTTCTCCCCTATTTCAGCTTCAGTGATAAAGCCGGCTTTATTTGCCGCAATTTGAGCGGATGTTTTAGTTTTTTTAATACGATAGCGGCTATCGAGCATACTTAATAAACCACCTAATGCCATGATAATCGCGCCAAGCCATATCCAGCGAATGAGTGGCTTAACATAAATACGTACCGCCCACTTATTGCTGTCTTCAGCGATAGGCTCGCCGAGTGCCACATAGACGTCACGCATGAGGCTAGCATCAATCGCCGCCTCGGTCATTGGCATCATACTAATCACATAGGTACGTTTTTCAGGATACAAGGTCGTCACTTTTTGACCGTCTTTGGTCACCTCGACCTGCGCTTGCATACCATCAAAGTTACTGCCTCTGACCTCATGGAAGTCTTTAACTTCAAAGTCATAGCCTTGCACATGCACGGTATCATTTTCGCCCAGTGCCACATCACGCTCGATACTCAAGGTACTGGTAAAGGCAACACCGATGACGGCTATGATTACCCCAATATGCGCGGTCTGTTGACCCCAATAGCTCAAACGTAATTGACCTAAACCTTTAAAGAAACTCGGGGCATTTTTGGTTTTGTCTTTAAAGTCGACGACCATCCAAAATAAGACCCAAAAGCTCACCGCTAGCGTCACGCCAATATTAAGCATGTCGGACGGGCTGACGAAATAAGCAATAATCGCCGCCAATACCAGACTGCTGACCGCAATGACCATGCCTGCGCCCAATAGCGGACGACTGTCTTTCTTCCAACGGATATTGGAACCCATGCCCATCGCTATTAGCAGCAACCAAGTTAATGGCACAAATAGCGCATTAAAATATGGAGGGCCTACAGAAACCTGACCCAAATTAAAAGAGTCAGCGATAATAGGATAAAGCGTCCCAAGTAATACCACTAAGGTTGCAATGAGGATAATAACGTTATTAATCACTAAAAATGATTCACGCGATACCAGCTGGTACTGACTTTCAACCGTCAAACGCCAACCGCGAATGGCAAACATCAGCAGTCCACCGCCAACGATAATGCCCAAAATCACTAAAATGACCAGACCACGCGTTGGGTCGGCAGCAAACGAATGCACCGAGGTAATGACCCCTGAACGTACAAGGAAAGTACCCAAGAGACTTAAGGCAAAAGCAAAGATGGCCAGCATAATGGTCCATGCTTTAAAGACACCGCGCTTCTCAGTCACTGCCAACGAATGCAGCAAGGCTAAACCGGCAAGCCAAGGCATCAGTGAAGCGTTTTCTACCGGATCCCAGAACCACCAACCGCCCCAGCCAAGCTCGTAATAAGCCCACCAAGAGCCAAGTGCGATACCAATGGTCAAAAAGCCCCAAGCAGCCAGCGCCCATGGACGCGACCAACGAGTCCAGACCGCATCCAAGCGCCCTTCCCATAATGCCGCCATACAAAAGGCAAACGGCACAACCATACCCACATAGCCCATATAAAGCATCGGTGGATGGATAATCAAACCGAAATCTTGGAGCACAGGGTTTAAATCCGCGCCATCGACCGGTAAGTTTGGCAAGGTGCGATCAAACGGTGATGAGGTGAAGATTAGCATCGCCAGCATCATCATCTGTACGCCCGCCAATATCACCAGTACGCGTGCGCGCATCGACAATGGCAAACCACGACTAAAGTACGATACCAAGGCACACCAAGTGGCCATGATGGTCATCCAAAGCAATAGCGAGCCTTCATGCCCGCCCCACGTCGCGGACAATTTATAATACCAAGGCAACAAGGTATTAGAATGCTGAGTGACGTAGACCAAGCTAAAGTCATTAAAATAAAAGCCTGCCATCAATGTGCCAAACGAGACAATCATGGCCGCAAACTGTGCCCATGCTAAGCTTGGTGCAAGACGCTGCCAAGCAACATGGTTATTCATGACGCCAATAGTTGGTAGTACCACCTGCAAAATCGCCAATACGAAAGCGGCCAGCAAGGCAAAATAACCCAATTCTGTGATTAACATACGGTCTAACCTTGTTTACCTTAATACGGTCATTGTTTATTTTAGGGATTGGTGTTGCGGGATATTCGAAAGTATCCCGTATTCGTTACTGTAGGTGTTTTCGGTTGCTATTATTATACGCTTATCGCCATCAGCCGTTGCAGCTTCGAGCGCTTACAGCATGGTACATTAGCGTCAACTTGTCACGTTTCTGTATCCACTCTGTATGCGATGTGTGTAAAGAACATAAAAAACCATCTATCACTGCATGGCAGGGAAAAACACCAAGACCAGATGCAGCCAACCTGCCAAAAAGCCTGTCAAGCCACCCAGTACAATCAGCGTCATCTCATCTTCACGGAAAGCGGGACGCAATAGGTTTTGAAACTCGTCGGGTGATAGCGCGCGAATACGGTCACGAAATAGCCCAAAAATTTTACTGGCGCGGCTTTCATTGAGCTCAGGGTCACGCAGTGGCACCATAGTCGCGACGATGGATTTGTCGATAATGGTATTTTTTAATTGCCCAAACTCACGGCGACCCAGTCCTACTCTTAATGTGGTACTGATAACTGGCGATTCTAACACCTTATACAGATGAGATTTCATCAGCTCACGCGTTTCTATGGCGCGGTCACCATACATCATCTCATTCATGATGTTCTCAAGTGTCACCAAATCTTTGACCACAATCTCAGCAAAAACCTCAGAGACTTCCTCTTGGCGCTTCATAAAGCCGCCTTGAAAGCGGTATTGAGCGATACGCGGTAGCTGCGGCTTAATAAATGGAAAGCGGCTTTGCAGCGCAAAAAACTTCACATAAGGAATAAAATGCGGCTCAACAGGATTAAAGACCATCCAAATCGCAATCCAGTTGGTCAGAAAACCCCAAATGGCGGCAAAAAACGGTACGGTCCAATGCTGCGGCACCACCAAAAATATAAACATTTGGATAATACCGAATATCAAGCCAATCAAAGCACTGATATGCCAAATAAAATCGATCTCTTTTTGCCCGACTTTGAGGAACATATTGACCATCAAGCGACGGTCGCTTTCCATTTTATTGACAATCATCTTACGCATATCGACCAAATCTTCGACATGATAGGTCAAATCTGTCACCAAGGATTGCATAATATTTGGCAACTCTTGATGCGCTTGGGCATAGACGCGGCGCTTTAATGCGTAAGGAAGATTGCCCCACAGCGCTGGCGAATGGTCAAGCATAATCTCATCAATCAAGACTTCAAGGTTTTCATCAACCGCATTGGTGATAAACACTGCCATCTGCGCAGGCTCCATCGCCTGAAAAAACTCATCGAGCGAACCGAGCTTTGAGAGCGTCTGATCAACGATAACGCCCGATATCTTGCCAGCCTTGCGCGGCACGATACCTTGCCAACCTAACCCCGGTAAGCCAAAAAACGGAAAGTTTGGAATCCGAATGCCCCAAAACTTAACCGGATAAAATAGCATCTTGAGTGCCATCCACACATGTATCCAAGTGACAAATGCGGTCACCGGTGGAATGGTCAGCATAGCAAAAAACTCGGGATGTTCCGCTATCGTCTGCCACAATGAATTTGCATCCATGACTCTAATTATCCTTGAGGTAATGATTGTCGTTGTTAACCAAATATCCTGAGCAGATTAAGAACGCTTAACAAAAAGCCGCTCTATCCCTAATAACCACATAGCTAAGAAATAACGCACTAACTGGCTAAAATAAATCGCCTGATTTTAGCATACTTGCTATTCATTAGCACATATCGACCCTCGGCAAGTTGTGACTAGCGATGACACGTTTTGCCCGCTACTCTCACTCCTAAAACCTTTACTATCATCTAGCAGCATGAACCATCAGCATATCAACCGTTACAGTGTCTAATTCGATGAAAAGAGAACCAAAATAGCAACACTAAAAACGGCGACAACAGCCATGCTAACAACAAAGATACTTATTATAATGACGACCCTATAAAATAAATAACGGCGTACTGCGTCAATGCATTTGTTCTGTTATAATTTATGGTTGCCTTGCGTGAATGGTTAGCCGCTATACTCAAGCAAATCAATCGAGATTTATTGATAAAATATCAGGCTATGTTATTGAAAGAGTGTCGCTTATCCTTTATGCTCACCTCGCTTTAAATACCTGAACCTAGCACTCTATTTCTCTCATACTAACTGTTATTGATTTATTCATTATCAACTTATCAATTCATAAACGACCGATTCACTGACCGTCCGGGTACTGACTTTATATGAACAAACCGCTCACTCCCGATACCGAACAGGTTAATCGCATATTTACCAGCCGCGTTATTATCCTTGGGCTGTGCATGTTTTTGGGTTTGACGGCTTTGATTGCGCGCTATGGTTATCTGCAAGTCTATGCCCACGATAAGTACACCACCCAAGCCGATAACAATCGCATTAAGCTGATTTCTGCGCCGCCCAGTCGCGGTTATATTTACGATCGTAATGGCGTTATCCTTGCGGACAATCAGCCAGTATTTACTGCCATGCTGAGCCCTGATGAAGTCGAAGACCCAGAACGCACGCTAAATTTGCTCGCGCCTATCTTTGATTTAACAGATGAAAATATCACCGATATCTTGGCTCGCTTAAGCAAAACCAAAAATGACCCTGTGACCATCAAGATTGATTTAACTGAAGCACAATTGGCACAGTTTAGTGAGCGAAAACCCTTTTTTCGTGGCGTCAGTATTCAAAGCAAACTCACGCGCTCTTATCCTTATGACGAGCTGTTTGCCCATGTGATTGGTTACGTTGGACGGATTAACGATAAAGAATCGAAGCAAATCAATAAAGATCGCTATGCCGGCACCGACCTTATCGGCAAGATTGGCATTGAAGATTTTTATGAAGATATTTTACTTGGACAGCCGGGCTATCAGTCCGTAGAAACCGATGCGCACGGCAATGTCATACGCCAGCTCGATACCAAGGCGCCAATCGCCGGTAACGACATCACTCTAAGTTTAGATTATGGCTTACAGACCATTGCTCAGCAGCAGCTTGATGGTCGCCGCGGCGCCATCGTTGCTATCGACCCAAGAAACGGCGATGTATTGGCGTTCGTCAGTAATCCAAGCTACGACCCTAATCCCTTTATCTCCGGTATCTCTTTTAGAGATTATGGTGACCTGCGAGAAGACCTTGATCAACCGCTTTATAATCGCGCGCTACAAGGCACCTATCCGCCCGGCTCAACGATTAAGCCCTTTGAAGGTTTAGGCGGTATTCATTACGGCTTACGTGATTGGGAAACCACCATTTACGACCCCGGTTACTTTAGCTTGCCTGGTGATTCACACCGTTTTCGTGACTGGAAAAAAGGCGGTCATGGTACGGTGGATTTGAAAAAATCTATCGTGATGTCGGTCGATACTTATTATTATAAATTGGCTTATGAGATGGGCATTCAGCGCTTGCACGACTGGATGGTACGCTTTGGTTTTGGCGAACAAACGGGTATTGACCTGCCCAATGAAAAACCAGGCATTATGCCCTCGCCAAAATGGAAAAAAGACACTTATGACAAGGGCTGGCTACCGGGTGAAACCATCTCTGTTAGCATCGGACAAGGGTATTTCTTGGCCACGCCGCTACAGATTGCCAATGCTACTGCCATGACCGCCAATAAGGGCTATCATATCACCCCGCATTTATTAAAAAGCAGCGATGGGGCGGCGGCGGTCGACGTGATTACCAAGCCTGATGGCAAAATCGAATATAACGGTAAACCTTCCGACTGGTTACGTATGCACGATGCGATGGAAGACACCATCAAAGCAGGTACAGGGCGTGGTATTTATACGCCGCGCTATCGCATTGCTGGTAAAACCGGAACCGCACAGGTGAAATCGATTGCCCAAGGTAAAAGCTATAATAAAGCCGCCCTTGATAAACGCCATTGGGATCACGCTTGGTTTAATGGCTTTGCCCCTGTTGAAGCACCAGAAATCGCCCTTGCGGTATTGGTCGAAAACGGCGGCGGCGGTAGTGCCGTTGCGGCTCCTATCGGGCGCGCCTTATTTGATTACTGGATGTTACAGCGTAACACCGACCCTATTTTGCCGCCTACTGCCGATCAATTAAAAGTCATTAAGCGGCAAAAAGCGTTTGAGAAAGCCATGCGTGATGCGGTACGTGATAAAGAACAGGCGCTCGCAGAGCAAGCAGAAGCGCAAGGTACGGAAACAACTACGACCGCTGCTACCTCTGAGTGATGATAGCGTGAGTCAATAAAACGATTGATAAGATGGTTAATAACAGAGTTAATAAGAAAGCGCTATGAATAAAACATCCAGTACGCGACAGCCTAAAAAACCGCTTAAAGCAAAAACAAAAAACAGTGCTGCTGGTGATGTACGTATTATCGGTGGTCAGTTTAAGCGCCGTAGCGTGAGCTTTATCGATGCCGAAGGCTTGCGTCCGACCCCAGACCGCCTGCGTGAGACCTTATTTAATTGGTTAATTGCTGACATTCATGACGCCCAAGTGCTTGATAGCTGCGCTGGCAGCGGTGTTTTAGGCTTCGAAGCATTATCACGCGGCGCGGCGCATACTACCTTTATCGAAATAAATCCGGCACAAAGCAACATGCTGCGCCAAAGCGCCGAACAATTACGCCTCGATACCGCTAATTATCAAATCGTTCAAGGGACCGCCGAGCAAGTACTGACCCAAAACCAAACCCTTCCTCATCATTTTGATATCGTCTTTATCGACCCGCCTTATGCGCAAGACTTATGGCAGCCGATTTTAACGGCATTGATAAAACAGTCCTTAATCTCCACAGAAACGCTGATTTATTTAGAAGCCGATAAAGATTTAACCCTGCAATTGCATCAATTGGTAGCCAGTCTTAACGAGAACTCTGAGCCTCAAGCAGAGACAACGCAAGGCATCATAGGTTTTGAGTGCCTAAAACAGACTAAAGTTGGACAAGTTGTCGCTGGACTTTATCGTCTATCATCGTCATAATTGTCTGGTTAATGAAAACGATTAACAAATTTTACAAATGTTTAAAACCGCTAAAAAACTGGCCAACGCTGCAGTTTAATGTATATAAGGCGAAAATAAACCCCAATGCAGCTTGCAAGCGTAGGCGCTACTGCTTATAATGTGCAGTCTGTTTTTTGAGAGCCCCGTTCCCAGCTAAACTCTCAACGAATTCTAATTTTAAGGTTTTATCATGAAAACACTTAGTGCAAAACCAGCTGAAGTGACCCATGACTGGTATGTCGTAGATGCTGACGGCAAAACCCTTGGTCGCCTAGCTACTCAAATCGCTACACGCTTACGTGGCAAACATAAAACTTGTTATACGCCTCACGTAGATACTGGTGATTTTATCGTTGTTATCAACGCAGAGAAAATCGCGGTAACGGGTAAAAAAGCACAAGATAAAAAGTACTATCGTCACAGTGGTTACCCAGGCGGTATTAAAGAAACCAACTTCACCAAGCTGATTGCACATAAGCCTGAAGATGTTCTACACAAAGCGGTTAAGGGTATGCTTCCAAAAGGTCCTCTTGGCTACGCGATGATCAAAAAGCTGAAACTATATGCGGGTACCGAACATCCACATGAAGCTCAGCAACCTAAAGAACTAGACATCTAAGGATATACTTATGGAACGCAATTACGGAACTGGTCGTCGCAAAACTTCTACCGCTCGTGTCTTTTTAGCTAAAGGTACTGGTGCTATCGTTGTTAACGGCAAACCACTTGATGAGTATTTCAGCCGCGAAACGTCGCGCATGGTTGTTCGTCAGCCTTTAGAATTACTTGACACCCCTACTGCTTATGACCTTTACATCACTGTAAAAGGCGGCGGTATTAGTGGTCAAGCTGGCGCAATCCGTCACGGCATCACGCGTGCATTGATTGAGCTTGATGAGTCTAACAAACCTGCTCTAAAAGCAGCTGGTTTTGTTACTCGTGACTCACGTCAAGTTGAACGTAAGAAATTGGGTCTACGTAAAGCACGTAAACGTCCACAATTCTCGAAACGTTAATCAAAGCTATCTCTTTGCTTTTTACTGCTGCCGTCTTTATCTCAGAGTCGCTATAGCAGTATTAAGCAAAAGAATAGATTTGCAAAACCTTATAAGCTGGTCACAGCTTATAAGGTTTTTTTATGGCTGGTTTTTAGCGATTATTTTTAGCCATGCTTTTTTAACGACAGTTTTTAGCGAGGATTTTTGAATGCTGGTTTTTACCTGTGCCAGTTTTGTGCATAAATCACCTTGCAAAGCCGCGCTCACTGCCTCATCATAATCATAACTTTTATTACCTTGTCCTCATTATGAAAGCCCCCGAACAATACGACCCTAGTAAGCCCGCAAAAACCGATATGCCAGCACCGACTGCCGGTGAGCATAACAATAAACATAGCAAAATGGCTAAGTCACCTGCTATCCCTATCGGCACGCCAACGATTACGCAAACGCATAAGCAAACGGCGCAAGTGGATAAGAAACCCTTTCAATGGCAGTTTTTATTGCCCAAATATTGGGGTATCTGGCTAGTCTTGGCAGTTTTTCTACCGATGATATATCTGCCATTACGTTGGCAGTTTTGGCTAGGTCGTAAGCTGGGTATTTTAATCTACAAAGTTGCAAGCTCACGCAGACGTGATACCTTGATTAACTTAAGATTGGCCTTTCCAGAAAAGCCCGAAGCTGAGCGCGAGCTGATGGCAAAGCAAGTTTTTGTCAATCAAGGTATTGGGGTGTTTGAAACGCTATGCGCTTGGTTTCGTCCCAACATTTTCACCCGTACGGTTTCTATCTCAGGCTTACAGCACTTAGTTAATGCCCAAAACCAAGGTCGTCCTGTGATTTTGCTTGGGGCACATTATACGATGCTCGATCTTGGCGGTATGCTATGTACGCAGTTTTTCCCTTTGGATGGCATGTATCGTCCGCAGAATAACGCTTTGCTCGATTGGTTTATCTATAATGGCCGCACCAATATATTAAGTAAGCAAATAGCCAGTAGAGACATGCGTAGCTTTGTTGAGTCGATTAAAGCAGGCCACGTGATTTGGTACTCACCTGACCAAGATTACGGATTAAAACAAGGCGTCATGGCACCATTTTTTGGTGTGCCAGCAGCGACTATTACCGCCTCACGGCGTATGGCCAAACTGGGCGACAAACAGCATCCGCCTGCACTTATGGCACTGCATACCTATCGGCAAACGCCAGATAGCCTACCAAAGGGCAAACGTCCGCATTATCATTTAACCATTACGCCAGAGCTTGATAATTATCCAAGTGATGACGAGATTGCCGATGCAACGCGCGTTAATGAAGTGCTAGAAGGATTGATTCGTATCGATCCGACCCAGTGGATGTGGTTTCATCGCCGCTTTAAAAACTGCCCTGATGGTCGTACTGATATCTATCGGTAGCCTTTTTTGGCAATAACATCGCGACGAAATTTGCTATACTTTGCAGCTGATATTTTTATTCTGCATATCATTTATATTATTAACTCAGTTATATTAATAACTCATTTACACCAATAACTCACTGATATCAATAATAACGTGAGAAACAAAATAACGGATTTTTCATGAGCACTCAAACTGACGCAGTTACAGACGCAGCTAAAATAGAAAGTAAACGTATCCTAACCGGCATCAAACCGACTGGTACTTTACATTTAGGGAATTACGTTGGCGCGATTCGTCCAGCGATTCAGTCTATCCAAAACAGTGACGACGAAGCGTTTTTCTTTTTAGCAGATTACCATGGCATTATCGGCTGTTATGACCCGGCTATTATTCATGAATCGACCAAGGCCATTGCAGCGACTTGGATTGCCTGCGGTCTTGACCCTGAGCGTGTGACCTTTTACCGTCAATCAGATGTGCCCGAAATACCAGAGCTTGCCTGGATTTTAAACTGCTCATGCGCCAAAGGTTTGATGAACCGCGCGCATGCTTATAAAGCGGCAGTCGACATCAATATGCAAAAAGAAGATGTCGATCCTGACCAAGGTATCAATATGGGTCTATTTGGCTACCCTGTACTGATGGCAGCCGATATCTTGATGTTCAACGCCACGCATGTGCCTGTTGGTCGAGACCAGATTCAGCATGTCGAGATGGCACGTGATATTGCAGGCACCTTTAACCATCGCTATAAGGCTTTATTTACGCTCCCATCTGCGGTTGTAGATGACGATATCCCACTACTGACGGGGCTTGATGGACGCAAAATGAGCAAGAGCTATGGCAATACCATCCCATTATTTGGTGATTCTAATCCGCAAGTCAGCGCCGAAAAGCAGATGCATAAAGCCATTATGAAAATTGTGACCAACTCGCAGTTACCGGCTGAGCCAAAAGACCCTGATGATTCAGCTATTTTCGAGATTTATAAAGCTTTTGCGACGCCTACCGAGATTGCCGATATGCGGGCGCAGTATGCCGCAGGTATTGGCTGGGGTGATGCCAAGCAAGCCCTGTTTGACAAAATCAATAGCGAGATTGCTCCATTCCGCGCGCGTTATGAAGAGCTTATGGCCAATCCAAAAGAGCTGGAAGAAATCTTACAAATGGGCGCAGACAAAGCCCGACGCCATAGTCGTAAGCAACTAGATAAAGCACGCCGTGCGATTGGTATTCGTCCACTTGCTAAGCTTAAGTAAGTCTTTGACTGCTTTAACTTATCGTAATCAAAGCGGATGCTAAGCGTGCAGACTGAGCTAACAAATCAACCAGCGGCTTTAACAAAAGCCGCTTCTCTTGTAGGCGCGTATCAAAACTCTGAACTTATAGATAGCAATGGCGAGCATGATGGCCAACACGAACATTTAGTTGTTAATGATATGGCGCTGCGTATTTATCAGACGCCAGTGCAGCATCTACCAGAAGATTTATATGTGCCGCCGCAAGCGTTTGCCATTTGGTTAGAGCAGTTTGCTGGGCCATTGGATTTTTTATTATATCTGGTCAAAAAAAACAACGTTGATCTGACCCAAATGCCGATATTGCCAATTACGGAGCAGTATTTGGCTTATATCAGTGAGCTGGATACCGAACATTTTGAATTGGCCGGTGACTATCTGCTGATGGCATCAACCTTGATTGCGATTAAAACTGAGCTGCTACTACCAAAGCCCGAAACGCCGAGCGATGAGCGTGATCCAAAAGCTGAGCTGATTGAGCGCCTTGAAGAATATGCGCAAATTAAAGTGGCCAGTCAGCGTTTGGACAATCTGGTGCGTCTTGAGCGCGATGTGTTTTTAGCGATGGTCAGTATGCCCAGTCAAGACATTATGAATGCGGAATTACCCAATTACTCGCTGAACCTTTTAATTGACAGCATATTTAAAATGCAGCTACAGCCCGACTATCAGATGCATACCATAAAAGTTGATGCCGTACCCCTTTCTGACCGTATTGCCAGTATTAGCAGGCAGCTAAGCACGGATGGCGCGCACTCTTTTTATGAGTTACTGGATAAAACTCAAGGTAAGATAGGTGTGGTGGTTAGCTTTGTCGCAGTCTTAGAGCTAATGAAAAGGCAGTTGGTTGGTGTTATAAACGCTGATTTAAAAGGTCACGATATTGCTGCTGACGATGAGTTTGCAGAAAACAGCCACATAGGACAATTAACGTTACAGTGGCTGGCTTAATGCTTAATGGTCTTCTTTAATAGAGAATATGTGCAATGACAGATACGCAGCAGCGACACTTAGAAGAGATGAGCAAGCATATCGAGGTGCTCCTGCACGCCTCTGAAGCGCCTCTTACGGCTAATGTATTAAAGAAGCAGTTATCGTTAAATACTAACGAGCTTGCGCGAGCGTTGGAGATATTACAACAGCGTCTAGATGCTGGTGTACTGACCTTACATGAGACGGCCAGTGGTTATCGGCTACAAATCGCAGATAGCTATAGTCCGTTAATTCAGCGTGTATTCCCGCAGCGACAAGAACGCCTCAGCCAAGCCCTGCTTGAAACGTTGAGTGTCATTGCCTATAAGCAGCCAGTGACACGCGGTGACATTGAGCACGTGCGCGGTGTGACGCTATCGAGTAATATACTGCGCCAATTATTTGATAAAGGTTGGATTGAAGAGAAAGGTTACAAAGAAACCTTGGGGCGCCCTGCACTGCTACATACCACGCCGCAATTTTTAGATGCGTTTGGATTGACCAATCTAGATGAGCTGCCCGCACTGCCAGATATGGAAGCCATCAAAGCGCTGTCTTAGCATCAAAGCATTTTCTTAGTTAGTTTAAAATAAGACCTGCACATTATTCTTACTCCCATAAAAAAGGACAAACCGAATAGGCTTGTCCTTTTTTTGAAACCAGTTTTTAAAGCAAATTTTTAAACCAGTTTTTTTAAATCAGTACGGTTAGATTCACAGTACTGATTATTGATTAATAATATCAACGCCCTTTGGTGGCGTAAATTTAAACTGACTGCTACCGATACTTGGGTTCATTTTGATATCACTAAACTTAATCGTTGTGGTTTGTCCTAAACTATCATTCAATACCATCATCACAGGTTTACCACCGCTAAAGCTCATTGATAAGCTCTTAAAACTGGCACTCTCTGACTTTGGATATAATACATAGTAGTTTTTATTGGCGTATGGCTGAGTGATTTTAAAGTTCTTATCAATTTTGCTTGGATCACCTGACAACAATAGCGCTGGGGTATTACCCACTTGGCTATCGACATTTTGCTTGGTCGCTTGCTCCAAATCCTTATCATAAACCCACATCGAGCTGCCATTTGCCACAATCAGCTGCTCTGACGGTGACTTGGTTTCCCAGCGGAAGTTATTTGGACGCTGGACGCTCATCGTACCCGTAAAAGTACCACTATTTGCGCCTTTGGTGGTTTGGCTAAAGTTAGCGGTCATGCTTTTGGTATTACTTAATAGCTTGTTTAAGCGTTTGGCGGCAGTCAGATTATCAGCAGGAGCAGCCGTTGCCGATTGCGTTAAAGCCATCATCGGCGCGGCAACACCAAGTGAGGTCATCAATACACCCGCTAAAGCACCGCTCATTACTTTTTGTTTTAAAGTTGTTTTGTTAGTCATTTTGTTGGTTAATAAAGTCATTATAAATCCTCTTTTAAATGCAAAATAGCATAAAGATAAAACGTTTTAATTAAAATTTTTGTTTTCAATAAGTGCTTATCTCACGATGCTCAGTTCATAATCAATAAACTTAAACTGACGTGATTAAACAATGCAGACAGTGTGCCAGTTTTTTTATTACACGCCTAGTCATGATTTGCAATCATTACTACCGCTGCCATACACGCTTGTAACCAGTAGCGTTACATAGCATTCACTGTTATTTGTTGTCTGTTTTATATATAAATTAGTGTTATTTAAAAGCAGTTTACGAGCTATTGCTAATGTCATGACCTACTATTTATAATCATTTGTTTTTGATAATCTGCTTTTAATAATAGCCTAGCTCCATAAAAAAACCCTTACTACCAAACGGTAATAAGGGCTTTTTTTAGTCATCAAGCTATTTTAATCTTCGATTAGAATAACCCAGATGGGCAATTATGCGCTTTCAACCATAACATAACGACGGTTGAATTTACCTTTGGTCGCAAACTTTACCACACCGTCATTTAGTGCAAATAAAGTATGGTCACGACCCATGCCAACGCCTTCGCCTGCGTGGAATTCCGTACCACGTTGACGAACGATGATGTTACCAGCTGTGATAGCTTGGCCACCAAAGATTTTAACGCCTAGCATTTTTGGGTTTGAATCACGACCGTTACGGCTCGAACCGGCAGCTTTTTTATGTGCCATGAGAAAATCTCCTTGTTAATGTGACTTATCGCTAATGCGACAACTCTTAAGCATTTAGTGCGCTATTTAGCAGTAATTGCTAAGTGAATAATTAGGCATTAATAGCTTTGATTTTTAACAAGGTATACCATTGGCGGTGACCTTGCTCTTTGTGATAATGCTTACGACGGTTGTGTTTGATGATACGGATTTTTTCGCCGCGACCATGTTCAACCACTTCAACTTCTACGCTAGCGCCTTCAACGACAGGCTGACCGATTTTGACAGTTTCACCGTCAACAACCATCAACACGTCTTCAAATTTAATTGTTTCGCCTTTTTCTGCTTTTAGTAGTTCAACTTTAAGCAATTCATCGACGACTACACGGTGCTGTTTACCACCAGTTTTGATTACTGCGTACATTGTATGACTCCGTTTAACCCGTGTGCCGTGGCTGATATCATACCAACGCTTTTACGACGAACACGACAGGGAAAAATTAAAGGCAAGATTTTACGGCTTTTCGCTCATAAAAGCAAGCCGCATCTCTTGTTTTACTCAGGTGGTAATACCAATAATACTGGCACAAATTTTTGTCTATATTTATATATAAAAATGATGTGATTGATTAACAAGGGTATAAACCACCGCTATTAAGACCACTATCTTTATTCAAGTATAAGACATCAAACCATCATTGGTTAAAATCCAACAGTGGCTATTATAACTTATATAATCAGTTACTTACAGTTTTTTGTAAATATTGGCTTATTATTACCCAATGTGGGTGAATAAATTCCAATCGATACGCTAAATGGCTTAATAAACATCCACTCATTATCTTTTAATTAGACGACCAATATATCAAAATATAGGGCTAAACAGGCGGCTGAATATAAAGACAGCTCTGCATTCTGCTATACTTAAATCAACAATTGACCCAGATAGCTATGCTATTATGCGTCAAACGATAGCCTTACTATCAATACTTGCAATAAGCACTTACTATAAATAGATAGACCGCTATCCAAACCCTCTTTTATTTTCATTGGTATGACGACTCATTATGACCAGTAACTCTTTATCTAACGCCGCTGCAGCATCAACCACACCCTTAACTAACTTAGCAAGCACGCCAAGCAATGCTGAACCCAACCATGCTGACACCCTAAGCTATGCCGATATTCAAAGCATCGTTGCTGATGATTTTGACATTATGGACAAGCAAGTTTTTGGCAGTTTGAATTCCAAAGTTCAACTGGTCATGAGCGTCTCGCAGCATGTGATTAATGCTGGTGGCAAACGTATGCGCCCGCTCATTACCTTATTATGTGCGCGGATGTTTAATGATGAGCCGTCGCAGCAAGCGATGCATTTGGCGGCGATTACTGAGATGCTGCATACCGCAACCTTAGTCCATGACGATGTGATTGACGAATCAGGTCAGCGCCGTGGTAAGCCAACCGCTAATGCCACTTGGGATAATGCCACGGCAGTGCTGGTCGGTGACTATCTGATTGCTCGCGCCTTTAACTTACTGGTTGGGTTTCAGAGCTTACCGTTATTACAAGTGTTCTCAGATGGTACCTGTGATATCGCCGAGGGCGAAGTATTACAGCTACAGCATCAGCACAATCCTGAAGCCACTGAAGCCGATTATCTAAATATCATCGATGGAAAAACGTCGCGCTTATTTATGATGGCGACCCAAGGCGCGGCTATTTTGCAAAATAAAACTGAGCACCTGCAGGCATTGGCTGATTTTGGTCAGCATTTCGGTAATGCTTTCCAAATCGTTGATGACGTGCTCGATTATAGTGGTGATAGCGAGCTGATGGGCAAAAATCTCGGTGATGATTTGGCGGAAGGTAAACCAACGCTGCCAACCATTAAGGCGCTTGAGCTATTAAAAGACAGCGATACCGCAGGCTATGAGCAGTTACGTATCGCCGTGCAAACCGGTAAGACACCAAATGCTGAGCAGCTTATCGAGCTGGTACGTCATTCAGGCTCACTTGAATACTGTAAGCAGCGCGCGTTAGAAGAGACCAAACTTGCCCAGCAAGCGCTTAGCAGCTTACCTGATAACCGCTACCGCCAAGGGTTATATCAATTGACGGAACTTGCCAGCGCGCGTTTAGTATAAAGGCTATTTATTTATCTGATATATCTAGATTTTTATATATTGTCTATATAACAATATTTAAATATATCAGATAACGACCACTTTATTTATTAAAGGTTAAGTTAAGCCTGGCTTTATAATAATAAGACATAAAAGATGAGGAGAGTTTGGCTATGATACTAGCAGCCTCCTCATTACTCATACCAAACGCTGACTTAAGCGCATACGTTTTGCCTCCATATTTTAGCGTTCACACTTAAGTATTGCTAATACAGAATTTTTCTGTCTCCTTTGTTTTCTACTGTATTTTTATACAAATTTCTTGCTACTATCTCTGAATCTCATTTAAAAAAACAAAAATTAACAATATTCTAGTTCAGCATTCATTACGAATTTTACAAGGTATTTTTAACGCTATGCTTGTATTATCAATGGCTGTTAGGCATTTATTGAGCTAGAAGACAATTGTGAGACGCAAAAACGGTTTTTTACACCTTGACTGTAGGGTATACCCTATAGTTTATAATCATTCATTAAATTAAATCTGCTTATCCGATTGTTACGCGTTTAGCGATTAATATATTGGCAACGGTAAATGCATATTACTTTTCATATCTACCACGTTAAGATTTACCCCTAAACTTTTAATACTGTAATTATTTATTATATGATATTTATATTGCCGAGGACATTGATGAAGCACTCTACTCTTGCGCTTGTAATAGCATCTGTACTATCTGGAGCTGTACTGGTTGGCTGTGACAAAAACGAGGACGCAGCTGGTGACGCAGCCGCACAGCAGCAAATGCCACCTGCTGTCGTCAACGTTCAGACTGTCACTCTAGATACCGTACCCCAAGTACAGACCTTTGCTGGACGTACCGCGGCTTATCAAACCGCAGACGTTCGCCCACAGGTTAATGGCATTATTGACGAGGTGCTGTTCCGTGAGGGCAGCAACGTCAAAAAAGACCAACCTTTATATCGTATCAATACTGATAACTACGCGACGTCTATCACCAGTGGGCAGGCGGCTATTCAGCAGGCTCAAGCCAACTATCAGACAGCGGTGGCAAACAATGCCAATGCTAAAGCTGAATTGGTCAGCCGCCAAGCATCATTATCACAAGCGCAAAATGATTTGCAACGCTTGCAAGGTTTGATCGAAATTGATGCTATCTCAAAGCAGCAATATGACCAAGCTGTCACCCAAGTTCGTACCGCTCAAGCGGCAGTCGAAAGTGCGCGTGCGGCTATCGGACAAACGGAAGCAGGTATCGAGAGTGCTAAAGCGGGCATCCAAACTGCCAAGGCAGGTTTACAAGCCAGCACGTTGGATTTAAACCGTACTATCGTACGAGCGCCGCTGTCAGGTCGTACTGATCGCTCTAGCGTGACTGCCGGTACGTTGGTTAGCGCCGGTCAACCTGATCCGTTAGTGACTATCTCACGCTTAGATCCTATCTATGTCGATATCAGCCAGTCTTCATCTGAATTGCTTAAGTTACGCCAGCAAATCTCTGCCGGTAAAGCACAAGCAGGCATGAACTCGGTTGAATTGGTATTAGAAGATGGCTCAACTTATCCTGTACGCGGTGAGCTTGCTTTATCTGAAGCAAAAGTTGATGAGTCAACCGGTGCGGTGACTTTACGCGCGGTCTTCTCTAATAAAAACAATATCTTATTGCCTGGTATGTATGTCAGCGCCCGCTTAACCCAAAGCGTCATTACCAATGCCGCCTTGGTACCGCAAAGTGCCGTGATGCGTACCCCGAAAAGTGAAACGCAAGTTTACATCGTTGATGAGAACAATAAGATTCAAGTACGTCCTGTCACTATTAATGGTACTTATCAAGGGCAATGGGTGATCACAGACGGCCTACAAGCAGGGGATAAAGTAGTGGTTATTGGCGGTGCAAAAGTGAAACCTGAGCAAGAGGTGGTCGCCAAACCATTACCAGATGCCAATGCAGCCCCTGCTAAGTCAGCTGCACCTACTGCCCAAACGCCGCAGCAAGCTGCAAAAGCGATGGATAAGCCAGCTAGTAAAGATGCCGCTGCTAAAAAACCTGCAGAATCTACCGCTAACTAATTCCATTCAAAGATAGGAAGACTAGGGATATACTATGTCACGTTTTTTTATTAATCGCCCTATTTTTGCATGGGTGATGGCTATTTTGGTCATGCTCATCGGGGTGATATCGGTCATTAATTTGCCGATTGAGCAGTATCCACGTATTGCACCACCAACGATTTCGGTTAGCGCAAGCTATCCTGGTGCCAACGCTCAAACCGTTGAAGATTCTGTTGTGCAGATTATTGAACAACGTATGAAGGGTCTTGACGGTCTGATGTATATGTCATCGTCGAGTTCTTCGAACGGTGGCGCGTCAGTAACCTTAACCTTTGAAAACGGTACTGACCCTGATACCGCTCAGGTACAAGTACAGAATAAACTTCAAGCTGCGATGAGCTTATTACCTGAGTCAGTACAGCGTCAGGGCGTCAACGTTAATAAATCGTCTAGCAGCTTTTTGATGGTGCAAGCTTTCGTGTCTGAAGACGGCAGCATGGATCGTGCGGATATCGCCGACTACGTGAACTCCAACGTCGCTGACCAATTAAGCCGCGTAGAAGGGGTTGGCGAGGTTCAGGTATTTGGTTCTACTTACGCGATGCGCATTTGGCTCGATCCTGCCCGCCTACGTAGCTATAACATGGTGCCATCTGATGTGGTCAATGCAGTACGAGCGCAAAACGCGCAAGTCTCTGCTGGCCAATTGGGTCAAGCGCCTGCCGATACCGACCAACAGGTTATCAACGCCACGGTTACCGTACAAAGCTACCTACAAACCCCTGAAGAATTTGAAAACATTTTATTAAAAACAGATACTTCTGGGGCGAAAGTGCGCCTAAGCGATGTTGCAAATGTTGAAGTCGGTAGTGAAAACTATAGTATTATTTCACTTTATAACGGTCAAGAAGCGGCTGGTCTAGGTATTTCATTAGCAAGTGGATCAAACGCGCTTGAAACTCGTGAAGCGGTTGGTGCACGTATGGCAGAGCTGGAAGCAAACTTCCCAGCCGGTCTCATATCAGTAGTACCTTATGACACCACGCCTTTCGTGCGCTTGTCTATCGAGCAAGTTGTCATGACGCTGATTGAAGCGATTGTTTTGGTATTTATCGTCATGTTCATCTTCTTACAGAACTGGCGCGCTACCATTATTCCAACCCTTGCTGTTCCTGTGGTTCTACTAGGTACCTTTGCGGTACTGTATATTGCAGGTTTCAGTATCAACGTGTTGACGATGTTTGCCATGGTGCTGTCTATCGGTCTACTGGTCGATGATGCCATTGTTGTGGTAGAAAACGTCGAGCGTATTTTGGAAGAAGACCCTCATATCTCCATCAAAGACGCTACCATTCAATCAATGGGTGAGATTAGTAAGATCGTTATCGGTATTGCTCTGATTCTATCGGCAGTATTTGTACCGATGGCATTCTTCGGTGGTTCAACGGGTGTGATTTATCGCCAGTTCTCAATCACCTTGATTACTGCGATGGTATTGTCGGCACTGGTTGCCCTTATCTTTACCCCTGCTCTGTGTGTGACCTTACTCAAACGTAGCAAGAGCCATGATAAAGGCGCTGCAGAAGAGAAAAAAGGCTTCTTTGGTTGGTTTAACCGCTCTTTTTATAAAGCCAGCCGTAATTATGAAAATTTTGTAGGGAGAAGCTTCCGCTTTAAGTGGTTATATCTAATCGGCTATGCCGCCATTATTGGTATTATGGCAGTGGTATTCTTACGTATCCCCGGCTCGTTCTTGCCAGAAGAAGATCAAGGTATTATGCTTACCTTGGTTCAGCTGCCTGCTGGCGCGACGCTTGATGAAACGCAAGAGGTACTGGATAAAGTCAGCAACTATTACGACACTCAAGAAGGTGATAATGTCGCCTCAGTCTTCACCATCGCAGGCTTCAGTTTTGCTGGTCAAGGGCAAAATATGGGACTGGCATTTGTCCGCTTGTCCGACTGGGCGGACCGACCTGGTGAAGAAAACACCGCGAAAGCCGTGGCTGATCGCGCCATGGGTTACTTTTTTACTCAGTTAAATGAAGCACAAGTATATGCGATTATACCGCCAGCGATTACCGAACTTGGTAACGCCAGTGGCTTTGATTTAATGATTCAGGACAACGGTAATATTGGCCATGATGGCCTACTTGAGGCACGCAATATGCTGCTGGGTATGGCTGCACAAAATGACAAAGTCGCCGGTGTACGTCCAAATGGTCAAGAAGACTCCCCACAGTTAAAAATCAACATCAACCAAGAGCAAGCCGCCGCTTATGGTTTGTCATTGGGTAATATTAATAGCGTCATCTCTACCGCTTGGGGCTCAAGCTATATCAATGACTTCGTCGACCGCGGTCGTATTAAGCGTGTGTTTGTCCAAGGTGAGCCAAGCAGCCGAACCAACCCTGAGGATATCGGTAAATGGTTTGTCCGTAACGATAGCGGTGATATGATTTCATTTGATGCTTTCTCTAGTAGCGAATGGCAATCAGGCTCTCCGCGTCTGACCCGTTATAACAGCTTACCGTCGATGAATATTCAAGGTAGTGCAGCGCCTGGTTTAAGTACGGGTGAAGCAATGAGCTCCATGGAAGCTATAATGGAGAAGATGCCTGAAGGTGTTGGCTATGAGTGGACAGGTATGTCACTCGAAGAGCAAAAGTCAGGTGCCCAAGCGCCGATGCTTTATGCGCTGTCAATCTTAGTGGTATTCTTATGTCTAGCCGCCTTGTATGAAAGCTGGTCTATCCCCTTCTCTGTCCTATTGGTCATCCCACTTGGGGTACTAGGTGCGGTGATATTTACGTGGCTACGCGGCTTTAATAATGATATTTACTTGCAGGTTGGTCTACTGACGGTGGTTGGTCTATCGGCCAAAAACGCCATCTTGATTATTGAGTTTGCAAAAGAACACCAAGAAGAAGGTTATAGTCTAAAAGAGGCGGTCATGACAGCGGCGCGTCAACGTCTGCGTCCGATTATTATGACCTCACTTGCCTTTGGGCTCGGTGTTGTGCCATTATTCATCGCCACAGGTCCGGGCTCAGGCAGTCAAAACGCCATCGGTACCAGCGTGGTTGGTGGTGTTGTCACCGCAACTATCTTAGGTATCTTCTTTATTCCGATGTTCTATATTTGGGTACGTAGTATGTTCCCGCATAAATATGAGAATAACAAACCAAACGATAGAGATGATGGTAACGACGGCACACCTGGCCCGCAAAATCCAACGCCTTCTGACCCAATGCCTTCTGAGAGTTATCAGCCTGTAAGCCTTGGAGATAATACACAATGAGTGCTCAAAAAAACATTACCTTAAGCTCAGCAGCGGTAGCAAACATTGCTACCACTGCGCAACCGGCGCTTGCAGTACTGCGCAAAAATGGCGGTCGTCTAATCGGCTTGACCGCTTTAGCGTTAAGCATGGCGGCTTGTAATACCATCCCAAAAGCGGATATGCGCCCTGTCCTTGCTGAGCCGAATATCCCTATCGAACAAACTTATGGCGCGTTTGATAAAGAAACCGTGAGTAGTGCTGATCAGCCAAGTATCGCCGGTCAACGCTGGCAGAATTTCTATAGCGACGAGCGCCTAAAAGGTCTGATTGCGTTAGGTTTAGAGAACAACAAAGACTTTGAAAGCGCCCGCTTAGCGATTGAAAAAGCACGTGCGCAATATCAAATCACCGATCTTAACGACCTACCTAGAATTGATGGTAGTGGTGGTTACACGCGCTCAGCACAAAATAGAACTGATAAAAACCCTAACAGCTCCTATAACGTCAATCTTGGTCTTGCCAATTATGAGTTAGACTTTTGGGGTAAAATTGCCAGCTTAAAAGACCAAGCGTTACAGAATTTCTTGGCCACTACCGCGGCAAAAGATTCGACCCAAATCAGCCTAATCAGTAATATTGCTCAAAGCTATGCCAACTTAAGCTATAGCTTAGCGCAATTAAAACTGGCAGAGGCGACGGTTGAAAGTCGTGAGAAATCACTATTTATTGCCGATAAACGCTTTGAAGCAGGTATTGATCCTAAGCTGCCATCTTTGCAAGCCAGTGCGTCATTAGAAAATGCCAAACTTGCTGTCTTACGGGCGCAAAGCAGTATTCTAAAAGCGCGTAATGCCTTGCAGTTTTTGGTAGGCGGACCGATTCCAACCAACCTTATTCCAACGCCTGCGGTCAGTAACATCACAAATCAGCAGATATTTAACGCCGGCTTACCAAGTGAGTTGCTACGCTATCGTCCTGATGTGTTGCAAGCAGAATACAATCTAAAAGCTGCTGGTGCCAATATCGAAGTGGCGCGCGCATCTTACTTCCCGTCTATCAGCCTAGCCAGTAGCGTAGGTTTGAGTAGCGGCAGTTTAGATAACTTGTTTAAGAGTGGTTCGGTCGGTTGGTCATTTGGCCCAAGCATTAGCGTGCCTATCTTTGATGCTGGTCGCTTGGATGCTAATTACGATGTGGCGAAAATTGAGCGTGAACAGACACTAGCAGGTTACGAGAAATCTATCCAAACCGCGTTCCGCGAAGTATCAGATGTGTTGGCAACACGCGCGACATTGGGTGATCAGCTCGCCGCGCAATACCGTCTGCAAGATAACTTTGAGCAAACCTATCAGATTGCCGATGCACGCTTTAAAGCGGGTATTGCAAACTATCTAGACGTGCTTGATGCGCAGCGCTCATTGTTCTCAACGCAGCAAGGTATCTTGGACTTAGAGCTGCAAAAAATCATTAGCCAAGTCGAGCTTTATCAAGTCTTAGGCGGCGGCGCTAACCTTGACGTGCCAACGGTGATTCCTGTACCGCATAAAAACTTAGTGCAATTGGTCAATCTACCTGCCAATAGCAATAAAGCAAAAGCGGTCGATGCCATCGATGCGGCTAGCTCAGCTCGTGTGGCTTCCGCACAAGAAGCGCAAGCGATTAAGCAAGCGCAACCAACAGAAAAGGCAACCTTTAAGCCGACCGCTGTGGTTGATGTCAATAATGATGGCAAAACAGATGCGGCGGTAGGTGTGGTCACTGAAAAGACGACCTTTAACGACACCAGTGTTGAGCAAGTACCTGTTACCCAGATTGTTGAGCCTTAAACAGTCATAGAAGATATTGTGAGCGCACTACCCTCACATTGACAGTCGATACGTACAATCAGCCCTACCGACTTGGTAGGGCTTTTTGCTTTCGATAGCGACTATTGGTTATAGTGGCTATTGGTTATAGTAGTGCTGGGTATAATAGAACATTATATTAACGACGCTTTTATCACTTTAGCGGTGCCAATTTTATAAAAAACATGCATTAAAACAGCTTATTTAAACAAGCTGATAAGTAACACATGCTTAAAATCAAATAAGGAAACCTCATGACTTATACTTTTAACCGTCAATTCCCTGAAACTCGCCTACGTCGCTTGCGTTATAACGATAACGTGCGCGCGATGATTCGTGAAGTTGAGCTGCATCCCAAGCACTTTATCGCCCCTGTCTTTGTTTTGGAAGGCAACAATAAGCGCGAAGCAATCGCTAGTATGCCCGGTGTTGAGCGCTTATCGATTGATTTGCTGATTAATTATGCCAAAGAATTATTAGCGGAGGGTGTCACCACGATCGACATCTTCCCCGTGATTGATAATTCCTTAAAAACGCCTGATGGCAAATCAGCTTATGATGAAAACGGCCTTAGCGCACGTGCAGTCACAGCGGTGAAAGATGCCGTGCCAGAAATGGTGGTGATGACCGATGTGGCGCTTGACCCTTATACCTCACATGGTCAAGATGGGTTGCTTGATGACAGCGGCTATGTGGTCAATGACGAAACGGTGGAAGTATTGGTCAAGCAAGCGCTCGTCCACGCTCGCGCTGGCGCTGATATCATCTCGCCAAGTGATATGATGGATGGCCGCATCAAAGCCATGCGTGATGCCTTTGAAGCCGAAGGCTTTGTCAACACCGCTATCATGGCCTACTCTGCCAAATATGCTTCTGCTTACTACGGTCCGTTCCGTGATGCCGTTGGCAGTGCCGGCAACTTAAAAGGCGGTCATAAAAAGCAGTATCAGATGGACTTTGGTAATCGCGCCGAAGCACTGCATGAGGTCGCCATGGATATCAATGAGGGCGCTGATATGGTGATGATTAAACCGGGTCAGCCATACTTAGACCTTATCCGCGAAGTCAAAAATACCTTTGGCGTACCGACTTTTGCTTATCAAGTGTCGGGCGAATATGCCATGCACATGGCCGCTATCCAAAATGGTTGGCTCACCGATGCGGTGATTTTGGAATCCTTGATTGGTTTCCGCCGTGCGGGCGCTGATGGTATTTTGACTTATTTTGCCCTAGAAGCGGCTCGTCAGTTGAATAATGCTTAATATACGCCAATCTCAACTTATCGTAGGCTTTTGATTTTTATAGAATTTAAAATTTTAATTGTTTTAACTGAAATTTTAAAAACTAAGTAAACCAATACCTTAGAAAAATAAGTTGAGAGTGGGGTTTAATATGCATTAAATTGCTTTGTATATAGTCAGTTCGAAATAAAAGCGAGACGTTATAGCTGTGTGCGACTGGTATAAATTTTCCTTGCTTGCTGTTATCACAGAGGCTACTAAAAATTCATCCCAGTCGCACTGTATCGATTTTAAAGTAATTCTACTGTATAAAAAAACCGCGCCAGCTTATGTATTAGCTGGCGCGGTTTTTTCTATATTACTATTTTAAAAGCTTAATAAAACTTATAAATGCGCACGGTCATGAGGTTCGTTAAAATCGAGCAGCGGACCTACAGGGATGATACGCGTGGGATTGATATTGGCATGGCTGGTATAATAGTGCGCCTTAATATGCTCGATACTTACCGTCTCTGCGATACCGGGCACCTGATATAAATCACGCAGATAGCCCCAAAGGTTGGGATAATCAACAATGCGGCGAATATTACATTTAAAGTGTCCAACATATACCGCATCAAACCGCACGAGCGTGGTAAATAAGCGCCAGTCTGCCTCAGTTATCGTATTACCTAGTAAGTAACGCTGGTCTACCAGACGCGCCTCTAACATGTCTAGCGCATCAAATAACGTTATGACTGCTTCTTTATAAGCGGCTTCGGTTGTAGCAAACCCTGCTTTATAAACGCCGTTATTGACCGCTGAATAAACAAACTCATTAACCGTATCGATTTCTGCTAGCAATTCTGTTGGCAAAAAATTAACTGCTGTTGCCCCTACTTCATCAAAGGCTGAGTTAAACATCCGAATAATCTCAGACGATTCATTACTGACGATGGTATTGGTTTTTTTATCCCATAATATTGGCACTGTCACGCGTCCCGTATAATCAGGCTTCGCGGCAATATAAACCTCATATAGATAGTCTGCTTTGACGATTGGATCAGCAATAACGCCTGCGCCCTCTGCAAATGTCCAACCTTTATCGCCCATAAATGGATGCACTATAGACAGTGAAATCATGTCCTCCAAGCCCTTTAGCTTACGATAAATCGTGGTGCGATGCGCCCAAGGACATGCAAGCGAGACATATAAATGGTAACGATTGGCTTCAGCTTTAAAGCCGCCGATACCTGATGGGCCCGCGCTGCCATCAGCCGTGACCCAGTTTCTAAAACCAGCATCTTCGCGCTCAAAACGTCCTTCGCTCGCCTTGGTGTCATACCATTTATCTTGCCATTGACCGTCGACTAATAAACCCATATCTTGCCCCGCTTTATTTTAGTTTTAAATGTATTTGATTAAAAATGACTACTATCAAACGATGCAAATAAAATAATTGCTATCGTCATATTTATTCAACTTTAAAGCTCATAGTAACATTTCTATGTTGCCCAGCCATTAAGCTTTGTTCGTTTCTCAAATAGCATAGATCTTAAAAGGCAGAGTTATGGTGCGGATTAAATCTAGATAGATTTTTTTAGAAAAAGTCAAAAAACTTATTTTAAGAGACAGGCGAATTATAAAACTTGAGCGTCCTACAGATATAGTAAAAGAAACAAGAATCCGCTACAGTATATAATATGGCATACTCAAAAGACTACCGACAACTGATCCTCAATAAGCTTGCAGAAGGCTATAGCATTCGACAACTTGCAGAGGAATATCAAATTAGCACCAACACTATTCAGCGTTGGAAAAAATTTCCTGAGCGTAAAAAACGTCAGTTTACCCCAACTAAAATAGACGATGCATTACTGAGAGCGGATGTAGAGGCTTATCCTGATGACTATCAGCACGAACGAGCTCGGCGTTTTAATTGTACTCAAAGAGCGATAGGCATTGCATTAAAACGAATCGGCATCACTCAAAAAAAAGAGCTTAACTCATCCAAAAGCAGATGATAAAAAACGTTTAATATTTCTTGAAAAGTTAGCGCAATTTGAGTTTGATGATAAGCCTATTATCTATCTTGATGAAAGTGGCTTTAAGTCTCATGAAAACAGGCCTTACGGTTACTCTAATAGAGGTAAAAAATGCTTTGGACAATACAACTGGCAGCTTAAAAACCAAACCAATGCGATAGGTGCTATTTACAATAATCAGCTATTCGCTGTTGGACTTTATGATCGCAGTGTCAATAGTGATGTATTTCATAGCTGGGTTGAACAACTGCTGCTACCAAGCTTACCGAAAGACAGTGTAATCGTTATGGATAATGCAACCTTCCATAAGCGCAAAGACACAACTGAACTTATAGAAGATGCAGGGCACACTATTTTATGGCTGCCACCTTACAGTCCTGATTTGAATCCTATCGAGCAAATGTGGGCTTGGGTCAAACAAAAACGTAAAGAGTGGCGGCTAGATTGTGTTGACACACTGTTCTTTTATTTCTTATGGCTGTGTGGCGATTTATAAGTTCTTTGACTATACGAAATTTCCATCTCCGATACAGCCTTTATAAAACGGGCATAAAAAAAGCCCCAATCATAAAGATTGGGGCTTTCGAATCTGGTAGGCGTAACTAGATTCGAACTAGCGACCTCTACCATGTCAAGGTAGCGCTCTAACCAACTGAGCTATACGCCTATTTAGGTCATGCATTTTAGCAAGTTTTTAAAACTTTGCAAGCCTTTTCTATCACAATATTGACTTATTATGAGAATACCTATTTTTAAGCTTTATAATGAAGCACTTAAGAAAATACGACGTTTCTAAATAGTTTCCGCTATCTAAGATAGCTCATACCTTGTAGACTTTTAATACAACCGAAAACACAACTTCCTAATAGAGGCCATCACATGACCCTACGCATTCATGCCTTATTTCATACAGATTACGAAGACCTCAGCTTTATTAAGCACTGGGCAGTTAATCATCAGCACAGCATTACCTACACCCGCTCTTATAATAAAGACACCTTGCCAGCGCTCGCCAGTTTTGATTGGTTAATCATAATGGGCGGGCCGATGAGCGTCCATGATGAGGACGACCATCCTTGGTTAAAAGAGGAAAAACGTCTGATTAAGCAAAGTATGGATAGCGGAAAAACAGTAATCGGTGTGTGTTTGGGTGCCCAGCTTATTGCGCATGGTTTGGGGGCGAGCGTAGAGCCAGCGGGCGTAAAAGAAATCGGTTGGCTACCTATTCAGTTGACCAAAGACGCTCAGGCGCATCCTTTATTACAGGACTTACCAAAGCAGCCCTTTACCGTTTTTCATTGGCATGGCGATGGGTTTGAATATCCACAAGGAGCGATTCCGTTAGCGACATCAGCAGCATGGCCCAATCAAGGCTTCCTTTATCAAACGCTGCAGCAAAAAGCGCTTGGTACCTGGGTTATGGCTTGGCAGTGTCATTTTGAAGTCACCAAAGAAAGCATCGTTAAAATGGTAGCAAACGGTGACAACGCCATTCAAAAAGGGCTAATTAACTATCCTAAAACCGTACAATCACCTACTGAGATCATAGCGCTGGGCGATAAATATATTGCTGATAACAACGCGCGCTTAGCAGCCATGCTCAATCGTATGGTAAAGACGGCGGACACTTAAACCTAATCTTTCAATCCTAAAAAAACTTAACGGCTTCGCTGCTTTTTCCCCCTTTTAGCCGCAAGCCCACCCTTTATCGGGTCTGCTGGTTTGATGTCGCCATTTTTACCCCGCCATAGGTGACTAATACGACACCCAGCGCTATCAATGACGCACCCAAAAACAGTCCTTCTGGCGGACTTTCTCCCTGCAAAAATATAGCGACAGGCACACCGACGACCGCCCCAACCGAACCTAATAAGCTTAGTAATACTGGGCCCCCCGTTTTTTGCAGTAAAAATAACAGTAAGAACTGACCAGCGAAAACGAACGCCTGCACCGCAATCAATCCTAACGGCAATATCTCTGTCATTGGCACCGCTAGTGAAAAGTGCGGCATCAGACTGACTAAACCAAGTAACACGGAGGCTGCTATCAGCATACCGGGTACAAGTGCGCTTGGAGACAGATTATCTGGCCAGTATAAGGTGCGATAAATATTGCCAATCGCCAATAACACCGGACCGCAAAGCGCAAGCCCAATCCAAAACACACTGGCATCGGGTGCGGCAAATTTACGGGCGGCGAGCACCCCTGCTCCGGCAAGTGCAGCGACCACGCCGAGCGCGCGCAGCTTGGTAAAGCGCTCTATTTTTAAGATGATTGCGGCCAGATAAGTTAGGAGCGGCGGCAGAGAGATAATTAATGCGACAAAGCCTGCGCCGACATGCGGAATAGCAGAGAAGAAAATGAGATTGGAGCCTGCCACACTGACTAACGCAGCAACTAGATAATAGCTCAAGGTTGGTTTGCTTAACGGCGGCAGCTCGCGGCGTAGAAATGCATAACTGAATAAAATCAACGCCGCGCCAGTGATAGACCAAAACAGAAGTGCCAACGGCGTCAGACCGACCTCGCCTGCAAATTTCGCCAAATTGGTCGAAATACCGGTTAATCCACCACCAACGATAAGACACAGCACAGGAATGAGCCACGCTTTTTTACCTTTAGCCATACCTTGCTGCGTTGACCCACTCATAAACTACCTTAATGTTAATACGACTATTATATTAGGTCCAGTTTTACTTATGAAGTTTAATCTTATTAGGCTTTGTTGATGCGCTCTAGAAAATTTTAATTTGAGGTAAGGACTGTTAAACCGGAACCTTGTGGTCCACAAAAAGTATCGAATAAAGCAAAGAACACATCGGGATCAATGATTTCTTCTGGCGCAAAGGCACCGCTTTGCTTTAAATGACCTTGATGTAGCAGCGGTAAAAATAGCGCTTGCGGGATTCCAGTGACCGTTGCCATTCCACCTGCAGGCGTATTGCGAATAAAAGCGCCAGCGCTGGCAGGTTGACCATTTTTGCGTCCTTGCGCATAGGCTATTAAGCCTGGAATCTCTTTTTCCTCGCTTTCGGCTAAATGGGTTTGGCGTGCTTTGCGACTATCTTTATCAGTCAATTACCGTGCTGCATCCTCAACAGCCATTTGCCCCGCCGCTACTGCCGACGCAATTTGGCGCAGATTATCAACGATATCATCGATACCAAGCATACCGTTATAGCAGTTTTTTAGCCGTGGAAAGCGCCTATTTAAAGTGACCGCTTCAGGATGTCCGAGTGACCACACATCAAGCTCACCAAGCCTTGGGAAGTCGATTTTTGAATGCGCTAATGGTTTCTTATCGACCATCTTTCCAGCTGCTAACACGCGGATATCTTCAGATAAGCAATGTATAAGATGTACTGCCGCTGCGTCAACTTGACCCTCATTGGCCGGCCGACTAAATCCATCATCGGCATTCACAGCGCCCGATAGCTTCCATGCCGACACGATAGTATCCACTTCATCCAACGCCGTTGCCGCTTTCACACACAGTAAATTAGAAATACCGGGGCTCGCGCCTAAACCAATCACGGCGGTGACATTATTTTGTTTTGCACGCGCACTTAATTTAAGCATCTCGACGGTCGGTTGCCAATCATCGCAAATGTCACAGTAGTGCTTACCTTCCTCTATGGCCGCCGTTAAAATCGGTACACCAAAGCGAAAAAAAGGCCCTGCTGAATTGAGTACCACATCGACGTCGCGAATCGCTTGGCGTAGGCTATTGTTATCTGTCACGTCCAAGTAAAGCGCGCGGACAGGTTTTTTAAGAGCTTCTGTATTTCCTCTATTTAGCGATTTGCTATTTAACTCGGCAACAAAACGCTCCGCCAGCTCACTGTCAATACCAGCGACGATAATCTCGCTAACAAAATCAAAGCTCATCGCCGCACGCACTGCAGCACGACCCATGCCGCCACTACCACCTATGGCCAATACTTTCATAAAAACGTCCTTGTTCAGTTTTACATTTACTAAAAGTCGGCTTAAACAAAATTCAGCTAACTATTGCTTAGCACCAAGATAGATTAGCGTTCGCGCCAATGCAACCATAAACGGGTATCGAGCTCATACTGATGATAATCCGGTTCCATATGGCAGCAGAGCTGATAAAAAGCCTTGTTATGCTCTTGCTCCTTAAAATGTGCCAGCTCATGCACGACAATCATACGCAAAAACTCAGGCGGCGCTTCCTTAAATAGGCTTGCCACCGTGATGCTATTATGTGATTTCAGCTTACTGCCTTGCACGCGCGATTGATAGGTATGAATGCCAAGCGCGTGTTTGAGGACAGCAAGTTTACTATTATAAGTCACTTGCGACAGCGGGCTGCTTTTGCGCATATATTGGTTTTTGATGTCATTAATATACTGATATAGCGCTTTATCGCTTTGTACTTGGTGACGGTTTGGATAGTTTTTATCCAAATACTCACCCAGTCTGCCCGTGCTAATCAGCGTCGCCGCTTGGCTTTGAATCTGCTCAGAATAATGAGCGATATACTTTAATGTGGTCAATATGGTCACCGTTTTTATCTTTGACGTTTTATCTTTTAAATTACGCGATAGAGATTTTTCATTCTAAACTTGCTCTAAATATACTTTATATTAGCCATGCACCTTCTGCCAATATATCAATGTAACGCTTCATGGCTAAAAACTCATGATTGCTGGTAAATAATTGATAGCTGCTTAATGCGCCACTGAATTAGACAGCAAGTTCATCACCACGACACCGCCAACAATCATCGCAATACCAATCACAGCAGCAGTATCAAGCGTTTGCTTAAAGAAGAACAGCCCAACTAAAGAGGTCAATACGATACCGAGCCCGCCCCATAGTGCATAAGCAATACCGATAGGGATGGTTTTTATGGTTTGGGTTAATAAATAGAACGAAATCGCATAAAGTACCGCCATAATCAGCGTGGGTATAAAGCGCGTAAACTGCTCTGACTTGACTAAAAAGGTAGTGCCTATCACTTCACAAACAATAGCGATGGCAAGGTAACCGTAAGCAATCATGGTTGGACTCATATTTTAGGCACCTATATTGGTTAGAACGTGGTTTTTTAGGAAGTGAGTGGTTAGAAAAAAACTGGTTAGAAAATGATTGTTTAGAAAGTGCTGGGTTAAAACATATTGCATGGCCGCGGATAAAGTTAAAAAGCTTTAAAGTAAAGCAAATTACAGCCAAAACGCTAAAGAAACGCTCGGGTGGCTATTTTATAGGTTTATAGCAGCGCTTGAAATAGAGATTTGAAGGTTTACAGTAATGCAGGCTTTTACTTTACTTTCAAATAGATAGTCTAATTAACCTGACTAATAAAGTGAAATTCATAACCTTTCTTGCAAGTCAGTTTTATATATAGGTTCGATAGACTGTATCAGGGTCATTTATTAAAACAGTCAATAATCCAGCCACTTTAAAAGCAAAAAAGCTCAATTTCATACGGATTGCAATTATATTTATAATTAATCGCCTAATAAGGTTGACAGCCCATAACTACTTGGCTAAAATGTGCCCCACATAACGCAAACAAGATAAGCAATCGCACCTACCAAAACCTTTGTAAAACTTGCGATAGTAACCGTTATAAACAACTTATTCTCCAATAGCTCAGTTGGTAGAGCAACGGACTGTTAATCCGTGTGTCCCTGGTTCGAGCCCAGGTTGGAGAGCCATATTTGAAAAGACCTTCATCACTTATTTGATGGAGGTTTTTTTATGGTTGCGGTTTTTAGCTGCTAATCGCATCAGCATAAGCCCACACAATATTAATACAGCGACAGTGTTCTTTTAGCAACTTTTGTTGTATGGTAAGGTTAGCAGTGACTGAGTCAGTTTTTGTCTGAGTGCTTTACTCCTACTCACTAAAAGTAATGGTTTATTATGATACCTGTACGTGTAAAAAATAAATTCTCTGACTATCCGCAAAAAATCATGCGCCCGGTCAGTATTCGTTTGTCTGAAGAAATGATTTCGCTATTAGAAGCCACGTCAAAAGAGTTAGGTTTTAAGCGCATTCAAGGACTTATTCGTCTCTATATTCGTCAAGGTCTTGATCGCGATCATCAAGATTACACCCTAGCTCATGATGAAGTTTTTATCGAAAGTTTGCGTAAGCGCGGCGTCAGCCAACGCATCATTGATGAGGCGATTGTGGTGACTCATAATAACAATATCACCCATCCGCTGTCTGAGCTGCAAGATAAAGATAAAAAATAACGCCAGCCATGAACTAATAATACATACAAAATGAGAAGACTAAGTTTGCTTAATAGCGCTTAGTCTTTTTTTTGCTACTTAAGTTGTCAATTAAAACAAGCCCTCCTCGATAAATCCAATAACGTCAAATGGCTATTAGCGATAAATAAACATACAAAATTATCATAGGCGCTATATTAGTATAAGAGTCATTACCATTTATATGGGTTGAGAAGGAGGCATAAGATGATTGGTTCATATAAACCTGCAAGCAATGCACGCCATGCACGCTATGTAAGAAAGGCCATGTTATTGGCATTTACCTTGGCGATGCTGCCTGTTATTAATGGCTGCTCACAGCCGCCCGCCGATCCCAGTAAGCAGACCATACCGACCAACTCTGACCAGTGGCAAAAAAAGCTGGGCGATACCTTTGAGCGTTTACCTGAAGGTGATAGGCAGCTGCTAAGCCGCTATATGCTGCGCATGAAGCTCAGTGGTGCTTATGAATCTGGGGCGATGCCTCGTATCACCATTAAGCAAGCACTCGTTCAACAGCGTGAATATGAGCGCCTGCATCCAAACAATCCAACTGGTAAAAAAAGCCCGATTGTGACCAGTCCGCAAGTCGGTACTGCCAAAGCGCAAAACTACCCTGTTGCCTTACTGCCAGTTAAGACCAGTGACAGCGATAGCTTAAACCAAGTGAAGCTACAGTTTATGCTCTCAAACCACGGTAAGGTTGCGATTAAAAGCTTTAAAGGTAAGCTCACCATGAAAGAGAAGCATTTAACCAAAAGTAAAACCTTTAATGTGCCGTTAACGCAGTTCAAACCACCAATCGAGCCGGAGCAATCTGGCAAAATAATTATTGAAAGCAGCATTGAAGACATCAATGTCATGCGTGCGATTAAAAATAATACAGGGATAAGCATCGAAATTAGCAAAGGTAAGCTGGTATTAGTGGATGGGCAGGAAATTGAGTTTGATGAATTGCTAGAAAAATAAGACGATATTTATAAAACTTGTAAAAATATCGCATAAAAAAAGCCCCAATCAGTAATTGATTGGGGCTTTTTTCGAATTTGGCGGAGACGGAGAGATTCGAACTCTCGAAGGGCTATGAACCCTTGTCGGTTTTCAAGACCGGTGCATTCAACCGCTCTGCCACGTCTCCATTGGTGCATCATTATATAGATATCATTAGATAATGCAAGCGGTTCATATTAAAAAAATGAAATTAATTTGCAGCTGCTTTTAAATCAATGACTTACCATTTGCTCGCAACTATTTATTCAGCTCTTTAGCTTAAACTGTTTACTTGAAGCTATTTTATTTACTTGAAGCTAAGTGCAAGCACATATCAAGCAACCTGTTGGCATATCCCCATTCGTTATCATACCACGCAAAAACCTTATACTGGTCGCCTACGTGCATAAGCTGTTGCCCATCAATAATCAGTGACTCCGTTTGATGAATAAAATCACTTGAGACCAATGGCTCATCGGTATAGGCCATGATATCAAGCAAGCAACCTATGCTAGCCGTTTTAAGCACATCACGAATCGCCTCTATACTGACATCTGGGGTATCAAAGACAAAAGTGACATCAATAGCGGCAACATCAATGGTTGGCACTCTGATTGAATGGCCGTTTATTTTGCCGACCATCGCTGGCAATACGCGCTCAGTGGCCGCGATACTGCTGGAAGTCGTAGGAATGATATTATGACCAGATGCTCGCGCCCGCCTTGGGTCACGATGCGCTTGATCGAGTACGGTCTGATCGGCAGTGACGGCATGTATCTCAGTCATCATCGCTGACTTGACGCCAAACACTTTATCAAGGGTAGCAATCAGCGGCACCAAGGCCTGCGTGGTACAAGAAACGCTAGATATAATCGGCAGCTCACGCGTGAGCTCATCGGTATTGACGCCCATAACGATACAAGCATCAACATCATCAAAGGGTGCGGCACCGATGATGACTTGCTGCGCGCCCGCGGCTATATGCAATTGCGCTTGCTCATAAGAGCGAAAGTGCCCCGTACACTCTAGCACCACATCGACGCCCAGTTCCTGCCATGGTAGGTTTTTTGGGTCAGGCTCTGAGAGCATCTTAATACAGTACGTTAAATTGTTTTTAGTCAGACACAGCTGAGTGTCTGTATTAACAGTCGTATTGCTATCACCTTTACCAGCATCGACGTCACTCATTACAATATCAGCGCTAACACCCAGTCGAGTTAAGCGACCGTGGGTACTGTCAAATTTTAGCAAATGCAGCAGAATGTCAGCCGGTGCCAAATCATTAATCGCCACCACATGAATGGCACGACCTAACACCTCAAAGCGCTCTAGCAAGGCGCGAAGTACATTGCGACCTATACGGCCAAAGCCATTAATAGCGACTCTCAGAGGCTGTGTGTGCTCGCCAGTGGTAGGATATGCGACTACCGCTGGGTCAGACGTCAATTGATAAGTGGCGCTAGAAAAATCAGGCATAACATCAGACATAAACAGGTATCGCTATAAAGGGATATAAAAAATTGAGCGCTGCAAGCTCAAGGCTCTCATGAAAAAACCAACAGACTACTATGACCGACTTCTTATCATTGGCTTTTATACAAATGGCTTAACCATGATCGATTGGCTCAGTTGGCTTACTAAGGCGTAATAAAAATTAAAGCCAAACGAATGGTGTTGTAATCGATGCTTTGTTTGAGATGGTCAAAGATTGGGCGCAGCTTAATACTACCATCATCATTAAAGTCGTTTGGATTGTTGGCGACTTTAATCGCCACATAAGCGTTACCCACTGCCGTCATCACTTCATCGTCTGGGCGCAAATGATCACAAGCAAGGCTTGGGTCTTGAGATTTTAGCTCGCCAATATGACGCATAATGGTCGATTGTGATAGCTGACGCGCTTGCGAAATCTCCGCAATAGATAAGCTTTCTTCTAATAGTATTCGGGTGGCGAGCAAGGTACTGTCCGATTTATCAGATACTTGGTTGCCGAGTTTTTGTTTTTTGTCTATTTGCGCCTGCTGTTGCTCGCGGCGTTTTTTCTGCAAACTGGCATAAGCATCAATCACTGATTTGTTAAGCGTTCCACCTGACTTTAAGATAAACTTCTCATGCGCCTGCGTCATACTTTCTTCATCGAGCATCGCATAATTGGCATCAGCCTCATCAGACAATGCTAAAAAGCGCTTATCTGCGCCGCGTGCGAGCGGATCAAGCTGCAAGCTCATGTCATTCATACCGAGCAGCTGTAAACCTGCCAGCGACTTTAGCCGTGATAATGCCACATAACCTTGTCCCAGCTCAAAGGTGCGCGATAAATCAATCTCTGCTGCATCAAGGGTCATACCTTGTGATTTATGAATGGTAATTGCCCAAGCTAAGCATAATGGTACTTGCTCGTAGCTTGCCAGCACGTCACCAGTCTCATCTTCGATAATCCATTCTTCAGGCTCGGCGATGACTTCACGACCGGAATTTAGCCTAACCACGGGCATTTTTTGCGTCGTTGGTTTTTTAACGTTTGGTTTCTCTTTGTCCTTGGTGGTCTTTTTACCTTTGCCTTTTATATTCTTATCAGTATCACTTTCAGCGTTTTCACTATCGTCTTCTATCAAATCATCATTATTGTCTTTATCATCATTAATTTTTACCGCGGCAAAACCTATCAGCTCACCCATGGTGCCGTTAGAGACGCCAAGCTCGGTATTGTTTTTGATAAACATTACCTTAGCCCCGACTTTTAATACCAAATCATCTTGGGTACGGACGGTCTTTTTCAGGGTCTCAACCAGTTTACTATCACCCGTAGAGGTGGCGGTAAAACGCATCATCTCGCCATCTAACGCGGCAAGTTCTTTATCATTGATGCTATTAACGTTGAGATTATGGGTATACAAACGGGTACGTTTGATATCGACGTTTTGATCAAAGGTGGCCTCTAAGGCAGCAATCGCTTCAAAGGTCACTTCTTGACGGCGGATTTGATTGAGAATATCGTCCAAATCAAGTCCGCCATTCGCCGCTTCGCTTACTTGACGATGTTGCTCAGACAAGTAGCAAATATGGAACTTAGCATCAAGCCATGCTTCAGACATAAAGGCAAACTTCTCACGGTTGGTCTCGCCCTTACTACCAATCGGCGGCAGCTGGAAAAAGTCGCCGGCAACGACAACCTGAATACCACCAAACGCTGCATCATTTTTGCGTACATGCTTAAGCACTTGGCTGACCAAATTAATCTGCTTGGCGTGCAGCATCGATATCTCATCGATAATCAATACCGCTGTATCTTTTAAACGGTCTGCCAAAAACTGCTTACGCGATAGATTGCTTAAATCACGATCAGTCAGCTCATCCTTGATACCAATGCCCGACCAACTATGAATGGTCGTACCGTTCATGTGCGTGGCGGCAATGCCCGTACTCGCGGTCACAGCCACAGGGACACGGCGCGCGCGCAGATAGTCAATATATTGGTTGAGAGTATAAGTCTTACCTGAACCTGCTGAGCCCGTCAAAAATACATTTTGACCCGTTTTTAAGATATCAAGAGCAGAAGATTGACGCATATATCTAAACCAATTTAGTTAATAGTAATAAGAAAAATAGCTTAAGCACAAATTATGAGGGACAAGCTGCCCACAATTATAACAGCTACGCCAGTTTTGCGAACCACTTTAACCCGTCAAGCTTACATAACCTAAAGTTATATGATACGAAATATATCATTACAAAAAGTCATTATTGCTCAAAGCCAAAGCTCAGTATGATAGAGTCATAGCTTGGTCAGGAAGGCCAGGTATGTTTATCTATATAACCATAGTACACAACAAGGAATCGTTCATGTTATACGCTTATCCCAATACTGAAAAAAGCCCCGTTCAATTCCGCAAAAAATATGACAACTTTATCAATGGTGAGTGGGTCGCGCCAGTCGATGGCGAATACTTTGACAACTCAAGTCCAATCGACGGTAAAGTTTTTTGTCAGGTCGCACGTTCAAAAGAAGCCGATGTCGAAGCGGCGCTAGATGCCGCTCATGCCGCAAAAGACGCATGGGGCAAAACCAGTGTCACTGAACGCTCTAATATGTTGCTCAAACTTGCCGACGGTATCGAAGCCAATTTAGAGGCAATCGCTATCGCCGAAAGTTATGAAAACGGTAAACCCGTACGTGAGACCCTCGCTGCTGATATTCCAATCGCCATCGACCATTTGCGTTACTTCGCTGGCGTTATTCGTGCACAAGAAGGCGGCATTAGCCAAATTGATGAAGACACGGTCGCCTATCATTTCCATGAGCCGCTTGGCGTCGTCGGTCAAATCATTCCTTGGAACTTCCCTATTCTAATGGCGATTTGGAAAATTGCCCCAGCCCTTGCTGCAGGTAACTGTATCGTCCTCAAGCCTGCCGAGCAAACGCCAGCTTCTGTTTTGTACATGCTTGACGTCATAGGCGCGGCGGACATTTTACCGAAAGGCGTACTAAACGTCATTAATGGCTTTGGCGTTGAAGCTGGTAAGCCAATCGCTTCTAATCCCCGTATTGATAAAGTGTCCTTTACGGGTGAGACCACCACTGGTCGCTTAATCATGCAATACGCCAGTGAAAACATCATTCCAGTCACGCTAGAGTTGGGTGGCAAAAGTCCAAACATCTTCTTTGCCGATATCATGGATGAAGACGATGACTTCTTAGATAAAGCGGTTGAAGGCTTGGTCATGTTTGCGCTCAACCAAGGTGAGGTCTGTACTTGCCCTTCACGCGCATTGGTACATGAGAGCATCTATGATGAATTTATGAAACGCTGTATCGCTCGCGTTAAAGCCATAAAAATGGGCAACCCACTTGATACCGATACCATGATTGGCGCGCAAGCCAGCTCAGATCAGTTAGAAAAGATCTTATCTTATTTAGATATCGGTAAAAAAGAAGGTGCAAAAGTCCTTGTCGGCGGTGAGCTTGCCAAACACGATGGCGACATGGCAAACGGTTATTATGTACAGCCAACCATCTTTGAGGGCACCAATGATATGCGCGTGTTCCAAGAAGAAATCTTTGGTCCTGTGCTAGCTGTCACCACCTTTAAAGACGATGAAGAAGCGCTGACTCTTGCCAATGATACCTTGTACGGTCTTGGTGCTGGCGTCTGGACGCGTAATGGTACGCGCGCTTATCGTTTCGGTCGTGGCATTAAAGCTGGTCGCGTTTGGACCAATTGCTATCATCTCTATCCTGCGCATTCAGCGTTTGGCGGTTACAAACAATCTGGTATCGGCCGCGAAAACCATTTGATGATGCTCGATCACTATCAGCAAACCAAAAACATGCTGGTATCTTATAGTCCTAAAGCGATGGGCTTCTTTTAAATCAGTCTTTCAATTCAGTTTTTTAAAGGCACTTTATAAATAATTATAAAGCGCCTAGTTGGTGCTCTCTGAGCATATCGACTTAAAAGGCAATAATAAGGAGAAAGTAACGTGACTAATAAGATGAAAGCGGCCGTTTTACATGAATTCGGACAACCCTTACAGATTGAAGAAGTAGATATTCCGACCCCCGGTGCTGGTCAGATTGTGGTTAAAATGCAGGCTTCAGGTGTTTGTCATACTGACCTGCACGCTGTCGAAGGGGATTGGCCTGTAAAACCAAGCCCACCATTTATCCCGGGACACGAAGGCGTAGGTCTTATCACTGCTGTGGGTGATAACGTTCATCATGTCAAAGAGGGCGATAGAGTTGGTGTGCCTTGGCTCTACTCTGCCTGTGGTCACTGTACCCATTGTTTAGGTGGCTGGGAAACCTTGTGCCTAAGTCAAAAGAACTCTGGCTACTCAGTAAATGGTAGTTTTGCAGAATACGTCCTAGCAGATGCAAACTATGTCGGCATTATCCCTGAGAACGTTGACTCTGTTGAGATTGCACCAGTTTTATGTGCAGGAGTCACTGTTTATAAAGGTCTGAAAATGACTGACACCAAACCAGGTGATTGGGTCGTTATTTCAGGAATCGGCGGACTTGGTCACATGGCGGTACAGTACGCTATTGCTATGGGACTGAACGTTGCTGCTGTTGATATAGATGATGAAAAGCTCGATTTTGCTAAAAGACTGGGCGCAAAAGTCACGGTCAACGCAAAAAACACCGACCCTGCCGAATATCTACAAACAGAAATCGGCGGTGCTCATGGTGCGCTCGTGACAGCAGTATCGTCTAAAGCATTTGACCAAGCCTTAGGCATGTTACGACGCGGTGGTACTTTGGTCTGTAATGGTCTACCAACGGGCGACTTCCCTGTCTCTATCTTTGATACCGTTCTAAACGGTATTACCATTCGTGGCTCAATCGTTGGTACCCGTCTCGACTTACAAGAATCACTCGACATGGCAGCGGCAGGTCAAGTAAAAGCGACTGTCGCTGCTGAGCCACTTGAAAACATCAATGACATTCTTGATCGTATGCGTGATGGTAAGATTGAGGGTCGCATCGTCATTGATTACTCTATGTAGACATGTCAATTACTTGAGACATTTTTATTTTTTAGAAATTATCTCGATAATTACGACGTTTGGTCACAAATAACAGGTCGTATCGTTTTCAGCCACATGCTATTAATGATGTGAGTGATGATGATGCGGCCTTTTATATTCGCCCTCAGCTTATATTCGTAATCAGCATGACAGTAATTCCGTGATAATTTTGAAAATAAGGAGCATGACATGAAACTTGAAGCGACAGAATCCTGCAAAGCATTAATCGAATTACTCAAATCTAAACATGGCGATCTGATGTTCCATCAATCGGGCGGCTGCTGCGATGGTAGCTCACCGATGTGTTATCCATTGGGCGAGTTCAAAGTGGGCGGCCAAGACGTGCTCATCGGCGAGCTCGCTGGCTGTCCTTTTTATATGGGTAAAGCGCAGCATAAACTTTGGCAACATACCGATTTGACCATCGATGTGGTCGATGGACGCGGGGCCAGCTTTTCATTAGAGATACCTGAAGGTAAGCGCTTTATCGTCCGTTCAGAAGTATGTGCGGTGTAAAATGCGACTTTATTCACAATAAGCTATCAGTGTCATATCAGCGCATTTTATGTCTTATTGGACATTGAGTTTTTCATAACACTTTGAGCAATACAACTTTGCCAAATACCACTTGGTCATTTTTATTGCATTATTTAACCAAAATAATAGATACTGTAAGACGGAAGCGATTTTAGAGACGCGCTTTAATGAGCGCGTTTTAATAAGCATGGATGCTATAAGGAAGATAACATGGAAGTTGATCCAAAGTTTGATTACGTCATCGTGGGTGGCGGTTCTGCAGGCTGCGTGCTTGCCAGCCGGCTGACAGAAAATCCAGACCTCAGTGCCTGCCTATTATACCAAACCCAACAATTAAAGTTGCGCCCAGGTACGAGTAGTTAAAGACCGAATCCTTTGTGGCTGTTTAAGTAGATTATTCCAAGCCAAGCATGCGGCATCGACAATAGCCTCATAACTGTCATAACAACGATTAGATAGCTCATTTTGCTTAAGGTACTGCCATACCCTCTCAGAGGGATTAAGCTCAGGTGAATAAGGCGGTAATTTAAGCATAGTGACATTGCCCTGATTCAAGCTTGGTTGATGCCACAATGCGCCGTCCATCACTACTACCGCATGGCGTCCTTTTGGTACGGCTTTACTAATCTCAAGCATATGCAATAACATTGTGTGTTTATTGACTGAAGGCAATACTAAACCTACCGCCTCTGCTGTCGCTGGACAAAAGGCACCAAACAGATAAGCGGAATTAAACTGTTGTTGCTTGATCAGTCGAGGTCGCCCACCGCGGTAATGCCAAACTCTGGTCAATGAGCCTTGTTGTCCTATTCGAGTTTCATCTTGAAACCAGATGTCCACTTGATCTAGGCTCACATCAGTGGGTAAGGACGCCTTAACCTGTGCTATAAAGTTTTTTAAAAGCGTCTTGAGCTTGTGGGTCTGCTTTTGGATGCTGACTACGAGCACTTATCCAACTCATATCAATACGCTTGAGTAGCTCGTAGATACCGTTAACGGTGTAGTGAGCGTTGTAGTGTTCTTTAGCCAATTGCTGAACGTCTTTGCCTGTTAGACGACCGCCTGCTCGCTTGGTTTGTTCAGAGACTATCATGGCTTTAAAAGCGGCTGTGTCTGCTTCTGCAAGCTTGCTGTGACGGCCTCGACGATGACGATCGTAGAGACTCTCAAGTCCTCGTTCATGATATCGCTTCAATGTACGTCTGGCAGTTTCAGGATGTATGCAGAGGTCTTTGGCAATATCTTTAGTGGCTTTGCCAATACTGTATTGGTATAAGATGAGCAGGCGTAGTCGGGCTCTGGGATTGCGCTCAGTCTTTGAGTGTTTGCCAAAGTCATGGTCTTCTAGGTTATGTATTGATATAGTCATAAATGGATTATACTATATATTTTGGGTTTGGTATTACTTCTAAATCGCTCATAACTTTAATAATACATTGAAACAGCACAGTTGTAGTACGCTATCGCATTATTATTTAGGCTATAAAGCTCAGTACTACTTTAAAACCACTTTAAAAGTACTTTCAATACTGACGACTTTAATACTACTCTTTGGATCATACGTATGAATACACGCGCCGCTTCTTGGCTTAAAATCACGTTAAGCACCTCTTTATTATTCTCCTTACCGGTAATGGGACTGGCCGCTAATACGATGCCACAAAAGTGGAAGCTAGATGTGCCGAAAACCAGCGCAGATTTTGAGGTCAAATACTTAGGCAAGGCGACCACTGACGGTAAGTTTCGTAAGGTAAATGGGGCGATCAATTATGACGTCAAAAAGCCTGAGAGTACGACCATTAATTTTACCGTGCATACCAATAGCATCGATACCGAGCGCAGGCTACGTGACTCTTTTTTACGCCGTAAGGAGCTGCTAAACACACAGCAATATCCGACGATGACGTTTGTCTCAAAAAAAATCAAGATGATTACACCTAAAGAAGCCAATGTCACGGGCGACTTTACCGCTTTAGGTCAAACCAAACCGTTAACGGTAAGAGTGACTTTATCTGATGTAGAGATTGACCCTGTCACCTCTCAACCGACATTAAAGTTTCGCGCGACGGGCATGGTAGATCGCTATAACTACGGCGTGACGGCTTTCCCGAAAATTATTAGTAATATCATCCCGCTTGAGATATCAGGAAAACTGATTGCTGCTAATTAATTGAGTGACAAAAAAACCCAACTTAGAAGTTCTAAGTTGGGTAGATAACACCATAGATTTTAAGATACTCTTTACAGAAACACCCAATTATTTAGAAACGCTATGACCTGAAAAATCACTCGAAAATCGATTAAATTTTAAAACCATATTTTCTAAAGTTTTTAATACTGCCATATTTGGTCTTCTGCTATGCCAGCTTTGTCTATTTTATTTCTTCTTTTCTGAATTTTGGTATCTATCTTTTCTTGCTTTTTCATCGCCTTTTGGTTGATATCGTCTATCATTCTTTGAATCTTCTTATCTACTTTGTCTTGTTCTTTTTTACGCTGCTTATCTAACTTGGCGAGCTCTTTCTGACGCACCTTGTCTATTTTATCTTGCTCTTTTTGACGCTGCAGATTCAGCTTACTTAGCTTTTTTTGAACCTTTTTACTTAACGTAATATCATCTTTCGCTTGTTTTTTAACAGATTTATTCGACATGATAACTCTCCTGAATCATATTATATAAAACACTTAGATACTCGATGGTAAGTCAATCCTCATGTCTAATCAATGTGCCAGTACAAAACAGGTACACGTCCTTAAACACCCTTTAGATTAGCAAACTAGATATAACACTAATAACGGTCCAATATAGAACATCCTATTAAGCTTGGTTAAAACCGAGTATTAGTTAATATCAATTATTTCGAAATTGAAAGTATATTTATAATTAGATTCGCGTGGAGTCATTCGCGTAAATAAATACATTCATTTTATTTTTTCATATTTATGCGTTGGTGCGCGGGTCGCACCCTACGTTAAAATTTCACAATTCATTGCGTATCGTGCCTCGACACTAAACTAACCATCAATCCATTTAGATTCAAAAGCAAAAATAAAACCATAAAAAAGAGCCACTAGAATTATCCAGCAGCTCTTATATAAACTCAAAAACTAACTCTAAGCTTTGATTAATCAGACCAAACTATTTACCGCATCAACCACAGCTTCAGTAGTGATACCAAACTCTTTATATAGCTCATCAGCAGGAGCAGATTCGCCATAAGTGGTCATGCCGACGACTTTACCATCTAGACCGACGAACTTATACCAGTAGTCCACATGCGCCGCTTCAACTGCTACGCGAGCGCGGATATTGCTTGGTAATACCGCTTCACGATAGCTAGCATCTTGCTCAACGAAGATTTCTGCACATGGCATAGATACTACACGGACGCCAACGCCATTTTCACTCAACGTTGCATATGCTTGCATCGCTAGGCCAACTTCTGAACCAGTCGCGATGATAATTGCTTTTAGCTCGCCCTGCTCTTTGGCTAATACGTAACCACCTTTAGTGATGTTAGCGACTTGCTCGCTGTCACGTGCTTGATGTGGCAAGCTTTGACGACTGAAAATCAATGCAGATGGATTGTTTTCTGATTTAATCGCTTCGACCCAAGCAGTAGCAGATTCGGTCGCATCACACGGACGCCATGTACGTAGGTTTGGCGTGGTACGTAGGCTGGTCAATTGCTCAACTGGCTGATGCGTTGGGCCATCTTCACCCAGACCGATAGAATCATGGGTATAGACATGGATGATACGTTGCTTCATCAATGCGCCCATACGCACCGCATTACGCGCGTACTCCATGAACATCAGGAAGGTTGCCACGTAAGGGATAAAGCCGCCATGCAACGCGATACCATTGGCAATCGCCGTCATGCCAAACTCGCGCACGCCATAATAGATATAGTTACCATCAGCATCTTTCTCGATGCCTTTAGCGCCTTTAAATAGCGTGAGGTTCGAGCCTGCTAGATCCGCTGAACCGCCTAACAGCTCTGGCAATAATGGCTGCAAAGTATTGATGGCATTTTGACTGGCTTTACGACTGGCGACATCGCCGCCCTGCTCTTGGGTTTGCTGAATATAGGCTTGTGCTTGGCTATCAAAGTCAGCAGGCAATTCGCCATTTAAGCGGCGTAACAGCTCAACTGCCAATTCTGGATAAGCCTTTTTATACGCTTCAAAGTCCGCATCCCAGTTCTTTTGTTGTACATCGCCTTTGGCCTTACCGTCCCACGCTTCATAGATTTCGTCATCTAATTCAAATGGTGCATGCTTCCAAGATAGCGCATCACGGGTTAAGACAATTTCGTCATCACCAAGTGGCGCACCATGACTGGCTGCTAAGCCTTGCTTGTTTGGACTACCCGCGCCAATCGTCGTTTTACAAATGATTAAGCTTGGCTTAGTGGTCTCAGCAATCGCTTGCTCAGTGGCTTGGGTGATTTCATCGGTATCATGACCATCGACTTTGATAACTTGCCAGCCATAGGCTTCAAAGCGAGCTTGCGTATCGTCAGTAAACCAGCCTTCGACATTACCATCAATTGAGATGCCATTATCATCATAAAAGAATACCAACTTGCCCAATCCTAACGTGCCCGCTAGCGAGCAAACTTCATGGCTGATACCTTCCATCAAGCAACCATCACCTAAGAATGCATAAGTATGATGGTCGACGATGTTATGACCGTCACGATTGAACTGTGCGGCAAGCGTTTTCTCTGCAATCGCAAAACCAACGGCATTGGCGATACCCTGACCTAGTGGACCCGTCGTGGTTTCAATACCTGGGGTATAACCAAGCTCAGGATGACCTGGGGTTTTTGAATGCAGCTGACGGAAGCCTTTTAGGTCGTCAACGCTGACATCATAACCCGTTAAATGCAGCAATGAGTAAATAAGCATCGAGCCATGACCGTTTGATAATACAAAGCGGTCACGGTTATGCCACTGTGGATCGGCTGGGTTATGCTTTAAAAACTTACGCCACAAAACTTCAGCAATATCAGCCATGCCCATCGGCGCGCCCGGATGTCCAGAGTTGGCTTTTTGAACCGCATCAAACGACAACACACGGATGGCATTGGCTAATTTACGTTCGCTAATTGGAGCTGGCATAGAGTGTCCTAATATTCAAATAAGAAGTATGGATGACAAGCAAAAAATCGGTGGAACAATAGACATGAAACAATAGAATAAGAGTGCGATAAACGCTCTTAAGAATTAGGTGTTTAATTAAACGACAATTTTAACATATTTGCCATAAGCCAAACTAAAAATGCGCTGACAGAAGCGTTTGCATTTAGCAATCACTCCTATCAGTTTTGTTAAACGATAAACAATGTTAGATTCCTAACCACAAACTGCGGCCAATATAGCCACTCGATAGCCGCTCGCAGCTCATAACCATTTATGATAGCATTGAATTGCTTAGGCTGAAATGGTTTCAACACCGCCCATAAACGGACGCAACACTTCTGGAATGGTGATGCTACCATCGGCGTTTTGGTGATTTTCCATCACTGCCAATAAGGTACGACCAACGGCCAAACCTGAACCATTTAGCGTATGCGCTAGGCTCGTCTGCTTGCCGTCTTTAACGCGCGTGCCCATACGGCGTGCTTGGAAATCACCGCAGTTTGAGCAGCTTGAGATTTCACGATAGGTATCTTGGCTCGGTAACCAGACTTCGATATCATAAGTTTTTTGTGCGGCAAAGCCCATATCACCGGTACATAATTTGACCACGCGGTACGGCAGATTAAGCTGCTGTAAGATATACTCAGCTTGTCCCGTCATTGCCTCAAGTAAGTCATCTGATTGCTCGCTAGTGGCGATATTAACCATCTCAACTTTCTCAAACTGATGCTGACGAATCAGACCACGGGTATCACGGCCATGCGAGCCGGCTTCACTACGGAAACAGGGTGTATGCGCAGTGAATTTTAATGGCAACTCTTTGATATCCAAACGCTCACCGCGTACCAAGTTGGTCATGGGTACTTCAGCCGTTGGAATCAGATAAAAATCTGTACCTTCGTTATTGGTATGATTGGTCAATTTAAACAAATCATCTTCAAACTTCGGCAATTGACCCGTACCTTTTAGACTTTCAGAGTTCACAATATAAGGCACATAGGTTTCAGTATAGCCGTACTTGATGGTATGGGTATTGAGCATAAACTGAATCAAAGCACGATGCATTTGGGCAAGCTGACCTTTTAACACATTAAAACGGCTACCTGTTAATTTTGCAGCGGCTTCAAAGTCGAGCATACCCAGCGTTTCGCCAATATAAGTATGGTCTTGAATTTCAAAATCAAACGCGCGCGGCGTACCCCATTTGCGCACTTCGACGTTATCGTCTTCTGACGTCCCGACTGGCACATCGGCTGCTGGGATATTTGGGATTTGCATGGCTGCTTGGCTAATGCGCTCTTGCAAGGTACGCAGCTCGTCTTCAGCGGTCTTAATCTCACCGCTGACACTTTGCATCTCAGCCAATAACTCGCTGGCATCTTCGCCCGATTTTTTTAGCGCACCCACTTGTTTAGCACCCGCATTACGGCGCGATTGCAGCTCTTCCGTTTTGACTTGTAAAGACTTACGTTCGTTTTCAATATTTTGCCAAAACGCCATATCAAGCGTATAACCACGAGTGGCCAGCTGCTGTTGTAAATCCGTTAAATCACCGCGTAAGAGTTTTGGGTCGATCATAATAGTTGCCTGTAGCGCTAAAAGTGAGTATGAAATTAAAAGAGAAAATAGTAGCCAAGTATAATAGCTGAGTATAAGTAGCTATGTTAAGTAGCCAAGTAATGAGGTAAAACAAAAAATGGCGTGCAAAGCCTTATAATATCGTTATAAAGCTTCGCAATGACGCCATGTCAATCATAAGAATAAATGATAGCCACTATCATACCAAGACCCAGCAGATTTGACCATGTTTTGGCTATATTTTGCCACAATCTAGCCTGTTTTTTGCGCTAGCTTTACGGAGTAAATAAGCAATAATATGAGCCACATAATTCTCTTATGAATCAAGTTCTATCATTGACGCTATTATAAATAACGATGCTATCTGAGAAATAACCGGGCTATCCATGAACATAGCCGCTTATATGTTTCATTTAAGAGCAGTTTTCGGTAAGATAAGCGCATATCTTTATTCTACTTCCAGCCAAGCCCAGCCAAGCATAGTATTACAGCTTCGCTTTGGCGCTTTTCATCCCATGCTTTTAACATACGTATCTGAGAAACCTTTATGGCCCTGTACCCCTACACGCTACAACCTGTCGCCTTAAACTTAACCGAGGCTGAATTTCACCAAGCACAGTATGAGCTATTTGCCAGTGCCAGCCCATCTTTTGGTCTGTCGAGCATTAAGATGAAAGAGTGGATTATTATGGCAGTGGTTGTCATTTTAGCCCTTGCTGGTTTGGTTTTTTTGACCGGTTACTCGACCATCATTTTTTGGCTCATGCTAGCGTCTGTGGTGATTTATCTATTGGTGCGTACCCTTGGCTTTAAATGGTATGTCAAAAGAGAGTTTGAAAAACAAGTCGCTGACCAAGAGATGCCCGATGAGATGCGTCAGATGAAATTGGGCGTACAAAAGCATGGTCTTGTGATGGCAATGCCAGTCAATCAGCCTGATATGTTTAATAGCAATCAGATGCGCGGCATGCAAATGCGTCCCGGTAGCACTCAGCAAGCAGTTATCCCTTGGACGTCGATTAAAAGTTGGGATGAGACCGATGACTACATCTTTATGATGTTTGAGATGAAAGGTCAGCAAGGCAGCCAAATCGTTCCGAAGCGCTTACAAGCACAGAAGTTTCCAATCGATACGGTACGTCAGCATTTACTAGAAGTCATTCCTGCTAAGGGCTTAAATCCTGAAAACTTGCAACCACCTGCAAAAGTATAAATCAGCTGCTAGGTGGTTGGCATGAAGTATTAGCCTTATAGAATAGAATAGATTGAATAGCTTAAATTGTATAATATTGACTGAATAGCAAAGACGCCGTGGTTTAGGTAAACCAATCACAGAATTCGATTAATTGAATTTAACTTGTCATGGTTTCTTTGCTATTATAATAAGCATCAACAGACAAGGTGTAGAAGAGATAAAAATATAGCAGACATATAACGAGCATAGCAATGCAGGAGATGACTTGCTACACTCTTAGGCTTCTATATTTAACTTAGTGCTCCTATACTCAGATGAGTATGTCGAATACTAAGTCTATAACAATAACCAATCTATTAAATCAACACTCAAACTATAAGGATAATATTATGAGTAATACTAATAATGCGACCAACCAAATCGGTCTAGAAAAATCAGATATGAGCGAAGTGATTGCTAAGCTAAACAGCCTACTATCAAGCTACCATATGTTTTATATTAACGTGCGTGGTTATCATTGGAACGTAAAAGGTGAGCACTTCTTCACATTGCATCCAAAATTTGAAGAGTTATATACCAGCTTACAAGTAGAAATTGATGAAATTGCTGAGCGTATTTTAACCTTAGGTGGCACGCCGCTACATGCATATAGCGACTTTAGCCAACATACCAGCATTCAAGAAGATAAAAATGTGAAAGATGGTAATGCTTGCGTGAAAGGTGTGGTGACTGGTCTACAATCGCTTATTGCTGAGCAGCGTGAGGTTTCAGCACTGGCAGTAGAAAGCGAAGACCAAGGTACAGCAGACTTAGTAGATGATTATGTACAGCAGCAAGAAAAGCTTATTTGGATGTACAACGCTTTTTTAGGCTAATAACTATTGAAGAATAGTTCATCACTAAACTAGCTATTCGTAAAACAGTTTATTATTAAAATAGTAAGTAAGAAAAAAGCACCTAATTAGATTAGGTGCTTTTTTTATGCTTGTTTTACCAATCGCTACTTACTGCTCAATCACTTTACTTCTGAATCCACTGACGCATTTTTTCACGCTCAGCTGGAGTCGCTTGTAGCCAAATTTGCATAAACTGATCTAAAGTACTGGTAGATGAAGCAGCACTTGTCGTTTGCTTAACGGTAGTAACTGCACCTGTGCTGACATTGCTTTGAGTGCTGATAGCAGGCTTATCTAAAGCCGCAATCGCACGTTGGTTTTGTAGTTCGGCATCATCAGCACCACCAAACACGCCGCCTAAGGCTTTGCCCAAACCTGATAGTAAACCACCTTGATTGCCGCCCAGACTCTGCTGGCTAGCTACTACCGTGTTGTTCTGCTGCACTGCCAGTGTTGGACGCTTAGCATACTCTTTCGCCGCTGCATATTTTTCTGGCTGATTTGGCATAGTTAGACGATAGGTTTGATTGTCCACCAATTCTGCCGTCACACTCACGTTGCCCGAGCGCAAATAATCGTGCTCATCACGCGGCAAATTGTATAAGCGGTCATATTTAGCGGTAATCGCATGCTGACCTGGCTCTAAAGTAAAAGATTTCTTTAATGGCTGAAACGCACTTTGCTGGATTTCCTGCCCGTTAATAGCCGTTACTTTGATATGGTCATCAACCAGCAAGGTCACTGCCGCATGCGATAGCATAGAGACTGAGCCGACAGTGATTAGTAATGTGCCCATCGTCAGTTTTTTTAGCAAAGAAGCGTTTGTTTTCATAAGTTATTCCATGAATAGTAAAGGTAATTTCTAAAAAAGGTAGCGTTTTATATTAAAAATCAAGCGGCATGGTATGTTGGTCTTGGTTGGCGACCTCATTATCTACTTGCGTCTCCTGCGCGATATCAGCAAGCTCTGCAGCAAGCGTCTGCTCATCAATCGTGCGCAGCGCATCGCTGATGACCGCCTTGGATATATTACTGCGGCCAAGATTTGAGAACATCGGCTGAATGTAGTTCAGCACCTCCATCATAGAGCCGATACGATGCGGCCCTTCGGTCAGTAGATGATTAATAATACGCTCATCAAACTGCCAACCACGCCGACGCAGAATAGACTGCAATAGCGCTTGACGGTCAGCCAAATCATGACCATTTGGCACTTTAAAGCTTGGCGATTGTGCCAAACGGGTAAGCAAGTCTGTTAGCTGGAAGGGTAATTCGGTCGCCGGTTTATTGGAGGCAAACAACAGCTGACGCTGCCCTTCGCGGCTACGATTAATCAGATGAAATAGAGCCTCTTGCCATTGGCTGCTTTGTTCAAGCACCTCTAAATCATCAATCGCAATCAGGGAAAAATTCTCTAAAGAGGATAGGACATTGACATCGGTATGAATCAGTTCATTCAATGACAGACAAATCGCTGATTTATCCATCTCAATAAACGACTCACAAACGGCGGATAATAAGTGCGACTTGCCCGTCTCTGGGCTGCCAAATAGGTACAGCTGGCCAATCAGGCCGACATGTAGCTGCCGCACTGCATCGATAATAGACATCCAACCCGGACCGGCAAAGTCGCTGAGACTCGCATCATGCTTAATGTCCAGATTGAGACTTAGCTGTGCTTCTGCCATGAATCATCAACTCGGTTTGCGTAGCGCAATCACTAAAAAGGCTAAACGACTAATATTCTTTAAACTGGCTTTGCTAACTTTTACATTTATCAAAGCCAACCTAGTAACGGTCAATACCGTTAATACTGCGCCTATATATAACATATTTGCAAAATGACTGACAAGTCTTTTACCCATTAAGCTCAATCAATCCGCCTTTATCCACTTTATAAGTGAATACCGACTCCTAATCGCGCTATAAAATTATTAGGCAATTGATGTGATAATAGCCATAAAATGCTTATTTCTCGCGAAGTTATTTTTTAACCTATTCTTTATCATTTTACTTTTTATCAAATAAGGCCAATTGTTTACGACCTTTATAAAAGTCAGTCGATTGATAATAAGCATATAAGTGGCGGAATAAAACGTTAAGGACAGCGGATACAGGCAGCGCAATAAGCATACCAACGAAGCCCAATAAGCTTGCCCCTGCCAATACCGCAAAGATAACCCATAACGGTGACAGACCAATTTTATCGCCTAGCAATAATGGCTGCAAGATATAGCCTTCAGCGGCCTGCCCGACTAAAAACGCGCCAACGATTAAAGACAAATACGTCCAGTTTAAGCCAAACTGGAATAGGCAAGCGATAATCGCCGCAATAAAGCCAATACCAAAGCCCAAATACGGCACAAAGCTGGCAACACCGGCAACCATACCGATAATCAAGCCAAGCTCAAGCCCGATAAGCTGCAACTGTACTGCATAAATAGCGCCTAGCAGCACCATCACCAACAGCTGACCTTTGATAAAGGCCATCAGCGCCCGATCACACTCTTGAGCAATGCCGATTACTTTTTTGCAATAAGGGGCTGGAATCGCCATCTTCCAAGTTTGCAGGCGCTGATCCCAATTAAACAAGAAATAAAAGGTCAAAATCGGTACCAATACAATCAGCCCAGCGTTATTGATAAAATTCATACTAGACGTCAATATTTGGCTCATCATGCTGCTGGCATCAGCGAACTTATAATTGGTCTGCATATAATCGACCAAGGTATCAGAAAAACCTTTGGCTTCTAGTTCTGGCAGACGAATACGGCTGTTATTAATAAACCATTCACGCACCACTTGGTTATACCAGTTTAGCACCTTGGGCAAATACTCCCACGCTGCTTGCAGCTGATGCCATAAGGTCGGTATCAACCACCAAAGCAGCAGCACCATACCAAGCGTAATCGTCGAATAAACGATGATAATGGCTATCCAACGCTTGATATATTTTGATAAGCGCTTAACCAGCGGATTGAATAGATAAGCCAATACAAAAGCCACGACAAATGGCACGATGACCGGCGTCATCAAATATAATAAAAATACCGCCACAACAATAGCAACGACGATGAATAGGCGTCGAAAAAAAGGGTCTATTGGTTGGTTTATCATGAAGGGTAACCCTACGATTAAGTCAATGTAAAATGCTGGCTTATAATGGTTTTTTTGCTGAATTAGGTAGCCGATAGCTTTATATTTATAATGGTATTTATCATTGTCATGGCAGTAAGTTTTGCCGACAACTTTGGCGTTCTATTATCGCAGAGTACAACAAAAAATCAGTCATTTTTTGTTTCTTAAATTTTTATTGCGCTCTATTTAGCCTTTATTACCACTCTTCGTTAAATATCGGCCAAATATTGGTAAGTTGCTTTGCGAGAGGGGGTCGTTTTTGGGTATAATGCGCGCACTATCTGCAAAATTAACACGACCGATCCGCTTTTCTACTGACAGACCTTCATTCCCTATAAAATTTGTGAGATGACCATGAGTAACAAGCCTTCTTTAAGCTACAAAGATGCTGGCGTTGATATTGATGCTGGCGATGCGTTGGTACAACGTATTAAATCAGTGGCAAAAGCCACCTCTCGTCCTGAGGTTGTGGGCGGACTTGGCGGTTTTGGGGCGCTTTGTCGTATTCCGACTGGTTACACCTCACCGTTATTGGTTTCGGGCACTGACGGTGTCGGCACCAAGCTTAAACTGGCATTACAACTAAACCGCCATGACACCATCGGTATCGACTTGGTCGCCATGTGCGTCAATGATTTATTGGTTTGCGGTGCTGAGCCATTATTCTTCTTAGATTACTATGCAACTGGAAAGCTTGATGTAGACGTAGCAGCGACTGTTGTTACTGGTATTGGCGAAGGCTGTAAACTGTCAAACTGTGCACTTATCGGCGGCGAAACGGCTGAGATGCCAGGCATGTATCAAGACGACGATTATGACCTAGCGGGATTCTGCGTCGGTGTGGTTGAAGAAGCGGAAGTCATCACTGGCGAAAACGTCGCAGAAGGCGATGTATTAATCGCGCTTGCTTCAAGTGGCGCGCACTCGAATGGCTACTCATTGGTGCGTAAAGTCATCGAAGTCAGCGGTATTGATGTGATTACTAGTGATGAGCAATTAGACGGTCAGCCTATCCAAGATGCGCTGATGGCTCCTACCCGCATTTATGTTAAAGCCATTAAAGCGTTGCAAGATACCCTTGGTAGCTCAGCCTTACATGCGATGTCACATATCACTGGTGGCGGCTTAACCGACAACCTACCGCGTGTATTACCTGACCATCTGGCTGCTAGCATCGATACCAGCAGCTGGCAGTTCTCAGAGCTATTCACTTGGTTACAAACCCAAGGTAATATCGAGCAAAATGAGATGTACCGCACCTTTAACTGCGGCGTTGGTTTTGTCATCGTGGTGCCTAAAGATAAAGCAGAAACTGCTATCAAAACGTTAAATGATGCGGGCGAAAACGCTTGGAAATTGGGTGAAATGGTTAGCCGTGAAGCGGACGCCGTGGTGTACCGTTAATGCCAGATGACAATCTAAAAAGTTTTGCAAAAAAATCAGCTAAGCCTTTACGCGTCGCTGTTTTGGTATCTGGTAGTGGTAGCAACCTGCAAGTATTGATTAATGCCATGCAAGCTGGCGCGCTACCGATTGAGATTGTTGGCGTCATCAGTAACCGTGAAGATGCTTATGCCATCACACGTGCCAATGACGCCGCTATTCCCGTTGCTGTCTTATCTCACGTTGCTAGCGGCAAACGCATGGGTATCAAAACCTTTGAAACTCATGCCAGCGCGCAGCTGAGCGCTTGGCAGCCTGATTTGATTGTCTTAGCAGGATTTATGCGAGTTTTAAGTAGCGCATTTATCGATAATGCGCCTGCGCCAATGATTAACCTGCACCCTGCTCTACTGCCCGCTTATAAAGGTCTAGATACCCATCAGCGTGCCATACAAGCGGGTGAACGCCATCATGGCTGTAGCATCCATGTGGTCACCGCTGAGCTTGATGCCGGCGCTGTTTTGACCCAAGCGCTGCTTGAAGTCAATCAAAAAGACACTGCTGATAGTTTGCAAGCACGCGTACAAAAAGGTGAACATCAACTGCTACCGTGGACGATATTATTAATTGCTAAGGGTATTATTGACTTAAATAATCCGTATGATGATGCTGAATTATCTTATTTACCTGCTTTACCTTTAAAGCTATGGTTAAATGACTAAGGCTTGAAGTTTATTTATATATTTTAAAAAAGCAGAATCCGTAATTGGTTCTGCTTTTTTTATGCGCTTAAATAACGAGGTACTTATAGCAAATTGCTAGCAAAAAAAATACCCCGTTACGGAATAACGAGGTATTTAGAAAACTAGGCTTTTAAAAAACTAAGCATTTAAAATTAGAAGCCTAAAACATTCTAATAATTAAACAGGTTTTTTACCAACCACATGAACTGCTTTGATATTCACAAACTCTTTGATACCAAAGCCACCATGTTCACGACCATAACCTGAATCCTTAACACCACCAAATGGCAAGCCTGGATTGACTAAGTTATAACCATTGATATAAACCATACCCGTGTCAAAATGCTGCTGGGCTAAATTAATCGCCTTCTCTTCATCTTTTGAGAAGATAGCACCGCCCAGTCCATAACGACTGTCATTGGCAATTCGGAATGCATCATCTTGGTCTTTGGCACGAATAAGCGCTGCCACAGGACCAAATAGCTCATCTTTATAAGCAGGCTGGTCTGGTTTGACATTTTCCAGAATTGTTGGTGGATAAAAAGAACCCGGCTTATCAGGTACTTCACCACCCAAGGTAATGGTTGCGCCTTTGCTGACACTTTCTTGCACTTGTTTATGCAACTCATCACGCTGCTTGCTGCTTGACATCGGACCTACGTCAGTCGATTCGTCCATTGGATCGCCGATTTTATAGCCTTTAAACTTCTCAATAACCAAATCACGGAATTTGTCATAAACACTATCGACGACCACAAAACGCTTAGCCGCGATGCAAGTCTCACCATTGTTATATAAACGTGCATGGGCACAAGTAGTAGCTGCTAAGTCTAAGTCGGCGTCTTCTAATACGATAAAGGCATCGTTTGAACCAAGTTCCATAACGGTCTTTTTCAGCACTTTTGCCGCTTGCTGCGCCACCACTCGACCAGCGACATCACTACCCGTTAAGGTGACACCGCGTACTTTTTCGTGCTCAATGACTTTTTCGGACTGATCATGGTTAATGATGAGGGTACGGAATAAATCATTTGGCAAATCAGACTCATGCATGATTTTTTCAATCAACAAACCTGAGCCCGTCACGTTTGAGGCGTGCTTAAGCAAGATGCTATTACCGGCCATTAAGTTGGCAATGGTATAGCGGAATACTTGATACGCGGGAAAGTTCCATGGCTGGATACCATAGATAATACCGATAGGATTGTAGCTGATTAAACCTTTTTTGATACCTTCGATATCGCGCTCATCATCCGCTAGAGCGGCAATTCCTTCACCAGCGGTGAAATCACAAATTGCTTTACATAGATCTACTTCGCCTAAGCTCGCCTCTAACGTCTTACCGCGCTCCTCGGTCATCAACTTCGCTAGCTCTCCTTTATATTTCATCAGCGTCTCGCCAATGGAATTAATCACTTTGGCGCGCTCATCGGCACTGACCAAACGCCATTCTGAAAAGGCTTTATGCGAAGCATCGATAATTTTATTGACTTCATCGCTGCTCATATAAGTATAGTTTTTAATGTCTTTACCCGTCGCTGGGTTCACAGTGGTAATATCTGCCATGATAATTATCCTTATTTATTTGATTATTATGTAATAAACGCCAATCTCAACTTATCGTAGGCTTTTGATTTTTATAGAATTTAAAATTTTAATTGTTTTAACTGAAATTTTAAAAACTAAGTAAACCAATACCTTAGAAAAATAAGTTGAGAGTGGGGTGTAATAAATGATTGATTAATAAAGATTCTTTTTAAGAAGCTTTTATCAATAAATGCCTCAATATGATTACTGTATATAACTACTATCTAAGTCTTTATGCTAGATAAATAACAATATTGAGGGATGAACAAGCCACTTCACATTGAGATAGCTGTATTGGTTGAGATAGCTGTATTAAGAGATTTATAGTTAAAGGCGCTAACGATTAGCTACTATTCCTTAACAATGCTTGTGGCAATTGTCTTTTTACTTAATGTCCATTTATCATAACAAAAGGATTTGACCATAGTTTTACAAGTTATAAAGAAGTGTGGATGAGATGTTAACAGTGTGTCATTGATAAATATCATGCAAACTTTGCTGTAAATAAATAGCTTGAATCAAATCAATAAAGCCTGAGTGTCTAATGGGCATAAAAAAACCAGCACATAAGAGATGGGCTGGTTTTATTCGTTTATTAAATGCTGATTTCACTGTTAGCGTATTAGAATAAATGATTAATAATCGGTATTTCTTGCGGTGGATTGTCTTCTTCATCAACGATTTGACGGGCCACATGCATGATAAGTTGGCGTAACCAGCGATGGGCTGGATGATGTTGCAATAAGGGCGACCACGCCATGGTCAGCTCAAACTCAGGGATAAAGAATGGCGGCTCTTCCATTTTAATGCTGTCATTATTGGCCTGCATTTTTGCCACCCGCGTCGGCAAAGTCGCAATCAAATCTTTATTGGCTGCAAGCATGGCGGGCATTTGGTAATGACGGGTAAAAACACTGATTTGGCGCTTTTGACCTAAGCGTTGTAGCGCCTGATCGATAGAACCAAGTCCGCCAGATTTTTCTGGATTGACGCCAAAGCCCACACCCATACCTGTTTTGGAGACCCAAACGTGCTGCGCTTTTAGATAATTTTTTAGGTTAAAGCGGTTGGCATACGGACTTTCTGACGACAATAAACAGCTAAAGGTATCGCGCCAAACCAAAACTTGATGGAAACTTTGTGGAATCTCGTTAAAACGGTTAATCGCCAAATCCACCCGACCCTGCTCCATATCACGATAGGAGACGTCAGATGGCGTCAAGAAATCCAAAATGACATTGGGCGCTTCAGAACGCAGCGCTTTGACAAGCTTTGGCACCAAAGTCGCCTCAGCATAGTCTGAGGTCATAATACGGAAGACGCGAGAGGTACTATAAGGACGGAATTCAGTACGTGGCTCTAACACTTGGGTCAAATCCGCAAGTATTTCACGAATACGCGGCTGTAGCTCAAGTGCGCGCTCAGTTGGGGTCATGCCCTCTGATGAACGCACCAGTAACGGATCATTAAACAATTTGCGTAAGCGCCTTAGAATATTGCTCATCGCAGGCTGGGTAATGCCAAGCTGCTCAGCAGCACGTGTGACGTTTTTTTCACGAAGCAGCACATCTAAATGCACCAATAAATTCAAATCAACCCGCTGCAAATTCATATATTTTTCTCTTTGCCTTAGAATAAATACCACAATAAGCTTGAGCAAGCTTGGCATTTTTCGCGCTGTTATTTTAACTAAAGCTGCCATAACAGCATAATATAACTATATTTTTTATTAAACTTTTCTAGAATATGCTTATTATAACTCAATTTAACCAGCATAAGCCATTGTTTTATATATACTATAAGCACATAAAATACCCAAGATAACAATCATAAATTAGATAAATCTTGGTAAGGCAGTTATAGTGATTGCCGTAGACCAAATACAGTGAAGACCACAAAAATCCGCTCTGAGCGTTTAATGTAGTGAGTCTAACCGCTTAATAATAAAAGTATTTTGAATATGAGTCGTGATAGCAGAATACGATTAAATGGGCAATGAGCCCTCATAAATTATCGTGTCATCGCCTGTCTTAGAGACAGCATCGATTATTGTAACATCTCTTATCACCAAATATGACACTGCTAACCCATAATTGCTCAAACATTATATTGCTTAAACATTATATAGAAGCTTTTTAAGCATAGAAGATTTTCAATTATTACCGCTATCAGCTAGCTACGGTCACTTAACTATAATCATTTGATAGTCAGCACATATTTTTATCCACTAGCTTTTAACTGAATAATTTTTAACTGACAAGTTCAGCAATCGCCTTGTATTAATAGGCAGGTTTGTTTAGGGTAAGTAAGTCTGGATGATTAAGCGGCAACCCAGTTTTAACGATATTAAATTGGCTATATCACGCAAACTGTCATATTTGAGGTCGTACAAGCTTGATATAGTGACGATAAGGATTAGGTTTAAGTTTTAGTAAAATACAAAGTTAGTAAGATACTTATTTATTAAGATAAAAAGTTAGTTGCCCCATCTTTAATTGTTTTGACAATTAAATTTTCGTTTTTTACACCCCACCAAGGAGACTATAGATGTCAACTGCATATAAATCAGCGATCGATTTAGTACGTGAATTAAAGCAAAAGCACGGTAACTGGCAGAACATTAGCGAGACTGATGCGGCACGTATGATGTCACAAAACCGTTTTAAAACCGGTTTAGATATCGCAAAATATACTGCAAAAATCATGCGTCAAGATATGGAAGACTATGACAATGATACGTCTCAGTACACGCAGTCTTTAGGTGCATGGCATGGTTTTGTTGCCCAGCAAACTATGTACGCTAAGAAAAAATACTTTGGTACGACGTCAAAAACTTATATCTACCTATCAGGTTGGATGGTTGCAGCCCTTCGTTCTGAGTTTGGTCCTCTTCCTGACCAATCTATGCACGAAAAAACCTCTGTACCTAAGCTAATCGAAGAAATCTATACCTTCTTACGTCAAGCTGATGCTAAAGTACTAAACGACTACTTCCGTGAGCTAAACGCTGCAGAAGAAGCCGGTCAAGACACTTCAGCTATCCTAGAAAAAATCGAAAACTTTGATTCACACGTTGTGCCAATCATTGCTGACATCGATGCAGGTTTCGGTAACGAAGAAGCGACTTACTTGCTAACTAAGCAAATGATCGAAGCTGGTGCTTGTGCTATTCAGGTTGAAAACCAAGTATCTGACGCTAAGCAATGTGGTCACCAAGCTGGTAAAGTAACGGTACCGCATGAAGACTTCATCTCTAAACTAAATGCTATTCGTTATGCATTCCTAGAGCTAGGTGTTGAAGACGGCATTATCGTTGCTCGTACTGACTCTGAAGGCGCATCACTAACGCAAAAAATCCCAGTATCAAATGAGCCAGGCGACCTTGCTTCTAAATACATCGACTTCATCGAAATGGAAGAAGTGACTTTAGAAAATGCGAAAGAAAACGACAGCTTACTTAAGCACAACGGCAAACTAGTACGTCCAGTTCGCTTGCCAAACGGTCTATATCAGTTCCGTGAAGAAACGAACATCGACCGCGTTGTCCTTGACTGTGTCACTGCTCTAGAAAACGGTGCTGATCTACTATGGATCGAAACACCAACGCCAGACGTAGAACACATCAAAATGATGGTTGACCGTATTAAAGAGCAACAGCCTAAAGCCAAGCTTGTATACAACAACAGCCCATCATTCAACTGGACGCTTAACTTCCGTAAGCAAATCATCGCTCAGTGGGAAGAAGAAGGCAAAGACATCTCTGCATACAATAAAGATGACTTGATGAGTGCTGATTACGATGGTACTGAACTTGATACCGCAGCTGACGAAGCGGCTAGAAACTTCCAACGTGATGCATCACGTGAAGCGGGTGTATTCCATCACTTAATCACGCTACCTACTTATCACACTACTGCTCTTAGCGTTCATGAACTTGCTAAAGGCTATTTCGGTGATGACGGTATGCTTGCTTATGCAGCTGGTGTACAACGTAAAGAAATCCGTGAAGGCATCGCTTGTGTTAAGCACCAAGCAATGGCCGGTTCTGACCTTGGCGATGATCACAAAGAAATCTTCTCTGGTGAAAACGCCCTTAAAGCTGGCGGCGGCAAGAACACGATGAACCAGTTCTAATGTCCGACCACTTATAAGTACACTTTATAAGTAAAAGTTTTAAGAAAAGCCGTCCTACCTTGTAGGGCGGCTTTTTTATGCGCTATACATAACCCCATCTCCTGCAATAACAGTGCTACTTAAGCAATCGTTTCATTAACTGCCGTTCATTTAATCAATACTCCTATAATTTGAGTCAACCAAAACAAAAGTTTTACTTGTTATTCACCGATAGCTTTCATACGATGGTAATCACTTAGATAATAATTTACATAGTATTAAAATAATCGGGAGCCATCATGCAAGAGATAGAGCTAAAATTTTTGTTACCAGAATCACGACTAAAAGGCTTGCTGCGTCAAGCACAAGTCAAATCATCTGAAGTAACGCAACTGGCGGCTCATTATTATGATACCCCTGACCAACAGCTTGCACAGGCGGGTATTGGCTTACGTATTCGTAAAGAAGGCGATGCATGGGTACAGACCATCAAAGCGGGTGGCGACGGTATTGCGGCACGTTTAGAGCACAATGCGCCACTGGATAATGAGCAGGTACAGGCAATGCTCGATAGTAATACGCTTATGCCCGATTTAAGCATTTATAAAAACACCTCTGTTGCCCCTGCTTTGGCTGAATTTAAACTAAAAAAACTGGCCAAAAATCTTACTCGGTTATACGTGACCGATGTCGAGCGCACCACACGATTGCTGGTAGATGAGAGTGACGATGAAGCAAATAACCATGTCGAGATGGCATATGATTGTGGAGAGATTATCCACGGTAATGATGATAGCCAGCGCGACGTTATTCAAGAAATTGAGTTTGAGCTGGTATCAGGCGATATAGACTTTTTATTTACCACCGCTAAAACTTGGTGTAAGCGTTATAAGCTTTGCCTGTCTACTGTGACCAAGGCTGAGCGCGGTGGTTTGCTGATTACAGGGCAACATCATAGCCCAGCCGTCAGTGCTGACCTTGACCAGCTGACTATCAACAGAGACAGCAGCATGCCTGCATTTATACGGGCAGTAGTGCATAACTGTTTGTTGCAAATACTGCCAAACAGCAGTGCTATCGTCGCGGGCAGCGAAGACGATGACCATATCCTGCAACTGTACATTGGCATTGCCCGCTTGCAAGCTGCCCTACAAGCATTCGCCAGCTATTCTGACGAAATCAATCCAGACTGGCTACCAATAATAAAACAAACAGCGGCTTTAATTAATGACTACCAAAAGCTTGCCTATCTCGCCTCCGATATAGAGCCTGATTTACAACAGCACGGCGCACCTATCGTCGATTGGACAGCTGACATTGATACGCTCAAGATGACCCCAAAAGATGCGGTCGGTGCCAATGGTTTTCAGCTGACCTTACTTGAGCTGATTGCCTTTACCATGAGCGACCCACGCCTTGAACCGCAAGCGGATAAACCCGTCATCGATAAGCTGGCAAAAACGCTATCTAAACAGTATGCAAAGCTTGGCAAAGTGGCGCAAATACTACAGAGTAAAAAGGCTACGGACTCAGATAGCATCACTATAGAAAATAATGATTTAAAAAATGATGAGTCACAAAGTGTTGATTCAGAAATTACTGACTTAGAAATTACTGACTTAGAAAACGTCAATTCAGAAAGTGACGATATAGAAAATAGTGATATAGATAATAATGATGCAGAGCAAGCAATGCATAAGCTGCATCAGCAGTTAACGACCTTACTTTATATCAGTGAATTTGCTGCGCCATTATTAGAGAAGAAAAAGTCAAAAAAGAAAACCAAGCGCTGGCTAAAACGTTTGGTTAAAGCGCAAACAGCTTTGAATCACTATCGCAATCATATAATGTATCAACAGCGCTATCAGTTGAAATCAGAGACAGATAGCAATGCGCTATATGGCGCTGGTTGGTTTGCAGCCATGCTAACAAGAGACCATAAGCGCAGCGAAAAACGCTTGGCTAAAGTGATAGACAGCTCAATATTTTGGTAAAAACACTCATAACATTATGAATCAAGCTTAGAATAAACAAAGCTCCAAACAGAAAAATTTAGCATAAAAAAGACAGCTCATTATATATGGGCTGTCTTTTTTATAAACTTAGCGCTTTTATAAACCTAGCACTTTCATACGCTCATTGACTGGCTGATAGGTTTTCTCGCCAGCAGGCTCAACAATGTTACCGAACGGCATTTGCGCAACCAATTCCCAACTATCTGGGATAGCAAAAGCTTTAGCGGCATCTTCATCAACAAGCGGATTGTAGTGCTGTAGGTTGGCACCAACGTTCAAGGTACGTAGCTCTGTCCACATGGCATATTGATGCATGGCCGAGGTTTGCTGAGCCCAAACGGGGAATCTGTCTGCATATAACGCAAATTGCTCTTGCAGCGATTGAGTCACGTTTTTATCTTCATAAAACAGCACAGTACCCGCGGCAGCACGGAAGCCGTCTAGCTTTTGCTTACTGCCAGAAAAGTCGCCATCACCAACGGCTGCACGCAGTTTCTCTTCGGCGATATCCCACAGCCGCTGATGCTCGGCACCAAACAATACCACCAAGCGCGAAGATTGTGAATTAAAAGCAGAAGGCGTATGCAATAAAACACGCTCGGCCATATTGACAATCGCTTGGGGCTCTACTGGTAGCTCATTGCCCAAAGCATATACCGAACGGCGTTCATCAAAGGCTTGTTGTAAAGTGACTAGACTTTCTTTAGACATCATCATTATCCTGATAATTATAATAGAATGTAGATTAAACGTGCCGTATTTGGCATGACACGTTGATATTAACAAGGAGGCTATTATATCAATATACTAAATAACGTCTAGACTCTATAAAGTTTATTTTATCAATCACTCTATAAAGTTATTCTGTTTTACTTAAGCTTGAATGAGTAATAAATAGCAGTTAATTAGCGATAATCGTCACTGCTGTGCCCTCTTTAACCTGCTCGAATAATTCCATAATATCCTCATTACGCATACGTATGCAGCCATGTGAGAGTGGCGCGCCCATCGGCTCGCTGTCTGGTGTACCATGAATATAAATATAGCGCTGATAGGTATCACAGCCACCTTGGCTATTGCTGCCTTTATTAAGCCCCTCTTCCAGTCCACTTAACCAGAGAATACGGCTTAATATCCAATCGCGCTCAGGATGGCGCTTGCCAAGCTCTGCACTATATATCTCGCCCGTAGGAATACGGCCAATAAATACCGCATTCATAGGTTCATTTGCGCCGATTTTCTTGGCGATAAAATGTTTACCAAGGGGCGTACAGCCGCTATCTTGCTGACTGCCAATGCCATTTTTAGCAGTAGATACCGTATATTGAGTCAATTCTTTATCGTCTTGGTAAAGAGTTAAATTTTGCTGAGCAATATTAATCACTAAATGCACATTAGATTTTTTGTTAAAGTTTTTATTATTTGTCATAAAGGGATTCCAGCGGTCATTCATCTAATGGATGTCATTATTGACCGCGTGATGAGTAAGTTGATTGAATTTTTCTATTATTAAGGGATTGTATCAAGGCTTTTGGCACCGTAATATAGGGGCACACTTTTTGATGCTAGCAGATTATGACGACTATTTCACCGACACGTGTGTCGATGTATGATTTTCTCTATCAAGATACCAAGCCGATGGTGTCCTTATTGGCAGATGCGGCCAAGCTTTCATTACCGCAAGCACGCTTGGCAATGGATGCCAGCTTGCAAGCCATTGTCAGTGCCTTGCTTGCTTATCAGCAGCATAATGATGGGCAAGCGGTGAGCAAAAAGCTGTTTGGGCGCGGCGCGGTTAAAGAGCTGCGCCAATATAACTCGATGAATTTTTCCACCATTAATGCGACGTTATATCATCGCCATGAAGCGGCGGATGCGATATTTTATGATAATGCTCGCGTGATTAAAGCCAGTGAAGCCATTGCCAAACAGATTGACGCGACGACATCGCAAGTGCAGATATTGCTCACTTCTCTATGCGTGATTGTCTTACGCGAGCTGGCTATTTTAGCCGAATATAGCCAACTTGATAACGACGAGATGGATAAATGGTTTGCCTTACAACCGCAGTTTTTATCAGCTGCTCGTTTTGCCGCCAATCAGCAACCGTTAATCTCTATCGAATCGAATGAAGCTAATGAAGATAAAAATTTAACTGCGCCGATAGAAGGCGTTTTAGACTCGGCAGCAGAAATAAAAGCAGAAGTCGAGAATAGCCTTAATACAGAACGTACCTTATTAAGTATAGAGCAGCTCGCTGATACCCCGCCAGTTTTTAATCCTTACTGGCATGAATTGACGACATTTAAACCTGAACGTCATGAGCCGGTGCAAGACATGCAGCTGGCGACGGGTAATTATTTAAAAGTCATCGGGCGCTCATCTGCAAATGCTCAGCAAGGCAAACATAATGACTTGCTCATGTTTGCGGAAATGACCGCTATCAGCTTACCGCACCAACGCTGGTTGCTGCAATTGGCTAAAATTTCAGAAATATACTTGCAGCGTAATCGCCTACGTATTACCTCCGAGCCTGCAAGCGCACCGAAACCACCTTTGGTCAGTTTGGGTCTAATCGGTAGCAATAACGACAATACGCCGACCACCACCAGTGAAAAGTCCATTGAATACGACGCACCTATACCCCTGTGGAAAAATCCCGTTATCTTGATTATTATAGCTGTTATCGGGGTGCTTGGCGGGCTTGCCGCTCTTAAATATCAAAGCCAAAAATCTGATGGCGTGTTACTGGCGACAGAAGAGGTCGTAGAGCAAGACCTTATTAAGGAGCGTCAACAGCAAGATGTGGCTATCGTCATGGTAGACGATGATGAAGATGGTGCTGAAGAAGCAAAAACGGCTCAATGAACAGAATTCATATATAACCTTTAAAGTAGAAAAAAACCTGCAAAAACCCATAAAAAAAGGCGCTAACTTAATAGCGCCGTTTTTATTTCTTCTTGCTTATGTTGTGTCGCTAGTAGACTGACTTTAAAATCGATATAGTGCGACTGGAATGAATTTTTCGTAGCCTCTGTGATAACAGCAAGCAAGGAAAATTTATAACAGTCGCACGTGACTATTAACGTATCGTCTATGTCTCGAATTGACTACCGCAAATCTGGCTTACTTCGATAAATCACGACCACGGCTGGCTTCAATCGCCAAACGCAGACCATTTAGACGGATGAAACCTTCGGCGTCTTTTTGATCATAAGCGCCCGCATCGTCTTCAAAAGTGGCGATTTTTTCATCAAATAATGAATCATCTGACTTACGACCAACGACGCTTACCGCACCTTTGTATAATTTAACGCGTACGGTACCGTTGACATATTCTTGTGATTTGTCAATCAGAGCTTGTAGCATCATGCGCTCAGGGCTGAACCAATAACCGTTATAGATAATTTTAGCGTAACGTGGCATCAGCTCATCTTTTAGATGCGCCGCTTCACGGTCAAGCGTCAATGATTCGATACCGCGGTGCGCTTTTAGCATAATAGTACCCGCTGGGGTTTCATAGCAGCCGCGTGACTTCATACCGACATAACGGTTTTCGACGATATCTAAACGTCCGATACCATGCTTACCGCCAATCTCATTAAGCTTAATCATCACTTCATAAGGCTTAAGCGCTTCACCATCGATAGCAACGATGTCGCCTTGTTTGTATTCTAATTCTAGATATTGTGCTTCGTCAGGTGCTTCTTCTGGGCTAACTGACCAGCGCCACATATCGTCTTCTGCTTCGGCGTATGGGTCTTCTAAAATACCACCTTCATATGAGATATGCAGTAAGTTGGCATCCATTGAATACGGAGATTTTTTCTTATTGCCGGCATAATCGATAGAAATATTATGTTCTTCAGCATATTTCATCAAGCTTTCACGGCTCGATAAATCCCACTCACGCCATGGCGCAATGGTGACCACATCAGGAGACAAAGCAACCGCGCCAAGCTCAAAACGTACTTGGTCGTTACCTTTACCGGTCGCACCATGACTGATAGCATCGGCGTTATGTTCTTTAGCAATTTCAACCAAACGCTTGGCAATTAATGGACGCGCGATAGAAGTCCCTAGCAGATACTCGCCTTCATAGATGGCATTGGCGCGGAACATCGGGAATACGTAATCACGGGCAAATTCTTCACGTAAGTCTTCGATATGGATATGCTTGATACCCATTGCTTCAGCTTTAGCACGCGCAGGCTCAACTTCTTCACCTTGACCAATGTCAGCGGTGAAAGTAATCACTTCTGCATCATAGGTTTCTTGTAGCCATCTGGCGATAATTGAGGTGTCAAGACCACCTGAATATGCCAAGACGATTTTATTAATAGTTTTTGGATCAAGCTGAGCCATGAAGAACTCCTAATATAAGAATTTATTGTCGAATACATTTAATGGGACGTAAAATGCGAATGATGGGATGAAATCAATAAAAGATAGATTGCCTGCTCAGTGTACATCATATTTACTAGCGGCAAAAGTAGCACTGCCATCAGGCACTGGGTTTTCCCTTATATTTGAGGTTAATTCTATAAATCCGGTTATTTCAAATAACAGTAGCTGTAAACAACCCTCATTAAACAACCCTCGTTTTTAACAACGTTCTTAAAACTCTGGCAAAAGTTAAGCCGGTAAAAATCGCTTATCATTTATGTACAGATATTTTTCCGCATATTTAGTCAGGTAGGCAAATCTGTTATGATAGCAGCACAGCAAGACTCCCCCCTTCACACCCGTATATGACGATATAGAGCGCGATGACACCATGACTGATTCGATTAGAGAATTAACCATCCTGCAGCCAGATGATTGGCATATTCATTTGCGCGATGATAAAGCGTTAGCAACCACCGTTCCGCATGCCGCCCAAAGCTTTAACCGCGTCATCTGCATGCCAAACCTTGTGCCACCTGTTAAAAATGTTGATGATGCCCACGCTTATCGTGCGCGCATCATGCAGCAGTTAGAAGCAAGTAATTTGAGTACTGAGCGCAAAGCAGCTTTTGACCCACGGATGACCTTGTATCTTACGGATAACACCAGCGCCCATGATATCGAAATGGCGGCAAAATCAGGTATCGTCCAAGCGGTCAAGCTCTACCCTGCTGGCGCAACCACCAACTCTGCTGATGGCGTTACTGATATCAATGCCCGCGTCGATATCTTTGAAGCGTTAGAAAAATACAATCTGCCATTACTGCTACATGGTGAAGTGACTCACGACCATGTCGATATTTTCGACCGCGAAAAACGCTTTTTAGACGAAGTATTGGCACAAATCATTGTCAAATTTCCAACCATGAAAATTGTAATGGAACATATCACCACCAGTGATGCCGCTGATTTTGTCTTAGCCCAAGGTAACCAAGTTGCTGCCACCATTACGCCGCAACATCTGATGTTTAACCGCAATCATTTACTGGTCGGTGGTATTAAACCGCATTTTTATTGCTTGCCTATTTTGAAGCGCGAAAGCCATCAAAAAGTATTGTTAGATGTGGCCACCAGTGGCAATCCGAAATTCTTTTTAGGCACAGATTCTGCGCCTCATGCAACGAACGCAAAAGAATCTGCTTGCGGCTGTGCCGGCTGTTATAGCGCCGCTAATGCGCTACCGCTATATGCCACCGCTTTTGATAGTGTCGGTAAAATTGATAAGCTTGAAGGGTTTGCGAGTCGCTTTGGCGCTCAATTCTATGGCTTACCAGTCCACGAAAGCACCATTACTTTGATCAATACGCCGATGCAAGTACCAACCGACTACCCTTACTTTGATGGCTCGTCGTTAACGCCGTTAATGGCGGGCGAGATATTACCTTGGTCTATTAAAGACTAGCCTTGGTCTATTAAAGCCTAATAGCGACGATATAAAACTGCCTGCGTCTCTATTATCTATTCGATACCCTATAAAATAAACATCGTGCTACTGATATAAATTTTGCGCAGCCTCTGGAGTGCGAAGCGCACAGCAAGCAAAGAAAATTTATACCAATAGCACATTATAATATTTACGCCAATCTCAACTTATCGTAGGCTTTTGATTTTTATAGAATTTAAAATTTTAATTGTTTTAACTGAAGTTTTAAAAACTAAGTAAACCAATACCTTAGAAAAATAAGTTGAGAGTGGGGTAATATTTGTACTTATTTTATTTAGGGCTATCTCCTATGATAGACAATGTGCTTCTGCTAAATAGACAATACGCTTCTGCTAAAAGGTAACTTCATTAACAAAAGCAATACTCGTATCATAAGATGTTTATTTTTTAGCGATTTTTACTTTAATTCTTTAACTTAATTTTTTACTTCAATGCCACAGCACGACTGATAAAAGCGATTTAACTTGATATGACCATTCAAAACGATGCCGCCCTACCTGAAACCGACGTAAACAATCCTAGCAATGTCACTAATACTAGCAATGTAACCAACACGACCGATGGCAACACAGACGAACAAGCGCCCATGACCTTAAAAGAGCGTTTTCGTAAGTTCTTGCCTGTCGTCGTCGATGTTGAAACGGCCGGCTTTAATGCGCAAACCGACGCCTTATTAGAGATTGCCTGTATTCCTGTGCTGCTAAATGAGCAAGGTGTGTTTTACCCGGGCGAAGCTTTAAATGCTCATATCGAACCCTTTGAAGGGGCAAACCTTGAGCCAAGCGCCCTCGCCTTTACCGGTATTGACCCTAAAAACCCACTACGTAAAGCCATTGCCGAAGATGAAAAAACAGCGCTACGCCGTATTTTTAAAGGTTTAAAGGAAGTGCGCCGTACTGAAGACTGCCGCCAATGCGTCCTAATCGGCCACAATGCGCATTTTGACTTGGGTTTTTTAAATGCGGCGGTACTGCGTACCAATAGCAAGAACCATAACCCATTTCACAATTTTTCAGTCTTTGATACCGTGACCCTGTCTGCCTTAGCATTTGGACAGACAGTATTAGCACGGGCCTGTAAGGCGGCTGGTATTGATTTTGACGGTAAAGACGCTCATTCAGCGCTCTATGATACCCAAAAGACCGCTGAGCTGTTTTGTCATATCCTAAACAGCTACCCTATGCTATCGAATGCGATGCATCTTGAGCAGAGCAACTCGGAGGTGACAGAAGATAGCGCCGCAGACACTACCGTACAAGCAACCGATAGCGACACCAAATAACATAAAGCACACGCCCTCCATTGTTAAACGCAAATAATAGTGCTATCTATAGTTAATAACCTGCTATGGATTATTTGAGCTTAACAAAAGGGACTTTGCTATGGAGCCACAGTTTAAGTTATGGGCAACCATCATCGGTTATATGCTGCTCGCTTTAACCATTAGCACTTGTACGTCGTTATGGATTCGGCATCATTTAAAGCGTAATGACCTACATCCACGCCGCGCGCTCAAAAAAAGATATTTAATTTTAAAAAGACGAAGAAAAAGGCTTGACAGAAAACGCAGACGCCATTAGAATACGCACCACTTCAGCATAAAGGTGAAAGCAGCTGAAGCGTTGTACTAGTCCCCATCGTCTAGAGGCCTAGGACACCGCCCTTTCACGGCGGTAACGGGGGTTCGAATCCCCCTGGGGACGCCACTATTTGGCGTCACTTGTTAGCAAGTTTGCTGTAAAGCATTGATAAGACTAATAAGCGTACCATCAAAAAGCCCATTCACATTTTTTGTGAGTGGGCTTTTTTATGCCCGTTTCTATAGCTGCTCATTTCTCATGCGTTGTTATAATTTCGTATCAGTGACAATGCAGCGGTTTATGATGACTCTTTATGATAAATTTATAAAAGCAAAAAGCTTATGGCAGCAAAAAGCCAGCGATTAATGCTGGCTTTTTTAGGGCGTGTCTTCAATTCATCTTACAATGAATGATAGTACACGCCAGATAGAGCATTGACTTAAAATTACGAGCTAACTTCTCATAGCGAGTAGCGATACTACGAAAGTGCTTAAGCCTTGCAAACATATTTTCAACAAGATGACGCAGTTTGTATAAGTAGCTATCAAACTCTGGATTAGGCTGTTTTGCATTCTTCCTTTTAGGAACGACAGGTATCATATTATGGCTTCGAGCTTTATCTCTGATAGCCTCTGAGTCATAGCCCTTATCAGCGATAAAGTAATCAGCTTGTCCAATCATGTCAATCAATTCACCTGCAACTTGACTGTCGTGGACGTCACCCCCAGTGATTTTAAAATTGAGCGGATATCCATCGGCATCACAGGATAGGTGTATCTTTGTAGTTGCGCCGCCACGGCTTCGTCCAATTGCTCTATCTTCACCACGCCGAGCTCCACTTGCATGCTGGTGACAGCGAACATAGCTTCCGTCTGTGAATACCCATTCCGTATCAATTTCTTTGCGTAAGCTAAAAAAAAATTCTCCCATAAGCCAGTTTTCGACCATCGATTAAAGCGACTATAAGCTGTTTTCCAAGAACACAATTCTTTAGGTATGTCACGCCAAGGCGCCCCTGTGCGTAGTTTCCACAGTATGGCTTCCATGATCTCTCGACTGTTTTGAGTTTGATAGCAGCCGTACTTTATCATCGTCGATTGCAATTGATCCCAAAGTGTATCTGTTAATGCTTTTCTTGCCATAACTTGTATTTCTCGCATCGACTCAGTAGATGCGGTATTGTAACTATTATTTATGCCTTATCCAATTGAAGACACGCCCTAATATATGAGTTTTATTTTTTAGAAAAGCCTACCAAATCTTATCTGCTAGCATCAGCCAAAGTAGCGCCAATACAATCAAGCCGCCCAATATGGTCTGAATAAGGAAAAAGGCTTGGTGCTGTCCGACTACTTTGCCCAAGGTTACCCCTAAGGTATTATATTTTATCGGCTGCGTATCAAGCTCGCCGGATTTTTCTTGTTCTTCATAATAACCTTGCAGAATATCCAAAAACCGCTGCCATTCATTAGCGCCCCACGTATTGGGCTTAAACGGCATAAAGGCTTTAAGCTTAGGCTCATTCACCATCCAACGCTCAAGCGTAATAGAACGTAGTGACCAACCAGCAAAACGGCGCTCAGCAATCGCTGAAAAATCCAATATCTTTAAGTCTTTATGTCGATCATCTACCAATAAGCGATTTTTGAGATTGGTTAATGCTTGCTCAGAACCTTCCACACACTGGAAAAAGTATCCGTTGCCGTAGCAAAGAATACCAGTAATGTTATCGGCTTTGTTCAGCTTAATGGCGACTTCTGCGATGTCGTTAAGCGTACTCGCACTTGCAAGACCAGTCGACGTAATGTGGCTCAGATATACAAGCTGGCAGAGATCTGGCGTTACTGGATTTGTCGAATCATTGACTGTTGACAATCAGCTTCTCCCTATTTTCAGGTAAATGTAGCTAAGACAACCATACTAACTTTCGATAAAAAATACTGACAAGACGTTTGAGGATAGCAAATCCGCTTGTTATATTATTGATTTATAAATGTTTATATTAATTGTATTAAGTTGGTTACATCATAGGCTATTTTCGTCATCAAAGCAATATATGTTTATCTTAAGCCTCTACTTATTAATACTAAGCTATGCTTTAGAATTATTTATAGGCAAAATATGATATGAATATGTCTTCCTAGAATAGGCAATTTAAAAGTTTTAGAGACATGAAAAGAAAAAATAGGCACATGAAGTTATAAGCGCTCAATTTAGTTATTGAGAACGTTAAGATTGATAGCAAAACAGGTTAGATAGAAAACAGTTTACATAGAGAATAAGAATCATAAAGGAAGAGTGCTTTATCGCTTCTTATAGGTGCTTTATCGTTTTTTATGATAGTTCGGATTGGGCGGTAAGAATCGCTGCGAGCAAGATAGCGTCGTCAGGATAAGTCAGTTTGATATTTTGGCGGCTGCCAGACACCAAGCGAATCGGCAGCTCTAAATGTTCAAAAGCGCTGGCCTCATCGGTAATTTCTAGCTGATTCTCAGCAACATAGGTTAATACTCGCTGCAACTCACCTAAGCGAAATACTTGCGGCGTTTGTGCTTGCCACATATGACTACGGTCGATAGTGCGCTTAGCGTAAGAGTGGCTGCTGCTGCTATTGACAGGCTCATCTATAACGCCGTTTGTGGTCTTAGATTGAGCATGAGACTGGGTGTAGGACTGTTTTAAGGTATCCGCTACTGGTGTGGCGAGAATAGCGCCATAAGGCTCTAGCATCGCCGCTTCAATCACCTTATTGATATCCTGTTGCGGCACCGCAGGACGCGCGGCATCATGTATCACGACCAAGTCTGAATCTTTAGCACCTATCTGACGAATGGCTTCTACCCCTGCTTGTACTGATTGCCAACGCTCAGCGCCGCCAATGGCATACTGTATCGGCAGCGCAAAATTGAGTGTCTTTGCCGTGCTGTCATCTGCCGCTATAACCAATAAGCACTTATCAATATAAGCACTATTAGCAAGCCGCGCCACGCTATGCTGTAGCAAGGTCTGCCCTTGTAGCATGGTATATTGCTTGGCGATAGAGGCACCAAAACGACTACCGCGACCAGCAGCGACAATCATGGCATGTATATGTGGTGTGGTATTCATAAGGTGGTTTTGATTGATACTCATGGTTGGATTCCATGATGATAGGACTGGGGAGAAGTGAAAAAGAGGTTTAGATTTTAACCATAAATATTTTAAGACCAATAATGTTTCTACTATAGATAGTAGAAAACACTCATTTTATGAACTACCCACTACCTTAGAGGTAGGGGTTTCTTAGGTAATACCCATACTTGATACGATATTCTGTATCAGCGGTTAGGCAAATTGACTAAGCTAACTCCGTCGCACCGACGGTTTTGAGTGTGGCCAGTTTCAAACCCTCTTTGAGAATGTTGATACTGGCGTTAATGTCCCGATCATTGGTTTGCAAACAACTAGGGCAATCCCATGATCGCAATGACAAGGGTAATTTAGCCTTGGCCAGTAAGTGGTTGCAGCCTGAGCAGGTTTTAGAGGATGGATACCATCGGTCTATTTTAACAAGCGTTTTGCCATACCATTCCGCTTTATAAGCAAGCATGGTGGTGAATGTTGACCATGAACTGTCTGATATGACTTTGGCGAGTTTATGGTTCTTAACCATACCCTTGATGTTTAAATCCTCTATGGCAATCACATCGTGGTTTTTGATGAGATTGAATGAGAGTTTGTGTAGAAAGTCAGTGCGGCTATTGGTTATTTGCTCATAAACTTTAGCGACTTTAAATTTTTGCTTTTGATAATTGCGACTGTCACTAAGTTTGCGATTAGCAACTTTGGCAACTGCTCTACGTTTGGCTAAAATCTTTTGCTCTCTTGCCAACTTGTGTTGCAGCTTTGATAAAAACTTAGGATTAGCAACTTTGCTGCCGTCCGATAAGACGATGAAGTCTGTCAATCCTAAATCAATGCCAATATTTGATTGGGTGTTTGGTAGTTCGTCAACGATGGTTTCCACCAACACGCTTGCATAATACTGACCTGTGGCGGTCTTGGTAATGGTGGCACTTTTGATCAAGCCATTCATTCTATTTGGAAGCTTGGCTTTAATATGACCAATCTTAGGCAGTTTAACGGTGCTCTCTGTGATCGCCACTGTGCCCTTTTGGTTGTTGGTGGTGTAGCTATCGCGTTGCCCTTTTTTCTTGAACTTGGGGAAGCCTGTGCCGTTTTTAAAGAACGACTGATAGGCTTTTTGCAAATGACGTTCAACTTTAGACAATGCCAGACTATCGACCTCTTGTAGCCACTCAAACTCTTTTTTATACTGAGCAGGGTAGTTTTTGAGGGTTGTTTTAGTTTCTTTATAGTGCTCAATCTTATCGCTAAGCATCTTATTCCAAATAAAGCGCACACAGCCGAATGACTTGGCAAAGAATACTTGCTGGTCAATGGTCGGATATAGTCTGACTTTATAGGCTTTTAGGATTTGCTTTGGCATCGCTGCTTGTTGTTAATAAGTGGTATGATTATTAATTATAATACCACAGGGAGTAAGGACTGCTACCAATAACGCATTCATCCCGCTACTTTAGAAGTAGGGGCTTTCTGCGCGGTTTTTGGTAAATAATGACAGCGATTAATAACGGCTGTGCGTCGTCGGCGCTGTTGATACTTGTACAAAGGTCTCATTTGGCTTAATTAAGCCCAAATCTAAGCGCGCATGCTCTTCTACTGCTTCAAGACCGGTCTTTAAGTCATGAACGTCAGTGCGTAGCAAATTATTTGCCGCTACTTGGTTGTCATTTAAGCGCTGCTGCTCTTCAATTTGTGTCAGTAATTTATTATGCTCAAACTGACCGTTTTCACCCAGCCAATACTGATATTGCAGTCCTAAAAGGACGGCAACGGCTAAAGCAAGTAGCATAAATTGGCTAAAGTATTTCATAAATTGATCACGCCAAACGATAAAGAGACAATAGAAAACAGATAATAGAATAAAGTAAAAAACTAAGTAGGCTTATTAAGCGATATATCATCACATCAATGACGATATATCGCTTAGCTTTAAGCCTAACTGCTTAGCTGTATAGCTTATCTTATTAGCCACGTAGACCGATAAACTCTTCACGGCCACGGTAGCTTGCACGTACTTGTTGCTCGATACGTAATAACTGATTGTATTTTGCAACGCGGTCTGAGCGGCATAGTGAGCCAGTTTTAATCTGACCAGCAGCAGTACCCACTGCTAAATCTGCAATCGTGCTGTCTTCAGTTTCACCTGAACGATGCGAGATAATCGTTGCATAGCCGTTTTTCTTCGCCAGATAAATCGCATCTAGCGTTTCTGATAAGGTACCGATTTGGTTAAACTTAATCAAAATCGCATTGGCAATATGCTTATCAATGCCTTCTTGCAAGATAGCAGGATTGGTCACAAATAAATCATCACCGACCAATTGGACTTTATCACCAATCTGCTCAGTCAAATACTTCCAGCCATCCCAATCCGACTCATCAAGACCATCTTCGATAGAGATAATAGGATATTGACGCGCCAAACCTACTAAATAGTCAGAGAAACCTTGGCTATCAAAGGATTTATTACCCTCGCCTGCCAAGATATATTGACCACCTTTATAGAATTCACTGGCCGCGCAATCTAAAGCCAAATGAATATCTTCGCCAGCTTTATAACCAACTTGCTCAATCGCTTGCATGATAACGGTGATAGCTTCTTCGTTGCTACGTAGGTTCGGCGCAAAACCACCTTCATCACCAACTGCTGTATTCAAGCCTTGTGATTTTAGGACAGATTTTAAGCTGTGGAAAATCTCCGTACCCGCACGCAGCGCTTCTGAGAAGCTGGTGAAACCAACGGGCTCAATCATAAACTCTTGGATATCAACCGTGTTATCCGCATGCTCGCCACCGTTTAAGATGTTCATCATCGGTACAGGCATCGTCAATGACGTCTGATTGCGCAAGTTTGCAATGTATTGATGTAGTGGCAGACTTTGTGACTTGGCCGCCGCTTTGGCAGTCGCCAAAGAAACTGCTAGCATGGCATTAGCGCCAAGGCTGTCTTTGTTTTCTGTGCCATCTAGCGCAATCATCGCATCATCAATGTCTTGCTGCTCGGTGACATCTTTGTCCATTAGCGCACTGCGAATCTGGCTATTGACGTTGGCAACGGCTTTTTTGACGCCTTTACCCATGTAGCGATCTTTGTCGCCATCACGCAGCTCCAGCGCTTCACGTGAGCCAGTTGACGCGCCACTTGGGGCAGCAGCACGGCCAATAGTGCCATCAGCTAGGATAACATCGGCTTCAATCGTTGGGTTACCGCGCGAGTCTAAAATCTCACGAGCGCGAATGTCTTTAATTGCGGTGACGTTGGTGGTTTCTTCAGCGTACATAATGTCTGTTAATTCCTTTGGTCATGCCAAGTTTGTGGGATAAATAACGGCAACTAGAATACAAAAAAGATAAAAAATATCGTATAGCAAATATGCCCAAACCAGTCTTGCCTGTTTATACGATTTATATCATCTGATACCAGTGATACAATCCGCTTATTTAGCGCATGATTTTGCGAATAGTGAAAAGTTGGTTTGGCACTTTAAGCGTCGGCTATAATGCTTGGCATCATAGCATAAATTTTGCCAAACTTCCCTTATCTTACACCAACTTGCGCCCATAAAAACCTATATGAGCAGCGATAGTAGTCGTTATCAAAGCGTTTTGTTAGTGCCGTTATTAATAGTGATATAACGCTTATGCTTTTGTTAAACGTTTGCTATTGCTATGTGCGCCAGAGACGGTGTTATCCAGTTCAACCTCGGTTTTAAATCGTGTCAAACGTAACGCATTCATCAATACTGAAATAGAGCTGAGCGCCATTGCAGCCGCGGCAATCATAGGATTTAAAAATCCGAAAGCGGCAAGCGGAATACCAAGGCAATTATAAATAAAAGCAAAGAATAGATTCTGCTTGATATTACGCACCGTTGCATTCGCAATTTTTTGCGCTGCATCGATATGCATGAGTGACTCGCCCATCAAGCGCGCAGAAGCACTGTGCTGGGCGACATCCGTACCTTCAAACATGGCAAAGCTGGCATCGGCAGTTGCCATCGCTGGCGCATCATTGACGCCGTCCCCTGCCATGGCAACTTTATGACCCGCTGTTTGCAATAAAGCAATTTGGCTTGCCTTATCGCGTGGGCTCATTTTACCGTAAGCTTGCTCGATACCCAGCTGCCCTGCCACATGGTCAACGACCGATTGCTTATCACCACTCATCAAAATGACATTGATGCCAGCATCTTGTAGCGCTCTTATGGCTTGCGGCGTGTCATCCTTTAAGTCATCAGCAAGGGCAAAAGCACCGAGCGGCTCATCGTTAATACTAATAGCGACCGTACTGGCGATTTGCCATACTTTTGGCATCAGCTTTGGTAGCGTCAAATTAGCAAACTCTGCGCTACCAACCTTTATTAAGCCTAAGCCTTCGATATTTGCCTGTATACCAGCGCCCTTTATCACGCTAATATCAGTGACATTCATCAATGGCAAGTTTCGCTCAGTAGCCGCATTAATCAATGCCGTCGCTAATGGATGACTGGCATGCGCCTCAACACTCGCGGCAATTTGCAGGACATCATCAACGGCTAGTGATTTATCTACCATCACATTATCGACGATAGCAGGCTTACCGATGGTTAATGTGCCCGTTTTATCCAAAACAACGGTATCGATATTACCTGCCGCCTCTAAGCTTTGCGCGTCTTTGAACCAAACGCCATGACGCGCGGCGACACCCATACCAGCCATGATAGCGGCTGGCGTGGCCAAACCAAGCGCACATGGGCAAGCAATGACCAATACCGACACGGCATGCATTAACGCCGTGTCAAGCATACCCGTTAGCCACCATGTCAGCCCGAAGGTGACCAAGGCAATCGTCACCACGACAGGAACAAAAATAGCCGTTACTCTATCAGCAAGGCGCGCTAAATTGGCTTTTGAGCCTTGTGCATCGCTGAGCGCTTGTACCATATCACCGAGCTTCGTATCGCTACCTTTAGCACTAACGCGATAGAGTAAGCTGCCGTTTTCGACGAGAGCGCCTGCTAGCAGTCCATCACCTACTTCTTTTTTGAGCGGTACGGACTCACCGGTTAAATGACTCTCGACACACCAGCCGCTACCATCGATAACTGTCCCATCGGTTGCCACGCGGCTGCCTTGCTTAGCACGCAATATATCGCCTACTTGTACATCTTGCAGCGCAACATTATGAAAGTCGCCATTCGGCTGCTGTTGTTCAACTTCATCAGGCGTTAAAGACAATAATAAATCGATACTGTTTAGACTGTGCTTTTTGGTGCGCTCTTCTAGGTATTTACCCGTACGCACAAAAGCAATGACCATTACGCCTGCTTCAAAATACACTGCTGGTCCGTGTCCACTACCATGACCGCTTTGCAGCAGACTATTTAACGTACCATCGCCATGGGTCAGCCATAGATACGTTGAATACGCCCAAATAGTGACCGTACCGATGACCACCAGTACGTCCATATTGGCAAGACCACCTTTAATAGACGCCCAAGCGCTTTTGTAAAAGGGTAATGCCAATCCGAACTGTACAATCGTCGCTAAGATAAACTGAATCCAAACCGGTGGCATCCACGCCATACCTTGCCCAACAAGCATGCCCGCCATACCAACTAAAAACGGCAGCAAGCAAACCCATAACCCAATCAAGCGCCACGGGTATTCAGTCGCGGTATCCTCGTCTGTTTGTGCAAACAAACTATCGGCTGCTTGTAAATTGGCCACGAAACCGGTTTTATTTACCCATTCTGTGACCTGCTCAGGCGTGGTCTGCGTTGGGTCATAATCAACATTGGCGGTCTCGCCAGCGAAGTTTACACTTACCTCATATACTGACGGCTTTTTGTTTAGTACCTTCTCGATTCTTGAGGCACAGGCCTGACACGTCATTCCATCAATGGCCAGTTGCAAGTGTGCACGCGTAGGCGATGTCGTCGTATTGGACTGAATATCAGTTTCAACATCATAGGACTGCTCATTGGTGGTACGGGTAGAATCATTCATAAATAGAACTCGTTGTTGCGTTATAGCGCTTTATAGCGTTTATCAATTAATATGGCCATAAAAATATCAGTGGAGGGAAAATCTAAATGAAACAAGTAAAGCGTTTTAAAGTTGAATATGAATCTTAATGGATAGTAAATATTAAATGGATACGAATAATGGCTATTCAAGTATGTGACTCTCTACAGCTTAATAACGCTCAGCACCATGATAGAAGCAACTTAATATGTATAAATAGTGATTGCTCATTAAAAAAACCATTTAAATATCCATTAAAAAACCAGCCATGATAGCTGGTTTACTTAACTAAATGACAATGTTTACGAGTTAGCAACGGTTGCATCGAAGCCTGCCTCATCGATAGCAGCAGCAATGACTTCTGCACTGGTTTTGCTATCATCAAAGGTGACTGTCGCTTGATTGTCTGCAAGCTCGATACTGATATCATCTAAACCATCGATATCGGCGGTGGCATTATGGACGCTTGCCACACAGCCGCCACAAGTCATGCCATCAATCTTAATAATACGGGTTTGGTTTGCCATGAGAGGCTCCTTATTTTTATAACTGAGTTTTTATGAGTGAGTATTTTTATAACTTTAATAAACTGCTTTTATCGCTGTTTTCTAAATACAGTCATTGCAGCATTGAACTAGCATAAGCCCAATTAAGCTGAACAACAAGTTTGATTGCTTGTATCTTTACGAAACCGCTTTATGAAAGTGCATCTTCTTTATCAGTGCCTCACCGCTAATCATGATAACGTGGATTTTGCGGGGCATCGATAGGAAACGGCTGAGTGACGTAATCGACCATACTGATTGCTGCAACGAAAGCATGGATGGTCGTTTGCGTATCATCATAACGGATAAAGGCAACACCATTTTCAGGCTCCAGCTCAATTTCAGTGACACCGGTAATGTTTTTTAGCGCCGTCATCACGCTCTCAAGCCCTTCGGTATCATCGATATTTTCGATACTTACCTGCGCTATTTTAATCGCCATCGTCTTACCCTCTCATCGATATCATTGTTAACATTATTAATGCGTATCTAACACCTCAAAGCCTTTAACCAAATCATCTATCTGCTTGAGCTGACGTAAAAACGGCTCTAACTGACTGGTTCGCAACGCACAAGGGCCATCACACTTGGCGGTTTCTGGGTTTGGATGCGCCTCTAAGAACAGCCCTGCTAGCCCTGTCGCCATACCTGCGCGGGCAAGGGTGGTGATTTGCTCACGGCGTCCGCCGGCACTATCACTACGCGCACCCGGTTGCTGCAAACTGTGCGTTACATCAAAAAATACCGGAATATCCATCTGCTTCATGGTATCAAAACCAAGCATATCGACGACCAGATTATTATAACCAAAGGCACTACCGCGCTCACAAAGTATCAGCTTATCGTTACCACCTTCAAGACATTTATTGACGATATGACGCATCTCATGCGGCGCTAAAAACTGCGCTTTTTTAATATTAATAATCGCATCGGTCTTTGCCATCGCATGTACCAAGTCAGTCTGACGCGACAAAAACGCTGGCAGCTGGATAATATCGGCAACTTCAGCGACGGGCGCTGCTTGATACGGTTCATGGACGTCAGTGATAATCGGTACTTGGAATTTTTCTTTAATTTGCCCAAGCCAATCGATACCTTGCTCTAACCCAGGACCTCTATAAGAATGTAAGCTTGAACGGTTGGCTTTATCAAAGCTGGCTTTAAAAACATAGCCGATACCCAAACGCTGGCATATATCAACATACTGCTCGGCAATCTCAAACGCCAATTCTTTTGATTCTAAGACATTCATACCACCGAATAATACAAACGGCTGATCATTACCGATATTGATTGTATTGCCATTTGGCGTCTTAAGTTGAATATGCGATTGCGCCGTTAATAGATTTTCCATGAAGCGGTAACCCTCATTATTGTTATTTACTGTTATTACGAACAGTTATTATTAATGCTACTTCCCCGTATTGTAACCGATAGCCCCATAAAAAAAAGTATCTAAGCGTAATTACATCTCGCTGATACTGTAGATTACTTAATAAAAGCGCTATTGCTAGAAACCGCTATTAAAAAATGGCTAAATAAAGAGTAAAAAAAAGACCAATCCGAAAATCAGTCTTTTTTTTCAGTCTTTTTTATAATTACCAAGCTGTCGTACGATAATGCTTATTTATTATCACAATAGGTTCTTGCTGCTTTTACAAAGCTGTTAAACAGTGGATGACCACCGCGTGGCGAGCTGGTAAATTCAGGATGGAACTGTACCGCGACAAACCAAGGATGGGTAGGAATCTCAACCGATTCGACCAAATGCTGCTTAGCCGAATAACCAGATATGCTCATACCTGCTTGCTCTAATGGCTCAATATAACGATTGTTCATCTCATAACGATGGCGATGACGCTCAGTGATATTGGTTGAGCCATAGATTTGGGCAAGCTTACTACCAGCAACCAGTTCCGCTTGCTGTGCACCTAAACGCATGGTGCCACCAAGGTCTGAATCATCGCTACGAATCTGCAATTCGCCGCGCTCATCTAACCATTCGGTAATCAGACCAATAATAGGTTCAGCCGCCGTACGATGGAACTCAGAAGAGTTGGCATCGATATGTAACACATTGCGCGCATACTCAATCACAGCCAGCTGCATACCAAGGCAGATACCAAGATAAGGTACGTTGTTTTCACGCGCATAAGTAATGGCTTTCATTTTACCATTGGTACCGCGCTCACCGAAGCCGCCCGGTACTAAAATAGCATCGGCATCGTTTAGACGGGCAAATAAAGTATCATCCGTTTCTAATAGCTCAGCATCGATATAGTCGATTTTGACGTCGGCTTTATGGGTGATGCCAGCGTGTAGCAAGGCTTCATTGATAGACTTATAGGCATCTGGTAATTCAACATACTTACCAACCATCGCTACCGTCACCGTCGCTTCAGGATTCAGCTGTGCTTCAACCACTTTATCCCAATCGCTTAAATCCGCTTCTGGTAAATCAAGACCAAAGCGCTCACAGATTAAGTCATCTAGATCTTGCTCATGCAGGGTGCGCGGAATCTGATAAATACTTTGTGCATCTTCACACATGATAACCGCACGCTCTTCGACGTTGGTAAATAGCGCAATCTTGCGGCGATTGTCTGGTGAGATATGGTGATCTGAGCGGCAAATTAAGACATCAGGCTGCAAACCGATCGAACGCAGCTCTTTTACTGAATGCTGGGTCGGCTTAGTCTTGGTTTCACCAGCACTGGCGATATAAGGTACTAGCGTTAAATGCATCAGCATGGCGCGATTGCGACCTAGCTCTACTTGCATTTGGCGTACGGCTTCCATAAAGGGAAGTGACTCGATATCACCAACTGTACCGCCAATCTCGATAATAGCGATATCGTAGCCTTCACCACTGGCAAGGATTTTACTTTTGATTTCATCAGTGATATGCGGAATCACCTGTACCGTACCACCTAAATATTCACCGCGGCGCTCTTTATTCAAAACGTTTTGATAGATACGACCACTGGTGAAGTTGTTGCTCTTACTCATCTTTGAATGGCGCAAAAAACGCTCATAATAGCCCAAATCTAAATCGGTCTCAGCGCCATCTTCGGTGACGAACACTTCGCCGTGCTGGAACGGGCTCATCGTACCTGGATCGACGTTGATATACGGATCCATTTTGGTCATCGTCACTTTTACGCCACGTGCTTCTAACACGGCAGCAAGGGATGCGGCGGTAATACCTTTTCCTAGTGAGGACACTACCCCACCGGTCACAAATATAAACTTGGTCATAGTACTCTGTCGGTAATTGGTAAAGAAGGATTTTACTAAAAATACGCCACAAAATATAGGGCAAAAGCGCAAACTCTTTAAAACACTCAGTTTTTAACGCTTAATTGTCATAAGTGCGTAATCATCGTAAATACGTAGCTATTATAACCCACTGCGGCTTTAAAAAGGTCACAACAAAAAAACTCACCCCGAAGGATGAGTTTTTTATAATCAGATTCTAATGTTTAGATTAGAATTTGTATTCTAGACCAGTACCTACTACGAATACTTCTGCATCGCCATAAGGACCATAAGTTACGTTGTCACCGTCGATATTTACAGATCTAACATTGTCAGCGTTGTTCATACCAGCATAGGCATGCATGATCATGTTGTCTTTAAAGAAGTACTTACCGCCAACAACGATTTGATCTGAATCAGCGTTATTCCAACCGTTTAAGTTGTCAGTTTTGTTGTACTGTGCATAGATAGAAGCTGGGCGAGCAAAGTTAGTTAAAGGCATTGCCGCACTAATGATTAGACCTTTCTCTTTCTTAGTATCCTCAGCACGATCATAATCATAATCAGCTACTTGATATAGCGCACCTAGAGTTACAGGAGCGGCAATGAACTTGCCTAAATCAACGGTCGCTGTACCACGGATGATATCACCAGAGATGTTAGTGTCTTTATCATAAGCAACACCAGCGGTGAAGCCTGTGCCTTGATCAAACATAGCTGCAACGCCGAAGCCAGAATTATCATTGTTATTCTGATCATCAGAGTTATACATTGCAGAGATTTCTAATGGTAAACCATCGTATTTCGGTGCAGTCCAGATAATTGAACTATTAACACGTCTACTATCAGCCATGTTCAACGCTTCAACAGCCTCACCTTCAAATTCATTCTGGCCTAAGTTATCCCAATAACCACTATCAGCAGTGATAACGTTGTTAATTCTGTCTAAAGTAGACTGGTTTTTACCAACGCGGAATTCACCAAATTGTTTGTTGATAACACCAAGATAGGTGTCACGGTTAGTGAAACCATTTGTATCACCATCGACGCTTGTGCCGTATTCTAACTGATAGATAACATCAGTATTAGCAGTCATGGCTTCAGAACCTTTGATACCAATACGTGAAGCATGAGAGTTGATTTCTATTGTATCTTCATCATACATGTTGCCAGCAGGACCATCAAACTCAGCATTAACATAATCAGCAGCTAAAAAAGCTTTACCGTATAGAGTTGGTGCTGCATTGGCTGCAGATACAGATAGGGCAGCGATTGCTGTAGCTAAAAGTAGTTTTTTCATGGGGGTATCTCCACTTTACAATTTTAGTAATGAGCGAGCTATTATTAGCCGGTGCCCAAAATGGTATCGTCACAAATCCTCAAAGATATAATGTGTAACTGGCTACCGAGATTAGTCAGAAACAAGTGTGGCGAAGTTCTATTACCGTAAGATGAAAAAAACCATGACTTACATAACTGGGATCGAAATCGTAACTGCCATGTAAACGTTGGTCTTTATCGCTCTGTTGCGTAACATCCGTTACCAAACTCATACTTCGAGTACAAGCATAACAACTTTGACATAATTTGCAACATATTTTTTACGTCTCTAATGACAAAAAATCTTCAAAGCCATGTCCACTATGAGGTTTAACCTATATTTAATTAGGGACAAAAAAACACCCCTACCCGCCATGGACGAATAGAGGTGTTATTGAGAAATATCAGTAATAAGCATATTAACTATATTTAATATGCTTATTAAAAACAAAACGTTAGCAGGCTACTTATACCTAGATAAATAGCCTTAAAGCAAAGCCCGTTAATAATAACTAACGCTAGTTATATTACTTAATCAAGCATATGGGCTAATTGGTTTAACAGTTGGCTTTTAGATCAAGGCGTGCTTGATGGAGCAATGGCTCAGTGTAGCCACTTGGCTGCTCGCGACCTTTAAGTACCAAATCACAAGCCGCTTTAAAGGCATACGAGTTATCGAAGTCATTTGCCATCGGCTGATAGCCATTATCGTCAGCATTTTGCTCATCGACGACTTTTGCCATGCGCTTCATGGTATCCATCACTTGTTGCTCACTGATGACCCCATGATGTAACCAGTTGGCGATATGCTGGCTTGAGATACGCAGTGTCGCGCGGTCTTCCATAAGACCAACATCATTGATATCAGGTACTTTAGAGCAACCAACACCTTGGTTTACCCAGCGTACGACATAACCTAAGATGCCTTGAGCATTATTATCAAGCTCTTGCTGCTTCTCTTCTTCCGTCCAGTTGGTGTTTTTTGCCAATGGAATGGTCAAGATGTCATCTAAGCTGGCACGCGCACGTGATTTTAGCTTGTCTTGCACCTCAGCGACATTCACTTGATGATAATGCATGCTGTGTAAGGTGGCGCCCGTTGGTGATGGTACCCACGCTGTGCTAGCGCCCGCTTGTGGATGCGCGGCTTTGGTTTCCATCATCTCTTTCATCTCATCAGGCTTCGCCCACATGCCTTTACCAATCTGAGCGTGACCTTGTAGACCCGTCTCTAAACCGATATCGACGTTCCACTGCTCATAAGCTGGCTGCCATGCTTCTGACTTCATATCGCCTTTACGTACGAAAGGTCCGGCGTTCATGCTGGTATGCATCTCATCACCGGTACGGTCTAAGAAACCAGTATTAATAAAGATAACGCGCTCTTTGGCTTGGCGAATCGCTTCTTTTAGGTTGACCGTCATACGGCGCTCTTCGTCCATAATACCGATTTTAAGGGTATTACGTTCTAAGCCCAATAAGTCTTCTGAGGCATTAAACAAATCGTTCGCCATTTTGACTTCTTCAGGACCATGCATTTTTGGTTTAACGATATACATCGAACCTTTACGCGAGTTTGATAGCTGGTTGTTACCTTTTAAATCGTTTAAAGACAATAGCGGTGTAATCAAACCATCCATCAAGCCTTCAAAGATCTCTTCTTGACCATTACCCAAATCGACTAAAATCGCAGGGTTTTGCATCAAATGGCCAACGTTACGAATTAGCAATAATGAGCGACCTGGTAAGGTAAGGATGTCGCCATCTGGCGTGGTATATTCGCGGTCTGGGTTTTGTTTACGTGTACGGGTTTTGCCGCCTTTTTCAAAGGTTTCTTGCAAATCGCCATTCATCAAACCAAACCAGTTGCGATAGACTTCTACTTTTTCTTCAGCATCGACGGCAGCGATTGAATCTTCACAATCTTGAATCGCTGTAATGGCTGATTCTAATAGCACGTCTTTAATATTGGCTGGATCGTCTTTACCAACTGGATGGCTGCCATCGATTTGAATTTCAGCGTGTAAGTTATTATTCTTTAATAAGATACCGGTTGGGCTTGCTGCATCACCCACAAAACCTGCGAATTGAGCGGCATTTTTTAGCTCAGTGCTGCTATCGCCTTGTAGCACTTCAAGCTTGCCATCGACCACTTTAAAACCGGTTGCATCGTTGTATGAACCTGAGGCTAGGGCAAAGTTTTCATCCAAGAATTTTTTGGCATAGGCGACGACAGCAGCGCCGCGAGTTGGGTTGTAGCCACCTTTTGCTTCTTGACCATTTTCATCGCTGATCACGTCTGTGCCGTACAAAGCATCATACAAGCTGCCCCAACGAGCGTTTGTCGCGTTCAATGCATAGCGCGCGTTACGTACGGGTACGACTAACTGCGGTCCTGCGATATGGGCAATCTCGTCATCGACATTTTGAGTGCTGACTTTGAAATCTTCGCCTTCTGGTAACAGATAGCCGATTTCTTGTAAAAATGCTTTATAAGTAGGATAGTCAATGTCGCCGTCTTTGACAGGATTGTCTAGATGCCATTGATCAATCTGGGCTTGGATTTTGTCACGGGTCGCAAGCAGCGCTTTATTACGCGGCGTAAACTCCTTAATGACCTTTTCAAAACCTGACCAATAACTGTCTGAATCCACACCGACTTTCGGCAGCACTTCGTTTTCAATAAAATCGAACAACTGCTTATCGATGGCAAGAATGCCCTTCTGAATACGATTGGCGTTAGAAGACTGGCTCATATTGTTATCCTTATCTGTTCGTGAAGTGTGTTAATCCCGGGTTACTACTATCGCAGTTAAGATCTAAGTTGCTACTATTTAGATCAGCTTTAAGCAAATACTAAGGTGATAAACCTTACTTTTTACGATAGCATGGATAGTTGATATAATGCTGAGTATCAACTACTCACTAGCAATCAATAGTAAGACAGAATGTCCCAAAAGCAAAATCTCATCCTACTATCAAATAATGAAATAAACAAGGAAACATCATTCAGTAAGTAAATACTTAGGCTGTAGATAAATGATACCCTATAAGACGTATGGCTTTAGATGCTATAAACGCCTTGTTTAAGCACAATGATGGAAACGATGGATAAACTGTAAGTAATCACTACCATAGTAATTTATGCTTAACGGTTATCTATTAAGCTAAAGCGTTTAAAAGTATCAAACACGTCAAATGATCCATAATGCCAGATGCTATTAAAGATATTTGCCGCTATATAGTCAGTTCAATATAAAAAAGGCAGGTTAAAAATAGCCTGCTGCTGGGATAAATTTTTCTTGCTTGCTGTGCGCTTCGCACTTTTCGATGCTTTGCAAAATTTATCCCAACAGCCATGTATTCTTTTTAAGTTGAATCGACTATAGCAGACTTATTTATTTTCAGACCTTTTTATCATGATTCAATAAATGCTGTTTTACAACTACTCAATAAAGCCCAATAAAACTATGACTATCAATACACAAAACCTTGCAACTTTAACCCAAGAAAATGGCGCTCAAGAAGAAAATAATCAAGAAGACAGCGTCGATATTGCGCAATTACGAACGCCTATAAAGGTCGATTTATCCCCTATTTATGAATTTTTAGGTGCGCGAACCACACAAGCGTGGGTAAATGCCGCCATTGCTGACTTGCCATTAATCATTCAAGATCATGCCAATTGTGAAAAAAAAGCGGCTGGTACAGCAATGAACTTATTATTTCGCTATGAGTTTTCTTATGATTTACAGCGAAAACTGGCGCAGTTGATACGCGAGGAGATGCTGCATTATGAGCAGGTGCTTGGCATCATGAATGAGCGCGGGCAAGGATGGAAATATCTAAGTGCCGGACGTTATGCTAAAGGTATGCTGAAACATAAACGTACCTACGAGCCAGCAGCGATGATAGATGTATTAATTATCGGAGCGTTTATTGAAGCGCGTTCTTGTGAGCGTTTTGCTGCGCTGGCAGAAGTCATTAATGATGAGCGATTGGCAAAATACTATCGCTACTTACTTAAATCAGAAAGCCGTCATTTTGAAGATTATCTGGCACTGGCGCAGTCATTGTCAGAGGATAATATCGACGAGCGCGTGGCGTTTTTTAAAGCGGTAGAAGCGGAGCTGATATCGAGCCCAGATACTGAGCTGCGTTTTCATAGCGGTGAACCGGCTTAATTATAGAATCTGTGCCATATCTTAATGGCTAGGATTTTAACCATTCTAAAATGCGGTTTAAAAAGAAAAAGGTGCAACAATCAGTCGATATGAGTATCGCTAATTGTTGCACCTTTTGGCTTTATACTTCTTCACTTCACACTGTCTAACTATCTACTTTCTTAGCATACTTTCTAAAACTGTTATTTATCACTCTCCATTAAAGCGCTGTCGTATTCTTTATGATTTTTTGCGACATGATGCGGATCATGGTCATCCGTTAACCTTGCTGCTTCTGCTGGATTGGCTGTTTGCAATGCATCATCAGCAACAATCCCATTATTGTCATCGGCATCTTTAAGCGGCACATTATGTTCTAAATGAGCCGTTTTTAAATTACTCGTTTCCGCATCCCTATCATCTAGCGTATTCATGGCAATTCCTTTTCTAACCTTGTTAACATCACTGGTATATACAGTAGTATATAAACGGCTATCTAAACGAAAAACAGTGGGCACATTAACATCTAGCGCCTCATTAAATTAATGCTGAATTAAATTAATGCTGAAAATATAAGTGTTAAAAATCTTTTTCATCAGGATTTAGCACGCGTGTTTGAGCATTATCAACGTTGGCATAGCGGTTTAAGTCATTGATACCTACGCTTTTAGCCGCATCACCAACCATCGTATGCTCATTGATACCTTCGTCAAATGCATTGCCCTCTTGGTCACGGCGATCTGGCTGACGTGCAGGATTGTCATTATCGTTGACGTGTTCTGAATTAATCACGCCTTCTTTAAAGGTGTATGTCCCTTTATTTTCAGTAATGCTATTGTCAATTTCAGTATGAGCATTAGCTGTATGAGCATCAGTTGTATTAGTATTAAAACTATTAACATCAGCGTCGTCTAGACGCGTCTTGGTTAAAGCGGGATCTTTGGTTTGCATATTTTCATTTTGCATCATGGTATCCTTATCATGTGTAATTATTATCATGTTCTGATCATATTAGATTATTGCGGTTATCGTTATTATTGTTGATCATTGAATTTCTAATACTGCTTACTTATTTGTAAATTGAACAATGGCTTAACGCGATTCATTACCTTTTTTCGATAAATCATAAGCGTTTAAATCCGCGACATTTTTGCCGCCTGCTGGTAAGTCCTCTTCTTTACGAGGGTCAGAATATATCTCGTCCGTTTCCTGTGATTCTTGCTGTGGTCCATCGATATTAGGCTCATGTTTACGACCTTCATAGCTGTCTTGGGGATTGTCTGGATGTAAGGCTGCTGGATCACGAACGGGTACCGCTTCTTCACGGTTTGGATGGGTATTAGTTGGCATGGCGCGTCCCTCGCATTTATGGTTTAGAGCATTATTTAATTTTTATGCAGTAATAAATATGCTCATTACTACTGATTTTTTTGGGGTACTGGTTGCTTTTTAGATAAATTAAAATTAGTTAAATTAAAATCACTTATCAGTACGCAAATCATCATCAATAAAAGAAGTCTGTTCTTCTTTACTCAACTCTTCCGGCACATCGACTTCTTTATTGTCGGCTAGGTTTTTTTCGATTTGCTGACTATCGGCTTGCTCTGCTGCTTTTTTAATATCTGAGGTATCGTTCTTGGTATTGCTCATGATTCATTCCTATTTTTTATAATTGAGATATCAGTAATAAAGCCTGTATCAATTATAGGAAGAATTTTCAATCGCTAACCAGTGCACTGCGGTATCAATGTGTGAATAAATGTGAGGTTACCAGACAGTTTGTAACGCATGTTTCGTCTTTATACTGCTTATCATCATTCTCAATAGAGATTATTAACACGAAAAAGCCAAGCGTAGATTAATTCTATGCTTGGCTTTGATTTAGAATATTTTGATTGGGAATATTAAAGGGTCATACTATCTAGGTTCATCCAAGATAGAAGTAAGCAACGCTAATAAAAGCAGATTAATTAAAAACTGACTATTAAAGCCATTTCGCTAAACTGACTCGCCCACACGGTTGATGACTTTTAACAAATAATCTTGCGCGATATGCGGCAGCTCACCTGCAGCAGGTTCAATCTGCTGCCAAACGCCATTACCGTCAAGTGTCCACGCTTGCACATTGTCTTTCAGGTAATTTAATAACCCATCTTCATAAATCTGTTTAAAGAGCTTCTTATCTTCAATGGGAAATGCCACCTCGACGCGATGGAACAAGTTGCGATCCATCCAATCGGCACTGCCGCAATATAAACGCTCGTCCCCATCGTTATGAAAATAATAAATACGCGTATGCTCCAAAAAACGCCCGATAACAGAACGCACAGTGATATTTTCAGACAACCCTTTTACTTGCGGGCGCAGGCAACACATGGAGCGCAAAATTAGCTCAATCTTAACCCCTGCTTGTGACGCATCATATAATTTATCAATCAGGCGTCGCTCGGTCAGCGCATTAACCTTGACCATGATATGAGCGCGCTTGCCTGCCTTGGCATGGGCAATTTCATCATCGATAAAGCTCATTAGCTTTTCATGCAAGGTAAACGGCGCATGCAGGAGCTTTTTCAAATTGGCAGGTTTGCCCATTCCCGTCAGCTCTTGGAAAATTTTATGCACATCTTCTGAGATATCGGGGTCGGCACTAAATAAACCATAATCGGTATAAACTTTGGCATTAGCCGCGTGATAATTACCAGTACCGAGATGCACATAACGACGGATTTTATCGTCTTCACGGCGAATGATAAGCATCAGTTTGGCATGGGTTTTGTAGCCAACAATACCGTAAACGACCACCGCGCCAGCTTCTTGCAGATAATTAGCAACCGCGATATTAGACGCCTCATCAAAGCGGGCGCGTAATTCAATAACCGCCGTCACTTCTTTACCATGACGCGCTGCTGCCGCTAGGGCTTTGACGATTTCTGAATTGGTACCTGACCGATATAGCGTTTGCTTAATGGCCAATACTTTTGGGTCGCTTGCCGCTTGCCACAACAGATTGATAATCGGTGAAAAGGCATGGAATGGATGATGAACCAAGACATCGCCTTTACGCATCGCCGCAAACATGCTGGTCGCTTTATCGAGCTTATCGACTTCACGACGAAACGGTTTGGGTACGACATGGGTAAACGGCTGATAACGCAGTGCTGGAATATTAAAATCAAACAGCAAGCGCGTTAAGTTCACCGGTCCATTGACGCGGTATAATTGATTGTCATGCAGCTCAAACTCATTGAGCAGATAATCACTAATAGGCGTTGGACAATCGGTGGTGACTTCTAAGCGTACCTTGTCGCCAAAGCGGCGGTTTTCAAGCTCGCCTTCTAAGGCCTTGGCAATATCATCGACATCGTCTGCCAAATCCAAATCAGCATTGCGTGTCAGTCTAAACTGATGGCAACCCGTGACATTCATGCCAGGGAATAGCTCACCGATATGTTCATGAATCACGGCTGATAGCATCACATGATGCTCTTTACCACCTGTCAGCTGATCAGGCAGACGAATCACGCGCGGCAAGCTGCGCGGTGCTGGTACAATCGCCAAATTGATATCACGACCAAAGGCATCTTTGCCTTCCAAGGTAGCGATAAAGTTTAGGCTTTTATTAACTAAACGTGGAAATGGATGCGCAGGGTCAATACTGATAGGTGTTAATACCGGTGATACTTGCTCGGTGAAATAACGCTTCATCCACGCCGATTGCTCGCTATTTAGCTCATCACGTTTTAAGTAGCGAATATCTTCTTTGGCAAGTGCGGGCAGGATATCTTCATTTAAAATACGGTATTGTTCAGCGATGGCAGCGTGAGTGATAACGGATATCTCTTCTAATACTTCGCTTGGACGCATACCGTGGACACTGGTCGATACATCACCCAGATTGAGCTTTTGCATGATACCGGCGACGCGAATCTCAAAGAACTCATCGATGTTAGATGAAAAAATAATTAAGAAAAATAACCGCTCTAATAAAGGATGACGCGAACTGGCCGCCTGCGCTAAAACCCGCAAATGAAATTGTAATAATGACAGGTCGCGATTGATATAGCTGCTCGGTGAATAGCTGCCATCTTCTGAACGTTGCCAATCAATGTCAGTCAAGCTCTCCGTTAAACTGTTAGTCACACTATCGGTTAAACCATCAATCGGATTGTCACTCACTTCAATAAGGCTTGTGCTTACTTCATTGTCAGTTTTTATACTCATATCAACACTGTCATTAACTTCATGCTTATTATCTATCTCTGCCATCTTCCCACTCCTTTAGCGTTATCGATACGCCATCATCTTTTATTTTTATATTAAAATATTTTTACGCCAATTGTTTTTTAGAGCGGCTAATTTTACATCCTATAACATAGCACAATTAATCTTACCGCTATTTAAAATCACTAATAGTTTGAGCGAGCAAGCTAAGCCGATTGTGGCAAGACGGCATTTTTCATCCGTTTTTTAATGATGCGTTGTTTGTTACGCAAGCGTTTGTCGCTTTGATGACTTTCATAGTATTTCGGATTGGTCAGCATGGCGATGAGTAAAGCGGATTCGTCACGGTTTAGGTTGGCAGCTGATTTATCAAAATAATGATGGGCGGCGGCATCGATACCATAAATGCCATTGCCAAACTCCGCCACATTGAGATAAGCGGTCAAAATGCGCTGCTTATCCCACAAAGTTTCTATCATGACAGTGATAATCGCTTCCTCAGCTTTACGGCTATAAGAGCGATGCGAAGTGAGAAACAAGTTTTTGGCCAATTGCTGGGTGATCGTTGAGCCGCCCGCTGACATTTTGCCAGTTTCTTCGTTCTTTTTCTGTGCCGCCTTAATGCCTTTCATATCAAAGCCATTATGCTGGCTAAACGTCGAATCCTCACTGACAATCGCCGCTTGTTTGGCAGATTTGGCAATGGCGTCATACTCAGCCCACGTCTGGGTGACCGTGCCACCCGTTAAACGATGGGTCAGCATAAACATGCTGTTATTAATCGGCTGGGTTTTCCAAATCAACAGTAACCCTGCGACCAATATATGGAATGCCACGACCAACAACATGAATGCCAATAATAAACGTTTGATAAATTTGCCAAAACTTGTCATGCGTGCGATATCCGAGTGGTGAAAAAATAGTCATATAAAAAGCGGCCATCTATAAATGGCGCGCTATAAACGGCAAGCTATCAATAAGATGCTAACAATGCGCAATGATAAATAGCAGGTCATCTTACCTAATCTCACAATCGCTGTCATTATTTACCCTATTTCTTTATTATGTAAATACTGCCAAGTGCTACGAATATTTTTCCTTAAAAAACCCCACTCTCAACTTATTTTTCTAAGGTATTGGTTTACTTAGTTTTTAAAATTTCAGTTAAAACAATTAAAATTTTAAATTCTATAAAAATCAAAAGCCTACGATAAGTTGAGATTGGCGTTTAAAAAATTTAAAAGTAATGCTTGGCGATAAACACAAATAAGAACAAGAGTGCAAATATGGCTAATAATACGGTAGCAATATTACGGGCACGGATGATTGCCGCCAGCCCCAATCTTGGCACGGACGAAAATCAGGATCAATGGTGGCTACTCGGCACCTCTGGCTGTCATCTTTGTGACATTGCTGAACAGTTGCTAAGCCAGTTTCAAGCAGTGCAGCCCATAAGCTATCAGCATGTCGATATTGCCGGTTTTGATGAGTCATTGATGATGGAGTTTGCTACCACCATTCCTGTAATATTAACGCCATCAAAACGCTTGAATTATCCGTTTTCAGTGTTGGATTTTCAGCAATTATTAGTAGCGTCATAAAGCAGTCTTTATAAAACAGCCAGCATAAGAGCGCTATTATAAAACAATCATAATAATGAGAAACCTATGAAAGAGTTAAAGAAAATAACGGAAATTGAGGATTTGCGCCGTGTTGCCGAGCGTAAAGTACCGAGGATGTTTTATGATTACGTCGATTCAGGCTCATGGACTGAGACCACTTATCGCAATAATGAAACCGACTTTGACCGTATTAAATTGCGCCAGCGGGTATTGGTCAATATGGAAGGGCGCTCGCTTGCCACTGACATGCTAGGCTCAAAAGTCAAAATGCCCGTTGCTATCGCCCCAACTGGCTTTACCGGTATGATGTGGGCGGATGGTGAGATTCACGCCGCACGGGCAGCGGAGAAATTTGGCGTGCCCTTCTCGCTTTCGACCATGAGTATCTGCTCTATCGAAGATGTGGCAGAAAATACCAGTGCGCCGTTTTGGTTTCAGCTGTATGTGATGCGCGACCAAGAGTTTATGGCAAACCTGATTCGCCGTGCTAAGGCGGCCAATTGTTCTGCGCTTATCTTAACCGCGGATTTACAAGTGCTCGGACAGCGCCATAAAGATATCAAAAACGGTCTATCTGCGCCGCCAAAGCCTACCCTTGGCAATATATTAAACCTCATGACCAAGCCGCAATGGTGCATGAATATGCTCGGCACCAAACGTCATAGCTTTGGCAATATCGTCGGTCATGCCAAAAACGTCGAGGATATCTCATCGCTCTCGGCATGGACGGCTGAACAGTTTGACCCGGCGCTGAGCTGGGATGATGTCGCGCGCATTAAAGATATGTGGGGCGGCAAGCTGATTATAAAAGGTATTATGGAACCTGAAGACGCCATCATGGCTGCTCGTAGCGGTGCCGATGCATTAGTCGTCTCAAACCATGGCGGCCGTCAGCTCGATGGGGCGCTGTCCTCCATTGCCGCGCTCGCTGATATCGTGCAAGCGGTACGAGCAGAAAATAGCAATATTGAGATTTGGCTCGATAGTGGTATTCGCTCCGGTCAAGATGTGCTCAAAGCGTTGGCTGTAGGCGCTAATGGTACGATGATTGGGCGCGCGTTTTTATATGGACTTGGCGCTTACGGCGAAGATGGTGTGCGCCGTGCGCTAGAGCTTATTTATAACGAGTGTGATATCAGCATGGCGTTTTGCGGTCACACCGATATCAATCAAGTGACGGATGACATTTTGGTCAAAGGCACTTATGAGAATCTTAAAACTTATGCTTATTAAAAAGCCAGTCCTTATTAAAAAACCCAACTTTATTAAATATTGATATATTCAGTTCGATGTAAAAAGGATATGCTCAAAATAGCATGCTGCTAGAATAAATTTTCCTTGCTTGCTGTGTGCTTAGCACTCCAAAGGCTTCGAAAAATTTATTCTAGCAACCCTATATCGTTTTGAAGTTGAATCGACTATAACCCAGTTATGGGTGACATGCCCTAACCCTAGCCTTTATACTCTACTCATCACTTTTTATTGATAGTTTGCGTTTATGACCATTCAACAATTATTAAAAACCGCGCCCGTCACCACTTTGCTATTAGTCAGCTTTATCGGTTTATTTATCATGCAAGTACTGAGCGGCGTCGATGCCAATAATCCATCGACTGAAGAATTACTAAAATGGGGTGCCAATGCTCTGCCTTATACCATGGACAGTGAACCATGGCGCTTGGCAAGTAGTGCCTTTTTGCATATCGGTCTGATGCATTTATTGTTTAATGGTTTTGCCATGTATTTCTTTGGGCAAATCGCCGAGCCGATGTTTGGCTCAGCGAAGTTTTTGGTATTATTTTTACTGGCGGCAATCGGTGGCAACCTACTGAACAACCATATTACGTGGCAAGGTATCTTAGATGGCACTGGACAACCGGGCATATCTGCGGGCGCGTCTGGCGGTATCATGGGTATCGGTGCCGCGCTATTGATAGCTGCGCTGTTTAAAATATCAGTCAATGGTATGGTGCTCAATTTGAAAAGCCTAATCATTATTATGGGCATCAATTTGGTATATGGCTTTGCCGTACCGGGGATTGATAATGCTGGTCATATTGGTGGCGCGATAACAGGATTGGTGATTGCATTGGCGTTTGCCATTGCCTACCGTCAGCGGTTGGCTGCTGCGCTACAGCATGTACCTAGCGCACCTCAAGACATTTATCAAACGACGTATATCAATTCTCCCGTAAGTAGCAACACGGACTTTTCTGCCTCTACTTCTACCCTCGCTCCTCGCTTTGATAATGAGGGCAATTTTGATAATAACAGCAGTTTTAATCATGACTCTGCTGTAAACTTACCTATAAATGTGAATGCTAATCACGCAAGCCTTAATCACAGCAAACTTAACGAACAACAAACAGCGACCAAATCGACGCTTATTTGGCACTTGCTACCGTGGCTGGTCATGCTGCTGATCAGTATCGGCTTTATATGGTGGTGGCAAGATATTCATCAGCAGATATTACAAGTGCTAGCAGCCATTGAGTAAAATGCCAGACTTATTTATTATTCTATTCATCGACTCTGTTTTTACCATTTATCCCACCCACTTATGAGAGCAAATCATGTTTAAATCATCAGCGCTATCGAAACCGTTGACGCGCACTGTCCTTAGCGCATTGACCGCCACTGCCCTATTTAGTGTCGCCAGCATCTCTAATGCCGCACTGTTTAAAAACAACTTACCGACTGATAAAGATGCCATTTTAAGCGTCGGCGTCAACGTCATGGCGGTCAAGTCGGCTTATGATTTGGAAGACAGCACCGACATAAAAGTATTGCCAGGTGTGTTTTATGATAACAACAGAATCTATGCACGCGGTGCGCAAGCGGGCGCTTATATCATCAATGATGGCACCAATCAGCTAGCCGCTTATGCTCAGCTCGATGGCAGTGAATTCGACCCTGATGATGCGACTGGCGCGCTGCAAGGTCTGGATAAACGTAAGGCTTCAGCCGCTGCCGGTCTATCGTATCTGCGTCGTACGCCTGTGGGTGGTTTTCGCCTGCAAGTCGCGACTGACGTTTTAGATAATAGTGGCGGCAATACGGCGCGCTTGACCTATCTTGCCAAAATCACTAAAGATAAGCTGACGGTCTATCCAAGCATTGGCTTTGAATATCATGATGCTGACTACAATAACTATTATTATGGCGTTAGTGCGCAAGAGTTTGCAAATACAGGCGTCGCTGCTTATGAGTCAAATAATAGCTTAAACCCTTATATCAATATTAGCGCTAATTATGATTTTAATGAGCGCTGGGCAGGATTTGCCAATCAAAGCTTAAGCTATCTGCCAAATGAGCAATATGACAGTCCAATGGTTGACTCGCGTACGGATGCAACAACGACGCTAGGATTGCTTTATAAATTTTAGTTAAGCACGTATATGCAATAAAAAAAGACCTTGTCGCGTTATGTGACAAGGTCTTTTTAAACTCTACTTTAATTGTAGGGTGCGCCTAGCGCACCGATAGTATAGCTATTTATTAAAAATGGTGCGTGGGACGCACCCTATTAGTATTGTATTGTCATCTTATTAATTTCTCAATCTTCTAAAATACCTGATCACAGCAGAATTAGGCTTGGATTTTGATATTGTAGAGAAATGCTTAAATACCTCAGTAACACCAGCCTCCTCAAGTATCATCTTCTTTGTTATTTTAGCTGATTCATAGACTTTTGATCTTACCGATATGGCATCTAGCTCATTCTCATAACTTAAAACGTCTTCAGCCCCCATATATGCGGTTACAACCTGAACTATAAGACAATCATTCAAATAGAATCTGTTTTTGTCCGTGAACGCACAAAGAGAATGTATTACAGAGCCAACTAAATCTTTTCTTTCTACTTCGTTCAAAGTTGAGTTTGTCATTGCTTCTGATACCATCTCATTACTTTCAAGAAAAATTTTATATAGCTCTTCATGAACAGATAATCTTTTATCAAACACTTTTTGAGAGTAAATTTCAATCCGTTTATTTCTGTGAAAATACTCTCCAAGTAAAACGCCAATTAGTAGCCCTGCTAAACCAATCCATGCACTTTCCATTCTACTTTCCTCATAAAGCCTAACAGTAGACTATAGTATAAGAGTATTAAATCACTCAAAATTTAGTAACCTAAATATAAGTTTACAGCATAAAAAAGACCTTGCCACATTACATGACAAGGTCTTTTATTTACCCAAAAAAATCTAAATTAAGAAGGATGCACCATATCAGCAGGCGTTACCCACTCATCAAACTGAGCTTCAGTTAACAGTTCTAACTCAACGGCAACTTGCTTCAAAGTTTTGTTTTCTTTATAAGCAGTCTTGGCGATTTTTGCTGCGTTTTCATAACCAACATGACGGTTAAGCGCCGTCACTAGCATCAATGAGTTATGCAAAAAGTCATCGATTTTGTCTTTGACTGGCTCGATACCAACGGCACAGTTTTCATTAAAGCTGTTGCACGCATCACCCAATAGCTTGATAGATTGCAATAAGTTAAAGGCAATCACTGGCTTATAAACGTTAAGCTCAAAGTTACCTGACGCGCCAGCCATGCTGATAGTAACATCGTTACCCATGACTTGCGCGACAACCATGGTCATCGCTTCTGACTGGGTTGGGTTTACTTTACCCGGCATGATAGATGAGCCTGGCTCATTTTCAGGAATCGTCAATTCGCCTAGACCACAACGAGGACCTGATGCCAACCAACGTACGTCGTTAGCGATTTTATTTAAGCTACCTGCTAGCGTTTTTAATGCGCCAGAAGCAAATACTTCAGCATCACGAGCGGCTAGCGCTTCAAATTTATTTGGTGAGGTGACAAACGGCAGACCAGTCAAGGTTGATAACTGCTCAGCTGCTTTTACCGCATAATCAGGATGGGCGTTTAGACCTGTACCAACCGCTGTGCCGCCTAGTGGCAATTCATATAGACCTTGTAGCGCGTTATCAATACGAGTCAATGAATGGTCAAGTTGGCTGACATAACCGCTGAATTCTTGACCTAAGGTTAAAGGAGTCGCGTCTTGTAAATGCGTACGACCGATTTTAACGATGCTATCAAATTCTTTGGCTTTGGCGTCTAGTGTATCGCGCAATGCTTTTACCGCTGGAATTAATAAACCATTGATTTCACGAGCAGCAGCAACACGAATCGCCGTTGGGAAGCTGTCGTTAGTAGACTGTGCATGGTTGACATGGTCATTTGGGTGAATTGGCGTGTAGCTGCCGCGCGCATTGCCTGCGATTTCGTTAGCACGGTTGGCCAATACTTCGTTCATGTTCATGTTTGATTGCGTACCAGAACCCGTCTGCCATACCACCAATGGGAACTGATCCGTTAGACCACCGTTGATGACTTCGTCAGCAGCTTGCACGATTAAGTCGCGCTTATCGCCTTCGATACGCTCAAGGCTCGCATTGGTAATCGCAGCGGCTTTTTTCACTAATGCCATCGCTTCAATCATCGGACGTGGCAACGTCTCGCCACCGATTTTAAAGTTCTCACGGCTACGCTGAGTTTGCGCGCCCCAATAAGCGTCAGCTGGGACTTCCACGTTGCCCATGGTATCTTTTTCGGTACGAGTTGCCTGATTCTGTGTCGACATAACTACCCTCTTTGATGGTTTGTTGTATAGCTGCTTTGAAAAAAGTGCAACACACGCTGCACATAAAGGAAAATACGATGTAAAGTGGCGTTATGATAGCATGACTTATCACAAATTTCTCCAAGTCCGTGAGGCTAACTGATGTCTAAAAACACCAGCCAACAACATTCTGCTACTGCATTCTCTGATTCTTTATCTCAGTTATCGAATGATGACGTTCACTCTAAAAAGGAGGTTAAAGTCGCTGATAGCTTGGCTAATCCGCCCAGACGCCAATTTACCCGCCAGCGTCGGCAATTAACGGCTGGCGAACGTAGACATTACGCACGCATGGCAAGTTTACATTTAATTAAATTGCAACAGCGCTTACCATCACGTGCGCGTATCGGCTTATATTACGATGGCTTTGGCGAGCTGCCCACTCAGCGACTGTTGGACTGGTGTCAACGCTTAGGCTATTTACCTTATCTGCCTGTGGTTGGTTCGCTCGGTCGTACTAGAAATGGTAATGACGATAAACGTCTGCGCTTTGTGCCTATTTATCAGTCGAAACTGCTGAATATACCGACGCGCATTCATAGCCTAGGGATGAAACAAAACCATCACCGCCGATTGCTTTGGGCACACGAATTAGATGTGATTATCTGTCCGCTCGTGGCGGTTGATAAAAATGGTAATCGTATGGGCATGGGTGGTGGCTTTTATGACACGACACTTGGTAAAAGCTATCGAACAGGGTTAAAAAAGCCGTTAAAAATCGGCTGGTGTTACGACTTTCAAGTGGTAGAGCAGCTCGAGTGTCAAGCGTGGGATGTGCCATTAGATGGTTTGATTACGCCAAGTGCCTTGAGGTGGTTTCGATGAAAAATGACAAACAAGCGATGGATGCTAACTCTAGCGCTGATAATGTTGAGGAATATTTGCAAACATTAGGAAATGATGATGCTAGGGAGATGCTCTACTACAGTCAAGAACAAGCCTTTAGCTCTGATGAGCTATCGAGCGTAATCAATGAAGCGCGCTTAAATGAGTTACTTGCGCAGAGTGATGAGTTTTTAACAAGCTTGAATGGTGAAATTGAAGATTTTGATGAGGATAATACTGATAGTGGCGAATGAATAATATCGAGCAATTTGTAGGGTGTGCCCTACGCAACTGAGAAAAAATATAAATTAAACTCTTATAAAAAATCAAAAAAGGCGAATGATTATAAAATCACTCGCCTTTTTTACATCAACTTTAAGAGTCTATATGATTAATTAAAGCACCATCGCCGCAATCCAACCAAATGCCAATAACGGAATATTGTAATGGATAAAGGTCGGCACCACACTGTCTTTGATATGGTCATGCTGACCGTCAACGTTTAGACCAGAGGTTGGTCCAAGCGTCGAGTCTGACGCTGGCGAACCGGCATCGCCAAGCGCGCCAGCTGTACCAATAATCGCCACGGTTGCTAAAGGTGAGAACCCTAAAGAGATACATAGTGGTACATAAATCGCCGCCAAAATAGGAATGGTCGAAAAAGACGAACCAATACCCATGGTCACAATCAAGCCAATCAATAGCATAATAAATGCAGCCATCGCTTTATTACCTGCAAATAATGACGCTGCACCATCAACCAACGGCTGAATCTGTTCGGTCGCTTTCATCACTTCGGCAAAGCCTTGGGCGGTAATCATAATAAAGCCAATCATCGCCATCAGCTTAATACCGTCATTAAAAACGGTATCAGCATCACGCCATTTGACCACGCCCGTTGCCATAAAGACGCCAAAACCAAACATTGAGCCTAGCAATAACGAATCAGTATAGAGCTGTACAACAAAGGCGGTAACGATAGCAATGAGCGCTACGATGGTTTTCATTTTACCTTGCGTTTGCGTTTGTGCGCCGGCTGCGGTTTTGCTTAAAGCATCGCCCTCAACGACAGCACTCTTTACCACATCATGAGCTTGTTTATCGATTGCCAACTGCTGATACTGCCGCGGCTTACGATAGCTGATAAATACTGCCACTAGCAAACCAACGAGCATGCCAAGTGCCGGAATCGCCATAGCTTTGGTGACCGAAATATTCGATACATCAATACCCGCTTCACCGACGTTTTTTAGCATAATTTGATTGAGATAAATATCGCCAAAGCCATAAGGAATAAACATATAAGTGGTCACAAGACCAAAAGTCATCAAACAGGCAATCAGGCGTCTATCGATTTGCATGCGATTAAAGGCGAGCAATAAAGGCGGTACAAGCAATGGAATAAAGGCGATATGAATCGGGATTAAGTTTTGGCTAAAGCAGCTCATGGTAACCAGACCGGCAAACAGCATGTATTTAATCATGCCACTGGTACCACCGGCATCAATGCGCTTAATGACCGCCCCTGCCAAGGACTGCGGCAAGCCCGAATGCGCAATCGCTACTGCAAAAGCACCCAATAAGGCATAAGACAGCGCGATTTGCGCGCCATTACGGATACCTTCTTGAAAGGCATTTAAGGTATCGGTCATACCAAGACCCGCAATCAGCCCACCTGCCAGCGCCCCGATTAATAAACTGAGTACCACGTGTACCCGCGCTAAAGACAGCCCTAGCATGATGACTACCGCTAGTAGCACCGCATTGATGGTCATATTCTCGCCCCTTACCCTATGTTTTGTGGCCCGCTATTGACACGCTATTGTCACATTGCCGACCTATTTATTTCGCCCTAGCGTTTTAACTCACACGTTAATCCATATAGTTGCTATTTGAACGGAGCGGTTAAGACGCGCGTCATTTTACCTGATTTTAGCCATAAAGCCCACGCGCAAAACCTAGCAGACATCAGCGACAATGCAAATAAAGGCGCAATATTCTCCTTGCGGTTGGTCATATAGCCTTGCAATTTCATTTAGCAGCACCATTTATCTAAACATGAACCACTAACTTGACTTTACAAGTCTGGTGAACGAGGAAGAATATATGAGTGAACATAAAATTGCCCAAGACAATATCGACATCGATGTCGACGTTTCATCTAACGTTTCTGATGATAATGCGCTAAATACTTCATCTGACGATATGTTGGAAAACGAGTCGGCGTCTGAAACGGTTAAAAATGAAACTGTCGAAGACAATGAGAGTAAAGACAGCGATTCTGAAGACATTAAGGCTAAAGATGCTGAAGAAAACTATCTACCGCTACTGGCATTACGCGATGTGGTTGTTTATCCGCATATGCAGATTGCCTTGTTTGTCGGTCGTGCGCCCTCGGTAAAAGCCGTGGAATTGGCACAAGCCGAATATGGTAATAAAGTATTGGTCGTGGCACAAAAAGACTCGCTAACCGAAGATATTGATCAAGACAACTTGTATCAGTACGGAACTGTGTGCCGCATCGTCAGCACCATGCCGCATGATAGCGATGAAAATTGCATCAAAGTATTGATTGAAGGTCAATACCGCGCGCGCGTCAATAACATTGAAAATCATGACGAGCTATTGATGGCAAGCTTTGACCGTGCCGACCTCGATGTCAGTATGGATGAGAGCCAGCAAAAAAATACCATTCAAGCCTTAACGACGTTGTTTGAAGGCTATGCCGACGCTCGTCTACGTAATGCTCGTGAGCTAACTCGCGTAGCAAAACGCATCGATGATTTGCTTGAACTGGTCTATTTCATCTCAACCCGCGTGTCGATGGATTTGGATATTAAGCAATCGTTTTTAGAAGAAGACGATATCAAAACCCACATCAATACCTTGACCGAGTACTTAGTTAAGCAAAGCGCTGAGCAAAATATCGAGCAAGATATCCAAGATGCGGTTCGTCAGCAAATGGAAGACAACCAGCGTGAGTACTTCTTAAACGAGAAAATGAAAGCCATCAAAAACGAGCTGTCAGATATGAATGACGGCGCGTTCGATGAAGATGATGTGGCTGAGCTTGAGCAGCGCTTAGAAGATGCTGACTTGCCAGAAGATGTGCGCAAAAAAGCCGAACAAGAGCTGAAAAAGCTTAAAATGATGCCGCCTGCATCGAGTGAATCGTCAGTGGTGCGCAACTATATTGAGTGGATTTTGGATACGCCGTGGAATGCGACGACCAAAGTTTCTATCAATTTAGATAAAGCGAAAACCGTCTTAGACGAAGACCATTATGGTTTACAAGATGTGAAAGATCGCATCTTAGAATACCTCGCCGTACAGTCGCGGGTGAAAAAACTTCGTGGTCCGATTCTTTGCTTAGTCGGTCCTCCGGGTGTTGGTAAAACTTCATTGGGTGAGTCGATTGCACGTGCAACGGGTCGTAAGTTTGTGCGTATGGCACTGGGCGGCGTCCGTGATGAAGCGGAAATCCGCGGTCATCGCCGTACCTATATCGGTGCGATGCCGGGTAAAATTGTGCAGTCATTGGCAAAAGTCGAAGTTAAAAACCCGCTATTTTTATTAGATGAAATCGATAAAATGGCGCAAGACTTCCGCGGTGATCCAGCGTCGGCGTTACTTGAAGTGCTAGACCCTTCACAGAATGATACCTTTAACGACCATTATCTAGATATGGACTTAGATTTATCGCAAGTGATGTTTATCTGTACTGCCAACAGCATGGATATCCCGCCTGCCCTGCTTGACCGTATGGAAGTCATTCGTCTACCGGGTTATACCGAAGAAGAAAAGGTCAATATTGCGCAGAAATATCTTGTGCCAAAAGCGATTAAAAACAACGGTCTCAAAGAAGGTGAAATTGAGATTGTAGAAGCGGCATTGCATAGCATCGTGCGTAGCTATACCCGTGAAGCCGGTGTGCGTAACCTTGAGCGTGAAGTCAATAAAATCTGCCGTAAAGTCGTTCGCGGTTCGGTTGAAACCCATGGCGCACGTGCTCCGAAGAAAGCAGAACGTCAGCTAATCGTGGTCGATGACAAAAACATCGATGACTATCTAGGCGTCCATCAGTACGATTATGGTCTGGCGGAAGAAGAGCCTGAGATTGGTCGTATTACGGGCCTTGCTTGGACACAAGTCGGTGGCGAGCTATTAACCATCGAAGCGGTGGCGATGAAAGGTAAAGGCGAGCTAAGCTTTACCGGTTCACTCGGCGATGTCATGAAAGAGTCGATTCGTGCAGCAATGAGCGTGGTCCGTGCTCGCGGTGATAGCTTAGGGATTGATTACGAGACCTTTAAAACTACCGATGTCCACGTGCATATGCCAGAAGGCGCGACCCCGAAAGACGGTCCATCTGCTGGTGGTGCGCTCACGACAGCGCTGGTCTCTGCCTTAACTGGCATTGCCATTCGTCCAGATATTGCGATGACAGGCGAGATTACCTTGCGCGGTAAAATCCTACGCATCGGTGGTCTAAAAGAGAAGCTACTTGCTGCGCATCGCGGTGGTATCAAGCATGTGTTGATTCCAGCGACCAACGAGCGCGACTTGGCTGATATCCCTGAGAACGTCAAAGCTGGCTTAACCATTCAACCAGTGGCCACGATTGATGAGATATTAAAAGTAGCATTGGTGAGTATGCCAGTGCCGCTTAAGCCTGTGAAAGTGACGGTTGATAAAACCTCAAGCAAGGCGCTGCATAACTAATCTGATTAGTTACTAATCCAGTCTTATAAATCAAAAAGCCGCTCATCGTCATGATGGGCGGCTTTTTTTTGGCAATAATAAAAAACAATCTGGTCAAAACCCTGTGCTATATTTTAGACAAATGTTTATTTGGTAATAATTATGATTTTGAAACACTTGATTTTAAATCGTTTCGCTCTATGTGCATGTTTAGCTGTCTGGTTTTCAGTAAGTCTAATGGGTTGTCAGCCTAACGTTGTTCCGAGCATTATGACAACACTTCCTGTTCCCGACAAGATGACGTCTGCGCCAACACAGCAAACGCCAGCTATTAAAGGGCAGGCTCCAGAACCTACTAAAGCCACAACTCTGCAATGGGCAAGCCATTATCAGTGGCAATTGGCACACGTCAAAGATCAGAAAGGAAACCTTATTAATATCGACACGGCTAATCCCATTACTTTAGCAGTCGCGCCCAGCTCATTAAGCTTATCTCAAGGCTACCAGCATTTTTCAATCGACTTTGGGTGGATGGATGCGCCACCTTTTGAGTATGGTAGCGATCTTAGACAAAAACCCTCTGACTGTAAAAACACCCCTAGCAATAAAATGAATCAAGGCGATATAGAAGCGCTATTTCCTAAAAACGGCCTATTAAAATTAGGGATTACGCTGTCAGCAGTAGCAGAAAATAAGCTCGACAACATTCAAATGGCACCGAAAAATTTGATGATTAAAATCGAGAATGGCAATACATTAATATTCACAGGTAAGCCTCTAGCCTTTAGAAAACCAACGGGATTACCAATTGATAATGCATTACTAGAGCGTTACGATTGGCAGCTAAAGAGCGCCGTTCGTAATACTTTTGATGTTAATAGAAAGATTATATCTCGACAATCTATTGGTGATTTTTATCATCCAGAGTTTCCAGTATCGTTGATATTTAGAGGATATGATGATAGTCAATATGCGTCATTTAACTCAAACTGTAATGGCGTCGGTGGTCCATATATTTTGATGAGAGATTATACCTTGCTAGTTGGCTCAGGAATGCAAACCGTCATGGGCTGCGGCATCACTGGCAATAGAATTGAAAATGAGCTTTCTAAGCTGGTTAGTAACAGTAAAAGCACCCTGAGCTTAAGCCTACAGCCGTCTATTTCATCAGAATCTCAGTCAAAAAACCAAACCGATTTTCCGCGCTATAACCTATTGCAAACTTTTGATTCAGGCGAAACACTCATTTGGAAAAACGAAGTAAAGAAAATACCTTAGCCTCTATTCATTTTCATATTTTTTAAAAAGGATTTTACAATGCTCCTGCCAACTATAAAGCGCTCATTAACTATTATCAGCTTGTCTGTAGCAGTGGGATTAATGGGTTGCCAGTCTGCGCCATTGAATAGTACCCAGCAGACCACTATCGTCAACGCACCTGTTATTAAAGATAAATCTAACTTTACTGACGAGATAGTAATTAAAGAATCACAAGTAATGCAATGGGTAGCTCACTATGACTGGCAATTGGCGCAAGTAATTCATCAAAACGGTAACATAGTCGATATCGAAAATTTCGCACCGATTACCTTAGCAATAGAACCCAGTGCAGTCAGATTTTATCAAGGCTGTGAACAGTATATGATGGATTTTCAGTCGCTGTCCGCGCCGCCTTACCCCTATTATTCTCATCTTGCCAAAGTTCCAGCGAACTGTAACGATGACAATGACTTTGACAATGCCCTTGATAATAAAACTGTGATTACAGAGGATAATAGTATTCAATCGTTATTTGTTAAGTACGCACCTGTTAGGCTTAATTTTGAGTTATTGCCAACTTCGCATTTAACATCAGAATCAGCGCCAGTCGTCACACAAGCTGCCACTAAAGGCTTGGCACTTAATATCGAAAACGGTAATCGCTTAATATTCTCAGGCACAGCCAAAGCGCTACCTACTGCCACTGGATTGCCCATTACTAACGAGTTATTGGAGCGCTACGATTGGCAGCTGGTGAGTGCCGTCAGTAATACTTATGATAAAAAAGGGGAATTAACTAGAAAACCTTTGGGCAATTTTTATCACCCCGATCACCCTATTTCAGCGAGCTTTGAGAGTTGGCCTAACAATCAATACGCATCCTTTAGCTCAGGCTGTAACGGCTCGCGCGCGCCCTATTTTTTACTCAATGATAATACTTTCAAAGTCGGCACCATCATCAGCACTGTAATGGGCTGCGGTGAGACAGGCAATCGCATTGAAAGCGCTTTGTTTGATTTGATGCGTGATAGCAGCAGTCAGCTAACATTAAGCTTACAACCTTCACAGCCAATATCGCCAACAGCAGACAATCAGACCGATATGCCTCGTTATAATTTATTGCAAACGATGGCAACAGGCGAAACCTTAGTTTGGCAAAACGAAGTAAAGAAAATACCGTAAACAACTTTCAAACCCATACGATACTTACATTTATTAACCGATTGTTGCGCATTTGATGAATAACTATATCTAACGCTTGGCTATACTGGTTGCGGTATTAGGCAATATTTGAATATCTTAACTAAAACTATAGAAACTCATCATAACGATTAAATATAAATGGAGATAATAATGAATAAGACGATGCTTGCAAGTGCCCTATTATGTGGTTCAGCGTTGGTAATGACGGGTTGCCAAACCGTCGAAGGACAAATGCAAACCGGTAATCCACTTAGCCAACCTGCGCTAAAATCTACTATCAATGCAGTCGCTGGTAATAAAAATGAAGTGGGTCAAGTATTCCTACGTCCAGTTGATGGCGGCGTACAAGTCTACGGTAAGCTCATGAATCTGCAACCAGGTAAAACAGTATCACTACACATCCATGAAACGGGTAGCTGTGCTGATATGGGTAAAGCGGCAGGTGGTCACTTTAATCCAGATAACAAACCGCACTCTCACCCTGATGATATGAATGGTCATGCGGGCGACTTACCGAACTTAACCGCCAATGCCGATGGTGTTGCTACTATCAACTTTGTAAATAAGAAAATCTCCGCTGCTGATGCCGGAAAATATAGTGTTAACCGTTTAGCCTTTATCGTGCACAGCGGTGTTGACGACTATACTAGCCAGCCAGCTGGTAATGCAGGCGATCGCGTTGCTTGCGGTATCATCGAAAAGAACTAATCGTATTTAGCCAATAACTTTTAAAGCTCAATACTGTTAGTATTCTTAAAATTGATAGCATAAAAAAACCTCTTAGATTATCTAAGAGGTTTTTTTATTTAAAGCGATTTATGGTAAAAGTAAAACAGGTTTACTCTTCTACCCATTCACCATTACGCCAATACACACCCCAGCGGGTGGCTTTGCCGTTTTTCTCAGAGCCGATATACTGCTCTTTTTTCTTGCGCGACCAGCGCAAAATGGTTGGATTGCCATCAGGGTCTTCGTCTGGACCTGCGAACAGATACTGGAACTTATCTTCCATCTTATCTTTGATTTCGCGTAGCTCAGCAAGCTTTGGCGGACGTGTTTCGCGTACTTTGGGGAACTTAGATGCCGCTAAGAACATCCCTGCCGCGCCCTCACGTAAGATAAAATAATCATCATGCTTGGTTGATTTTAGCTCTGGCAAATGGATAGGATCCATACGCGGCGGTGCAGCTTCGCCAGTTTTGAGCACCTTACGGGTATTGTCACATTTCTGACAAGCAAAGTAAGGACCAAAACGTCCGGTTTTTAGCTCCATCTGCCCATCACACTTATTACAGTCGATGGTTGGGGCGTCTGAACCCGGTACTTCAAATTTACCTTCTTCTAAGATATAACCGTCGCAATCAGGATTATTACCACAGATATGCAGCTTAAGACCACCGTCGACGATATAGCCATTCATGGCCGTACCGCATTTCGGGCAGCGCTTTTTCTCCATCAAATCTTTAACTTCGGCCGCTTCGTCATCGCTGTCACTATCATCAAGATTGGCGAACGCTTCGACTGGCATTAAGTTCTTAGTGCCTTTACAGCGCTCTTTTGGCGGTAAATTATAGCCAGTACAACCTAAGAATACACCGGTTGAGCCGGTACGTAATTGCATCGGACGATCGCAAATATCGCAATGCACATCTGGCACATCGGTTGGATCATTCGGGCGCATACCGTCTTTTTCTTTGGCACGATCTAGGGTCTTTTTAAAGTCGCCATAGAAATTATCGAGGACATCTTTCCAGTCGGTATCCCCTTCAGCGACATGGTCAAGCTTGTCTTCTAGCGCGGCGGTAAAGGTATAATCCATCAAGTCTGGGAAACTTGCCGTCAATCTATCAGTGACGATATCGCCCATTTTTTCGGCAAATAAACGTTTATTTTCAAGCTTTACATAACCGCGATCTTGAATGGTTGAGATGATAGAAGCATAAGTCGATGGACGACCGATGCCTTTTTTCTCCAGCTCTTTGACCAAGCTTGCCTCGGTATAGCGCGGTGGTGGCTTGGTAAAGTGTTGACTAGGATCAAGCTTATCGAGCGTTAATTTATCGCCTTGTTTGACATCTGGAAGCAAAGTATCGTCGGTTTTCGCTGGTGGCATGACTTTAGTAAAGCCATCAAACACTAAGGTACGACCGCGGGCTTTTAGCTCAACATCATTGGCAGCGACGAATAGATTCACTGATAAGTATTTTGCTGGCAGCATCTGACAAGCCACAAACTGACGCCAAATCAGCTCATATAGGCGGATTGCATCACGCTCAACCCCTTTTAGCTGGGTTGATTTCATATTGACGTTAGACGGACGAATGGCTTCATGCGCCTCTTGTGCGCCTTGTTTATTGCCATAGAAGTTCGGCTTTTCTGGCACATATTTTGCGCCATAGCTGTCTTCGATATAGCCCCGTACCGCCGCCAATGCATCACCAGACAGGAAAGTCGAGTCGGTACGCATATAAGTAATATGACCGGCTTCGTATAAACGCTGCGCCAAAATCATGGTTTTCTTAACTGAAAAACCTAAGCGCGTGCTTGCTGCTTGCTGCAACGTCGAGGTAATAAAAGGCGCACTGGGACGCGATTGCGTTGGCTTCTCTTCGCGCTCTTTAACAATAAAGTCGCTTGAGTTAAGCACTGCTAAGACTTTATCGGTCTGTTCTTTATTGACAAGCTTTAGCGTTTTGCCGCCTTGCTTGGTCGCTTCTAGACGAATGGCAATTTGCTCAGCGTCTGTGGCTTTTTTGGCTTTACTATCGGCAATATGGGTATCAGCATGAATCTGCCAGTATTCTTCTGGAATAAAGGCGCGAATCTCATGCTCTCTTTCCACAACCAAACGCATGGCAACGGACTGGACACGACCTGCTGACAGACCGCGAGCAACCTTTTGCCACAGCAGCGGCGATACCATAAAGCCAACCACGCGGTCTAAAAAGCGCCGCGCTTGCTGCGCATTCACACGGTCAATATCAAGTTTGGATGGTTGCTTAAAGGCATTTTGAATGGCGGATTTGGTAATCTCGTTAAAGACCACGCGCTCATATTTGCTGTCTGCGCCGCCGATGACTTCTTTTAGATGCCAAGCAATCGCTTCCCCTTCTCTATCCATATCCGTTGCGAGATAGATTTTATCAGCGTCTTTAGCTAAGGCTTTAAGCTCTTTGATGACCTTGGTCTTGTTGGGCAATACTTCATAGACTGCCGCCCAGTTATGTTCTGGGTCGACGCCCATGCGCCGGACCAATGCTTGTTGGGTTTTTTCTTCTTTGCTCAGGCTGTCATCTTTTTTGCTCGCCGCTGGCTTCTTCGCGCTTTTACTCGCGCCCACTGGCAAATCACGGACATGACCGATACTTGAGCGTACGATAAAGTCATCGCCCAAGTATTTGTTAATGGTTTTTGCCTTGGCGGGTGATTCTACGATCACCAAAGACTTGCCCTTTGGACTGTCTTTAGTTTTGTCAGCAGCCGCAGCTGGACTTTTTTTGGTTGCGGGTTTTGCCATAAGTGACGACACCATAATAAGTAAATTAAAATAAGGATAAATTCAGCAGCATGGCAATTTATAATAGTTAGTTATAATGGCTCAGCGAATTATTGTAGTAAGGGCTGCTGATAAAAACGGTTATAAAACAAACAATAACCATAACGCATACATACAGTTATAAAGACGTTACACTGCTAAGCATTAAGCTGTCAACTGAAAATGACTGAGAGTTTGCCAAAAGGACTTGCATATTGCCTCTTAATGGAGACGAAAAACTAATTTGCTAGCTTGCAACGATTTTTATAGCTGCTTTTGCATCTGTAATGCCCATCTCTCAAGGTTTTCTTTCAGTATTAATAAGTCGGTTTCAATGGCTTTTTGCTGATAAGCAGGGTTGGTTATGGGGCGCACATAGGCAATATCTTCCCAATAAATAATAATGCTATTCGACTTAACCAATAATGCTTTTACAAATGGCTCAATACCAACGGGCAGCGCTAAAGGCTCTTTATCCAAGCTAAAATTGGCCTGTATTGCTAAGCCATTGTTTAAGCTGTTGTTGTCGCTACTGGCATTGATATTGTTACTGCTGGCATTGCTAGCCGGACGCCATTGTCCATCTATCACCTGATAGCGCGTCAGTGGCAGTTTTATATTCTCCAGCACCAAACCATATTGCCCAATCATGCCGCGACCATACTCATTGTCTTTGCCCTTTACCCAATCTGGGCAAGTAACTAACTTGGGATTAAGTTGTAAGCGACGCGCCGTCATACGCAGCTTATCCAAACGCTGGTCGATTCCGCTAGGTTTGAGCGCCATCATACTCCCTAATACGAATAGTACAATGGCGATCGCAATCCATATTCCCATAACAGTCTGACCTTTTAGCTTAAATGAAGTAATGCTATAAATTAAAATAGGGCTAATAACCTATAAGCGTGGTTATTGATATAAAAAACTTAAATACAAACGGCTGCTAGCTGGGTGCTTATAATGAGCGCAAACCATTAAAAATCAAGCGCCCTGAAATGCTATCGTTGATAACTAGCGAAATGCTGAGCAAACCTGACACTTAGCAACGCCTTATTATTTATAGTGGCATATCAAATACTTAGTACAGAAAGCCACTGATTCGATAACAAGATGCAAAAAGTTGACCGCCTAAAAAAGTGCTATGATAAACCATAATTTTAAACACGCGCAGGTTTATTATGAATTATCATCTTAAGCGAAACTCATCGACCGCCTCACAAGTAAGTAAATGCGTCGGTAAAATCATGCGTAAACCGCGTCTTGCTATCTCGCTAATAGGCGCGGCTTTGTTTACATTATCCGGCTGTGCGACGACCCAAAACCTAACGCCCGAACAATGTCAAAGCAGCAATTGGCAAGAAGTCGGCTATGCCGATGGTATCCGTGGGCGCTCAGGTGCTTACTTTGGGCACTATACCAATCAATGCGCAAGTGTCGTTGGCGCAACGCCAAACCGCGTATTGTGGGAACAAGGTCGCCAGCAAGGGTTGAAAAACTACTGCACTGAGCTCAATGCTTATAAGCTTGGCCGCGAAGGCTATGATTGGCAGCCTGTCTGTCCGCTCGAAGGCATCGAAAAGCTCGAGGAAGCGTACTCCCAAGGACGTTACTATTATATCCGCCAGCGTGACCTTGATTATCTGCGCTCGCCTTATCCGTTTGGTTATGGCTCTGGACGCTTAGGTTATGGATATCGCCCATTTGGCTATGGCTGGTAATCGCTATATAAAGCATTCAACTTAATAAACTGTTCGCTTAGCTTAAAGGCAGCTGAAAAAAAGATAACCTCGCAAGGTTGCCCAAGCGAGGCCGGAGAAAAGAGTTATTATTTTAATTATTCTTGTTATTGTCTTGGTTATTTTTTTATTAATAAGCCTACTGGTTTATCTTGGCAGTCTGTTTTTCTAGAGACTGTTTTTCTAGAGACTGTTTTTCTAGAGACCATTCTTCTAAAGGCTTTTTTTCATAGCGCATTTACTTTTAAGTCCTGCACATTTTAAAAGATTACTCGTTAACAAAAGCAATCTTACTTAGCCCCGCTTGACTGGCAGCCGCCAATACTTGCGCCACGGTATCATACTTACCTTCTTTATCAGCTCGCAGCTGGATAGACGGATCCTTACCGCTCGCCGATTGCGCTTGCAGACGCGCTGCTAATTCCTCCATGCTAAGAGGCTCATCATCCCAAAATAAACCTGCATCTTTATCAATGCTAATTTGAATGGCTTCTGGCGGCGCTTGGTTTAGCTCAGCACTGGTCTTTGGTAAATCTAAGGGTACGGTTGGGTTTAGCACCGTCGCCGTCAATAAAAAGATAATCATCAATACCAGCATGATATCGATAAGCGGAATAAGGTTCATCTCATTCATGCTTTGAACGTCATCATCACCCAATTGAAATGCCATAATTATTCTCAATATCGTTAATTAGAATCTTTGCCACTCGTGCTTTTAGCTGATTTTCGCGTTGCTTTTCTAAACTGCTTTAGCTTAGCGCTTCTTTGTTAAACAATCATGACAACTGCGATGGCGCTGACTTACGATAAAGTTCAGATGACTGAACGGCTTTTTGCTCAGAGCTCACACTTTTGGTTGATTGTGCTTGAGTCGTACTAGACTTACTGTTTGCTGTTGATTGCTGAGCTGATGGTTGCTGAGAAGCCGCGATGTCGGCAGATTGCGCCAACAAATCATGCGCTCTATCGTTGGCATGGTACATCACGCGGCGATTGATACGCACCGCTAGGTTATAAAACACCACCGCTGGAATGGCAACAGCAATCCCCAAACCCGTCATAATAAGGGCTTCACCAACTGGCCCTGCTACTTGCCCCAAGCCCGCTTGCCCACTAACGCCAATATTATGTAGCGCATGAAAAATACCCCACACCGTGCCAAACAATCCGATAAACGGTGCAATTGCTGCCGTTGTACCAAGGATAGGTAGACCGCGCTCACTGGCAAAACGGTAGCGACCGATATGCTTAAGTAAGGTCTGCTCAATTACCAAACGCCGTGTCGCACCATCCGTATCAATCAAACGTGCGCGCCTGCTATGAATCTGCGCACTCAAATTATCGGCGACACTAGCGGCCAGTTTGCGACTTTGCAGTATACGAATGATACCGGTCACCCAAGAGACGATAGATAAGGCAAGGAGCAAGAAGAATAAGGTTCTGGTCACCATATCGCTATATTGCCAGTAGGTCGTAAAGTCCATGTCAGACTCCTTAAAGTGGGATGTCATTACTTGTTATTTTATAATTATCGATAACAGTTGGCGGCAATAATGTGTGCCACTTAGATATCTTGATAACTGGTTTTTGTATCTCTATGGAACTGCATAAGCGATAGGCAAGGTCACATTACCGACCACTGGCACACCGTTTTTGCTAAAGGGTTTGAACCTACCAGAGCGGACTTGGCGCTGTGCCTCTTTATCGACCAGTGAGTTGCCTGATGATTGGGCAATTCGCACGCTATCGATACCACCTTGTTTATTGACCCTTAGTACTAATACCACATTAAGCGTATCGCCTGAACGGGCTCGCTTGGCGGCACGCTCAGGGAAGCTAAAGTTTGGCGCTGATGCCCAATTGGCATTGCTGGCGGTAAAATTGACAGGCTCATTACTCGCCGTCGCCGCTTTGGCTTCAGCATCTGCTCGAGCAGCGGTCTCTGCTGCTTGTATTGCAGCCTTTGCCTGTGCTGCTTTTTGAGCGGCCTCTTTTGCAGTCTTTGCATCTGCAGCAGCTTGTGCCTCGCGGGCAGCTTTGGCGTCTGCGACTGCCCTAGCGTGGGCGTCTTGAGCGGCTTTTTCCGCTTGTGCCGCTATTATCTTACGTTGCTCATCGGCCATCGATGTATCTATTTTAGGGGATTCTTTTTTAATAATGTCAGGCTTTTTGTTTTCTACTTTAGCAACAGGTTCGACATCAGCCGTTTTGTTCTTTATCTCTGTTGGCTTTGCTGTCACTACTTTAGCTTTCGGTTCTGCTATTGGTTTTTGTTGTGGCTGTGGCTTAGGCGGCTCTATGCGCTCAGGCTCTACTATTGGCTGAGGCTTTTGCTGAACGACTGGTTGCTCCGCTTTTACCTCAGGCTCGGTATTTGGAGCAGGCAATGAGACGAACTCTATCTCGATAGGCGGCGTTACTTGTACTCGCTCAATTTTAGGCTCAGACGGTTTTATCGTTACCAAAGCAACGGCCGTGAGCACATGTAATCCCACCACAACGATAATAGCGATAAGTATTGCTTTCAGTGGTGGCGCGTCTAAATCCGTTGAACTCATAACACCCTAACATTTAACCGTCATAGAATGGTGTCGATAATAATGCAAACGATAATTATTATCAATAGTAAATTTCCAATATCTTTAGTCTAATCTCTCATATTCTAGAAAACCCTGATCAGCAAAACCCAATATAAATAATTACTGACACCTTATGACGTAAGCATTTTATAAGATTAATATAGTAAAAATTGTCAACGTTAATAAAAACCATTATCATTTTTATTGATAATAAGTCTCAATTACTTTATCATGATGCTGTTTTATGATACTTATAGAAGCAACTTATCATAAAAAACCAATTATAAAGCAACGATAGAAAACAGCCTTGATAAGTTATAAGTTGATTCATTATTTAGCAGTTTTTATTTAGTATTTTTCCTATAAGACTGCCCAACCCTTTGATAAACCGAGTTATTTATGCCTACTACTTTATGCTCAAACCACAACGCTAACCCACTTTTTAAGCGTCCTTTATTAGCTGCCATGATGACAGCGCTGATTGCCAGCATTGGCATGGCAGGCTGTAGTTCGCCTGAATCCAATGACTCTGAGCCAGCAGATGCCAAGACTGAGAACCAAACGGCTGATAACGCCTCAAATGTTGCCAATAATGACAATGTTTCTGTGGCGACCATTGCCGTCGATACGACAAAAGGTAAGGTCGACTTGGCAATGAATCCATCACCATTGGTCGTTTATGACATGACCTTGATGCAAGATTTGGCGGCACTTGATGTGGCGGTCGATGGCATGCCAAGTGGGCTGCTTTTAAATAATTTACACTCAAAAACTCAGCCTGAACCAAAATCAGTCGGTACGGTATTTGAGCCAGACCTTGAAGCCTTGAACGCTATGCAGCCACAAGCTATTTTGGTAGGCTCACGGATGGCAGAAAAATATGATGCTCTCTCTAGCATCGCGCCAACGTTAGACATGACCATTGATACGGCAAATATTTATGAGTCGAGCAAGCAACGCCTGCATGATTTGGGCGCTTTATTTGGTAAAAGTGCTCAGGCAGCAAAACTACAAGGCAATATTGATGGTCTTATCGCTGACACTAAAACCTTAACCAAAGATAAAGGCAAAGGCTTAGTGGTCATGGTGAATGGCAATAAGCTGTCTGCCTATGGTGATAAGTCGCGCTATGGCTTTATTCATACGGTATTAGATATTCCGATGGCCGATGACCAAATCGCCGACGCGCGTCACGGTCAACCAGTATCTTTTGAGTATCTACAAAAAACCAATCCAGACTGGCTATTCGTCGTCGATCGCAGTGCAGCAATTGGGGAAGATGGCGCTGGTGCAAAAGCAGTATTGGACAATCCATTGGTCGCGCAAACCAATGCATGGAGTAAAAATCAAGTGGTTTACCTTAGCCCAGATTCTTACCTAGCATTCGGTGGTTATTATCAATGGATGCAGGACTTGACCACGATTAAAGATGCTTTTGCGAGCGCGAAATAAACGTTATTACTGTTCAAGCAACTGTTACTGATTGCATTTTTAATCATCCATTTCTAAGCCAGTAGACGTTATGTCGTTATTTTCCAATCGCGCTCATGCCAGTGTCAAAGACAATCCTGCTTTGCCAGCTGCACCATCAAGTTGGCAAAAAAAGACCCGTAGCGGCCTGAGTCCTAACCATCAACGTGCCGCTATACCGCCATGGTTAATAAACACAGCCAGCCTCATTATGATGGGGCTTTTGGTGTTGTTAAGTCTATCAATTGGAGTGGCGAATTTTTCGTGGTCAGGTATCTTGCACAGCATTATCAATCATAGCGCCAACTCAGATAGCTCGCTGTTATTGGTCAGCCGCATACCGCGTACCATTGCCATTATTTTGACTGGTATCGCCATGGCAGTTGCTGGGATGATTATTCAAGTGGTGCTAAAAAACCGCTTTGTTGAGCCATCGATGGTTGGGGCGACTCAAAGTGCGGCATTGGGATTATTAGTAGTTAGCTTATTATTTCCAGCGAGTGCGCTGCTTATCAAAATGGGCGTCGCGACCATTACGGCAATGTTTGGCATGATGCTATTTATGCTGCTTATTCACCGTATTCCGCCGACGGATTTTTTGATGATTCCGCTGATTGGCATTGTTTTTGGCGGCATTATCGAGGCGGTGACAACTTTTATCGCTTATCAAACTGAATCGTTACAGATGCTTAGCGTTTGGCAATTTGGTGACTTCTCTGCTGTATTAGCCGGTCGTTATGAGCTGTTGTGGCTGACAGGTGGACTGTGCGTGCTGGCTTATATCATTGCCGACAAGCTAACAATCGTTGGGCTAGGCGATAACATCGCGCTGAACCTAGGAATTAGCAAACGCCAAGTCACGTGGCTTGGCGTCGGTATGGTGGCGATGATGAGCGCTGTCGTCGTCGTAACGGTTGGTATGATTCCCTTTATTGGCTTGGTCGTGCCCAATATAGTCAGCCGATTGATGGGTGATAAATTACGCCGTAGCTTGCCAGCTGTCGCCCTACTAGGTGCTTCAGCAGTACTGCTCTGCGATATCATCGGGCGCTCTATTCGTTATCCATTTGAAGTGCCAGTGGCTACTGTGTTTGGTGTGGTCGGTACGGTGCTGTTTTTATGGCTGTTATTACGTGCGCCTGCTGAGCAATAAGTATTTATTGACGAGCACTTATTAACGCTTCTGACTCTTCTTTTAATTTTATCGTCCTGTTGTCTGATTAGATAAGCTTGGCGTTGTTACTATTAAAGGTAGCATAGTAGGATTTACGTATGTTCTCATCGTCTAAGCATAACTTTATAAATGACAGTTCTACAAAGACTGGCTCGGTAGAAAAGAGTGTTCTAGCAAATGATACTTTAGAAAATGATACTTTAGAAAATAACAGCTACGCTAATACTTCTATGCAAGGACGCTTAGCACAATTTTGGGCATTTATCGCCAACCATCCAAAATCAATTGCCACCATTATCTTATTGATATCAATGACGCTATTCTTGACGCTCAATGTCAATGGCTATTGGGATTTCGCCCTGCCGTTACGGGGTAAAAAGTTACTGGCACTTATGGTGGTCGGCTATGCGATTGGCGTATCGACCTTACTGTTTCAAACCTTAACGCACAACCCCATTCTGACACCATCACTGTTGGGTTTTGATTCGCTATATGTTTTGCTACAAAGCTTATTGGTGTTCTTTTTGGGTGCGATGAGCTTTACCAGCATTAATCCTATTACCAAATTTACCCTTGAGATTGTCCTGATGTTTGGCGCGTCCTTATTATTGTTTCAAGTGCTGTTCTCGAAAAGCAGTCAGGATTTGACGCGGTTGATATTGGTGGGTGTCATCTTTGGCGTGTTGTTTCGTAGCTTATCGGCACTGATTGCGCGCCTGATTAATCCTGATGATTTCGTCGTCGTACAGTCTGCCAGTTACGCACAGTTTAATACGGTCAATCCACAGCTACTTAGTATCAGCCTCTTTATTTGTGCCATTAGCGCTGTATTTATCTGGCGCTGGCGTTATCAGTGTGATGTATTAATGCTTGGCAAATCACAAGCCATTAACCTTGGCATTAATTATCAACGCTTAGCCTTTGGGCTGTTAACGGTCATCGCAGTATTGGTTGCCACGGCAACTGCTTTGGTCGGTCCGGTAACCTTTTTTGGCTTACTAGTCTGCGCTTTAACCAATCGCATCGCGCGGCACATGTATCATAGCGAACGTCTGATATTGGTCAGCTTGGTGGCGATGATTTGCTTAGTACTCGGTCAGACGGTATTTGAGCAAGTATTGGGTATGGCAGGTGTACTGTCGGTAGTGATTGAATTGGCAGGCGGCTTAGTATTTTTAATACTGATTTTTATGACCCAACGCCGTTAATTATGGCTCAGTAAAACTGTACGAATCAAAAAAATTTTAGCGACAAGATATATAAATACATGCATATGCTACTGGGATAAGTTTTTTGCAGCCTCTGTCTACATCGGCGCAGCAAGCGAAAAAAACTTATTCCAGTAGCGTTATAGCGTTTTTAAATCGGACCAACTGTATGATTAAACTCGATAATATCTCCCACCATATTGGCAAACAACAAATCCTGCATGACATTACCTTGTCTTTACCCCCCTCACAAGTGATTGCTTTGATCGGCCCCAATGGCGCGGGTAAATCCACCCTGTTTTCAGTAATGGCACGTTTGCAACCGCTACAGTCAGGACAGGTAAGTTTTGCTGTAGATAATGAGGAACGTGATATCGTTAGCTGTCATGCGCGAACACTGTCTAAAACGGTGGCCATGCTCGGGCAAGACAACCAAGTACAAGGGCGATTGCGCGTGCATGAGCTGCTGATGTTTGGCCGCTACCCCTATCATCAAGGGCAGCCAACCGCGAACGATGAGCAAAAAGTGCAGGATATTATTGAACGCTTTGAGCTAGAACCATTAGCCGAACGCTTCTTATCAACATTGTCTGGTGGTCAGCGGCAGCGCGTACTGATTGCAATGATTGTCTGCCAAGATACGCCGTATTTATTACTTGATGAGCCACTAAATAATCTAGATATGTACCATGCTGGGCGCTTGATGCGTGAGCTATGCGAGCTGAGTCATAGCCAGCAAAAAACGGTGGTGATTGTCCTACATGATATCAATCAAGCGGCGCAATTCGCCGATACCGTGGTCACGATGAAAGCAGGTCAGGTAATGGCAGTTGGTAAACCTGCCGATGTCATCACCCAAGAGACAATGAAGGAGTTATATAATGTTGATGTGACGGTATTAAATCATCAAGGTCGGCCAGTAATTATAGATACGGTTTAAAGGTATAATTATCAGTTTTATCTCAATTTTTGCAAAACCTTCAAACGTTGCTGCCTGCCTTTCGCCCATAGATACACACCTGTACCAGACAATACCGCCACCGCTAATCCTAGTATTGCTAAGAATGTTTGATACGCTAAATGACTGACGCCGTGACTGATATGCCCCATATGCAGCGTCGATAACCATTGGTCAGCTTTAGTGCCAAATGTGCTTTGATAACCAAAGTTAACGCGCACAACGCTACCGGTTGCTGCATCGACAGTGATAGACGAAGCGCCGCTGTGAATACCAATATCCTTATCCGTTTTAAAGCGCATCTGCCATTGACTGTCCTCTGCTACCCAGCGTATACCCAATAACTGCTGCACGGTTACCCCATTATTTTGCGCGGCAATATTCGCCTGCTTGCTAACATACTCAATACTATTGGTCTTATTGACAATATCAGCAGTTGCGTTGATAACTGGCATAACATTTGGGAGAACTTGCGCGCCCGATTTATCCAGTTTATGCGACTTACCTTTTTCTCTTTCTTTACCTTCTTTACCTTCTTTGCCCTCTCTGCTTTCAAGTCCGACCACCGCTTGCATCACAGGTTGATACACCGATTTCAAATTAAAACCGACACTCGACCACGCAATGACAAATAGCATCAGCCACAGCCATAAACCAAAGGCGTGATGCACATCATAATTGAGCTTAAAGGTATTGGTTTTGCGGCGGATTTTCCATGCCGGTAGCCAGCGTTTTAATACAGAAGCGCGTTTTTTAACTGTTTTTCGATGCGCCGCATGACCCTTCTTCACGGTACGTGGCAAGGTTAAATAAAAGCCAATAAAGCAATTAATCGTCCATAGCAGTGCAATCACACCTAGCAGCAGCTTACCAAAATTACCGAGCAATAAATCACGGTGCAGCCAAAACACCTTCCACATAGTATTGCGCCACGCCCATTCATCTTTATCACGCGTCCCTAATATATCGCCATTATAAGGATTTATATAAACCTCTTGAAACGGCGCTTTGGGCTGATTTTTAGCGCTTTGACCTCGGACTCTATCGACTGAAAATACCGCAGATTTATCCGCTTTTAATGACGTTGGCATACTAGAAAAATTGTACTCTGGATAGGCGGCGACCACCTTATCGTGCAGGGTTGCAATAGGAAGCTGTGGCGCATCTTGCCGCTCAATCTGAGCCAATTGATGGTTAAACACATTATCCAACTCGTCATGGAAAGCCAATAACGAGCCAGTAAAACCCGCTATGATTAAAAAACCTGCCATTACAAGCCCAGTATAACGATGAATCCATAGACAAATACGGCGTATATTCGATGCAAAAGAAGATAATGAAAGTGAAATCATGAGTGCTGATTCTTTATGAATATATAGGGTTAATGGTGCTACAGTCGAAGCGTAATTTTTAAAACAAGACAGTACAATTTCCGAAAAATGGCGATAAAAAAGCCAGCTCTTTTTTATAAAAAGCTGGCTCTTTTGCTACTAAAAAATAAATGCAGGCTTAAAACTGATAGGTTAAAGAAGCTTTGATATTACGACCTTTTTCAAAGTCAGTAGTAACATCATCAATCGGATTTAGACGAGATGAGTGGCTCGCATAAGCTTCATCGAAAAGATTATAAACGCCAAGCGTGGCTTTTAATCCATCAACTTGTTTTGGCGAATAGTTCATAAAGATATCATGAACATTATAGCTTGGTTTTTCAATGTCATTTTCGCCAGTATTTGGCATCACTGAAGCGACATAGGTACTGCGCCAGCCGATATCTGTGGTCTCTGTTGGAGCATAAGCCAGATTGACCATATATTTATCGCCTGATTCTGAGCTGCTTCCGGTCACTGACGGAATACTGTAGCCTGTGTCTTCACCTTTACTACGTGCGCGCGAATAGCTCAAACCCATACTAAAGTTATTCATTTTATAGTCAGCGGCGAGCTCAACCCCTTTAATTTTATAATCTTCATCTTTGTTTATTGCGCCTTGGCAATTACTTCCAGGTTCTGGTGCACAATCCAAGCCTGAACGTACAAACTCAATATAATTTTCGATATCGGTTTCAAAGTATTTACCGCTTAACTGTAACGCATCACCGGCTACCGTTAGGTCACGCAAGGTTTTAACAATACCAACCTCAGTATTAGACCCTTCTTCTGCTTTTAAGTCGTTGTTAACAACAGTTCCAACACCATTTCGATTAAAAATCGCTTGACTCAAATCAGGACCATTAAATAACTGCGTGTAGCTGGCAAATACTTGCGTTAGTGGTGCAATCTCATAGCTTGCGGCAAGTGCACCGACGACATTATCATAGGTTTTGCCACCAGCGATAAAATCAGGAGATTTGTAGCGGTCATAACGTACACCAGGCGTTAGGCTAAATTTACCCATTTGCCATTGGTCTTCTAGATATACAGAGGTGTTTGTTGCTTCATCTCTACCGCTCACCGGTATCGTAGTACCACGCTCTACACCATGGTAGTCAGATTCTTTTTTATAATGCTCTACACCAGCGATCAATTTATGAGTACCGGTAATACCCTCAAAGACACTACTATCAACTATACTAGTATTTTGTATTTTAGCGCCTGTGGTTTTAACCTGTGCATCAAACTCGAAACCTGGGTTTTTATTATAATCAGAATCGCGCAAAATACGGGTTTTGGTCTGATAAACATTGGTATCAACATCAATTAACTTGCTTGCCGGATTATAAGTATAATCTAGCCCATAAGTATCGCGTTTAACTTGTTGTGGTATTGGGGCGTCATTACGACTAGGAAAGTCAGGACGGAATGGGAAAATACCTTTCTTTTCAGTACTGCTAAAGTTTGCACCAATATGATGATCATCCGCAATATAAGCACCAGCTTTTAATAAAATATTTTCACTTTTACTGTCTTCAAACAGCTCACGACCGTTACCATCCTCGCCCGAATTAGTATCACGCTTGCCATAATAAGCCAGTAAGTCAACATTGTCCGTTGGTGCAGCAAACACCGTCGCTGATGTTAATAACTCATCATTATTACTGGCATAACCTGCGTGTAATTTGGCACCTATTCTTTGACCCGGTTTTAGCAAGTCAGCCGCATCAACCGTTTTAAAGGCAACCGCACCACCGATGGCATCATTACCTAGCGTCACTGAGTTATTACCGACCGCGACATCCGCTTGCTTGAGCAAGTCAGGATCAAGGGTCAAATCGCCCATATGATAAAAAAGTTTACCTTCTTGACGGGCACCATCGATAGTGACTTTCAGGTTGCTGTCTTCAAGACCACGAATACGAATACGCTGATTGACTGCTGAGGTGCCACCTACGGTAACCCCAGGAACGACATTCAAAAAATCGCTCAAATGGCTGGCTTGCTGCGCTGGAGTATAGTCTTCGACATAAACCCCATCTTCTTGGACTTTTTCGCGGACTGAGCTATTGGCGGTCACCGTGATGGTTTGTAAGGTGGTACTAGGCAATTCCTCCGCCGCCATTGCCATCTGTGACCATAAAATAGCTGAAACCGTCATGGATAACACCGTTAATTGATTAGAAAATGTTGCTGACTTAACTTCACGCATAACACACTCACTTTACTTACTATTAGGATTGAAGGAATTAAGAGCCACTTTTGAGAATTTATTTAAGAAGTTTTTTATAAAGCTTATAAGGACTTTACTCTACAACGACCGCTCTACCACTGCGCTAAAAAAATCTGTATCACCTATAAACTTGTCATACTTATTAATATACAACGCGTATTACGAATAACATAGGTAATGTTAATGATAATGATTAACATTTAAATTATGACAGGCATAATAACGAAGTATTAACAATTTGGCAATAAATAATGTGAGGAATTCACTTCAATGATTAGGTTCTGAATGTAATCTGGCAAAAGATAGTAAGTATCCATTCCCTATAAACAATTGATAATCTCAGGGTTTTTATCTAGAGAGCTTGGACTGTGCGCTTTTAAACCATCATTATTGCGATGTAAATAAATCTACGAGTATGAAAAAAAACGTTGCAATAGCAGAGCCTTTCACTATACCCTTAGATAGCTGACCAATTAGTCAGGTTTTTATTACAATGATTGGCAATCTTGATAAATAATGGTTAGGTATGATTATTTATTAGCACAAGGATAAGTGCGATTTTCTGTTGGCGATTGGTTGTTGAATAGATAAGCAATATGAATTGCTCTAGCGATGACATTATTTTTGTCGACTCTAGGTAGTGATGATATTGCTGAGTAAATGCCGCAGAGATTGGACTAAAAGTCACTTCAGGAGGAAGCCAAGATGAGTGAGCACACTCAAGGGAACCGCGATTTATTATATGGTTTGCACGATCGCCCCGCCCCTGCAAAAGCCTTTTTAGGCGCAACCCAGCACGTACTTGCGAGCTTTGTCGGTATCATTACGCCCTCATTAATTATAGGCGGCGTGCTAGGTTTAGGAGAACACATCCCCTACCTCATCAGTATGTCTTTGATGGTATCAGGGGTTGCGACTTTTATTCAGACCCATAAAGTTGGACCCGTAGGCTCTGGATTGATGGCACTACAGGGTACCAGTTTTGGGTTTTTAGCGGCGGTATTGGCAGCAGGTTTTGTGGTAAAAAACAAAGGCGGTAGTCCAGAGGAAATTCTCTCTGTGATTTTTGGGGTCTCGTTTCTCGGAGCATTCGTCGAGATTTTCTTAAGCCAATTTATTACTAAACTTAAATCCTTGATGAGCCCTATCGTGACGGGTTGCGTGATTGTCACCATCGGACTTTCATTGACTAAAGTAGGTCTGACCGATTTGGCAGGCGGGGTCGGAGCAGAGAACTTTGGGAGTATGCAAAACCTATTGCTCGGTGGTGGTGTGCTGGTCAGCGTGGTATTAATCAGTATTATTGATAATAAAGTTATTCGCTCAAGTGCCATCTTTATTGGGTTAATGCTAGGCTTGATTGCCGCAATGTTTATGGGACGTATTGACTTCTCATTGGTCGCTGAAGCCCCTATCTTTACCCTACCTGTTCCTTTTAAATTCGGCTTTGGCTTTGAGTGGCAAGCGTTTATCCCTATTGCTTTTATGTATATTATTACCAGTATTGAAACCTCAGGGGATTTGACGGCGACCTCGATGATTTCAGGCGAACCCATTAAAGGCCCGCTATATGAAAAACGTATCAAAGGTGGAGTGTTAGGTGACGGGGTTAACTCGCTGATAGCGGCGGTGTTCAATACCTTCCCAGTGACGACCTTTAGCCAAAATAATGGTGTCATTCAGATGACCGGCATTGCTAGCCGATATGTCGGCTTTTATGTAGGTGCTATCTTATTTACCATGGGCATGTTCCCTATCCTCGGCGCAATTTTTACGCAATTGCCAAAGCCAGTCGTTGGCGGTGTAACGCTGCTGATGTTTGCCACCGTTGCCACTGCTGGTATTCGTATCCTATCGACAGTCGAGTTTACCCACCGTAATATTTTAATCATTGCAACGTCACTAGGCTTATCAATGGGTGTGGCCTTTGTGCCGGATGTATTCGCCCAGACGCCCCAGCTATTCCGCAATATCTTTGGTTCTGCGGTGACGATGTCAGGTATCGTTGCTATCGCTCTCGATATGATTTTGCCAAAAAATTACGGTGTCGAGTTTGATGAGCCAGAGCAACATGCTGATGAAAAGCTCAAGCCTGTTCGTGAAATATCTGAGAGTGCTATTGAAGGTCAGATATTATAGTTGTCATAACAGATGTTCTAGTTGTCATAACAGATATCATGATTGCCATAAAATGCCATTGAGCGCAGTGAGAGATTTTTACTCCTCCTCAATCACTACTTTAACGATAAAGTCGTCATAATGCTTTATCGTTAAGGCGATTTTCTGTACGTACTTTTTTATTTTGAATAGACTATATAAGATATTAAAGCCCGCAACCACGCAAAATAAAGGGTACTAAAAAATCAGCAGCACGCGCTTCATCTTGCTTATCGTATTTATCCTTACCCATTAAACCGACGATTTCTGTCTCAAACTCGGCATAGCGCTGCGTCGTGGCCCAAATCAAAATCAGTAGTTGTAATGGATCGCTAACACCAATCTTGCCTTGTTCATACCAAGTTTTCATGACCTGTGCTTTATCAACTGCCCATTCTTGCATCGTCGTTGACATAAAGTCGTGTAGGTGTGGCGCACCGCCAATGACTTCAAGCGCAAACAGCTTATGTTGGTTTGGGTGCACAAATGCTTGATGCAGTTTCGTGCGCACAAATTTTTCGATCACTTCCTTGGGGTCACTCTCGACTGTCATGGTCACCAAGCCCTCATTCCACTCTTGGATGATAGAGTGCAGTACCGATTGGTAGAGATTCTTTTTATTTTTAAAATAGTAATGAATATTGGCTTTTGGCAGCTCAGCTCTATCGGCAATACCTTGCATCGTCGCCCCGCGAAAACCTTGTAACACGAACTCTTCTTCTGCGGCTGCCAAAATGACAGCCTGATTGTGCGCACGAATGTCTTGCTGATTGCGCTGGACATTTTGCTCTACAAGCACTTCTGAACTCTCTGAGGTATTAACGTCGTTATTGTGCGCCGTGTCTTTTCCAGTTGTAACACTTTTATTCGTATCTTTTTTAGTTATAACACTTTTAGTTGTATCGCTGATGGCCATGATTAGTAACGCCTGTAATGATGTTCAATGAGTGAAGATGCGCCAATGTAGGTTTATATTTTAATAAAGCGTAAGGCTTATGGCCTGATTTTTATGAAAAATAATTCACTAAAATAAATTATTTGCATAAAGTAGTTGACCAAATGGTCAGGTTTAAGGAGAATGGTTAATATTAAAGCAATTACTGATTGACGCATACCCATTTAGCATGAGATTTTTCATCAATAGATACTAATCAATAGATATTAGCATGCCGCTATACATCAATATCAGCTTATTCAGCCCTATGGATTGGGGACAAAGGAAAAGGATGCCACTGTGAAATTATCGCTACAGCAATTTAACCACCTAGCGCCAGCCGACGCGACCTCACACCTATTGACCTGTTGCACCAGTACAGCGTGGGCAACAGAATTAATCAGTAACCGTCCTTTCATTGATATAGATAACTTACTTACTCATAGTGACAACGCGTGGCAACAAGCACAATCCAACGAGGCCAATTTGCTCGAGGCCTTTGACGGTCACCCGCAAATCGGCAATGTCGACTCACTAAAAGAAAAATACCGCAACACTCAAGACAGTGCCGCGCATGAGCAATCAGGCGCAAATGATGCCGAGGATGAGGTGATTGCCGCCTTGGCGCAAGGCAATCAAGATTATCTTGATAAATTCGGTTTTATCTTTATCGTGTTTGCGACTGGCAAGAGTGCCCAGCAAATGCTGGATTTACTGTTAGCACGCTTGCCAAACGATCGCGCTACTGAGCTGGTCAATGCCGCTGCTGAGCAAAATAAAATTACCCGTTTACGCTTACAAAAACTGCTGGGCGCCGCTTAACGTAAACTCTTTAATTTAAACGTTGCCTTATTGGTTCACTATATAAAAGGAATTATCATGTCAGGTACTCTCTCATCCCATATCTTAGATACCCATCTTGGCAAACCTGCCGCTGACATAGCGGTAACGCTACACCGCGTAAGTACAAGCGGTGAGGCCTCATTATTAGCCAATGGCATCACCAACGCTGATGGACGCGTGACACCAGACAGCTGGTCATTTAACCCAACTATTGATATTGCTGAATATCACTTAGATGTTGGTCGTTATACCTTAACCTTTGATACCCAAGCTTACTTTGATACACAAAACCTAACGGCTTTTTATCCGCAAGTAGTCATCGACTTTATCATAAGTGATAACGGTCACTATCATGTACCGCTGCTACTTAGCGCGCATGGCTATAGCACCTATCGCGGCTCGTAAAGGTATTACGCTATCGTTTAAAAGCACACTGGATGAAAGAACATTGGACAAAAGGACACTTGCCACATGGGCGCATATCTTCTCGATTGGGTAGCTTTATTTTTTCGCTGGTTTCACGTTATCGCTGGGATTGCATGGATTGGCGCATCTTTCTATTTTGTTTGGTTGGATTTAAGCTTGCGAAAACCGCCACAGTGGAAAGCCGATAAAGGAATCTCAGGCGACTTATGGGCAGTACACGGCGGCGGCTTTTATGAGATTGCCAAATACAAGCTTGAACCTGAAGAGATGCCAAAGACCCTGCACTGGTTTAAATGGGAAGCTTATACCACGTGGCTGACTGGTATGGCGATGCTTGCTATCGTCTATTATGCCAACGCAACAGCTTACTTAATTGATCCCAGTAAAGTCGCTTTTGGTAGCAGTATCGGTGCCATATCAACCAGCTTATTATTCTTATTTGGCAGCTACTTTATTTATGAAGTGATTGTTCGCAGTCACTTAGGTAAAAACTCGTTTATTTTTAGCACCATTATTTTTATCTTACTAGTCATTGCTTGTTGGGGTTCTTATCAATTATTTAGTGACCGAGCCTCATTTATCCATATCGGTGCCATCTTAGGTACAGTTATGGCCGGTAATGTCTTCTTCGGTATCATGCCCGCTCAGCGTGCGCTTGTAGATTGTGTGCGGCGCGGCGAAAAGCCGGGTAAAGAAGTGGCCGACTTAGCATTACAAGCAAAAAACCGCTCATTGATGAACAACTACTTTACCTTACCGCTTATCTTTACCATGATTAGTAACCACTATCCGATGATGTATTCTCATGCACACGGCTGGTTGGTATTGGTCTACGTCGGCATCATCACGGCGATTGTTCGCCATTACTTTAACCAAAAGCATTTGGACAATCATAAGCCGCGCTATTTGGTTATCCCTGCTGTTTTAACCGTTTTATTGATTATTTGGATGCGTCCAGAGCCAATTGAGCCGTTACCTGCTGCTAGTTCCCCAGTAGCTACCGCGCCTGCCGCAAATGACAGCACGCCACCAACGGCTGGCGATGACCTAGCAATTAACGCGGTTAATTCTGATGGCAGTTCTAATGCCAGCTCTGATGTTAAGTCTAATGAAAACGTTACCGCAGCAGCCGTTCCAGTGACGGCCTCAGCTGACGATGCCATGATGAATATTGTTCATACGCGCTGTAGCACTTGCCATGCTGCGCAGCCAACTCAGCAAGGATTTGCAGCGCCGCCAGCAGGTATTATCATCCAAACACCGTCAGATATGAAAATCCATAAAGACAAAATCATTACGGCAGTACAAACAGGCTATATGCCACTGGGTAATCTGACTCAATTGACTGATGCAGAACGCCAGCAAATCGTTGCTTATACCTCAGGTTTGTAGTTTTAAATGTTAGTAGCTAATTAGCGTAGCGATACTCACTCTTATGTTGCTTTAAGATATTTAGGATATACTTACAATGAGTAAAAAAATAACCAGCGATTTTAATCACGATACCTATGCACGCGACCTAAAAGGCTATGCAGGCAATCCACCGCAAGCTAATTGGCCGGGCGGTGCAAAGATTGCTGTCCAGTTCGTTCTCAATATCGAGGAGGGTGCTGAGAACAGCGTTATTCATGGCGATGCAGAATCAGAGCGTTTTTTGTCCGATATCTTAGGCACACCCTCGTTTAACAACCGTCATCAGTCTATCGAATCAGCTTTTGAGTACGGCAGCCGTGTCGGTGTGTGGCGGGTGCTTGATGTGTTTAAAGACTATGGCCTGCCTATTACTACCTTTACTTGTGCTGCAGCTGCTGAAAAGACACCGCATATTATGGAGCGCGTCTTAGAGGACGGTCACGAAGTCGCCAGTCACGGACTGCGCTGGATTACCTATCAATATATGTATCGTGAGACCGAGCGCGAGCATGTGCGTCGTGCTACTGAAATCTTTGAACGTATGCTTGGTGGGCAGCCGCTAGGTTGGTACACAGGTCGTGATAGTCCCAATACCCGTGAGCTGGTCGCCGAGCAAGGTGGCTATATTTATGACTCCGACTCTTATGCTGATGAGCTGCCTTACTGGCTTAATGTTAAGGTAGAAGACGGTAACAAAATCGCTCGTAAGCCGCATCTGGTTATTCCTTATAGCCTTGAAACCAATGACATGCGCTTTTCGTCAAGCCCTGGATTTACTCATGCCGAACCCTTTTATCAGTATCTAAAAGACAGCTTTAACACGCTTTATGAAGAAGGTCAGCACACGCCAAAAATGCTGACCATCGGTTTGCATTGCCGTATCATTGGCCGCGCTGGTCGCATCACCGCGCTTAAAAAGTTTCTAAAATATATTACGGACAAACCCGACGTTTGGGTCTGTCGCCGCGATGAGATTGCCAGGCACTGGTATGAAAACCATCCCGCCACGGCTGATAATACCGCTGACTGGATGTAATCTTAAATTCAGATAATAAGTTCAGATGCTAAGTTCAGATAATAAGTTCAGACACCAGTTTATCGCGGCACAAAATCATTAAGGATTATTAACCATGTCAACAAAAAACACTTATTATGCCCCAACTGGCGGCTTGCCTCCGCAAACACAGCTACTATCCGATCGAGCTATTTTCACCGAAGCGTATGCGATTATCCCCAAACGTGTACTAACCGATATTGTTATTAGCTACCTACCGTTTTGGGAAGGCATGCGCATGTGGGTGATTGCCCGTCCTTTAAGCGGTTTTGCAGAAACTTTCTCACAATACATCGTTGAAGTCGCACCAAATGGCGGCTCTCAAAAGCCTGAGCTGGATACCACAGCAGAAGCCGTATTATTTGTTGTTGAAGGTGCAATGGATATTACTATTGAAGGCGAAGCGCATCATCTTGAAGCGGGTGGCTATGCTTTCTTACCACCGGCATGTAAGTGGACGCTGAAAAACAATAGCGACAAGCACGTTAAATTCCATTGGATTCGTAAAGCTTATCAGTTCGTAGATGGTATTGATGCGCCCGAACCTTTTGTCACCAGCGATCACAATGTTGCAGCGATTGAGATGCCCGGTACTAATGGTGTATGGGCAACCACCAGATTCACCGAGCAATCCGATATGCGTCACGATATGCATGTGAACATAGTCACTTTTCAACCCGGTGGCGTGATTCCATTTGATGAAACGCATGTCATGGAACATGGTTTGTATGTGCTAGAAGGTAAAGCGGTATATCACTTAAACGGTGAATGGGTAGAAGTCGAGGCGGGTGATTTTATGTGGCTGCGCGCATTTTGCCCACAATCTTGTTACGCCGGCGGACCCGGTCCATTTAGATATTTACTATATAAAGACGTGAATAGACATATGCCATTTATTCGCCCGGAACGATAAGACATCCGGAATAATAAATAGTATAAAAGCATAATCGTTAATGCGAGTACGGGTCTATGGTAAATTTACTGATACTGCCAATTAAACGACCCTATCAATTAACTCACGTTACTAATTCAACTAACATTACTAACTCATAGTGAGGTGAATTCATGAGTACTACAATTATAGCCAAACCTTTGACTAAGGCTGAATTTGCACCTTATGGTAAGGTTATTGAGCCGTATGATAAAGACGAAGAAACGCCTGAAAATTGTTATGAGATTAACAATGGCTACGCCAAGCGTCATCATGCTATCGCCGAGTCTAAGCTCGATGGTGGCAGTGTTGGTATGAGTATTTTCTGTGCTAAAAAGCGCGAATTTCCTATTGCCTTATCAGTGATGGAATATCACCCGTTTGGTACTCAGGCTTTCTTTTCGATGAATGGTCAGGATTATATTGTCGTGGTTGCGCCTAAAGGCGAGCCGCCACAGTCTGCTGATGATTTGACCGTATTTTATGCCAAATCGCATCAAGGTGTGCAATATGACGCCTATGTCTGGCATCATCCGCTGCTTGCACTTGGTTGTGACTCTAACTTTTTAGTGATTGACCGTATCAATGGCGAAGGCAATAACTGCTATGAGCTTGATATCAATGATTGGCAAGTACAAATTGAGCTTGCAGAATAGACCAGCCAGCTAATGGCGATTAGTTGGCTTTTTATGCTTAATAGCTCAGATTTAACAAATTAAACTTGTTCAATAAAAAACATTATATCGATTACTGTCGAAACATTAAGTCGGATTACTTGTTTTTCTTGTACTACTGTACTAGAATACTGAAACAGGGTATTATTTGCCCGACTATTATAAAGATTACATACTATGAGCACTAACCCCTATCACAGTTTATTAATTCATCTCGCAAATTGCAGTGACAGTGCCGCTATTGAGCGGTTATTCAGTGCGCTATTGACCGATAAAGAGCAGCAAGAAATCGCCAATCGTATCCGTATTTTTGACTTGCTTGAGCGCGGTGTGACCCAGCGTGAGATATCTGAACAACTGGGTGTTGGTATCGCCACTGTTTCGCGCGGCGCTAAAGCCATGCAAGTGCATGATGTGAGCGCTTTATTAAAGACTCATAGAGAAAATACATCTATAAAAAGCACATCTATAAAAGACGCTTAATTCATCAAAAAGCACGATTTCTTTGTGCCTGATTTTTATCTGATAAATCATTGAACTATTTTGGACCTTGTTATGACCTCTGCTACCTCCAAGCCTGACCAACCTGCTGCTATTGATATTCCTAGTAAGCCACAGCGCATTAAACTCACGCAAGATATTGATTTTTTCGCACTATTTAAACGTATTGAGCGCGCTTTTGAGACCTGTTATTTACTCGAATCATTGGGTGAAGACGGTCATATGGCGCGCCATCATGCCATTGGCTTTGACCCCGTTATGACCATTGCCGCTATCGACCGTACAACTTTAGCGATTACTGATAATAAAACCGCTGAAACCAGTCATTATCAAACCGACAACCCTTACGAGCTATTGCGTAAAATTACCCCACAGCACGTTATTGCTCGCGATCAAAGCGGTGGACTGGTTGGTTATTTAGGCTATGACAGTGTCAATTTCTTTGAGCCAAGTCTCAATGCTAAAGCCAGTGACGACTTTGAACCCTTTAAATTTGGTGTCTATTTAGATGGTCTGACACTCGATAAGATGACCGGCGAGATTTTCTATTTTTATTATCCAACCGCGCAGCAAGACAATCGTATCGAGCAAATCAAAGCTTTACTAGTTGCGCCCATTCCAAATTATGAGCCGCCCACCGTTGAGTTTTTGGGTGACGGTATGAGCCAAGAGGAGCATGCCAAAGTCGTCATGCAAGTCAAAGAAGACATCATCTCTGGGCGTATCTTTCAGTGTGAGGTTGGCTTTAAATCCAAATACCGCATTGTAGGCGACAAAATGCCGATTTATGAAAAGCTGCGCGCGGTCAATCCGTCACCGCATATGTACTTTATGAAATTTGCTCAGCAATGCATCATTGGCGCCTCCCCTGAGCTACTGTTTCGCTTACGTCAAGGTGAGATGGAAACCTATCCTCTCGCAGGCACCGCCAAGCGCGGCGTCGATATTGCAGAAGACCGTAAGCTTGCCCGCGCTTTGCTAAACGATGCTAAAGAGATTGCCGAGCACAATATGCTCGTGGATTTGCACCGTAACGATATCGGGCGCGTCGCACGCTTTGGTACGGTAAAAGTACGTAGCCTAATGGACATCAAACGCTTCTCACACGTCCAACATATCTCCTCTGAAATCGTCGGCATCTTGCATCCTGATGAAGATATGTTTAGCGCCCTTGCCAGCAACTTCCCCGCTGGGACATTGTCAGGTGCGCCAAAGGTCGAAGCAATCAAAGTCATCAATGAGCTAGAGCCAGATGGTCGCGGTGCTTATGGCGGTGCGCTTGGATCATTTAACTTTAATGGCGATTGTATCTTTGCCATTCCTATTCGCAGTCTATTTATCAATGGTGAGTCGGCTTATGCGCAAACCTGCGGCGGCAATGTTTACGACTCCAACCCTGCTGATGAATACTTAGAAATTCAGCGTAAGCTTTCTGCCATGAAAGTGGTCTTAGACAGCTTTATGACAGCCTAAACTCCCTATATTTCAGCAAAGAGCTTATGACTTATGAATGTTTTAATTATCGATAACTACGATTCTTTTACCTTTAATCTTTATCAATATATCGGTGAGATTCTGCAAACCATGGACAGTGATAAAGACGGTACTAAAGAAGCAGCCAACGTCATCGTCAAGCGTAATAACGAGATTACCTTGGCTGATGTGCAAGCAATGAATCTTGACCGTATCATTATCTCACCCGGCCCTGGTGCCCCTGATGACCCCGCTTATTTCGGTATTTGTGCAGAAGTGATTGAGGTTATGGGCAAAACAACGCCGCTTCTTGGCGTCTGCTTGGGTATGCAGGGTATCGCCCATGTATTTGGCGGTGATGTGGTACGAGCTGGCGTACCGATGCATGGCAAAGTTTCAGCCATTCGCCATGATAATGCAGGTGTCTATCAAGGCTTGCCACAAGAGATAGAAATCATGCGCTATCACTCTTTAATGGTGGAAGCAGATACCTTACCTGACTGCTTAACCGTCACCGCCGTCGTTGCTAATGATGAACATCATGATTTAAGTTTGGCTGAGTCGGCGCTAGCCGGTGATGAGATTATGGGATTGCAGCATACAGAATATCCGATTCAAGGCGTACAGTTCCACCCAGAGTCCTTTGCGACGGAAGGGGCTAAGCGCTTGCTAAGCAATTTTTTACTGCAAGTTTAAATCATGCAGCCCAAGTAAATTGAATTTTAAGTTTAATGGACTTGTGTTAATCCTTCATTAACGCTTTAATGTTAGACTGAAAATAACAAACAAAAGGCAGCCTTTAACAAGGTTGTCTTTTGTTATTTCAGCATAGGATTGAGCAATGGGCAATGGGCAATGAGCACCAAGTCAAAAAAGTGCCATTAGCTAAAAAGCTTACACAGTTTATTGTTTAAATTTTCTAGGAAATAAAATAGAGAGTGATATGGCAAACACCGGTAGCGCAATGTCAGCGCGGCAGTCATGGATAGGCACCATTCAAATTATCACGGCCGCTGTCTGCTGGGGTACTTTGGGAATATTTTCGACCTACCTCAATCAAATCGGCTTGAGTGGCTGGCAAATTACGATTTTGCGTATTGTGACTGCCGCTTTCCTTATTCTCATTATGTTACCAAAGCTATGGCCATACCTCATTAAGCTGCGTCCAAAGCAGTGGCTTGGACTGGCGATACAATCGTTAATTGGCGTACTCGGTATGTCGGTATGCTATTTCTTTGCCGTTATCTATGTTGGTGCAGGTCCTGCCGTTGCCTTGCTTTATACCGCGCCCGTTTTTAGCTTATTATTTTCGGCATTTTTGCTTGATGAGTCCATTACTCGGCAGTCGGCATTACTGGCGCTTATGGCGGTATTCGGTGTTGGTCTAACCATGTTAGGCGACGCGGCACAGGTCAACTGGGGCATCGTGCTTGGGCTGCTATCAGGCGTGTGTTATTCCCTCTATGGCGTACTCGGCAAGCGCGCTATGCACTATGCGCACCCTGCTCCTTTGGTATTTTTTACCTCTATTGTTATCAGTGCTGGCGTATTGCTTTTACTACCCGAGACCTATAAAACGTATGGGCAATTATTGACCTTGCCTTTGCACACTTGGGGCTACGCCTTGGGACTGTCTTTGATTGGAACCGTTGTGCCCTTTGCCCTCTATATGAAGGCATTAGAGAAGCTGCCTGCTACTCGTGCATCGGTGTTTACTATCTTTGAGCCTTTAACCGCGATTGCTTTAGCGACGCTATTACTGCATCAATCATTATCATGGATTCAATATTTAGGCGTGGTATTAATTCTACTAGCGGCTTTATTTAATGCGGTATTAAATGGTACGACCACTCGTGTACCGCGTTGGTTAAGAAGACGGCAAAAGGTTTAATGCTGCTTTTTAATCTTTAGAAAATAACAATTAAATAAAAAAACCCCAGTTCGGGATAAGGGCTCAAAAAAAAGATAAAAAAAGAAGTCCGAAGTTGCTAAAGTAAGTTTACCAAGACCACTTAAGCAAAAAGGACTTCTTACATGGACAACCTAACCGAACTATACTGCCATATTGACGACTTTTATCAGCAATTCAAACCTGAGTTTGACGCTCATTTAATCGCAACGGGCCGTCAACGGCTAAGAGCATGCCAGATAAGTGTAGCAGAGATGATGACCATCTTGGTACTGTTTCATCAACTGCGTTATCGACAGTTTAAGTCTTTTTACTACCATCACATGCTTGGCATGATGAAACGGGAGTTTCCAAATCTGCCGAGCTACTCGCGATTTATAGAGCTAGTGCCGCGCAGTATCATGCCACTGTGCAGCTACTTGCAAAGCATAATGGGCGACTGTACAGGTATCAGCTATATTGATTCAACCAAGATAGCAGTTTGTCATAACAAGCGTATCTACCGTCATAAAGTCTTTAAGGGACTTGCAACCCGAGGCAAAAGCAGCATGGGCTGGTTCTATGGCTTTAAGCTGCACGCCATTATCAATCATAAGGGCGAGCTTGTATCCGTTAAAGTCACTGCGGGTAATACGGATGACAGAGTGCCTGTTAAGGATATGGCAACGCCTGTGTTTGGCAAGGTGTTTGGGGATAGAGGCTATATCAGTAAAGCCCTAAACGAGTGGCTCACAAAACACAGTGATACCACGTTGATAACCAAACTTCGGCGTAATATGAAACCGCAAGTACTCAAACCGATGGATGAGGCGCTACTCAATCATCGCTCTTTGGTTGAAACGGTGTTTGGAGAGCTTAAAAACTTGTGCCAAATCGAACACTCACGCCATCGTAGTGTCACGGGGTTTATCACAAACTTGCTGTCAGGTTTAATTGCTTATTGCTGGTTTCCCTATAAACCCACCATCAAAAACATGCCTCAGCAGGGACAGGTAGCCACATTGTAAATAGTATCAATGAGTTACAATGTGGCTTATCCCGAACTGGGGTTAAAAAAAGCCCCAACCATAAAATATCGTTGGGGCTTTTGCTTAACAGCTGGTAAAGGTCTTAAAACCTTACTTTAAACAGTAAAGTATTTCCGCTATAAAAATTTGATTAACACCTTAAATCATTCTTACTATTGCACAATACGCTGTAAAAACGCTTGCGTACGTGGATGCTTTGAGTCCTCAAACAACTGCTGCGCGCTGCCCTCTTCGACCACCACACCGTCTTCAATCAAGACCACATGATCAGCGACATCACGGGCAAAGTTAATCTCGTGGGTCACCACAACCATTGTCCAGCCTTCAGAGGCCAGCTGCTTCATGGTTCCAAGGACATCCTGCACCAGCTCTGGATCAAGCGCCGAGGTTGGCTCATCAAACAACAGTAACGACGGTTCAATAGCCAGCGCACGCGCAATACCAACTCGCTGCTGCTGACCACCAGATAGCTGAAATGGGTACAAATCCGCTTTATCCGAGAGCCCGACTTTTTCGAGTAATGCTAAAGCCTGCTCGCGTGCTCGCGCTTTGCTTTGCCCTTGTACCACCGTCGGCCCAAGCATTAAGTTTTCAAGCGCGGTCTTATGCGGAAACAAATTATAAGACTGAAATACCATCCCAGCTTTACGTTGCAGTGCCAGCAAGGTTTTCTTTTTAGGCTTAGTAGCAAAGTCGACCGTCAAACTACCATCATCAAAAGCAATAACCCCTTGATCAGGGATTTCTAGTGCATTTAAGCAGCGCAAAAAGGTGGTTTTACCCGAGCCTGACGGCCCTAATATCACAACCACTTGACCTTTATGAATGGTCAAATCAATGCCTTTGAGCACTTGATTACTACCAAAGGCTTTGTGAATATTGCTGACTTGAATCATAAAAGTTCCTGTTACGCGGTTAATGCTACATGCGGATATTGCTAAAACTGTCGTAAAATGAGTAGATGAGCAGATAAACTACTTAGCCACATAGCGGTCGAGTCGGGTTTCAAGCTTACCTTGGATAAAGGTCAAGAACAGACAGATACCCCAATAGATAATGGCGGCTTCAGTATAGACCAGCATAAACTCATAGTTACGCGCGGTGATAATCTGCGCTTCTTTAAACAGCTCAGTGACCAGTACCAATGACGCCAACGACGTATCCTTTACCAAACTAATAAAGGTATTGGATAACGGTGGTACTGAAACGCGTAACGCTTGCGGCAAAATCACATGGCGAAAGGTCTGTAGATACGTCAAGCCGACGGTTGAGCCTGCTTCCCATTGCCCTTTTGGAATAGACAAAATCGAGGCACGCACCGTCTCTGACGCATAAGCACCGATATTTAGCGAGAAAGCTATAATCGCAGATGGAAATGGATCAAGCTTTAAACCAACACTCGGCAGCCCATAAAAGATAATAAACAGCTGCACGAGCATCGGCGTGCCACGAATGGCAGACACGTAAATACGGGCAAGTCTATAGATAATCTCATGGAACCAGCCAGCACGCGGCACGATACGAATCAGCGCCACTGTCAGCGCAATGGCCATACCAATCGCAAATGAAATCAATGCCAGCGGTATCGAATAATAGATACCGCCTTTGAGCATTGGCCAAAACGAATTGATAACGATTTGCGCCCGCGCAGGATCCATAAATGGCAATAATGCCAGTAGTTCAGCTAGCATAGACGTGATAGAAGCGAGCATTATTTTTGTTGACTTATATCAGCACCAAAGAATTCTTCGCTAAGTTTGGTTAGCGTCCCATCGGCGATTAGCGCGGCCATGGCTTCGTCTAGTTTTGCAACAACGGCATCATCACCTTTTAGCAATACCAATCCCGAACCGGTCTGCTCACTAACAGGGGCCGTTAGTTTAATCTCAAGCGCACTGTCTGGGAATTTCTTTAGATAATCTAATACGGCAAGGTTGTCATTCATGGTAAAGTCAGCGCGGTCTTGTTTGACCAATTGAATCGCTTGCGCCATACCGTCTACAGGGACGACTTCTGCGCCATAACGCTCTGCTAGCTCGCCATAGTTACTGCTAAGCGACTGCGCTGAACGTAGACCTTTTAGGCCTTCCCACGAGCTATAACGATTATCATCAGTCGGTGCTAATACTACCGCGCCTGACCAGCTATAAGCGGTCGCTTTATCATATTTTGCTAAACGCTCAGGCGTGGTTAGACTGACCTGATTGGCGACCATATCAAAACGTTTGGAGTCAAGTCCTGCCAGCATCGCATCCCACTGGGTTTCTTTAAATTCAACCTCAACGCCTAGTTTGTCAGCAACGGCACGCGTCACTTCGACATCATAACCAGTAAGCTTACCGCTCTCATCATGATACGTGAACGGCGGATAAGTGCCTTCAGTACCGACGTTGATGGTGCCGCCATTATTGATACGCTGGAGCAAATCAGAACCACCTGTTGCGGCACTGTCAGCTGCATTGGTTTCGGCGTCAGTAGTAGGTGACTGATTACAAGCGGCAAGCAGTACGGTGCTGGCGGCAAGGGCTAAAAGAGTACGACGTTTCATAAGACGTCCTTATAAAGTAGGTGAATAATGCAAAAAAATATCAGACCAACAAATAGGGAGAAAACGAGCAAACAGTTTTGACTAAAAATCGCGCCTATTGACTGTCATGCTTGGCTTTGGCTTCCCGATTTGAGGATGCTAAAGATATTTTTCAATACTGTTTTTATATTATGTTGCATTGGTCACGCTAAGTGACGGTTAACATTAATAATAATTTTAACCGACCATGCTGATTATGCAACACTGACTTACTCCTATACTAACGTAATTGGGTAAGAATAAACGTACAAAAACAGTGAGCATGGGTAAGATTGCTAGCATCTACTGGCTGATAAATATTTATGTCTCAAACTTTTACATAAAACCAGCTATAAAAAAGCCGCGCCTATCATATAAGATAAGCGCGGCTTTTAAGAGACAGCGTTAGTTTTTAAGAAATGCTTAGTTCAAAATCCCATAAGCACATAGCGCATCAGCCACACGCTTAAAGCCAACGATATTGGCACCGGTCATATAGTCGATATAGCCATTATCAGTCTGACCATAATTTTCTGACGCTTCAGCCGCGCAGTCATGAATGTTTTTCATAATGCACTTTAAGCGCTCATCGACTTCTTCAAAGGTTTTATATTGGCGTACTGAGTTTTGCGACATCTCAAGACCAGAGACGGCAACACCGCCGGCATTGGCCGCTTTACCTGGCGCATAGTGCACACGGTGCAGACGAACGTAATCAATCGCTTCAGCGGTCAATGGCATGTTAGCGCCTTCGGCAATATATTTGATGCCGTTTTCAACCATTAATTTGGCATCGTCTTCGTTGACTTCGTTTTGGGTCGCTGATGGAATGGCGATATCACCTTTGATATGCCATGGCTTTTGCTTGGCCAACCACTCACCACCATACACATCGACATAGTCACACAATGGCTTGCTTTGGGATTTTTGCTGTTTTAGCCAATCAATTTTTTCTTGATCCATGCCGTTTGCATCATAAAGCGTCCCTTGTGAGTCAGATACGGTCAGTACCGTTGCACCCAGCATATGCGCTTTTTCAGCAGCATGTAGTGACACGTTACCGGCACCTGATATCAGTACCTTTTTGCCTTTGATATTGTCGTTTTGCGCAGCAAGCATGCTCTCTAAGAAATAAACCGCGCCATAGCCAGTCGCTTCGGTACGCATCAAGCTACCACCAAAACCCACGCCCTTACCAGTCAAGACACCGCCGTGCTCACGCGTCAGGTTCTTATACATCGCAAACATATAGCTGACTTCGCGCCCACCGACACCGATATCACCAGCCGGCACATCAATATCTTTACTGATGTACGGATGCAGCTCACGCATAAAGGCGTAGCAAAAACGACGGATTTCGCTGTCAGACTTACCCTTAGGATCAAAATCAGCACCACCTTTAGCGCCGCCCATTGGTAAACCTGTTAATGCGTTTTTAAAAATCTGCTCAAACCCTAAAAACTTTAGTACCGATTGGTTGACGGTAGGATGGAAGCGCACGCCCCCTTTATAAGGACCCAAGGCATTACTGAACTGCACACGCCAGCCGCGGTTTACCTGTACTTCACCTTTATCGTTTTCCCAGTTGATACGAAAAGCGAAAACACGGTCAGGCTCAACCAGGCGCTCAAATATTTTAAAAGTATCATATTCCGGGTGGGCGTCGTATAGCGGAGCAATGGTGATTGCAACTTCTTTTACCGCCTGAATAAACTCAGGTTGGTGGGCGTAACGTGCTTCGACTTTTTCGATTGCCTGACTGATACTCATATAGGTTCCTTAGGGTAAAAATTGTAATCATGCTGATTTACACCGGCGTTTTATCGCTTAACCGCAAACGATGGGATGCAAAACGCGAGCGTGGGATTGAAATCGTGCCTATACGCTGCTGGGTGCTAGGTATAGGAACTGGTGGGATTAGAAGCCAACTGATTGTGTTTCTAAATCATAAACCCAGAAGCACAAACAAGTTTTATCTCATAACTATATATCATTTTTTTGGTGTATAAGTCTAGTAAATATCGCCATCATGAAAAGTTATAATGGACATTTTTCTCATTATAGGCTATCGACGACGTGGTCGTGAAAACTCATCGGTCAAAAAACCTTTACATTTATTTGGCTTTTTTCATGCCATTGCATAGACAAAACATAAGGCGATGACATGGCATTCACTGTTTTATTTAACGATTGAGATTATTAAAAAAGATTCAAACTGGTAAAACATATTAATAATAACCGACTTATATTTACTAATAAAAGATTGTCTAAAACAGACGGTCAGAAAAGTGCACTCAAAGGTTAAAAATAAGCAACTTTCAGCCTTTAACAAGAGTTTCTCTATATCCATGCCAATAGTAAGGGTTTATAATATTGCCCGCTCATCAAAGACTATTGAAGATTTTATTCCTTCTTATTGTGTCACTTTTTCCATTTAATCACTCGTTACAGAGAAATTGTTATGCGTACAGATTCATTCCAGCAAATCTTAGAAGACCTAAACAGCTCATCAGCCGATGTGGAAGCATCTGCCCTTATCTCTAACGACGGTCTTATGATTGCATCAGCCTTGCCGACAGGCGTTGATGAAGACCGTGTTGGCGCGATGTCTGCCGCTTTACTGTCATTGGGTGACCGCGCAGTTCGTGAATTGGCTCGTGGTAGCATCGACCGTATTATGATCCAAGGCGAAAAAGGCTACGTGATTATGACCTCATCAGGCGATGAAGCGGTATTAACCATTATGGCAAAACCAAATGCCAAATTAGGCTTGATTTTCTTAGACATTAAACGGGCCTCTGAAGCCCTTACAAAACTGATTTAATTGCTAATTTTAAAGGTTTGTCGATACAGTGTTATGCCACATTCATACGATAAATCGCTTTAGAAACAATATTTTAATAAACAACACTTTAAATTAAAATTGACGCTCTGTCTTATAAAAATTATTTAAGGTAATGCACACTGTTTATATTGAATGCTTGATTGTTGAATAGGTGGTTGTTGAGTTGTTGATATAGATGATTAAGATTGATACCTGCTTAGTTTCTGGGTGCCTTTGCAAGATTCATCACTATAAAGCCAGTATCAAGCATATATCGAGCCTTACTTAACAGTTTTAGCAGATAAATTTTATACTTGATTTTAACCATTTGGTTTCAGACAGCGGCTTACATGATACGTTTTAAAGATACGTTTAAGACCATAAACTGAAACCAAATCCGCTTTTTAATAATTATCAAAATAATGATAAATAAAGGAGATTACAATGGGTTCTCCACTCCCCGACGCCATGAAGCCTGAGATGCCTGCCGAACAAGTCAGCATGACTTATCACGATGGCACTTCGCGCACTGTTTATGATACCGGTATCGAACGCCCTTACCCTGACGGTAAGCTGATTGTGTCACGTACCGATTTAAACGGTGTTTTGACGCACGTTAATGATGCCTTTGTTGAGATTAGCGGCTATGACGTCGATGAATTAATCGGCAAGCAGCATTATATTTTACGTCACCCTGACATGCCAAAAGCGGCCTATAAAGACTTATGGGCGACCGCTGCTGCTGGGCAAAAATGGCATGGCTATGTGAAAAACTTATGCAAAGATGGCAGCCATTATTGGGTGTATGCCACTGTGGTGCCAAACGTACGCCGCGGCGAAACCGTTGGCTATACTTCGGTGCGCCGTAAGCCATCACGCAGCAAGATTGATGCGGCAATCGCTCAATATGCCCAAATGAAACAAGACGAGGAAGGCTAAATCATGACGACACATAATATGTTAATCGCCCCTGATTTTTCGCCTGAGCGTTTTGCAGGCTGGCACATGTTTAACACTTTGATTCAAAAGCGTGCCAATCTCAATATGCACCTAAACATACCCGACTCGCAGGCTGAGCAACAAGGCATTATCAATCAAGGTGATATTCAGGTTATTTATGCCAACCCTTTTGATGCTGCTACCCTTATCCGTGAGCAAGGCTACCGTACGGTTGCACGTCCTATCGGCAAATCTGATGAGATGGTCATCGCCGCTGCCGCCAATAGCGATATCAATAGCCTAGAGGATATCAAAGCTGGCGCTACCGTGGCGATGGCCGATAATCGCGATGTCAAGCTCATTGGTTTACGTCTGCTTGAAGCGGTTGATATAGCAGAAGCCGACCTTAATTGGACGGTGACTGAGACTTATCAAGCGGCAGCGCGCCAAGTGATTAAAGGTGATGCGCAAGTAGCGTTCTTTATGGCGGATATTTTCCATAGTTTTTCACGTCTAACCAAAGCGCAGCTATCAGTGCTAATTGAGAGTGATTTGGCAGATATCAGCCACGTCTTACTGATTAAAGACGGCTTCCCTGATACTGATATCTTGATGGATGCGATTCTTAATCTGCATAACGATGATGATGGTAAAGAAGCATTAGCTGAACTTGGCATGCCGCAAGGTTTTGAAGCCATGGATGAAGAAGACGCTGAATTTATGATTGATTTGATGCAAACCTTACTTGATTAGCAGATTCATTGTTCATGATTCATGGTTAATTGGCATCTTACTTAAGTCATAGTGGTTGTTTAATAGCGCTAAACAATAACTGTTAAACCGCACTTATTGAATAATAGCTATGACTAACAGGACACGCTTATGTCTGATTTAGATCTCATCAAAGAAAGTGAAATGGCGGCGCGGCGCGTCTATCGTCTTTACTCACGTAAGATATTTATCGCCCCCAACAATCGCCATTTTCACGAACAACGTATCAATGCTGCGCTACTGCTAAACGAGAAAGAGCCGCTACAAGGCGCGGTGGCCGACTTCTTTTATGGCTGCTGGTATGACATCCCCTATGATGTCACCAATATGTTTACCCGCTTGCAAGGTCGCATGCTGCCGCATATCGAGCAAGGCTTTCGTGATTGTATTGATAAAAAAAGCTATATTCAAAAAAACAGCATGCTAGCAACGCGCTGGAGCGTACTGGTATCGCCATCGTTAAATGAACAAAGCCAGCGGCTGCGCATCAGTAGTGATGATGCCAAAGAAATCGCTAAAGATATCACCAGCGACTTGATGCTCGCACGTGATAATCAAGACTGGGACACCATAGAACAAATCGAAAACGAGTTTTTTGCCCATTGTATCGCGCGTCATGACCGTTTGGCGTTCTCCTTGGTGTGGTTTCGCTTGGGTAAAAGCGATTGGCAATTTGATGAGCGCTGGAATCATTGTCAGCAAAAACTTGACCAAACTAAAAATGTACAAGACGCTTAGAGCCTCAATCATTTTTAATACCATTATAAAAAATCCATCTAACGGGTAGCCGCTATGTCTTCTTATTTAAACGCTGATAAAACCTATCTGACTTTGACCCCAGCCGGCATTTTTGAGGCATTTTCGCAAAGTGAACCAACGGCTGAGCAGTTATCACTACAGGACTTATTGTCTTATAACGAGACTTTGTTAGCCGCTGATTGGCTCGAGCGTTATTCTGACCAATGGCTAGACAGCTTTTTAGAGCATGGCTGGATTGAGAAGCTGTCGCTATTTTTGCCCGCGCCAAACTTGCCATTAGACCAGTTTTTACCCTATGTGGTTTCAAGCTTGTCTGGGAAACGCCGCGCAGCAATTGGCTCTGATGAAGGTTTTTGTCTGGCGCGGATTGGCTATAGCCAAGAAGAAGCCGACATGCTGAGTGTGGCGGCAGCTGACTTTTCAGGTTTTATGTTGCGCCAAAAACAACGCGGCTGGGCGGTAGAAAGCCAAGCCATTTCTTTCTTTCAGCAAGTCGATTTGCTGATTCCTGAAACCAGCTTTGTGTTTTTATGGATTGATGGCTCAGGCTACGTACTTATCATCGATGGCGAACCTTTGACCAACAATCGCGCCTTTGTTGAGCTGGTATGGGCACTTAAAACCTCTGGGCTTAGATTTAGGAATTAAACCCGTTCTTTATTAACACCATCATTCATTAAATTCGTACTGAATCAAGCTAGCTGTTTCATATAAATGCGCCCTTTAACCATAAGCGGTGCATTTTTATAGCTATAGCTTAAACATTATAATAATAACTATCTGTCTAAAATCGGCTTCTATTTTTATAAAATCACACAGTAATAATAATACCCTTAGAATTAACAACAACTTGTCAAATGTTAGGTCATACTAGCTGCAACCATTTGATTATTTTGCATACTGTATAGCTATACAGATTTTTATAACATTTCTACATTCTTATATTTAAATATTGCTACATTTTCCCATCTCCAAGCGTTAACCCACCCTTTTACTAATTATAATCCCCGAAAGTGGCAGCCTTTGCCAAACCTTGCATTCTTGCTTATTTTTTAGGACAGTTTATGACTTCGCTGACCACCGTGCGCGTGCGTTATCAAACGATTGAAATTGGCAACACCGACATCCACATTTGTACTTTACGTGACAATCAACAATTTAGTGACCCTGATAATGAGGCATCAGACCTCGGTATTTGCTCGGCGTCATGGCCGATGTTTGGCGTGATTTGGCCATCAAGCTTGGTGCTCGCCAATCATATGCTTGATTATGATATTGCGGGCAAGCGTATCTTGGAAGTTGGCTGCGGTATGGCACTATCAAGCTTATTGCTTAACCATCGCCATGCCGATATTACAGCGACTGATTACCATCCGACGGTTGAGTACTTTTTGGATAGAAACACCACGCTAAATAATAATAAAGAAATTAACTTTGAGCGTTTAGACTGGGCTGAAGACAATAGCCATCTTGGCAAGTTTGATATCATTATCGGTAGCGATTTGCTGTATGAAGACCAGCATATCGATATCTTGGCGGAGTTTATTGAGCGTCATGCACTGCCAACTTGTGAAGTTATTGTCGTTGACCCTGGGCGCGGGCGCAAAAACAAGTTGACCAATAAGATGGCTGAATTTGGTTTTAGCAGTAAGCACGTTAAACCTGAGGACACCACTTATCTTGAACTACCATTCAAAGGGCATATTTTGACCTTTTCGCGTTAAAATCTGAAAAACTAATAGCTTATAGAATAAAAAAAGACGCCATTCCGCGGCGTCTTTTTTATGCATTTTATAGCGTGATTTATTGCTAGTGTCATTTATAGGTTTACAAGTTTATAAGCGTCTAACCAAAGGTGGTTGCACACGTGAATACATGATTAATGAGATGCCATTAGATATCAGCTCAACGGCTAATAGGACGCCGAGAATATAGGTCGCTGACTGCGGATAGCTGGTAAATATCATGATAGCCAACGCAATCGAGATAAGCCCTGAGATTAATATCGGCACAAAAGTCACCGTTCGGCGTAAACCAAAAGCCACTATCACTCTGACAATACCCGTTGCCATAAATAAGATAGCAATTACCATGGTCAAGGTTAAAATACCTTGTAGCGGGTTTTGTAGCAGCTCAATACCGATAAATATGCCAAGCACACCGCCAATGGCCGCTAGCACTTTACCCGTCGTGGTATAAGCACGGAACAGGGCAATAAACTGCAAAATACCAACCAGAAGAAAGACGAATCCAGCCAGTTGTTCAGCAGCGAAACTGGCGCTAAGAGGATTGAAAAAAGCAAAGATACCGCCAAGAATACTAATGATACCAACCACCAGCCATAATGTACGACTCATAAGACTCTCCTCCTATTTAATAAAAATTAAATAGGAGGAGAGCATTTACACTCTTGTATGACGGTCGTAATAGACTCAAATAGTCCTGTTACTATCTAAGCGTGGGCATTGTATTGTCATCATAAGCCTGCTAACTGATATTCTAATTACACCCCTATTTCTCCGCTCACATTCCTATTCCTTATCTTTCAGCTACCTAATGATAAATCATGCCATCGCGAGCACTTGCCAGCCAGCCGTCGCCTGATACTTATCTTGATGGGCAAAGAGCGGATGGCCTTGCGCTTCTGCAAGCGTGAGCACTGGCGTCACGCAAGCATCAACGGCGCTAAATATTTCTTGCCAATGCGCCAGTGTCTGACTGGCAAACTTTTCTATCATGGCTTGCTCGGCTTTTTTACTTTCAGCGGTATTTGGCATAAAGCCGCGCTGCCAATGAGCATCAACGTATTCAGACAAATCCAACGTCTCGCACAACAATCGCCAAAATTTAAATTCTAATGAGCCGACTGCCATATACCGACCGTCTTGGGTTTGATACAACCGATAGCAAGGTAACACGCCGCCTAAAAAATCATTCTGAGGCTCTGGGCGTTGTCCATTTATGTTTTCCATCATATCGGCAGTTGCTTTTGGCATTACTAAATGATGATATAAACTATGCGTCATGCTGACGGCGATATGGCGTCCGCGCCCCGTGTTTTTGGCAGCAAATACCGCTGCCAACAAGGCAATGACGGCGGTGTCACTGCCGCCAGCCAAATCGGCAAACTGCATATTGGGCATGGCTTGCTCGCCTGTAGCAGTCTTTAATTGTGCCAAAGTCCCACTCATCGCCATAAAATTGATATCGTGACCCGCTTTGGCCGTCCAAGATTCAGCTGGTTCATCAAGGCCATCAGCGATCCCGTAACCAGTGATAGATACCATGACGAGCTTTGGATTAATGGCATGTAAAGTGGCAGCATCTAAACCCATACCTAGCAGCACTTCAGGACGAAAGCTATCAAGCATGACATCAGCATCCTTGATATGGGCTTTGATAGTTTCAATCCCTGCTGCATTGCGAAAATCGATTTTTTCGCAGTGCTTCCCATGGTTTAAAGCTTTAAACAATTCACCAAACGCCCGTCCTGGGTCACCGTTTTCTGGTTCGATTTTGACAATCTCTGCTCCCAAATCAGCAAGTAATCTGGTGGCAAATGGACCGGGTAGATTACGGGTCAAGTCGACTACCTTTAAACCATTTAAGCAATCAGCCATCATATCTGTCATTGAATGATTGTTAATCGAAGAGCTTGGCGTTGAATTACTATTAACCATCTGCAAACACCTCGCCTTTATTAGCCATCTCAATCAGAATATGGGCAGGCTCAAAACGCGCCCCATACTTTGCGGCAAGTTCGCGACTACGCGCAACAAACTGCTCTACACCTGTGGCATTGATAAACTGTAAGGTGCCGCCTTGATGCGGGGCAAAACCCCAACCAAAGATAGAGCCTACGTTGACTTCAGCGACAGAACGCAAAATCCCTTCTTCATAGCAGCGCGCTGACTCATTGGCTTGGATATAAAGCAGGCGATCAATCAGCTCTTGCATATTAGGTTGTTCAGCAAATGGCGGATATAGCTCAGTCAGCGCGGGCCATAGCTGCTTATCATTTTTACCCTCAGCATTTTGCGCATAATCATAAAAACCTTTCCCGACTTTTTTACCCAAACGTTCATGGTCTTTTACCAGCGTGGTAAGTACCGCTTCTGCAGGGTGGCTAACCCATTCTTTACCCTCAGCAAGGGTATCTTTTTTAGACTGCGCCATAATCAACATCGATAAATCAAGCGAGACTTCGTCCTCCAGCGCCAGTGGCGGCATCGGCATGCCGGCCTTAAGACCTGCGACCTCGATACGGCGCGGATGCACGCCCTCGCCTAACATCGCGATGCCCTCTGACACATAAGTGCCAAACACGCGCGAGGTATAAAAACCGCGACTGTCATTGACGACGATAGGCGTCTTGCCAATTTGCAGCACAAAATCAAAGGCTTTTGCTAACGTGGCATCATCGGTCTGCGCGCCCATAATAATTTCAACCAAGGGCATCTTATCGACGGGCGAGAAAAAGTGCAGCCCAATAAATTGCGTCGGACGTTTGCTTGCTACTGCTAAGCTGGTGATAGGAATGGTTGAGGTATTAGACGCATAAACGGCTGATTCAGGGATAATCGCTTCGGCCTGCTCGGTGCACTTGGCTTTAATATCACGATTTTCAAACACCGCTTCGATGACCAAATCACAACCTGCAATATCGTTATAAGATGTCGTGGTTTGGATTTTACTTAATAACGCTGCTTTTTTGGTAGCGTTTGAGCGACCGCAACTAATGGCTTTATCCAATAGCTTTTCTGAATACTGTTTGCCTTGATTGGCGTTCTCAATACTGGTATCTAATAGCACCACATCGATACCCGCTTTGGCAGCAACATAAGCAATCCCCGCGCCCATCATCCCTGCGCCAAGTACTGCAACCTTATTTACTGTTTGACGCTCAAAACCCTTAGGACGTGACTGACCTTTTTTAATTTGATTAAGCTGCGTCCACATCGAGGTAATCATATTCTTCGATTCGGGCGATAGCACACAAGCGACAAAGTAATTGGACTCCACTTCAAGCCCAGCGTCGATATCGAGCAAGCTGCCCTCAAAGACACAGGACATAATATGAATAATCGCTGGATAATTGCCATGTGATTTTTGATAGGCTAGCGCTGGGGCAATAGAGAGCATTTGCGCGTTTTTTGGCTGATTGGCATTGCCACCTGGAATTTTAAAACCCTTGATATCCCATGGCTGCTGCGCGTTAGGATTGGCTTTAATCCATGCTTTAGCTTGGCTGAGCATCTCAGCTTTATCACTTGCCAACGCATCGATAAAGCCCAGCTCCTTTGCCCGGCTTGCACTGACTATCTGACCTTGAGTCATCATCTCAAGCGACTTTTGCATGCCGATGAGGCGCATCAGACGTTGAGTACCACCGCCACCGGGCAATAGACCTAGCTTTACCTCCGGCAAGCCAAACTTGGCAGTAGGCGCATCGATAGCCAATCGATAATGACAGCCTAACGCTACCTCAAGGCCACCGCCAAGCGCAGTGCCAGTCATCGCAGCAACGATAGGTTTACCGCATTTCTCAAGTTGACGCATGCTTGATTTAAGGTTTTCAACCAGCTCAAAAGCTTGCTCATGGGTTTGAATGTTCGCCAGCTGATCGATATCAGCGCCCGCAATAAAACTGTCTTTACCTGAGGTGATAATTAAGCCTTTAGCGGATTCATCATTGATAAAAGCGTCGCTTAAAGCTGCAAACGAGTGATTAAAATTATCATCAATCACATTCATCTTTCGATCAGCTTGAGCAATAGTGACGGTCACAATACCTTCATCATCACGTTTAGCAGAAAAGTTTGCCAGCTCATTAATTATTTGGGTGCAGTCCATGCTCATTATTCTTCCTTTCTGATATTAAAATGTCTTATTTAACCACTATTACTAACGATAACTTATACACGCTCAATGATGGTCGCGATGCCCATACCGCCACCAACGCATAAGCTAATCATGGCGGTTTTTAGGTTACGACGCTCAAGCTCTTCAAGGACGGTAGTAAGCAGCATCGCACCCGTTGCACCTAATGGATGACCCATGGCAATCGCACCGCCATTGACGTTGACTTTATCGAGTGAGATACCTAAGTCTTTTGCTGTTTTCATCGGTATCGCCGCAAAGGCTTCGTTAATCTCCCATAGGTCAATATCAGCGGCGGTCATACCGGCTTTTTTCAGCGCTTTTTGACACGCAGGCGTTGGACCAGTCAGCATAATAGACGGCTCAGAACCGATGACTGAGGCCATAATGACTTTCGCCCGCGGACGCAAACCTGCTTTTTTACCCGCCGCTTCACTACCCAATAAACAAAGCGCCGCGCCATCAACGATACCGGAGGAGTTACCCGCATGATGGACATGATTGATACGCTCAATACTGGTGTATTTATCTAGCAAAACACTATCAAAGCCCATCGCGCCAAGCTTGGCAAAAGACGGTTTTAATCCTGCTAACGTCTCAACCGTGGTGTTAGGGCGAATGGTCTCGTCTTTATCAAGTAGCAAACGTCCATTTAAATCATGCACAGATATTACCGCGTTATCATAGTAGCCAGCAGCCCATGCGTTAGCAGCACGCTGATGTGACTCGGTGGCAAAAGCATCGACATCCGTACGACTAAAGCCTTCAAGCGTTGCAATGGTATCAGCACCCACCCCTTGTGGTGCAAAGCCAGTAGCGGCATTCACGCGCGGATCGGTTGCCCACGCACCGCCATCTGAGCCCATCGGTACACGGCTCATCGATTCAACGCCGCCTGCTACCACCATATCCTCCATCCCCGACATGATTTTACTGGCGGCAAGATTAATGGACTCAAGCCCGGAGGCGCAAAAACGCGACAAGGTCACCCCAGCGACGCTTTCATGCCAGCCTGCATCAATGACCGCAATGCGGGCAATGTCTGCGCCTTGTTCGCCGACTGGCGTCACGCAGCCAAGCACCACATCATCGACCAAGCTGGTATCTAAATCGTTGCGCTGCTGCATGGCATTAAGTAAGGTGCGAACCAGCCAAATGGGCGTTACTTGGTTTAAGCTGCCGCCCGCTTTGCCTTTGCCGCGCGGGGTACGAATGGCGTCATAAATATAAGCCGTCTGAATCATGCTATGTCCTTATAGTCTTAAAAATTTATAATCTTAGAAGCCTGTAATTTTAGAAACTTGTAGTTTCAAAAACCTGTAGTCTTAAAGATTGGTTTAAATGAAAAATTACATAAAGCGTGACGCAAGCTCTTTCATAATCTCATTGGTACCGCCGTAGATTTTTTGCACCCGCGCATCGGCATATAAGCGCGCAATCGGATACTCCATCATGTAGCCATAACCGCCAAATAACTGTACGCACTCATCCATGACGATACATTGTTTTTCGGTTACCCAATATTTGATTAAAGCAGCATGCTGTACCGTTAGTTTATGCTCTACTAATGCTTCGATAGCGGCATCGCACAGGGCACTAGAGGCAATATAATGGCTGTTACATTCGGCCAATTTAAAGCGGGTATTTTGAAAGCTCCAAACAGGCTTGCCAAAAGCGGTGCGCTCTTTGGTGTAATCAATGGTCAAGTCCAATGCCAGTTTCATCGCCCCAATCGCTGCTAATGCCACAATCAAACGCTCTTGCGGTAACTCTTGCATCAATTGTGCAAAGCCTAAGCCTTCAACCGTACCCAATAAATTGGCTTGCGGCACGCGCATATTATTAAAAAATAACTCAGAAGTATCTTGTGATGCCATGCCAAGTTTTTTGAGCTTTTTACCGCGCTCAAACCCCGGCGCATTGTCGGTTTCGACCACAATTAAGGAGACGCCTTTAGCGCCAAGGGAGCGGTCAGTTTTGCAGGCAACGATGATTAAATTACCCAGTTGACCATTGGTAATAAAAGTCTTTGAGCCGTTAATAATATAATCATCGCCGTCTTTGACTGCATAGGTTTTGATGTTTTGCAAATCTGAGCCTGTGCCCGGCTCAGTCATCGCTATTGCGCCGATTAACTCGCCGGTTGCCATTTTGGGTAACCATGCCTGTTTTTGCGCTTCAGTACCATGATGCAAAATATAAGGCGCGACAATCCCTGAATGTAAAAAGCCGCCGAAACCTGCTTGATTGGCTTCAGATTGTGCATAAATCAGCGCCGCTTCATGGCGAAAATCACCACCGGCGCCGCCGTATTCTTCTGGCATTGAAGCACATAAAAACCCCATCTCGCCAGCTTCTAGCCAAGCCTCACGATCGAGCATGCCATTTTCACGCCATTTTTCATCATGCGCTTCCCAATCTCTAAAGACTTTAAGCGCACTCTCATGCAGCATCTCAATCTCTTCGTCCATCCATTTTGGCTTAAAGCAGGCAATAGTCATTGATCCATCCTTGGTTTTAATTGGTCAGCATTAGTATTCATTAATAGGTATAAGCTTGATATTGCTTTCATTACTTATCAAGCCAGCCGCGATTTTGAGCGTAAATAGGCTATTCGGGCTTATCAATATCATAACTGAGTTATTGATTGATAACTATCGGCATTTTCTTGGCTAACAATCCTCGGCTGCTTAGCGCTAATCAGTTAGCAATATCAGGTATCTCAGACATTTTATACTGATAACCAATGTCTCTTATGATGGTTTCGCGCCAAATTCTTGAGTGTATGGGTTGTGTGTTTTAGTCAAACTATCTGACTTCTTTGGGTTAATATAACCTCTACTCGCTATCCGCATTTATTAGGTATTAGGTATTAGAACAAGCTACGATAATTTGGCACAGCAGATACTCTCAATTCTTTATCCCAATTACTTATAAACCTCCTTATAAAAACCCTTTATAAACAAATAAAACATCAACAATAAAATGGGCAGAAATTTATGGAAAATTCAAAACAGACATTATCAAAACAGCCACTACGCATCGATATCGTCTCAGACGTGGTTTGCCCTTGGTGTATTATCGGCTACCGTCAATTGGCTGAGGCGCTTAAGCAAACCAATACCGAACATGAAATACATTGGCATCCGTTTGAGCTAAACAGCAATATGCCAAGCGAAGGACAAAACTTACGCGAGCATATCATGGAAAAATATGGCTCAAGCAAGGAAGAGTCGGACGCTAGCCGCATTAGAATGACTGAGGCAGGCTCCGAAGTCGGTTTTGAGTTTAATTTCAATGACGATACCCGTATGCACAATACTTTTAATCTGCATCAGCTGCTGTACTGGGCAGGTCAGCAAGGGCAAAAGCCGATGCATGATTTAAAGCAGGCGTTATTCAGCGCTCACTTTACCAAGGGTCGCAATATTTCTGATAATGCGGTGCTTGCTGATATTGCCGCGGAAGTAGGACTTGATCGTAGCGAGGCGCTCGCGGTATTAGAAGAGCAGCGTTTTGCTAAAGATGTACGTGCAGAAGAGCAGCATTGGCAACAGCAAGGCATTCAAAGTGTACCGGCGATGATTTTTAACGAGCGACATTTGGTCAGCGGCGCGCAGGGCGTGGAAAATTACGTCAATATTTTAGAGCAATTGGCCACTATGCAAGAGTAGGTAATAAATGAGTACTGCTTAATTTAACGGTTATTTAACATTTAGCTATCATTGAAATTTCAGTAATTATTTAAACATTGGACATTGTCATTGGCATGTCTCTTAGGAATAGTTTTATATGAGCAAAGACAAACTGCTTACCTTATCAGATGAAGCAGAAGAAATCGTTTTGGATAAGCTGAGAGATTATATGAACGCAGAGTTTGATGTCGATATTGGCAATCTGCCCGCTAAGTTTTTATTAGACTTTATTATCGAAACCATAGGTCCACATTTATATAGTCAAGTGATTGATGATATTGAACCTTGGCTATACGATAGATTCACGGCAGTGCTAGAAGATATGCATAGCTTTAAAAAAGACTAAACGATAAACATAAAAATGCCGCCCCATAATAAGGGCGGCATTTTTATTTTATAACACTGTTATTTTAAAAGGCTAAATTTACAATCCCTATTATTAATAATGATGCTTAAAAATGAATAACCGTACGGATACTCTCACCTTTATGCATCAAATCAAAGGCTTCATTGATATCTTCTAATGGCATGGTATGGGTGATGAAATCCTGTAGTGGAATCTCGCCTGCTAAATAACGCTCAACGTAGCCGGGCAGCTCTGAGCGACCTTTTACGCCGCCAAATGCTGAGCCGCGCCAGACGCGACCAGTCACTAGCTGGAATGGACGGGTTGAGATTTCTTGCCCAGCACCAGCAACACCGATGATAACCGATTCGCCCCAACCTTTATGGCAGCACTCAAGCGCTGAACGCATGACATCGACATTACCGATACATTCAAACGAATAATCAACGCCGCCATCAGTCAATTCAACGATGACCTCTTGGATTGGCTTGTCATAATCTTTTGGATTAATACAATCTGTTGCGCCCAATTTTTTGGCAAGCTCAAACTTACTTTCGTTGATATCAATCGCAATAATACGGCTGGCGTTTGCCATTTGTGCACCGATAACCGCTGATAGTCCAATACCGCCTAGACCAAAGATAGCAACGGTCGCGCCCTCTTCAACTTTTGCCGTATTCATGACTGCGCCCATGCCAGTGGTGACGCCGCAACCGAGCAAGCAAACTTCTTCTAACGGCGCTTCTTTGTTCACTTTTGCTAAGGAAATCTCTGGCAACACCGTATATTCAGAGAAAGTTGAGCAACCCATGTAGTGATAGATTGGCTCACCATCTTTATAAAAACGCGTGGTGCCGTCTGGCATTAAGCCTTTACCTTGGGTTTCGCGTACGGCTGAACACAGGTTTGTTTTACCTGAAGTACACATTTTACAGACGCCGCACTCTGCGGTGTATAAAGGAATAACATGATCGCCGACTTGCACGCTGGTTACGCCTTCGCCAATTTGCTCGACGATACCGCCACCTTCATGACCTAAGATAGCTGGGAATACGCCTTCTGGGTCTTCACCAGATAAGGTAAACGCATCGGTGTGGCAGACGCCACTAGCAACGATTTTTACCAGCACTTCGCCTTTGCGTGGCAGCATCACATCCACTTCTTCGATAGATAGTGGCTCATTTGGCCCCCAAGCAATGGCGGCTTTAGATTTAATAAATTTATCTGACATAATATTCTCTCTTTTAATTAATTTATCATTGATTACACCCAGACCAATTTAGCTTATAGTGCTGATTGAGTAGAGGCAAGCCACCATTGTTGCGGTCTGTAAAAAGTTTGATTTTATACTAATCATTATAGTCGTTTCTGAAATGATAACAATGTGCTATATTTGCAAATATCTTTTACACAGTGGTAATAATCATGCGCTGGGATGGTATTAGTGAGTTTGTCTATGTAGCAGAGCACGAGAGCTTTACGCGTGCGGCAAAAGAATTGGGCATCTCAACCGCGCAAGTCAGTCGACAGATAAGCGCTTTAGAAAAACGCCTAAATATTAAATTACTCTATCGTACGACGCGCAAGGTATCACTGACAGAAGAAGGCCGCGTGTTTTATCAGCACTGCCGCGGTGTGCTCGATGGCTTGGATGCTGCTGAGCAAGCGGTGAGTAACTTACAATCAAAGCCGCAAGGCAGGATTAAACTGACCGCTCCTGTCACTTATGGCGAGCAGCAACTGTTGCCACTGGTCAATGATTTCATGGTGCAATATAGTGATATCGAAGTGACGGCTTTTTTGAGTAATCAAAAAATCGATCTAATTGATGGCGGCTATGATTTAGCGATTCGTATTGGTAAATTAAGCGATTCGACGATGATGGCAAAAAAACTTAGCCGTCGTACCAACTTCGTTTGTGCTGCGCCCGCTTATCTCGAAAAGTACGGCACACCAAGTTCCTTGAGCGATCTGAGTCAGCATAACTGCTTACTTGGCACTCGTGATTATTGGCACTTTATAGATTTTAAAGAAACGGATTCTAAAAAAACAGATTATGGAAAAAACGCTGATAAAGAAAAAAACCTGCGCGTGTCTGGCACGGTGCAATATAACAGCGGTCATAGCCTAGTTGATGCGGCGTTAAAAGGTCTGGGTATCGTGCAGTTGCCTGACTATTATGTGCAAAAATACTTAGCATCAGGCGAGCTGGTCAGCTTATTGGATAACTATCGAGAGCCTGAAGAAAGCATCTGGGCTATTTATCCGCACAACCGTCATTTATCGCCAAAGATTCGATTGCTAGTAGATTATCTGGCAGAGCGTTTGGCTTAATAAAGCTTGAAAGTGTCAATTTGAAATAAAAGCTGCTCATTATTATAAGTTTAATAGACGCATTATTTGTAAGATTTAGACCGTGTTATTGGAGCGTTTAACTCTACTTTTAACTTCTTGGCACATTCGATAATCTTTTTTCGACCAGCAGGAATAGCCCCATATTCAATCGCTATCTCTCGCATTTGTACCGTCACATCATAGTGCGGGTAACTGGCATGACGGTGGAATAAACGCGAATCTACTTCAATCAGCGCTGCAAAGTCATGCAACTCTTGCAGGGTATCTGCCAGCATATGGCACCACTTATAGCCTTTAAATTCTATCTGCATAAAATCCACATATATCGCCATAGAGTCGCCTCCTTTATTATCATTAGCTATTTTATCATGTGCTAAATAAGGCTTTCACAAAACAGCCATTAGAACAATTCACGTGCATCTTTCTTAAGCTGTTTCAGTACGGTTTGGTATTCGCTATCATTGGTTTCAAGGCTGCTTAGACGTCCATAACGCAGCTGACGATAGTCCTGCCTCATCTGGATGATTTTTGCTTGGACAATGTCTGAATGACCGCTATCTGTTAGCTTACTAACTTTACTGCTCTTATTACTACTTTTAGCATTGGTGTCAGCATTGGTGTCAGCATTGGTATCAGCGTCGATATCAGTATTTGAATCAATTTCTCGGTCATCAACCGCTATTGCCAAGCGCTCAAGCCAAGCCAGCTGCCCTTCGCTCTCTTGACGAGCCAGCGCTTTATCACTTTTACCAATACGTTTTGATAACTGTGCAAGTGGCAGGTCTGCTGGATGCCAACGCTTACGGCGACGTTGCCAAATGACAAAGACCAAAATCACCATGACGGTAATAGCACTCGCCGCTAGCCAAATAATTTGCTGCGTGATTGAACGGATGTTAAACCATTTGAGCAACGAATCGGCTTGCTTGTCCTGATCGTAACCAACGACATCTTTTTGCCAATAGTAGCTCGCTTGGTCGGAGAGGCGGCGTAAGGTTTGTAGCATTTGATACTGCTGATAGCTGATTTGCGCACTAGCGCCATCACCGAACATTGTCGCCCCTTGTGCCTGTGTCAGTGCATCCATACCCTGCTCGACACGCTCAGGCGCAACAAAAGCCGTCGGATCGACACGTACCCAACCTTGACCGTCAAGCCAAACCTCCGTCCAAGCGTGCGCATCCTTTTGCCGTACTTCCCAAACATTGCCGCCGCGGCTCAGCTCACCACCCTGATAGCCTGCGACGACGCGTGCTGGAATGCCAGCGGCGCGCATCATAAAGGTAAAGCTAGAAGAATAATGCTCACAAAACCCCGCTTTGGTCTCAAATAAAAACTCATCAATACGGTTATTATTCAGTCGTGGTGGAGACAGTGTATAACGAAAGTCCGTTTGGTTAATCCAGCGCTCAAGTGCTTGCATGTAGCGTACTGGGTCTGAGTCTGATTGAACAAACAGCTGCTGCGCCAATGCTCGTGCTTGCGGATTGCCGTCAGCTGGTAGGGCAAGATTTAGACGGCGCGACTCATCAGAGAGAATCCGATCGATACGCATCGGTGCAAATTGCAATACCTCGTAGCGCAGCTGTTGGGTCACCGGCTGGTCTTTTAATAAGGTAAAGTCTGAGGTGATACTGACGTCTTGGCGCTGAGCAAAAGGATAATCAAGTCCAAACAGCCAGTTTTGCTGCGTTGGCTCTAGGATAATCTCATAGTTGGTCGGTGCAACTTTTACTTCATCAGGGATAGTTGCAAAGGCATTCTCAATCCAAGCAGGTGTTTGCGGTGCAGGCTGCCATTGTCGTTGTTGAGGGCTAGGACGCCAAGTGACTCCATCAAAGTCGCTAAATACCAAACCGCGCCAATAGAGCTGCTGCTGTGGTGGGCGGTTATCTGCAAACTCTACCCGAAACGCAAGCTCGGTCGATTGTCCTAAATTGGCAAAGTCACCGGGCGACATGCTATCAGAGACACCCGTGGTCGCTTGCTGACCTGAGAGCTGCACTGACCATAGCGGTGGCAAGCGCGGAAAGAACAAAAATAGCACGACCAATAACGGCAATGCCCCAAGACCTAATACACCTAAAGTACGCAAGCGACCATCACCACGAGCATTGCCGTCGTCATTTAGCGCAATAAATGCCAACAACACAATGACTGCCCCGACGATTACTTCTAACGTCGTCACAAGACCTTGATCCATTAAGAATAGCGCGGCAAGGACAAACAGTGAAAGATTCAATACCACATAAGCATCACGGCGCTTATACATCTCCCACAACTTACTGATGAGACATAGCACCAAAAACGCTACGCCCATATCGAGACCGAAAGCGGTATTATAAGTCAGCCACAGACCTGTAAGCCCCAATAAGAAGCCGAGCATTTGCATGCTTTGATAGACACGTTTTAGATGCGCTAATTTTTTAAATCGCGCTTTCACACGCGGCAGCTGAGCAATGATACTGACCACTGCAAAACCCATTAGCCATAACGGCAAATGCGCTGCATGCGGTAAGATAATAACAACTTGAGCAATTAATACCCAATAATAGGCTGGTAAGGCGAGTAGCTTGCGAGTCCATTTAGCATTGCTGCCCTGCATAGCATGAGCATAGGTATGAGCATTGGTATGAGCATTGGTATTTTGACCCAAAGCCAACTGCTCAAAGCTTATAGATTCTATAAAGTCTGATTTGTTAGAGCCAATAGAGGCATCGATCGCTTTTTTTGAAAAAAATATTTTAGAATTGCTCATATTAGTCATGGCGCTTTTGCCAACCTTAGCAAGCACGCTTGCGCAAAGCCATTACCGTCACCCATCGTCGCAGCAGAAGGCGCGTCGCCGGCTAAACGCATGTTAAATGGCACACCCAACTCACCTAATGTCACTACGCCATAAGCCAGTTGTGCGAGTTTTTGTTCATGATGCGCCGCTGGCATATCAGCATAATCCAACGTTTGCTCATGACCGACAGGGTCGGCAAAATGCTTGGTAAACATTCCCTGACCGCGCGCCACGTGACCCCAAGAAACCCTTGCTAGCGACTCACCTTCGATATAGTTATCTAGCCGCTCAAAATCGTCCTGACCTTGCCTAGTCTGTCCACCCGTTGGCAAATCCTCCTGACTGGCAACGGAATACTGCGCTTGCCAATCGAATGTTTCAGGTTTTGGATATACCCAAGCGCGACGGGCAAAATAGACATAAGACCATGCGCGCATAATACCTAACGGATAAACGGTTTTGATGGTTAATCTTGGTAATGTCAGCTGCCCACGATTGTGCGTTTGTACAGGCAAACGAATCACTTGCTCGCCTTGCAGTCGTGTCACCAGTATCGACTCTTGAGTACTAGCACTATTTTTGATTTTTTTACTGGCTTTTTTATCTGTCTTATTATTAACCTTACCGTCAGTCTGCTCAAAGCTAAATAATAGCTGCCGTCTTGGTTGGCGGCTCTCACTAATCAGCTGTAAGGTCACCCAGACAGGCGCACCTGCTTCTGCCATGGTCACTTCTATTAATTGTACTTTAAGACCTGAGATATGGGCAAAGGTCACATGAAAGCTGATAAGCCAAACGCTGACCAGATAAAAACACAGACCCAACACCAAGTTATTGCCATAGTTGATACCAGCAATAAAGGTGATGATTAATAACACCGCATATAGCAGCCCTTCGCGGCTAAAAAAGATATAGACATTACGCAAATTGAGCGTGGCGCTATCGCTTTTTGGGGCCCGCGTGGCAAACCAACGGCGTAATGCGGAACTAGCTGGTACGGTAAAGGCTTTTGGCAAAAGGCTCATGACTACCCTATTCTTAAAATTAATAGTCTTATCGCTAATAAACGAGCAGCTTTGGAAGTAAATCTATTATGAGCAAAAAAAATGGTCAAACAATAACAGCCACTTCTGCCAAAATGCGTTGGGCGATGGTCTGAGTCGCTTGCCCACCAGTCACATGCGCGGGCACAAAACGCTGACCGAGTCGATGATCGGTGACGGCAGCAAACACGGCTTGGATATCTTCAGGCGTGACCTCCATATGCCCCGACACATAAGCATAAGCCTGTGCAGCACGCTGTAGCGACAGTACGCCACGTGGTGAAAGACCATGATACTCAGAGCTTGCACGTGTTTTGGCGACCAGTCTTTGCAGATAATCTAAAACCACATCCGCGACATACACCTGCTTGACGCCTTGCTGCGCTAATAATACAGCCTGCGTATCAAGCACCGCGGGCAGCTCTTTTAATAGCTCGCGGCGGTCTTGACCTTTTAGAAGCTCGCGCTCCGCGGCAGGTGATGGATATCCTAGCGACAAGCACAATAAAAACCGATCTAGCTGCGATTCAGGCAGTGGATAAACGCCCGCTTGCTGCAATGGGTTTTGGGTGGCAATGACAAAAAACGGCTGCGGCAACGCATAAGTCTGCCCATCTTGGGTTACTTGCCGCTCTTCCATCGCTTCTAGTAATGCACTTTGGATCTTGGGGCTGGAGCGATTGATTTCATCAGCCAGCAACAACTGAGTAAAGATAGGACCGGGACGAAACTCAAACTGCTGTTTGCTTTGGTCATAGATGCTCATACCCAAAATATCAGCCGGCAGCATGTCATTGGTAAACTGCACGCGGCTAAAGCTCAGACCGAGTAATTGCGCTAAGCCTTGCGCCAACGTCGTCTTACCCATGCCCGGCAAATCTTGCAACAATAGATGCCCACCTGCCAGTATGCCGCTCAGCGCTAACTTGATGGCTTGCGGTTTATCTAATACGATTTGATTTAACTGCGTCATTAGCTGAGCAATTTTTTGCTGGTTGCGGGGATAGTCATTGGCGGCAGGGTTCATTATCAATTCTTAGCTCATTTTTTATGGTAATGATTATTTTAAATAGCCATGTGAAATAATCAGGTTAAATCGGGCGTTACTTTATATCATCAGCGGTTGGCACCGGTGCACGAAGCGTTGATAGATAAGCAATCACATCGGTACGCTCCTTAGCATCTGGCATCGGATCTGATAGCATTTTCGAGTCTGGCATGGCTTTTTCTGCATCAGCGATATAAGTATCTAGCGTTTTAGCATCCCATACCCAACCTGATGCCTTAAGCCCTTCACTATAAGTATAATCTGCAAGCTCAGCCGCTTTGGCACCATAAATATTCATCAACTGCGGACCTTTTTTATTGAGTCCAGGATTTAGCTGATGACATTGACCGCAAGCATCTTGATATATAAGCGCACCATTATCGGCGTCGCCCTCGGTATAAAGTGGCAACGTTACAGGATCGCGATAGTCAGGCGGCGTCTTCTCACAAGCGCTGAGCAATAAAACAGCGGCAAACATACCGCTTAATTGATATTTTTTGAGTATAGACATGTTGTAGAAATCTTTAATTGAGGGGCATTGGCTATGTATGCGTCTACCTCGACCATTATACAAGGCAAAGAGTGATGAACCTACATAGCACTGCGTAGGAAATTTGACATACTCCCACCACTTTCGCTAAGCTCAAGTGGGGGATTCTAAAAGCGTTAGCGCTTAGGCGACTTTCTCACGAATGTCACAAGTTTTCTGTTTCAACGGGCGACCTTTACCGCATCCTCCCTCCGCAGACAAAACGGCATGTCCTGCCGCAAGAATATTTTTAGCTGCATTCACATCAGCATTTGCTTTATGCCCGCATTTGACGCACTCAAATTTAGCCTGAGTTTGTCTATTCTCTTTGGTAATATGCTGACATTGGGAGCAGGTTTGGCTGGTGTAGCGTGGGTTTACTTTAATGAGCACCCCGCCTTGCCAGTGCTGCTTGTACTCAAGCATATCAATCATCATGCCCCAGCCTTGATCCAAAATGGATTTATTCAATCCTGACTTGGCTTTGACGTTACGCCCTCTGTTTTCTAGCGTACCGCTTGCAGATTTCGACATATTGGCTACTTTTAAGTCCTCACAAGCAATCATGGCGTGGTTTTTGCTGATCGCGGTGGTGATTTTATGCAAGTAATCATGGCGAATATTGGCGATGTGATGGTGTAATTTTTGAATCTTACGGTTCTGCTTTTTCCAGTTTTGACTGAATAAGACTTTTCTACTTAATTGGCGCTGTAATGCGGCCAGTTTAATTTGATTGGCTTTAAAGCTATTTTTGGGTTTGATGGTTTGACCGTCTGAGGTGGTAATGAGTTTAGTGATACCCATATCCAAGCCGATGGCACTTGTGGCAGGGTGTCGTGGATTTTCAGTTAGCTGCGTTTCGGTGCCAAACGACACGTACCAGTGACCTGATTTCTTGCTGATGGTGATGTTTTTAATGGTGCCGATGATGTCTTGCGATTTTCTAAACTTCACAAAGCCAATACCGCTAGGTAGTTTGATGCGGTTGCCTTCAATACGGCAATACTTATCAAACTGAACAAGCCTGATTGAGTCGCAGCCATCGGATTTACGTTTAAATCTTGGCATCAGTTGTCGTAGTTGAATCTCTGTGCCATCGCTTAGCTTAAAGAACTTGGGTTTTCGGAGCTTCTTTTTATTTTCTTTGAGCCTAGCATGAACTTTAGGGTCGAAAAATCGTGACCAAGCAGAGGCGAGATCACGTACTTTTTGTTGTAAAGATACGGCGTTGGCATGGGTTCTTAAGAAGTCAAAATCAGGATTGTTCTTTAGATCCATGATTTTATTAACCAAGTTGGTGGCATTAATAAATTCATTTTTAGCAAACATCTCAAATGAGATCGCTAGTATTTGATTCCAAACAAAACGTGCAGAGCCGACAAGATTATTTAGAATAATCTGTTGCTCTGCATTAGGCTCAAGCCTAAATTTATACGCTTTGTTGATTTTCATTACCGCAACTAATTTTGTTTGATAGAATATAAATTCTAAAGATTATTTAGATTTCATACAGTAGCTAATTTGTATAAAAATATAATAAACACTAGGCGAAATTCACCTCCACCCTAATGTCGGGTGGAGTCCTCTTTCGCTTTTAGATAGTGTTGGCGTAGCATCGCAATCAGCTTATTAGCTGCCTCCAGCACAATATTGAGTAATGTCAGACGTTGCCGATCATCTATAGCTGCCACGCGCAACTCTGTAAGGACTTTTTCTAGCTGCTCTGTTTGCTGCGCCTCCGTTTGCATGGGCAACAGCGCCGCCCATTTAAGCAAGTGCTGCTCATCTTTATTAAACGACTTCGTTAAATTAATTGATTTCGTTAACGTCCGCGATGAGCGCGCATCAATGCTTAGATACTGTTGAAACGTCGATAAATTTACCATTACTATCCTTAGTAATTACGCAAGTTATCAATAGGTCTATGCAGGTTTAATGCTTTATTTACCTCAGCAACATTAACCTTAGGCATGACTATTACCTGACCTATTAACGATTTTTTAGTACTGTTTTTTAATGGCTTTTCTTTATTTGGCACTGGCCGCTGCGCTTTCATTAATAACTGCTTTAATCGTTCTTTGTTTACTAAAACTAAAATACACCATATTGCCCATTTTAAGCATCGTTGTAAATATCAATCGGTACTTTAAACGGTTTATTTGGCAACTCTCTGACCAATTTCGGCACTAAGTAACCGGGCAATACGGCGAGTAACGACCAATAAAGCGCAATAGCGGCGCCCACATCACTATCAAAATGAGCCGCGCCTGCCACTTTATCCAACACATGCAGATAATATGGCAGCACGCCAGCGGCAAACAAGCGCTGATTGAGTGCCGTTTGCACCGCCACGCTGTCATTGATATCCTTTAATAAGACTGCTTGGTTTAATAAGGTCACGCCAGCGGCGCGCGCACGCTGCAAGTACTCAGCGGTCAGCGTATCAATCTCATTGGCATGGTTACAATGAATCACCATGACGATTTGACAGCGGCTTTGCGACAGTCTATCCAACAAAGCATCATCTAAGCGCGCTGGAATCACCAATGGCAAACGGGTATGCAGCCTGATGGTGGTCAGTTGCGGAATCGCCTCTAAGGTATCGAGCCAAGCAAATAAGCGCCTGTTGGTGACATTTAATGGGTCACCACCGCTTAAAATCACTTCATTGATTTCAGGATGGGCGCTGATATAGTCGATAATGTGTTGTTTGGCATCGGCGGTTGGCATATTGGCGCTATAGTCAAAATGCTGGCGAAAGCAATAACGACAATGAATCGCACAGGCACCGGTAATCGTTAACAATATTCTTGACTGGTATTTATGCAATAAGCCTTTCACCGGATTGTGCGTATTTTCACTTAAGGGGTCGGCCACGTAACCGGTGACAGCGATTTGCTCTTTTTTATTGGGCAATACTTGTTTGAGCAGAGGGTCATCACCGTCACCGACCGTCATTTTTGCCACAAAAGCGCGCGGTACACGCAGCTGAAAGTGCTCAGGTATATAGACCTCTGAGCGCAGTGATTCCAGCTTTAAAAGTCCAAGCAGCTCATCAATAGAGGTTATCGCTTCGGATAATTGCGTTTGCCAGTTTTTTTGTGTGATTAAATGGTTTATCATGACAACCTTATACCTGTGCCCAAAAGCCGATATTATACGCTCTTAGTGCGTAAGCTATCAAAGCGTACGAATTATTCATAAAACACTGAGCATCATAAGCGATTTTAGCGCAGCAAGGCCCAAACCCCACATCCAATTAGTGATGACAATACTTACAACCCTTAGGAGTCTTCCGTGGCAAGTTTTTCTACTAACGAATTTAAAGCTGGTCTCAAAGTCATGCTCGATGGCAACCCTTGTGCCATTCTTGAAAACGAGTTCGTCAAACCTGGTAAAGGCCAAGCTTTTAACCGCGTTAAGCTGCGCAACCTTCGTAGCGGCAAGGTATTAGAGCAAACGTTTAAATCAGGCGAGAGCTTGGAAGCGGCTGATGTGCTAGACACTGAAATGAACTATCTATACAACGATGGTGAATTTTGGCACTTTATGCACCCTGAAAGTTTTGAGCAGTTACAAGCTGACAAAACCGCGATTGGTGATGCGATAAAATGGCTAAAAGACAACAGTAACGCCCTTTGCACCATTACCTTATTTAATGGTGTGCCATTATCTGTAACGCCGCCTAACTTTGTTGAGTTGCAAATCACTGAAACTGATCCTGGTCTCCGCGGTGATACGTCAGGCGGCGGCGGTAAGCCTGCCAAGCTAGAGACAGGCGCGGTGGTACGCGTGCCATTATTTGTCCAACAAGGTGAAGTGGTTCGTGTTGATACGCGTACCGGCGATTACCAAACGCGCGTTAGCTAAGCGTTTTTATGCCTGACATGTTTTATTAAATAAAAAAAGCTTAACCGCTTATAAGTGGTTAAGCTTTTTTAGTGCTGAATGCTTTAACGTCCGTTCTTTTTTAAAGTGCCCTATCCTTAAACACTATTCTTCCATCGACTGTTTATGCATCAGCCAGTACTGCACTAGAGCATTAAGTTGCTCTTGTTTAAATGGTTTGGTGCAATAGTCCTGCATCCCCACATCAAGGTACTTTTTGCGCTCGCCATCCATCGCATTGGCGGTCAAGGCGATGATAGGTGGCAGTGCTTGTGGGTCATAAAGCTCATGCAGCTTAATGGTTGCCTGTACGCCATCCATAATGGGCATATGATGGTCCATCAAAATGACATCATAGAGCTCAGGATTTAAAGCAAAAATCTCAATCGCTTGTTGCCCATCCCCAACATGAGTGACGGTATGACCGCTATTATTAAGCGCTTTTTTGGCAATCATGGCATTAACGCTGTCATCTTCGACTAGCAAAATGTGCCCGACAAGCTCATGACTTGGCGCTGCCATCGTAAAGTCATTTTCGTCTTGCCATGTCTCGTAACGGGCCTCATCGATAGTCGGTAACGGCAGCAATACAGTAAAGGTTGTACCGATACCGACGGCGCTGTCCACTTCAATATAGCCGCCCATCAAGTCGACCAACGACTTACAAACAGACAAACCAAGTCCCGTACCGCCATACAGACGATGCGTATATTTATTGGCTTGGTCATAAGCATCAAATATCGCTTCCAATGATTCAGGTTTAATGCCGACACCCGTATCTGTGACCTCAATACAAAGCGTCATATCTTGATGATTGACCACACCACTATTATCGGTATCATAATGAGAAGCCTGTTCTTCCTGCTTTTCTAATACCTGACTTCCTAAATAATCGTCTTCATAACAGCCAGAGTTATAACCATCCTGTTTATCATCACAAGGATTGTTTTCCATGTGCTTAACGTCAATCGTCACTCGACCGCCTTCGCGGGTAAATTTGATGGCATTATTGACCAGATTAACCATGATTTGCTTAAGTCGTACGGGATCGCCTTTGACATACGGCGACAATGACTCGGTGTAATGGTAATCTAGAATCAAGCCGCGCTGACGGGCTTTGACCGCAAATAAGCTCACCACTTCATTACAAAGACTCGATAAGTTCATCGGAATAGAATCGATAGTCATCTTGCCCGATTCAACTTTTGATAAATCCAAAATACCGTTAATAATCGCCAGTAAATGCTCATTTGAGACTTTGATATTATCAATATACTCTTGCTGCTCAGCGCTCAGCTCGGTCTCGCTTAACATCTCAACCATACCGATAATACCATTCATCGGCGTGCGTATTTCATGGCTCATATTGGCCAAAAACTCAGACTTCATCTCATTGGCATGTTTGGCATGACGCTGCTGGTTTTGTAGCTGCAAGGCATCAGCAGCCATCATCGCAAACTGTGCCAATAGCTCGGCGTGCTTGTCCGTAAACTCATGATGCGGCCGTACATCCATCAAACATAAAGAGCCCAAACGGTATGTTTTACCGTCCTCATTCATGATAATGGGCGCGCCAGCATAAAAACGCAGATGCGGCGATTCGGTGACTAAAGGGTTTTGATTAAAGCGGCTGTCAGCTGCTAAATCAGGGACGACAAAAACCTCATCTGAGAGTACAGTATAATTGCAAATCGCCACTTCACGCGTTGTCGTACAAACTCCACCAAGCCCATGACCCGATTTTAAGTATTGGGTGTCTTCATCCATAAAAGTGATGGTGACTATCGGCATATTAAAGAACAGTTTGGCAAGCTCTGTTAAGCGTGCAAAAGCAGGTTCCTCATTATTATTCATTACCTGATATTTTTTGAGTCGATTGATACGCTCAGCGTCATCTGCTGCGATGGGATAATCGTTCTTTGGCAAGTTGGATGTAGACAAGATGGACTCCATTAATTCATATCAGACGCTTGACTTAACCGCTGCCTGCTTGAGCAATAATTGTAATGCCTCGCTGACCATCAGCATCGCCACTACCGAGGTGACGACTACCGCCGAGCCATAACCGCCGCAGTGTAAGCCACCTGTTTGACAGCTTTTATCGACGCGCGGTGGTTCTGTTGAATAGACACACTTAATACCGAATTTTTCTTTCAGCGCACTATTGATGCCTTTTTCGTGGCGCAGCTTATTACGCAGCTTGGCCAATAGCGGGTCTTGATAACTGTCGCGTAAATCACTTACCTTAATCTGGCTTGGGTCTATTTTACCGCCTGCCCCGCCCGCACAAACCAATTTTAACTTGTTAAAGCGACAATGTAATGAAATCGCAAGCTTGGCATTCATATCATCAACACAGTCTAAAATCACAATCGGATTTTTTTGCGCCGCCGCTTTCGCTTGCGCGCGATCAGGCAATAACTCAGCAACGTTCTCAGGGGTCAAAAAGTCATCTATCAAATGTAGCGTGACTTTTGGATTAATCTCACGGATACGGGTCGCCATCGCTGCAATCTTACTTTGCCCAAAGGTACTGTCTAACGCCGGCAGCTGGCGATTGACGTTAGAAGCCACCAACACATCTAAATCAATCAAAGTAATGGTGCCCACTGCTGTACGCGCCAATGCTTCTGCTGCCCAAGAGCCTACCCCACCGACGCCAATCACATAAACATGCGCTGCGGCAAAGATATCGACTGCCGATGCGCCATAGAGAGTGTGCGTACCTTTAAAACGGCGCTCGTATTGCTCAGCGGCATCGATAGCCATATCTGCGCTTGCAGAAGCAAGTTGCTGTTCATGATGATGTTCATTAGTAGCAATGATATCTAGATTAGCTAAAGTAGCTGTTTGGGTTGTCGTTTCCTGCAATTGCGCCTCTTCAGTCATAACAAGTTAAAGCTCTTTTAAAAGGTGATCTATTATTCAATTATTTATTACTAAACTGTCTATTATTAAACAGTTTTTTTATCATTATCAGGCTGGATAAAGCCAATCAGTCTGCAAAGCGTTGCAACTGTTGTGCCACAATTGCTCAGCAAGAATCGCTGGCGGCACATCGAGTAGCTCACTTAAACTCAATAATACCCATGGCAAATTGGCAGGAACATTTCTATTATGAGCGGGCGCATTGCCCCATTCATTATCTGGGCTTTGCCCGAGCGCCGACTGACTATTGCCCGACTCTTGACACATGATAGGCGTCATATCTGGACAGTCCGTCTCAATCACCAAGCACTTAATCCCATCACTAGCGACAGCTGCTTGAATAGCGCGGCGTAGCTTTTTGGCATTTGGATTGGTCACTTGACCGGTTACCCCAAGCTTAAAGCCCAGTTTTACAAATGCTTTCGCCTCTTGCTCGCCACCACTAAAACTATGGGCGATACCGCCAAGCTCATGAGCATCATAGTCATGCGCTTTTAATAATGCCAATGCTTCAGCGTGCGCTTTACGAATATGCAGCATCACGGGTAACTTATGGCGCACAGCCATATCAAGCTGAGCATTAAAAAAATACTGTTGTTTTGCGAACATCTCAGGCTGTTTCATCTCATCAGTAAAAGTATCGAAACCAATCTCACCAATGGCCAAAGGACGCTTTTTATCCAGCATCTGCGCCATACTTTCTAGATGCGCCTCGGTATGCTGCTCAATATAAAAAGGATGTAAACCTAGGGCAATATGCGCCTTTAAATGTGGCTGTTGCGGCGCATCTGCTTGACCTGCAATAGACGATGGATACCGCTCATTGATTAAGCGTTCAGTATCATACAAGCGCTGAAAATGACGCTGCAAATATCCTACCAACACCAGATGGCGTATCCCTTGCTGATACGCTTGCTGTATCTGCTCGTCTCTATCAATATCAAATACCGGTGCATCAAAATGAGTATGGGTATCAATTAAAGGAAGAATAGCAGGTAATTCTGTATTAGCGTTAAATGATGCGCCAATGACCGTCATCAATAAACTCCAAATTTCTTAATGGTTAAAGCAATTTATTTCAATAGCATTTTTTATCGGCAATAAAGCCATTATTATTAATCACAGCTTCTATTTTAGCGCTGATTCATCTTCTTTAGTGAATTTATTAGCAACTTTATTATTCACTTCATTTTCAGCGTTAGCCACTAGTTTGCTATCTGCTTTTAGACTACTACGGCGCGGGAGAAGCAATAGCGCTAAGCCAACTGCCCCTAAACGCAACCACTTCTTTTTACGATTATTGCTATTACTACTACTGTTAAGATTGCGCATCATTTTCACCGAAGTATTTTTACAAAGGTACTTTCACCAAGGCACTTTAACCAAAGTACTTTCACCAAGACCTATTGTACATTGGTTAAGTCGCTGTTTATGCATATTGGATTTATTCAAATATGTCACAATCAAAAGAAAGGCTATGAAAAATTGCTAATGAAAGCAATAGGTTATTATCCTAGGTTGCATTATACGCGCATCATAGAGGCGCTATGTATATCTGTGTTATGAATACGCAAACTAATGTACGGCGTCACTATCGTGCCGTACATTTAAGTATGCTTGTTATTGAGTATGAGCTTAGGAGTTGAAGCTATTGGGGCTATTGAGGCTTAGGCCAGTATCTGACAACTTATCTATTATGAGCGTTTAGCGCTTTAACGGATAAGTTGTGATACCGCTGCCGCTTGGGCTATCTACTTTGGTAAAGCCTTGAGAAGTCGTTTTTGGCGTTTGGTCACGTTTAGGCACCAGTGGGTTAAGTGGCATCAATTCATAGTCGGCACTGATATTACCATTCCAACCTTCTGTACCACTAAGCGGTAACTGTTTAATCGTGCCGTTTTTATCGATAACCAGTTGCAGGACGCGCATCTGATTGTATTTACGCTCGGTCACACTGGCTACAGCCCCGCCATCGCGTAAGATAGTCGGCTGTAAAAATATGATTAAGTTACTTTTTTGGTTACTGTCGTTATCAGAGCGGAACAGTCGACCAAACAAGGGCATATTACCCAAGCCGGGCACTTTTTGTTGGCGCGTGGTGGTGTTATCGCGCATCAAACCACCTAAGGCGATGGTTTGCTGATCGTCGGCTAAAATCGTGGTATTAATTAGGCTTTTATTGGTAATAAGACCGCTGGCATTGCCGGCGCTGCCCGGTACAACTGAGGAAACTTCTTGCGAAACTTCCAAACGTACGGTGCCATTATCACCAATATGAGGAATGACGTTTAGGTTGATACCGATATCTTGCCGGTCAATGGTCTGGAAGGGGTTGGTCGAAGAATCACTGCCTGTGGTATAAGAGCCGGTGACAAAAGGCACGTTTTGACCAACTAAAATGCTCGCCTTTTCATTATCCAAGGTCAGAATCGAGGGCATCGACAGTAAATTGGCACTGGTCGATGAATCAAGTGCCTGTAAGATTGCCCCATAAAACTGAGTATTGCCTTGGCTGTCTTTCTTACTATCACCGATTCCAATCAAAGCCCCAGCAATCGAGCCTGCTGCAGCACTGATACCTGCTCCACCCGATAAGGCTGCTGCAGCAAGCGAAACCGCACTCGCGCCAACGTTATTAAAGTTGACGACGCCATAACCACTATTGGCATTACCGAGCGCCCATTGCACGCCAAGTTGGGTAGCATCATCGCCTGACACTTCGACAATTGCCGCTTGAATCAAGACCTGAGCACGGCGGCTATCAAGCTGATTGACGGCGTCTTCAATCTCAAACATCAGCTCTGGCGCGGCATTAACGATGACAGCATTTTGGGTTTCATCAGCGATAATACTAAAAGGTCGACCACCAATACCAGTACTTGTGCCACCCGAGCTGCTAGTCGATAAAGCGGCCGCACCGCTATTGCCACTAGTATTGTTGCTAGCACCATTACCCACACTTGCATTAGCGCCGCTATTGAGTGTTGAGCCAGTACCACTGGCACCGTTTAAAGAAGCAGATTCTAAGGTTGACGTCGCACCAGAGCTATTAATAGATTGACTGGCAAGTAAGCCGCGCAGCATCTCTGCAATATGACCGGCGCTAGCATACTTTAAGCGAAAGACCCGTAGCCCACTCAAACGTCTCGTGGGCGTAGTATCAAGCTGATTGACCATTTCTTGTACTTTGGCAATCATCTCAGGACTGCCTTTGACCAATAATCTATCGCTAGACGTATCAGCAATGACTTTTAGCTGATTATTACCAACTTGAGCCTGCCCGCTACCCGCGCTTGCGACCAAGGCGCTAATCAGCTCCATCATACGTTCGGCATCGACATGACGTAGCGGTATCACTTGCAAACTGTCATTAACGTTGCTGTCTAAATCACGGATAAGCGCCGTCAACTGATTAAGACTATCAGCGCGATCAGATAACACCAAAGCATTAACGCCCGGCACTGCTGCTGCGTGAGCTGACTGCGGCATCAGCGGTCGAATCACGCCGAGCACTTCTGCTGCTTGGGTATTAGTCAAATAAATCACCCGCGTCGCTAGCGCTTCACCGACGCTATTACCCTGTAAATCTACCGCAACGCCAGATTGTTTGGCGACGTTATCAGGCACCAGCTTAATCGTCGTACCCGAGTCGATAGCGGCAATACCATTGACCTGCATGACACTTAAGAACAGCTGATAAATCTCGTCACGCGACAATGCTTTGTTAGAAATAACCGTGACATTACCATTGATACGCGGATCAAGGACAAAGTTTTGATCGGTAATGGTCGCCACTTCATTAATAAAAGCTTTGATATCGGCATCTTGTAGATTGACCTTCCAGCTTTCTGCACTCACTAGCCCCGTACTCGCTGCCCATAGCGGAATAGCTAGGCACAGCGGACGACACAGACGCATCAAACGCTGCAAAATATGGTGTAAAGGCGTGACCGAGAAATTTTGAGAACTGACCATATTGATAATTACCTACAGTGATGTCACGGATATACTAAGTTTCATAAGTGCTAAGTTTCGTGTTCTAAGTTTCGTGTGCTAAATTTCTTGTGTTAAATACAATCTGTGCTGAATGTAATATGAACTGAATGTAATATGAACTGAAACTGAATTGGATAGCTAATTAATGTTCTTTAGCGACTTGCCAACCACATGAGCAAGCAAGTCTGTATCTAAAAAATCAGCACTAAATTCTAAGCTAGAACTGCTGGCGAATGGTAATCACTTGATCGCCACGCTGTACTTCTATTTGTGCTTCACCGGCTTGCTTTACTTGCTGTAAGACGTTGGCATCTTGCCCAGGATTACTGCCAACGCTTTGACCATTAACGGTCAGTACCTTATCACCAGGTTCCAGCCCTAACCGATTACGCAATTTAGCCGGCATAGCGGCTGTGACCTGATAGCTCCCACCTGACGCCATGACGCCCATTCGACTTAAATAACTGGCGGGATTGGATTGTAATTCGGTAACGGCTTCATCAATTGCTGACTTTGGCTCGCCCTCGCTGCTTGCTTCCCCAGCTGGCGCCGTATCAGGATTAACTTGGTCTGGTGATGATAGGTTAGGCGAATTAGGCAACATAGTGTTATCTGGCAAACGCTGATTGCTCACCGCACCCGCCAGCATAGCACTTTGATCAAGTGGCATAGCTTCTGCCATTCTGATGACAGTTTCTTTATCATAAGCATCAGCGATAATGACTTCATTCCAATCGACGGCAACCAGCGTATAGTCACTGTCTTTTAAAGTGTCACCGATACGGTAATTTTTCACTTCACCATTGACATCCAATAGGGCCGAAGACAGACTCTCCGGTATCGCAATAAGTACGCCCTTTAGCCCAATATTAGGCGGCGGTTGTACTGCGGCAGCAATAGGATCAGGGTCAGCAAAGATGGCAAACAAACCACTATAGTCGGCATTTGAGTTCGCTGTATTCTGTAAAGGCGCAAGCGGTAACGCGGGCGCTAAGGGAGCAGCTAGTAGCAGCCACAGTAACCGCGCTGCTGTCCAACACAACCAAATAATGGCCAATAATAACAACCACGCTGAAAAGCGATTGAGCGTATTGATAATAGGTTTTATTCGGCTAGAGATATCGGTAGCATTCATCATCTAGCGCGCCCCCAAGCCATTGAGCAGCGGCTGCCGCACACTAACCACAGGCGTATCTTGCGGTGCTTGTCCTTTATATTCTGGCATATTTTCTAGTAGACGCTGGGTTAAGCTGACATCCAACATATTATCGCCATCGATATACAGATCGCCCAAGCGCTTAGCTTGATTGTTTACAAGATTGATATGCAGCAGATTTTTATTGTTCTTTTGCTCGGCACTGAGCTCAGCACGCAGCGCTGGCATGGTGATATAAAAAACCTTACCGCCGCTAGGGTAGCCTACTTCACCGCCAACCCAAGTCAGCTGACCACTCGCCTCACTAAAGCCGGCCGCCTTGGTAGCTGAGCCACTATTATTTGAACCATTAGCTGAATTACTTGCTGCGGTATTTGCGGCAGACTGACGTTTTAAAGAAACGTTATTGACCTGAATCGGCGCATTAGGTAACTGCCAATCGACCACACTCGCCAAAGTTTCAGGGGCGATTTTACCGCTCATGTTTTGAATTTGCCATGAGCTGGTACCTACTTTAACCTGACCATTTAAACGGGTTTGCTCTGAGCTGATATCAACTTCAGCCCCTAGTTTGCCTAATAATAAATGCCACGGCTGCCACGACCATTCAGCGGCGCCTGTAAGCGGTGTTGCTGACACGGGCAGCTGCCAAATCGCTGAGCCTTGCCATAAGTTGCCCGACACATGTTGCACATACGGCGTGTCTGGGGCGTATTTTTCAAGTAGCCATGCCGCTGGCATTTGCAAGACGGCAAATAGCGCAAATAGGATAAAGCCAAATAGCCACCAGAGCTTGCGGGGACGCTTGTAAGACGATGTGGATACTTGAGGCACAGTTACCTAACTCTTATATAAGACAAAAACGTCATTATCATAGCAAACAATGGCATACAGATGACAGAAAAAAAGCCAGTATCTTTGCACCAAAATACTGGCGCTAAAGATACTGGCTTTTATCTATCCACTTGCTTATTAAGCAATCATTATCAATGACGCATGAAAGCAAAATAAAATCAGAGAATCATAAAGGCGTTTAACTGATTAAATAGCAAAATCTTCCAATTTACGACCTGCGGCTAGGGCGTCTACCAACCAAGTTGGTTTGCGACCACGACCGGTCCAGGTTTCTTCATTATTAGTGGTATTGCGATACTTAATGCTGCGTTTTTTCTCAAGTTTCTCGCCCGCTTGTAAAATCTCTTCAATGCTCGCTTCACTTTCTTCAGCAATTTTTTCAAACTGCATATAAGCATCATATAAACGCTGGTGTTGTTTTTGGGCAATAAGTTGCTGGGCATTTTCGGTAATGGCACGTAGCTCATCAACGTTGAGGTTATTTAAATCAATCACGTTATTTTTGCTCATCATAATCTCCACTTTTATATCAAGGTTATAAATCAAATAGCATGATTGCTAATGACTTATGAATAATAAAAATCGTAAGTAGCAGTAATATAAACAAAAATATAATCCATCACAAGTATTGATTGGTATTCAATGATAAAGGGCTACGCATAAATACCATTAAAGCAAAAACGGTTTTAAACGTTAGTTGGTTTTATAGTAGTATTTATAATGTTGTTTATATTTTTAATCATCAACATTCACAAAAGCCAATAGCATAAAAAAAGAGCCTGTATACACAGGCTCTTCATTTTTTAATCAACATTCTTTATTCATGTATAAATTAAAAAGGAATATCATCATCTACAGGGCCATCAGGCATCGCTGTCGGCTTCGACTGTGCTGGTGCTTGAGCGGGCTTATTAAATTGATTCTGCGCTGGCGCATTTTGATTGTTAAAGCTGTTTTGATTGCTGTTTTGGTTATTGCCTTGTGACATACCTTGAGAAGCTGGAGCGCCGCCTTGGTTATAGCCACTTTGCTGGTTATTGGCTGGTTGACCATAATTATTTTGGTTAGCTTGACCCTGATTCTGATTTGAGCTTTGACCGCCTTGATTGCTATAGCCGCCGCCCTGATTACCGTAACCACCCTGACTTTGGCCTGAGCTTTGACCACCAAAACCACCAGCGTCACCACTACCACCGGTCGCGCCGTCAAGCATTTGCATTTGCTCAGCACGAATCTCAGTGATATAACGGTCTTGGCCATTGGGATCTTGATATTTACGCGTACGCAAGCTGCCTTCGATATAGACCTTGCTGCCTTTACGAAGATACTGTGCCGCGATTTCACCTAAACGATTAAACAATGAAATGCGGTGCCATTCCGTTGCTTCTCTTTTCTCACCGCTTTGCTTGTCAGTCCACTGCTCTGAGGTCGCAACCGAGATATTGGTCACGCTACCGCCGTTACTGAATTGACGTGCCTCGGGGTCTGCTCCAAGGTTACCGATGATGATAACTTTATTAACTCCGCGCATAATGTTGTCCTTTTATTGACAAATTGTTTTATGAATATTTTAATAACTATTAAATGAAACTGATTAATAATATCAGTAATATGAATTTACTTTAACCAATTTTTGTTTAAATATCTAGGGGGCTTTGCGCCAGATGCGACAGCTCTTGTCGCGAAGAATCGGTCAGCTGGGTTTTGTCTAATTTTAAATAAGCGACCTGCTCTTTTGCCATCACGACCAACTCATCAACGCCTTCTACCGCCAGCATTTGCCGTGACCAATCTTGAATATTAATATCTTTAGGAATGGTAACGGTGGTACTTGATAAATAAGGCGGCTGTGCAATCGGGATAATCAGCAGTAACGCCGCGGCCATAATGGCGGCCAATATGCCCCACGCCAATAGATTGGGCTGGGTCAGTAATAAACCGCCCATTGCCCCGCCGACAAAAGCACCGAAAAACTGACTTGATGAATTCAGTCCCATTGCCGTCGCTTTATTGGCGACGGGCGCACGTTTCGATATCCATGATGGAATCGTCGCTTCGAGTAAGTTAAAGCCCATAAAATACAGCAATAAGCCTAATATAATACCCACGCCGACCTGACCACCAATGGCCAATAACGCTAGGGCAGCGGTCATAAGCGCAATCGCGCCCAAAAATACTTGGCGCATCTTACGTTTCTTTTCAGCGATGATAATAAAAGGTATCGCCACGGCAAAGCCAATAAATAATAACGGCAAATAAACCAAACCCTGCTGACGTACCGACAATCCTAGTACGTCATTGAGCTGATGCGGCAAGATAACAAAGATGGCGGTCATCGTTAAATGTAGGGCAAAAATACCAATATGCAAACGGTTTAAATCGCCAATCTTTAGCACTGTCGCTAACTGCTGACCAATCGATTTATTATCAAGGTTGTGCTTGAGTACCCGTAGTGGTGTCGGCACGAACAATAACAATAACATCGCCAAAACAGCGAAACCTGCGGTCAACCAAAATAACCCTGATATACCAAGCGAGCCGACCAATAAAGGACCAAAAGCAAACGCCAGCATAATGGAAGTAGCAATGGTCAAACCCATGGTTGCCATTGCTTTGGTGCGCATCTCTTCGCGCGTAACGTCTGCTAACAGCGCCATCAATACCGCCGAAACTGCGCCACTACCTGCCAGCGCTCGACCGATAATAACCTCGTAAATATCTGTGGCATTGGCGGCGATGATACCGCCAAGTGCAAATAATATCAGACCCAAAAAGATAATCGGCTTACGCGGAAACTTATCAGCGGCAAGGCTCATCGGTATCTGAAAAACAGCCTGCCCTAGCCCATAAATACCGACCGCCAAGCCAATCAGAAACGGTGTCGCATGCGCATAATTATCACCATACACAGAAAATACTGGCACAATCATAAACAAGCCAATCATCCGCAAGGCAAATATACCACCGACCCCGAGGATTGCCCGTTTTTCTACGCTATTCATACTTGCCTCACTGGTTCATCATTGCTGTTTAATCACTGCAGCTCTGCTTGTATTATTACGACGCTTCAAGGCTTTAGCCTACAAATTAAGCCCCCTAGTATAAGACATTCGCCGTCTGGATGCCGAAACTTTTATCTAGCTGCCGCAGCCACAGTAGTAGCACCTACTCACGCTTTTTATAGAGCCTATAATTAGAGCCGATAATTTTGTTACCAAGTGCATCTAATAGGTCATTACACCTTGAATAATCCCGCTATCATGACAATAAAGTAAGACGTTGAGAACGTTGTGCTCTGAAAAATGGTCTGAAAAAACTTTATGACAAATCTTTTTATAAAACGACGTTATTCTGCCAAATCTATAACAAACCACTCATATTAGTGACCCTTTATTTAGATTACCTTTATCCATTTCAAGTATTAAAGGTATTGTACAAGAGATAACCATTACTATGGCTTTATGAAAACCACATAATGAAAACTACATACTTTTATAAAGCCATATTAATTTGAATAGCATTTTTAAAATTATCTACGCTTTCAATGAATCATTTAACTCATATTAATTGACCCTTTTAAATTTTTTAAAAATACCATTTTAGCAAATAGGAAACCTATCACCGATGGCACACGAGTATATTAAGGTTCGCGGCGCACGCACTCATAATCTAAAAAATATCGATTTAGACATTCCACGCGATAAATTTGTGGTAATTACCGGTTTATCAGGTTCTGGTAAATCTTCATTGGCCTTTGATACGCTTTATGCTGAAGGGCAACGCCGTTATGTTGAAAGTCTTTCGGCTTATGCGCGTCAGTTCCTCTCGCAAATGGAAAAGCCCGATGTCGATAGTATCGAAGGCTTATCACCGGCGATTGCTATCGAGCAAAAATCAACCAACCATAACCCGCGCTCTACTGTTGGTACGATTACCGAAATTTATGACTATCTGCGCCTGCTCTATGCGCGTATCGGTACGCCGTTTTGCCCTGAGCATGGCGAGCCAATGGTCGCGCAGTCGGTGACTGAAATGGTCGATCAAGTCATGGCGCTGCCCGATGATACCAAGATCATGATACTTGCGCCGGTTATTCGTGAGCGTAAAGGCGAGCATACCGTGTTGCTTGAGCAATTAATTGGTCAAGGATTTGTACGTGTGCGCGTCGATGGCGATGTCTACGATACTGACGAGCTACCAACGCTCGATAAAAAGAAAAAGCATACCATCGAAGTCGTCGTTGACCGCTTTAAAGTCCGCGATGATTTAGGTAACCGCGTCGCTGAAAGCTTGGAAACTGCCCTACGCTTAGGTCAAGGTCTGGTCACGCTGCACTTTATGGATGGCAATCCAAAAGAAGGCGGTGATGCTAACCAAGTGATGTCTGCTAAGCACTCTTGCCCTGTCTGTGATCGTGCAGTCTCTGAGCTTGAACCGCGTATGTTTAGTTTTAACAATCCTTATGGTGCCTGCCCAAGCTGTGATGGTCTCGGTAAACGTCAGTATTTCTCTGCCGAAAAGCTGATTACCCATCATGAAAAATCGCTCAACCAAGGGGCGATTAATGGTTGGGATAAGCGCCATGCGTATTACTTCGGTTTACTATCTACCGTCTGCAATCATTTCAAAATCGATATGGACGCACCGTGGCAAGAGCTACCAAAAGCGCAGCAAGATATCATCATGCAGGGCTCAGGTAAAGAGAAGCTTACCTTTAACTTTACTGATGAGCGCGGTCGCAAGACCAATAAGACTGTGCCATTTGAAGGCGTGCTGCCTTATTTAGAGCGCCGTTATGCCAAAACCCAAAGCAATCTTGTCCGTGACGAGCTAGCGAAATACTTAGCCGATACCACTTGTAACGTCTGTGATGGTGCGCGTCTCAATGAGATTTCACGCAACGTGCGCGTTGATGATCAAACCATCGCCCAAATCGTTAAGCTGTCTATCGGTGATGCGGCTGACTATTATAAAACGCTAAAAATTGGCGGTCATAAAGGCGAAGTCGCAGAAAAAATCTTTAAAGAGATTAATGAGCGTCTAAACTTCCTCGTCAGTGTCGGGCTTGACTATCTATCGCTAGCCCGCTCTGCTGAAACACTATCGGGCGGTGAAGCGCAGCGTATTCGTCTTGCCAGCCAAATTGGCGCAGGTCTGATGGGTGTGATGTATGTCCTCGATGAGCCATCAATTGGTCTGCATCAGCGCGATAATGATCGCTTGCTGAAAACTTTAACGCGCTTGCGTGATTTGGGCAATACTGTGCTGGTCGTTGAACATGATGAAGATGCCATTCGCCAAGCGGATCACGTTATCGATATCGGTGTTGGCGCCGGCGTACATGGCGGTCATATCATCGCCCAGGGTACGGTCGATGACATCATGGCCAATAAAGAATCGCTGACTGGACAATATATGTCTGGTAAGAAAAAAATCGAGATTCCAAGCATTCGTCATAAAGCCAAAACGATTGATATGGAAGTCAAAGGTAAAGCCAAACCGAAACAAGTACCGATGACTATTGAGCTCAAAGGCGCATCCGGTAATAACTTGCACGATGTAGATTTGACCTTGCCAATCGGTATCATGACTTGTATCACGGGTGTTTCGGGTTCTGGTAAATCTACCCTCATCAACCGTACTTTGATGCCATTAGCCGCAACGCAATTAAATAATGCCTCAACGCTCATCGCCGATAAGCATGACAGCATCACTGGTCTTGAGCATTTGGACAAAATGGTAGATATCGATCAAAGCCCGATTGGTCGTACGCCGCGCTCAAACCCAGCAACGTATACTGGTGTATTTACGCCCGTACGTGAGATGTTTGCACAAACGCAAGAAGCGCGTGCCCGTGGTTATAAAGCCGGTCGCTTTAGCTTTAACGTCAAAGGCGGACGCTGTGAGATGTGCCAAGGCGACGGTCTTATCAAAGTTGAGATGCATTTCTTACCTGATATGTATGTGCCGTGTGATACCTGTGAAGGCAAGCGCTATAACCGCGAGACCTTAGAGATTCACTATAAAGGTAAAAATATCGCCGACGTGCTCGATATGACCGTTGAAGATGCGACTGAGTTCTTCTCAGCCATTCCAGCGATTTATCGCCGACTACAAGCCTTGATGGATGTTGGTCTGAGTTATATCCGTCTGGGTCAGTCTGCACCGACGCTATCAGGTGGTGAAGCGCAGCGTGTTAAATTGGCGCGTGAGCTTGCCAAGCGTGATACCGGACAGACACTCTATATCTTAGATGAGCCAACCACTGGTTTGCATTTCCATGATATCGATAAGCTGCTCAATATCTTGCATACTCTACGCGATAAAGGTAATACCATCGTGGTCATCGAGCACAATCTTGACGTCATTAAAACCGCGGATTGGGTAATTGACCTTGGCCCTGAAGGTGGTAAAGGCGGCGGACTGATTATCGCGGAAGGTACGCCTGAGGAAGTCGCAGAAGTGAAAGGCTCGTATACTGGTGAGTTCTTGAAGCCAATGCTTAAGCAGGCTATGAAAGAAATAAGTTAGTAGAAATTAGTTAATTGTTAAGAAAAGGCTGCTCTTTAGGGAGTGGCCTTTTTTGTTGTGTGTGGTTCAAAAAAATCGTGCCTTTAGGTCATTTATATATGTTAAGTTTAATCAATATTTAAGCAAATTAAAGGAATAATAATGTTTGATAGAAAAAGACACAGAAGCGAAGCAGAAGTTTTTAGCGATCTAGAATCATTATGTCATTCTGATGGATATTTACATACTATTGCATACTTTTGTTTTAGAGATAATACTGTACGACATGGCGAAGAAATACAGAAGGAAGACTTTCTAGAACAGTATGGTACAGATAGATTATTACGCATTGAGATATCCACATTAATCGGTTTAGCATGTACAGTTAAGTTAAATGCAAACTTATTAACTTCTGCTAAAATGCAGGAGAATATAGAGACAACAGAAGCCTTGCTTTTAGAACTTCATCACTCAATGATGCCTGATATTTCAGATATGTTTAAGTTAGACGCCAATAATCGACCAGATAAAAGTTACAACCCCCTTAATAAAGGAAATTTCTTAAGAGAGCCTATATTTTATGGAGGCGAATCAGCCTATCACTTCCAATATAGAGATTTATCGAAGTTAAAGTACAAAAACGATGAAGATTGGATAATAAAAAACAAAGGCTATTCGCTAAATGAGTTATTCATTGTTATTGAATCTATTGGTTCTTTACAACTTAAAAAGGTTAATAATATATTATTTAAGGTTTTGCAAAAACATCCTAACGAATGGACCGCTTTAGATGCGTATACTTTCTCAATAGATGAGATAGAAACCGAGTTATCTATACCCTTATCTAAACCTTTAATAAAAAAGGTAATTGAGTCTTTTGTATCGATTGATAATTATGAATTTAAAAGGCTTGATGATTTCAACCAAAAAAATGCTTTTCCGATAATAAAGCTAGATGAGAGTAGATACCTTCTTTTTCAAAACTATAGTTTATTGGAAGCATTATATGAGTCTCCTTTCTTTTGGTTCTGGGATGATAAATCTTACCGTAGTACCGCAATGACGAATCGAGGCAACTTTACAGAAGATTTTTCCGTAAGTAGGCTAAAAAGTGTTTTTGGAAATAATAGAGTTTTTCAAGGTGTCAACATTCTTGAAAAAAAAGGCGTAATTGCTGGAGAAATAGATGTTTTAGTGTTATTTGCAAACAGAGCTATTGTTCTGCAAGCTAAATCTAAGAAACTTACTCTAGAATCTAGAAAAGGGAATGACTTAGCTATAAAAAACGACTTTAAGAAAGCTGTTCAAGATGCGTATGACCAAGCCTATTTATGCTCTGAACTCTTAGTAAGTAAAAGTTATAAGCTTGAAGATAAAGATGGTCACAGCATAGATATTTCAAATATCGAATTTCAAGAAGTATATCCAGTATGCATTGTATCAGACCACTACCCTGCTTTATTTTTTCAAGCTAAGCAATTCTTAAAATCTAGAAAAACTGACATCATTAAAGCTCCTTTTATTATGGATGTTTTCTTTCTAGATGTTTTTGCTGAAATGCTCAATACGCCATTATATTTTCTGAGTTATTTGAATAGAAGAACAAACTATTCAGACAGCGTTATGGCTACGCATGAAATGACCATTCTTGCATACCATCTAATACATAATTTATGGGTTGATGGTATAGATTACATGCATATAGGAGACGATTTTAATGCTGAATTAGATATGTCAATGTTAACTAGAAGAGATGGTCTGAACTCTATACAGACTCCAAAAGGAATACTTACAAAATATCAGGGTACTATAGTTGGAAAATATCTCTCTGATGTTGAAAGAATGAATAATCCAAGTACAGTAGACTTTGGATTCTTACTACTAACAATCAATGAGCAATCAATTCAACAGATCAATGAAGTTGTTGAATTAATTTGCAGTAAAAGCTTAGTAGATGGTAAAAACCATGATTTTACAATTGGATTTGAACACGGCAATGGTGAAGGTTTAACAATTCATTGCAACTACAATGACTATAATATTGCTAAAGAAAAATTAGAAGATCATGCTAGAAGAAGAAAATATTATACAAAGTCTAAAAAATGGCATGCTATCTGTATTGACCCTGATACAAAAAATATTAGATTTGGTATGAAGCTCGACTTCCCATGGGAGTATTCGCAAGAGATGGAGCAAGCCACTTCCCACATGGCAAAACCTCTATCAACTTTCAATCCTAAAACGAGAATTATGCCAAAAAAAACAGGGAGAAACAAAAAGTGCTCTTGCGGTAGTGGGAAAAAACATAAGAAGTGTTGTTTGTAACTTTCCAGCTTTTGATTAAAATCATAATAGACTCTCTTTATATAACAGTTACCCCAAAACAAAGTTTAGCCCCGATTGTAGCGGTTATCCTTGGTTGAACACTAGCTTGCGGGGACTTAGCTAGGAGCGGTATCGAGACAGTAGGAATGCTACTGGCTAGTAGTCACTGCTCTAGTGGGCGACCAAGATATGAGTGGAAAGCGGGATTGGCTCTCAGTAATAAAAGCGCTCTAACTAAATAAACTCTCTCTCAACATTCATCACCCGCGCATCTACCGTACGTTCTAGCTTTTCCTCAATTTGACTGCATTGCGACTCGACCTCACGTTTAGACAGTCCAACGATCACAAACGTCCACTCGCTGGCATCATGCCGATCACGCTCACCGCTTTCACAGACCGCGACGCTTGGCGTATTACCAAAACGTGCATGCAAGCCGCCCATGCGTTGGCGTTTTTCTTTTAACGAGCTACAGCCGGGTAGCGCAAAAGTCAGGGTTAAGATAGCGATATGCATTTTATTCTCCTTGCGACAGTGGTTTACGCTTTATAATAGTAGCAAATAAGCACGGCAAGTTATGCTATCGTTACCTTGCTGTCTCGATAGCCTATAACCGCTCACACTGTTTATAGTTATACCATTCACAAATATCACAATAGCCAACATGCGTATCTAATCAATGACCTCTATCAGCTACGTACAGCAACAGCACATTACTCGATTATGCGTGCGCTGCGGATTACTCCTTATGCAATATGGCGCTGAGTCTGCCGTGGTGGTGGACTTATCCAAACGCTTAGGATTCGCCTTAGGCATGAGCAGCGTAGAATGTTCGCTGAATTTTAATGCCATTACCTTGACCACTATCTGTGATGAGCGCTGTATTACCACCACCAGAGACACGATCAATCAAAGCATCAATGTCAATTTATTGGTACAAATCCAGCAAATCGTCAATAAAACCGAAGCCCTCACAGATAATGATAATGACAAACTGAAGCCTGAGCTGACTGAACGCACTACCCTTGCCTTTGATGAGTTAGATAATAAGTCGGTGTATCCAACATGGTTGGTTGGCATATTTGTTGGGGCGTCTTGTGCTGCGTTTGCTTATCTTAATGGAGGCAGTTGGTCGATTACCGCCGTGACCTTTATCGCAGGTATGGTAGCGATGTTTACCCGTATTTATTTGGCCAAGCACCATTTTAATCCCTTTATCACGGTCATTGTGACGGCTTTTATCGCCTCTTTAATTGGGGCAACGACCTATTATTTTGATATTGGTAATAATGCCGATATCGCCGTTGCCTCGAGCGTGCTCTTACTAGTACCCAGCTTTCCTTTGATCAATTCTTTCTCAGACATCTTGAAAGGCTATGTCAATATTGGCGTTGGGCGTGCTGTTTTTACCTATATGTTGACCTTGTCCGCTTGCGTTGGTATCGTCATGGCGCTGGTTTTACTTAGAATACAGCACTGGGGGTTTTAAGATGTGGTTCATTAAAACCGTAGTGTTGTCGTGCATCATTACCCTTGGTTGGACGCTGATGTTTAGCGTGCCCAAACGCTATATTTTGCCGTGTTTGCTGATGACCGCGTTTGGATTTGGGCTAAAAACCGCGCTTGCTTATCAGCACATCCATCTGGTGGTTGCCAGCTTTTTTGGGGCGATGCTTGCCAGCTTTTTGGGTGTCTACTTTTCTAAAAAATATACGCTACCGCCCAAAGCGTTAATTTCACCGAGCGTCATCTGTATGATGCCAGGTATCGCTGCTTATAAGGCGATGGTCAGTATGGTGCAGATTGGTTATTTTGGCTTTTCCGACGAGTTATTTAGCCAAATGATGGTGTATTTGTTTGAGGCCTTGTTTGTGACTTCAGGATTGGTGCTAGGCTTATCCATTCCCGGACTGCTATTTTATAGGCGGCGCGCCATAGTCTAGGCGGGTTTAGATGGGCTTAGATATCAAGCTATTTTCGCCTAAATGCTTTTATATTCTGAGACTAGCTGGCATATCCTTATAAGCAAAACCTTGTAAGATTAATAATGATACCCATTACAATAGAGTTCAAAATAACAGCATTAAAAAATAATAGACTGCAAAATTGCACCAATACGCATTAATACGTACTGAATAAAGAGACTTAACCATGACAAAACATTATGACTATATTTCCATTGGCGGCGGTAGCGGCGGCATTGCCTCGATCAATCGCGCAGCGAGCTATGGCAAAAAATGCGCCATTATCGAAGCCGACAAATTGGGCGGCACTTGCGTAAACTGGGGCTGCGTACCCAAAAAGGTGATGTGGTACGGCGCGCAAGTGGCTGAAGCCATCGAAAAGTATGCGCCAGATTATGGCTTTGATGTTGAATTAAAAGGCTTTGACTTTCAAAAGCTGGTACAAAGTCGCCAACAATATATCGAAAATATTCACCGCTCTTATGATAATAATTTGGCGAAAAATGGCGTTGAGGTGATAAAAGGCTTCGCCAAATTTGTCGATACCAATACGGTAGAGGTCAATGGCGAACTTATTACCGCTGACCATATTTTGATTGCGACGGGCGGTCACCCGATTCAACCCGATATCAAAGGCGCAGAATACGGCATCAATTCTGATGGTTTTTTTGCTTTGAATCATCTGCCAAAACGCGTGGCTATCGTCGGCGCAGGATATATCGCCGTTGAAATTGCAGGGGTAATGAATAGCTTAGGCGCTGAGGTACATCTTTATGTGCGTCAACACTCGCCGCTGCGCTCATTTGACCACACTATCGTGGAAACCTTACTGATAGAGATGGAGCAAGACGGCATTCAATTGCACACTAATACGACGCTAACTGAGGTCAATAAAAATGAAGATGGTAGTCTGACCTTATGCACCAAAGATGGTACCCTCGATACGGTAGATTGCTTGATTTGGGCCGTTGGTCGTGCGCCCTCCACCGACAATATCAATTTGCAAGTGACAGGGGTAGAGACGACCGAGTTTGGCAAAATTAAAGTCGATAAGTTTCAAAACACCAATATCAAAGGGATTTATGCGGTCGGCGATATTATCGAAAACAGCATTGATTTGACGCCGGTGGCTATTGCCGCAGGTCGTCGCCTATCTGAGCGCTTATTTAATGATAAGACTAATGAGCATCTAAGTTATGATTTGATACCGACGGTCATCTTTACTCACCCTGCTATCGGTACGATTGGCTTGTCTGAAATCGACGCGGTTGAGCAATATGGTAAGGATAATATTAAGTGCTATAAATCGACCTTTACCTCTATGTATAGTGCGGTGACCCAGCACCGTCAAAAATGCGTGATGAAGCTGGTATGCTTGGGTGAGGATGAAAAAGTGATTGGCCTGCATGGCATCGGCTATGGCGTCGATGAGATGATTCAAGGGTTTGCGGTGGCGATAAAGATGGGCGCTACTAAGGCTGATTTTGATGATACGGTCGCCATTCATCCTACGGGTTCAGAAGAGTTTGTGACGATGCGTTAGTTTTTATAGACTGGGCGATATTAATCACAGTCTTAGAAATTATAAAAAGGATGCTTATTAGGCATCCTTTTTTATTGTCCATAATCAGTAGAAATGCTTATTTATTAAAAAACACCAAACCTTCTAATTACCCAACACCCATTCATCATTGACTTGATAAACTTTAAAACTGGTCTTATTGGTACGGCTATTCCCTGCAATCGTTTGGGTAATATCAGCGGTACACATATAGGTATTGTCACCCTCGACGCTGTCACAGTTGATATTCTCGACGCGCTCAAGTTTTGGCATCATGCCTTCCATCATACCGCTCATGGCTTTTGCCATCTCATCATTGCCTGCATTCGCCATTGCATCATCTATCATGCTATTGGCTTGCGCATACTGCGCTTCGATTAACTCTTCGACCGTGCTTTCAGGAGGCGCGTTTGAACACGCCGCAAATAGAGGCGTCAATAAAGCGATTAGAACCAATTTTTTAAAATTATTCATACCAGTCTCAATGTATCTGTAATGTTACTTCACTATACAGAATTATGTCTAAAAACCCAACTTAATTTTAGAAAGCCTACTTAACCTTATTATAAATAAATTTCGTAGGGAAATAAGATGAAAATATTAAAGTGCAGCTAATGCTTAATGCTGACAGTACAATCGCGATACTGCTATGATGCGCTTAATAATGACCGTTGCGAGATGCTTGTGTGGCAGATGTATGTTTCCATATTACCGATTGGTCTGGGCATTATGACCTTGGTCGCAAGCTTGATTTGCTTGTTTGCTTACTTGATGTCTGATGATAATGCCACGCGCTTGCCCGCTTTTAACTGGTTTAAGCGCTTAATTATCGTGGCATTTCTCCTGTTGAGTGTCGGGCTATTTATGACCTTTGGACGTTTTTGGGGTTGATTGCTGTGGGGTTAATTACTTTGGATTCAGTTGAAATGAGGTTAGCTGAATTGAGGTTAATAAGCCTAATTGGCTTATGATTGACTCACGAGCTTTTCTAACTCTAGTAATTGTAAGTCTTGACGTTTGGGTTCGCCATTATTGCCATCGACGGGAAACGGCATACTATTGCCATTTAATTGATAACCGCGGCGCTGATAATAAGCCAAAAGCTCAGGACGATGACTTAAAATAGACATGGTCAGACGCGCAGGGTTTTTATCAGGCGTTGGCGTACTTGATTGTAAGTGCCGCTGCGCAAACGTCTCAGCTGCCTGTAATATTTGATGACCGACGCCATGTCCTTGTAGCTCAGGCAGTACAGCAAACATACCGATATAGGCTTTTTTATTACCAGCGCTCTTACTTATCTCAGCCTCGTCCTTTATATCGACCGCGATACAGCCTAATAACTCACCTGTTTCTTTACCATCACGTTCACCTGTCGTGGTTTTTGGATAAATAAAAACGTAATGTTTGGGGTCAGCGATGACGGCTAACAGCTCGTCTTTGGTGGTGCGAATACCGCCGATTAAATCTGCTTCATTGGTCCAGCCTTCCGCTTGCCGATAACAGCGATTTAGCAATTGTTCAAGTGCATCAATATCACTTGCCTCAGCTTGGCGTAAAAATACGGTTTTTTTATTTAATGGTTTTTTATTAAAGGCTTCTTTATTCAGTGTTTCTTTATTGATATGGTCTGTACTCATAACATCGGTTTTCCTTTTCCGTTTATTTATTATAAAAGCTATCGTATAAAAGGCTGACCTGAATAACCAAGCCAGCCTTTATAGTAAACCTTATGACCGTCTAAATGCTAGCGCGATAACGCCTGTGCCTGCTCGATAATATCAAAGCCTGCCTTTATTTGGGCGCGCGTTGGCGCATGACCACGGCGGAGTAGCTCAGAGAAGGCAATCAGCTCTTTATCACGTCCGAGCGAACTTGCGGCACTGGCTCGCGTATCCTCCCCATCATCGTCAAAATAATATTCTATATAGTCAAGGTTATCAGGTGAGCCAAATAAAATGCCATTATCAGGCGTGGCCGCATGTCCGCTATAGCGTAGGCTTTTGCCATACTGCCCTGTCCAAAAGAAAGGAATACGCTCCGCTAACGAATCGACATTATCTTCATTTAAGATAGCAGCTGCTGTGACCAAACCATGTTGCAGAGCCACGCGCCAATGCTCGATACGCATGCGCCCCATTTGATTGGTGGCTTTGGCGATATCACCGAGTGCATAGACGCCGTCACGCAGTTGCAAATGCTCATCAACTTGCACACCATCTGGCGCGTTTACCTCATTTAATAGCTCAATACGCGGCGCGACACCCGTTCCTAAAATCACCATATCGGCGGCAAGCGTGCTGCCATCTGATAGGGTTACGCTACTGACTTTAGCGCTTTTATTGTCAGTACTGTTTTCGCCAGCATTGATTTCATTAACGCCCGCACCAAAGGCAAAGTTAACGCCTTTATCCTCATGCAGTTTGATTAAAGCATTACTAACGGCTTCAGAAACGATATTCGCCATCACACGGCGACTACGTCCAACGACAGTGATGGAGGCCGCCTTCCCTGCCTCCATTAACGCCGACGCTACTTCCATACCGATAAAGCCGGTGCCGACGATAACGACATGCTTATTATCACTGGCATTTTTAATTTCTTTGGCATCATCCATACTGCGTAACGTATAAACGCCATCAAGCTCAGCACCTTTAAAAGGTGGTATTTTTGGCTCAGCGCCTGTCGCTACCACTAAGAAGTCCGCCGTTTGTTGCTCGCTTTTACCATCTGCATCTGTGATGACAATCGTGCGCTCATTGGGTAATACCTCGCTCACCGTTTGGTTTAAGCGCAAATCGATATCATTGTTACGTGCCCAGTTAGCACCACCAAGCATTAAATATTTCTCATCCATTTTACCCGCCAAAAACATTTTGGATAATAAAGGACGATTATAAGGGGCTTTATCGTCTTCGCTAATTAAGGTAATCTTGCCGCCATAACCGGTATGGCGCAGCTGATTGGCCGTCATAAAGCCCGCGCCACCGCCGCCAACAATAATGGTATGGGTATCCGTCATTTTGTCATTGGCCACGCGCTTATCTATCTTCGCGGCGGTATTGACGATTAAGCTATCGCCCTCATCGGTCAGCTCATATTGGGTCAAGCCGCGCATAGCGACCGGCTCTAATAACGTGCCATCGCGACTATCAAAGCTGCCATGATGCCATGGGCAAATAACGCGATTGCCACACCGTAACCCATCGCCCAAATCTGCGCCAGCATGCGGACATTTACCATCAAAGGCGCTAAATTCGTCCTCATCACGCGTGATTAAAATGATACTATCGTCATCCTGTTTATAGGATTTCATGCCACCATTTGGAATGTCGGCTTTGCTAATGGTGACGGTATGAATCGTTGCATTGCTCATAAGTTATCCTTAACATTTAATATTGATCGTTATTGGTTCATGCTAAAAAATTCCTGCTGAAAACGTATTGATGTAGGCTGATTAAATTAATCAATACCGATAGAAATACGCAATTTAAAAAATCAGATACCTTGATAGTAGCAAGCCCATTTGACAGGCGCTGTTTATTTGTATGCTGCCTGCGTTGCAAAACGTAATTTTGACTTTTAAATCTTTAATGCCTTTTAAACCTTTAATACATATCTCGACCACTTTACGTTAAAACCTATAATCAAAAAAAAGATGCCTTTATGACTTCTCAAGACGATTTAAATAACGACTTACTTAATAACGAAACGCTTGATGATAAGACATTTGATATCGCAAGCTTCGATGTTAGCGTCGCTACTGACACGGCTAAACTACCACAGCCGATGCAGCCGCCTTTAGCACAAGCAACTTATAAAGCCCGTGCCACAGATTTTGTGGTTAATGAGATATTGCCGCTCGACTTTACGGGCGAAGGTGAGCATTTATGGCTGCATATTGAAAAGCTGGGCATGAATACCGCTTATCTGGCTAAACTGCTATCAGAATGGGCAGAGATTCCACTGCGCGATGTTGGTTACTCAGGGCTTAAAGATCGTCATGCGCTAACGACACAGTGGTTTAGCCTGCGCATACCTAAGAAGCAATTACCAGAGTCTGAATTTGCCCCAGTAGATATTAGCGCCAACGAATCGCTCACGATCCTTGCGCAGTATTGGCATAATAAAAAGCTCAATCGCGGCACCCATAGAGCCAATCAATTTATCATTACTTTACGAGATATACAGTTTGCGGACTTAGAAGCTACAGCGTCCGAGCAGGATTTATCGGCTAAAGAAAGTGACAAAAGTGCTGTCGAGCAGCATTTAGCCAATATCAGCACAACGGGCGTGCCCAATTATTTTGGCCCGCAGCGCTTTGGCCGTAATGGCAATAATGTCAGAGAAGCATTGGCGTTATTTGCCCGTCCAGCGCCAGAAAGTCGTCCGCAGCCCAAAAAGAGCAAGCGCAAACAAGCGCCGCGCGAGCAAAACAGCATGGAGCTGTCTGCTGCGCGTAGCTTGATATTTAATGAAATATTGGCAGCGCGAGTACGCGATGGTAGTTGGAATACAGGGCTTGCAGGCGAAGTGTTTAATTTAGACGGGTCAGGCTCGATATTTGCCAGCGAAGCAATTGATGAGACTTTACAAGCGCGACTTGCCAGCGGCGATATTCATCCAACTGCCGTGTTATGGGGCGTGGGTAATGATAAAGTCAGTGGCGTAGCAGCTGCTATCGAAAATGAGATTGTGCAAAACGACCCATTATTACATCAGCTAGCTACAGGCCTAGAGAAGCGTGATATCAAAGCACAACGACGAGCGCTAAGATTACCGATTGAAGGATTAAGTTGGGAATGGCAGGACATAGATAATGAGCCTATATTGGTGCTGATCTTTACCTTAACGACGGGTAGCTTTGCGACCAGTGTGCTTTCAAGTTTGGTTCACAATCTAAACACAGCATCAATAACGATCTAAAAATCAGAATGAATGGCTATCTAATTGCTTATGTAATGTATGTAAGCAATTAAATTGCAGATGATTAGCTAGTAGCGAAAGTTACTCAAAGTTATTAGCTAGTAGCATAAAGGACGGCAATCTTGTCTTTTTCTGCCGCTAGCACAGCATTGGCGCTGACCACTTGATTGCGACCACGATCTTTTGCCTCATATAAGGCTTTATCAGCGATACAGATTAAGCGCTGACAAATATCGCTCGGCAGCTGCGCCTTTAATATTTCTGTGGCAGCACGTTTTCTTCTATGAGAGATTCTTTTTTGGGCGCGGGTTTTTTGCGAGCTTTCTTTTTGCGCACTGGCTTTGTTGGTGCTGGTTTTGTCGGTACGGGCTTTATTAATATCGGCCTCTTGCCTACGAGATTTCTGCATCTCCGCCAGCGGCTGCGCACTTTCTTCTAATGCCAAGGCCCTATATTCACTCTGAATACGGGCGCGCTCCTCATGGGTCAAGGTATAAACCCCTATACTGGCAGTGATATTAAAATCCGTGCCATCATCGCTCTTGATGACATGTTGCGCAATATCTTGGCGCAGCTGCTTCGCAATGGTCATGGCACTATCATGCTGGGTATCGGGTAGCACAATCAAAAACTCTTCGCCGCCATAGCGACTGACAATGCTCTCTTCTGATAGAGATTTTAGTAGCGTCTGAGCAACCTCGGACAGTACTTGGTCGCCAACGTCGTGACCATAGTTGTCATTGATATTTTTAAACCAATCTAAATCCAATAAAATCACACTAAAATCTTTCTTATCTCCCATTGCGAGCAGCGCTTGCTGCATCTGCGTCAAACCATAACGGCGGCTTTTTAACTGGGTCAATTCATCTTGATTGGCATATTGCATGATTTCAGCTTTACTGTTATCCAATATCAATAGCAGCGTGCGAAACATATAAATGATAAAAATTGCCTTTGGCAGCGCCATATAAATATGGGTCGTACGCCAAAAAAATGCTGAAGACAAACGCAGTTGATTAAAGGTCTCCCAACTCAGTATCCCATTTTTAAAAATAGACGCAGAAATGGCATTTTCAATTGATGTCATCTCGCTATAAGCAAGATAGCTATAGCCATCTAAAGGAAAAGAGCTCATCGTCATTTGACGTAGATTGGGTATCGTCAAGCCAAAATAGGGAACCAAAGTGACCAGGAAAATCAGGACGATATGACCCAAAAAGGCTTTCCAGACATAGCGGCGACGTATAAGCATCATACCTAACATCGCGCCGCCAACGAGTGATACTCCCGCGACCAAACTACTGTGACCCATGACTAAAATGACCACGGCAATATAAAGGCTATAAAGCGTGACGATTATCGCTTGCCATTTATATAACGAATCCGTGTCTTTTCTAATCGGCGATAAGCGGCTGACCATCCAAGAAAAAAACAGAACCATCAAGGTGAGCCCAATCCATAAGGGATACAGCACATCCATATTTACGTAGGAGCCATAGATATCTTGGCGCCACCAGACAAATAAACACCATAGCCAATGCGATGACACTTCCAGCAAAATAAACAATGCCAGCAGCGATGCCCTATCAGCAGCTTGCCACTCGAAAATCACTCGCGAGAGTTTTCTGTAGCCTAGATGAGATATCGATACAGCCATAATGGGCTACCGCAGATAATGAAAGTTATTGAGCTAAAACCAAATAAGAAAGTAAAAAGGATGATTTATGTTAGATCTAAACTGACGCATTTAGTGTGGCAATTTTTCTTTTAATTATCAATCTGTTTAAGTGATTTATGCGTCAGTGTCTGACACATCATTTTGGCCTGTGTTTTTTAATAATAATTTTTAATTATATGGTCAATTTACAATGCCGAGTCACAGGATCGACTTATCATTTTAAATAATAGTTTTGGTTTATACTTTTAACTAAGCCAATGTCGCAAATGACTGCCAAATACCTTGCTGTTCAGGGTGAAGGTTCGGCACGTCACCCAAACGTCGCCACGGCATATTACTGCCATGAAAGTCGCTACCGATAGACGCGGCAAGCTGGTGTTCAGCGATGCTGCGATCGACCATTCTACGGGTACTAACCGGTTCGCTATTCGCTGGTAATTCACAAGCATCACCGCCAAGCCGTGCAAACTCTTCGATCAATTTACGTACGCGGGTGGCCGAAAGCTGGTAGCGCGTTGGGTGCGCCAATACCGCCTTGCCGCCGCAAGCATGAATCAGCTCGATACCATGCTGCATTGTTAATGCTTCAATCGCCACATAAGCTGGCTTATTGTCCGCCAAGTATTTATCAAAGGCTTTTTGTACGGTTTTTACGGCGCCGCGCTCAAACAACACTTGCCCAATATGCGCACGCCCTACCGCTTGTGGATTGCCGCCCGCTTTATCGAGTACCGCTTGCCATAACTCGTCGTAATTAATATCTAATAGCTCGCTAAGTTTTTCAGTAATACGTTGACCGCGCGTGGCACGGCTGTCTTGCAATTGTTGCAAGGTGGCGTGCATTTTTTCACGATCGGTAAAATCAAGTCCAAGGACATGGATGATTTTATTGGTGGATTTATTTTTGCCGTAGCCGCCGCTTAGCGTGTGCTCGCAGCTAATCTCAACCCCATTGATTAACTGTATATCGCAGGCCTCAGCCGCCGCGCGTGCCTCATCGATACCCATTAAGGTATCATGATCAGTCAGCGCCAGTACATTAATACCAGCGTTATGAGCCCGCTGTACCACCTCGGTCGGCGCATAGGTACCATCAGAGCAAGTACTGTGGCAATGTAAGTCGATTTTCATAAAGCTGGCCTTAAGGTTTTGAATGTATTGTTCATTTAAATATACTAGAGATACTAACTATATTATCAGTAAAACGAGCTAAAAACGGCGAAGGCATGGCATAGCAACAGCATATCAATAACATATCGAGGGCATATCGGACGATTATCAGGTTGATTGCTTTTTTTTGCGGCAGTAGACGTGTAAACTACCCCATACGTTTTTTGTTGGACATCCTATTTGCTATGAAAGCCTTATTAGACTTCATTCCGTTGATCGCTTTTTTTATTGCCGCGCGTTACAGTGGTATTTTAGCGGCGGCAGGCGCATTGCTCGTTGCCACTATTATTATTTATGCCATCCATTTTGTGCGTCAAAAAGGCAAATTTGATAAACAGCAGTGGGTCGTTTTATTATTAACCATCGTTTTTTGCGGTGGTACGCTGCTATTGCGTGACGACATCTATTTGCGTTGGAAATCACCTATTATCAATGGTATCTTTGCCTTAACGCTATTGGTCAGTGCGGCGATTAATAAACCACTGATGCAACTGGCCATGAAAGAGGTGTTTTCACTCACGCTGAGTGGCTGGAAGAAACTGACCGTCGCTTGGGCATTGTTTTTTGCCTTTATGGGCGTTCTGCATTATATCACGGCATTCACTATGTCTGATGAGGCTTGGATTAACTTCAAAACCTACGGCTGGATTCCGATTATGTTGGTATTCGTGGTTGCCCAATTTGCGTTGTTGAAAAATCATCTCAATCCAGCGTTAACCGACAAAACCACTAAATAAAAGCTGATTTAATTATAAGACCTAGTTTAATCGTAAAAGCTGGTTTAATCATAATATATGATTTAAAAGTATAATGAGACATATCATCATTATTTTTTATTCTGGTTATTAGCGCTTTATTCATACTATTTACTTGAGGAAGTCCCATGTCCTTATTTGCCATTATCGGTCACGATGTTGCTGGTAGCAGCGCACAACGTCAGGTGACGCGCGCCGAACACGTTGCCCGCCTGCAAGTATTACAAAGCGAGCAGCGACTCATTATCGCGGGTCCAACGCCTATCGAACACGGTAAAAGCGAGATGTCAGGCAGCCTGATTATTGCTGACTTTGACTCCCTCGATGCCGCGCAAGCATGGGCAAGCGCTGAGCCTTATTTGCGTGATGGCGTCTATAGCCATGTAGATATCAAGCCGTTTGTTCAGACCCTGCCTGCACCTACTGACAGCGCAGTAGATAAACCAGCCAATAAGGTAACAGCATCGTGATTGAGCGGGCATTATCATTAAATAATTCTGTTTCTAATCACGTTACTCATCATGTCGCTCATCATGATATTGCGCGCGTTTTTGGCCGTGTTGCTAACGTTAGTGTTGCTAGCCTATTGTTGCTTGCTAGTTTATCAGTACAAGCAGCGCCAACTGTGACCAATGCTGATCCTGCGGCAGGAACGGCTACGCTAGCGCCTAACGCTGTATTAGCGCCCAATACTGTTAGTCAACTAGTGCTACCAAATACTGCCTCAAATACGGTGTCTACTATAGCACCGAACCCAACTGCGAGTGCTCAGCCTACAACCAATATTAACGATACCTTAGCCGCGCAGCTACAACCGTCTAATAAAGCGCTCTCTGAAGCCAATCAAGAATTGCTTAGCCGTAATGCCCAGCTTCAGCGTCAAGTCAACGACTTACAAACGCAAGTGAACGTTTTGGTTTATGAAAGCAAAGGTCAATTGTTTTTATATGGCGCATTTACGGTGTTGATTAGCTTGTTGGTTGGGATTTTTATTTCGTGGTTGGTGTTTGTTCGCCGTGAACGCTGGTAGTAAATCCTTTATAAATGTGATGCTTTATGTCCAAATTTGTGTCTAAACCTCAGTCTAAATCAGCTATATCTAAGCCTACCTCTTCCGCCGCGCATAAATCTTATAAAGCCACCAAACTCCCTAAAAACCCCGCACCGCTGAACGTAATTACCCCTGCTAAGATTGGATGGCAAACCGATGATGCTGGCAATCAAGTGCCAGTATCAGGGGAGTTTGGCGATGTCTATTTCTCGCACGCTGATGGCTTGGCAGAATCACGCCATGTATTTTTAGCCCATAATCAATTACCCGAGCGCCTAGCAAACCTTACCGACAAGCAATGCTTTACTGTTGCTGAATTGGGCTTTGGTACGGGCTTGAATTTTTTGGCGACATGGCAGCTTTGGCGTGAGCTTCGTGCTAAAAAGCCGCATTTAACAAGCGCGCGCTTACACTTTATCACCACTGAAAAATATCCCATTCCGCTTAACGACTTAACGCAGATACTCGCTTTATGGGCACAGCGCGCCCCCGAACTTGCTAAATTGATTGAGCAACTTTTAGCCAACTACCCACCGCTGATTGCAGGCTGTCATCGACTAAATTTTATTGACGATAATATCACGCTTGATATTTGGTTAGGCGATGCGGGCGATAGTTTGGCAAGCTTAGATACTGAGACCGCTATCAAGCGCCCTTACGTTGATGCTTGGTTTCTAGATGGTTTCGCACCTTCTTGTAATGAGACCTTGTGGGCAGAGTCGATATTTACCCAGATGCAGCGCTTATCTCGTACTGGCACGACTGCCGCTACTTATAGCTGTGCTGGTATCGTCAAACGTGGGTTGCAAGCGCATGGCTTTAGCATTAAAAAGGTAAAAGGTTTTGGGCGCAAGCGTGAAATGCTGACGGCAGTTATGGGTGACAACACTGATTCTTTAGTACTAAACGACGATAATAATCTCTCCGTTTTGCCAAACCCTCTCAGCCATACAGTGGTGATTGGCGCAGGCGTTGCGGGACTACTCACCGCTTGGACACTGGCTAATCGCGGTATGACAGTGACCATCATAGATAAAGTCGCGCCGCTTGCTGGCGCCTCTGGCAATCCACGCGCCCTCCTCGCGCCGAACATGACACCCATTCATCATGTTTATGAGCACCTGCACTCTATTGGTTATCTCTATAGCGGCAGGCTATATCGTTATTTTAATCAGCAAGCAGAGCTGCAGCAAACGCCGCTCATACTTGAACAAACAGGTACGTTAGATTTGCTGATAAAAACCAATATTGGCACGGCGCAAATTGCCGATTATCCCAATGAGATGGCAACTACGATTACGACTGCAGAAGCACTGCGGTTAAGCGGCTTAAAAGCTAAAGACTTAGCGGACAATTTATATTTACCACAATCTGGTTTGGTCAATCCACAAGCGCTAAAAACCGTCATCCTTAAACACCCAAATATCGGTTATCAGCAGCTTAGCGTTACCGATATCAAAGAGACTGCAGATAAAGTTACGGTGACTGGTGATAAAGAAAGTGGCAGTGATAATAATCAAAGCTCTATTACTATCTGCGCTGACAATGTCGTTATTTGCGCCGCCTATGAAAGCCATCAACTAGATAAACGTATCGTTGAATGCCGTACCATTCGCGGGCAGTTATCTTGGTTTACGCCCACTGCTGAGCAGGTCGCTGGTCTGCCTAAATTACCGCTCAAATATAGTGGTTATTGCGCGCCCTTTATCGGGCAAATCGGTGATGCCGAAGTGAATAATATTAGCGACAATCAGCCGCAGTTTTTACTGGGTGCCAGCTTTGTAGATGCTGACGCCAGCATTGATATCCGTGGTGAAGAAAATCAGCAGAATTATGACAAATTGCTTGAGGATATTCCTGAATTAAGCAATGTCTTGCCAAACGATACTGGCGCATGGCAAGCGCGTGCCGGTGTGCGCACGCAAACGATTGACTATCATCCCTTGGTCGGACGACTTGCGCAAAGCCGCCGCATTTGGACGCTCTCCGCGATGGGAGCAAAAGGTTATGCACTAGCACCGATATGCGCCGAAGCATTAGCAGATATGATGTTAGGCTGCTTTGCGCCTTTATCTGCCGTTACCTTAGCGCGATTATCACCCAATCGGGCGCGATTGCATAAAGCGTAAAAGGTAATAATTTAACTTTACGCTAGGGCATGTATTTATAACAGTATAGAAGCCGACTTGAAGAATAATGCTAGACTAACCTTGAAATTTAAAATACTTAAATAACCATTATAAATGGATAGCTGTCTATTATGAAAACCGATATTTTTACCTTGGTAACATCAAAACCATCCTTTAAAGCAATTTCTATTGCGTTCTTAAGCCTATCACTACTCAGTGCTTGCCAAAAGACGCCCGAACCTGAAACCGCCGAAGAGACTGCTGTTGACACAACCACCCAAACGACGCCAGTAAGCTCTAATATTAATGCACCGAAAGTTGCTGATGAAGATACTGCTAAGTCTGCTGTTAATGCAGAAGCAGATACAAGCTTAACTGAATTAGAAAATGAGCTTAACTCAGCGGACACCTCAGCAAATAATGCCGCGATAGCGCCCAATCCAGAACAAGCCATCAAAGGCGCGCAAATCACTGATGTTAATTATCGCAGCGCCAGCGGTGAGACGTTGTTTGTCATCTTTGAAACCTCAGAAAAAGGCGTGCTTAACGCTATCGTTACCCTGCCGGGCAAACCAAAAATGACCTTGAGTGCACCAGAGGGCCAAGGCAATAACCCTACTTATCGCTCAAACGATGGCAGTATTCAGCTGGTCAGTCATGGCGGTGGTAGCAGCATTGATCTTATTCAAAACAATAAAACAACAAGCTTTGAGGCCATTAGTGTAGAAGCAGAAGTCATCACCGAATAATGTTATCAATAAAAACTTGGCTTAGAATCTGTTAAAGACAATAAAACCCGCAATAAAAAGGCTGCAAATATTTATAATATTTGCCGCCTTTTTGCTCTACTTTACCTTTAGACAAAACCAGTGGTCTTGCTAAACAGACTGACCAACCAGCTCATCATCGCCCATAAGCCCCAGCCGATAACCACAATAACGATTAATCCCAATAGGTCAGGAATGTGCAGATATAACCAAGCAACGACAGGGTTGCGCCAAAAGAACGCAAAGCGGCTTTGCTGCTGCTTATCTTCCAATGATTGATGCAAAAATGGTCGATCCATATGCATGGTTTCGGTGATGCCGTACTCATCATGTAGATGCTCGTGCACGATGCTCAATGTTTTGCGACTAGGGCGAATAAAAATATCGAGCACTGTACCTATACCCGGTACGATGCCAACCACCATATCAATCAGCGCCAATCTAACAGCAGGGGTCATTTTATGCGCAGGGACGCCCAACTGCCGACCTAATATAAAGGCATAGCTGGTCAACGCCAATCCTGCCAAATCACCCGCCAGCGGAATGGTCGAAAGCGCCGCATCAGCACCCATGCCTTGCTTGGTAAAGGGCACACGTACGAGCGAATCCATGGTATTGGCAAACTTAGCCAGTTTACGCTCGGTCGCGATAACCTGCTCACGCGTTAACCCATGCTCAGCAAGCTTTGCCTGATAATCAATGACAGGCGCATTAATAGCAACACCCTTTTTCGCTTTTGACTTTGAGAGCTTCTTAAAGTTATCCATTAAAAGTCGTCCATAGGCAAGCGATTGCGATAAGAGCAAAGACGTAACGTCCTACCCATATATTGGCCAAAAACGCCTGAAAACATGCCAAAGCTTGACGACTGGCACAAGCGCTGTTTTGCTTGGCAAACATCATCGCCACTAACGCCAAACCAAATACTGGTATCACACCTACACTGGTTGGCGCAAAGTAATGCCACATAACCGCACCCATAATAAGTAAAAATACAGTTTGTAGCAGCGAGATGATAATCACATCGTAGCGACCAAATAATATCGCTGTTGATTTGACGCCAATTTTTAAATCATCCTCACGGTCAGCCATGGCGTACTGGGTATCATAAGCCACTGTCCAGCACATATAAGCGATAAACAATAGCCAACACCAGATATCAGGCGCGCCTTGTATCGCGACATAGGCCATCGGTATCGCCCAACCAAACGCTGCTGCCAAAAACACTTGCGGCAAATGGGTATAGCGCTTCATAAATGGATAAACAAACGCCAATACAACGGCGCCGAGCGACCAGTAGAAAACAGCAATAGGTAAAAAGAACAGCAAACTGGCACTAAGTAATACCAATACTAAAAAAGCAGCAATGGCTTCTTTAGCAGATAAGCGCCCATCGGCTAATGGACGGCCTTTAGTGCGGCTGACATGACCATCGACCTTACGGTCAGCAAAGTCATTGATTGCACAGCCTGCCGCCCGCATAAAAATCGCGCCCAGCGCAAAAAGTACAAATACCTTTAGACTCGGCAAACCTGCCGTTGCCCCTTGCTGCTGCGCCTGACCCATCGCCGCCAGCATTACACCCCAAAGCGTTGGCCAGAGTAATAGTTCTATACCTACGGGTTTATCAAAGCGCGTTAATTGCAGGTAGGCTTGTAGTTTGTCGTTAAATGTCATGGTTTTTTATTATCATTAATAGAAGGTTTTTTGTGCGTGTTTGCCTACTTTTTCGGCAGCTCTTAGATGCAGTGCTATTAGATTGCTTATTATTACATTGGCGAGCTATTGTATTTGTTGCCACAATTTGTTGGCCTCGATGAGCGACAGCTCAGGATATTGTTTGCGTAAAGCTTTAATCGCAGGGACTTTATCTTTTTGTGCGGCTTGCTGACGTAAAAACGCTAAATAATCTTCAGGACGGCTCAATTCTTTGAGACGCGCTTCCAGTCTTAATATCCGCGTACGTAAGATAATATTGATTAATAATAAACCTGCACCCATCATCCATATGATTAGCGTTGACATTCCCTGCTCCTAAATTCACTAATTCTAAACACTCAAACTGATTCACTGAGTCCATTCATTATCATAAATAATAGCCATCAAACAAAATAACCATCAAAACGTACCGCTTCATTATGCCAGCTTTCACTTGGTTGTTGATTTGCAAGTAACGGCGCAAGCTGCGGACGTTTGACGACTACGCGGCCTTGTCTTTGAGCATGTTGACTGACGACTGCTTGCGCACTTTGTAGCAATTGCGACTCTTCTTCTGAAGTTGGCGGGCGAGCCAATTGGTGCAAGGCTTGCATATGCTTACCAACTTTTGCGCCTTTACCCGTTTTGCTATCTTGATAGCTGTCTTCTGGAAACATAGGATCCAGATATATTACATCAACTACTTTCGCATCATTTTCTTTAATATCATCTATCGCATTAGCTTGTAGCATTGCAAAATAACTAAGCGCATCGATATTAATGATCTGCAAACGGCTCATCAGCTTTTGCCAGTTTGGCAGCGCGCTCATACGCTGCTGTTCAGCTAACAACAATAACGCCATCAAGGGCTGCTGCTCGAGCATGGTAACTTGAGTACCAGTACTGGCCAATATCAAACTGTCATGCCCAAAGCCTGCCGTCGCATCAATGACTGTACTATCCGATGTAATTTTAGCAGCTTGTAATAATAACTCAGACTTACGCCCTGCACTCACCACCCGCCGTTGTAGCTTATCCCATTCAGGTGCGACACTGAGACCATCACTCAGCCATGAAAGTTTGTTTTTCTCATCTAAAAAAAGAATAGGTTGAGTAGAGGTTTCGCTTAATTGCTGGCGACGTTTTTGATTGAGCTTTTCGGGAAACAGCTCAATATCTAAAATGATGGGTAACGCATGCTCAGCTATAAGCATCTTCAAGTTCTCGACTTGACCTGCCTGCGCCTCGCTAACATAAAATAGCTGGCAGTTAATATGAGCGGTCGGTATTTGCTTCGCAGTGGTCATATTAACTGCCATTCCTTTCTAGTAGTTAAAAGTACGGGTATTAGCATCAAAAACTATTCCACTATAAATCTTAGCCTGCCATCTGGTAGCCAAAGCCCCAAGCGGCGACCAATACGATGACGCCCGTCACAATGCGTAGCCATGCAAATATTTTAAAGTCGCGACGGCTAACCCAAGCAACCAATAGACGAATACAAAGTAAGGCCACGATAAACGACACCACGGTGCCAATACCTAACACTAACCAATCTTCACTACTGGTCAATACATCACCATGTTTCAGCAAATCTAATAATGCCGCACCGACAATGACTGGAATACCTAAAAAGAAGGAAAACTCCGCTGAAGCCTTACGCGATACGCCAAGCCACAGTGCGCCAATAATAGTGGCACCTGAGCGTGATGTTCCTGGTATTAAGGCCAGACACTGCATCAAACCAATCATCAATGCCGTTTTTAGGCTGACGTCTTCTGCTTCTTGCGCGATAATCGTTTTAGGGCGATTTTCTACATAAAATATCAACAAGCCGCCAACAATTAGCATAATTGCCACGACGATAGGGTTAAACAAATACGTCTTAATCTCATCAGCAAAGGTAAAACCAACAATCATCACCGGAATGGTCGCGACAATTAAGCTTAAACCCAACTGTCTTGGATTACTCATGCCGTCCGCTTTACCGGTCAGCAGCCCCAAGAGCGCTTGCCATAGTCTGCCCCAGTAATCATAAATGACTGCTAAGATAGCGCCAAGCTGGACTACCACCACAAACAAATCAACCTTTTCTTTGGTCCAAAAGCCCATCAAATCCGCGGATAAAATCAAATACCCCGTACTAGAGATGGGTAAAAATTCAGTGATACCTTCAACGATACCCATGATGACCGCTTGGATTAATAACAGTATATCCACAGTTGCTTCCCTAAAAAGACAGCGCTATCGGCTGTCCTATATGATCGTTGCATTTATAATCGTTTGTATTTTTGTGATGCTAGGTATTTAGTGATTAACGATATTTTATGGTATAAAGCAAAAACTACGCCTTACCTTGCTCTTTCAGTGTTTTCCATGCTTGGTTGCGCAGGTATCTTGGTAACGCATTGGCGGCATCGGTACCACCAACATTCATGAATTGGGTAATGCCCAATTGCCCAATTACCACCGCGTCTGGCCAGACATCTTCATGGCATACTTGTCCATCATATGCTTTTAATAGCAGCGCGCCATTGCCGACGATAGGAATATCTAGCTCTGTTTGGCTATCATAATCCAGCAGCTGCTCGGTGCTATCGCTATCATGAGCCAACACTGGCTGCATGATAGAATTGTCTGCTACATCGCCTAAAATTGAGTATTGGCCAAAATATACCTGCTGCATACGCGCATCAAGCGCGCTATAAACTTGGGCTAAACCATACTTTTTATACGCACATTGGGCAATGGCTTGTAGGCTTGAGACACCCACACAAGGAATGTCATGTGCGACAGATAGCGCTTGCACCACTGCCGTATTGATTCGTATACCACTAAATGCACCGGGGCCGCGGTTGAATATCAATGCTTTTATATCAGCAAGACGCAGATTAGCCTCGGACAATGCCGCATCAATCATCGGCAAGATTTGCTGGGTCTGCTGGCGTTTACCCGTTTCAGTATGGCTCGACAGCACTTGCCCATTGGCATCTAAAATTGCGATCGAACACTGATCAAATACGGTATCCATTGCTAAAAACATCATCACCTCGGCTTATTCGCTTGGCATCATGAAACAGCGCCTATCATAGCATTTAGGATAGGCGAATTTTATTAATTTCTACCTTTTTTCTACTTTATTAATGAGAAGTTGTCTAAATAAGAGAGACCTAAAAAAACCTCAAAACCTATATAGATTTGAGGTTTTTGTTAAAAGCACTTGCTAATAGTGACTGCTAATACAGTCAGCCATTATTTAAAAGCGTGTTTTAAATTTTTTTGGGCCTTGATTTTGCAGCTCTTGCATCTGTTTTTGCATCTCTTCAGTGCTTGGCATGTTATTTGGATCAAGTCCCATCTGCTTTGCCATTTGCTGTGGGCTCACGTCTTTAACACCACCTTGCTGACCGCCACCGCCGAATAATGGACCACCGCCGCCTGCTCCAGCGCCACCGCCACCGCCCATCAATCCTTGCATCGATTTCATCATTTTACTGATGCCTTCTGGCTTAGAAATCATCTTCATCATTTTTGCCATTTGCTTATGCTGCTTGAGCAAGCGATTGACGTCTTGAATCTCACGACCAGAACCTGCTGCAATACGGCGCTTACGGCTTGGGTTAATTTTATCTGGGTTTTTACGTTCAAATGGGGTCATTGAATTAATCAAGGCTTCCATCTCACGTACTTTTTCTTCGGGCTTGGCTTCTTCGACGGCTTTTTGCATATCAGAGCCGCCCATACCTGGCATTTTATCTAAAAAGCCTGCCATGCCGCCCATGCTTTTCATTTGCTGAAACTGAGTCAATAGATCCTCAAGGTCGAACTCGCCGCCCTTTTGCATCTTTTTCGCCATTTTTTCGGCTTTATCACGGTCGATCTTTTGCTCGACTTCTTCAACTAAACTTAAGACGTCACCCATACCAAGGATACGCTGAGCGATACGTTCAGGATGGAACAGCTCTAGCGCGTCTAGTTTTTCACCGCGACCTAAAAACTTAATAGGTTTACCGGTAATCGCACGTACAGACAATGCCGCGCCGCCGCGAGCATCACCGTCAGTCTTGGTTAAAATAACGCCCGTTAATGGCAGCGCATCGTTAAAGGCTTTGGCGGTATTGGCCGCATCTTGACCGGTCATCGCATCAACGACAAATAGCGTCTCAGATGGATTGACCGCCGCAGTTAACGCTTTGATTTCCTCCATCATGGCTTCGTCGATAGCCAGACGACCGGCGGTATCAATAATCAAAATATCTTGATACTGAATTTTAGCTTCTTCGATAGCACGTAGCGCGATATCAATTGGGTTTTCGTCGCTAGTTGAATTGACGAACTTGGCATTTACCTGCCCTGCCACTTGCTCAAGCTGGGCAATCGCCGCTGGGCGGTAAACGTCAGCAGAAACTAGCATCACCTTTTTCTTATGACGCTCTTGTAAGAATTTCGCCAATTTACCAGCCGTGGTGGTTTTACCCGCACCTTGCAAACCCGCTAATAAATAAACAACCGGCGGTTTACCAGTCATCTCAAGCTGCTGATTGGCGCTGCCCATCATTTCGGTCAGCTCATCGTGGACGATTTTAACGAATGCTTGTCCTGGCGCCAATTCTTTCAGCACTTCCGCACCAAGCGCTTGCTCTTTTACCCGCTTCACAAAATCACGGGTGACCGGTAGCGCGACGTCGGCTTCTAACAGCGCCATACGCACTTCGCGCAAGGTGTCTTTAATATTATCTTCGGTCAACTGCCCAGTGCCGACGATATTACGCAGGCTCGACGATAAGCGTTCTGTTAAGGTATCAAACATAAATGACTCTCAATTAAAATAATTCTTAGTGAAAACAATTCTTAGTGAAAACAATTCTTGATAAAAGCAATTCTTGGTAAAAGCAATTCTTGGTAAAAGCAATTCTTGGCAAAAGCTACTATGACAACAATACGTCGTTAAACTTGGTTCAGCGTTGCTTGCTGATAACTCTTATTCAGATGTGCTATAGCATATGAGGTGGCGTTTTTATAAAAATCATTATAAAAAGCAGCACAGTATCAATACTATAGCATTAAGGCGCTGCAAAGCTTATAGTCGTTTTGCAAATGACAGTTTTCAAATGTAGGGTTAAATAAAGCTGACTATTTAATTTTATAGCTAATAAATGCTAAATTTTAGCGCTACTGTCCTACAAGTGCTTATAATCAATCCGTAAGATGGCGCTCAATTGCTTGCCATTTTATGATAAATTGGATGATTATTCTAATCATTCTGATAATACCATTTTAGCATTCAATTGAGCGGCGATTTTGCGCTCATCATGAGATGAGGTTTTTTATCTTGCAACTTGCATTTTTACTGGCTGGCATGGTTTATATTTTGGTCAGCATCTACATTGGTTGGGCGCTGATTCAGGACAAACCTATCCACAAAGGCGTGAGCTTAGGTTTATTGGTTGTCGGTATGCTGGCACATGCAGCATTACTTTATCCGCATGTGGTCACGCTATACGGGCTAAATTTCAATCTATTTAACATCATTAGCCTGATCAGTTTATTTTTCTTATTTTTCTATGTTATTTTTAGCTTATACCGCCCTATCGTTAGTCTTGGTATTTTAGCAGCACCGACGGCATTGGTCGGGATGATTGTCGGTTATATCGGCCGCGCGCCTTATCGTCCCATCACGGATATCAGTGTCGGGCTTGAAGCGCATATCCTACTATCGCTTGCCGCCTATTGTGTGCTGCTGATGGCGGCGCTGCAAGCGCTATTTTTACGCTTGCAAATACGCGAGCTGAAACACCAATCGATTCATCGCTTTTGGGTGAATAAACTGCCGTCTTTGCAGAGCATGGAAAGTCTATTGTTCGACATGCTATTGGTCGGCTTTGTCTTGCTCAGTATCGCGCTAGGAATTGGCTTTGTTTATGTAGAAGACTTGTTGGCACAGCACCTTGCCCATAAAACGGTATTTAGCGTCCTATCGTGGCTGCTATTTGGCGCATTATTATTGGGTAACTGGCGTGCAGGATGGCGTGGCAAACGCGCTGCTAATATGACCATTTATGCGTTTATTCTATTAGCAATTGGCTTTGTCGGTAGCAAGTTTGTGTTAGAGATGCTGTTATAAATTCAATTTTGCAGCAGCATTCTAATGAAAAAAAGGCCGCCAGTATTAAATACTAATACTGGCGGCCTTTTTTTGCGCTCTTATTTCGGTTTAAAACCGTTTTAACATAAAGCTAATTAAAAACCACGGTCTTATTACCCGCCACAATCACGCGGTTTTGCACATGCCAATTCACCGCGCGCGCTAAGACATTGCGCTCGATATCACGGCCAATCGCACGTAACTCTGTCACCCCTTGACGGTGAGTGACACGATGCACGTCTTGCTCAATGATAGGCCCTTGATCAAGCTCGGCTGTAACATAGTGCGCGGTCGCTCCGATAAGCTTGACGCCTTTCTCATAAGCCTGACGATAAGGATCCGCACCGACAAAGGCGGGCAGAAACGAGTGATGAATATTGATAACTTGCATCGGCCAACGTTTAACAAAATCAGATGATAAAATCTGCATATAACGCGCTAATACCAACAAATCATTGCCTGCCATCAAGGTATGAATCCGCTCTTCAGCCTCGGCTTTGTTATCCTTAGTGACTGGCACATAATGAAAGGTTATGCCAAAGTTTTCTACCGCTTGGCGCAAATCTTCATGGTTACTAACGACAGACGTAATCTCGCAATCGAGCAAGCCGCGCTGATGCCGCCACAGTAAATCTAACAAGGCATGGTCGAACTTTGATACTAAAATGCCAACCTTGGTTTTAATCGCATTGTTATGCAAGCGCCACGCCATATTATGGCGCTTAGCCACCGTATGACCGAAGCTGGCTTCAAAGTTATCCATAATTTCGCTCAAGCCTGCTAAAGCAAACTCCAAACGCATAAAATATTGCCCGCCCTCATGCGCAGTTGAATACTGATCGAGAGTGATAATATTGCCGCCATAACGATGAATAAACTCAGATACGGCTTGTACGATGCCCGCTTGATCGCGGCATTTAATCAATAGCGTCGCAGTATCAATAGCAGCCGCAACCGGTGAGTTTTGAGAATTTTTGCTCGACTTTATGCTTGCTGTAGCAGTCGTGGTATTGTCTGACATAATGCGCCCAATTAAAAATGAAACGTGCTGCTTACTTTGAATATGCATAGCAGCATAGGAAACCGACTATTCTAATCGCTTTTGCAAAACTTTGCTGATTGAGTTGCTTGTATTTAATTATTGAGATTATGAATACAAAAACCCCCAACGCGAGGGTTGGGGGTTTTTGTATAATTCTTTATATTATTTAGCGCTAGAACAGTTTAGATTAGTACCGAATGGACTATTAGTATTTGGTCGTATCGGTATACTAATATCAATGTCATCAACTAAAGCTGGAAAGTCGATTACTCTTGATTGCTGCGATTCGCTTCCATCTACTCGAGTATTGACAGTGACTTTAGCTCTATACCAGTTTGCATACTGTTTTGGATATCGTATTGAAAAATCTACTCTTCCATTGTCGTCTGTAATAAAATTGAAGTTTTTTCCAGATCCTACTTCTTGGCCGTTTTCAGTAAGTACAGCTGCTACATTTATAGGATCTAATTGTTTATTATTGTTGAAATCTTCACCTAGATCTAAAATACCATTATTATTCTTATCTTCATTTTCACAAACCACTGAGTTGAAAGATTCGGTAGGAGTACCCTCAACCATATTAATTTTAAAGAATCCTTTTAGATAGCTATCTGGAGTTAAATTAATAGAAACCTGCTGATTTATAGCCGGTTTGCCAGAACTATTGAGAACGCTGGCTGATCCTCTGCGGAAATAGTAAATCTTACTCTCATCACTAGATACTTTATCTGCAAAAGCAAAACTTATATAAGTTGATTTTGTTTGAACTGTTATTGCTGATGTAGCTTGAATTGGATTAACTGACTTTTCTTGGTTGTTGGGCAATTTAACAGACTGTACTTGAGCTTTTATATCTACACCGTTTGTACTAGTCGGGTTTGAACCCGCATTGTAAATCACTGTAGCTACTCCACTATCATCAGTATAAGCAACACCTTGACCTAAACTGCCACCTGATGAATCTCTAATCGTAGTAAATTGCACGATTGCATTCTTTACGGGTGCATCATCTTTATCTAATACACGAGCAATTACTGGTGTAGAGCCACCTACACTTATAACAGCACGTTCAGTTTGTAATAACAGCTTTGTTGGGTTAATCGAAACAAAGCTTAATATAGTTTCTCTAGATTCATTGCCATATTCTGCTCTCAAAATAGCTTTACCAGGTACATTAGAATCGATATAAAAATCCACCTTACCATTCATAACATTTAAGGCACGACGTGAGCTACCCTGAGTTTCACTCGTATTACTTAAAATCTCACCTTTATTAGTTGATATATAAACAACATCTCCATTCTTAGCCTTTGGAGTATTCAAGGTTATTTTTTGCTTCGCTCCAACTATAATATCAGGAGTCTTTGAAAAACTAATACTCGCACTATCAGTAGAAACCACTGTCAATATATCTGGAATGCGTTGATTAATCTCTATCCCTTTAACTTCAATACTAAATAGAAAGTTATTATTTAATGCCTCTAAAGTAGAAGAATTCAAATCAAACAGAAAATTACCATTATTATCTAATCTTCCAATACCTGCCTGCTTATCATTACTATATAAAACAACATCTGCATTAGCTACCGGATTTCCTACACCATCTACAATTTGTCCAGATAGGCTAAAGTTTTCTCCAGCATTTACTGTGTTTTTAGAAGATAGGACGTTATTTGCACTTGTACCTGATACTATAATCGGCAGGGTTTGCTTAATAACACCTTCTAAACTATTAGCAGTAACCGTCAATAGACTTTCATGATCTAACTGAGAGTCAATTCCTTTAGTCCCTTGCAATAAATCTACTGTTATAAGACCTTTTTCATCAGTAATTTGATTAGAAGGAGCATCTAATGCCAAACCATACATAGCAGCATTAGAAACATTGATACTGACAGGTACGTTACTAACAATGCCTCCGTTTTTATCTGTTACTCTAATGTTGATAGTAGTTTTGTCTTTACCTGTTAACAGTTGTGATTTTTCAGATGATATATATACCTGATGCTTGAGTAGTAGAGTTATCAGAACCTCCGTTATTACCAGTATCAGGTTCTGGAGCGATAGAATCTACCGTATCCCCACCACCACAACCCGCCAAGGCTAATGCACAAGTCAAAAAGGTAAGTTGGAATAACTTAGAGGTAAGAGGTAGTGAGCTATATGACATTTTTGAACTTCGCGGCGAACGCAATGTGTTTGAGTAAATATACATAATCATTACATGGCTTCATATTTGATGAGTAATGATACATGAACTTACAATAATAACAGTTGTATTAACAGATTGTATTAACAGATTGTATTAACAGATTGTATTAACAGATTGTATTAAATATATAACCGCAACTTTACTGACTTTTGTCATAACTTACAACTAAAAAATGAATCTTTACTATTAAATAATCAATCACATAGCGCGCGCAATTCAGGGTATAATAGCTATCGTTTAAAGCGGCGATTATTATAAAAATATTTGAGTATTCTTAACTTTTATGGTATAAATGTCGGCTTTAAAATTTTCTGAATTGGTTTGCCTGTTATTTGCCTTTAGATGACAGTAATATCAGCTCAACCTTCATAATAGTTTTGTTTGGTGCAAAGCTGCCGCTTGCTGTGTCCATGCCGCAAAAACGTGCAACTTGCCCAGACTGGTATGAGAATCCCTCATACCTCATAGATTAGGAGTTCGCCATGTCTAGAGTTTGCCAAGTGACTGGAAAGCGCCCTATGGTGGGTAATAATGTTTCGCACGCAAACAACAAAACCCGTCGTCGCTTTCTACCAAACCTTCATAACCATCGTTTTTGGGTAGAGTCTGAAAATCGTTTTGTACGTCTACGTGTGTCTACCAAAGGTATGCGCACTATCGACAAACTTGGTATCGACAAAGTGTTAGCGGATCTACGCGCACAAGGTCAAAAAGTTTAAGTAAAAACTGGCAGTCTATCTTAGCGATGATTGTCGCTATTTGGACTGCTCTGACGCTAGCGATTGATTGGCTGATAAAGCCGACATCGTTAGCGACTTAATCATTTAGACCCGTACCCATCGTTTGAAGACCCCTCATTTACAGGAAAGCTATCATGAGAGATAAAATTAAGTTAGTATCAACCGCTGGTACTGGGTATTACTATACCACTACCAAAAACAAGCGCACTATGCCTGGCAAAATGGAAATCAAAAAGTTTGATCCAAAAGTACGCCAGCATGTGATCTTTAAAGAAGCTAAAATCAAATAATTGTTATTTTTTATAAAATGTATTTTTTAGAAATACCTTCTATAAATAAATTATTTGAACAAAAAAAGGGTTTATCAAATGATAAACCCTTTTTTATTGCCAATTTTTTGACCATTTATTCGTTTTAACCAGTGATTCATTAACTATAGTGCGTTGGCTCTTTATCATAGACATGGGCATGCCACTGGCTCATCTGCTTTTGCATAATTACTTGAATCGCAGCATGAATCATATGCTGACCAATCGCTTGCGTATCACTGCCAAGTATTTCTTTGAGCTTTTCAGAAAAATCAATGGTCATGAGTGGCGCTTCATCTTGTTCAGCGTCACGTAATAGTAAGCGACCATCATCTGCTTCTACCAGCTCAAGCGTGGTTTCTTTGGCGAATCCTGCAAACTGATCGCTATTATCACTATCTACTTCTATGTCATTATCAATATCGTATGGCATTCATTTTTTCCTTATTATCCCGTTTTACACCTGTAAAAATGCGGTCATGTTATTCATTAAAGCGCTCGTCTTACAGTCATGCGGGCAAAACTATCTTACTCATACAATGGACGCTTTACGCCTACAATTCAAGGGCTGACGTCCAAGTCTTTTGCATAAACGCCTTTTATCCGTGCCTTTATCGGTGCTCATGCGCCAAAAACTGATGCTTAACGCCAATAGCGCAATTTTGCCAAGGTAAATAAGAAGGCGACGAACATACCAAGATAATAGGTCAGCTTAAGCTCAAGCGTAGGGTCACGGTATTTAAATGGTAAAGCAACGGTGGCGGTAGCGGTCGGTATTATCAGCAGCATGAGCAGCCAATTTTCAAAGACGTGTAGCCAGCCTTGTAGCCCTGTACCGTGACGCAGGTAGGATAAACCTAATAGCAAACAGGCTATAATTAGCGCAATAAATAAACCGTTTGGAAGGTCTTTTGGGAAAATGATATCAGTGATTTTCTTAGAAGAGGTGGTCATACTAGCAAGTGTCCAGTCACGTCATAAAGCGCGACTTATTAATGAGTAGAAATCGATAAATATAATAAAGGCAAAGTTTTAAATCATAAAAATATCAGTATTATGAGGCACTTATATTAGCTATAAGTACCCATTAGCCAAAGGATCGATATACAAGAGGTTAAATAGCCCAAACTAATGGCATTCCAGCTCGCTATATGTAAACCTTTAACCTTATTTAAAATGCGCGAACCTACCCAGAAAAACAGCGGAATACCAATCATAAAGGCAGGTACTATCACCGCCGCATGGCGTAACACCTCTCCAACATCCTCACCAATCAGCAAGCGAAAGCCGTAACCGGCAAGACTTAATATCAAGGCGAACGCCGCCATGCCAATGGTAATACCTTTGGGCACTAAGCTAGGTGATGACAAGCTAGCTTGCTTTGACTCAGGCTCTTTGACAGATTGAGGCGGTACTGGGGCGTTAACGGGCTTTTGCTTATCCATATTTCACCTTTGTATGACTTGTTATTGGTCATGGTTCTATGATTATCACTTTATAGTTATCATTCATTCTGATGGCTACAAAGGGTGATTAGTAGCCATTTGCCAAGGCCAACTCTGCGCGCATGGCATCGATAGCCGCTTTATAATCTTCTTGGTTAAAGATAGCGGAACCGGCGACAAACATATCCGCGCCTGCTTCGGCAATCGCACGGATATTACTGGCTTTGATGCCGCCATCTACTTCTAATCTGATGTCGCGACCACTGGTAATGATACGTTGACGAACTTGGCGGACTTTATCTAAAGTGCCTTCGATAAATGACTGACCACCATAACCAGGATTCACACTCATGAGTAAGATTTGATCAACTTTATCCATGACATAATCTAAATAATGTAGCGGCGTCGCTGGATTTAACACCAAGCCACATTCAGCCCCACCATCTTTGATGAGCTGCAAAGAGCGGTCAATATGGGCGCTGGCTTCTGGATGAAAGGTGATAACACTCGCACCCGCCTCTAAAAACTGCTCAATCATACTATCGACTGGCGACACCATCAGGTGGACATCGATGGGCGCCTCAATACCATAGTCACGTAGCGCCTTACATATCATGCTACCAAACGTTAGATTGGGTACATAATGGTTGTCCATTACGTCAAAATGGATGACATCCGCACCTGATTCTAATACACGCTCTACTTCTTGACCCAGTCTGGCAAAGTCAGCAGATAAAATAGAAGGAGCGATTAGATACGGTTTAGAGGGGCTAATCATAATTGAGCTACCTAATTGAGGTTTGTTTAAAAGTTTAATAAAAAGGTTCTTAATGCATATTGTTCGCATTTAAATAACTGGTTTTAAAGCCCGTGCTTTAAATGACTGACTATTAAATCAATAAAGCTAAATAACTAGCGCAGCTTATATTGGGTTTTGCAATAAGCGCGACCGACATCAAACGGACGCTTGGCTTGATGCTTAGTTGCACGGTTGGTGACACGCTGACGCCATAAGCGAAAAGATGACGGCTTTAGCTCTTGACGCATCAACTTGATGACCGCTGTCTCATCGAGAGCATAGCTATGTTCTATCGCTTCAAACGGCGTCCTGTCTTCCCACGCCATCTCTATCACCCGTGATAGTTGCACGGCATCAAGCTCATTATCGGCAGTTGCAGAAGAAGATTTGTCGTTACTAGCAGCTGGCTTTAGATTGCTTTTTTGCGCAATACTATCTTGCTGCTTATTTTTGACTTGCTGCTTATTTTTGACTTGCTGCTTATTTTTGATAGCAGCAGCCATATCAGCTTGCATAACCGTAAGCAATGATTCGGCTTTTTGCGTTGTATTATTAGCACCCATATTTGCCGACGCTGTCAGACTGTTTATCATAAAACCTTACCTTTAAGCACATTGATTATCCAACCAAGCTCTATTTTATACCAATAACTGCGCTTGGTTAAATAATCAGCGTAACTGTCTGTCAAGTTATATAACGGGCTATCCGTTTAGTTAATAGGCGGTCATCATTTAACCGGCTTAACCCATCTGCGCCATACGCCAGTGATGTTCAATATGGTCATCAATCACTGTCTGAATAAAGTAATAACTGTGGTCGTGACTAGCAAGATAGCGCAATGTCAACGGCTGCTGCGCTTTATTACAAGCTTCTTGGAGCTTAGAGGTTTGCAGTTGCCCTTCTGCTAAGAAGTTATCAGCACCCCCTTGATCGACCAAAATATTGGTGTATTGCTGCCCAACTTCCATAATCAGCTGTGCAGCATCTGCTTGCGCCCATAATGATTTATCATCACCAAAGTATTCTGTATAAGCGGCCTGCCCCCATGCTGATTCACTGGCTGCGCAAACAGGCGATAAGGCGGAGACACTGACAAACTTACTTGGGAACTTAAAGCCCAACAATAACGCGCCATGACCGCCCATCGAGTGCCCAGTGATACCAATACTATCAATCGGAAACTCAGAGCGCAGCAAATCGTATAATTCATCAACGATATAGCTTTGCATATTAAAATGTTCTGACCACGGGGCTTGCGTCGCATCAACATAGTAGCTTGCGCCCTGCCCGACAAAATAACGCTCATCGTTTGGTACATCGTGACCTTCACTGCTTCTAGGAGACGTATCAGGCGCAATAAAAATCATGCCAAGCTCACTACATTTTTGTTGGAAATGCGCCTTATGAGTGACGTTATCGGCATTACAGGTCAAGCCTGAGAGATATAAAAGCGCGGGACAGCGGCGACCGGCAAGCGCTTCATCTGGCAGATAAATACTAAACGTCATCGGCGTTTTGGTCGACGTCGACTCGTGGCTGTAGTAATGCTGCTCTCCATCGAAACAGCGATTGACACTTTTTTGGGTCAACTGGCTACTGGCTGAAAAACTATGGTTATAAGCATTATTCATGAGTAATATCCTTTGTATCTAAGATAAAATAAGCGTTGAGAGTTAATCGGTCATTCGTGATTAATAGTTAATAGTGAGAAATTAGTGTTTAGTAATGAATATTTAATCAATAGCAGCAGGAGCAATATTTACCGGCACATTTGCAGCAGTATCAGCGTTGGTACTATTGGCCATACTAGCAAGCGACGGCCGTGTTTTATCAAACAAGGCTTGCTCAAATGCTGGCAAGGCGGTTTCCATTAAGCTACCAATGACCATTTGCGGCTCTGATGGCTCAAAACCCATATAAAGCTCACGCTCTTTTACGCGGTAAGCGGCGTCTTTAAAGGCATCAGAAAAGCTGGTGTTTTCACGCAAACTTTCGGCAAAGAATGCTTGGCCAAAATAGGTCATCTCAGCGGTATTGGTACAGCCAAACGACATCTTATCAGCAGCGGAGGCGGTAATTACCACCGTCGTTGGAGAGGCCAATTCATCAATAAATGAGCCTGAATAGCACGCGGACACCACGATGACACGCCAGCGAATACCGGAAGCATCTAATGCCTCACGCAGCCAAGTGGCGTCCAAATTGTCCATCGCTAGCGGCGGATTTGATAGATGAATAAAATCTTGATCGCCATGCGATGATAGGGTCATAAATAACACATCTTCATCAGCATTCATCTGCTGACCGATGGTTTTTAAACCGCGCAAGATACTGGTCTTAGTCGCAATAGGTTCATCCAACCACGTGTAATTATTATTTATTAATGCCAGTGAATGCCCGCTGGTACCAAAGCGCACATCGAACAGCTCACGGACTTTATTAATCTCGGAGCGAAAGACGTTTTGATCTGAAAATCCTGCCACGCCCATAAAATACCAGTCGCTTTTACCCGGTATACTGGGGTCAATGCGGTCTAGGGCTTGCTGCAGCAATCTTGGCTGCTCGTATAAGGCCGCCTCTTCTAGTACCGGTTCAACAGGGATTTGCTTAAATATCGGCTGGTCAGCGACATTGCGCTGCCAAATGGTCAATAATGCCACTGCCCCGATGATGACAATAATGCGCTCCCACCAAGGGACCCGCAAGCGCCGAGAGAAAATCCATAACAACGCCAATGTTTGCCATAAAAACAGCACTAAAAATAATATCGGTAAAAGTGAATAGCTCCAACTTGGTAGCCAGCCATAGCTGCCAAAAAACTGCACAAGGCTTTGCAGTAGCGCAGATAAGGTATCGGCGACTAACCACAGCACCACAGGCACAAAAACCAGCGCTTGATTACCGGCGCGGCGTGCCAAAATAATGCCGCCCAACAGAATAATCATCGGCCAAATTAAATAGCTGACCAACCCTTGCTCATTAAAGACGCTACCATTCTCTGCCGCCAACCACGAAAAAAGCACATTACTACCCAGTGCTAATAAGGCGAAGACCGCAAACTGGATAAAGGTAGGTTTTACCCAAGAAAACGCCCGCGTTGACCCTACTAGCATCCATAAGGTTGCAATAATATTGGCAGCGAAATTGAGCGAAAAGCGCTGAAGCGAGACAGTTTTTAACGACGCAAGTGACAAAGACTTAGACCTCTAGCCAGTCGAGAGAAATAACGCAAATCCATGATAATGTATTTTGCTGCGCACAACGTTTAATAGGCTGTTTAATATAATTAACCTACGTTTTTTAGAGAGCTTATTGGCAGCAATTTTATATCTGATTTACGATAAAATGGGTATAGGACGCGAAAAGCGCAACGAAATCGTTTAGCGCGCTAATCTGTCACAATTGTAACGGATTGTCGGTCAAGAGCATAAGGCTGATTTGTAAAAATCGCTTGAAGATTCCTCTAAAAACCTATTAAAAAAGGAGGCCTTAGCATTAAGACCTCCTTTTTTACCAAAACCTTCTATCAAACCTTAAACATTATCTCATCAATAGCTCATTGACGCGTTTTAGATAGGCAGCAGGATCATCTAACTGACCGCCATCCGCCAATAATGCTTGGTCAAAAATCACTTGCGCAAGCTTGTCAAAATCGCCGTCAGACTGCTCGCTACTCTCTAGCTTTTTAATCAGCGGGTGATCAGGGTTGACCTCAAGCGTTGGTTTGCTTTCTGGTACATCTTGACCCATTTGCTTTAACATTTGAATCATTTGTGGCGACAGCTCGCCTTCACCTACCACCAAACAAGCTGGGCTATCGACCAAACGCGTAGACACTTTAACGTCTTTGGCGCGCTCGCCTAGAGCCGCTTTTAACTTATCAACAACAGGCTTCATGGCTTCCACAGCTTTTTCCGCTTCAGCTTTTTCCGCTTCGTCTTGCAAGTCGCCCAAATCAACCGCACCCTTAGCGATATTTTGTAGCGGTGTCTCATCAAATGAGGTTAAGAAGTTCATCGCCCATTCATCGACACGGCTGGTCATCAAAATAACTTCGATGCCTTTTTTCTTAAATAGCTCTAATTGAGGACTATTTTTAGCAGCAGCCAAATTATCAGCCGTTAGATAATAGATGGCTTTTTGACCGTCTTTCATGCGCGCTTTATAGTCTTCAAAGCTGGTCTCAACCTTATCGTTGGTGCTAGTGGCATAACGCAGCAATTTGGCAATACGCTCTTGATTGCCCATGTCTTCGCCAAGACCTTCTTTGATAACATCGCCAAATTCGCTATAGAACTGAGCGAATTTCTCTTGCTTATCGGCATCTTCGCTATTAGCAAGGCTTGCTAGCAAGGTCAAAATACGACGCGCGTTACCATCACGGATAGATTTTACATCACGCGATTCTTGTAAGATTTCACGGCTGACGTTAAGTGGCAAGTCTGCTGAATCGATGACCCCTTTAACAAAACGCAGATACATCGGCAATAACTGTTCAGCTTCATCCATGATAAAGACGCGTTTAACGTAGAGCTTTAGACCGTGCTGCTGCTCACGCGTATATAAATCTACCGGCGCTTTTTTAGGGATATAAAGCAGCTGGGTATATTGCACGCGTCCTTCAACACGGTTGTGCGTCCATGTCAGCGGCGCATCCATGTCATAAGTGATGTTTTTATAAAAATCAACATACTCATCATCTTCAATTTCAGATGCTGAACGTGTCCAAAGCGCGCTGGCTTTATTAATGGTTTCCCATTCGTCAGTCAGTACCATTTGTCCATTGGCAGGCGTGTCACTTCCTTCCTCAACCTCATCTTCTTGCCAAACTTCTTTACGCATCTGAATCGGCAAGCTGATATGGTCTGAGTATTTATTGACCAAACGCTTGATTTTGCCGCGGTCTAAATAATTGTCTTCGCCTGCCGCATACTCTTCTTTTAGATGCAAAGTAATGGCGGTGCCGCGCGTGGCTTTAGTGATAGGCTCAACGGTAAAGCTACCGGTGCCATCTGATACCCAGCGCACGCCTTTATCCGCAGTCTCGCCCGCTTTGCGTGATTCAACGCTGATTGTATCTGCAACGATAAAGCCTGAATAGAAACCAACGCCAAACTGGCCGATTAATTGACCGTCTTGTTTTTGTGATTCAGAGAGTTTGTCTAAAAATGCTTTGGTACCAGATTTAGCAATCGTGCCTAAGTTCTCAATCGCATCGGCTTCGTTCATACCAATACCATTATCGGTAAAGGTAATGGTTTTAGCATCTTCATCAATATCGATACGGATTTTTAACTCGCCATCGTCCTCATAAAGACTGTCATCATTGGTCGCCTCAAAGCGCAACTTATCGCAAGCATCAGAGGCGTTTGAGACCAACTCACGCACAAAAATATCGGCGTTAGAATAGAGCGAATGGGTTACTAAATGCAGCAGCTGCGCCACTTCTGCTTCAAAGGTATGTTTTTTTAATTCAGGGGTGTCTTTATTAACATCAAGGTCATTAGCGTTTCTATTGTCCGCTTGGGTCTGTTCACTCATAAAAACTCCTATTATTGTTACCAAAAATGCTGTTGCCAGCACACATAAATCGCAAATTTTCAAATACCAACAGTGTCGCCAATCTGCTTAATAAGACTGGGCTGTAAATACTGTTAGGCTGCTTAATCAGATAGGGGCACGGGCGAAAATTTCAAGCTCGAACAAGCCAAAAATAGTTATTAGTCATAAAAAAACCGCCCTAGTTTCCTAGAGCGGTACTTTTAAATCAATTGTTATAATTTGCAGTCTATAGACAGCTAGGCAAATCGCGTGCGGGATCAGACTCGCGCGCTACTATCGCATCTTCCACAGTCAATCCTAATGCCTTGGCAACACCTTCACCATACGCAGGGTCACACCAGTTACAGTTGCGGATATGACGATACTTAATAAAATCTAACGCATCACCCATCGCTCTTGCGGTATTATCAAACAGTGCCTGCTTTTGCTCATCGTTCATCAGATTGAATAAAGCACGTGGCTGACTGAAGTAATCATTTGAGTCTTCACGGAAATCATAGTGATCCGCATAGCCATCAATCTTGAGTGGCGGCTCAGCATACTGAGGTTGATCTTGCCATTGGCTAAAGCTGTTTGGCGTGTAATGTGGTCGACCGCCGTAGTTGTCGCCTATTCTACCTTCACCATCGCGGTGATTGCTGGTGACCGGACAACGTGGTTTGTTCACTGGAATCTGCTTATGATTGACCCCGACACGATAACGCTGGGCATCTGCATAGCTAAACAAGCGGGCTTGGAGCATACGATCTGGTGAGGCACTGATACCAGGTACTAGATTGTTCGGCGCAAATGCTGCTTGTTCTACGTCTAAGAAATAATTGTCCGAATTTCTATTGAGTTCGAACTCGCCGACTTCAATCAGTGGATAGTCGCCTTTTGGCCAGACTTTGCTCAAATCAAACGGATGGTACGGAACGGTATCGGCTTCTTCTTCTGGCATGATTTGTACGTACATTTTCCATTTCGGGAAATCGCCATTCTCAATAGCTTCAAACAAGTCTTTTTGATGGCTTTCACGATCCATACCGACGAGCGCTTCGGCTTCGGCATCGGTTAGGTTTTTGATACCCTGTTGGGTAACGAAGTGGAATTTGACCCAAAAGCGCTCATTGTCGTTATTGATAAAGCTATAGGTATGCGAGCCAAAGCCATGCATGTGTCTATACGATGCTGGCAGACCACGATCGCTCATGGTAATGGTAACCTGGTGTAGCGATTCTGGCAATAACGTCCAAAAATCCCAGTTGTTGGTCGCTGAACGCATATTGGTACGTGGATCGCGCTTAACCGCTTTGTTCAAATCTGGAAACTTGCGTGGGTCACGGACAAAGAATACTGGCGTGTTGTTACCGACCAAATCCCAAATACCTTCATCGGTATAAAACTTCAAAGCAAAACCACGAATATCACGCTCAGCGTCAGCCGCGCCGCGCTCGCCTGCGACTGTACTAAAACGCGCAAACATCTCACTCTGCTTGCCAACGTCGCTAAAAATATCAGCACGAGTATATTTGGTGATATCGTTGGTTACGGTAAATGTACCAAACGCGCCAGAACCCTTAGCATGCATACGACGCTCTGGAATAACTTCACGGTTTAAATCGGCCAGCTTTTCATTCAACCATAAATCTTCTGCCAAAAGCGGTCCACGTTTGCCAGCGGTTTTACTGTTCTCATTATCAACAACAGGGGCACCATTGCTCATCGTTAATTGGGTTGGTGCGTAGGGACATTTTTTATCGCTCATATCGTTGCTCATAGTCATACTCCTTTGAAAAAAAATGGATGAAAACACAAAATCTATTCTGAATAAGCTTCTAACAATAAATCTAGAATAGCGGTCAGTTTGTTCGAAAAATAATGATTCTTTTTCATAATAACCTGTCAGTGTAGTGACGTTGTCGTGTTTGTCGACTTATTAGCCACCATTACAACCGATTGGCATTGATTTGTATAATTAATTAACCACATGCTTTTGTTTTATTTTTCAGAACCACTTAGAGTGTTTTTTATCCAAACAGCTTCATTGCCTAAAGACACTTTTAATAATAGCAGCACGGCTACTAGCTCAATATCGCACCTTCAAAGCGAATTGATTATGTTCAATGATAATAAATTGAATCGCACATAATCAAATAGTGCTTAATGAAATAGCGGCGAGCCTTTAGCGCGGCATCGGACGAATGGTCAAGATTTGCTCGCTACGACCAAATGGACCATGTATATCATGCAACACGGCGCTAGTCAGCCCGATGCCATCATTGCCGTATTGTTGCATGGCTTCGATACCAAGCCATTTACCTGTTGGGATGCGATGCATATGGATTTGTAAATCCGTATTGGGAAACATCCACTCTAACTGCGATAACCCAAGACCGAGGCGTGGCACCACGCCATTAGCGGTATCGACCATACCTAGTAGATGCACCAAATCATCAGTAGGCACGCCCTCCACCATCTCGACATCGTTGGTTATCCATACCATGCCACGACCAGGACGTCGGTCTGGATCAGCCACTAAGCGCACGCTTTCGATAAAACCACCCGGCCAACCTTTCATATCTTCCCAAACCGGCAATTCTTCAGGTTGATACCGAGCTTTTTGATCCTCAAGTCCTGCAATCTCACTGGTATCTTGGGTCATAAGACGCCATGCACGCGCAATAATCGCATCACGGCCGCGACTGCTCATGACCGCTTCAATCAGCTCAATGGTCTTACCCGGACGGATACAACGGGTGGTAATCGTAAAATCATCAAGCGGAATCAAGCCTAAAATATCTAGGCTAATACGGGCAATACGGGTGTTGGCTTGCGGTGCATAGCCTTGGAGCTCCGCTGTCAGCAATCCTGTCGCTGGTGCCATATGCTGCTCATGCTCATTCCAAGCGCCTTGTGCATGCTTGGTGGGCTGATAATGAGCGACGCTGACGCCGCCTTCTTGCTGTTCGCGTTTGATAAAATGATAATAAGCTGACATGAACATCCTTAACCTTTAATTCAATCTTTCTCGTTTATTCAGTACTTTTGACCGCTGTGAGAAGTCAATGTTGTTATAAATATGGTTAAACTTAGCTTGCCTGTATAACTTATTTGGTAAGCTCTTGTTTTCTCATCGTTAGCAGCGTGCGACTTTTGGCCATTACAAATAGAAAAAAAGCCATAATGGCAATAAGCGCACCATATAGTAGGCTGTAATCTCTCATAAACTGCGCGATATTCATAAAAAGCACCAATATCAGCATGACAATGGTAAAAACATTGATTCTCAATTGCTTATTAATCTCATCAAGCGACGCCTCTGCCAAGACAAACTTCTGCTTTTTCATGTTATTTACCTACTTGCGTGACCGGAATACGTAAGGCTTTTGGCAAACTAAAAGTAACGTTTTCCTCGATACCTGACAGCTCACTTGGTAAATCGCCGCCCCAATCTTGCAGCTGCTGGAGTACTTCTTGAATCAATACCTCAGGCGCTGACGCCCCAGCGGTCACACCGACGCTTTGTATCCCATCAAACCAACGTCTATCCATTTCGGTGGCGTTATCAATCAGATAAGCACGGCAATCCATACGCTCGGCCAATTCACGCAAACGGTTAGAGTTGGACGAGTTTGGCGAACCAACCACTAAGACCACTTCACAGCGACCGGCTAAATCTTTGACCGCATCTTGACGGTTTTGGGTGGCATAGCAGATATCGTCTTTACGCGGGCCTTGGATACTCGGGAATTTTTCACGCAATGCATCGATAACGCGCGCGGTATCATCCATCGATAAGGTTGTTTGGGTCACAAAAGCTAAGTGCTCAGCATTTTGTACAGTTAGTGCTTCGACATCGGTTTCATTTTCGACTAAATGAATCTGTCCACCGTGGCGACGATTAAAGCGCCCCATGGTGCCTTCTACTTCAGGATGTCCTGCATGACCGATCAATACCGCATCCATACCGTCTTGAGCAAATTTCGCCACTTCAATATGTACCTTGGTAACGAGCGGACAAGTCGCATCAAATACCGTTAAGTCACGGCGCTGTGCTTCATCTTCCACCGCCTTTGAGACGCCATGAGCTGAGAAAATAACGATTGAGCCATCGGGTACTTCATGCAGCTCTTCAATAAACACCGCACCGCGATTGGCCAAATCAGACACCACAAATTTATTATGGACGACTTCATGACGCACATAGATGGGTGGCTCAAAACGTGTCAATGCTTCGTTCACTATCGCAATCGCGCGATCTACACCAGCACAAAATCCACGTGGATTGGCAAGATAAATTTGCATAAGAGGGCCTATCATTAGATAATTTATAGTTAAAGCTAAATATCAAACAGCTTCACATTAAAAACGGAGATAAAATCAATGCTCTACTTTAGCATAATTTGCTTTTATTGCCTTTGAAAATAGCCATGTTTTAAATTAACAATACATTGGCTAAAGCGCCTTTTCATTTAGAAATCACTTCAGAACAACAGATAAGTAATGAAAAGCTTGCGCTAAATAAAATAAAAGCCCTAAAAGCAGTTTATAATAAGGCATCGATTACCATTCAATATAAGTTTCTAGCGCCATACCTGATGGCGTTTTTTATTTTTACCAGTTTTTAGCCATTTACTAAGACAGTTTTGGGTCTTTTAGCAGTACAGATTTTTACTAGCCTAGATTTTGCTAAGACATGCTTTATTAGAGCAGATTGCATCAGAGCAAACTCCATTAGGAAACACTTCATTAGGAAATACCGTATGACAGGTTCATTATTTATTATTACCGCCGCTTCGGGTACAGGCAAGACTTCACTGGTAAAGCAGTTATTGGCTACTACCAATGACTTGACTGTCAGCGTGTCGCACACCACGCGCGCCCCGCGTCCCGGTGAGCTTGATGGTCATCATTACCATTTTACCGATGTTGATAAATTCGTGACCGCCATCGGTGAGGGCAAGTTTTTAGAACATGCCGAAGTGTTTGGCAATTATTATGGTACCTCAGAGCAAAGCGTACGCACGCAGTTAGAAGCCGGCGTCGATGTCATCTTAGAGATTGATTGGCAAGGGGCGCTACAAGTGAAAAAAATCTTCACAGACGCGACGATGATTTTTATCTTGCCGCCAAGTATTGCGACTTTACGTCAACGTCTATCGACGCGCGCGCAAGATACGATAGAGGTCATCGAGCAGCGTTTGGCAGGCGCAGTCACTGAGATGGCACAATATGTACATTTTGATTTTGTGATTATTAATGATAATTTTGAAGTGGCATTGACTGAGCTCAAAGCCGTTATCGTTGCTGATAGACAGACGCTTAAACGCCAACAGCAGCGTTACCATCGCACCATTACCAACTTACTGAGTACTAAAGTAGAAGAGTAGCCAAAAGAAAAGGGAAAGAGAAAGAGAAAGAGAAAGAGGAATGCTAAAGTCGCATTATTCATTATTCGTCCTCTTATCTGGGCATTGCACGCGGCGTCGTAGATATAAGTAGCAGCCGATATAAAAAGCAACCACGCGCTTAAACAAAAAATGCTATAATGCCTAGCTATCCCCCTTTTGTATTTTTGATATTATTTTTATTGAGTGACGGACAAGCTCCGTGACTAATAAAAACAACCGAGGTAGCTATTTATGGCACGAGTGACGATTGAAGATTGTTTGGATAATGTTGATAATCGCTTTGAGCTGGTATTGGTCGCAAGCAAGCGCGCCCGTCAGTTGGCCAAAGGTATTGCTGAACCGTTGGTTGACGTTGATAACGACAAGCCTACTGTATTGGCCTTGCGTGAAATTGCTGCGGGCAAAATCACCCGTGACATTTTAAATCAGCCAGATCATAACTTTGCTACAAGCTCATTAGATTTAGCATTATCAGGCGATCATAGCTTCTAATAAGGCTTTATTAGCCAGCTTTCAAAACATGGCTTTTAGTACTTGTTTTGTATAACCACTTTATCAAGTGATGACATTCCTGATTGATAAGAACCACAGCATAGGCTGTGGTTTTTTGGTTGTAAGACTATTGATGACGCCACTTATAGTGCTAAGTTATTGTAGTCAATTCAAGACGAAATAGTATTCTGCTGGGATAAATTCCCCTCGCTTGCTGTGCGCTTTGCACTCCAGAGGCTGCGAAAAATTTATCCCAGCAGTATGTTGTAAGTTTTTAAATTAAATCGACTATATATTAAACAGTTAGCAATTTTAACCACCGTTTATAGCGAAAATCCTACCATTGAGTGGGAATTTCTTAATTTTTGCATAGCCTACTCGCTTAGCAGTTGACATTGAATGCGATTTACGATTAATTAGAGGGTGGTCTGCCCCTTTTTTAGCTCTGCGTCTTTAAGCTTTGATGTCTTTAAGCTTTGATAGCGTAGGTCAGCATTCATTCAGTCACCATTTACCTGAACAGTCGAGAACCAAGAAACCATCTTGAACTGACAAATAGGTATTGGAAAATAGGATCGCCGCTTTATGAGTCAAACCTTACCCAAACTCAGTCATCCTTTAGTCGATGACGCTCAATATAATCTGCTGCGCTCAGTAGGTTATCTCACTGCGGCTGAACGTAGTGATATTATTGATGCCTGTGAGTTCGGTGATATTGCGCATATCAAAGACAAGCGTAAATCAGGGGAGCCTTATATCACCCATCCGATTGCCGTTGCCGAAATATTGGCAGGCTTTCGCTTGGATCGCGATACGATTATTGCAGCCATCCTCCATGACACGGTCGAAGATACCGAGATCAGTGCTGAGCAGATTCAGCAGCGTTATGGCAAAATAGTGGCAAGACTGGTCGATGGAGTGACAAAATTAAAATCATCGACCCATAATAAACAAGAAAATAAAGCGGCAACCTTTCATAAAATCCTAACTGCCACCCTCGCCGATCCACGGGTATTGATTATCAAACTCGCTGATCGCCTACATAATATGTCGACGCTGGATGCGGTACGCCCAGAAAAACAGCGCACCACTGCGCAAGAAACCCTAGATTTTTATGTGCCCTTTGCACGCTTAATGGGTCTCAATGACATTGCCGATTATATCGAGGTACTTTGCTATCGTAACCTTGACTCCGATATGTATAACAAGCTGTCTGATAAACTGCTACAACACGGGCTTGGGCGTAATTTTCAAAGAGAGGCCATTCATCGCTATTTAAGTATTGTTCTAAACAATCTTGGTCTGAATGGCATGGTTAAAGTCTTAGACAATCGCGTCGTTATCTTTCGCCAGTTTTTCCGCAATCGCGGTGAAATCAATGCACTGTTGCGCCATTATGCGTTTGAGATTGTCCTTGATAATATCGAAGCCTGCGACAAATTGGCTTATTATCTGATTAAAAAATATCAGATTGATGACAGCCATATCGCTGACAATATTCGCCGCCCGCTACCGGGTGGTAATCAGTCGCTGACTCTTATCTATGAGCGCGACAATGATTTTGTCAAAGTGACAATTTTAACCAAGCAAATGCAGAACGCGGCAAGGCTTGGCGTTATTGGCGCAGAACACGCCTCCGATGTCAGTCAATCGGTTATTCAAGCGTCATTACGCAATATGAAAGACTTGGTCGACGATGAAGACAGCTTAGATGAGGACAGCCCTGACTTTTCAGCGGCGGTCTCCACCATTAATGAGCTGATGGATTATCTGCACTCGAGTAAAATCATCTGCTACAGTCCGCAGGGGCGCGCTTATGAGCTACCGCAGGGCGCAACGGCGCTCGACTTTGCTTACGCGGTAGGACCTATGGTTGGTAATGTTGCCGTCGGTGCCAATGTCGATAACAAACATGCAAAACTTGGCACGGTACTGAAAAACGGTCAGTTGGTCGAGATTGAAGTAAACAGTCACTCTGAGCCAAAGGCGGAATGGCTTGGCTTTGTGGTCACCAATAAAGCCCGGGTAGAGATTTTGCGCTGGTTTAAAGATTTATCTCCTGCAGATAAGCAGCATCACGGTATGCAAGCTTTAGACCGCGCCTTAAAAACCTATCAGAAAAGCCTCGATGATTTAAGCGAAAGTGACTGGAAAAACCTCACCGAATGGCGCGGTTTGACAGAAAAAGATGCGCTATTTGAGCAAATAAGCTCCGGTACGTTACTGCCGCAACTGGTGGTCACCCGTTTGTTTAGCGATGAGGTCAGTGATATTCAATCGCAAGAACATATCGATGATATGACCCAGCCGCAGCAACTGATTGTCAATGCCTCAGGCGTCGAGCTTGATTTTGCCAATTGCTGTCACCCGATTTATGGCGACCCTATCGTTGGCCATTTATCGCGTCATGGTTTGGTTGTCCATCGACATAAATGCTTTTCATTGGACGATATCCGTAAAGACAATCCTTATCAAGTTATTCAGTTGCGCTGGCGTAACGATAAAGCAATTAAGCAAAGCGACTCAGACGAACACGGTAGCAAAATCCGTTTCCCCGCTTACCTTAAGCTCTCAATTGCTCTTAGTGACGAGCAAATCAGTGAAGTAATTTATCATCTGCGCCAGTTAAATATCGGAGTCGAAAAGGTCGACGTGCGTAGCAGCGATACCATTATTCATATCGTTGTACGTAGTCGCAATCATTTAGCGCAAGGTATTCGCGAATTACGCTCATTACTTGGCTTCCCTAACATTATCCGGCTATACCAATTATAAAATCAGTTAAAATAAATGTTAAAATCCATACCTTTTACCTATGCCTTTTAAGCGTTAGGCATTAACCTTTATATTTAATTTTAAGCGTTTAACGCAGCCTGACATTTTTGGCTCACTTTTCAACCAAATAAACATCAAAAAATATCATAAGGATATAATATGACTCGTCAAACCATTCAAACCGATAAAGCACCTGCCGCCGTTGGCACGTATTCACAAGCAGTAAAAGTAGGCAATACTGTATATATTTCAGGTCAATTGGGTTTTGACCCTGAGACCATGGAGCTAAAAGAAGGTTTTGAAGCACAAGCCAAGCAAGTATTTGAGAATATCAAAGCCATTTGTGAAGCAGCTGGCGGCAGTTTAAATGATGTGGTTAAATTCAACGTCTCTTTAACCGACTTAAATGACTTTGCCGCGTTAAACGAAGTATTCGTTGCGAATTTAAGCGAGCCATACCCTGCCCGCGCAGCCGTACAAGTTGCAGCCCTACCTAAAGGCGGCGTAGTTGAAATCGAATCTATTATGTATATTGAATAAGACGGTTATTGAGCTTTGTTAAGCTCTACAGTTTATGTTCAATGATAATAAGCTTAGCATCGTGCTAAGCTTATTGGTCTTTATCTATTTATCTCTTAACCTGTCTTCCTAATCCCTATTCACCTGATAAGACTGCGAAGCCCTTTTATGTTGCTACAAGTTGCGCTACCCGTGCCCCTTTATCGGGTGTTTGACTACAGCTTGCCAGCAGATAGCAGCGCGTTGCCGCATAGCACTTCAGCTCATATACCGCCTATTGGTAGCCGTGTCGAAGTATCCTTTGGTCGTCAAACCTTAATCGGTATCGTCATTGCTCATATTGCTGCAGCGGATAGCGACGTACCCCTCAATAAGCTTAAACCTATTAATAAATGCTTAGATGCTGAGCCAATTTTAGATAACAATATGCTAAAGCTGGCGCATTGGCTGGCGCGTTATTATCACTATCCGCTCGGTGATGTCTTAGCGGTGATGTTGCCAACCCTCGTGCGGCAAGGTAAGCCGCTAGATTTATTGATTACCCATTGGCGAATTTTGCCGCATGTAGGCGACGACGATTTTCGCGCCAATGCAAAAAAGCAAAAGCAACAATTTGAGATGCTTAAATTACATGGTGAGCACGGCGCTAGCGAGGATATTCTGCTCTTAGAAGGGATGCAGCGCAGTTTCTTAAAAGCGCTAGAAGAAAAAGGCCTTATCGAGCGTTATATTCAGAATAAACAAGCACCTGCTCCTGTTAAATTAGCAACCATGCCGCTTGCCCTTAATGAAGAGCAACAGCTTGCCGTTACCGCGATTATTGCTGCTCATAAAGCTAATCGCTATACGGGATTTTTGTTAAATGGTATCACCGGCAGTGGCAAGACCGAAGTCTACTTGCAAGCGATGCAAGCGGTCTTAGAAGCCGGCAAGCAGGTATTGATATTAGTACCAGAGATTGGACTCACGCCGCAGACGCGCGCGCGCTTTGCCAGTCGCTTTGCCGCTCATATTGTCTTATTGCATTCGGGTATGAACAATACCCATCGCCTGCAAGGTTGGCAAGATTGCCGTACCGGTCATGCGCAAATTATCATTGGAACGCGCTCAGCGGTGCTCTATCCCTTTGCCGATCTGGGCTTAATTGTGGTTGATGAAGCCCATGATGGCTCTTATAAGCAGCAAGATACGCTGCGCTATCATGCCGCCGACGTCGCGCTTTATCGCGGACTACAAGCCAATATCCCCGTCGTCCTTGGTACCGCCACCCCTTCTCTTGAGCATCTAAAACTGGTCGATGACGGTAAGCTGGTAGAGTGTCAATTGCAAACTCGCCCTGGTAATGCCAAGCTTGCCAGCATGCAGCTGATTGATGCGCGCCTGCAAAGTACCCATCAACAAACGACGGACGAAGGCGCACGCTATGATACGGGGCTGACCGATGCGCTGATTGGCGCAATACGGCAAACACTAGAGGCTGGCGATCAAGTTTTAATATTTCTAAATCGTCGCGGCTATGCGCCAGTTTTGCTATGCGAAGCTTGCGGTTGGCAAGCAGACTGTCCACGCTGTGATGCCCATTTAACCGTTCATTATAATAGCCAATCGCCATCTAATTCCTATTCAAGCAGCTCATATTTAAAGTGCCACCATTGTGATTGGCAAGCCTATATTCCAACGGTTTGCCCTGATTGTGGCAGTCAAAATTTGGATGCCAAAGGAATGGGCACTACAAGGCTCAGCGAAAACTTGCATGCGATTTTTGCCAATCCGCAAACCAGTAAAGAGCTTTACCCTATTATCCAAATCGATCGCGATACCACCAGACGTAAAGACAGCTGGGAAAATATCTATCAGCGTATCAATGAGGGCAAGCCTGCCATCTTAGTCGGTACGCAAATGGTCGCCAAAGGTCATCATTTCCCCAATGTTACGCTTGTTTGTTTGCCCAATGCTGATCGTGGCTTTTTATCCGCCGACTTTCGCTCGCCGGAACATACTGCACAACTCATGATTCAGGTCGCAGGGCGTGCCGGTCGCGGTGATAAATCGGGGCGCGTATTGATTCAAACGCTGCAGCCCGATAACGAGCTGTTATTAAAACTGGTAAAAGATGGTTATTTATCATTCGCACGTGAGCTACTGCAAGAGCGTAGAATGATGGGCTTGCCGCCGCATAGCCACGCTGCCCTAATACGCTGTGAAGGCAAAACCCTTGCCGCCACGACGCAAGCGCTTAAAGATGCGATTGCTATTTTGCCAAATGGGCATAATCTTGCCGTCCTCGGTCCTATCGATGCGCCAATGAGTAAAAAGAACAGTCGCTACCACGTGCAGTTACTGCTGTTAGGCAAAGACAGACAGCAATTACATCGGGTATTACATCACTGGTGGCAACCTGTACTTGCCCTGCCAAGCGCCAAATATCTGAAGCTGACCTTGGATATTGACCCTGTTGGCTGGTAATATCCAATTTCTTAGCATGGTTCTTTAACTAGAATTATCACGCTATAGTCGGTACTAAATAAAATGGATACGTTATCTGACAACGTGAAACTGGTACAAATTTTTCTAGCTTGCTGTCCCTACGCCGACAGAGGCTACAAAAAACTCATTCCAGTTTTACTGTATCTTCTTTATATGGAGCTGACTATATAGCTTGCTGTCACTAACCAACGCTTTTCAAAATAGGCAATTCATCGTTTTCCGCCTAGATACAGCAAGCATTTATTAAATGTGCTAAATTCTTTATATCTGTCTGGTTTGAGCACAGCAAGGCCCAGCGTTATAAGCAATCAAAGCTTTATAAGCAATCAAATTTTACCTTCTATCATCCTGAGTGTTGTTATGAATCAAAATCACCCAAAATCTGAAAAAAATGACCATTCTCATGAGAATGCTGCGGCTGATAACCATAAGCACGGCCAAAAGGATGCAGAAGGTCATTATACTAAAGACAGTTATACTGACGATAATCAAGACAATCACGACCACGATGAACACCTAGAACAGACGGTTGCACCACGCGATACCAAAGGCTATCAGCGTACCTTGCTATTTAGTTTTATCATTATTACTGCCTATATGTTTGTCGAAGCCATCGGCGGCTGGCTTACTGGTAGTTTGGCGCTGCTGTCTGATGCTGGTCATATGCTCAGTGACGCGGTGGCCCTTGGCGCGACATTGATGGCATTTAAAATTGGTGAAAAAGCAGCCACCCATCAAAAGACCTTTGGTTATAAACGCTTTGAGATTTTAGTGGCGACAGTTAATGGTGCGACGCTGGTTATTATTGCCATCATGATTTTTTATGAGGCGATTAAACGCTTTAATTCGCCACCTGAGATTGCGACCCAAGGCATGCTTATCGTTGCTACCATTGGTATGTTGGTCAACATTTTGGTCGCTTGGCTGATGCACCGTGGCAGTCGGGGCACAGATGCGCATGGTCACAGTCATGCAGGCAGTAATGAGGACAGTCAAGGAAAAAATGCGGGTAAAGCACCGGTCAATCTGAATATGCAAAGTGCTTATTTGCATGTATTAAGTGACTTAATGGGTTCGGTTGCCGCTATCGTTGCCGCGCTTTTGATGATGAGCTTTGGCTGGATTTGGGCGGATGCGGCGGCCTCGGTGATTGTCGCCATATTGATTTTGTTTAGTGGTTACCGCGTCGTCCGTGATTCGGTCCATATCCTGATGGAAGGGACGCCAGAAGGTATATCGCTAGTTGAGGTCGAAGACAAATTACTTGCCCACCCGCAAGTACGACAAGTCCATGACCTGCATGTTTGGAGTATCACCAGCGGTCTCAACGCCCTATCGTGTCACGTGGTCGTCGATGGCGAAATGAGTATTTATGAATCCAGTATCCTGATTACCAGTTTAGAGCAAAGCCTCCTTGAGCTTAATATTCACCATGCGACCATTCAAGTTGAAAGCTTAGCGCATCCGCAAACCAAGACGCATAGCGATGCGTTAGTTTGCGATATCTCACAGCAGGCGACTGATACCAATAATCATATTGGTCACAACCATTAAACATAAGACATTAAATATTAAATCATATAATTATCAATTAAGACGTCGCCTATCTGGTTGTCAGTTATGAGCGACGTTTTAATTGATATTTTTTTATAAAGTGCTGGCAATAACGCAGCATCAGCCAAATTATCCACAGCGCTGTTATTAGCCAAATACTTAGCCCCAACCCTAACAATATCATGCGAATCCAAAAATCTAGCGCACCGTTCATGAGGTGTGGCAGATAAGCCGGTCCCATATTGGATGCCATTATTAACCAAAACCCAAATAGCAGCGCCAGTCCTGCACCGATAATCCTTAAAATTATTTTGCCAAAGGTTTCTAATAAGCCACGCCAGTTATCATATATGGACGAAGGAGGTGAATGATGATTCATAAAAAAGCGCCTAAAAAGTGGCTTAAAAAAGATAAATAAAAGACCTTTATTGCAAATCAGCTTATATCAGGCAGATTTTTATCATTGTAAGAGCATGTTAAAAATAATGGAAAATTTGGCCGCGCCGCCATATTTTTCCTATAAATTCTGTATACTTAAGGCTTAAAACCCTTATTCATAACCAATTGATGACCTTTTGCCATGTCGAGACGCTCAGCTCCTTTCGTTGCTCCTAGCTATATTGATGACCCTATCTCAAGCGAGGGTAAAAAGCATGCCAAAGCATTGCTATCAACGCTGCAAGAAGATATTGCCAGCTTTCGAGATGAGCAGTTTCCGCCTGACATTTTGCGTCAAATTCGTGATATGCCGATTTATGAAGGCAATTTAGCCGAAGTCCAAGCCTATCAGCAGCGTTGGCATAATCTGCTTGAGCGTGCGATGGCGTTTTATCCGGCGGCCAACCTACCGCCTGATTATCTGCCGCTACCAGCCAGCCTTGAGATACCGCAATTTATCTACCATGTGCAAAGACTACATCTGACCAAGACCCGTGCCAAAGAATCCAAAAGCTTTGGGTCGGTCGGTGCGCTTACTGATAAATGTGGCGATTACAGCGCTGATGAAATTGCGCGTATGAGCGCCGTATTTGATAATGATGATGAGGCGCGTTTGGTGGCGCATCGTGAATTTATTGATTTGCGCGCGTATGTATTTTGCCGTGATAACAAAGGCGAGATGCTAGAGCCTGAGCGCGTACGCTTTTATCGAACAGGGCTTATCGTTCATGCCCTGCCCGATTTTAAAATTGTCGATAGCCGCCAGACACCGCGTAAGCGCCGTAACGATGCTTATAGTAATCCGCTGGCAGATAATGGCGTATGGAAGATTTATCGTAAGAAATAAACGATGTTCAAAATTTTTGATTATTGATCTACCCTGTTGTACTGCTTATTTTATCGTTACTGCTAAGGATTCCAGATGCTCGCTGCCGCCGCCGGCTCACCAAATTTAATGTTACAAGCTACTATTTTCTTGGGAGCAGCCCTGCTCTTTGTACCCCTTGGTAAACGTTTTGGCATCGCGACGGTCTTAGGTTATCTCATCACAGGATTGATATTAGGCCCCAGTGGTTTAGATGTTGCAGGCGATGCGGAAAGCTTGTTGCACTTTTCTGAGTTTGGCGTGGTCATGCTGCTGTTTATCATCGGCCTTGAGCTGCAGCCTTCACGATTATGGGCGCTACGGCGTTCGATTTTTGTCCTTGGTGGCTTACAAGTCGGTTTGACTGGCACGCTATTAATGTGGCTGTTACATCAGTTTTTTGCCTTGCCGCTCGATACCGCTTTTATTGTCGGATTTGGTCTCGCCCTATCATCGACTGCCTTTGTCCTACAAATACTGACAGAAAAACAGCAGCTTTCAAGTACCCATGGCCGTGAAGCCTTTACCATTTTATTATTCCAAGATATTGCTGTTATCCCTTTATTAGCCGTTATTCCGTTTTTATCAGGGGTGCGCGAGCAAAGCTACGATTTGATTTATTTTGGTAAAGTATTTGCCGTTTTTGCCGGACTTATCTTTGCCAGCCGTTATATCATTCGACCTTTCTTTAAATTTGTGGCATCCAGTGGTGCTTCAGAACTTTTAACCGCAGTCGCTTTATTTATTGTCATGGGCGTGTCTATTTTAATGGGACAAATCGGTCTATCGATGGCATTGGGGGCGTTTTTAACCGGCGTATTGCTGGCAGATTCTGAGTATCGTCACGAGTTAGAAGCCAGTATCGAGCCTTTTAAAGGGCTGCTGCTAGGGCTGTTTTTTATGTCGGTCGGTATGCTAACTGATGTCAAACTCATCTTAGCAAAGCCTGTTTTTATCATCGGCTGTGCCATGGCATTAATGGTGATTAAGTTTGGTGTTATTACTGCCATTGCCAAAATATCAGGCAATCGCTGGCCGACCAGCATCCGCTTGGGCGTGACCCTTGCTCAAGGTGGTGAGTTTGCCTTTGTCTTATTTAGTGTCGCAACGGCGCAAAATGTGTTGCGTCCTGAGCTTGCCAATACTTTAAATCTTATCGTCACCATTTCTATGGCACTGACACCACTGGCATTTTTACTCTTAGAAAAAATCGGTGAGCCAATATTTGCTAAAAGCAAACCAAGCCGCGAGTACGATGCCATTCCTGATCATGAGCATGAGGTGATTATTGCCGGTTTTGGGCGCGTTGGTCAGATTATTGGTCGTGTGCTGCGTATGCATAATATCGAATTTACCGCTATTGAACGCTCGGCAAATCGCGTCGATTTCGTGCGTAAGTTTGGTAACCAAGTCTATTATGGCGATCCAAAAAATCCCGAGATACTACGCGCTGCCGGCATTAAAAAAGCGCGCGTCTTTATTCTCGCCATCGATGATTTAGAGCGTTCTATCACTACCGCCCAATATTTGCGTAAAAACTATCCTGATATGATTGTCTTAGCACGCGCCCGTGACCGCCAGCACTATTATCGCCTGCGTGAAGTCGGTGTGCGTCATATTTGGCGGGAGACCTATTTATCGTCTTTAGATATGTCGCGGGAATCATTACAGCTACTCGGTATCTCACCAGAAAAGGCGCGCGAAACCGTACAAACCTTCCGTGATTATGATGATGATTTGATTGAACGTCAGCAAGCAATTTATGGTGATGAAGCCAGCTTAATTGAATCGGCACAGTCAGCGATGGCCGAGCTTGAAAGTCTATTTGATGAAGATATCGATAAAGCCCGTAAAATGGATTTGACCGATTTTTATGACGCCCTAAAGAGCCAAGCAATACCGGTCGATGAGAAAGACGATCTCGCTACTGACTCTAAACGCTAAGTGTCAAAAACCCTAAGTGTCAAAAACCTTTAGTTCTCATTACAACCTTTAGGCGCTTGCCTTTTATTGAGTGAGGTCATACAGTTCCAATTATCGCTATCGGGCACATGATAAAAAACCAGCGTTTGATTATTTAGGTAGCGAATCGGAAACTTAACGTTCTGGATGGTAGCTATGACCGCGCAATCCGTTGTTGGCACGCCAGCAGCTTTGCTGTCGATAGCGATATGTACCTGCTCTGTACCCATGTCTAGAGGAAGATTGCTAGGACACTGCCCCGTTTGCCGATACGCCAACGCCAACGCCACACGATTTTGCGCTGTTTTAGCGGTATCGTAAGCATCAAACAACACTTCGTTTTCTTTGGGCTTGGCAACAATGGGCAAAAACTGCACCTTTATTACCATTAAAGCAAAGGCAAAAAAGCCAAAGCCCAATCCCAAGCCAAATAAGCTGACCCCACCTTCTTTTTGCAAGTGCGCTTTTTGCGCCGCCTCATCACGCGGATAATCATTGATAGCATCAGCAATCTCGCGCCTTGCCATACGGTAATAATAAGCGTCCGTCCAGCGTGCAACCATAACTGACCAAAACAGCCAAATCAGCGCCGCAATAGCGATACGTATGGCCATCTGATAAGCATCGGCAATATAAGGCATCGCGACAAATTCAAACGCCACCAACACCAGTGCGACGTTAAGCTGAATAAACGACCAACCGGCGACGCTATAAACAATCGCATCCATATAACGCTTACGATATAGCAGCCAAGGAAAAGTGACAAAAAACGCCGCCCAATGCCATTTTGGCGACAGATATCCCTGCTTATCAAACTCCTCAAAGCGCTTAAGATAATATGACTGGCTACGCTGACTGATAAACCATTTATCCAGCTGCTGACGCTTTTCAGGTGTGAGCTGCTCTTGATAAAATGGTGGCGGCGAATCCGTCTCGATAAATAACATGGCAGTCTGCTCTATAGATTCTCAAAAATAGGATATCAAGGATTGTTATATGATAACGCCAAAAGCCAGTGATAGAAAACCCATATATATGCAATCTGTATCGAGAAAATCCGTCTATAGCCTTGTATAATTTAGAGAAACTGTAGCGATACATAAAATATATGGCAAACTTACAAACTTACTAAAATTGGATTGTCCGTTCACAGTGGTCACGATTTCACTTATAATGAAGCAACTTTACCCACCTAATTAAGCCTTGTTAATCCTATGAGTCAACATCCTGATATCAATGACAACATCAATGGTGCTAATACTACTGATGAGCAAAACCCTAATAGCACTAACCCTATGAACCCTGAAGCTCAGGCTACAACTGTTACTGCCATTAGCATTGATGCCGATGCTAGCAGCCAAAACGAGCCTGAAACGGACAAACATATTCGTATCGTTAATACCTTTATGAAACGCCGTACGCATATGAATAAGAATGCCGAGCTGGCACTGACTGCGCCAGAGTTTGCGCATTACTTAGTCAATAACAGTTTCGGTGATGGCAATCTTGAAGGCATTAACGATTTGCGAGTGCTATTTGCAGATAGCCCTAACGGCAGTGACGCGCCGCTTACGGTAGAGATTGGTTTTGGCTTGGGTGATTCATTTATCGAGATGGCCGCTGCTGAGCCAACGCGCAATTTCGTTGGTGTCGAAGTTCATGAGCCAGGTATCGGTAAATGCGCTTATATGGCAGGCACGCAAGGTTTAACCAACGTTAAAATCATTAACGGTGATGCTATCCAATTGCTGAAACAGCTACCAGAAAATCATATTGATCGTATCCAGCTCTACTTCCCTGACCCATGGCAAAAAAAGCGCCATTATAAACGCCGCTTTGTCAGTCCTGAGCGCATGGCGATTGTCACCCGCAGCTTAAAGCAAGGCGGCTGGTTCCATACTGCGACTGACTGGGAGCATTATGCCTTTTGGATGGTTGAAGTGTTGGATGGTTTTGCAGGGCTGACCAATCAAGCAGGCGCAGGTAATTTCACCGACCGTCCTGACTTTCGTCCAATGACCAAGTTTGAGCGCCGCGGTTTAGAGCGCGGACATGGTGTTTGGGATTTAATCTATATTAAAGACTAATCCCGATGGCACTACCGTAGCGATATTGCCCTATAGCGGCTAAGATACTGATAAAGTACTTAGCCGCTTTTTTGTGGCTGAATATCTCTCCTGCCCTACTTTATCTGTTGATATATAAGGCTTCGCTCGTTGTGCTAGCTACTTTTAAATCGTTAAAGCCTTTAAGTGCTTGCTCTATATCCACTAGATACCCGCAAGCAATATGTGAAACATAGACATTAGACAGCAATTTTATGACTAAATTTAAAGTTGCAAAAACAGAAATAGCCTATATTTGGCTTGCATACAATATTTCATATCTGCGCAAACATTGATAGGATAAGGGTTTCGTGAGTTCTCCCCATAAGCTGTGGATAACCCTGTGTATAAGTCGCCACTTGACAAGTATTTCCCTAGGTAGCTTAAAGGGTTAGGTAAAATCGTTCATTTTTTGTACAATTTTAAAAACGTTTAAAATCAATTACTTACATGGTATTTGAAAGCAAAGTAATATATTTTTAATATTTTTTAAATTAATTTAACTGTTATGCATGTTTCACAAGCGCTCAATAAAAACACCTTTTTTATTGTGGACAACTCATAAATCTATTGACAAATGACCCTGTCATCAAGTTCAAAACTGAAAGTTAAAACAAGCCTGTTTTAGGAATATTTTAATAGAACATCATACGACACTCACTGTCGTTTAGCCTCTCAGCACCCTCAATATTGGCCTTGGATTTTGTTATAATTGCCTTATCTAATCAACAGTGATATAAAACAGGGTGGCTTAAAAATTACGTGAAAAGCACGTGCTAACTAAGATTACTGACATTATTACGCTTATTTACTAGCAAAAATTATGAACTTTTTTTTGCTTTTCTCATTATTGAATTTTACTGTATAGTAGGGTGATATATTCGATATCACCGTCTGAAACCTAATATTTCCAGCCACTTCAACTTTGCTTGAAAACATCCCTTACTGACGACTGAGCCTGTAAGCTATTCCATTGAGCAAGTGGTTTGTGACGAGTAGTTCTAAATAGTCAGTACGTTTATTACCCATACTTATTATTTACACTTATTATTAATAACAAGGAGTCCTATATGGACGAAAATAAAGCCAAAGCCCTCAAAGCAGCCCTTGGTCAAATCGAAAAGCAGTTCGGTAAAAACACCATCATGCATTTAGGTGATGACTCTGCCATTCTTGATGTGGATGTGGTCTCAACGGGCTCGTTGGGGCTGGATATTGCGCTTGGTATTGGCGGCCTACCAAAAGGTCGTATCGTTGAGATTTACGGCCCAGAAAGCTCGGGTAAAACAACCATGACGCTGCAAGCAATTGCGGAATGCCAAAAGCAAGGCGGTGTCTGCGCCTTTATCGATGCTGAGCATGCGCTAGATCCAGTTTATGCGCGCAAGCTTGGCGTGAACACTGATGACCTACTGCTCTCTCAGCCTGACAATGGTGAGCAAGCACTTGAAATCACCGACATGCTAGTGCGTTCTGGGGCGGTTGATATGATTGTCATTGACTCGGTCGCTGCATTGACGCCGCGCGCGGAGATTGAAGGCGAGATGGGCGACTCACACATGGGTCTGCAAGCACGTCTAATGAGCCAAGCGCTACGTAAAATTACTGGTAATGCCAAACGCTCAAATTGTATGGTGGTGTTTATTAACCAAATCCGTATGAAAATTGGTGTGATGTTCGGTAGCCCTGAGACCACGACTGGTGGTAACGCGCTTAAGTTTTATGCCTCGGTACGTATGGATATCCGCCGTATCGGTGCGGTTAAAAATGGTGATGAAATCATCGGTAACCAAACCCGTGTTAAAGTCATCAAAAATAAAATGGCACCGCCTTTCCGCCAAGCCGAGTTTGAGATTACTTATGGTGAAGGTACCAACCATTTAGCCGAAGTGATTGACTTGGGTGTTGAGATTGGCGCAGTTGGCAAAGCTGGCTCTTGGTATAGCTATGGCGATGAAAAAATCGGTCAAGGTAAAGCCAATTCTGTGTTGTTCTTAAAAGAAAATCCCGCGATTGCACAAGAAATCGAAGCTAAAATTCGTGATGAAAAGCTTGGGACAAAAAAACAAGCTAAAGCCACAGATACTGACGAAGCCAATGAAGAACTTGCTTCTGAACCTGTACAATAGCGGCTTCATTATTCACCGTTATCAATGATCATGACTTGTTATGAAAATTAAAACCTTGGCTGAAATACTTGCTGAATCGGACGCCGATTCAGCGAGTAGTCCTACTATCAAAGCAAAAAAAACTGTCAAATCTTCTGAATCTGTCAAGCATTCTCAGCACTCCTATCAAGACAAGCCAAAAAAAACGGCTAAGACGCGCAAGCACTCAACCTACTCTCGTGAAGATTATTCGTTATCTGACGACTCTGGCCTCGAGGTAGAATCAGCTGACGCTTACTCTTCTACTAGCAAAAACCCTACTAGATCCAAGAAACGTAAAAAGCGTTTTCATCCAGCGGCTAACTTTAGCCCTGAGCCTAGTGATGTGCCTGCTTATCAGCCCCCAGAAGCGCAAAGTATCAAAGAGATGCTCGCTGAGGTTAAGCAAGATATTCACGGTCATAAAAACCATGAGGACCTTGAGACTAACACGGGGCACAATCTAGAAAGCTCGAGTTATTCCTCTACGCTAACGGCAAGCCATAACCATGATAGTGATGCTGAAGCCTATAGCACAGCCGACAACCTACCCGCGGCGCTTAAAGCGTATTTGCGTACCCCTGAACAACGCCAAGCGGATATTGATGCCATTAAAGCCGAAAGCCGCTTACGTTGGTTGGCATTTTATTATTTATCGCGCCGTGAATACGGCAAGGCTGAGCTCAAGCAAAAACTGCTTGATAAAGAGCAAGCCCCAGAAAAAATCGATGCCCTGCTCGATGAGTTTGAAGAAAAAGGTTATCAAAGTGATTATCGTACTACCCTGATGCTTATTCGGGAAAATATCCGCAAAGGGCGCGGACGCGGGCGTATTAAGCAGGAGTTTTATCGTAAAAAAATTGCCATGCCCGGTAATATCGACGAGCTTATCGATATGGCGAATGCCGAATCGGAAGAATTTAGTGAGTTTATAGACGACAGCGCCGATAATTTAGTTGAAGGCATTGACTGGCTAAAACTGGCAGTCAGCGCACGTACCAAAAAATACGGCGATGACATACCGACCGAACAAAAAGATAAAGCACGTCAGCTACGTTTTTTACAATATCGCGGCTTTAATACCGATATCTGCTTTGAGGCGCTCAACTATACCTTGGAGACATTGGATGAGCGTTTTTAGTTCATTTAACCATTAATCATTAATAATAACCAAGCAGCTTCCACCAAATCAAACCAGCGCCGATCCATACGACCAGATTTACCACACTCATAATGGCGCCAATACTCCACCATTCTCCTAATGTCACATAGCCTGAGTTAAAAATAACGGGCGCAGTACCCGTTGCATAATGGGTAAGCGTCATCATGATATTACCGGCCGCCGCTAAAATGAGCGCATATAACATCGGCGGTGCACCTAAGCTTAACCCGACAGCATAAAAAGCGGCAAACAGCGCGGTAATATGCGCGGTGGTACTGGCAAAGAAATAGTGAATATAGAGATAGACCAAAGTCAAAATAACCACAGCGCCGACCCAACCGACTCCTATCATGCCAATCATTGATTCGATATTATCAGAGAACCAGCTGATAAGACCGAGTTTGTTAAGGTATGACGCCATCATAATCAGAGCACCAAACCAGATAATCGTATCCCATGCCGATTTTTCTTTGAGTACATCATCCCAAGTTAAGACGCCCGTCAATATCAAGGTCGTCAAGCCAATAAACGCGGTGGTAGTGGCGTCAACGCTTAACTGTTCACCAAAAATTAGCGCTGGGATATTCGCCCACAATATCAGCATCAGCGCAAAGACGCCCAGCATGATTTTTTCTTGCAAGCTTACCTGACCCATCTCGGTCAGATTGTCTTTGGCAAATTTCTTCGCATCAGGCGTTACCTTAACATCGGGTGGATAAATCAGATAAATCACCAGTGGCATTAATAATAAACATAACATCCCTGGTATAAACATCGCCACCGCCCACGTCGTCCATGACAGCTGAATCTCACTACCCGTTGCCTTATTGACCAAATCTACCACCAATGGATTTGGCGCAGTGGCGGTAATAAACATACCGGACGTAATCGGATTTGCATGGTAATTGACCATTGCTAAGTAGCGGCCAATTTTATTTTGGGTGCCCTCTTCTGGCGTAGAATGAAAGCTTTGCGCAATTGATCTCATAATTGGGTGAATAATACCGCCGCCTCGAGCGGTATTAGATGGCGTGATAGGTGATATCATCAACTCTGCGGCAGTTAAAGAATACGCAACCCCGATCGTCTTTTTGCCAAAAATAGAAATAAAATAATACGCGATACGTCGACCTAAACCCGTTTTTATCAAGCCACGCGATATCATCACGGCAATACCAATCAGCCAAATCAGAGGACTTGAGTAGCTTGATAAAGCATCAGCGATGGCTTCTTTTGGACTCTCATTGGTCACCCCAGTAAGCGCCACCAAGGTAACGGCAATAATGGCAATCGCGCCAATGGGTAACACCTTACCAATGATGGCGACAATAGTAGCGATAAACAAAGCCAGCATATGCCACGCTTCGGGTGTGACCCCGTTTGGTACCGGAATAACAAACCAAATGATTAAACCAACTACAATGGCAATCGCTGCTTGGATAGGTTTAAATGGCATGAGAAATATATCCTTATCAATGCTTATAAAATCACACAGTCATGTCATATGAAATGCTATCGCAATAGTAACTGCGATAAGAAAAACACATGGGTCATATGAACATCTTATAAGATTTATATCAGCATTTTTCTATTATTGACCATTTTTAACGCCAATCTCAACTTATCGTAGGCTTTTGATTTTTATAGAATTTAAAATTTTAATTGTTTTAACTGAAATTTTAAAAACTAAGTAAACCAATACCTTAGAAAAATAAGTTGAGAGTGGGGTATTTTTAACATATTTATTTAGCATACAGCATAAATATACGGAGATAAGTTATTAATAATAGCGCTAAACCATTGATCATAAAAAAGGAGCACTTTATTAAGAGCGCTCCTTTTTTATGATATTTTGGCTAAATTTGACGTTTAATCATACTGAATTTCAAAGTGCTCAATTATTTCAACGTCCCTAAGCGGCTCGATAATTGATTCATAATTTGATCAATCTCTTCGTTGGCTTCAGGTTCATTATCCAAATTGCCATTGGGCGTTAATTGATTCATCACTTCAGGCAACAGCTCAGCGAGACCTTGACGTACTTCCATCTCATTTGCGCCAGTATGTGCGGCTACCTGCTGGATTTCACTTTCATCAAATAAACGGGTAATTTCATTAGGGTCCAGATTATCATTGACTTCTTGATTGCTCATCCAAGAACGCGCTTGATTGTCATAGCCCATACCGGTGATTTTTGATAAAGCGCCACTTAAACCACCATTACGTTTAATCCAACTGAGCACCATAGGCATAAGCGCAGCAATCAGCATACCTTTACCGCCAAAGCCACTTCTAGAGGTTCGACTGCCAGTCGCCTGACCACCCAATACGCTACCTAAAATATCGCCAAGTCCACCAGCACCTGAGCTCATACCACCGCGTTGGTTGGCGCCTGTGAGCCCGCCAATGATATCGTCTAGACCAAAGCCATTATCAGCGCGGCGTTCATACTGCTGCGGATTGTAGCCACTCGGCTGATTACCACTGCCCAATACGCCGCCCAAAATATCCCCTAATCCGCCGGTACGGCGTGGATTGATACGTTGGTTGACCGGATTGCGCTGTACATCTTCTGGATCCATAGCACTGCGGGCAACTTGGCTCACTAAATTCCCTAATAAACTCATAATCGCTTCCTTTTTATTATAAAACACTCATTATCAAAAGCTTTGCATTCAGTTAACTCAAGCAAATAGCCATTTACCAGAAATATGGCAAGTGGTTATAAACAGGTCGTTTTAAACAAACACTTAACTAAGTGAGCTATTGACGCTTAATTGCAATATAGCAAATCTCTTTCGCTATCTAGATAGGCGTTTTGTTATGAGATGTAGTAGATCGTTAGCGATTAACAAGAAAATAAATGCAAGGAATGCCAGTCATAAATATGGGACTGGTTTTATTTAGGCAGTTTAATGAGAAATGGTATTTGCCAAAATCGTTAATTCGCGCCAGTGTTCTGAGCTGACTTGATCGCGAAATACCGTTACTGATAAATGACGCTGATAAGGCTCTATGATAATAAAGCTTAAGCATATAACCCATGGATAGTTACTGACCGCCGTAAGCTCTGCCTGCCATAGGGCATCACCGCGACTGCTACGCATGAGTAGTTGCCAATGCTGATAAACGCTTTTATCTAATGGCGGCTGGCTTAGATGCATTAATATCGGGCGCGATAACGCTAAGTAGCTGACGACGGCGACGCTAACCACAAATATCAGTACATATTGCCACAACGCCAAGGACGCAAGTCCTGTCAATATCACCATCACACTTGCTAAGAGCATATAAAATAACAGGCGCAAACAGCTTGCAGGCTGAATAGGTGCATCGATACGTAGCGAAGTTGGCGATATCATAATTGAATACCCAAGCAGGCTTAAAATAAATATTAAATAATTACGTCAAGTCTTTACTATGGCGCCATGTTTTGATTTTATTGACCAAATCCCATATGGCTCCATTTTCTGGACGGCTTTGATTGGTAAAATAATCCAATAAATCAGGGTCTTCATGGGTCAGCATTTCTGCAAAAGTTGCCTGTTCGCTGGGGTCAGCGGTTAAATACAACTCTTTAATATAAGGGTCAATATAAAAGTCTAATTCTTTTAATCCGCGGCGGGCTTGATAAATAATGCGGCGTTGCTCGAGGGTGGGTTCTGGTTGATTGTTTGGCTCTGGTTGATTGCTAGTCGTCATAAAAGTGTTCCCGTAGGTTTAAATGGTATTTAACTGAATAGATATTTAGATAAATGATAAGGTTAATAAATAATAGGATTAAGCTGTATTTATAAAGATACCGTTTATAAAAAGCTTTCTTATAAAAAATTATTTTATAAAAAGGTAGTAGCCTATTAGCCTTGATGATGACTTGATAATTGCTGCCATAATGCCACGGCTTGCTGCATCATAGCGACATTGTGGGTACGGATAATACTAGCGCCCTGCTGCAGCGCAAAGAGTCCAGCCGCCGTTCCTACCGCATCACGCTCTAGCGCTTGGGTAGTAGCAACAGCTTCGACTCCACTTTTAGTCAGTACTTCTGCTAAAAAGCGCTTTCGTGAAATACCAAACATCATTGGTAACCCAAGCGTTTGCAGGCTATCAAGCTGACTTAATAGTGCGCGATGATGCTCATAGTCTTTTGCAAAGCCAAAACCTGGATCGATAATGATTTTCTCACGCTTAACGCCAACATTCGTTACCTCATCAATACGCGCTGCTAGCTCGGCACTGACGTCTTTAATCACATCATCATACTGGGCAAGGTTATTCATCGTCGTCGGCTCACCGCGCATATGCATCAGCATGACAGGAATATCCAGCTTGGCTGCCATTGCCGCCGCACCATCACGCTTAAGCGCTCGTACATCATTCCAAATATCTGCGCCGGCATCAAAAGCTGCCTGCATAACCGCCGGGTTACTGGTATCAATAGAGAGCCAAATGTCTTTACCTATGCTTCCTAGCTGCTGACGAATCGCTTTGACCACTGGAACAACGCGCTGTATCTCATCGCTAGTCGCTACAGCTTGCGCATTTGGACGGGTAGATTCACCGCCGATATCGATAATGCTTGCACCTGCGGCAATCATCTCTTTAGCATGAGCAAGGGCGCTATCGATGGCATTAAATTGTCCACCGTCAGAAAAAGAATCTGGGGTGACATTTAAAATACCCATGATATGCGGCTGCGATAAATCTAATACTTTATCGCGACTTATCACCGTATAATTAGATAAAGGTTGGAATAATGACATAAGGTATCCATTATAAATTCAGTTCGTAAAATCGTTTTAGCTGTCGTGATAATTTACCAAGCTATAATGCCTATGATAGCAGCAAATCTGATGCTCTCCTAAAGCCTTCATGAAATTGTAGCAACAAAAAAGCCCTTTATTAAAAAGGGCTTTTTCTATCAAAAATAGATGCAATCTTAAAAAACTAGATTAATAAACCAGAAACTACATCGCTGGTAATGGCGGCGGTGTTGAAGTCGTGGTTTTAACATCGTTTTTTGATAAGTTTACTTCATTATGCTGATAGACTCTTGGTGGACGAGGTTCTTCGCCAGCTAGAATATCCTGCAATTGATCGCGGTCAATGGTTTCCCATTTCATCAAAGCATCTACCATCGCATGAATTTTTTCTTGATTGCCTTCAATCAATTCGCGTGCGATGTCATATTGCTCCTCTAACATACGGCGTACTTCTTCATCGACTTTTTGTTGCGTCGCTTCTGAAATCGTACGACCCCCGCCACCGAAGTAACCTTGTGAGTTATCATCATCTTCATAAACCATGATACCTAGCGCATCTGACATACCGTATTTGGTAACCATCGCTCGTGCCATCTTGGTAGCACGTTCGAAGTCGTTTGAAGCACCCGTCGACATCTGATTGATAAATACTTCTTCTGCGATACGACCACCAAATAAAATCGCAATATCACTGAGCATTTTTGATTTATACATACTGGTTTGGTCGTGCTCAGGCAGCTGCCACGTAACTCCAAGGGCAAAACCACGCGGCATAATGGTGACTTTATGCACAGGATCAGTGCCCGGTAGCAGCTCAGCGACCAAGGCATGACCCGCCTCATGATAGGCTGTTGCACGGCGTTCTTCTTCACGGATGACCATTGATTTACGCTCAGGACCCATATAAAGCTTGTCTTTTGCATCTTCAAAGTCATTCATATCAACGCTGCGCTTATTACGACGTGCGGCAAATAACGCTGCTTCGTTCACAAGGTTGGCTAACTGCGCACCACTAAATCCAGGAGTACCACGCGCCAATGCATGCGCATCAACACCGATAGTATTTGGTAATTTACGTAAATGCACTTTCAGGATTTGTTCGCGACCTTTGATATCTGGCAGACCTACTTGCACCTGACGGTCAAAACGACCCGGACGCAATAGCGCTTTATCCAGTACATCAGCACGGTTGGTCGCCGCAATGACGATAACGCCTTCATTGCCTTCAAAACCATCCATCTCAACCAATAATTGGTTCAATGTCTGCTCGCGCTCATCGTTACCGCCGCCCATACCAGAGCCACGATGACGACCGACCGCATCAATCTCATCGATAAAGATGATACAAGGCGCGCTTTTCTTCGCTTGCTCAAACATATCACGCACACGTGAAGCACCAACACCGACGAACATCTCAACAAAGTCAGAACCTGAAATTGAGAAAAACGGTACTTTAGCTTCACCAGCGATGGCTCGTGCTAACAGCGTCTTACCCGTACCCGGAGGACCTACCATCAAGATACCGCGTGGAATCGTCGCACCCAATTTGGTAAATTTATCAGGGTCACGCAGGAACTCTACGACTTCAACGACTTCTTCTTTGGCTTCTTCACAGCCAGCAACGTCATCAAAGTTAACTTTGATTTGGTCTTCGGTCAGCATTTTGGCCTTTGATTTACCAAAGCTCATCGGACCACCGCCTTTACCGCCAGCGCCGCCCTGCATATTACGCATAAAGAATAGGAACAGACCAATAATTAATAAAATTGGGAAACTGGCTATCAATAGTTGCATCAAGACACTTTGACGTTTAGGCGCGGTACCTTGCACCTCAACTTGATTTTCACGCAATAGCGGCATTAGCTGTTCATCAGCCACGGCTGGTCGAATGGTCTCAAATGATGAGCCATTTTTCTTTTCGCCGGTGATTTGCTCGCCATCGATTTCAACACTGGCCACTTGGTTTTCTGACACTGCGGTCACAAACTCAGAGTAGTTAAGGCTATCGGGCTCAGATGATTTATCAAAGCCGCTAAACACCAGCACTAAAACGCCGATTACCACCAGCCACAATAAGGTATTTTTTACCATGTCGCTCACTAGTTATTCCCATCCCTTACTTATTGGTGTGTTTGTTAAACACGTGACGTCTATATGCAAACATATGCCTCATTATTCAATACCCATTTGTAAATTATCGTTCAAGCTCGGATTTAAATAACTTAAAACCCTAAGCAAGATAAATAGACAAACGAACATAAATAACTGAGCCAATAAAGCGCTTACTGTTAAACGACTTTGCTTAAAACAACTCTGTTTAAAACACAGCCTTAATATATAGGTATATATTTAAAACGATATAGATTCAAAACAAAGTTAATATACCATGATATGTGGTGCTAACCTGAATAATTCAAGCAGCATTCTTATTTATTCAGTTAACGATTGTAGCGGTTTTATGTTAATCAGCAATACTCTTGATGATGAAACCCCATCATCTGGGAAATTTGCGCAACTGATTGACCTTAAAACCATTTTATAGAAAGGTTTGCATACCTACTACTTGATGGCAATCCAAAACATCTCTTTTGAGCGTGGTCGTGAAGCACCCGGTTTGATACTACGAATTTTACTAAAATCCGCCTGCATCTGCTTGCGTAATTCCTGTGTACCCTCGCCTTGAAACACTTTCATAATAAGCGCGCCACCTTCTGGTAAGGTTGCGAGGGCGAAATCGACTGCCAGCTCGCATAAATACATCATGCGCGGCTGGTCGATGGCGCTATTGCCAGCGGTATTGGGTGCCATATCGGACAACACCACATCAACCTGTTTATCGCCCACTTCTGCCATGATACGGTCAAACACCTCTGCCTCGCGAAAGTCGCCCTGAATAAAAGTGACATCGGGCAAGGTATCCATGGGCAAAATATCAGAGGCTATCAACACGCCTTTCTCACCAACCAGTTGACCGGCAACTTGCGACCAACTACCCGGTGCACTGCCTAAGTCGACGACGGTCATGCCTTTCTTAATTAGATTGGTCTTATCATTAATCTCAAGCAATTTATAAGCAGCACGGGCACGGTAGCCATCTATTTGGGCTTTTTTCACATAAGGATCGTCAATGTGCTCCTGCATCCAAGCACTGCTGCTTTTTGACAACTTTTTATTTTCAATACGCGTGACCAAAATGACTGCTCCTATTACTTTGCAAAACACGGCTAGCGGCTTATAACGTGGTTATCTATAACGATTCAATATCTGTCTATTGATAAAACAATTATCTATAACATGGCTATTACTAGGCGCTTAAGTTACCTAGCTAAATTAGCTATTGAACCTCTCATGCACCTTGTAACCTTTTACGGTTAAATTCTCTTGGTGAAAACACTGCTTTATAAGACCGTAGCGTTTATAATGTACTCATACTTTCAGTTTAACATTTTCATCACGTAAAATCGTGCAAAATCCTGCTGATCTCATGCAAGATGACCCCAGATTATCTATAATGGTCATTATCTGCTCTTAATAGCACCATCTTTTATTTTTACCAACATCTAGGAATTATATGCAACTCGATAACGCTACCATCAAACGCCTAAAAGGCATTGGTCATGACCTAAAACCTATCGTTATGATTGGCAATAAAGGTATTACCCCAAACATCACTGAAGAGATTGATCGCGCTTTAACGGATCATGAACTTATCAAAGTAAAACTGCCAGCTGGCACCAAAGAAGAACGCGATGTCATCGGCGCGCAGCTTGCAGCGGCAGCTAATGCCTCTTTGGTTCATTCAATTGGTCGTATGGCGCTTTTGCTACGTAAAAACCCACATGCCAATCCTAAGCTATCAAACCTTGCTCGTCATGCGCAGTAAGTTGTTATTTTCAGCTTAGTTTATGTTCTATCCTATCTAATAAAAGCCGCTCAGCATTTTGCTCGCGGCTTTTATGTTATCTATACGCCATTTCCTGTTTTCTATTTATAGTCAGTCCTAAATAAAATCAGTACAAGTATGATAACGCGCTACTGGTATTAATTTTATAGCGAACCGCCTATAAGATATCCTTAATACTATTAAACTGCGGATATTATTAACTTATGAGCCAAACTTTTCATCTATGCCTCGCAACCGACACCCTTGCCGCTGATGCCCAAACTCTTGGCGTGACGATAGAAGACTTAGAAAGCATTCAGGTAGAAGTCATCGTAACCTTAGCTCAAACAAATCAGATAGCCCGAAGCACTCAGCAGCCAGAGTGGTATTTACAGCTTGATTATCACATAACGCTGCCACTTAAATCGTTAGCGGCGCAATTAGACTGGCCAACATGGCAACCGACGCAGGTAGGATTTGCAGATTATTTATGGGAGCAAACTTGCCTTGAGTGCTTTTTAGCAGGCGGCTTAATAAATAGCAGATTAATAAATAATAGCGCTTCGATAAATGATGTTAATGAGATTGGTATTGATGGAACGGATGCTAATAAAACTAACGCTTATATTGAAGTTAATGCCAGCCCTGACGGTCGTTATGCGCTTTACGAGTTTACAAGCTATCGTAATCCTGCGACACTGCCGCCAACGCCGCTTTTACAAGCAGATGGGCAAACACGGGCGTTTATTAACTGGACAGCCAGCCATTGCCCTGCAAGTAATGGCATTGCGAATAATGGTACTGCCAACGCAGAGCAAAACTCTTTATCAGCGCAAATCGAACCTGCTATCGATTCATTGACATCTAATACCAGCACCGCTAACCCTTATCTTTATGAACGCAGCTTTGCTGTGCCCTTAAGCCCACTATCCAACGCAAAGGTTTTTATCAACGATACTGGCATTGAATACATTCATCCCTGTGTGATTTTAAGCTTTGCTACGACGTTTGGTACAAGGTTTGGTACAACGGCGTTATATTTTGCGCCCACACATGCCTCCCCGCCCGATTTTCACAATCTGCAATATTGGTCAGTATTTGATAAGCAGGCAGCACTGGCTAGATAGCTGCTTAAATTAAGCACCTTCTCCAACTACATAGCTTCTTTAATCAAATAACCTCTTTATGCCAAGCAAAAAAAACCAGTAATGTCATAAAGAGCATTACTGGGTTCGGAGAAAACTTTTGAATTACGTTACATCTAGCTGCTGCTTATTTGTCAGCCATTGCAAGGTAGATACCGCGATCTGATGCATCATCGACGTATTTTGAATCACGCCATGTCGTGTAGTTATGATGACCGCTGTATGGGCTAATGCTGTTTTGACGGAAGTCAGAAACCCAATCATTACCATCAAATATTTGAATATGGCCATGCGGGCGTCTTGAGGTGCGATCATAGACCACGACGTCGCCTACTTGTGGCTGCGTATTGTTACTGATTTTGGTAAAGCCAGCTTGGGCCAATGTGCCACGAGAGGCATACTGATACGCTGAAGGGTTAGGCGTAAATTCATAACCCGCTGATTGTAGGGCTTTACGCACATAACGAGCACAGTAACCACTACTGCTAGATAGCGCCACACGTGAAGCATTGGCGGCGGCAATCGCAGGTGCAGAATAACGATCTGGCACTGAGCTTGCTTGCTGCTGACGCTGCTCATAAGACAAGCGGCTGGTTAGCGAGGCAAGCTGATATTCTTTTTGCTTAGCATGGGCACTAAGATTGTCAATTGCTTGACTGATTTCATCATTGCTTGAGACATAAGCACCACTTTTAGTGCTATAGATATTGCGACTTGAACCGTAGTTCGCAGAAGTAGAGATATTGGTGATGGTATGACTCAAGGTATTATTTGGTTGAAAGGTTGTTTCGACAGCACCACTCGTCTGTGCTATACCCATTCCCAATACTGACAAAATTAATAAAGCTTGTTTCATAAATTTACTACCTATTGTGAATACAGGATTGCTCGTCATCCGTGACAAAGCATGAATTAATTTAGGGAAGATGACCATGAAATAAACATGATAAAATCCTTAGTACAAAAGCTCGCTGTTTATGATGAATATCGATTTTGTCACCTATTAGATGAGTGTTCACGATGTCAAAAAAACAACCTAACCGACTTGCTAAACTTATCGATCATCAAGCCTTTGCTGGTAGTACGCTACCTCAAACATTGGCTGATAATATGCGTTTATATCTGCAAGCTACGACCGAAGTAAAAGAGCTTTTGGTAGATTGTCTACCTGAGGAAATCCTCGATAACTGCTGGGTCGTGGGCTTAACCTCTGAGCAACTCATACTCAGTGTGGGCTCGATGACTGCCGCCAATCATATTCGCTATTTACAGAGCGCTTATTTGCAGGTGTTAACAGAGCAGTCAATTACATTTAAACAACTCAAGCAAATCCGCGTCGTAGTAGCCAAAAATTCTGCTCATAATGATTATTCTAAACCATCACAAGCCTTGTCGGCACCCTTATCAAAGCCTCGTAAAGCCCATGAAAATCAGGCTCTTAGCCAAAACACAAAGCGGACTATATCACAGGCTGCAGAGCATGTCACCACTGATGAAAATCTCAAAAAGGCACTTTTGCGCCTGATTAATCCGTAAAAATACTCGCTTTACTCTGTAAACTTATGTAAATTAAACCCGTAATTGACGCCGTTAAAGCTGCGTTTTTGTAATTCCGTCAACAAAAAAAATCATCTGTAAGTGCTATTCACAATGTGAACCTCACTGACAGATGATTTTATTATTTCCCACATCTTTTATTTTACCTACTCTGAAGCAGGTTATTGGTAAAATGAGCAAGAAAATATCTATTTAAACGAATATTATTTAGCGCTACTTATAACCATCTTATGTAATATTGCGTAAATGTTTCGATACTTCGTGTATATTCCTGTATTCATCCTTCAACTGTTAAACCATTTAATGGTAAATATTCGATAGGACAGGTTACATTGTCATCAAAAGTTACAATTTCAAAGTTATCAGGATCTGATAATATCTCACGTACCAACATATTATTTAGTGCATGACCAGACTTATACGCATTAAAACGACCTAAAATCGGGTAGCCAATCAGATATAAATCGCCTAGCGCATCTAAAATCTTATGACGTACAAATTCATCATTAAAGCGTAAGCCTTCTTCGTTAAGGATACTGGCATCATCAATGACAATGGCATTGTCCATACTGCCACCTAACGCCAAGTTGTTCTGACGTAAGGTTTCGATATCACGTAAGAAACCAAAAGTACGCGCTGAGCTCAACTGCTCAATGAAGTTTTGCGTTGAAAACTGCAATTGTGCATGCTGAAAATCTTTATCAATGGCCGGATGATCAAAATCAATCTCAAAATTGAGCTCAAAGCCTTCATAAGGACGTAGCTCTGCCCATTTATCGTCAACTTTAACGCGTACTGGGCGCACAATCTTAATAAAGCGCTTTGCCGCTTCTTGTTCACAAAATCCTGCTTGTAGCAGCAGTCCCACAAATGGGGCGGCACTACCATCCATAATCGGTATCTCTGATGCTGACACGCGGATTAACAGGTTATCAACGCCAAGTCCTGCGACCGCACTGAGCAAATGCTCAACGGTGCCCACACGGGTGCCACCAAATACGAGATTCGATGACATCATGGTATCTTGTACCAAAAAGGCACTGGCAGGAATAGCATTGCTACCGACAATATCAGAACGTTCAAATACGATACCAGTATTGATCGGCTGTGGATGAAACTCTAAGTCAACAGGTTGACCACTATGAAGACCAGTACCTGTAACGGCTATCGCTGTTTTTATGGTTCGTTGGTTCATGGCTGTCTTCTCACATATTTTGTTACAATTGACATAGTGTAGCATTACCCGACCCTATTTCGCTAGCGCTAAAAAGCGTTAATTTGCTTATGTCTTTGATTGATAACACTTATCGTCATTATTTTAACGATGACTTTTAGCAGACAATAAACTGTCAATCAGCGATAAATAACGGTTTATAGCTATTTATAAGCAGCAATTTGATATAGTCAAAGAACTTATAAATCGCCACACAGCCATAAGAAATAAAAGAACAGTGTGTCAACGCAATCTAGCCGCCACTCTTTACGTTTTTGTTTGACCCAAGCCCACATTTGCTCGATAGGATTCAAATCAGGACTGTAAGGTGGCAGCCATAAAATAGTGTGCCCTGCATCTTCTATAAGTTCAGTTGTGTCTTTGCGCTTATGGAAGGTTGCATTATCCATAATAATGACACTGCTTTTCGGTAGGCTCGGTAGCAGCAATTGCTCAACCCAACTATGGAACACATCACTATTGACACTGCGATCATAAAGTCCAACAGCGAACAGCTGATTATTGTAAATAGCACCTATCGCATTGGTTTGGTTTTTAAGCTGCCAGTTGTATTGTCCAAAGCATTTTTTACCTCTATTAGAGTAACCGTAAGGCCTGTTCTCATGAGACTTAAAGCCACTTTCATCAAGATAGATAATAGGCTTATCATCAAACTCAAATTGCGCTAACTTTTCAAGAAATATTAAACGTTTTTTATCATCTGCTTTTGGATGAGTTAAGCTCTTTTTTTTGAGTGATGCCGATTCGTTTTAATGCAATGCCTATCGCTCTTTGAGTACAATTAAAACGCCGAGCTCGTTCGTGCTGATAGTCATCAGGATAAGCCTCTACATCCGCTCTCAGTAATGCATCGTCTATTTTAGTTGGGGTAAACTGACGTTTTTTACGCTCAGGAAATTTTTTCCAACGCTGAATAGTGTTGGTGCTAATTTGATATTCCTCGGCAAGTTGTCGAATGCTATAGCCTTCTGCAAGCTTATTGAGGATCAGTTGTCGGTAGTCTTTTGAGTATGCCATATTATATACTGTAGCGGATTTTTGTTTCTTTTACTATAGAGCGTTACTTTATTTATAAAGGTTGTATAAATAGCTCGCTTATAAATAGACAAAGCCTAAAAACAGGCACAAAAAAGCCAGTATCGAAATACTGGCTCTTTTTTATTCATACTATCTACAACAAGCATTCATTTTAATGCCTACTTATTCTAAGCACTATTTGTTCTGTTGGCGCTTAAGATAATCTTGAATACTGTTGGTTTTGGTTTTAGGCTGCTCTTGAGTCACATTTGCGCGTATCGGGCTTTCTTGATACTGAGCCTGCGACTGTTTTTGACTGTTGAGCGCGCTGGTATGCAAGTTTGGATCAACAGGCTGGGTGCTGTTTACCGATGGCACAGGCTGCTCTACCACTTCAGGCTCTTGACCAGCATTTTCATCTAAAGTCAGACCGGTTGCGATGACTGTTACATGTAAATCATCACCCATTTTTTCATCAATCACTGAACCATAGAAAATATGCGCATCATCTATATCAGTAATTTCTTCAACGATGACACTGATTTTGCTCATCTCATCCAATGATAAAGATTCAGAAGAGATAACGTTAACAAGCAAGCCTTTGGCATTCTCTAAACGCAAATCATCAAGCAATGGCGATCTGATGGCTTTCTCGGTCGCTTGACGCGCACGATCATCGCCGCTGGCGCGACCGATACCCATCATCGCATGACCTTTAGCTGTCATCGCGGTACGGATATCGTTAAAGTCAATATTAATCATACCTTCGCTGGCGATGGTTTCTGCAATACCCTGTACCGCATGCAAGAGGACGTCATCGGCTTTTTTGAAGGCATCTTGCATAGAGATGTTGCCATACACACTCATAAGTTTGTCGTTTGGAATGGTAATGATAGAGTCAACGAAATTGGTCAACTGCTCGATACCAGCCTTAGCAGCCTTGATACGTTTGCCACCTTCAAACTTAAATGGTGTGGTCACAACTGCGACCGTCAACACTTCCATCTCTTTAGCAATACGCGCAACCACTGGAGCGGCGCCCGTACCTGTACCACCACCCATACCCGCGGTAATAAAGACCATGTCTGAGTGTTCAAGTAAGGCACGGATGGCTTCTTCTTCGCTTTCTGCGGCTTCACGGCCCACTTCTGGGTTTGCCCCTGCGCCAAGACCACGGTTGGTCTTAGCGCCAAGCTGCAATTTATGCGGCGCTGTCAGACGATCGAGCGCTTGTTTATCCGTATTGGCACAGACAAACGTTACACCTCTAATCCCTTGTTGTACCATATGCTCAACCGCATTACCGCCGCCGCCGCCCACACCGAATACAGTGAAGCTTGCCTGGCCGTTGTTTTGAAGCTGATTATCATCTGGCATGGTGTATTTTGACATAAAAAGGTTTCTCCAGTTGCAGATAGCGTGATGGTCGATACGTGGTAACACACTCATATGGCGCGCTATCGACTTACTATATATAAATGTATTTAAATAAAACAGGGCAAAGGCTTAAATAGTTGTGCTTAGCCTATATATGCCGTTATTGTACAGGGTGTTGCTTTAAATATGCTTACCTATAATACTGCGGCAGGCTCTTAACTGCTTCATCTGAGTAAGTTTACAGCAGATTATAATATCTTTTTGAGTACACTGGCAAAACGTTGCCCTGCACTTTGAAAAACACCCGTGACACGATTCTTTTGAATCGCTTCCGGCTCACTTTTTTCACTACGGCGAAACTGCTCGCTTTGACTATATAGTAATGTACCAAACGCGGTTTGATAAGCGCGATCATTGACCTGCATATTCAGCTGCTTAAACGATTCATCATTATCAAAATGATTATAAGCACTAATAGCAGGATGAGTATTGGTCAATACCACCGGCATTTTCAGCAGCTTTTTGGCAAAAGGTATCATGCCTTTAATAGCGCTGCCACCGCCTGTGAGTACAATGCCTTTATCAATATAGCCTAGCAAATCCGCATCATGTAATTGGCGAACCACTTCAGTAAAAATCTGCACATATCGCGCTTCAATAATACGCGCTAAATTATACGTACCAATATTAATTTCATCGCCCGACCCTTGCGGCTTAAAGAGAAAGAATGAGCTAGGATCAACGCTATTGATATCAACGGTACCATACGTTTTTTTCAGCCTTTCCGCCTCTATCATAGAGATACCAACATCGGCTGAAATATCCATCGTTACTTCATGGCTGCCGGTAGCGATACAGTGGGTGAAAATCAGCTTATTCTCTTTATAGACGCAAATACTGGTGGTACTCGCACCGATATCGACCAAGCAAACCCCTTGCTGACGCTCATCACTCATCAAACTGTATTCGGCGCTGGTAACCGCATCAAAAACGATATGGTCAATACCGACGTCACAGCTTTGTAATAATTTTTGGATATTCTGACGGCTAGATACTGGCATCATCATCATGTGATACATCACAGTGATATTGTGCGCGACCATATCAATAGCATCATCAACCATAAACTCTTGGTTGTCGATATAGATACCTTGCTGGCAGCAATGCATCAAATAATAATCAGGCGACAAGTCTTGCGATTTGGCATTTGACAGCGCTTGCACCATATCTTTGGCACGGACGACTTCGTCTTCGACTCTGACATCGCCTGCACTATTCTTACTTAATAGCTCAGGCGTCGCCATGGTCAACCAGACACTATGTACACGGCAATTGGCGGTATCTTCTGCTTCTTGAATGGCTTGTTTGATAGCGCCCTGCAAACGTTCACGATGCTTTATCTGACCTTGATAAAAGTCGCTATTTTTAACTTGCCCCACACCCATAATACGAATGTCTTTTGCAGAGACAACACTGCCAATGACGACATATACTGCCGTGGCACTTAGATGGACAACAACCAGATTTTCAGTATTTTTCATGGTACCAGACAAATTATCGCTAAACAGGAGACCAGATGACGTCTCCATTAAATCATTAAAAAGCGCTAGCAGCACGCGGTGATATTGTATGTTAACTCTTTATATTAAGAAAGCAGACAAATATAAGGTTTTGACTGCTTTCTTGATGTTTTATTCATTTACGGTGGTGTTTCAGTAGTTTTTGGCGGCGCCAGATTCCATGCGATAGTAAATCCATTTTTGTAACGAAGATCGACTGACTGTATTTCATCGCGGCGATTGCTTAACTGATTGCCGAGCAGCTGACTTAAATTCAACAGTTTTTGCGCGGTATTTTCATTATCAACGATGACACGTTGACCATTATCAAAGCGAATCAGCCACGTCATTCTTGGTGACAAAATGATATCTTCAACTTGCATACCAAGCGGCGCATACCAATCATTGACTTGCTGCATTTGTTGCATAATAACGGGCGCTTGCGCCATATCACCTTGCAACGTCGCAAAACGCTCTTGCGTTAAATCTCGACTGTCAGCAGGAACAAAAACCGCCCCTTTTGCATCAACCAAACGCTCAGTACCGAAATTTGCCACCGGCTGTTTTGGTAAGGCTTTAACGACAATACCACGCTGCCAATCACGGCTCACGCTCACTTGGTCAACCCAAGCCAAACTGGTGGTAATATCTCGTAGCGCTTGCAAGTCCGAGGTGAAAAAACTGCTCACACTCTGTTGGCTCATGACATGCTGTAACGCTTGATATTGCGCAAATGTCAAATCTCGATTATCGACATGAATAGCAGCGGGCGGTGCGTCGCGTAATGCCTTACCACCCATGATTAATATCAGCACAAGCAAGCCCAACACCAGTACCGTAAAGAAATATCTGACCGAAGTCGGTACTTGAAAACTAGATGTCGGGCGACGGGTCTTATCACTCATCAAGTCAGCGACGTCATTGACAGTTTGAGTCATAATAAACTTCGTCCCTATTTTTGCTTAAAGCTATTTGCATAACGCCAATAGTGCTTCTATTAAAAGTAAATCTGCTAAACATTCGCAGGAATATATAAAACTAACATATTATCAATTTATTTGTCTAAAACGGTTTATAACGTGCGCTTATCGTCATTAAAACGTAACATTTTTCTCATTTAATGAATGACTTAAGAGATAGCGGCGCAAATAACCATAAATATCACGAATATAGACCAATATTTACAATATTAACGTATTTTACGTTTAAACAATAGCCTAACCCCTACTACTAACAACGAATTTACACAAGTTTACATGAAGCTGTGCTATAGCAGCTCTAGCGATACATTTGACAATATTTAAACAGGCTAATTACCATCATTCAGTAGTTTGTAAAGCTGGTTGTAGCCGAGGCATAATTGGCAGCTTAATGCTAAATATTTGCATACCTATATATAAGACGTCCAATATATAAGACGTCCAATCAGTTATTTAATAGCCAATTGAACGCTTATTAAGCAAACCTCTTCTATTTATCAGCCGTGCATTTATCAGTCGTACAGCTATTAGCGACAAAATCGTTAATCGATACTTATACAGTTTGCGCCAAAATATGCCAACACAAGCTCTCAAAATCCATGCCGCGAGCTTTGGCCGCCATTGGCACCAAACTATGACTAGTCATGCCCGGTACGGTATTAATCTCAAGCAGCCAAAAGTTGCCCGCTTCGTCTTGCATCGCATCGATACGTCCCCAACCTTTTGCATCAACCGCACGGAATGCAGCCAAGCTCAAATCTTGCAAATGCTTTTCATCCGCAGCGCTTAGACCGCAGGGAATATAGTAGCTGGTATCGTTACGATTGTATTTGGCTTCAAAATCATAGAAGTTGGTGATATCAGCAGGCTCAAGGCGAATAACCGGATAGGCCTCGTCATCGATAATAACAATGGTAAATTCGCGACCGGTAATCCAACGCTCAGCCATCACTACATCACCGCACTGTACGGCGGTTGCATATGCAGCAGGAAGCTCATCAAGGTTATTGACTTTGGTCATACCAATGCTTGAGCCTTCATGGACTGGTTTGATAATCAGCGGCAGTCCTAGCATATTAACCACTTGCTGCCAGTCGGTATCAGCGGTTAGCAATGAAAACGGTGCGGTCGATAAACCACAACCTTGCCACAGCTGCTTGGTACGTACTTTGTCCATACCCAGTGCTGATGCCAAAATACCAGAACCGGTCTGCGCAATATTAAACCATTGCAGCACGCCTTGTAGCAGACCGTCTTCGCCGCCGCGACCATGCAAAACGTTAAACACGCGGTCATATTGACGAAGCTCGGTAATGTCTTGGTGTTTCGGGTCAAAATGCGTGGCATCAACGCCTTGGTTTTGCAGCGCTTGTAAGACCGCCGCGCCACTATCTAAAGAGACGCTGCGCTCGTTGCTACTGCCGCCATATACCACAGCCACTTTCCCAAATTCACTCGCATTTTTTACTTTACTAGGAGCGACATTTAATGAAGTGTTTTGGCTTGATTGGTTATTTTCCACACCGTTACTCTCTGCTTGGGCAGCAGCTGCTAGGGCTGCCTCTGGATTGGTAATAGCGGTGTTCGCCCCAACATTGATATTAGTATCGCTACTTTTATCCATGTTGTTTTCATTTTCTTGGTTATTGTTTTCTTGGTTATGAGTAGTCATGAGTCTCGTTCCTAAAATTCGTTTGCGGCTTATTTGATATATAAATTATTGGCGGCCAATTCGATCGCTATTTGTCCAACATTACCCGCACCTTGGGTAATCAACATGTCATGCGCTTGAAGCAAACGCTGCATGACTGGTGCCAAATTATCCTTATCGATAATCGTCGGTTCAACGGCACCGCGCAAACGGATACTACGTGCCAAGGCTTTGGTATCGGCACCAGCAATCGGGCTTTCACCAGCAGGATAAACGTCCAATAACAATAACTCATCGACGCTTGAAAGCACTTCGACAAAATCATCGAAACAATCACGGGTGCGGCTATAACGATGTGGCTGGAACATCATCACTAAGCGGCGCTCAGGGAAGCTTTGACGAGCCGCTTTGATGGTCGCGTCGACTTCTCTTGGGTGATGACCATAATCGTCGATAAGCAAAACATTGCCATCATCGATATCTACGGAGGTATGCTGCTCAAAGCGGCGACCAACGCCTTCGAATTTCTGCAGGGCGCGCTTAATCGCTTCGTCATCTACGCCTTCGTCGGTTGCCATAGTAATAGCAGCCAGCGCATTATAAACATTGTGTACACCCGGGATATTCAAGGTTAGACGCAATGGTTCATGGTCGCGGCGCAAGACGGTAAAGTGGGTTTTTGTGCCTTCGCTGACCAAATCAACGGCTTGTACATCGTTAAAGGGTTCAAGACCAAAGGTTAATACCGGACGACCAATATCATCAATCATGGAGTACAATTCAGGGTCGTCACCGCAGACCACCGCCAAGCCATAAAACGGCATATTTTGTAAAAACTGGATATAAGCGGCTTTTAAGTTGTCAAAACTATTGCCATAGGTTTCCATATGGTCTTGATCGATATTGGTAACAATCGCCGCCATCGGATGTAAAGATAAGAATGACGCATCAGATTCATCGGCTTCGGCAACCAAATAACGGCTGCTACCGAGCGCGGCATTTTTACCTGAGGCATTGAGCTTACCGCCAATCACATAGGTGGGATCAAGCTGTGCTTCTGCCATCATGGTTGTCAGCAAACTGGTGGTGGTGGTTTTACCATGTGCGCCAGCAACGGCGATACCATGGCGATAGCGCATCAACTCACCGAGCATATCAGCACGGCGTACCACTGGCAGACGCGCTTCAAGCGCCGCTTTGACTTCAGGGTTACTACGGTCGATAGCAGACGATACGACGATAACATCGGCATTGGCGATGTTTTTGGAATCATGACCAATCGCAATAGTAATACCAATCTGCTCTAAGCGCTTAGTCACCAAGCTCTCAGCGATATCAGAACCACTGACTTCATAGCCTTGATTGTTCATAACCTCAGCGATACCGCACATCCCCGAGCCACCAATACCGACAAAATGCAAATGCTGAATACGGCGCATTTCTGGTATTTCAATTAAACGCTTAGTTAAGGCTTTAGCAGAGGTTGGCATAGGGTTTTCTCTTTATTGTAGACAAACAGATTTGGTTAATAATAAGTAATAAAAATAATAGGTAATAAAATAATGACTAAGACAATCAGCTTTTATAAGGCCTGCCAGATAATATCGGCTACCTGTTGGCAGGCATGGCGGTTGGCAAGCGCATGACCTTTTTCTGCCATCTCTAAACAAGTGCGCCTATCTAGCATCGCAAGTTCACTACTCAAACTTTTGGGCGTCAGCTCGCTTTGTGGCAGCAAAATCCCTGCTTTGTGTGAGGTCAAGGTGCGCGCATTTGCCGTCTGATGGTCATCAACCGCGCTTGGTAGCGGTACAAATATCGCCGCTATACCGACGTTTTGAATTTCAGTTACCGTCAAAGCACCCGCCCGACAAACCACAATATCCGCCCAATTGTACGCGGCTGCCATATCATCAATAAATGGCTGTACCGTAAACTGATGGGCGCTTAACGCTTCACTGTCATACGCCGCTTGCGTGGCGGCCTCATTATTGCGTCCACATTGATGACGGACCTCAAACGGACGGTCAATCAATGCCAATGCTTTTGGCAACGTCTCATTTAACACTTGCGCACCGAGCGAACCACCCACCACTAACAGTTTAAGCGGCGAGCTGTCATTGACATCGTAACGAACACTGGGTTCAGCAACACCGCTAATGGCATTGCGCACGGGATTACCCACCGTTTCAATCTTGCTATCATGCTGGCTATTGGCAAAGGTATTTTCAAACGCTTGCAATACCTTGGTCGCCATCTTGGCCAAATAACGATTGCTCATACCTGCAATGGCATTTTGTTCATGGATAATAAGCGGCGTCTTAGTCAAACGCGCCGCGATACCGCCGGGCGCAGTGACGTAACCACCAAAACCAACGACCACATCGATTTGATTGCCACGAATGACCTTAATCGCCGCCATCGTCGCTGACAATAACGTCACGGGTAGCTTAAGCAAGCGCCCCAACCCTTTGCCGCGCAATCCTTGCATATCAATCGCATGAAAAGGATAGCCAGTGGGTGCAACCAAGCCATTTTCCATGCCATTTGGCGTACCGAGCCAGTGAATAACAGCACCGCGCTTGGTCAATTCTTCGCTAACCGCAAGTGCTGGAAATACATGCCCGCCTGTACCAGCAGCCATCATTAATATATGCGGTGTTTTCATGAACGCCTGCCTATCTTTTCTTTATTTATATGAAAGACTTATTATCTTTTGACTGTATTATCTATCGAACCAAAATGAGCCTATAAAAGCCCGCATAGTATAGTGTAAATCGTTGCCTGATAGACAGCACTTTATGCAGCGCAAATAATAAAAATCCAAGCCATGAGTAATCGCGGCTTGGCTTTTATAAATACGCTTAAAAAATCATAAAAACAGCGCTTTTAATAACGTTTTGTCGCTTTTTAAAGGCGCTATTAAGCAATACGGTTTATCAATATATCTTAGCACACCGTTTTTTAAGTATTGTGCACATAGCTTAGTAATAAATTACTGTATCCTTACCGCTTTGCATACATTGTTTTATTTAAGAGACATTATTTGAACATCGTATTTAAACGTCATTATTTAAATGGCGTTATTTAAACGGTAGTACTCAAACTGCTAATTTCTTCTCAATAGCGATAATAAAGTCAGTTGCAATATCAGTTCCACATTGATCATCAATCTCACGCACACAGGTTGGACTGGTGACATTAATCTCAGTGATACGGCCACCGATTAAATCTAAACCGACGAACATCAGACCTTTTTCTTTGACAATCGGTGCAACGACTTGGGCCACTTGGCGTTCAATATCGGTAAGCGGCATCGCAACACCGCTACCACCTGCCGCAAGATTACCGCGCGTCTCGCCTTTCACCGGAATACGCGCCAAGCTATAATCGACCACTTCGCCATCGACGATTAACACACGCTTATCACCTTCTTTGATTTCCGGCAAATAACGCTGCGCCATAATCGGTAGCGTCTCAAGCTCGGTTAAAATCTCAAGCGTCACGCCGATATTTGGGCTATCGGCGGTCAAACGGAAGATGCCCGTGCCGCCCATACCATCTAATGGCTTGACGATAACATCTTGCTGCTCAGCGATAAACTTGCGAATATGCGCCTGTTTACTGGTCACAATCGTCGGGCTCATATAATCGCTAAACCAAGTAGCAAATAGCTTTTCATTACAATCACGTATCGCTTGGGGGTCGTTGACCACCAGTACGCCTGCGGCTTTGGCATGGTCAAGCATGTAAGTGGCATAAATAAAACGCATATCAAACGGCGGATCTTTACGCATCAAAATCACATCATAATCACTGACCGGCGCTGTCGCTTTATCCCCCAAGGTATAAAAATCACTCGGGTCACGCTTGACTGTCACCGGCTGGGTATCAACCATCAATTGCCCACGATCCAACCATAAATCATGAATCTGACAGTAACCAAGGCTGTGCCCACGGTCTTGCGCCGACCACATCATCGCAAGGCTGGTGTCTTTTTTATAATTGACCTGCTCGATTGGGTCCATAATGACGAGTATGTTTAATGATTTGTTTTGTTTTTCTTGGCTCATGATAAGGCTCACTTACGTTATAGTATTAATCATTTAAAATAGTATTAATCGTTCGAACCGGCAGCGACAATATGCCTGAATACATAAAAATTCATTCAAGCATGACTGAAATACAGTAAAAACTGCGGTAAATTATACGCCGTACTGAGCGCGATAATGCTGCATTTTTGCAAGCTGGGTCGCATCTTTTTCTGGGCTACTTTCTGCTAAGTAGCTGATTAAATCATCGATATCGACAAGGGCACGCACTGGTACTTCTAGCGTCGCTGCAAGCTCTTGAATAGCAGAGCGCTCCGCAAGACCTTTTTCTTTACGGTCGAGGGCGACGATAATACCGGCAACGCTTGCGCCCGCTTGTTCTAAAATCTCAACCACTTCACGCATCGCCGTGCCAGCAGTAATCACATCATCAAGCACCCAAACCGCCTTGCCTTTGACATCAGCACCGACTAAATTACCGCCTTCGCCGTGGGTTTTGGCTTCTTTACGGTTATAGCCCCACTTGGCATTGATACCATGATGCAGCCATAATGCTTGCGCGGTTGCCGCCACAAATGGGATACCTTTATAAGCAGCACCAAAAATAACCAGCTCTTGCTCATCTGTGCCATTATCACTAGCTGCCATTTGCTCTGCCACTTTTTCAGCTAAAGCATCGGCATAACCACGCGCTAATAACGATAACATCTCACCCGACGCCAACAAACCTGCGTTAAAAAAGTATGGGCTAATACGTCCAGACTTTAAGACAAACTCACCAAACTTTAGAACCTGATTGTCTAAAGCCAATTGGATAAATTGATGCGATGAAAATGAAACATTATTAGCAGCTTGATTATGAGGCGTTGCGGCATTAAGCATAGGGTCTTCCTATCGGCAAAAAGAACATGAAAAGTTAAATAATGAAAAGTTGTGAGGCGCATTATAGTCGTCGTGCTTTAACTTGACCAACCATTGATATCATAATCTTGCATATTTGCGTAACGCGTCAATAACCCACAACGTGATGAGATATTAAAGTAGCACTGACCATCGCTACTGACTTGTATATCCCAGCCCAAATGATAGGCGGCAACGATAATATGCCCCGTAAATAAGCGCACTTGGCGATAGGCATGGCGCTGTGCTGGCTCAAAAACAATCTGACTGAGCAAATAGCTGCGCAGATGCTGACAAATTTGCGCCGCGCTATAGCTATGATTGATGGTTTTGCGCGTACTGCATTGCTTCAAAGCATGGACGGCGACGCTACAGGCCATAAGATCAGTCGCCAAACTGCCCTCGCCGCTGTCAAATTGTTGTGGCTGCAATGCTACTTGCCAATCGTCAGCATAGATACTATTGAGTAGCTCATCAGGATTATAACGTTTGCTCAATGCTCGCAAAGATTCTGACGCTAAAGGCTTCTTAATATTCTTAGCAGTATTTATATTGTCAGTAGCCAAAAATCCATAACGGCTCAGTTTTGGATACGCTTGCAGCGCGCGCTGGATATCTGCCATATCGAGCAAAGTCATGTCTGTTAATGAAGCTAATAACGGCTGCTCGCTATGATTGTGATAAAAACTCTCGGGCAGCTCAACCAGTTTTGCGGCACTGAGCAGTGATAAATGCTCAGCCAATGCTTCTGAAGCCACCAGCGCCCATTTCGATAAGCTGTCTCTATTGGGCTGATAAAAACGGGTAGAGCTACCATATAAGCGGCGCAGCTGACTATTTAAACGCCGTGCAGGCTCTGGAATATCAGTCAATGGCCGTGCAGGGTCCAATGGCAAACGCTTTGGGTCAAAATTAGGATGTACAATCGCTGGCTGCTGACTATTTGCTAACCCAGCGGATTGCTCAGCATGACCTTCTGCAAGCTGATCCTCTACTGCTATAAAGCTAGCGTTGGATAAACGGTCATCAGAAGTAGAATGCTGGGTCATGAATTTTCCCTGAGCTTATAAATTTAAAAGACGTAAAAATAAAAGATGTAAAAATAAAAGATGTAAAAATAAAAGCAATCAAATGGTCATTTTGCTCTTGATGTTATTGGCGTTGCTCTTCTTGATTATGTTGATGTTGCTCTTGATATTGCAAAATATCTCGGTAGCCTACTTGCCAATCAGGATAGTCCAGCCAAGCTAACGGAATGTTGCTGTGCAAGCGCTTACCCGTTACTTTCGCTTTATTGTCATCAATAACAGGCGGCACTTCATCTATTTGCTCACTTAACCAAGTGCCGAGCTCAAAAGTGGTAACGGGTGCATAATCAGTCGCAATATAAAGCGGTTTTGGCATACTTATAGTCATGACATTTGCGATAATGGTGACCAAATCGCGATCCATAATGCGATTGCTCCAGTGCGCTGCTGCCACTGGCTCTTTTTGTGGCTCGCGGGCTTTACGCAGACGCATGAGGCGCTTACGTCCGTAAATACCACTTGGGCGAATAATAATAGCCTTAGCACCAAAACCTTTTCGCAATACTTGTTCCGCTTGCAATATCACTTGCGAGGCTTCACGCTCTGGCGTCACAGGCGCGGTATCTTCATCAATCCATGCGCCATTATCTTGACCATAGACACCCGTTGATGAAATAAAAACAACGCGCGCAAGACTGGTTAGTTTATCCGCTAATGTTGCCAAATGCTGGCTGATTGCTAAATAACTATCATGATAACCGCTGGTTGAATACTCATCAGGGGTTACTATAATCGCTATCGCGGTAAAGTCTTGCAGCTGCTCAGCGCTGAGCGTTAACGCATCGGCTTGCAAAAACTTAGCTTTAGGATGTAAGTCATAATGATGACGCTCACGACGTGCCAGCCCTGTGACGTTGAGACCGTCTTGAGCGAGCTTATTGGTGACGGGTAAACCGATATCACCTTGACCAATAATCAGTAAATTTTGCGTACTCATCATATACCCTTTATTTAAAAACTGCTTCTGATGACTGTCTATTAAAACCTTTATTAATAAAAGGACTTTTCATAACAAGTTCTAAAAATAGCGTCTATACGACAGCTGTATGTCTTCCTTGGCATCGATACGATCTTGCCATTCGTAGTTGGCATTGATACGTAACGCTTGTTTTTTATCGATATCATATTGTAGCCCTAATGTCGATATCGGCTGCCAGTAATAACCACGGGCATTAGACTCATCGCTGCTGCCATGATACCAATATGGCAGTTGTAATTCAGCCTGCGCACGTAACTGATTGTTAATCTGATAACGGCAACCGGCATTGACGCCTGCGCCGACACGATAGCCTTTATTAATACCGCGTCCTGCTTGCGCCGTACCTGCCAAAAGCGTATAGCATAGCTGTGGCGGCATCTTGCCTGTGCCCGCGCTAGGTGCGCCAAACGCCCACGACCAACCGGTCTCATAGCCTAAACTACCAACTAGATGATCGCTGCTCTCTTGCTGCGAGCCGTCATTTACGCGGGTCGCTTCAACACTGGCGCCCCAGGTTTTGCCTTTTTTGGCAGAATTAACCGGATTAAATGAGCGCCCTCGCACCAAGGTCACATTTTGCAAGACCACACTGCTTGGCTGATTGGCTTTATCATTATCGGTGTCATATAAACGTAAGGTTGCAGCCGCGCCTTCTAAATCAAAGAACTGCGGAAATCCTGAAGGACGATCGAGGGTATCGTGATAACCTGCCCGTAGACCTAAATCGATATAGTTATTATCACCGCGCTGCCCTAGCCCGATAAACCCAAGTTGCAGCGGATGCCTGTCTATAGGATTGTTATCCGCTACTGCAATACGCCGTGGCAATAGCGTTTTTCCGTCGGCGGCTATGCTCGAGGTTGTATTCAATTGGGCAGATTTAATCTCATTTAACGTCTGCTTGGCGCTATTATGATAGCCCAATTGCTCACGCTGCTCTTTAACCTTGTTCAACTGCGCTTGGCGTAAGGTGCTATCAGCAGGCGTATAGTTGGTGCTGGCAAGTAAGCCTTCGCTATTAAGTAACTGCACGACATCTGAAGGAATCACGGCATAAGGCAGGCGACTTAATAAATGCTGCTGCGGGCGTACCACGTCAATTAAGCGTAAAATCTCAGACGCACAGTTATCAGTGGTGAAATAATACGGCAACTTCAAATCTTTGGTTTCCCAAACATGTAGCATAATCTGTTGCACTTCTGCTGGGGTCAAATCCAATTGATAGGTCCACGCATCACGCTCATCTTCTTGCAGATACTTCGCCAGCTTCTCGGGATAAGGGTCAATTTCAATCAGATTGTCATAACCGCCGCTCATCGATTTGATGGCATATACCAAAAAACTATCGGTTGCATCGCCGCCTACCGTATAATTTAGCGCAACTGCATGATGAATTTGGCTTGGATCGGCCACGCTGGCTTTAGAATCAATACGTAATAGCGTATGAGCAAAGGCTGAAATAGGATTGTCTAAGTACTCTTGCGCAAACATAATAGACAGCTGCTCAGGTGCCAGCTTTTGCATCCAGTCATTCAACTCCGGACAGTCAACTTTTAAACCGCTCTTGTCGATATTGAGTGTATCGGTCAGCCATTGTACGCGCGCTGGGAAACGGCATAGTACTGAGTTTTGTCCCGAGTTTTTAGTCGCATGATTGGATAGTTTGTTATTAGCAGTGCTGTTATCTGGAGTCGTAGCCATTTCGTCAGCAAGGGCAACCAGTAAGGCATCAAGCTCGGCCGCTGAATCATGCTGTCCATTTTTACTTAAGAAAAATGCAGCATCATCAACGATACTGCTGTCTTTTTTCTTGCCGATTAAATTCTTTTGATCATCAAAGAAATATAATAACCGTCGCCATGTTATATGTTGGGCAAGGTTTTTTGTTTTTGCTTGCGCACGCCATGATGCTAATAGCTGTTGGGTGTTCGTCTCATTAACACTATTGTTAGCACTTTGGTTGTTAGATGTCCGAGAAGTGACTGCGGTATTTGAGACAATACTTGGCTTGATGGTATTATTTGGCTCAGTATAAGCCATCAATGTTGGCTCAGTGCTTTGTGATTTAGAGGCTGAATTATTATCAGCCGTATCCAGCGCCAACTCCCCTGTTGTCACAAGCGATGCCGGCGTTGGCAAAAACGCCTGTGCTTGTGCGGTCAGCAGCAGTCCAGCTATGGTGAGCGGCAAACGTGCTCGCCTGCCAATGCTTGTTGGCGTACAATCTATCGCCAAAAGGTTTGAGTATATAGACATGAGTAACATCTCGCACTGTAGGAGTCATACGCGTATCGCGTTATTAGGTCTATCGAATCATCAGAGTGATATTATAAATCAGTGTTTTTAATAACAGCTTTAAACCATGGTTTTGAACGAATGTTTTGAACGACTGTTTTTTTAGTTAAATGCGCCGCTTATTTATAAAAAACTTATAATCATCAGCATTTACCGCGCATTTATTATCACATTATAAAAGAGAGTATTATGTCTACAGCATCGTCAATGACTATTCATGCCGGTCGATTATCAGCTGCGACTTGGCTTGCGTCACCCAATTATAATAAACGACCGGAAAATATCACGATTGATGCCATTGTTATTCACAATATTAGCTTGCCGCCCAATGAATTTGGAGCTTGCGATACTGACGGCTTACATTACGTTAAAGCCTTATTTACCAATCAATTAGACTGGGAGGCGCATCCTTACTTTCAAACCATTAAAGGTGCAGAAGTTTCAGCGCATTTATTTATAGAGCGTAATGGCGCGATTACCCAGTTTGTCAATTTTAACGAACGCGCGTGGCATGCCGGACGCTCTAGCTACTTGGGTCGCCCTGAATGTAATGATTATAGCATTGGCATTGAGCTTGAAGGTTCAGATTTTGTGTCCTTTACCGCCGCCCAATATGAAGCGCTTGCCAAAGTTATCGTCGCTATCTATGACGCTTATCCAAAAACTCGCCGGCATCTCACCGGTCATAGTGATATCGCGCCCGGTCGCAAAACTGACCCCGGTGATTATTTTGAATGGACAAAGTTACGTGAGATGGTTGCTCCCCATTTTGCGAGCAAGTCATAAATTGACCAGCTAAATTGTGATAATAGTCTTATCGAAAGTTCTGTAGACAGCAGATATTATTCCCCATTCAATCCATTTATCAGGACAATGAAAGTGCTATAATCCGTCAGTTTTTTGACAACACTACATCAGCAAACAACCATCACTACACAACCTTCATTAAACAAATTAGTAGAATAGGTTCTCATGGCAAAAAGTCGGTTATTTCGTTCAACCATGGTGGTCAGTAGTATGACCATGCTGTCGCGTATTTTAGGTTTGGTACGTGATATTGTGTTATTAGGCGTGTTTGGCGCAGGTGGTCTGATGGACGCCTTTTTGGTCGCCTTTAAGATACCCAACTTTTTGCGCCGTCTATTTGCAGAAGGGGCTTTTAGCCAAGCGTTTGTCCCTGTGCTGTCAGAATATAAAGAGAAATATAGCCTACAACAGGTACAGATTTTAGTCAGTCGCACTTCAGGAGCGCTGCTGCTGGTGTTATCGATGTTGACGGTCGTAGTGATTTTAATCGCCCCTTGGGTGGTGACCTTATTTGCCCCAGGTTTTGCTGATCAGCCAGATAAATTTGCCATCACCGCTGAGCTGCTACGCTTGACCTTTCCTTATTTATTATTTATCTCTATGACCGCTTTTGCCAGCGGTATTTTACAAAGTTACGGCCGTTTTGCCGCGCCAGCCTTTGCGCCAGTGCTACTCAACCTATCTATGATTGGCGGCGCGCTAGTATTTGCGCCTATGTTTGATGTCCCTATTATGGCGCTTGGCTATTCTGTCGCTATCGCAGGTTTGCTCCAGCTATTGATACAACTGCCACAGCTCTCGCAGCAAAAACTGCTGGTCGCACCGAAGATTGACTTTCAGCATGAAGGCGTTCGCCGTATTTTAAAGCTGATGCTGCCGGCTATTTTTGGCGTCTCTGTCACACAGATTAATCTATTATTAAACACTATTTTTGCATCATTAATGATTGGCGGTTCGGTTTCTTGGCTTTATGCTGCTGAGCGTATGAGCGAGTTACCCCTAGGCTTAATTGGCGTGGCTATCGGTACAGTTATTCTACCAAGTCTATCGAAAAGTGAAGCGCGAAAAGATGACGTTAGCTTTAAAAAGACCATCGATTGGGCAGCGCGCTTAATTATTTTGGTCGGTGTTCCAGCATCAGCCGCACTATTTATACTCTCTGACGTACTTATGCAGGCGCTATTTTTACGTGGCGAATTTACCTTACGCGATGCACAAATGAGCTCCTTGGCGTTAAAAAGCATGGCGGGCGGCATATTAGGTTTTATGTTAATTAAAATCTTTGCACCCGCCTTTTTCGCCCGTCAAGACACTAGAACGCCAGTCAGAATTGGTATTGTTTCCGTTTTTGCCAATATGGTATTTAGTGTCATTTTTATCGGTATATTTTACTTCTTCGATATGCCGTTGCATGGTGGCTTGGCATTGGCAACCACGGGCGCGGCATTTGTGAACGCGGGCTTGTTATATTACTTCTTGCATAAGCGTGATATCTTCCGCTTTGGTAGCCATTGGAAAAAACTCTTTACCCAGTTTGGGATTTCTACCGCCTCTATGATTGCTGTGCTTTATGTCATGCTGCCCTATTTCCCAACCAATGATTTTCAATGGAAACGTATTGTCGCGCTACTGATTATGTGCGTCGTCGGTGCGGTGGTTTATGGCGTTGTGCTATTGGCAACAGGCTTCCGTCCGCGCCAGCTAGAACATGGTTAAGGATTAATTATTAAGCACTAGGCAAGGCTTTAACTTACCAAACCAAAACAAGCTTAGTATGAGAATTGACAGTGAACGCTGCTGATAGTTGCCATAATTACTGTTTAATGAATAAATGAATTTTGGGGACTAATATGACGACTAAATCATCAGCTTCACAAACAGCTTTATCAGCAACCTTGTTACGCTTACCAAGTATACTGACTGTTGGCATTTTGAGTACCGGACTGCTTTTAAGTGGTTGTAGCAATAATGATAAGGGTGAAACTGAGACTGCGGCCAGTAATAATGAAGATGCTACAGCGGTCGCGCAAACATCTGAGAACGACGCGAGCCAAGTAGAAGTAACAGGCACTACTACTGATAGTAAACAGGCAGCAGATAGCACAAAAGATGAAACCACGATTGCTAGTAATAATATCAATCCAGTTACCGCTGCCGCTAAGCAAAAAAGCTTGGTAACCAATCCGACCCAAGACGGGACGCCGGAAGATACCGTTAAACAAGCTCTAGACAGCTTGTATTATGGCGATGCGAAAAAATCCGCCTCTTATTATGAAGTAGATATGGCAAACTTCGAAGAAGAGCTAGCCAAGACCCAGTCGGCTTTTCAGCAAACGGTTGATGGCGTTACTTTTACTGATACTACATACAACGATGATAAAACCCGTGCCACCATCACTGGCGAGTTGATGCTAAGGGGACAAAGCGAGCCTGCACCCTTGACTTATGAGCTACAAAAGATTGGTGGAAAATGGAAGATTTTAGGATAGAACATCTATCTGCTAATATCTAAATTTACTTCATTTGGCATTATTATCTGTATTATTTGTCATCATTAGCTGCCATCACCGCTTTACCAAGCATCACCACATCGGCGATAAACCCCTGCATATCGCAAACCTTTGGCATATAGCCCCATTGCTCAAAGCCAAGCTTACGGAACAATCCTAAGCTTGGTTGATTGTGCGCAAAGATAAGCGCCACCACGTTATGAATACCTAAGCTCGGCGCTTGCGTCAGCATCCAGCGTGTCAATAAGCTACCCAATCCTTGGCCGTGATAATCCTGATGCAAGTAAATACTAATCTCAGTGCTGATATGATAAGCCGGTCGTGCATACAAATCACTAAAGCTGCCCCAAGCGACGATTGGCGATACTGTTTGCCCATTACCTCCACCGCCTACAGTTTCTGCTTCTTCGACAGCGCGAACAATATAAATAGGTCGCGTGGCACTATTTACATGCTCCTCAAACCAATCCCGACGCTCTTCACAACTGACGGGCGTAAGATTGGCCGTTGCTTGCTTACCGGCGATACTTTGGTTATAAATGGCTAAAATTGCGGGTAAATCTTCTTTATTAGCACGCTGTACCGTAAAGCCCTCATTGAGCTTATTAATTGCCAAGACAGGTGCCATCGAATGAGAGGCATCATGACAAGCAGCGACAGAGGTAGCATCAGGCATAGCGTTTCCATGATTATTAATAGTAAAAATGAATGATAAATAACGGCTAATTAGTCATTAATGTCTAATACTTAAGGCTTAGCCGTTGCATCTTTTATCTAATCTAGCTGTACATAGCGGAAGTCAGCAGAAGTAATTAACAAAGCAAGCAACGTAAGCCAGATAAAAACCATACCTTTTGGGCTGTTAGCGTGGTTGTTTGATTATCAGCAGACTATAGGATGTTAGTATGGCTATTTTACTTTATAATGACTGATTTTAGACACATCAATCTTTGGTAGAGGTGTGTTTTTTCTTTTTTATCCGGTCTTATCTATCATAGCTGAAAATTTATGAACACCTATTTTCTTGAGCAACTGATGGCATCGCCAAGCGCTTTGTCTGCCAATACTAGCCCAGTAGATTTAGCGCCCTGCGTGCTGACTATCGGTAATTTTGATGGCGTGCATTTGGGTCATCAAGCGATGCTTGGGCACGTGCGTGATATTGCCAAGGCGCAAAATATTGGCTCGGCAGTCATGATATTTGAACCGCAGCCACGTGAGTTTTTTGCGCCAGCTACCGCACCTGCCCGCCTCACCAATCTTGCCGAAAAGCAGGCTTTGCTGGCAGAGTATGGCATTGAGACTTTAATTGTCGCAAGCTTTGATGCGGAATTTCGCTCGCTATCAGCAAATGCATTTGCCGATATCTTAGCGCAGCGTTTGAATGTACAAGCATTGGTATTGGGTGATGACTTTAAATTTGGTCATGATCGTACCGGTGACAGTCAGTTTTTGCGCGATTATGGCTTAGATGTGACCAATCTGCATACCGTGATCGACGATAAAGGCAAAGGCGCGCGCATTAGCTCTACGCGTATACGCAACCTATTATTGGCCGGTGACATCGATGCGGCTAATGCCTTATTGGGTCGCGATTATGCGATGACAGGCGTCGTCGTTGGCGGCGATAAAATCGGTCGTACCATGGACTTTCCCACTGCCAATGTCGACTTAAAGCGTATAAAACCTGCTCTACATGGCATCTTTGCTGTCGATGTCGTCAGCCTTGATGATAATGGTAATGTCATACCGAACGGCTTAACCGCACTGACAGACAGCGAAAACCCAGGGGTTGCAGGTTTACGCCCGCATAGCTTATTTGGTACTGCGAATATTGGTATTAGGCCGTCAGTAGATAAAGAGCATGATTGGCGCTTAGAGGTACATTTCCCTAAGCTACAAGCAGATTTATACGGTTTAATCTTACAAGTACGCTTCTTGCATTATTTACATGGCGAGCGCCATTACGAGAGTTTAGAAGCCTTAAAAGCAGGTATTCATAATGATGTTATCGATTTACTCGAATGGCGTGCTAAGCAGTCGAATTAAAATGGTAGTTATGAGCCTATAAAAGCGTAATGTATAAAAAAACCCACAGCGTGAATAACATTTGTGGGTTTTTATTTAGTCTAATATTTTATTATCTTTTAGGCATCAGGATGCATACGCACGTTTAAATCATCGATAACTTCTACCCATGCGGCGTCTTTATTCCACTCTTCTTGCAAAAAGGCACGCTGATTGTCATTCCATACCGCCGCTTCGATTAACTTCTCTTCTTTTGCCAGTTTATTATTTTCGACAAAACTGTCAATCGCTTCATCCGAGCTATCAAGCCCTAACTGCGCAAATAATTCATTCATATTGTATTCAGATTCACCCAACATAGTCTTTTCCTTAATGACAAAAATTTAATAATGATTTGATTGTACTTATTATTTAAATTAACCACTTTATTGTAGCAAGCTTGCTGCTAATAGCTGTTAATCAACGTTTAGCTAACGTTAGCAATTGTATTGATGGTTACGCAAGGCACAAAAAAGCCCTCTATCACAGAGGGCTTTTCAGATTAAATTCTATATAACAGCTTGAGTAGATTGCCTACTTATGGAAGCAAGTGTGCTACTGCATCACGCTCTTCGCTAAGCTCTTGCTCAGTTGCGGCCATTTTCTCTTTTGAGAAATCTGATGACACATCAACGCCTTCTACGATAGACCAGTCGCCGTTAGCGCAGGTTACTGGGAATGAGTAGATTAAGCCTTCAGCAATACCGTATTCGCCGTTTGAGTACACGCCCATAGATACCCAATCGTTCTCATCAGTACCTAGTGCCCATGTACGTACGTGTGCAATGGCAGCGTTGGCAGCAGAAGCGGCAGATGATGCACCGCGAGCTTTAATAATCGCTGCGCCGCGTTGTTGTACTTCTGGGATATAAGTAGCTTCGTACCATTCGCGATCGACTAAATCTAGTGCTGGCTTACCGTTTACAGTTGCAGACGTTAGATCTGGATACTGAGTAGATGAGTGGTTGCCCCAGATAGTCATGTTTTTGATGTCGTTAACAGTGCTGTCTGTTTTCTCAGCCAACTGTGCCATTGCACGGTTATGATCTAGGCGAGTCATAGCAGTAAAGTTACGTGGATCTAAATCTGGTGCATTACGCTGAGCGATAAGCGCGTTGGTGTTGGCAGGGTTACCGACGACCAATACTTTTACATCACGGCTTGCAACGTCGTTCAATGCTTTACCTTGGGCTGAGAAAATCGCAGCGTTGGCTTCTAGCAAATCTTTACGTTCCATACCTGGGCCACGAGGACGTGAACCGACTAGCAAAGCATAGTCTACATCTTTGAATGCAACGGTCGCATCATCAGTTTGAACGATACCGGCCAATAATGGGAATGCACAGTCTTCTAACTCCATGACCACACCCTTTAGGGCGTCAAGTGCTGGGGCAATTTCAAGCAATTGCAGAATAACTGGCTGATCTTTACCTAGCATCTCACCAGATGCAATACGAAATAACATAGCATAGCTGATATTACCAGCGGCACCAGTGACGGCAACACGTAAAGGCTGTTTCATTGACATTGAATACTCCCTAATTATAGATTAGATAATTCATGATTCTGATTGATGGTTCTGATTGAGGATGATCGTTTTAGATAGCGATTTACTCGCTGAATATAGCAGTCATAAACCGAGAGCTAGTGTAGCACCTCAGCCTATTAACCGTCTAGAGAAAGCGCGAACGTGATGGATAACTATGCGGGTTATATTGTTACATTTTATACGAACAGATGTTTTATCTTGCGATAAAAAGCTATAAAAATAAAGTCTTAGAGAGATATAAGAGCTGAAAAAAGAAAAGATTTAATAGGAACTTTGGCAGCATTATTTAAGAGAATTTAATACGATTACATAAGTTGTATTACCGTTAAATACATAACACTGCCGTTTTTGCTTATGGTCATTTTTGCTTATGGATAATCGCGCCCTGAAAAGTTAGAGGGATATTCTTTGTAATGCAGTACTCAGTATTACTATTGACTATTTGCCGCCTGAGATAATGAATTTACTGCCACAGTTATCGACGACATTGCTACAAGTGCCAAAGGCACTGCCTTCATAACAAACATGGACGTCCGTCAATACCATTTGACGACGCGCACCTGCCTGACAAATCAAATCAACGCTATCCGCTGACATACCACTATTTAAGCGGGTCATTTGGCCAACAAAACGCGATTTTAATACCGTATAACTGTTGCCCGTATTCAATTCACTCGGCAGTTTTAAGTCGCCGGCATAGTTGGTGATTTGACGAAAATAATTACTGGCACTAAGCGGACTACAGACGCCATAGCGCTGCCATGCTTGGGTACGCACCGTGGTATCAGGCATGATACGGTTGACGACTTTTAATTGTAGTGGCGTCAAACGTGGCTCACTACCACGCCCGCAGCGCTCGCCATAGCCCATATCCAAGCCTGAAACAGTTAAAGAATAGCCTTCCAAACACTGGCGCATACGCGCGCGCGTCGGTTGTAAGCTGCACAGTGCTGGCGTCATCTCAATCATCAGTACGCGCTGTCCCGTTTTGGCAGCACTTGCCGCTTGCGCTGGCAATACCATAACACCCTGCAACAAAAGTAAAGCCGTAATAGCTATCGTAGCATTAGCAGCATTGCCTTTACTTCCATACTTTTTGCTGATCAAGCATTGATTAAAATGCTCCGATAGCTTTGTCTTTGACATCGAGCCCACCTTTGTCTGAACACATAACTGACGCCTAGCTTGCGACAATATAGGCAGATTGAAATATTTTTTAATCATAAGAGGTTAAAGCATTTAGCAATGAAAAAGATAGCTTCTAGAATTGGTTATATTCGGCATTAAGCAAGTTTGCTTTTGAAATATCAGCAGCCTAAGAATCAACCAACGAAAAACGCAGACGGTAATTAGAGTCATGGTAGCAAATTGCCTTTTTTAATCTATAGCAAAAACGTAAACAATGCTTAAAAAGCAGATAACGGACTTTAAAAGGGCGATTTAAGACCTGTCATATATCAGCGCTATAAAAGCATTTTATAAGAAAGTATAGTCAAAGAACTTATAAATCGCCACACAGCCATAAGAAATAAAAGAACAGTGTGTCAACGCAATCTAGCCGCCACTCTTTACGTTTTTGTTTGACCCAAGCCCACATTTGCTCGATAGGATTCAAATCAGGACTGTAAGGTGGCAGCCATAAAATAGTGTGCCCTGCATCTTCTATAAGTTCAGTTGTGTCTTTGCGCTTATGGAAGGTTGCATTATCCATAACGATTACACTGTCTTTCGGTAAGCTTGGTAGCAGCAGTTGTTCAACCCAGCTATGAAATACATCACTATTGACACTGCGATCATAAAGTCCAACAGCGAATAGCTGATTATTGTAAATAGCACCTATCGCATTGGTTTGGTTTTTAAGCTGCCAGTTGTATTGTCCAAAGCATTTTTTACCTCTATTAGAGTAACCGTAAGGCCTGTTTTCATGAGACTTAAAGCCACTTTCATCAAGATAGATAATAGGCTTATCATCAAACTCAAATTGCGCTAACTTTTCAAGAAATATTAAACGTTTTTTATCATCTGCTTTTGGATGAGTTAAGCTCTTTTTTTTGAGTGATGCCGATTCGTTTTAATGCAATGCCTATCGCTCTTTGAGTACAATTAAAACGCCGAGCTCGTTCGTGCTGATAGTCATCAGGATAAGCCTCTACATCCGCTCTCAGTAATGCATCGTCTATTTTAGTTGGGGTAAACTGACGTTTTTTACGCTCAGGAAATTTTTTCCAACGCTGAATAGTGTTGGTGCTAATTTGATATTCCTCGGCAAGTTGTCGAATGCTATAGCCTTCTGCAAGCTTATTGAGGATCAGTTGTCGGTAGTCTTTTGAGTATGCCATATTATATACTGTAGCGGGTTTTTGTTTCTTTTACTATAGTGTATATAAAAGAAGTGCCTATAAAAAAACCACTAGCAGCAAGCTGATAGTGGTTTTTCAGGGTATGGAAAAAGCATTAGAATGCCACAGGAACCGTTCCCATACGCTGGCTGATAGGCTGATCACGACCTAATAGACTGCTATAAATAGTAGCGTTTTCCATCACGTGTTTGACGTAATTGCGGGTTTCAGGAAAGGCAATAGACTCGACATACTGGTCAGCGGCAAGTGAACCATAAGTCGGCTGCCAGCGTTTGGCATTATTTGGACCGGCGTTATAGCCCGCCGTTGCCAAAACAGGCTGGCTGTTCAATTTGCCAAAGATATCACCCATATACCATGTACCATAACGAATATTGGTATCGCCACTATTGGCGCGGCTGGCGCTATAAGTCTCACCCAAGTTACGCGCAATATATTTTGCCGTATCAGGCATGACCTGCATCAGACCGCTAGCGCCAACGTTTGAGCGCGCCGAGGCTACAAAACGGCTTTCTTGACGCATGATGCCATACGCCCACGCCGGATCGATACCCGCCGACTGACTGTGACGGACGACCGCCGATTGGTGCGGCATCGGATGCGATAAAGCCAAGCTATCTACCCTATCGGTATTATCAACAGCATAAATCGCCCGATCGAGCCAGCCCATATCATACGCTTGGCGCGCCGCAGCAATAATCAAATTGTCATCACGATTATCACGCGCTTTTTTCACCGCCCAGTTCCACTCACGGTTGGCATAGGCGCGACTGGCATCGGCATTGTATAAAGCAAATGCCCGTGCAAAGTGTGGGTTTTGCATGACGCGCGCGCGGTCAGCGGTACTGACATTGGGTAAATTACTACCACCTAAGCGACTGGCATCAAAACGTTGACCGACCTTATCCTTTGCCATTAAGCCATAATACTCATTACTTTTTGCCAAGTTTTGATACATCTTTTTGGCGGTATTGCGTTTGTTGGCATCACTTGATTGCTCATAAGCACGCGCCAGCCAATATTGCCATTGATTGGTTTTTTGCGTTTCGGCATCCATTTTTGAGATGGCTTCGACCACATCATCCCAACGACTAAAGCGAATCGCTGCCATGGCATAATATTCGGCTTCTTCAAAGCTAAAGTCATCATCTAAGCTATTACGGAACCAGTCAACCGCTTCAACATTAAAGCCGTCATCGGTATTGTGATTCATGCGCTGTACGCCAAGAATACGATAAGCATAACGACGGGTGTCATCATTTAACAACTTCGCTGAGCGCTGATTGTCTTGCTTAATATCAAAGTCTAGTTGTAGCGCCGCCTCACGATAGGATTTTTCTGCCAAGCGTCCCATCGCATATAAATACAAGTATTGATTGGTTTGGGTGTTTGCTTCACGGGCAAAGCGGCTAAAAAACGACGATGGATTCAGCTGAATTTCACTCAACGACGAGTAAGGAATAGGCGTACCCAGACGTGAAGACAGCGCCATAATATCGCCTGTTTTGCCTTTACGCAGCATGCGTTTGAGGCGTGATACTCTATCTTGATTGCTAATCAGGGCGTTATTATTCATCTCTAGCGCCAATTGGTCGCACAAGGCTGGCTGCTTTTTGGTGGTCAACCAGACATCAGGCTTGGCTGCCATAGCGCGCATGCTATCGCCACCGTTATTGAAACCCAGTGCAACCGCACAGCGCTCGCTATCGTCAGCATTGGTAATCAAATTTGCCACTTGGCGTACGGCGGCATAATCATTGGAGCCCGCTTTGGTTTCCGCAAAATCGGCCGCCAGTTTTTCTGCCATTACCGTATCTGGATATTGACGCACAAACTGCGATACCGCCGCTGGGCTTTGCGAATTTAAATCGACATTCATGCGCCAATAAGTTGGATACATGGCAAACAAGCCGCCACTCATCGCTTGCTCGTAATTATAGAGGGCATTGACATCACCGCGCTCGGCTGCAATCGCCGCTGCCGTAAATGAGCCCACGCCATTATCTGCTTGATAGCTGCTGTTTGACGGCGCACTCTGTGGTTGATAATTATCCGGCTGATAGCTTTGTGGTTGATAGCTGTCTGGTTTATAGCTTTCTGGCTGATACTTGCCTTCTTGCGGATAACTACTATCACTACCCCAAGTGAGTTCAGCACAAGCGACTTGCGACAAGCCCATGACACCCATCGCCGTCGCCAAACCCAAAACGCTGGTTTTTAGCGCCGTTTTTTTCAAGCGGTCAGGCGTAATATTTTGGCGCTTGGCATTTTTATCCTTAATACCTTGAGCAACTTGCGGCTTTGTCATACGAATTCTCTTTATAATAAGTCTAAATAATTTGGCTAAATAAATTGTTTCAATATAGGTTTAAACGATAGGTTTAAATGATGTTTTCATCCTACTTAAAACGCTCATTTAAACAATAGTACAGCTATGGTTACTTTCATCATACTATACTCGTTGCACATTCAACCATAAGCTTTACTTTTCGTTAATAAATCGGATAGCCCTGCGTAACACAGAGGTGCTACGACGCTTAAAACAGTGACAATCGTAATTAATAGCATTTATTACTGAATAATACTAGGTAAGCATTTGATACTATTATAAATAATCTAGCATAATTATCCCGATAAGCGTACGCTAACTTTTCACATTGGGGCGGGGTTGTGATAAAATACGCCACCAGTTAATCGCCTACCCCGCTATATTTTTAGTCAATCATGGACTTCGCTTATGAGTGTTACTGTATTTAATCCCCGCATCGATGACGCTGCTGTTGACACAACGGTTACTGCGCCTGCCGTTACGGCACTCAAAGCGCCAAACTCTATCCAAAAACCAATAGCCCAAGCACCAGTTAACGGCGCACCAAAAAAAGTCTTTGTCACCACCCAAGGCTGTCAGATGAATGTCTATGACTCTGGCAAGATGCTCGACGTACTTGGTGATTCACATGGTATGGAAGTCACCCACGATATCGACGAAGCCGATGTGCTGTTGATGAATACCTGCTCAATTCGCGAAAAAGCCCAAGAAAAAGTCTTTTCAGAATTGGGTCGCTGGCGCAAATTGAAAGAAAAACGTCCTGACTTAGTCATCGGTGTTGGTGGTTGCGTGGCCTCACAAGAAGGTGATAACATCCAAAAACGTGCGCCTTATGTCGATATGGTGTTTGGTCCACAAACTTTGCACCGTTTGCCAGAGCTGTATGACCAATCGCACGAGCAGCGTGAAATCTCACCTAAAAATCGTATTGGTACAGTGGATGTGTCATTTCCAAGTATCGAAAAATTTGATTTTCTGCCAGAGCCAAGAGTAGAAGGTTATAAAGCCTTTGTATCAATCATGGAAGGCTGCTCAAAGTATTGCTCATTTTGCGTCGTGCCTTATACCCGCGGTGAAGAATTATCGCGTCCGCTTGATGATGTATTGGCTGAAATTGACAGCTTAGCCGCCCAAGGCGTGCGCGAAATTAACCTACTCGGTCAAAACGTCAATGGCTATCGCGGCGAAAAAGACGATGGCAGTATTTGCCGTTTCGCAGAACTGCTGCATTATGTCTCGCACGTCGATGGCGTCGAGCGTATTCGTTATACCACCAGTCATCCGCTCGAGTTCACCGATGATATCATTGACGCTTATGCACAACTGCCAGAGCTGGTATCACATTTGCATTTGCCCGTTCAAAGTGGCTCAAACGCTATCTTAGCGGCGATGAAACGTAACCATACCATTGATGTTTATATCAATCAGATTAATAAGCTTAAAGCCATACGTCCTGATATTCACTTGTCGAGTGACTTTATCATTGGCTTCCCCGGTGAGACTGAGCAAGACTTCCAAGATACGTTAAATCTAGCAAAAGAATTAAATTTCGATCACTCTTATAGCTTTATTTATTCGAAGCGTCCGGGCACGCCAGCGGCAGAGTTGCCGGATGATGTGAGCTTCAAAACTAAGAAAGCGCGCTTGGCAGAATTCCAAAAAGTGATTATCGATTCGACACTCGCTAAAACCCATGAGATGGTCGGTACGACGACTCGCGTCTTGGTCGAGCAAATCGCCAATCGCCATCCTGATTGCTTAATTGGTACAGCCGATAATACGCGTACGGTCATGTTCCCTTATGACGTTGATAAAATGGATGAGTTGCTCGGTAAAATCGTTAGCGTACGCGTGACTGATTTTGTTAGTCCGCATATGGTGAAAGGTGAGCTAGTCGAAGTGCTTGCTTAAGCATTTAGGACACTGAATCAATAAAAAAGCCGTTCGCTATTTAATAGTGAACGGCTTTTTTGTCGTTAAAGTTTAAGGCTAGAATGAGTAATCATTATTCTAACAACCAGTCCGTCTGCCGCAATTGCTGCTTGGTCTCACGGCGGCGTTTTTTGCGCACGATATCAATATCTTCTTTCTCATGAATACCACCTTTTTTTAACAGCGGATCAAGCGCTAGATAATTACGCGCTTTGACAGTGCCTAGCGAGTGTTGCACACCTGTCACATTTTGACGTTCTAACTGTCGTTCAATTTGCTTGGCCTTTTTTAAGGTTTGTTTTAAGCTCATATTGTTACCTGTTCTTTAATTCTTCTGAGATACCAATGCCGAAAATTATCTTAGCGAGGAAAATGAGCGAAAATTGTACATTCAGTACATTAAGCGAATTTGACGACGCTAAGATGATTTGCAGGCTTGGTATTAGCCTTTAATACACATGACCTGTTTCAGCGTATGCACCACTTCAACTAAGTCCGTTTGGTTGGCCATCACTTCATCAATGTCTTTATAAGCGCCCGGTATCTCATCAATGACGCCTTTGTCTTTACGACATTCGACGCCATCGGTTTGCGCTTTTAACTCATCGATAGTAAAGGCACGCATGGCTTTACCTCGGCTCATCTGTCGACCTGCGCCATGTGAACACGAACAAAACGATTCTGCTTCCCCAAGACCACGTACGATAAAGGACTTGGCACCCATAGAACCGGGAATAATCCCCAACTCACCTGCATAGGCACTGATAGCGCCTTTACGAGTCACATAGACTTGCTCACCAAAATGGACTTCTTCATTGACATAGTTATGATGGCAATTAATAGCTTCTTTGGTGAGCTGAAATCTTGGCAAGCCTGATTGTGGTGACTGCATTGCTTTGATGACTAGACGCATCATCTCACGGCGGTTTTCTAGTGCGTAATCCTGTGCCCAGCCTACGGCCTCAACATAATCGGCAAAACTATCAGACCCTTCAGCAAAGTAAGACAAATCCCGATCTGGCACATGACCAAAGCGCGATTGACGCTCTTTTTTGGCAAGATTAATAAAGTAGCGACCGATGCAATTACCAATGCCGCGACTACCAGAATGCAGCATGACCCAGACATCATTGTTTTCATCCAAGCACAGCTCAATAAAATGATTACCACCACCCAATGTGCCGAGCTGCTTTGCCCACGTGCGCTCAAAACCTTTAAGCATTTTGAGTAAACCTGGGTGCTTATCAGTAATCGGTTTTAAGCGTTTGCCTAATGGATCAAGCGTTGAGTTTTTAGCTTGAATTTGCTTGTGCATGTTGAAGCCAACTGGCACTTGCTGCTCAACTATCAAACGCAGTGATTTCAAACTATCAGGCAAGTCGCTTGCCGTCAAGGACAAACGCACCGCGTTCATACCGCAGCCAATATCTACACCGACTGCGGCAGGAATGATGGCGGACTTGGTCGGAATCACACTACCAATTGTGGCGCCTTTGCCAACATGCACATCGGGCATCACCGCAATATGCGAATGTACAAACTCCAACTGGGCTACATTGCGTAATTGCTGCATCGCACCTTGCTCGACATCTGAGGTGTAAATCTTGACTGGTACGCCATATTTACGATTTTCGTTTAATACTAATTGAATGCTCATAATTTATTATTTCCATTTTATTATTTTAATAACCATGCAGAGTATTCTTTAATGCTACTTATCTTTATAATTTTATAAATCACTTATCCATCTCATTTAAAAGTAGCGCTTGATAAGAAAATAAATTATAAAATATAGACAATAAAGTACCGTATCTCTATTAATTAAAAAATTAATAGAAATTCATGGTTAATTTATGATGGACGTTTTCAAGATAGGTTTTATGATACCAAAAAAGACAGCATAAATATTATACGCATAGATGGTCATCCACTAAATAATAGTGTGAGTCATCATATTGGTCACAATAGTAACGTAAAATGTTAGATAAATAGATAACAGCAAGCGCAAAAATGCTTAGCACTATCACATTGCTATTTTGACACGGAATACTTAGAAGAGGAATCGAGTAGATACAGAAGGCCAGTCGTTGATATCAGTAAACAGGATATCATTCAATAGCTTATATATAAATTCAGCCAAACCTTTTCGAAGTCGTCATTGCTGTCGTATAGCTTACACATTTAATCTTTAAAAACGTCTTGATATTTAAATAGGACACGATGATTCCTCCGTAGGTTGTGGCCAATGTCAGAGCGACAATAGCAGATTGACTGGTATGATTTATGACTTATAAAAGATAAGTCTTATAAATCAATGAGCTAATAATAACGATTTAAAAAATAAAGTCAATAATTAATTTAACTTATATATAAATTTTATACAAAATATACATATAATTAATAATATCACTTTAGATATAGACCTCAGTATTTTTTAAACCATAAAACCATTTAATACTTCAGCCAATAACGCCGCGGCAATTAAAAGAAAGATTACCCCGCACGCACGATTTAACCACGCTAAGCGATTGCCAACATCGAGCCAACTTGCCAGCTTTGTACCGCCCAATGTATAAACGATTTGCCAAATCGTCTCGCTTAAGAACAACCCTGCCGTTAATAAAATATATTGCGGCCATAGCGGCGCACTAAAATTGATGAATTTAGGGAAAAACGCAGCAAAAAACAAGATCGCTTTTGGATTAGACAGGGACACCCAAATACCGGTACGAAATAAGGTCATATTGCTCGGCGATACTTTGACTGCCGCACTAGATAGTGAGCGTGGCTGCGGCGTTGTTTTATCAGTCACAGCTGACATCGTATCAGGATAGTCAGCCGCGACCTCCTCGCCCATTTCGCGGGCATCGCTCATCAAACTACTATCACCGGCATCGCGCCACGAGCTGATGCCCAAATAGATTAAATAGGCGGCACCCACAGCTTTGATAACAGTTAGTACCCAAGGCGATTGGCGACTGATTACATCTAAGCCTAGCAGTGTCGAGAGGAGCAGTAAAAACAAACCCAAACTCAGACCTGCCAGCGTCCATAAGGTGCGCTTTACGCCATAATTCATACCATACTGGAATGCCAGCAGCATATTCGGCCCAGGGGTCGCTGAAATAAAAAACGTACTTGCAAAAAATACCGCAAACAGATGCCAAGACATCAACGAACCCCTACTTTTTATTAATAGAAAATTTAAATGCTTAATGGTTAATACTTAATGGTGAAAAAATAAACACCGCCATAAAGACGGTGTATTTTATGCTCATGTATATTGCAAAAGAACTACTTGCTGCCTATTGTATCAATTGCTGGCACAGCTGTTTAGCAGCTTTTGTAAAAACTCATCACAGCGTGCCATCTCACTCAGCGCCACATACTCATCGGCTTTATGTGCCTGCTCAATACTGCCGGGGCCACAGATAATCGTTGGGATGCCACTATTGGTAAACTGCCCGCCTTCCGTCGCATAAGCAACTTTATGACGGGTATCATCGCCCGTCAGAGCCGCTATTAACGCTTGTAGCTCGGTGCTGTCGCTATCGGTCATCGCTGGCACACTTTCTTCTTGCAGCAGCTCAATACCCGTCTCTGGTGCGCGTGCTTGCATTTGTGCGTTTAGCTCCGCCACTTTGGCTTGAATCGGCGCGAGAATGTCATCTTGCGTCATATGCGGCAGATTACGATAATCAAAGGTAAATTCACACAGATTGGGGACAATATTGGTCGCGGTACCACCTTTTATCGTACCCACCGAAAGTGTCGAATAAGGCACATCAAACATGGCATCGTTATCGCTGCGATAGCTCATCTCTTCTGCTAATTCATCGACATACCCAATCAGACGACTGGCATAACTAATGGCGTTAACACCCTGTTTAGTCAATGACGAATGCGCTGACTTACCATGGACACGGCAACGGTAAACCGCGATGCCTTTATGCGCCACCACCATCGCCATATTGGTTGGCTCACCAACGATACAGTAGTCAGGTGTGATACCGCGCGCCTTTAAATCGGCCAATATCAATGGCGCACCCAAGCAGCCAACTTCTTCATCAAATGACAACGCCAAATGTAATGGACGACGTAGCTTGCCTGCATTAGATAGCTTTACCACTTGTGGCAATAGCGTCAACGCACAAGCAATAAAGCCTTTCATATCGCAAGCACCGCGACCGTATAGCTTGTCGCCACGAATGGTCGCTGTGAACGGCTCTGATGTCCAGTCTTGACCATCGACAGGCACCACATCGGTATGACCTGATAACACCAGACCATGATTCACATCGTCAGCGCTTGTACCCGCTGGCACTGTAACGAATAGATTGGCTTTATTTTTAACGTCATTAAAGGTCAAATCTATTGTTAAGCCCAATTGCTCACAGTAAGCTTGTACATCTTCAATCAAAGCTAAATTAGAATGACGACTGACCGTATCAAAGGCAATCAGCCGTGTTAGCCAGTCAATGCTGTCAGTGGGATAATTGGCAGCAGCCGTTGCTCGCTCTTTACCTTTATTGTGATTTATTACCGTCATAAGACATCCTTATCGTACTACAAGATAAAAAGACCCAGCTTTTTAATGAGCCTTTTTTAATGAGCTTTTTTGAAATGAACGCTGTTGCAGGGCTTTAATTTCTCCATCTAAGCCAGCAATCGGACCATCTACTGGTACATTCGGCGCAACTTCTTGAATGGTTAATGAATTGATGGGCGATGTCGATGTTACGCCCATCTCATCCATCCATTCGCTTAGCTGCCTTGATGAGCTGATATAAACGATACGACCAAGTCCTGCCCAAGCATGCGCGGCAGAGCACATGGCACAATGCTCACCCGAAGTATAGACCACTGCTTTTGCCCGTGCTTCAGGGGTCATATTTTGAGCGGCCCATTTTGCCACGGCAATTTCAGGATGGTAGGTTGCATCAACCGTATTGGCGCGATTACGATCTTCACATAATATAGTGCCATCACCATCGACCAATACGCTGCCAAACGGCGCATCGCCTGCCTCTAATGCTTTCGTAGCAAGCTCAATGCAGCGGCGCAAATAAATCATATCATTATCAGTAATCATCATAGTTTCCCTTCTGTTATTAAGAGCCAATGCTGGCTCTTAAAATCCATCATACCTTTTTAGCAAATCCTAGCATTGATGATAAGTTAATTTTTATGACAGTTGGTTTTTATGATAGTTACTTCTTACGATGGCGTCTTTATTATGACGGACGGTTTTGATTCATCACATCAAGCACTGGCGGCATCGGTTTTGGCAACTTCCCTTCTGCTTGTAGCTCTTTGGTGGTTTTGGCATCGATAGCCAGTCCAGCAATCAGAGCAATATCTTTCACCGCTTTACGCTTACGGGTAGCAAAGCTCACTGGCACCATGCGTGCAAACTCATAAATATGCAGATAAGACTCTTCGCCACCTTCAAAGTCTTCGTCATCTTCTAAACGAATCCCACCGATTTTAGCCAAATCCGACAGCATCTCGTTTTCATCGCTACTCAGACCACAGTCAGTAATACCAAAACCAGTCATAAAGCCATTTGCCCACTGTTTCAGAGCAATCACGCGCTCGTACAAGTCATGTTCATCATCTGGTACCAGCGGCGTATACGAATAAGCGTCGTCTTTGTCTTTCAACTGAAAGACGGTGTCTTCCGCTTCTTCAGTCAACAAGGTTAATGCTTCATCAGGTAATGGCGCAAAACTCAGCTCCTCAAACACCTTTGCCCATACTGGCTCATCAGGCGCATCACAGGCGGTCATCAGCCCTGTCATCAAGCCATGTACCTCGCTGATAGACACATCAGTCCAGTCATCAAACGCAGTCAGCCATGTATTCCAGCCAGAGATATTATCATTCATAATAGAGGTCCTAGTTATTGATTAATAGTATTAAATATAAACAAACGCCGCACGATGTTATGAATAAGGCGGCGATTGATAGCAGTCACGAAACAAAGCGGCATACAATTACTTTGTTGATATAGATATTATGCGGTCACCTATGGCATTATTAAACGCAGAGAACAAAATTCATTCACGCTTACTTGTTAAGGATAAAAACTGACTATGTATGACCAACTTAGAATATTAGAAAAAATGGTACTCGACATCAAAAAACAGTATCAGCTTGTCAGTGCTGAACTTAGCAGCCTCAAGCAACAACCAATGACTGACCCAAAGGAGCTTGCCGCGCTAAAAACCAAACTCGACAGCAGCTATACAGAGCGTGACGGTGCCAAAAAACAATTGAGCGATTTAGATAAGCGTTATCAAAACCTTGCTGAAGCACATCATATGATAGGCGAAGAGCAAGATAATTTGCAAAAACAGATTAGCCAATTACAACAAAAAAATAATGAGCTGCAGCAGCAAAATAATGAATTAAAGCAGCAGTACAGCGATATTAAACAGCAAAATAACGATTTGAGAAAGAAAAACGAGCTGGCAGCTGAGCGCACGCAAGTGGTATTAAAGCGCTTAACCCGTATTGATCAAGCAGAAGGCTAAGCAGAAAGTTAGAAAAAAAGTTAGGCACCGATTGCAATGAATCACGCGTAACTTGCCTATTTTTGCTAATTAATTTTTATTCATTAAATCGCCAAGTTTATCATTAACATATTTATAGCTGTGATAGTTAATTACTCACTTTACTGACATATATTGTAGGATTTATCATGACCGATGACCGCGCAAACCCTGTAGACAGTCAAAAACCAATGCCAAATAATTCGAATACTGATAGTAGTAATACAAATAGTAATAATGCGAATAGCGCCAGTACAAATAGTGCGAGTGCAAATAGTACTAATACAAATAGCAGTACGGTAAACAGCAGCGCTGCCCGACCTGCTGCTAAAGCTGCAAGCGCTCCTGAACCGCAAATTAAAAAGGTCGATGTGGCGATTGCTGGCGTGACCTATCCGATTTATTGCCCAGTGCATGAGCAAGAAGAGCTGCACTCAGCGGTTTCTTATATCAATAACTATGCGTTAGATCTTAAACGCGATGCGCCAAGCCTCAGTCAAGAAAGCCTCTTAGTACTGTGCTGCTTGAACTTATATGAAAAAATCCATGCCAACCAAAGAAGTGAAGAAGATCGTCTGCAGCAAAGCAAGCAGTCTGAAGCCTTATTAAATAAAATTATGAAAGACGCCCATTCTATTTTATAAGCTTTTACCGATATTAAATTGCTATTCTAAAAAGATAAGCGCTTAACTCATTGAAGCTAAGCGCTTTTTTTAAATGTAAATAACATCTTATTTACTTATGCTTTACGACTTATGGCTTACAAGTTAAGCATCTGCTTGATAAGTCTTACCGGCGTGAAAATCCGCTTGATGCTCATAATTGCAAAAGAATAATTCTTTATTATTGTCCATATCATTACCGCTGTCACTATTTACCGCTAAGTCTGCTGCTGAATTCTCTTCCAAAGAAACAGGCTTGGTCTCTAATACACCGCGATATTCAGCCAAACTGTTTCCGCAAAAATTGCACTGACGCGGCGTGGTCACATCGCCTTTTTTTGGCATCATACTTTTGGGTGCGCGTGGGTACATAAACTTATAAAAGCCCCACATCACCGCCCAGATAATAAGAATTACAATAATAACAGCCAACACGGCAGTGCTCCTTCGAATAGGTTCTAAGACATTATAAACTTAACGCTGCAGAATAAGCGCATAAAAAACTGGCCACATGGAGCCAGTTTTTTATGTCGTTAATAAATCAAAAGCATAAATGCTCAGCGTGTCATTGAGCTATGACTTTCAAACTATAACCGTCAAACTATAATAAACCAACTATAGCTGCAGCTCACTGATATCAGCAACGGTTAAGAATAAGGCACGAACTTGCTTAAGTAGCGCTAAGCGATTGTTCTTTAGCGCAGCATCGTCACTATTGACCATGACATCAGCGAAAAACTGGGTCAATGGCGCATCTAAACTGACCAGCGTTTGCAATACTTGCGTATAGTCAGCCGTTTCTAGCAAAGGTTTGACCGCCTTTTGTGCTTGCTGAACAACCTGATATAAGGCTTGCTCGGAAGGTTCAGATAGTAATGGCTCATCGACATTGTCAGCGACGCTTACTTCTGACTTGGCTAAAATATTGGCAACACGTTTGTTCGAATCAGCCAACTTCTCGGCTTGTGGTAACTCACTAAATGCTTGTACGGCACGGATACGCTGATCAAAATCAAGCGGCATATGCGGATTGATTGCTTGCACGGCTTGAATGGTATCGACGCTAACGCCTTGCTCGGTATACATGGCACGATAGCGTGAATTTAAAAACGCCATCACTTGGGTAAAGGTATCGCCCATTTTGGCAATCTTGCTACCATCGCTCGTGCTATAGCCTTTAATTGCTTGCTCAACGAGAGCCACCAAGTTAATCGGTAACTGCTTTTCGATGAGAATACGCAAAATACCAATCGCTGAACGACGTAAGCTAAACGGGTCTTTAGAACCTGTTGGTGCTTGGTCAATGGCAAAAATACCAACCAGCGTATCTAAGCGGTCGGCCAGTGCTAAACAAATACCAATCGGTGTCTGCGGCAATACGTCACCGCTGAACTTGGGCAGATACTGCTCTTCCAAACTTGCTGCGACTGCTTCTGGCTCATTATTTAGGCGCGCATAATACGTACCTGCGATGCCTTGCAACTCAGGATATTCACCGACGAGCGAGCTTGCCAAATCTGCTTTGGACAAAATCGCAGCACGTACCGTTTCATCAATACTAATATCGCGACCTTGCTGCTGCATTAAAGTAGCGATAAAAGCGGCAAGTTTCGCAATACGCTCAGATTTTTCCCAAATCGTACCTAGCTTATCTTGGAAGACGCGCGTTTTAAGGCTTTCTGTCAGCGCAAATAATGGCTGCTTTTGGTCTTGCAAGAAGAAAAACTCCGCATCAGCTAAACGCGGACGCACGACTTTCTCATTGCCTTCGATGATTTGATTCGGATCTTTTGACTCAATATTGGTGATAAAAATAAAGTACGGCTGCAATTTGCCTGCTTTATCGGTCAAGCAAAAATACTTTTGATCCGCTTGCATGGTCGAGATAAGCGCTTCTTGCGGCACTTGTAAAAAGCGCGGCTCAAAGTTTGCTCGCAGCGCAATCGGGAAATCAACCAACGCCGTCACTTCATCTAACAAATCTTGCGGCACGATAGGATCGGCATTAACTTCATCGGCTAGCGTTTTGACTTGATTTTTGATCAACGTTTGACGCTTATCAAAATCTGCCACGACTTTTAAACCATCGAGCAGCTGCTCATAATCATTGGCGTGCGTAATCTCGTGATAGTCAGGACTGTGGAAGCGATGACCGCGCGTTTGCTTGCCAGTTTGATGTCCTTGGATAGTCGCATCAATGACCACATCATCTTGCATCAATACCGCCCATTGTACCGGACGTACAAACTCATTGCGGCTCGCGCCAGAACGCATACGCTTAGCAATCGGCAAATTATCAAGCGCGGTTTGGAAAATAGTAGGTAGTAACTCAGTCGTCGCTTGACCCTGAATAATCTGCTCATAGCCGACATAATCACCTTTATCGGTGTTAATAGTGATCAGCTCGCTGGCGTCGATACCTAAACCCTTAGCAAAACCCATCGCTGCGCGCGTTGGATTACCATCGCTATCAAACGCCGCTTTAATCGCCGGACCACGTTTTTGCTCGCTACGATCAGGCTGCTTATCGCTGATACCCTCAATTTGAATCGCCAAACGACGCGGCGCGGCAAATGCTTTGATGCTATCAAACGTGATATCAGCCTCATTTAACTGCTCGGTGACACTTGCTTGTAGCGCATCACGTAGCGGTTTTAGGCTTTTTGGAGGTAGCTCTTCACACCCCAGTTCAAATAAAATAGTACTCATGGGATGCTCCTATTTATTATTGTTAGTAGTTTGATTATCATCTGTATTTTCAGTTAGCACATCTTCTTTTGGCAAATACTTATCGAGCGCCGCTTGACGATGGGCCTCATCGGCCAACGGAAAGCCCAATTTGGCGCGTGCTTCGACGTAACCAAAGGCAACTTTACGCGCCAGCGTACGTACCCGCAGAATAAAACGCTGACGTTCTGTCACCGAAATCGCACCGCGCGCATCAAGCAAGTTAAAGGCATGCGACGCTTTTAGTACCATCTCATAGGCAGGTAATGGCAAACCTTCAGCAACCAACTTATCCGCCTGTTGCTCATAAAAATCAAACATCTGACCCATCATTGGCACATCAGCGTGCTCAAAGTTATAGGTTGATTGCTCAACTTCGTTTTGATGGAAAACATCGCCATAGGTTACGCGGCCAAATTCGCCATCTGCCCAGACCAAATCATAGACGCTATCAACGCCTTGCACATACATCGCCAAGCGCTCAAGCCCATAAGTAATCTCGCCTGTCACGGGGAAACACTCGATACCGCCAACTTGTTGGAAATAAGTAAACTGGGTGACTTCCATGCCGTTGAGCCAAATCTCCCAACCAAGTCCCCACGCACCAAGCGTTGGCGACTCCCAGTTGTCTTCAACAAAACGCACATCGTGCACCAATGGATCAATACCGATAGCGCGTAGTGAATCCAAATACAGCTCTTGGATATTGGGTGGATTGGGCTTTAAAACCACTTGAAATTGATAATAATGCTGCAAACGGTTCGGGTTATCACCGTAGCGGCCATCGGTTGGACGGCGTGATGGTTGCACATACGCCGCATTCCAGCGCTCAGGACCTAGCGAGCGCAAAAATGTCGCGGTATGAAAGGTACCAGCGCCGACTTCCATATCATAAGGCTGCAAAACCACACAGCCCTTATCAGCCCAGTAGTTCTGTAAGGTGAGAATTAAATCTTGAAAAGTCATCGGCTGAGCGTGTTTTTCTGCGGTCATCGAAGTTGTCGCTTGAGATGTCATAGTTTGGATTGTCATAGTTTGGGGCATCGTAATAAAGCCACGGTGGAATGAGTATTATGAAATAAAATATTGATAGCGCTCGTATCGCCTATTCGGCAACGACTCTATTTGCCTGCTCACCTTACTAAAAATTGACCATTTTATCTATATTTAGCGCAATTAAATTTGTCTAAATCGCTCAAATAGCCAGTTATTGGCTATGTTCATCGTCAAACTATACCTATCAGCGTCGTTAAGCCGATAGATATAAAAACAAGATAAAAAAATACCCAAATGCGTGAGCATTCGGGCAGGAGGAAAAGTGTGTCGCAGGCATCCTGATGAGTCAGGCTTTTTGTTTTTTCATGGGCTATTGTTTTTATTCTAGCCTTGTATTTTACGTTCTTAACGTTGTCTTTATTTAAATGACTTTAGATTTAGATAACATTAATATTAACAATCAATATTCATCTTAACTTTATAACTTTGCTTTTACTGATAAGACTGATTATTTGCTTTAGGCATGATTATCCATAAGATAATATAAATTAAGATGCCTGGGACAGCGGCGCTCATGGTGGAGACAATCACAAATAACAATCTAACCCATGTTGGCGACCAGCCGACATATTCTGCAATACCGCCCATCACACCTGCGATCATACGATTATTTCTTGAGCGATGTAATTTTGCTAACTTAGCCAAATCAAATACCTCTCTTATTATTTCTACTTATTTTGAATGTATTATGTAACGTTATTCTTATCATTTATTTTAAAACGTTATAAAAATTCATAGCCCTTTTGAACTTATGAACTTATGAACTTATGAACTTATAAATAAGTATAGCAACTATTGACTTTTTATCTGTTGATGATATAGACGTGCTTTGTGAGTTTATGCTACTTAAGCTTACTCTAAGCTCTCATAATTGCGCCTAAACTCCTGATTTCAAATAACTATTTCAAAATGTTTCACTATTCACTTTGTTTCGCTTATATTACATATTCTGTTACAAGTTTAAAAAGCTCAAGCAATCACTTTAAATCTGTTTAGGTGTAAAAACTTTATTATCTATTGATAATTTAATATTAAAAGCCCTTTCTAAAATAACGCCTATTTACAATAACCTACCTGTAAATCTATCCAAACCTTTATACCATGCTATTAAATCATCAAGGCTTAGGAAATATGAATTGCCACGATGAATCATAACTAAAATAAAAACAGCACATAAGGAAAGCTATGTACGAATCAGGACTAATAATTGGACATTTTGAACCGCTACATTTGGGGCAAATGCGCAGTATATTGGACGCCGCAGGACAAGCAAAGACGCTGCATATTGTGATTATGACGCACCCTGCGCCGCATCCAGACTTTACTATTACCTTGCAAGATAAGGCACGTTGGCTACAGATGGCGTGCGCAGATTTGCCCTTTATCCATATTCATACCACTGATGAGATTGAGCTGCCGCTGCATGAAAGCTTTGCCGATGTAATCATCGATATTGCAGCTAGCAATGCCAAGCTGCAACGATTGATAGACGCGTTAGCGCTGCCGGCGGACACGGTTTTGTTTGCCGCAGAAAACCATCCATTAGCCCAATCGGACATTTCTGGACAGTTAGTCATGCCAGTAGTCACGACGCCATTGCAATCTGAATTTGATTCTTACGCTATTGCACATAATCCGGTCGCCCACTGGTCGGCGCTGCACCCACAAGTACGCGGCGACTATACCAAAACGGTGGCGATTGTTGGCGGTGAAAGCTCGGGCAAGACGACATTGGTACATAAGCTTGCCAACTATTATGGGGCCAGCTTTGCGCTAGAGATGGGACGGCTGTATGTCGGTACAGATTTGGGCGGTAGCGAGATTGGCTTGCAGTACAGCGATTACGGACCCATTGCGCTCAATCATGCCCAAGCAATCCGTGATGCCGCCGCTAGAGCAACAGCGCCCGTAACTATTGTTGATACTGACTTTGTCACCACTCAGGCTTTTTGTGAAGAGTACGAGGGTCGTAGCCATCCTTTTGTGACTGCTTGTATCGATGAGTTTCGCCTAGACCATACCATTATGGTCGATAACAATACCCCATGGGTTGATGATGGCATGCGCTCATTGGGTACGCCTGAGGCTCGCGGTCGCTTTGAGCAGCGCTTATTAGATATTTTCGCCCGTCATGATATTAAGCCGCATATGATTGATAAACCAGATTATGATGCCCGCTATAGGCAAGCTTTGTTAATTATTGATGAGGTTATTTATGGCAAGTAACAGTATCAAAAAACGAAAATAAAAAGAACGAAAGCAAAAATTATTGCTAGAAGTAAATGACTATGACAAGTATTAGAAATGGCAAAAACGGCATACTAAACCATACTAAAAAAAAGAAAAAAACTATTATAGCTTTTATACTTTAAGGAAAAAGGCGTTATGCGTATACAGCTCCTAGACAACATCACCGGAAAATGGGCGATACAATGGATTGTCATCTGGTTTATTTGCGGCGTGATTGCCTTATCAGCAGGCTTTTGGCTGACCACCGAACATACGACCCTTGACTGGTTTTACTTAGCCGTATCATTTATTGGCTTGATTTGCGTGGTGTCATTATCGTTCCGCAAAAATATTTTGGGTAATGGTTTTGGAATGGCGGCAACCGCAGGGGAATTTGTCGTCCAAGCAACCTCTGGCGCAGTCGGTTTGATGTTAGCGCCGCTCTTTAACTTTTTCAGTCATCTTTATGGGATTTTTTATTGGTCAAAGCATACTGATGCCGATGGCGATATGGTACCCAAATCTGCCAGTCGCTGGATTTGGCTACTGACCATTGCTTTTATGGTTATTGGTTTGGCGCTATTCCCTACCGTCAATGATTTACTTGCCAGCTATGGTTACGCCGTTGTTGAAGATGATAATAGTAAGTTTTTAGGGATTATCTCTTTCTTTTGGATTAACGTCATTGCCTTTGTACTGTCTATCACCGCGCAGGCAGCGATGATTCTGCGCTATTCATTCAATTGGTGGTTATGGATTTTATCCAATTTCGTTTGGCTGACCGTCAACTTAATGTCGGGTAATTATATCTTTGCCATTCAAACCATGGTTTATCAGGTGAACTCGTTTGTCGGACTGTATGAGTGGTATCGTAGCGAGCAAGATTCTGTAGAATTGGCAAAACCCGTACGTTAAGGGATAACTTTAGTAAGTAACGAAAAATTGAAAAACAGGCAAATGAGGTTAAAAAGATAACAAGCTTTGACTGTGCGGTTTACCAGATAAAATGGCAGATTGGGCCAATTAGTGCTACAACTGGTATTAATTAGTAGAGTTTTCCATTTATCTGCTGACTATTATTGCTTAACCGTCATTTATTTACTAACAGGGAGGTTAGTATGTCTCGTACGTCGCAAAATCGCATGTCTAAACGCACACTTGAGCAATGGCTCAGTGAGTACTCTGTCAGTCATCAAAATCTAGTCAATAAAAAAATCCATTGGTTATGTGTTCCGGCTATTTTTGTCAGTATATTAGGCATGGGCATGTCGCTCTCCGTCTGGTTTACCTTGGTGATGAGCGCTTTGGTATTAATATTCTATATGCGCTTATCAACGCCGCTGTTTTTAGCCATGGGGATGTTTATTCTCATTTGCCTATCGGTAATGACGTTATTACCGTGGGGCTTTAAGGTTTGGGCAGCTATCTTTGTTGTTGCTTGGATTGGACAGTTTATCGGTCATAAAATTGAGGGTAAAAAACCATCATTTTTTGAAGATTTACAGTTCTTATTAATTGGTCCAGCATGGGTAGCTAATAGCTTGATGGGTCGTAAAAAAAGCCAATCCTAACTATCTACTCTTGCCATTATCTTTAAGCTCAATATTTAAAAAATCATGCCCTAGCCATTTTAACCAAAAAAAGCGCCACCCAACGGATAGTCGGATGGCGCTTTTTTGGTTTTGCTGCTTTTTCGCCTTAGGTATCAAACGCGACCGTTATTTAGCACACGTTTGATACGCAAATATAAAACATACTATTTGCCAAATACTTGCATACGATCTGCAACGGGCTTAAATTCTTTGTCGCCTGCTGGCTGCTCAATCGCACCAAATACCATTTGAGCATTTAGTTCCCAATGCTCATCGATGTTCCATTCGTTGGCCACTTTTTTATCGATGATTGGATTGTAATGCTGTAAGTTGGCACCGACATTGATACTTGCCAAGGCAGTCCAAATCACATACTGGTGCATGGCACTGGTTTGATGCGACCAAATTGGGAACTTATCTGCATATAAAGGAGCGGCTGCCTGCATATCTCTGATGACGCTATGATCTTCAAAGAACATAACCGTACCAGCGCCCGCTTTAAAGCCATTCATTTTTTGCTTAGTTGCAGCAAATTGCTCTTCATTATCAACGATATCACGTAAGGTATCTTCGGTCATTTGCCAAAGCTTATTATGGTCATCGCCAAATAAAACCACGATACGCGTTGATTGTGAGTTAAAAGCTGATGGCGTATGCAAAACCGCATGCTCAACCAACTTGACGATTTCATCGTTTGATACTGGCAATTGATTGCTCAATGCATAGATAGAACGACGCTTTTCAGCCAATTGCTGTAATGTTTTTAGGTCTGACATATATATTTCTCCATATGATTAATAGAATTTCAATCCAATGAAAATAACCGTTAAACCAGTAGGGGCAATGAATAACCTCAAAGCTCCTACTCTTTAATCTCAATTATTATATGGACGTTTGAGATAAATCTGTACTTTACTTTTGTAAAAAAAACTTAATGATGCATATCTAATTGAAAGACATTTTAACGAATAAAGCTTACCGTTAAATTAACCTTTAAAGACATTAACCTTTAAAGCCTTCAGGTAACTCTGGCGCTGGTAAGCGCTTCATATCAGAGTCGACATTACCAAAACGCTCATGACCGTTATTCCAGTCGATGATAGATTGCTCAATCTCTTCTTTATTGTCCGCGACAAAGTTCCACCACAGTAATACTTGGTTATTTAATGGCTCACCGCCGATAAACATCACACGGGTGCCTTTTTTGGCGACCAGCTTAATACTTTTATTATTGGCAACATCGCTATCATGGAAGCGGAACAGTTGATCTTGCTCACAAATCTTGCCTTCAGACTCGATTTGTCCTTCTGTCACCAAGATTCCGTATTCAAAGCCCGGCTCTAAGTTAAGCGTGACCTCACCGTCTTCAACGAAATAGACATCGATACCAACCATTTTTGAATACTGGATGGTCGGCGCTTCGTAACGCTCACCTGATATGCTGGTATAGCTGCCAGTGGTTAGAATCATCTCGACACTATCTTCACGCCAGGTTGGTAGCTCTGGATAATGATGGAAACTACGCTCGATTTGCTGATCCGTTGGCAGTGCAATCCACAGCTGTACCATGCTCAAACCGCGCGCCGCATCTGCTGAGCCACCGGTATCTGGAAAGACGCTTTGCTCAGTATGACTGATACCTTGGGTTAGACCGGTGCCCGCTGTCATGACGTTGACTTGGTTTTTGGTAATCACTTGCTCATTACCCAAGCTGTCTTTGTGCAGCACTTCACCATTTAACATCCAGCTAAAGGTTTGCAAGTTGGTATGCGGATGACGACCGACTTGCATGCCTGACTCATCTTCGCCAAATTCAGCAGGGCCAGCATGATCTAAAAAGCACCAAGCGCCGATGGGTTTTTTGCCTGTATTGGGCAATAGACGCGCAATAGGAATACCGCCAACATCGGCCAAACGTGGTTCTAGGGTTTCAATACTCATGATTCACCTCTTATTATTTGATACTGAATATAATGTGACGTATAGATAAAACTCATTGTTTAGCATTAAAAACTCATAGGAACTTCCATTAGCAATACTTTAGCGTCCTCAATCACGTCCATCGCAAAGTTCTTAGTATCCCAAACGCCAAGACCATCGCGGGTATCCAAAGTATTGCCGTTCACAACCACTTTACCGCTAATGACAAAGATATAAACGCCGTTATTAGGGTTTTTTAGCTCATAAGTTTGGGTGATACCTTTATCAAAATCGCCCATGCTAAACCAAGCATCTTGATGAATCCATACCCCTGCGTCGTCCGCATTGGGTGACAATACTTGATTGAACTCGTTTGGCTTTAGGATATCGTCCATACGGATTTGCTGATAACGAGGCTCAACGTTCATTTTATTTGGGATAACCCAAATCTGTAGGAACTTCACCGCTTCGGTATCGTCGCCGTTCATTTCACTGTGCGTGATACCTGTACCCGCCGACATGACTTGGATTTCGCCGGTTTCGATAGTGCCATTATTACCGATGTTATCGCCGTGACCGAGCTTGCCTGATAAAGGAATACTGATAATTTCCATATCACGATGTGAATGCTTACCAAAGCCTTGACCACCAATGACAAAATCATCATTGATAACACGTAGCGCGCCAAAGCCCATACGTTCTGGATTGTGATAATTGGCAAAGCTAAAGGTGTGCTTGCTTTTGAGCCAGCCATGGTTGGCATCGCCACGAGAATCTGCTGCATGATAGATGGTTTTCATAATGTATCCTTAACTATTAGTAATTTAAACGGCTTTAGAATTTGACATTCATTAACTCGTTTAAACAATGAAACTATTATAATTGTTGTCCACTAACAGATAAACAACGATAATCGCAATTAACTATTCTTATTTTTAGAACGATATTGTCATAAAGGTAAGGTAATATATTTATAACAGAACCCTGTATACTCATAACAGTACAACTAGCATGAGCTGTTACTATGGCCAAAGTTACGATAAAAAGTTATGAAAGAAGTAACGCGAGCAGGTGTAAATTAAGTCTAGAAGATGTTAATCATACGATATAAGGAAATTTAACTATGTCAGATATGGCAAAGACAGATGTGGAAAATAAACAACCATTACATTATAAAGTTATTAATAATACCGAAAAGAAGCGTTTTGAGATTCATATCGATGACAAAATCGCTTTAGAGGATTATGAATTTTTCACCACGAGCGCCGGCGAAAAAGGCATTGAATACAAACATACCGAGGTGCCAGCAGAGTTAGGCGGCCGTGGTATTGCAGGGTATCTGGTCAAATATATTTTAGATGATGCAGCGGCGAAAAACCTGCGGGTGAAACCAACTTGTTCTTATGTAAAGTCTTATATCGACAAGCATCCAGAGTACCAAGACAACTCGGTCTTTCATAACGCTACGCCTTAAAACGCTACGCTTTAAACAATAACTAGCTAAACATAAGCATTTAATCGATAAGCAAAAAAAACGCCATATCTGTCAGATATAGCGTTTTTTATGGACGATGCTTTCTAGTATCTATAATGTAAGCGCTAGAATAATTCAGTTAAAAACGCTTAGGCAATATGTTGTAAAAACTCTTTATCGCGCGCCCTTACCGATAGATACAGCACAGGCAAGACAAATAAACCAACCGCCCAAAAACTCAGCTGCATATATAACAGCGCACCCACTAACGCCCCCACTAAAAAGCTAAATACCAATACTGAACTGTGTGCCAGTTTTTTGCCATTATCAGTAGTGCGATTGACCAAATAATCGGTCAGGTTGATACCAAGTTGGGTGGTATTACCGGTCATCAATACCGTCGGACTCATATGCTTAATCACTGTCTTGCTGGCAGTATTACGAATCGCCAGCGCAATCAAACCTAATCCACCCGTTATCGCCACGGTTATATCACCGGCATCGACAAAGGGTTGATAGTACAGACCGGCAATCATAAAAGCGGTCAAAAAAAACGCTTCCGCTAGGAACAAATGGCTCAGCGTTAATTGTTTATTTTTACTATGGTCAATAAATATCTTCGTGATCATAACCGTTAAAATAAATAACGGTAAGGCGGCAAGCTTAATCCATAGACCCGCCTCACCCTTGACCAAGCCACTGCCCGCCATCACCAAGTTACCTGTGACATGAGCGGTGAAGAAACCAAACAAGGTGATAAAACCAATAGTATCAATTGCCCCGCCAACCACGGTTAATAGCACGGGCGTTTGATGGCGCTGCCAAAAACTTGGCGGCTTTGAATGTAACGGCTGTGAGTCAGGTGAAGCTGATTGATTGCTATCACCTTTACTAGCAGCTTCATTATTAGTATTCGCAGCATTATTAGAGATTGAGTTAGCCACCCGACTTGCCTGCAAACTGCACAAAATCAGTCACAAAGCCTTGTAAAAACTTCTGCGTGCGGGCGCTAACACTGCCATCTTCATTTAAGCTATCGGTTGCACGGCTGAGATGGATTTCTGGATCGACCATCAGTTGCACCGAGAGCATTTGCATGCTTTTGCGCACATCAAGCCCACTATTGATACCACCAAAACTCCCCGGCGATGCCGTAACTACGGCAACTTTTTTATGCGTCCAGACACTTTTTTTGTAGGGACGCGAGCCGATATCCACGACGTTTTTTAACGCGGCAGGCATGGTGCGATTATGCTCTGGGGTGACAATCAATACCGCATCAGCGTTTTTTAGCTGCTGACGGACACGCTCATAACTTTCAATGGTTTTATCATCATAATCTTGATTATAAAGCGGCAAGTCTGCAATGTGGACTTCCTTTATAGTGACGCTGTCAGGCATTTGCGACACGATATATTCGGCAAATTTACGATTGATAGATTCTTTTCGCAAACTACCAATAACTAGGGCGATGTTGACTGATGCGCTCACAGCAACTCCTGAATAATGATAAAACCGTATGGATTGAGCATTTTACTATACTAAATTCTGCGCGTGTTGCTGCGATCAATTGAATAGGCACCTGCACCATGGGCAAAAATCATCAAGAAACCACCCGCCATCGCGATGTTTTTCATAAAGGGGTTCATTTGTGATTCATCAATCCAAAATTGGTGGAATAGCAATGCTGAGACAACGCTAAAGCCTGCCATCAATATAGCTACCAAGCGCGCTTTAAAGCCTAATAGGATGGCGATACCACCCAGCAGCTCAACAGCGATGACCAAAGGCAATAACATACTTGGCACGCCCATCGACTCCATATAACCTTGAGTGGCAGCGTAGCCGGTAATTTTAGTAAAACCTGAAAAGATAAAAATCATTGATAAAAATAGGCGACCAATTGGGGCGCTAAGCTCTTGTAATTTGTCCATAAGCATTCTCCAATAACATAAAAGTCATCATTATAAAAACTTTACCCAAAAGACTTTTGTTCGATTAAATGATGGCATTATTGTAGTCGTTGCTTAATAGCAGATAAACCAAGATAATCGCAAATATAAGTTCTTTTTTAGAGAACAGTCAAATACCAATTCTACTGGTACAATATTAAAAACGACAATAGTGTTACGTGCTATTTATGCTCACTATTAAGAAAGTTAGCATTTTAGCCATACTATTAGACGCTAGAGATAAGCGCCACAGAAAGAAACACTTTTCGATGCCATTTAGCGTTTAATATCCTAATTTTTTGCTACACTCATTATGTTGTTATGTAAGACATACTTAACGCTAGCTTCTACTTACTCACTTAAAAAGGATGATTTATGATCACTGTAAATTCTATTAAAAAAACCAATCGTGCGCTTGCTTTTGCTGCTATCGGTACGCTTGGTCTGCTTAGCACCCTAGGTCACGCTGCGACTTATGAGCTTGACCCGCATCATACCGCCGTGCGCTTTTCTGTAGACCACTTCGGTACCACGACCAATGCTGGCGGCTTCTATAATCTATCGGGTATTCTTGAATACGCCCCTAAAGAGAAAAAAGGCTTTGTCGGTATTACGATTCCTATGGGCAGCTTGAGCACAGGCATTAAAGCTTTTGACGGCCATCTAAAATCTGCGGATTTCTTTAACGTAAAAGAGTATCCAACCGCTTATTTTAAATCGACTAAATGGGAATTTGATGGCGATAAAGTTAAAGCGGTCAAAGGTGATTTAACCCTGCTTGGTAAGACCCATCCAGTGACTTTAAAAGCCACTAAATTTAACTGCTATGACAGTCCTTTATTAAAAGCTGAAGCTTGTGGTGGTGATTTTGAAACCACTATCGATAGAACCAAATGGGGCATCAATACCTTTACCGATGGCGGTATGATGAAAGACATCAAACTGGTCGTTCAGGTAGAAGGCAGTAAAAAAGCAGACCTTAAAAAAGCAGACACTAAATAAGGGTAATTTAGCCAGTTAAGATAGTGCTTTTAGATTGACCACAGTCTCGACTATTTGGTTTTTTGATAAAAGGCTGGGTTTTTAACTCAGCCTTTTATCTTTTGTATCGTTAATATTAAATAAAATAGCTATATTAAATATATCCTTAGATAAAGAGAACACTTGGGAAATAACCCTTTTATATCATGGTCATCATACGATATAGCAAAATAATAATATAGTAGAATTACTTTAGAATCGATACAGTGCGACTGGGATGAATTTTTCGTAGCCTCTGTGATAACAGCAAGCAAGGAAAATTTATACCAGTCGCACATAGCTATAACGTATCGCTTTTATTTTGAACTGACAATAGCTAAATAACAATAATGAGGTAGCTAGGATGGGACAACTAGAAGACATGGCGATGTTTGTTCGCATTGTTGAAGCAGGCAGCATTACCAAAGCCGCTGAACAATTAAATATTGCTAAATCAGCCGTTAGCCGTCGTCTTAAGGATTTAGAGACACGATTGGGCAGTCAGCTTATTAGCCGAACCACGCGCCAATCAAACCTAACCCAAGCTGGTGAGCAATATTACCAAAAGGTGAACAATATACTCAGCGAAGTTGACGCTCTAAATGAAGAAACCAGTGGCGCGCCGACGCGTATCGAGGGCACCTTAAAAATGACTGCGCCATTGTCATTTGGCTTGATGCATCTCAATGATGTCATCGATGAATATGCCAATCAGCATCCCAATTTGAACTTTGAGCTCGATTTTTCTGATCGCCATGTTGACTTGATTGAGGAAGGCTATGAGCTTGCCATTCGCATCAGAGAGCTACAAGATTCCAGTTATCAGGCCAAACGTTTGGCACTTATTCGTTATGCACTTTGTGCCAGCCCGGAATATTTAGAAAAGATGGGGACGCCTGCGACCCTAGAAGACTTACAACAACATGAGTTTTTGCAGTATGGTCTTGGTAAAACAAGCACGCTTACCCTGACGGACGCCCAAGGGAAAAAACACAACCACACCATTGATGCCAAAATCAAAGCCACTAATGGCGAGTTCTTGGTGGACTTAGCGGTAAAAGGTCAGGGTATTGTCTTTATCCCAACCTTTATCGCTTATAAACGGTTGGCTAAAGGGGAGCTTGTGCCTATTCTTGAACAATACCAATTACCCACACTCAATGCCTATGCGGTATATCCAAAAAACCGCTTTTTATCGCAGCGCTGCCGCTATCTCATTGATTTTATCGCCGAGCGTTTTGGTGATGACCCTTATTGGGATAAATTTTAATAGACCTAACTTAGTAAACTGAGCAGTTTTTTAAAGTCGTTATAAATATTAAAACAATACTGTTAGTATTATTTTAAGATATCCATCAGTCATAAGGAAATGCATTATGGATTTGCAAGCACTCGGCAGGAAAGCCATTCACGACTTTGATGACGTTCGCCAAAGCCCGTTACCACAAGAGCGTCTAAAAGCAGCGCGTAAGCAAGCAAGCGCCTTTAGAGAGCGCTTTATGGATGAATCGCCGGTACAGTTTTATCAAAGCGCCGACATGGTGCGTGTTCCCTACCCCACGTGGTACGCCTACAGTGGCGTCTATACCCAAAGCACCTATAAATTCCCCTACATTCATATCCTCAACCGCATTTTTATCATTCAATATCATGACTTTTTGGGTGAATTAAAAACATTGCTATTCTCTCCTTCTGATATCGAAGCAGACCGTGAGACGCCATTTTTTAAACGTCTAACAGACAAAATGCCTAACTGGTCACCACTTGAAAGCGTGGTTGCACCTATCATTCGTGACGTCACTGGCGCCTTAGCTGAAGTCGGCTTGTCTCCAGAAGATGTTGATTATATAAGCTACGACCATCTGCATACCCAAGATGTACGCCGCTGGTTAGGGACTAAAAGCATCGGCACTAAAAATGTAGGTGAAAAAGATAAGCCTGCCTACTTTCCTAACGCCAAGCTATTGATTCACGAGCAAGAATGGCTAAGTACTACCTCTTTATTACCCGTGCAAGCAGATTGGTATTGCCCAAACGGCATCGAAGGCATCGATGCTGATAAAGTAATTAAATTTACTGGTAGCATCCAATTGGGCGAAGGCGTCGCGCTCGTACATACCCCCGGACATACCGAAGGTAACCATTCGTTAGTCGCACGCGTCCCAGATGGCATCAGAGTGACTTCAGAAAATGGCGTCGGCGCCGATGCTTATGCACCGATGAACTCAAAAGTGAATGCCATCCGCCGCTACGCTAAAGACACAGGCGTGGAAGTTATCCTAAACGGCAATACGCTAGAAGGTAGTAATGAGCAATATATCTCGATGGTCATTGAAAAAACCATCGCTGGTCCCTCAAAAAACCCTGACTTTCCCAATTGTGCCTCAAGTAGTGAAGCAACCCCTTATTGGTTGATTCCCGGGCATAAAGTCAGTCATCTAATAGGCGAAGCAAAGTTTGGCAGCTTGCAGAACAAATCGGCAAAAAGTCGCTCATTGCAGAAGGAAAGCGCTTGATGGGTTATTTCACTAATAAAACGGTTTATATCACTGGCGCGGCTTCTGGTATCGGGCTTGAGACAGCTAAGCAGCTCATTCAACAAGGCGCTAACTTGGTACTGTTTGACGTACAACCGTTTGATGAGGTGCTATCAACCTTGCAAGCTATTAATAAAAATAACGCTTCGATTATCAGCTATGAATTGGACGTCACCGACGCCGATACAACAACTCAAAAAATCGCCGAGGCGGCAAGCAAGCAGCCACCTGATATTGTCATGCACTTCGTTGGAATTACAGGTCCTTGGACGTTTGATGAGATGAGCCAAGCACAGTTTGAGCGTGTTATAAATATCAATTTATTTGGTACGCGCAACGTCCTCGCTGCCGTGCGTCCGTTTTTATCACGTGGCAATCAAGTCATGGTCACCGCTTCGATGTCATCTTTTACCGGCAGTTATGGCTACAGCTCTTATAGCGCCTCAAAGTTTGCTATTTGGGGCATGATGCAATCGATAAACTTTGAGTGGAAACCTCACGGCATTGATATCACTGTTTTTGCACCGCCACCGATAGATACGCCGCTCACCCAAGCGGAAGTCGGGGTCATGGCTCAAGCGGGTGTCGGTATGAAAAAGCTGGCAGGCGAGCTAAAAGTTGAAGATGCCGTTAAATCTATGCTAAAAGGGGTAGAAAATCGGGAGTTCCTAGTCGTACCGGGCGTGATGGCGAACTTAATTAGATTACAGCTGCGCTTCTTTCCGGTCAGCTGGGTGAATTGGATAGGCAATAAAACGGTGGCTTTTTCGCTTAGAAAATAGCGTTTTTTAAAACTGGCTTGTATACATTGAACTTTCACAAGTATTGAATGTCAGTTAGTCACTTAAAAATTCACAAAAAAAAGCGTCACCCGATTAAATATCTGGTGACGCTTTTTTATATGACGAGTTTTCTACACTAGCTATTATCGTTAATCTTAATTTTAGTCTAAGGTTTGCACACCGCCACCATTAACAAATAGCGTCTGCCCACTGACCCACTCAGAGATAGGCGCCGCAAAATATAACATCGCACCAGCAATATCATCCGCTTCGCCTAAGCGCTTGATAGGCGTATGCGACAACATTCTCTCTTCAATTTCAGGTGACAATACCCTCTCTAACACCGCAGTGCGCGTAGCACCCGGACCCACAGCATTGATACGCACCTCGGGACCGAAATCATGAGTAAGGTTCGCCACCATATGATTAACCGCCGCTTTTGATGCTGCATAGCCACTCATATCTGGACTCTTATTGACACTCGACATCGAGGTGGTGATAACGATTGAGCCATAGCCTGATTTTTTCATATGTGGCACGCATAATTGGCATAGACGCCACGCGCTAAAGACGTTCAATTCAAAATCGCGACGGAAATCATCAACAGAGATTTTAAACGGATTTTCTTGACTACCGCCACCGCCGCCTGCATTACTAATCAAGATATTGATACTACCGAATACCTCTACCGTTTTATCGACCATCGCTACCAAGTCTTCATCTTTTAAGATATTACACTCAACCGCCAAGGCTTTGACACCGTAGCTTTCGATTTCTTTGGCCGCTTTATTAGCACCTTCTATTTTTAAATCTGCAATGACGATATTTGCGCCCGCTTGTGCCAAACGCAGTGCCGTTGCCTTACCAATGCCATTAGCGCCACCCGTTACAATCGCTGTTTTTCCTGTTAAGTCAAATAGCTCATTAAATGATTTGTGCTCAAAAGCTTGCATGCTTAATCCTTATAATAATTATTAATGGAGGCGATATATCGTTTGAAAATTTTTAATATTTAATACATCAAATAAGTATGCCAATTCAAAATCAAATGAATGTGTCCAATCATCCATTTTTTGTAACGCTGCTACTTATACTTATCACATACGCTTTGTCACATGCACTTTGTCATAGCGTTATACATTAGCTTGCCAAATTTCAGGCATAAAAAAAGCCTCACTTCTTATTATAAGAAGTGAGGCTTTAGTGCTTTTGCAAGCCATATTTGGAGCGGGAAAAGAGATTCGAACTCTCGACCCCAACCTTGGCAAGGTTATGCTCTACCACTGAGCTATTCCCGCTAATTATCAAATCGCAATGTTGTTAACAACGACTACGTCTCGATAGGCTGGCTATTTTAGCAAATATTCTGAGAGTGTCAATACCTTTTTTCAAATTTTTAATCAAAGGCATGGTTTTTAAACCTATCTTAAGAGAAAAACAAGTATAGAGTATTGATTCTAAGTGCTATTTTAATTTACCTCATTAAGATAATACTTTCAAATAAATAGAGAAAATAATAGCAGTCTCAGCATTCTGCCCACCTAACCTTTGTTTATAACATGCTGACAACGTTAAAACGCTAACAAAATATAATTTTTCTATAGAAGTTATAGAAATAGAAACGCTTGCGCGTAAACGATAAGGCGGCTTTAACTGCTGTATCCACTTCCATTATTGCTTGTCCGAACTACTTACCTTTTAACAGCACTTACAATCCTACCGCCTATTGTTACTTTTTCTGTCTAGGTTTTAGGTTGTTAACATTATTATACTTATGGCTAATGACAGTTGGAGTAAAATTCCATTGTTTTAGTAGACGGGCAAACGGTAGCAATACTTCAATAATAAGCTACCCTTTCATCTACTATTTTAATATTGGCATTGTTCCACTTTATTTTTTCCATTTACAGCGAGGACGTTTATTATGAAAAAACTGCTTACCACAACAGTTATGGCGGCATCATTGTCGGCATTGGCCATGACCGGTTGCTCTAGCACAACTAGCACTGGTGCCGTCGGCGTTGACCGTCAGCAGCTATTATTAGTCTCAAATGAGCAAGTATTGCAGCTATCGGCGCAAAGTTATGCTAAAACGCTGCAAGAAGCAAAAGCGCGCGGCTTATTGGATACCAATAGCGCGCAGCTCAATCGCCTAAAAAATATCTCGAACCGTTTGGTCGGTCAAGTCGGCGTCTATCGTCCTGATGCGGCAAAATGGCAATGGGAAGTTCATACCATTAAATCTAATGACTTAAACGCCTTTGTGATGCCGGGCGGTAAAATTATGTTTTACTCGGGTATTATCGACCGCTTGAATTTAACGGACGATGAAATTGCCGCTATTATGGGACATGAGATATCGCATGCCCTACGTGAGCATTCACGTGAGCGCTTATCACGTCAATACGCCACCCAAACTGGTATTGGTATGGCAGCGAGCATCTTTGGTCTCTCACAAGGGCAGGCAGAGCTTGCTAACGTCGCTGGTGACTTAGGTCTTAGCCGTCCGCACAGCCGTACGCAAGAAGCAGAAGCTGACCAAATCGGTCTTGAGCTGATGGCACGTGCAGGCTACAACCCACAAGCTGCGATTACTTTATGGCAGAAAATGCAACGCGCCAGCCAAGGTGAGCCACCACAATTTTTAAGCACTCACCCAACCAGCAGCAACCGTATTGCGCAATTGCAGTCATTGATGCCTAAAGTGATGCCGCTTTATCAAAAGTCACGTCGTTAATGGACTATGCTTAAATATTAAGTATCAAGCTAATGACAAGTACGGACTAATGGTAAGTAATGATAAATAAGAAAAGCAGAGCGTCATATATTGCGCTCTGCTTTTTCATGCGTGCTGCTAAAATCTTTTATAGTAAACTGACTATCGAACGGCGATAAACGGTCAGTTAATGCAGCATAGCGGCACAGTGAACTGTGTCTGCTATAATGGGTGCAATCAGCCATTTAAATGGCTAAGCCCTATAAGATAAAGGATGATTATGACTATCAATACGCCTACGACCAATCCGTCTACTAACACTCCGACCGCCGATGCCCTTAATAATGAGCTACAGGCTTTGCAAGCGCAGCATATTGAGCTGGTGAATGAATCGATGAATCATGCGGGTTACTTTGACGGTAAAGAAAGCCATTTTAAACTGACCATTGTCAGTGATGCCTTTGAGGGCAAACGTTTGGTTGCACGTCATCAGCTGGTATATGTTCTGGCAAACTCGCTACTGACCTCACAAGGTGGTCAAATCCATGCCTTGGCTATCCATGCTTATACGCCAACAGAGTGGCAAGGTCAAAGCCCTGAGAGTCCACTGTGCGCCGGTCAAAACAAAGGTTAGATGGCGGTTTTATTGTTTACTATTTTTAAACAGCTACCATTAAACATTATAATCAAATACTAACTTCTAATAATATAAATAAGCTGGCAAACGGCACCTTTAAAGGAAATCCTACCCAATGAAACATTTACATATGCTCATGGCAGTACTGTTGATTGCGGCGTTTTTATATCAAAGCTATCTGGTATTAAGCGCAAACAAGCAAATGCCATTGGCGCTCAAAATCTCTACCCATATTCTCTATGCCGTTATTATTCTTTCAGGGGCTGGTATGCTCATGCAATTAATGAGTGCCAATGCGCCCGTGCAATGGGTTTTTGCAAAAATTATCTTGCTCGTTGCCGCCCTTAGCGCCAGTATCAAAGCCTTTAATAACAATGCAACACTGAGCCAAAGAAAAACCGGTATTCTGATTGCAGGTGTCGCTTATATCGGCATCGTGGTGCTTGCCTTTAGTAAACCGGGTAATTTGTTTTAAGCGTTGCTAAACGATATATTTTTCAATATCTTAATCGCCACTTTTTTGCTATCTTAAATAACTACGCTTTCTAAAATGCCCTGTTTAAAACGTAACATTGTTAATTAATACCAAAGTTAATTAATACCAAAGTTAATTAATACCAAAGTTAATTAATACCAAAACAGATATTAATTGACAGCAGGCATTAATAAACACGGTAAACATCCTCATTTAGCTTATGGAGACACTATGAAAACTCTTACTGCAGCAACATTACTGGCAACAGCTGGCGTTTTTGGTCTCTCAGGCTGCGCCTCAACGGGTAATATCACCCCGCAATATGTGCCACCAAGCACCTATCAAAGTTATGATTGCCAAGCGCTTAGTCAAGAATATAATCGCGTCAATCGCTATGTCGATGCAGCACGCAATGAGCAATCTACCCTATCCGCCTCAGGTGTCGGCGTTGGGGTTTCTGCTGGACGCTGGGGTATCTCCCCTAATATCAGCTTTGGTGTTGGTCAAAGCAACAATACTAAAGCGCGCGATGCTAAGCTATCAAGACTGTATGGCGAGCGTGATGCCATCATTCAGTCTGCCCGTATCCAGCGTTGTAGCTTTGCCAATGGTATTAAGATTTATGGTGAGTAATGCTCGATAGCTCGTATTTAAATGGCTCGTATTTAAATGGCTCGTGTTTAAATAGCTCCTGTTTAAATAGCTCGGGTTTAATAAATCACATTTGATAGTTTATTATTCCGATGACATTAAACGCTGTTCAAAAGAAAAAAGCCAATACGCGATAAGCATATTGGCTTTTTTGTGTCTAATCATCGAGAGTAAAAACTCAAGCAACGCTTATGCGTTTAAGCTTTTTACCCACTGCACAATTTGATCGCTAGGTAGGGCACCAGACTGGCGCGCGACTTCTTTACCATTTTTGAAAGCAACCATCGTCGGCAAGCTACGAATATTATAAGGTGCCGCCGCTTGCTCGTATTTATCGGTTTGTATTTTGGCAAAAACCACTTGCGGCAACTGACTGGCCGCCGCTTTAAACTGCGGTGCCATCATCAGACACGGCTGACACCAGCTTGCCCAAAAATCAACGATGGTCAACACCTCGTTTTTTTGAATGACTTTACTAACCGTCTGGGCGTTTAGCTCATGAGGACTGGCCGTTAATAATGGCTTACCACATTTGCCGCAGTTCGGTGCCGCATTTAGCCGTGTGGCGGGTATACGATTGGTTGCCTGACAATGCGGGCAGACCAGATGAGAGTTTTGCTCAGTCATTATACAACTCCTTTATACATAGCTTGGGCGCGTATCTTAATAGAGCGCCCATACTCAATGCTTGTGAATGGATTATTCGTAAGAATCTTAATCACACTTTTTTTGGCTTTATTCCATTATGCGAACTTACAATGCAAACTTATAAGACAGATTAGCATTAGGATAGCCACTACTCGTATTGTGCCTGCGTAACTTTCTGCGCTACTTGTATATTGAGGACATGCCCTAGTTCCTAAAGCGCATTAATCGGTACTTTTAGATAACGGGTGCCATTGTCTTCTGGTTTCGGAAAATGACCGGCATCAATATTAAGTTGTACAGATGGGATAATCAGCCGCGGCATCTCTAAATTGGTATCGCGGCGCTCACGCATTTCAACAAACTCGGCTTCATTAATGCCGTCTTTAACGTGAATATTACCGAGCTTTTGCGCCGCTACCGTCGTGGTTGGGCAATGCTTGCGACCTTGACTTGGATAGTCATGGCACAGATACATCAGGGTCTCATCAGGAAGTGCCAGCAGTTTTTGGATAGACTGATACAGGGTTTTGGCGTCTCCTCCCGGAAAGTCGCAGCGCGCCGTACCCACATCGGGAGCAAATAGCGTATCACCGACAAAGACCACGGTTTTTTCATCGTCAGCAGCAAGATACGCCATATCCGCGCGCGTATGGCCCGGCACATACATGGCAGTAATCGTAATGCCGCCAAGTGCCAAGGTTTCGCCATCATCGGTCAAGATATCAAACTGGCTGGCATCGGTACGAAAGCTGCTATCAAAGTTAAAAATTTGCTTAAATATTTTTTGCACTTCAGTGATATGTTGACCGATGACCAGTTTGCCGCCAAGTGTCTCTTTTACATGTATAGCGGCCGATATATGATCGGCATGGGCATGGGTTTCTATAATATAAACCAGCGCCCAACCCTGCTCACGCACGAACGCTATTACCTTATCGACACTAGCGGTATCCGTGCGTCCTGACTTGGCATCGAAATCCAAAACAGGGTCGATAATGGCACACACTTGCTGCTGCACATCAGCGAGTACATGGGTGTAGGTCTCTGTGTCGCTATGTAAGAAGGAATGAACTTGCATGGCTACCTCTTTGTTTTTATATGAATGTTTTATTATTTAATGAAGTCTTACGTATAATAAATACTTGTTTATAATATTTGAATGTACATAATACCTATCTTGCATACCACTATAGCAACCAGCTAACAATTTATCAATTTATATAATGTAAATAATGATAACTTGCTATAAATTGCGATATCATTGATAATTAACTATATATAACCATATCTTATCTATAAACTTTGCCTTTTTTATCTATAGCTTAAATAAGGAGTTCGCTCTGACTACTTCAACTTCAGCATTGAGCACGTCTACTAATCACACTGGTAAGCCTGTATCTGCCAGCGTAACAGACTTTGCACCCAAAGACCTTGCTGAGCAAATGCAACATGCATCTATGCAAGCCAGTCAATTATTAAAATCGCTCTCGCATCCTGATCGCTTATTACTGCTATGTCAGCTGACCCAAGGTGAGTACTGCGTCAGTGAGCTTGAAGACTTAGTCGGTGTCGGTCAGCCAAGCTTGTCGCAGCAGCTTGGTATCTTACGTAAAGACGAGCTGGTGACGACCCGCCGCGAGGGCAAGCAAATCTATTATAGTATCGCAAGCGATGATGCGTTATCGGTATTGCAGTTATTGTATGAACGCTTTTGTGCCAAAACAGACGCCTAACTGGTCATTTAGCTCTTAGCTCTTCTTAAATTTATTTATTGTGATGACCTATTGCTATGCCTTCTATCGCTGCTCGTCTGATTCCTGCTTGGTTACGTCAGTACCAGCTGTCTGCCCTGCCGACTGATGTCATCGCGGGATTGGTCGTTGGGGTGCTCGTCATTCCACAAAGCTTAGGCTATGCGGTGCTAGCAGGATTGCCGCCTGTCTATGGACTCTATGCGGCTATCGTACCCGTGCTGGTGTATGCATGGATAGGCTCAAGTAATGTGCAAGCTGTGGGACCCGTCGCTATCACCGCGATTATGACGGCAAGTAGTCTGCACCCTTACGCCAATGAAGGCACGCAGCAATATATATTGATGGCCAGTTTATTGTCATTGATGGTTGGGACGATGTTATGGCTGGCGGGTCGGCTTAAGCTTGGCTGGATTATGCAGTTTATCAGTCGCGGCGTATCAGCAGGTTTCATCAGTGGCGCGGCGGTACTGATTTTTGTCAGTCAGCTTAAGTATCTGACGGGCATTCCTATTGCAGGTAATGGTCTCATTGGTTACTTATCAAGTATGCAGATGTATGCCCGCCAGCTGCATCCGCTAACCTTGGTTATCGGCGTCATTGCTTTTACGCTGTTATTTGCCAACCGTTATGCGAGCAAATGGGTTTGGCGCTCTTGGCTGTCAGCCTCTTATGCTAAGTGGGCTGAACGTCTGTTTCCGCTCATTTTGCTTGCTCTTGCCATCGTGTTAAGCATGAGCTTACATTGGACAACGCACGGCGTGGCAACGATTGGTACTATTCCGCAGGGTCTGCCTACTTTTACCCTACCATATGTGCCAGATTTTCATGAAGCGCTCAACCTATTACCGAGCGCCGGTTTGATGGCATTGATTATCTTTGTTTCAAGCAGCTCAGTTGCCAGCAATTATGCACGCCTGCGCGGCGAAACCTTTGATGCCAATCGTGAGTTAACCGGACTGGGACTGGCCAATATGGCGGGCGGATTCTTTCAAAGCTTTACGGTCGCTGGCGGCTTTTCACGTACCGCAATGAATGCTGATTCAGGTGCCAAAACGCCGGTCGCAAGTTTAGTGACAATACTGATCATGATTGCAGCGTTAATCGCTTTTGGCAATTTATTAGCACCTCTGCCCTATGCTTTATTGGGCGCGACCATCATGGCATCGATTGTCGGTCTCATTGATATGGCGACTTTAAAGTCCGCATGGCAACGCGACCGCTTAGATGCGGCAAGCTTTTTGGCGGCATTTATCGGCGTGCTGATATTTGGGCTAAATACTGGCTTGGTCATCGGTTTGATGGTGTCATTTGCCAGCCTAATTTGGCAATCGAGCAAACCGCATGTCGCCGTCGTTGGTCAGCTAGCGGGTACGGGACATTTTCGCAATATCAATCGTCATGATGTGGTGACGTTTAGCAATTTATTAATGCTGCGTATTGATGAGAGCTTGTTTTTTGGCAATAGTGAATCCGTGCATCGCAGGGTCATACAAGCGACGCGGCAGTACCCAGAAGCGCATGAGATTATTCTTATTATGTCGGCGGTCAATCATATTGACTTGACCGGCCAAGAGATGCTTATCAGCCTCAATCAAGAACTGTTGAATCAAAAAAAGCACTTAAGCTTTAGCTTTATTAAGGGACCGGTGATGGACATTATTGAAAACACACCGGTCATAACCCATCTATCAGGGCAGGTTTATTTAAGTACCATGGATGCGGTCAATGCGCTTAAAGATGTTTAACTCATAAGTAACCAATTTTCCTCTTAAATCAATCATGACAGAGATTGTTTGTGACAAAACATCAGTGACAAAAGATAGATATGATAAAAGCTGTGTTATGCTAAATTACTATTAGATTTAGAACTTACTGTCTCTAGAAACACCAGAAATTCTAACGCCATTTAATATATGCGACCTAAGCTACTTATGACCGATGATTTAACCATTTATAAGCAAATTTACCCAAGCCAATGCGTCAAGATTGCCGAGCTTGGCTACCGCTCTGTGCTCAATATTCGACCTGACGCTGAGACAGAGACGCAGCCGAATAGCTGTGACTTTGCCAGTGCGACGGCAAAAGCCAACCTCACTTATCAGCATTTACCATTTGATGACGAGCGTTTAAGCATGGCGACTGTCGAGCAGTTTGCAGCCTTTTATCGCACCATGCCCAAACCCATCCTGATGTTTTGCGGTACGGGTGCACGCGCCAAATTGCTGTATCAAAGTGCGCTGATGCAAGGTTTGTTGTAAAGAACCGTTATATTTTACTTAAGTGCTTTAAGCTAATCACAAAATTTTCATTTTTACGCTAAAAAATAACAAGGAGCTCTTATGAGCCATCAAGTTAGTATTACCGGACAAATCACCCCTGATCAAGTACCCATGATTGCTGAAAACGGTTTTAAAACCATTATTAACAACCGTCCAGATGGTGAAGAGCCGAATCAACCAACCAGTGCTGAGATTGAAGCCGCTGCTAAAAAAGCAGGACTTGCTTATAAAGAAGTGTCTTTCGCCGGTAGTGAGCTTAACCAAAACCATGTCGAAGAGTTTGCTGACTTTTTTAATCAAGCTGAGCAGCCAGTACTGATTTTTTGCCGTACCGGTAACCGCTCAACGGGTATTTATGAGGCGGCAAAGCGTATGGATTTGTTGGATGACTGATATCACAATCAATAACTTAAAGCAATAAACCAAGAAGCCCATATAAACATATGGGCTTCTATGATATTAAAGGCTATATTTTAGAGGCTATTAAGAAACATAGCGCTACAAGGAATGTGAGCTCTTAAAAAAGTCATTCAAGTATGACTTTTCATTTAACAAGGAATGTTTCATGAGTAATAATGCGTTGGCGCTATTGCCGCTAGCACTTGCCTATATTATGTTTACCTTAGGAACGGGGCTTAAGCCAAGTGATTTTAAGGTCATCGTTAATCACCCAAAAGCGTTTATTGTCGGCTTAATCAACCAAGTCATTTTTGTGCCTTTGGTTGCGTTAGCGGTCGTCTTAGTCATGTCGCCGCCACCTGCTATTGCCTTTGGTATCATGCTGATTAGCTTTTGCCCAGGTGGTGTGACCAGCAACATGCTCACCTACTATGCTAAAGGTAATGTGGCGCTGTCAGTGGCACTCACGGGCATAGTGAGCCTGTTATCAGTGGTGACACTGCCTATCTTAATTACGCTGGCTTTTAATCACTTTATGCAAGATCAAGCAGGCTCTATCAGCGCGCTAAAAATCGGCGTGGTGATGTTTTTACTGACTACCTTACCTGTGACCCTAGGTATGCTCGCGCGTTATAAATTTACTGACTTTATGGTACGTAGAAGCGGCATTCTAAATGGCTTAGCCAGTCTGTTTTTTGTCTTAATCGTCTTTGCTGCTATTGCGACCAACTGGCAATTACTACAAGAGCAATTGGCGTCTATTGGGTTTGAGTTGGTCTTTATCATTGTCATCTTGTTTGGCTTAAGTATTCTGACCTCTAAAGCCATGCAGCTCAGCTGGTTTGATACCAAAACCATCTCGATAGAAACCAGTATTCAAAACAGCACAACTGCGATTACCTTGGCACCTATCATTATGGGTGTCAGCACATTACCGGTCATCGCCCTACCTGCTGCGGTATATGGTGTGTTGATGTATGTGGTTGCGCTGCCCGTGATTGCGTTGATTCGGAATAAAAACTGATTGTATAAGCACAAAAAAAAGCCATCTCATTTGAGATGGCTTTTAACACTAACGGTAGAGCTAAATAACTTACTGCATAACCAAGTATTCAAACGCTGATAATGCGGCTTTTGAACCTTCGCCCATTGCAATATTAATCTGCTTAAATGGTACGGTCGTGACATCACCACAAGCAAAGATACCTTTGCGGTCGGTGCGGCAGCGCTCATCAATCTCAATTTCACCAAAGCGGTTTAGATCAACAAAGCCTTTGACAAATTCAGTATTCGGCACCAAACCAATCTGCACAAACACTGCTGAAACATCAAGCTCTTTGGTTTCACTGCTGCTACGGTCTTGATAAACGATAGACGTCACTTTACCATCTTGCGCCTTGATTTCTTGAGTCGCTGCTCCAGTGATAAATTCAATATTGGCTTTTTCTTTGGCTTTATTAATCAATACCTGATCCGCTTTTAGCTCATCGGCGAATTCAAGGACGGTCACATGTTTAACGATACCTGCCAAGTCTAGCGCCGCCTCGATACCTGAGTTACCGCCACCGATGACAGAGATGTCTTTACCTTTAAAGAACGGACCATCACAGTGTGCGCAGTAAGCAACGCCTTTACCGACGTTTTCATCTTCACCCGGAACACCAAGCTTCCGCCACTGAGCACCCGTTGCCAAGATAATACTGCGTGTCTCAAACGTCTCGCCAGTATTTAGATGAATTCGGTAGTTTTCAGCTTCAGTTTCGCTGATTTCTTTGACGCTGACATGTTCTTTAAGCGTAATATCATATTCGTGTAAATGCTTTTCAAAGTTCGCCGACAGCTCACTACCGGTCGTTAAAGGTACAGAGATTAAGTTCTCGATATCTTGCGTGTCTTTCACTTGCCCACCAATACGATCAGCGACCATAGTGACTTTTAAGCCTTTACGCGCGGTATAAATTGCCGCCGCTACGCCAGCAGGACCGGCTCCGATAATCGTCACATCTTGCTGCTCTAACTGTTCAGCATCGTCATCAGCTTCGCTCAGTAAATCAGGAAATTGCTCTTGTAATTTTTCAATCAATTTAGCCGTGTCAATCAGACCATTAGCAAACGGCTTACCGTTTAAAAATACTGCTGGTACGCCTTGGATGTTATTGGCTTCTACTTGCTCTTGGAATAATGCGCCATCGATCATCTCATTACTGATGTCATCATTGAGCAAGGCGAATTGGTTCAGCGCTTGCACCACTTCTGGGCAACTGTGGCACGAGAGCGACACGTAAGTCTGAAACTGTAGCGGCTTATTAAAACGCTTAATCAGCTTTTGAATACCTTCATCAAGTTTTAGCGTATGACCGCCAGCTTGCAAAATCGCCAAAATCAGCGAGGTAAATTCATGACCTCCAGGAATACCGCTAAAGACAATACCGGTGTCGGTCAATGCGCCATCGATATGGCTGACTACTTTAAAGCTAATCGGGCTTGGCAAGCTGTCGTCGGTAGCTGTACTGTCAAAATTAATCTTATCCGTGGTGCCAGCGATTTTAGTCAAAAAATCAATCAGCTCAGCGCGCTTGCTATGTTCGCCGCTACCCAGTACAAAGGTAATTGGGCGAGTCATGTTTTCACTGTAGCTTTTGACTGCATCTAATAAACTTTTATCTATCATGTTTGTTCCTCATTATTATTAAATATGTAACGCCAGCTACGATGCTGAGCATTTAAATAGGGTCTGGTGATAAGTTAAGTCGCTGATTTAGAACGCTAAAAATACCGGCCTTACCACCTTTGATACGTCTATTATCAGGGGTTTGCAGGTTTTGAGCAAGCTGATAAACTCAAACCTTACGTTTTATAAAATATATCATAAACCGATATTATTATTTAAATTCAAAACCACTGATAAATAGAAGTCAATGATAGTCGTAGTATCTGGCAAATTTTTTCGCTACAATCGAGTGAAGCGAATAAGAAAAACTCTTATTTGTCCCATGGCAGGTTGGCGGTTATCGCAGTGTATTAACAGCCCTTTCTGCTGCTAGTAAGTCTATGCACTTTTGAGCTGAATAACGATTTGGCTCAATGACATTCAAGTCTCACAATCATAGCAATTCATCACAGCACTCTTAACTAAAATGCGCCGATGCTTTGATAAGCTTGCGCTTTATAACAAGGATGACAACATGAGAAAGACTGATACATGGCAAGACAACAGAGATATTATTGCTGAGCTTAAGCAAAAAGACAGTCACTTTGCGACTATTTTTGACGAACATACGCAGCTTGATCAGCAAATCAATCAGCTGGATAAAGATTTGGTCAAGCATGCCAGTCGCGATGAAGAAATTGAGCAAATGAAACGGCGAAAGCTGCATTTAAAAGATGAGATTTATAAAACAATCGATAAAAATAAATTACACTCTCACGCTTAACTAGTGGCTAGTTTATACCGTTAGACATTATAAAGTCTTATAAGATTGAGACAAAAAAAAGACCCCGTTAACATCAGTTAACCGGGTCTTTTTCATAGCACGTTATTTAGCATTATCAATCAGCAAATACCGCTTTAAATAATACTAAAATCGTAATCTAATAACTTTAGTCTAATAAAGGAAGACTTAGATTTTACCAACTAGATCAAGGCTTGGTTTAAGAGTTTCTTGACCTTGTTCCCAAGCTGCTGGGCAAACTTCGCCGTCGTTTTCACGAACATACTGTGCTGCTTTTACTTTACGTAGCATGTCTTTTGCACTACGGCCAATGCCGCCTGCATGGATTTCAGCAACTTGAATCAAGCCGTCTGGATCCACTAAGAATGTACCGCGCTCAGCTAGACCTGCTTCTTCAATCATGACGTTAAAGCCACGAGTGATACGACCAGTAGGATCGCCGATCATTGGGTAAGTTACTTTGCCGATGGCTTCTGAAGAATCATGCCATGCTTTGTGGGTGAAATGCGTATCGGTTGATACTGAGTACACTTCTACGCCCAAACCTTTAAGCTCTTCGTAATGAGCTGCCATGTCTTCAAGTTCAGTTGGGCAAACAAAGGTAAAGTCAGCTGGGTAAAATAGGAAGATTGCCCAGTTACCTTTTACGTCTTCTGAAGTGATGGTTTTGAACTCACCGTTTACAAACGCATCTGCTGAAAACTCTGGGATTTCTTGATTGATAATAGACGCCATGATTGGCTCCTTTTTTTGATTGATTGTTGTTGAGTTAATGGATGTTTATTGTTGGTTATTTCTACTAACCCTTTGCTTAACTGGGCTACCTGACAAACTATACGCGAATTCTATGGTTAATCCAGTTAAAAGTTTTTAATGTGATGTTTTGTTTTATTAAACTTGTTAAACTATTCTATCTGCTTTTTTATCCGTACATCGGCATTAAATTGCTATAGTACACAAGATAAACGAGTAAAACAAATTGCGTTAAAAACCCATTAACAGAGAGGTTTTATGATTACCTTACGTCAACTTGAGTTTGCCTTAGCGGTTGCCAAACATCGTCATTTTAAGCGTGCGGCAGAAGACTGTAATATCTCACAATCAGCGCTGAGCTTGGGTATCGCCGAGTTAGAAAAACAGCTTGATACGCAGATTTTTGAGCGAAATAATAAGCAAGTCTTGATTACGCCTATCGGTGAAGATATCTTGACGCGGGCGCAGCGCGTGTTTTCGGAAGTCAATGACTTGACCACGCGCGCGCATAGCCATCAGTCGCCGCTTGCTTACCCTATGACCGTCGGTATCATTCCAACGATTGCCCCTTATTTGCTGCCAAAAGTGTTGCCTGCGCTACGTGAGCACTATCCAGAATTTCGTATGACCATTGTCGAGCAGCAAACCGAGCGTTTGCTTGAGCAAGTGCGCTACGGTCATATTGATACCGCCATTATTGCGCTGCCGTATGCAGTCGATGGCTTGCATACTTTTGAATTTTGGAGCGAGGACTTTTTTGCCGTCTTCCCAAAAGATGATGTCCATGCCAAACTTAAAACCATCAATGCTGATGAGCTAGCAACGGCAAATCTGATGCTATTAGGTGAAGGACATTGCTTGACGGATCAAACACTGACGGTCTGTCATTTTGACCGCGCGCAAATGAAATCGAGTTTTTCTGATGCCAGCTTAAACACCCTTATTCAAATGGCCCTTGCCAATATGGGAACGACATTAGTGCCAGAGATGGCATTAGATCAGCTACATCTGCAAAATCAAAATGCAGTTGCGGTGCCACTAGCCGAGGAAGGACCGCATCGTCATATCGCTTTTGTCACTCGTTTAAATTATGCCCGCGTTGATGATGTTAATTTATTAGGCAAGCTCTTTAAACAAGCATTTGAAGATGCGACTAGTAAAAAGTAAGCATTTGCTAATAGATTGCAGTCATTAAATAAAGGCTAACTATGGACGGGTTGTCACAAATAGAGACTGAGCTCGGTAAGCTTTTCGAGTGGCATTTAACGGCTATTAATAACGCTATCGAGCCAGCAATATTAAAAGCACTTTGGCAAGATATCGCCGTGCGCTATAACGAAAGCCAGCGCGCTTATCATAGCTTGCAGCATATTCAGCAATTATTTACGCAATTTGAACAGATTAAGCATCATTTAAATAAGCCACATATTATCGCATTGGCACTGTTTTATCATGACGTGATATATGCGCCGACGCGCTCAGATAATGAGCTTAAAAGTGCAGAATATGCCGTAGACTCGTTAAGTCCTTATCTAAGTGCTGAGCAATGCCAATATATCTACGCGCTGATAATGATGACGGCTAGCCATCAAATTGCCGACATTGATGAAGGGTCAGACAAAGCTAAAAAAAGCGATGCCGCCTATTTACTAGATATGGACTTAAGTATTTTAGGGGCATCTTGGCCTGAGTATGAACAGTATGCGCAAGCTGTCCGCCAAGAATATGCGCATATCTCAAATATAGATTATCGCGTTGGACGCATAGCAGTATTAACAGGATTGTTAGCGCATCCAACGCTTTATCTGACTGATTATTACTATGCGCGGTTAGAAACACAGGCTCGAGAAAACATCAAGCGTGAGATTATTTTGCTTGCATCTTAATAAACAGCTCACTGCCCTGCCGTGCGGGATGTGAGTTATAGCTTGGCTCCATAATTTCAATATCAAAATAAGGCGCAAAACGCTGTTGGTATTCAGCTTTTGTACCGCCAAACGGTGGCTCGTCTCGTCCAAAATCTTTATCAAACAGCAAACCAACCAGCTTACCATTCGGTTTCAATAATACTGCCATTTGCGCTACATATTCATCACGGCGCGCAGGATTTATCGCACAAAAAAACGTCTGCTCAAGCACCCAATCAAACTGATATTGCGCAGGCGATAATTCAAAAAAGTCGGCACAGAGTAAATACTCAGCTGGAAAGTCAGGATAGCGCTTAGCAAATGCTTCAATCGGCGCAGGGGAAAAATCAACCAAGGTAACATTGGTAAACCCTTGCTCATGCAGATAACCGACCTCGTAAGCATTACCTGCCCCTGGCACTAAAACAGCCTGACTTTTAGCAGATTCAGGCAATTGATCAATATAAGCTTGGAGCGGTGGCGACACTTGTCCCATATCCCAACCGATACTGTCTTGCTCATAACGCTGCTGCCAAAACTGCGCTTGATTGACATTTTCCATATGACATCCCTGTATATACGATAGATAAGAATATTATTTAAACGACATAATTTGTATCGTTATGATTAATCATATCAGTCTTATGGCGCTTGTTGACAGTACTTGTTGATAGTACTTAGGTGAAGGGTTTAATCTAACTGTCCCGTCTTTCCTGCTAGCATATTATGCCAATGCTGATAATCAGGCATCGCGGTCGCCACCGTTTGCCAAAAGGCGCGACTATGATTGGCATGATGTAAATGACACAGCTCATGGACGATGACGTATTCGGTGCATTCGATAGGATAAGCGGGCAGATAGACGGATAGCCAAATCCGCCGTGCACGGGTATTACAACTGCCCCAGCGCGTATGCATTTTTTTCAGGCGTATCTCATTGGCTGTCGCACCGACAATTGGTTGCCATTTTTCAAACAGAGAAGGTATGACTTCAGAAAGCTGTTGTCGATAGTAAGTAATTTTTTCATCATGATTTAAGGTGAACGATTGCTTTACGCCCCATAACAGCAGCGTGCTATCGGCAGTTGAAGACTCTTTTGAAGGAAGTTGTCGCCGCCTATATTGCTCTAATACTTGGCCGTGATTAGCGATTGCCCATGGCACACGCTTCGCCACAGCCTGTGCAGCTTGGGCTGAACTAATAAACAATGGCACAGAAACCATTAATTGATACGGTTTTAGGCGAAAATTGATATTTTTCACCCGCTTTTTACTGATATGTAGCTCAATATCCGCTTGCGCCAAATGTTGTATCGATTTCTCTAGTAAAGATGACTGGTATGCAGACGGCATATTCATGCTCAAAGCGCTTGCAAGTGATTGTCAAACGACATCATATGACATTTGCTGTCTTTAAGAATACGGTCGTTTTTCTCTACAGTATCCAATTGTGCGGTTGCCAAGCTATCAACAGTTAACGCCGTTAACTGACCTTGGCCATCACTAACAATAAAGCCTGATTGCCTATTATTATCGCCTGCTTTGTCAGCACTCTGATTTGATAATACTGCTGCCCCTGCACAATCTGGCAAACCGACATCATCAATCAATTCTCGCGTACTTAAATCATAAATCGCTGCACAACCCCCAATCGGCGTGGTTACGCATAATAAGTTACGCTCACTATCAACCGCCACACTGGCGATATATTGATGGAAGCGTTGCCACTGGTTATTGGGCATAATAAGGGGTTTAAATTCACTATCACCGCGTTTATGAGTCAACACTAGCGGCACATTAATATGCTTTTCACCTTGAAACTGAATACCTATCATCACCGTTCCATCATCATGCATGGCTAGGTGACGCACACTCATTTGATTGTGTTCAGGCGTAATCTGCTCAAGCAAAGCGCCAGTATGACGATTAAGGTAAACCAATGATGGACGCATACTGTCTAGATTTAACTCTTCACGCGACGCTTGCTCGGTTTTGATACCACCATTAGCAATCACTAACGTTTCACCATCGGGATGCATAATCAGCTCATGCGGACCGATACCATGCGAGTCAAATTCTGCTATTTTTTTGTAATTATCCTCAGCATCATAGATACCGATTTTACCGTCTAGGGTTAGGGTGTCATTTTCGGTCACATAGAGCAATTTACCATCTAAGCTATAGCAAGCATGCCCATAAAAATGCCGATGAGTAGATGCTTTAATAGCAAAATTTACTTGTCCGCTCGCCGTGTCTAATACCCAAAACTTTGCACTCGGACGCCGACCCATGACCACGACATCACGATTTTGGTTGTTTTTAGCAGATGAGTTTTGCGCATCAAAAATCGGCTGAACAACGATATCGTGCACACGTTCAGGCATAGTCGTTTGCCAGACGAGTTGTCTATCGGCATCGATACCGACCACACCAAAGTCATTTTCATTATGACAGGCATCAGCGCCATCATCATTTGCTAATACGACACTTTTTGGCATAGAGGCGACACCGCTAACCCAACAAAGGGGGCGCGGTAGTACGGTGGTGGTATGTGCGGCGCTAAAGTCAGCTGGGCTATTATTATTGGCATTTTTCAAATCATCTATCGGTAAACGATAAGCCTGTTGCCATGCAGTTATAGCTTGCTGATAAGCGTGACGAAACTGCACGAGCTCGCGTTTTGATGTTGCGGTTAACGACTGCAACTGCGAGCGCATACCTACTACATAGTCCTGCAAGCTGGCATCAGGGTGACGCTGCTTACGATAACGATGATGGATACCGACAAGCGCAGCTGTACCCATGACAGCAGACAGCATGGTCAATGCGGATGTTACTAGCAGCTCTTTATTAGGCTGCTTATTTTGTAGCTGCTGCTGTGACTGCTCTTGCGATTCATTTGCCGTCTTAGTATAGATAGAGTGCATTTTTTTAATCGCCATCAGTGCTATTAAAGCCCACACGGATACCGAGCGTCGGAATCAATTGGCGTTTAATAATGCGCGTAATGGTCGTCAGCTTGTCATACAGCTCTTGCTGGGTAGCTTTATCGGCAGTCGCTAAGTCTTCTGGCATTTGCGCCAATAATGTGGTCGCATCAGCAAGTGCGGTCGATAGATTATCCGCCACTGCGTTTTCATTATTACCACCAAGAATAGCGGTTAAGACAGGATCGGTAATTGCTTTATTCAGCGTGGCCAATTTAGCATTGATAATCGCGCGGCTTTGCCCTGCGGTCGCAGCTGGCAGGTGACCTTTTTTCTTACCGGTTAAGCCTAATGGCTGATCAATGGCATTGGACTTCATGGTCTCAACCAGTGACAATAAAGAATTAAACCATTGGTTTAAACCTTGATCACTCTCAGCGGTTTTATCAATCGCTAATAAAGTGATTGAGTTTTGCTGCCAGTTTTTCTCAATATCTTTAAGGCGTGTGCTTAAGGCACTACTTGCGCTCATTACATAAGCACATTGCCCAGCATTCAAGCTATCATTGGCATATAACGCTTCTTCTAATCCTGGTATACCTTGGACAATAGCGCTCTCGTTAGCCAGTTGCTCAGCGGTAAGCTTGGGATTGGCAGCAATGAGATCGGCAACACCACCATGTACCAGACCGCGCTCATCAGGATAATAATTGATATATAAATTACTCATGCTCGCCGTCGCTGGGCCAAAATTAATCATCTCAGCGCCAGCCCATGCTTGTGCAAGCACCAGCCATTGGTCGCGCAGTACATGCAACTCATCACCGCTAACTGGCGCTTGCTGACAAGATTTCTGTGCCAATTCATGCAATAAATCACTCTGCTTCGCGGCATCCGCATAAGCGGGAATAACAATATCATTTGCCACATGGGTTAAATAGGTCTTTTCAGTATCGGCGCTAATATCAACAGCGGTAATCTTATCTGTACTACTATCTTTTTCAGCTGTAGCCGTAGAAGTGGCGCTATCTTGTGTAACTTGGCTGTCTACTTCTGGCGCTTTGCTCTCATCAGCTGGTTTGACGCAGCTGATAAGGATACCCGCACTTAGTGCTGATAGAGCCATTGCTAAAGCATGGTTTATTTTCATAGGTTTCTCGGTATTTATATGGCTATCGATATGGATAATTATTTAAATCTGTACATTTAAGGCGGGCAATTTTTAAATGCCTTTTAGATGGTTTTTAAATAGCTTTTAAAGTGTATAGCCTGACTTTTATAATGACTTTAAGAACGCATTTAATTCACTGCGCCCTTGTTTGTCTAACTTTAATACCTTTTGTTTCTGCTTTTCCGCTTCACCGCCATGCCAAAGTACCGCTTCCATCAGCGTACGAGCGCGACCATCATGTAAAAACGTCGCTTGTGGATCGACCGTTTGCGCAAGCCCAATACCCCATAATGCAGGCGTACGCCATTCATAAGAATTGGCCAAAAATTCAACTTGTAAGTCTTTCGATGGCAGCTTGCCAGCGATAGTACGATCAGCAAGATCATCACCCATGTCATGTAATAATAAATCGGTATAAGGATAAATCACTTGCCCATGCTGCTCAAGATGGTCATCGTCGGTTTTTGGCAACTGATATCTTGGCGTATGACAGCTTTGACAGCCCATATCATAAAAGCGTTTTTTGCCCGCCAGTACTAGCTTATCATCAGCATTGCGGCGATGCGGCACCGCCAGATTACGGGTATAGAATTCAACGAACTTTGCCACTTCATCATTGACTTCGACCGGTGGTTTGCCATTACCTTGCTCATCAGCACCCGTTGCCGCGTTTATACAAGCGGTCTGCGTGGGCATGCAAGATTCATGCGGACGGATATTGGAGGTCAGTCCCATATCTTCATTAAAGGCACTTTGGTTTTGGGTAATCAATTTGGTTTGCCCAGCTTTCCAACCAAAGCGACCTAATGCCACTTTGCCCGTTTGTGGATCTATAACCCAGTTGAATTTACCACTAATGTCGCTATTGGCATTATTTGTTTTTATCGCTTGTTTTTTAATAGCCTCGTCTGGAATTTGCTCGAGTAGCCCAAGCCCAATCATGGGTAAGGCAACACGCGGCGACACCATCAGCTCATCATCAAATGCATCATAACCGGGTTTGGTCAAATTAAAGGTTGGCGACCGCAGTGTTTCAACATGCCCATCAGCAAAGGTGACGGGCTTGTCTGTCCACTGTACCGCAATGCGCGCTTCAGCAGGAACGCCTTGAATACCGCGGTCCTGCAATTGACCGCCATACATAGGATGCACAACTTTCTCTATCAAGGAATCTTTCAATTTCTGTCTCTGTTCCTCGGTAGTAGCAGGCATAGCAAGACGGATAAGCAAGCTATCAGCATCATCCTCACTGCTCATCGGCGCATGACCGCGACCGTCTTTGATATGACAAGATTGACAGGCAGCGACGTTAAATAATGCACCTAGCCCATCACGGCTATCGGTACTCGCCGGCGCAACCACCCAAGGCTGCCTAAAAAATGCATTACCGATAAAAAAAGAACCTTTACGTGAAGCGGTTATATTTGAGGAAGGTTTAGAGTAGCTCTCGCTAGTGGTGATACTAATACCAGTATCGCCGCCTTGCTTAATCTCTTGCGCATCAAAGCTGGCAAGCTGCTGCATAGGCACGCCAGCTAAGGTCTCAATAGTCTGCACACGTTCAAAAGTGATTGCTTCAGAATGACTGCTTTCTTGGGTTTTGCCGTCATCTGTAGCAGATGCAGCAACATTATCACTTGGATTATCACTTGGCTGACAGGCGCTTATTGATAGCACACATACTATTCCTAGCGATAGCTTCAATGGCGAATGCTTAAATATTAAAGAGGAATAAAACACGATAGATTGTTTAGCTTTTAACACATTACTGCTGCTCATAGGGAACCTTAGTTCTAATATAGAACCATTAAAATCGCGTGCTATAATTTTTTCACTTCTATTCGATAAGTATTTCTATTCAATATAGTATTCACTGCGCTATGACATATCTGGCTATTAATACGCTATAAAAAAAACACGCTGCCAACGGTAGTCGACAACGTGTGTATTATACCTAAATTATTTTTCTATGAAAATAATTCTCATTCGCTTATATTGACTTATTAGGTATATAAAACCAAGCCTATAAATACAGCGACAAACACACAGCCAATTGACGGTATTAAATACGCATTGTCTTAAAACTGTGAGCCTGCATCGGCGTCTAGATTATCAATACCAACTGCTTTTGCAGCGTTTTCAATACCAGCGGTTAGCTCTTGTAAGCTCGTAATGCTACTTTCAATCCAACCACGGCGTTTATTTTGCTCCTCAGCAGAGATACCATGCTTGCTTGCTTGTCCTACCGTCGCAATCATTTGGTCGACCTTGATGCCTTCTTTTTCGCCTTTATCAACAATTACCTTAAAGGCCGCTTCTACTTTAGCAAAATCAGCCGCAAGCTTATCAGCCGCTTCTGTATTACCGGTATCAATAAGATAATTTTTGACGCCGTATCCGCCAACCGTTTTACCGGCGACGGTTTTATAGCTACCATTAAAGACATTTTGAATACCGCGGGCATTATTGGCATAGCTTAAATGGGTCAAATCACTAAAACATTCATGCTCATCTTCGGTAGAGCCGGTGACAAAGGCCACTTGTATGCGCTCAGATGCAAGCTCACCAAGCGCTAAGCTGCCCATTTGGTACATGATTTGACGTAGACCATTTTTGTCTTTACGTTCCATCATGTCGCTACGCAAGGTGTTTTCGCTGTTGGGCTGCCACTGGGCTTCCATCGCGGTTAAATCATCGACCAATAACTGAGTAACCACTTTTAAATACTGCCCACGGCGCTCGCAAATACTGGCATCAGTATTGACCGTTTCACCGCTGGTGCATTCACCGTCGGTTGTTATATAGTCGCTCACTGGACGGTTGCCTGCGCCTTCACCGACGCCATTAGTATCTTGACCCCATAGCATAAACTCAATCGCATGATAGCCGGTGGTAACATTGGCTTCACTGCCACCGATCTCACTCATCTCAGCCAATAATTCAGGCGTAATGGTGGTGGTATCTTGTTTGAGGCTACCGACTGTAATGCTGTCACTGTTGATAATATTGTCCTGACTATTATATTCGCCCTCATAACTGTCGCTCACATAATCAATCAATGCCTCATCAAGCGGCCAAGCATTTACCTGCCCTTCCCAGCCATCGATACTGCCAAGCGCACGTTTGTCATTAGCCGTCACAAAGCCTTCGTCAAAGCGGAATATCTCAGTCTGTGAATAAGGCTGGCGCGCCGCTTTATAAGCCGCTTTTGCAGCATCAAGATTTTCTTGGGTCGGCGTTTCTACATAAGTATTAACCGCTGTTTGTAAAAGTTTGGCGGTTTCTAAAGAATCCTTGTAGGCGGCGTGCGCCATATCAGCATAGCTAATCAGCAAGCGATCGATATGCGCTTGGGCAACCGCTGACGAGGTTTTATTGTCTGTTTTTTCAGTGCCTTGGACGTTAGCTTGGGCGTCCGTACTTGCAGTCTCATCAGACTGTTTACTACAACCCGATATCATTAATATCCCTGCCAGAGCAGCAGCTAAAGTAGTCGGTAAAATTTTACGGCTTGGCGCTGGGCTGATATTCATACACGTCCTCGATGAGATACACTAAATAAAATAGCAAAGTAGAAGTCTAGAGAGTTATAAGGAGAAAATTTAGCAAGATAAGTAGCAAATATTGATTAGAGTAAAACTGTCGATTTCAAAATATCATTACATGCTAGCAGAATTTAATACTTGCGAATTATAATGTTATTGATAACTATTATCAAATATAATTTTAAAATCCTACATAAGTTTTAGGACAAATTTCAGGCAAAAAAAGACCAGCTTTGCGCTGGTCTTTCGTTTAATGCTTTATTTTTTCTTGATTTTTAGTCAATCAATTTCTTAGTCAATCAATATTGATTAACGAACGCTGTTTGGCGCATTAACGGTTAGCTCAACACGGCGGTTTTGCTGACGACCATAATCACTGTTGTTATCAGCAACTGGACGCGACTCGCCATAAGCGACTACGTTGATACGGTTAGAAGCCACACCGCGAGCACTTAAGTAGTTCGCTACTGCATAAGCACGGTCACGTGATAATTTCATGTTATAAGCATCAGTACCTTTACTGTCGGTATGACCGGCAATAGTAATGGTGTTTTGGTTATATTCATTCATTGTAGAGGCAAGCTTATCAAGCGTTGGTCTAAATGATGGGTTTAAAGACGCATCATCAAACGAGAACGTGATATTACCTGGCATAACTAAGTCAATGTTACCATTAGCATTCGGTGTAACCGTCACACCAGTACCAGCCATTTGCTGCTGAAGTTGCTTGGCTTGACGATCCATATAGTAACCAACGCCAGCACCTAGTGCAGCGCCAATAGCAGCATCACGACCAGTTTTTTCGCCACCTGTTGCTTTTGAGATAGTCGCGCCACCAGCTGCACCAGCTAATGCGCCAAGTGCAGACTTGTTAAGAGTCTGTTGGCCAGTGTATGGATCTGTAGCACAACCGCTTAGAGCCAAACCTGATGCCACTGCTGCAATCATTAATGTATTACGCATAATATTTCCTCTTAAGTTAAAAAAATCGATAGATAAATTTGCTTTTTATAAATATTGCTTATGACCATTATTGATCAGCAATTATTGGTCAGCAATATCGTTTAGATGTTTATCTACACTTGCTATTATTATGGCAATTGCCATCCATTTGTGTGTAATATTTTGTCACATCTATGTATGAAAAGTGCATAACTATTTATGACTTATTGCTTAGCAACAGAGCCAATTTGCTACCGCAAGTCACGTTTACAGTCGTACACTATAATATTTTTCTGCTAAAATCAGCCAACAAAATGATTATTGCATCAACAACACTAAAACCTGACACGCAATAATAACTGAACTTAGTTAAGGTGTTAAGTAGTTCAAAATGATAAAAATGCTATTAAAAAGTACGTTGGCTCAATTAAATATAGGCGCTTGTTAACAGAGGCTTATTTATCTCATTGGCTTTTATATGGCGAAATTATTACTAATAAATAAGAGTCCATATTAAGAATACATTAGTTATATATTTTGAGGTTGATTAAAAAATTCTAAAAAAAGTTGCTTGATTAACGAAATGAATAGGAAGGAATTGGATATGCGCTTAAATTCTGCCATACAAAAAATACACGAACGTACGCCAAAATTAGCAAAAGCCATGTCGCTTGCGACAGCGACTGGGGTCATCGCTGCCAATAGCTTTGGCGGTAGCATTCCGTTATGGCTAATGGGGGTTGGTAAAATCATCACCGGCGCTCCTATCGCCGATAAGACAGTGATTAAAATCGCTGAACACTGGATTAGCAGCAACAATGCGCTCATCGACAATATGTTGCCGCGTAAAGACTGGCGCATTCATTTGCCAGATGATGTCCATATTAACGGTAAGTACCTGCTGGTCAGTAACCATCAATCTTGGGTGGATACCAGCATCGTGCAATATATCAGTGAAAAACGCTTGCCGCTGACCCGCTTTTTTACCAAGTTTGAGCTGATTTATATTCCTATCGTTGGGCAGGCTTTTTACTTTTTAGACTTCCCAATGATGCGCCGCCACTCTAAAGAAGCGGTTGCTAAAAACCCTGCCCTTCAAGGTAAAGATATCGAAGAAGCAAAGCGTGCTTGTGCGTTATTAAAGGACAAGCCCTTTACCTTATTGAACTATTTAGAAGGCACGCGCTTTACCCAAGAAAAGCACGATAAACAAAACTCGCCCTATACCCATCTATTAAAACCACGCGCCGGTGGTTTGTCGCTGGCTATTAACGCCTTGGGCGCTGACATGGATGGTATCTTAGATATGACCATCGTTTATCCTGACGGCGTACCAACCTATGGCGATTTGTGGAAAGGGAATATCAAACGCTTAGGCGTCGATGTCCGCCATATCAAGATACCTGACGAGCTGTTTGCGGGTATTCAAAACGGTGGTTACGAAAACGATGACGCAGTCAAAGCGCAGATGTTTGATTGGGTCGAACACATTTGGCGTCAAAAGGATCAACGCATTACTGAGATGCTTGCTGAATTTGATGAAACGGCGGTTGATAAAACGCATTAGGATTAGAATAAAATGTAAAATCTCTATTATTAAAATCCGTTGCTACTGTCAGCGGATTTTTTCTATAAAAAGATAATGGCTAAAATACCAAATTATAATGGTTGATGGCTTGTTTTTTGGCATGATTCATTGATAATGTGAATAACCATTAAAACTCGTTACTTATTTGGTAGTGATTGGCCGAAAGCTACTCACTACTGATGCCATTTACCACTTAATAAGGTATGACTGTGTCCGCCTCTTCTACTAGCAGCGCCCCTATAGAATCAACGTCCGCGCGCAATCAGCCCTCAGACTTATCGAATAGTCCACCACCAAGACCGAATCGTCCCAAGCCCAATCGCTTGAAGCTGACCTATGATATCGTGATGATTATCGCCATCAGTATTGATTTATTATTAATCGGTATTGACGCTATTTTGATGAGTGGTTTTAGTCGTGATGCGGCGCAGTGGTTGACTCTGAGTGAAGCATTAAACTGGTATCAAAGCCATGTCCATGATTCGTTACGGACAGCTGGTGGCTTCTTTACCTTATTTTTGATTGTAGAGCTGCTATTACGCTGGGCGATTGCTATTAAAGAAAAGGTTTATTACCGCTGGTTCTTTTTCCCTTTTGTCCATTGGTATGAAGTGTTAGGCTGTTTCCCGCAGCTGCGCGCGCTGCGTTTATTTCGCGCGGTGATTATCGGACGCCGATTATATCAATTGGGTTATCAAGTATTGCCGCAGCCGTGGATTAACCGTATTAATTTTTATATCGATTTACTTTTAGAAGAGCTGTCTGACCGCGTCATCTTAACGACCATTCAGACCTTTCGGCAGCAGCTCACCGACCCTAAAATGCATAAATCGTTTATTGAGTCGACCATCGCGCGCAATCGCAACGAGATTGAGGCGGCGGTGCTATCGCTGCTACGTAAAGAGCTGGCGCCAAAACTGCAAGCACTGACCGAATCATCAGGTGGTGGCACCATTATCGCCACTGAGATGGGCAATGCGATTAAAGAGGGGTTGGCCAATACGCCTGAGCTACGCCGCTATCTGCGCATGATACCTATTGCTGGTAGCTTAATTGAGTCTCAGCTTCAACATGTCGGACATAATATTGGTGAGAACGTAGTATATGCGCTTAATGAGCGCCTGCTTGACGCCGAACGTCTCGATGCTTTGATGGTCGCTATTGCCAGCGGCGTCGCTCAAATCGATACCGATAACAGTGCCCTTGATACATTAATCTCAAGTATTATTGCCGATAGTTTGGATGAGTTTGAGGCACAAATAAAAGTGCAGCAGTGGAAGCATCAGGACATGCTTAGGTTGTAGCATTTTTAGTCAGAGCGGGCTTAGCAAAAACTGGCTTAGCAAAAATTGGACTAGGAAGAACTGACTTAATAAGAACTGGGTTTTGATCGCTATATTTTTATATAGCGATAGTTTTATATAGCCATACTTTGATAATAAAAACGGCACCGTGAACACCGCAATACGACCATTTTTGAGGATTTATATTATGACGATTTCAGACAATGACCAGCATGCCCTCGCCTCAGCCAACACGCCGGCGTTAGCTTTTTATGGCAAGATGCTGACCTTTTCACGGGTGCAGTTTAGCACCGATGATTTTACAGCGATTACTAGCCAACTTGAAACCACTCTGAGCAATAAGAACAGTAATATTCCGGTACTGATTGACAGTGAGGTCGAGCAAGATTTAGCGGCGTTGGTAGAGCTGCTTTGGTCTTGGGGTTTGCAGCCTATCGGTGTGGTCACAGGTTTGCTTGATGCGCAAGCTCGCGAGCTACGCTTGGCGATATTCCCCGCTGATGGTAAACGCATCGAGCGTATTTTACCGAGTAAAAAAGCCACTACTCAGCTGAGCCAAGTAGCAGCCACTGTGCCCAATAACAGTGCTGACTCTACAACCACCACTGCCGATAATACGGGTTCAACAGTAGACAACCAAGCGGTTGCAGCAAGCGCAATACCTGAAGTAGCCGAAACCACCTTGACTGCTGAAACGCTTATCAGCGCTGAGCAAATTACCAGCCTCATCTATGATCAAATGCTACGCTCAGGACAAAGCCTCAATCATGTTGGCGGTGATTTGATTTTAACCAACAGCGTCAATAGCGGCGCCGAAGCCATTACCGACAATAACTTACACGTTTATGGCCGCGCCCAAGGTCGCTTAGTCGCAGGGGCAACTGGCGACAAAGACGCGCGGATTTTCTGCCAAGTATTTAACCCTTCATTAGTCTCCGTTGCCGGTACGTATTGCTTACGCGACAACCTACCTGAGCACGTGATTGATAAATCGGTTGAAGTACGTTATTTAGAAGGTCAAGGCTTGGTCTTTACTGTCATGGACGACGCTTAAATTAGCTATGACACTAAGATTATCCAAAGGCCTCATTGCAGTTATATTATTGCATTCATATCAGCTTAAAAAATGGATGATAAAGACTGAATTGGCGGCTCAATAGTATGATTAATATTGTAGTAAGTTTACTTAACAAAACTGCGCTATGATGAATTTTTAGCTCTGCCACTATTTACGTTAGACTATATGTACGGGCTTTGAGCGCAGATACTAGAGCGTTTTTTAGCTCTCTAATCTTTGTGCGGATAGCAAGCATAAATGCGATATATCAGCTGTTTTTGTGCTTTAATATAGACTTGCTATAAGTTTTTGTATATTTATGCTAGGCTTACGCTCGCAGATAGCACATATACGCTAGGTGAATGCCAAGCAAATGTGCTACTTTATATCTATACTGTTTTGTATAATAAATATCCCATCAATTCATAGGAGTGTGCCATTGTGGCGAAGATTGTTGTAATCACTTCGGGTAAAGGCGGTGTGGGCAAAACCACAACCAGTGCTTCTTTTGCCGCCGGTTTAGCATTACGTGGCTATAAGACAGTTGTTATCGATTTTGATGTAGGCTTACGTAATCTAGACTTGATTATGGGCTGCGAAAATCGAATTGTTTATGACTTTGTCGATGTTATCAATGGTAATGCACGCCTATCCCAAGCGCTGGTGAAAGACAAGCAATTGGAAAATCTATATATCCTACCTGCCAGTCAGACACGTGATAAAGATGCGTTGACGGACGAAGGCGTAGCAGAAGTCATGGACGAGTTGTCTAAGCAGTTTGACTATATCATCTGTGACTCGCCTGCTGGTATCGAACGCGGTGCTCAGCTTGCGATGTATCATGCTGATGAAGCCATCATCGTTACCAACCCTGAAATCTCTTCAGTACGTGACTCGGACCGTATCATTGGTATCTTGCAAAGCCAAACTAAGAAAGTGGCTGAAAACCAAGGGACGGTACGTGAGCATCTTATCATCACACGCTACAATGCAGACCGCGCAGCCGCTAACGAGATGATGGATATCGATACCATCTCTAACGATATTCTAAAAGTGCCGTTACTTGGCGTGGTTCCTGAAAGCCATTCAGTACTTGAAGCCTCTAACCACGGTGAGCCAGTGATTCATTATACCGACTCTGTTGCTGGTCAATGTTATGACGATATCGTTGCCCGTTTCTTAGGGGAAGAGCGTCCATTACGTCACATTGATGTGAAGAAAAAGAGTCTATTACAGCGCTGGTTTGGGGGTTAATAATGAGTAAGAAAAAAGGATTTTGGAGTAGTCTATTCGGCACCGATGACAGCAGTAATGCTGGTAGTGCCAATATGGCCACTGAGCGTCTAAAGGTTATCGTTGCAAGCGAAAATCGTTTAAACAATCGTTTGACCGCTGACCGTATCGAAAAAATGAAACGTGAAATACTAGAAGTGGTTAATAAATACGTCAACGGCGTTCAGATTGATGATGTCAATATCAATCATCGTTCTGAAGACAGCTTAGATGTGCTAGAAATGAATATCAGTTTACCTGAGCATAAAAAGTAGAGTTGGTTTACTTTATTGCTCCATAAAAAAGCCCTAAGTATCATACTTAGGGCTTTTTTTATGCTTACTTTTTATCTACCAGCCTTTATTTTATACGGGCTATCAGATTGTCTTTTTTGATAAACTGATGGTATAAAGCGGCGCCAATATGAATCAAGGTAAAGGCGATAATCATTGGCCATAAAATATCTGTATGCCAGTCATTAAAAAGTCGGGCCAAGCCTCTATCTGGTGTGACAAAGACAGGGATTTGAAATAAGCCAAAGATATCAACGGCTCTACCGCCATAGACTGACATCAGCAGCCCTGCTGTTGGCATAGCGATCAATAAAGCGTATAAGAAAAAGTGTGACAATTGTGAGAGGAGCATCTGCCATTTTGGCATAGCAACTGCAGGCGGTGCTTTGGTAAATATACGATTGATCACGCGGGCAATCATCCAAAACAATAAACTGATCCCAAACGCCTTATGCAATCCGATATAAACCTTACTATCCAAATTGCCATATAAAAATATCATGACCCAAGTGACCAGCAATAAGATGGCACTAATCCAGTGAAAGATTCGACTAGCAACTGACCACTTTGTCAGGTTTGAATTGATGGTATTCATAGCTTACTTTATCACCCCTATTGTTCATTAGCGCTCAATGCTGCTCATTCATACTAACTGGCGCTGACTGATACACTGATATTGGCAAACAGCGATTGGCTGATAAAGACACGTGCTAAACACTCTCAAGGCTAATGACAAAGATTTTTATGAGAAGCCTAACCGTAAGCAAACTAGGAGTCTAAATCAACCAATTGGTGTGCTATTTTATCCAAATCTGCTACCAAGTACAGCGTATTATCAATCATCACGGTTTGAAAGAGGTAGGATAGCACATCATCTTCTTGTATGCGTTCATCAACATCATCGATTTTGTCGTCTGTTTTAATAAAATACTCAGGAAGGTCGATATCTTTGACATCAGAGATACGCGCCTGTAGTTGGCGTAGCTCGCCTGCCGTTTGGAGTGCGATGCGATGGGCGGAGGTATTACCCTCTAAGACAATCATTTTCTCTGGTTTTTGATGGCGTGGCAATAGATGGAAGACCGCGACTGCTTGCTGTTGCCACTCATAACTATCGGTATGTTCGCTACATTCCTCGACGCTCAAAATCAAACTGCTAGGAATAATCCAATCCGGTTGGTTAACTGCTGGGACAACCGTCACGTCGAGCATACCATTGTTAGTGGTCAGTAAGCTCACCGCCTCAAACGAATGCTTTAGAATCTGTTTCATAAGTTGCTCACAATAAATGAATCTAAAGGGGCGCTCATCGCCCTTTCAGTAATATACTCAGTAAGTTTTTCTGCTAATGCTGTAGGACTGCCGACAAACTGACAATAGCCTGAATCAATAATCGCTTGTGGCTGACTAGGACAGGCACTTAAGCTTGGCTCTTGCGCCCACAATTGACTGTCATTGTCTTGGATTAAATCTAAATACTGCGTGCCATCGTTACCCATCCCTGAAAATATAATATTGATAAGCTCACTGCCATAGACATCACTGGTATTTTTAAGAATTTGCCCGATAGCAGGTTTATAATCGCCTTCCCAAGCCTGATCTAACAAGATGATGCGACCGGTTGAATCACAGACGACTTGTTTATCAATAGGTACTATAAGACATTGCCCAGTGCGCAAACGCTGCGTTGAGGTAATCAGCTGACAGCGCCACTCATTATGACGATTCAATATACGCGGTAATGTACTAATCATGGTTTGGTTAAAGTGATGCGCCAATAAAATACTTACAGGCAGTAAAGGCGATAAGTGGTCTAAAAACTCTTTGACGGCGCTAGGGCCACCCATTGAAGCCCCTAAAAACACCACATAACGCCAGTCATTAGCCTCATTTTTATAGGCAGTGTTTTTATCAGTAGCATTATCGACTAGCATCGGCAAAGCCAACATTTGGGCAAGCTTACGCTTTAGTTTACGCTGCCACTTAGCATACTGCTGTGCTTCATTAAGATACGGTGCTTGACTGAAACCCACCAACACAGCGGCAGCTTTAGAGGCTGCCGTTGCTGTCGCCATATGATGGTCATAATCACCGTCGATTAACCAAATATCGATAGAGCTTTCATAGCTCTCAAACTTATCTTGCAATTGCGCGCGCGATACGCAGTCAACCAGCTGTAAACCACAGCTACGCACCGTATCAGAAAAAGCCATACGCTGATGATGGTCCTCTGCAACCACCAATACCTTGATATCACTTTTATGTTTGTCTTTTAGCGCCAAGGCACGTAAGTTATCCTTCATTGACTAGGCTAGCCTCTTTACCCAATAAGGTTTCAATCTTACTAAGAAGCTGATTTTCTTGGAAAGGTTTGCCCATATAGTCATTGACCCCAATCTCAAGGGCGCGCTCGCGATGTTTTTCACCCGTACGCGAGGTAATCATAATAATCGGCAGATGTTGCAGACGTCTATTATGGCGAACTTGCGTCGCGACTTCAAAACCATCCATGCGCGGCATCTCGATATCGAGTAGCATCAAGTCAGGTGTCGTTTCTTGGAGAATCTCAAGCGCATCGATACCATCTTTAGCAAGCACCACGTTGAAGCCTTGGCGCTCTAAGAAACGTGAGGTGACTTTTCGTACTGTAACGGAGTCATCGACCACCAAGATAGTCGCTTTAGACTCTGTCGTGCTGCGCATGGTCACAGCAGGTTTTGCGACTTCTTTCACCAAGGTGACATTACGCATTAACGCAATCAAATCAAGGATGAGCATGACTGAGCCATCACCCATAATAGTCGCTGCTGAAATACCTGATAAATTCGAGAACTGTTGTCCCAAAGGTTTCACCACAACCTCGATACGTGAGCCTGCGATTTGGTCTACCTGTAGCGCCATATTCTGCCCACCACGGTTTTTGATAATGATAAGTGGCACGCTGGTATTGGTATTGACGACCAGCTCATTTAACTTATTACCAGATAAAATCTCATTTAAATAACGGACGCGATAATCGGTATCTTCAAAGTTAAGCGTCGCCGCGCCTGATTGATAATAGTCGTATATTTTTTCTGGATTGATACGCACCACCCGCTCAATCTGCACCAGTGGTATCGCATAATAGCGGTCTGCTGCGCGCACTACCAAGGCATCAGAAACAGCAACGGTGAGCGGCACACGCATGGTAAATCGAGAACCTTTACCCAGCTCTGAGACGACGGATACTGCGCCCCCTAACTGACGAATCTCACTGATCACGACGTCCATGCCGACACCGCGCCCTGATATCTGCGTCACCTGTTTACTGGTACTTAAACCGGCATTAAAGATGTACTGCATAATATCGAGGTCGCTTAAGGTACTGTCGCCTGCATCAATCAGACCTTGAGAGATAGCTTTATTGCGTACTGCTTCTACATCAATCCCACGACCGTCATCGGTTAACTGGATGACAATTTCACTGCCTTCACGCCGTACTTCTAAAGTGATTTGCCCACTACGCTCTTTACCCGCTTTTAGGCGTGTAGCAACGTTCTCAATCCCGTGATCGACGGCGTTACGTAACATGTGCTCAAGCGGTGAGGTAATGCGCTCTAGAATGGTTCTATCCATTTCATCATCAGCATTGATAATCTTGAGCTCAACCGACTTATTAAGCTCATTGGCTGTCTGACGTACGATACGCTCAAGCCTTGGCGTTAGACGGGTAAACGGCACCATACGCGAGTTCATCAAGCCATCTTGGAGCTCGGTTTGCGTTCGTGATAGTTGTAGCAATAGACTTTCACTATCACGGGTTTTTTCTAATAAGGTGTTATTAATATCGACCAAATCCGACGCCGACTCTGTCAAAGATTTTGACAGCTGATTCAATGAAGAATACTGATCCATCTCTAGCGGGTCAAAACCTTCATGATTGACCAATTCGTCATCGATTTGCGATAAAATCTGCGCCTCAAGCTCAATCTCCATCCGGCGTAACTGATCTGCTAAGCGCTGTACGGTAGTGCCCATCTCTTCAATACTATTGGTCAAGCTACTCATGCCCATATCGATACGCGCACGGTTAATCGCCGACTCGCCCGATAGGTTAATCATATGCTCAATCAGACCACCTGAGATACGAATCATCTCATTATTATTGGTGTTCTGCTCTTGCTCAGCGGTATTGGCCACCATCAGCGGCATCTCACTAATATCCTTTTGGATATAGGTCGATTCTTGCTTTTGTTTCGCTAAAAGAATGGCGTCACGCTGCGGCTGCAATGATTCTTTCGGTATCTGCTTTAAGCTATCTGGGTTTTTACTAAATTGCTGTAACGCCTCAATCAATAAATCAGGGGTTGGCGGATTCACCTGTTGCGACAGAATAAATACGGCATCTGCAAGCCAATCATGACAGGCAACTAATAGCTCTAAGACTTTTTTGGTAGCAGGACGGCGACGATCGAAAAAATCTGTATATACCGATTCCATTTCATGCGCAAGGTCAGCGATACCACTAGCGGTCACCATACGCGCGCCACCTTTGAGGGTATGCAAGTCGCGTTGTAGTGCCTGCAATGCCACCGTATCATTTGCATCACTTAAGAATGATTGCAGATATTCGTTACGGTTGGTCAGGGCTTCTGCTTCTTCTAAAAACACTTCCAAAATATCAGGGTCAGGTAAGCCATTTGCCCATGATTGTTTGATAATTCTATCTAAACTTAAGCTATCTGCTGCTTGTTCTATACGATGAATATATTCATCTGCCAGTACTTGCGACTCGGTATCAATATGGTTTTTCGGCATCGGTACAATAAGTTGAACGACATCTGGCAATGCCCTCGCTTTTTCAAACTGTTGTAACTGCTCAATCAACTCAGGTGCAAAAAACGATTGCTGATAGCGGACAATGTGCGCCACTTGTAATGACAACGTATCTTGCACGACCTGCATAATCTCAAGCCACTGTGCGGTTGGCATTCGTCTTTCTTCTACAAACGCCTCGTAGATACTCTCCGCTTCATGAGTCAAGTCACCAATACTACGGATACCTGCCATGCGCGCGCCACCTTTGATGGTATGCAGATGACGTTGTAAGACTTTTAAAGTATTGATATTACTAATGTCGGCGCGCCATTTACTAAAGCTGTCATTGAGCGCGTCATCAAGCTCTTGCGCCTCTTCTAAGAAGATTTCTAATAGCTCGATATCGGTATCGATGGTTTCAAGCTCTAGCTCAGGCGCGGCGATACTATGCACCGAAGCATCAGCATAAACCTCTGCAGCAATATTAATGTTGGCTTCAGTTTCAGTTTCAATTGCAGCGTTGATTTCGGCATCATCAGCGACCATTTCGTCATTACTGTCATGGCGTTGAGAAATACTTTGTAGCTGCTGAAGAACTTGCTCATCAATTTTTAATGAGCTGCTACCTGCCAAGGCATCAAATAAACCGACCAATTGCGCATGTCCGGCCAGTAAAATGGCTTGAATATCAGTATCAATCGACTGTTCAGGATGATGGCTTAAATAAGCATAAGCCTTGCCCAACTCATTAAGGATGGCAGTAAACTTTGGAAACTCTTGGGCTTTATCACTTAAGTATTTTATTTGTGCCATTTGCTGCGCTATATAAGCTTGGACTTGCGCACTTTCTGGATGAGTCAAAGCGGCTTCTAGCTGCCATTCAGCATCGAGCAATTCATTGATATTATCATCCAACAATTGGTTTATCGTTGGCTTGTTATCAGCGCTGCTCTCGTTATCTTTAATGGCATACTGCTCACCAAGCATCGCTTGCAAAGAGGCAATATCTTGCTGGCTTTGCGTCTCTTCTAACGACACATCCTGCTGCTGAACGTTTTGCTTATAGTTATCCAAATAGCCATTAATAAGGGTCGCAGACTGGGCGAGCGCCTTTAAATGCTGCGCACTCATCGGCGTATCCTGCTGCTGTAGCAGCTCTAAACTCTGCTCTATGGTCGCACTAACCTCGCTAATTGCTGTCAAAGCACTAGATCCAGAAGCAGCCCTTAAGGTATGGAATGCCCGTACAATCTCATCGCTTACAGCCACATAAGGCTCATCTTGATGGCGACGAACAAAGTCATTAACGCTCTCTAATAACTCTTCTGCTTCTTCAATAAAAATGTCAAAAAATGCTTGTTCTTCTTCACTTTGAGGGGTCAAAACGATGGGCGCTTCTGCCATTTTTTCATTCACAGAATTAATCGTTTGCAACATGCTGTCGATATGATTGCTATTGTCAGCATTGCTCTCATCGTCAAAACCATCCTGAGCACTTTGATTTGTACTTGGTGCAGAAGACGGTACAGGAGTGCCTAATAACTGTTGGTATAGCGCAGAGTAGCTAAATTCATTACCCAACTGTTTACTATAGGCCTGAGCACAAGCCACCCATAAGGGCATGATAGTAGGATAATCTTGGCTATCGTTCTCAAAGGTGGTTAATAACTCAGGATACACGCTCAGCACATCGCCAATCAGCTGCTGTATGTCCGTAGAAGCCGTAATACTATTATCTAAAATACGGTTGAGCATATTTTCTATCGACCAAGCCAACTCAGCACTAGTATTAGCACCAACCATACGCCCCGACCCTTTTAAGGTATGAAAGCCGCGGCGAATATCAGTCAGCTGGGTTAAGTCATCTGGAGCAAGCTGCCACTGCGCATATAAAGGCACGATTTCATCCAAGACCTCATTGGCCTCTTCTAAAAAAATCTCTTTAATATCAGGATCGGCATCGTCAGCATCTATCGGTAACGGCTGGGCTACTGACATAAATGGTTGCAGTATCGCAGGGATTTCTAACTCTATCAATGATACAGAGATATCTTTTTCCTCTGCCATCGTATAATTAACGTGCTCAGTTGTTCCTAGAGTATCGGCATGCTCAATGTCTAAGTTTGTTTCGTTTAAAAGTAAACTTTCTTCCAATAAAGAATTATTTCCTTCAACGTCAGCGATAGAAGATATGACTTCAGATGTTTCTAGCCCTGTATTAATAGGTTGCTGGCTCATTAGGTTATTGCTTTGCACAATAATAATGGCAGGATCAAAGCTTGGTAATTGCTGTGCTTCAAAGTCACTCAACATCGCTGGTAGACGCTGGGTCGTTTCTGTCACTAACGCAACGACTTCATCGGTCACCGGCAGTGTTTTGTCCAACAGACGATTGAGTAGGTGTTCAATTGACCATGCCATCTCACTGATGCTAAAAGCACCAACCATACGCCCTGAGCCTTTTAAGGTATGGAAACCTCGTCGCACTTCCGTTAACGGGGTTAAATCCTGTGCGTCTTGCTGCCATATCGGTAAAAAATCTTCTAAATCAGCAATAACCTCTGCAACCTCTTCGATAAAGATGTCACGAATATCTTCATCGATATCAAAGTTATCAGGCTTGATTTGGCTACGGGCGCTTAATAAAGCGGCACTTTCTGCTTCATAAGTGTTATTAAGATTATTAGCGTTATCACTATTATCACTGGCCAAATCACCTAGCTCATCCAATAGACGCAAAATAGCAATCTGGTTACGCTCGTTTTCTTCTTGAATTTGGCGCGCACGCTCAGACTCTGCTTCCGCCTCTTGGCGACGACGCAAGGTCTCTTTTTCAATCAATAAACGTTCTGAGCCGCCACGTTGTTTTAGTAGCTGGAATAACGCAAACAAGATACCAAGCACACCTAAGACAAAGACAATCACCGGCAAGACAACTGATTGATTAAAATTCGTTAAATATTGGCTGACCGATGACAATGAATTGACCAGCCAAAACAGACAAGCCACACTTACTAAAGCACAAAGCCCTAATAACAGCTTCCATTTACTATTAGCATCTGTCGTTGTTTTATTCTTACCAGCTACAGGGTTGTTTATAACATCACTCATCGTGCCTCTTCTTACAAAAGACAGACTAATCATTTCACCGCAGCAAAATTCACTATATAATGAAAATTCGTTGATAATGGTGACTGGTATGACAGATTTTATGTGCTCAAGGCGTTTAAGCACGATATTTTCAAGTGCGCTATTTCTAGCTTCTAGCCCTTTAAAAAAGAGTGTGTACCTCTTAAGTGCTTTGCTCATTATCGCCTGTCAACCCTCGCCTCCGACATCAGAGCCGGTCACTGCCGAAAATAGCGAGACGGTTAATACGCCGCTTTTGATTCGCGTTGATAGCATCACGATGACCCCTGACCATATCCTGAGTGTCAAGCCAACCCGTTATCAGCCAAGTCTTGGCTTAGAAGGTGAAATTGAACCTATTAAAAAGGTCAATCTGACTGCCGGACAAGCGCTGATAGTCGAAAAAGTATTGGTGAAAAAAAATCAATGGGTAGAAAAAGGTGCGCCCTTATTTATTGTTCGTCGTCAAACGACCGAGATTCAACAGCCAGCTGATGCAGTAGCGGCTACAAACTCAGCAGAAACCGTAGAAATTAATAAAAAGGCTGATATTAAGCCTGAGCAATCGGCTGTCAATAATCAAAATTCGGCAGATAATACCGTTATTAATAGTGATAAGCAGACAAAACAAGCGGTAAAAAATGACGCAGAAATTGATGCAAAAATGACGGCCGCTAACAGTAAAAAGCCAACTACAGACAACTCTACTAGCAGTGGCAGTAATGACGACAATAACACTCAAGAAAATACACAATCAGAGAAATCATACAACTTGATCACGGTGCGGGCGAATTTTTCTGGTCGGATAGAAAAGCTCTACATTAAAAACGAACAGAAGGTAGAGCCGCATCAGCCTTTATTAAAGCTCAGTGACGAGACGGAACTGCATTTTATTGCCACCCTTCCCATTGACGCTGAATCGCAAATCTCTGTCGGGCAAACGGTGAATTTTACCGCTGAAGGTTTAATAGATGAATTTACCGGCCAAGTGAGTAAGCTGACCACCACTCAGCAACCCAAACAGCTGTTGGTTGCTGTCAACGTGGTTGATAATGAAGTCAGTCGTAACCAGATAAGACCTGATATGAAGGTGACTGGACGTGTTGACTACGGACAAATACAGGTCGGTACCACTGTCCCTAAGCGTGCCCTGCATAATGTAGATCTCACTGTGCTGCACAAACCGCCTTATAAGCCGCTGCGGCCTTTAATCGCCAATGTATGGATTATCAAACAAGACCAGCGTTTGACGCGCCAGCCTGTCGAGGTCATTGAGTATGACCCGCTGACCAAACAATATTTAATCGCGGGCATTACCAATGACAGTTTGATTTGTTTGGCAAATCTACCGGTTGAATCTGAAGGTAAAAAGGCCGTAGTTTCATAAGCATTGAAGCAAGTAGTTACATTGTGTAGAAACATTAACAAAGCATGTCTTGTTTAATAACATCCTGTTTAGGCAATATAGCGTATGCTAAATAGCAGTGATTAAAAATTAAGGGCGCAGTACTTTTAAAGCAGAACTTTGAAAATGCAGGTTTAAAACAGTATTTTTAAAATGCAGATTAAACAAACTATAACAACAACTAGAGGAAAAATTATGAGTAAGCAGATTTTACTAATTGAAGATGATCCAGATTTAGCCGAGTTAATCAGTGATTATCTGACCATGAATTATTACGATGTACACCATGCAGGATTGGGTCAAGAAGGTTTAGACTTATTAGACACCAAAGAGCGTGATATTGACTTAGTGGTACTGGATTTGATGCTTCCTGATATGGATGGGATGCAAGTTTGCCAAAAAATACGTGGCAACAAAAACAACATGACCAATAAAGTGCCGATTATTATGCTGACGGCAAAAGGCGATACCACTGACCGCGTATTGGGTTTAGAGATGGGTGCCGATGATTATATCGCCAAACCATTTGAGCCACGTGAGCTATTGGCGCGTATTCGTGCCGTTATTCGTCGTCATGAGCAGCCAAACCAAGCCGACAGCCAATCAGACAGCCTGACTTTCGGTCGCTTGAGCGTCTTTCCTGACAGTCATGAAGTCACTATCGATGACCAACCGGTACGTCTAACGACGCATCAGTTTCAATTGCTGCATTATTTTGCCACCCATTCTGGTAAAGTACTAAACCGCGAGCAATTATGGCAAGCAATGCCAAACGATGACAGCTCAGACAATATTGATCGCGCTATCGACGTGCATATTTCGCGTTTACGTGCGCTTATTGAAGACAATCCACGTCAGCCAAAACGTATTATTACCGTACGCGGTGTGGGTTATCAATTTGCAACCGATCAAGTATAAATGGCGAATGAATGTACTCAAACGAAGTTAGGTTAAGCGATAGTGCCAATAAAACCCATAAAGCGGTTATGAGCGTTTGATAATAGAGATGATTTAATGCAACAACTGGGTTTTCGTTCCGTATTTGCCAAGCTATTTGCCAGTGTCATGCTGGCACTTATCTTATTTGCGGTAGCGATGGTGTTATTGACGCAGTTGGTCCATGACAAAGACGCGGGCATTCGCTCAGAAATCTTAGCCACGCAAATCTTGGGTCAAATAGACCCTTTTTTGCATGAGCTAAACATCGCGGTCAGCAAGGACAATCGCTTACAGTCGCGCTTTATGCTGGCGGTGGTCAAAAAAAGTTTTGATATTTTTGATGAATCTTTGCAGGCAAAGATGGGTTTGTATGACAGCGAAGGTCATTTGCTTATGCAAACTGACAATAGCGATTTGCCGTTAGAATTGCCGGCGCCGCCCTCTTTATTAGCACGCGTTTTTCCCTCATTTGCTGAAACCTCCCCAACCAAGCAAGCCCAAGTCTATAGTAGTACGGGCTATACGCTATTATATGAGTCACGCTTAGCGCCTAAAAAACCTGTACTCTCAGCGGCGCTAAACTTATTTACCGGTACCTTATTGCTGCTGATTATTATGGCGGGCGTGCTTTGGTGGATTGCTCGTACCATTACTTGGCGTATCAATCAGATGAGTCAGCAGATGGCTGAACTTGGTGATGGCGACTTTAGCGTGCGTGTCAATGCACGCGGTAATGATGAGATTGCCTCACTCGCCCGCGGTTTTAACCAAGCGGCACAAAAAATTGAACACCTTATCAATGCCAATAATCTATTATTGGCGCACGCGTCGCACGAGCTGCGCACGCCTATCACCCGTATCCGCTTACAGATTGAGATGATGGATATGTTGGCAGCAGCCTTGCCGAGCGATACCAAAGAAAAATTCGATAAACGTGCCCATGCGATCAATCGTGATCTGTCAGGATTAAATGATTTGGTTGAAAGTATCTTGCTCGTCAGCCGATTAGACGCCGGTCATGCGCTACAGCAAGTTGAACATTTAGACTTATATGACTTGGTCAATCAAGAACGCCAGCATTATCCTGAAGCAACGTTGATTGGCGAGCATATCGTCATTGATGGTCAATCATCCATGCTTACCCATTTAATTCGCAACCTACTGACCAATGCCATGCTACATGGCAAGCCGCCTGTTACTGTATTGCTTTATGGCGTGCAAACCTTAGAGGAAGCCAATGATATCCCTGACTTCCTACTGCAAACCATACTGTGCAGCAGCTTTGTCGACTATAACAGCTCCGACTTTGATTCTTATGAAGAAGGCACTCATGACGCCAATCAGCTTGAAAACGCGCAAAACAATCAGCATGGCGATAATGACTCTATTGACGTTAGTGACACAAAATCTAAGCCAACGTCAGCAGAAGCAACAGAAATAGCATTATTACCCGCCCCTGCTATTTATAAAAATGGTGAAAGCGTCACGGCGCTTACTGATGCTCAGAATGAAATCATTGAGGTCGATGGTGATAGCGATAATGATACGAGCTTAGTCACGGATAAATCACAGCCTTCAGAACTTATTGACGTACCTAGTAAGGTAAACAGTAACGTAAACACTGACATAAGTAATGCCATAAACACTGATATAAACAGTAATGATGAGTCGAAAACCATTAATGAGCCTTCGCTTAGATCCAATTATCAACGCTTCACGAGCGATTTAACCGATAAAATTAAAAAAGTCATTTGGCGCGCGGTTCCTGAAAATCAGGAGATATCACTTCTCAGTATTGAAGACAATGCTATCAATCAAAACGCAGAAAACACCGATAAAAACAATAGTACTGAGAAAAATGACGCTAAAGATAACTCTAAGAGCAATAATAAAGAGAACGCCAAAGATAATGGCGAGACAGCAAATACACCACGTAAAGAAGGTTTGTTTAGTAAGCATCTAAAGAAAGCAAAAACCGAACCAACCCGCCCGCTACCAAAATATGCCGTGTTGGCAGTGATTGATGAGGGCGACGGCATCCCTGAAAACAAACGCGAAGAAGTTTTTAGTCCCTTTGTACGCTTACAGCAAAAGAATAAAGGCTCAGGACTTGGCTTATCCTTGGTTGCCCAAATTGTCACCGCGCACCAAGGGCGTATCCTGACCGACACTATTAATGGTCATACGCGATTTTTAGTGGTGCTACCTGTGAAGCACGACCCTCATTATCATCATGAAAGCCGTGATTAATCCTATAGCTCAGTCTTAAAAAACTAAGTCTTAACAAGCTCAGCGGCAAAAAATTTACTGCTAAGAAATCAGTACTACAAACATGCCTGCTGATGTCATACTGCTTCTTTATTTCATAACCATTTATTCGAAATGACGATAAATTTACGCGCTACCTGTCTTGATTGCTTCGTTTCTTAATAGCGAGCAAGCCAAGATTATCCTTAAGTCATGGATGTCCATATCCAAAACACTGCATAATATGCTATATTAGCGCCCCTTATTATGGGGTTATTGAATGTTGTTTTTAACTGTGCTCTTTATGATGTAAGAGACCCTACAACCGCTTCATGACTATTAAAATATTTATTGAATTTTGAGCCCTCCATGAGTGACATGATTGTCTTAAACGATGTGACCAAAAGTTTTCTAAGCGACCGGTCTATAAAAGATAAAGACGGCAAGCCACATTGGTTTACTGCTGTCGAGCCGACGTCTTTAACTGTGCAGCAAGGCGAGATATTTGGCTTGATGGGCTATTCGGGTGCGGGTAAATCTACTCTCTTACGCCTGATTAATTTGCTTGAGCGTCCAGATTCCGGTCAAGTCATCGTCGATGGTACGGATTTGACCACCTTATCCGCTAGTGATTTACGTATCGCTCGCCATAATATCGGTATGATTTTTCAGCAGTTTAATCTGATGTCCAATCGTACGGTCTTTGATAATGTCGCCTTTAACTTAACAGTGGCAGGTTATCCGAGCGCCGATATCCATAAGCGCGTGATGGACTGCTTAGAAATAGTCGACTTGATCGACCGTGCCGGGCATTATCCCGCGCAGTTATCAGGGGGACAAAAGCAGCGTGTCGGTATCGCGCGCGCCATTGCGCCAAGCCCAAAAGTATTATTGGCGGATGAGCCGACCAGTGCGCTTGACCCTGCGACCACGCGCAGCTTATTGACTTGTCTACGCGATATTAATGAACAGCTTGGCGTCACCATCGTCATTGTCACGCATGAAATGAGCGTGATTCGCAGGTTATGCGACCGCGCAGCGTTGTTACATCAAGGGCAATTGCTTGAGGTTGCCGATATTCGCGACGGTCTGATTCAGGCCACCACAACGATTGGCAAAGGCTTGGTTCACGAAGACTAAGAGGTAGGAGAATAGACATGTTAACTGGTGCTGAATTATCCGCCTCGATAGACAAACTGCTCGCGCTGCGCAAAGAGATTTGGCAGGCGTTTGTAGATACCTTTATTATGCTTGGTATCTCAACGACGGTCGCCATCGTGATCGGCGGTTTGTTTGGGGTTTTCTTATTTTTATCTAGTGATCGGCAGTTTTTGCAAAACAAGACGCTATACGGTGTGCTTGGGGCGATTACCAACTTTATGCGCGCCTTCCCATTTGTGATTTTGATGATTGCCATGAGCCCTTTTACCAAAGCCATCGTTGGCACCGGTATTGGACCGATTGCCGCCTCTTTGGTACTGGCGATTGCGGGTTCCTTTTACTTTGCGCGCTTGGTTGAACAAAACCTGCGTGAAGTGCCACGTGGTATTATCGAAGCAACTGAATCGATGGGCGCCCGTCCTTTTACCATTATCAAAGTGCTGCTTAACGAAGCGCGTTCTGGCTTGGTATTGTCGGTCACCATTTTATGTATCAGCTTACTGTCGTTTTCGGCAGCTGCCGGTATGATTGGCGGCGGCGGTTTGGGTGATTTGGCGATTCGTTATGGCTATTATCGCTATCAAACTGAGGTGATGGTATTTATTGTCGTCATGCTGTCGATTATGGTTATCGGGATTCAGGCCTCAGGTAATTGGATAGCCATGCGTTTGGATAAGCGCTAAATTTCACTTATAAATTGACTCTCTGCACACGACAAAAAAAACAAAAAAGTCTGTTAAAGCAAAGGCATAATAGTAATTTTCAAGACGAATCAGACCATGCCAAACTTTAACAGACTTAGTGAAACTTTAACCCAAAACCTGAGTATGAACAAGGCAAGAATCACATGTTTGAGCCTAATGATAATAGCCCTGATTACTGCTCAAAGCAGTAATCTTAAAAAAAATAGCAAGACACCTCCCTAAGGGTGGCAAGACCGACAGCCACTATCGCAGACTACAGCGATTTTTTGCCGAAGCCAGGATAGACTACGATCAACTGGCTTTGATGATATATCGACTATTTGGGCTAGGCAAAGTCACCTTAACCATTGACCGCACCAACTGGAAATGGGGTAAAAGTAACCTCAACATCTTTATGCTAGGGGTGGTATATAAAGGGATAGCCATCCCCTTATACTGGCAAATGCTAGATAAGCGAGGTAATACAAACCATCTTGAACGCTGTGAACTTATTGAGCGGTTTATTAAACAATTTGGCAAAGATAACCTTGAGATGATAGTAGCAGACAGAGAGTTTGTTGGCGAAAAATGGTTTAACTGGCTCACCAATAATCACATACCCTTTGCCATACGGATTAAGAAGAACAGTAAAGTTAGGAATCATCATGGCAAGCTGGTACAGATTAAAGAATTATTGCGCCATGTTAGCCATCAAGAAACATATCGACATGGGCGAATACTGACTGTCGATGGTTGTTTGGTCCGAGTATTTGCCAAGCGTGATAAAGACTACGGTTTAGTGATTGTCGCAACCAATCAACTAGAAACAGTGGATGCGATGACAAGCTATGGCAAGCGTTGGGAAATTGAGACTTTATTTGCTTGTCTAAAGGGGCGTGGCTTTAATCTTGAAGATACCCACTTAACCCATCTTGATCGGGTCAGTAAATTAGTCGCAGTGAACGCCTTAGCGTTTTGTTGGGCTTATCATGTCGGTATTTATAAAGACAAAGATAAGCCGTTAAAACGCAAGTTGAAGTCAAACGCTCGACCTCAAGCCAGTTTGTTTGCGCTTGGCCTGGATGTGTTGATTGAAGGCCTTCGCTTGGTGTTTTTTAACAATGATAAGACTGTATTTCGACAGTTAGTTAGCTTTTTAACCCCTAAACCTATGAAAATCGGGTGGGGATGATTTTTTTTGTCGTGTGCAGAGAAATTGACTATAAACAGTATTAGTCATTGGCTCTTAAAGTACGCATATTAAACGTTTGATATGAATAATGCTCAAGCTTTAATGCCGATTCATCCTAAGCAAATGCTTGACTTTGTAACTGATTCCCTTTAATTTTGATACTATCTTAACAACCGTTAACTTAGCAGCATTACTATTCATAATGTTGCTTTTTTAATGCGGATTTTAAATGTTGATACTCAATCCCCTATTCCCATCCCTTATTAAGGAAGTTTCATGAAATTAACAGATATCAGCCGTCAAGTAGCCACAGCATTTGCTGCGGTTGGCGTATCAGGTCTTGTATTGGTCGGTTGCAACAATTCATCAGCGCCAGAAGCCAACAAAGAGCCAGTCACTGAAGGCGCAACGGAAACAACGACCACAGAAACAGCCGCGACCAGCGATATCGATCCTGAGCATAGCAAAATTGTCATCGGTACTACCGAAGGTGATTTTGCCGATATGGTACGTAATCAAGTAAAAGGCTCGTTAGAAGCACAAGGTTATGAAGTTGAGCTCGTCACATTTACCGATTATGTGCGGCCAAACATCGCCTTGGCTGATGGTGATTTAGACATCAACATCTTCCAGCATAAGCCTTATCTTGATACCTTCAAAAAAGAAAATAACCTTGATTTGGTTGAAGCCTTCCAAGTACCAACAGCCCCACTTGGCATCTATTCAGGCAAAAAGACGAAAATCGATGAGGTCTACAAAGGCATGAGCGTTTCTGCGCCTAATGACCCAAGTAACTTTGCGCGTGCGTTAGTGATGATGAATGAGCTAGGTTGGATTACGTTAAAAGACAATATCGACCCATTGACCGCCTCAAAAACCGATATCGCTGATAACAGCAAATACGACATCAAAATCGTTGAGCTAGAAGCTGCCCAGCTACCACGTGCGCGTGATGAAGTTGACTTTGCTATCATTAATGGTAATTATGCGACTGATGCCGGTATCAAGCTGACTGAAGCGCTATTCCAAGAGCCAAGCTTTGCTTATGTCAACTGGTCAGCGATCAAAACTGCTGATAAAGACAAAAAATGGGTAAAAGACGTGACCAACGCTTATAACTCAGAAGCCTTTAAAAAGTATGCGCATGATAGCTTCCCAGGTTACAAATACCCAAAAATCTGGGGTACTGATACCGCTTCTACAACAGCTACTGCTCCTGTTACAGAAGCTGCTGCTCAGTAATTGCTTGCCTCATGATTTAAGATAGTTTATGCCAATAAAGTATCTTAAAAATTAAATAGAAAAAGCCCATTATTAAATAATGGGCTTTTTCGTTAATATTTTAGCTGGTTGCTATTTATTCTTTCTCTATTTTTGGTAAATAAGACTACTTGGTTTTTCTAAAAACATCCAATTCGATATCATAGCTTGGTTCAGACTTTTTAAATAAATATTTACCATGACGAACAGAAGCAAGCACGTCAGCGCGTTGACGCACCGCCTCAAACGGACTATCGGCGTCCAATACCAAAAAGTTAGCGGGCTTACCAACATCCAAACCGTATTCATCTTCGATATTTAAGGTTTTTGCGCCATTTATGGTGATAAAGTCGAGACAGACGTCAAGCTGCGGCAGCGACATAGTTTGCGCCAAATGAATACCGTTATCCAAGATATTCATCATATTGCCGTTACCAGTTGGATACCACGGATCGTTAATAGAGTCTTGACCAAAGCTGACGTTAATACCATTTTCCCAAAACTCTTTGACCCGCGTCAAACCACGGCGTTTTGGATAAGTGTCCTGACGACCTTGCAAGTAAGCATTTTCGGTTGGTAATGCGATAAAGTTCATGCCTGACTGCTCAAATAGCCCCATCATCCGAAATGCATAAGCATCATCTGCTGAGCCAAATGAGCAAGTATGACTCGCCGTCGAGCGCGCGCCGATACCTTCAATCATAACCAAAGCATTTAATAGTTGCACGTGACGGCTCATCGGGTCATCAGTTTCGTCACAGTGGACGTCGATGAGCTTGTCATATTTAAGCGCAAGCTCCACCGTCTTACGCACAGAATCTTGACCGAATTCATACGCCCATTCAAAATGCGGAATACCGCCAACACAGTCCGCGCCCATTTTTAACGCTTCCTCCATCAACTCGACAGCTCCTTTATAGGCGTACATGCCTTCTTGCGGGAACGCCACAATCTGAATGGTAACGTTGTCTTTTAACTCTTCGCGCAGCTCGAGCATCGCTTTGAGCCCTGTTAAATCAGGGTCGCAAACGTCGATATGGGTACGAATGTACTGCACGCCTTTAGAAACCTCTTCCTGAATGCCTCTTAGCATCCGCGCTTTGGCATCTTCAAAAGATTGTGTTTTTTTGACATCATGCCAGCGCGCAATCCCTTCAAATAGCGTACCTGAAGCATTTTTCGCCTCATCACCGCCGCCGGTATAGACATAATCTAAATGCAGATGCGAGTCTACATAAGGTGGCACAACCAACCGACCTTTCAGGTCAATCTCTTCTGTAGCAGCCGGTAAACCTTTACCTATTTGCTGAATGACACCGTCTTTGACGAGAATTTCATTAGCATCGCTATTGCGATAGATAGTGGCATTGGTAAATTTAATCATGACAAACTCCTATTATTATTAAAAGTTAGTTATTAAAAGTTAGTTATTAAAAATGCGTTATTTAAAATTGCTTATCAAAACCTAGTTATTAATTGTTATTAGATTATTAGACAACAGGCGCCGCCAAGGTTTTCTTAGAGATTACCGTAATAATAATGGCAGGTACGAAACATAGAATAGACAGATAAACGATACCCAAGACACCGGTTTCTGGCATATGCACCAAAATCAAACCGGCAAGCCATGTGGCAATCATAATTGAAAAGTTAAATACGCTCGATTGTACCGAGGTCGCGACAGCTTTTGCTTCCGTCACCTGATGGCTAACAGCCGTTTGAAACATAGTTACCAGAGGTCCGAATGCCAGTCCCCAAAGTAAAAAAGCAAAATGTGCAAAACCATTTGTCCCTCTAAAGAAGACAAACAACAGCATGGCAACCACGCCACAAACTAACATCCCAACGATTAAACCCCGTAAATGGGTATCAATAATCTTGGCCGATAAGATGACAGAGATAACCGAACCTATCCCAAAGATAAATAGCGCTAAGCTGATACCGCCAACGAACTTAATGGTTTCGACCAATAGCGTGATATAGGTGTAGGTGCTGTAATGGGCGACGACTGCTAAAAAAGTCAGTGCTAAAACAATCCAGACGCCAGGTATTTTGAGCACCGCTATTGGCGAGTTACTTTGGGTCAGCTTTTCACCTTGCACCGATGGCAAAAACTTCATAGCCAGCAGTGCAATCACCGCACCCAATACACCCAGTACGATAAATGAGGTACGCCAGCCAACTTGAGTGCCAATATAGGTCATAATCGGTAGACCCAGACTGACACCAAAGGTATTGCCCGCCATAATAATAGTGATAGCCTTACCATGCAGGTTTTCTGGCACCAATGCCGTCCCATAGGCGGCAATCATCGGCCACATAATCCCTGCACAAATACCGCCAATGATACGCATGGTGACGATAAGCGCATAAGATGAGGTAAGACCGACGACGATATTAGAAATGGCAAAGCCCGCCAATAAGACCAGCAAAAGAATTTTTCGATTGACCCACAACGTCATACTAATAAGCGGAATAGCGAAAATCGCTGATGCCAGCGCGTATATACCGACCAAAAACCCTACCTGAGTCTGCTCAATACCTAAGCCGGCGGTCATTTGCGGCAAAATACCCGACGGCATCAGCTCTGAGAGAATACCAATAAAGGTCACGCTTGCCATCAAACCAAAAATAAACCACGAAATAGGGTTTTGATGCTGACTGTCTGCACCATTTTTTAAATGACTGTCTTGTACAGTACTTGCCTTTGAAAGATTGGACACATCCTCTCCTAATTGAATGAAGTTGCTAGAAGATTGTGGAACTTGGCTTTGTTCATCGTTATTTTGTTAATCGCTACCTTGTTAACCCTTACTTTATTGATAGCTGTATCAATAAAAACCTATATATCTCTCTATATACCCCACTCTCAACTTATTTTTCTAAGGTATTGGTTTACTTAGTTTTTAAAACTTCAGTTAAAACAATTAAAATTTTAAATTCTATAAAAATCAAAAGCCTACGATAAGTTGAGATTGGCGTTCTATATATAATTTTTTATGGATAAATAAATCTGTCATTTGTTTGGTTATACTCTAGCATTACGTCCATTTTATGTATACCCCTTACTATAGTAAGGTTTTCTAATTTCAGTATTTTTCTATCTTAAATAGCTCCTGTAAACAAATTATTAATAACCTTAGGGGTTATAAAATGACGTTACAGCCTGTTTGTCGTTTGTAGGAAAGCGTCACCCGCCCTTTCACTTACCGCTACTTTTTTCTATAGTGGCTTAGCTTAATAGAGACTGAGACTTAATAGAGATTGAGAGCACTATATTTTTGATTGAACTCTCTATTAATAATATAAGAGCTATTAATAAATCACAAAAACAACAAGGACAATAATATGCGTGCTAAAACTTATAATATTCGCACCGCTGGACAAGCGAACATTCCGGTACTCGGACTGGGTACGTGGCAATCAACGGGACAAGACTGTATCGATGTCGTCAGCCAAGGCCTAAAAATGGGCTACGAGCACATTGATACCGCCCAAGCTTATGATAATGAAAAAGAGGTGGGAAAAGGCATTAAACAATCAGGGGTCGCTCGCGATAAGTTCTTTTTAACGACCAAAATATTTCCTGATGATATGAAGTTTGAGCCAGAAAAGCTTATTGCTGCGGCCAAGCGTTCGTTAGAAAACTTAGATACCAATTACGTTGATTTACTGCTACTACATTGGCCTGATGATCGCGTGCCTTTATCCGAGACCATCCCTGCGCTTTGTGAGCTCCAAAAACAAGGTTTAACCCGTAATATCGGCGTGTCTAACTTTAATATCGCCAATATCATCGAAGCCAAGCGCTATGCTGATGTGCCGATTGCGGTTAATCAGGTTGAGTTTCACCCCCTTATTAAGCAAAACACCCTGCAGACTTTTTTAAACAATCACCATATTTTATTAGAAGCATATTCGCCGCTTGCCCGCGGAGATGTGTTTGATAATAAAATCATTAAAGACATCGCTGATAAGCATGGGATTACCCCAGCGCAAGTATCGCTGGCGTGGATTTTATCCGACAAGCAGCGTATTGCGATTCCAAAAACGTCTAATCCTGAGCACTTACAAGGCAACTTAGATGCTGTCAAGGTAACGCTCAGTGCGGATGAACTTGAGAAAATAGGTAGCTTAGCGCGTAGCGATGGGCGTAAAATTAAGCATCCGGATTATTCACCAGAATGGGATGATTAATAAATAATATTTATTAAAATATTAGGCAAAAAAAAGCCAGTGATAAAGGTCACTGGCTTTTTTTATATTTAACGCTTTTACGATAACTATTGATAATTATTGATAATTATTGATAATTATTATTGTCAGCGAAATTACTGCTGTAAAGTCTTGGTTTCATGCACTTTTTCAGCAGGATTATATTGCTCAGAAGAAGGGACTGCGCCATTACGATTGTTCTCTTTCATTGATTTGGCCACTTCTGGCGGCATATAATTTTCATCATGCTTGGCCAATACTTCGCCTGCGACAAAGATGTCGCCTTGCATTTTACCGGTTGCAACCACGCCTGAGTTTTCAGCGAACAAATCTGGCAAGATACCTTGATAAGTCACGGGCACGGTCGATTCAAAGTCGGTGATAGCAAATTCAATGCTTAACGGGTCGTCTGGCGCACGTTGGACACTACCAGCAACTACCATACCGCCAGCACGGATACGCTTATCCTGCGGCGCTTCACCTTGCGCAATGGCGGTGGCGTCAAAGTAGTAATCGGTCTGTTGCCCAATGGCATAAATCACCAACACCACGGCAATCGCCGCCCCTGCAAGCGTAAACATAACCCACATCAGTTTTTTGCGACGAACTGCGTTCATACCACTACCTCATTGATGAGTCGCTGTTTTACAAACTGCTCGTCTGCAAAACAGAAAATATTAAAGAAATTCCTATTACACTGACTTGATAACAAGCCCGTCTAACCGTACTTTTCTAATACCTATATGGTAGCATTTTTTGCCCAAATCAATAAGCCCCCTCGCAACTGATGAGATCATATATTTACCATTGGATAATAATAATTTTATAAGCTAAAAATTTGATATTAAAAAGGACTGTTTAAGGAGTATTGTTAAGAGGATTGTTTGGTCGCAGGATTAGGAGTCTTAGCAGCGCGCTGTGCTTGACGCGCTTGCTGAATCGTTAGCTGCTTGATAAGCGCTTGCCGTTGACGACGGCTATAGATGATAAAAATCAGCATCATGCCGACTGTAATTGCCCAGCATGACCAGACAAACACCCCATGCTCACCCATGGCGATAAACTCAGAGACGCTATAAAAGTAAGGCTGCATCATATTTCCCTAGCCGTTATTTGGTTTGTTCATAGCTATATTGTTATATTTTATAGGACTATTTATTTTGTCCACGAACGTATTCTTTGACCCACGCTTTACCTTGATCACGGTATAAAATCAGGGTATTGGTACGGTAAATGGCCAACGTTGCAACCAATAAATAACTGCCAATAATCATCAGTAATAATGGCATCCACATATCCGCCGACATTTTTGGTGCTGCAGTCAGCGTAAAGGTTGAACCTTGGTGCAAAGTATTCCACCACTGTACTGAGTACTTGATAATGGGCAAGTTGACAGCGCCAACGATAGACAAAATAGCCGCCGCTTTACCACGATTGGCGGTATGTTCAAAGGCGGCAAACAATGCCATTACCCCCGCATACAAAAACGCCAAAATGAGCATAGACGTCAAGCGTGCATCCCAAACCCAATACGTACCCCACGTCGGTTTTGCCCAAATAGAACCGGTCAGCAAGCTAATCACACAAAGCAAAAAACCCATCGGCGCTAACGCCTGCGCCACAAGGCTCGCGGTCTTAATTTTCCATACCAGATAAATGACGCCCAGTACGGCTAAAGCAAAATAAATGGAGATAGCCAAACTGGCAGCCGGTACATGGATAAAGATAATGCGATAGCTATTGCCTTGCAGATAATCAGGCGGCGCAAATGCCAAGCCCCAAACACTACCGATGAGCAAACAGAGACCAGCTAATATCGCCAGCCACTTAACCCAAGGCGCAAAGATGCGAAAGAACTCCTTGGTACCCACCGTGGTCAAGAAAACTTGCCAAATGCGTTGCCACAGGCTAGGAGATGAGACATTATTCAGGTTGGGCATGGGAATAAACCTATTACGCAGCTAGTAGTTATCGAGTAAAACGCATGATTCATACGACTACCCGCTAACTTGCTGGCGTTGAACGCTGGATAGAATCTACACGTGACTGTTTGTTTAATAGACTATTATAGCAAAGTTGCTGGTTTTCACCATGCTGTTAATATAAAGGGTTTTAATGAAAAAAGAATGACATGCCAGCATGGGTTTTTAATTAAGCCATGCCATTTTTAAGGTCAAGGCAATCACCCATGGCATCACCAGTACCGAAATAATACTACCCGCCAATAATAAAGCCAAAATCGGTAAGCCGTTGAGACCTGTGGCAAATAAATCAACCGCACCGGTAGCAAAAATCAATACTGGTAACTGCATTGGTAAGGCAATCAAAGGCACCAGCACCGCGCCATTCTTCAATGATAGTGTCAGACTACTGGCGACCGCTGACAACATAAGCAGCATCGGACTGCCAGTAATAATGGACGCCATCAATATCCACGCCTCAAACCAGCTCAGCTGAAATAAAGGCACAGCAAGCAAACTTAATGCTGCCACAATACCACTACTAAAAATCCAATGGATAACCAAACGAATCAGCACCCATAATGGCAGTGACGCTTTAGCGACGACCAATTGTGCCAAGGTGCCATTATCAAGGGCAGGCTTAAATAAACCATCGACACCCATCACCAATGACAATAGAGCTGCAATCCAGACCGCTGACACCCCGAGGCGCTGCAATAAAGCAGGCTCACTACCAACGGCTAGCGGAAATAAGGTAATAATCACTAAAAACAGTACCAATGGATATAACCACTGTACCGCTCCTTGCTGCTTGACCTGCCATTCACGCCGCCAAAGCTGCATAAAGCTGATAGCGCGCACAGCAGCTCCACCAGCATTTGAAGTGTTAGCATTCGAGCTTGTATTCATGGTTTTTACTGCACTGTCTGTGTCTATCATTTATTCGCTCTTCCACTAATGCTTGTCGCACTTATATTGACGCTTGTTGCAGTTAGATTGATGCTTATGGCAGTTAGATTGATAGCATTTACACCATATAATCAGACAAATCGAGCACTTGATTGGCAACGCCGACGGCCTGATGACTGGTCATTAATATCGCCCCGCCAGCCGTAGCAAATTCGCGCAACCTGTCTTCCATGCGGGCCACCATATCGACATCAAGCGCGGTAAAGGGCTCATCAAGCAACCATAAAGGGGTGACGTCAGGCGTTAATAAATACAAGCGTGCAAGGGTAATGCGCCGCGTCTGACCCGCAGATAAATGGCTTGAGCTGATGGTCTCAAACCCTTGTAATCCTACCCACGTAAGGGCGTCATCAATATCGGCGGTACTAGGGCTAATGCCATATAAATTGAGCAAAAACGTTAGATTTTGGGCGACGGTCAGATTTGGATGAATACCCAATTGATGCGACACATATAAAGGCTGCACAGGTAAGCTTGCTGCTCCTTGATAAACAACTTCACCGCTTAGCACTGGCAATAATCCAGCTAATTGCATCAGTAGCGTCGTTTTGCCCGTACCATTAGCACCAACCAAGTGACAGATGCTACCGGCAGCCAGATTGAGCGTCACCCCTTCACATAAAGGAGTTTCACCGCGCTGAACCGTCAGCTCATCAAGCACAAGTAAGGCTGTATTCAGAGCCGTCATCCAAACCTCTCATTATTTATTAAGCAGCAGGCAATATTCATCACAAACACAGATGAGGTTCATGGCATAATACTTTATGCTTACCACAACCACACAGTATAACAAATTGTCGATTACTATGACCTCAAAACCTATGCAGACTTCAAAAGATATTCAAAACCCAGCGCGAAAATCAGACACGCCGATGCTAACCCTAGACAGCTTAATCGAGGCGCAAGTGGCCTTTATGCAGCAATGGCTATGTACACAAGCGCAGCCGCTATCGATGCAGGCTTGGCAATGGTTTGGCGAGCAGCCACTGAGTAAATATATCAGTAGCGATGATTTGCAGCATCTTATTAATGACTGGCTTCTTAAACAGCCGCTCAGCGAGGGGGTACGTCGCGATATTCGTGATATTTTGCATACTATTATTTATCATCCCGTTAATGATAATGTGCCTTTATCAGAATTGGTCGATGACACGCAAGTTGAGATTCTAGCCAGCTACGTCGGTAGTCATGAAGAGCAGCGTAATATCTTGGTGCATACACTGGTCGGTAATGAAACCTTTGCAGACTTATTAACGCAAACGCTGTATCACGCTATCAATGATTTTATGGAATCCACGCTAGATAAAGCCGGTGCTGCCGGTAAACTGATGAAGTTTGGACGTAGCTCGTTTGAAAAAGCAACCAATCGCAATCTTGATGAAAAATTGCAGACGTACCTGCATCGCAATATTAAAGATTTAGCGCATAAAGCAGAAGCCAATGCCCAAGCGCATTTATCCAATGAAGAGGTTGCGCGTTTATTGGTGACGGGTTGGGGGCGCATCAAAGAGAAGCCGATTAGCGAAATCCAAACTTATTTACGTGATGAGCCTAACGATAGCAGTATTGAGCATATTGAAAACAGCATCCAACAAAGCTATAACCGTTTGCGCCTATCGCCTTATTTGCACAGCCTTGTGGCAGCGGGCGTCGATACTTGGTATAGCAACCATCAAGCCGATAGCATGGCCAATATCGCGGCAAGCCTACATATCGATGAGCAGGCAATAACGCAATTGAGTACTGCCCTGCTCCCTGTCGTCACTGACGCCCTTGAAAGCTCATGGGTTACGGCGCATATAACAGATATGCTGCAGGCGTTTTACGCCCAGCCTAGTATCAAAGCAGGATTGATATTTGGCAGCGATTAATCTGCTGTTGTAGCGTACGGTTTATGATTTAGTTTTTAAATTTCACCTTTTATTAGTTAGCCTACTATCCTATGAGCCAATCTCCTAAACTCAGCTTATGGCAAAGAATTAAACAGCTGCTCAACATATCGGCTGTGCAGGCTGTCATTGATGATATCAAGGCGGCTAAAGACTTAGATTTGGGCACGGATTTGGATTTAACAGAACAGGATAATAACAACTCTCATCCTTCAAAAAATAAGAAAGATAGTATTCAAACTTGTCCTAAAGACAGTGATGACAATGACAATTATGATACGGATGTCAGCGGCTTTAATCCTGATTTAAACCGTAATTCAAATCGCAACATAAACCACAGCTTTGATGACCGTTCCGATGACGTCATTTATAACAGCCTTAGTAGCAATATTGATAGTAGGTTAGATAGCAGCACTGATACTGATACTGACGCTTATTTTGATAATGATATCGAAGGTATGACAAAGCAAAATAGTGATGATGACACCCCGATTGTCAATTATCTTAAGCAGTATTTTGACGAGCAACAATGGCACTATAACCATTATCGACCTAGAACGAGTGGCAATAAAAATATTGACAGCCAGCAATCACACCATTTGTCTTTGAGGATGCGTAATAAAAAGCTCGATTGCGGCTATCTTTTTCGTGTGCAAGAAAAAAACAACTTGCTGGCAGTCTACGGTATTTTGCCGTTTTTGATACCCGAAAGCCATCAAAGCGCCGCCATGCTACTGATTACCCAGATCAATTACGACATGCTGATTGGCAATCTTGAGATGGATATCAATGATGGCGAGATACGCTACAAAAACGCCATCGATGTCGAAGCGGTCGGTATGGATGAAAACACCATTGAGCATTTACTACAAAGTGTCATCGCGATGACCACGGTTACTTACGAGATATTTAGTGACTTGGTCAACAATCAAAATCCTGCTACAGAATTGCAAGACTTACTGATGACACTACATCAACAAGAGGATGCGCGAACTTTTTTCTTACCCACCCAATTTGTTCAATAATCAAACTGGATATCTGTGCTTTTATAACTTCTCATTAGTATCTTATTCTCAAAAGCCTATTTTCAAAATCTTACTTTCAAAGCCATGAAAACCCTTTAGTCTTAAAAACTCTCTCAAATAGAAACCATTTAATATTATGCTAAAAATTGCTTACTCTGACATTTTTTGTTATTCCGTACCCGAAAAGCACCGCTTTCCCATGCAAAAATACACCATGATTCCTGAGCGCTTATTGGCTGAAGGAACTATCAATAATGAGAATTTTTTTGCTCCGAAGCGTCTGACAGAAGAGGAGATTTTAACCACGCATACAGCGGACTATTGGCAGCAGCTTAAAACTCAAACCTTACCACGTAAAGAAGCGCGCGCCATTGGTTTTGAGATGACACCAGAGCTGGTAGAGCGTGGGCGTTATATTGCCCATGCCACTTATGAATGTGCGTTATTCGCCCAGCAATATGGCGTGGCGATGAATGTCGCTGGTGGCACCCATCATGCCTTTGCCAATCATGGTGAGGGATTTTGTGTTTTTAATGATGTGTGTATCGCCAGCAATTTATTATTAAATCGTGGACAGGCGCAACGAATTTTAATAGTTGATTTGGACGTTCATCAAGGTAACGGCAATGCCAGTATCATGGCGGATGAGCCGCGCGTTTTTGTCTTTAGTATGCATGGCGCAAAAAACTACCCGTTTCGTAAACAAGTCTCAGACTTAGATATCGAACTGGATAATGATACGGGTGATGCAGAATACTTACAGATATTAGAGGATACGCTGCCGCGCTTAATCAATGAATTTACGCCGGATATGATATTTTACCAATCTGCGGTCGATGTGTTAGCAACCGATAAATTGGGCAAACTTAGTCTGACGATAGAAGGTTGTAAAGCGCGTGATGAGTTTGTCCTACAACAAGCTAAAGCGGCCAATATTCCCGTGGCTATCGTCATGGGCGGCGGCTATTCAGAAGATATCGAAGATGTGGTCGAAGCGCACTGCAATACATTCCGTTTGGCACAACAGCTGTTTTTTGCAGAATTGATTGAATAATGTGCAACTGAGAAACAGGCGTGACAAAATAACGTAAGAAAATTAGAGAGATTAGCGAGAGTTTAGATGGCAAAAATATTGATAGGCATAGGCATTTTGCTGGTTATTATCGGCGTTATTTGGCTGCTGTTTCCAAATGCGTTTTCATGGATAGGCAATATGCTAGGCGATATCAAACACACTTCAGGCAATACCAGAATATATTTTCCAGTCGTCACAATGATTATCACCAGTATCGTTGCCACCATACTGTTAAATTTGTTTAATCGGTAAATTTATTCAATCGCTAAGTTTATAGCAACGCCGTTATCCCCTGCCAACCCACGCGAATACCTAGCACGATGAGAATCAGTAAAATAAGCTGGCGAAAGCGTGCTTGTGGCAAGTAGCGGCGCAAGCGAATACCAACTAGCAGCGCGGCGATAGATAGAACACTTAGTAGAGTAATCAGCTGCCACTCACCGTGACTGAGCGCCATGATAGGCTCACGCAAGACAATCATTTGGGCAATTTTACCCAAGAAATAACACATGTTGCCGACTTTGGCGATGGTATGCTTATCGTCACTTGCGGACAATAAATACATCATTAATATGGTCGACATGGCATTGGTCGCACCGCCAATAATGCCTGCACTCAGACCAACGATAATCAGCACAGGCTTGGTATTGGGCAGACGAATTTGCTTACCGAGCAAGCTACTGACGACATAAAAGCCAATAACCGCTGCCAATACCAATAAGATATAAGCGCTATCGACCCACAGCAACAATTTTGCACCAAGCATACTACCGAGCAGGCTGGTGAGTGCTAATAGCCAATAGCGCCTGCCGTAATAGATGAAATTTTGCCAAATAGTACGCCCGCCACCCGCTAGCCAAGTCATGGCATTAAGTAATAATGAGGGAAAAATCACTAGAACGATAGCATGGGGTAACGGATAGATACTGGCAAGCGCGGTGGTGGTTACTAACGTCACACCCAGTCCGCTAATACCATGCAGCAATGATGCTAGCGCAAAGATTGCTATCAGTAATAACGTCTGGGTGCTATCGTTATCCATCATATTCGTCATAGAAACTTACGACCTAATAGCGATATTGACAACAGATATCGACGACAGATATCGACGACAGTAGAAACAGCATAACGAGGCGGTTTCTTATGATTGGTTATGATTGATGACGTTGCCAAATTATTTCGCCAATAATAGTAGCCAACTGCTTGGCTATCTCATCTTTGCTCGCTTTCTCAAGTATCACGCTATCGTGCTCATAACGCTCTGAGAAAAACACTTGCATGGCATTATCATCACTGGCAAAACCAATATCTGCGCGTGAGACGTCATTACAAGCGATTAAATCCAAATCTTTAGATACTAGCTTGCCACGCGCATAGTGCTCGACATCTTGCGTTTCTGCTGCAAAACCAACGACAAACAGCTCAGGATGGGCAAGCGAAATCGTCGCTAGGATATCAGGGTTTTTAACCAAGCTTAGCGTCATGGCATCTTGCGTTTTTTTGATTTTTTGCGGCGCCGCTTCTTCAGTACGATAATCAGCAACTGCGGCGGTAGCAATAAAGATATCAGCAACTTTTACGCTGTCATTGGTGATAATCTCAGCATGTTCATGTTGATGCGCTTCACCGCAATCACAATCGCCATGCTGATGAGCATGGTCGTGGCTGTGTTCATGAGAATGATCGTGAGAATGGTCATGATCTTCTTCAGGCAGATACTGTAGCGCAATATGCGTACCATCGACACATTGCTGCGCTGCTACAAGCATATCTTTAGCTGACAGGACGTCAATGCGCGTGACATTGAGCGGTGTTGGCAGCGCAACTTTGCCACCAGCAATCAAAATAACCTCTGCACCAGCGGCCACACAAGCACGCGCTAAGGCAAAACCCATTTTCCCTGAAGAATGATTGGACAAATAACGCACCGGATCGATGGCTTCTACCGTCGGACCTGCAGTAATCACCACGCGTTTACCTGCCAATAACTGCGGCGTGGTTTGCATGGCATTAAACAGTAGCACTTCGGCTAATAACTCTTCAGGCTCAGGCAAGCGCCCTGCTCCGACATCACCGCATGCCTGCTCGCCGCTGGCTGGTTGGATAATTTGGTAATTCATATCGCGCAGGGTTTGCACATTCAGATTCACTGCTGGATGCGCCCACATTTGCTGGTTCATCGCTGGCGCAATAATGACCGGCGCTGTCGTTGCAAGGCATACGGTGGTCAATAAATCATCTGCCATACCCATCGCAAGCCGCGCCAAAGTATTGGCTGAGGCAGGTGCAATGATAATTAAATCGGCCCATTTAGCAAGCTCGATATGACCCATCCCCGCTTCTGCTTGCTCATCAAGTAATGAGATATGTACCTCATTGCCCGTCAAAGCCTGCAAGGTAAGAGGCGTGATAAACGCTTGTGCGCCCGAGGTCATAATGACGCGCACATCAAAGCCCGCCTTGATAAGTAGACGGGCAAACATAGCAGATTTATAAGCGGCGATACCGCCGGTGATAGCAAGCACAATATTTGACATAAGCATGGCATCAATAAAAAAATGAAAGATAAAAATTGCGCTTATAGTAACAATTATGCGATAAGTTAGGGGAAGTTTTGTAGATTTATCTCAGTTATCTGACACTTACCCCCATTATGAAGGAGTGACAATGGCAATTAAAGACTGGCATGAAGATGATAGACCGCGTGAAAAGCTGCTGAAATTTGGCGCCGCTCATTTATCTGATGCTGAGATATTAGCGATATTTTTGCGCACAGGCACCCAGTCGCAATCGGCCATTGAGCTTGCCCGCCATTTAATAGACCAGTTTGGTAGCCTAGCAGAGCTGTTGGCTGCGCCGCAAGAGACGGTACTTGCTTGTCACGGTATTGGTCCTGCCAAATACGCCCAGATACTGGCATCGCTTGAGATGGGTACGCGCTATTTAGACAGTCAGCTTAAGACAGGTCATGCGCTTGGGCGCTCGCAAATGGTCAAAGACTATATCAGCACCCAGCTGCGCGGTGAGCATCGTGAAGTCTTTGCCGTACTATGTCTGGATAATGCGTTAAACCTAATCAATTTTGAGATACTATTTACTGGCGGGATTTCCTCTTGTTCGGTTTGCATCAAACATGTGTTACGCCATGCGTTGAGCCACGCTGCCAGTCAGCTTATCGTTGCTCATAATCATCCTCATACTGACGCTACCCCATCAACGGCCGATAATTTACTCACTTATGAGCTAAAAAAAGCCTGCGACTTAATAGATTTGTCTTTAATTGACCATATCATCGTCGGGCGCAATGAAACGCTCTCGTACGCTGAGAAAAGCCTAGCGCCCTTTGACTAGCGACTTCTGTCTGACGCTTGATACATATTATCGACACAGCGTAGCATTTTGGCTCTTGATAGTTATAAACAACTGTTTCATATTGGTAGTTAACTTTATTTTTGCTGTGGCAGTTCTTGATAGACCTACTGTTGATAGATTTATTTGATAGTGGGTTTACCCTTATTAATTTTAAAAACTGCTAGAAAAGAAGTACCAAACAGGCATTTATTTTGTCATATACATTAACTTATCGCATAACAAATCTGATGGAAAAATAAAATAACAATTAGAATTATTCCATCAGTTTTTATTCATTTAAATTTTACGCTTGTGCATTCAGCGTTATAAAGGAGACAGTCATGGCCATCGGCTTATTTATTTTGGCAGTAATCATTCAGTTAGCCATGGTCTTGGCCATCTTTTTATTATCTTTATCCCGTGTCACCGGTAGTATCGTCGCCCTCGTGACCATCCTTGTCACCGCCTTTATCAGTCCATGGTCGCTCATCTTAGGCATACCGTTAGCGCTACTATGCTTAGTATTGCTAATCGCGCCGCTGCGCCAATCATTGATTACCAAGCCTGTTTATAAAGCCTTGGGCGGTGCGATGCCAAGCATGAGCGATACCGAACGTGAAGCCCTCGATGCCGGTACCAGCTGGTGGGAAAAAGAGCTGTTTATGGGCGCGCCAGATTGGGACACCTTTGCCAAGTATCCCTATCCTGAATTATCAGAAGAAGAGCAAAGCTTTATTGATAATGAAGTAGAAGTACTGTGTGCCATGCTTGATGAGTGGCAAATCCATCATGAAGATAAAGAGCTGTCACCGGAGGCGTGGCGCTTTATTAAAGCCAATGGCTTTTTGGGTTTAATCATTCCGAAAGAATATGGCGGTTTGGAATTTAGCTCGTATGCTCAAAGTCGCGTGATGAGTAAAATCGCTTCGCGTTCACCAACCGCTGCCGTTACTTGCATGGTGCCAAACTCGCTCGGCCCCGGTGAGCTGCTGATGCATTACGGCACCGATGAGCAAAAACAACGCTGGCTACCAGGTCTTGCCAAAGGCGAAGAAATCCCTTGCTTTGGTTTGACAGGTCCTGAAGCGGGCTCCGATGCAGGCGCGATTCCTGATACGGGTGTGGTTTGCTATGGCATGCATGAAGGCGAGCAAGTGCTCGGCCTGAGTATGAACTTCTCTAAGCGCTGGATTACTCTAGCGCCTATTGCCACCGTCGTTGGTTTGGCCTTTAAGATGCATGACCCAGAAGGTTTGCTTGGCGACCCTGAAAAGACCGATTACGGTATTACCTGTGCGCTCGTTCCTGCCAGCCATGAAGGGGTTGTTACCGGTCCTCGTCATAATCCAATCGGCTCGCCATTTATGAATGGTACGGTTGATGGTAAAGACGTCTTTATCCCGCTAGATTATATTATCGGCGGCGTTGAGAATGCTGGTCGCGGTTGGCGTATGCTGATGGAATGCTTGGGCGTTGGACGCGGTATCTCCTTGCCCGCGCTATCGACCTCTGCCAGTGAAGTCACCTATTTGACCGTTGGTGCCTTTGCAAAGGTTCGCGAGCAATTTAAAATATCTGTCGGTAAATTTGAAGGCGTGCAAGATGCCACCAGTCGCATGGCCAGTAACACTTATATGCTCGAGGCCTTTCGTCATCTAGTCACCTGTGGCTTGAACCAAGGTGGTACGCCATCGGTGATGACGGCAATGGCAAAATACTATGCCACCGAAACCATGCGTATGGTGGTCAATGATGGCATGGATGTGGTTGGCGGTCGTGCGGTGCAGATGGGACCACGTAACTTTTTAGCGATTCCTTATCAAGCCATTCCCGTCTCTATCACTGTTGAAGGGGCGAATATCTTAACGCGCTCATTGATGATTTTTGGTCAAGGGGCGATGCGTTGTCATCCTTATCTATTTGATGAGCTGCAATTATTGCAAAGTGATGATAAAGAAGGTGCGCTCAAGCAGTTTGATAATTTATTCTTTAAACATTTAGGCTACACCTTTAATCGCGGTGCCAAAGCCTTTGTCGCAGGCTATGTCGGTGGCAGCAATCATGCGCCAAGCTTTGCCGATGGCTTTACCCGTCCTTATTATAAAGACATCAACCGTTTAAGCGCAGGCTTTGCCCTAACCGCCGATATGTCTTTAGGCTTATTAGCCGGCGATTTAAAACGTAAAGAGATGCTCTCTGGGCGCTTAGCCGATATCCATTCGCATCTATTTATCTGTACAGCGATTTTACAATTTTATGAATATGGCTCTAAATCTAAAGCCGAACGCTTGCATGCAGAAGTGGCACTAAAAAATAGCCTTTATACCATTCAAGAAGCGTTCTTGTCTTTATTTGCCAACTTCCCAAATCGTATGGCGGCAAGCTTAGTCAGCTTTGTCACTTTCCCAAGTGGGCGTATCTTTGCGCCGGTCAGCGATGAGCTAAAACGCCAATTGGGCGATACCTTTATGGATGATTTTGAAGCCAATCCATTCCGCGATTATCTTAAAACCATGGTGTATTACAATACTGAGCCTGATGATGTCACCGGACGCATGGAACACGCTTATCAAACGCTGCTTGACGTTGAGCCTTTATGGCAGAAATTTAAAAAGGCGGAGCATAAAGACAGCTTTGAAGGTCTTACCTTTGAAGATCATGTGGTATATGCCAGCCAAAACGGTGACATTACCGAAGAAGAGGCTGAAGTACTTATTCAATATAATGCCATACGCTTTGATTCGTTATTGACCGATGTGTTCGATAAGCATTTATCTAAAGCGCAAGAACGTCACAATCCGCACAGTTTAGAGAATGCAGTTTATAAGCTGACGGATTATGCGCAATTGAAAAACGATGCACAAATAAGAAACGGCATCGCGACTGATAGTACTGTGCAAACAGCTGAGCCAACGACTGATAATCTTGAGCCTGCAGCAGATGACAAACAAGAAGCAACCGGTGATGCCAATCCTGACCATGGTTATGAAAGCGATGGCGATGTCAAAATGGTCAGTGAGCAAGACACCGTCAAAGAAGTTCAGGCACAAACCGATTTTGCAGAATCAAACCCTGAAGCACAAGCGCTCGACCCGCGTCACCGTGATGCAGAAACGCACCTAAGCGAGCGCATGGGTCATAATCATCGTTTGAATCGAGCGGCTGATACTCATGCTGATAATGTAGATGGCTTAGACAGCTCAAATTCAAATGGCCTTGAGAGTTCAGAAAGCTTGCAAGCAAAAACGGACCGCTTGGACAAATCGTCTAACGCTGATAACAAATGGCAAGATGGCTTACGTCGTGACGAAAACGATAAGGTCTAAATAGCTAAAAACCAGCATTTTTTTAAAACTTGTTTTTCAGCTTAAGCGAGATTATCCAATATGGATAGTCTCGCTTTTTTCGACTGCACCATGGCTATTACACCCAAATCTACGCCAGAAATCTTTATGTTATTCAATTTAATCTAAAAAGTTTTGCCGCTAAATAAATCCTGACCACAGCAAGGCGACAATGTCACGTTATTAAAGTCATAAAAATTTCTTGCAGTATCCCCAACAATTCTTTTATATTGTCTCCAAAATCTGACTTAAATGACAGATAACACACTTATAGACGTAATAAACACAGTAATAGACACGATTTTGCCGCTTATACGGCCTGATATATCGTGTTTATTGCTGTGCATTACGGCAACCAAGGACAGTAGTTATGTGGAAAAATATGGGGCTGACTGGCAAAATTATTGTTGCCATGGTGCTGGGTATCATACTGGGTTTGTTTATAAACTATTCGGGATTAAATGCCGAAGGTAGCTTTGTTAGTGACTATGTGACCAATGGCTTATTTGCCATTATCGGTAAGCTGTTTGTTAACTCGCTAAAAATGCTGGTTGTACCCTTGGTACTGATTTCGCTTATTTGCGGGGTTTGTGGCATCGGTGACATCCGCTTGCTTGGTCGTATTGGCACTAAAACCTTTTTCATCTATATGATGACGACGGCACTGGCGATTGCGACTGCCATCGGACTTGGCGTACTCTTTGGTATCGGTAAAGGCATGGATATCAAAACGGATGCGGCGTTTGAAGCGCAATCCGCACCGCCATTGCTTGATGTGTTCTCCAATATTATCCCATCAAACCCCATCAGCGCGATGGCAAATGGCGATATGTTATCGATTATTTTCTTTGCTATTTTAATCGGTATCAGTATCTTGATGGTTGGTAAGCCTGCTAAAGGCTTGGTGCAAAGCTTGGAGCTTATCAATGAGGTCATCTTAAAGATGGTGACCATCATTATGAACCTCGCCCCTTATGGCGTGTTTGCGCTGTTAGCAAAAGCCATGTCTGAGCTCGGTTTAGACCTTATTTGGTCGCTGCTGGGTTATGTCGCGGTATTGGTTGGCTCGCTTGCCTTCCATTTCTTTGTGACCATGATGATTATCCTCAAGCTGGCTTCAGGCTTATCGGTGAGAACCTTTTTAACAAAAATGCGCGAAGTACAGATTTTTGCGTTTAGTACCTCAAGCTCGAACGCGACGATTCCAATTACCTTGCGTACCGTTACCAAACGTATGGGCGTCAACAACTCTGTCGCCTCGTTCACCGTGCCATTTGGTGCCACCATCAATATGGATGGTACGGCTATCATGCAAGGGACGGCGACCATTTTTATTGCCAATATCTATGGTATAGATTTGGGCGTAACCGAATATCTAACCGTTATTTTAATGTCGGTACTTGCCTCTGTTGGTACGGCGGGCGTTCCTGGTGTTGGCCTAATCATGCTCTCGATGGTATTTGCGCAAGTAGGCTTACCGATTGAAGGGATTGGTCTTATCCTAGGGGTTGACCGTATCCTTGATATGTTACGTACCGCCGTCAACGTCAGTGGCGATGCCGCTGTGACCGCTATCGTAGCTAAGTCAGAAGGCAAGATGGATTTGGCAATTTATAACGACCCTGATGCGGGTGCAAAAGACGTATTCGATGGTCATATCGATGAAAACAGCGAGCGCGAATTCTCTGAAGTCTTTAGCGATGGCATTATGGGCAGTGAATACGACGATGTTAAGCGTGATTAAATGAAACGCGGCTAGCTTTAATATAAATTAGCCAATGATAAAAATTTAGAAATAAAAAAACTTCAGCCAATTGTGGACTGAGGTTTTTTTTCGTCTTGAATAAGGTTTTTGAAATTAATATATAGACGAAATAACTTAAAACCGTGACGTTACTGCTGGCATAAATTTTTTGAAGCTTCTGGAATGCGAAGCACACAGCAAGCGAAAAAAATTTATTCCAGCAGTAGATGACTATAAACAAAGCGCTTTTAATTGACACAGACTATCCCAGCCTCAACATAGCTAACCTTAACCAAACACATATTTTGTCAGCATCGCCATACAAACCAAAACAATCATCGGACGAATCAGTTTACTACCGCCTTTGACAACCATATGCGAGCCAAAATAAGCCCCTATCGTCTGCCCCACCATCATTGCCAGTCCCACTTTCCACAACACATTACCGCCTATAATAAAGAAAATGAGCGAGCCAATATTGGTGGACAAATTCAGCACCTTTGCCACCCCTGTTGCTTCAATAATTTGACGACCACGCAGTGCCACATTTCCTAAGGCAAAAAACATCCCCGTACCCGGTCCGATATAACCATCATAGAAACCTATCAAGGGTGCCACTACTTTTTGCCACTTGCTTTCTGAGATACGCGGTGCGGCCTCTACTTCACCCAGCCTTGGGGCAAATAAGGTATAAATACCAATCGCCGCAATCAAAAACGGAATCAGCTTTTCTAATAAATCAGGCGGTGACAACTGTACGGCAATCGTACCAAGGACAGAACCGATAAAAGCCGCGATAATCGCCGTTTTTATATTCTTCGGTTTGACGACACCTTTTCTAATCATTGTAATGGACGCCGCGAGCGCGCCTGATGCTGCTTGTAACTTATTCGTCCCCAAGGTTAGTACGGGTGGAATATTAGCAAGCAACATGGCTGGAATGGTCAATAAACCACCGCCGCCTGCGATAGCATCGATAAAGCCTGCCAGCGCGGCCACAACCGTCAGCATTAAAATAATCTCGATAGAGAGCGATATGTCCATGACACCGACCTTGAAAATTTATGACATAAAAAAAGCAAGCCTGAAAAAATCAGGCTCAGAATACGTTGGTTGATAAAGTAGCGGCTATTTTTTTAATCGATACCACTCTTTCATCAATGCCAAACTGGATATGAGGATTTGCTTAACGGCGCTCATTATAAAGATAAAAATGTAAAAAAAGCCAAAAACCTAACAAAGTCTGCTAGATTTGTCATATCGACTGTCTTATCGATATATCCTTTGATAATCGTTGAGTCTTCAAGGAAGAAGCATAAAACCGTTAACGTATTTAATTGTTTATATGAATGAAATTGTGAGAAACTAGAGACACCTATTTGTTATATCAATCTATGTCACTATTATCTATGTCATTATTAATGGTGGTTTATCGTTTAACTATGCTGAGTAGTCCTGAGCTGAACTAAGCAAACCAAATAACAATAGGTACTTGAAGTTCTTGAATGATTTAGCACGTTTTATTTAGTTAATGAGGATAATATGGCAATACAAAGAATCAAAGCATTTTTCAACCTCGAGGCGTCAGGCGGCATTGTCTTAGCGCTGGCAGCTATCGCGGCAATGATTATTGCCAATACCCCTCTGAATACTTGGTATGAATCCTTTATTCATGCCCCCGTTGTCATTCAAATTGGCAGCTTTGCGATTGCAAAAGACGCCCATCATTGGATCAACGATGGTCTGATGGCAGTGTTCTTTTTCTTAGTCGGTCTTGAGCTCAAGCGTGAAGTGCTCATCGGCGAGCTCTCGAACGTCAAACAAATTATCTTACCAGCTGGCGCGGCATTGGGCGGCATGATTATGCCTGCTATCGTCTATTTGCTCTTTAACTATAATGAGCCTGAGTTTTGGAAAGGTTGGGCAATTCCGGCGGCGACCGATATTGCCTTTGCTCTTGGCATTTTAAGCCTACTTGGCAATCGGGTGCCAAACTCACTCAAAGTCTTTTTGGTATCCATCGCTATTTTTGATGATATTGGTGCTATTTTAATCATCGCTTTATTTTATACCAGCGACTTATCACTTGGTTCATTGGCTATCGCCGCTTTGTGTTTACCGTTCTTATATCTACTCAATCGCCGTAACGTCACCAGCATTACCCCTTACATATTAATCGGGGTGATTATGTGGATTGCCGTGCTCAAATCTGGCATTCACGCCACCTTAGCTGGGGTGGTACTCGCGTTATTCATTCCGTTATTTGACCGTACTGACCCTGAACACTCTCCACTTGAAGAGCTTGAGCACGACTTACAAAACACCGTATCTTACGGAATTTTGCCATTATTTGCCTTTGCCAACTCAGGTATATCGCTCAAGGGCGCAGGCTTTGCAGAGCTATTTCATTCCGTGCCATTGGGTATTGCCGCCGGACTGTTTATCGGTAAGCAAGTAGGCGTCATGCTAATGTGCTGGTTAATTTTTAAATTGGGTATTTCCACCATGCCAAAAGGCATGAACTTTAAGCAAATCTACGGCGCAGCGTTACTTTGCGGCGTTGGCTTTACCATGAGTTTATTTATCGGCGGCCTTGCTTTTGGCGGCGCGACACCATTATTTGATGAGCGTTTAGGTATCATTATGGGTTCAATCGTTTCTGGTATTGCCGGTTATCTGATGCTAAAAGCCACTTTAAAAGACGATGTTAATAATACTTCGGTAGATTTAACCCATCATTCATGATGACTGATTGAGTAACTTTATAATGAAGTTGCTCAAAGCGCTTAATGTTGGTTAATAAAAGGCAGTTGCTAAAGAATGGCTTATAAAAATGGATTCCATCGATATTACTAAAAAAACCGCTAAAACAAATGCTGCCAATGGTCGGGGAAATACTGACCCTCAGTACACGCTTTACTCTTATCAGCGTCATGGGCGCACGACGGCGATTGACGACCATAGTGACCTGCAAGTCTTAAAGCGCATCAAGCGCTATTTATTGCCAAAAGACTTTGTTATCTCGCAAGGTTTATTAGAGGAAATGGTTGCGGGTTACGATATCGGTGATCCAGTAGCAGATGCATTAGCGGCTGATGGTATTCGTTTTGCAAAGCCCTTACAGCAATTTATTATCAGCGGCAGTAACCGTGGCAGTAACTTCGACGCCAACCTTACAAATAACCCTGCATTTAACGCCTTAACCGAGCAGTTTAGCAGCCATCCTACGTGGTTTGACCCCAAGCTTGCACAAATCGGTGCGGTTGCCTATCGCCGTTATCCGCTTATGCTGATTTGGTTATTACGTAACGTGGCGCTAATGGCAGGATATAGTATTCCTGCCCTCTCCCTGCCGCTCATTCAAACAGGCGCATTGATGCACGATGCTCTACCACGTTTGATGCGTACCTATGCTTATATCCTAGCCGTGTCTGAGCATCCTCCATTACCCAAGTCGCATACGAGCGCAGGCAATCAGCGTCAGCCTATCGAGCAGGTATTGGCGATTGGCTCAGAAGGTTGGCGGCAGTCTATCAAGGTGCGGCAGATTCATACCCTAGTGCGGCAAAACCTGCTTAAAGGTAAAGGCAATGCAGCTAAGGGCGTCATACCCAATGCCGACCAGCACCATAATCCAGATGGCAGTTGGAATAGTGCTTATTGGGGTATTCCTATCAATCAAACCGATATGATTGCTACCCATTTGCAATTTTCACTGTTGATTATGCGTGGATTGCGACTGCTTGGCGCCCGTATCAGTACTGAGGAAGCCGAAGGTATCCTGCATTTATGGAATCTTGCCAGCTATTGGATGGGCGTTGATTTACAGCGCTTGCCAAAAGATGAAGCCGCTTGCTGGGAATGGCTCTATACTTATTTATCGATTCAGCAGTTGGATTTTAAAATGGGCCAGCCGCTAGCAAAAGCCCTGCATGATTTACCGCGGCAGCTGATGGGTGAGGACAATCGCCGTGGACGTTTCGTTGAAATGGTCAATGCCAGTGTCACTCGTACCTTGGTCGGCGATGATATCGGCGATGGGCTGGATTTACCAAAATCAAAGATACGCTTTGGTGTCTTGTCCTCAGTACCGATTCTTTTTGCGCTCGATACGGCACGTCAGCACAATCAAACGGTGGCGGAAAAATTAGAAGCCTTCCGTGCCAAACGCCAAGACAATATGAATTGGTGGCTGAAGAAAAATGACGATTACTATAAATAAAGCATGATAAATGTAGGCAATTTAAGGAGAAAAGCCACTCAATATTAAATAAAACCAATAACAAATAATATTCAATAAAGTTAAAAGACATAACTAGGAAGCATATGTCGAATATTATTAGTAGTAAATAGAATATGTTAAACCATTATCAACGGCGTCTACAATAACTATAATAAATCCGCAAAAGACGCGCTTGGTAAAACTAGAGAATGGTTTTACTTTAGATACTTCATTGCATAACCTCAACCGTTATACGTGTTAATTACGCGTATTTTGGATGCGGTAATACCACTCTAGTTGCCGATCAAAGCCTGTTTCCAACAAGCTGGCAATGACGCGTCCTGTCAGACCCCAAACCGTTTCACCATCAACCTGCCAGCTGGGCGTAAGAATGGTCGCGGTCTGATCTTGCATTGTATACTCTACCGCATACTCTACGGTAGGCTGAGTCATCAAGGTCTCAAAATCTGCCCAAAAAATACGTGAGATTTCGCCAAGCTCAGGCACTAACAATAAATCCGGTGCAATCAGCGCCACAATAGGACGGACACTCATACCGCTTTTCGAAGTTTGAATCGGTAATTGACCAAGTAGCTGCACCTTATTGGGCGGTAAGGCGGTCTCTTCACAGGCTTCACGCAAAGCGGTGACGACATTATTACCATCGCCGGCATCATGTTTTCCGCCTACACAAGAGACTTCGCCGGCGTGACTGTTCATATGCGCGGCGCGGCGCGTCAGTAGCAGTTTGGGATGGCGTTCATGGGTGATGGCAACCAATACCGAGGCATCGGCAATGGGTGTCTGATATAAGCTATCTAAAATGCGAGCGCTACGAGAAGTGTTAGAGCCGTCGTACAACGCCGGACTGGTGACCGCATTTAAGGTTTCATGCTGCACCCGTTCCGCCAACTTTCGAATGGTCGGATAGCGAATAAAGTCTGGCACAGCGACTGAAAACTCATCAAAACGTAGCGACTGCGGGGGGAGTAACATTATTATTGCCCTATATTTTTATCAGTATGAAGCATCAATGCAATTAACTATAAATAGCAATTAAATATCAATATTGACTACTCAAGTATCAATGTCAAAAACCAAATGTTTTTAGGATATGCTCGTGGATAAGATTTTTTCATTAAATAAAATGCAGGGCAAGACTGATGACTGCCCGCAAAGATTGCCATTAATCATCATCGCCATAGCTTGGATTGGCGGTACTTTTGCCACTGCCATACTGGCGCTACTGGGCAATTGGCAAAATGTCGCCATGATTTTGGGCTCATTTGGTGCCAGCTGTTTGCTTATTTTTGCTTATCCCGAGAGCCCCTTTGCACAGCCTAGAAACATCGTTGGCGGTCATCTTATCACCACTTTCACAGGCTTATCATTTTTGACCTTGTTTGGTATCGAATGGTGGAGTCTGTCGCTGGCAGTTGGTACGGCGATTGCGCTGATGCTATTGCTGCGCGTACCGCATCCACCGGCTGGCTCCAATCCATTAATCGTTATGCTTGGCGGCGTCAAATGGCATTTTTTACTTACCCCTACTCTGGTCGGTGCGCTCGCCTTGGTGGTGGTTGCCCTTATTTATAATAATATCGGTCGCGGCCGCCATTACCCACGTTATTGGTAAAGCCATCCTTCAAGATAAAGCTATCTTTTAATAGTTAACGTCAGTCTAGCCTAGCGCAATCTGACTAAAGCTGCATAGACTTTATGTGACTGGACTGGATTAGGCGGCGCTGTCTGTTGCGCTTAACAATGCATTTATTAATCAGGGCAGCTTTAACGGCAAGCAGTTGCGCAAACCTGTAGGGTTTTTATTATCACTGCCAGTGCGATGAGAATTTGTGTTATCTTAGACTTAATGGCTATTATCAAATAAAAATTGATAAGCTAAAGTCATACTATTTTATAAAACAAGAATTATAATTCTTAAAATACCGAAAACCTTTTTCTCATTTCTCCTTTTCATTATACAAGGCAGTTGATATGCGCTATTGTCTACAATGCGGTCATGAAGCAGAACGCAAAATACCAGCCACCGATAATATCCCGCGCTTGGTATGCCCAAATTGCAATTATATTCATTATGAAAACCCAAAAGTCATTTGTGGCTCATTGGTCGTACATAAACACCGTGTGCTGCTATGTCGCCGCGCGATTGAGCCACAATATGGCTTATGGACGCTGCCCGCAGGTTTTATGGAAAATGGCGAAACCATGGCAGAAGGTGCGGCAAGGGAAAGCTTTGAAGAGGCAGAAGCGGTGGTCACCAATCCACATTTATATTGCCTCTATGATATTCCTGATATCGGGCAAATCTATAGTATTTATATCACCGAGTTAAAAGACGGTGCTTACGGTATTGGCTCTGAAAGTCTCGACTGCGCTTTGTTCACCGAAGAAGACATTCCGTGGGATAAGCTTGCCTTTGAAGCTGTACGCCGTACTTTAAAAAGCTATTTTGCCGACCGTCAGCAATACGATAACCATGAAGATTTCCCCATTCATCAAGATATGATTGGCAAAGACCAAGCGATTAAGCGTTATTAATACAGCTTTTTAAAATACTTACCGGCAATAAAAACCGCCGCTTTCAATACAAACACTGAGAGCGGCGGTTTTTTTATACAGTCAATGATTTGCGATGACTGATTTTGCGCTAAATTAAAAACTAGCTTTTAATTTTACAAACGTTAAAGCCTAACTCTTTTACTGCTTCTTCTTTATCATACGGTGCTAGTACCGCTCGCACATGGTCTTGACCTTGAAGATATTGCTTAGCGACGCGCTGCAAGTCAGCAACCGTCACAGATAATATCGCCGCGCGCATTTTACGCTGCCAGTCGACGCCGCGATGATGCAGATTGGCAAAGCAGGCTTTTACCGCCTCGCCTGCTGGAGAGCCAGGCTTATCCATACCTGAGATAATACCTAAGATGGCTTCTTCTAACTGCTCATCGGTTTGCTGTTCATTCAATAACCATTCGATACTGGCATCAAAATGGGCAAAAGTTTCAGCACACTGTGGATCGCGATAGCTAAAGAACTTAAAGGCGCAAGCGTTGGCATCGTAACCTGCACCGCCGCCATAAGCACCGCCGCGCTCACGAATGGCACTATGCAAGTAGCCATTGCGCAGATACGGCGCCAACACCATTAAGGCAGCAGTATCAGGATGGTCTGCGGCTGGCACAGAATAAGCGCTAGCATTATGATAGACGTTGGTCGGAACTAGCCACGCCAAATCTTCAACATCGAGCGCCACACCACTTTCTATTGCTTTGACCGCGTCTGTCTCGCCATTTAACGCCGCATCAAGTTGCAACTCGGCAAACTCGCTTGGGATATTGTCTTCAATACCCGCATCAGAGTTTGTGATTTTTTCAGCAATTTTTGGCGCTTGACTGTCTTTCCAGCTATCAACGATTAAATTGCTTAAACGCTCAGTTTGCTCAGCTTCACAAATAATAACCGCATGCTTAGGCAAGCTGATTAACCGTTGATGTAAATCCATCAAGCTGGTTGCCAATTTATCCCACTGCGCATCATCAGTACTGGCATGGGTTAAGAAGTCTTTTAGCGCATTCAATGCTGGCAGACCGCTGCGCACATATTCTAACTGTGCTTGGCGACTCATGCCGCGACTGGCGGTTTGCATCGCATAAGAATGCCCTGAACCGGCAAGGTTTGATTGCCAACCTGCTTGACGCTGCTGCAAGATTTCTTTGATACGGTCATGCTCACTAAAGACGCTATGCTCCATGACTTCTTTGAGCAAATCAATCGCTTCAGGTTTACGATTTAGCGCGCGCGTTGCTACGACAAAGTAACTACTAATCGCTTGGCTGTCATCGATATTGGTGCGCTGACTGATACGCGCCGTCACCCCTGATGAATGCGCCGCTTGCTTGGCTTGCATTTCATGGGCACTTAGCGAATCCGTGCCCAGTTCTGACAATAAACTCAGATAAATAGGCAACAATGGATGATTAATCACCTCATTAACGGGTAGCTCGCTGGTGTCCTGATTACCAATCGCATCGGTCAACGGCACAATCACTTGATAATAATACAAGCCATTAGTGCCCGCTTCATATTCAAATAAGGTGCTCTCTTGCCCGCTTAAATTTACTTGTTTTTGCGTGCCTTGTTTAAAGCTGATATCCGTTGGCACATCTTCTAAGCCAACTTTTGGCAATAGGCTTAAATCATCAGGCGCTGCTTGGCGCGCTGCCAAATCTAAAGCCTGTTGCTTTAAGATAGCTTTATCATCAGCGGTCAAATCCATCGCAATGGTATCAAGACGGGTTTGCTCAGCGGCTGCCAAACGGGCAGTTTTTTCGCTGTCAGGCATCATAGTGACACGGACACGATGCTGATTATTGAGTAAATGAGTTTTGATTAAATTTGGTAACCACTGAGCATCTTTTAATTGTTCACGCAGCCACTGCAAATGCTCGTCAACTTCCCAGACATCGATAGGATTGCCATCATGAATCGCCGTACTAAAGCCTTCTAGCATGAGATTCAAACCATACGGCATGCTATCGCCGCCGATATGGCGCTGATCAATCTCAATTTGGTGCAAGATAGTTTCAATGGTTTCATCATCAATCGGCTTGCTCGCGACTTGAGTAAGCAGGTCTATAATCCCCTGCTCTACCGCTTCGGCATGCTCAGGGTTTGAACCGCGCAGACCGGTATAAAAGACCATTTCATAATGACTGTCGTCGAGTCCCAATAGCGGGCTTGGCGCTTTACCGAGTGGATGGCTGTCTAAATACGCACGCAGCGGCGAACCAGCATGCTCAACCAACACACCTTCTAATAGACGCAGTGCTAAACGCTGTTTTGGATCAGTAATTGACGGCAATAACCACGCCACCACATGATGCGTTTGGTCAGGACCGGCTTCATCAGCCGTATAAGTGTCAACCGCGCTGATTGGTGCAGACAGACGCTTTTCTGGACGTGAAACGTGTTTTTTGCCGGCTTCAAATTGAATCAAGGCATCTTCATGGATTTTCGCCTGCGTCTCAGCGACCGGAATATTACCAAAGCTCATAATCACACTGTTTGATGGATGATAATGGCTTTGATGAAATTCAACCAGCTCATGATGGGTCAAGTCAGGAATATCAGCAGGATCGCCGCCTGAATTGTAATGATAGGTCGTCGTTGGGAACAAATGATGGGCGACCGTATGATACAACTGGTCAATCTCACCACTCATCGCGCCTTTCATCTCATTAAAAACGATACCTTTAAACTGCGGCTTATCATTTTCGTCTAACTCGACGCGAATACCTTCTTGGGCAAAATCAAGCGGATGAATATTAGGGAAAAATGACGCATCAAGATAAACGGCAAGTAAGTTAAAGTAGTCGTTCTTATTTTGCGTGGCATACGGATAGGCTGTCCAATCCGCAGCAGTCATCGCATTCATAAAAGTATTTAATGAGCGTTTAATCATTGAGAAAAACGGGTCACGTACAGGGAATTTCTCAGAGCCACATAAAGCCACGTGCTCTAGAATATGCGCTTCGCCTTTTGAGTCCATTGGCTGAGTGCGAAAGCCAACCAAAAAGGCATTTTCATCACTCGGATGCGCCAAATGGTAATGCATGGCCCCAGTCTTAACATGCTGACTGATCAGCACATCCATCGATAGCGCCTCAATGTGGCGATGCTCAATCAGCTCAAACGCTGGATGTAGCGTTAAATCCGCAGTAAATGGCGTGTCAGTCATAGTTATCCTTATTAATGATAATGTATATCGTGCCCTGATTTTCAGGGCTCATAAAATGGTGTCTATAGCGCTAATAGATGGGGCTTATCTATGGATAAGTCAAGCTAGCCATATGGTAATAACGGCTCACTGGGTAAGATTTATCAATGAATATTTTAAAAGTAGCATTAATGCAATATCCATAATCAAATAATGGTTTTAACCCTTAACAAAGGTAGCCAGCACTGCTACTATAAAGTTAACTACTATTTTAGGAGCCCCTGATGAGCTACCAACATATTTTACTGGTCACCGACTTATTGTCCGATGCTGACGAGGTTGCCCTAAAAGCCTAACGTATCCTTGCAGGCTCGCCTGAGGCTAGACTATCTGTCTTACATATCGTTGAAGATGATATGGTGCGCTTCGGCTTTGAGCTGGTGCCTGCGTCTAGTTTGTCAGGTGATTTCGATGGCGAACACTGGCAAGAAGCACGCACTAAATTGGCGCAATTCTTAGCACGCAATGAGCTATAGTAGAATTAATTTAAAATCGATACAGTGCGACTGGGATGAATTTTTCGTAGCCTCTGTGATAACAGCAAGCAAGGAAAATTTATACCAGTCGCACATAGCTATAACGTATCGCTTTTATTTTGAACTGACTATAAACGCGGTCAACTCCGAGGTCACTGCTGCTATCTCTAACAGTAAAGGTATCGTCAATTATTGCCGCGAAAAAGAAGTCGATTTACTGATTATCGGTCGCCATGAGCGCCGCGGTATCGCTGCTTGGTTAGTCAAAGCAACCGCCGACAGTATCTTGCCAAACGTACCTTGCGACAGTCTCGTGGTAAAACTCGATCAGCCCGTACCAAAATAACGAGATAAGCAAGCAAGGCACTAAAAAAGCTACTGTTAAGCGTAACAAATATCCCTATAAGATATAGACAAAGATAGCTTAGCAGCACTTAACAGCGCTCGGTAGGAGTGCTATAGTAAATACTATCTGACACGAGGAAGACGCTATGAGTTACGAACATATTTTATTGGTCACCGACCTAATGTCCGATGCTGATGTGGTCGCCCAAAAGGCCAAACGCATCGTCGAGAATCGTCCTAACGCCAAGCTATCGGTGCTTCATATCGTTAAAGATACTATGGTTGGCTTCGGCTATGAGCTGGTGCCTGCCTCAAGCTTATATGATGAAATTGATGATGAGCGCTGCCAAGAAGCGCGCGCCAAACTGGCACAGTTTTTGGACCGTAACGATTTACATGCGGTCAATTCTGAAGTGACCACCGCCATCTCTAACAGTGAAGGTATCGTCAACTATTGCCATAAGCATGATGTTGATTTATTGGTCATCGGTCGTCATGAACGTCATGGTATCGCCGCTTGGCTCAGTGGCGCGACGGCAGATAACATCTTGCCCAATGTCCCTTGCGACAGCTTAGTGGTGAGACTGGACAAACCGGTTAATAAATAAGTTTAAGAATACACTTAACGTAATTCCTAAGTTATTTGAAACTATTAAAAAATCTCATTAACAAAAGCGCATTGTATGACATTGCGCTTTTTTATTATTCATTAAAACAGTAAATATTCTCACTAGAATCTCTACATTTACCATTAAAATCAATCTTCTATCAAAATATCAATAAAGCTTTGCCAAATAGGGCTTTGATGGCGGGCTTTATGCCAAACTAGCCACCACGTACGTGATAAGTCTATACCCGCTACTTTTACCTGCACCAATTTTTCTGCTGCCAGCTCCCCCTCAATAACATGCTGCGATAAACAACCAAGCCCAATATCGGCGCTTACCATATGTTTAATGGCTTCTGATTGCTGAATCGCCATCACAATCTCGGCATGCGGCAGATATTGCAATAATTGCTCATCAATAATTTGCCGCGTACCCGAACCCGCCTCTCGTACCAACAGCGGCAGTATTGCCAATTGTTCTGCACTCAACTCATAACATTGTTCTTTATCGTTATAATTCATGTCTGTCAGCCACTTACTATGACGCTTAGCAAAGACCATCAAGTTATCGGTCCGCCAAGCGCGCTGCTCAATCACCTTCATATCTGTCGGGCGTGGCATGCCCTCTACGAGCGCAATATCAATGTTTAATTGCTCAACCTCGCCGACTACCTCTTGGGTATTGGCAATATACATATCGATATGAGCATCCGGTAGCGCTGCATATAGCTTGGCAAGCAGCGGCGGCAGCACATAATTACCGATAGTGGTACTGGCACCGATATGAATCTGCCCCGCTTGGTGCTTATGATAATGCTCGAGAGTTAAGGCCTGCCCCAAGATGGCTTGCGCCTGTATATAAATAGGATGGGCGTTTGGATGCTGATTGAGCCTGCGCCCGACGCGCTCAAATAGCGGCATCTGCAACCTTGACTCCAGCTCAGTGAGCGCGCTACTGACCGCCGACTGCGACAAATGCAGCTCTTCACTGGCACGGCTGGTACTGCCAGTTTGATAAATACTGACAAACACCGATAACTGCTTAAGGGTAATCTTCGGCAGCATCTGTATGGGTTTTTTCATAATGGCTCTGACATCCTATACACCCTATAAATTTCCAAAAGCCTAAACTCTAAGAATCGTTTCTTAACCTAAAAAATCGATAGTTTATATCTTATTAATCTGTTTTTATTATAAATCGACATGACTTATACTGTCTATTCATAAGCTTATGCTTATTTCGATTATAGATGATAAATAATAGGTGCGTACGACATGAACGCTTTAGCACAAAACATGCATAACTACTTTCCGCATAACCGCCATATTTTGGGGCTGATTTTCGTGCTGATTGGTAGCTTGTTTTGTTTATGGCTGAATATGAGCTTAGATACGTGGTCGAACGGGCGTATTATTGGGCTATCTTCTTTAACCCTAGCAATCTTGCTTGGGATTATATTGGGCAATACGCTATATCCAAATTTTTCTGAACAACTTAGCAATGGCGTTAACTTTGCCAAAGGTCAAATATTACGCCTTGCCATTATTTTTTATGGCTTTAAGCTGACTTTAACCCAAGTTGCTAGTGTCGGTATGCCCGCCGTTATGACGGATGCATTGGTATTAACCTCGACATTTTTACTTACCTATTGGCTAGGCACTAGATGGCTCAAAGTCGATAAGCAGACGACGTTATTGATTGGTGCTGGTGCCAGTATTTGCGGCGCAGCAGCGGTGATTGCCGCAGAGCCGGTCGTCAAAGCGGAAGCACATAAAGTCACTATTGCTGTCGCCACCGTGGTGGTCTTTGGTACGATTGCCATGCTGCTCTATCCGTTTTTATATCAGCTTGGCTGGTTGCAACCTTGGCTAAATGCTCAGCAATACGGCATTTATACCGGTTCAACCATTCATGAAGTCGCGCAAGTGGTGGTCGCAGGTAATGCTGTTAGTACCGAGGTTGGGAATACGGCGGTCGTCACTAAAATGATACGGGTGATGATGCTCGCGCCTTTTTTACTGATTTTATCGTTTGCTTTAACCACAGGTAGTAGCAAAAATGGTGAAAAACTGTCATTGATGAAGCGTGTGCAACAAGTCAAAGTGCCATGGTTTGCCTTTGTCTTTATTTTGGTCGTGTTACTACATACTTGGGTGCCAATGACGGCAAGCTTTGAGCGTAGTATGGTCATGCTCGATGATGTGTTGCTTACTATGGCAATGTTTGCGCTGGGTTTAACCACGCACCTAAGCGCCATTAAACAAGCAGGGGTTAAACCGCTTATCTTAGGCGCAATGATGTTTGCTTGGCTTATCATTGGCGGCGGACTGATTAATATAGTGATTGCTTCACTCTAAAATAGTTACTGACTAAACACCAAACTCTTAACACCAAACCAAAAATGCCTACGACTATCACCATAGTCGTAGGCATTTTTGTTCTAAGATTTTGCTTAACGCCTTATTATTAAGGCATTTATCATAAGCGATAAACATAAACAACAGACGAAAAAAAACGAACCCGAAGGTTCGTTTTTTATTCATCTTGCTCTAGTTGTCTATAAAGACAAATTAGATAGCAACGATGTTATGAGCTTGTGGACCTTTTTGACCTTGAGTTACAGTGAACTCAACTTCTTGGCCTTCAGCTAAAGTTTTGAAGCCTGAACCAGTGATTTCGCTGTAATGAGCAAAAACGTCTGCGCCAGTTTCTGGAGCGATAAAACCAAAGCCTTTAGCTTCGTTGAACCACTTAACTGTACCTTTTTGAGTATCTGACATATTGATAATCCTACTTTTTAATTTATTAATGGTCTAGTGACCGGTAACGCTTGCAAATAGCTACTGAACGATAAATATTAAAACGAAGGATTATAACTAATACTACGAGGTAATGATTTGGTGCAGAACTGCTCTTAAGCTTGGTCGTATTATAGGGAGGTTAGTTCAGTATCGCAAGCCTTATCTCACCTTTCGTGTAACTAAGTGCAACTATTTACCCTTTTTTGGCCCTATTTAGCCTATTTTTAAGCATTGGGCAGACGAAATAAAAACACCGCTACGCTAGTACAGACAACGGCTAGCAGCCATGCGACCCATATCATATCGGCAGGAATGTTAAAAAATAACATTATTGTTGATATGGTCATCATTATGGTTGCCAACCACTTCGCATATAGCGGTACGGCGCGGCGATCTTCCCAATCACGGACGTATTTACCAAAATATTTGTGATTAATCAGCCAAAAATGAAAGCGTCGTGAGCTACGCGCCCAGCAACCCGCTGCTAATAGTATAAAAGGTGCAGTCGGCATCACTGGTAACAAGATGCCAATGATACCCAATACAAAAAACACCCAGCCTAGTATCAAAAATGTCCAACGTACGGTTGGGCTGTTATGTTGATTGGTCTTAGGTCGATAGTAAAAAGCTTTTTTTGGTTGAGTCATGGGAGTTTTATCAGTCAGTGTTAGACATTAGGTCGTTAGGTTTGGACTACCTATATAAGCTATCAAAGATAAAGAAGTTCAAACCTAGGTTCAAGACTGATTTTGCACGGTTTTGCTACGGATACGTAGTTTGTTTAGCAGTTAGGTAAATGTAGATCGTTATTCACTACGATTTGGCAGGATAGCTTTCCCAGTAATCAGCGATTGCCTTTGGAAAGCAGTATTTTTTTGGCATCACGGTAATGGCGATGGGTACTAATATGCATTTGGTCACGCCGCCAACACTCTCACAAGTGGCATCGGCAGGTACGTCATAATAAATCACGCGCAAGGTATTCTGCGGACAGAGGTCTGAACATTGAAAGGATTTGACCACTTCGATACCGTTATGCACGCCAATGACCCACTGCTGCGCGCCTTCGGTTGGTGCCGACTCTTTTTGCTGAGCAGCTCGAATAAGATCGGCATTTGTTAAAGTGTCTTCATTAGTCGGTAAAGAGACGCAAGCAGTTAAACTTGCTATTAAGAGGCTTAAGGTAAGAAATTTAGTCGTATGCATGGTGTCTTTCCTTTGACTATTTTAACTGATTTTTCTGCGCCAAGAATATCCTATCCCGAACCTTTCTTCGCCTGAATGACATATGAATATAGTGCGGCAGATAGTGCATTTACACTCATAGCTTGCTTCAAAGGGACGCTCATGTTGCACTTTTACTAATAAATTAACCAATCCTAAACTTTCTTCTTTCTCAGGATCTGGCTTAATATATTGATACTTGATACATCGACAAGCACCGTTATCTATATATTTTAAAAAGGTGATGAACTTGTCCATTGACCCTAAAACTAATTGTCGTACACCATTGTTTGACCAAGTCTCAGTCTGTCTTAAAACTTCAAACTTATCACGATATTTAGCTATTCCTCTAAGAACACTCATATCAGGGATATTCATTATCTCATAGTCTTTTATTTCGCTAGGAATAATTTCTTTATCAGCGAATGTTTCATTTTTTATGGATTGTATGATGTCATCAGTTTTCATAATTAGCTCTGCTGTTTATTTCGCTAGCCATCAGTTATATCATAAAATCAGAAAAATTAAGCAATAGTCCAGAGATAAAAAAACGCCATCACAATTGTGACAGCGTCTTTTATTACTATAGATATTTACGCTTTATTTACAACGCCTTCAATTCTTCCATCTGCGCTGTCATCGCCGTCAACTGCCCTTCTAACTCAGCCAACTTAGCTTTTTCAGCATCGACCACTTCTATAGGCGCTTTACTGACGAAGCCTTCATTACCGAGCTTACGTGCGATACCTTCGGATTGACCTTTCAACTTATCATATGACTTACCTAAGCGTGCCAGCTCAGCCGTTGGATCAATCAGCCCTTTCATTGGCACAAGCACGCGTAGCTGACCGACCATACTTGATGACGATAATGGCACTTCATCACCTTCTTTTAGTATCTCTAAGCTCTCAACTTTGGCAAGCGCTTTAAACTGGTTTTTGATACGTGATAGACGCGCATCTTCGTCGCTAGAGATATTTTGCAGTAGCACTGGCAAGCGTACCGCATTACCGAGTTTCATCTCACCGCGGATATTACGGACGCTGGCGATTAGCTCCTGTAGCCACGCCATATCCGCCTCAGTTTGCTCACTGATTTTTGCATTATCGGTTTGTGGATAATCAGCAACGACGATGCTGTCGGTATTCTTACGACCCAGTAGCGGCGCAACCGTCTGCCAGATTTGCTCGGTCAGATACGGCATGATTGGATGGCTAAAGCGTAGCGCAGTCTCTAACACGTGCAGCAATACATAGCGGATTTGCGCTTTACGCTCGCTTGATACCGAGTCATCATTGAGGCTGGCTTTGGCAAGCTCAACATACCAATCACAGTATTCATTCCAGATAAACTCATAAATATCATGACTGACCATATCGAGACGATACTGAGCAAAATGCTGATGGATATTACTAATCGTCGAGTTTAGACGACTCATGATCCATTTTTCTGGCAATTCCCAAACATCCACGTTGGCCGCTTGGTCAATCGCTTGCGCATTGCCTTCTTTATCGACACAATTCATCAGTACAAAGCGGCTGGCGTTCCAGATTTTATTACAGAAGTTACGATAGCCCTCGACACGCTTTAGATCAAAGTTGATATCGCGACCAGTACTAGCAAGGGAGGTAAAGGTAAAGCGCAGCGCATCGGTACCGTAGGCTGGGATACCTTCTGGGAACTCTTTACGCGTTTGCTTTTCAATTTTCGCCGCATCTTTTGGATTCATCATATTGCTGGTGCGTTTTTCAACCAGCGTTTCCAAATCGATACCATCAATCAAATCGATAGGATCTAAGACGTTACCTTTAGATTTTGACATTTTTTGACCATTGCCATCACGTACCAGACCATGCACATAAACGGTCTTAAACGGTACTTGCGGCGTGCCGTCTTCGTTTTTCACGAAGTGCATGGTCATCATGATCATGCGCGCAACCCAAAAGAAGATGATGTCAAAACCGGTGACCAACACGCTGGTTGGGTGAAAGGTTTTAAGCACGCGTGGATCGGCGTTAGGGTCTGCCCAATCAAGCGTACTAAACGTCCACAAACCCGAGCTAAACCAGGTATCAAGCACGTCATCGTCTTGGCGCAATTTGACGTCGTCGCTTAAATTGTACTTAGTGCGTACTTCCGCTTCATCACGGGCAACATAAATCTCACCTGTCGCATCGTCATACCATGCAGGGATACGATGTCCCCACCATAGCTGACGGCTGATACACCAGTCCTGCAAGTCGGTCATCCACGACATATACATGTTTTTATATTGTGCAGGAACGAATTCAATACGACCATCTTCTACGGCATCAATCGCAGGCTTGGCAAGCTTACTTACTGCTACATACCATTGATCGGTCAACCACGGCTCAACGATCGTACCGCCACGCTCAGCACGCGGGGCTTTGAGCGCGTAGTCTTCGATATCTTCTAGCCAGCCTTGCTCGCCCGCTTGCTCGACAAGGAATTTACGCGCCGCAAAACGCTCAAGCCCTGCATACTCACTTGGCGTGGTCTCTAATGTTGGCTCACGTGTTTGCAGATCAGGATAAACTTCCATCGCTGGCAAAATTTTAGCGCGCTCATCAAGGATATTAATCAATGGCAAGTTATGACGACGACCAAGTTCATAGTCATTAAAGTCATGGGCTGGGGTGATTTTTACGCAGCCGGTACCAAATTCGATGTCAACATAATCATCGGCAACAATAGGCACAATGCGACCAGTGATTGGCAAGGTAATGGTTTTGCCAATCAAATGCGCGTAACGCACATCCTTTGGATTAACCGCAACGGCGGTGTCACCCAGTAAGGTTTCAGGGCGCGTGGTGGCGACGACCAGATAGTTTTTACCCTCTTGGGTTTGCAACTCTTTATCAGTGAAATGATAGCGGAAATGCCATAAACTGCCTTTTTCATCGACGTTTTCTACTTCTAAATCCGATAGCGCCGTTTGGAACTTAGGATCCCAGTTGACCAAGCGTTTACCACGATAAATCAAACCATCGTCAAACAGACGCACGAACACTTCTTTAACCGCATTCGATAAGCCATCATCCATGGTAAAGCGTTCACGCGACCAATCGACCGAGCTGCCAAGCCGACGAATCTGACGGGTGATATTGTCGCCCGACTCTTCTTTCCATTCCCACACTTTATCGATAAAGTCTTCACGCGTCATATCACGGCGCTTAATACCTTGCGCCTCCAAACGACGCTCAACCACCATTTGGGTGGCAATACCTGCATGATCCGTACCCGGTTGCCACAACGTATTGTCACCATCCATACGGTGATAACGGGTCAGCGCATCCATAATGGCATTATTAAAGCCATGACCCATATGCAGTGAACCGGTGACGTTCGGTGGCGGCAAGGCGATAGAGAACGACTCATCTTTATCAAAGCTTGGCTTAAAATAACCACTGTCTTCCCAGCCTTGATACATGCCTGCTTCGACATCGCTTGGATTGTAGGCGTTCTCTAATTGACTTAAGGCGGCTTGAATAGATTCGGTCAGGTTGCTCTTGGTATTTTCAGGGGTATTAGAAGTACTCATAATAGAATGGTCTTTTATTAAAAATGAATGTGGTCAAACAAAGTTATCGAAAAATAGGGAAAATAATTAATAGAGTGATTTTAACGCAGATGGGCAGATTTTGTTAGATGCTAAGGTAATTTAGGCGTATAGCGCTTTGAAAATAGACTCTATCTTTGGATGATTATCTGTCATCCACTGATGACAAAGCTGAAAAAACTGATATTGCATTCGATATAACGTTACGGGATCATTATAGCCATGCGTGATGTATCCCACGTAGAAATTGTCGCCAGCATCCTCTATATAATAAAGCAAATCCTTGAACTTACTTATCTCTTTTAAATGACTATCATTGTTGAAGAACTCATCAAATTTATAATAAAATCCTACTGCCTCATTAGCAAAAACATAGTGATTGTTTGGTGCTATCGCATAATTGTTCATGAGCCTGTAAGTATAAATCCACTTAGATTGCTCTGTATCAATGTCTGGAAAACCTAAACTAGAAAGTGCTCTTTGGAACGATTCTTTATTGCCTCTTGGATATATAGGGTCATCGTCAATTATCGATAACATCGCATCATCATAATATCCATTATCGAGTAAGTAATGAGTGTATTCGACAATTTGATTATCGGATAATAAATCAAGCTTTAGAAGACTAGCCGTCACTGCCCTCTCGATTTGCCAAGAACTATATTTGGATAATATTAGCATAACCTCTCGCCACTACATTAAAAGAATAGATTTGACTAAGAATCAGGATAAAGAATTAATAACAGCAATTAGCTGAATACTAAACATAATAGATTATCGTCCTACTATAGAATAGACAATATCCTAAAATCATGATCTTATAAACAGCGAGCCGACCGTGTCCCAAGAGACTGAGCACACCTATAGCAATAGCAGCCACTCTGAAGCTGATAACATAGATGATAAGCGCTTGATTGATGAGAGCGCTAACCATCTATCTAGTGCTAACAACAAGGACGTTAGCAACGCTGATGTGCCAGACGACACCGATGCAACAGAAAATTTAGAATATGAGGACTTTTCTGAGGATATTAGCAAAGAAGACCAAGAAACCATCAAAAAATTCGCCAACGATGACAATTTAAGTCAAGCAAAAAGCTATGCCAGTATCTTAGTTGAGCAAGTGATGGATGCCAGAGAAACTTTTGAGCGCTCGCTTGGCTCGCTATTTACCAGTGCTTTTACCGCTGGCCTTGAAATTGGCATCAGCTTCTTTATGATTTTATCGGCTTTTGCGCTTTTGAGTGGCGTGCTACCGAGCCATTATGCCGTGGTACTCGCCTCCCTACTTTACCCGATTGGCTTTATTATCGTCGTCATTGGTCAATCATTATTATTTACCGAACAAACCTCACTCTTAAGCCTACCCGTCCTCAATAAAATCGAACCGCTCAATAAGCTGCTACGCCTGTGGGGCATCGTCATCGCCGGTAACGTCGTTGGCGGCTGTTTATTTGCGGCGTTGATGATAGGTTTAGGTTTAAATATGCAGCTATTTAGCGTCAGCGACATTGATACTTATGCCGAGCATATCTTAGGGTTTAGATGGTGGGTGATATTCGGCAGCGCCATCTCAGCAGGCTGGATGATGGGCGTCACCGCGTGGCTTGTGACCTCAGCGCGCGATACCCTCAGCCGCATCGTCTTGGTGACGCTTATTACTGGCAGTATCGGCTTTTTGGGTTTGCATCATAGTATCGTCGGCAATATCGAAATCTTTTCAGCCTTGCTCTATGGCAATACCGTCAGCTTGGGGCGTTATTTGCTATTTTTAGCCGTGGTGTTGATAGGCAATACCGTCGGCGGAGTGGTATTTGTCGCGATACTTAAAAACCGTACCTTCCTATTTGAATTAGCCAAAGTAAAGGAAAAAACAGCTAAGGATAAGTTAGAGGAAAAAAACAATATCCGTGGACCTTACTAGAGATAATCAGCACGGTATTTTTAAATCTCACGCTAAAGCTCCATAACCGACGTTAACTATAATAAATTCCATTTAAAAATAGTACAGGGCAGCTGGGATAAATTTTACGCCGCCTCGAGGGTGCAAAGCACACAGCAAGCATGGAAAATTTACCCCAGTAGCCCGTTATAACATTTGTACTTATTTTATTTAGCACTGACTATATCGAAAGCGGTTATGCAGCTTTATAACTAAAAAATGATAATCGAGCAATTGTGAGTGCTTAATTATGATAAACCACACATTCCCGTTTACAGCATACGCGCTGCCAACACACTACTTTCTATCTCAGACTTTCTCAGCTTATTGTGCCGAGCGCTAAATATACGCACCAAAATCCCTGCCGTTAGGAACATTACCAAGGTATAAATGGCGGGCATCATCGACATGTCATAATTAGATAATAGCGTTAATGCCATAAATATCGACAAGGTACTGTTTTGTAAACCGACCTCTAGCGTCACCGAAGTTCTTTGCGCTAAGTTAAGGCCGAACCATTTGCTACTATAATAACCGAGCGCCATGGTTGAGACGTTTAATAATACCGATACAGGGCCGGTCGCGATAAAGGCGTCGACAATGATATCGCGTTGCACATAACCCAAAAAAAGCACTAAAAACGTTAAAAATATCACCCCAAATCGAGACACATAGACTTGTGAGCGATCGGCAACTTTTGGGGCGTAGCGTTTAATCAGCATTCCGATACTAATAGGCACAATCGTCAGCACCACCAAGGTAAGCACGGTTTTTACTACCGGTAATTCAAACTCACTACCGCTGCCCATAAAATAAATCAATGAAAAGCTCAGCACAATTGGAATGGTAAATACGGTAATAACGCTGGCAATCGCTGTCATCGTCACCGACAGCGCCACATCCCCTTTAGCCAAATAGGTAAATAAGTTTGAGGTAGTGCCGCCCGGACACAGAACGAGGAGCATAACCCCAACAGCGTATTCTGGGCGTAATGGCATGATATTAGCTAGGGCAAAACCAATGATTGGCAACAGTATCAGCTGATTGGTTAAGCCTATACCGACAGCTTTTGGGTATTTTAATACCCGTTTAAAATCATTGGTAATCAGGGTCAAACCCATACCCATCATGATTAAAAACAAGCAAATAGGAATAACAACGGTATTTATTAAGGTGACTAGAGCCAGACTTTCCATGAACTACATCCCTGTAGATAAGACCTATTGCTAGGTCAATTTATAATGATTAAATGATGCCTGATTAGCAATCCTTGCTAATGGTTATAGAGAACAAACATCACCCGTTTTAAACGACTTTCATTTTGAACGATTTTTTATAGCATCTTTCATAGCAATGTTATTGCTAACTATCAACAATAATTAAGAATTAATAAAGGGAGTATATAGGTCAAAAGTCAGGTTTAGCTGTTTTATTCAACGACTCACCAGTCAAATGCGGCATATAGAGATTGAGTAGGAATAACAGAGGTTTAAACGGGGGCGTTTACGGGGTAATTTTAGAGAATTAGCGCTAAATACTACTTTTAGTTAAATAGCTATGACGGTATAAGAAGTTATATTTTGGAAATGTTGATGGAGGTTTTGGTCGGCATAGTGATGGAAGCGTCAGTAGACGCTTTAGTAGAATTCTCAGTACTAAGCACTGCCGTACCATAGGCAATGGCTTCGACCATGCTGCCCAACTGATTGATATTACTCACTTCAAGACGTAAACCATAGATATGGTTATAACCTTGCGCCTGCGCTTGTGTGCGCATACGTACCAATGCTTCACGGCGGGCGCGGTCAAGCAAGGTTTCATAAGTGGTCAGATTTTTGCCAAAGATACTTAAGATGCGCGCTACGACCATTTTAAAATAATCTTGTGCAATCACCACGCTGCCCATGACCAACTGGCACTCAGTATCCGCAGAAAGTTTTGGCACATAAAAGCGCTCACTTGAGACGATAATATGACTGAGTTCTTGCTCTGCGACTCTTAGTTGTGCCAAATGCTGCCGCTCATGCCGCGCCCCAAAAAACCAGCCCAACACAAACAGGACGATAAGCGGCGCGTAGTTCATCAGCATTTGGGTAAGAGAGTTATTCATCGGACGTCTCGTGTCATCAAAAAGCGTTGCCGCTTTTTATGGTTTATTAACCAAAAGGGTTGAAACGTGGCAAATCATCAGCAGCGGTGCTTGGCGACTGAGGCGCTGGTTGGCTGTGACTCTGATCGTTATTGTGACTATCGAAATCCGTATGACCAGAGTGATTGCTCGGTGGCTGATGCGATTGAGGACCATGAGTCGAGATTGGCTGCTGCGGCAGCGGGACGGCTTTGACCGCTGTACCATAGACAAACAGCTCTGATGCACCTTGGGCAATGCTAGAGGTTGAAAAACGCAGGCCCACGACCGCATCAGCGCCCAAAGCTTCTGCCTTAACCACCATACGATCGATCGCTTCTTGACGTGATTCTTCTAACAGCTCGGTATAAGCCGTCAACTCACCGCCGACGATGTTTTTCAGCCCAGCAAACAAGTCCTTACCGACATGCTTTGAGCGCACGGTACTGCCATATACGACATCTAAGCGCTCGGTAATCTGATAATTGGGTAAGTGCTCAAGATTGGAGAGTTGCACAGTCATAGTACAGCCTTATCGGTGACTTATAGGGAGTTCAATGAATAGTTAGAGATTCAGCAAATAGTAAGGAAGAATGCTTATCGACAGTATTAATTTATAGACAGCATTTATTTTGATAATGATACTTAATAAACACTGTCTATTTATATACAAACGGCTCTAGTCGTTAGTATGGAACAATAAAAACAGCTCAGTCAAATTACCTTCGATGCTATTGGCCATTTGCGCCATTTTATCTTCATCGGCACGCATTTGCGCAAGCTCAGGATCTTCATCATCGATGCCACTGAGTACAATCATCGGTAAGGTTAAGACCGCCACATCTTCTGCAGTTTCTTCATCTTCAAACCAATCACTGGCTTCATCGCCATACATCGCATCAACAAAGCCAATCGACCAAGCTACGATATCTGACTCATCTGAAAAATCGACCGCCACTTCTTCGTTACCGGCATCTTCACCAAATGGTAGCTCAATCGGCGTCTCGTTTTTTAGTTCCGCCATAATCGATTCGCGCCAGCGCTGGATACCGTCGATAACATTTTCTGGAATTTCACTGACATGACCTTCAAACAATGCTTCTATCCAATTTGGCAACGGACGGCCAATGACAGTCGCGGTCAAAAAACCATGGGTGGCAACACTATCGAGCACAAACGCGCTTTCTTCATTGTCCAAATAGTCTAATAATTCATCGAAACTGAGTGGGTTATTCATAGTGTGATAGTCCTTGGAGGATAGATTACGTCAGGCGCAATAAATAAGTTATGAAATACAAGAAATATAAAAGGCGGGAAAGCTAAAAATCAAGGTAGACAACAACAAAAACTGTCTGAACGCATAAAACCTGTCCAAAGCATTTTTATAAAACATGTCTATTAAAGATCGCTGATTGCCGCGTTATTTTTAATAGCCCAATAGCATTGAGAATAACAATATTAAGAATAAAAGTACTTAGAATAATAATACTAAGAACCCTCATCTTAAAAACAGTATTGAGCAATATTATTAAAAACACCTAACAACCAGCTTAGCACAATGCATTCGACAGCAGGATTTTAAGCTTGTCAATCGGTTTAATCAGTTAACAACTTTCGGCTAAAAATCACGGAACCAAGCCATTTTTCTTATCCGTTAAACGGCAGCTGCAACCCGATAATGGGCATGACGATTTAGAGATCGTCATCATCCCAGTCATCACCATCTTCATCAAAATTATCGATGTCATCAAGATCGTCTTTTAGCTCTTTGGCCAAACGTTTTTCTTCTAGCAAATTATCGATCAAACGGCGTTTCTCTAGGCTGCTTAAGCGTGTACGCACACTTGTTTCGGCCTCTTCCACCATCTTTGCATCATCATCATCTACAAAATCATCATCAAAATCGTCATCAATATCAGCGTCACTCATGACAAACTCCTATCATTTTTCGGCAAGGGTATTAAAAATACATGAATATATATATGCCTTATAAAGTCTCTATTGAGTGTTGTCAATCCTTTTTATCACTATCATAGCATCACGTACAAAGTTAAAGCCTGCGCAAACGCTTATCGCACAGGCAATTGTAGAGGCTCACCTGTATCTAACGCTACGATTCACTCTTGCTCTTCTGCCTCTTCAATCATTAATACTGCATTGCGCACATCGGCTAAACGCTGAATCATGGCATCATTGCCGCCATCGAATATCGCACATTCGCGCTCATAAACGGTGGTTGGGCGCATGATGCTTTGTACTTGTACATGATGGCTGATTTGTTTAAGGCCAGCATTGGGTAGCAAAATAAGCATTTGCTCCTTTTTACCCACGCTATCTAACAGATGGCTCATTGCCTCGACTTGCGCATTATCACTCACCCCCGCTTTTGCTGGTAAGGCAAATCTTGATAGCTCGACATGCTTATCATGAATGATTTTATTCAGCATCAAATACAGTTTGCCAAGCATCACACCTGCCAACGCGACTTTGGCGTGGCTGTTGTCTGCTTTTAGCATCACATAAGCGCCGCTTTCATCAAAGTGTGGCTCATTAAGTGCGCTGACCCCAAGCAACAATGGCTGCTTAAGTAGCTCATTCACTGCTTGGTTCAATAATTGGGTACATAAGGCCAAATAAGGCAGGCGCTGCGATGGCGCTAGGCGCTCAAGCATGTTGAACTCATCGTGAAAGACAATCTGAACGCTGACACTATCGAATGGACGCGTAGCCGACAAGCGCGCAGCACTAGCAGATTTATGGCTACTGCCATTCTCATGACTAGCCGCTATTTCGTCTTGTGTGCTGTCCGTATTATTACTGCCCGCACTATTTACCGTATAGTTTTCAGCGTCATTGCCATTATTGCCCTCATTACCATTATTATTGTCATCAGTGTTCAGCGCGGTATCCTGACCTTGTTGCCCTCTGACATACTGATTTACCGCACTATGAATGTTTAATTTTCGAGTATGCGGTTTTTTGCTACTGGTATCGTGAGCGGTTTCTTTAATCGCGCTATCGAAACCAGTTGAGTTAGAGGCATATCCAAGGTTAAGCTCACTGTCTGATTCGCTTTCACGATTAAGGTTGCGCTCATAACCGCGCTCAAATTCACGTTGATCAAGTTGTCGATACTGCTCGCGATGCAAGTCTTGGATATCACGGCTTAGCGCATTGATTTGCTCTCTACTTGGGCGCGCAATATAACCATATATCAGCCATAACAATAAATGCAGCAACATCGAGCCAATGACAAACGGCCATTGCATGGCGATAATCTCACCCTTGCTAATATCTTTTAGCGTCAAGGCCACACTACCGATGACCGCATCGCCTTTGGTGGCGATTTGGCTAATGGTATCACCCTGCTGCATCGGCGCATTACCGACCGGCACCAAGACATCACCATTATTGTCTTTAATCAGTATGCGGGTCACGTCCTGCTCACTGGTATAGCGATTGGCTATGACGCTGAGGCTGACGCGGTCTTTATTTTCTAAAGACAAGCGCGCTTCATCAATAAGCTGGGCGACCATTTGCTCGCCCTTTTGGGCACGGCTATTGCTCAGCTGCTGATCGGTACTGATGACCAATAATAGGGTCTGCAAACAAAAACTAACCAGAAGAATAATGGCAAATAACCCTTGCCGCGGCGCTAAATACGTCATGATATGTTAAACTTTTTTGGATAAATGGAATTAAAAAACGAGGCTATGGCTCATTTTCTGGAAGAGTATGCAGCTATCTTTTTTATATTTACTTTGGCTCAATTTACTACCGCAGCTACTCACTAAATAATATTTAATCAAATGTCATTTACGAGACCTGACTATCGTACATGAGATTTGTTGTGCAAGTATGTTTGGCCCACGCGCACATCGACAAATCCCCGTTTATTTTCTCTACTATATCACCATACTAATGGTTATGGCGTCAGCTAATATCATAAATTTATTGTAAGAATTTTCTTTTATTCAATGGCGATTTTTGCTCATACCAAGCATTTTTATCTGACTGTGAGACTTTGTACCTCATCTATAGGCGCTGCCCAGTAAAACTGTTATTATTCCTAATCTTATATCAGCATACAAGGGACAATTGAGCGATGCAAAAAAATACATCTTACTCGTTACCAAAAGACAGCAAAGCATGGCAACAAGCCGTCGATTCTGTAGCGTCATTATTGCCTGCGGGTACTAATCTGCATGATTTTGATGCGCTGCAATCCTTGCCTATTTTTGCGTTGATTGTGGTATTGCCTACGCATGTATCCTCGCTCGATATCCATCAATATGTGCAATCATGGGTGGATGAGCAGCCAAACTGGCATTTGGTCACCGTAGCAGAAGATGCCGATGCCAATTTTGTCGATGTTGAGATTGCTGATATAGACACTACGCAGCCATTTGCCAAGCACTCGTTTATTGATGTGCAAGTGTTCCGCTATTTGCTGGTGCCAGTCACCGATACGCTGATGCACCCGGCTAAAAAGACAGCAGCAGCGCACATTATCGATGACCAATTGACCACGCGTCTACGTCATGACTTAGCCGAAGACTATAAAAACTCGCAAAGCGCAATCGCGGGCGAGCATTTAGATGTTGTTGATTGTCATATCTTATCGCTCGGCCATATGTTACGTACCCATAAGCTTGCCTGTTTCGATATGGACTCTACGTTGATTGAGCAAGAAGTCATCGTTGAGCTGGCAAAAACCGCTGGTATCGGTGAGCAAGTCGAAACCATTACCGAAGCGGCGATGCGCGGTGAAATGGATTTTGACGAATCTTTTGCTCAGCGCGTGGCCTTATTAAAAGGTATTCCAACCAGCGTGCTCGATGATATTTGCAGCCGTTTGACCTTGTCGACAGGTGCGCGCACGACTATCAGTGCGCTTAAAGTCTTGGGTTATCATACGGTCTTGGTTTCAGGCGGCTTTACCTATTTTGCCCGTTATATCGCTGAGCAGCTGGGCATCGATGAAGTACATGCCAATGCGCTAGATATCGAAGATGGCGAAGTCACCGGTCATGTGCAACTACCGATTATTAATGGCGCGAAAAAAGCGGCGATTGCTGAGCATACCGCTGAGCGCTTAGGCATTGATATGTCGCAAGTGGTCTGCGTCGGTGATGGCGCTAATGACTTACCGATGATGGCTCTGGCAGATTTGGGTGTGGCGTTTAATGCCAAGCCCATCGTCCAAGCGCGTGCAGACGCCGCGGTCAATGTCACAGGGCTTGAAGGCGTGCTTTATGCGCTTGGCTATCCAGCCTTTGTACGTACAAAATAACGCTTAACTACTCTAAAAATAAGCTAGGTTAAGGATTTGTCTTTGACCTAGCTTTTATAATTGAAGGCTTTATGGTTGAAGCCTTTATATATCTATATCTCTTTTATCCTATTTATCTCACTTTTATCCTGTTAAATAAGAAAGGAATGTCCATGACGGCATCACAATCACCGCGGCCAGATGCGCCGTCATCTTCCCATAATCTAGATAATGAGCATTTAATTAAAAAAAGCTCGCCTATTTATCACGACACTCCAAAACAGTTACTGGGTGTTTATGTCAAAGGTATTGCGATGGGTGCGGCAGATATTGTACCCGGTGTTTCTGGCGGTACTATTGCCTTGATTGCGGGGATTTATGAGCGCTTAATTAATGCCTTAAGTAGCGTCGGTCCCAATCTATGGCAGATATTTCGCCAACAAGGCGGGCTTAAAGGTTTCATTGCAGTATGGCGACAGGTCGATGCTACTTTTTTAGTGTGTTTATTACTTGGTATCGCCACCAGTTTTGCTACTTTAGCCGGACTTATTAAGCATTTATTGGACAATCAGCCTTTACTGATTTGGTCGTTCTTTTTTGGTTTGGTAGTCGCCACTGTCTTTATTTTATTAACTGAAATTACGCGCTGGAATATAGGACGGGTCGCATTATTTTTGCTGGGGGCTGGTAGCGCGGTCGTTATTAGTAGCTTGCCGTTATTGACCACGGCACCAAGCTTACCTTATTTGTTCATTGCGGGCGCGATTGCCATTTGTGCGATGATATTACCCGGTATCTCAGGGTCCTTTATCCTATTGTTAATGGGCGCTTATGATTCGATACTCGAAGCGGTCCATACGCTAAACTTTAGTATTATTTTTACCGTCATTGCCGGTATGGCAACGGGGTTATTATTATTTACCCGTATGCTCAAATGGCTGCTATCACGCTACTATCAAGCAACCCTTGCCTTGCTAACAGGCTTTATCGCCGGCTCGCTGGTGAAAGTATGGCCATGGAAAACCGATGCGCTCGGTACGTTAAATAGCGATGCCATCAACAATGTCATGCCATGGCAGTATCCTACTGGTGCTCATTGGCTAACTACGTTAGGCTTGATGGTGTTAGGAGCCGTGTTGGTAACCGCTCTATCATGGTGGGGGCGCCGCGGCGTTCGTCCTTAAAGTTAAATAGACCTCAAAAAACACTTTAATTCCAAAAAAGCGCCCATAATTGTGGTGCTTTTTTGTTGGTAATTTTCTTGGCAATAATGGCAGAATTTGCACAGTATTTCCTTAATATCGTTTAAAAAAATCAAACGTCAGCTGTTGTCGCAAAGTCGTCGCTAGCCTCTTTAGCTTTAGGTCACAAACTTCCATAATGACCGTGTTGGAATTCACCTGATGAAGAGCGAGATGAACAATGTTATTAACAATATTTTCTACTTTTGCGAGTGAAACATGGGGCGCTGGCGCCATACTGGGTACTGGTCTGCTGCTAGGCTTGCTACTGGCGCTTGCCTTATCGTCGCAGCGTTGGTTGCTATGGTATCTGTTCGGTGGCATGGCCTATTGGTTGGCGGTTGAAGCCATTCACAGTTTATTAAGCTATTGGTTGGTATTGTCAGAATGGCACAATTATGTGGTTGCTATGGGTATCAGCTGGCTACCTTTGGTTGCTTGGGTACTTTATAGAGCATTGCGTTACGAAGACGTCAGTCGCACTGTGCATGAGCAACGTGAGCTGCAAGCCGCCCGCTATATTGAACATACGCCCGTCTATGATGATGACTATCAACCACGCTTTCAGTAATTCAGTAATTCAGTAATTCGGTAATTCGGTAATTCGGTAATTCAGTCATTCACTAATTTTGCCCAATCATACTACCGTCATCGAATGTTACAAGATACTTAAGGCTCTCTACGTAACTCCTAAAGAATTGAAACCTATCATTCGTTCAATCGTTTATAATCTAATTATATATTTGTCGCAAAAATTGTTATAAAGTACGCATTATTTTGCGTCTCATTCTTTAGGAGTTCGATTATGTTTACTGTTCCTGTATTAGATATTAAGTCTGATCCATTAGATGTTTTATTGGCGGTGATTGGTTACCGTTTATCGATGTTGGCTGATAGCGATAACGAAGACGTCAAAGCGCTGTTTGCTGACCGTAAAGTAACCATCGAGCTTGCCAGCACTGAAGCTGATGTGGCGCGTTATTATAGCTTTGATAATGGTACATTTAGCCAACATAGTGGTCATGCTAAAGAAGCCGATTTGACGATTAACTTCAAAGACTCAATGACCGGCGTTAAGCTGTTGACCAAAGGCAGTCTTCCTGCGTTTATGACTGCTGTACAAGAAGGCAATCTAAGCATTGAGGGCGACTATAGCCTAATGATGTGGTTCAATAAGCTTGCCAAACACATCGTGCCAGCCGTTCCAGAACAGTGCAAACCTTACATCCAGCAAGCCAAACCTTATGCTTATAAAGCGCAGAAGTTTGCCAACCATTGGATCGGCGTTGCTAAGCACAAGTTGGGTAAATAATTGCGTCACCTAATTAAGTAGCTGACTAACCTTTAACGAGCTACTTAGCACTATTCTGATTTTATAAAAAGGTTGCGGTATACTATACGGCAACCTTTTTTATTGCCTAGATTTTATCGTTTTAACTTTAGCATGGGCAAAACATCCAAGGTTATTTAATTGTTCTTCATTTAACTAATAGCTATTAATTTATCTAATACTTCTAAATACCGTTATAAAAGGATTTATCTCATGGCAGGATTGCTTAACATCTCAGAACCGAATGCCAATATTCATAATCATAATCATAACCACACTGATACGGCACTTAATAATAAAAACGCGTCCCATGATTTTCTAGCGACATTAGCAACAGACGCGACTAATACCAAGCAACAAACAGCCAGTAAACACAGCCGTGAACAGATTGCTCAGTTGTTTGAATTGCCGTTGATGGATTTATTACTCCACGCACAGACGATCCACCGCCAACACTTTACCGCCAATGAAGTACAAATCAGCACCTTGCTATCTATCAAGACCGGTAACTGTCCTGAAGATTGCGGTTATTGCTCCCAGTCTGGTCACCACCGCGATACCACTAAGTTACAAGCAGAAAAACGTATCGAGGTCGATAAGGTCATTGCCGCCGCCAAACGTGCCAAAGCCACAGGCTCATCGCGTTTTTGTATGGGTGCAGCGTGGAAACACCCGAGCGCCAAAGACATGCCTTATGTGGTCGAACTGGTCAAAGAAGTCAAAGCATTGGGGCTTGAAACCTGTATGACCCTTGGCATGCTAGATACGGATCAAGCAGCACAATTGGCAGATGCAGGTTTAGATTATTACAATCATAATCTCGATACCTCAAGAAGTTACTACCAGCAAGTAGTCAGTACCCGCAGCTATGATGAGCGTCTAGATACTATTGCAAACGTACGCAATTCAGGTATCAATGTTTGTAGTGGCAACATCGTCGGTATGGGCGAAAGCCGTGATGACCGCATCGATTGGGTACATGAGCTGCTGAAAATGCCCAAAGCGCCCGAGTCTATTCCGGTCAATCTATTGGTTCCTATTCAAGGTACACCGATCGGTGATAAGGTTTTAACAGAAGGTCAGCTGCCAGTCCTTGAATGGATACGGACAATTGCCGTGACACGTATTTGCTGCCCAAGCAGCTATGTACGTCTATCTGCTGGACGCGAAAGTTTATCTGACTCTGAGCAAGCACTAGCATTTATGGCAGGGGCAAATTCATTCTTTTATGGTGATAAGCTACTGACCACGGGCAATGCCAGCCAGTCAGGTGACGATAGACTGATGCGCGAGCTTGGGTTAACCAAGCAATTTGCCGCGCCACGAGCACCAAAGCAAGTACCGGTGCTTGACGCCATGAGTGGTCATCAGTCGCAAGTTGTCTTAGCAGAGTAAATGCCATGCGTGCCGCTACCATTATCGCGTAATCTGCGCTAAGCTTGCCGACATTATGAATCAAGAAATTGCGCATAAAATATCAAATCGTAAGAGAGAATATGATGGCAGATTATTTCAATTGGATTAAAGCGGCACACATTATCTCTATGGTGTGCTGGTTTGCGGCGATATTTTATTTGCCGCGCCTATTCGTTTATCATGCGATGAGCGACGATAGCATCAGCCACGAGCGCTTTGCCATTATGGAGCGCAAGCTCTATCGCGGTATCATGACACCATCGATGATAGCCACCTGGTTGTTTGGTTTATGGATGTTGGGCATGGGCTGGGATGTTTATAAAACCCAAGGCTGGCTACACGTAAAATTATTATTGGTGGTGCTACTTTCTGGTTATCATGGGGCTTGCGGATTTTATCGTAAAAAGCTCATTGATAATCCGCATTATAAATCGCATAAATTTTGGCGCTGGTTTAATGAGGTGCCAGTATTTGCGTTAATCTTTATTGTGATTTTAGCGGTGGTAAAGCCCTTTTAAAAACAGCTAACAATAAAGCTTATTTACCTTAAAAGTATTTTTATCTTGAGTCTAAAATCCACAAAAAAGCGTCCGTTACTCTAACAAGTGACGGACGCTTTTTTATCTCTCAAGTAAGCTGAATAAATGACATTAAACGTTTGGTCGCATGATTTGATAGACATTGCTTAAATCATAGACACGGTAGCGCGCAGGCTCACGGCGATTTTCACCGGCATAGCTGAGTATTAATGCTTGCTTGGCGCGCTCATCGACCCAGCCAACAAACAGTCCGCTATGCTCGACGCCATTGTAACCATGATTGATATAATACAGCCAATCGCCGACTTCTATCTCGTTGCTACTGGCATAAGGACCTTGACCATAAGTGCCTTTATGAATGGTATCGCGGCTCACCCCTGCTCGATTAAACACCGCATTGAGATAGTCCCAGCAGCCACCTTTAATAATCGTACGCTCATTTAACGCCATCTTGCGCGCGGTGCTAATCACTTCGCGCGCCGCCCGACTGCTTTGGGTTTCAGCATTGCTTAGCAGCGGTAAATATTCGCTATCGACATTATCATAATTGCCAGATAAAAATGCGGGCAGAACAGATGGTGCTTGGCGTTGTACTTCAGGATAACGGTAATTGCTTTGGGCATTACCGATGTAAGCATTTTGATTAGAATAGGAGTTATTAGAGTAGCTGTTATTAGAAGAGCTATTACTAGAATAGCTTGGTTGCGCGTTGCTCGAATTCGAGCGATAGCTAGTGGCATTGCCAGCACGTTGAATGGTAGAGCGTGTGCTAATTTTGGCCGAAGGAACCGCTGAATACGTTGGGGTATAACGGGCGCTATAATCAGGTTGGACAGATTTTTGCGCAATCAAGGCGCTCATACTATCGGCATGAACCTGACCGGCCGCAGCAAAGGTAAATAATAAGGCACTGCACGACGTTGTGATTGACCAAAGGGACAAACGCGACATGACTAACTCCTTGTCAACATATTATTGATTAGCCGACTCAATCTAATATTAATAAACGGCTATCAATGCTCAGTATCAATAAGCGTATTAACGATAAGTAAGATAAGATTTTTCAATCCTATTTATAAACCATTTGCACAGGAATCTGCAAGTCTTATTGCTTGGAGATAAGCGATAAAAGGTATGATATTAAGGATAAACGGTAAAACGAGATAGGAGTTTTAGAGATGAAGGCAGAGATTTAGGAAAGATAATATCATCAGTTCAATATGAAAAGGGTATATTCAACATAGCGTTCTGCTGGAACAAATTTTGCTCGCTTGCTGTCTGCTTTGCGCTCCAGAGGCTTGGCAAAAAATTTTCCAGCAGCACTAAATTCTTTTTCAATTGAATCAGCTATAAGCTATGTTAAATACAACTCACAGAATGAACAGACTAAAACCAATCGACAATCTAATCGTTGCTCATCTTAATATTGGCATGGCGTTTGCTCAGCGGTTGACCTTGTAAAATGGCTTTGGCCGCGTTAGCTTCTTGGATATTGTCAAAACCGCCAATCAGATATTTACGTATGTCGTCACAATCGACAATCTGTAGCTGTTCACCAATCAGAGTAATTTTATCGCCATCGGTCAGATGAATATGCTCACGTTTGCCTTGATTATCATGCACCAACTCGCCATCACGCACCCACAATACGCCGCTACTAATAATACCGCTCATGGCTTGTTTATGCTTCAAGCGTTGCCGATTAAAAATAAAACTACCAATAATCAATAAGGCCAAAGCGCCAATAGCCAAGCGCTCAGGCAATAGACTCATGGCCAAAGCAACCGCCACTGCCCCAACCAGTAATGCGAAGCCAAACCAAAATAGCCCATTGTCAGCCGCTGGCGACTGACCTTGTAAGGTGATTTTGGCGCCGTCATCAGTCAGCTTTAGCATGCGCGATTACCTGTTCAAAAGCAGTGAATGGTTAAAAGTTTAAATAAAAAGTCATAAAAGAACGTTTAGAGATTTACCAACCTAGTGCTGTTTTTTGCATAGCAATCAGCTCAGCAATACCTTTTTCCGCAAGAATCAGCATATCGTCTGCTTGCGCGCGGGTAAATGGCTTTTCTTCTGCCGTCCCTTGCAGCTCGATAAATTCGCCCTTTTGCGTCATCACCACGTTTAAGTCGGTATCGCAGCTGGCATCTTCTTCGTAATTTAAATCAAGATAGGCTTCGCCATCTTTCATACCAACCGATACCGCAGCGACCAAACCAATTAATGGATCGGCTTTGAGCTTTTTGGTTTTTTGTAAGCTTTCTAGCGCATCGATAAGGGCAATAGCTGCACCGGTCACACTAGCGGTACGCGTGCCGCCATCTGCTTGCAATACATCGCAATCTAGATAAATGGTATTTTCGCCAAGCTTACTTAAATCAATCATCGCCCGTAAACTACGACCGATTAAACGCTGGATTTCTTGCGTACGACCTGATTGCTTACCGCGTGCGGCTTCACGCTGATTACGGGTATTGGTCGCACGTGGCAACATACCGTATTCTGCGGTAATCCAGCCTTTGCCTTTACCTTTAAGCCAGCGCGGTACGCCCGACTCAACGCTCGCAGTACATAATACTTTGGTGTCGCCAAAGCTGACCAATACTGACCCTTCGGCATGCTTAGTGTAATGGCGCTCAAAGCTGATTGAGCGAAGTTGGTTAAGCTCACGGTTGTCAAGACGCATAAAATTTCCTAGTACGATGTTGTAAAAGCAGAGTTATGGTTATAGAGAGTTATACAATAACAAGTTCGTCGTTACATCAACGGATGTGCTCGCAGACGTAAATATGACGATATCCTAACGTGGCAGCGGCGCAATAGCAAGATTCTCTCAAGCTATTACGCCGCTGCTTTAGCAAGGTTTAGCGTTAACTTTATTCTAAACCTTCCATCTTACGCAATTCTTTACGTAGGATTTTACCGACGTTTGATTTTGGTAATTCATCAACGAATTGGATATAACGCGGACGTTTGTAGCCGGTCAGTTGCTTTTTACCAAAATCAAGCAGCTCTTGCTCAGTGACATTGCCTTTTTTGACCACAAATAGCTTTGGATCTTCACCGCGGTCATCATTTGGAATACCAATAGCGCCGCATTCTACCACAGCAGGATGCTCACTCATGGCTTCTTCGATCTCATTTGGATAAACGTTAAAGCCCGAAACCAAAATCATGTCTTTTTTGCGGTCAACGATTTTGATAAAGCCTTTTTCGTCCATGATGCCGATATCGCCCGTTTTTAAGAAACCACTAGCGGTAAAGGTTTCAGCCGTTTCTTGTGGACGATTTTGATAGCCAATCATCACCTGTGGACCTTTGACACAAATCTCACCGCGATCACCTAATGCCACTTCATTTTCCTCATCATCGATTAAAATAATATCAGTGCTAGAAGCAGGAATACCAATTTTTCCGGTAAATTCAGAAATAGTCATTGGATTAAAGGCAACCACTGGCGAGGTTTCAGACAAACCATAACCTTCAACGATAGGCAGACCAGTGATTTTATGCCACTCTTTTGCGACGCTTGGTAATACCGACATACCGCCGCCAATCGAGGCTTTTAGGTTAGAGAAATCTAAATCTGCAAAGCCTTCTTTATGTACTAAGCCATTAAATAAGGTATTTACCGCAGGGATAAACGATGGCTTGTATTTGCCCATCTCTTTAATCAAACCATCCAAATCACGTGGGTTTGGAATTAATAGACCGGCATAACCTTGGTACATACCATACATACCGCAAACCATAAATGAGAACACATGGTACAGCGGGAGCGCGGTTAAAATCACATCATTGGCATCGACATCATCATCAAAGGCGCTGTTCATCAGGACACTAATCTGTAGCATATTAGCGACCAAGTTACCGTGCGACAGCATCGCGCCTTTGGCAACACCCGTCGTACCGCCAGTATATTGCAACAATGCCACATCGCTTAAGTTTAAATCAGGACGCTTATACTTGCTGGCTGAAACCGCATTTAACGCATGCTTAAAGCTGGTGCTCTCTGGCAGACGATAAGCGGGAATCATTTTTTTAACATGACGCGCGACCAGGTTGACCACTGCCCCTTTGACCAAGCCAAGCATATCACCAAGCTTACAGACGATCACATGCTTCACTTGCCCTTTATCTTCGGCATCTTGATAGGTCTTTGCAAAGTTTTCAACGATAAACAACGCTTTAGCGCCACTATCATGCAGCTGATGCGATAGCTCACGGCTGGTATACAAAGGATTGACATTAACCAGTACCATACCTGCACGGATAATACCCAAAGCCACCACTGGATACTGCAAAATATTGGGCATCATTACCCCAACTTTATCACCCTTTACCAATCCTAACGACTGTAAATAGCTGGCAATTTGGCGACTGTATAAGTCTAATTGCTTAAAGGTAATGGACGCACCCATGCAAATATACGCAGGTTTTTGCCCATAACGACTAAAGTTACGCTCGAACACTTCAAGTAAAGACGTACTGTCATCTGGCATATCGATGGTCGCATCGATGCCATAGCGCTCATAAGCACTCAGCCACGGACTGTCGCTATCTATCGTCGGCATGGTAGGAAATGCATTTTCAACCATTGATTGAGCGTTGCCCGCAGCGTTATGGTTGGTGGTTTCTTTATTGATACTGTCCGTCATAATCGTCCCTAAATGTTACTGTTAAAATATAGAGTATATGTGCTGCCCTTACCGTGGTCGCCAACCACGTATTGATAAAATCAAAAGTTTGTGAATAAATAACTGCTCATCACCTAAGCTCTGAGCGCAATTGTTATTCACAAACTTTTTACATCAAAAATCTTTAGACATATAAGCCGCATGCCTAAGTTTACTCTCACTATGATGCAAATGCATAAAAGCTATTGTATCACCAGTTGTAAACGCATTAACGCAAAAAGCTATTATTCAAATAGCCAGCATTGTCGATGCTTTTATAACGGCGCTAAGCACTTAAGCATGCACTTTTATCGTGAAATACAAAAATATAATCGGCAGGAACTATAGCAGTTTTGCTCGCCATTCTCTATGCGTACTGCCAAATCATCATAGAAAAATAAAAAAAATGATAAGGTCTTATACAAACGACCTTATCATCTTTCAGTATGACACCAGCGAATATCCGGCTATTTCTGACCCTATTTATCATGCATTAAGCGTGATAAATGTGGGTAAAAAACATAATACTCGGTGCTAAATCACTTAACCGTGATTCTTCTCTTCTAAAGCGCGCAAGTCTTTATGTAAAATCTTACCGACGTTAGATTTCGGTAACTCATCGATAAATTCAACATAACGAGGACGCTTATAACCGGTTAGATTTTCTTTGCTATAAGCGAGCACGTCTTCTTTAGTCAAGCTGTCATCACTGCGCACCACATAAATCTTCGGTACTTCGCCGCTCTTTTCATCATCGACACCGATAACGCCGCATTCCAAAATCTTTGGATGACCTGACATCACATCTTCTACTTCGTTTGGATAAACGTTAAAGCCTGATACCAAAATCATATTCTTTTTGCGATCAACAATCTTAAAGTAGCCCTCTTCGTCCATGACGCCGATATCACCAGTACGGAAATAACCGTCAGACGTCATGACCTCAGCGGTAGCATCATCACGTTTCCAGTAGCCTTTCATGACCTGCGGACCACGAACACAGATTTCACCGCGCTCACCGAGGGGCACTTCATTGCCTTCTTCATCCAAGATGGCCATGTCTGTCCCAGGCATCGGTAGACCGATATTACCTGAGAACTCGCCCGTACCTTGCGGATTTGCTGAAGCAACAGGTGACGTTTCCGACAGACCATAACCTTGCACAATGATGTTGCCGGTTATTTTTTCCCATTTAGCCGCAGTATCTTTTAATACTGCCATACCGCCGCCCATAGACATCTCAAGCTTGCTATGGTCTAAGGCTTTAAATGCGTCACTATTAGCGAGCGCATTAAATAGCGTGTTTACCGCTGGGAAAAACGCCGGTGGATAATCCTTATAGGCTTTGATTAAACTTGCGCCATCACGTGGATTCGGTACCAGCAGACCGATACAGCCACGATATAGACCGTACATACCACAAACTGTAAATGAGAAGATATGATAGAGCGGCAAGGCTGTCATAATAACAGGCTGCTCATTACGCGCTTCAAACTTATCAAACGCATCGCCAAGATAGGTATCACACTGAATTAAGTTGGCGACCAAGTTACCGTGCGTTAGCATCGCGCCTTTCGCCACACCTGTGGTACCACCGGTATACTGCAATACGGCGACATCATCAAGCCCGATATTGGTTGGGCGGTTATACTTTTTCGCAGACAATTGATTGAGTGCTTTTTTAAAGTTTACGCTCTTTTTAAGCGTGTAATGAGGCACCAGTTTTTTCACATGACGCACGACAGCATTGACGATAAAACCTTTTAACGGGCTCATTAAATCGCCCATCGACGTCACCACCACATGATCGACCAAATCTTTACCGATATCTTCATAAGTCTTGGCAAAGTTTTCTAAGATAAATAGCACTTTGGTCTCAGAATCTTCTAACTGATGCTGAAGCTCTTTGGTGGTATAAAGTGGATTGACGTTAACCAAGGTCATGCCAGCACGTAGGACACCTAATACGGCAACCGGTAACTGCAAGATATTGGGCATCATAACGCCGACTTTATCGCCTTTTTTTAGGCCAAGCGACTGTAAATATGCGGCAATCTGTTTGCTATAACGGTCTAAATCTTCGTACGAGAGCTTTACATCCATGCACACAAAGGCGGTACGACCAGCATGAGTAACAAAATTCTGCTCAAGAATATCGATTAAAGAGGTATTGGCGGGCGGCATATCAATCTCGTACTGTATGCCAAGCTTTTCGTAAGTTTTGAGCCACGCTTTGTCATTACGACGAATTAGGTTACCTTGATTTTCCATAATCTTACTGCTCCTAGTAATAGTGTGCTGCTATTAACCCATCTCTATCACAGAGTGATAAACATACCAAACCTCATCGTTCAAGCTAACCATCCATATAACCATGATGGCGGGCGGCTGACGATATAAGCGTCTGGCAATGAGTCAACAATATAGCGATAAATAGCCCTTTGTTGATTAACATACACACTTTATACAAACTACTCAATATAAAAGATTGCTACCTGAGTTCTTAAACTTACTTGACGGCCGTTAATTATATTACTATCAAATACTTAACCATTAAATGACCGACCATACCACGGATTGTTACCAATTATTTGTTACCAAACATTGTTATATTGTTAATAAAAATAACCGTACCTTACGCTTTTCTTAACGTTTACTGTCAAGGGCCGCAGCAAGCTCGGTTAAGGTCACAAAGTTACGCCGCGTGCCATCCTTATCGCTATCTGGTTTTTGAGCCAGAGTACTGGTCGCAAGTTTGGTGCTATGGCTATAGTGCCAGTCATTAATATAATTGCTTTGGCTTAAGCGTTGACCAAACCCTGCTACGGCGATGGCAAATTGGGTATCGATACTGGCTTTATTTAAAGAGCGGCTGGCATTAACAATCGGTTGGTTAATCAACTTAGAGCTGCCACCTTTTGGCGCTTTGTAACGAATATTTAGATAGCCTAGCTCGTTTGTTTTTTTGCCGCTAGCAGCATTCTTTGATTCATTCTCATTATAACGGCGGTCGCTGTATAACCCTTTTTTGCCAGTGGGGGTTACCTCAAACAGCGCAATGACTGCCTTACCTGCCCCAAGCTCGCCGGCATCGACTTTATCATTATTAAAATCTTGCTCATTAAGGACGCGGTTTTCATAACCAATTAAACGCCATTCGCTGACCACATTTGGATTGAATTCGACTTGCACCTTGACGTCTTTGGCGACGGTATTAAAGGTCGCTGCCAGCTCATCGCTAAAAACTTTTTTGGCCTCAGTCAAACTGTCGATATAGCTATAGTTACCATTACCGTTGTCTGCCATTTGCTCCATCATTTGGTCGTTGAGATTGCCACGACCAAAACCGACGGTCGACAAGGAGATTCCGCGATCACGATTGGCTTTGACCAACGCTAGCATCTCATCGACATCACTGATACCGACATTAAAATCGCCATCGGTCAGCATCATGATGCGATTGATACCGTTCTTTTTCATGCCTTGTTCTGCTTGTCTATAAGCCAGCTTTAAGGCGTCTTCACCATTGGTCGAGCCAGCGGCATTTAAGCTCTCTATCGCCGCGAGTATTTTTGCTTTTTGGTCACCACTGGTCGCAGGCAACGCCACACTGGTAGTGCCCGAATAAGTGACAATGCTAATACTGTCTTGGGCGCGCATCTGTTCGGTGAGTAACTTTAATGACGATTGCGCCAGTGGTAGCTTATCGCGTGATGACATGGAGCCTGACACATCGACCAAAAATACCAAGTTGGCGGGTGGCATAACTTGATTGGCAGTTTTACTAGACCAGCTATTCTCAACCGCTTTAATCCCAACTTTGACGATTTTATTATCCTGATCGGCCTTGTCCCACGGCGAATCAACCACTTCTGTTGCGACCACAAAAGGTGCGTTGGCAATACGCTTGCCATCATCAAATTGATAATTAAAATAGTTAATGAACTCCTCTACGCGCACGGCATCGACAGGTGGCAGCTGCCCCTCATTAAGATAGCGGCGCACATTGGCGTAGCTGCCAGTATCGGTATCGATGGATAGAGTGGCAACCGCCATCTCAGTGGTGCGGTGTACCGGATTGGCGTCGTTTTTTTGATAATTATCACGTACTGGTGGCTGTACGCTGATGCCAGATAACGGCCGCACACTCCATTGCGGCGCGGAACGTGTCATGCTGCCCATGCTATTGCTCATAGTGTTATTGGTAGCGCTCATAGCACTGTCAGCTAAGACAACACGTGGCATCGCCACCTCCGACTCGGCGACTGCTACAATAGGCGGCATAGATTTTTTATTATCTGATTGCTTTATAGCATTTTGACCGATAGTGCTACGGGTTTGCTCAGCCATCGGCTGGCTCACTGGCGATGAGCTACACGCCGCCAATCCCATCATACTGGCGACAGCACTGACTAATAGCGCATTTTTGGTTAGATGCTGAGCACGCGTTCGTGATAAATAGGCAGGTGATATAGATGACGATGACATAATAGCTACTCCATATGATAGACGGCTTTGATAGATAGACGGCTTTGATAGACAGTTCGATGATAACGGTTCCGTGTTACAGCCTTTATAATAATTATTGCTGAGCACTATTGCATAGTGCCTTATGAAACAGGCGCTTAGTAAAAAGACAAACCACATGCGTCTGATTCACTATACTTATCTTATTTTGTAAAAGCTATCAGCCAAAACGCAATCAGCACGTCTATCTAGCACGTCACGACCTGTCGTCTATTCTGACTTATGCCTTTTTAATTTTGCCAATATCCTTTACGATAGCACTATCCTATTTGCACGCTTACACCAATTATTTATACCTATTAAAACTGATAAGTGAACCCTATTTTATGTCCGATGTTATTGATAATACTATTACACCCATTATCCCAAATGAACCAATGGATACCCGCTCGGTGGCGGAGTTCACTGAACAAGCCTATCTCAACTATGCCATGTACGTCATCATGGATCGGGCGCTACCCAATATTGCTGACGGTCTAAAACCTGTCCAGCGCCGTATCGTCTATGCCATGAGCGAGCTTGGGCTAAAATCGACAGCGAAGGCGAAAAAGTCTGCGCGTACCGTCGGTGACGTGCTGGGTAAATACCATCCGCATGGTGATAGCGCCTGTTATGAAGCAATGGTGCTGATGGCACAGCCGTTTAGTTATCGCTATCCGCTGATCACTGGTCAAGGTAACTGGGGTAGCCCAGATGATCCAAAGTCCTTTGCCGCCATGCGCTATACCGAAGCTAAAATGTCGGCTTATGCTAATACCTTGCTTGCAGAACTCGGACAAGGCACGGTCGATTGGCAAGATAACTTCGATGGCACCATGCAAGAGCCAACCACCCTACCTGCCCGCCTGCCAAATATTTTATTGAATGGTACGACCGGTATTGCCGTCGGTATGGCAACCGATATCCCGCCGCATAACCTAAATGAAGTGGTACGCGCGGCTATTCGTTTGCTAAAAAATCCTGAGCTATCGGTTAAGCAATTAACCCAATCGATACCAGCGCCTGATTTGCCAACGCCAGCTGAAATTATTACCAGTAAAAAAGACTTGCAGGCGATGTATGAGACTGGTCGCGGCAGCTATAAAATGCGCGCCACCTTTCATATTGACCCAAAAGAGAAGAATTTAGTCATCATCAATGCGCTTCCTTACCAAGTGTCAGGCAATAAGATTCAAGAGCAAATCGCTAAGCTCATGACGGATAAAAAGCTGCCGTGGATTACTGATATTCACGATGAATCAGACCATGAAAACGCTTGCCGTATCGTCTTAGAGCTAAAATCTACCCGCGTCGACGTGCAGCGAGTCATGAGTCATCTATTTGCCAGTACTGATCTTGAAAGCAATTACCGCGTCAATATGAATATGATTGGCCTAAACGGTAAACCGCAGGTCAAAAACCTTAAAGAAATTCTTGAAGAATGGCTGATCTGTCGCCGCTCAGTGGTCACGCGCCGTTTGCAATATCGCCTCGATAAAATCGATAAGCGCTTGCATATCCTTGCAGGTTTGCTGATTGCTTATCTGAATATCGATGAAGTCATTCGTATTATTCGTGAAGAAGACGATCCAAAATTATCATTGATGCAAGACTATGACCTGACTGAGATACAAGCCAATGCTATCTTAGACATTCGTCTGCGCCAGCTCGCTAAACTAGAAGAGATTGAGCTGCGCCGCGAGCAAGATGAGCTGGCTGCTGAACGCGCCATCATTCAAGAGTACTTGGACAATCCAGACAGCCTGACCAATCTGATGATTGATGAGCTTACCGCCGATATGAAAGAACACGGTAACGAGCGCGTGGCACAATTGGCAGAACGCGAAGAAGCGCAAGCATTAAAAGAGTCTGACCTCGTACCGAGTGAGCCTGTCACCGCCATCCTATCGAAAGCAGGCTGGATTCGCGCTGCCAAAGGCCATGACGTCGATGCTGCTGGCATGACCTATCGCTCAGGCGATAGCTATCAAGCCCACGTGCGCGGTAAATCCAATGAGAGAATCTACGTGCTCGATAGCACTGGACGCAGTTATAGTATCGATGCACATAGCCTCGCCTCGGCACGTGGTCAAGGCGATCCACTGACCAGCGTACTCAAACCACCTGCAGGTGCCAGCTTTGAGCAGCTATTAACCGGTGCTGACGATCAACGTATCATCCTCGCCAGCTCAGCAGGTTATGGCTTTATCAACACCATTGGCAATCTCGATAGCAATCAAAAAGCAGGCAAAAACATCATCAACCTAGCGACTGGTAGCCGCTTGCTGCCTGTTGCGCGTATCGATGCGCCATCGGCTATGACTGCCAATGCTAATAATGAAAATGCCGAAGGGGAAAATAGCAGCGCAAGCGCGATGCCTGACCATGTTGCTGTCGTGACCAATGCAGGATATCTATTGATATTTGCTCTTGATGACTTGCCTGAACAGGCTCGTGGTAAGGGTAATAAGCTGATTAAATTAAAAGATGGTGAAGAGGTGCTCGCTATCACGCCACTCAGTCAGCAAGACAGCCTAATCATTACCGCTGGCAAACGTCATGTGACGCTGAAGCCTAATGATTTGGCCAACTATACGGGCACTCGTGGTAATCGTGGTGGTCAGTTGCCAAGAGGCTTTCAGAATGTGACGAGTGTTGAGGTTGGTTGATTAATTTTTTTCGATTTTAGAGAGCTGGGCTAAAAGCTCAGCTTCTTTATATATAATTTTTGATGAATAGCTTAAACCTATATCGTTATACACCAATGTATTCGAAAAGAGGTACCCAGTTTTGACAGTCCAGCTGGTAATGTCTGCAAGTATCAGGAATTTTCAGTCTATTGTATCCTTTATCAGTTTGAGTAGGGTGCGTTCCACGCACCGATAAAATTGTTAACTTACGGCAATGTTGCGCTGGGCGCACCCTACAATTTAAGGCCCAATACTCAAATCCTAACCCTGCCTCAACCCCAAAACCGGAATCACTAAATCTTCCTCATCGGTCAGATGTTGTGAGAGTAAATCGGTCGCCTCCACCAAAGTCTGATGCAATTGCGCTGCCAGCATTTTATCCTCAACCTCACTTCTCGCCAGCACATCATTTTGCACTTGCAACTTATCGAGTAGCGCATCCAAGCGCACATGGTCGCGACCCAATATCTCAAACCCTGCCTGTAGCTGCGGATACATCCGAATAAACTCAGGGAAAAACCCCTCATCCTCGACGCCATGATGCTGATGCAATTTGAGAATGTGCATACTGATACGTTTGAGTAGCTGTGAGCGATATTCTGCCCAGTCATACTCGCCAGATTGATAAGCCTCACTTATCTGTGTCAAGATACGCTGACGCTTGCGTATGTTAGTATGTACTTTTAGCCAGCCCGATGTTTTGTAAGCATAATCTGCGCTAAACCATTGATCTGGCGGTAGCTTGTTGAATAAGAACAACCAATCCGTCTCAAGCCGACTGTCAGGATGACGCGGTGATAATGTAAATAAATCATCGTCTAAGGCTTTTTGACTCATATTATTTTCGGTAGATAAGCTCATTATGCTGTCCTTATCAGGCAAGTTTGCATTTTATAAATTTATTAATAATACTAAACGAAATGCTATTTCTATTTAGAGCTTATATAAAGTCAAAAAGTATAAAATCAACCGTTTGCTGGCCAGCGCCTTCTAAATATGAAAGGCATTTATCGTTATAAAAGCGCTACATAAATGAGTCACAACCACCCTATTGCTGTATTTTTAGTCATATAAAATTGAGTACTTATTGATAAATACAAACTACATTATTATTAGCAATAATACTTAAAATTATTAAGCAAATTCTAACGACTCTGAACACCTGCTCTAATTACCTAAATAGTCGTTTTTCAAATATAAAGGATACTCATGTTTATTGTAGATAAGGCGGTGACAGCCAGTATGAAGCATACATTGCCAGTGCCGAAAGTGATATTTTTTGACATTGACGATACGCTTAGCCGTAACGGTGTTATCGCCGCGCACAACCAAGCGACCCTTGAAGCGCTTGCCAAAACTGATATTAAATTGGTGATTTCGACGGGACGCTCTAAAGCGATATTGCCAGCAGATATTTTAGCTTTGTTTGAAGCTGATGTCTTAGATGCGATTATTTGTATGAATGGGCAATATAGCTTTGATAATAAGGGTGTCATCAGTCATTACCCTTTATCTGCTGAGCAGACGGACAAAATCGTCCAGTTATGTGAAACAAGCGAGCTGATTCATAAGTTCGACTCGGCGACGCATATCGCATGGTCAGGTGAAAACGCCCGCTTGCGTGAATACAACGCCATAACGCCAAACTCTATTCTTGACCCAGATTATCATAAGGAAAATACGGTTTATCAATGCTCAGTATTTTTTAACAATCCAGAAGAGAAGATGCAAGATATCGACTTTGCAGAGGACGATTTAAAGCTGGTACATTGGCATCATATTGGCGCAGATATTCTGCCAGCAAACGCCTCTAAAGCACGCGGTATCAAAGACGTCTGTCAGTATTATGGCGTAGATGCACGTGAATGTATGGCGTTCGGTGATGGCATGAATGATTTAGAGATGTTTGATTTGGTCGGCTATGCAGTAGCGATGGGCGATGCTCAGCCCGCGTTGATTGAGCGCGCAGACTTCGTCACTGGCACGATTGAAGAGTACGGAATACAAGCAGTGCTTGAACAATTTAAGATAGCATCATAAGTATAGTCAAAGAACTTATAAATCGCCACACAGCCATAAGAAATAAAAGAACAGTGTGTCAACGCAATCTAGCCGCCACTCTTTACGTTTTTGTTTGACCCAAGCCCACATTTGCTCGATAGGATTCAAATCAGGACTGTAAGGTGGCAGCCATAAAATAGTGTGCCCTGCATCTTCTATAAGTTCAGTTGTGTCTTTGCGCTTATGGAAGGTTGCATTATCCATAACGATTACACTGTCTTTCGGTAAGCTTGGTAGCAGCAGTTGTTCAACCCAGCTATGAAATACATCACTATTGACACTGCGATCATAAAGTCCAACAGCGAACAGCTGATTATTGTAAATAGCACCTATCGCATTGGTTTGGTTTTTAAGCTGCCAGTTGTATTGTCCAAAGCATTTTTTACCTCTATTAGAGTAACCGTAAGGCCTGTTCTCATGAGACTTAAAGCCACTTTCATCAAGATAGATAATAGGCTTATCATCAAACTCAAATTGCGCTAACTTTTCAAGAAATATTAAACGTTTTTTATCATCTGCTTTTGGATGAGTTAAGCTCTTTTTTTTGAGTGATGCCGATTCGTTTTAATGCAATGCCTATCGCTCTTTGAGTACAATTAAAACGCCGAGCTCGTTCGTGCTGATAGTCATCAGGATAAGCCTCTACATCCGCTCTCAGTAATGCATCGTCTATCTTAGTTGGGGTAAACTGACGTTTTTTACGCTCAGGAAATTTTTTCCAACGCTGAATAGTGTTGGTGCTAATTTGATATTCCTCTGCAAGTTGTCGAATGCTATAGCCTTCTGCAAGCTTATTGAGGATCAGTTGTCGGTAGTCTTTTGAGTATGCCATATTATATACTGTAGCGGATTTTTGTTTCTTTTACTATATAAGAATGTTAAGAGAAAGTAGTCATAGCGTTTATCTTTATAACCAAAAAAAACCCCTTGCCAATCGCTGACAAGGGTTTTTGTTTTTCTAGTCATTGCTAATTTTTGGTTGATAACTCACAGCTGGGCGCAAGAATAATGCCGCATATAACTATCTTAATAATTAAATATAGTGCAAAAAAGGACTTAACGCTTCCTTGTCATCAGACTATAAATCCAGCCACCAATTTTATAAAAGCCGACGACCATCAGGATAAGCACCAGCGCTGCCAGTACATAGGCCAGCCAATTAGGCACACTACTCAGCCAACCAATGGTAAATGCCAAGCCCATATAGGTTTCCACCGGCCAGTTTAAGATAGGCGTCGGTGAGCCAGCATGGAACATCATCATAAAAGCGACCATCCCAATTACTGCGGCGATGATTCCAGCTCGTTTACGGTTATTCATCTTATTCCTCTATCTCTTATTTAATCAATGTGGTTAGAACTGCGCTTGTTTTTTATTTTATCTTGCTATTTTTATCAACGTTTAGATATCACGGCATCAAAGCCTTAAGGCATCGTCAAACCACCATCGACAGCGATAGACTGTCCGGTGATGGCCAAGCTCAAATCAGACGCCATTAATAGCACCGAATTGGCAAAGTCAGCCACTGAGGTTGCTTGTCGTAATGGCGTGGTGGTGGCGATATAATCAAAGACTTCTTCAGTCGTTAAACGGCTCGCATCCGTGGTTTGTAGCAATCCACCTGCCAGCAAGTTAACGCGGATGCCGTATTGTCCAAGCTCCGCAGCCAAGTTACGCGTCAGTCCAATCAATGCAGATTTGGCAGTGGTATAGTCGTAATAAGTGACCACCGGATTATAAACAAGATTGGTTGAGATATTGATAATCTTGCCCATTTTTTGCGTTTTCATTTGTGGTAGTACCGCTTGCACGCTATTGACCGCACCTTTGACAATACCGTCAAGCTGCTGCGAAAAATGCGCCCATTTGACGGTTTCGATACTGGTATAGTCGGCACTCGGATTAAACTGATAACTTGGCAAGGCGTTATTGACCAATATATCAATGCGACCATAACGCGCAACCACTTCAGCTGCCAGCGCTTGCATTTGTGCTAAATCGCTAACATCAGCTTGATAAGCAAATGCTTGACCACCTGCGGCGATGATACCGGCAACCACTTGGTCGGCAGCCTCTTTACTATTAAGATAATTGACGCAAACGCGTGCGCCAGCTGCTGCTGTTTGCTCAGCAATCTGAGCGCCAAGTCCGCGACTAGCGCCAGTGACGATAGCGACTTTATCCGTGAGCAGCGCTGGAATCAGTGGGTTACTCTGAGTCATGATGTTGCATCCTTTATTATTGTGTTATGGTTAATCTATTTGTTTTATATAAACTATGTTGTTAAGTGATGGCTGAAAAATAAACCAGCGCCCATCATAACATGATTATTTGCGCTTATTATCTTACAAAAGTTTAGCGGAAAACCTCATACTATTACTTGTAAATAATTCTTAGCCGGTTATCAGCATGAGCCTTAATAGTGGTATGAATATCGGTTGCATCCTTACCCTTTAAATTATTCACAATCATAGCCATAATAGTTTTACATTTGGCTCGATAGCTTATATTCAGCACTTAGCACTTAGCACTTAGCATTAACTATCTACCATCTAACTTTTACTCATTTGCATCATTCTTATTTAGGAGAGATATTTTGACCCATTTATCATCATCCCACCCTGCCGCTCGTATACTGCCAAAAGCGCTTTTAGCGGTGACAGTCGGACTTGCACTTGCCAGCTGCAGTAATTCTGACAATGCGGCAACTGACGGTACAACTGCCAGCACAGAAACGCTTAATTTGTATAATTGGTCTGAATATATGCCGCAGGAAATTCTCGACGGCTTTACCGAAGAGACGGGCATTCGGGTCAATTACACTACTTTTGATTCTAACGAAGCCATGTACGCCAAGCTCAAATTGCTTGATGACTCTAGCCAATATGATTTAGCGATTCCATCGACCTATTATGTCGAAAAAATGGCCAAAGAAGGGTTGCTACAAGAGCTGGATAAATCAAAACTAAGCAACTTTAAGAATCTTGATACCTCATTCACCAATACTAAAGTTGACCCAGAAAACAAATACTCGATTCCTTACATGTGGGGCAGCACCGGTCTTGCCATCAATGGCGAAGCGGTCGATCCTGCGACCGTAAATAGCTGGAATGACTTATGGCGTCCTGAGTATAAAGGTCAAGTGATGCTGATGAATGACATGCGCGAAGTGTTTGGTATGGCGCTATTGACCCTTGGCTATTCAGGTAATAGTAAAAACCCTGACGAAATCAAAGCCGCTTATGAGAAGCTGACGACCTTGATGCCAAATGTAAAAACCTTTAACTCCGATGCCTCGCGCATGCCGTATATGGAAGGCGAAACCACGGTTGGTATGAGTTGGAATGGTGAAGCTATCATCGCCAATAACGAAGGCTTGACCAGCTTGGTGTATAAATACCCAACTGAGGGCGCTATCCTATGGATGGATAACTTTGTCATTCCAAAAAACGCCAAACAGGTCGATGCAGCACACAAATTTATTGACTACTTACTGCGTCCTGAGAACTCTAAAATCGTCAGCGAAGAGATTGGTTATGCCTCGCCTAATATCGCCGCGCGTGAGATGATGCCAGAAGAAGTTAGAAACAATCCAACCATTTATCCAAGCAAAGATGTGCTAGCAAAAGCTGAATTCCAAGAAGATGTCGGTGATGAAGCCTTGCAAGTTTATCAGCAGTATTGGGATAAGCTAAAAACCGGTCGTTAATCATTATTTGTTAAAATATGATTATTAATGGCTGATGGTTATTAGCTGTTTTTAGCAAATATGGCTATAAAAAAACGCTGACCTTATAGAGTCAGCGTTTTTTATTTGTCTTTTATTTATTTTTCTATTTATAAATGCAAATCAGTTTCGCTACCTTTATGCTCAATACGGCGCTGCTCGCGGCGCTGATAACGTAGACCTGAGGCGGCAAACCATTGCGGCTTGGTCGTTTGTAGTAAATCACTGAGCCGCTGCAGTTGTAATTGTAAGGTTTGAGTTAACCAAAAATAGCCTTGCCACTCAAAGCCTAAGTTTTCTACACTTGGATATTCTGATACCGCAATGCGCGTAATAGGACGAAATACCTCATCGTTTGGGCTACGTAATACCGCCGCCATATGCTGCATCGCTTGCGTCAATTCGTGCTGATAATGGATAAGCAAAATATGATTTTCATCATCAATCTCAATATTGGCCAAGCGCGGCGCGGCACTTAAGAGCAAGTCAATCGTACCAATGATATTACGATGGGTACGCTGAATGGTCTCTAGCGTTTCTTTTTCAATCCCTGATTCACTGGCTGTCGCGGCGATATGCGGGCGCACGGCAAGCAAGCGCTTATTGATTTTTTGCAGGGCTTTGACCAAAGATTTATTAACGGGTGTATCTGGTACAGAGCTGCTCTTTGGATAAATAATACTGGCTGAACTGGTCGCCTTACTATATTTAAATGGCTTAGGCACCAAAACTTCCGCATCGATATGATTGCCAACCCCAGCGTACAAATTACTGCAAGTTTCAAGATTGCTTGCCAATAAAAACCGCCACATTAACGTCGATTTAAGCGGTAGGATTAACGTCGCTGCTACCGCCACCCCTGCACCAAGTAAGATATTAAACGCACGATATAAACCATCTTGGGCAATATTACTATGGTCAGGGCTTGAAACAATCATCAGCATCGTAATCCCTGTCAACAGACCAATATAACCCAGCTGCTTGACCGCCACATAACCGATGATGCCACTAATAATACCAATCAGCCCGTAATATAACCATAGCCAATGACCCGTATCTTGAATCAGCCATAAGAAACTCAGCCCGACCACCACCCCAAGTAAGGTGCCGAGTATCCGCTCTTTGGCCTTGGTATAAATCGCCCCTTGATATTGCAACAAACCCAATATCACAAACACGGTAATGGTCGTCCACTCGCCATGCGGCAAGTGCGTGAACTCATTTAACAACAGTGCAATCAGCACGGCCACACCCAAACGTATGGCATGCAAAATATCCGCATGCTGATAGCGGGCATATGGCTCCACAAACGGTGCAGTAAATCGTTGCCAAAAAGTCGGTTTCACGCAGGCTGTCTCTTATAATAAATGAATAAAAATAAATGAATAAAAATGCGGCTAAATAATAACTGCTAACTTAACTATTGATAAAGCGATAATAAAGCAATGGTCAAAAAATAACGCCTTTCATCTATTAAAAGATAAAAGACGTTAAAGGTCAAAACATGCTAGCACATAACAACAAAAAAGCACGCCAAGATAGTGCTTAGTTAAGAACGTCTGGCTAAGAGCCTTTAGCTATTGCTAGCGCTAAATGCTACACCTCTAAGAAGTCTAGAATACCTTCCGCCGCTTCACGACCTTCCCAAATCGCTGTCACGACCAAATCAGAGCCGCGTACCATATCACCACCAGCAAAGATTTTGGGGTTACTGGTTTGAAATTTATAGGTTTGTTTTTCGGCGGCTACGACCCGACCCGAGCTGTCCATCGTGATTTGCTGCCCTGCAAACCAATCAGCAGGGCTAGGACGGAAACCAAAGGCCAAAATAACCGCATCACATGGGATAATTTCTTCTGAATTGGGAATGGGCTCTGGGCGCTGGCGACCACGGTTGTCAGGCGCGCCTAGATGAGTGGTAATCACTTTGACCGCGTTCACTTTGCCATTTAAGCCAATGATTTCTGTCGGTTGACGATTGAATAAAAACTCAACACCCTCTTCGCGCGCATTGACCACTTCGCGGCGGGAGCCTGGCATATTTTCTTCATCGCGGCGATAAGCACAAACCACTTGCTGCGCCCCTTGACGAATACTGGTACGGTTACAGTCCATTGCCGTATCACCGCCGCCTAGCACCACCACTTTTTTACCTTTTAAATCGATATATTCTTCTGGATTTTTCTCCCAGTCGTTGCAGCGATTGACGTTGGCAATCAGGTAATCTAGCGCATCATAGACGCCCTCAAGCTCTTCACCAGCAAAACCGCCACGCATATAGGTGTAAGTACCCATGCCCATAAATACCGCATCATACTCGCTTAGCAGCTCATCAATACTGATATCAGTACCGATTTCTGTCTCTAAACGAAACTCCATGCCCATGCCTTCAAAGATGACACGGCGATTGCGCATGACGTCTTTTTCCATTTTAAATTCTGGAATACCGAAGGTTAATAAGCCGCCAATTTCTGGGCGTTTATCAAAAATAACAGGTGTTACACCATTTCTAACTAAGATATCTGCGCAGCCTAAACCTGCTGGACCAGCCCCAATAATAGCGACTTTTTTGTCCGTCAAAATCACATCGGACATATCAGGACGCCAACCAAGGGCAAAAGCGGTGTCGTTGATATACTTCTCAACATTGCCAATAGTCACCGCACCAAAGCCATCATTTAACGTACAAGCGCCTTCACACAAGCGGTCTTGCGGGCAGACACGTCCACAAACCTCAGGCAAAGTATTGGTACGGTGGCACAATTCTGCCGCCTGAAATATCTGACCTTCTGCCGCCAATTTAAGCCAATTGGGAATGTAGTTATGTACCGGACATTTCCACTCACAGTACGGGTTACCGCATTCAAGGCAGCGATGCGATTGCTGCGCCACTGATTCACTTTCAAATGGATGATAAATTTCGACGAACTCGGTTGAACGGGTAGCGATGTCTTTTTTGGTGGGCTCAAGGCGTGGTACATCTAAAAACTGAAAACTATTTTCTAAGCGTTTTGCCATGGTATTGTCTCTTTTATATAGAGGTATTTTATAGTGGCTAACGACAGCCAATATCTGCAGCCTCAATGAGGCAAATTTACAGATACCGGCTGTCATTTACCTGCTTAAAATGTGCATTAAAGCTATGTATGAAAACTGCTCGTAAACCTCTTGCTGACTCATTCCATTTATTGTGGATCAGCTGTCGTGGTCTTAAGCAAGGTCGCAACGTTTGCCGCTTTGGGCTTCACCAAATAGAACTTACGCGCATAATGCTCAAAGTCCGCTAAGATGGTCTGCCCCCACGCACTACCGGTTTTATCGACATGGGTTTCAATGACTTGTTGCAAGTAAATACGATGACCTTCCATTTGCTCACTCGAGATACGGTTTAAATCAATCAGCTCATGATTACAGCGATCAAAGAAGTCACCATCCATATCGATCACATACGCAAATCCACCCGTCATACCCGCGCCAAAATTCAGGCCCGTACGACCAAGGATGGTAATGATACCGCCGGTCATATACTCGCAGCAATGGTCGCCTGTACCTTCGATGACCGCATGCGCGCCAGAGTTACGTACGCCAAAACGCTCGCCTGCCGTGCCAGCCGCATATAGCTTACCGCCTGTTGCACCATAGAGACAGGTATTACCGATGATAGCAGTTTCTTGCGCATGAAAGCTTGAGTCTTTCGGTGGATAAATCACAATCTCACCGCCCGCCATGCCTTTGCCGACATAGTCATTGGCATCACCTTCAAGCTCAATATGCAAGCCGCCCGCATTCCAAACACCGAGACTTTGCCCTGCAGTGCCGTTTAGATGCAGCTTAATGGGCATATCACTCATGCCAATATTGCCCCATACCTGCGCAATCTCGCCTGAAATACGCGCGCCGATAGAGCGATCACAGTTGCCGACGGCGTAGCTATAATCGCCGCCGTTCCCTTGACGAATATTGAGCAGCATATCGCTAATCATCTGCTCAGCAAGCAAGCCTTTATCAAACGGCTCATTACGCGCAACCTGACAGGTTTGCGCTTTGCCACTACTGGCTGGATGGCTAAATAATAACGGCGTTAAATCCAAATGACGCTGCTTATCGGTATTGCCTTCTAGCACTTCAAGCAAGTCAGTACGTCCGACCAGCTCTTCCATACTGCGTACGCCTAATGCCGCAAGCCATTCACGCGTTTCAGTCGCGACAAATTTAAAGAAGTTAATGAGCATTTCTGCTTCGCCAATGAAGTGCTCATCGCGGAGCTGGGCTTTTTGGGTGGCAACGCCGGTCGGACAGTTATTAAGATGGCAAATGCGCAAGTACTTACAACCAACCGCAATCATCGGCGTGGTGCCAAAGCCAAAACTTTCAGCACCGAGAATAGCGGCTTTGACCACATCAAGACCGGTTTTTAGACCACCATCGGTTTGGATACGGACTTTATCACGCAAGCCATTAACACGTAGCGACTGATGAGTTTCAGCAAGCCCTAGCTCCCACGGCGAGCCAGCATGATGGATAGACGACAGTGGCGATGCTGCTGTGCCACCATCATAGCCTGAGATAGTAATCAAATCGGCATAGGCTTTTGCCACGCCCGTTGCAATCGTACCAACTCCCGGACGCGAGACCAATTTTACCGATACCAAAGCATCTGGATTGACTTGTTTTAAATCAAAAATCAGCTGCGCCAAATCTTCGATTGAATAAATATCATGATGCGGCGGCGGTGATATGAGGGTTACCCCGGGTACCGAATAACGCAGACGGGCGATTAACGCATTGACCTTACCACCTGGCAGCTGCCCGCCCTCACCCGGCTTAGCACCCTGTGCGACTTTAATCTGCATCACTTCTGCTGAACGCAGATAGGCCGGTGTCACCCCAAATCGACCAGAGGCGATTTGCTTGATTTTTGAATTACGCAAAGTGCCGTAACGTACTGGATCTTCACCGCCCTCACCAGAGTTTGAGCGCCCGCCAATGGTATTCATCGCCATGGCAATCGCTTCATGGGCTTCGGGTGATAATGCTCCTAATGACATCCCTGCTGAATCAAAGCGCGTCAAGATTGCTGAGATATCTTCGACCTCATTAACATCGATAGAATTATCAGTTTTTAATTGCAATAAATCACGCAAGGTCGCAACGGGACGGCTATTGACCAAATCGGCATAATGACGATAATTGTCATAATCGCCTGTCCGTACAGCGGTATGTAGGCTATTAATCACATCGGGATTAAAGGCATGGTATTCTTTATTAAAGACAAACTTCAGCAGGCCACCTTGATCAAGGGGCGCACGACGTTTAAAGGCATTGGCAGCCAATTGTGCTTGATCGGCAGCCAAATCGGCAAAAGTTGCGCCCTTAATACGGCTTTGCACACCTTTAAAGCATAAGCTTACCACTTCTTCAGAGAGCCCAACCGCTTCAAATAATTGTGCACCGCGATAAGAGACAATGGTTGAGATGCCCATTTTTGATAAGATTTTTAGTAAACCTTTATCCAAGCCTTTACGGAAATTTACCCGCGCTTGAATCGGATCGCCAAGCAGCTCACCAGTCGCTACCAAATCATCGATGACGTCATAAGCTAAATATGGATAAACACAGGTCGCGCCAAAGCCAATCAATACCGCTACTTGATGCGAATCGCGCGCCAAGCCAGTCTCAATGATTAAATTGGCATCGGTACGAATACCTTGGGCAATTAAGTAATGATGTACCGCGCCGGTGACCATTATGGCGTTGGCCGGTACTTTATCGGCAGTAATATTTTTATCAGATAAGACAATCAAAGTATGACCAGCACGGATGCTAATTGCCACTTGCTCACAGATAGCTTTGATGGCGGCTGATAACTCAAGATTGGCATCGTAGTTTAAATCGATACGCGCCATTTGGAACGCTGGATCAGCCAAAGTTTCGAGCTGCTGCATTTTACTGGCTGATAAAACTGGCGACGATAAGATAATACGATGGGCGTCGCGTGCTGATGGCGCAAACACATTGGTCTCAGCACCTAAGCAAGTCTGTAGCGACATCACGATGGACTCGCGCAATGGATCAATCGGTGGATTGGTCACCTGTGCAAACTGCTGGCGGAAAAAGTCGCCGACATGGCGAATTTGCTGCGACAGCACTGCCATAGGCGTATCATCACCCATCGAACCGACTGGCTCTTGACCATTTTCGGCATTAGGACGGATGATTTCGGTGCGCTCTTCATTGGTGATGTGATACATTTTTTGCAATGCTTTTAGCGGCTCGCCGCGGCAGGCTTGTGCGGCTAACTCTTCTTCAAGGCGCTCATCATCACGGATACGCGTCGCTTCTTCACGTAGCCACTTACGATATGGATGCGCTTTTTTGAGCAAGGTAGCAATGGCTTTGGTATCCATTATTTGACCAGTCATGGTATCGATCACCAGCATCTGACCGGGACCGACCCGACCTTTAGCGAGCACGTCTTTTGGCGCATAATCCCAAACGCCAACCTCAGACGCGACAGTGATATAACCGTTTTTGGTCGTGACCCAACGTGACGGACGTAGACCATTACGGTCAAGCATACAGACAGCGTAGCGACCATCTTGAATCACTAAACCTGCTGGCCCATCCCATGCTTCCATATGCTGCGAGTAAAACTCATAAAACGCGCGCAAATCCATATCCATGCTATCGACGTTTTGCCAAGCGGGTGGCACCAGAATCGACATCGAATGGAACAAACTCATACCGCCCGACATCAATACTTCTAGCATATTATCTAAGCTTGATGAGTCTGAGCCGGTGCTATTAACCAGTGGCGTTAGTTCGTTCAAATTGGGCAATTTATCAGATTTTAATTTTGGCGTACGGGCTTCAGACCAGCTACGGTTGCCGGTAATGGTATTAAGCTCACCATTATGCGCCAAATAGCGAAACGGCTGCGCCAGTGGCCAACGTGGTAACGTATTGGTCGAAAAACGCTGATGGAAGACCACAATATGCGAGGCCAAACGCGTATCTTGTAGGTCTAAAAAGAAAGCTGGCAGGTCTGATGGCATGACCAAACCTTTATAAATAATCGTCTGACAGTTTAATGAGCATACATAAAACTGCTCGTCATCAACCAAACGTTGTTCCGCTTTTTTACGCGCGACAAATAACTTACGGTTAAAATCATCGGCGGCTAGCTCATCTGCTGCATTGACAAATACTTGCTGAAAACCGGGTAAGGTCTCACGACCAATCTCACCAACGATACTCAAATCAAGTGGCACATCACGCCAACCAGCTACCTCTAAGCCTTGGGCGCTAAGCTCTTCATTGAGCACCTGTCGGCTATACTGCGCTTTTGTCTCGTCTAAATTAACAAAGACCATACCTACTGCAAAATTGGCCGTCAGCGTAAACCCTTGCTCAGCTGCAATATTGCTAAAAAACACGCTTGGCGTCGCCAATAATAAACCGCAACCATCACCGGTTTTACCATCCGCTGCGACACCGCCGCGATGGGTCATACAACTTAAGCTGTGAATGGCTGTTTTTACCAAATCATGGCTGGCTTGGCCCTCAATATGAGCAATTAAACCAAAGCCACAATTATCAGAGAAGTCATCTGGGGTCGCCAAATGCGTAGAGGAGGAAATCATTGACATAGCTTGTCCTTTTAAGTAAGCAGACAGCATATACATCTCAGATGATGTACAAACCAAACTCCGCAGGCAGAACGGGTATATATTCACATAAGCGGATTAATAAAACGCAGGCAGAGCAAATAGAGTAAAGATTCTAAAGGTGATAAAAATACTTACCACGATTCTCTTTACTCTTTTAATTACTATACAGTAATTGAAACCTTTACTTTAGGGTTGGCTATTAAAAGGACTGCATTCAGGAGATGAGATAAATGATCATCACCCTATCTATCCTTTTATCCTTAAAGGCCTTATACATCATTCACTATCGATCTTTACAGGCTTGCGCTTTTATTTCAGCAGTTAAGGCGCCCAATGTGAGTCGCATAAACCTTGGTAAATGCTGATATGCGTTAACCACTTCGATAGATAATGCGCCAAGTGAATGATAAGAAAATGATGGCTAAAGTAGCTACTATCACTAGCCTAAACCGTCAAATTTGAATATCAGACGCTCTGTACTCAAGCGCCTTAATGACCCCAATTAGGGTAATAACGAGAGATTGTGCCACTTGCAATAAGCTTAATAGAGATGGCAAGTAGCAGCGCTTGAGACAACAACATAAGCGTAAGTGCTTGTATTTATAGCAAGCCTACTTACTAAATGCTGCGATGTTAAATAACAATTTACGATAACTATACAGAACGTCGCCCATAGTTATCTTAGTTAATGATTGACAAAAAATCTAGTCTTTTCTATGTCTTTATGTTCTCGATTTTGTAAAAAATTATATTATCAATGATGATGCCATTACTAACTTTCTCGACTGAGACCCCGTTTAAGCTGTTTATATATGCGCTCTTAGGTAGTTTTCCATGCCTATGAACCTTAATATTAAAACTTATACCAATCCCAATAATTAAAATTGCGCCCAAGTACGAGTAGTTAAAGACCGGATTCTCTGTGGCTGTTTAAGCAGATTATTCCAAGCCAAGCATGCGGCATCGACAATAGCCTCATAACTTTCATAACAACGATTAGATAGCTCATTTTGCTTAAGGTACTGCCATACTCTCTCAGAGGGATTAAGCTCAGGTGAATAAGGCGGTAATTTAAGCATAGTGACATTGCCCTGATTCAAGCTTGGTTGATGCCACAATGCGCCGTCCATCACTACTACCGCATGGCGTCCTTTTGGTACGGCTTTACTAATCTCAAGCATATGCAATAACATTGTGTGTTTATTGACTGAAGGCAATACTAAACCTACCGCCTCTGCTGTCGCTGGACAAAAGGCACCAAACAGATAAGCGGAATTAAACTGTTGCTGCTTGATGAGTCGAGGTCGTTGTCCTCGGTAATGCCAAACTCTGGTCAATGAGCCTTGTTGTCCTATTCGAGTTTCATCTTGAAACCAGATGTCCACTTGATCTAGGCTCACATCAGTGGGTAAGGACGCCTTAACCTGTGCTATAAAGTTTTTTTAAAAGCGTCTTGAGCTTGTAGGTCTGCTTTTGGATGCTGACTACGAGCACTTATCCAACTCATCTCGATACGCTTAAGCAGCTCGTAGATACCATTGACGGTATAGTGGGCGTTGTAGTGTTCTTTAGCCAATTGCTGAATATCTTTACCGGTCAAACGACCGCCAGCTCGCTTGTCTTGTTCAGAGACTATCATGGCTTTAAAAGCGTCTGTGTCTGCTTCTGCCAGTTTACTATGGCGACCTTTGCGATGACGATCATAGAGACTCTCAAGTCCTCGTTCATGATATCGTTTCAATGTACGTCTGGCAGTTTCAGGGTGAATACAAAGATCTTTGGCAATATCGTTAGTGGCTTTGCCTATACTATATTGGTATAAGATAAGCAGGCGTAGTCGGGCTCTGGGGTTACTCTCGGTCTTTGAGTGTTTGCCAAAGTCATGATCTTCTAGGTTATGTATTGGTATAGTCATAAATGGATTATACTATATATTTTGGGTTTGGTATTAATAACCACTGCATACATTCAAATGCAATCTTACTTATCAAAATCACAGACGCAAAAAAGCCTACCAAACAGGATAGCTGGTAGGCTTTTCTAATAAACGCTCATTGAAATTAATTGCTTTTTTCTTCAATAAGCTCTTTTATGCTGTCATTGTTGTTCTTTGAGGCGTTATTTTTTGAGGCATTGTTATTAGCATTGTTATTAGCATTGGCATTTTTATTAGCCGCATTGGAATTGGCGTTCTTATTAGCCGCATTGCTGTTTGCATTTGCATTCGGCGGTTTAGGCGCTTCAACCACAGGTGGTTTTTTCGGTTCATTATTGTTACTTGCTTCAGATTTTCGGCTATTATCTGCATTTTTTGGTGTTGGTGCAGTCGTTGTCTGCTCTTCGATACCGACCGTACGCTCTTCATTGACAGATAAAGTCTCAGAGGTATCGACTGACTGACGAATACTTTCAGCAGTGCTATTATTCGTCCCTTCTTGCGCGCCGCGATTGGCATTACTTGCTGTTTGCTCGGTGGCACTATCGTTAGCTGGTGCTTTCTGACGCACCGGCACTTCGCGTTTGGTTGGGCGCAAATTGACAGCGCGCGTGCGTTTGGTGCTTAAGTCCTTGACGGGATCAGGACGCTCATAATTATCAATAATACTGACGTAGCGATTAATCTCTTCTGGCAACACACGCACATTAGCAGGCAGCTTAAAGTCTATTAGCTTAGCCGCGCCAACCGCTTCTTGTGGACTGCTCATCAGCCCATAAGTCAGCATATAACGTACTTGATTGTTTTCATCAAGATAGCGAAAATAAGCAAACTTCTCGCGATCTTCACGGCTTTCTAAATAGCTGACAATCACATCGTTTTCAGCGACATTCATCACCTGCACTGTCCACTTGCCTTTATTGGCCAGCAGATAACGCTTATCTTTAAACTCATCGGGGTAGCTGCGCAAATCACGGACGGTGGCATCAAAACTAATCGGCTGCACATCGGTATCAAGCTCATGCAAGGATTCTATCTTTAACGGCTGCTCAAGCTCATCAGTTGAGGCTTGCGGCGCTGATATTGGCTCATTCTCGATTTTTGCGCCCATCGCTGGCGTTTGACTAAACATCCAAACTAAGGCGGTAAACACGCCCAATAGCAGTGTCGCTATCAGCCAAATCAATGCTTGACGGCGATATTTCTGCCCAGCTGTGCGAGTCGTCGAGCGTGATGCTGCCATGGAGATGTCCTTGGGGAAAAGTACTTATAAAGATAGTCTGATAAAAAGCCATTTATAACGCAATACTTATAAAGATGCAGTTAAAAAATTGTCACTTACTGATAAGGCCATAAATTAAAGTCTTAACGTTATGATGAATAGTATTGACTCTATTATTAACAGTATTGACGCCTTTATTAACCTTTAGCCACCTTTATGAGTGATGCTGTGCCAATACTTCTGTTAACAGCTCAGCATCAAATTCATTGGTTAATACCGCCTCACCTAATGATTTTAACAAAATAAGGCGGATTTGTCCGTGTTTGACTTTTTTATCATGTCCCATCAAACCTAACGCCGTTTGTACGTCAATAGCGGGTGGCGTGATAGGTAAATTTGCCAATACCAATACGCGTTTAATACGGGCAACGTCAGCACTCGTTAACCAACCAAGCTTTTGCGACAGCTCAGCCGCTTGCACCATACCAGCCGCGACCGCCTCACCATGTAGCCAATTACCATAGCCTTCATGGGTTTCAATCACATGACCAAAGGTATGGCCAAAGTTTAATAAGGCACGCACACCGGACTCTCTTTCGTCTTGTGCGACGATATCGGCTTTGTACTGGCAGCAGCGCTTCACCGCTTCGCCAAGTACGGCTAAATCCAAAGCCATCATCGCTGGTAGATTGCCCTCAAGCCAAGTCAAAAACTCTGCATCCATAATCAGCGCGTACTTAATGACCTCTGCCAATCCTGCTGATAGCTCACGTGCCGGCAAGGTTTTCAGCGTGCTCATATCGGCAAGCACCATTTGCGGCTGCCAAAATGCGCCAATCATGTTTTTACCTTGGGGGTGGTTGATGCCGGTCTTGCCGCCAACGCTTGAATCCACTTGTGATAGCAAAGTCGTTGGGATTTGAATAAAATTGACCCCGCGCATAAAACTTGCGGCGGCAAAGCCTGTCATATCGCCGACCACCCCACCACCAAGCGCGATTAGGGTCACATCACGGTTAAATTGCTCGGCCATCAGCGCATCATAAATCTGATTGATACTGGTCTGGTTTTTATATTGTTCACCATCTGGGAGCACACAAACCTTGACGGTAAACTGTGCTTCAAGCTCCTCTTGTAAAGCCTTTAAGTATAAAGGTGCAACCGTCTCATTGGTGACGATAAGGACTTGACGAGCTGTAATATAAGGAGCAATTTTGCTTGCCATGCTGCTTTTTTTAGCGCCATTTTCAGCAATGTTATTAGCAGCGTTTTCAGCAGCGTTTTCAGCAGCGTTATTAACAATGTTTTTAGGGCTGCCTGCATTACTGTTTTCAGTAATGACGATAGGATAATCATGACTTTGCGTCTGTACTGTTAGGATGGCATGAAACAGTGGCGTTGCCATGAAAATCTCCTTAAGTATGAGGATTGAATTAAATTGAGCGGCGTTGTTTATTCAAATCTTTCTTATTCATCTTCTTGATGTGCTGAGCTGATAGAAGTTGAGGCACAAAATGCGTCTAGTTGCTGCAATAACTGATTGACCATATGGCGAGGATAGGTATGACCGGTCGGCATGATAATATGCGCCACTTGCCGATATAAGGGGTCGCGGGCGCTGTATAAATCTTGCAATATTTTTCTAGGATTCGGTTGTTGTAATAATGGTCGCGACTTATCTTTGGCAGTACGCGCCATTTGCACGTCCACCGGAGCATTGAGATAGACGACGATGCCGCGCTCTTTAAGAAATGCACGGTTTTCGGCCGCCATTACTGCGCCGCCGCCGGTCGCTAAGACAATTTGTGATTGCTGCGTCAGCTCATCGATGGCACGCGTCTCCCGTTCGCGAAAGCCCGCTTCGCCTTCTTTGGCGAATATCCAAGCAATATCTGCGCCAGTTTGTGACTCAATATACCAATCACTGTCTACAAACGAGCGCCCTAACTGCTTAGCCAGTAACCTGCCAATGGTGGTCTTGCCCGCTCCCATCGGCCCCACTAGAAATACCGACGGTAATTCCTCAACCATAATACGCACTCAGCTAAATTAGGTATGATACAACGTCATTGATATTCTGGCTAGTAATGCGCGTTGATTATTGTGAGTAAAATCCAAGCACACGCAAAAATTGGCCATAAAAAAAGCAAGCGCTGATGCTTGCTTTTTTTAGTTATAAAGTCACTAAACGCTGATTAATTTAAACGGCTGATGCCATCATTAATCAATTTTGGCGTGACAAAGATGAGCAGCTCTTCTTTAGAGTTATTACGGACATCACGGCGGAAGGCACGACCGATATAAGGCAAGTCACCTAAGAAAGGTACTTTATCGACACCATTACTGCTACGATTTTTAAAGACCCCGCCTAGAACAATGGTCTGACCGTCTTCAACAATGACGTTGGTCGAGATTGAATCTTCAGCGATCGCTACCTGATTATTAATAATCGTTGGCGTGCCATTGGTAATAACAAGTTGCAAACCAATTTTGCCATCAGGCGTAATGTTTGGCGTCGCTTCTAGACTTAATGCCGCTTCTTTAAAGCTGGTCGTGGTCGCGCCACTGGCCGAGGCTTCTTGATAAGGAATTTGTGTACAAGAAGATACTTTTGCAGTTTGTTTATCAGCCGTCAAAATCTTTGGTGTCGAAATCACTTCACCGCGGTTATCGGCTTGTAGTGCTGATAGCTCAAGATCGAGCATCACATCTGACATGCTAAGTAGCCCAAAAGCGATACTACCCGCTGGATTAGCAACACCTAAGTCAACGTTTAAGTTATCAGGGCGGCTGATGTCATATTTAGGATAAGAAACCGTTTGACCATTCACTGTCGTTGTTTCTACGTCAAAATCTTTTAAGTCCCATAGCGTCTGATTACTACCACCGACCAACAAGTTACGGTTATTGGCAGCGCCGTTTGACAAGATACCCCAACGCACGCCGATCTCTTTACTAAAGCTATCAGTAGCACTAACAATACGCGCTTCAATCATTACTTGACGGACTGGAATATCAATTTTACCAATCAGCTTATAAATATTTTCAATGCTTTCAGCGACATCTTTGATAATCAAGGTATTGGTACGCTCATCAACCGTTACCGTACCACGGTTAGACAACAAGGTATTGTTATCAGTAGAATTTGTGTTGCCAGTGCCGCTGCCACCTGATGAGCCACTACCGTGAGAGATAAGGGTCAAAACATCTGCCGCTTTAGCATAGCTTAAGCGAATGTATTCCGTGCGTAGCGGCGCATACGACTCAACCGCTTGCTGCGCTTCAAGCTCACGAGCTTCTTGTTCAGCAAGCTCAGTCGAGGGCACAACCAAAATCACGTTGCCATTTTCACGCTTACCAAGATTTTTACTCTTTAGAATAATATCTAGCACTTGATCCCAAGGCACATTAATCAGGCGCAAGGTGATATTACCCGCGACCGAATCACTAGCCACGATATTCATATCGGTAAACTGTGCCAAGATATCTAACACACTACGGATTTCGACGTCTTGGAATTCCATAAATAGCGCTTCACCGCTATATACTTTTTCTTCAAGCGTTGGCTCACGAAGTAGCTCAGGCTTGCGGATATTGATATTTAACTGGTTACCCGATTGATAAGCTTGATACTCATAATCTTCTTTAACATTGATAGTGATCACACCATTTTGACCTTGGTTTTTAGTATCAATACTATCAACCAGACCACTATCCACGTTTAAGCGACGTAATAAATTTCTCGGTACGGTACTGCCGGTTAAACGTACAACCAACTTGTTACCTTGACGCTGGAAGTCAACTGGAATGGCTTCGTTGGCAAGCGCAATACTGACATTACCGCCACCATCATTGCCTGCGGTAAAATTAACCGCCGTTAAACCGTCATAACTATACTGCTTACTCACTTGTGAGGCCGCAAGCTGTGGGCTTAGCAACGGATTGACGCGCACCACCATGGTATCAGCAGGGACTGCGGTTTTGTTTACTGTAGAGCTAGTAGCTGTGGTACGATTGACATACTCCCGCCACTTTCGCCAAGCTCAAGCGGGGGATTCTAAAAGCATAAGCTCTTAGGCGACTTTCTCACGAATGTCACAAGTTTTCTGCTTCATCGGGCGACCTTTACTGCGTCCTCCCTCCACAGACAACACGGCATGTCCTGCCGCAAGAATATTTTTAGCTGCATTCACATCAGCATTTGCTGTATGCCCGCATTTGACGCACTCAAATTTAGCCTGAGTTTGTCGATTCTCTTTGGTAATATGCTTGCACTCAAAGCAGGTTTGGCTGGTATATTGCGGATTGACTTTGACAAGTAATCCGCCTGTCCAATGCTGCTTGTACTCAAGCATATCAATCATCATGCCCCAGCCTTGATCCAAAATGGATTTATTCAATCCTGACTTGGCTTTGACGTTACGCCCTTTGTTTTCTAACGTACCGCTTGCAGACTTCGACATATTGGCTACTTTTAAGTCCTCACAAGCAATCATGGCGTGGTTTTTGCTGATCGCGGTGGTGATTTTGTGCAAGTAGTCATGGCGAATATTGGCGATGTGATGGTGTAATTTTTGAATCTTACGGTTCTGCTTTTTCCAGTTTTGACTGAATAAGACTTTTCTACTTAATTGGCGCTGTAATGCGGCCAGTTTAATTTGATTGGCTTTAAAGCTGTTTTTGGGGTTGATGTGCTGACCTTCTGAGGTGGTAATGAGTTTAGTGACACCTAAATCAATACCTATGGCGCTTGTAGAGGGGTGAATTGGGTTTTGACCCAGTTCTCGCTCACACCCAAAAGACACGTACCAGTGCCCTGATTTCTTGCTAATAGTGATGTTTTTAATGATGCCGATGATGTCTTGTGATTTTCTAAATTTCACAAAGCCCACGCCATTGGTAGTTTGACGCGGTTGCCTTCAATACGGCAATACTTATCAAATTGAACCAAGCGAATTGAGTCACAGCCATCGGATTTGCGCTTAAAGCGTGGCATTAGTGGACGAAGTGGTATCTCCATTCCATTAGCCAGTTTAAAAAACTTGGGTTTACGAGGTTTCTTTTTATTTTCTTTGAGCCTGGCATGAACTTTAGGATCAAAAAACCTTGACCAAGCCGATGCCAAGTCACGAATCTTTTGCTGTAAGGACACCGCATTTGATTGAGATTTCAAAAAAGAAAAATCAGGATTGTTCTTTAGATCCATGATTTTATTAACCAAGTTGGTGGCATTAATAAATTCATTTTTGGCAAACATCTCAAATGAGATCGCTAGCATTTGATTCCAAACAAAGCGTGCAGAGCCGACAAGATTATTTAGAATAATCTGTTGCTCTACATTAGGCTCAAGCCTAAATTGATACGCTTTGTTGATTTTCATGGAATAGTCTTGGCGAGTTTATTAATACAATAATACTTAATAAGCATACCAAATTCACGGTCAGGATGTGTAAATAAACAGTAACAATGAGGCGAAATTCACCTCCACCCTAATGTCGGATGGAGTCCTCTTTCGCGGTTTGATAGGCGCAGCTGCTACGCTACTGGCCTCAACTATCGGTGTAACAACAGCAGTGGTAGTGATACCCGCATTGCCATTAAGCACGTCTTGTACAGGGTCATTGGTAACTACTTGATTAACCACTGGACGACTAGGGTCGCTAATCGTTAACAACAAATCATTGCCCTCAATAGCGGTGGTATAATTTCCCGCTTGTTTGAGTCCAACAATTAGACGGGTGGTATTGTCGCTATTTAGGGTAGTGACATCCTTGATCATACCGACGTTATATTCATTAAAACGACTGTCAAGTCCGTTTTGTACCTTTTCAAAATCCAATACCAAACGGCTTGGATTATCAAGCTGATAAGCGGCAGGTAATACTGGTTGGCCGGCAAAGCCCAAACGCATTTGGGTAACGGCCGGTGCGGTCTGTACCACAGAGACGTTATTGATGCGCTGCTCAGCATGAGCACTGCTACTAACTGCTACCATACTCATTGCCAATGCAGAGATGGCAAACGTAGAAGATACGCGGTTGTTCATCGTCATTACCTTGTTATTGCGTACTGTCATTATGTATTCCTCAAAAAATCTGCCGACTTAGCTTATAGGGGAGACCAGCGACTGGGGTTTTTCTACAAACCCAGCGCGGCTGTCTGGCACAATTTCAATCAAGTTAATCTGGGTCGGCGTGATTTCAACAATACGGCCGTCATTTAATCCAAGATAATTACCGACTCTAACGCTCGCAACTGAACCATCGGGGCGCTGTACTAAGGCATATTGCTGACCTTCAGGAGAAATAACGACACCGCGAAAGACGAGTTGCGATAGCTCATATTGCTCAAGCGGTTCTTTTACTCGGGTTATATCAGGGCGCACGCCATCGATAGAGGTAGCAGGGCCTTGAACGTTCACTAAGCTTGGTGGCAAAAATGGACTACGCTGCGCACTGGCAATATAGATAAAATCTTCTACCAGCTCAGCCTTGGGCGGCGGTTCAATCGGCTGCGCTGGCTGGTTACGAATATCGGCCATCGCCTGCTCTGCCATGCCGATACGGTCAGTACAACCCGTTATCGACAAAACAGTGGCGCTTAAAATAAGCAGCATGGGCAGTTTTTGGATATTCATTAGTTGCCTCCTGCAGCATCAGTGGCAGCAGCAGGTGCGACAGCTTCATCACCTTCGGGAGCCGCTTCTTTTGAGCGATACGTTTTGGTTTGTAGCACCAGATTGAGCTCAGGTAGAACATCCAAAGTTGGCTGCGGATTACTGACTTCAAAATCATGCATCGTATCGTAATGATACGCGGCAAAGCAGCAAGCCCGCTGATAAAGCTACCAAACTGATGGTATTCACCTAAAGCGGCAATACGAATAGGCTGCTCAATAAAGAACTCATTTTCAATCTCAGGCTCTACTGAAATATCTTGGAAACGGATATTACTGCCAACGCCCGTCATATTGATACCTTCGACCAATTCTGATACACGGGTATCTTTGGGTAGCTGATCAAGTAAGGTTTGCTGTTGACTTTCCGCAGCAGTAATCTCATCAATTTTACTGCTAATCGGCAATGCCCATGACAGCGCAGCGATTAAGGCAATAATAAATCCAATCACGGTGACTTTGACAGAGAGCGGCCAACTGCCATAGTTCTCAGCATCCAAAGACTCAAAGCTGCGGCGGAATTCATTCAAATCGAACGGCTTTTTAGTACTAACCGCCGTCTTTTTGGTTTTAATGAGGCTTTTTTTACGGCTCAGGTTCATAACTCACCTCCAAGCACAGCATTACCATCCGCATCATTAGCTTCAATCGTTTCTGACTGTACTTTGGTCGTTACGACAAACTGAACATAACTGTCTTAAGGATAAATAGGACGCGGCTGTTCACCAGCAGTGACCGTACTATTAAGCGCTGGAGCAGATTCATAAGCAGTAATATTTTGCTGGATGTTACTCACTGCTGAATTGCCCATCCATTTGCTACTATCAAGGTTACGAATCAAGCTAGAGACAATATTTGGATTGTCAGCAAGACCGGTTAAAGTAAGCACATCACCTTCGCGTTTTAAATTATTTAAATAAAGCGCTGGCGGCATCGCCTTGGCAAGATCATCCCATAACCGTACAGGAACCGGACGTCGACCTTGCAAATCTTGGATAACCTGCATGCGTGAGACGATGGCATCACGGCGCTGGGTGGTGTATCAGAAAGTATGCTGAGGAGATAAAATGAGGGTGACAGCCAAAGCAAGATGATATATTTGAGGTTATGAAGACACAAATAGATATCAGCTGCCCCGACTGTCACAGTCCCAGTTTTTCGATATATGGCAAAAAAAGCTATGGTAAGCAAAACTACCAGTGTAAGGACTGCAAACGTCAATTCATTGGTGATCATGCCTTAACTTATAACGGCTGTCACTCTAAAATAGAAGACATTATACGGCTAATGACGGTTAGAGGTTGCGGCGTTAGAGACATAGCGGTTATAGCCTCAGTCAGTATCGGTAAAGTATTGAGCACCATAGGCTCATCTGTTTATAAGATCGCGCCTAAGAAGAGCTACTATGAACGCTTAGAGGTTGATGAATTCTGGACTTACGTGTATCGCAAGAAGCGTAAAGTCTGGCTTATTTATGCTGATGATCGCGCTACCAATGAGATTGTTGCTTATGTTTGGGGCAAACGCGACTTAAAAACGGCTCAGAAGTTAAGAGCACGTTTAAAGCAGCTTACAGTCAACTATGGCTCTATCAGTATGGACAACTGGGACAGTTTTATAACCGCCTTTAAAAGTGATAACAAACGAATTGGCAAACAGCATACGGTAGGTATAGAAGGTAATAACTGCCGTCTTAGACACCGATTGCGTCGGGTGGTTAGAAAAACCTGTTGTTTCTCTAAGAAGCTCGATAATCACTTCAAAGTGTTTGATATGGTGTTCTTTTACGTCAATTATGGCTATATCTGATGCCAGCATACTTTTTAGAACACCACCACATCTTCTAATGGATAAGGTACGTATTGATCAGCATCCAAGCGGATTTGCGCTTCACGCTCAACGTCGTTAAGCACCATATCCATATCGATGATTTTGGTAATCACGGCTGAGCCTGAAACTGCCGTAGCGGCTTTGCTACCGGCAGCTTGGCAACGTCGCGCCAAGCTTGCTATTGTGTTACCCACCGCTTCAGTGTCTACAATGAGTTTGTCGACGACTACGCCTTCCAGCAACCTTCCTATGCCGTGAGATTTTAGGTGAAATATGCCCTGTTGACGCTGTATGAGCTATGCTGAAGAAACCGTACAAGTAAACTTGGTAAACTAACGACTCAACGAGGAGTTTACCATGACCAAGAAAGTTAGAACTTACAGCACAGAATTTAAAGCAGAAGCTGTCAAGAAGATAGCGGATAATAATGGCAATATTTCAGCTACTGCAAAGCAGCTCGGGATCGCCATGCAAACCTTATCTAACTGGCAGAATAAAGCCAATCAGGGCAAGCTTGTGGGCACTGAACAATACGATCCTGATCTTATGAGCGCCCTTGAAGAAGTAAAACGGCTAAAGCGCCAGCTTAAAGTTGCTGAGGAGGAGCGCGAGATATTAAAAAAGGCGACGGCGTACTTCGCCAAGCACAGCTAGTAAAGTACGCTTTTATCAAAGACAATCAGCAGATATTTAGCATCACAACTATGTGCCGTGTATTAAAGGTTAAATCATCAAGTTACTATGACTGGTCAAGTCGTGACATTAGTGATCAGCAGATACATCGTAATCACTGCGAGCTACTAGTCAAAGCCGCTCATACTGAAACATATGAGCGTTATGGCGTAGATCGTCTACATGCGCATCTAAGTGATCAAGGCCATGACATCAGTCCCTACATGGTTAGAAGTATTAAAGAGGAACACGGCATCAAGTGCCGTCGTCATAAGCGCTTTAAAGTCACTACTGATTCCAATCACAATAAACTGGTCTATGACAACGTGCTGAATCAGCAGTTTGACGCCAAGCGTCCCAATGAGTCTTGGGTCAGCGATATTACTTATATCTGGACAAACGAAGGTTGGCTGTACTTAGCTGGAGTCAAAGATTTATACACTAAAGAGCTTGTCGGCTACGCTATTAACAAGCGCATGACCGCAGATTTAGTATGTCGTGCGCTTAACATGGCAATTAAGAATAAACGCCCAAGCAAGGGACTAATTGTGCATTCTGATAGAGGCAGCCAGTATTGCAGTCACGCCTACCACAAGACCATTAAGCAGCATCAATTTATAGGCTCAATGAGCGGCAAAGGCAACTGTTTCGATAACGCTCCGATAGAAAGCTTCTGGGGCGTATTAAAGAATGAGCTGGTATATCATCAAGACTATAAAACAAGGTTCACAGCCATCAATGATATTATCAGTTATATCGAGCTGTACTACAATCAGACGAGGATTCAAAAGGGTTTGGGCTATCAATCGCCAAGACAGGTGTGGTTTGATTATTATCGTCAAGCTGCGTAACTAAAATCTCCCAAGTTTAAGTCTACGGGATTGACGGCAGGGGTCAGTATGTCAACCAACTTCACTGAGGTGGTGCAAATATCCACCCCAATCAAATGTCGAATCTTAGAAGTAAATAGCCTCACAAACTCTATACCTTATATTAAGTGTACAATCTGATAGTTATTTGTAATATTTCAGTACAATACTTTACCTAACAGATAGATTCAAGCATTTAAATTGCTTATTAAGCCACACTTACACATTTATTATTACCTGCTCATTTTGTTCAAGGTATAATCTCCTACCTGTTGCAAATTTTAATTGATAAGTCTGATTATGACCAAAAAAAATGCTACCGCTCGTCTCATTCACTTTTTGGTGGGACTCTTCATTGCTTGCTTAGCGTTAGCGCTAATCTTAGCGCTTGCCGTCCCTATTGGTTTTTATGGTATGGCCATGTATTTATCGCCAACCTTGCCAAGCATTCAAGAGATTAAAACGGCTAACCTAGAAATGCCGCTACAGATATATAGTAGTGACGACAAACTGATTGGTCAGTACGGCAATCGTTTATCGCTACCGGTTACGTTTGAGGATATCCCTAAAGGCTTAACGCATGCTTTTTTAGCAGCAGAAGATGCGTCATTTTTTCAGCATAGTGGTATTAGTATTAAAGGTCTTGGTCGCGCTGTGACTGAAGTGGTCACCGACGATGAGAGTCAAACGGGTGGCTCTACTATTACCATGCAGGTTGCCAAAAACTATTTCTTAAGCTCAGAGCGTACTCTAAATCGCAAGCTGACAGAGCTATTTTTAGCCCGTAAAATCGAAGACGAGCTGAGCAAAAATGACATCCTTACCTTATATGTCAATAAAATATATTTAGGCGAAGGCGCTTATGGTATTCGCGCCGCTGCCAAAAAATATTATAGTAAATCTCTAGAAAACCTCACTGTTGCCGAAATGGCCATGCTCGCAGGTCTGCCAAAAGCCCCTTCTAAATATAACCCGGTTGCCAATCCAAGTCGCGCCCTCACCCGCCGTAACTGGATTATTGGACGCATGCATGAGCTTGGCTATATTAATAAGGCTCAGCACGACGAAGCCATTAACGCCCCAATTGGTATCAATCTTTATCAAGAAAAACTTGACGTCAATATGCCGTATTTGGCAGAGATGACGCGTTCTGCCTTGGTTAACCGCTATGGCGAGCAAGTGATGCATGGCGGTTGGCGCGTGCGTTTGACTGTTGATAGCGAAGCACAAAAAGCAGCAGAATCAGCGATACTAACAGGTTTGGTGGCTTATGAGCACCGTCATGGCTGGCGCGGCGCTGAAGCAAATGGCGAACCGCTGGAAAAATTCCGTCTTTATAGCAATATGTCTCCGGCCAAAGTGACCAAGGTCAATGCTCGCAGTTTTGAAGCAACCATGCCCTCTGGTGAGAATGTAACAGTTAACTGGTCTGGTATGAGCTGGGCGCGCAAATATATCTCTGCCGATCGCATCGGCTACTTTCCGAGTAATGCCAGTCAGATTGTCAGCAAAAATGATATCGTGCGCCTGATACCGACGACCAATGGCAATTGGCAATTGGGACAAATACCTGAAGTACAGGGCAGCTTGGTTTCTCTAAATCCTGAAACGGGTGCCGTTCGAGCCTTGGTAGGTGGATTCGACTTTAACCATAGTAAGTTCAACCGTGCGCTACAAGGCTGGCGTCAACCAGGTTCGACGATTAAGCCACTGGTTTATACCACTGCTTTAGAAAAAGGCTATCGTCCAGACAGTATTGTCTCGGACCGCCCTATTCAAGTAGGTGACTGGAAACCTAAGAATTCCGACCAACGTTTTTTAGGTGATATCACCTTACGCCGTGGGCTTTACCTATCTCGTAACTTAGTCTCTATCCGTTTGCTGCAAGCAATTGGTATCTCTGATGCGCGCAATTTGTTAGACGAATTTGGCCTTGATAAAGAAAAGCTACCTACAACTTTGTCTTTAGCATTGGGCGCTGGTCAGGCAACGCCATTACAGATGGCGACGGCTTATGCCACCTTTGCTAATGGCGGACATCGCATCCAGCCTTATTTTATCGAACAAATTTATAACTATGATAATAAGCTGCTGTTTCAAGCCAACCCGCAGCAAGCTTGCGCCTTATGCTTTAATGAGCAGCTTGACGCTGTCAATAAAAAGCTTATCAAAGATTATGAAGCAAAAATAGAAACAGAGAATAAAGCAGCTGCTGCTAAAGATGAAAGCATTAGCGCTAAAGACAATGCGACAGATAAAAACTCAGAAGCCGAGCTAAAAGCAGAAAATAACGATAAGACGTCAAAAGATGATAAAGTGCTTGATTTAGATATTTATGATGCAAGCCCATATGCAGATCGCCTAAAAGCGCCGGTGGTACAGTACGTACGTGCTGAACAAGCACCGCGTATTTTAAAACCTAGAGTCGCTTTTGAGATGGCAGATATCTTACGCGATGTTGTCCAGCGCGGTACGGCTGTGAAAGCAAGAGCGTTAGGACGTAATGATATTGGCGGTAAGACCGGAACGACGAATGAAGCGAAAGATGCCTGGTTTGCAGGGTTTCATCCTACCAATGCCACGGTTGTATGGATGGGCTTTGATCAGCCATCAACGCTAGGTCGCCGCGAGTATGGCGGCGTAGCAGCGCTGCCGGTTTGGATGGACTTTATGAAAGCCCAATTAAAAGACACACCTCATCAATGGGTCTCTATTAATAACCGTGCCAAATCAAAAAAGCAAAAACAGAGCATTATAGAAATGATGGATGAAGGTGCTGCCGAGCTTGAAGACGATACTGCCGATGAGAGTAAATCAGCAAAACCCGTTAAAACCACCACCCAGCAACGTAAGCCCCCTGCTCCTGAACCAGTTGAAGAGCAAATTCAAAATCGACCAGCTCCTGAGAAACCGAAGCCAAGTCGTACTGACAACAACAATCCTCAAAACAAACCTTTATCAGCAACGCCAGTTGAGCGTATGCCGCCGATGCCAGAATAAATAAACCACTATTCTGGTTAACAGCCTCATAAAAAAGGTCTTGCTCAGTTTGCTGCGCAAGACCTTTTCTTTGCGCTTTTAGAGCGTGTATTTGAAGTTAAGGCGAATTTGTAAGGTTAAAGCGAGTTAATGAAAAAAGCTGATGATGATATTAAAACTCTACCATCCCAGCACGCAGCTGCTCAATCAGCTCCGCAAACTGCTGACGCCATTCGCGTATGGTTGCTTCGTCTGGCAACCACTGATTCGATAATGTCACAACATTTACAATCAAATCAGGCGCTTCTTTTATCTCACTACCCGTCTTCTCATCGATAACATTATCAGGCAATACCGCGTACAAACAGCGCTGATAAGCATGCTCTATATTGGCTAAAAAACCTTGTTGCTGTAATTGTTGTAAGCGCTGCACTTCAGGCGAAACTTGGGTACGGGCGCTTAGTGCTTCTTCAATATCTGCTAAGGTTGGCGCTGTCATACTTAAACCATAAAAATGCCCAAGTTCTTGTACAAAAGCAAGATATGTCCCATATAGGTGAAAAATAGCGGTTTCACAATGGGCTTGATAGAGCTGTTTATCGTTAGTATTACCTGCCGCCTGACAAGCCAAACGACAAAAATACAGCTTTTGATTGGTACGGTCAGCTTGGTATTTGGCAACGCGAGTCTTACCTGCCATGCGCCTATCCTTGTTATTTAGTGAATGATTTGTTTAATAGATATTACGATTATAATAATAGGTCTTTTAAACAGCTTTTACGTGAATAAGTAAAATGGCTTAATAAGCTTTGTTTTGCGATTAAGACATTTATTTAGAAACATATATTTAGAAACATATATTTAGAAGCATTTAAAAAAACCATCTATATAGCAGTGTACTATTTTCTGAAGTCACATTCTAAACAAATAATTTACCTGATTTATTTTCTTTAAGCCACAAAAAAGCCAGCAACTTAGGCTGGCTTTTTTATTAAGGAAACAACTAAGCGTTATTTAGATTAGTGATTGCCTTGGTTAAGCTCTTGGGCAAACGCTTCATCAAAGCTTGCAAAGTCTTTGCTATCAGTGCTGGCTGTCATATCAAACGCTGCATTCAAGTCTTTATCTTGCAGTTTTTGCTCCGCTTTTTCTTTACGGGCTTTATGATAAGCAAGACCAGTACCGGCAGGAATCAAGCGACCAACAACGACGTTTTCTTTCAGACCACGTAGCTCATCCACTTTACCAGTTACGGCAGCCGCAGTTAGAACACGAGTGGTTTCCTGGAACGACGCCGCTGAGATAAAGCTTTCTGTTGCCAGACTTGCTTTGGTAATACCAAGTAATTGACGCTCATACTGTACTGGGAATTTATCTTCCGCTTCCAGTTTAGCATTCAAGGCTTTGATATCAGCGTATTCGACCTGATCGCCTTTAAAGTGGCTTGAATCGCCGCCGTCCGTTACTTCAACTTTACGCAGCATCTGACGAATGATAACTTCGATGTGCTTATCGTTGATTTTTACGCCCTGCAAGCGGTATACGTCCTGTACTTCGTTAACGATATAGTCAGCAAGCGCGGTTTGTCCTTTCAGACGTAGGATATCGTGCGGGTTTTGTGGACCATCAGCGATAACCTCACCACGAGCAACCGTCTCGTTTTCGAAGACGTTGATTTGACGCCATTTCGGGATCAGCTCTTCATGAATCTCACCATCTTCATTGGTGATAATGAAGCGGTTTTTACCTTTAGTTTCTTTACCGAAGCTTACTACACCCGACATCTCTGCCATGATGGCATGATCTTTCGGACGACGTGCTTCAAATAAATCAGCAACACGTGGTAGACCACCGGTAATATCTTTAGTACCTGATGATGCTTGTGGTACACGACCTAGGATCGAACCGGCTGCTACTTTTTCACCGTCGCTAACGCGAATGATGGTTTCAGCTGGTAAGAAGTAAACCACTTCTTTACCTTCGTCAGTGTTCAAGATAATCGCCGGACGTAAGTCTTTGGCTGAGCTTGAACGGTCACGAGTCGCTAGAATTTCAAACGAGCTCATACCGGTTGCATCATCAACTTTTACCGTCGCTGTCATACCATCAGTGATGTCACTAAAGCGTGCAGTACCAGCAAATTCTGTGATAATTGGATGCGTGTGCGGATCCCATTTAGCGATAGTCTGACCGCCTTCAACCTGCTCTTCGTTTTTCACAAGCACGCTTGAACCATAAGGAACTTTATAGCGCTCACGCTCACGACCAAGCTCATCAGTCAACGCCAGTTCAGCTGAACGCGACACGATAACCAAGTGACCATCGGTATGTTGCACTGTTTTCATGTTCTCAAAGTGCACTTGACCAGCATTACGTGCTGAGATGCTGTTATCCACAGAGGCTGAACTTGCTGCCCCACCAACGTGGAAAGTACGCATCGTTAACTGAGTACCAGGTTCACCGATAGACTGCGCTGCCATAACACCGACTGACTCGCCGATATTGACTTTATGACCACGGGCAAGGTCACGACCATAACACTGTGAACAAACGCCATGTTCGATATCACAAGTAATAACCGAACGTACCCAGATATCATCAATCGCGTTATTATCAAGCACATTTACCCAATGCTCATCGATTAATGTACCCGCTGGAATCAATACTTTATCAGCATCATCGTTATACGTTACATCACGAGCGGTCACACGGCCAAGTACTAGCTCACCGAGCTTCTCAATGATTTCACCACCTTGAATGTGCGGCTTCATGAGCAAGCCTTGCTCAGTACCACAGTCTTCACTGGTAATAACCAAATCTTGTGCCACGTCAACCAAACGACGCGTCAAGTAACCCGAGTTAGCGGTTTTCAGTGCGGTATCCGCAAGACCTTTACGGGCACCATGCGTTGAGATAAAGTACTGAAGTACCGTCAAACCTTCACGGAAGTTGGCTTTAATCGGCGTCTCAATGATTGAGCCATCCGGTTTTGCCATCAAACCACGCATACCTGCCAACTGACGAATCTGTGCCGCACTACCACGAGCACCAGAATCTGACATGATAAAGATAGAGTTAAAGGACTTCTGCTCTTCTTCTTCACCTTTAGCATTTAAGATTTTATCAGTCGCTAAGTTGTCCATCATCGCTTTTGCGACTTTATCATTGGTACGTGACCAGATATCGACAACTTTGTTATAACGCTCACCCGCAGTCACGAAACCTTGCTCGAATTGATCTTCAATCTCGCGAACTTCCGCTTCTGCGGTTTCGATGATTTGTACTTTGCTTGGCGGAATGACCATATCATCGATACCGATAGACACGCCAGACAGTGTTGCTTGGGCAAAACCAAGGTACATCAATTGGTCAGCAAACATAACACTTTCTTTCACGCCAACTTTACGGTAGCAAGAGTTGATCAATTTAGAGATATTTTTCTTCGTCATCTCTTCGTTACATTCATCGAACGACATACCTTTAGGCATGATGTTCCAGATAAGTAGACGACCAGCGACGGTATCTTGTAACTTGACTTCTTTAGTCTCATTACCTTCTTCGTCGACATGAGTTTCAGTCACACGTACTTTAATCTTGGCGTTTACATGTAAATCGTTTGAACCAATCGCACGCAATGCTTCATTAACGGTGGCAAAAATCATGCCCTCGCCTTTAGAATTGATTGACGAGCGGCTGATGTAGTACAGACCCAATACAACGTCTTGTGATGGTACGATGATTGGATCACCGTTGGCAGGCGACAAGATATTGTTGGTCGACATCATCAATGCACGTGATTCAAGCTGCGCTTCTAGGGTCAATGGCACGTGAACGGCCATTTGGTCACCATCAAAGTCGGCGTTGAACGCGGTACAAACTAGAGGATGCAGCTGGATGGCTTTACCTTCAATCAATACTGGCTCAAATGCTTGTAGACCCAAACGGTGAAGCGTTGGCGCACGGTTCAGTAGTACTGGATGCTCACGGATAACCATAGCCAGCATATCCCACACTTGTGGCTCTTCACGCTCTACCATCTTTTTAGCAGCTTTAATCGTCGTTGCTAAACCATGAGACAATAGTTTGTTATAAGTAAATGGCTTGAATAGCTCAAGTGCCATTTTCTTCGGTAGACCACACTGATGTAGACGTAGCGTAGGACCTACAACGATGACCGAACGACCAGAGTAGTCAACACGCTTACCAAGTAAGTTTTGACGGAAACGACCTTGCTTACCTTTGATCATATCTGCCAAAGATTTCAATGGACGCTTATTACTACCGGTAATCGCACGACCGCGACGACCGTTATCTAATAACGCATCGACTGATTCTTGCAACATACGTTTTTCGTTACGTACGATGATATCAGGGGCGCTTAGCTCTAATAAACGCTTTAGACGGTTGTTACGGTTAATCACGCGGCGATATAAATCGTTTAGATCTGAGGTCGCAAAACGCCCGCCTTCTAGTGGTACTAGAGGACGCAAGTCTGGTGGTAGTACTGGTAAGATATTCATTACCATCCACTCAGGCTTGTTATGAGAATCACGGAAGGCTTCTAATAACTTAAGACGCTTAGACATCTTTTTAAGCTTGGTTTCAGAACCGGTTTGCGGAATTGCTTCACGCAGCTCATCAATCTCGATATCTAAATCGATGTCTTTTAATAGGTCTTGAACGGCTTCAGCACCCATTTTGGCAGTGAACTCATCACCAAACTCCTCAAGCGCTTTATAATAATCTTCATCATCAAGCAGCTGATACTTCTCTAAAGAAGTCAGACCAGGTTCTGTGACGATATAGCTTTCAAAATATAGGACGCGTTCGATATCACGAAGCGTCATGTCTAGCAATAGACCGATGCGGCTTGGTAATGATTTTAAGAACCAAATATGCGCAACAGGGCTGGCTAAGTCAATATGACCCATGCGATCGCGACGTACTTTAGCGGTCGTGACTTCAACGCCACATTTTTCACAAATAACGCCTTGGAACTTACGGCGCTTGTACTTACCACATAAACACTCAAAGTCTTTTACTGGGCCAAAGATTTTGGCACAGAACAGACCATCACGCTCAGGCTTAAACGTACGATAGTTAATCGTTTCTGGTTTTTTAACTTCACCATGTGACCATGATTTGATCACGTCAGGTGAGGCTAAGGTAATTTGAATACTATCAAACTCTTGGTTACCGTTGCCGGTAGGGCTTTGCATGATATCGAGTAAATCTTTCAAGTTGCTTCTCCGTTATCTTTATAATCATCTGACAGCGTGCTAGGAGCGCGGCTAAGATGAATGAAGGCAATGAATAGGGTTGAGACAAATCACTAAAAGCAGCAGCTATGCGCGTACTGCTTCTAGATTGACCACTAAGGATAATAATTAACTAAAGCTATGTTAAAGGTAGCTTCAGTCAGCCGTGCTTAATGGGTTTGCTTTAACTCAATATTGATACCCAGTGATTTGATTTCTTTGGTCAACACGTTAAACGATTCAGGCATACCTGGATCCATATATTGCTCACCATCGACGATGTTTTTGTACATACGGGTACGGCCTTCAACGTCATCCGACTTCACCGTCAGCATCTCTTGCAAGGTATAAGTCGCGCCATATGCTTCTAGTGCCCAGACTTCCATCTCACCGAAGCGCTGACCACCAAACTGTGCTTTACCACCAAGTGGCTGCTGCGTCACTAATGAGTAAGAACCAGTAGAACGTGCATGCATTTTGTCATCAACCAAGTGGTTAAGTTTCAGCATATACATATAACCAACGGTTACTTGGCGGTCAAACTTCTGACCAGTACGACCGTCATATAATGTTTGCTGACCATCACGCGCCATACCAGCAAGCTCTAGCAAGTCTTTGACTTGATGCTCATGAGCACCATCAAATACTGCTGTGCCCATCGGTACACCGCCGCGTAAGTTGTCCGCTAGCGCCATGATGTCATCATCACTTAAGCTATCAAGATCCACTTGCTCGCCGCCCACTTTGTTATAGATTTGGTCTAAGAAATCACGCAAATCTTTAATCGCTGCTTGTGCTTTGAGCATACCATCAATCTTTTCGCCCAAGCCTTTTGCTGCCATACCTAAGTGAGTCTCTAGAACCTGACCGATGTTCATACGCGATGGTACACCGAGTGGGTTCAAGACGATATCAACGGTATTACCATGTTCGTCATAAGGCATGTCTTCAACCGGCATAATGCGCGATACCACACCTTTGTTACCATGACGACCAGCCATTTTATCACCAGGCTGAATACGACGCTTAACCGCTAGATATACTTTAACGATTTTTTGTACGCCATGTTGTAAGTCATCACCAGCGGTCAATTTGCGTTTTTTCTCGGCAAATTTAACATCGATGTCTTTTTGCTTATCGACCAAGTAATCAGCGATTTGCGTTAGACGCTCAGAGATTTCTTCTTCAACCGGTTGGATATCAAGCAAAGTCTCAAGGCTCATGTCTTTCATATCAGCCAATGCCATAACCGTACCGGCTTTTAGACCAGAACCGCCACTGACTTTTTGACCGTCAAGCAAGCTTGCGATACGACCACGAGCTGCTTCTTCAAAGATGCGTAGCTCTTCTTTTAAATCTTTACGGTAGCTATCAAGCTGTGATTTTTCAATCGCTTTTGCACGCGCATCTTTTTCAACGCCGTCACGGGTAAAGACTTGCACGTCAATAACCGTACCTTTGCTTGATGTTGGAACACGTAGCGACGTATCTTTAACATCAGCAGCCTTTTCACCAAAGATAGCCCGTAGTAGTTTCTCTTCTGGCGTTAGTTGCGTCTCACCTTTTGGCGTGACTTTACCAACTAAGATATCGCCCGCATCTACTTCAGCACCGATATAAACGATACCTGCTTCATCAAGGCTTGATAGCGCCGCTTCACCAACGTTTGGAATATCAGCAGTAATTTCTTCTGTTCCAAGCTTGGTATCACGTGCCACACACGTCAATTCTTGAATATGAATAGTTGTGAAACGATCTTCTTTCACCACTTTTTCAGATAGCAAAATCGAATCTTCGAAGTTGTAACCATTCCAAGGCATAAATGCGATGCGAATGTTCTGACCCAGTGCAAGCTCACCAAGATCCGTTGAAGGACCATCAGCCAAGATATCACCTACAGCAATCTCGTCGCCTTGGTTTACGATAATACGTTGGTTGATACAAGTATTTTGGTTAGAACGCGTATATTTAACTAAGTTATAGATATCAATACCCGCTTCACCAGCGACCATCTCATCTTCATTAACACGGACCACAACACGTGAGGCATCAACGTCTTCGATTACACCGCCACGCTTAGCGATGACACAAACACCAGAGTCACGCGCAACGTGACGCTCCATACCTGTACCTACTAACGGCTTATCAGCACGTAGCGTAGGAACGGCCTGACGTTGCATGTTCGAACCCATCAAGGCACGGTTAGCATCATCATGCTCTAGGAATGGAATCAAACCAGCAGCTACCGATACCACCTGACTTGGTGACACATCCATATGCGTCACTTTTTCTGGCGGCATACGCACGAATTCACCATAGCTACGTACACTGACCATCTCATCAGATAACGCGCCTTCTGCGGTTACTGGTGAATCAGCCTGTGCAATAACAGTACCAACTTCTTCAATCGCTGATAGATACTCAATAACGTCTGTTACTTTACCGTCAACCACACGGCGATATGGCGTTTCTAAGAAGCCAAAGCTGTTGGTTTTAGCAAAGGTTGCTAGTGAGTTAATCAAACCAATATTTGGACCTTCAGGAGTTTCAATCGGACATACACGGCCATAATGGGTATCATGTACGTCACGTACTTCAAAGCCTGCACGTTCACGGGTCAGACCACCGGGTCCTAATGCTGATACACGGCGTTTATGCGTCACTTCCGACAATGGATTGTTCTGATCCATAAACTGTGATAACTGGCTTGAACCAAAGAATTCTTTAACCGCCGCCGCTACTGGTTTTGAGTTAATCAAATCTTGTGGTGACAAGTTATCAGATTCCGCTGAGCTTAAACGCTCTTTAACCGCACGCTCAACACGTACTAGGCCAACACGGAATTGGTTTTCAGCCATCTCACCTACCGAACGAATACGGCGGTTACCTAAATGGTCAATATCATCGACTTCGCCGCGACCATTACGAATTTCAATCAATTCTTTTAGGACGTTAACGATATCATCATTGGTCAAGACGCTACGACCGCGTTGAATATCAGCGTCATCAGTATCTTCAAATTCTAGACCCAAACGACGGTTAAACTTCATACGACCGACATTCGATAAGTCATAACGATCAGGGTTAAAGAACATACTTTCAAACAGCTTCTCAGCGGTTTCAACCGTTGGTGGCTCACCTGGGCGCATGACTTTATAAATCTCAATCAAAGCTTCTTCACGGCTTGAGGTGCTGTCTGCACGTAGCGTATCGGCAATATAACTGCCTTGGTCGATATCGTTGGTGAACAGAATGCTGAACTCTTTGATAGACTCACTGGCTTCAAACGCACTTAATTTAACCAATAATTCATGGTCAATCAGCGTATTGGCTTTAGCGATAACTTCGTCATTAACAACGATGTCTTCCGCTAAAATACGCTCATATAAGTATTCATCAGGGATAGAGATTTTGGTCATACCCGCTTCTTCAAGCTGACGGATACGGCGGGCATTAATACGTTTGCCCTGCTCGACAACCACTTCACCTTCAGGCGTCACAATGTCGAACTGCGCCATCTCGCCACGTAAGCGGTCAGCTACCAGATCAATCTCAAACTGCTCTTCGCCTTTATAAACCGCAACTTTATCAAAGAACAAATCTAAGATCTCAGACGTGCTTAAACCTAAAGCGCGTAGGATGATAGAAGCAAGCAGCTTACGACGACGGTCAATACGAGCAAAAACCAAATCTTTGGCATCAAACTCAAAGTCTAACCATGAACCACGGTAAGGAATGATACGGGCGTTATAAAGCACCTTACCACTTGAATGCGACTTACCTTTATCATGGTCAAAGAATACACCCGGTGAACGATGCAGCTGTGATACGATTACACGTTCAGTACCATTGATAATAAAAGTACCGTTGGCAGTCATCAATGGCATCTCGCCCATATAGACGCTTTGCTCACGGATATCTTTGATTGCCGCTTTGCTGTCTTTATCTTTGCTGTCTTTGTCTTTGATGATTAGGCGAATTTTGACACGCATCGGCGCAGCAAAGGTCGAGCCGCGTAAGATACACTCACGCTCATCAAATTCAGGCGTACCTAAATAATATTCAACGAATTGTAACTCAGCATTACCAGAGTGACTCTCAATTGGGAAAATAGAGGAATACGCAGCTTGCAAACCAGTATTCTCACGAGCTTTTGGCTTTTTATGCTCTTGCAAAAATTGCTCATAAGAATCTACTTGGATAGACAACAAATAGGGAATGTCCATCACAGTAGGCAATTCAGCAAAACTTTTGCGAATACGCTTTTTTTCAGTATAAGAATATGCCATCGAGAGTCCTTACAGTAAACGTGGAAACAAATTGAAAGCGTGGCCAGCGTGCATCTATATTAGTTGATATTAATACTATGCAAACTTAGCAACGTAAACGATAATATAAAACGGTTATTCATGCTCATTTAATGACTGATGATTAATTCACGCGTATAGTGCATGATTAAGCCAGCTTATTTAAGCGTAAAATTGGCATCTAAACATGCCTATATGGGTGCTGACATTGCAAATTTCAATGCCCTACACTCTATAATACTTAAGGCCAAGCACTGGTCTTTAAATACTATTGATTCTCTTTATAAATTCACTTAAAGTGTTATTGATACCTTTAAAGCGTTGTCGATATCTAAAACAAGGGTGTTGCGTATTAAGTTCAATTTCATGCTATTTAATGGTGCTTTTTAATACTACACAGCAAACGACTCACCCGCTACAATCATAAGTAATATCGTCGCTGATATCTACCGTCTACGAGCCTACTTACTGACAGTAAAACCATGCTAAATGGATAAACGAATATTTATAACTTTTCGGAATTAATGGTAACTGGGGTAACTATAACTTTTAGAAACAATGACTTTTAGAATCAGTATAAACTATAGCGTTAATGGGAAAGCATGCAGACACAAAAAAATGCCAAACATCGATCGACGTTTAGCTTATATTAACTGATTTCAATAACTACTAAGTGTACTTGCATGTATATCGTCTGTCCTTTTGATGGGTATCCACCGTGATGTTGCATGCGTATGTTGGCAGACACAAAAGGTCAAGCTACGAATTATAATAAAAAAAAGCTGGCAATGCAAGGCATTACCAGCTTTTTTTGTACAACACTAAGATAAGCTCAGCTTATTTTAGTTCAACAGTTGCACCAGCTTCTTCAAGTTTCTTTTTCAACTCTTCAGCTTCAGCTTTGTTTACGCCTTCTTTGATTGGAGCTGGAGCGCTTTCAACCAAATCTTTCGCTTCTTTCAAGCCAAGACCAGTAGCTTCACGTACGGCTTTAATTACGCCAACTTTCTTCTCGCCAAAGCTGGCAAGAACTACGTCAAACTCGTCTTTTTCTTCAGCAGCAGCAGCAGGACCAGCAGCAGCAGGTGCAGCAGCAGCAACAGCAGCTGTTACGCCGAATTTTTCTTCCATAGCGCTGATTAATTCAACGATATCCATTACTGACATTTCAGCGATTGCGTTTAACACATCATCTTTAGATAGTGCCATGAGAACTCTCCGTTATCTGATAAAATTTAGTTGGTTTTAATATCGCTTGGATTGCTTGCCAAATTTTCAAATAGTGTTGGCAATAAAGTGCAATCGGCGATGTCAAAGTTACGTTAAAACAAGCAATTAAGCAGCTTCTTTTGCGTCTTTGATTGCTGCTACCGTGCGAACAAGCTTACTAGGAACAGCGTTCATAGTTTGAACAAGCTTGGTAACTGGTGCATTCATAGTAGCCATTAGGATAGAGATTGCTTCGTCGCGAGTTGGTAGCTTCGATACGCGCTCTAGCTCTTCTGGACCATAAACTTCACCACCGACTGATACCAATTTGGTCTCTAAAGCTTTGTTATCTTTACTGAACTCGAAAACAACTCGAGCAGCAGATCCCAAATCTTCCATAGAGAAAGCCAAAAGTAGTGGACCAGTCATACGGTCTGACATGCTCTCAAACTTAGTGCCTTCAAACGCGCGTTTTGCTAGGGTGTTTTTTACCACTTTCAAAACGACGCCTTTCTCACGGGCTTGTTCGCGTAGCTTAGTAAGCTTTGCAACACCAATACCATGATATTCGGCAGCTACTGCTGAGTGAGCATTAGCAGCAACTTCAGACACTTCAGCCACAACTTGTTGTTTTTGCTCTAGCGTTAATGCCATAAGTTGACTCCTTTAATCTAATCAATCTAATTCATACTAAGACTGACTTGATACGATACGTTATTTATAAATTCTATGAAGAATTCACTCATAACGACTGATTACGGCACCGTTATCAGAATGACATCAAGTGATAGCCTAGCGCTTATATTAATTTTTAATACAGCTACTAGCCTATCGGCTCTTATCAACAACTGGGTGGGTCACCGTCTGCGTAGGACAACTAAGATTTTCATCTGTCGTCGATTAACAAAAGCAGCTCGTTGTTATTATCAGCAATCCGAAAATCATTAATAATAACGCAAAACCGCTTTCTACCTACGGTCTTAGACAGCATAGCGTTTGCTACGCTGACCTAATTCTTTAAAATATTTTTTGCGGCCTTTATTTGAAATCGTCAAATAAAGGCAGATGTTTAATTATTTCGCTGTGCGATATGGAACAGGATCAATAGTGATACCTGGGCCCATAGTGCTAGACAAGGTAATTTTCTTAATGAAAGTACCTTTAGAAGTAGCAGGTTTAGCACGCTTTAGATCTGTGATTAGTGCTTGAGCGTTTTGGATAACTTGCTCAGCAGTGAAACCAACTTGACCGATAGTGGTATGGATAATACCCGCTTTATCAACGCGATACTGCGCTTGACCCGCTTTAGCGTTAGTTACAGCTTCAGCAACGTTAGGCGTTACCGTACCAACTTTTGGGTTAGGCATCAGGCCACGTGGACCTAAGATAGTACCTAATTGACCAACAACACGCATCGCATCAGGAGCAGCAATAACGACGTCAAAGTCCATGTTACCGGCTTTGATTTGTTCTGCTAGGTCTTCAAAACCAACGATGTCAGCACCAGCTTCTTTGGCGGCTTCAGCAGCAGCGCCTTGAGCAAATACAGCAACGCGTTTGGTTTTACCAGTACCAGCAGGTAGGTTGGTAGCGCCACGAACGACTTGGTCAGATTTACGTGGGTCAACACCCAGGTTTACTGCGATGTCGATAGACTCTTTGAATTTAAGAGCTGGCAAATCGTTTAAGATTTGAACCGCTTCTTCAAGAGTGTATAATTTTTCGTTTTCTACACGCTCAGCGATTAACTTTTGACGCTTAGTAAGTTTGCTCATTTACACACCCTCCACGGTAATACCCATTGAACGTGCAGTACCAGCGATGGTACGGACAGCAGCATCAAGACCAGCAGCAGTTAAATCTGCATCTTTAGTCTTAACGATCTCTTCTAACTGAGCACGGTCCACTTTACCGACTTTAGCGGTGTTTGGTGTACCAGAACCTTTAGCGATACCAGCAGCCTTACGTAGTAAGTATGCAGCTGGTGGCGACTTCATGATGAAGGTAAAAGACTTATCGCTGTATACAGTGATCTCAGTAGGAATCGGTAGACCCGGCTCTTGGTTTGAGGTCGCAGCGTTAAATTCTTTACAGAACGCCATGATGTTCACGCCTTTTTGACCCAATGCTGGACCAATCGGTGGTGAAGGATTTGCTTTGCCTGCAGGCACTTGTAGTTTGATGTAACCATCAATCTTCTTAGCCATGAGATACTCTCCTTTATGGGTAATAGCGCCAAATCAATATGGTATAACCCTTATTGACTAACAGCTCCCCGGTTGATGAATTTGTGGCAGGTTTAATCTAGTTTTTCAACCTTACTAAACTCAAGCTCGACCTGAGTCGGTCGATTAAATACGTTTACCGTTAAATGTAGCTTAGACTTCTCATAATCCACTTTTTCAACCAACCCTTTAAAGTCAGTAAATGGACCATCGATAACCAACAACTCTTCGCCCGGCTCAAATAGAGTCTTAGGACGCGGGTCAGCTTCAGTCTGGTTCAGACGGTTCAAGATGCGATCTGCTTCTACTTGCGTAATAGGCGCAGGCGTCTCTGGCGTGCCACCGATAAAGCCCATAATACGTGGGCAATCTTTGACGATGTGCCAAGTGTTGTCGTTCATCTCCATTTGGATTAATACATAACCCGGAAAGAACTTACGCTCGCTTTTACGCTTTTTGCCGTCTTTCATTTCGACGACTTCTTCAGTAGGAACCAACACATCACCGAACGAATCAGCAAAGTCACTACGATTAATACGATCAGTTAATGAACGTTGTACTTGCTTTTCATATCCTGAAAACGCTTGGACAATATACCAACGCATATCACGCTCCTGATCATTACAGTTAAGTCGTTATAAGTAAATTTTGGCTTAAATGACACTAATACGCGTCATTAACCAATAAAGATACCAACGAACCAATTAAAAAAGTTATCTAATAACCAAACAAGGAATCCAACAATCGCAATCATGACAAGCACTTGCCATGTGTATTGGAAAGTTTCATCTTTGCCTGGCCATGTGACTCGGCGCAGCTCAACGGCCGCATCTTTCAATAATATTTTAAAAGCGCGACCCTGATTTGTTAATGCCAAGCACACGAAAGCAATGATAACCAGCGCCGCGATAATACCAATACGCACCCAGAGATCATTGGCAGGTTGCCAATAGCCAGGTAAGTATTGATTAACTAACGTTGCACCAATTAAAATCGCTGCGGCTAATAGCCACAAAATCACATCTTTTACTGAACCAGTTTTAGCAACTTCAACAGCAGTCGATTGATTGCCAGCTGAAACGTGCTTATCTTTGGACAGCATTCCACCAGCAACTGCCTTGGCATCAGATAACTTAGTCTCGAGGTTATCTTGATTATTGCTCATAAAGAACTCACTTCGGAGATGGTGGGGTATGACAAAGATGTGATAAGAAGATGGCAGGCGATGTAGGACTCGAACCTACAACCCTCGGTTTTGGAGACCGATGCTCTACCAATTGAGCCAATCGCCTATGGGTGTAAAGGACAGCATTATACAATATTTGGTATAGAATGCAAGCATTTAGGAATAAAATTCTTTTATCGCCTTGATGTCGCTACTCTGAAACCTTATTATTTACACACTTTGTATGCATAATAACCTTAAACATTTAGCATAAAAGGTGCTGATAAGCTGCAGCGTTAATATAGCAAGCTCAGTCAAGAATTACAATAGATAGTAAGCACCTTTCAAAACCTATTTTTATAAATACAGTTAAAATGGGAATATCTTTTTATTCAGCCCTACTCTTCAACCATTAATTTTTAAACACCTACTTTCAAGATAAAGCGCCCACAAAAAAAGCCACCCTCTTACAAGGATGGCTTTTTTCTAACTGCTTACCGTTATCAGATTGCTCTGATAGCGTTAGTGCTTTAATGCTTAGCTAAGTACGTTAGCAACAACACCAGCGCCTACAGTACGGCCGCCTTCACGAATAGCGAAACGTAGACCTTTGTCCATAGCGATTGGGTGGATAAGCTCTACGCCCATCTCAACGTTATCACCAGGCATAACCATTTCAGTACCGTCTTGTAATTGGATTGCGCCAGTTACGTCAGTAGTACGGAAGTAAAACTGTGGACGATAGCCGTTTAGGAATGGTGTGTGACGACCACCCTCTTCTTTGCTCAACACGTATACTTCAGCGTCAAACTTGGTGTGAGGAGTGATAGAACCTGGCTTAGCAAGTACTTGGCCACGTTGTACGTCTTCACGTTTAGTACCACGTAGTAGTACGCCACAGTTTTCGCCTGCACGACCTTCGTCAAGCAGTTTACGGAACATCTCTACACCAGTACAGGTGGTTTTTTGCGTGTCACGGATACCAACGATTTCGATCTCGTCACCAACACGTACGATACCAGATTCAACACGACCAGTAACAACAGTACCACGACCTGAGATTGAGAATACGTCTTCGATTGGCATTAGGAATGCTTTGTCGATGTCACGCTCTGGCTCTGGGATATAAGTATCTAGGATACCTAGTAGTTCTACTACGGCTGGTTGGCCATATTTGCCTTCGTCGCCTTTAAGGGCTTGGGTGGCTGAACCTTTTACGATTGGGGTGTCATCACCTGGGAAGTCGTAGTCGTTAAGAAGTTCACGAACTTCCATTTCTACTAGCTCAAGCAATTCTTCGTCATCAACAAGGTCACATTTGTTCATGAAGACGATGATGTACGGTACGCCAACCTGACGTGAAAGCAGGATGTGCTCACGGGTTTGTGGCATTGGGCCGTCAGTTGCTGATACAACTAGGATTGCGCCGTCCATTTGAGCGGCACCGGTGATCATGTTTTTAACATAATCGGCGTGACCTGGGCAATCGACGTGTGCGTAGTGACGTGATGGGGTGTCATATTCTACGTGTGAGGTGTTGATGGTGATGCCACGTGCTTTTTCTTCTGGTGCTGAGTCAATAGACGCGTAGTCTTTGGCTTCGCCACCAGAGGTGATTGCTGCTACGGTTGCGATAGCGGCGGTTAGGGTTGTTTTACCGTGGTCAACGTGTCCGATGGTACCGACGTTGACGTGTGGCTTGCTGCGTTCAAACTTGGCCTTTGCCATGGGTATTTCCTCTTTTTTTTGGGGTCAGTGCTTAACATATATAAGTACGACATTTTACGTACTAGGGTTAAAGCATTACTGACCACATTAAAATAGTTGTTAAAAGGGTGCACATACTAATGTGCAGATATTATAAGAAAATCGCGGCCAATAACAAGTCTTTTAACCAATTATTGGCGCATTCTCTACTGACAATACAGAGATATGCCCGATATTGTCAGATTAATACGTATTATTTACTCGTCATCATCTTTAGAGTTGAATTTAGAGATGATAGATTCTGCAACTGATTTTGGAATCTCAGCGTACTTTTGGAATTCCATTGAATAGGTTGCACGACCTTGTGACATTGAGCGCATTTGTGTGGCATAACCAAACATTTCCGCTAATGGTACTTCAGCACGAATCTGTTTAGTACCGCCAGGCAAGTCTTCCATGCCTTGAACCATACCGCGACGACGGTTAAGATCGCCCATGATATCGCCCATGTAGTCTTCAGGGGTTTCAACTTCTACTTTCATTACTGGCTCAAGTAGGGTTGGGTTTGCCGCCATGAAGCCTTTACGGAATGCGATAGAACCAGCCATTTTAAATGATAACTCATCCGAGTCAACATCATGGTAAGAACCATCATACAAGGTTGCTTTAACGCCAACGATTGGGTAACCAGCAAGTACGCCGTTTTTCATGCGCTCTTGAATACCTTTATCAACCGCACCGTGGAATTCTTTTGGTACTGTACCACCAACAACTTCTTCAGAGAATTCATATAGAACGTCGCCCGCTGGATCCAGAGGCTCAAGACGTAACCAAACGTGACCGAATTTACCACGACCACCAGTCTGACGTACGAATTTGCCTTCTTGTTCGACCGTGTTACGAATCGTTTCACGATAAGCAACCTGCGGCGCACCGATGTTTGCTTCAACGTTAAACTCACGCTTCATACGGTCAACAAGAATTTCCAAATGTAGCTCACCCATACCACTGATGATCGTCTGACCAGACTCTTCGTCAGTATGTACACGGAATGATGGATCTTCTTTTGCCAAACGACCCAAAGCAATTGACATTTTTTCTTGGTCAGCTTTAGTCTTAGGCTCAACCGCTAGGCTGATAACTGGATCTGGGAATTCCATACGCTCTAGCGTGATAACATTTTGCTCATCACATAAGGTATCACCAGTAGTGACATCTTTCATGCCAACTAACGCTGCGATATCACCCGTACGGATCTCTTGTAGCTCTACCTGAGCATCTGCCATCATCTGAACGATACGGCCAACACGCTCACGCTTCATTTTAACAGGGTTATAAACGCTACTGCCCTGCTTTAGAACACCTGAATAAACACGAACGAAGGTTAAGTTACCAACGAACTTATCGTTCATGATTTTGAACGCTAGTGCTGCAAACGGCTCGTCATCAGACGCTTCGCGGAAGCCTTCAGACTCGTCTTTGTCATCAAGGATACCTTTAATAGCCGGTACGTCCATTGGCGCAGGTAGATACTGAATAACCGCATCCAACATCTTCTGTACACCTTTGTTTTTAAAGGCAGTACCACAAAGCAGTGGAATGATTTCGTTATCAATAGTTAGTTTACGGATAGCGCCATGAATCTGCTCTACCGTCAATTCACCATTTTCTAGGTATTCATTCATCAATTCTTCTGATGCTTCAGCCGCATTCTCTACTAGATACTCACGATATTCTTCCGCTTTTTCTTGTAGTTCTACTGGGATTTCGCGCTCCTCATATTCCATACCTTGAGACGCTTCGTCCCAATAGATGGCTTTCATAGTCACTAGATCCACAACGCCTTCAAAGTCATCTTCTTTACCAATTGGAATAACCAATGGTACTGGCTTGCCGCCTAGACGAGTTTTGATTTGTTCTACCACACGGTAGAAATCAGCACCAACACGATCCATTTTGTTAATGAATGCTAAGCGTGGTACTTTATATTTGTTTGCCTGACGCCATACGGTCTCAGACTGTGGCTGAACGCCGCCTACTGCACAGTAAACCATGCACGCGCCATCAAGTACACGCATAGAACGTTCAACTTCAATCGTGAAGTCAACGTGACCTGGGGTGTCAATGATGTTAATGCGATGTTCGTCGAACTGTTTTGCCATACCTGACCAAAAACAAGTCGTCGCCGCAGAAGCAATGGTAATACCGCGCTCTTGTTCTTGCTCCATAAAGTCCATGGTAGCTGCACCATCATGGGTTTCGCCAAGCTTGTGGCTAACACCAGTATAGAACAAAACACGTTCAGTTGTGGTCGTCTTACCAGCATCAATATGCGCTGAGATACCAATATTGCGATAGCGCTTTAGGGGAGTTTTACGAGCCATAGTGTTTTCCTAGGGAAATTCGTGTATATAATAATGTGTTGTGTCTCTACCTCATACTCTCTATGACAAAGCCATCGGACTTCGTAATATTACTTACTGATTATTGGGCCAAATACGGACAAAAAAAGAGCAAATATAAGAATATAGCGGCATCAAACTCAGGAAACTTTCTTTGTGAGCGTTACAAGCTTTGTAAGTTTGCAGGCTTCTCGAAATAGTATCCCTTTCAGAACAGCATCTTGACAGATGTCCGCCATCTAAGTGGTTTAACGATTCAATCACCTTACGATGAGAATAATTAAACAACCCAATGATGATGGCGGCAATCAATAGAATAAATCAACAATACAAGGATTAACTGGCCGAAACCGTTAATCCTAAGCGTCTAGGCTAGAATTAAAAGATAAGACCAGCTTAGAAACGGTAATGAGAGAATGCTTTGTTAGCATCTGCCATGCGGTGAACTTCGTCACGCTTTTTCATAGCATTACCTTTGCCGTCAGCAGCATCATTCAATTCGCCTGCAAGACGCAAAGCCATTGATTTTTCAGAACGCTTAGCAGCAGCTTCAGCTAACCAACGCATAGCCAAGGCAGTACGACGGGAGGGGCGTACTTCCATTGGTACTTGGTAGGTTGCACCACCGACACGGCGAGCTTTTACTTCGACCATTGGACGGACGTTTTCTAGAACTTCTTCAAAGAAAGCGACTGGGTCTTCGATCTTACGTTTTTCGCTAACTGTTTCAAGAGCACCGTAAACGATACGCTCAGCAGTAGATTTTTTACCATGACTCATGACATGGTTGATGAATTTTGCAACAGTTTGGCTACCAAACTTAGGATCCGGTAGGATCTCACGGGTAGCAACGACGCGACGTCTTGGCATAATAATAATCCTTTTCTTCAGGAGTGTCTGACATTCACAATCTCGCACCAATTAATATTGGATGGCGTTATATCGAGTTGTCAGTCAGCCTTACTGCATGGCGGTATGTTATAACAATAAATCATTAATTTAACAAAATACCGTTAACACCAGACCCATGCACAGTTAATGGGTGATACAAAAAAGCTTAGCTAATAACATTTAGTTATTAAGCTTTAGGCTTCTTAGCACCATATTTAGAACGACCTTGTTTACGGTCTTTAACGCCTGCGCAATCTAGTGCACCACGAACGGTGTGATAACGTACACCTGGTAGATCTTTTACACGACCACCACGGATAAGAACAACACTGTGCTCTTGTAGGTTATGACCTTCGCCGCCAATGTAGCTTGATACTTCATAGCCTGAAGTCAAACGTACACGACATACTTTACGCATGGCTGAGTTAGGTTTTTTAGGGGTAGTAGTATATACGCGAGTACATACACCACGGCGTTGTGGGCACGCTTCCAACGCAGGAACTTTTGACTTTTCCTTGATGGTTTTGCGACCTTTACGAATCAATTGGTTAGTTGTTGCCATGAGGCATCCTTCTCCCGTTTGGTATAAAACAAAAAAATGGGGCAATGCGCCAACCATCTGACATTAACGACAGATTTCGGAACACCCATTTTTAGGACAGTGTATTATAAAGAGTTGTTGCTGCTATTTCAACCACTTATGAGTGATTGTACTTTACAACATTCGATAGATATGCATTACGCCTACCACTATACCACTTTATCTGTTTTTAGTTAAAATCTGGCTAAAAAGCAGTTTGTTAAATATGGTATCGAAAGTAGCGTCATACATCGTTCAGATAAGATATTTAGAAATAAACAAATAGCAATTTATGAGAGCTAAATGGTGATGCTATCTTATTTTTCAAGCTTATTATCAAAGAGTATCTCATATTTAATGAGAAAAATCTTAATGAGTAAAAGCTCAATGGAAAAAAGAGAGCACCGCCCATTTTAGCACTAAATGCGCACCGTACTTATAATATAGTAAAAGACAAATTAAAAAAAACTAAGTACTAAGCTCATAAAGGGCGACATTATTTCTATTTGCTTTGCTTGTCAGCCGCTTTGTCCGCACTACCCTTTTTAGCGTCTTTTTTATCGCTTACTTTTTCGGTTTCTTCCGAGACGTCTTTATCATTACCTTTAGCGGATTCTTTTTTGCTGTCAGTATCTTCGCCTGACTCTTTCTGAGCATTTTTCTCAGTATCTTTTTTCTCAGTATCTTGCTGCTTATCATCGCTAGCAGGTTTGCTCACTTCGGCTTCACTACTGCTATCGTCGGTAATCGCACGGTTAGCAAGTTTGGCTTCAGGGGCAAAAGTCGCTTGCGCCACGCCAATCACTTCATCAATCAGCTGACTGTTATAGCGCATACCGATAATCACAGCGGTCACTGGTAAGAAGCGGCGTATCCATGACAAGTTAATTTGGTCTAAATCAATGCCAACCTGACTGGCAATGCTATCTACTTGCTCAGCATAAAAATTGACGCTTTTATTCTGCAAGCCTAAGTTTTTTAGCTCATTGTGCAGACCGCTGCTTTGCGCATTGTCGAGTAAGCCTTTACCGATACCAAGACCCGCTAGTAAGGCTTGTTTTTCTTGCATCTTACTTAAGTCAGCATTGGCAAGCAGCTCATAAGCCATCTTGACGCCTTGCTTACCCGTTAACGGCTTATTATAAACAGCACCCAACTGATAGACGGTACGTAATGATACCAATAACAACCACAAGGTATCAGCAAGCAAACCTGGCAATCCAGCCAAACCGGTCAAGCCACCTATCGTTGCCAAAGCACGGTTTTGATTGGCAATATCAGTCGCTAATGCATAACGCTCTTCATCGTCCAAGCTTGCGATATTAGCAAAGCGATGCTGATTTGGCAGGTCAATCTGACTCCAATTGGCAGCAAGCTTAGCGACTTGGGCAAAAGCACCATCAACCGTCGATTCAAACAAACTGTTTGGCACTACTTTTTTGGCATATTTACCATAAGTAGCAAAGCGGTTACCCAATAATTGCTGCGTTGCTTTTAATGTTTGCTCACGGAATAAATCTTGTTGATAGTCTTCATCGCCTAGATTTACCGCTTTAAATTGACGCGGTTTGCCGCTCTTAGCATTGACGCTATCAATCATCGCGCCCATACGTTCTAGATTATTGCGGGTAAAAGAGCCAACGCTGCTAATGCCTTTATATAGAGTGCTACGCTTTGCCATCTTGATGTCCTTAATATGATGAGTGTTTGTTATTAATATTATTTATAGATACTTCTTAAATAGATACTTTTTAAACGGATACTTCTTAAATTGATTGCCATTCTAGCGAACGCTGATGATAGCTGTCAGTGCCAACAATGTTATCGCCAGCGCCAGTTTTGTATCTAAAAGTATCCTTTATCTATGGCTGCCAAGGACTTTAGTATATAACTAAATGCGCTGTAGCTGAAATGAGTTTATGCTATTTATAATCTCATCTTTTAGCCTCATAATCATGAGGCGTACACCGTGCTAATCCCTCGAGAATACTGACTGTTTATTTTTAATAATAAGCGTGGTTTTGTCGTTATTTTACACTTACGCCAAGATTTTAAACCCTTGATACGTTATCATAGGCCATAATTCAAAGTACAGTTGTACTTTTATTTAGCAAGCAGTATTTATAAAGTAGTATCTATAAAGAATAGTGTTTTATTCTAACCATTATAATGACTGTCAAATAAGCATTTAGCGTCCAAAACCTTATTTATTAATTTTATTAGCAACGATAAAGGGTCTGGATGTTAGATAATAGCAGTAAATATTTAAAAGCGATTGTTAAAGGTAATTATCAAAAAATCGTTACTCATAAGGAATAGTATATGCGCCGCGTTGTTATCACTGGAGCAGGGATAGTCTCTTGTATCGGACATGATTTGGCTACTGTCACCGATGCTCTTAAACAAGGGCGCTCAGGTATTACGTTCAATGAATCGTATGCTGAGCACGACTTTAAATCACACGTTAGCGGTAGTATTGATAAGTCAGAACTTGATACGTCGGGCATTGACCGTAAATTGAAGCGTTTTTTTAGTGATGCAAGCCTTTATGCTTATGTCAGCGCTCTAGACGCTATTGAGCAGTCGGGATTAACGCTTGAGACCATCAACAATAATCCGCGTGTGGGTGTGGTTGCAAGCTCAGGCGGCGCATCAACCGAAAATATCGTGAATGCCATCGATGCGATGCGTGAAAAAGGTCTGCGCGGTGTCGGTGCGATGGCGGTGCCAAAAACCATGGGCAGCTCGGTATCAGCGGCGCTGGCAACGGGTTTAAAAATCCAAGGTATCTCCTACTCGTTATCTTCTGCTTGCGCAACATCAACGCATTGTATCGGTCATGCTGCTGAGCTTATCCAACTTGGTAAAGCCGATGTGATACTTGCTGGTGGTAGTGAAGCGGAACATTGGACGCAGTCATGCATGTTTGATGCCATGGGCGCGGTCAGTACGCAGTATAATGACACACCGACACTTGCCTCTAGAGCGTATGATAAAAACCGTGATGGCTTTGTGATTGCAGCAGGCGGCGCGATGGTCGTGGTTGAAAGTCTTGAGCACGCCCAAGCACGCGGTGCCAATATCTTAGCTGAAATCGTCGGTTATGGTGCCAGCTCTGATGGCGCTGAAATGGTCGCCCCAAGTGGTGAAGGCGCTGTCCGCTGTATGCAACTCGCCCTTGCTGAAGCAGGCTTAGAGAGCGTTGATTATATCAATAGCCACGGTACCAGTACGCCGCTAGGGGATGTGACTGAGCTTAAAGCCATTGCCAAAGTATTTGGTGATGATGTCAGTCAAGTACCTGCTATCAGCTCAACCAAGTCCATGACCGGTCATAGCCTCGGTGCAGTCGGCGCGCAAGAATTGATTTATTGCTTACTCATGCTACAAGACGGCTTTATCGCCCCAAGTATCAATATTACAAAATTAGACCCTGCTGCTGAAGGCTTTGATATTGTCACTGAAAAGCGTGATGTTAAGCTTAAGACGCTTATGAGCAATAGCTTTGGCTTTGGCGGTACTAATGCTACCTTAATTATTAAAAAGTTTGACGCCTAACTATGCTCGTAGCACCGCATCTTAAAACTGAGCAGACAGCATCTGCCCCATCGCCAGCTACTCAACCTAGCTGGCGTTTTGGTGACCTGTCTGCCGCAGAGTTACTGCCAAAACTAAAGCGTCATCTGTATGGACAAAATCCTAACGCAAACTGGCAATTGGTTTGGCTGAATAACGATGGGCGACCTGTGATTGGTTTATTACCAAAAATGAGCTGGTCGGTTTATTATCTTTCTGATTCTAAATTGCCTAATCAGCAACCGAACATCTATAAAGTCATAAAAAATTGCCGTGATGGCTCACATAGTCAGGCTAAAACCAATCAAGCGATTATTAGCAGTTATATGAGTTATAGCGACTGGCAAGAGGATTTGATTGCTTATAGTCAGGCTCATAACGCAGATAACACTTATGATAAGAATTCTCTGTCGATTGAAGATCATGATAAGCAGCCAAGTTACCATCATGGCTTGATAGGTTTTATTGGTTATGATATTGCCGCTTATGAGCTTAGCCCAACCGCTAAGATAAAGCTAGCAGCGCAGCCTTGTGCCAGCTTAGGGCATTATGATATTTATCTAACACCAAACGCTGAACAAACGAGCTGGCAGCTTACTATAAAAGACAGCGTCACTGATACTGATACTGATACTGATACTGATAACGATGACGAACAAAAAGGCGTACTGGTTAAAGCGCTTATCTCATATTTAGATATATTGGATAAGGAATTATCTAACCAAACATTAGAAAAGTCAGCGCTTGAAACGTCATGTAAAACAACGCCTTTATTATTAAAAGCGCAATGGAGTAAGCGGGATTATCAGCAAGCCTTTGATAAAACGCAAAGCTATCTGCAACAAGGTGACTGCTATCAAATCAATCTCACCCAACAATGGCAAGGCGCTTTTAATCAAAACCTCACTGATAATGTCACACCGATGCTTATTGTTTACTTACCTGCCTTGCATCGTAATACCCATGCGCCGTTTGCAGGGTATTTAGCAGTCAATGATTTTACTAGTAAAATGAGGGTTAATACGCCAGACCATCAATTTGAATTATTAAGCTGCTCGCCTGAGTTATTTTTTACCTTTAATAAAGACGATAACACTGGCAAGCACCATATACGCACCAAACCTATTAAAGGTACGATGCCGCGTGGGTTAAATACTGAACAAGATAATGCTTATAAACAGCAGCTTATTGGTAGCGAAAAAGACCGTGCCGAAAACGTCATGATTGTCGATTTGCTACGTAATGATTTGGGCAAATATGCCAAGATTGGCAGCGTCAAAGTGCCGCAATTATTTGCGATCGAAAGCTTTAGCAATGTGCACCATATGGTCAGCACCATCACCGCTGAGCTAAAGACAGATACCCACCCGCTTGCCGTATTGTTTGGCAGTTTGCCCGCCGGTTCCATTACAGGTACGCCAAAAAAGCGCGCCGTTGAAATTATCTCGGAGTTAGAAGGTGCAGCGCGCGGTGCTTATTGTGGCACATTAGGTTATATGAACTTTGATGGTAGTGGGCAATGGAATGTATTGATACGTACTTTGCAAGCAAATACCTTATCAAATCATAAGCTAGGGAAAAAAGAAAGACATGTTAGCTTATGGGCAGGCGGTGGTATCACTGTTGCGTCTGACTGCGATGCTGAATATCAAGAATGCCTTGATAAAGTTGGTAACCTTTTAGGTGTTTTAACTCAAGACAATAGTGATAAATAAACTTCAGCTTTATTTAAAAGATGAAGAAAAAACCAATAAAAAAGCCTGCTCAACATGACGTTAGCAGGCTTTTTTATTTATATATAATAGACGCACTTTAAAACAGACACAGTGCGACTGTGATGAATTTTTCGTAGCCTCTGTGATAGCAGCAAGCAAGGAAAATTTATACCAGTCGCACCTAACTATTAACGTATCGATTTTATTTTGAACTGACTATAACTTGGTGTTTTTGCTTTAGACCATTAAAGTATAAATCTTAAACAAGGTTTTACTCAGCAACGCTTTCAGCTTCTGCTTGCAACACTTTTAGGGCATCAATTAAACGCTGATTCTGCGCTGCTGTACCAACGGTAATACGTAGATACTCATTGATACGCGGTTTATCAAAGTGACGCACGATGATACCTTGCTCGCGTAACGTACTGGCTACCGCACTTGCCTCACCATCTTTTGGACGGGCAAATACAAAGTTGGCGTGCGATGGCAGCACTTCATAATCGAGCGCCGTCAGCTCGGCGGTAAGCGCTTGGCGTAAGTCGATGACTTGCTGGCAGGTCTGGGTAAAATATTCCACATCTAACACACTGGCGGTCGCTCCCGCTTGCGCCAACTTATCGAGCGGATAGCTATTAAAGCTATTTTTCATACGTGTCAATGCTTCGATTAATGACGCATTCCCAAACGCCATACCGACACGTAAACCGGCAAGCGAGCGTGATTTTGAAAAGGTTTGGGTCACGAGCAAATTATCAAACTCATTAATCAGGCTAACCGCTGACACTTCTGTATCCAAGCTACCCTCTTCTTTTTGCGCAAAATCGATATAAGCTTCGTCAATCACAATCACTGAATTCGAGTGCTCACCAGCAAGCTTACGAATATCAGCAAGCGGTAATAACAAACCAGTTGGGGCATTAGGATTGGCGATAATAATACCGCTACAAGGTTGACGGTAGGCATCGGGGTCGATACTAAAGTCTTCTTCTAGGGCAATTGGTACCAGCTCAATACCAAAAGTATTGGCGTAAACAGGGTAGAAACTATAGCTAATATCAGGTGCTAAAACAGGGCGCTCTTTTAGGAAAAAGCTGGCAAATACCAACGCCAATACTTCATCAGAGCCATTACCAACAAACACTTGATTGATATCAAGGTTATATAACTCGGCCAAGGCAGCACGCAACTCATCAGACTCAGGTGCAGGATATAAACGCAGCTCATCCGCTTGCTGCTGTAAAACCTTTGCGATTGCCTCGCCGACTTTTGGTGAGGGCGGAAACGGATTTTCATTGGTATTCAATTTGCACAAATTTTCATGTTGAGGCTGCTCACCAGGAACGTAAGGTGACAAGTTACGCGCTTTAGAAGACCAAAGTCTGGTGTCTATCTTTAACTCACTCATAAATTATCCTACTATTAGCCATATCATTATTAGACATCTTTATTAAATATAATTTGTAAATATAGTTCTCAAAAATCAGTTGTTAAATTTATCTCGTAAATACAGTCATTAAACATCAATGCTTAAAAAAGCTTCTCAAAATAGAACTCAAAAGCAAATCCTACATCGACCTATAGCTGTTATTGATAACGATAACGGGCTGAGCGCGCATGGGCTTCTAAGTCCTCACGCTGCGCTAAAATATCTGCTGTCTTAGCCAGCGGCTTACTACCCGCCTCACTGCAATAAATAATTGATGATTTCTTTTGGAAGTCATAGACACCGAGCGGCGAAGAAAAACGCGCCGTCCCAGAAGTTGGCAACACGTGATTGGGCCCTGCACAGTAGTCACCAATCGCCTCAGGCGTATGACGTCCCATGAAAATAGCACCAGCATGACGAATATCATCAAGTAGCGCATCAGGCTCATCGACGGACAATTCTAAATGCTCAGGAGCGACGCGATTAATCACCGCCATACCTTCTGCACGGTCTTTAACCAAAATCAGCGCGCCACGATTTTTTAGGGAATCACGGGCGATATCGGCTTTTGGCAACTCTGCCAAGGCTTTTTCAATCTCAGCAGCGACTTCTTTAAGCTGCTTACTACATGTAGTCACGAAGATAGCTTGGGCGATACGGTCATGCTCCGCTTGCGACAATAAATCCATCGCCAACCAATCAGCGCGATCTTGCGCCTCGCCTTCTGCATAGACCAATACTTCAGAGGGGCCGGCAATCATATCAATCCCAACTTGGCCAAATACCGCCCGCTTCGCCGCTGCGACGTATTTGTTACCAGGGCCAGTGATTTTGTCTACAGCCGGAATCGTTTCGGTACCGTATGCCAAGGCAGCAATGGCTTGTGCACCGCCAATGGTAAAGACACGGTCAACTTGTGCCAAATGCGCTGCTGCTAAGACCAATGGATTGAGCACGCCTTTTGGCGCTGGTACCACCATGATAACCTCGGCAACGCCAGCTACTCTGGCAGGAATCGCATTCATCAATACAGAAGACGGATAAGATGCCAAGCCGCCGGGCACATAAATACCAACGCGATCAAGCGGCGTGACTTTTTGACCTAAGCGATTGCCAAGCTCGTCTTCATATTGCCAAGTTTCTTGCACTTGGCGCTCATGGAATGTCTGTACGCGTGTCGCTGCGGTCATCAAAGCCGTTTTGACGGTATCGTCAAGATTGGCAAACGCTGCAGCAAGTGCCTCTTTAGTCAGCTCTAGCTCTTGTATCGTCGTCGCTGGATGCTGATCAAACTGTTGGGTCAAGGCCAGTACCACGCTATCGCCACCATGACGTACTTTTGCAATGATATCGTCAACGGTTTTTAGTAATTCAACATCGTTCACGGTTTCAAAAGCAAGCAGTTGGATCAGTTGACTGTCAAAATCAGCATCTTGAGTACTTAGTTGGCGCATGACTTAATCCTATAGTTGAGCATGAAATACGGCTATAAAGAATAGATGGGATAAAAGGGCAATTGGGAAAATAAAAAAGGCTGGTATCCCAGCTTAATGTTGGATGGCTGACTCAGATTATACTGAGCTTTTATTTTCTGGCAAGCAAATACAACAAAACCAGTTTAGCACGCTATATCTATCCTAGAGCGCCAAACTGGTTTAAAATTTTGTATAACCGTGCTTGATATTATCAATGATTGCTAGCGTGTGATAAGCGCGTTGCATCAGTACCAAACAAGTATTGGTTTAAGAAGCGCTGGCAATACTGTTTTTAAAACTGTCTAAAATCGGCTCAAGCAGCGCAAATTTACGCTTATAGCTGACTTGATTGACAATCAGGCGTGACGACACATCGCAAATATGGTCGCGCGCTTCAAGTCCATTGGCGCGTAGCGTATTACCAGTATCGACGACGTCAACAATCAAGTCACCCAAACCAACCAGTGGCGCAAGCTCCATCGAACCATACAGCTTAATCACATCGACTTGCTGACCTTGGCTAGCAAAATAAGCACGAGCAACATTGACGTATTTAGTCGCAATACGCAGACGACGATTGGGCAGCGGCGCACCTTTAACGCCAGCGGTCATCAGCTTACACTGAGCAATCTGCAAATCTAACAACTCATAAACGTGATTGGCACCATGCTCAAGCAACACATCTTTACCCGCCACACCAAAATCAGCAGCACCGTGTTCAACATAGGTTGGCACGTCACTGGCACGCAAAATTAAGACGCGTACATTCGGGTTTGAGGTTGGAAAAATAAGTTTGCGCGACGCTTCAGGGTCTTCTAATAATTCAACGCCAGCAGCACGTAACAAAGGCATCGTTTCTTCTAAGATGCGACCCTTTGATAGCGCAAGTGTCAAACCTGAAAACTCATCATTTACTTCGTTTAATAAGCCGTCAGTTGGAAGGCTATTGCTTGCTTCAGTCATAATGACTCGTGTCCGTGTACAGTTAGTTGCCTTACTTAAAAGGCATTATTAAGTTTAATAAATAGACGTGAATACCAATAACAGCGGCTAATTAACCAGTCTAGTCGTTGGTATTAATGCGTTCGATATTGACCCCAAGGGCGCGTAGTTTTTCTTCGACATGCTCATAACCACGATCAATATGGTAAATGCGGTCAATCAAGCTCTCGCCTTCAGCAGCAGCAGCAGCCATCACCAATGACATCGACGCCCGCAAATCCGTTGCCATGACAGGCGCAGCAGTGAAGCATTCAATCCCTGTGACGACAGCCGCATGACCGTCTACTTGGATAGACGCGCCCAATCGGTTAAGCTCAGGCACGTGCATATAGCGATTTTCAAAGATATTTTCGATAAAAGTACTGGTGCCATCGGCAAGACAAGCAATCGCCATTACTTGTGCTTGCATATCGGTTGGGAAACCTGGATGCGGCTGAGTACGGATATTAACCGGTAATGGGCGACCTTTCATTTGTGCACGAATCCAATCATCACCGGTGGTAATAATCGCCCCCATGTCTTCAAATTTTTCTAACACGGGCGTTAATAAAAGTGCCGAGGTGTTTTTGGCCAATACATCACCGCGTGTCATCAAAGCGCCAGCAAGGTAAGAACCTGTTTCGATGCGGTCTGCTACCACCGAATACTCACAGCCATGCAAGCGCTCAACGCCTTCGATGGTCATGGTTGCAGTACCAATACCGCTGATTTTAGCACCCATCGCTACCAGCATATTGGCCAAATCGACCACTTCTGGCTCAAGCGCGCAATTGCCGAGCACTGTCGTCCCTTTGGCCAATGCGGCCGCCATAATAACGTTTTCAGTACCGCCAACCGTTATCATGTCAAAAGAGAAGTTACAGCCGATAAGCTTGCCGCCTTTTGGCGCTTGCGCTTTGACATAACCATTCTCAACGCTAATCTCAGCACCCATGGCTTCAAAGGCTTTTAGATGCTGGTCAACAGGACGTGAGCCGATAGCACAGCCGCCCGGTAATGACACTTCGGCTTCACCAAAACGTGCCAGCAAAGGGCCTAAGACTAAAATCGAGGCGCGCATGGTTTTTACCAAATCATACGGCGCATAGAAATTATCGATATTCTTGGTATCGCAGGTGACAGTATCGCCCTGCTTTTGAATATCAATGCCCATGCCACCGATCAATTCAATCAAGGTGCGCACATCTTGTAGCGATGGCACGTTATGCAATGTCGTTGGGGTCTCGGCCAAAATCATAGCGGCAAGTAAAGGCAAAGCGGCATTTTTGGCGCCTGAGATCGTGACTTCCCCTGCGATACGACTGCTACCGGTGATTAAAAATTGATCCATAAGGTGACAACCTAGCGATAAGTATAAAAATGATGAGAAACCAGAAATGATAAAACCCGCAATATAAAGTGCCGGTGCGACAAGTTCAGGTCATAGATAAAAGTCATAGGTAAAAAGAGTTAGCCTTGAGATTGAACGTCCCATTCGGCTGGCGTTAAGGCTTGAATATTGAGCGCATGAATATCACCGCTCGCAATCTTGTCGTTTACCAAGGCGTAAACAGCCTGCTGGCGTTGTACTGCGCGCTTGCCTTCAAAACTGGCATCAACCACCCGTACATCAAACTTGGTACCTTGATTGGCAGCTTGAATAAAAGCATCTGGGAAGTGAGTTTGTAAAAATGCAATCAAATCGTCAGCGTTCATGCTCATAGAATATTCTGCCTTAAAGTTTAAATAGGGTATAGGATTAAAGTAACGTCATTATAACAAGAGTTTGACCATCTTACAGTACTGTCTTACGCAACTGCGTTTAACTATTTATCATAGCGGCAAACGTACTGTAATCAATGAGCGCTAGCTATATTGTGACATTAACTACTTAAGGGTTTTATCAAGATAGTTGAGCACTTGTGCACGCACATCATTGACCCAGCGTAATGGCGGTGCCATCGCACCGATACTGGTCGCATGACTGGCGCCTGCGATTTCGCCTGTTTCCACTTTAACGCCCGTCGCTTTTAATGCCTGTGTCATTTTAGTGGTATTGGTCACATGGACGATTTTGTCTTTTTCGGCAGTCAATAATAAATACGGTGGCTGCGCACCTTTAATTTGGCGGTCTGGCATCACTGTCTCTGGCGTCGCATCTGACCCAAAGGCAGTTCTACTACTGAATTTACGAAAGTCATAGCTATAAGGGCCTGCAATGCCAACCACGGCGGCAATATCTTTTGGCTTTATCCCATAAGGTGCTAAAAAATCTTCATTGGCGACAGCAGCAACCGCGTTAAATGCACCCGCAGAATGTCCTATCACTGCCAAACGCTTGGGGTCAGCGTGGAGGCTCTTGGCATTGTTATAACTCCAAGCGATGGCCTGCGCGGCATCTTGCACGTAATCAGGATACACATGCTCAGGGGCTTTACGATAATTAATCACTGCGGTGACATAGCCCGCTTGCGCCAAGCTTTGACCAACAAAGGCGTACTCGTCTTTGTTACCACTTTCCCACGAACCGCCATGGACAAAAACCACCATCGGATAGCTGTCATTAATAGCGTTATCATCAGTCACGTTTTTTGACTTCATGGCTTTTGTTAAAGGTTTAGGATAATAGATATCTAAATCTTGATTGGGCTCATCGCCATACAAAATATTTTTACTGACACCAACACCGCCATTTGAGGTGATACCATTAACGATAGCCAGCGCCGATAATGCCTGTACTTGCTGAGTTGCAAGCGCAATGCCGCCAACGGCCAATGCCGCCGTAACGCCCACGCTGATACGTTTAGGCTTGCGACTCTTTATTTTCCCAGTTTGCACAGTTTGCACAGTTTCTTTATTTAAATCCGTCATCGCCAGCAGTCCTATTATCGGTCAATCATTAATATAGCAGTCGTCGGTTTATACTTGATAATAAAACGACTGTTTTATTCAAGCTATCGTTTCTATTTTTACGGCCTATATCTTACTGGCTGGCTAGGGATTTATCGTGCTGTTCCTGTTATGACTGTTTAGGGTTCTTGTGCTTGTAATCGAAACAGCTAGTTAGGGATTTTGATAAAGATCAATATAAGGGCTCGATGACGGCTGATTAACGGGCGTACCATCTTCGTTGACGATAATCGGCGTGGCATTAATCGTTGGATCTACCGCTGCCGAACTTGCTAGTGCTGACGCAGCGCCACTTTCAACGATTGGTATGGCCGCAGGATTGGCCAAATTATTCTCATACATGATGTCATCATCGCCTATCTTTACCCCTCTATCATCAACAACGGTGGTCAGTAGCACCAACTCTGTGATGCCGACGGTATTATTGGCAATATCAATCAAGTGGCTTTGCTGCGTTGGTGTCATACGCCCCATAATATAAACCACGCCATCATTGGTCACCGCCTTAATCTGCGAGGCGTTCACACCATTACTAGAGGCGACTTTTGCCAGTAGTTTAGAGGTAATATAACCATCATGGACGGTTGAGCTATAGCCCCTTGAGGCACTGACGTTAAGCTCATTATAGACATGACGCACGTCTGGCATGGAGCTGACGACTTTTTCAATTTCTGCTTTGATGGCTTGCGTTGGCACTTCACCGGTGAGCAATACTTCACTATTAAAGCTATCAATACTCATACGGCTGGTTTGCTGTAAATTTTCTTGCAGACCATAGACGTTAATCTTGACGGTATGCTCAATACTGCGATCGAGCAGACGCTGCGGAATGGTGCGCTCTGTCATCGGTACGCCATACGTACCTTCTGTACTATTGGTCAAATAGTTGGTGGTACAGCCAGTCGCGGCGATGCTGGTCAGTAGCATAACGCCAATCGCCTTGCGGCGTGATGAGCCAAAAATAGCAGTGCGCAAATGCATCCGTGTCATGGTTTACCTCTTAGAACATGATGTAATAATTAAATGATGAATAGTGCTAACAAGTCATAAGGAGAATAATACGACTTCGCTTCAATTAATAATTTTTAGTTCAGCTACTTTACTGAATTTTTACGCTAGGCGGTTAGGCTTTTGGTAACGACAGCGTGATGCTGGCATTTATTTTACCGTTTAATTTAACCTTTACATCCATGTAACTGTCAAACCACTTAACTTTAAATCCACTTAAGCTTTCAAACTACTTAAGTCCTCAAAAATCTTATTACTATGATTACCAAGCTGAGGCGATAAAAGCGCCTTGTAGCCATTCTGCTTGCGTATTTGTTAACGGTGCTTGATTGGTATCATTCCTCTTATTTTTATTATTGGCATTAGTACTAGCATGGGTATCATAGGCAATCACATCAAACCGACAGTCATACTCACTATATTGAGGATGCTGCTGCAAAAAATAACGTGCCGCTTTGATAATCTTATTTTGCTTATTTTTTGTCACGCTAAGGGCGGCATCACCAAATCCTGAACGCTGCCGTTGCCGCACCTCAATAAAGACAAGCGTCGACCATGCCTGCCCTTTTTCTAGCATAATTAAGTCAAGCTCACCCACTTTTGGTTGCTGCCAATTTTGCGCCACCAATATCAAGCCTTGCGCTTGTAAAAACTCACACGCCTGCCGCTCAAAACGGCTGCCTTGACGCTGTGTCGGTGAAGTAAGGGTTAACGGTTTGTCATTTGCCATCACGTCTATGGGCCAGCTGAACATTTCAGAATTATCATAGCACATCATGCTAAACTAACCACTTTCGCGTTCTTATGCTGACTGACTTTTTATTTAAATCAGCCTTTATAGCGCTACACATTTTTACTATTCGTTTTGAATATCCTTTTTTAATACTTTAATAGTCTTTCTTAATACTCAGAGGTTTTCATGTCTAGCCCTACCGCGATGCCAGCTTGTCTTTATATCGTTGCCACGCCGATTGGTAATTTGAGCGACATGACACCGCACGCAATCGATACCCTAAAGCAGGTTGCTATCATCGCCTGTGAAGACACCCGCACTTCAGGCAAGCTGTTATCACATTTTGGTATCCATACCAAAGATACGAAAGAAATTATTGCTAACGATAGCGATAGCGATAGCAATACCAGCACAACTGACGCTGTAAAAGATGCTGATAGCGCAACCAAGCAAAAAGGTCATAATAAGCTTTGGGCCTATCATGAACATAATAGCGCCATTCAAACACCCAAAATTATTGAGATGATTCAGCAAGGTCATTCGGTTGCGCTGATTAGTGATGCTGGCACGCCGCTGATTAGTGACCCCGGTTATCAATTGGTACAAGCCGCCCATGCTGCTGGCGTTCGCGTATCCCCTATTATTGGTGCCTCTGCTGCTATTGCTGCATTATCGGTTGCAGGATTGCCATCAGACCGCTTTAGCTTTATTGGCTTTTTACCAGCCAAAACCCACGGTCGCCAAAAACAATTAACGGCTCTGAATGCACGTACCGAAACCTTGATATTTTATGAAGCGCCGCATCGTATTATTGCCAGTTTAGAAGATATGGCTGCTATTTTTGGTGCGGAGCGCGAAGTGACGTTTTGTCGTGAATTGACCAAAACCTTTGAGACCGTGCATAAAAGCACGCTTGGCGAATTGGTTGAATTTGTCAAAGCCGATGACAATCAGCAACGCGGTGAAATTGTCGTCGTCGTTGCTGGGGTAAATGTGGCGCAAGACGATGACGATATCAGTATTCATGATAAGTTATTACAGCGCTTATTAGAGGATTTATCGGTTAAAAAAGCTGCTGCCTTAGCTGCCGATATCACAGGCGTCAAAAAGAATGCGCTCTATCAGCGCTTACTTGAGCTACAAGTAGAATAATTTTTACTATAAAAAATAAGCGAAGTATTGATAAATTAAGCACTGATAAATTCATTGAGGAGAGAGAGATAATGTACGATGTGATGGCGATAGGTAATGCCTTGGTTGACCACGAATATCTGCTGTCGGATGCAGCGCTAGAAGAAACTGACCTGACCAAAGGCAATATGACGCTGGCCGGACTTGAAGAGCAGCAGCAATTATTGGCGTATTTCAAGCTGGCCGAGATTGAGCCATCAAAACAAGCGGGCGGCGGTTCAGCTGCCAATGCCATGTATACCTTTGCAAGTTTGGGCGGTAAACCTTTTTATGCCTGCCGCGTCGGCGATGATAAACAAGGCAAATTTTATCTAAAAGACTTACATGAAGCAGGCGTTGCTACTTCCCCTCAGTCAATCCATGCAGGCGGTGTGACCGGCTCATGCGTGGTGGCAGTGACCGAAGATGGCGAGCGTACCATGCAAACCTTCCTTGGTACTTCAAGCGATATTACCGCGGATAACGTCGACTTTGAGGCACTAACCCAAGCTGGCTGGTTATATTTAGAAGGTTATCTGGCGATGTCTGAAGGTATTCAGCCCGCAATGACCCAACTGCGCCAACAAGCAGGCATCCATGGTGCCAAAATCGCCGTCAGCTTTGCTGATCCTGCAGTGGTAAAGTTTGCCAAAGAAGGCCTGCTTAATATGCTCGGCAATAAAGTCGCGGTGATATTCTGTAATAGTGAAGAAGCCAAATTATTCACCGATAAAAAACAGCATAAATCGGCGGCGCGAGCTTTACTTGAGCATTGCCAAACGGCGGTTGTTACCAATGGTCCAAATGGCGCCATCATCGCCCATAAGCCAAATGATGAGTCTGAGATTGAGATTTATGAGATTCCGACGCCAGCTGTTGCCAATGTTATTGATACCAATGGCGCTGGTGATAACTATTCTGGGGCGTTTTTATATGCTTTATCGCAGCACTATAGCTTGCCAGAATGCGGACGACTTGCCAGCGAAGTAGCTGCACAAGTGATTCAGCAGTTTGGTCCACGCTTATCATCGCAAGAGTATCAAGATATCTCACGCCGTGTTTTAACTATGTAGCGGCTGGATTATTTGATTACTAAAGCGCTAAAAACCTAAGTTTCTAAGTGCTTTAGAAGGTATTTCTAGTTTGCCCCTAATAAAAAACACAATGCTGCTGGGATAAATTTTCGCAGCCTCTGGAGTTACGAAGTCGCACAGCAAGCAAGGAAAATTTGTACCAATAGCACCTTATAATAGTTTCGCGCTTTTATTTAGGGTTTAACTACAAGTCTTTAGCATCTAATAAGCAAAAGCCCATATCCTAAGATATGGGCTTTTTTATTATTCATTTACAAAGCAGAAGAAAGCTATTGCTTAATTAAGCAGCGGCAAGTGCTTGCTCTAAATCAGCTTTAATATCTTCAATGTGCTCAATACCAATCGATAGACGGACCATATCCGTGCTTACCCCAGCATTCTCTAGCTCTTGCTCGTTGAGCTGACGATGGGTAGTGGTCGCTGGGTGACAAGCGAGTGATTTAGCATCACCGATATTAACCAAGCGCGTAATCAGTTGCAGCGCATCAATAAAGCGCGCTCCTGCTTCAAGTCCACCTTTTACCCCAAAGGTTAAAATAGCGGATGGCGTGCCTTTCATATATTTCTTAGCAAGCTCATGCTCAGGATGGTCTGGCAAACCGGCATATTTCACCCAAGCAACCTTATCATGGTCGCGTAGATATTCGGCAACCGCTTGGGCGTTTTGAACATGACGCTCCATACGTAAACCCAGTGTCTGTAAGCCCTGTAAAATACTAAAAGCATTAAGCGGGCTAAGTGCCGCGCCGGTATTACGCAGTGGCGCTACGCGAGCACGAGCGATAAAGGCCGCTGCGCCAACGTCCTTGACGAAATTTACGCCATGATAGCTTTCATCTGGGGTGTTTAATAGTGGGAAACGCTCAGGGTAATCGCCCCAAGGGAAAGTTCCGCTATCAACAATCGCCCCGCCAATCGAAGTACCAGTACCGCTCATATATTTGGTCAATGAATGAATGACAATATCAGCACCAAACTCAAATGGACGGCATAACGCAGGGGTCGCAACCGTGCTATCAATCACTACTGGTACGCCGTATTCATGCGCGATATCACTCAGTGCTTGGATATCAACAATGTTACCTAATGGGTTACCGATACTTTCCGCAAAGACCATCTTAGTTTTATCATCGATTAAATCGCGAATCGCTTCAGGGTTTTTATGGTCAAAAAAGCGGACTTCGATACCTTGGCGCGGCAAAGCATGCGCAAATAGATTATAAGTGCCGCCATATAGCGTTGATACCGCGACGATATTATCGCCCGCTTCACAAATCGTTTGGATAGCATAAGTGATGGCCGCCATACCAGACGCTACTGCAAGTGCACCAATACCGCCTTCAAGTGCCGCCACACGCTCTTCTAATACGGCGTTGGTCGGGTTCATGATACGGGTATAAATGTTGCCAGCGACTTTTAGATCGAACAAATCCGCGCCATGTTGGGTATTATCAAACGCATACGAGCTGGTATGATAAATAGGCACGGCGACCGCTTTGGTGGTTGGCTCTACAGTATAGCCGGCGTGAATTGCCAAGGTCTCAAGACGCTGGGTATTTTGCTTAGCTGGTTGTCCATCACTCATAATGTGCTCCTATATATTCGTTAATTATTAAATCGAGATTTTATGATTAAAAAATGTTTTAAAAAATTCATACCAAGATATCTATCGCTAAACGACAGTCATAATAAAAAAGCAACAATCATAAAAAAAGCTGAGTTAATCATAACCCAGCTTCTTTATTAAAAGAATAGCAAATCTCTCATCTCTTAATGACAAATATTAATAAGCAATATTTATAAGCAATGAAACTAATAAGCATATTCCTAGGTAATATCCGCGCTATTTTTATAACGACTCATCAATTTTTATTTATAGTACGCGTTTTCAGTACGGGTATGATCGGTCTCATCAATCACTTGCGTCAGCTCTGGAATCTGCTGTTTTAACTGTACTTCAACGCCTTGACGTAAAGTCATATCAACCGCTGAACAACCTTGGCAACCACCACCGAATTTTAATACAGCAGTCAGACCGACGCCTTCTTCATCAATCAATTCAAGCAGCTGTACATCACCGCCATGCGCGGCCAAGCTTGGGTTAATCTCAGACTGCAAGACATAGTTGATACGCTCTTCGACACTGGCATCAGCACCGACTTTTGGCACTTTCGAGTTTGGCGCACGGAATGTCAGCTGCCCACCGAAACGGTCTTTATTATAATCAATCACCGCATCTTCTAGATAAGGGACCGATGCCGCTTCAATAAATGCCGAAAAATTGTCATAAGTAAATTTCAAATCAGCGCTGTCTTCTTCGCCCGGCTGGTTATAAGCCATGCAGCACTCGGCACGCGGCGTACCTGGATGTTCAACGAAAATACGCACACCGATACCATCGGTATCTTGTTTCGCCAGTAAATCTGCCAAATAACCTTGCGCGGCTTCAGTGATGGTGATGTTACTTTTGGCTTCCGTTTGCTCAGTATCTAACGCTGACTCGTAATCGGCAGCAGGTTCTACTTGAGTATCAGTTGGATTGTGTTCACTCATAATGCTTCCTATGTGTTATGACACAAGCGTTATATTGGTCACGTCTACTGTGTCGTCAATGTCATGTGAGGGTGAGATAAATGAAATTATCCATCATCTTGGTATATGGTTTTATTGCTTTAACCGTCATGACGGTTGTATTTGTTAGCAGTTATTAACGGTTATTAGCAGTTATTGGCTCTATTATAGCGCACTTAACGCATAATTCCGACCGTGCTACTGCGATTTAGCAGTGGCCTGACTGCTACCTTAATAATCCATTTACTTGAACTGTCCATTCTATATTAAGACCACAAGCGAACTTATCAAGTTTAAAGCGCTTATTTAATGATAATCAGCATTTTAAACTTTATTAGCCCTATCCATGTACTTAGTCAACAAAAACCATTTAAAGTCTTTCAAAAGCCATAGCCTCATGAACGCATCCGTTCAATTTTGGCGTAAGCAAGTCAAATAAGCCTCTTGATTTAATATATAATTTTATATATTATAATTATATATAACAAAAACTTTCGAATTCAATACCTAGCCTATTCCATAATTGAAATAATCGTTCAAGAAAACGTAGCAGTTTTTACCTAAAAGTACGTTTGTATTGAACTCACATTCAATAAACCACGCTTGCACTTTATAAGCGTTTTAATCCGGCATAAAGAGGAGCATCCATCCCATGACTAAATCATTTAAAGACATCACTAAACACGTTTCAACCAATATGGCAAAATTACACAAGCATATTCCTGAAACCAGCAGAGCCTTTTCGCAGCTCGGTGCAGCGGCAACCGCAGATGGCGTATTGGACAAAAAAACCAAAGAGCTGATTGCCCTCGCCTTAGCGGTTGGCGCGCGCTGTGATGCTTGTATCGGTTTTCATACCAAAGCATTGGTACAACTTGGCGCCACCGAGCAAGAAGTCGCTGAAACCTTGGGCATGTGTGTTTATATGGGCGGCGGTCCGTCAATGATGTACGCTGCCGAAGCCGTTGCTTCCTTTAATGAATTTAGTAAAGACGCTTAAACCTTATTCTTAATCAGCTTCATTGTTAAAAAACTGCCAGTGATTAAATCTATCACTGGCAGTTTTTTTTGTCTATACGATGCTGATAGCTCTCATATCCTAGATTCATACCTGTCTGTAGACTCACAGTTATGGAAGCATAACTATAAATGGCTAAGTTGTGCTATAACTTACTCCTTACTGCATTTATATACTAATAAGCATGGTATGAGTTTAACATCTTAGCGCAGAATTCTCCCAGCTCTAAGGTGTTGAGATGAGTGCGTTGTTGGTGATAATAACCTCTACCTGTAGTATAATTAATAATAAATATAACACCAACTAACAATAAGTATTTCATGCAAAAGCAAATCCTAAAAGCCCATAAAGTCAGGCTATATCCGAACGAGGATCAGCAAATATTCTTTGCTAAGTCGTTTGGCTGCACACGCTTTATTTGGAATAGGATGCTTAGTGACAAGATTGATCATTACAACGAACATAAGACCGAGCTTAAAAACACTCCTGCTCAGTATAAGAAAGAATTTGAATGGCTAAAAGAAGTCGATAGCTTGGCATTGGCTAATGTGCAGCAAAACCTAAGAGCGGCTTATAATAAGTTTTTCAAGCAAGGCGCCCGATTCCCTAAGTTCAAGAAAAAAGGCATTAAAGACAGTTACACCACCAACAATCAAAAGGGTACAGTGACGATCACAGATAGCACCGTTAAACTGCCAAAAATAGGCCATATCAACGCCAAGTTCCCAAGTGAAATAAACGGCTTAATTAAGAGCGCCACCATCAGCCATACCCTATCAGGTAAATACTTTGTCAGCCTACTGGTTGAAACCATCGTTAATGAATTACCAAAAACCCACTCTAACATCGGCATTGACTTAGGATTGACAGACTTTATCGTCTTATCGGACGGCAGGAAAGTTGCTAATCCTAAGTTTTTATCAAAGCTGCAAGACAAGTTAGCTCGCGCCCAAAAGATGTTAGCCAAACGTAGAGCAGTTGCCAAAGTTGCTAATCGCAAACTTAGTGACAGTCGCAACTATCAAAAGCACAAAACAAAAGTCGCCAAGGTCTATGAGAAAATAACCAATACTCGCAAAGACTTTCTACATAAACTCTCATTCAATCTCATCAAAAACCACGATGTGATTGCCATAGAGGACTTGAACGTCAAGGGTATGGTTAAGAATCACAAACTTGCAAAAGCAATCAGTGACAGCTCATGGTCGTCATTTACCACCATGCTTGCCTATAAAGCAGACTGGTACGGCAAAACGCTTGTCAAAATAGACCGATGGTTTCCATCGTCTAAGACTTGCTCAAACTGCAACCATCTACTGACTAAAGCTGAATTACCGCTGTCGGTTAGAATGTGGAATTGTCCAAGTTGCTTGCAGCAAAATGACCGCGATATCAATGCCAGTATCAATATCTTACATCAAGGATTGATACTGGCTAAACAATCAAAAACTGTCGGTGCGACAGGGTTAGCTTAGTTAATTCGCTTAACCGCTGATACAGAATATCGTGTCAAGTAAGAGCGTTACCTAAGAAACCCCTACCTCTAAGGTAGTGGGTAGTTCATGAGAAAATCTTTATGATGACTGAGAATCTAACGTTAGTGACGACCAAAGATAAGGTGCAAATCGCTGTTTGGGAGATATTCGATGGTCAAAAAACCCATCAATGTTCTAATGTTGATACTAACAATGGCTCTACTAAAAATGACACTGCTAATCAAGGGCAAAACATTTTCTTAACGCATGGTACTTTTTCAGATAAAAAAACCTGCTTAAGAATCGCCGAATACTTAGCTGAGCTTGGCCATCATTGTTATATCATGGAGTGGCGCGGCCATGGTGCAAGCGCAGTACCAAAAGATAAATTTAACTTTGAAACCGTCGCAACCTACGATTTTGCTGCCACTTTCGATTATTTATTTAATGAATTAAAGCTCAGCAATTTACACTGCGTCACTCATAGCGGCGGCGGTGCTTGCTTAACGATGTTTTTAATCCAAAATCCGCATTACATCGCTAAAATCAATAGCCTCAGTATGTTTGCTTGCCAAGTTTATGGTGCAATAGTCAATCCGAAGAACTATTTTAAAATAGTCGCTGCTAAACTATTTACGCGTATATTCGGCTATATACCTGCTAGAAAACTCAACATGGGACCCTTTAACGAAAGCCATCACACCATGAATCAATGGTACGAATGGAATTTGCGTAAAAATTTTCACAGCAGTTTTATTAAGCAAAAAGATATAGACGCTGCTGGTGTCAAAGACAGTGCTTTTGATAATTATAGCTGTCAGAAAAATGTTACTCAGTTAACGGATGACGATTGCTTTGATTATCGACAATATATGCCGAATATTACCACGCCAATTTATGCCATCAGCGCCAAGGGTGATACATTCATCTCGCCTTCTCAAGGCTGCCAGTCATTTTTTAATGATTTTAACAATCCTGATAACGTTTTTCGCGAATACTCAATTATTAATGGCGATTTAGACGATTATACCCATAGCCGTATCTTAAACAGTCGTCCTGCCGCCAAAGAGATTTGGCCAACGGTTACTGCGTGGATTGATAAGCATGCCAATTAAAAGAGTCTTATATTTATCTGTCTGTACAAACTTGAATAAAGGTAATAGCCAGTGGTGATACCTCTCTAAACATCTTTGCACTTGTCAGCAACTCCCATGCTGTGTCAGTATTGGCGGCATTACTTTTTTTAATCAATGAAATATCAGTAGTAGGAAAGTGGCGTATATGAGCGATTCAGCAGAGCAGCATGCAGATAAAAACAAACACTATCGTTATTTGGTATTTATTGGGCGCTTTCAGCCGTTTCATTGCGGTCACAAAGCGGTGGTCGATGAAGCGTTAAAACGTGCCGATAACGTCATTATGCTGATCGGTTCTGCCAACCTACCACGTAGTCTGCGTAATCCATTTAGCGTCGATGAGCGCGCGACGATGATAAAAAACGCCTACTCGCCAGCAGAAGCGGCACGTATCCACTGCGTTGCACTCGACGATGCACTCTACAATGACACGCGCTGGCTGCAATATGTGCAAGCAGGCGTCAAATCTGTCACTAGCGACTTACAGACTGATATTGGGCTGATTGGCCATTCAAAAGACAGCTCATCGTATTATTTGTCATTATTCCCAAGTTGGGCGTCGGTTTCTGTGCCCAATTATCACAATTTATCCGCCACCCCTATTCGTGACAGCTACCTGATGGGTGCCACGCCAACGCCTGAGCGCACCCCTGAGTCGACCCGCAACGTCCTCAATGACTTTAAAAAGACCGATATTTATCAAAACCTGCATGAAGAAGCGGATTTTGTCGATAAATATAAAAGACAATGGGAATCTGCGCCCTACCCACCAACCTTTATGACTGCTGATGCCTTGGTCGTACAATCAGGGCATATTTTATTGGTTGAGCGCCGTAGTATGCCAGGGCGCGGGCTGTGGGCATTACCGGGTGGCTTTTTGAACCCAAAAGAAACTTTATTTGATGCCTGTATCCGCGAGCTACGCGAAGAAACCCGTCTAAAAGTCCCTGAACCGGTACTACGCGGCTCTTGTCATAGTCAGCATACCTTTGATGATCCTTACCGCTCGGCACGTGGTCGCACGATTACCCAAGCCTTTTACTTTCAGTTGAAAAACGACCCAAAAGGCTTACCAAAAGTAAAAGGCGGCGACGATGCTGCCAAGGCTTTTTGGCTACCACTTGCTGAGCTTGATGCCACCATGATGTTTGAAGACCATTATGCAATTATTACTAAAATGGTTGGTTTATAGAATTTTATCAGACGGCTATTCAATCTTTTATTGACAAATTTTCACGCCAGCGCCGATAGACGGCAATGGTTTAGCGCCGCAACTGTTATTTAAAAAACAGCTACGGCATCTCAAAGCAGAGGAGTTCTGTGATGTATACCAGCAATCTAAACAATTTAATCTTAAATAGCGACAGCTATAAAACCTCCCATTGGGTGCAATATCCAAGCGGTAGTGAGTATCTATCAAGCTATATAGAGGCGCGTAAAGGCGATTACGATGTAGTGTTTTTTGGCTTGCAAGCCTTTATTAAAGAATACCTCAGCACGCCTATTACCCATCAAGATATCGATGAAGCCGAAATGGTTATTCAGGCGCATGGCTTAACCTTTAACCGTGCTGGTTGGGAGCTGATAGTCGATAAGCATGGCGGCTATCTACCACTACGTATCGAAGCCATTCCTGAAGGCAGCGTCGTTCCGGCATCCAATGTGGTCTGTCAAATCATCAATACTGACCCTGAGTTCTATTGGCTACCAAGCTATATCGAAACGGCGCTACTGCGTGCAATTTGGTATCCTTCAACGGTTGCGAGCGTCTCGCACTATTGCAAAGGCATCATACGTCGGGCACTGGAAAAATCTGCGGATAATACCGAATCACTGATTTTTCGTTTGCATGATTTTGGTTCACGCGGTGCTTCGAGCCAAGAATCTGTGGCACTTGGCAGCCTTGCGCATTTGGTGAACTTTGCTGGTACCGATTCGATGACGACCTTGGTTTCCGCTAGCCGCTGGTATCAGATGGATAAAGAGATGCCAGCTTTCTCTATACCTGCCGCTGAGCACAGTACTATGACCGCTTGGGGCCGTGATGGAGAAACCGCCGCCTTTGCCAATATGATTGAGCAGTTTGGCGGCGCTGGTAAGAGTTTTTCCGTGGTATCTGACAGCTATGACTTATGGAACGCCATTGATAATATTTGGGGCGGCAGCCTAAAACAAGACGTCAAAAATATGGGCGGGACTTTAGTTATCCGACCTGACAGTGGCGATCCTGCAAAGGTCGTGCGTGAAGCATTGGAGCGTTTAGCGGTAAAATTTGGTACGACCATTAACAGTAAAGGTTATAAAGTGCTGCCTGATTATGTGCGTGTCATCCAAGGTGATGGTATCAGCCCGCAAAGCTTGGGCAAAATCATCGATGTGATATTGAAGGCTGGTTTTAGCGCCGACAATATCACCTTTGGCATGGGTGGCGGATTGTTGCAGCAAGTCAATCGCGATACCATGAGTTGGGCCATGAAAGCCAGCGCCATCTCTATCGACGGCGTGTGGACCGACATTTATAAAGACCCCGTCACTAGCCGCTCAAAACGCTCGAAAAAAGGCCGTTTGGCGCTGATAAAGAACAGCAACGGAACGTTAGAAACTATTAAAGTTGATAATTTATCAGCAGCAGAAGACAACCTATTACGCGATGTATATATCGATGGTAAATTACTTATTGAAGACAATCTCACCACTATTCGGGAGCGAGCAGGATGGTAGCTACTAAGAAAATGCAGAATAAAATAGCTTCGGTTGCAAGAGACGTGCTGTTCGCCCCTGTGTACCTGTATCAAGGGCACAAAATCAAGCGCGATACCGTGCGCCTGCCCGAACCAAATGGTGAGAGGCATGGTCAAGTTCAATTAAACAATGCAACTGACAGCGCTGCCAATACCTCAAAAGATAATACACAGCAAACGCTAAACTTGATGGTCGTTGGCGATTCGGCAGCGGCTGGCGTCGGTAGTCAGACCCAGCAAGAGGCGCTTGTCGGCAATTTGATTCCCATCTTGACCGAGCAGCCTATTATTCAGAGCGCATTTCATACATTAAACTGGTCTTTGCAAGCGACGACTGGTCATACCAGCTTTGATATCTTGCGCAGGCTTTATGTGTTGCCTGCGCCAAGCCAGCCTATCGATGTGATGGTATTGAGTGTCGGCGTTAATGACACCACTTCCAACGTCTCTGTTCATCAATGGCAACAGCAAATCGAAAATATCATTGCTATTGCCCAGCGCAAATTTGGTGTGCGAGAGCTGATTTTTTTAAGCTTACCGCCGATGGCACAGATGCCGGCGATACCTGCACCGTTGAATAACTTCGTCGGTGCCAAAGCCTCTATCCTTGATACGACATTACAGCGAATTTGTGCCGCTCACGATAGTGTCACCTACATGGCAACCGACTTTGCCCGCATGATAGACGAGCATTCTAATGGCACCCCAATCGATATCAGGGTGATGTTTGCCAGTGATGGCTTTCATCCTAGCAGCCTTATGTACCGTTATTGGGCGCAGCAGTTGGCAGAGTTGATTGTCGATTTGCTTGATTCACCAGCTGCTAAATTAAACCGTTCTACCTTCTAAATAATAACAGCTAAAAAACTGACTTTCTAAACACTGGCAGCTTAAAATTTAACGTTAAAATTTAAACAAAAAAAACCGCTGAATGTTCAGCGGTTTTTTATGGCTTAGCAAAAGACTGCTTAGCGAAATACATTTATACCATAAGTATAAATTATTCTGCAGCGTCAGTATCAGCAGCTTTCTTACGGCCACCAAACGCACCAAAGCGTTTGTTGAAGCTTGCAACACGGCCTTCAGTAGAAGTTTTACGTTGTTCGCCAGTATAGAATGGATGCGACGCACTTGAGATATCAAGCGGGTAGTATGGATATTCTGTGCCTTCGTATTCACGAGTGGCTTTGGTTTTAACGGTTGAACGAGTTAAGAAAAACACGTCAGCGTTAGTGTCATGGAACAAAACTTCTTGGTAATTAGGATGGATATCTTTACGCATAATAAACTCTCTATGTCCGATGTATGTACAGCGCTTTTGATTAACGACGTTTTTGACTATTAATCACACTAACATACGTAACTGAGGCACTAAGGACATCTTCTGGTCTGGCAACTGCGTCACTGGCTTATTCCAGCACCCAACACCACACCGCTGCTCACTTAGCCTTTCCCCAGCGGGAAAATCAAACCGCGATTTTAACGGTTTTTGTCGCTCGATGCAAGTAGCTTCTACGATAAGAGCTCGTCTTAAAGCCATCCTGCTATGTTAAAAAACCACGTAAATAACCAAAAAAAAGCAGCCACGCTGGCTGCCTTTTTATGGAAAACTTATTTTTGGAAAGCTTATTTTTGGAAAACTTAAAAGTTATTTAGTTTTTACAATGTGCCAAACGCCAAGTTTATTATCGCCGTCTTTATCGCCAACCTTTGTGTCGTTGGCATAAAAGTATAACGGCTTACCATTCATCGCCCATTGATATTTGCCATCTTCGCGTTTAAAGGCGGCGAACTGCCCTGACGCTTTGGCATTACTCGGTGCCATAAATGCAGGCCAAACGAGCAGACAGGCGCTGCCACATTCTGACTTATTCATAGAATCTTTATCAAAAGTATACAAGGTCATATGATTGCTAGCATCGACGAGCATGCCGTTTTTACTAGCGACAGGAGCCGTGTTTTTATTGGTCGCTTGCACATCATGCATACCCGAATCGTCATTGCCGACCATATTATTTAGGGTTGAACAACCACTGAGCGCTAGCATGCCACTAAGAGCAGATAATACCAGTATGTGTTTCATAATAACTTCCTTGTTAATAGTGAAAAATTTTTTATTGGATTTCTTCTTGTCGTCTGCTGCTTTTAATCATAATACGTACAATGATTGAGGTACGTGAAATGGTTTAGCGCTGACTTCAAGTGTTTTTAATATAGCATAGGCATCAAAGCGCACGTTTCTCTCAGCATATAAATTTACAAAAGCGCCTAAAGTTTACAAATAACGCAAAATTAAATACTTAACTCTATAAAAGACGCTTAGCAGCGCTCAGGCTTTAACCTACCGCCCCAGCGCTCTTCATTGACAAAACTGATGCAAGTACTTACCTATTCATCCTTATATAAGTAGCCGTTTTTCGTAGAATAACGCTATAGAAATTAGGAATGACTGCACAATGGCAAATGTGACCATCGCGGCTTAAGATACGTATTGAACTTGGCTGCCCATGCACGCATATCGTCTGTATGCATATCGATAGCGACACCCTATATAAAACATAAGCTGTTTAAAATAAAAATAGTTAGACCTCGATGATTTAAAAGTAACTTGGTATCCAAAAACACTTTATCTAAAAACAAATCATTTCACGAATACGCCGAGCAGCTCCTGATGACAGGAATGCGATTAAGGATATAACAACGACAATGACTCATTCTTTTACGAACAATCAAGCGCCTGCTACCAAACGGGTTGGTATTCTCGGCGGCGGTACAGCGGGGGCAACCATTGCAATTCGCCTGGCAGCATTAGGGCTTGAGACCTATCTATTTGAAAAAAACACCTCGCTTATCGATGGTCCGCCGATGTGTCATTTGCATGCTGGCGGCAATCTATACCGTGAAATTCCTGATGAAGATTGCGTCGCTCTGCTCAAACAATGTATCGATATTTTACGCCTTTATCCTTATACCATCGATGTACGCCCGACGGTATTTGCTGTGCCTACCCGCGATGAAGGCTTGCCCGAAGACTTGCTACCGCGCCTTGATATCTTGACTGACGCTTATCGCGAGCTTATCGCTGAAGATGCCAATAATAAAGTACTCGGCGAACCTGAAAATTACTATCAGCTCTATAGCCATGAGCAACTGATTGCATTGTCTGAGCGTAAGCAAGTAACGGTGCCGCGGTCGGTTGACGAATGGATGATACCGGTCGCTAAGTATTTGGACTTAAATAAAGTCAAATTTCCGCTGATTGTCGTACAAGAATATGGCTGGAATATCTTCCGCTTGGCAGCGTCTGCGCAATTGGCTTTAGAAGGCTATAAGCATGCGCATGTCTTTACCGATACACAAGTTAAGCAAGTCATGCCCGTCGACTGTGAAAACTGCTCAAACGCTGACCATCATGTGACTAAATGGCGTATCGATTATCAGCAAGGTGCTAGTTTAGACCCTGAAGCGCAATCTAACGGCAAAATCAAATCTATCGAAGTCGATTACTTAATCAATGCTTGCGGTTTTCGTACCGGCGTCATCGACGATATGGTCGGCGTCAAAGTCACGCGTATGGTCGAGTTTAAATCCTCTTATATCACCCATTGGGATGACACCGGCGGGCAGATACCAGAGATTATCGTCTATGGCGATCGCGGTACGCCAGAAGGCATGGCACAGCTAACACCTTACCCCGGTGGTTACTTTCAAATACATGGCATGAGTAAATTTATCACCTTATTTGATGATGGTTTGGTCGCCTCCAATAAAGACAGCGCCCAACCTGAATTGCCGTCGCAATACTTGCACTATATCGAAGATGGCTGGGATAAAGCACCGCTGCAAGCACGCAGTCAACAAGCGATTGATTACGTCGCTGAGTTTGTGCCAACCTTTCATAGCGCGCGTACGGTCGGCAATGCGCTATACGGTGGGCAGCAAATACCCGGTCAAGACGATACTTTGCGGGTTGCCGATGTGAGCTTATACTCTAATATTCGCTATGCGCGCGCGGAAAATGTCAAAGCCTCATCGACGCTGATTGCTGCCGATCAAATCGTTGATGAATTGACTGAGCTTGGTTTAATTGCTAATGATATGGCAGAAAATAGTCAGCGTTATGCGCATGAATGGGCGTATTTAGCGCAAAATGATAGCGTAGCGATTGATAAAGTTGCGCGTCATTTGGCGCAAGAACGCGGCTTTCCATTAGCAATGGCAGGCGTAAACCATGGAATTTGTGAGACACATTAAAATGATTTAAATGTTAATAAAGTTAAAACAAAAAAGGAGAGAAAGGCTAACGATAAGCCCTTCTCTCCTTTTTTATGTAAAGGCAGTATATATTAGCGCTTAGTTCGCTTAGTTACCGGCCATTTTTTCGGTATCGACCGCACCTTCTATGGTTACCACTGTTTTTAGCATGTCAATCGCCTCACTAATGCTATTACAAACGACCAAACGCTCAAGGTCTTCTTGCTTCATAAAGCCTTGGTCAGCGGTATATTTTAAATGCTCAATCATACGGTCGTAGAAGCCATTGATATTCAGAATAATCATCGGTTTTTCGTGCTGATATAACTGACGCCACGTGGCGATTTCCATAATCTCTTCTAGCGTCCCAAGCCCGCCCGGTAAGGTAATAAAGGCATCGGCATATTCTGCCATCACCGTTTTACGGGTGTGCATGGTATCGGTCAAATGCAGACGGGTCAGCTGCTCATGAGCAATCTCGTGCTTGAGCATAAAAGTTGGAATCACACCAACCGCTTGCGCGCCGCCTTGGATGACTTCATCTGCCACTGCGCCCATCAGCCCGATGCTCGCGCCGCCATAAACCAGACCCATGCCATTATCGGCAAGCTCACGGCCAAGCTCGCGCGCTGCCTGCTCATAGACTTCATTATTGCCCAAACGCGAACCACAATAAACCGCAACTAACGGCATCGTCAACGCTGATTTATCCACTGCTTTTTCAATATTGGTAATATCTTGACTGGTAATGACTTCATAAGTGTCATTATTAATTTTCATTTGCATAAAACTTCCTTAATTTTTATATCGACTTTTTATTAAATATATAGCTATTAGATACTTGGCTATTAAAACACGTTTATTCATACCTGGTGGTTTGTTGATGTGTGTTGATTGGTCAAAATAAATACTGATTAATTTTTTTGGTTGATATTGTGCAAAACAAGCCGCATAGAACTCGCACATAGAACCTGCTTATAGAACTTAGAAGTCATTTTCGCCTACCTTCCTACCTAAGATTTATTTTACCATAAGCGGTGTTGTAACTCGGTCATCATGCGATTATCGCAGAGTTATGCCATAGATTAAATTAATCGCAGCTCAATGACGATATGATTAACATTGATTATTAAACGCTCAGCGCATCTTAAGCATTTTTATTTACCCAAAGCACTTACTGATAAAAAAGCACTTACTCATAAAAATGACAAAAACATATTAAGGTTAAACCATGGAAAATACGCAGAATCAAACGGATACTTATTCACTAAGCATCATGACTGATCGCAATCGGGCATTGGCAGCGACTGTCTATCGCCCTAAAGATGAGGTAAAAGCAGCGGTCATGATAGCGCCAGCGACCGGTATCAAACGCCAGTTTTATCACAATTTTGCCACTTATTTAGCAGCCAGTGGCTTTGGTGTCCTAACCTTTGATAATGAAGGTATCGGTGAATCGCTATCGTCTGATTTGGCTAAATGTGACGCCTCTTTAATCAGTTGGGGTCGCCATGACATGCCAGCCGTCCTTGATGCCTTACAAGACGAATTTGCCGATGCGACTTATCATTTAATTGGTCATAGCGCCGGTGGTCAGCTGATTGGTTTAATGCCAAACTACCAAGCTATCGCTTCAGTATTCAATGTCGCTTGCTCATCAGGCCGTATCAAAAACATGGACATGCCTTATAAGCTCAAAGCAATGGGTTTTATGGATGCCTTTATCCCACTCACTAACTTAACGTTCGGTTATACCCCAGCGGATAAAATCGGTATGGGCGAGCCGCTACCACGCGGCGTCGCTCGTCAATGGCGCGAGTGGTGCAATGGCGCAGGCTATATCAAGACCGCTTTTGGCAAAAGCATTCATACTCACTTCTATGATGAGCTTGATATGCCAGCATTATGGCTCGGCTTTAGCGATGATGAGATTGCCAATAGCAAAAATATGGATGATATGATTCGCGTCTTTAGCAAAATGCCAGTCGAAAAACGCTTTTTTGAGCCAAAAGAGTTCGGCTTAAATAGTATCGGTCATATGCGCTATTTTAGTAGCAGAACCAATGCTAAAGCCCCGCAGCTTTGGCAAATGGCAGTCGATTGGTTAGCTAAGCAGCAATAAGTTCTGTTTAGTTAATCCATTTAAGCGCAAGTCTATTTAATCTTGCGTGTTTTTTGCTGCTTGTTCTGCTTTAACACGCTTGGTCAAAGCAGAATAAAGCGACGGCTGCATATTATGGATGTTACCCAGCATCCATTTTACGTAGCTGATTGGTACGTCTTTAATCGGCATACCTTTATGTTTACCAAAGGGCATTTTGCTCAGCGGATTGGCTTTATTGGCGATAGCGTGGGCCGCCGAAAAATCTGTCGGTGCAATCTCTAAACGCTCGCAGCAGGCCTGATAAAGCAGATAACACATGCGCGCATCACCGAGCGCATCATGAGCGGCAATCGTCATTCTACTTGCTTCGCCTTTACCTAATAACTGCTCGATGCATTTCGACTGACCATAGGCGCTCCACTCTGGAAATGCGACGCGCGCCAGCCGCACCGTACATATTAGCTTAGCAGACGGACTGCCAATCACCCGCCAATCAAAGCGCACATTATGCCCAATCAAATACTGCGGCAACTCAAACGCATCCAACTCAAAGCGCTCAAGACCGGCGACATCATCATCGGTGATGCCATGGATTTTAATGACGACTGGCGATATCGAACGCCCACTATTAAAGTATTTCATCCACTCAAATCCCGTCGCCACATTAATAGTCGCCACTTGAATCGGACGCGGATCACGACCTTGATCGGTTTCGGTATCGATAATCAGCGCAGTGTCAATCATAAAGATTTAGCCATCATTATTTAAGCATAGTTGTTTAAACATAGTTATTTCGCTATAGGTAGCAACATTGGTGTTTTAAGTGCAATTGTAAAAGCTAGGTAAATTTAAAAGCTACGTAACTTTTAAAAACTACGTTATGTTTATGGGGATAAAAACTAGAAATAACAATGGTATACAAAGAATAGAGACGTTAACTCTTATACTACCCATTAGAGTTAACTCAAAAAAAATAAAGAGATATCGATGCTAGCAGATGGTAATAAGCTTCCGCCAAATCCAAATTCAAAAACAACCTTTTTACGCCGTATAATAAGTGTATTCATCAAGGCATCTGTATTATTGATGCTGTTATTTGTATTTGACAAGCTCTTACCGAGTATCAGTCAACAAACCCAGTCGTTTGTGATGGCAAAATGGCAACAGCTCAGTTTATTACAACAAGAATTACCGACAGAAAACAGTCTGCCCTCGCCATTACCAGCACAGCACCTAACCGATACATGGGGCGCTGCGCGTAGCCAAGGTCGCTCTCACGAAGGCATCGATATATTTGCCCCGCGAGGCACACCGATTCAAGCGACGACACAAGGCATCGTAAGCAAAGTGGGTGACAATACGTTAGGCGGTCGCGTGGTGTTCATCATTGGACCGGGCGGCGCAGGACATTACTATGCGCATCTAGAGGATTATGCCGATATTAGCCCAAACGACTGGGTCAATGCCGGCGATATCATCGGTTACGTCGGCGACAGTGGTAATGCCAAAGGTACGCCGCCGCACGTCCATTACGGGATTTATATCAATGGCAGCGCGGTCAATCCTTATCCTTTGCTACAAAATCCTGACAGCTAGCCTTTAAAACTTTAGTGCAAAAAATTAAGCTTGTAAAAATCAAGCTTCTAAAACGTTAAACCTCTAAACTTCCAATAAAAAATTTAACGGTCCATCGTTGATACTTGCCACTTGCATATCAGCGCCAAACTCACCAGTTGCTACATTAGGATGTTGGGTTTTGGCGTAATTTACCAGTTGCTCAAATAAGGCTTGCGCGGCATCGGGTGCCATTGCTCCGCCAAAGTCAGGACGACGCCCCTTATCGGTTTTTGCCATCAAGGTAAATTGTGACACCAGTAATAAGCCACCGCCTACTTGCTGGACATTTTTATCCAATTTACCAAACTTAGCAGGGTCATCATCATTATCAAAAATGCGATAAGTGAGAATTTTATCAATCATACGCTGCGCACTTTGCAGATTATCATCATGACCCAAGCCAATATAGGCCAATAGGCCATGCTCAATCTCACCAACGCAGTGCGCATCGACAGTGACACTCGCACGGTGCACCCTTTGTATCAGTGCTCTCATTTACGGCCTTCCTTATTTATAAATAGCTTACAGTTTATGGCCATACAACAATACCCTGACCATGATAAAATACCGCCATTAACTTGCCTAATTAATTATTACATCAAACCCTATTTTGGTAGCCTCATTATGAATTTATTTGCCACCCTTCAACAATTTGTGCCGCAGCAGCAGTTGAGTAAAGTAGCTGGACGTTTGGCCGCCAGCCGCCATCCTTATGTTAAGCGCACCTTTATCCGCAGCTTTGCCAAAGCTTACAATGTGAGCTTAGATGAATACGAGCGCCAAAGCTTTAACGCTTATGAAAGCTTTAATGACTTTTTTACCCGTGAGCTAAAAGACGACGCGCGTATCATCGATAGCAGCGCAAACGGTATTGTTAGCCCTGCTGATGGTGTCATCTCCCAGCTCGGGCAAATCCGCGACCATAAATTGCTGCAAGCCAAAGGTCGTGACTATGACATCGGACAATTACTGGCCAATAGCGAAGAGGGCAGCTATTTTGCTGATGGCAGCTTTGCGACCGTATATCTAGCGCCGAGCAACTATCACCGCGTGCATATGCCATTTGCTGGTACCTTGACCAAAACCCGTTATGTACCGGGTACGCTATTTTCTGTCAATAATACCACGGCAGCAAATGTCCCTGATTTATTTGCCCGTAACGAGCGTTTGGTCTGTTTATTTGACACAAAATACGGCAAAGCAGCGGTTGTAATGGTTGGAGCAATGATTGTCGCTGGTATCGAAACGGTAGCAACCGGCAAAATTGCCCGCACTGATGATATCCAAGAAGCCGAGCACAATATGAGCTTTGCAAAAGGCGATGAGCTTGGGCGCTTTTATTTAGGCTCAACCGCGATTGTGGTATTACCAAAGGGCGCAGAAGCCGATTGGCAAGACAGCATGCAAGCCAATAGCGTGGTACAAATGGGACAGTTATTGGGTGTTGCTAACGCTAAATAAACCGCTGTTTCATGATAAAAATATAAGCCCAATTAAGTATGAATCATTATGCTTAATTGGGCTTTTTAATGAGAGTTATGGTTTCGTCGTAAGATAGCGGTTAGTAACGAAGGTCGCTAATAATCAAAGAGGCTAGTAACGAAAGTGCTTGTGTATAGGATAAGCATAAAGGATATTTTCTTCTTGCGTACCACGGCCAATATTATGAATAATCAGCGGCGCACCATCAGCAGCTACTTTGTCTGAGACGATACCTATAGTAAAAGAAACAAAAATCCGCTACAGTATATAATATGGCATACTCAAAAGACTACCGACAACTGATCCTCAATAAGCTTGCAGAAGGCTATAGCATTCGACAACTTGCCGAGGAATATCAAATTAGCACCAACACTATTCAGCGTTGGAAAAAATTTCCTGAGCGTAAAAAACGTCAGTTTACCCCAACTAAAATAGACGATGCATTACTGAGAGCGGATGTAGAGGCTTATCCTGATGACTATCAGCACGAACGAGCTCGGCGTTTTAATTGTACTCAAAGAGCGATAGGCATTGCATTAAAACGAATCGGCATCACTCAAAAAAAAGAGCTTAACTCATCCAAAAGCAGATGATAAAAAACGTTTAATATTTCTTGAAAAGTTAGCGCAATTTGAGTTTGATGATAAGCCTATTATCTATCTTGATGAAAGTGGCTTTAAGTCTCATGAGAACAGGCCTTACGGTTACTCTAATAGAGGTAAAAAATGCTTTGGACAATACAACTGGCAGCTTAAAAACCAAACCAATGCGATAGGTGCTATTTACAATAATCAGCTGTTCGCTGTTGGACTTTATGATCGCAGTGTCAATAGTGATGTGTTCCATAGTTGGGTTGAGCAATTGCTGCTACCGAGCCTACCGAAAAGCAGTGTCATTATTATGGATAATGCAACCTTCCATAAGCGCAAAGACACAACTGAACTTATAGAAGATGCAGGGCACACTATTTTATGGCTGCCACCTTACAGTCCTGATTTGAATCCTATCGAGCAAATGTGGGCTTGGGTCAAACAAAAACGTAAAGAGTGGCGGCTAGATTGCGTTGACACACTGTTCTTTTATTTCTTATGGCTGTGTGGCGATTTATAAGTTCTTTGACTATATATGCGGTAAACCGCCGTTTGGTAAGCGCCACGTTACAATATCGCCGGCTTGAAAGCTGTCTTTGTCAGTCTTAGATAACGTTTTTCCATGACGCACAAAAAACGTTTCAAGGTTGGGTACGCGCCGATGATCGATATTTTTATCCGTTGACTTTAAGCCCCATATTTTCGGATAGGCAGACCAATTTGACTTCATATCGTGATTAACCAATTGCTGCAAATCAATATTTTGCAAACGATAAGCACGGACAATCACATCGGTACAGACGCCAGTCTCGCTTGCTACATCGCCACGCGGAAATTTTAATTTACGGTAAGTAGGGTCATAGCTCACTGTGATACCAATCTGTTTTTTAGCATCGCGCGCCAATTTACCACCATCACTGATAGGAGCAAGCGCTTGCGCCATTTGCGCCAGTCCCAACATGCTGATAAAGGCTAGCGATTTGCCCAATGTGTTATATTTAATTAAGCGCATTTAGCTTCTCTGTTATTATCGATATTACTATTGAATATAAAGGCTTTAGACAGCGTCAACCATTGTGAGTCAGTAACAAAATGACGCTGTTAAATAAAAAGGCTAACTGTCAAATCCGCTATCAACTCACTTATCAATCAACCACCCTTGCTTAGTCGCATAATCAATCTGTTTTGTTAGCCACTCATGGATACTCGGAAAACTGTCTTTAATAAAACCATGCGCGCCAGCAACTTGCGAGCGTGTAACGTTAGCATCAATCCAGGTTTTTCCATTGGTATTTAAATTAAGCAAAAACGGTAACAAGCGATCAACCACCCTCAGCAGCTGGGTTTCTTTACTATGACCCGTTTCCTGCTCTTCCCAAACGTCACTTAAATCAGCAATCCCATTGCCACGCTCACTTTGTAATCGAGTAATTCCGGCACGCTCATCAACGTGCGCATCACCACGGCTATCGGCGTATAAAAAAGTATCGCCAGCATCAATCTCACCCAAATCATGTATCAGTGCCATTTTGAGCAATTTCTCATGGCTAACATCAAGCTCAAACAACTCAGCGATTGACCAACATGCCATCGCCAAATGCCAAGAATGTTCGGCGGAATTTTCCAATCGAGTCGTACCCGTCACATAGCTGCGCCGATTGACACGTTTAAGGGCATCAAGCTCTAATAAAAAATGCGTCACGTCATCGATATCGATATTTAAGGCGAGCTTTGGATTGGGTAATGGTGTTTGCTTGGTTGCTAATGTGGCGTTTGCTGAAATGGTTTCTAACGGCATGGCTTGCTCTGCTTTAATCGGTGAATGGTTAGCGCTATATCTAACTCTAATCTTTATGCAAAGGTGCTTATTATAGTAGATATTTTACGCGTGCTACTAACCATCTATTTTTTTCGACGGGCGATAATGGCAAGTGTCTTAATTTTTTATTGTTTAAAACTAAACTAATGCTCATAATAAGGCGAAAGGCGATGCATAAGACTATAGACAAGGCTATGCACAAAATAGTGGATAATGACCTGCACCAGACAAGAATATGTCGATGCCACCCACCACTGAGGCCACAACGCGTGCTAATTCATCAACTGCAACTTCAGCACGTATTCAGAAAAAACCACCTAATAAATGGCTTATTATCGCAGGCTTCTCTCTTTTACTGGGGGTCAATCAGTTTTTATGGCTGACCTTTGCGACCATCGTAATTAGCACCGAGGCACATTTTGGCGTTAATGATTTTTTCGCCAATTTATTAACCTTGATGTTCCCTATTGTCTTTGTGCTGCTCGCGATTCATTCTGGCAAAGTGCTCGATAATATCGGCTATAAAAAAATCGTCAGCTTAGCGGCGCTGCTTATGCTGATAGGCTCAATCATACGCTGGTTGGGTGCTGATCATTATTGGCTAGTATTTGCAGGGCAATTACTGATCGCCATTGCTCAGCCGTATATCACCAATGCTATCAATCAAGCGACTTCTGACTGGTTTGATAAATCGCAAATTGCCACGGTAACGGGCGTCATTATGGGCGGGATGTTTTTGGCGACTGCCCTTGGTGCTTTTGCCCCTGCCCCATTAATAAAGGCATTTGGTTTCTCTGGCATGCTACTTATCAATGTTATTATTACGGCGGTGGCGGTAGTAGGCTTTTTATTAGTGGTCGCTGAAAAACCCAAACAACAAGATAGCGCTATCTCACTGCATGAAATCGAATCGCTATTAAAAAACAAACGGCTATGGTTTATCTCATTAGCGGTGTTTATTGCGATGGGTTATTTTAATGGGCTGAGTAACTGGATTGCGCCTATTCTTGCGCCGCGCGGTATTGATGAAGCGACGGCGGGCATCATTACTGCCATGCTGATCGTCGGCGGTATTTTAGGGGCATTAGTGATTCCGCTACTATCAGATTACCTGCAAAAACGGCGCATTTTTTTAATATTGGCAACGCTAATTGGTGCTAGCGCCACCTATCCTTTACTATATTTAACGACAGGAATGACGACTTTATTGTTCAGCTTTATATTAGGATTTTCCTTGTTGGCAGGTTATCCATTACTGATTGCCGCCGCTGAAGATACCGTACACGCTTCACAAGCGGCTAAAGCAGTTGCTATGCTAATGATGATGGGCAATCTAGGTGGCGTTATGATGGTGTTGCTCATGCAGGGCGTGAAAGGACTGACAGGCAGTTGGACGCCGACTGGTTGGGTACTGATTATTGCCGTCGCTTTAGCCACTTTTTTAGTCTTAAAAATACAGGATAAGCCAGCGATTAAATCTACTGTTAAACCAACTTCAAACGTTGTTTAAAAGCGTTATTTTAAATCGTTACTTAAAGGCGAAAAAAGTTAGGGCGTGTCCTCATTTTAAAAATGGTGATAAAAATGAGATAAATTGTAGCCAAACAAGGAAAATAGTGCAGTTAATATCGGGATATTACCAAGCTATTTGACGAAGTTTGGTGAAATTTAGCCATTTTCAGACCATTTAGATGTCCATCGATTGAATTGAGAACACGCTCTAGTATTCAAAAAAGATAGCGCCTAAGTCTTAAGCGCTATCTTTTGTTATTAAGCATTAAAAAAAGTGTTTTATAACCACTCAATCCGCTTAATTAAGTCACTTAATCAAATTACTAATGGTCTTAAAAGCAGGGTCTTTACTACTGCGACATAATTCAAAAAGAATGGATTCTACCGTACTAATCACGCCACCAGCGCGGCGGATACGGCGAATCGCTTGCTTCTTATCATAAGGAAAGCGCGAGCCAACCGCATCACCAATAATCACTGGCTGCATGCCATTATCGAGCAAATCAAGCGCCGTTTGCATGACACAGACATGCGCCTCCATCCCAAATAATAGAACAATGCTACGATTTTGTTGGGCTAGATAATGCCACGAATCGTCATTATCACAAGCGCTAAAAGTGACTTTCTCAAAGCTTTTGGCATTATCACCTTCTAGCACATCACGTATCTCAGGCAGGGTATCGCCAAGTCCTTTTTTGTACTGCTCATTGAGCATAATAGGAATATCAAGCGCTTGCAGCCCTTTGATTAGCGTGACGGTCTTTTTGACAATATTTTCATGGTCATAGATATGCGGCGTTAAGCGTTCTTGAACATCGATAATCATCGCTTGGGTATTTTCACGGGCGATACGATAAGTGCGATCGGTAATCATGGTAGACATAGTACACTCCTTGTACGACTGATATTAATAGGTAAAGGCGACGCTATATTTGGCCTCTATATCATTATTATTAAACCTAGCTCTTATTTAGTCATAGTTTGCTGAGGGCGTCAATGGAGATAATTTTTATTAACAACTTATGAACGTTGCGTCATAGATACCTCGTTATTGTTTATAAATAAAAAAGCCCCCAATCGCTTGATTGGAGGCTCCTTTTAAAATGCTAAAATATTGCAAAGCTAATACAGTCTAAGAATTACACACGCTCAATAATGGTCGCGATACCTTGACCAAGACCGATACACATCGTTGCTAGACCAATTTCAGTATCTGACTGCTCCATGGCGTTTAACAAGGTAACGGTGATACGAGCACCTGAACAACCTAGTGGATGACCTAGTGCAATCGCGCCACCGTTGATGTTGACGATGTCTTGCTTGTCCGATAAGTTCAAGGCTTTAAGTACTGACAAGCCTTGCGCTGCAAACGCTTCGTTTAGCTCGATGGTTTGCATATCATCGATGCTCATGCCAGCGCGCTTAAGTGCTTTTTGGGTAGCCGGTACAGGACCGTAACCCATGATAGCGGCATCACAACCAGCAACAGCCATGCTGCGAATACGAGCACGAGGCTTAAGACCTAAGTCTTTGGCTTTTTGTGCGCTCATGACTAACATTGCTGACGCACCGTCAGATAATGCAGATGAGGTCGCAGCAGTGACCGTACCGCCTTTAGGATCAAAGGCTGGACGTAACTTTTGCATTTGCTCCATCGTTGCATCTGGACGAATCACTTCATCAACGGTACATAGTTGCAAGCGACCAGCAGCATCATGACCTTCGATACCGATGATTTCATTGTCAAAACGACCTTCAGTCGTTGCAGCCCATGCGCGGCGATGTGACTCAAGACCAAAGGCATCTTGCTCTTCACGAGTGATATTGTTCATACGACCAAGCATTTCAGCAGTCAAGCCCATCATGTTTGAGGCTTTTGCATAGTGCTTTGACGCTTCAGGGTTGAGATCAACGCCATGCATCATGCCGACGTGACCCATGTGCTCTACACCACCGATGATGAAAACGTCACCTTGGTTGGTCATGATTTGCGCGGCAGCAGTGTGTAGCGCCTGCATAGATGAACCACATAGACGGTTAACAGTTTGGCCGCCAGCAGTCTTTGGAATACCAGCCAGCAGACCGATGTTACGACCGATGTTCAAACCTTGCTCTAAAGTCTGGTTTACACAGCCCCAGATGATGTCTTCGACGTCACGTGGGTCAAAGTCATTACGCTCAACTAAGGCACGTACTAGCTCAGCTGATAAGCTATCAGCGCGAACGTGGCGGAACATACCGTTTTTAGATTTACCCATTGCTGAGCGTACGCCATCTACGATGACCACGTCTTTTGGACTTAAAATTGTCATACTATCTTCCTTTTCAATTTTTATTGTCAGTGTAGTCAGTTGATTTTAATGCTATGACTGCGTCAATCTCGCTTAAAGTACAATAGGTACCTCTGCGCTCGATTTTCTTGTACTGGCCTAAATTCAACCAACTATAATCGTACGTCTGCTATTAAAGAATATTGGCATTAAGGAGCATAAATAACTAATTTTCTCTCAGCCTTAATAACAAACGTACGGCACTTCATCCTAGTAATGACTGCCCATTACGCCGTGGCGTAAAAGGTCTCGCCTGCTGCTGCCATGTCGCGAATCTTTTGCGGGGCTTCATAGGCTTTGCCAAGGTATGCGTATTTTTCACACAGCGCCAAGTAGTTATCTAGACCCATTTGGTCGATATAACGGCAAGGGCCACCGCGGAATGGTGGGAAACCAACGCCCATAATCATCGCCATATCGGCTTCAGATGGCGTGCTGACGATATTATCTTCTAGGCAACGTACAGTCTCATTACAGAAAGCAAGCATGGTACGGTCGATAATCGCTTGATCATCAAAGGTTTGCTTGTCGCTATCAGTGGTAGTTTTTAATAGCTCATAAGTCGCTTCATCAGCAACTTTTTTAGGCTTGCCGCGTTTGTCCATCTCATACTTATAGAAACCGACGCCGTTTTTCTGACCTAGGCGTTTGTTTTCGTATAAATGCTCGATAGCACCTTTATAATCAGGCTTCATGCGGTCAGGGAAACCTTCTGCCATGACTTCTGCGCCGTGTACGCCAGTATCTAAACCAACGACGTCGATTAGATACGCAGGACCCATAGGCCAGCCGAATTTTTCCATGACTTTATCGACATGAGCAAAATCCGCACCTTGCTTAAGGAGCAAGTCAAAGGCACCAAAGTATGGGAATAACACACGGTTTACCAAGAAACCTGGGCAGTCGTTCACGACGACAGGCACTTTACCCATTTTTGTGGCCAAAGCAACGGTCGTTGAAATAGCTTCTTCAGAAGATTTTTCACCGCGAATAACTTCTACTAGCGGCATACGGTTTACTGGGTTGAAAAAATGCATACCAACGAAGTTTTCTGGACGCTCTAGGGCTTCCGCTAAGAAAGTAATAGAAATCGTTGAAGTGTTTGACGCTAGGATACAATCGTCTTTAACCAAGCCTTCGACTTCTTTTAGTACCGCACGCTTCACGTTTGGATTTTCTACCACCGCTTCGATAACGATATCAGTCTCAGCAAAGTCACCATAGTTCAAAGTCGGACGGATACGGCTTAACGTTTCGCCCATTTTTGCTGGGGTCATCTTGCCACGTTCAACCATTTTGCCAAGTAGCTTGCTGGCTTCGCCCATACCAAGGTCTAATTGCTCAGACTTGATGTCTTTCATAATGATTGGCAAGCCTTTGCTGGCTGCCTGATAAGCGATACCGCCGCCCATGATACCCGCGCCAAGTACGGCCGCTTCATTGATTTCATGTGCTTTTTTGCTGTGCTGCTTAGCTAATTTTTTGACCAACTGATCGTTTAAGAACAGACCAACCAAGCTTTCTGCTTGCGGGGTTTTCGCCGCTTTTGCGAAGTAAGTTGCTTCCACTTCGATTGCTTTATCACGTGGCAGATTTACATGTTTTTCAATTGCTTCAATAGCGATTGCTGGCGCTGGGTACTGCTTAGGATTGGCTTTGGCAAAAATCATACCTTTTGCGCTGTTAAATGCCATCGCTTGCTCAAGCTGGTTTAGCTTAACAGGCGCAAGCTTCTCTTCACGCTTTGCTTGCCAATCAAGCTCACCTGAGATACATTTTTTGACCAGATCAATCGCTGCATCTTGTAAATCATCGGCAGGAACAGTCGCATCCACTAAGCCAAGTTTTAACGCATCAAGTGCTTTCTTTGGTGTACCAGTAGCGATAAGCTCAAGCGCATTGTCGATACCAATGATACGGGTACTACGAACCGTACCACCAAAACCTGGGAAAATACCCAATTGGGTTTCTGGTAGACCGATGATGGCTTTGTCGCTCATGACGCGGTATTCACAAACCAAGGTCATCTCACAACCACCGCCAAGCGCTGCGCCATTGATAGCGGCTACTTTTGGAAACGGCAAATCTTCAAAACGGTTAAAGGCGTCGTTGATGTTAACAACCCAGTCTTTGATTTCGCTTTCTGGCTTTTTAAAAGAGCCGACGAATTCTGTGATATCAGCACCAGCGATAAATACGCCTTTGCTCGACGTCACGATAAGACCCTTTACGTTATCCGCTTTTTCTAAAGCAGTAACCGCTTCGCCAAATTGCTTATTGGTTTCAGCATCAAACTTGTTCACGCTCTCATTTTCGGCGTTGTACTGCATGTTGGCGATGCCATCCTCTAGCATTGTCACCGTGATGCGATTTCCTTGGTATACCATTTGAAACTCCTTGCTATATAACGAAAGCTACGTTTTAAAATTAAAAGTTTTAAAATTAAAGCACATAGCCAGTTATTGTTAGTAAAACGAGTAATAACACTGCCAACCTACTGCCTTATAAAGTCAGTATAAAGTAAGCAGTGAAGGTGTCTTTATTATCCAGCGCTCATGCTTATATATTCATGTTCTATGCCGAATGTTACCGCGTTAGCACAACTGAATACGGCGCTTTATTTATATACGATTGTTGCCGGTATGCTGTGATAAATCCTAATGGTGCGAATACCAGTCGTATAAATACTGACTGAATATTGAGCTGATATGTCACATAGATAAGGGCTAAAAACCCACCTGCTAAGCACCAGACCATTTTCAAGCCAATTAGTGTAGGGGATTATGCCCCCGACTGTCACAAGCTAATACCATACTCGCAAGTCACTCTTAAGTCGATACTAGCCCTTTACCTTGCTGCCAAGGTGCTTTAAGTGACTGCTTGTATACTGAGATTATATACTGACAATCATGCTTTTAACGCTTATAAATAGCGCTTATTTATCGATAAGCGCTATCCCTTATCAAAACATATCCAACCGCCAAGATACATCGCCCATACGTAACGAAGGCTTGTTGTATTATTTCCAGCTTTTTTAAGCAGGTTTTTTAACACTAAAGCGCCAAAAATGTTTCATTGATAATACCCGCTCGCTAAGGAATATAATCTATCATGCTACACTAGCACTATTTTTATTATTCACCTGATAGATGGTTGGGTTATGACTGTTTCTGTTTCTACTTCTTCTACTAATACGCCAAGCCTGATGCCTGCAAGACTCGTATCTTTTGCTGGCTTTGATAACAACACCGAGCAATTTCATAGCGCCGTGCGCGCGCAACTGTCGCAAGATATCGAAGTGCTGTTTGCTTACGCTGAGCTGCCAAGCCCGCTGATTGATGCCTGCCGTTATGTGATGACCGGTCAAGGTAAATTGGTACGTCCGTTATTGGTCGCCAGCGCCTTTGATAGTGTCAATCAAAGCAATGCTAATGACGGCGCTAATGACAATGTTAATGTTAATGACAGCGCTAATAACAATGTTAGTAATGACGATGAAAGCGCGGATAAAAGCACTGATAGAAGAACCACTTATAATAGCGATTTAGAATCACTACTAGAAAACGACTCCGATTATGATATGTGTCGCCGTGCGGCATTGGCAGTAGAGCTGTTGCATACCTATTCATTGGTACATGATGACTTGCCATGTATGGACGATGACGAGCTGCGCCGTGGTCAGCCGACCGCGCATATCGTCTTTGAAGAATCAACTGCCCTGCTGGCCGGTGACGTGCTACAGACGCTCGCTTTCGAAGTATTGACCGCAGAGCTGCCAACCTTTGCGCCGTTTGACTCAGCTATCGCAAGCCAGCTCATCGCGATATTTGCACCGCGTGCCAGACGTATGGTTTCGGGTCAAATGCTCGACCTTAATGCCGAAGCTACTACTGGTATTTCACAAAGCGACTTGGAAGCCATCCACCGTGATAAAACGGGCGCATTGATTGAAGCGGCTATGCTGATGGGTGGTATTTGTGCTGGCGCGACCGCTCCACAGCGTATGGCTCTACAAGAGTGTGCGCAGCATATTGGACTCGCCTTTCAGGTACAAGACGATATTTTAGACGTCACCACCAGCACCGATACGCTTGGTAAACCTGCTGGCAGTGATGAAAAATTGGATAAATCTACCTACGTAAAATTGATGGGCGTTGAGCAGGCAACCAGCTATGCGCAATCGCTATTTAATGACGGACGCGCAGCCATTATTCGCGAGTTGAGCAGCCGTGAGCTGAGTGGCAAAAAAGACAGTGCAAACAACAACGCACTATTGGCACTCATTGAATGGCTATGGGCACGTAAAAAGTAAGCTTATTAATGATAAATTAAAAATAGCAAAGGGTGGTCAACATGGACAGTACCCCTACTCCGCGTATTTACCTTGGCACCGGCGGTTATAGCGATACCGACTTACTCGGCACGCTATATCCCACTGGTACCAAAAAAACCGACTTCTTACGCGAATACGCCAAGCAATACGGCGCGGTGGAAATTAATAGCACTTTCTACGCGCCCATCGGACAAAAAGCCTTTGCTGGCATGGTCGATAAAGCCTACGTGCAAGCAGACAGTGAATTGAAGTTCGCGGTCAAGCTGCATCAAGACTTTACTCATGCGCGCAAGGGCACAGCCGAACACGCCCAAGCATTTATTACTGCCCTCTCGCCACTGATCGAAGCCAACGCTCTCGCGCCACTACTACTGCAATTCCCACACGGCTTTGACCGTACCCGTGAGCATCGGTTGTATCTGGCAAACCTTGTCAGTTGGTTTCAAGATTATCCACTAGCCGTTGAGTTTCGTCATAATGGTTGGCATACCCCGCAAGTGGTCGATAGTTTTGTCAAACAAGGTCTGATTTGGTGTAGCGTCGATTATCCAAAAGTCAGCGGTCTACCACCGTCACGATTGATATTTACCGAGCGCACGGGCTACCTGCGTATGCATGGTAATAATCTAAACTGGTGGGATGCGATGAGTGCCGCTGACCGCCATGATTATCGCTATAGCGAGGCGGAAATGCAGGACTGGGCGCAAGCGATTGCCAATCAGCGTCAGCATTTTGATACGCTCTATATTTTCTTTCAAAATACCGTCAATGCGCATGCGTACTATAATATTGCGATGTTACGTGAGGCGTTGGGTAAGTTTGGGTTTGAAGTACTTTGATTTTTAATATAAATTTTCCGTTAGTATATTGTTTTATCTAGTCAACTTATGGAGCAGCAGATGTTGCCAGAACATGGAAGTAAAAAATTTAAGTGCCCACATTGTCATACTATTGCTACTCAAGAGTGGTCTAATGCATTTAAAATTAGTATAACTTCTACAGAAATACTTGATAATATTTATCTAGACTACAGATCACAAGTTCAAGATTACGCTCAAGAAGAAATTTCTAGATTCATAAGCAAATCACAGAAGATGTTTAGAGATAATATTTATAATCTTCTTCCAAAAGATTTTTCAGTGGCTACTTGTATTTCATGTGAAAAATTCACATTGTGGGTAAACAAAGAGATTGTCTTTCCTAGAAAAACAGTAATTCCACCACCTAATGAAGATTTAGAAGAAAGTATAAAAGATCTTTATATGGAAGCGGCAACTATCTTAGTGGATTCGCCAAAAGGTTCTACCGCTCTTCTACGGCTAGCTCTTCAAATGCTATTAAAGCAAGTAGGCAAAAGTGGTAAGAAAATCAATGATGATATAGGAGAACTAGTATCGGAAGGGTTAAGTCCTAAAATACAACAAGCTTTAGACCTACTTAGAGTAATAGGTAATAATGCTGTTCATCCTGGGTAAATAAATTTAGATGATAATGCGGAAGTTGCCGAAAAATTATTTAGTATTTTAAACTTTATCGCTGATGAGCTGATTACGAAACCAAAAGAGCTAGAAGTCTTATATGCAGACTTAATTCCTTTAGAGACGCAAGAACACATTAAACAAAGAGATAAGCAAAAATAGATGGTTAGTTTCTAAAATTCAAACCAAAAAAAGGACGCCTCTCAGCGTCCTTTTTTATTAATCAAACTACTTAGTGGTTAAAGATTACTCTTCAACACCAGCATCTTGACCTTTATATTTTGCGTTTGCGTAGTCCCAGTTCACTAGTTTGTCTAGGAACGTGTCCACATAGTCAGGACGACGGTTACGATAATCGATGTAGTACGCATGTTCCCACACGTCACAAGTCAATACCGCTACTTGGTCATGTGCAAGTGGCGTATCAGCGTTAGCTGTTTTGGCGATAGACAATTTGCCACCGACTTTATCAGCGACTAGCCACGCCCAACCTGAACCGAACTGAGTCAATGCTGCGTTTTTGAACTCTTCACGGAACTTGTCATAGCTGCCGAAGTCTTCTTCGATTTTAGCTTTTAGATCGCCAGTAGGTTCGCCACCGCCATTGTCTGGCGTCATGCAATTCCAATAGAACGTGTGGTTCCATACTTGGGCTGCTTGGTTAAACATACCTTGCTTGCTGTCATCTTTAGCGGTTGCTACGATGATTTCTGACAAAGTTTTGTCTTCTAGACCAGAACCTGGTAGCAATTCGTTTAACTTAGTCACATATGCGTTGTGATGCTTATCATGATGGTATTCTAGCGTTTCAGCACTGATATGTGGCTCTAGCGCGTCTTTTGCATACGGTAGTTCTGGTAATGTAATCTTTGACATATTATTTTATCCTTGCTGGTTTAGCCATTAGTATTAGGTATAGCTTAAAACGAACGCTATAAATTATGAGACTAAATTGGCTTAGTTTATTGTTAGAGAAATTTAACACTCACTAGGCTAACACATAATGCGGTAAACCTAAAAAAGCGCTAAATTTGAAAGTTATCTTAAGCGAGCAACACTTAATAGTTATTATATCGTTAAATACGAGAAATTTTAAACACTCAAGCTTTTAAATGCCAAGTCATTAAACATCAAAACTATCAAATACCAAAACAGGGACTTAAAAACCATTATTACCGTTTAAAACTATTTACTAACGATTAAAGCTATTATTAACTTTAAGTTCACAAGCTATAAGATATAATTCACTGTAGCTTGTTGCCTATTATAGCAATAGTGACGACAAATATCAGTTACCAAATGTTATGAATCAGCGATTCGTTATGCTAATTGGTAATTTAGCCGATGCTAGCCTAGAATATGCACGTATAAGCGACTCAATTACGGACAAAGAATATGAATCAAGCCAGTGTCACAGAGACTCATCAACAAGCATCCACCTTAAATGATTCAAATCCAGACACACCACAAAACCAATGGGTGCTCGCCAGTAACAATAAAGGCAAACTTGCTGAGTTTACCCGCCTATTTGCTGAGGCAGATTTGGATGTAACGATTGTCCCGCAAGGTCAGCTTGATATCGACGATGCAATCGAGGATGGATTAAGCTTCGTTGAGAACGCCATTATCAAAGCCCGTCATGCCAGCCGAGCAAGCGGATTACCTGCGATTGCTGATGATTCAGGGTTATGCGTGCCAGCATTGGGCAATGCACCCGGTATCTACTCTGCCCGCTATGCAGGCGAGCACGGCAATGACAGTAAAAATAATGCTAAGCTTGTTGCCGACTTGCAGCCTATCCGTGCAGCACAGCCTGATGCCGCTATTAAAGGCATGTTCGTTTGCGTATTGGCGATGGTACGTCATGCCGATGACCCGTTACCGATTATCGCTCAAGGTTTATGGCACGGTGAGATTTTGGCGGCGCCGCATGGTGATGGCGGTTTTGGTTATGACCCGCTGTTTTGGTTGCCAGAACTGCAAGCAACGGCGGCAAGCCTCAGCGCGGCGGATAAAAATAGTATCAGTCATCGTGGTCAGGCGATTGAGCAATTATTGGCGCAACTGCCTTTATTGTCTTTATAAAAACAATTCTGCCTTATAAAAGCAATCCGAATAAAAGCAGTCCTACCTTATCGTCGATCCATAGCGTTTACTGCTTTGCTATGTTAATACCGATAATAGTTAATACCGATAATACGACAATATTAACCCAGTAATTTTATTTGAACGGACGATAGCAGCGCTGCCCTATTTAGACCGCAAACAGATAATTTTTACTTTGATAAACAGATGGATTATACTGTTCTACTTTTAAAATTTTGTTGAAAGCCGTTATTTGTCTGTATAATCGCGCAAAAAGCGTTATTATGCGACCTATTCATGGTTAATATTGATATCAGATAGCGTCTATTCAGATAAAGCGTTTCACATTTTTGTGTCAGCAGCGATTGCTACGGGCACGGACTGCGAAATTGCGCGCTATCAATATCCCCTATTTATTCCAACGGCAATCGGTAACACCCGCCCGTATTTTGAGGCACGGTTGTCTATTACTATTTAACCCTAAGTACTATTTAATCAAACGTACTATTAAATCCTAAAGGTGTAATGAACATGGCTACAGATTTACAAGTTACAACCAACAAGCTATCTAACAAAGAAACTCAGCTAACGGTTAAAGTACCCGTTGAAAAAATTCAAAACAAAGTTGAAGGCCGTATTCGCCAAGTTGCGAAAACTGCCAAGATTGACGGTTTCCGTAAAGGTAACGTCCCTATGTCACATATCCGTTCACAGTACGGTGCTGGCATTCAACAAGAAGTTATCAACGATGTGATCCGTGATACCGTTTTTGAAGCGATCAAATCGGAAGACATCCGCGCCGTTGGCATGCCTAACATCGATGATGTAAAACTTGAAGATGATTTCTTGGTTTATCAAGCCACTGTTGAAATTTTCCCAGAAATCGACGTGCAAGGTATTGATGAGATCGAAGTTGAGCGTCACACAGCGACGGTTAGCGATGAAGACGTTGACACCATGATTGAAAACCTACAAAAACAACGTGAAGAATTCGTTGAGAAAAAAGGTAAAGCGGCCAAAGACAACCAAGTAACGTTTGACTTTGAAGGCTCAATCGACGGCGAAAAATTCGAAGGCGGTTCTGCTGAAGACTTCAAATTGGTTATCGGTAGCAACCAGATGATTCCAGGCTTTGAAGATGGTATCAAAGGCATGAAAGCTGGCGAAGAAAAAGTCATTGACGTGACTTTCCCAGAAGATTACCAAGCTGAAAACTTGGCTGGTAAAGAAGCCCAGTTCAAAATCAACGTAAAATTGGTTGAAAAATCAAAACTACCTGAAATCAACGAAGAGTTCCTAGAGCTATTCGGTGTTAAAGAAGGCGGCGTTGAGAAATTAAAAGAAGACGTGCGTAAAAACATGGAACGCGAAATCAAAAATGCGGCGCGTAGCCAAGTAAAACAAGCGACCTTTGATGCGCTACTAGAAAAGAACGAGTTTGACGTACCAAACGCCATGCTAGAGCAAGAAATCGAGCGTCAACGCAACATGATGATGCAACGTTTTTCTCAGCAGTTCGGTGCCAACGCTGATAGCTTCGATAAAGACATGCTGCCAAATGAGCTGTTCGAAGAGCAAGCGCTACGTGCTGCCCGTCTTGGCATCATCGTTGCTCGCGTTATCGACACCAAAGGCTTAGAAGTAGATCAAGAGCGTGTTGAAAGCTTTATCAAAGAAGCCGCTGAAAACTACGAAGATCCAGCAGAAGTCATCGAGTACTACACCAATGACAAGCAGCAACGCGCTAACATTGAGTCTGTGGTTCTAGAAGACCAAGTGGTTGATTATTTAATCGAGCAAGGCAAAGTAACTGACAAAGAAGTCAGCTACCAAGACTTGCTAGCCGCTCAGCAACAACAGCAGCAAGGTATGTAATTTAGTAAGATAACTTGGCAATTTGCTATTAATGGCACATTGCTACTCTTACTGCAAAAATGCTAAAAACAATACCCTAATACAATGCCCTAACATCTTGTTAGGGCATTTTTATTGCAAGCTTATAAATTACTGGCTTATTAGCTACTTTTACCTGGTGTTTATTGCTACTGCCCTTGATAAATGGGCACAGACGCCTTATTAATAGGGAGTCATTTATCATTTGTCACATTAAAAAGTTACTATTGCCGCCATAAAAAAGTTACCATTAGCTCAATTATTTTTAGCGGCTACTATTTTTGACAGCTGCTATTTCTAGCAAGTAGATGGAATAACTTTTAAGCGCCGCCTTAAATCACGAATATGATTGGCGACTTGCTAGCGATATTTAGAGCATTTAATTGAACCGAATAGGTTTTATTAACAGGCAGCTTTTATTCATAGGCGGCAATGTTTACAATGATAACCACCATAAAAATTTAGCCAACAGCTAGCCTATACCTCTTTACTTTATGTACTTATAAACAGGACATCTTTATGACAGATTATGATCGCATCACTGCTAACCCGCATTTTGATATGTTGATGAGTGCGCACACCACTGCCCAAAGCGCACAATATAACCAAAGCACGCCACAAGCCGCATTGGTTCCAATGGTGGTTGAGCAGTCAGCGCGCGGTGAACGCTCGTTTGATATTTTCTCACGCCTATTACGTGAGCGTGTTATCTTTTTGACCGGTCAAGTTGAAGACCATATGGCCAATCTTATCGTCGCGCAGTTATTATTCTTAGAAGCAGAAAACCCTGATAAAGATATCCATTTATATATCAACTCACCAGGCGGCTCAGTAAGTGCTGGTTTGGCTATTTTTGATACCATGAACTTTATCAAACCTGAAGTTTCGACCATTTGTATGGGCGGCGCTTATAGCATGGGTTCATTCTTATTAGCCGCTGGCGAAAAAGGCAAACGTTATGCCCTGGCCAACTCGCGCGTGATGATTCACCAGCCTTCAGGCGGCGCGCAAGGTCAAGCAACCGATATCGAAATTAATGCGCGTGAAATTCTAAAAACGCGTGCTCGCTTGAACGAGATTTTGGCTGAGCGTACCGGTCAACCCGTCGAGAAAATCGAAAAAGACGTTGAGCGTGACTATTGGTTAGATGCCAAAGAAGCCAAAGAATACGGTCTGGTTGACGAAGTATTAGAGCGTCGCCCGACTTCTCTATAAGCGCTTTAATAGCAGCCGTCTAAGAGACTTTAAAACATCAGATGCCTAAGCGCGATAGGGTAAGAGAAAATATATTAAGTGCCCGGCGCTTTTGCATCGATGTCCATAATCAGAATATTGATCAGTATAAAATTTTAGGAGTGCCTGCATATGGCAGAAGATAACACCCCGCAGTGTTCGTTTTGCGGCAAAGAAAAAAGTGAAGTAAAGCAGCTGATTGCCGCTGACGACGCCAATATCTGTAATGAATGTATTGAGCTATGTACAGACCTGATTGCCGATAGCGCCGAAGATGGTGACGACGACAGCGATATTGATACCTCTTGGGTCAATAAAAAGCTGCCAACACCAAAAGAGCTACGTGCCAAGCTTGACGAATATGTCATCGGGCAAGATGCGGCCAAAAAAGCCTTGGCGGTTGCGGTTTATAACCATTATAAACGTTTAAAAGTCAGTCAAACTTTAGCCAATGACAGCAAAAAAGCTAAAATCGGTGCTGATGATGCCATGGTTGAATTGGCAAAAAGTAATATCTTGCTAATCGGTCCAACCGGTTCTGGTAAAACCTTGCTAGCGCAAACTCTAGCGCGCTTGCTTGATGTGCCCTTTGCGATGGCAGATGCCACGACTTTAACTGAAGCCGGTTATGTCGGTGAAGATGTCGAAAACATCGTGCAAAAGCTATTACAAGCCTCAGATTATGATGTCAGTAAAGCTGAGCAAGGTATCATTTATATCGATGAGATTGATAAAATCAGCAAAAAAGGCGACAACCCATCTATCACTCGTGACGTATCAGGTGAAGGTGTGCAGCAAGCCTTGCTTAAGCTTATCGAAGGCACGGTTGCCGCTATTCCGCCACACGGTGGTCGCAAGCATCCACAGCAAGAGCTTATCCAAGTTGACACCAGTAATATCTTAATCATCGTTGGTGGTGCGTTTGCCGGTCTTGATAAAGTGATTCAGCAGCGTACTGAAAAAACAGGTATTGGCTTTAATGCCGATGTCAGCTCAAAAGACGATAGTAAACGTAGCTCAGAGCTACTGCAACAAGTAGAGCCGGAAGATTTAATCAAGTTCGGTCTTATCCCAGAGCTGATCGGTCGTCTTCCTGTGCTTGCTGCGCTCACAGAGCTAGACGAAGACGCTTTGGTTCAGATTTTGACGGAACCAAAGAATGCGTTGGTCAAGCAGTACAAGTACCTGTTTGATATGGAAGGCGCTGACATTACCTTTACCAAAGAAGCACTCGATGCGATTGCTAAAAAAGCAATGGCACGCAAAACAGGTGCCCGTGGTCTGCGCTCTATCGTAGAAAATGCTCTACTTGAAACCATGTATGAGCTGCCTTCAATGGAAAATGCTAAGACCGTACTCGTTGATGAAGCAGTAATCAACGACGGTAAAATCCCTGAAATCACCTTCTCTAACGGTGACTCAGAACAGATAGCGATAGACGCTTAAAAGGTCTTATCTGCTCTATTGAAGCGGTAATTAAAATAAAAGTGTCTAGTGTAAATTATACTAGACACTTTTTTATGTCCGCTTACTTCTCATTTTATTTTTTGCAGCTAATGTAGTGGGTAAAAATGACAGCCGCGTTTATCAATTGCTATCAGCGCTTATCATCAATCATGCTAAAGTAGAAATACCAATATTATTAATGATACAAAGGACTGTTTATCATGCTTAACACTGTTTCTGGAAATGTCTCTGCAATCGCAACCTCACTACGCCAACATCTGCCTTTTTCCTCTCACCAAGACCATGACATTACCCCCTATTACCGCAACCATGTCGCCGCTATCACTGGCGCTGGCTCTGGCATGGGGCGCGAGCTTGCCATTCATTTAGCAAAAATGGGCTGCCATGTGGCGCTATCAGATATCAATGCTGAGCAATTGGCACAAACCAAAGAGTTACTGGTCGGCTATGATGTCAAAGTCACCACCACGGTACTTGACGTCTCAGATAATAAAGCCGTCGAAGCGTGGGCGGATAGCGTGATGGCGGAGCATGGTAAAGTAAACTTTATCTTTAATAATGCGGGCGTGGCGCTTTATTCAAGCGTAGAAGGTAGCAGCATTAGCGAGCTTGAATGGGTCATGGATATCAACTTTTGGGGCGTGGTTTACGGCACCAAGGCGTTTTTGCCATTGATTAAAAACAGCGTGAAAGAAAGCGAAATTGATGGTGGTAAAAAAGACAGCAAAGCACGTAAGTTTAACGAACATGGTCATATTATTAACATCTCAAGCTTGTTTGGTTTGACCGCACAACCGTCACAGTCTGCTTATAACGCCAGCAAGTTTGCCGTACGTGGCTTTACTGAAAGTCTGCGTCAAGAGCTAGATATTCAGCGCTGCGGCGTCTCAGCGACCTGTATTCATCCCGGTGGCATCAAAACCAATATCGCCAATAGCGCCCGTGGTAACGACAGTATCAGCGACCTTGGCATGCGTAGCGGCCGCAAAGCCATCAGTAGTTTTAATAAATTTTTAAAATTTGATGCCAGCGCCGCCGCTTGGGTTATTTTACAGGCCGCCGCAACCAATCAGCCACGCTGCTTAATTGGCAATGATGCCAAAATGATAGATGCTGTCCAGCGCGTATTCCCAGCACGCTATAGCAAGGTATTGAATGACGTCAATAAGCTATCGCGTCAATTAAAAGGCAAAAAACGCGCAAAAACGGCTGACCGTAAAGCGGCGATTGCTAATTAATATAGCGGCAGATAAACAATAATAAGTTAAACAGCTGTCGTCTATTCGACTTAAAACCGATACAAAGTGCTAATGGGGTGAGTTTTTTGCAGCCTCTGTTAAGCCTGCGAACAGCAAGCAAGAAAAATCTATCCCATTAGCACAAGAATACTAACGTATCGATTTTATTTTGCAATTACTATATAAAAACATCTTCATCAAAAAAAAGCGCGTAAATATTTTCATATTTACGCGCTTTTTTAGTAAAAACAGTATGCCTTGCTATTTAGAACGTTCACCATCTGTTGGCATCATTTGTCGCTTTAGTGTTCTTTTTCAATTTAAAAACACTTTACGTATTTGTATTTGATACAATTATGTTACTAGCAAATTACAGATTAATTACTGGTCGAGTTTTGATAGGCAGAATCAAGCGGATTAATAGCTAATATTAGGCAGTAGCGATAAGCTGAATGATATGACGCCAACTATGTTGGCATTGATCAATACTGAAATCCGAGCCATTTATTTAGCTAAAATCTTAAAATAAGTTTTGCCATCATGACGACCAAACTATCATATAAATATAGATTTACATATTATTTTCTAACATAATGATATTCCAATGATAAACTTTCCACGTGCCAAGCCCTCCTCCCTGTTAGTAGCCACTATCTTTGCCATCAGTGCCGTCAGTATGACCGGCTGTAGTAATAACAATGAGACCAAAGCCGTTGACCGTTTGGAAGAAGCAGAAGCCTTGGCTCGCGTTAAAGCCCTCGAAGCCCGTGCCGAAACGCTAAAAGGTAATATGCCAGCTGCCAGTGATGTGAGCGCTAGCGCAGGCGGTGGTGATGCGGCAGGCGCAGCAGGCGGCAAGCCAGCGATTAATATGCCAGACGAATCTACCATTCCAGATGATGAGCGCGGTGCCGCCATTCGTCGAGGTTTACAGATTGTCAATCATACTTATAAAGAGATGCCAAATAACGTTGGTAACCAGCTCAACTGTACCAGCTGTCATTTAGGCAACGGCTCAGAAGCGTTTGCGGCGCCATGGAATGGTCTGCCGGGCATCTTCCCTATTTATCGTTCGCGCGGTGGTCGTATCAACTCCTTGCAAGAGCGTGTCAATGGTTGTTTTGAGCGCTCAATGGACGGTAAGGCGCTTGATTTGGGCTCCGATGATATGAACGCCATTATCTCTTATATGACTTGGCTGTCGCAAGATATGCCCGTCGGCGTATCTCCTGAAGGCCGCGGTTTTGTCAAAGTGAATAAAGAGTTAGAGCCAAACCCTGAAACGGGCGAAAAGCTATTTGCAGAAAAATGTAGCGTTTGTCACGGTGATAATGGCGAAGGTCAGTATAATGACGATGGTACTTATATCTATCCTGCGGTAGCTGGCGATAAATCCTTTAATGATGGCGCAGGGATGGCACGTACTTATACTGCCGCCGCCTTTATCAAAGGTAAAATGCCATTTGGACAAGGTAATACGCTAAGCGACCAAGAAGCGGTCGATATTGCCGCCTACTTTACCCACTTGCCACGCCCTGTAAAAGCCAATAAAGACAAAGATTGGCCGAACGGCGATGCACCAAAAGATGTCCGTCGTTAATTAAAAAAATGATAAGTGTTAGCATGAAAAAAAGCCCAGCTACTTAAATAGCTGGGCTTTTTTATAGTTATTGATGCTTAGTATAATTTGATTGATTTAATTTTAATTTAAGGCAGTTTCATATCGCCATCGACCAACCAACCAAGGCGGCGCATCACATAAGCGACCACCCCAGCGATAAGCGCAGGTAAAATAAACATCAATAAAATAATCGCCGTCCATAATTGGGCGCTACTCATAATACCTTGTGAGGCTTCAATGACACCAAATACCCCGACCAATCCTGCCGTACCCATACCAGCACCAGTCGCCGTACAAGCCAGCCCAAAGCCAACAGTTGCGATAGGACCAACAATAGCACTGGCGATAACGGCAGGCAATAAAACAATAGGTTTTCTAAGGACGTTAGGGATTTGTAGCATACTGGTGCCAAGTCCTTGGGATATGACGCCACTGACGCCGTTATCTTTAAAACTGGCCACCGCAAAACCAATCATATGCGCCGCACAGCCAACGACCGCCGCCCCGCCCGCTAAGCCGCCAAGCCCAATAGCGATACAGATAGCAGCGCTTGAGGTCGGTAGTGTTAATAGAATTCCAACGACGACTGCTATCACGATACCCATTAATAATGGCTGCAATTCAGTTGCGGCTTGAATGCCTTGACCAATCGCATTGACCGCAGCAACGACCGGAGGATTAAGCAGCGCACAGACGATTAGAGCCACCGTACATACTACTAACGGTATCAGCAAAATATCGAGTTTGGTTTTGCCCGCGACCCAAGTACCAGCACGATAAGCAAATACTGAGGTCAAATAAGCACCAATCGGATTACCGGGCACAGCAGCAAAGGTTGCTGGACCGGCTTCTTGCGCGATAAATAAGTTGCCGGCCATCAAAGCTTCAGAATGCGCACCAAGCATCCCTACAACCAAGCAGCTTAGCATCACCAAAGTTGGCGCTTTAAGATAATAAGCGATACCGACACCGATACCCGCACCCATTAATACTGAGGCCAGTTTTCCAACCGCAACCAAGGCGGGCAAGTTTAACCAGCCACCGATTTGCGAGATGATAAGACCGGCAATAAGGGTAACAAACAGTCCTAACGCCATCCCAGTGAAAGCATCAATGAAATACTTTTGGAAAAAAGCTCGAATCATACCGACGGGTGCAGTTTCTGAAGGAATCACAGTCATCATGATGCTCTTATGTTAAGTTTGATAAAAGATGCCAAAAAACATATCAAAAAAAAGGGATAAAAAAAGCGCCACCGTGACGCTTTTTTTATCAATGCTGTAAGTCTAACGACGCTGTTCGACAATGATAGAATCTATACCATTATTTTGTAGGCGTTGCTGGGCAGTGGCAACCGCTTGACGGTTATTCATCGGCCGTGAGATAACCTGATAGATAGGCAAACCATTACCCGTGGTATTTTTTACCACTCGAGCGTCCACACCCGCCATCAAGACTTGAGCACGGCGACGATCTGCTTCATCCGCATCGCCAAAGCTGTTAATTTGCAAAATATAAGTAGCAGGTTTGGCCGCTTGAATGCTTGCAGTACCAGCGCTGGGTTTGTTTGCAGCCGCGCCTGTATTCGCGCCTGTATTGTTGGCAGCTGGTGTGCCATCGTAAGTCGCATCTTCTTCAACGATGACAATATCGTCATCATTATTGCTGGTGGCTGCATTATTAGCATTGTTGCCACGATTCGGCTCAATAGTGGTATTTTCAGAGATGCCAAAGTTACCCGCATCAGTAGCGGGCGTCGTACTTTGAGGCTGATTAACGACTACATCTGGCTCAAAGTCAGTGATTTGACCTGCTTGGCTATCATCGCCTTCCCCAAAGTCTTCATCAGGAATCGTTGCCATCTCTTGATTGGGCAAAATATCATAAAACTCATAATCACCATTATCGGTGTCGGTATCGACTCGTTGCTGCACTTGTCTATCAGGGTCGGTACCGTCTTCGCTGCCCGCAGGACTAAAATTAAACAATGGTGAGAGGTATAAAAACACCCCAATCATGAGCGTCAACACCGCCCCAACAAACATCCATAATAAGCCTGACACACTACTTGTTTTGCGTTTTTCAGTGGCACCTTTTGGTTTTTTGGCTAACATGGATCTCGTTCTCCCTACTGAATATATCTATCGTTGTCGAATTATCAATGTTGAACTGTCATTGTTGAATTATCATTTTCGAATTGTTATTGCCAAATAGTCGTCGGCGAATGATGGCTAGCAGCCGTCTCTCTTTATACTACATACTAGACGGCGCAGACAAGCCCAATAAGCTAAGCCCATTACTCAATACCTGCCTAACCGCCTTAGATAAGCGTAGGCGAGCTTGCATCATATCCATCTCATCTTGGCTTGGCGTCTCACCCGAGGTCAAGCTGACGGGCAAGATGCGATTGCTATCGTACCAACCATGAAATAACGCCGCCAACTCTTTTAGATAGTTGGTTAAGATATGCGGCTCATAACCTGTCGCTGCACGTAGCAAGGTTGCCGGATAAGCGCCCAGTAATTTAATCAATTCCTCTTCGCTCGGTGCGGTTAATAACTCTTGCTTTTCAGCGCCAGTAATATCGTCTACTTGCAGACCACTGGTTTCTAGTTTTTCTAACACGCGGCAAACCCGTGCATGCGCATATTGGATATAGAAAACCAAGTTGTCTTTACTTTGCGATTTGGCAAGCTCTAAGTCAAAGTCGACGTGGACTTCAGGCTTACGGGCGACGTAATAGAAGCGCGCGGCATCGTTACCGACTTCATGACGCAGCTCACGTAAGGTGACAAATTTGCCCGAGCGCGACGACATTTGCACTTTTTCACTACCGCGCCATAAGGCGACAAACTGTACTAGCACCACATCAAGACGGTCGGCATCGATACCAAGCGCCGTTAACGCCGCTTTCACCCGTGGGACATAGCCATGATGGTCAGCGCCCCAAACATTAATGACTTTATCAAAACCGCGATCAAATTTATTTTTATGATAAGCGATATCAGAGGCAAAATAAGTGCTTTGACCATTGGCACGGCGAACGACACGGTCTTTTTCATCACCAAAATCGGTCGATTTAAACCAAATATTGCCATCTTTTTCGTACAAATAGCCTTTTTCATCTAGGATTTGTAAGACAGGCTCAATCTCGCTATCGATTGATCTTTCGCTAAACCAACATTCATAGCGGACGCCAAAGTCATTTAAGTCGTCTTTGATATCAGCCAAAATGCTGCTAAGCGCTGCATTTAAAAACAGCTCGTAGCCATCACCAAGCAAGGCTTTACTATTGGCAATCAGTCCGTCGATATGGGCTTCTTTATCGCCCGATAGCAGCACTTTTTCGCCGTCTGCATTTATCTCAAACTGTGCATCTGCTGGTACGTCTTTGGCAATTTCTGCAAAACTATGCACATAACTATCAGTGTGCTGGGTTTTTAGTGTTTGAGCAATATCACTAACATAATCGCCTTGATAGCCGTTGACTGGGAATGTGACTGGCTCAGCGTTGGCTTCTAGATAACGCAAATAAGTACTGGTCGCTAAAATATCCATTTGGCGACCGGCGTCATTAACATAATACTCACGCGTGACATCATAACCAATGGCTTCAAGCAAATTTGCTACGCTCATACCAAAGGCGGCACCGCGACCATGACCGACGTGCAAGCTAGACGTTGGATTGGCCGAGACAAATTCAACTTGGATTTTTTGACCTTTAAACTGCTTGCTTAAACCAAAGCGTTCTTGCAGCTTAAAGATATCGTCTAACACGGCGAATTTGGCTTCAGTATTTAAAAATACGTTGATAAAGCCAGGACCTGCGATTTCTACTTGGCGAATATTTTGGTTTTCAGGCAAGGCGTTGACGATTTTTTCAGCGAGCTGGCGTGGATTGGCTTTCGCAGCTTTGGCGGCCGTTAGCGCGATATTGCTCGCAAAATCACCATGACTGGTGTCTTTTGTCCGTGTAATTTGGCTGTTGTTTTGCCAATCAGCCGGTAGTTCGCCGTCATTTTTTAGGGCTTGGATGGCACTATCAAATAGTGAGGCGAGCGTATCAATTTGGGCTTGTGACATAGGACTATAAACTCAGATAAATGAACAAAAAAATTGGTGAAATATAAGATAATACAAAAAAAATAAGTAACCTATAAATATAACAACCTTTAGGCGCTATTGCACTATTTGAACCAAAAATAGCGTTAAAATTACCACTTTTATACTGGATAGGCATAGCTTAGGAGATGATGGCTATTATAGGCTGCAAATACAGGGTTGTTTAGGCTGATTGTAGCGTTACTGTTGCCTGACGTTAGCGAAATATTTATAGCGGCTCTATTCCGCGTTATAATGAAAAACAGTTACCGCCTGCTTTTTCTATACATTATCGTCTCATTTATAAACAATCATAAAAAAAGCCTCAGAGCGTGCGCCACTTTACACTTTCATCTATAGGATAAAACCATGTTTGCTATTGCCGCCAGTACCGTCACCAGTTGGGGTATGTATATTTTATTGCCCATTTTTATTGCCTTTTTATTCTTTATCATTTGGGACTTATCAAAACAATCTGAAGCGGGTCGCGCGGGTACTTTTTGGATGTTTTTAGCTCTTGGTGCAGGCTTTATTGGTTTTATCCTCAAGGTTTTAATAGAAATGGCATTTAAACGCTGGTTTATTTAATCGGTATTTGCCATAGCTATTTCTCAAAACACTGCTCATTTTTTTAACATCGCATTTAAAAGTAATGACAGCCTTGTGCGAGATTTATAGCTCTAATCTTCTGTTTGCAGTCTAATCCCTTCTTTGCAATAGTTATTTTTTTGCAATGAGGGTCGCACGTTTCGGTGCTGGATAGCCTTCGATGGTTTTGCTGGCATCATTAGGGTCTAAAAAATCCGCCAACGAATGATAAGTCATCCATTCGGTTTTGCGCTGCTCAGCGGTTGAAGTAACGGCGACATCGACGCAGCGTACTTCGGTAAATCCTGCTTTTTCTAACCAACCAATGAGTGCATCGACCGATGGCAGAAAATACACATTATTCATCTGCGCATAGCGGTCGTGTGGCACGAGTACGGTATTGGCATCGCCATCGATAACCAAGGTTTCAAGCACCAGCTCGCCACCTTTAACCAACTGACCTTTTAGCTGTTGCAAATGCTCAAACGGTGATTGACGATGATAGAGCACGCCCATATTAAATACCGTATCAAACAGCTGACTGTGCTCCGGCAGGGCTTCAAGCGGTACCGGAATATAATGGGTACGATAACGACCTGAAGGATGAGCATCTGCCGCGCCGACAAAATGGCGAATTGCCATAAATTGATGATAAAAAAGGCATGATGGGTCAATAATAATGACCGTCTCCGCCCCTGCGCCTGCCATCCGCCAACCGTGATAACCCGAGCCACCGCCCACATCCAATACGCGCCGACCTTTTAAATTACCTAAATGCGGCAACACTCGCTGCCATTTCCAATCGCTATGCCATTCGGTATCGATTTTTATAGCGGACTCGTCACTACCAATCCGACCACCAATCTGACCACCAATCTGAAAAGGCCCCTTACGCCACGGCATTAGCTGCTTCAACAGTGCCATTGTTTGTTTACGCTCAGAGTCGCTAAGATTAGCGGCAACCGTCAAGACGTCGTTGTCTAAGTCGACATTATTGACTGTTATTTCTGGCAATCGTGCTACCGATGCTTGATAAGCGGGTGCGTGAGCGTAATTGGCTTTGTCTTTGATAGCATTGAGCCATGTCGGTAACCGCGTTAGCCATTCATAAGCGCTCGGCTGCTGCTGCGCCAGTGCCAGCAAGGTTAAATACAGTTCACGTTCAGCGTGGGTAATGGTGTCATTAAGCATAAAGGGCGGCTACCGTATTGATAAAACACTGATAAAAACTTCGATTTGGTAAAGACTTTGCGCTGATTACGGGTTATTTAAACGCCACAATAGAGACAAAGTTTAAAAACTGAAACCACGTCAGATGACGCTCAAAACCCACTTGCGCTAGACGCGCATGATGCTCATTCAAGGTATCAGTAATCAAAACGTTTTCTAACGCATTGCGTTTGCCGCTGATTTCCATCTCGGTATAGCCATTAGCGCGTTTAAAGTCGTAATAACGCTCAACCAACCACGCATCATACTGCTCATCAAAAGCATGGGTTTTTTCGGTTAATACTAAAATCCCACCTTCACTTAATGCGGCATAAATTTTCTCTAATATCGCCACTCTATCGGCAGCGGGCAAAAACTGCAGCGTCAAATTAAGAATAACCATATCGCATGGCTCAAACTCAACATCACGAATATCAGCGGTAATCACTTCAATATTATGCGCTGGATAATTTTCCGTTAATAAAGCACTCGCTTCTGTGGTCATCGCTGGTGAGATATCAATCGCTTTAATCTGTAAATCTTGCGGCTCAAACTCGCCTGCCAACGCCATACTTGCCGCACCCAGTGAGCAGCCCAAATCATAGACACGGCTGACGCGTTGCCCATTATTGTCCTGTTGGCGGTACTTACAATGGCGACGGGCAAATATCGGCAACATCGCTAGCACCTGACCATAACCGGGTACACTACGGCGAATCATATCGGGAAAACATGCCACCACTTGTTCATCAAAAGAAAAACGCGCCGCTTTATCGAGTGGCGTGGTAAATAAGGTGTCATGTTTAATGATGTCGTTTTTAACGGTATCGTTTTTAACAGTGTTATTAACAACAGTAGTTGGCTTGGTATGGCTCATGGGGTGGCTCGTTTTTTGATGGTGGCTCGTTTTTTGATAATGTAACTTTGATTTTTGATAACAGGACTATAATGAAAGAGTATGGCGCTAATGGTTTTTAAGACATTTTTAGATAGCAAAAGCCCATTATAACATTACTGTTTGTTACTTATCGCGGGCAACTGCCCTGCTAAGCTAAATGTATATTGCTAAATAGCGAATTTTTTAATCAAATGCCTTTAAGATAATCAAATGCCTTTAAGATAATCAAATGCCTTTAAGATAAAGGCTATTTGTTAAAGACACTATTTAGCGCATATTTTATCGTTAGAATAATAGGAACAATTATGCAAACCATTATATTAGGCGGTGGCTGTTTTTGGTGCACCGAATCGGTATTTTTATCCGTAAAAGGCGTGCAATCTGTCGTTTCAGGTTATATGGGTGGTGATGCCGTTTCTGCCAATTATGAAGCAGTCTGCGGCGGTGATACAGGCCACGTTGAAGTGATTAAAGTTGCATTTGATGAATCTATCGTACCCTTAGAAGTGGTACTCGATGTCTTCTTTGCTACTCACGATCCCACCACCATGGACCGCCAAGGCAATGATGTCGGCAGCCAATATCGCAGCGTGGTTTTCTATACCGATGAGGCGCAAAAACCAACGGTCGACCGTACCATTAATAAACTACGTGACATGGGTCTCAATGTGGTCACAGAGGTTCATCCTGCTGTTGAGTTTTATAAAGCCGAAGAAACCCATCAAGATTTTTTTAATCGTAATCCGGGGCAAGCTTACTGTAACTTTGCCATACCACCAAAACTTGCTAAGCTGCGCAAAGAATTTAGTCAGTATATGGTGAGCTAAACGATTACCGTAATTTTTAGACGCTATAAAAGCCAAGGGTTGATACGCTTGGCTTTTTTATTGCGTTTGGCGGTATGATAATGTTAAACCTTTAAGGCATTGATAGGCTAGGGACAATGGTATGAATTCTAAATTTTGGCAACAACGCTGGCAGGAAGGACGTATTGGCTTTCATCAATCTGACGTCAACCCTGAGCTCATCAAACACTTTTCTACATTGGCGTTGCCCATCGGTAGCCGAGTGCTGGTACCTTTATGCGGTAAATCGGTTGATATGATGTGGCTGGCTCACGCAGGCTATGACGTCGTTGGCATTGAGCTGGTCGAATCAGCCGTACAAGCGTTCTTTATTGAGCAAAATATAACCCCTACCATTACTGAGTTTATTAGCGCTGCTGATGGCTCAACTTTAAAACGCTATCAAGGTCAGCTGGCTGGTCAAACCATTACCTTATGGGTAGCAGATATTTTTGCCCTGAGTCCTACAGCTATTGGCGGTATCGCTGCCGTTTATGATAGAGCGGCATTGATAGTCTTGCCAGCAGACGTGCGCCCTGATTATAGTAAGCAAATATATAAGCTTAGTAATAACGCGCCACAGCTATTAATTACCCTGAACTATGATCAAAGTAAAAAAGACGGCCCGCCTTTTTCGATTAGTCAGGAACAATTACAGCAGTATTATGATGCTAATTATGAAATTATTGAGCTTGAAAGCCAGTCATCAACCCTTAATTCTGCAGCCGAACTATCGGTAACTGAGCATGTTTGGCTATTAAGTAAAAACCAAGATTAATTAGCACAGCAAGTAAAGATAAAATAAGCAGCGACCAAATAATAACGGAGAGAGCCGATGAAAGTCTTAGTGAGCCTTGTCAGTTTAAGCGCTTTTTTACTGGTGGCTTTACCCGGTCCGCTTTATAAGTATGGTGTCGTCGACTTAGGTACCGCATTTACGGGTTTTAAGCTTGGGGTGTTTGCGGGTATCGCCACCCTTATCTTGCTGCTGTTACAAATCCTATTTAAACGCAAAACAGTGACGTTTGGCAGTACGATAATGGCGCTGCTACTGTCTACTATTGCTATAACAATACCGCTTAGCATGCTGAATAAGGGCAAAAGTGTGCCGCCCATTCATGATATTTCGACCGATTTGGTAAGCCCGCCTGAATCTGTAGCCATTGCCCCACTACGTGCTGATGCACCAAACCCAGTTGGGTATGCAGGTGTAGAAGTAGCAACCCAACAGCGCGCCGCCTACCCTGAACTACAAACATTGAATTATCCCCAATCAAAATCTGAACTGGTTGAGGCAACCAAACAAGCCATTGATAATTCAGGTTGGCAGCTGGTAAATATTGATGCTAACCAAGGAATTGTCGAAGCGACAGATAGGACGATGTGGTTTGGTTTTAAAGATGATGTCATCGTACGTATCACTGATAACGGTAGCAAGCGTTTGGTCGATATCCGCAGTAAATCACGGGTTGGGGGTAGCGATTTGGGTAAAAATGCCGAGCGTATTCATGGCTTTATTGAGGAGTTGGATAGCATTTTGACAAAGTAGATTTACTAAATGGCTGTCAAACTGCTTACTCGCATTAAAATCAGAGACTTCTCTAAAGTCGTGCAATGCCATATTTATCTTAAACCCTCTTCTAACCTCACGCTCACGTCAATTTATAGTAACTGAGTGCTTCGATACCTTTTCTTTACTATTGAGATTGGTTACTCTAAGTCAATACTAGCTTTATTAGCCTTGCTCCATTTCTAAATGATAATTTTGACGTTTATAGGATATTCTCATGCGTTTGACTCCATTCTCCACTTTATCGCTGCTTAGCATCGCGGTTGGCCTCAGCCTTGCCAGTACTGCCCAAGCCGCCAGACCACCAGCGCCAGACTTATCTAATAGCGAGTTTCAACAGTGCTTAGATGGTCTAAAGAACTCTAGCAAATTCCGCGGCGTCGATAGCTTTACCTTTAATAACTATCGCCCAAGCCAGCCTGACCCTAGCGTCATTCAGTCATTGAACTATCAACCCGAATTTCAAAAGGACGTCTGGGATTATCTGTCGTCACTTGTCGATACGGAACGAGTAGAAGATGGTATCCGCGCCAAGCGTCAATGGGCAGATACACTGCGCCGCATCGAATCGCGCTATGGTGTCAAAGCCGAGCACGTACTAGGGGTTTGGGGCGTAGAGTCTAACTTTGGTCAGACATTGGGGAAAAAGCCTTTGTTTGAATCTTTAGCGACGCTGTCTTGTTTTGATCGTCGTCAAAGCTATTTCCAAGGCGAATACGCCAATGCGCTAAAAATTGTGCAAAACGGCGATATCGCACCCAGCGATATGACCGGTTCTTGGGCTGGTGCGTTTGGACAGACACAGTTTATGCCAAGTACCTTTTTAGAATTGGCCGTCGATTTCGATGGTGATGGTCGTCGCGACTTGGTTAATAGTGTCCCTGATGCGCTTGCCTCTACTGCCAATTTCCTCGATAAACGTGGCTACCGCTCAGGTGAGCCATGGGGCTATGAAGTCAAACTGCCAAGCGGATTTTGGGGTGCATCGAACCGTAAAGATAAAAAATCTATCAGCCATTGGCGCAATCAAGGAGTGACATTAGCGAATGGTAGCCCGCTGCCGTCTGATTTGAATAGTGCCGGTTTACTATTGCCTGCAGGTCCTGACGGTCCCGCTTTCTTAGTCGGTAAAAACTTCGACACCTTCTATTCGTATAATGCCTCAGAAAGCTATGCACTGGCGATTGCCCATTTATCGGATTTAATTACACGCGAGGATAGCAGTAAAACCGACTTTATTACCGCTTGGCCAACTGACGACCCTGGTATTGGTCGCCAAGAATCCAGAGCAATTCAGCAAGCGTTATTAAATGCCGGCTACGATATTGGAGAAATCGACGGTATCATCGGTGATAATACGCGCACTGCGATTCAACAATATCAATCAAGCCATGGTATCTTCCCAGCCGATGGACGCGCAGGACAGAAGTTTTATCGCGCAATTATTGGTAATACCGCTGCTACTGGTAACTCTCAGTATGGCAACCAATATGGACAGCCAACAAACAGTCGTCCTTTAAATCCTGCGCCTGCCGACCGTATGGGACAATTGATTCAGCAGCAAACTAGCCCTAAATCCACTTCTAATACTTACTCCGTACAACCATCAACATCAAGCAATACGCGCTATCGCCGTGTGACCAGTCCTGATGGCACAGTGAAACTCGTGCGTGTGGATGAAGGTTCCTAGTTAGATATTAAAACGAACGGTTAAAGCTATGATATTTAATTACTAGCGTTAGCCATCTAACAAAAAAGCCACGCAAATTAGCGTGGCTTTTCTTATAAAATACCTTTAAGGCTTTAAGAATAAATGGTCGTTATTAAATAATCTCTATAAACGACTGCTACTAAACAATCGGTGGCGGGGTTGGTTTACCATTGTCGCCATCCCAGTTTTCACGTGCTTTCTCATCTAGATCAGCAGGCGTTTTTGGCTCCCATTTACCATTTTCTTTCCACGTAGCATCGCCCCAATCGGCATCTTCTTCTTTTCTATCCAAATCTTTATAGGCTTGAGTCGGATCAATACCGCGACGCTTCATATCGGCTACTTGCTCTTCCAAGGTATGAAACTGGTTTGCTTCGTGCATTTTCTCTTCCAAGCTGGTTAATTCAGTGTTTAATGTATCTTTTTTAGAGTTGCTCATTATTTATTCTCCCTAGTTGTTCAATATTGTTATGTGCTTATCAGCTTCATTATTACGGGTATTGCCTAGCTTCACAACCATTGAGACGTATGCTTTGTATTACAAAACGTAGCCATGGGCGTCTTAAAATTTATTTAGAGCGCAAAATGTAACAGTTAAATCGTTAGAGGCAGCCATCAATCAGGCTTTTATAGATAAACCTAGCTGATTATAAATTGAATAAGATATTTATTAATAATAAGAGTGATACGTGGCGTTAATTCAGAGGCAGCGACGGCTGACTGTCTACTTTTGGCTTTTTATCGGCCAATAGACTTTTTGCATGGTAGGTGAGTTTCCATAGCTCTTGGGTGACCCGCGTGCCATAAGTGGTTAATTGTATCCAGTTCGCCGCCACTAACTGGCGCTGCAATTGATTTAAATCATCCTGAGAAATCTGACAGCGCGCCACAGCATGAACGTTTGGCATGTCTTTTTTAATATCTGCCTCAGCTCTCGTAGCGATTAAGCGATTGATAGCGCTCTGCAAACCATAGCTTGAAAAGGTCGCAGGTATTTTCATCAAGGTGACTAATACCTCTTGCCATGACAAAATCATGGGTCTGGTCACATCGGTTAAATTACCACCCTCATAAGCTTGCGCTTTATATTGAACCTCAAAAGTTTCGGTCAGTATGATGGGTTTACTGACACTATCAGCGGCAAGATGATGAATAACTGGATGTTCTTGAGCTTGTTTAGACCATCTATTAGTCGAAAAGCTAGCAGACATCTCTTCAGTAAGTGCCGATTTATTCGCTTTCATCAGCTCGTCACTGACTCTTACCCAACCATCCTCTACCCCATGATTGGCGACCATTTTATAGTAGGCTTGAATAAGCAGCTGCTCGATATCGTTTTCGTTCTCATAATAATAAATCTTATCGGCTTTTTTGGTCACCATATTGGTGAATTCTTGCAGCTGCCGACTGATATTGACCTCATTATGGTGGCTCTTAACCAATATTAACAAGGGTTTGAGCTTGGCTTTAGCATTGAGGTAGCTCAAATGCATTTGACTAACACCGGTATTTTGCGCCGTACCATAGCTATCACCGATAATCATCAGCGCATAATCACAGGCATCGATACACTGGCGCCCATATAACGACGCTTTCGGTAATTTGCTAGAAACGTCATAAGTTAAAAATGCGCGGGCTTGAAAAAACATCGCCACACTGTCTAAAACCAACAGCTGGTCGTTGTCAGCGCATATGACGTGAATATGATAGCGACGGTTTGGCACAATCACCTCTAAGCTTAGGTAGTGATATAAATAATAGTCATATCAATTGCTAAATAAATTGCTAACGAAATCAGGAGCATCTCAAATATTCTGTTTAGCAAATACTAGCCTAGCACAATATTACTGAGATACGTTTAGTTTATTACTAATTCCATTAATATATTGCGGGATTATAACAGCTAGCTGATTATTGAGCAGATAAAAAACGCTTCTTAGGATAAAACAAAGCCGCTTAAGGCGAAAGGTAATAGTGTATATCAGTCTGCTGGCCTAACAAATGCTGTATTACCACACCTAACCTCTCATCATATTTGGTCGCATAAAAGGTCAATGGTGGCGATATATCTACCCTTGTTGCCTTATCACTCAACGCTTCATCAGCTGCAACCTCGGCGGGCAACGCCAACAACTGGTTTGTTAACAACAGTTGCTTGACGCGCTCAGCGATTGCTTGCCCTGAGTCGACAATTTGTATCGCTAATTGCTGCTCTGCAATCTCTTGGCGTAAAAACGCTTTAAAAAAGGGATAATGGGTACAGCCTAGTACCAACTGGTCGATACCCTCTTGGGTGAATAGGCGTAATTGCTGGCGTAAATCCTGCGCGGTTTTACTGTCTTTTGGCATACCTGACTCGACCCACGGAACCAATTTTGGGTCAAAATACTTGGTTACTTTGGTGGCATGGGGGCTGGCAACGTTAGTGATGACATCGTTAAGTAACGTCCCATTTAAAGTCGCTTTCGTTGCTAATACCGCGACATGACCGGTTTTACTGGCTAAGACCGCAGGCTTTAAAGCAGGTACCAAACCGACAATAGGCAGCTGCGGATAACAGCGTCTGGCGGTCTCTAATGCATAAGCTGAGGCGCTATTACAGGCGATAACGATAAGCTTGCAGCCTTGTTGGTATAGCCATTCTACCGCTGTCAGCGTCAAAGCCTTAATATCTTCACTATCGCGATTGCCATACGGCACATGCAAGGTATCGGCATAATAAACATAACGTTCATGCGGCAATTGCTGAGCCAAGTGTAAATAAACCGACAACCCTCCAACACCCGAATCAAACAAGCCTATTGGCGCACTGCGATCATTTTTAACCGCATTATTTATCACGCTATTATTCGACATAACCTTTTTAATATTCGTATTATGATTAGTAAATATCAGTGAGGCTGTATCAAGGCTCTCATAGCTTGTATTGTTTGGAGCTGCATTTACGGCAATTTTCATTGCTATCTTACCGCCGTTTTTATATAGATGTTAAATATTATCGGATGCTAAATATGTTTTATGCTTAGCTGAATGGCATCGATAATGCATAAGACTTACCGCCACTTTGCAGCGTTAGTATCGTCTCACCATCACGCTCTGTCAATTCCCCAATTTCCGTTAAATGATAAAAGGCGTTACGCCCAATCAGCGCGTGCAAGTCATTTCGTACCATCATATAAGGACGAACTTGGGTATCGCTTTCTGAGGGTTTATTTTCTTCGTTTTTATCATTATCATAAATACCGCTAGCATCGATATTGCTAGCATCAATATTATTAGCATCGTCTTCAGGTATATAAGCACGCAGACTAATAGTATGCTCATCATCTAAACGCACCACATCGCCCGTGGTGGTGGTAAATTCCAGCCAGCGCTTATCGTCTTCATCAACGATACCGACATCGTTAATCAATAACGGTGCATCTTCTACTTGAATACGCAGCTTTTGTACCGGTGTCTTTAAAAAATACTCAACCTTGCCAGCATTTTCCTCTTTCCATAAGATAGTGGCAAATAAATTGACTAATGACTGCCGGGTCATGTGCACGCCTTCGTGCCACCACTCGCCATTGGCTTTGATAGTCAAATCCATATCCTCTATTTGCTCAGGATGCCATTTCTCAAGAGGCGGTATGGCGCGTCCTTCACGTATGCCGGCTGCCGACTTAAAATACTGACTAAGCGCATCCATATTTTTAAGCTCGGACGCTATATCATGTGGGGCTTGAGCGTTATTTTCAGCAGCGATATCGACACTTTTATTGTTATCATTCATCATACAATCCTTTATTTAGTAATCAAAGTTTGGCAAATCTGTTATTACTATAAATTTTAGTTTCGGGTATGATGAAAGCCTATCGTCATTGTACCCCTGCTCAGTCAATCTTACCTTAACATTGATGCCCAGAAATGCGTATCGTGTTTGTAGGACTTTTCTTTTATAATGAGTAACGATTTTTTATTTCAAATGGTTCAGTGGGTGTTGTATTAATGACACATTTTACGTTGTAGGTTGATATTTTTATATCGGATATTTTTAATCTTAACGTCGTCAATTGATGCCGCAAAGACAGTTTTTATCGGGCAGCCATATGTCTGAGTAACGTTAGCGCCGCAAGCCTTATTATTCAATTGTTAAGCTAATGATGCCCTGAGATAAGCCACTACAAGTTTAGGAGTAGGTATGCAAGAGCAAGACAATCAAACGCCAGTCGTTGATAGTGACATCGTAAGTAGCGATACCGTAAATACTGATACACCAGTAGCAGAAACGGCAACTGTAGAAGCTAAAGAAGTCGCCACGACTGAAGAAGCCGCTGAAGTTGAAGCGACAGAAGCTGCTGCTTCTGTGGTAGACGCTCCTGTGTTAAAAGAAACACCTGAGCCTGTCGTAGAACAAGTCGCCGCAGAGCCTGAAATCGAACGTGAGTCGATGGAATTTGACGTCATTGTCGTCGGTGGTGGTCCTGCAGGTTTGTCTGCAGCGATTCGTCTACGTCAGCTCGCTATCGAAGCTGGTAACGATGAGTTTATGGTTTGTGTGGTCGAAAAAGGCTCTGAGTTCGGTGCGCATACCTTATCTGGCGCTGTCATCGAGCCACGTGCTTTAAACGAGCTGATACCAGACTGGAAAGAAAAAGGCGCACCATTAAACGTGCCAGCCACTGAAGATCGCTTCTACTACTTGAATTCAGCCACTCGTTCAACCAAGGTTCCCGACCCTCTTATTCCAGCCCCAATGCACAACAATGGCAACTATATTGTTTCATTAGGCAATGTGGTTCGTTGGTTAGCCGTACAGGCTGAAGAGCTTGAAGTCATGATGTTCCCAGGTTTCCCTGCTGCTGACATTTTATACAACGATGACGGTTCTGTACGTGGTATCTTGACTGGCGATATGGGTGTGGCTGCCAGTGGCGAAGCCAAGGCCAGCTTTGAGCCTGGTTACGAGCTGCTTGCCAAGTACACTATCTTCGCTGAAGGTAGCCGCGGTCATTTGGGCAAACGCTTAATCAGTCGTTTCGGTCTTGATAAAGACTCTGACCCTCAGCATTACGGTATTGGTCTAAAAGAGCTGTGGGAAGTTGCACCTGAAAAACACGAGCAAGGTGTGGTCATGCATGGTCTTGGTTGGCCATTGACCGAAACAGGTTCTACTGGTGGTTGGTGGTTATACTTTGATGAGAACAACCAAGTAAGCTTTGGTCTTGTCGCTGACTTGTCTTACCACAACCCATATATGTCGCCATTCGATGAGATGCAGCGTTTAAAAACCCACCCTGTCATCAAAAACGTATTAGAAGGCGGTAAGCGCATCTCTTACGGCGCACGTGCGTTGACCAAAGGCGGCTTAAACTCATTACCAAAATTCACCTTCCCAGGTGGCGTGTTGGTCGGTGATGATGCTGGATTCTTGAACCCTGCCAAGATTAAAGGCACGCATACTTCTATGAAGTCAGGCATGCTAGCTGCTGAAGCCATTTTCGAAGCATTACAAGCTGGTCGTGAGCATGACGAAGTAGTGGCTTATACCACTATGTATAAAGAGTCATGGCTGTACCAAGACAACTACGAGTCGCGTAACTTCTCGCCTGCGATACATCGCATGGGTCTGTTTATGGGCGGCGCGTTTACCTTTATCGAGCACAACTTGTTGAAAGGTAAAATGCCATTTACCCTACATGACAATCTTCCTGACTACGATCAGCTAGAACGTGCGGCTCATGCTTACCAGCCAACCTATCCTAAGCCAGATGGTAAATTGATATTTGATAAATTATCGTCAGTATTTGTCTCTAATACCAACCACGCTGAAGACCAACCAACGCATTTAAAACTGACTGATTCAACAGTGCCTATCTCTATTAACTTACCCCTATATGCTGAGCCTGCGCGTCTATATTGTCCAGCGGGTGTTTATGAAGTGGTTAAAGATGCCGAAGGCGCTAAATTTGTGATTAATGCGCAAAACTGCGTCCATTGTAAAACCTGTGATATTAAAGATCCGTCACAGAACATTACTTGGGTGACGCCAGAAGGCGGCGGCGGTCCTAACTATCCAAACATGTAAATCATGCTTGAGATAACTGTTGTTGTAAATAATTAATTGTTCTGCAATAAAAAACCGCTCTTAATGATAAGGGCGGTTTTTTAATGTTTATAACTTTAATGGCTCAATGTCTTAATTTACGGATAAAGGCTAGTCAGTCCACGCATCACGATTGGCTTCATCTTTTAATTTCACAAAGTCATCGGGATTAAACTTGATTTGATCGCCCGTTTTACCTTCTTTGATTTGTCTTTCGTAATCACGCAATATGCGCAGCGCCACTGGTGACAAGATTAAAATCGCTATTAAGTTAACGAGTGCCATGAGACCCATCGATAAGTCAGCGAAGTTCCAAATCGCAGGTAAGCTCGCAATTGCGCCGACAAACACCATGCCCAAAACCATAAAGCGGAAAATCATAATCATGACCTTGGCATTTTTCTCACCAGAGATAAATTCAAGATTAGACTCACCATAACTGTAGTTGGCGATGATAGAGGTAAATGAGAAGAAGAAAATAGCAATCGCGACGAAAATCACGCCCATATCGCCCACATACTGCGACAATGCTAACTGGGTTAACTGAATACCCTCTTGCTCGACGCTCGGGTCGACGACGCCAGAGAGAATAATAATGGCAGCAGTTGCGGTACAGATAACCAGCGTATCTATAAACACACCCAGCATTTGCATAAAACCTTGCACCGCTGGATGATCAGGATGGCTTTTTGCCGTTGCTGCCGCATTAGGCGCTGAGCCCATACCGGCTTCGTTAGAAAATAGACCGCGCTTGATACCGTTAATCATTGCTTGCGCAATACCATAACCAATCACACCGCCCGCTGCCTGCTCAAAGCCAAAGGCCGATTTTACAATCAAGGCAACCGCCGCTGGGAATTCGCTAAAATTGGTAACAATAATATAAAGCGCCAATAAGATATAAAGAATCGCCATGACGGGCACGATTTTACCCGCGATACGCGCAACCGAACGCAAACCACCAAATACCACTGGCGCAACCAGTAGCACCAATACCAAACCTGTCATCCATGTTGGGATACCAAAGGCTTCATTGGTCGCTTGTGCAATGGTATTTGACTGCACGCCGTTGAATGCCAAACCAAAAGCAACCAACAAACAAAGCGAGAAAAATATCGCAAGCCAGCGCTTACCCAAACCTTTTTCGATATAGTAAGCCGGTCCACCGCGGTAAACATTGTCATTGTGCGGCACTTTATAGGCTTGTGCTAAGGTTGACTCGATAAAACTGGTCGACATCCCCACGATCGCCGTCATCCACATCCAAAATACGGCACCTGGTCCACCAAGATAGATAGCAATGGCTACCCCTGCCAAGTTACCCGTACCGACGCGCGCCGCCAGTGAGGTCATCAGCGCCTCAAACGAGCTGATACCACCATCTTTACGGCCTTGATTTGACACCCGTAATAATTGCCACATATGACCGAAGTGACGAAATTGAATAAAACGCGTAGCAATGGTAAAATAAAGACCGGCACCAATCAAGACAAACATCAACAAGCCATACCAAGGATTGCTGGCGATTAACCAATCATTATTACCCCAAATAATACTAACACCGTAATTAACGATGCTATTAAACCAACCTGCTATGCCTTCATTCATAAGAACTCCTCACTTACGCTGTATAAATTTTGCTTATTTTTATCTAAAAATTCATTTAATCGATTAAAATAGCCAACAACCTTGCTAAAAATGCCTGCTACCAAGATACCGTGTGCATTCTATAGAGATTAAGACGCATTCCACTATCAAATTTGGTTATCATGCTAAGAAGTTTATTTACGAAATAAATGTTACTTACCCTTGAACTGCTATACAATGGGTGAAGTAACAAACTAGAAGCATTTATTAGACAGTTATCGTACGATTTTAGTAAAACCTATCGTTGATACCAGTTATAAGAGCTTAATTTCTTGATAACATTGACCGTTTTGTGGTTATTTAGCAAAATTGAGATATTATTTGAAATTAAGTTTTCAATCACGATGTTTCTTAATAGTAATAAACTGGAGTTTATAGACAATAGCGTTCGGTTGATATTGACTTATTGGCATGAATAGCTAGCGTATTAAAAACTTTAAGACTCTTGTCAGGAAGACGGGATCGTTAAAAGACAGCGGATTGTTCCACCCCATCGTATTTCATCGATAAATCCCCTTTTTCTGCAAGATATACTTAAAAGCCGTAATCACCACCCCCGTTAACTTTTTATTTAAAAAATACTCTGTCCATACGCTCTACTTCAACAATCTTTACCTGAACTGTTTTTATAGACTCGACTATTAAATACCTCATTTTGATAGCAGCAGTTTTTAAATAACAGGTTGTTAGATGAGTATTTTTTAAAACGTTATGAATGGTGCACTTTTAAGTATTTTTATCATTTTGATGGTACGAGGCAGCAAATAGCTATTTCTTGTCGTTTCTTGACTAACAAATAGCCAACGCCTCTTTCATGGGTAAGTATTTTTTTCAGCCAAGCACTTGAGTCCAATTGCATAAGCCACCTATATCGCAGTTTTATAGGGCTAATAGCGCGTGAAGCGCCACGCAATCAGCACTTGTTAGGCTCAAATCAATAATTATGTTTTTAAGCTAGACAAAAGGAGTTGTCCTATGGAGAACCACAACGATTCATCAGGTTATTGGCGTGCCAATCTCCGTCTCATTAAAATTAGCCTCGTCATTTGGGCCTTAGTCTCTTATGGTTTTGGCATCTTACTACGTCCATTATTGTCAGGTATTAGAGTAGGCGGTACCGATATAAGCTTCTGGTTTGCACAACAAGGGGCTCTTATCGTTTTTATCGCTTTAATCTTCTTCTATGCATGGCGCATGAATAAACTCGATAAACAATATGGTGTAGACGAGGAATAGTCCTATGAGTCAATTTACGATTAATATTATTTTTGTAGGTCTATCCTTCGCTTTATACTTCGGTATTGCTTGGTGGGCACGTGCAGGTTCGACCAGTGAGTTTTATGTTGCTGGCGGCGGTGTACATCCAGTAATGAATGGTATGGCAACCGCTGCTGACTGGATGAGTGCAGCGTCATTTATCTCGATGGCAGGTATTATTGCAACCGGTGGATATGCTGCATCAACGTACTTGATGGGCTGGACAGGCGGTTATGTACTACTGGCCATGCTCCTAGCACCTTACTTACGTAAATTTGGTAAGTTCACGGTTCCTGATTTTATTGGGGACCGTTTTTATTCTAAGACTGCGGCTATGATTGCCGTTGTTTGTTTGATTATTGCTTCAACCACTTATGTTATCGGTCAGATGACCGGTGCTGGTGTGGCATTCTCACGCTTCTTAGAAGTTGATAACACCACCGGTCTGATTATTGCTGCAGTAGTGGTTTTCTTCTACGCCGTACTTGGTGGTATGAAAGGGATTACCTACACGCAGGTTGCGCAGTATGTGGTTCTAATGATTGCGTATACCATTCCTGCCGTCTTTATCTCACTTGAATTAACGGGTAACCCGATTCCAGGTCTTGGTTTGTTCTCAAACCATACTGAAGCAGGTATTCCTATCCTAACCAAGCTTGACCAAATCGTCGTCGACTTAGGCTTTACCGCTTATACCGCTGATGTACCAAACAAGCTAAACATGGTGCTATTTACTTTATCACTGATGATTGGTACTGCAGGTCTACCGCACGTTATCATTCGCTTCTTCACCGTTCCTAAAGTTGCTGACGCCCGTTGGACGGCTGGTTGGACATTGGTATTTATCTCGCTATTATACTTCACTGCTCCGGCAGTAGGTGCGATGGCACGTTTAAACCTAATCGACACCGTTTATCCACAAGGCGTTGACGCCCCTGCTATCGAATTTGATAAACGTCCAGATTGGATGAAAACATGGGAAGATACCGGTCTTATTAAATATAACGATCTAAATAACGATGGTCGTATTCAGTTATATAGCGATAGCGGACTTGGTGCAGCAGAGCTTGCATTGGCTTCGGCTACCGCTGACGGCGGTGATGTCGCTGCTGCAACGGCTGCAGTTGACAAAGCAAAAGCTGAGCATGCTTTAGAGCGTGATGGTATCTTTGTTGATAGAGGCTGGGCAGGTAACGAGCTTGACGTCAACGCTGATATCTTAGTATTGGCTAACCCAGAAATTGCACAGCTACCAGGTTGGGTTATCGGTCTTATCGCCGCCGGTGGTTTGGCCGCAGCGCTTTCAACGGCAGCTGGCCTATTACTCGCCATCTCTTCAGCGATTAGTCATGACTTGATCAAGCGTAACCTAAATCCAAACATCACTGATGCAGGCGAGCTAAAAGTAGCACGTATCACGATGGCTATCGCGATTGTAGTAGCTACCTACTTAGGTATTAACCCACCAGGATTTGCCGCACAGGTCGTTGCATTGGCCTTTGGTATTGCAGGTGCTTCACTGTTCCCTGCATTGATGATGGGTATTTTCTCTAAGCGTATTAATAACTTGGGCGCTATCGCTGGTATGTTAACGGGTTTGATTAGTATCTTAGTTTATATCTTCGTCTTTAAAGGCTGGTTCTTCATCACAGGTACTGCAAACTTCCCTGATACTGAAGAATACTGGTTATTTGGTATCTCGCCATTATCGTTTGGTGCGGTTGGTGCATTACTTAACTTTATCGTCGCATTTGCCGTTTCTTATGCGACTGCACCACCACCAGCCCATATCCAAGAGTTAGTTGAAAGCGTCCGTTCGCCACGCGGCGCTGGCGGCGCAATCGATCACTAAGCTTCGATATAAGCTAAAAAATGATGTGCAAATGATAAGTACTTTTTTACGATAATATATCACTCACAGGCAGCAGCTGCTTGTGAGTGATTTTTTTATCCATCACTCTTAAAAGTAAAAATAATGAGAAACACGATCATAAGTGACATAATAAATGCACTTAACATACTTGTAATCGTAAATTTGTTTTTAATAATTGGTATTAAATGCGCTAATGGCGTTAAGGAAAAGTCTTATGCTTTTTGAGTTTATTGCGACCATAGCCGCTGGGTTTGGTTTGGCTGGTATAGCATTGGTTATCACTCACCTGAGCAAACTTGCCGGTAAAAAAGCGCCAAGATGGCTTATTCCATTATTTGGTGCCATCGGTATCTTTGGCTTTCAAATAAGCCAAGAATATAGCTGGTTTGGTCAGCAGGTCGCACAGCTTCCTGAAGGTGTCCATGTAGTCAAAAAAGTTGAAGAAGGCACGTGGTTTCGTCCTTGGTCATATGTTAAACCACAGACATTACGCTTTATCGCCGCTGATAGCGGACACGCCCGCGCCAACGCCGATGCGCCAAATATTTACTTGGTGAATTTATATTTGTTTGAAAGACGTAGAAGTGTGCAGCAAGTACCACAAGTGATTGACTGTGCCGCCCCTGCCCGTGCAGACTATGTGTTGCAAGAAAAAGGCAGTAACCTGAGTATCGATGAGCATGTAAAGCAAACCACCAAGTGGCGAGCTTTAGAAAAGAGCGACCCGCTATATATCAATGTTTGTATCAATAAGAAATAACCCACGTATTGGGTTTTACAAACTTATTTATAAATATCTCTATATTTTATTGAACAGGCTGTCTTAATATATGTGCCTAAAATAAAATTAACGACGATTATTTACTCTGGTATAGGCGTGCTTAGAATTGGCACCCAACAACAAACCGGCGCATAACCCACCAAAATGCGCCGCAAATGAGATACCTTGCTGTGGCATTAGACCTTGTTTAATAGTCAACCAATAGCCCGTCCCCATCACGATACAAGCCAATAAGTAGCCCCAGCGCCTTGCAAATACTGCGCCGCCTATCATATAACCAAGCATCGCAAAACACAGCCCCGACGCGCCAATATGAATAGAAGAAGGTGAGCCAAGCACCCAAGTCACCAATCCTGACGCCACGATTAATTTGAGTACCGTACGATAAGCATAATTTTCAAACAGCCCAAACAAAAACAGAATTTGTAATAGCGTCAAAGTATTGCCCAATAAATGGGAAAAATTACCGTGCATCGTCCATGATGCAAAAACTCCAATCATACTGCCAACGTCTAATGCTCGTGGCACAATACCAAAAATATTCCATAGACCAAAAAACACCACTTCATTCAGCACATACATGCCCCACATGGGTATGAGCACAAACGCATATAAGCCGATGACTTGCTTAATCCGCTCCATCACCAAGGTGAGTAATTGCTGCCAATTCATATTAAGTATTACCTTTTTAAGCTTCTTAATCTTATGCAAGCGCTACATTTTATAAAAACACTATCAACGACTGACAGAAACAAGTGGGTTCTCTACAGGTTTAAATGACAATAACGACGCGTCTTTATCAGCCGTCAGAATACTATTGGCATGAAGTAAAGAGGTCGAATGATAAGGTACCAAAGCCGTCGGCACAAAACTACGAGCAGCATCGATATGCTTGACCGAATCATCGAAGAAAATATGCGGCGCAAAGGTTTTTAGCACCGATGTTTTCTCAAGTCCACCTAAAAAAAACGCCATATCGAGATCGACCCCCCAATCACGTAGTGTTTTAATCGCCCGTAAGTCCGCAGGGGCATTACGTGCAGTGACTAACGCTATCTTCATGGGAGAAGTATGCAAGCTTGCAGGCAATCGCTCTTGCATTTTTGACAGCTTAATCAACAGCTCTGCATAAGGTCCTTTTTCTATCGGCAAATCCCGCATTTCGGCTTCACGCTCATGAAAAGCCCGCAACCCTTTTTGTTTATAAAGCAGCTCACCTGAATCATCAAACAATACCGCATCACCATCAAATGCGATACGCAGCTGCTTAGTATCGAGCTCATAGGTATTTACTGGTGTAGCATCTAATATCGCACAGGCACAAATATTGGCATCGGCAACTTGCTGAGCGTCATCACGATTGGTGGTCAAAAACAAATCCACATTAAAATCTTTAATATAAGGCGCTATAGGGCTTCCGGATATAAATGCCGAGCGAGAAATGGTTAAACCATGTTCACGAATTGCATTAAGCACCTGAATACCTGTATCAGGACTACTTTTTGAGACGATAACCACTTCTACCAATGGCGTCTCGATACCTGCGTCCTGCGCCTCGCAATCATGGCAATAATTATTCAAATTTAACAATGCTTTAATAAGCGGATAGCCGGCTCCAATGCTGAGCGAATCATTCTCGCGCTCAGCCATATAGTCGCGGAACTCTTTAATCGCCTCGCTAGGTCGCTGCTGCAATAATGCTATCAAGTGATTTTCAGACTCTGATAAATCAAATAAAGCGGTTGCTGATATCGCAACGATCAAGGTATTGGTAAAATCAACTGCCATAGCTTTCTCTATTTATAAAAACTTGGTTAAAAAAATCATGTTAAAAATATCAAACGACCAGTTTACTATATCTACCTCAATCTATAATGTTAAGAAATTTCTATGAGTAAATCTTTGTTTTATGACGGGTTAAAAGACATAAAAAAAGCCTGCATACACAGGCTTTTTATTTTTTAATAAATCAGGTTTATAAGTAATTTGGCACTGTTAATAATGATTAACTAAGGTCAGTATCTTCATTAATGACAAAGCTCACAATCATAATGACATGGTACTTATTAATCTTACCATCGGTAATACCAACTTTCTGCTCTTTTACCCAAGCACCTTGAACATTGTTAACGGTTTTGGCGATACGCGCCACGCCTTTTTGAATAGCGTCTTCAAAACTTGTTTCTGATGTGCTGCTTACTTCAATATTCTTTGCAATAGTCATAATCATCTCATCCTTGTGATTATTAATTTTTATGATATTAAGTTCATTTATAAAAGCCCATGCTTCTCTAGCAATCCTGCATCGATACATAGCTGTTAAGTTATGTATTAAGGATATGTAAAATAGTTTTTTAACCCCAACCACCCACGAAAGAAAAGCCCCTCAACAATTAAGTTGAGGGGCAATTCAGGAATAGAGAGCTGACGATGACCTACTCTCACATGGCCGGAGCCACACTACCATTGGCGCGATGATGTTTCACTTCTGAGTTCGGGAAGGGATCAGGTGGTGCCATCATGCTATTGTCGTCAGCAAAGGGGGTTAGATATGAGTCTGATGTTGTTATTATGACTTTAAGTATTATCTTTTAGTCTCATCAACATAAACCTAACTGAATCAAGGTTTAAGGTGATATCGAAATATTCTTTCTTTATTCTAAAGCTTTCGCTTTACAAGATAGATTAATTAGAGCTTTGATACAAACCACTTGGGTGTTGTATGGTCAAGCCAAACGAGCAATTAGTACAGGTTAGCTACACACATCGCTGTGCTTCCACACCCTGCCTATCAACGTCGTAGTCTTCAACGGCTCTTTAGGGAAATCTTATCTTGAGGTGGGCTTCCCGCTTAGATGCTTTCAGCGGTTATCCCATCCGAACGTAGCTACCGGGCAATGCCACTGGCGTGACAACCCGAACACCAGAGGTTCGTCCACTCTGGTCCTCTCGTACTAGGAGCAGATCCTCTCAAATTTCCAACGCCCACGGTAGATAGGGACCGAACTGTCTCACGACGTTCTAAACCCAGCTCGCGTACCTCTTTAAATGGCGAACAGCCATACCCTTAGGACCTGCTTCAGCCCTAGGATGAGATGAGCCGACATCGAGGTGCCAAACACCGCCGTCGATATGAACTCTTGGGCGGTATCAGCCTGTTATCCCCAGAGTACCTTTTATCCGTTGAGCGATGGCCCTTCCATACAGAACCACCGGATCACTAAGACCTACTTTCGTACCTGCTCGACTTGTGGGTCTCGCAGTTAAGCGCGCTTTTGCCTTTATACTCTATGAACGATTTCCGACCGTTCTGAGCGCACCTTCGTACTCCTCCGTTACTCTTTAGGAGGAGACCGCCCCAGTCAAACTACCCACCATACATTGTCCTCGGTATTGTTATACCTGAGTTAGAACCCCAACATGACCAGGGTGGTATTTCAAGATTGGCTCCACCAAGACTAGCGTCTCGGCTTCAAAGCCTCCCACCTATCCTGCACAAGTCAGGTCAAAGTTCAATGTAAAGCTGTAGTAAAGGTTCACGGGGTCTTTCCGTCTAGCCGCGGGTACACAGCATCTTCACTGCGATTTCGATTTCACTGAGTCTCTGCTGGAGACAGCGCTGCCATCATTATGCCATTCGTGCAGGTCGGAACTTACCCGACAAGGAATTTCGCTACCTTAGGACCGTTATAGTTACGGCCGCCGTTTACTGGGGCTTCGATCAAGAGCTTCGCTTACGCTAACCCCATCAATTAACCTTCCAGCACCGGGCAGGCATCACACCCTATACGTCCACTTTCGTGTTTGCAGAGTGCTGTGTTTTTAATAAACAGTTGCAGCAGCCTGGTATCTGCGACTGCCAACAGCTCAAGGAGCAAGTCCTATCACCATCGGCAGCGTACCTTCTCCCGAAGTTACGGTACCATTTTGCCTAGTTCCTTCAGCAGAGTTCTCTCAAGCGCCTTGGTATTCTCTACCTGATCACCTGTGTCGGTTTAGGGTACGATTCGTTTATAACTATTGCTTAGAAGCTTTTCCTGGAAGCATGGTATTTGCCACTTCGCTGTACAAGTACAGCTTGCTATCAGATCTCAGTATAATGACAGTCCGGATTTGCCTAAACTGTCTACCTACATCCTTTCACCTGGACAACCAACGCCAGGCTGACATAACCTACTCCGTCCCTCCATCGCATTATAAACAAGTATCGGAATATTAACCGATTTCCCATCGACTACGCCTTTCGGCCTCGCCTTAGGGGTCGACTCACCCAGCCCCGATTAACGTTGGACTGGAACCCTTGATCTTCCGGCGTGCGAGCTTTTCACTCGCATTATCGTTACTCACGTCAGCATTCGCTCTTGTGATACCTCCAGCATGCTTTACAACACACCTTCACAGGCTTACACAACGCTCCCCTACCACTTGAAAACAAATTCAAATCCGCAGCTTCGGCTCCTAGTTTGAGCCCCGTTACATCTTCCGCGCGGGCCGACTCGACTAGTGAGCTATTACGCTTTCTTTAAAGGATGGCTGCTTCTAAGCCAACCTCCTAGCTGTCTATGCCTTCCCACCTCGTTTCCCACTTAACTAGGAATTTGGGGCCTTAGCTGGCGGTCTGGGTTGTTTCCCTCTCCACAATGGACGTTAGCACCCACTGTGTGTCTCCCGGATATCACTCATCGGTATTCGGAGTTTGCATCGGTTTGGTAAGTCGGTATGACCCCCTAGCCGAAACAGTGCTCTACCCCCAATGGTGTTCGTCCGAGGCGCTACCTAAATAGCTTTCGGGGAGAACCAGCTATCACCGAGTTTGATTAGCCTTTCACCCCTATCCACAAGTCATCCCCTGGCTTTTCAACGACAGTGGGTTCGGTCCTCCGGTGCCTGTTACGGCACTTTCAACCTGCTCATGGATAGATCACTCGGTTTCGGGTCTATGCCCTGCAACTAATTCGCCCTATTAAGACTCGGTTTCCCTACGGCTCCCCTAAACGGTTAACCTTGCTACAGAACATAAGTCGCTGACCCATTATACAAAAGGTACGCGGTCACCCTAATAAATTAAGGCTCCCACTGCTTGTACGCACACGGTTTCAGGTTCTATTTCACTCCCCTCACAGGGGTTCTTTTCGCCTTTCCCTCACGGTACTGGTTCACTATCGGTCAGTCAGGAGTATTTAGCCTTGGAGGATGGTCCCCCCATCTTCAAACAGGATTTCTCGTGCCCCGCTCTACTTAATATGTTAACTCTAATGTTTCGAATACAGGACTATCACCTACTACGGTCAGCTTTCCCACGCTGTTCTTCTACATTAGAATTAATCGGCTTCTCCCCGTTCGCTCGCCGCTACTAGGGGAATCTCATTTGATGTCTATTCCTAAGGGTACTGAGATGTTTCACTTCCCCTCGTTCGCTTCTTGTACAAGTACAAGATACCTACCTTATGGTAAGTGGGTTTCCCCATTCAGAAATCTCCGGATCACAGGATATTGCCGCCTCCCCGAAGCTTATCGCAGGCTGTCACGTCTTTCATCGCCTCTGACTGCCAAGGCATCCACCATGTGCGCTTCATTACTTGACCATACAACCCCAAGTAGTCTCGACTTTAAATAAGTCTTAACTTCTAAGTGTTATAAAGTCTAATTATGATAACGATATCACCTATGTTTATACGCTTGATTCAGTTCTCTTTACTTTTTTAATAACTCACTACTGGGATAACAACTGATGTCGTTAAGTAGTGAGTTATTAAGGTTAGGAACAACGCGTGAACACGTGTTCCTAACCCAGACTCATATCTATGTTTTTAAATAGTTCTTACGCTCTCGTCGAGTCATAAGTTCTGTATAAAACAGAAAGAAGTAATCTTATACAAATCACTTGTTTCTGTTGAATACCTATTGTATTTATTGGCATCTAAAGCTTACTTGGCGTTTATAGTGGTGGAGCCAAACGGAGTCGAACCGTTGACCTCCTGCGTGCAAGGCAGGCGCTCTACCAACTGAGCTATGGCCCCATGTAAAATGGTGGGTCTAAGTGGACTTGAACCACTGACCCCCGCGTTATCAACACGGTGCTCTAACCAGCTGAGCTACAGACCCAATTACGCTTGTTATAAACGTAAGCTTAAACTAAAGAACAACTTGTTGTGAATTCTTGCTGACCGAATGCCATCTATAAGGAGGTGATCCAGCCGCAGGTTCCCCTACGGCTACCTTGTTACGACTTCACCCCAGTCATCAACCACACCGTGGTGAACGCCTTCCTTACGGTTAGGCTATCCACTTCTGGTGCAATCAACTCCCATGGTGTGACGGGCGGTGTGTACAAGGCCCGGGAACGTATTCACCGCGGCATTCTGATCCGCGATTACTAGCGATTCCTACTTCATGGAGTCGAGTTGCAGACTCCAATCTGGACTACGATAGGCTTTTTGAGATTCGCATCACATCGCTGTGTAGCTGCCCTCTGTACCTACCATTGTAGCACGTGTGTAGCCCTGGTCGTAAGGGCCATGATGACTTGACGTCGTCCCCGCCTTCCTCCAGTTTGTCACTGGCAGTATCCTTAGAGTTCCCGGCTTAACCCGCTGGTAACTAAGGACAAGGGTTGCGCTCGTTGCGGGACTTAACCCAACATCTCACGACACGAGCTGACGACAGCCATGCAGCACCTGTATTCTAATTCCCGAAGGCACTCCCGCATCTCTGCAGGATTCTAGATATGTCAAGACCAGGTAAGGTTCTTCGCGTTGCATCGAATTAAACCACATGCTCCACCGCTTGTGCGGGCCCCCGTCAATTCATTTGAGTTTTAACCTTGCGGCCGTACTCCCCAGGCGGTCTACTTATTGCGTTAGCTGCGTCACTAAGTCCTCAAGGGACCCAACGACTAGTAGACATCGTTTACGGCGTGGACTACCAGGGTATCTAATCCTGTTTGCTACCCACGCTTTCGAACCTCAGTGTCAATATGATGCCAGAAGGCTGCCTTCGCCATCGGTATTCCTCCAGATCTCTACGCATTTCACCGCTACACCTGGAATTCTACCTTCCTCTCACCTATTCTAGCCTAACAGTATCAGATGCAGTTCCCAGGTTAAGCCCGGGGATTTCACATCTGACTTATCAAGCCACCTACGCTCGCTTTACGCCCAGTAATTCCGATTAACGCTTGCACCCTCTGTATTACCGCGGCTGCTGGCACAGAGTTAGCCGGTGCTTATTCTGCAGCTAATGTCATCGTCCATGGGTATTAACCATGGAGTCTTCTTCACTGCTTAAAGTGCTTTACAACCAAAAGGCCTTCTTCACACACGCGGCATGGCTGGATCAGGGTTGCCCCCATTGTCCAATATTCCCCACTGCTGCCTCCCGTAGGAGTCCGGGCCGTGTCTCAGTCCCGGTGTGGCTGATCATCCTCTCAGACCAGCTACAGATCGTCGCCATGGTAGGCCTTTACCCCACCATCTAGCTAATCCGACTTAGGCTCATCTAATAGCGAGAGCAACAAGTTGCCCCCTTTCTCCCGTAGGTCGTATGCGGTATTAATTCGAGTTTCCCCGAGCTATCCCCCACTACTAGGTAGATTCCTAAGTATTACTCACCCGTCCGCCGCTCGACGCCTGATAGCAAGCTATCATCGTTTCCGCTCGACTTGCATGTGTTAAGCCTGCCGCCAGCGTTCAATCTGAGCCATGATCAAACTCTTCAGTTTAATCTTGCTATGAAGCTCTTTAAAGAAGCTTCTAAACTTGGCTCATCTAATCTGGCAAAATCGCTAAAAATTATGTTCGTAATGAATTAACTTTGAGTTTTTTTGCTGTCTTAAATGATAATTTTTATAGTTAATAATCTTTCCGAAAAGAAAAGATAGTCAACTTTATTTTTTAGCATTCTGAATCAGCAAAAATCCACACAAGTTGTTCTTTAGTTATGCTTTTAAATAGTGTCACGCTACTGTCGTCCAGTAGATGATTATATAGGATATTTCTCTTTGCTATCCAGTCTAAGTTAATAACTTATCCTATCTAGCGAGCCGACTATCATATCATAACGATTTGGTTTGTCAAGCTTTTTTATAAATTGTTTCATTAAGTTATCTGGGTTTGTTATATGTAATTCACATATAAGTCGTTCCAGTTCGTCTTAATGAGGTGCGTATTATAGACGTTTAAATCAGTAAGTCAAGAGGTAAATTATTTTATTTTAAACTAGGTTAATCTAAAATGAATTTTCTGGACTGGATGATTAAGTAGTAGCTTGGTTAAAACCCGCTATTGGTAATCAGTGGTAATCCACTTTCCAATCCGCCTTCCCTTCCGACTGGGTGGCATTATACGCGCTTTGGGGTGGCGGTCAAGGGGGTTTGTTGGCTATTTTAGCGATTATCTGACCTCACCATCAATACCCTCTATTTATCAGTCAGTTAGGATCAAAAATAGTTTTACCTTTATTATAAATAGCCTTTTTTGTTTAAAATCGCTTGCCTCTTCTATATAGCTGTCTTTTATATATGGTATTTATCTATATATGATGCTTTTATAGCTTACCTATTTTTTTAAAGAAGTCTTTATAGGCAGCGACCTTCTTATCTAACGCTAAAGGGTATGCGCGTGAGGTTGAAGGCAACCTATATAAGGTAAGATTATTCACATCGGCTTTTTTATTATTGTCACTTTGCCACTCATAAGGATAATCCATACTTTGATTGGTCTTCGGGTACTTGGACTTGGCAGGGGGCTCGGCTAATAAATTGAGTAGCACCTCAGTTGCTTTACCGCCCGTGGTAAATAAGGTTTCAACTTTTGGCACTTGTGGCAAGATACTATCTAGGTTAACGGGGGTGACAACGGTTAAGTTTTTATCTGAGGCATTGCCGGTTTCGCGGATAGCCTGAGTAACAGTAGGACAAGAAGCAATTCCGCGCTCGAACATAAAGGCGCGAATACGCTCAGGGTCAAAACGCTTTTCATCGCCTACTCTGAAATAATTCACATCGTCAAAAAAAACACTGCCATAGATACGCCACATATCATTATAGAAGTTTGGATAGTGAAAGCGCATTGCCCATTTATCAGCGGTCGGTGGAAAAGTGCCCATCATCATCACGGTGGCATCCGGCGGCAGCACTGGACCAAACGGATGGGTTTCTACTTCTGCGGCGCGAGCTTCAGACAATATCGAGTTATTATCCATTTTATAAGTATTATCATGCGTATGGGATGGTTGTGTAGTCATAAGATTCTTCATCAAAAAAGCGGTTTTTTTGCTATCATAGCAAGCCTAAACACGACTTCATTTATTAGGGCGCGATTATAGTCAAACATAGTCGGCTTAAATAAAATTAATCCTGTTATAAAGCCACTTGGCTTATTTTTTTATTAAAGCATCAAGCTTACTATTGATGGGCTAAATATAGGGTTGAAGTGCAGTAAGTGTTTGTATCTTTTATACTAATGGCAACCGCAGTAACTGCGCAAGCATCAGACCAAAAACCAAGAGAGACCTTATGAGCGACTTAAAAATCACCGTCATCGATCACCCGCTAGTCCGTCATAAACTCAGCCTCATGCGCGAAAAAGACTGTAGTACCTATAAGTTTCGTACATTGACCAAAGAGCTTGCACGCTTGATGGCGTATGAAGCGAGCCGTGATTTTGAGATTGAAACCTTCCCGATGGAAGGCTGGTGTGGTGAAATCACGGGTGAGCAAATCATCGGTAAGACCGCAACAATTGTACCCATTTTACGTGCCGGTATTGGCATGCTCGACGGCGTGCTCGATTTGATTCCGACAGCGAAAATATCTGTCGTTGGTTTGCAACGCGATGAAGAAACTTTGCAACCTGTACCCTTCTTTGAAAAGTTTGTCAGCCACATGGACAAACGCCCAGCCCTTATCATTGACCCAATGTTAGCGACTGGCGGCTCAATGGTTGCGACCATCGAGATGCTAAAGAAAAATGGCTGTACCAATATTAAAGCCTTGGTATTGGTTGCGGCACCTGAAGGCGTTCGTGTGGTCAATGAAGCGCATCCTGATGTGACTATTTATACCGCCGCACTAGATAGCCATTTAGATGAGCACGGTTATATCATCCCAGGTCTTGGCGATGCGGGCGATAAAATCTTTGGTAAGCAGTTATTTAACAAGTAAGATAACGCCAATAAACCAAGACAAGCCGTCGTTATAAAAATCATGACACATGTACAAAACATCAATGATAAGGATATAAGATGAACGTATTGATTACAGGCGCAAGCGCGGGTTTCGGTAAAGCGCTGGCTGAGCGTTTAATTGCCAATGGTCATCGCGTGATTGGCTGTGCTAGACGCCTAGACAAACTCAATGCGCTAGCAGAAACTCTGGGCGAGGCATTTTTACCTGTGGTCATGGATGTCAGTGATACAGCGTCTATCCCACAAATCATTGCTGACTTACCTGCTGATTATAAGCAAATCGATGTCTTGGTGAATAATGCTGGGCTAGCGTTAGGTACAGAGCCTGCACACAGCGCCAGCCTTGATGATTGGATGCGTATGACCGATACCAATGTTAAAGGTCTGATGGCGATAACGCACGCAGTCTTACCAGCGATGGTCGCACGCGATAGCGGTTATATCATTAATGTCGGTTCGATTGCTGGCAGCTGGCCTTACTTTGGCGGTAACGTTTATGGCGCGACCAAAGCTTTTGTTAAACAATTTAGCTTAAACTTGCGTGCGGACCTCATCGGCACGCAAGTGCGCGTGACCAACCTTGAACCGGGTAATGTGGCGGGCACTGAGTTTTCAAACGTGCGCTATCATGGCGATGACGATAAAGCTGCTCAAGTTTATGATGGCTTTAAAACCATGACCGGCGATGATATTGGCGATATTTTATTATGGCTGATCGAGTCGCCTGCCCATATTAACGTCAATCGCTTAGAAGTCATGCCGGTTGCGCAAACCTATAATGGTCTAACGATTACTAAGCAAGATTCTTAAACGCTTAACCGACCGTTTGGCTGATTAACGTAATTCATAAGACCGAAGCAATATAGTCTCATCTATATTGCTTCTTTTTTTGCCTTTGATATCTATCTCATTGACCAAGCGCAATTCCTGAAAGTCTAGAATTAATACCTCATTACGTAAGCGTTCGCTGGTACGTTTATTGTGGCGTATCGGAAATCCTAAGACTTGCTTACCCCTAATCACTATCTGATTGATAATCGTGGTTGTATTATTGATAGAAGATTTTGTACTTAGCTTTTGAGCATTGATGATGGCGGTAGCAGGATTGACTGTTGTGCTTAAAACTTTTATCTGGCGCACGCTTTTTGGCATATCACCTGCAAAAAACAATACCTGCTCTAATGGCAAATACTGCGCGTGCCGCATTAATTCCTGACGAAATAGCAAAGGCATATCTGCATTAAAGCTGTCTTCTGTTTGCTGAGAGAACGCCGTAAAATTACGCTGTAAGTAACGTCCAAATATACTGCTATTAATCCAGTCTTGATAAGTATCATTTTTTAACAGCTGCTTTGTGAAAGCATCGGCATCTGCCGTGATATCTGCCGTAAGCATTGCTAACAGTAACGCCTGCGGATTGGTAAATTTTTTCTGCTGCCAGATTTGCGGATATAGGCTGCTATCAAGCAATGGTAACGTTAACTTGCCCATACGCTAATATCCCTATTAAACAGTGAAACTATTATTTATTACATATAGTATCTATTATATACGTTTCCTATTATAACCCCAGTTCGGGATAAGCCACATTGTAACTCATTGATACTATTTACAATGTGGCTACCTGTCCCTGCTGAGGCATGTTTTTGATGGTGGGTTTATAGGGAAACCAGCAATAAGCAATTAAACCTGACAGCAAGTTTGTGATAAACCCCGTGACACTACGATGGCGTGAGTGTTCGATTTGGCACAAGTTTTTAAGCTCTCCAAACACCGTTTCAACCAAAGAGCGATGATTGAGTAGCGCCTCATCCATCGGTTTGAGTACTTGCGGTTTCATATTACGCCGAAGTTTGGTTATCAACGTGGTATCACTGTGTTTTGTGAGCCACTCGTTTAGGGCTTTACTGATATAGCCTCTATCCCCAAACACCTTGCCAAACACAGGCGTTGCCATATCCTTAACAGGCACTCTGTCATCGGTATTACCCGCAGTGACTTTAACAGATACAAGCTCGCCCTTATGATTGATAATGGCGTGCAGCTTAAAGCCATAGAACCAGCCCATGCTGCTTTTGCCTCGGGTTGCAAGTCCCTTAAAGACTTTATGACGGTAGATACGTTTGTTATGACAAACTGCTATCTTGGTTGAATCAATATAGCTGATACCTGTACAGTCGCCCATTATGCTTTGCAAGTAGCTGCACAGTGGCATGATACTGCGCGGCACTAGCTCTATAAATCGCGAGTAGCTCGGCAGATTTGGAAACTCCCGTTTCATCATGCCAAGCATGTGATGGTAGTAAAAAGACTTAAACTGTCGATAACGCAGTTGATGAAACAGTACCAAGATGGTCATCATCTCTGCTACACTTATCTGGCATGCTCTTAGCCGTTGACGGCCCGTTGCGATTAAATGAGCGTCAAACTCAGGTTTGAATTGCTGATAAAAGTCGTCAATATGGCAGTATAGTTCGGTTAGGTTGTCCATGTAAGAAGTCCTTTTTGCTTAAGTGGTCTTGGTAAACTCACTTTAACAACTACGGACTTCTTTTTTTATCTTTTTTTTGAGCCCTTATCCCGAACTGGGGTTATTATAGTCATTTGCTATCGAATAGCAGCACAGATTACATGCTTGCATTCATTTGAACGCTTTATTCACATAAAAAAGCGACCTTAACGGGTCGCTTTTTTATGTGAATAAATTTTAAACATTTTGAGATATCAATCCACTAAGGCTTTAATCAGCTCAAATCTTGGCACTTCCTTACCGTCACTTATCACAGTTTCAGTAAACATCGCTAATGGTCGCACCCAAACGCCATACTCACCGTATAGGCAGCGGTAAACCACTAGCAATTCTTCTGTTTCTGAATGCTGCGCGGTATGCAAAACTTGGTAAAGGCTGCCTTTATAGTGGCGGTAAATGCCTTGGGGAACCGTTTTTTCTGTCATGATTGAATCCTAATTTATTATAAAGGTACGAATCAAATACTGCCATAGTATATTCATATCGCAAAATAAATAAGGCCGACAATCAATGTCGACCTTATTTTTAATAACAATAGCTTGTCCCAATCACTTATTAAGCCACTGTCACTTTCGCATAAGCCTTTTTACCTGCTTGGATAACCACTGTCTGACCAGAGGTTAAGCTAAAGCCCGCATCAACCACTTCGCCATCTACTTTTACCGCGCCACGTTTAATCATATCTTTAGCCGATGAGCTGTTTTTGGCAAGCTCTGCTTGGTTTAATATCTGCGTGATAAATAATGCGTCCTGCCCTTCTAACTCTAACGTCACTTCTGGTAAATCAACTGGCAATTCGCCATCAGCTAATACGTTACCCGCTGATTTATGCGCATTAGCCGCCGCATCGGCATCATGGAAACGCTCGATTAATTCTTCAGCAAGAATACGTTTGATTTCTTGTGGATTGCGACCGTTTTCCATCTCTGCCATTAACGCCTCAACTTCTTCCATCGGCTTAAAGCTTAAAAATTCAAAGTAGCGACGGATTAAGGTATCTGGCATCGACAGCAGCTTTTGGTACATGGTGCCCGGCGCATCGTAAATGCCGACATAGTTGCCAAGTGACTTAGACATTTTATTAACGCCGTCTAGTCCTTCTAAAATTGGCACTGTGATACAAACTTGTGGCTCTTGACCATAACGACCTTGCAGGGTGCGCCCCATCAGGATGTTAAAGGTTTGATCAGTACCGCCAAGCTCGACGTCGGCTTTTAGCGCGATAGAGTCATAACCTTGCACCAATGGGTATAAAAACTCATGGATAGCAATTGGCGTTTGCGCCGCGTAGCGTTTAGAGAAATCATCGCGCTCAAGCATACGCGAGACGGTCAACTGGCTAGAAAGCTGAATCATATCGCCCGCTGACATATCCTTGAACCATTCAGAGTTAAAGACAATCTTGGTTTTTTCTTTATCCAAAATCTTAAAGACTTGCTCAGCATAAGTCTGCGCGTTGACTTTGATTTGCTCATCGGTCAAGGGCGGACGCGTGCTGTTTTTGCCAGAAGGGTCACCAATCTTGGCAGTATAATCACCGATTAAAAAGTAAATCTCATGACCCAAATCTTGAAAATGCTTCAGCTTATTAATCAATACGGTATGACCCAAATGTAGGTCAGGCGCGGTAGGATCAAAGCCTGCCTTAATACGTAGCGGGCGATTCAGTTTTAACTTCTTAACCAAATCCTCTTCAGATAGGATTTCTTGTGTACCGCGTTGGATTAAGGCAAGTTGTTCTTCTAGGGTATAAGTTTGGGTGGTCATGATGCTCTCTTTATTGTCTTTATTTAAAGGATAACGCATTTGGGCTATTTAGAATCTCGTAGCCAGTAAAAGATGTTAGAATTTGACAGATATACTAGCGTTTTTTAAGGTAAATTGCCATGACCAACCCTGCATCGATTGCTGATACTAATGATAATACTCATTCGACTATAAATTATGATAATAATTTAGATAACACTTTGGATAATGGTCTAGAGAATAGCTTAGCGCATATTGACGACTTAAATTATGCCACCTTGACCGATGCGCTTGAGCAAACGGTGTTTGAAAACTTCGATGATGGCTTATATATTGGCATGATGTCTGGCACCAGCTTAGACGGTATGGACGCCGTGCTTTGTCAATTCGGTGGTGAAGAAAACACTCAACAACCGATGCGACTGTTAGCAACTCGTAGTCAGGATTTCCCGCCGCGCCTGCGTGAAGTGTTATTGGCTTTATGTCAGCCTAATGGTGTGCAAGAATTAGTACCAACAGTGGGTGAACCAAACAGCGAATTAGACTGGTTCGGCTGGGCTAGTAAAGAATATGCTGAATTTGCCAGCGACGTGGTCAATAATTTATTGCAGCAGTCCAATACCGATGTAGAGTCGGTGCTAGCGATTGGCTGTCACGGTCAAACCGTGCGTCATCGTCCACAAATGGGCTTTAGCTTGCAATTGCTCGATGCCAATATCATCGCTGAGCGTACTGGTATTAGCGTGGTCAGTGATTTCCGCCGTCGTGATATGGCCGTCGGTGGTCAAGGTGCGCCATTGGTACCTGCCTTTCACCAAGCTTTATTTGCCGCCCCTGATAGCACACGGGTGTTATTAAACTTGGGCGGTATTGCTAATATTACGGTCTTGCCAGCCAATGACAGTTCTGTTAATGATGCTGTTGTTAATAATAGCCCTGTCATTGGTTATGATACGGGTCCTGCCAATTTATTATTAGATGCGTGGACGGCGTTGCATACGGATAAAGATTATGACGCTGGTGGCGCATGGGCGCAGTCAGGACAAGTCGTTGAGCCGCTACTTAACCAGCTGATAGAACATCCGTTTTTTGCGCGAACCTATCCAAAAAGCACAGGGCGTGAAGACTTTAACTTAGCATGGCTACAAAGCGAGCTGCAAAAATTTGACCAAGCATCTGCTCATATTCGCTATTCATCAGCCGATGTACAGGCAACGCTCACCGAATTGACCGCCATGAGTGCCAGTATGCAAATCAATATGTTTATTAATGCACAAGAAAATAGCTCGGTTTACGTCTGCGGTGGCGGTGCGTTAAATGACTATTTAATGACGCGCTTACAAGCACATCTGCCCCATTGCAGCGTAGAAACCACTGCCAGCTTAGGACTGAATCCCGCTTGGGTCGAAGCCGTTGCCTTTGCATGGTTGGCACGGCAAACCCTAATGGGCGAAACCGGTAACTTGCCAGCTGTAACTGGCGCAAGTAAAGGCGTTGTACTGGGTCAGGTTTGTTTTGCCTGATTGGTCAAATTTTAGTTTACATACGTACACTTATGTGTTTTATAATGGCTTTTGAAATAACATCCTCTTAGGACCGTAAGTACAGGATATAGCGCATGAGCCAGCATAGCAGTTTACCGACCGACTCACTTACCGAGCAAACGATGAATAATACTCCCGTGGATATTGCTGCCAAACAGGCATATAAGCCAAGACAGAAACCACCGCACTACGAGCGTTCTGACGATATGCGCGTGGTGGTCACCGGTATGGGCGCGGTGACGCCTTTGGGATTAGATATCGAAAGCTCATGGGCAAGCCTGCTTAATGGCGAGAGCGGTATCGCGCCAATTACCCATTTTGATGCGACTGACTATCGGGCGCGAATTGCCGGCGTGGTCAAAGACTTCGATGCTAAGCAATATATGAATGCCAAAGACGCGCGCCGCTATGATGAGTTTATGCATTATGCCGTTGCAGCGTCTGCTATGGCATTGAAAAATGCCGGCTTTATCGATGAAGTCAGCGCTGCTGATGCGCCTGTGCAAAATGTCGACCAAGAGCGCTTTGGGGTGATTTTGGGTTCAGGCATTGGTGGTATCCAAACCATTGAAAACAGTCGCGACACCCTACGTGAAAAAGGCGCGCTGAAAGTGTCGCCTTTTATCATCCCTGGTTCTATCGTCAATATGGCAGCAGGTTTGGTTGCGATTAAACACACTTTAAAAGGTCCAAACCTTGCGACCTCGACTGCTTGTACCACCGCGACCCATGCAATAGGGATTGCCGCACGCTTGATTGCGTATGGTGATGTCGATGTGATGCTAGCAGGTGGTAGTGAAAAAGGCTCAAGCCCACTTGGTATATCAGGTTTTGGGGCGATGCATGCCCTCTCAACTCGCAATGACGAACCAACCAAAGCCTCACGTCCTTTTGATAAAGACCGTGATGGTTTTGTGCTTGGAGATGGCGCTGGTGTCGTCGTGCTTGAAAGCCTTGCCCATGCTAAAGCGCGCGGAGCAACGATATTGGCTGAACTGGTTGGCTTTGGTATGAGTGATGATGCCAGCCACATTACCGCACCACCAGAAGATGGTAGCGGTGCGGCACGGGCCATGCGCAATGCCTTAAACGATGCCGGTATCGAGCCTGCCGCAGTTGGCTACGTCAACGCCCATGGGACCAGTACCCCAGCTGGCGATGTCGCCGAATCTATTGCCATTGAAACCGTCTTTGCGCCAGTGAAAGACAGCATATTGGTCAGCTCTACCAAATCCATGACTGGTCATTTATTGGGTGCCGCTGGTGGTGTTGAGGCGATATTTACCGTCCTTGCCCTACAGCATCAGCATGTACCGCCGACCATTAATTTGGACAATGTCGAGGACAACTGTAATCTTGATTATGTTGCCAATCAATCACGCAAAGTTGAGAACTTACAATATGCGGTGTCTAACAGCTTTGGCTTTGGCGGCACTAACGGCTCATTGATATTTGCCCGTTGGCCGGTACAACCCTAAAGCTAAAAGAAATACCAGAAACAGCGCCAAAAAGCTTTTGATAGTCGCCGTTGTAACCTTGGTGTCAGATTTACTACGTTTGTCCACTTGCAGCCCCTTATCGTACTTGCGTATGATAAGGGGTAATTTTTGGAACATTTATGGAAGATACCATGTCAAGCTACTCATTTTCCCATCAGTTTTATCAACGCTGGACGTGTGCACCTGAGCCTATACGCGCGGCAATCACCCAAGAGCTAAAAGACATCACCACCTTACTGCAAACAGAGACGCCATTTGAGAGCTTTGTTTTTAGCACCCACGACTTAGACGCGCATCTTGACAATCTTTATGAGAATCATGACGCCGAGCAAGCCATTGCCAAAGCCATCGCAGACAAACAAGCCCAAGCGCGTGCTACTGCTGAAAAAGAACGGCTAGAAGAACAACAAAAAATACAAGCGGCAGAAGAAGCCAAGCGTAAAGCAGAGGCTAAGATAGAAGAAGAAACCCGATTGCGTGAAGAAGCAGAAGCAGAAGTAGCGCAACAAGCACCACAGAAAAATGAGCCATTAGCAGCGGATAAAAACAGTTCAGATAAAAACAATCTTGATGCTAAAACTGCTATCACTCATGCTAATGACACTAGCAAGGTCACAGCGCCAAGCGTAGATAAGGTTGATAATAGCGCTGATAGCAATACTGCTAAAGCTCAGCCTACTGAACCATCAAATGCCGTAAAAACTGATGTTAATAACGACTCTAGTGCTAGCTCTGAAAATAAAACTGTCAGTGAGCATGCCAATACGATTAGCGGCAATGCAATTAGCGATAGCCATATTGCTAATGATAAGCGCATTAAAGAAGATAGCAGCATTAAAACAATCAATGATAAAGCCAGCGCCGCCATCAAGCTGGCATTAAAAGATGCAAAGCTAAATACCACCCATCAAGAGCTAATCCGTGAGCTTGAAATGCAAATTGATGATTATCTTAGTGAACAAATGATGCTGATGTCTGAAAACTTAAAATCTTGGTTACGAGCGGAGATGACTCAAAATTTAAGTGAAGATAAAGTAGAAACTAATAAAGAATCGTAAAAAAGCTAAATATTGCTATCCGTTCATAAATCGATAGCAATAAATCTCTAGCAGTGAATCTCTAAAATGGTAAAAGCCCCGTAAATTTACGGGGCTTTTTTTGTTTTAAATTCAAGAATATAAGCTTTTATTTTAGATAGCTTTTGTACGCTCGGTTAACCATTCAAGTGCTGCACCGTCAACGCGGTCTTTTAGCTCGGCATAAACTTGGCTATGATAATTATTCAACCAATCTATCTCTACTTGGGTTAGTAGTGCAGGCTCAATCAAACGCGTATCGATTGGGCAATAAGTGATGGTCTCAAAGTTTAAGAATTTGCCAAACTCAGTCTCAGTCGGACTCGCCACTGGCATATTGACCACTAAGTTTTCAATACGAATACCCCACTTACCTTCACGGTATAAACCTGGCTCATTACTGGATATCATGCCTACTTTCATGGCGCGCTCTTTTGGCGTACTGGCACTATAAGCAATGACTTGTGGGCCTTCATGCACATTTAAGAAGTAACCAACACCATGTCCGGTACCATGACCATAATCCATTTGTGCCTGCCATAATGGCGCACGGCAAATCGCATCGATAAGTGGTGAAGCAATGCCATCAGGGAAGTGTGCTTTTGCCAACGCAATATGGGCTTTTAGCACGGTGGTAAAGTCACGTTTATGCTCAGAACTTACTTTGCCAATACCGACCACACGGGTGATATCGGTAGTACCGTTTTGATACTGGGCGCCTGAGTCAATCAGCAATAATCCACCTTCGCCTTCATTAACATCAAGGTAGCTGAATTTTTCTGGCGTCGCGCGGTAATGCGGCAGTGCACCGTTTTCATTAAAGCCTGCAATCGTTGGAAAGCTTGGCGAGACATAATGCGGCTGCTGACTGCGTGCTTCGATGAGCATACTATCGACGTCAAGCTCACTTAAACGCTCGCCGGCTGCTAGACGCTGCTCAAATGTAGCGAAGAATTCACTTAACGCGGCACCATCTTGACGCATGGCTTCACGTACATGATCGATATCAGCGTCAGATTTAACTGATTTAAGCAAAGTACTTGGTGCCATTTGCTCGATAAAGCCAACATCGTCCGCCATTTTCGATAGCGTACCGACTGCGACTTTACTTGGGTCTAGCAATAATAAATCTTCTGGCGTTAATGTAGCCAATGCTTCTTGCACTGCTTCATAATCAGCAAGCGTGATACCGCTGTCTTTTAGAGCTTTTTCAATGTCAGCGCTGACTTTATTATTATCAATAAACAAGATCGCTTTATCCGCATCAATCAGCATATGCGCCA